>NZ_AP018164.1:2616330-5232660 GCF_002356315.1 Mycobacterium shigaense
TCGATGACGTCCTGATAGCCCGGTCGGCGCTGCAGACTGCGCGTCTCCATCATCGGAATGCTGGCACCTAAGAACATGCCCAGCATGGCGAGCGCGCCGGCGAACAACCACCACGCATCCGCCGGGGATGCCGCCACGCCGAACAGCGCCAGTGAAAGCCAGAAAGTGAACTCCCCGAAGTAGTTCGGATGCCGAGACCAGCTCCACAAACCCCGGTCCATCACGTCCCCCGGCCGCCGGGCGCGGACGAATCGGTGCAGCTGCACGTCGGAGACGAACTCGATGGCCACCGCCGCGATCCCCACCAGGAACGCGGTGACCGAAAGCCACGGTATACCCGGGCCGGCGTGTGTCATGCATACGTACACCGGGAACATCGCCGCGAAAACCTGCAGCGTGGGGATGAGGTGGATCGCCGCCAGGTCGACGACGAACTCCCAGCGCCGCGCCCGCTCGCGAAACATCCCGTAGCGCCAATCCTCGTGATGCAGCCCGGGAAATCCGTAGACCCAGTTCGCCGTGAGGCGCACCGCCCAGAGCAACACCAGCACGGTGATCAGCGAGGCGCGCAGCCGGTTTGCGCCCGGGTCGCCCTTGGCCCACCAGTAGACAGCCAGCAGTGGCGGCACGACGCTCCAATAGGCGTCGTAGAAGCTCGAATTGTGGTAGGCCCGGCTGAACACGAAAATGACTAGGGTCGCCAGCACGTCGGCGACCAAGGTGTCCAGCCATAGCCGGCCGGTGGCCGGACCCCATGCCAGCCACGCCGCGGCCACCGCGAGGGCAATCAGGTAGGCCGCCGTCACGAGGGCCAACGACTGTCCTCGGCTGTTCGTCCGGGTCATCGCCGGGCACGGCGGGGGGCAGGCAGCTGAGGCATCATGCGCTGTCGACCGTGAAATCCATGCGGTCTCCTCACGCCCGGTGCCGGCGGCAAACTGTAACACGTTCTAGTAGCTGGGTCGCCCTTGCGGGCCTACTGAATAATGCTGTGCGGGGGGCGACGAAAGGCTGATTCACCATGCCCGTCACCGGAAGATGGCACGCCCGCGCCCCCATGGCCCTGCGCGGCGCCGCGCTGGTCGTCTGCCTCGGCATCGCCACCGTCCCGGCCCTGACGGCGTGCGGCTCCGGCACGTCCACGACGTCGCCTTCGACCACCAGCACCGCATCGTCGCCCGCGACCACGGCATCGCCCACTGCCGAGGGGGCTTCGACCAGCGGTTCGCCGGCACCGGCAGCCGTGACGCCGACCACCGGCCCCGGCGTGTTCGGGGACCCCGGGCTGGGAGCGAGGTTTTGGCGCGCGCAGTCGAAAGAGGATAACTGCGGGCTGATGGCGGTCTCCTTCATCGTCGGCGAGCGCACCGGTAACCAGCCGACCGAACAGGACATGATCACCCTCGCGCAGAACACCCCGTCGGGCGTCAACCCGGGAACGATGATCTATGCGCCTTCGAACGACCCGAGCCACGCGGGCTCCAACGGCGGCGTCTCCGTCGAGGACCTGGTCGTCTTGCTGGACCACTTTGGCATCAAATCGGCGATGACCTATGGGGACCAGACCTCCATGCAGGTGCTGCAGCAGTATCTCGGCGACGGCCGCAAGGTCATCGCGTGGGTGAACTCCACGATCATCGGGGATCCGACCGGAAACGCGACCGACCAGCGCACCAAGGCCGATCACTTCGTGGAGATCACCGCGATCGACACCAACAAGCAGATAGTGCACCTCAACGACTCCGGCGCCGACCACCCCGACGAGCAAGTCCCCGCCGCCACCTTCACCAGCTCGTGGGCAACCGGGCAGGACACCATCGTCGCCACCGCACCGCCCGCCTGAGCAACCCGCGGCGAAGGCCGCGACGGCGCCGCGAGTCGCCGTGTTGCGGACGCCGGGAGAACTACGATGAGCCAGCCCCTGGCGCGACATCGAAAGGACTGGCTCGGCATGACAACACCACAAGCCGGCGACCACCGGCACAGCCCGCAGCTGATTCCCGGCCGGTTGCTGCGCGCCGGGCAACTGCACCACCCGGCAGTCCTCGAGGAGGCCAGGAGGCGAAGCCAAGACGTGCAGCTGCGTCTGGCCGACCGGATCACGGCATTCGCGGGATCGATGAACTTCGTGTGGATCCACGCCACGCTGTTCGCGGTCTGGATGGTGTTCTTCGAACCCAACCCCTGGCCGACGCTGACGCTGGTGGTCTCGCTCGAAGCGATCTTCCTGTCGACGTTCGTCATGATCGGCCAGAATCGCCAGGCGGCTTTCCAGCAGGCCAGGGCCGACCATGACTTCGAGACGCAGGAATTGGAGCTGAAGACCAATACCGAGCTGACCCGTCAGATCCATGTGCTCACCGAGGAGTTGCACCGGCGCTACATCAATCCGGCCGATCCCGCTACTCCCAGTTGACGTGAGCGCGGCAAAACCACGTTGGGGAGAACATGATTGAGGCAGCGGCGGTGCCGCGCCCACGGGTGCGCGCGGCGCTGGTCAGTGCCGCGCGCGTCGGCCCCGCGTCCCGCCGCGACGCGACGGGCCGCCACGGACTTCCGGCTGGGCCTGTGGCCGGCGACGTGCGCCGAGATCCGCTGGGCGTTCGCCCCGCCGCGGACGTGGTTGATGGGTGTAATGGTCAATCTGGTGTTCGCGGTCGGGTGGTTGCTGGTGCAACCGCTCGCCGCCGGCCGCCACCAAGATTGGGTGATCCTGGTCGGCGCGTACTTCTCGTCGTGGATCCTCGCCGATGTCACCACCACCAACGTGCTCGGATCCGATCACTACCGGGTTCTGGCGGCCGTGCGGCGGGGGACACCGCTGTGGCGGATCCTGCTGATCAAGAATCTGGCGTTGCTGACGATCGTCGGCGTGCCTACCCTGGCGGTCGCGATAATCCTCACCCTGCAGCTGGAAACGACCGCGCGCCTTGCCATTACGATTCCCACCGTCGCCGTTCCCATCGTGTCGTGGCTGGGCGTCGGCAACCTGATGTCGGTACTGCATCCGGTGGCGGTCGAGCCGCTGATCCGGCGGTGGCGCCAGCGGCGCGATCGCCGCCGCACCCGAGGCTGGGTCTTGGCCCTCACGCTGCCCTATGCGCTGTACTACGTCGCCGACCCGATGAACGGGGTGGAACATCGCGTGCCGTGGACACAGGTGCCCGCGCTGGTCTGGCCGGTGTTCCGGTCGGGACACCAAAAGCTTTGTGCATCTGGCCATCGCCCTCGGTGTCTGGATAGGTGGGACCGTCGCCGCGCTGCTGTGGGGACAGAAACGCGGACTGCGAATCGACTGAACGCCCGCGCTACATGACGGTGTGCCCGGCGTCGACGGGTATCGACACCCCGGTCACGTAGCGCGCCTTGGGGCTGACCAGCCACAGCACCGCCTCGGTGACATCCTGCGGTTCGACCAGCGGGACGTCGGGCAGCAGCATCTGGGAGACCGCCGGATTGGGGTTCTCCAGCATCCGGTTCACCACGAAATCGTTCAGGATCATCGGCGTCGTGACGCCGGCCGGATGAATCGCGTTGACCCGAATCTTGTGTGGTGCATACGCATTGGCGGCCGAACGCATCAGCCCGACCACACCGTGCTTGGACGCGGCGTAGGCGAACATCGCGGCACTGCCGTCGCCGCCCCGGCCGGTGAGGCCCTGCGACGAGCTGATCATGACGATCGAACCGCCACGGCCCTTGCGGATGATCGACGGCACGGTCGCGAGCAGCGTGTGCCAGACGCCCTTGAGATTGGTGTCGACGATCGCATTGAACACCGGTTCGGAATGGGTGTCGGTGTCCCCGATGGCCACCACGCCCGCGTTCGCGACGACGATGTCCACCTCGCCGAGGTCGTCGATCGCGGCCTGGACGGCGGCCTCCAGCTGTGCGAGATCGCGAACGTCGGCGACCACGGGCGCCGCGCGCCGGCCCGTCGCCTCTACCAATCGCACGGTCTCGTCGAGATCGGCCTTGGTCGCCAGCGGGTAGGGGATGCCCTCGACGTCCGTGCAGACGTCGACGGCGATGACGTCGGCGCCCTGCTCGGCGAGAGCGACCGCATGGCTGCGCCCCTGGCCGCGCGCCGCGCCGGTGATCACGGCGACCGCGTTGTCCAATTCAGCCATGCCTATACCTCCAGCCTGGTGGCGGTCTGTTCTTCGGCGAACGCCACCAGCCGGGCGGCCGCGTCGTAGTCGCACGCGAGCTCCGACCGGCCGATCAGCACGGGGCCACCGCGCAGGCCGAACCTGCCGCTGACGCCGACGAAGCTGCCCGGCGGCAGCGGTTCGCTGATGCAGTACAGCGTGGGCGCGGCGCCTTCGTCGATGTCGTTGGCCAGCCGGTCGGCCACGACCTTGACGGCCTTGTGCGCCAACGACATCAGCGGCGCCTCCGAAAGGTTGGACAGGTTCGAGGCCACCCATCCCGGATGGGTGAGTTGGGCGATGACCGCCGATCCGCCGGCCCGCAGCCTGCGGTCCAGCTCTAGCCCCCACAACATGACCGCCAGCTTCGACATGGCGTAGCTGCCCAGCCGCGTCCATTTGCCGCGGCGCAGGTGCATGTCGTCGAGTCGCAGCGTGGCCGACTTGTGCGCGTCGGACCCAACGTTGATGACGTGCGAACGCACCCGGGGCAGCAGCAGGTTGGTCAAGGCGAACGGCCCGAGCAGGTTGGTGCCCAGCGTCATCTCGAAGCCGTCGACGGTCTCGGTTCGCCGGTCGGTGAGCGTGCCCGCGTTGTTGATCAGGATGTCGACCTCGCCGTCGACCTGTTCGGCGAACGCGCGCACCGAAGACAGGTCGGCGAGGTCGAGCCTGACCACCGACGTCGAGCCGCCCATCTCCGAGGCGCGCTGCCGGCCCAGCTCGGTGTTCCGCACCGCAAGGATCACCTCGGCGCCGGCCCCGGCCAGGGCGCGCGCGGTGCCCAGCCCCACGCCGTTTGTCGCCCCGGTCACGATGATTCGCTTGCCGGTCAAGTCGCCGAGCCGCGCCGGCGTCCATGGTGATGTCACGGCGACTAAGAGTAATGGGTGGTTCTATGTAAGTTGGGTTAGTTCTGCCAACATAGTTGGCATACCGGCAGAGGAGGTCATCCGAGATGGCTTGGCATGAGTGACAGCGCGCGAGAAATCACCAACTTGATCTACACCTACGCCGAGCTGCTCGACGGCGGTGACCTGGACGGGGTGGCGGGACTCTTCGAACATGGTCGCATCTGCGGCGTGGAGGACGGACCACCGGAGACGGTGTTCGAAGGATCCGCACGGGTGCGGCAGATGTACGAGATGGCGACCCGCCTCTACGAGGACGGCACGCCGAAGACCAAACACAACACGACCAATGTGCAGCTGTACATCGACGAGCCCGCGGGCACCGCGCGCAGCACGTCGTACTACTGCGTCACCCAGGCCACCCCCGACCTTCCGTTGCAGGTGATCGTGACCGGTCACTACAAGGACACCTTTCACAAGGTGGACGGTGGGTGGTGGTTCGACAGCCGCGTGATGTTCGTCGACCAGGTCGGCGATGTCAGCCAGCACCTGAAGTTCTGACCGCGTGGCAGCATCGAGCGCGTTCGCCGTCGCCGCCGTGCTGGCCGATGCCCAACGCAAGGAGAAGCTGACCGACTGGGGCCCAAGCGAATTCGAGGGACCGCTGCGGGTTTTGTTGGACGACTATGCCCGCGCCGACCTGAACGAAATCGGTGTGCACATTCTGCGCTCGGGCATTGTGCACAGTCTGCGGATGCGGCTTCGCGCGCAGGAGTGGATCCGCCGTCACCCCGAGATCCTTGAGCAGCGAGTCACCGCGCCGGTCGTCGTCGTCGGAATGATGCGCAGCGGCACCACGCTGCTGCAGCGGCTGCTGGCCGCCGACCCGCGTTTCCTGTGTGCCTACGGATGGGAGGTCGTCGAGGTCGCGCCCCGGCTCGACTACCAGTTCACCGACGCGCCCGATCCGCGCATCGCGATCAGCCAAGCGCGTGAAGCGAAATCGCGCGAGCTGGCACCGGACCTGTTCGCCATTCACCCGATGTACGCGCGGGAGGCCGAAGAGGAGATCGTCTTTTTGGCCGACGCGTTCTTGTCGCACGTTCCCGAATCCGGTGCCCACCTTCCGCGTTACCGGTCCTGGCTGGACGAGCAGGACTTCTCGCCCGCCTATGGCTACTTGCACCGCATGCTCCAATTCATCCAGTGGCAGAAGCGCAAGCGCGGCGTGCAAGCGCAGCGCTGGGTGCTCAAATCACCGGCGCACCTGGGGTATCTGGATGTTTTGCGCGCACAGTTCCCCGATCTGCACATCGTGCACATGCATCGTGACCCGTGCACCACCATCGCGTCCGGGGCCAGCCTGAATGCGACGCTGCACGCGATGCATGCCGATACCGTCGACGTCGACCGGGTGGGCGCACAGTGGTTGCAGCGCATGGGCTGGACCAACGACCGCGCTCTGGCCGCCCGCGACGCGTGGGCTGTAGAAACGGGCGGACCAACCGCCGCAGCGAGCGCGCTGGTCACCGACATCGGGTTCGACGACGCCGTGGCCGACCCGATCGGGCAGGTGGCCCGTGTCTACGACGCCATCGGAATGCCGCTCACCGCCACCGTCGAGGACGCGATGCGGCGCTGGCTGGCCGAGCGTCCCCGCGAGGCCGCCCGCCCGCCTTACGGACTGGAGCACTACGGCCTGCTTCCCGAGCAGGTCAACGAGCGATTCGCCCTGTACAACAAGCGCTTTGGACAGTACATCGGAGGAAGGACGCATGCCTGAAGACCCCGTAGCGACCGCATCACAACATGAACAGGAATTGGCCGCCCTCGACCTGATCGAGCACCCGGTCGTCAAGGCCGCGTACCGCAGCGTCGCCGAGACCTGGCTGGGCCGGGCCAAGGCGTCGGACGCGATGCGGGAGCGATTCGACGATGCTTTCGCCGAGGTGATGTTCTCGGCGGCGGTGTGGTCGTCCAATCAGGACAAGCTGCGGCCCAAGGTCAGCTGCATTACGCGGCTCGCGCATCCGGTGGACGGTCGCCCCGTGCCCGGATCACGTTGGGGAATCGACAATCCCGACAGCGTCTACCGGGTCATCCCGATCTCGGGCGACGAGCGCTACGAGATCCACGGCCGGGTCGGCGAAAATCGCATGACCGAGAACTACTTCACGCTGTGGGATGCCAACATGGGCACCGTCGACGTGCTCAACGGCCGCACCATGCATGTCGACTCCGACGGCAGCTTCACCATCACCGTCGACGCCGACCCGGCCAACGGACGGCCCAATCACGTGCAGACCACCGTCGAGGCACACGAGTTCTACATCCGCGACGTGCTGCTGAACTGGGACCGCGACGATCCCAATTACCTTGAGGTACAGCGGCTCGGCGGGCCACCCACGACACCGGCGCGAACCCTCGACGAGCAGGCCGAGGCGACCGCGGCGATGATGGACTACTTCGCCAACTTCACCGGCAAGCTCAGCCACGGCGTGTACAAAATGCCGGCCAACCATTTCAACCTGGCCTGGTCGGCGGACAAGGTCGGCGCGATGCGCAACCAGGTCTACGTGATGGGCCGGTTCGAACTGCAGCCGGACGAGGCGTTCGTGGTCGACCTCAGCGACGGTGGGGCCGAATACTTCACGGTTCCGCTGAGCAACATCTGGGGCACCACGCTCGATCTCGTCCACCGCACCGGCAGCCTCAACAAGGCACAGTCGGTCGCCAATGAGGACGGCAGCTACACCTACGTGATCGCGCCCGTCGACCCCGGCGTGGCGAACTGGATCGACTCCGACGGACTGCGGGAGGCGATCCTGACACTGCGAATGGCGGAGTTCGGCGACCGCGGTCCCCGCGAAGACCTCGGGGCGCGCGGGCGGGTGGTCAAGCTGGACCGGCTTGATGCCGAGGTGCCACACCTGCCGAGGGTGAGCGAGCAGCAGCGGGCGACTCAGTTGGCGCAGCGGCGCAAGGCCTATCTGCGCCGCCTACCGGAAGGGACGATCTGAGGATGGCGCGCTGGCTGATCACCGGCTGTTCCACGGGCTTCGGCCGCGAAATCGCGCGCGCCGCTTTGGCAGCGGGCCACAGCGTGGTGGTGACCGCCCGACGGACCGAGGCGGTGGCCGACCTCGCCGACGAATTTGGCGATCGGGCCGTGGCGGTCGCCCTCGACGTGACCGACACCGCCCAGGTCACCGCCGCGGTGGCGGCGGCCGACGAGGCGTTCGGCGGAATCGATGTCCTGGTCAACAACGCCGGTCACGGTTATCTGTCCTCAGTAGAAGAGGGCGAAGATGCCGAGGTGCGAAAGTTGTTCGACGTCAACTACTTCGGCGCGGTCGACTTGATCAAGGCCGTGCTGCCGGGCATGCGTGCCCGCGGGTCCGGGCATATCATCAACATCTCCTCGATGACCGGTCTGGTGGCCAAGCCGCCCAACGCCTACTACTCGTCGACCAAGTTCGCGCTGGAGGCGGTGACCGAGGCGCTCGCCG
Organism: Mycobacterium shigaense; assembly: GCF_002356315.1. Classification (NCBI taxonomy): domain Bacteria; kingdom Bacillati; phylum Actinomycetota; class Actinomycetes; order Mycobacteriales; family Mycobacteriaceae; genus Mycobacterium; species Mycobacterium shigaense. The sequence continues at coordinate 2,624,842 of NZ_AP018164.1, forward strand.
CCGAGGTAAAGCCCTTAGGCATCAAGGTGACCGCCATCGAGCCGGGCGCCTTCCGTACCGATTGGGCGACGCGGTCGATGAAGGAATCGAGCACCCCGATCTCCGACTACGCCGACGTGGCGGCGCGCAAGGACCTGATCAAGCAGTTCGCCGACCATCTGCCGGGTGATCCGCGCAAGGTTGCCGAGGCGGTCCTGATGGTCACCACGCTCGACGACCCGCCGCTGCGGCTGCTTTTGGGCCGCGATGTTCTCAAGGCCACGCGCGACAAGATCGCCGCGATGTCGGCGTCGATCGAAGAGTGGAAGGCCGTGACCAAGGACGTGAACTTCCCGACCGGATGACTACTGCTTGCGGACCTTCGTGACTGCGGAGCCTGAGATCCGGAAGCCGCACCCCGATACGACGCGACAGGTCATCCCGTCGACGTCGGACCGGCAGCTAAACGGACCGAGTGTCGCGGATTGGTCGTACTCCAGCGTCGGCTGACCCAAACCCGGATTGCCCAAACAGCTTTCGCCGGGGCAGACGGAGTACGTCCCCACCGGGTCCATGTGCACGGATTGCGGCGCCGGGGCCGGCGGGCTGACTTGGCAATAGGTCGAGTCGGGCAGACCCGGTCGCTGGTAATCGATCTCGCAGCTGATCGTGTGGGTGGGCGAGTAGAACGAGCAGACATTCTCAGAGCAGATCGGGTTGTCCGCGGCGGCCGACGGCATGCCCGCACACCAGCCAACCGCCGCAATCCCGAGCCCAATCCGGGCAATCCTGCTCACGTCCACCTTCTTCGCGGCATGCCGTCGCGACGTTACAGAGCGTCCCGGCCAGCGGTCAGCGACCCCACCGTGCCGACGAGTGTTGTTAACCTGGCGATATGGCCTCCGAATCGGATCCTGCCAGCGAAAAGCCGGCGGGAAAGCAGGACAAGGCGGCACTTGCCGCCACCAGCTGGGCGCTGCTGGGCATGATGTCCTACGAAGAGGAAGTCTCCGGCTACGACCTCAAGAAGTGGATCGATTGGAGCGTTGACCTCTACTACTGGAGCCCGTCGTACAGCCAGATCTATACCGAGCTGAAGAAGCTGGAGTCGTTGGGGCTGGCGACGTCTCGCGTCGAGCGCGACGAGGGCACCCGCACCCGCCGGCTCTACAAGATCACCGAGGCCGGGATGGCTGCGGTCACCGCGTGGGCCACCGATGCGCCGGTGGATCCGCCCGTGCTCAAACACAGCGTGCTGATGCGGATGACGCTGGGACACTTGAGCAACCCGGCCCGGCTCAAGGAAGTCCTGCAGGAGTATGCGGCCTACGCCGAAACCTGCCATCGCAAAGCCGTCGAGGACGCCGAGGGCGCCGAAGCCGAACCCGCATGGGCGTATTCCGTGCTCGCGTTGCGCTGGACCGCCAAGTATTACGCCGCCGAGCGCGAGTTCGCCCTGGAAATGCTGAAAGAGATCGACGAGGCGGACGCGGTGCTGCAGCAGGCACCCAAGGGGGGGTACGGCAAACCCCGGACCACGCCGGGTTACTGGCGTGAGGTGGAAAAGCAGGTTGCGGCCAAACGCGATCGCCACTAGCCGAGCTGCGGCGCGCGCGTCCATCGTGTCCAGCTCATTGAGATGAGCTGTCGCCACTTGCTCGGCCGGCGCGGACCCTGGCGGGTATGGCTGCGCCCTTGGACAAGCCCCGAGATGCCGATGGACCAGCCAGCATCCAACGCGGTGTTGATCACCGAGATGGCGCTGTGGGCTCAGCGGACGCTGGGGCACCTGATTCTGGCCGGAGTGTTCGAGCGCTACCCGACGCTGCGGTTCGTACCGACCGAGCTGGGCACGCTGTGGTTGCCGCCGCAGCTGGCGATGCTGGACGCGATGGTGCCGACCATCAAGTCCGAGCACCCAACCGCACCTACGGGATGTTTGGCGGGTCGTCGGTCGATGCGTTGACCATGACCCCGAGCGAATACGCGAGACGGAACTGCTGTCTGGCCAGCGAGCTGGCACCGTTCGACTCCGCGATGATCGACTTCATGGGGGCAGACCACATCATGTGGGGCAGCGACTATCCCCACGAGGAGGGCTTCGCGCCGCGGTCCAAGCTGGCAATCCGGTGGGCGCTGCACGACAAGTCCGCGGACGAGTGCCGAATGATCCTGGCCGGCAACGCGGCCCGTCTGTACCGGTTCGACCTTGATGCGCTGGCACCGGTCGCCGCCAAGATCGGTCCGACGATCGCCGAGGTGCACATACCGTTGGAGGACACCGGCTATCGGGCGCCCACCGCGTTCGGGTACCGGCCGTTCGAAGGCGGGCTGGCCCTGCGGCGTCGCGCCCCGGAGCGGATTTAACCGGACGCGTCCACGGCCGCGATGTAGCCGTACACCAGCCCTTGCGCGATCGTCGCCCCCGCGCCGGGATAGGTGGTGCCGAAAGCGTTCGCCGCGGTGTTGCCGACCGCATACAGGCCCGCGATCACGCCGCCGTCTTCGCGCAGCACGCGCGCCCGGTCGTCGGTCCGCAGCCCGCCGCACGTGCCCAGGTCGCTGAGCACCATTTTGACCGCGTAGAACGGGCCCTTGACCAACGGACGCAGGTTGGGATTCGGCTTGATCGTCGGGTCACCGTAGTAGCGGTCATAGGCGCTGCGGCCGCGGCCGAAGTCGGGATCCGCACCGGCCGAAGCGTTGTGGTTGAAGCGGGTCATCGTCGCGAAGAACTCGGCGACCGGGACCCCCATCCGCGCCCCGAGGTTGGTCAGGTTGTCGGCCCGCACCGCGATGCCCGCGTCGTACCAGGCCTGGGGTAGGCGCATGCGCGGAAACAGTTCGGCACCAAAGACATAGCTGTTGCGGTACTGCTGATCGAACACGATCCACATTGGCACGGGCCGGCCATCGGAGCGCTCCCGTTCCAGCAACCGCTGGCCGAACGACATGTAGTCCATCGACTCGTTGGCGAAGCGGTGGCCGTCCTGGTCGACGATCAGCGACCCCGGCAACGACCGCTCGGCCAGCATCACCACGGGCGGCTTGCCGGGTAGCGGAGCGACAGCGGGAAACCACCACGCCTGGTCCATCAAATCGATTCCCGCACCGGCCTCTTGGCCGGCACGGATCCCGTCGCCGGTGTTCGACTCGGCGCCCAGACTCAGGTTGGCGCCCAGCGACTCCGCCTGGAACTTCCACCGCATGTCCATGCTGTGGTCGAACCCGCCCGTCGCCAGTACCACCCCGCGCCTGGCGGCGATCAGCACCTCGCGCCCGTCGTGGTCCACGATGGCGCCGGTCACCCGGTCACCGCCGCCGTCCAGGCGCACCAGCGAGGTGTTGGTCCACACCGGGATGCCAGCCCGCAGCACACCCGCGAACAGGCCGGCCGTCAGGCCCTGGCCGCCCGCCGCGTAACGCCGCCCCAACAGCAGCCCGCCCACTCCCTGGGCCAGGCGCTTGGCGAACGTGGGAATGCCCTTGCGCGGCAGGCGGGCCACCAGGTTCATCCACCGGTAGTCGGCGCCCGTGGTCGGCATCGGGACATTGACCTCCAGTACGCCAGGCCGCAGCCGGGTGCGGTACTCGCCGAGTATCGACGTGTCCAGCGGGTGGCACTCGCAGGTACGACCCGGGGCGCTGCCACCGGGTTGCTCGGGGTGGTAGTCCGAGTAGTCGCGGGCCCAGAACAGACGCAGCGGAGTCGTCCGGCGCAGCATGTCAACCGTCGCGGACACATGCGCCAGAAACGCGGTGGACAGCTTTTGCGGCGCCGACCCCGCGACGACCGAATCCAGATACGTCGCGGCGGCCTGCGCGGTGTCGTTCGCGCCGGCCTCGCGCAGCACCGGGCTGGCGGGCAGCCACAGCACGCCGCCGGAGCGCGCGGTCGATCCGCCCACGTGCGACGACTTCTCCACGATCAGGACCGACAGCCCCAGTTCGTGGGCCGTCAGCGCGGCGGCCATGCCGGTCCCCGATCCGATGATCAGCAGATCCACGGTGGTGTCGGCCACCGGAAGCCCGGCGGGGATGGTGGTGCTGCGCGGGGTCACGGTGAGAACGGTATGCCGGGTCGGCGCGACGCAGGAAGACCCATCCTGATGAGTGGAACAACCCGCCCGCACGGCCCCGGGCGGAGAGTTAGATCGTGCCCATGACGTCGCAGCCCGAGGCCGACGAAGTTCGGCTCATCGAAGCCCAGGCCGTCCCGACGCGGTTCGCCCGCGGCTGGCACTGCCTGGGTCTGCTCAAGGATTTCTCCGAAGGGGCGCCGCATTCCATCAATGCTTTCGGGCAGAAGCTGGTGGTTTTCCGCACTGGGAACGGCGAGATCAATGTGCTCGACGGGTATTGCCGGCACATGGGAGGTGACCTCTCCCAGGGTGAGGTCAAGGGCGACGAGATCGCCTGCCCGTTCCACGATTGGCGTTGGGGCGGCGACGGGCGATGCAAGCAGGTGCCCTACAGCAGGCGCGCCCCGAAGCTGGCCCGCACCCAGGCCTGGGTCACGCTGCAGCAGGACGGCCTGTTGTTCGTGTGGAACGACCCCGAGCGCAAGCCGCCCCCGCCGGATGTCACGATCCCGCGCATCCAGGGTGCCACCAGCGACCAGTGGAGCGACTGGCACTGGTACACCACCGTCGTCGGTAGCAACTGCCGCGAGATCATCGACAACGTCGTGGATATGGCGCACTTCTTCTACATTCACGGCGCGCTGCCGACCTACTTCAAGAACATCTTCGAAGGACACGTCGCGACGCAGTACATGAACGGCGAGGGCCGTCCCGACATGGCCGGCACCGAGGGCGCGCAAATGTTGGGCAACACGTCGGTGGCGTCGTATTATGGCCCGTCCTTCATGATCGACGACCTGACCTATCACTACAAACACGGCGACGCCCACACGATCCTGATCAACTGCCACTACCCGATTGACGCGAATTCCTTTGTGCTGCAATACGGTATCATCGTTAAGAAGTCGGATGCGCTGCCCGGCGATGAGGCGCTGCGAACCGCGGTGAAACTCGGAGAGTACGTGAAGCTCGGTTTCGAGCAAGACGTCGAGATCTGGCGGCACAAGGCGCGCATTGACAATCCGCTGCTGGTCGAGGAGGACGGCCCGGTCTATCAGCTGCGGCGCTGGTATCAACAGTTCTACGTCGACGCCGCCGCTGTGCAGCCGGATATGGTGGACCGCTTCGAGTTCGAGCTGGACACCACCCGCCCCTACGAGGCGTGGATGAAGGAGGTCGAGGCGAACATGGCGGCGCAGGCGGCGGGCTCGGTGTGACGACACCCGAATCGCGCGTCCGGACGGACAATCGGCTCGCCGACATGCCGATGATGCCCGTGGCATGCCGGCGCTGCGGGGCCCGGGTCCTGGTCCGCAAGAGCAGCTGGAATCAGACCAGTGTGCAGTGGAACGGCGACGCGATCGCCCGGTGCGCCGAACGCCATCAGGCGCAGCAGATTTCGACGGACGGCCGGGGCATCTTTCTGGCGTGCTCGGCCCTGGGGGATTCGATCGTTGACGCGGCGCGGCGCGGCGAGTTGCCGGTTGTCGACTAGTGGCGCGCCGGTCAAGTCCCGCATGATTCGTTCGCTCCTCATGAACAGCGCAATGCTGCCGAGCATGAGTGCCAGGACGAAGCCCGCGAGGTCGGTGCTGGTGAGCCGGTGGGTGCTCATGTCGAGCACGGTGAGCCCGAGGGTGGCGCCAACGTTGAGGGCGAAGATCAGGCCGGTGTATCGGATGGGTGCGAGCACCTGGACGACGAGCCCGATGACTGCGATGAACAAGGAGACCGATATTCGCGGGCCCACGGCAGCGACGCGCGGATACTCGTGTGGCGGACGTGTTTCAGCGCCTGGTCGACGGCGATCGTTGCGCCGCAAGCACATTCGCTCGCTCCGTCATAGCAGACCCGACATACTCCGGCTCGGTGAGCAGGTAGAACCGGCCGTTGGCGGCCTGCTCGAAGATTCGCCCCGCCGCCGCCCGCGCGTCCATGGCCGCGGCCTTGACCTGCAGCATTGCCGCGCGGTGCGCCTCGGCGGCGGTGAGGTCGCCGCCCTGGGCAGCGTCCACGCCGCCCGCCGAATCGAAGATGTTGGATTTGACCGCCCCGGCAGCACCGCCTGCACGTGAATGTGATGGCCGTGTCCCGCCGACTCGACGTCGAGATACAGGCACTCCGTCAGTGCGAGCACCGCGTGCTTGCTCGTGATGTAGGGCCCCTGCAACGGAATTGCCAACACCCCGCCGACCGACGACAGGTTCCATACCCACGCGTGGTCGTCGATGGCCATCATCTTCGGCAAGAAGGCCCGCACGCCGTAGAACACGCCGCTGACGTTGATGTCGACGACCCGTTGCCAATTGGCCACCGGTGTGTCCCACAGGTAGCCGAACTGTTCGACTCCGGCGTTGTTGACCAACAGGCGCACCGGGCCAACGTCGCGGTAGGTCCGGTCCGCCAGTTCCTGCATTGCAACGGGATTGCGGACATCGGTCGGGACGGCGACGGCGGAACCCCCGCGGCCGCCGATCTCGTCCCGCACCGCCGCGATGGCGGCGCCGTCGGCGTCGGCGAGCACCACGGTCATGCCCAATTGGCTTGCCTGCCATGCCAACCCCGCACCGATGCCCGAGCCGGCTCCGGTAATGACGGCGACGCCCCCGGAGAAGTAGTTCACGCGTACTGCACGGCCCGCCGCGGCTCGGGACGTGCCGGCCGCAACGGCCGCAGCGGCTGCAGCGTGGGGGCTACGCATTGCGGCCCGCCCTCGATGTTGCGCCAAATCGCCATCGCCGTCATGCGCACCGGCGCGGTCAGGCGCTGATCGAACATCATGCGATTCATCGGGCCGCACACCGACACGGCGGCGAGGACGTCCTGGTCCTCACCCGGGCTGCAGATGGGGGCTGCGACGCAGCCGAATCCGGCCAGCGACTCCTCGCGTTCGAATGCCACGCCGTGTGCGCGGACCTTGGCCAGTTCGATCGCCAGCTGCGAACTGGTGGAGATCGAGTACTTGGTCTTGCGGACGCGCAGATTCACCGCCGCGTGCTGGCCGGAGTAGGCCAGCATGGCTTTGCCGACGGCGGTGCAGTGGGCGGGCTGGCGCGACCCGACCCGGGTGGGCACCGCCGTGCCGCCGATCTTCTCCAGGTACACGACGTCGGGTGCGTCCAGGACAGCCAGGTGCACGACGAGGCCGGTGGCGCGGTGCAATTCGCCCAGCAGCGGGCTGGCGGCCCGGACCAACCGGTCTTGGTGCACCGCCAGCGAGCCTAGCTCCACCAGCCGCATCCCCAGCTCGTAGTCGCGGCCGCTGCGACGCAGCCAGCGCAGCTGCACCAACCGCTCCAGCATCCGGTGCGCCGACGAGCGCGGCAGGCCGGTGCGCCGGACGATCTGGGCGAGGGTGAGTCGGCCCGGTCCATCGAACGCGTCCAGGACCAGCGCGATGCGGTCGATCACGGCGGTGGGCGTTTCGGCGGGCGCAACGGACTGTGACATCGATCCTCCAACCCCTATGTCGGGCCGACATATTCCTATTAGGAATACTCTGTCTACCACACGACTGTGGCGGCTGTCACACAACACGCGAAAGTCCGCCGCCGATCGCGTGGAGCCGGGCGCGGATTGACTCGGGTCAGCTCTTCGCGGCGGAGCGGCCTGCGCGGCGACCGTAAAAGCTGCCATCGCCGAGGGAGACGCCGCTGGCATAGCCCCACGCCGCTAGACCGGCCGTCGAACGCCCCGCGGCGAACAGCCCGGGAATGGGTTCGCCGCTGACGTGCAGCACCTCCGCGTCCAGGGTGGTGTTCAACCCGCCGAGGGTGAAACCGCCGGTGTTCTCGCGCAGGTCGATGGCGCCGACGGGGGAGCCGATCGGTTTCAGCCACTCCGGCTTCTTGTGCAGCAGGGGGTCCTCGCCTCGGGCGGCGCCGTCGTTGAAGGCGGTCACCGTGGACTGCAGCGAACCGGGCGGCAGGCCCATCGCCCGTTCCAGGTCGGCGATGTTATCGGCGACCCAGCTCGCCTCTCGCAGCATGAACTTCGGCGACCACGACGCCATCGCCTCGTCGTTGGCGTCGCTGTCGATGATCAGGTAGGCGACGTTGTCCTGGTGGTAGAGCGTGAGTTGGCCGATGCGGCCCGGGTAGGTGTCCTCGGCGACGTAGCGCTGGCCGCTTCCGTTGACCAAGATGCCGCGCACCAGCTGCTGCGGGTCGATGAAGATCGCGACCTCGGTGGCGTCCATGTGCGCCAGGTCGGCGCCAAGCGCCTGCGCCATCCGGATCGCCTGCCCGTCGTGTTGCTCGATGGACGCGGCAGGCCGCCCGGCGATCCGGGGAGCGAAGCGCGCCACCATCGAGTCGTTGTACGCGAAGCTGCCGGTGGCGAGCACCACGCCGCTGCGAGCGCGAATCGTCAGTTCCGTGCCGTACCGGCGGGCGCGGATGCCCACCACGCGGCCGTCGGATTCCACCACGAGGCTTTGCGCCCGCACGTCATAGAGCGCCCGGGCGCCGGCGGCGGTGGCCGTCTTGACGAGCGGCTTCATCAACATGTAGCCGGCACTCGCCTCGCCCTGCTTCTTGTTCGACATCTGCGGGACGTGCCCGCGCGGCGCGGGGGTCGCGATGGTGTTGAACGGGTAGGAGTTTTCGCCGCCGCTGTACATCAGGCCTTGGTCGCCCATCGGCTCCCAGCCGGGCTCGGCGAAGAACTCGGCCTTGAACGGGACGCCGCAGCCGACCAGCCAGTCGAAGTGGGCGACGCTGCCGGCGCAGTAGTCCGCGATCCGGTTCTCGTCGGCGCCCGGCCCCATCGCGATATTGAGGAAGGCCACCATGTTCTCGACGGAATCGGGGAAGCCACAAGCCTTTTGCAGTGGCGTGCCACCGCCGAGGTAGATGAACCCGCCCGCCATCGACGCCGCGCCGCCCCACGATCCCGTGCGCTCGAGGACCAGAACGTCGGCCCCGGCTCGCGCCGCCTCGACCGCCGCGGCGGCGCCGGCCACGCCATAGCCGGCAATGACGACGTCGGCCTCGTCGTCCCACGAGGTGATCGAGGAGGCGGGGACCGGCCTGACGTCGGTGTCGGGCGTCATAACCGCATGGCTGCGGGCATCTCGCCCACCCAGTCGTGGCCCCAATAGCTGTCGGCGGTGATTTCTTCCGCGGTGTAATAGGTTTCGTCGACCCGCATGCCGTCGGTGCCGAATTCGATGTCCCAGTCGCCGGGCGCCCGGACGTAGAACGAGATCATCTTGTCGTTGGTGTGGCGCCCCAGGGTCGACGACAATTGGAAGCCCTCGGCCTTGACCCGGTCCAGCGCCCGGCCCACCGCGTCGAGGTCGTCGACCTCGACCATGATGTGCACCAGCCGGGGGTCGCGCATGTGCGCCGCCGGCACGATCGCCAGGCTGTGGTGGCGCTCGTTGATCCCCAGGAACCGAACCCGCATGGGCCCGAACTCTTTCGGCAGCGGCACCCGGAGTGCTCCGCGCGATCGGAAACCCAACACCTCGGTGTAGAAGTCGAACAGCCGGTCGGGATCCATGGTCGGCAGGACGACGTGGCCCATGCCCTGATCGCCGGTGACGAATTTCGCGCCGAACGGGGTGATGACCGGGCTGTGATCCAGCACCGCGCCGTGGAACACCTCGAGTGCGGTGCCGGCGGGATCCTCGAAAGTGATCACCTCTTCGACGCGCCGGGCCTCGGCGTCATCGGCGGACAGCTCCTTGAAAGCCACTCCGGCACCGTCGAGGGTGGCCTTGACTCGCTGCAGCGCGGGGCGATCGCGCACTTCCCAGCCGATGGTGAGCACCCGGTCGGTCTCACCGGGCACCACGATGAGCCGGGCCGCCCGCTCGTCCATCCGCAGATACAGCGCCGACGGATCCGGTCCCGTGCCCTGGGCGAAACCCAGGATACCGAAAGCGAATTGCCGCCAGCGGTCGATGTCGCTGGTCGAAATGGTGATGTAGCCAAGGCTTTTCAGGTCGCTCACGGCTGGGGCCCTCCTTGTTCAGATCAGGGCCCGCAGCGGACCCTCGGGCGGCTCGATGCCGAGTGAACTCAGCGCCGCTGCGTGGTAGGTGGTGCCGGGGACGTGGATGGCATGCATCTGACCGACATGCACATCACGCCAATACCGTTGCAGCGGCTTGTCCGTCCGCGCCGCATTGCCGCCCGAGCGAGCGAAGATCTCGTCAACCGCGGCCACCGCGCGCCATACCGCGCGGACCTGAGTACGGCGACCGGCCGCGCGGTCGGCGAACGAGACCTCCTTGCCGGCCGCGACCATGTCGTAGATCCGGTCGGCGTTGGCCAGCAGTTCCTGGCGGGCGGCGTTGATGTCGGCGGCCGCCTCGCCGATGGCGTGCATGACGTAGGGGTCGTCCTTGATGGCCGTTCCGGTCGCGCCGACGCGCTCCCGTTGGTAGTCCAGGTGCGCGGCCAGCGCGCCCTCGGCGATGCCGATGGTGGCCGCCGAGATGCCCAGCGGGAACATCGTCGACCACGGCATCAGGTACAGCGGCTCGGTCATGCCGGCCTCGCGCTGGGCGGTGCCGTCCATCACCTTGGTCGCGTCCATGGTCCGGTAGGTCGGGACGAAAGCATCCTTGACGATGACGTCCTTCGAGCCGGTTCCCCGCAGTCCCACCACATCCCAGGAGTCGTCGACGATCTGGTAGTCCTTGCGCGGCAGGATCATGTGCAGCATCCGTGGCGGCATCAGCGGCATGCCATTGGTATCGCCGAGCATCGCGCCCAGGATGATCCAGTCGCAATGGTCGGTGCCCGAGCTGAATTGCCAGCGCCCGTTGAAGATGTAGCCGCCCTCTCCATCATGCGCGGGTTTGGCGATGCCCTGCGGTGCGTACGGCGAGGCCATCCAGGTATCGACGTCGTCGGCCCAGATCTCGGCGGCGACTTTCGGGTCCGCGTAAGCCAACTGGTAGGGGTGCACGCCCACCACGCCGACGATCCACCCGGCGGCGGGATCCAGCGCGGCGGTGGCCATCGTCGTCTCGGCGAATTCGCGCGGGTGCACCTCGAACCCCTGATACTGCTTGGTCTGCAGCAGTCGGATCAGGCCGGCATTCTTCATCTGCTTGACGGTGTCGTCGGTGAGCCGGCCGATGCGTTCGGCTTCGGCGGCCTGGTCGCGCAATTGATCGGCCATGGCCACTACCCGGTCGATCACCCGGTCGCTCATGTCGGTGTCCTTACGTGAGTCGGCTAGCTGCGGGACAGGAATCCGAGCACCGTGCTTTCGAAGGCTTGCTTGGCCTCGATCATCGCCCAGTGCCCCGAGTTGGGGAATATGTGAAGTTCGGCGTTGGGGATCGTGCGCATGGGGATCAGCGCCATGTCGGGCGGGCTCACCCTGTCGTCGCGACCCCAGGTCAGCAGGGTCGGCGCCCTGACCTTGTGCATGACGGCCCACGGCAGCGGGCGGTCGGAGGCGGCCATCATGGCGTTCATCCCGGCGAAGGCCTCCTTGCCGTACATGCGGCGCGCGGCGGCCAGCGTCACCGGGTCGGAGGCCAGTTGCCAACGCTCCTCAACGAGTTCGTCGGTGATCAGCGCCTGGTCGTAGACCATTGATTTGAGCCAGTCGACGAGCCGCTGCCGGGTCGGGTCCTCGACGAATTCCTGTAGCAGCCGAATGCCCTCGCTCGGGCTGGCGCTGAAGATGTTGGTGCCGATGCCTCCGATGGTCACCAGCTTGCCGACGCGGTCCGGATTACCGATGGCGAAGTTGACACCGACCCCGCCACCCATCGAGTTGCCGACGATGTGCGCCGTCGCGACGTCGAGGGCGTCCAGGAACGCCGGCACCGCACCGAACGCGGTGACCATCGGGTGGCCGCCGAAGTCCTCGGTCACCCCGAAGCCGGGGAATTCCAAAATCAGGCAACGAAAGTGCTCGGCGAACGTGGGCAGGACGCCGCGGAAGTTGCGCCAGCCGGTGACGCCGGGCCCGGAGCCGTGCAGGAACAGCAGCACCGGAGCCGACGCGCAACCGCAGTCGTAATACCGCAAAGCGCCCTTCGGGGTACTGATTTCACGCAGGTCCTGTTCGACGGTCGTTTCGGAGCTGTTGGCCACGATGCCACCCTGCCATGTTGCCGAGGCACGCGGGAATGGTGTTCCGCTGATCGGGATCCCGGTCAGCGCCGGGCGGCCAGCAGGCGGTCGACGGAGTACGTGTTGTAGGTCCGGAAGGCCAGCACGCCGGCAAGCAGGCTCGCGTGCACGAGCTGATCGCCGATCACGTTGAAGTGCTCGATGGACGTCGCGCCCAGGACCAACACGATCATCACCGCGCCGGCGACGAGGGCGGCCGCGCGCGTCAGCGCGCCGGCCAACAGCAGCAGACCGGTGCTGAGCTCGGCGAAGGGGAGTGCGTAGCTGCACCCCGACACCAGGGCGGTCGGTAGCATCGAGGTCTTGAACTCGGCCACCAGCTGGGCGTGAAAGGTTCCGAGCTTGGGCATCCGGACCTGACCGTGCCCCAAGAGGCTGGGCCCCGATGGTCAATCGGATCAGCAGATAGCCGATGCGGCGGTCGGTTCGTCCGGTCGCCGCCGGTGTAGCACACATGGTTCGGTCCTTCCCCCGTGTCGCGATATACGAAACCTACTGTGCCGCAAAACCTCCGGGCCGCGGGTCGGCCATGGCCGATCCAGGGGATGCCCAGTCGGCGGAGACCTTGCGATGCTTGATCAGCCAGCTGCCGCCGTTGGGCACCAGGGTGTCGCGATAGCGTCCGAAATGGTCGAGGCCCGATGTGGGTGACCACCGTGAAATAGCACGAGACCTGCGCCTGGTCCGGTGCAACGGCCTCGAACAGCAGGCCTCGAACAGCAGGCCTCGAACAGCAGGTTGGTGACGTTGTGCCGGACGACCGGTTTGACGTCCACGGCATCGGCGAGGTTGGCCGTCACTCCGCCGAGAAAGGTGACGATCTCGGATCTGCCGCCCAGCGGGGCCGATCCGCGGTTCTCAGAACACCGTCGACGCAGAATGTTTCGGCAAGCCCGTCAACCCGTCCGGCGTCGCCGGACCAGTTGTACCGTGCCAGTGTGTCGCGGATCTGCTCCCGGGCGAGAAGTTCCCACAGCTCCATCGCCGTGACTCTAGTCGGGCGCGCGGTGAGTTACTTGACGATGCGGGGCCGGAAGCCCTGTCTTGATACCGGCGTGATGCCGCTGAGGTCGAACACGGCGATCAGTGCCCGCAAAAGGTCCGGGGACCATTCGTCCCACGGTTCGGCCTCGACCCGATCCAGCAGCTCGCTGCGCAGACGTTCGACGTCCACCGGCTGCTGCTGGTCGGTCATGGCCGCATGCTTTCCAAGGAGTGGTTAAGGTCGGTTGTAGTGAACGCTAGGGCCACGGCGGCGCGGTTGCCTAGCCAACTTGTCAAATTCAAATGTGCCGGGTCCCCGCCGCCTTCGGGAATGAATCGGCACTCCGGCGGCGTAGCACAACGCATGAAGCTCAACGACGCCGCACGAGATCTCATCGGCACGGGTGCGGATGCCACGCTGGTCACCATCAATCCCGACGGCAGCCCCCAGGTCAGCGTCGTATGGCTCGCCTTGCGGTCGACGCCCGACGGGGACGAACTCGTCAGCGCCCACCTCTCCGAGCACAAGAAGGTCCGCAACGTCCGCACCGATCCGCGCGTCGCCGTGACCATCCTGTCGCTCGATGCGGCCGGCAAGGGCATCCGGCCCTACCTCTCGATCACCGGGACCGCCCGGATCACCGCGGGCGGCGCCCCGGAGCTGCTCACGGAACTCAACCCCATCCTCGGGGACCCGAACCTGAAGTTCCCGCCGGACGACGCACCGCCGGGATATCTCACCCACATCCGCATCGACAAGGTCGGAGGCGTCGGGCCGTGGGCCGGGTGACCACGAGGTTTTGACACTTCCGCTACCGGCGGTAGCGCAATACAGTGAGTGGATGGCACCCGGCGAAGACGGCACGCACCTACGCACATGCCCACTGTGTGAAGCCATGTGCGGCTTGGAGATTCAGGTCGAGGGCGGTCAGGTTGCCGGCATTCGCGGCAACCGCGCCGACGTGTGGAGCCGCGGACACCTGTGCCCCAAGGGTGTCTCGCTGGGCGCCGTGCACCACGACCCCGACCGCATTCGCCGGCCGATGATCAAGGTCGACGGGAACTGGCAGGAAGCCAGCTGGGACGCGGCATTTCGCCGGTGCACTGAATTGCTGACCCCGGTCATCGAGAAGTACGGCATCGGCGCGGTCACCGCCTACACCGGCAACCCGCTGGCGCACTCGTTCTCCCTGGCTCGTTATGCCGGTGTGCTGATGGGGATGTCCGGGATGCCGGTCACGTACTCGCCGGGCACGGTGGACCAGTGGCCGAAGAACCTGTCCTCGCATCTGATGTACGGCCTGTGGTGGAACTTCCCGGTGCCCGACATCGAGCGCACCGACCTGATCGTCATCATGGGCGCCAACCCTGCGGCCTCGCAAGGCTCGCTGCTGGCCGCGCCTGACGTGATGGGCCTGCTCGCCAGGATTCGCCAACGCGGCAAGGTGATTGTGATCGACCCCGTGCGCACCCAGACCGCCGCGCAGGCCGACGAGTGGCTGCCCATCGTGCCGGGCACCGACGCGGCGCTGCTGCTGGCCGTCGCCCACACCCTCTTCGAGGAGAACCTGGTCAACGCCGGGCCACATGTCAACGGGATCGACACGATGCGCCGGGTCGCCGCGGACTGGCCACCGGAGCGGGTCAGCGCCGTCACCGGCATCGACGAAGACCGCATTCGCCGGCTCGCCCGCGAACTGGCCGGCACGCAGAGATCGGTGGTGTACGGGCGAATCGGGTTGTGCAATCAAGAGTTTGGCAGTCTGGCCAGCTGGCTGGTAGACGTGATCAACATCTTGACCGGGCATTTCGACACCCCGGGTGGCGCCATGTTCCCCAAACCCGCGGCCTGGTCGATCACCACCCAGCCGCTGCCCGGGTTGGAGGGCGGGCTGGCGGAATTCGGTCGCTGGCACACCCGGGTCCGCGGCGCCAAAGAGGTTCTCGGACAGGCTCCGGTCTCCTGCTTGACCGAGGAGATCGCCACCCCCGGCGACGGGCAGCTCAAGGCGCTGATCACCGTCGCAGGTAACCCGGTGTTGTCCACGCCGGGCGGGGACAAGCTCGACGAGGTGCTCCCGATGCTGGAAGCGATGATCTCGGTCGACCTGTGGCTCAACGAAACCACGCGGCACGCCGACGTGATCCTGCCCGGGCTGTCGCCGCTCGAGCAGCCGCACCATGACGACCTGATCCTGCTGTTTGCGATTCACAGCATCGCGAATTACTCCGCTCCGGTGTTCGACCCGGGCGAGCGCCCGCACGAATGGGAGATCCTGATCCGGCTGACCGGCCTGTGCACCGGCACGCCGGCCGAGGACGTCGACGTCGCGGCCATCGACGATGGCTTTTTCGACTACCTCGCGTTCACCCGGGGAGTCGACGGGGCCGAGATCCGCAAACTCTACGAGCGGGGCGGCCCGGAGCGGATGCTCGACCTGACGCTGCGGACGGGACCCTTCGGGGACCAGTACGGCCAGAACCCCGGCGGCCTCACGCTCGACCTGCTCAAGGCCAACCCGAACGGCATCGACTTCGGGCCGATGGTGCCGCAGCTACCCGACATCCTGGACACGCCCGACAAGAAGATCCGCCTGGCGCCGCAATACCTGCTCGACGACCTGCCCCGGCTGGCCGCCCGCCTGCAACGCCCCGCCGAGCCGCTGGTGCTGGTGAGCCGGCGACACCTGCGCTCGAACAACACGTGGCTGCACAACGTGCCCGCCCTGATGAAGGGCAAGGATCGCTGCACCCTGCTCATTCACCCCGACGACGCGGCGCGGTGCGGGATCTCCGACGACGACGTCGTCACGGTGAAATCCGAGGCCGGCGAAATCAAGGTGCCCGTCGAAATCACCGACGCGATCAAACCCGGCGTGGTGTCGATGCCACATGGCTGGGGACACGGCCGGCCGGGCACCCGGCTGTCGGTGGCCAACGGCTCGCCCGGGGTCAACACCAATGCGCTGTCCCTGCCGATGTTTGTCGACGAGCCGTCCGGAAACGGTGCCCTCAACGGGATCCCGGTGACCGTCATCGGCGACCAGACCCGCTTCCCGGCCGCGACACCCGCTGGTGTGCAATAACTTTCGTGCATGATTGTTCGATTGCTCAGCGGGCAGTGAAGTTGGTTTCAACCACCGGTTCGCGGGCGATTGTGGCGCGACGAAAGTTCGGCGCCGACTGTGTTTTAGTTCACCTTGGCCGCGCCCCTGAACCATCACGCCGAGTCAGTCGTGGCCATGGACATGACTGTAACAACCTTTTCGGGGTCCGCGACCCAGAATGCACACGCCAGCCGCGGCGCACCGCACATCGCCGGCAGCGCGGTGGCGTTCACAACCAACAGACACACCCAGGACGAGGTGGCAAGCGAACTCACGCAGTTCGCCGAGCCGGGGTTTCTGCGATTCGCCGAAACAGCCGGCGTCGAAAACCGTAGCTTGGCGCTGCCGCTGTCGCGCTATTCGAAGATGAGCGGTTTCACCGAAGCCAACGATGCCTACCTGCAGGTCGCTGTTGACCTGGGTGAGCGGGCCATCCGGAAAGCGCTCGCGGCGGCGAACATTCAACCGCAGGAGGTCGACACCATCGTAATGGTGTCGAGCACGGGAATCGCGGTGCCGACCGTCGACGCTCGGCTGATGTCGCGGGTGGGATTCCGCCCGGATATCAAGCGGGTCCCCCTGTTTGGCCTCGGTTGCGTGGCGGGTGCGGCCGGTCTGGCCCGTGTCTACGACTATCTGCACGGCTACCCGGGGGATGTCGCTGTGCTGCTGTCGGTAGAGCTGTGCTCGCTCACCCTTCAGCGGGACGACTTCTCGGTGCCCGCGCTCATTGGCGTGTCGCTGTTCGGCGACGGGGCGGCCGCGGTGGTTGTCACCGGGGCCCACCGGCCTCCGTCCCCGCCCCGCCGAGTCAAGGGCCCCCGCATCCTGGCGACACGCAGCCGGGTGATTCCCGAAACGGTCGACGTCATGGGCTGGAACGTCGGCTCTAGCGGGTTCCAGCTCGTCATGTCCCGGGACGTGCCGAAGATGGCCGACGACTACCTGCGGGCCGAGGTCGACAGCTTCCTGGCCGGCCACGGTTTGTCCGTCGCCGACATCGCGACGTGGGTCTGTCATCCCGGGGGCCCGAAGGTGCTGGACGCGATCGAGAACGCCATCGGGCTGCCACCCGAAGCGGTGATGCACAGCCGAGATTCCATGCGCGACAACGGCAACATCTCGTCCGCCTCGGTGCTCGATGTGTTGCGCCGGACCCTCGCCGAGCCGCTGGCCGACGGCGCCTTCGGCATAATGCTGGCGATGGGTCCCGGATTCAGCTTCGAGCTACTGCTGCTGCAGTGGTGAGGGGGCATGACGATGTATTACTACCTGTTCATCCTCGCAATCGGCGCTGAACGCCTCGTCGAGCTCGCGGTCGCTCAGCGTAACGCCGCTTGGTCGTTTGCCCACGGCGGCAAGGAGTTCGGCCGCGACCACTACCCGGCAATGGTGACTATGCACGCACTGCTGCTGGTTTCCTGCGTCGTCGAGGTCTGGTCGTTGCACCGGCCGTTCCTGCCTTGGCTGGGCTGGCCAATGGTGGTTCTCGTCGCGCTGAGCACCGTTGTCCGTTGGTCGTGCGTCGCCGTGCTTGGCCGACACTGGAATCCGCGCCTCATCGTGATCCCGGGTGCGGAACTGGTTCGGCGCGGGCCTTACCGCTGGTTGCATCACCCGAACTACACCGCGGTCGCGGTGGAGGTGGCCGCGCTCCCGCTGGTCCACTCGGCGTGGCTCACGGCCATCGCGTTCGGCATCGCTAACGCCTTGGTGCTCAACGTCAGGATTCGCGCTGAGAACGCGGCGCTGGGGTACGCCTGAGCCGGCAGATCACGGCGCGATGGGCCGGTTGGTCCATTCGCGGTCGGCCCGGCGTGTCGAGCGGAACCAACCGCCCGCCGCGCCGGTGCCGCCGTCGGTCGGGATCGTGTGACCGGTGACGAAGGCGGACAGATCGGATGCAAGGAACAAGATCACGCTCGCCTGGTCCTCGGGTAAGCCCATGCGCCCCAACGGAACCCACTGCGGCCACTGCTCCTGTTCCTCGGCAGACAGCCATTTCGAGTAAGGCACCTGCAGGGATTCGGTGACGTCGGGACCGATCCCGTTGACCCGCACGCCGTCGCGGCCCACCTGAACCGCGAGGCTGCGGGTGAAATGAATGACGGCCGCCTTGAACGCGGCGTAGACCGGATCTTCGGGGTAGCCGCGTAGGCCTTCGACGGACGAGACATTCACAATTGCGCCGCCGCGTTGGCCGACCATCGCGGGCAGGAATGCGTGGGTGACCAGGAAAACATGATGCAGATTGATGTGGTAGAGCTCATTCCACAATTGCGGGTCGGTGTCGACGAAATTGCCGGGGTGCCGCAGCCAATGGCCGACGTTGTTCACCAGCACGTCGACCCGGCCGAACCGATCCAGCACCACGCGCGCCAAGTCGGCGACCTGATCGGCCTCGCGGACATCGACGGGCACCGGCAGCCCCGCGCCGCCCGACGCCGCGATGTCGTCGGCCACCCGCTGTGCCAGGCCGCGGTCGATATCGGCGACGACCACCCGCGCGCCGTGCAGCGCGAAAAGCTTTGCCGTCGCGGCGCCGATGCCGCCGCCGCCACCGGTCACCACCGCGACCCGCCCGGCCAATAGCCGGCCGGCGTGCGTTGCCTGCTCCATGGCCAACATCTTCGAGCATCGGGGGCGATTCCGGCAGCACCCGCGCCGAAATCAGGCGCCGTGACCACCCACGTTTTTCGGCGATAAACCGCGAAAACCAATATTGGGCATGAACTTGCCTCGAGTTTTGTGCCGCCCCTGCAGGGTATTCGGGTGTTCCGGGACCAACACCGTTACTCAGAGAGATGGTATGCGGCGTATTCACCATCGACACAGTCCGCAATCCCTTGCGGTCTCGGTGGCCAGTCGACTGCTCGTGAAGAACGTCGTGCGCGCCTGGGCGCTGCAGCCGAATTTGAATTGGCCCTTCGCCATGTCGATGGCCTCGCGCGCTTGGTGCCCCGGTTCGGATCGCCGGCCGCGATCGAGCAGGTGCGGCTGGAACATTGTCGCGCGGAGTGGGTTCGTGCGCCCGGCACGTCGCCGACGCGCGCGATCCTCTACCTCCATGGCGGCGCATTCCTGACCTGCGGCATCAACACTCACCGCGCCTTGGCATGCCGCTTGTCGAAGGCAGCCGATGCCGGAGTGCTCGTCGTCGGATACCGAAAGTTGCCGTCGCATCAGATCATTGACGCGATAGACGACGGAATATCCGGGCTGCGCTGGTTGCTGCAACGCGGTTACGACGACCAGGTGGTCGTCGTCGGCGATTCGGCCGGCGGCTATCTGGCCTTCATGACCGCCCTCGCCGCCATCGGGTCGAAGGTCGCCTCGCCGGCCGGTATCGCCACCATCTCGCCTTTCACCGATGCCGACCCGTCCCGGAAACTCAAGCACCCGAACGCGCGCAAGTGCTCGATGTTTACCGCGGGGGCCCTGTCGATCTTCTCCCGATACCTTGACTGGCGGCCGACATTTTGCCCGAGGGCCGGCGGGCCCTACGCTACATCGGGGACTTCGTCAAAGGGCTGACCGCCAGACACGACATGGCCGCCGTCCGCCAGCCGGCTTAGCGTCGAGGCCCGAAACACCCTGCCCCGCAGCGCTACTGACGGAGTTCGTCGAATTCCGGATCGATCAGTACCGTCTCGCGTTGCTCCTGCCAGTCGGAAACGGTTGCCTCCAACGGCACGTCGGCCGCGTCGAGTCGCGGAATGACGTGTTCGGCACGATCGAACGCCGCATCGCCGGCCGCCCGGTGTTGCTCTACTGCATCGGCAATGGGCACGTCGTCAGGGAATTCGCCGTCGGTGTCAGCCATGGACGGCCGGTTACCCGCGACGCCGTCGTCAAAAACGGACTGGCGCAGCGCGCGTCGTCAGGCCCCGGTGGTCGCCAGTTTTTGACGAGCAGTCCCCCTAAAAGGGCGCCGATGCCGTTAGTGTTGGCCGAGTGAGCCGACCAGCCCCGCCCGTGCTGACAGTTCGTTACGAGGGCGCCGAGCGCACCTTCGCCGCAGGCAATGATGTGGTGATCGGTCGCGATCTGCGCGCCGACGTGCGGGTTGCGCATCCGTTGATCTCGCGGACTCACCTGGTGGTGCGTTTCGATCAAGGGCGCTGGATCGCGATCGACAACGGCAGCCTCAACGGCCTCTATGTCAGCAACCGCCGGGTGCCCGCCGTCGACATCCAGGACGGCCTGTGTATCAACATCGGCAATCCGGACGGCCCCGCGGTCACCTTCGAGGTGGGGCGTCATCAAGGTTCGGCGGGGCGGCCGCCGCTGACGACGTCGATCCCGATCTCCAACCCGATGACCGGGCCGAGCGCCCCACAGCATGCGCCGGGTTACGCACCAAGCGGCGCGCTGCGCCCCGACCAGGGTCAGCAGCCGATCTCGCGGCCGCAGCCGGCACCTCCGCATGCCGGAGCGCAGCCGGCCCACCCGTCGGGGCCGCTGCCGCGCCACCCGTCCGCGCCGGGGCCGAACCCACCGTCGGGTCCGATACCGCGCCCGCCGACCGGTGGCTTGCCGTCGGCACCGCCCACCGAGCGGCACCCGCCACCGCAGATCTACCGGGCCCAGCCCCCGCAGGCACCGCCGGCTCCGGCGGGGGAGCCGGAGACCAGCCGTGTGGGCGGGGACGCCGCGAACATCGCGACCTCGATGATGCGGATCCTGCGCCCGAGCAAAACCACCGTGGGGTCGATGCCGGGCGCGATCAAGATCGGCCGCGCCAACGACAACGACATCGTCATCCCCGAGGTACTGGCATCTCGACACCACGCGACGCTGGTTCCGGGACCCGACGGCACCGAGATCCACGACAACCGCAGCATCAACGGCACATTCGTCAACGGCTCGCGCGTCGACGTGGCGCTGCTGCACGACGGCGACGTCGTCACGATCGGCAACATCGACCTCGTTTTCGCGGGCGGCACGCTGGCCCGCCGGGACGAGTCGGCGACCGCCACCCGCACCGGCGGCCTCGACGTGCGCGGCGTCACTTGGACGATCGAAAACAACAAGACGCTGCTGGACGACATCTCGCTGGGCGCGCAGCCGGGGACGCTGACGGCCGTGATCGGCCCGTCGGGCGCCGGCAAGTCGACGTTCGCCCGGCTCGTCGCCGGCTACACGCATCCGACCACCGGCACGGTGGCGTTCGAGGGGCACAACGTGCACGCCGAGTACGCCTCATTGCGCAGCAGGATCGGGATGGTGCCGCAGGACGACGTGGTGCACGGTCAACTGACCGTGAGCCAGGCCCTGGGATACGCCGCCGAACTGCGGCTGCCGCCGGACACCACCAAGGACGACCGCGCCCAGGTGGTGGCCCGGGTGCTCGAGGAACTCGAGATGACCCAGCACCTCGAGACGCGGGTGGACAAGCTGTCGGGCGGGCAGCGCAAACGGGCGTCGGTGGCGTTGGAGCTGCTCACCGGGCCGTCGCTGCTGATCCTCGACGAGCCGACGTCCGGATTGGACCCCGCGCTGGACCGCCAGGTCATGACGATGCTGCGGCAACTCGCCGACGCCGGCCGCGTGGTGCTCGTGGTCACCCACTCGCTGACGTACCTCGATGTCTGCGATCAGGTCCTGCTGCTGGCCCCGGGCGGCAAGACTGCCTTCTGCGGGCCGCCCAGCGGAATCGGCGCGGCAATGGGGACCACGAACTGGGCCGACATCTTCAGCACGGTCGCGGGCGACCCCGATGGGTCCAAGGCCCGCTATCTGGCCCGTACGGGGCCGCCTCCGCCGCCACCCCCGGCGGAGAAACCCGCCGAGCTGGGCGATCCGTCGCACACCAGCCTGCTGCGGCAGTTCTCCACGATCGCCCGGCGGCAGATCCGCTTGATCGTCTCCGACCGCGGCTACTTCGCTTTCCTCGCGCTGTTGCCGTTCATCATGGGGTCGTTGTCCATGTCGGTGCCCGGAGATGTCGGGTTCGGCGTCCCCAATCCCATGGGGGACGCGCCCACCGAGCCGGGGCAGATCCTGGTGCTGCTCAACGTCGGCGCGGTCTTCATGGGGACCGCACTGACGATCCGGGATCTCATCGGCGAACGCGCGATCTTCCTGCGGGAACAAGCGGTAGGGCTGTCCACCAGCGCCTACCTGCTGGCGAAGGTCTGCGTCTACACCGTGTTCGCGGTCGTCCAGTCGGCGATCGTCACCATCATCGCGCTGATCGGCAAAGGCGGACCGACCCAGGGCGCCGCGGCGCTGGGCAAGCCGGGTCTGGAGCTGTTCGTCGATGTCGCCGCCACCACCGTCGCCTCGGCAATGCTCGGGCTGGCGCTGTCGGCCGTCGCCAAGTCCAATGACCAGATCATGCCGCTGCTCGTCGTGGCGGTGATGTCGCAGCTGGTGTTCTCCGGCGGCATGATCCCCGTGACCAACCGGATTGGGCTCGACCAGATGTCGTGGGTGACCCCGGCACGGTGGGGCTTCGCGGCATCGGCGTCGACCATCGACCTGATCAAATTGGAGCCCGGGCCGCAGGTCCCCAAGGACCGCCACTGGCATCACACGTCCGGCACGTGGCTGTTCGACATGGCGATGCTGATCGCGATCAGCATTTTCTACCTGGGCTTCGTGCGCTGGAAGATTCGCCTCAAGGGCGGCGGCTGACGCGCCGCGAGGGTCGGTGCTATGCGCCCTTGCGGATCGGCTGGTCGGCGGCGGCGTGCATGCGCGCGGACAGCTGGAGCAGGTCGTGCTCGCCCACCCCGTTGGGCAGGGTATACGCGAGCTGGCGCAGCTCGATGGCGCAGTTGCGCAGTTCCTGACGAAGGCGCATCTCAGGCGTGGGCATGACTTCTCCCTGGGGGCTGAAGCTGAGGCTGGTGTCGAGAACCAGTCGCTTCACCGATTTTCGCAGGGCAGACCCGTAACCGCGATGGGTCCGACGGGTTTTAACGGGAGTTTGACAGCGTTTTTACAGACACGGGCTCGGTGAGTTGCTTTCGGCGCGGGCGTGGCCTTACATCGGGGCATGGGGGCTGGGGACATCGACGCGGACATCGACGGCGGCACCGCCGACCTCGGCGACGTCGAAAGGGAACGCCGCTCGGCGACGTTGCGGGAGTTGATGACTGCGCGCCGCGAGGCCGGGGACCTGGCCGGCGCCCTGCCCGTCGCCGAGGAGTTGCTCGCCGAACACCGGCAACGGCTCGGGCCGCAGCACCCGGAGAGCCTGTCGCTGGCCGTCGCGATCGCCAACTGGCGTCAGCATCTGGGGGATGTGTCCCGCGCGGCCGACGATCTGGTCGCACTCATCCCGCAGCTGGATAGCGAGCTGGGGCCCGACCACCCCGACACGCTCACCGCCCGCCACATGCTGGCGAGCTACGCCGGCCCCGATACCGATCCGACCGCGGCGGTGCTGACCTGGTTTCGGCTGTTCACCGCCGAACAGCGGGTGTTCGGCGCCGAGCACCTGACGACGCTGGGCGCGCGCCACAATCTGGCGGTCTGGCGCCGGCAACTCGGCGACGTTATCGGCGCGACGGACGAGATGGCGCAGGTGTCGACGGTCCGGGCCCGACTGCTGGGCAACGAGCATCCCGACACCCTGGCCAGCTGGCGGGCATGGGTGACCTGGCGCGGTGAGGCCGGCGACACGGAAGCCGCCCACACCGGCGCCGTGACGCTGATTCCGTTGCTTAGCAAGGTCTTTGGCGACGACCACGAGCAGACGCTCGGTATGCGTCAACTGTGCGCGCTTTGGGCGCCCGCCTCGCCGAATCGGGACATCGAGGTGCTCGCGGACTGGGCGGTCCTGATCGACGACGAGATTCGCGCGCTGGGGGTCGACCATCCGCTGACCGTTGCCGGGCAGACGGTGTTGGCGGCTCGGCGCGCGGACTGGGCGGCCGACCTCGACGAGGGCGAGTGGGTCGACGCGGACCTATACCAACAGATGGAGCTCGACCAGCGCGGCGGCGAGCCGACCGAGGAGCTCGCGGCGCGGGCCAAGGAATACGCCAACAAGCATCGCGCGCAAATCGAGGCGCTGCTCGAGCACGTCATCTTGATGAAGAAGGAGATCGCCGAACGCGGCAGGGCATTCGGCCACGATTCGGAATCAGCGCTCAGCGCGCGCTATGAACTCGCCTACGCGCTATGGAACAGCGGCGAGTACACCGACGCGGCGCAGTGCACCCACCAGCTGCTCGACGACTGCATGAGCAGCCTCGGCGACGAGCACGCGCTGACGACCTCGGTGCGTCAGCTGCTGGGCGCCGGGCAGCGGTATGCCCGACTGCCCGACGAGCGCGATCCGGGGGACGTCGACGAACCGGACGCCGCCGTGTCCACGATCGAGACGATGGAGTGGTAAGAGCTGGCCACCCGCCTGAGGGCACGGGTGGTGTCCGATACCGATATCGAGCAGGCCGACGGTGCACTGTCCTACGCGTGGCCACTCGCCGACGGGCTCTTCGAGGTGCTGTGCCTCGATTACCCGGACGTGGTCCGGTTCGTGACCACCAGCCGGCTTGCCGGCCAGGACATCGACCGGATGCGCGAGACGGCGCGCCGCAACACCGCCGCCGAGCCGATCCAAGGCGTCGAGGCCGTCGAGGACGATGGGGGCGATGTGCAGTGGTTGTACGGCGCTTCGTCGTTTGTTGCGTCGAAGATCCTCGACCTGCAGGCGCTGGTAGGCCAGTACATCCCAGAGCCATCCCACGGTGTCGTCATCGGCGTACCGAATCGTAACCATCTGTTCCTGCACGCGGTCACGACCAGCAAGAGAATGCTCGCGGCGATCAACCTGATGTCCTCGGTGTGCCCCGCGTTTTGCAAGGAGTATCCGGGGCCGATCAACGGTAACCTCTACTACTGGAAAGACGGCGTGCTGCAGCGCATCTCGCGCGAGGCGCCCGAGACCGGGCAGGTCTACGTCGAATTCTCCGGGGCCATCGGCACCGCTTTGGCGGAGCTTCCCGACTAGCCGTCCGCTCGATCAGGGCAGCGCGGCAACGAACGTCGCGTTCGGCACCCCGGCCGCAAGCTCGTCGACATCGAACGGTCTGTCGAGACGGGCGCGCAGCGACCCGCGGTCGATCAGCAGGCTGATCTCGGCCGTCTGCCTGGCGAACAGCCGCCCGAAAAGCGGGTAGAGCGAACGCATTACTGCGCGCTCGGCACGAGTGCAGCGCGCCGCGCAGTAACCGACGTGGCCCAACTCGTCGGTGAGAATCTCGGAGTACAGCCGCTCGATCCGCGCGGCCACAGCGGGTTCGTCGGTGAACAACTCCACACCGACTCGGCGCAACTCGTCGAACATGATGCAGCCCGCCATTTCGGCGGCGCCCACGAACGGGAATCCGAAACGCTCGGGGAGGAACACCTCCATCTTGACGAACTGCCGCATGACGAACGGCGGAACAACTACGTGAAACGGCAGGCCGAACAGGTCGAGCACGTAGGCCAGCAGCCGGGTGTGATAGTGCTCCTCGAGCGCGAGATAGATCCGTTCCGGCGGCTGGTCGACGCCGCCGATGCGCCCGTAGGTGTCGCCCAGATCGACGCCGAAGCGCTCCGCCTGATTGAGCTTGGCGGTGGCCAACAGGAACAGCATCTCGCGGCTCAGTCCCGGTTCGGGTCGACGGCGCCGCAGATTACGCAGGAAAACAGTGCGGTCGATGGGACGCGCGGAGAGCAGCGGGTCGGCCGCCAGCGATTCGAAGAAATCCTCGCGGTTGGCCAGCCGGCGGTGCAGCAGATCGGCATCGCCGTCCCGTTGCGCTAGGTAGGTCCGGTAGCCGTCGATACCTGTGGCGGTCATGGTGACTCCATTCCTGCGACGATGGTCTGCACGTATCGGTTCAACAACGCAGAGCGTGCCCGGGACGCCGTGCCTGCGGTGGCCAGCAACGCGAATAGGCCGGTCATGAAGATGACCCCCAGCTCGCCGGGATCCGCGTCCGGCCGGATGCGCCGGGCGGCCTGGGCGTCGGCGATCGCGGCGATCACGAAGGCGGCCACCGGGTGCTCCCCGAGCTCGTCGGCCATGGGCCGCGCAGCCGAGAAGTGCAATCCCAGCATGTCCCGGAAAACCACGGGGCCCAAACGCCGTTCGGCCTCGAGCACCTCGTGCACCAGCCGCGTGAGCAACGCAAGCAGATCCGGCTGCTTGCTCGCCCGGGCCTCGAGCTTGGCCACGATCTTGACTTCCTCGTCCCGCTCCAACTCGACCAGGACATGCTCCTTGGTGGGGAAGTGGAAATAGAACGTCCCGCGCACCACGCCCGCCGCGGCGGCGATGGCCGCGACATCGGTGCCCGCCAGTCCGGACCTGCCGATCTCGGCGATCGCCGCATCGAACACCCGCCGCCGCGTCTGAAGCCGCTGCGCCTCCCGGGCGCTCGGCGGCGCCGCGGACAGCGTCGTAACGGGCACGCTGAGGACTTTAGCGAGCTGGCTGACGGTCGTCAATGACGACCGTCAGTGAAACTGACGGCCGCGCGAAACCGCTCTCCCGGTGAGCGGGCGTTGGCGACTAGCGGACCCGCGCACCAGCGTTACGCTGGCGCTTCGGCAAAGAGAGGATGGGGTGCGCACGGGATGGATTTCGCATTGGACGCCGGGCAGCGCGCGTGGCTCGCCGAGGTTCGCGAATTCCTACAGGAGAACGTCACCCCGGAATTACGGGCCGAGCTCGCCGAACACGACCTGGAGTTTCCCGATGGCGAGGTAGCCCGGTTCCGCCGCACGATCGGCGCGAAGGGCTGGTTCGGGCTGAACTGGCCGCGCGAGTACGGCGGGCTCGGCCTGGGTGCGGTGCACCAGCATCTGTTGGTGAGCGAGTTCGAGTACGCCGGTGTGCCCGGGCCGGACCTCACGGTGACGTCCGTAGCGCCGATGATCATGCGACACGGTACCGAGCAGAACAAGAAGGAATGGCTGCCGCCGATAGCAAGGGGCGAAATGATCTGCGCGGTCGGTTATTCCGAACCGGAGGCCGGCACCGACCTGGCGAGCCTGCGCACCCGAGCCACCCGGGACGGCGAGCAGTGGGTGATCAACGGCACCAAGATCTGGAACAGCGGGGCGCAGCGGGCCACGCATGAGTGGCTCTGTGTGCGCACCGATCCCGATAGCGTTCGGCACCGCGGGATCTCGGTCATCATCGTCCCCATCGACTGCCCGGGCGTGACGATTCGGCCGCTCTACGCGTGGTCGGGCTATCGCACCAACGAGGTGCATTTCGAGGACGTGCGGGTCCCGGTCACTAACCTGGTGGGCGAGCTCAACCGGGGCTGGACCTACATCACCGGCGCGCTCGATCTGGAGCGCGGGGCGCTGACCAACGCGGGCGACCTGCGCCGCGCCGTGGACGACCTCAGCGAGCTGGCGCGGCGACCGCGGCGCGACGGCACGATGCCGATCGACGACCCGGCCCTGCGCCGCCGGTTGGCACGCGCCGAGGCCGACGTCGAAGTGGCAACGTTGATGGGGTACGAGGCCGCCTCGATTCTCGACGACGGCGTCATCCCGACGGTGGAGGTCAGCGTCGAGAAGATCTTCAGCAGCGAGCTGCGCCAGCGCATAGCCACGTTGGCCTTGGACGTGCTCGGGCCGGACGGCTTGCTGGCCCATCGCAGCGAAAAGGCGCCGCTGGCGGGAAAATTCGAGCGGCTATATCGGGCCGCGCCGTTGATGCGGTTCGGCGGGGGCACCAACGAGGTGTTGCGCGACATCATCGCCCAGCGCGGCCACGGCATGCCGTCCTATAGGCGGTGACCGGGACCCGTGAAAGCGATGCCGACCGCAGAGCAGCGTGACTTCGCCGCGTCGCTGCGGGCACTGCTGGCGGCCGAGAGCCCGATCTCATTGGTGCGCGCCCTCACCGAACCCGGCGCGGATCGAAACACCCCGACCCTGTGGAAGGCGTTGGCCGGTGCCGGCGTCCTCGGCTTGGCAATCGGCGAGGAGTACGGCGGCTCCGGCGGCTCTCTGCAGGACGTGGGCGTGTTCGCCACGGAAGCGGGCCGTGCGCTGTGCCCCACCACGGTGCACAGCAGCATGCGCGCCGCGCTGGCGATCGACCAGCTCGGCACCCCCGAGGCCAAGGCCGCGTGGCTACCACGGCTGGTTACCGGCGCCCTTCGCGGCTGCACCGCGCTGTGGAACGCCCGTGACCCTGCGGTCGTTGCGCCGCCGCTGACGGCCCGGCCCGACGCCGACGGCTGGCGGCTGGACGGGATGGCGGACTACGTCGCCGACGCCGACATCGCCGACGTGATCGTCATTTCCGCCGCGGCCAGCGACCGGGCGCTGGTCTTCGCCGTCGGCGCGCAGACCGCCGGCCTCACGCTGGCACCGCTCGACCTGGTCGGCGGGTACCGGGCGTTCGCCGCGCACTGCGAGGACGTGGCCGTCGGCGCCGACGCGCTACTGGGGGCTGACGTCTCCCGGGACGCGCTGCGCCGGGTCGCCAACACCGCGGTGGCGCTGGCCGCGCTGGACCTGGTGGGAATCGGCGAGGCGGTCCTGGAACGCACCGTCGACCACACCAAGCTGCGTCACCAGTTCGGCCGCCCGATCGCCTGCTTCCAGGCGGCGCAACACCTGATCGCCGACATGCACATCGCCCTGGCCGCGGCGCGATTGGCCGCGCAGTCCGCCGTGTTCTGGCTCGCGCGGGGCCGCACCGCCACCCGGGAGACCGCCATCGCGCGCATGCACGCCTCCGACGCCGCCAGGCTGATCACGCTGGACGCCCACCAATTGCACGGCGGGATCGGCTACGTGACGGAGACCGATCTGCACCTGTGGAGCGAACGGGCCAGACTCGCATCGACATTCGGCGGCGGAGCCGACGTCGCCGCCGCCTGGCTCGAGGAGACGCTGGAGGACAACCTTGGGTGAGGCGAGTTTGATCGATGCCGAATCGGCGTCGCGAGTCGGCACCGTCGCCGCGTCGGCCACCGGCGAGGTCAACCGGCGGGACTGGCAGCGCTGGGCGGCAGCGGTCGGCGACCACAACCCGCTGTGGTTTGATCCGGGGTACGCTCGCGCCAACGGATTTCGCGACATCGTCTGCCCTCCGCTGTACCTGCAGTACGCCGTCCTCGGCGTCACGCGCCTCGACTCGCTGCGCCCCGACGGCTCCTCGGGCGCGGTCTCGGGCAGCCTCGCGTTTCCCCGCGCGCCGAAACGGATGGCGGGCGGGGAAAGCTTTCAGTTTCACCTGCCGGCCTATCACCGCGACGTGATCCAGATGGTCCGCACCATCGAGTCGATCGTCGAAAAGCACGGCCGCTCCGGCAAATTCGTTCTAGTCACCTGGCAGACGGTGTACCGCAACCAGTACGACGATCTGGTGGCCGAGGCATCGACGTCGATGATCGCCCGACCATGACAGGCGATCAGGTGTATTACGAGGACGTCGAGGTCGGCCAGCCGATGCGCTCGCTGACCGTGACGCCCGACAAGACCCAGCTGTTCTTCTTCAGCGCCGCCACCTACAACGGCCACCGGATCCATTACGACAAGCAGTGGGCCGAATCCGAGGGGTACGACGACGTGTTGGTCCAGGGTCCGCTGCAGGCGGCCCTGCTGGCCCGCGCCATCGGCGACTGGATCGGAGGACGCGGCCGCCTGGTGGCGTTTTCGGCACAGAACCGGGCTACCGCACTTCCCGGCGAGCCGTTGACCTTTGGCGGCGTGGTCACCGAGAAGCGGCTGTCCGCGAACGGCGCCGGGCTGGTGCAGCTCGACGTCGCTGGCCGGCGCGGCGACACGGTGCTGATGCCGGGAACCGCAACCGTCGAGTTGCCGCGGCGCGAGGCGCGGTCGTGACGGGATTACGCGGCGAGGCGGCGATCGTCGGCATCGCCGAGTTGCCCGCCGAACGGCGGCCCACCGGCCCGCCGAGGTTCACCCTCGACCAGTACGCGGTGCTGGCCAAGTTGGTGATCGAGGATGCGGGCGTCGATCCGTCGCACATCAACGGGCTGCTCACACACGGGGTGGCCGAATCGGCCATGTTCGCACCGGCGACCCTGTGCGAATACCTAGGCTTCGCATTGGATTTCGGGGAGCGTGTCGACCTTGGTGGCGCAACCGCGGCGGGCATGGTGTGGCGCGCCGCCGCGGCCGTCGAGCTCGGTGTCTGCGAGGCCGCGCTGGCCGTCGTCCCCGGATCGCTGGCCGTGCCGCAGTCGCGGCGACGCCCGGCCGCCGAGCCGAATTGGTATGGGGCGTCGTCCGACAACTACGGGTCGCCGCAGGCCGAATTTGAAATCCCCTACGGCAACGTGGGCCAGAACGCACCGTACGCACAGATCGCACAGCGCTACGCGGCGGAATACGGCTACGATCCCGCCGCGGTGGCCAAGATCGCCGTCGACCAGCGCACCAACGCGTGCGCCCATCCGGGCGCGGTCTTCCACGGCACCCCGATCACCGTCGACGATGTGCTGGGCAGCCCGATGATCGCCGACCCGATCCATATGCTCGAAACGGTGATGCGCGTGCACGGGGGAGTGGGCGTCCTGATCGCCAACGCCGACATCGCACGCCAGAGTCACCACCGACCGGTCTGGATCACCGGCTTCGGCGAACACATCGCGTTCAAGACCCCCACCTACGCCGAGGATTTGCTGAACACGCCGATCGCCCGCGCGGCCGACAAGGCGTTCGCCATGGCCGGGCTGGACCGCTGCGACGTCGACGTCGCCTCGATCTACGACTGCTACACCATCACGGTTCTGATGAGCCTGGAGGACGCCGGCTTCTGCGCCAAGGGCACCGGGATGTCCTGGGTTGCCGACCATGACCTGACCTACCGCGGGGACTTCCCGCTCAACACCGCCGGCGGCCAGTTGTCCTACGGCCAAGCCGGGATGGCCGGCGGCATGCACCACATCGTCGACGGCGCGCGGCAGATCATGGGCCGCGCCGGGACCGCGCAGGTCCCGGACTGTCACACCGCATTCGTCACCGGCAACGGCGGCATCATGAGCGAGCAGGTCGCGCTGCTGATGCGGGGGGACTGAGGCGATGTCTGGGCCCGTGACCGCACTACCGATTCCCGAGCCGACCCCGGTTTCCCAGCCGTTCTGGGATGGCTTGGCGCAGCACCGAATCCTGATCCAGTATTCCCCCTCACTCGGCCGCTACGTCTTCTATCCGCGCA
Organism: Mycobacterium shigaense; assembly: GCF_002356315.1. Classification (NCBI taxonomy): domain Bacteria; kingdom Bacillati; phylum Actinomycetota; class Actinomycetes; order Mycobacteriales; family Mycobacteriaceae; genus Mycobacterium; species Mycobacterium shigaense. Next base: position 2,656,259 of record NZ_AP018164.1, read on the forward strand.
CGCTGGCCCCGGGAACGCTGGCCGACGACTTGGAATGGCGCGAAATCGACGGCGCCGGAACGCTGTACACGTTCACCGTGGCGCGCAGGCCCACCGGACCGCCGTGGGCTGAGGCGGTGCCGCAGCTGCTCGCCGTGGTGCAGTGGGACGCCGGTCCGCGAATCAGCACCGAATTGGTGGATACCGACCCCGACGACATCCGGATCGGGATGCGGGTGCGGCCGGTGTTCTACGATCTGCCGGAAGCCGGCCTCACGCTGCTGAGGTACCGGCCCGCATGACCGGCTCGATGACGAGGGCGGAGGTGCGTATGGACGACCCCGTTAACGGCGCGGTGCGCTCGATGCTGGATCGGCTCAACGAGGGATTCCCGCGGGTGGAACAGATGACCGGCCCGCAGGCGCGCGCCGCGGTCGCCGAACGACGGGTGCCCGCCGACAATCTTGCCGATGTCCGCAGCGCCGTCGACCGTTCAATCCCCGGAGCGGCCGGCGCGATCGGGATCCGCATCTATCATCCGCACGGGCACCCATCCGGCGCGCGGCCGGGCATCGTGTTCTATCACGGCGGCGGATTCGTGTTCTGCGACATCGAATCTCACGACGGGTTCTGCCGTGCGCTGGCGCGCGGCACCCAGACCGTCGTGGTATCGGTGGGCTACCGCCTGGCGCCCGAGCATCCGGCACCCGCGGCCGCGCTCGACGCCATCGCGGCGTTTCGCTGGGTGGTCGAGCAGGCAACCGACTTGGGTATCGACCCGACGCGCACCGCCGTGGCCGGCGACAGTGCGGGCGGAAATCTCGCCGCAGTCACCGCCATCGCATGCCGCGAGCAGGGCGGCATGGCGCCGGCCGCGCAGCTGCTGCTGTACCCGGTAATCGATCCCTTCTTCGACACGGCCAGCTACCGTCGTTACGGTGCCGGGTACTTCAACACCCGGGCGGCCATGCAGTGGTATTGGAAGCAATACCTAGGTGGTACAACGGTTTTCGACCCACCCTATCTGGTGGCTCCGGCCCGGGCGGCTTCCCATGCGGACCTGCCGCCGGCGGTGATCGTCACGGCGGGATTGGATCCGTTGCACAGCGAGGGATGCGACTACGCCCGCCGATTGCGCGACGCGGGCGTGCCCATCGTGCACCGCGATTTTCCGGGGCTGTTCCACGGGTTCATGACCATCCAGCCCTTCGCCCCGGCACGGTCGGCGCTGGATCTCGTCTGCGGCGATCTGCAGGAGCTCCTCGTCTGTGCGGAAGGTGTGTCGAGATGAGCAACGAAACCGACGTCATCGTGATCGGTGCGGGATTCGCCGGCCTGTATGCCGTGCACCGCGCCGCGTCCGCGGGCCTGGCGGTCACCGCGTTGGAGGCGGCGCCGGACGTCGGCGGCACCTGGTACTGGAACCGCTATCCGGGCGCCCGCTGCGACGTCGAAAGTGTCGACTACTCCTACTCTTTCGACGAGGCACTCCAACAAAGCTGGACGTGGAGCGAACGCTTCGCGGCTCAGCCGGAGATCCTGGCGTATCTGAACCACGTTGCCGACCGCTTCGAGCTACGCCAACACTACCGATTCGGTGTCGACGTCGTCGCTGCCGACTTCGACAAAGACGACGGGAGCTGGCAGGTGCGCACGGCGACCAGGGAAACCTTCGCCGCCCAATTTCTGTTGTGTGCGACGGGATGTTTGTCGGCGCTGAACCGGCCCGACATCCCCGGTGCCGCGGATTTCGCGGGCGAGGTGTATTTCACGGCAGCGTGGCCGCGCGAGGAGCCCGATCTGCGCGGAAAACGCGTCGGGCTCATCGGGACCGGCTCCTCGGGCATCCAGGTCACCCCGATCATCGCCGCGCAGGCCGAGCGGCTGGTGGTGTTTCAACGATCACCTAACTACACCATCCCCATGCCCAATCGGCCGTGGTCGCCGGCCGAACAGATCCAGATCCAGCAGGAGTACCCGCAGCGGCGGCGAGCCTCGGCGTACGCGACTGCGGGGACACCGCACGGCACCTTCCACAAGAACGCGGTGGACGCCGAGCCCCAGGAACGCCTCGACGCACTGTGGAAGCGCTGGCGCGAGGGCGGTGTCCTGTTCGCCAAGACGTTCCCGGACCAGAACAGCAATCTGGCTTCCAACGACATCGCCCGGGAATTCGCCGAACAGCGCATTCGGGAGATCGTCACCGATCCCGTCGTCGCCGCGGACCTCATCCCCGTCGACCACCCGATCGGGACGAAACGCATCTGCACCGACGCCGGTTATTACGCTACTTTCAACCGCAGCAACGTGCGGCTGGTCAACCTGCGCCGCGAACCCATCGAGGCGATCACCGCCGAAGCCGTGCGCACCGGCGAAACCACGTATCCCTGCGACGTATTGGTATTCGCCACCGGCTTCGACGCGATGACCGGGGCGCTGACCCGCATCGACCCGGCCGGGCCCGGGGGAGAGCGGCTGCGCGACATCTGGGCTGACGGTCCGGTGACATTTCTCGGGCTGATGATTCCCGGGCTGCCGAACCTGTTCACCTTCAGCGGACCGGGCGCCCCTTCGGTGCTGGCCAACATGGTGTTGCACGCCGAGGTCCAAGTCGACTGGGTGATGAATCTCATTGTGGCAGCACGGCATCGAGGAGTGACCGAAGTCGAACCGCGCCGGGACGCCGCGCTCTCCTGGACCGACGAGGTAGCCAGGGCGGCGGACAAGACACTGTTTCCCACAGCGGCATCGTCGTGGTACCTGGGTGCCAACATCGAGGGCAAGAAGCGAATCTTCATGCCCTACACCGGAGGTTTCGGCACCTATCGCCGGATTTGCGACGAGGTGGCCCGCGACGACTACACCGGACTGGTGATGACGATCCGATGACGAATCCCACTGGACCGCAAACAGTTCAACAACTGCTGCGCGAACGCAGGCACGACGACACCCCGGCCGTCGCATCCCGCGAGCGCACCTGGACCTGGCGCGAGCATCTGGCCGAGGCGGAGGCCGAGGCGACGGCCCTGATCGCACTCGCCGACCCCGCCCGCCCGCTGCATGTGGACGCACTGCTTGGCAACTCGCCGGCGATGCTACGAGCCATGGCCGGCGCGGCGCTCGGCGGTTACGTGTTGTGCGGGATCAACACCACCCGCCGCGGCACGGCCCTGCTCGGTGACATCCGGCGCTCGGATTGTCAACTCCTGCTTGTCGACGGCGAACACCGCAACCTGCTGGATGGCTTGGATCTCAACGCAATTGCGGTCCTCGACGTGACGGGGACCCGGTATGCGGACGCGGTCGCGGGGGCCCCGCCGTTGGTTCCGCACCGCGAGGTGGTCGGCGCCGACACGCTGATGATGATCTTCACCTCCGGCACCAGCGGCGATCCCAAGGCCGTCCGGTTTGCGCACGCGATGGCGGTCATGTGCGGCGCCAGCCTCATCTTCCAGTACGACGTCACCGCCGCCGATGTCTGCTACCTGGCGATGCCGCTGTTCCATTCCAACGGCATTGCCGCCGGCTGGGCGGTGGCGATCGGTAGCGGCGCGTGCATGGTCCCGGTCAAGTTCTCGCCGTCACGCTTCCTCGACGACGTGCGCCGCTACGGCGTGACCTATCTGAATTACGTGGGCAAGCCACTCGCCCTGCTGCTGTCGACGCAGAAGCGGCCCGACGATGCCGACAACACACTGCGAGTCGCGTTCGGCAACGAGGCGACCGACCGCGACATCGCGGCCTTCGCCGAGCGTTTCGGGTGCCGGGTGATCGACAGCTTCGGCTCGAGCGAGTTCGCGGTCATCGTCGTCCGGGAGGACGGCACCCCGCCCGGCTCCATCGGCAAGCCGTATCCGGGCGTGCGCGTCTACCACCCGACAACACTGACCGAATGCGACGTCGCGCAGTTCGACGAGCACGGGGCGCTTACCAACTTCGACGCCGCGGTCGGTGAACTGGTGAACACCGAGGGCGCGGGGCCGTTCGTCGGCTACTACAACGACCCGGGCGCCACCGCCGAGCGCATGCGACACGGCATGTACTGGTCGGGAGACCTGGCGTACCGGGACGCCGACGGCTGGATCTACCTGGCGGGGCGCACCGCGGATTGGATGCGCGTCGACGGCGAGAACCTCGCGGCGGCGCCGATCGAGCGAATCCTGGGGCGGATACCCCAAGTCAGCCAGGTCGCGGTGTACGCCGTTCCCGACGACAGCGTTGGCGACCAGGTGATGGCGGCGCTCGTCCTGCGCGAGGGGACGCGGCTGCGACCGGACGAACTCGAGGCGTTCCTCGCCGCGCAGCCCGACCTGTCGCCCAAGGCGTGGCCGCGGTACATCCGGATCAACGACGACCTCCCGGCGACCGCCACCAACAAGATCCTCAAACGCGAGCTGGTCGCGGCCGGGGTCACCGCGCAGGGCGGCGAACTGTACGTCCGCAAACCGCGGGCCACCAGTTACCTAATCGAGACGCCCGGCGGCCATGCTAAAACGCTGACAGGACAAAGGATCTCGACCGCTGACTAGCTCAGTTGGATTCCACGGGCGTCGGGGCCTCGCCGAACCGGGCCAGCAGCAACGTTGCCGATACCGCGACCACGAACCCGGCGATCACCAACCACCCGAGGCCGTCGCGGGCGGTGTCGCCCAGCCAGATCGCCCCGACCAGCGCGGGCGCGATCGTCTCACCGACGACCATCGCCGCCACCGTGGTGGTCACGGACCCCCGCTGCAACGCCGAGGTGAGCAACAGGAAACCCGCGGCGCCGCCGCCGGCCGCCGCGTATACCGCGGGATGGGTGTAGAAGGCCGCCTTGGTGGGGTTCAACTCATCCATCAGGCGGACGCCGACCTCGACCACGCCGAATCCGCTGCCCGCCGCCAGGCCGAGGGCGAATCCCCGCTGGCGGTCGGGCAAACGGCCCGCGACCGCGCCGCCGACGAATATCGCGGCGACGACGCCGATCAAGGCCCAGCCGAGCCCGGCAGGGGCGTGCCGGAAGTGGCCCGGCCCGGCCGCACCCGCGAGCACGGCGAGGCTCACGCAGACCACGGCCACCGCCGTCCACTCAGCTCGCGAAAGCCGCGCCGACAACACCCACGCGGACACGACGCCGGTGACCGCGATCGAGGCGGCCAACGCCGCGGCGACGACATAAATCGGCACCAGGCGCAGTGCCATGACTTGCAGCAGGAATCCCAGTCCGTCCAGGCCGATACCGACCAGATAGCGCCACTGCCGGACCGCTCGCAGCAGCAACACGGCGTCGACGCCCGAGCTGCCGTTGCCGGATTCCACCGACCGCGCCGCGACCGCTTGCAACACCGTGGCCGTTCCGTAGCACACGGAGCAGCCCAACGCGAGGACGAAGCCGAGGAGCACAGGGGAGACCCTACGAGATTTAGGCCCTCAGCGTCTCGGTCGAATGTCGGCTCTGTGAACAGCGTTGCGAACAGACGTAATGCAGGACCAGCGCGGTGACGATGCCGTAGCCCAGGTGGGGGATCAGATCGCTGATCCAGTCGACCGGGGTCCACGTCGTCGGGTCGGTCACCCCGAGAACGGTCATGGGCCCGTTGGTGCCGATCAGCGCGACGGCCGAGGCGACGAGCGTGGCGACCAGTCGACCGGGCCGCCAGCCCAGCGCGTAGGCCAGCCCGAGCAGCACGCCCATGCCGATGCCCGCGGCATATCCCGTCAGCGCGCCGAGGCCGGAGATCCGATTTGCCAGCACGTCGCCGTTGCCCGGCACGGTGACGCCAACGAGCCGAGCCATTGCCGCGACGGTCCGTTCCGGCGTGCCGCTGGTCGGCCGGCCCCGCACCGCGATGTCTAGGTAGGTGATGACGTTGAGCGTGGTGGTGCCCGCCGCGCCGGCCACCGCGCCGCTGAGCAGTCCCGGCCATACTCTGCTGCGGTGCGCGGGCGACCAAAGACGGTCAATCCGAATGCTTTTCATGGCGAGCGTCTCCTGTGCCGGCGCGGCGTGCTGCGATTCCGCTGGTGCTAGGGGCGCGAGCCGCCGTTACCAGTGTGTTTCAGCCTGTGCACAGGTCGGGACCGGCAGCTGCGCAGCCAACTACACTGGGCGAACATGACCAACAGCACAACCAGAGCGGTCGCCGCGGTGTACGGCGGTGTGGCGGTGTTTGCGTTGGTGGTGGGAGGACTTGACGGTGTCAGCACGCGGTACGGCGCCACGACGTCGGTATCCAGCGCGCTGCCGGCGCCCCCGGCACCGGGTGACGGGGGCGGTGCGCTGCCGGTCAAACCGGTCGGCGGCGGCGGCTGCGTCCTCGGCCTGAACTGTGGGCCTATTCACCCCAACCCCCCGCCGCCGCCCCACCGGCACCCAAGTCCTGCGCCCGATCCGCAACATCCCGCTCCGGGAGTTCCGGATCCCTAAACCCGGGCGACCTCCGGCTAGTCGTCAGAACACCGGGACAGCCCATTACCAGCGTGTTTCGGTCGGCGCACATGGCGCCGCCGGCAACCGCTCCGCCCTTTAGCTACTTATGGTTGGCAACTATGACCACTCGCTCAACCGGGACTGTCACCGCAGTGAGTGGCGGTGTGGTCGCGGTCGCGTTGGCCGTGGGCGGCATTGGCGCAGGGAGTGGGCCGACGAGCGCGATGCATACGGTGTCCGCCACGCCGACCTCATCAGGGGATACCTCCGCAGGAGGCAGCGGCGTGCGGGTGCACCCGGTCTTCTGCTGGATCGGTATGAACTGCGGGCCCGTCAACACTCAGCCCCCGGTGCGCGGCACTCCGCACCCGAGTACACCGCCTGCTCCTCCGGCTCCTCCGGCTCCGACGCCGTAGCCAGCAGGGTGACCTGCGGCTGACCGGCAGAACCGCACTCCTATGATCTGGTGATGAGCGGCGGCGGGCTGGATACCATCGGCTCGCTGGCGTTCACCGACGAGGACCCCGCCCGATTTCGCGCGGCCGGCTGGTGGTCGGATTTCACGCTCTCGGACGCGGTGCGCCGCAACGCCGAACGTTCGCCCGGCCGCGCAGCTTACATCGATCATCCCGATGCCGCGCACAGCTGGCGCGAATTCGACACTGCGGCAGTATATTTAGCCGGCCAGCTGGCAGGGTGCGGCATAGCGCGCGGAGATCGAGTTGCGGTGTGGCACGGCGACTCCGCCGCCATCCACGTGCTCTTCGTCGCCATCGAACGCTGCGGCGCCGTTGTCGTCGGTATCGGCGCGCGCGCCGGCACCCGCGAAGCTGCTGCGATACTGCGCAATTCAGCGCCCAAGGTCCTGATCAGCGATCATAAACTCGGCGATGCCGCGACTCAGGCCGCCTCGATGGCCCAGCTCGGACTGCCTGTACTGGTCCTGGATCGCGCCACCAACAGGCTGGACGCCGCGATCAAACCCAAACTGGTGGGCGACGCGGCCCAACTCGGCGCCGATGACGTATTCCTGATCAACTCCACTTCCGGGACCACGGGACTGCCGAAGTGTGTGGTGCACACGCAGAACCGGTGGTTTTACTTTCACCAGAAAGCCGTCGCCAACGGCTTACTCACCCCCGACGACGTGTTCCTGCCCGTCATCCCCACGCCGTTCGGCTTCGGGTTGTGGACCAGCCACACCACGCCGATCTTCCTGGGCGCCACTGCGGTGATCCTGCCGCGCTTTTCCACCGCGGCCGCCGCGGAAGCTATCGCCCGCCACAGGGTCACCGTATTATGCTGCGTCAGTACGCAATTGACGATGATGATGGCCGATCGTTCGTGCCGCGACCATGACCTGAGTTCGCTGCGGGTGGTTTTCACCGGCGGCGAGGCGTTACCCTGTCGGCCCGCCGCGGCGTTCGAGGAACTCACGGGCGCCAAGATCCTGCAGTTCTACGGTTCGAACGAGACGGGTCTGCTCAGCGCCACCACGGTGCACGATTCCGCCGACCAGCGGTTGCGCACCGGCGGCCGGATCGTGCCCGAGATGTCGGTGCGGCTCTTTGACGGCGACCGCGACGTCACCGCGACCGGGCGCGGGCAGCCCGCGTGCCGGGGACCGGCAACCAGTCTGGGCTATCTCGGCGGCATCGACCACGACAAGCTGTTCACCGCCGGCGGGTGGATGCGGATGGGCGACATCTGCGAAATCGACGCCGACGGCTTCCTACACGTCACCGGCCGGACTTCCGACTTCATCCTGCGGGGCGGCAAGAACATCAGCGCGTCGCAGGTAGAGGAGGCCGCGATGACCCACCCGTCGATCGCACTGGCCGCGGCGGTTGCGATGCCCGATCCGGTGTTCGGCGAGAAGGTATGTCTCTACGTCGAGGTAGCCGACGCTCGTGTTATCGACCTGCCCGCGCTCGTCAAGCACTTGCTGGCGCTGGGGGTTTCGAAGGAACTGCTGCCCGAGCGACTCGTCGTGCTCGACGAGCTGCCCCGCTCTTCCGGGGGAAAGGTTGCCAAAAGCGAGCTCCGGCAGGATATTCGAGTAAGGATGGAGGCCGACCATGAACGCTCCTAACGCACGACGCGGCGGCCTTGAGGTGTGGGCTCCGTCGGTGGTGCCCCCGATCGGTGTCGAATTGTCCGACGAGCAAGCGCTGGCCGTCGCCTTCCGGCACCTGGCGGGCACCGGCTTCGCGGAGAACATGGCCGGGCACATCACCTGGCAACCGGACGGGCGGACGGACATGTTCGTCAATCCGTGGGGTCTGTGGTGGCAGGAACTCACCGCGTCGGATATCTGCGTGGTCGACAGCGCCGCGCGCGTGGTCCGCGGCCGCTGGGACGTGACCCCGGCCATCCACATCCACACCGAACTGCACCACGTCCGCGAGGACGCCCGCGTCGTCATCCACAACCACCCCTATTACGTGTGCGTGCTCGCGGCGCTGAGCCGGCTGCCCGAACTGGTGCACCAGACGGGATCGCTGTTCCTCGACGACCTGTGCCTGGTCGAGGAGTACGACGGGGAAATCGACAGCCCGGCCCGCGCCGCGGCCCTCGCCGCGCGCATCGGAGGTGCCAATCTGACGATCCTGGCCAACCACGGTGTCATCGCGACCGGCCGCAACCTGCCCGAGGCCGTCTACCGGGCGGCGTCGATCGAGCGGGTGTGCAAGCTGGCCTACGACGTGCTGCTCACCGGCCTCCAACCGGTCGCGATGGACTGGTCGGACATGGCGGGCATGCAGCGGTCGCTGATCGAACGCGCGGCCGACGTGTACTGGGCCGGCGCAGCCCGGATGACCATCAAGGCAGATCCTGAGGTGCTCACGTGAAGTCAATCGACGAGCTGGCTGCCGACCTGAGCTTCACGACGGCCAAGACCGGTGCGGAACGCTCGGTCACCTTTCTGCCCGACCCGCCCCGGGCGCCGCGGCGCTACACCGTGATCTCGGTCGACGATCACATCGTCGAACCCCCGGACACCTTTACCGGCCGCCTGCCGCGCAAGTTCGCCGACCGGGCACCGCGCGTCGTCGACACCGAAACCGGCGGGCAGACCTGGGTTTACGACGATCGGGAACTGCCCAACGTCGGTTTCAACGCGGTGGTGGGCCGGCCCGTCTCCGAATACGGCTTCGAACCGGTGCGGTTCGACGAAATGCGCAGGGGCGCCTGGGATATCCACGAGCGTGTCAAGGACATGGACCTCAACGGCATCTACGCCTCACTCAACTTCCCGTCGTTTCTGCCGGGCTTCGCCGGCCAGCGCCTGCAACAGGTGACCCCTGACCGTGAGCTGGCGCTGGCCTCCGTGCGTGCCTGGAACGACTGGCATTTCGAGGTGTGGGCTGGCTCGTACCCCGAGCGGATCATCCCGTGTCAGCTGCCGTGGCTGCTCGATCCCGAACTGGGCGCCAAGATGATCGTCGAGAACGCCGAGCGCGGCTTCCACGCCGTGACGTTCAGCGAGAACCCGGCGATGCTGGGGTTGCCGAGTATCCACTCCGGCCACTGGGACCCGATCATGGCGGCCTGCGCGCAGACCGGGACCGTGGTGAACCTGCACATCGGGTCCTCCGGTTCGTCACCGTCCACCACCGAAGATGCACCGCCCGATGTCCAGGGTGTGCTGTTCTTCGCCTACGCCATTTCGGCGGCGGTCGATTGGCTGTACTCGGGGTTGCCCAGCAGGTTCCCCGACCTCAAGATCTGCCTCTCCGAGGGCGGAATCGGTTGGGTGGCCGGTCTGCTGGATCGCCTCGACCACATGCTCAGTTATCACCAGATGTACGGCACCTGGCGGGCCCTGGGCGAAAAACTCACTCCGGCAGAGGTTTTCACCCGGAATTTCTGGTTCTGCGCGGTGGAGGACAAGTCGTCGTTCGTGCAAAGCGAACGGATCGGCGTGGACAACATCATGCTGGAGGCCGACTATCCGCATTGCGATTCGACGTGGCCGCACACCCAGGAGACGATTCACGAAGAGATCGGTGACCTGCCACCGGACGCGATTCGAAAGTTCACCTGGGAGAACGCGTCCCGCTTGTACCAGCATCCTGTGCCGGTCGCGGTCCAGCAGGATCCCGAGGCATTCTGAAACTCCGGGTGGTCTCGGGGCAGTCGCATTCGCCTGGGGATCAGAGTTCGGCCGCCAACCGTCGCAGGATGTCGGCCGTCGGTTCGGCCGTGGCGTGCCGATAGCCCGTGCCCGCCCACAGGTGGACGAAATCGGGCTTGCCCGCGGCCGCCGCCGCTTTGCGTAGCGGGCTGGTGAGGTAATGCAGGGCTGGGTAGCCCAGCGGTGCCTGCGCCTCGTGAGCCTCGATGAAGGCGTTGCGCAGCCCGCGGGCCGGGCGGCCGGTGAACGCGTGGGTCAGCACCGTTTCGGTGCGGGCCGGGTCGATCAGCGCGGCCTGGTGGGTGGCCGAGGCGCCGCTTTCGATCGCCCGCAACAGAACGGTCCCGACGACAGCCGCCGCGGCGCCCGCGCGGATCACGCCCGCCACCGCGCCGGGGGTGGCGAGTCCGCCGGCGGCCAGCACCGGCAGGCCCACCGTGGCGGCGATCTGTGCGACGAGGTCGACGAGGGGGACGGGTGTCAACGGACGACGCGGCGACAACGTGCCCGAATGGCCGCCGGCCGCGACGGCCTGCACCGCGAGCATGTCGGCCCCGGCGTCACGCGCCCGGGCCGCCTCGTCGGCGGTGGTCACCGTTTGCACGACCACGCTTCCGGCCCGTTGCAGCGCGGTGATCACCTCGCGCGGCGGGATGCCGAAGGTGAACGACACCATCGGGACCGGGTCGTCGACCAACAGCGCGATCTTTTCGTCGAACTTATCGGTGTCTTCGACCGGTTCCGGCGGCAGCGTCAGTCCGAACTGCTCGGCCTCGGCCTGCATGATCGCGGCGTACGCGCGGTAGCGGTCCGGGTCGACGGGCAACGGATTAGGCGCGAACACGTTGACGCCGAACGCAATTCCATCCGAGCGAACAGCTTTGATCTCGGCTTCGACGGCTTCGACCGTCTTGTAGCCCGCCGCGAGCAGGCCGAACCCCCCGGCGCTCGTCGCCGCTGACACCATCGCCGGAGTGGTCGGGCCGCCCGACATCGGCGCGGCGATCAGTGGAATCGACATCGGAAATTGTGTCAACATCAGCGTCGCCCCCTCGTGCGGTATTACGCCGAATCGAGCCTAGTCATTTACTCCGGCGTTCCATTCGGCGGCCAGACCTGACAGGATGCTTCACCGTGAAGCGGCCTAATTTCCTGGTGATCGTCGCGGACGATCTCGGATTCTCCGACATCGGTTCCTTCGGCGGCGAGATCAACACGCCCAATCTGGATCGGCTCGCCTACGAGGGCCTGCGGTTCACCGACTTCCATTCGGCGCCGGCCTGCTCGCCTACCCGGGCCATGCTGTTGACCGGAACCGATCACCACATCGCCGGCATCGGCACCATGCTGGAGGCCGCGGGCCCGGGGGCGTTCCAGGGCGCGCCGGGCTACGAGGGCTACCTGAATGATCGGGTGGTGGCGCTGCCCGAGCTGTTGCGTGACGCCGGCTACCTGACCCTGATGTCGGGCAAGTGGCATTTGGGCAACACGATCGACAGGTCCCCGTGGGCCCGCGGATTTGAGCGTTCGTTCGCGCTGCTGCCGGCGGGCGCCAACCACTACGGCGGCCCGGGCGGCGGTTTCTCGCCCGTGGCAACGCTTTACACGGAGGACGACCAATTCGTCACCGTCGGCGAGGACTTCTATTCGTCGGACTACTACACCGACAAACTGTTGGGCTACTTCAGGGAGCGCTCCGAGGAGGACGACCGTCCCTTCTTCGCATATCTACCTTTCCAGGCGCCGCACTGGCCGTTGCAGGCTCCGAGCGAATCGACCGCCCGCTATCGCGGTCGCTACGACGAGGGCCCGGACGCCCTGCGCGAGGCGCGCCTGGCCGCGCTCAAGGAACTCGGGCTGTGTCCGGCCGATGTCGTGCCGCATCCCGTCGTCGCCGACGGCGCCCCGGAATGGGCCGACATGACCGACGAGGAACGCGCGATCTCGGCCCGGACCATGGAGGTCTACGCCGGCATGGTGGACCGAATGGACCAGAACATCGGCCGGGTCATTGACTACCTGACCGAAACCGGCGAGCTCGAAGACACGGTCGTCGTGTTCATGTCCGACAACGGGGCCGAGGGCGCCATAGTGGAGGCGATGCCGCTGCTCGGCCCCCGGATCCTCAGGCTGGTCGAGGAACACTGCGATAACAGCCTCGACAACCTCGGCAATGGCACTTCGTTCACCTGGTACGGGCCCCGCTGGGCGCAGGCCGCCACCGCGCCGTCGCGCCTACACAAGGCGTTCACCACCGAGGGCGGCATCCGGGTCGTCGGCTTTGTCACCTGGCCCGGTTTCGCGCGGCAGGGTGAGATCGGCACGGCGTTTTCGACGGTGATGGATATCGCCCCGACCGTGCTGGAACTGGCCGGCGTCCCGCATCCCGGCACCTCGTACCGCGGCCGCGAAGTCGCGCCGATGCGCGGCCGTTCGCTGGTCGGTTATCTCTCGGGCGAAACCTGCGCCGTGCACGACGCAGAGACCGGCACCGGATGGGAGCTGTTCGGCCGACGCGCCATTCGCCAGGGCGACTGGAAGGCGTTGCACCTACCCGCCCCGTACGGCCCGGGTACCTGGCAGCTCTACGACCTGTCGCAAGATCGAGGGGAAATCAACGACCTGGCGGCCGCCCACCCCGACAAGCTGGCCGAACTGGTGACGCTGTGGGACCGCTACGTGCTAGAGACGGGCGTGATCCTCGATCCGCTCTCGGTTTTCGAGATAGACCTGGAGACCGTCGCCGTGGAAACTGGCACCGACGGCTGATGGCCGACGCTCGGCTGAACCGGGCCCGGGCTGCTAGCGTCGGTCCGTGGCTGAAGACCTGCGGATTGGCGTTCTGGGCGCGGCGCGCATCACCCCGCGGGCGCTGATCGACCCCGCTAAAAAAATCCGGAGGTGATCGTGTCCGCGGTGGCCGCCCGCGACGTGTCGCGCGCACGAGCCTTCGCCGCCAAACACCACATCACCCGGGTGCACGACGACTACGCCAAGCTGGTCGTCGATCCGAACATCGACGCGATCTACAACCCGCTGCCAAACGGCCTGCACGGCAAGTGGACCCGGGCCGCGCTCGAGGCGGGTAAGCACGTCCTGTGTGAAAAGCCGTTTACCGCTAACGCCGCGGAGGCCCGAGAGATCGCCAACCTGGCCGCGAAATCCGGTCGGGTGGTGATGGAGGCGTTTCACTATCGCTATCACCCGCTGACGCTGCGGATCGAGGAGATCATCGCGGCGGGGGAGCTGGGCACCCTGCAGCGGGTGGAGGCCACCCTGTGCTTCCCGCTGCCGATGTTCTCCGATATCCGGTACAACTATTCGCTTGCCGGGGGCGCGACGATGGACGCGGGTTGCTACACGGTGCACATGCTGCGCACCTATGGCGGGTCGACCCCGGAAGTCGTTTCGGCGCAGGCGAAATTGCGCGATCCTCGGGTCGACCGGGCGATGACGGCCGAGTTCCGGTTCGCCGCCGGGCACACCGGCCGGATCCACTGCTCGATGTGGTCGCGGCGCCTGCTGGACATCAGCGCCAAGGTGATCGGCGACCGGGGCGAGCTGAAGGTGCTCAACCCCGCGGTGCCCCAGTTGTTTCATCGGCTGACGGTCCGGTCGGCCGACGGCAAGCGCGTGGAGCGCTGTGGGCGCCGCGCATCCTATGCATATCAGCTCGATGCCTTCGCCGCGGCGGTGCTGCGGGGACAACCGTTTCCGACGACCGCCCAGGACGCGATCGTCAATATGGCCGTGATCGATGAGATTTATCGGAAGGCCGGCCTCCCACTGCGGCAGACCAGTTGAAACTCATTGTGCGAGTGCAGATAACAAACGCTGCGCGGCCTCGACACAGGGTCGCAGGCGATCGATGGGACTGACTCCGGCTAATGCCAGCGCGCGCCGTGGCACTTCGATCTCGATCACGATGTCGCGGGGGAGCGCCAAAAGCAGGCCGGGCAGTGGCAGCTCGCCCTCACCGGGAACCATCCGTTCGAACATTGCTTCTTCCATGTAGTTGGCCACGCGTGGTTGCCGTGTCGTGTCGTTGAGCTGGGCGTAGCCGATGTATTCGGGATCGATGGCCGCGACGTCGGCGGGGGTGGACCCGGACCGCACCACGTGCATGGTATCGATCAGGATCCGAAAGTCGTTGCTGTCCAAGTATTGTCGAGCGGCCAGCGCGGTCGGCAGGTCTCCCACGGTCAGGCCGGGGACGGGTTCCACATCCGTCTCGATGCCGCGCTGGGCGGCCAGTTCGGCCAAGGCCGCGAACTGGTCGAAGGTGCGGCCGAGATCGGGGTCGAGGCTGACAACGTTGATTCGGGGCACGCTGAGTTCGGCCAGCGCGTCGAGATCCGCGTTGAAGGTGCCCATTTCGGCGCCCGGCAGCACCAAGAACCCGTCGCCCAGCGAGATGGCCACGCCGCGGTGCTGCATCGCGGCGAGCAGCTCCCGCCGCAGCGCGGCGTCGTCCTTCAGCGAATAGGGCGGGTAGCCGAGGCCGACCAGCGGCCCACCCTGCACGACGGTCGACATGTAGCGGCAGCCGAGGTCTGCGGTGAGGTCGACGAATTCGACTGGCGGAAGGCCGAATCCGTTGAGAAAACCGATCGCGAGCTGGTTCATGCTGGGCCGCCGGCCAACTGGGCCAGCTGATCGGCGGCCAGAGCGGTTTGGGTGCTGAGCGCGACCTGGCATGAGCTGACCACTTCTTGGATGATTGGTGCTTCCAGCACCAGATCGTCACGGACGAAGGCGATGTGATCGTGCGGGTGTCCGTTGGTACACGCCGTCCACGTAGTCGTCGACGCCGGGTTCATGACCAGATTCACTTCGTAGAAGTCCGATGTCAGCGGCTTCGGCGGGTCCACGCGTGTCAGCCCGAGCCGCATGCTTTCCGGCCCGAGCATGTAGAGCGTGGCCCGGGCCAGGTCACAGGTGAGAACGCTCGCGGGCGGGGTGGGAGCGCTCGAATCCACTGGCAGGCACTTGTGGGACGACGTGGGTTGCGACTTCTGCACCGGTCGCACCGGCAGGGGCAGAATAGTCGCGGCCCGCGGCGCGGGTTGGGTCGTCGCCGGCGGCGGTTTGGCGGTCGAGGTGGCGGGGGCGGCGGGCAGGACGGCACCGACCAGCGGGGCGGTAACCACGCTCGTCCCGGCCACGGCCCTCCCATCGTCATGCGTCGTCGGTGCCGTCCGTCCCTTTACGGACACTACGAACATAGAGTATGGTCGGCCACTCAGCGAACATTTCACTTTAGATCCTTGCCAACGCAGATCCTTGCCACCGAGGGTCCCCGCCCCGAAAGCCGGCGTTCATGGCTCCCTACACATCCGCGCCGCAACGGCGCAAGCCCAATCCCGCGGAACGTCGCCGCGATCTCTGCGATGCGGCGATCGAACTGCTGGCGTCCGACGGCGCGAAGGGTGTCAGCCACCTCAAGGTGGACCGCAAGGCTGCCGTCCCGGACGGCACCACCTCGTTCTATTTCCGAACTCGCTCGGCCCTGCTGCGCGCCGTCGCCGAGCGGCTGGCCGAGCTGGATTTGGAGCGGTTGCAATCCGTCGCGGACAGCGCCGGCCGTCGGGGCGACAACCCCACGCCTTCGCTGCTCTCGCAGGTGGTGATCCAGGCCGGCACCGAACCCCAGCTGTCCTGGACCAAGGCTCGCTACGAGCTCACCATGCAGGCGGCACGCGACCCGGCGATGGCCGCGATCCTGCAACAGGCCACGGATGCATTCACCAAGCTGCACCGCGAGATCCTGGTACAGCTCATGCCGCACGGTGCCGAATTGGACTCGGCAGTCGTCGAGGATCTCAGCAACGTGACGCTGACGTTCATCAACGGGTTGCTGCTGCGCTTCGCTCACGGGGACCGCGTGGTGGACAGCGCGGAGCAACTCGACGGGATCCTGACTGCCATCGCCACGGGCATTCTGAAGAGCCCCGACCGGGGCCGGCTGACCGCGGGCGATGGGTCCCGCGCGGCGCGCGACGCAGGTTAGCCGCTGATTTCGCGGCGTTTGGGTCTTGCCAGGGCACCCGCCGTATGGTTCTCTACGAGAATAGAGTAAGCCGGCGTTCACGGACCGTCGGTGTGCCCGTTGCCAGCCGAGTCCGTGCGCTTCCCAAAGCGACCGAATTAAGCGGAGTGTACAAATGCGCGACCGTCATGGGCATACGAAACCGAAAGCGCCAGGAGGCATTTCGTGACCGCGAGCACCGAGAGCGACGTCCGGTTCGATCCATACGATGTCGAACTGATTGCCGACCCGTATCCGATGTTCAAGCGCCTGCGTGACGAGGCGCCACTGTATTACAACTCCGAATATGACTTTTACGCCCTGAGCCGATACGTAGATGTCAACAAAGCCCTGATCGATAACGGCACTTACAGCTCGGCCCGCGGCGTGATCCTCGAGCTGATCAAGGCGAACCTCGAGATCCCGTCGGGCTTGCTGATCTTCGAGGACCCACCGATCCACGATGTGCACCGCAAGCTGCTGTCGCGCATGTTCACGCCCCGCAAGATCGCCGCGCTGGAGCCGATGATCCGCGGGTTCTGCGCTCAATCGCTGGATCCGTTGGTCGGGTCGGGCCGGTTCGACTTCGTCACCGACCTGGGCGCGATCATGCCGATGAAGGTCATCAGCGCGCTGCTCGGAATACCCGAAGAAGACCAGGAGTACATCCGCGATCGCGGCAACGCCCAGCTGCGCACCGAGCCGGGCAAGCCGATGAGTGCGGCCGAGCATGGGCTGTCCGTCGGCGAGCAGTTCGAGGCCTATATCGACTGGCGTGCCGACAATCCGTCCGACGACATCATGACCGAATTGCTCAACGTCGAGTTCGTTGACGAAACCGGGACCACGCGGCGGCTGCGGCACGAGGAGATTCTGGTGTACCTCAATGTGGTCGCCGGTGCGGGCAACGAAACCACCACACGGCTGATCGGTTGGGCCGGAAAGGTTCTGGCCGATCATCCCGATCAGCGGCGCCAACTTGTCGAGAACCCCGCACTGATTCCGCAGGCGATCGAGGAGTTGCTGCGCTTCGAGCCGCCCGCGCCACACATGGCGCGTTATGTGACCCGCGATGTCAGCCTCTATGACCAGACCGTGCCAGAAGGCAGCGTCATGCTGACGCTGCTGGGAGCGGCGTGCCGCGACGAACGCCAATTCGGTCCGGACGCGGGCGAATTCAACATCCACCGCCCCGCCCGACCGCACCTCACCTTCAGCGTCGGCGCCCACTTCTGCCTGGGTTCCGCGCTGGCCCGGCTCGAAGGCCGGATCGCCCTCGAGGAGATCCTCAAGCGTTTCCCGCAGTGGGAACCCGATCTGGCCAACGCCACACTCAGCCCGACTTCGTCGGTGCGGGGCTGGGAAACCCTGCCCACCGTGGTCCCCTGATGACCTGTCAGGTCGGGGGCCGCGTCGAAGGGAAGGTCGCAGGCACGGCGGCTCCATCGTGCTCACCGGCTCCGTCGGGTCGCACAAGGCGATGGCCTGCACCGGCCACTATATCGCCGCCAAACACGGCGTGGTGGGCCTGATGCGCGCATTCGCTGTAGAACTGGGCCCGCACAATATTCGGGTGAATTCGGTGCATCCGAGCCAGGTGAACACGCCGATGACGATGAACGACGTGACGTTCAAGTTGTTTCAGCCGGACCTGGAGAATCCGGGGCCAGCAGAGTTTGCGCCGTTCTCGCAGATGACGCACACGCTGCCGGTGCCGCGGGTGGAGGCCAAGGACATCAGCAACGCGGTCCTGTTCCTCGCCTCCGACGAATCGCGTTACGTCACCGTGTTTCGCTGCCCGTGGACGCGGGGGCCTTGCTCAAATAAGTACGCACCATTAGTCACAACCCGATTAGTCATAGCGGAGTGGAGAAAAGAACTCATGCCTGAATTCGACTACGAGAGGCTGAAAAAGGAAGCCGAACAGTACATCAAGTTCGAGAAGGACAAGAAGAACCGGATCGCCTACATCACGTTCGATCGCCCCGAGGCCCAGAACGCCACCAGCTTGGGAATGCGACAGAACTACGCCGACCTCATCCACAAGTGCAATGTGGACGACGACGTCAAGGTCGTCGTGATCCGCGGCGAGGGCCAGGATTTCGGCAGTGGCGGTGACCTGCCCGAGCAGCGTCCCATGCTCGAGAACCCGGGTCTGCCGCTGCATCACGAGCTCGCGATCAACGACGACAACGTCAAGTACCCGCCCGGAGGCTCGTACCGTTACCTGTCCACCGTCACCGACTTCTATGCCAAGGCGCGTGCCGGCAATCGTCCGCTGCAGGAGCTTCGCAAGATCAGCATCATCGAGGCGAAGGGCTACTGCTACGGTTGGCACTTCTATCAAGCCGGTGACGCCGACCTGGTGGTCTCCGCCGACGACGCCCTGTTCGGCCACCCGGCGTTCCGGTATGTGGGCTGGGGACCCCGGCTGTGGTGGTGGGCCGAGACCATGGGTCTACGGAAGTTCTCCGAAATGCTTTTCACCGGAAGGCCGTTCAGCGCAAAAGAGATGTATGACTGCGGCTTCGTCAACAGCGTGGTGCCCCGGGACAAGCTGGAGGCGGAGACCGAGAAGTACGCGCTGGCGTGCTCGCGCTCTCGCCCGACCGACACCGTGGCGGTGCAGAAAACCTTCTTGGAACTGTACAAGCAGCACAAGGGGGAATACTTCGGCAGCCTGCTCACCGGCATGGTCGAGGGCATGCTGCCCCTGATCCAGAACGACGTGGACGACACCGTCGACCTCACCGGAGGCACGTTCGAGAAGGGCCTCAACAACATGGTGAAGGACAACGACCTGAACTTTCCGCCGGAGTGGCGCCTGAGCCGCTCGGGCCGCGCGAAGCCCTGACCGTCTTGGGAGAGTCTGCATGTCGGCGCTGACGGGCTTCCGGGTCGTCGAGCTGGCGGGGTCGGTCGCCGGGGAGTACTGCGGAAAACTGTTGGCGGACTTCGGCGCCGAGGTGATCAAGGTCGAGATGCCCGGGTGGGGCAGTCCCACCCGGGCCCTGGCCCCATCGTCGGTGACGTCCCGGGGCCCGAGGGCAGAGGGCTGTTCGCGTACCTCAACACCAACAAGCAGTCGCTTGAATTCGATGTCACCGATCCCGCGGGCACCGAGCGGCTGCACGAGCTGATCGGTGCCGCCGACGCGGTCATCGACGATCGCGCGACGAGCTGGGCCGAGCGGCATCACGATGGTGTTCTGCTCGGTCACTCCGTTCGGCAGGGAAGCACCGACCGAATTCGACAACGCCCAGAGCATCAACGTCTTTCCCCAGCGGCTGGGGCTATCACACGCCCAGCCATCCCGACCTCGAGCTTCCGCCCCTGCAGGGGTCCGGGCGCTTGCCCGCCGCATTGACCGCACATTTTTCGCTGGACGTGCAGGCGGCAACAGTCGGGGAACGCGCACCGTTGTAGGCCGAGCGGCTGCAGCGCCGGGTGCGCCAGCTGGCCGAGTTTGCCGAGATGCGTCCCGGGCTGCTGCCCGCCGCCGGCGGGTAGCCAAAGTTCCTGGCGCGCTCGGGTGAAGACGCGATGCGAATCGCGCGGCACGAACATGTCGTGGTCCAGCAGCCGGCCGCCGACGCCGACTACGTCGCACTGTGCCGTTGGAATGCCAATATCGACAACGCATGGTTCTGGTGTGATCCGGGTGGGATTCTGCGCTGCGGCCTGATGGACTGGGGATGCGTCGGCCAGATGAACTTGGGCATGGCCATCTGGGGTGCGCTGTCCGCGGCCGAAACGGGCATGTGGGACAACCATTTCGGTGAGTTGCGGCGGTTGTTCGTCGCCGAGGTCCATCGCTGCGGCGGACCCGAACTGGATGCCGACCGGTTGCGTCGTCACACGTTGCTGTACGCGGCGGCGATGGGCGTCGCGTGGCTGCTCGACGTCCCGGCATTGACTCGCAAGAGGTTCGGCGCCGACGCGCCCCACGATCGCCGCGATCCCCGCATCCGGGACGACGAGAGCCTGCGCGCGCCCCTGCAGATGCTGTCGAACCTGCTGAGCGCGTGGGAACGGCACGGTGTGGGGGATCTGCTCGACGCCGTCGCGGCCGAGGCCCGTTAGGTCAGCCCTGAGCCGACTGTCGTATCCGGATGTCCGATGAGCGCAGCGGTGCCCCGCTGGGCGGGGCGGTGACGCGGACCTCGACGCTTTGACCCGAACCGCCGTGCACGAATGCCAACGGCCCGCGACCATCCCGCAGGTGGGTGTCACCCCACTGCACCAGGGACAAGAACACGGGCAGCAGGTCTTCCCCAGCGTCGGTCAGCCGGTATTCGTCGCGGGCCCTCCTGCCGGGCTCCCGATAGGGGGTACGGGCGACGATCCGCGCGACTTCCAGCTGCTTGAGCGACCGCGAAACGGCCGGCGCGGAGCTGCCGGTGCGATCGACGAAGTCGTCGAAGCGCGTGGTGCCGAAGAATAATTCGCGCAGCACCTGGAACGTGGTCTTACTGTTGAGTAGCTCCAGCACCTTGGTCATCGAACACGCGTCACCGATGGACCAGGTTTCGCGGTCCTGCAGCCGTCCTTCGAACTCCACCGATCCTCCTTGCTAACTAATGCTTGCGTTATTCAGATGTCGGTGGTTACATCTTACTAACGAACCCGTTAGTCAGCAAGGAGGCCTCTGCTCATGACCAACGACAAGCCATTTCTCGTCACCGGGGCCACCGGCAACACCGGGGCGCCGGCCGCCAAGATCCTCCTCGATGCCGGACACAGCGTCCGCGCACTGGTCCACGCGATCGACCATCGGTCCGACGCGCTGGCCGCCGCCGGAGCCGAGATCGTGCAGGGCGACCTGCTCGACTTCGGCGCGGTGAGCTCCGCGATGTCGGGTATCGGCGCTGCCTATTTCTGCTATCCGATCGGTCCGGGCGGCTTGCTGGAGGGGACCGCAATATTCGCCCAGGCCGCCAGCGAGGCGGGCGTTCAGGCGGTAGTCAACATGTCCCAGATCTCAGCGCGGCGTGAGGCTAAAAGTCATGCGGCGCGGCAATATTGGATTGCGGAGCGGCTATTGGACCGGCACGCCTTCATGACCACCCACCTGCGCCCGACGTTCTTCGCCGAGTGGCTCAAGTGGCAATGGCAGCGCAACGGCGGCGAAGGCCTGCTGACGCTGCCGTTCGGCAACGGCCGGCACGCGCCGATCTCCGGAGCCGACCAGGCGGCCGTGATCGCCGCGGTGCTGCAGAACCCCGCACCGCATGACCGCCAGATCTACCCGCTGGTCGGCGCCGAAGAGCTCGACCACTACGGCATCGCCGACCAAATCGCCAACACTCTGGGAATCCTGGTCCGCTACCAGCCTGTCGACATCTCGGTCTACGCGGAAGCGATGACGGCTCAGGGCCGCACAGCCTTCTTTGTTCAGCACATCAGCTGCGTCGCGCAGGACTACCGGGACGGCATCTTCGCCGGGGAGAACAATCTCGTCGAGGCCATCACCGGCCGCAGGCCAATGACCGTGGCCGACTATGTCAGCGCCAACCGTGCGGAATTCGAGCACGACGGAGTGTTCGCCATGCGCGAGCACTTCGCACACGTCGCCTGACGGAAGCGCTAAATCCACGGTTGGAGCAAATAACATGAGCCACAATGGAATCAAGGGAATGCAGGCGGCCGGCCAGGATCTCCTGGACGCGGCCGGACGACTGACCGACGAGCAGTGGCGGGCCCCCAGCGCGGCCGGTGGATGGTCGGTCCAAGATGTCTTCATCCATGTCGGCTCGCTGCTCGAACTGCTGCAGGCCGCCGTCGCGGGAGCCGAATCACCGCCGTTGGGTGTCGAGGAACTCAACGAGATGATCGTCGCCCAACGGCGCAGTTGGACACCGAGTGAGACCGTGCAATTCCTGCGGAATCAACTCGACGCGGCGGTGCGCACCTTCACTCCGCTGCAAGACGAACCGGCCGCGTCCACCATCGTTCCCATGCTCGATTTGGGCAGCTACCCAGTGCACGCCATCGTCGACATGTTCACCTTCGACCTGACGACCCACCTGCATTTCGACGTGCTCGCCCCACGCGGGCCGGTGCCATTGCCGCACGCGTTAGACGACGTGCGACTGGTGCCCTCGGTGGCGTGGCTGCTCGGGGGCATCCCGCAGATGCAGCCCGATCTCGCCGACCACCTGCCCGCGCCCATTCGGCTACGCCTTACCGGCCCGGGCGGGCGCGATGTCGTGTTGTCGGCGGCGCCCCACGGCGGGGTCGATGTCAACGCACCGGAGGCGGGCGCATCGGAGAGGGAAGCCGTCGCCGCGACCGTCACCTCCCGCACGTCGGACTTCATGGCGTGGTCGACACAGCGGCTGCCGTGGCGGGAGCTGGTCCGTGTGGACGGCGACGAGAGCGTCGCCGCGGAGTTCCTGAACGCCCTCAACCTGATCTGACGGTAGACCGACCCGCGCTGAACTACGGCTCGTCGTCATCCTCCTCCCGCAGCAGCATTTCGGGATGATGGAAAGTGTTGGCGCGCGGTTGGCTGCGGTCCATATGCGGGGGCAGAATTAGTCGGTGTCGCCCCTGGTGTCTTTGCGGGTGGTCCAGCTGTCGGGCCGCAGGACGCGGTGGTGGGGCCCTCAGGCAAAGGTCAGGTCCTCGGCGTCGGTGGTGCGGCAGGCGGCGTAGTCGTCGACATGGTGCACCTCGCAGTAGTAGCCGCCCACGGTGCAACCCGGGGCCGAGCATCCGCGATCCTTGGCGTACAACACGATTCGCTGTGCCCAAGCCCACCGACGACAGCGGCTCAGAAATCGCCCCAGATGCACACTCGTACAGTCGAATTGGATGACTACTGACCGCGGATGGCCAGAAACATCCCCGCCGCGGCGACGACCAGGACGAAATCGATCAGTAGGGCGTAGGTGTGCGGACGAATGCGGTGCACCAGGGGTCGTGCCAGGAAAGGCCCGATCATCAGCGCGGCACCGATCGCCAGGCCGCGCAGCAATACCGAGCCCGGAAGCGCGCCGAACTGGCCGAAGGTGGCCATCTTCGCCGCATACAGGAGCAGCGAGCTGGCCGCCTCGGAGCCGAGGAACGCGCCACCGGCCAACCCATACCCGGTGAAGATGGGGACACTCAGCGGCCCGGTCGAAAGAATAAGACCGGTCAAAAAGCCG
Source organism: Mycobacterium shigaense (assembly GCF_002356315.1). Taxonomy (NCBI): domain Bacteria; kingdom Bacillati; phylum Actinomycetota; class Actinomycetes; order Mycobacteriales; family Mycobacteriaceae; genus Mycobacterium; species Mycobacterium shigaense. The sequence continues at coordinate 2,679,967 of NZ_AP018164.1, forward strand.
ATGGCGGCACCCGCAAGGCCAAGCTGCCAGCGCCGGAGGCGCCACGGCCTCGTCGCCACGATCCGGCGCACCACGATCATCACGAGGAAAAACACCCCCAGCACGCCGTCCACGACGGCCGGTGGGATCGTCAGCAATGTGTGCGCGCCGAGGACGGCGGCCGGAATACCGGGCATGGCATACGCGAGCACGGCGCGCCAATGAATCTCGTTTCGCCACGCCGCGACTCGGCCGATGTGGGCCAGCACCGCTGCGACGGCCATGACAGGCACCGCTACGCGCGGCCCGTAGACGATGACGAGCACCGGTAACAAGATCAAGGATGATCCGGTGCCGATCAGACCGCTGAGCGCACCGGCGGCCAGAGCAACGAGAAACAGTACAACGACGGCAAGCATGAGGACCTTCTCGTCGGCGCGGCGCGCGCCGACGGAGATCCTCCAGGCTTTTGTCCGTTCAGATGACCGCGTCCTGTCGGTGAGACACGGTGGCGTCGCTCGGACCAGGCACGCTGCTGCGCCGGAACCCTAGACGCTGTCCGGGCTACCATAACACGCCCGATGCCCCCTAACCCCACGACGGGCTGTCGGTCAGCACGTCGACGCCACCGTCGGTAATCAGGACCGTGTCCCGGCGGAACACCGCCCCGACGTCCTGTTGCCACACGTAGCCGGTGAGGGCCAGTACCATCCCGGCCTCGAGCTGATCGTCTTCGCCCGCGGCTACGAGTGTTTCGGACACCACCGGTGGATCGAAGCCAAGCCCCAGACCGTGCGCACCGGCATCGGCGGCACGGGCTCACCGGACGCGCCGTAGGCGGCAAGCAGATCGCGAGTGGGCGCGCCGGGCGGCAGGCGCCAAGCATGTTGTCGTACAACGCATCCGATCCCAACAGCGAGCGGGCTCCGGCGCTGACATCATCGCCCACCGGCCAGGTCCGGCCTACCTCGGCGACATAGCCGTTCGCCAACGCGCCGGCGGCGAACGCGACGAGGTCCCCGGGCCGCGCCTCGGCGGCACCGCGGTGCCAGGGCTGGTCGCGCGAGGTCACCCACGCGGCGTCCTGCGTGGCGGGCGTGCTGACCCCGCCCGCGGCCATCGCCTCCATCAGGACCCCGGTTAGCGTCCGTTCCGACACCCCCGGTGCCAATTCGTCGAGGGCAGTGGCCAATCCGAGTTCGGCGATGCGAACTGCCGAATCCATGGTGGCGATCTCGTCGGGTACCAGTTTGTCCAGGTCGTACTTGGCCATTTCGGCCAGCGCCCGTTCCCGACGTCCGGTTCGCAATGCGGGGGCGTCGGGCAGGACCTCACTCGCCATAGGGCGTATAGGGGTAGTCGGTGATCGGCGCGTAGCCTTCTTCGGTGATCACCACGATCTCCTCGCTGCGATAACCTCCCGTTCCGTCCTCCCACATCACGGGCTCCAGGACCAGAACCGTTCCGGTAGGGAGGACGAAGTTGTCGTCGCATTCCTCGCCGAGAGCCGTTCCGATCATCGGAGCTTCAGCCGGACCCCGCACCGCTGCTAGGCGTGCCGGAGGTCGCTGATTTCGCCGACGCCGGCGCGGGCCTCGAACCGCCGCCGCAGCCCGTCGCGCCAGTGGCCGCCACCGCGAGCGCGGCGGCGACCGTCGCGAGTGTGACTGGTGCCCTCATCCTGGCATCTCCGTTCACGGGGCGGTGAGCTCAGCCGCCGAGGCCCTTCTGGACGGCCGCGTCCTGCTTGCCGCCGACGTCGTTGACGAAGTCCTCGGGCGGCAGCGAGTCGGCGGGGCCGTCGAATTCCAGCGTGACGAACGCCTTGCCCTCGGTGAACAGCAGAATCGCGATGCCTTTGGATTTGTCCGAGGAGTTGCCGGTCAGGACGACTCCGTTGGCGCCGATCTTGGAGGCATCCGTCGTCGGGTGCGCGAGCGCGGCACCCTGTCCGGCCTTGGCCGCATTCAGCGCATTCGCCGCGGCACCCGGGTCCGCCAAGACCTGGATCGTGTCCTTGATGACGTGGTTGCCGTCTTGCGCGCTGAATGTCGTTGCCACGCCCGGCTGGCCGTTCGGATTGTTCGTCGGCGGGCTCGCGGTGAACGCAATGGGTGCGTTGATATCCGTCGCCTGGATCAGCAACCCGGTGTAATCGGTCGGCTGGGCAGGCGACGGCGACGGCGACGGCGGAGCTGAGCTGGTACTACTGGCCGATGAGGTCGCTGACCCTGACGGCGCCGGCGCCGGCTTGCTGCCACACCCCGCCAGCGCCCCAACCAGTGACAGCGCCGCAGCCACACCGGTTACTGCCAGCTGTGAACTCCTCATCGCGTCGTGCTCCTTCCAGGCCTGGGAGACGTCGGCGACTGGATCGGCCTCGTCGCCTTGAAACGCACAGTACATTGCGCGTATCTCCCAAAGAGCCTGCTGGGCCCGATGCGACTAATCCAGCCGGTCGCGCAAGCTCTGCAGGGTGCTGGCCAGGATGCGCGACACCTGCATCTGAGACACCCCGATCCGCGCGGCGATCTGGCTTTGGGTCATCGATTCGAAGAAGCGCATGTGCAGCACCTCCCGCTCCCGCTGCGGGAGCGCACTGACCAGCGAACGTACCGCCTCGCGATTGGTGATGTGGTCGATCTGCGGATCGATGCCTCCCACCGCATCGGCGACCGAGCGGGTATTGCCGGACCCGTCGGACCCCCTGGGGGCATCCAGGGACTCCAGCTGGTAGGCGTCACCGGCCACCAGGCATTCGACGACCTCCTCGTGCGAGACGCCCAACTCCTGCGACAGCTCGCTGGCGGTGGGGGCGCGGCCCAGTCGTTGCGCCAGGTCCGCGGTCGCCCTGCTGATCTGGACATGCAGCTCGCGCAGCCGCCGCGGCACCCGCATGCTCCAGCTGTAGTCGCGAAAATAGCGGCGGACCTCGCCCATCATGGTGGGAATCGCGAAGCCGATGAAGCTGGGACCCTTGTCCGGATCGAAGCGGTTGATGGCGTTCATCAGCCCCAGCCGCGCGACCTGAGTCAGGTCATCGAGCCCCTCGCCGCGCCGCCCGAAATGGCGGGCCACATGGTCGGCCAACGGCAGGCAGCGCGTCACGATGCGTTCACGCTGGCGGCGGTACTCGTGCGATTCCGCGGGCAGCATGCCGAGCACGAGGAACATCTCGACCACGTCGTCGTAGGAGTCGTCGGACCGCGCTTTCGGCGGCTGCTTCGGCGGCTCCGGCGAACGGGTCGGAGCAAGGACGTCGGTCATCGGCAAACCCGCCCCACCCCGACGGTCTGGATCGTTAAAACATTTGCGCACCAACGGAGTTGCATTTTCGAGCACACTCCTTCCCGGTCGTGTGCAGCGAGGCATCGCAGATACGCGCCGGCGGTCCCACTGCCCCAATCCATGAAATGGATGGCTAAACGCAGCGCACGCGGCGCCTGAACGATGGGCGGATGATCAGAGATCGATCGCCGGAGCCAAGGCCCAGCAGCCCCTGCAGCTGAGTGACCGCTTTGAGCTAAACGGCGATGTGTCCAGAACGGACTCCACCCAGATACTACGCCTGCTGGCATGGAACCGCGATTGGTAACCCACGGAGCACGCTGCCGGTTACCGATTCCGCAGCCACGGCGGCAGCGTTGTCGGTTCTCATTCACACCCTGACTGGGTACTGTTCGGCAAATGTCTTCAGCCTCTGCCGATGGCCGTATTGAGCAAAACCTGCTGGCCGGGCAAACCGCGGCGGTATCCGGCGGCAGCCGCGGAATCGGTCGCGCCGTCGCCGAACTTCTCGGTCGGCTGGGCGCCGCGGTGGTGGTCAACGGGCGCGATGCCGGCGCCGTGGACGAGACCGTCGCGGCCATTGCGGCGTCCGGTGGGCGAGCCGTTCCGCTGGTGGGCGCCGCGGACGAGGAGGCCGTCGCCACCGCGCTCATCGACGCATGCACCGACACATTCGGCCGGTTGGACATTCTGGTCAATTGCGCCGGCGTCGCCGAACCACAAGGCTCCTCGATCCTGGACATCTCGCCTGCCGATTTCGACCGCCTGATCGGCGCCCACCTGGGCACGGCGTTTCACACCTGCCGCGTCGCCGCACGCCGGATGGCTGCACAGGAGCACGGGTCGATCATCAACACCAGCTCGGTCGCCTTCCTCGGCGACTACGGCGGCACCGGCTATCCCGCGGGCAAGGGAGCCGTCAACGCGCTGACGATGGCCATCGCCGCGGAGCTGAAATCCTCCGGCGTGCGCGCCAACGTGGTGTGCCCGGGCGCGAAAACCCGGTTGTCCACCGGCGTGGAATACCAGCAGCACATCGCCGACCTGCACCGCCGCGGGTTGCTCGACGACGTAACCATGCGAGCGTCGCTGGACAGCGCCCCGCCCGAGTTCGTCGCCCCGGTCTACGCCTACCTGGCCAGCGACCTGGCGCACGACGTGACAGGCCAAATCCTGGTTGCCGCAGGTGGATTCGTCGGCCGGTTCGATCGCCCGACCCCGTCACTGCTGGGGTACCGCGACCATCATGGCGCCCAGCCTTGGTCGGTGCGGGACCTGCATAAGATGATCGGCTCGACACCTTCCGGGAAATAGAGCAGCTTCAGCATCGCGATCCGGCATCCGGCGCGCTCGTGGGGCAGCCCGCGCGTGCCCACTCCTAGCGGTCCCGCGCGCTCAGCCACGCCGTGAGTTGATCGGGCGTGTGAAATCGGAGCACCGACAACCACCTTCCGGAAGAGTCGGCCGGAAACAACGCGGCACCTTCATACCCGCGGAGAGCCGAACCGGTACGTGTCAAATTGCTTTGTGCCGCGATGAATTCCGCCTCTTCGCCGGGTGGCACGCGGTGCCAGCGGACACCGGCGGGCGGCGGTTGGTCGCGGTGCAGCACGAGATCGGCAGAGCGCCGCCAGCGGCCGTCGGCTTCACCCTCGCTGAGTATCGATTTGCGTTGCGCGCTGTCCAGCCGGCCCTCGAGGAAATTTGCGTTGGTGAAAGAAACCTCGACGGCCCAATCCCATTGCGCGGTTGGCCGGATCGATTCTCGCGCGCTCAGGTGTCCGGCCGACCGGCGGGCGGAAGCCAGGTATTTGATCACCCACTGGCCGAACCCATCGGGGTCGGACGGCGGGTAGAAGATCGTGATCGCGGCGACAGCAGTCATGTCGGGTGGTTACCCCGATATTCGCTCGCCGCGCCGGTGTCGGTGCACGACAAATGCGACACCCCGGCCTGCCGCCGAGCACGTCCGTCGTCGTTCGCCCTTCCCATGGACGACGTCGCACGTTATGCATGTGGACGACACTCGCACGTCCTACGCTGTGCGGGAATCGCAGAAGGGTGTGACGATGCAACCGAACCCGCTCGACCCGGTGGCCAGCGAACGACTCTCACACGCCGGGAAGGTGTTCACCTCCGATCTCTCGATCAACGAATTCGCCTTGCTGCATGGCGCGGGCTTCGAACCGGTCGAGCTTGTGATGGGCGTTTCCGTCTATCACGTCGGCTACCAGTTCACCGGCATCAGGCAGCAATCGGAACTGCCGGTGTTGACCGACGCGACGTATCGCGCGCGCTGGAACGCGATGTCGAGGATGCAGGCCGAGGCCGATTCACTCGGCGCCGACGGTGTCGTCGGCGTCCGGCTCGACTGGCGCCATCAGGGCGAGGGCGAGCACCTCGAGTTCATCGCGGTCGGAACCGCCGTCCGCTACACCCCGAAACCGGGTGCCTTTCGCCGCCCGAATGGGCAGGCATTCTCCAGCCACCTGTCCGGCCAGGATTTGACCACCCTGCTGCGATCAGGATATGCCCCACTGGCGTTCGTGATGGGTAATTGCGTGTTCCACGTTGCGGTGCAAGGGTTTATGACGATGCTCAAGCAGGCGGGACGCAACGCCGAGATGCCGCAGTGGACGCAGGGCAGCTACCAATCCAGGGAGCTGGCGATGTCCCGCATGCAGGCCGAGGCCGAGCGCGACGGGGCAACCGGCATCGTGGGTGTGCACTTCGCGATTTCGAACTACGCCTGGGGACATCACACGGTCGAGTTCTACGTGGCCGGCACGGCGGTGCGCCGCCACAGCGAACCGCAAACCATCACACCGTCGTTCGTGCTCCCGATGGGCGATTGATGACCGGATTCGACCCCGACCGCGTCAGCCGTGCGATCGGAGCGGCGTTGTCCGGGCCCGGGGGAGTGGGCATGGTCGTCCGGGTCTTCTGCGGAATCCCAGGAGTGGCTCGCACCCCGGCACGGCGTGGCCTGTTCCGGTCGCAACCCGAACGGGTCCAGATCGGCGACTGGCGCTATGAGCTCACCCCGGACGGTCGCCTCGGGGCCGCTCACGTCGTCGGCGGGATCGCGCTGGCCGAGGAGGTGCTCGCCGCCGCGGCCGTCGGCCCGCACATCGCCCGCGCGCTCGGGCAGGTGGTGGCTCACTACGGCCCGACCATCATGCCCAACGTCGACGCGGCGCTCGAAGTTCTCGAGACCGGCACCTAGGGAATAGCTAAGCTCTGCAGAGGTTTTCGTTATCTGCCGAGCCGCGGAGCGTCGATGAACAACACGCCGGGCCGGCCGTCAGGCCACCGGTCCCGGTGGCGGTCCCGGGTTGTGCGGCACCAGTAGTCCGCGCGACTGCGCCGGAGCCGGCGACGGGGGAGTCGCCAGCGCGATCCGCCCGGCGGCGAAATCCGCCGCTTGATCGATCATCCCCGCCTGCTGGTATTGCCGATGGGCGGAGAAATCGCCCGACCCCCCGCAGACCGGGTCGTTGGGGGCGCACAATTCGATCGCCTTGGGCGCGTAAAGGGGCCCGACCGAGACGGCGGGTTGATTGATGAACCTCATAAACTGGGGCGACGGCGTCCCGAACAGCGCGACCGCGGCCACGTGGTTGGCGACGTCGGCCGGCATCGGCTGCAGGCCCTGGCCGAGGCTCGTCCCGGACGGGACCTGACTAGCGGTCACAAAGCCCATCACGGCCGCGCCCTGGGAGTAACCGCCCAGCACCATCATGGTTTTGGGACAACTGACCGCCATCTGCTCGACGTGAGTGCCCGCGTCGGTAATGCCGTCGACGGCTCTGGGAAAGTCCATCGACGCCGGGTAGTTGACCGGATAAACGCCCACCGACTTCGCGCCGAGATGTGCGCGCACCGCCTCGGCGAAACCCTCACCGACGTCGCCCAGACCGGGCGCCTCGTCGGTGCCCCGGGGGAAGACGACCTCGACATCGGGGCACGGCTCGGCAGATGCGGCGGGGATTGGGGCAATCAGCATCGCCCAGGTTTGCGCTGCAGCGAAACCGAGCAATGGTGGGAGGGCATACGCCTTCACGTGTCGAATTTTGTCACATTTTCACCGTGCCCGCGCGGTGCCGATTCCCGCGTCAATCGCGCGCGTTATTTCTTGTAGCTCAACTACTTTGGTACCTACGACTACTTTGGTATCTACGACGCCGCCGACGGCCGCCGTCGGACGCGGGGCTCGAGCAGCCGCAGCGGTTCCATCGCCTGGGCAAGTTGCGGATAGGCAATCGCCGGGCCGATCCACCGGATCAGGTACCGCCGAAGATCCGCGCCGCTGCGCGGGGGCCGACCGGGATCCGCCAGGAACGAGTGCAACAACCGAAGAGTGAATTCGTTCAGCTCGTCCAACCCCGCGTCGTCGAAACCGTACTGCTGCCAATCGATATCGAAGCGATGCAGCATCGAACGCCCGAAGGCCAGCGCAGTGTCGGAAACGATGGAGACCACCTGACCGCCACGATGGCGCCGGTTGAGCACCAGTTCGAGTTGGTTGTCGGAAGCCAGCTGCTCGACTGCGAATGCGAAACTTTCGGTCACGGCGAGGACGGGATCGGTGATGCCCTTGAGATGGGCTGCCAGATGGTCGAGGAAGCCGTCGGCCGACCGCATCGCACTCGCCACCAGCAACGCCTCGGTGCCCGGGAAATACCGGTACACGGTCTGCCGGGTCACGCCCAGCGCGCGGGCGACGTCCGCGATCCGCATGGCCGAACCGCGTTCATCGATGATCTTGTCCGCCGCATTGAGGATTCGCTCGATGGCCTCCTCATCGGACGCGGGCGTATTGCCTCCCCAGCCGTGACTGCGCATGGTCAGCGAGCCGTTGACGGGCCGTAGATCATCATCACGGCTAAATCATATCGTCGCAGCTAAATGATCGTTGCCGGCGCGCGCAACCGCCGGTTACTCGCTGCGCTCGAAGCCCGTGAACCCACGGCGAGACATGTTGCTGATTGTGTATGATCACTGCAACATCAGGGAGGCGCCAGACGTGCAGTACGACACCGTGATCATCAACGGGCGCTGGTTCGACGGAACTGGCGCGCCGTCCGCTGTCCGCAATGTCGGCGTCCGCGACGGGCGCGTCGCCACCATCACCGACCGAGCCCTGGACACGGCGGGCGCCGACGTCGTCGACGCGACGGGGCAGTGGGTGATCCCCGGAATCATCGACATTCACACCCACTACGACATCGAAACGCTCTGTGAGCCGGCGCTTTCGGAGTCGCTGCGGCACGGCGTGACGACGGTGATGTTGGGTTCTTGCTCGCTGTCCACGGTCTACCTCGACAACGTCGACGCCGGCGATATCTTCGGCCGGGTGGAGGCGATCCCGCGGCGTTATGTGATCGAGCAACTCGACCGGGCACGCACCTGGAACAGCCCGAAGGAATACGTCGCCGCCCTCGAGCGGCTGAACCTGGGCCCCAACGTCGCGGCGTTCATCGGCCACTCCGACATGCGGTCGGCGACGATGGGGCTGGACCGGGCCACTCGCAAGGACATTCGCCCGACGGCATCGGAGCTCGCCCGGATGGAGTCGATGCTTGCGGAGGCACTCGACGAGGGCTTCGTCGGCCTGTCCTCGCAACAGCTGTTGTTCGACAAGCTCGACGGTGAGGTCTGCCGGTCGCGGACCCTGCCGTCGACCTACGCCAAGCCACGCGAACTGCGTCGCCTCAACGCAATCCTGCGGCGCCGCAACAAGGTTCTGCAGTCCGGCCCCGACATCAAGAATCCGTTCTCCGTTGTTTCTCAGCTGGCCACGTCGCTGGGGGTGGGACGGCGCCGATTGAAGACCAGTCTGCTCTCGGCCGCCGACGTCAAGTCGTTGCCGCCGGTCATCTACCTGATGGAGGCGGCGGCGCGGGTGGTCAACGCCCTGGGCGGCGACTTCCGCTGGAAGCACCTGCCGGTGCCGTTCGAGGTCTATGCCGACGGGATTTCGCTGGTCATCTTCGAAGAATTCGGCTCGGGCGCCGCCGCGCTGCACCTGCAGGACGAGATCGCCCGCAACGCCTTAATGCGCGACGAAGACTACCGGCGGCAATTCCGGAAGGACTACGACCAGAAATACGGGCCGCGGGTGTGGCACCGCGACTTTTTCGACGCCGAAATAGTGGCGTGCCCGGACGCATCGGTGGTGGGCAAGTCGTTCGGCCAGGTGGGTCTGGACCGCGGCGGCCTGCATCCCGTCGACGCCTTCCTCGATCTGGTGCTCGAGCACGGCGAGGCTTTGCGCTGGCGCACGACGATCTCCAATCACCGGCCCGAGCTGTTGAAGAAGCTGGCGCAGAGCCCGAACGTACAGATGGGGTTCTCCGACGCGGGTGCTCACCTGCGCAACATGGCGTTCTACAACTCCGGCCTGCGCCTGCTGCGGCACGCGCATGACGCCCAGAAGCAGGGCACGCCGTTCCTGTCGATCGAGCGGGCGGTGCACCGGCTGACGGGCGAGCTGGGTGCCTGGTACGGCATCGACGCGGGCACGCTGCGCGAAGGCGACCGCGCCGACATCGTCGTGGTCGACCCGGACAAGCTCGACGACTCCGTGGATGCCTATGCCGAGCATCCGGTCGAGTCCTACGGCGGAATGTCGCGGATGGTCAATCGCAACGACGACACCATTCGCAGGGTGTTCGTATCCGGCCACCTGGTCTTCGGCGGCGGCCAGGCCGCGCCGACGCTCGGCAAGCAGCGGTTCGGCCAATTCCTGCGGGCCGACCAGGCCGCCCGGTCGCTGTCGCCCGCGGTCTGAACGTTGTCAGCCGGCCGGGGCGGCTAGAATCAGGTTGACTGCCTCGTCGAGCCGACCGGCGATCTCCTCGTAGCGGACGAACCGGGCCGTCATCAGCGCACCGGCGAACATCATCTGCAGCGTGGATTTGACCGTACGCGGCCAGCCCGGGCCCAGCGCGGCCCCGATTCGCCGAGCCACCTCCTCGCCGATCTGCTCGCGCAGCGGCTGGACCGCCGGGTCGTCGGCCATCAAGGCCGCCCCGCACGCCACCGACAACTCGGGTTCGTCGGCGACGGCGACGGCCATGTCGCGCAGGGTGGCACTCACCCGGGTCGTGGTGGCGACGTTGACGTCGGTGTGCAACGGAAGCGCGCGCAGGAAGCGCAGATACACCGCGGCGACAAGTGCGCTCTTCGACGGGAAGTAGGTGTAGGCGCTCGCCGGTGAGACCCCGGCGCGGCCCGCGACCGCACGCATCGTCAAGTTGGCGTAGGACGACTCGCGCAGCTCCGCCAAACCGGCGTCGAGGATCTTGCGGATGGTCTGCGCCGGCCGGCGGTCCGACCGGCGGGTGGCGCCGACGGCGGTCACCGCCCCGTTCGGCGATGTCACATCTCTAGACACTGGGCCAGTGTAGGAATCGGCGGCACCGCAGCCAAGATGACCTGTCGTCTCCGCGTAACCCGGTCTTCCGTAGCCCCCGAACTGACAGCTGTCCAGAAACATGTGCGCAACCGGCCGCCGATTTTTAAGGTGGCGTGGTGACCGATGCGGACCGCGCGCGCTGGGATGAGCGCTACGCGGGCGAGGGACCAGCGCCGATCGGGGCGATCGCGCCCCCCGACACCTTCGCTGCCCACGTCGATGCGTTCCCCGGCGCGGGACAGGCCCTCGATCTGGCGTGCGGTCGGGGACTCGGCTCGGTCTGGCTGGCCCGGCGCGGGTTGAACGTATGGGGCCTGGACGTCTCCGGGACGGCGATCGGCCAGGCCCGAGATCTGGCCCGGCGCAGCGGAATTGCGGGTCGCTGCCGCTTCAACGTCGCCGACCTCGACCAGGGCCTGCCAGCCGGGCCGCCCGTCGATGTCTTGCTATGCCACAAGTTTCGGGACCGCCGGCTCGACGACGCCCTGATCGAGCGTCTGGTGCCGGGCGGACTGCTGGCGATCGCCGCTCTGAGCGAAGTGGGCGCCGCGCCGGGCCCGTTCCGGGCGGTGGCCGGTGAGCTGGCCGCCGCCTTCGCCGAACTCGAGGTCATCGCCGCCGGCGAAGGCGACGGCCTCGCATGGCTGCTGGCGCGCCGCTGAGCGCCTACCTGCCGCTTCCCTGGGGACGGCTGGACCGGCGGCGATCCAGCCGCCGCGCGGGGTTCGCGGTGCGATGCGAGATCGCGGGCTCGGTCGAGGCCGAATTCGCCTTTCGCGGCGGCCGGCCGCCGCTTCGACGACGCTGCTGCCCGCTGGCCTTGGGGCGCTGCTGCTGCGAGCGCGGCGGGTTCTCGGCCGGTGCGGGAGCCTGGTAGGGCGCGATCTCGCCGACCAGCGCCTGCACGGCCTCCGACGTGGCGGTCACCTGCTGCGGAGCGACCTTGATGCCGGCCTTGCGCATCAATGCCTGAGTATCTTGGCGCTGCTCGGGCAGGACGACGGTGACGACGTCACCGGAACTGCCCGCCCGCGCCGTGCGCCCGGAGCGGTGCAGGTAGGACTTGTGCTCGGCGGGCGGGTCAATGTGCACGACGAGTTCGACCTCGTCGACGTGCACGCCGCGTGCGGCGATGTCGGTTGCCACCAGCACGCGGGCGCCGCCCGAGGCGAACATCGCGAGGTTGCGCTCGCGGGCGGGCTGAGAAAGGTTGCCGTGCAGGTCAACCGAAGGAACACCCGACTCGGTGAGCTGCTTGGCGAGCTTACGGGCTTGATGTTTGGTGCGCATGAACAGAATTCGGCGGCCGGTGCCGGAGGCGAGCCGGTGCACGAGCTCCTTCTTCGCCTCCGCATTGGCGACGTGGAACACGTGATGGGTCATCTCGGAGACCGGTGAGTTGGCCTCGTCGACCGAGTGCAGCACTTCGTCCCGGAGGAATCGCGTGACGAGCTTGTCGACGCCGTTGTCGAGGGTCGCCGAAAACAGGAGCCGCTGCCCACCATTCGGGGTTGCGGCCAGGATTCGGGTGACGCCGGGCAGGAAGCCGAGATCGGCCATGTGATCGGCTTCGTCGATGACGGTGATCTCCACCGCGTCGAGCGTGATCAGCCGCTGCTTCATCAGGTCCTCGAGCCGGCCGGGGCAGGCGACCACGATATCGACGCCGGATTTCAGCGCCGTCACCTGGCGGTGCTGCGACACGCCGCCAAAGATTGTGGTGATCCGCAGGCCGCAGGCCGCCGCCAACGGCTCCAGCGTGGCCGTGATCTGGGTCGCCAGCTCACGGGTTGGCGCAAGCACCAGACCCGACGGCCGGGACGGGCGCCGGTGTCCACCGGAAAGCCGGCTGATCAGCGGTATCGAGAAGGCGAGGGTCTTTCCGCTGCCTGTTTTCCCGCGGCCCAGCACGTCTCGCCCGGCGAGTGTGTCGGGGAGGGTCTTGACCTGAATCGGGAAGGGATGGGTGATGCCGCGCTCCGCGAGCGCGCCGACGATCGGTCTGCGCACGCCGAGATCGGCAAAGGTTTTATCGGTAGTCACTTTTCGGTGCCTTTCAGGCATCGTCAATGCCGGACGGCAGACAAGAACGTCGCAGTGATCGGCACAGGGTGGCGAGATTGCCGGTCGGCAAAATCGATCGCCGCGAGACAAGCTAGTGCGGGTGCACGAATCATCTGCACAGGGTGGTGGTTAAGCCCGAATTTCGGGGCGGCACCAGGTGGGATGAAGAAGCGTTCCACGACGTAGTTGACATATAGCTGTGAAGTCAACGTTCATGTAAGCATAGCGCACCCGATGCGCACCGACGAAAAAGATGGCCTGTGATGTGCGTCGCCGACGTTGATCAGGCTTCCAACAGAGCCCGCACCGCGGCCAAGCGCTCCGTGAGCGCTGCCCCGTCGATGACGCCGTGAGCGACCAGCGAGTGTGCCAACCCCACCAGCCGATTCTCCGGGTAGGGCAGCTCGCAGTACACGGTCGCCGACAACGTGTCCTCCGCAGCGCGCCGCCCGGCAGAGTCGAGTACATCTGGGCCACAGGCACTTTGGTCGAGCGCATCGCAGACCAGCTGATCCGCGGTCCAGCCGCCGGTGCGCCTCACTACAGCTCACTTCTCGCGTACCGATCGCGCAGCCTCAAAATGAACGATCGGGAGGGTAGTGTCCCGATGATGGAGCGGCGCGAGTTCGAAGCGGTCATCTATGAACGCGAACCGCCGATAGCGCGGATCATTCTCAACCGGGTCGAGAAGGCGAATACCAAGGACGCGGTGCTCGTCACCGAGGTCGACGACTGCCTGCACGAGGCCGACCGCGACAAGGAGATCAAGGTCGTCATCCTCAAGGCGAACGGCAAGGGCTTCTGCGGCGGGCACGTGGCCCGTTGGGGCCCGGACGAAAACCCTTATCCCGACTTCGGAAACACCTTCGAAGACCTCTACAAGGGCACCGCGGACCTGTTCTTGTGGCCGACGTTGTATCTGTGGGAGTTCCCCAAGCCGACGATCTCGCAGATCCACGGCTACTGCATGGGCGGCGGAATCTATCTCGGCTTGCTCACCGACTTCTGTGTGGCGTCTGAGGACGCGTATTTCCAGATGCCGCTTGCCCAAAGCCTCGGCGAGCCCGGCGGGCACACGATGATCGAGCCGTGGTTGCTGATGAATTGGCACCGCACGATGGACTGGCTGCTGCTGGCGCCGACGCTCTCGGCCCAGCAGGCGCTCGAGTGGGGGCTGCTGAACCGGGTGGTGCCACGCGACGATCTCGAGGACACCGTCGAGGAGATGGCACGCAAGATCGCGCAAATCCCGTTGACGACGCTGATGGCGGTGAAGAACAACGTCAAACGCGCCTGGGAATTGATGGGGATGCGGGTGCACCTGCAGGTCAGCCACATCCTGACCAACATGGTCGGTGCGGCATCCGACGTCCAGGCGCGCCGGGCCGAGCTGAAGCAATCCGGCATGAAGCCAAGGGAATTCGTCGACCGCGACGATCCCTAACGGGTCCGCTCGCCGGCGATCGTGCGGCCGGCGGCGTGCCGCGCCGCCACGTAGCCGAAGACCATCGTGTAGGCGATGCTGCCGCCCGCGCCCAGGTAATTGCGGCCCATCACCGTCGCCGTGATGTTGCCGGTCGCGTACAGCCCGTCGATTACGCAATCTTCGGCGTCGAGGACCTGCGCGTGCTCGTTGGTGATCACCCCGCCGCACGTCCCCACGTCGGCGGGTAACACCCGGGTGGCGTAGTACGGCCTCCGCTCGAGTGGCCCTAACGCCGCGTTGGGGCGGTAGCCCGGGTCGCCCAGGCAGTCGTTGTACGCCGACTGGCCGCGGCCGAAGTCGGGGTCGAGCCCCTTGACCGCAAACCCGTTGAACCGCTTCACCGTCTCCTCGAGCGCGTCGGCCGGGACGTCGATCTGCCGGGCGAGGTCGGCGATGGTCACACCGCGCAGCACCGCGCCCCGCTCGATCAGTTCCTCGGGCAGGCTGCGCTTCTTGAAGGGATTGGCGCCCGAGACGTAGCGGCGGATGTAGCCCTCGTCGAAGACCATCCAGCAGGGCACCGCTTTGTTGGCGTACATGGCCTTGCCGACCTCCACGTAGGAGTTCGACTCGTTGCAGAATCTCTTGCCGGCCCCGTCGACGTAGATGGCGCCGGGCCGCTGCCGCCCGCTGCCGAGGGCCCTCGCCGCGTCACCGCCGTCGGCGATGAAAATGGATGGCAGCCACCAGGCCTCGTCCAGCAGGTCGGTCTTTGCGCCCAGCCGCATCGCCGTCTGCAGCACCTCGCCGGTGTCGCCGGCGTTCGCGATCGACCAGCGCGCCTCGTTGGGCTGGTTGCCGCTGTAGCGGCGGCGCATGTCCGCGTTGCGGCTAAAGCCGCCGGCCGCGAGCAGCACGCCCTTGCGGGCCTGCACGTTGAGCGAAGTCCCGTTGCGGGTGATGCTGGCACCGACCACACGGCCGTCTTCGACGATCAGATCGGCCATCGCCGCGCCGGTCCAGATCGGCGGCTCGCCGCGCAGGTCGATCAGTACCTTCAGCATCTGGCCGATCAGCGAGGCGCCGTTGGTGAGCATCTCGCGGCGGCACAGTCGTGCCGCCCGGGTGCGCGCGAACACCCGTAGCGCCACAGCGAAGGCGCGCGGCGAGCGGTTGAAGTACTGCACCGAGCGCAACTCGTTCGTCTTCAGGACGAACCCCCCGTAACTCTTGGCCATGGACGGCTGGACCTTGTCGCGCCAGTCCCCGAGCGTCGCCGCGTCGTAGGGGACGCACTCGATGGCGCGACCGGACTCGTTGCCGCCCTTGTGGTTTGGGTAGTAGTCACTCCAGCCGGGGCACCGCACGAACCGGACGCCCTTGCGGGCCAGGAAGTTGACCATCTCGTAGCCCGCGTTCAGAAACGTCTCGCGGCGCGCCGGTGACGAGGCGGGCCCGATGTCGCCGACCACGTCGTCGAAGTACGCCAGGCCGTCCTCATGGGAGTCCGCGATACCCTCGGCGCGCATCAGCGGGTTGTTGGGCAGCCACACCATGCCACCGGACAGTCCGGTGGAACCGCCCACCAGAGGCTGCTTTTCGATCACCAGCGGCTCGATCCCGGAGTCGAGCGCCGCCAATGCCGCGGCCATGCCGCCTCCGCCGCTACCCGCGATGAGCAGGTCGACGGAGTGGTCCCACCGCGTGCTCATCGTGCTGCCCTACCGACGGGCGCGGTGAAGCCGAGATCCACCATCGGCACGTCGATCGTGGTGTTGGTCTTCTGGATGGCGGGCACCAGCGTGGCATAGGGCAGCCCGGCGAGGAAGCCGTCGATGACGCGCTCGAAGTTCGAGATCAGTCCCTCGATCCGGCTGGACAATCTCATGTATTCAAAACCCCTGGAGTGCAGTCCCTTTTGTTGTTTGGGCAGATTGGAGAAGTCCTGCGCGGGGATGGGTGGCCAGCGTGGGTCGTCGGGCGCCATGGGATGCGGAGGCGTCGGCTTGGGCGTGATCTGATCCGGTGGTATGCGGGTCAGCGACCAGATCTCGAAGAGCGTTTCCTCCGGCCCCAGCGGCCGGATCCGGTAGGACGAGGCGCTGCTGTACTGCGGCAGCACGAAGTAATGCGGGAAGCAGAAATTGATCGCCTCGGTGATGCCGCGCCGCGCCAATTCGTTGAGATCGGGGATGTCGCAGCCCCGGGCCCGATGCCAGTGCACGATGGCGTCGTTGAGGGTGCTGCGCCACAGCGCAATTGCTTCGGCCGGATCCGGCGGCAACTCCATGTCCTGCAGTCCCTCGGCGATGCGGACGTCGTTTTCGTGGGTCATGCCGGCCATCCCCTCGCCGAGAGTGCGCATGAAATACAGGTTGGTCTGCGCCAGGCCCGGCCGCTTGGCCGACGAGGCGGGCATGCTGGACGGCAGCAGCTGGGGGTGGGTCTGCGGCACGTGATAGCCCTCCATGAAGGCGGCCGTCGCCAGCTTCCAGTTCACCGGAAGCCGGCAGGACTGCCACCATTCGACCCGCAGCGATTCCACTTTCCAGGCGTCGTAGATCGATGCGAACGGCTCGAAGCAATCGCGCAACGGCGGCGCGTCGTCATCGAGGTTGATCCATGCGCACCCGCCCCACACCTCGCAGCGCACCGGGACGAGGCGAAGATCCTCCGGGCGCAGGTTGTGCTCGTCGAACTCTTCGGGCCTCAGCACAAACGTGTTGCGTCCGTCGATGGCCCAACACCAGCCATGGAAGGGGCACACGAACGTGCGCCGGTTCCCGTTGCCTTCCACCAGCTTTACCCCGCGGTGGCGGCAGGCGTTGTGATAGGCGCGCACGTTGTCGGCGTCCAGCCGGACCACGATGATGGAATCGTCGAGGATCTCGTATTCGACATAATCGCCCGGCTCGGGGATTTCCTCGAGGCGGCAGGCCATTTGCCACACCCGCGGCCAGAGCAATTCGGTCTCGAGCGCGTAGAACTCCGGGTCATAGTAGCGCTGTTTCGGAATCCGGTCGGCGGCCTGGACCGCCCACGGCACCGAAAGCGGAGTCCAGTTCACGTCACCGTTCTGGGTGGTCACCATGTCGGTTCCCTTGCTCATAGGAGTCGCGACGCCCGTCCCTGCCAGTAGCGGTCACGAATGCGCCTCTTGTACAGCTTTCCGTTCGGGTCCCGCGGCAACTCCGGGTCGAACTCGACGGTGCGGGGACACTTGTAGCCGGCCAGGTGCGCCCGGCAGTATTCGATGAGCTCGGCTTCCAGATCGGGTCCCGGTGCGGCGCCGGGAGCCGGCTGCACGACGGCCTTGACCTCCTCGCCGAACTCGTCGTTGGGTACGCCGAACACCGCGGCGTCAACGACTTTCGAGTGCATCACCAAAAGGTTCTCCGCCTCCTGGGGGTAGATGTTTACCCCGCCGGAGACGACCATGAAAGTCGAGCGGTCGGTCAGATACAGGTAGCCGTCCTCGTCGACGTAACCCATGTCGCCAAGGGATCGCCAGCCGCGGTCGTTGACGACCGATGCGGTCTTGGCCGGGTCCTTGAAGTACTCGAAGTCGGGGCCGCCCTCGAAGAAAAGCTCGCCCGACTGCCCGACGGGAAGCTCCTCGCCGCCGTCGCCCACCACGTGCACCTTGGCCATCGGCAACCCGACCGATCCGGGGTGGGCAAGCCACTCCTCGGGACCGATCGTTGTTCCCGCGAAGCCCTCTGTCCCACCATAATATTCGTGGATTATCGGGCCGAACCACTCCATCATGCGGTGCTTGACATCCACCGGACACGGTGCGGCCGCGTGGATCACACACTCCAGACTCGACACGTCGTACCGGCGGCGCACCGCCTCGGGCAGCTTGAGCATTCGCACGAACATCGTCGGCACGAACTGGGCGTGGGTGACCCGGTGGGTCTCGATCAACCCCAACACGGTCTCGGCGTCGAACCTGGGCATGATGATCGATGTCGCGCCGACCCGATTGACCGCCATCGTGTAGTTCACGCCGGCGGCGTGATACAGCGGCGCAGGGGACAGGTAGACGCTGTCCCGCCTCATCTTGTAACGGTGCGTCAGTGCCATCTCCAGCACCGCCTGCGCCCAGGATCCGTTGCCGTCGGAAGGCAGCGGCCGGCGGACGGCCTTGGGCCACCCGGTCGTACCCGAGGAGTAGAGCATCTCGGACCCGTCGGCCAGTGGGGGCGGGTCGCCCGCCGCCGCGAGGGCATCCTCGTAGCACCGACAGCCGGCCAGCTCGCCCCCGACCACCAGGTGGACGTCGACTCCGGCGTTGACCGCACCCACGTGCGCGGCGAGGTTGGCCCCCCAGGGCTCCGACGCGTCGACGAACACAGCTTTCGCCTCGCTGTCGCCGACGACGTAGGCGATCTCCTCGGGAGTGAAGTGAGTGTTGACAGCGGAGTAGTAGAGTCCGGAAAGCTGGCAGCCCCAGGTGATTTCGAAGAACTCCGGCCGGTTCGGCAAGACCAGCGCGACGCCGTCGCCGCGGCGCAGGCCGGCGCCGTGCAACACCGCCGCGACCCGCTGGCTGCGGGCGAACAGCTGACCGAACGAGATGGCGTCGCCGTCCGGCGATATCAGCGCCGCCGAGTCGGCGGCGACGATCGCGTGATCGGCGATGTTCATCGCGGGCCTAAGTCGCTGCGGCGCCGTCGGTTTGGGCGGCCGCCGCTGCCTGCCTCCGGGCGTGCTCGGACGGCAGCACCTTGTCCTTGAAGACCGTCTGAATCAGCTGCTGCACATCCTTGCTGATCGAGGCGAGCGCGACGAGATCGTTCGAGCTCTGCCAGTGCACGCGCATACCCATCAGCTCCCAGGCCCGTTTCAGGTTGGCCTTGGTGAGCATCAGCGTCGTCAACGGCGCCTGGGCGATGTGCCGCGCGATGGCGTCGACCCGGGTATCCAGATCCTCCCGCTTGACGACCTCGTTGACCAGTCCGACCTCCAGCGCCTTCTTGGCATCGATGACCTCGGCGGTGAACAGGTAGTAGGCGGCGCGGCGCCAGTTCATGAACACCCAAGGCTCAATGGAACACTCGCCCGACGGCATGCCGAATCCCTGCAACGGCGGATAGGAGAAGTAGGCGTCCTCGGCGGCGATGACGATGTCGGTGGTCAGGCCCATGTGAGTGCCGCCGCCCACGCAGTAGCCGTGCACCTGGGCGATCGTCGGCTTGGAGAACTCCCACAGGTTCAGCGTCGGCTTGACGAAAAGATCCGACTGCGCCTTCCACGGGTGCCCGGTCACCAGTGCGTTCTCGACGAAAGACGGGTAGTCGACGGCGTTATTGCCGATCGCGTGTCCCGAGCAGAAGCCCTTGCCGTTGGCTTTGAGCACCAGCACTTTGATGTCGTAGTCGCGGTCGGCGTCCTGCAGCGCGACATCGACTTCCTCGGCCAGCTTCTGGTCCTGCGCGTTGGCCTTCTCCGGCCAGTTGAGCGTGATCTTCGCGATCGGACCATCCTTCTGGTAGATTATGCGTTCGCGAGTCTCGTTGAGGTCCATGTACTTTGCCTTTCCTCATGACGTGATGACGCCGATTTCGGCGCCGATGTCGTAGGTCGTCCCGACCTGCCCCGTCCATTGCACGGTCCCAGACGCCCCGGCCTCGATTTCCTGTTCGACCTTCTCGGTGGCGATGACGTAGATCGGTGTGCCCGCCTCTACGTGTTCGCCGGCATCGACGAGCAGGTCGGTCAGTTCGGCCTCGGCGACGGCCACCGACACCCGGGGAATGCGAATAATGAAATCAGCCATGGACTTTCGCCCGATCCAAGGTCCGACCCGCTGCTTCGACGATGCGGGCCGGCGACGGGTAAACCTGCGCCTCGAGCGCGGCGGCCGCCGGATTGGGGACGAAGCGGGCACCGACCCGTTCAACGGGCGCGGCAAGCTCGCCGAACAATTCGGCTTGCAGGATCGCGGCGATCTCGGCTCCCGGTCCGGCGAATTGCACCGCGTCATGCACGATCACGACGCGGCTGGTGCGGCCGGCGGACTCGACGATGGTTTCGACGTCCAGCGGCACCAGGGTGCGCAGATCGACGACCTCGGCGCTGACACCCTGCTCGGCCAGGGTGGCCGCAGCGGCAAGCGCGTCGTGCACGCTGCGCCCGTAGCTGATCACACTCACGTCGGTGCCGGGGCGTTTGATATCGGCCTGCCCCAACGGAATTGAGAAATCCGGGTCGACCGGCACAAGCCCCTTCTTGCTTTGCAGGCGGATCGTCTCGACGAACAGGCACGGATCCTCGTCGCGGATCGCGGCGGTCAACAGTCCTTTCCCGTCGCGCGGAGTGGCCGGCACGATGACCTTCATCCCGGGGATGTGCATGAACCACGCCTCGAGGCTCTGCGAGTGCGTGGCCCCGGTGGCCAGCCCGGCGTAGACCTGGGTCCGGATCGTGATCGGCGCCGTCGTGCGCCCGGCGGTCATGAACCGCAGCTTGGCGGCGTTGTTGATCAGCTGATCGGCCGCGATGCCGATGAAGTCCATGATCATGATCTCGGCGACCGGCCGCAGGCCGTCGATCGCCGCGCCGATCGCCGCGCCGACGATGGCGGCCTCCGAGATCGGGGTGTCGAGTACGCGGTCGTGTCCATACTTCGTCGACAGCCCCGCGGTGGGGCCGGATGCCCCGGGATCGGCGATGTCCTCGCCGAGCAGGAAGACCCGATCGTCGGCCTGCATGGCCTGATCGAGCGCGAGGTTCAGCGCCTCGCGCATCGTCATCTCTTTTTCGTCCATGACCTCACACCGGATATCCGATCGGGGTGGCGTATACGTCGCGGCTGAGTTCCTCGACCGCTGGGGTGTCGGCGCTCAGCACCGTGCGCAACGCCGTCTCCACCGCGTCCAGGGCGCCCCGCTCGATAGAGTCGAGTTCGTCCCGGCTGCAGATCCCGGTGTTGGCGAGCCGGTTACGGAACCTCGGCACGGGATCGGCCGCCAGCGCCGCGGTCAACTGATCCTTGGGCATATAGGGCATCCGGTCACCGAAGTAGTGGCCGCGGAATCGGAAGGTGACGCACTCGAGGAAGGTCGGGCCCGCGCCCGCGCGCGCCCGCCGCAGTGCGTCGTCGAGTGCGGACTTCACGACCAGCGGATCGTTGCCGTCGACACGAAGGCCGGGCATACCGTATCCCGCCGCGCGGTCGGCGACGCGTTCGAGCTTCATGGTGTCGCCGGTGGGTGTCATCTCGGCGTAGAGATTGTTCTGGCACACGAACACCATCGGCAGATCCCACAGCGCTGCCATGTTGGCCGCTTCGTGGAAGGAGCCGGTGTTGGTCGCGCCGTCGCCGAAGCTGACCACCGTGACCCGATCGAGGCCCTTGCGTCTGGCGGCCATCGCCAGTTCGACGGCCACCGGTGGCCCCGCGCCGACGATGCCGGTCGAAAACATCACGCCCTTAACGGGATTGGCGATGTGCATGGTGCCGCCCTTGCCTCCGCTGGCGCCGACGACGCGGCCCATCATCTCGCCGTAGATCTCCTCGAGCGGCACCCCCTTGCCGATCAGATCGTGTAGCCCGCGGTAAGTCGTCACCAGCTGGTCGTCCGGCCGCAGCGCGGTCCCCATCGCGGCGGCGATGGCCTCCTGCCCGCGCGACGGCCAGTACACGCACATGAATTCGCCGGTGCCGATGCCCGCCGAAAGCCGGTCATCGGCCGCCTTCATCAGCACCATCAGCTCATAAATTCGACGCTGGGTCTCCTGGGTCTCGCTCACTGAGGCGTCCCGTTCCCGTTGCGAGACAACACGACCGGGCTCATGCGCCCGGCCAGGGCTTGACCTTGAGGAAGCCGCCGCCATCGACCCGCAACTGCTGTCCGGTGATGTAGCGCGCCGCGTCCGAGGCGAGGAAGAGCACCGCTTCGCTGATGTCCTCGGGTTCAACGTAGGGGATCGGCATCGCCTGGACCAACGGGAAAACCGGTTCGGCGTCCTCGCGGGTCGGATTCTTCAGGTCCGGCCGGAACGCCCGGTACATCGGGGCGCTGTGCAACATGTCGGTGTTGACGTTCGTCGGGTGTATCGCATTCATCCGGATGGAGAACCGGGCCAGCGCCAGCGCAAAGTCGTTGACGTAATGCGCGGCAGCCAGTTTCGCGAAAGCGTATCCGGCTCCGCCCGGGCCGCCGTCGATCCCGGTCGTGTTCATCGACGACATGAAAGCCGCATTGGAACCGATCACGATGATCGACGCCCCGGCCTGCAGGTGCTTGAGGCCGGCGTGGACGAGATTGAGCACCCCCAGCAGGTCGACGTCCACCGCGTCGGCGAACGCCTGTGGGGGCAGACCCGCCGTCAGCGGGCAGATGCCGGCGTTGGCGACGACGACGTCCAGATGCCCCAACTCGGCGACCCCCTGGTCGATCGCGGTCGACAGGGCCACCCGGTCGCGCACGTCCGCAATCGCGGTGACCGCGCGTTGCCCCTCCTTCTCGACCAGTCGCGCCGTCTCGTCGAGGTCTTCGGGCCGGGCCAGGGGGTACTCGTTGGTTTCGATGTCCGCGCACAGATCCACCGCGATGATGTCGGCACCCTCGGCCGCCAGCATCCGCGCGTGCGAACGTCCCTGACCGCGTGCGGCGCCGCTGACAACGGCCACTTTGCCCGTCACCCTGCCCATCGTCCGCCCTTCGCTTGGTGTCTACACCGACGATCCGCGTTGGGGCCCAACGCAGCTAGCGCACCAGGGGTCGGGATATGCCAAAGATCGGCTCCATCGCATCTCTGCTACGAACAATTACGCGTGGCTGCACCCGGGCTGCCAATATCCCTTACAGTAACTAAAATCGTTAAAATAGCAAGAAAGCGCACGGAGGGGATTCGACAATGTCAGGGGTGCTGCATGGAGTCCGGGTGGTCGAGTTGGCTTCGTGGACCTACGTCCCGTCGGCGGGGGCGGCATTGGCCGATTGGGGCGCCGACGTCATCAAGGTGGAGGGTGTCGCCTTCGGCGACCCCGGCCGGGCCCTGGTCGTCGGTGGATTCACCCGCGAAGCCGCCCGCCCGGACGCCGACTTCATCCTCGAGTTGGGCAATCGCGGCAAGCGCAGCATCGCGGTCGACGTGAAATCCGAAGTCGGTCGCGCCTTGTTCGGCCGGCTGTTGGCCAGCGCCGACGTCTTCCTCACCAACTGGTTGCCGGGCGCTCTCGAGCGGGCCCGGCTGACGGTGGAGGACATCCGCGCGTTCAACCCGAATATCATCATCGGCCGCGGCACCGGGCTGGGGGTGCGCGGGCCCGACCGCGATCGCGGCGGGTTCGACGCCGCCACGTATTTGGCGCGCGGCGGGGTCGCCTACACGCTGACCCCGTTCGGTATCGATACGCCTGCCGTCCAAGGGCCGGCATTCGGTGACTTGCAGGGCGGGGCGACGCTGGCCGGCGGCGTATGCGCGGCGCTGTTCCACCGGGAACGCACCGGCGAGCCGACCGTCGTGGACTCCTCGCTGCTGGCGCAGGCGATGTGGTCCATCGCGCCGTCGATCTCGGCGGCCGATTTCTTCGATATCGACGGCATCCCCGGCGCACCACCCGGTTTGGCCATCAACCCGCTGGTGAACCGGTATAAGACCAAAGACGGTCGATGGATCCAGCTGGTGTTCCTACAGCCGGACAAATTCTGGGCCGGCTTCTGCAAGCGAATAGGGCTGGGCGAGCTGGCCACCGACGAGCGGTTCGTCCCGTCGAGCAACCTGATAGCCAACGCGGCCACGGCCACCGAAATCGTGGCGAATGCCTTCGCCGGCCACGACCTGGCGCACTGGCAAAAGGTGCTCGCCGATGAACCCGGCGTGTGGGGCGCCCTGGCGACACCGCGAGAGACCCTGAACGATCCGCAAGTAGAACCGAATGGATATGTGGTGACGAACACCGATGACCACGGCGAGAAATATCGGCTCGTCGCGGCGCCCGTCCAATTCAACGAGACACCACCGGATCCGGCCCGCGCACCGGAGCATGGCCAGCACACCGAGGAGATCCTGCTCGAGCTCGGCGTCAAATGGGACGACATCGCAAAAGCCAAGGATCTCAATGCGATCCTCTGACCCCTCGCCGAGCCGCGACGGTTGACAAACGGCCCCGTTGTCAAGGACCAAAGTCATTGGCTGCCAATAATCTGATGACCTCGAGCGCCACGAGCCGTAGGTTTGTGCCTGAGGTACACCATGGCCACGTTCATGCGCAACAGCGACGCCTTCACCTGGGCGATGGAAAGTGATCCACGGCTGCGATCAACCGTCGTCAGCATCGTGTTGCTGGATCGATCCCCGGACTGGGATCAAGTACGCGAACGATTCGACCTGATCAGCCGGGAACTGCCGATGTTTCGGCAGCGGGTGGTGTCGTTGCCGGGGGCCGCCCCGCCGCGCTGGGAACACGTTCAGGACTTCGACCTCGACTACCACATCCGGCGCACCGTCTGCCCCGGGGCCGGCACGCTCGCCGACGTCCTCGAGATCGCCCGGGTGGCCGAGATGCAGGACTTCGACCGGGCCCGGGCGCTGTGGGAGGTCACGCTGATCGATGGCGTGAAAGACGGCGGTGCGGCGATGATCTGCAAATTCCACCACGCGCTCACCGATGGAATCGGCGGCATCCAGATCGCGATGAAGCTGTTCCACCTTGCCGAGCAGCTCTATGGGCATGAACCGTTGCCGCCCGAGCCGCAAGGTTCCAGATCATCGTTGCTCGGGGGTTACCGCGAAATCTGGGGTTACGAAACCAAGCTGCTTGGTGCGAGCTTGGCGGGGGCGGTCCGGGCGGCACCCCGCCTGCTGTTCGACAGTGTTCGCCGGCCGGTTGCGACGGCCCGATCGGCCGCGGCCACCACCGCGTCGGTCTACCGAACGATCCGGCCGATAGCGCGGACGGGGTCTCCGCTGGCGACCGAGCGCGGGCTGATCCGGCGTCTCGGTGTGTACGAGGTCCCGATGCCGCGATTGCGGGAAGCCGCGCATCGGTGCGGCGGCGCGCTGAACGACGCGTTTGTCGCCGGGGTGGCCGGCGGGCTACGCCGATACCACGAGGAACACGGAGTCCCGATCGGCGATCTGCACCTGTCCATGCCGATCAGCCTGCGGACACCGGCCGATGGCGTGGGAGGTAATCGGATCACGCTGATGCGGTTCGATGTCCCCGTGGGCGAGGCCGACCCGGCCGCCCGCGTCAAGGCGATACACCAGCGCACCGGCGCGGTGCGCGACGAAAGATCGCTGCCTTACACACAATTGATCGCCGGCGCCCTGAATCTGATGCCACGGTGGTACATCGGTTCGGTGCTGAGCCACGTCGATTTCCTGGCCAGCGATGTGCCGGGTGTTCCGGTGCCGGTCTTCCTGGGCGGCGCGGCGGTGCGCGCGCAATACGCGTTCGGCCCGACCATCGGCGCGGCCGTCAATGTCACGATGCTGACCTATGTCGAAACCTGCGCGCTGGGCATCAACGTCGATACGGTCGCGATACCCGATTTCGACGTCTTTTACGACGCTCTCGTTGCCGGATTCGGCGAGATATTGTCGCTGGCAGGTTAAGTCGTCGCGGTGCGGCTTCGTGGGTATCGGCCACCGATTCGTGTCGACACGGTCACAGGCGCATATCGATGTCAGCCGGGGTCTGGCACAACGGCGCGATTCCACAAATCATGGCACAGTGCGCCTTTCAGAATCGCGCTCGCGAGTCATGGTTATTCGCAGCGATTCTGGTCCGCTATGTGGGTAGCGGACCTGACAGCGGGCGCAGCAGGAGGTATGCACCGCATGATGGCGAACTGGGTTCCCGCGCAGACTTTGTGCGGTCCCGGCTCGGGCCGCATCCTGGACACTGCGCGGGGGATTCTCATCGGGCTTCGCCGCTGCCGTTCGGACGCGGCTCTCGACGAATTGCACACCGCGGCAATGCGACACAGGGTCCCGGTATTCGCCATGGCGTGGGCACTGGTCCACCTCGCGGGCCAGGGTGAGAAGACCTCCAGTTTCGCCGAGGCTCAGTCCGCGGCGCGCCACGAATGGGGTCAGTTGTTCGGGCGACCGGCCACGGCCACCTGCTGAGAAATGTCCAGGAACTTGGCGCGGCCAAGGTTCCGGGGGGTGCCTTGGCCGTTGCCAGCCATCCTCGGCCCCGCGTGAGCCAACCGCCATCCGGAGGTTCGAAAATCGGCGGCCGGCAGATCTTGACGACGACTTCAGGTCCCGTCAACGACTCCACACGGGCGAGTCAGCCGCGGTGCGCAATGCTGCGACGATGCGTTCTTCCTTCTCCAGGAAGCGGTCGGTAGGCGCCGGCACCGAGATGGCGACCACGTTGTCGCCCACCGCCCGGCGCGCGATGGCCGCCGCCGAGATGCCCGCGGTGTGTTCCCCACGATCGAAAGCGATTCTGGTGCATCGGATCTCGTCGATCTCGCGGCGCAGCCGATCGGCGACCTCGGGAGTAAACCTGGCAAGCACGGCCCCGGCATCGGCATCGTCCAGGGCCGCCAGTGCCGCCTTTCCATTGGCCGACACCTCCAGCGGGAAGCGAAGACCCACCGCCGAGACCGCCCGCAGGCGGTGCGATGATTCGATCTGGTCGACAAACCACATGCGCTGGCCGCGCAGGATCGACAAGTCGACGGTTTCGCCCTCGGTCGCGCGCGACACACGCTCGATCGTCGGCCGGAAGATCGCCGCGACGTGCGGTCCGGCGACGCTGCCGAACCCCAGCAGCCGCTCGCCGAGCGAAAAATGGCCGCCCGAATCGACGCTGGCCAGCCCCACCTCCACCAGGCCGACGAGCAACCGGCGCGCCGTCGACTTGGCCAGTCCCAGCCGCTCACCGAGGTCGACGAGGCGTAACTGCCCGGGCTCGGCGGCAATTTCGTCGAGCGCCGCGGCGGCCCGGCGCAGGACCTGGATGCCCTCGTCTCGATTCGTTTGCTGATCTGGTTCCCCGCGCGGCACTCTTCCACTATAGTGATCCGCATTACGGACTGTAAAGAACCGCAATATGGATCCTAGGAGTTCCCGATGAGTGCGCTACCGGCAGGGCGACACTATTTCCGCGGTGACGACGGCTACGAAGCCGCCAGAAGCGCGACCGTTTGGCATGCACGGGTGCCCCAGCGCTACCCCGAGGTGATCGTGCAGGCCGTCGACGCCGACGACATCATCGCGGGCCTCCGCTATGCCAGGGCCAACGGCCACCGTGTCAGCATCGTCTCGGGTGGGCATAGCTTCGCGGCCAGCCATCTGCGCGACGGGTCCGTGCTACTCGACGTCAGCCGCCTCGATCACGCCACGATCGACACCGAGAAGAGCCTTGCCGTTGTCGGCCCGGGCAAGGGCGGCAGTCTGCTCATGGCCGACCTGCAAGAGCGGGGCCTGTTCTTTCCCGGTGGCCACTGCAAGGGCGTTTGCCTCGGCGGCTACCTGCTGCAGGGCGGCTACGGCTGGAACAGCCGGATCTACGGGCCGGCCTGCGAGAGCGTCATCGGGGTCGACGTCGTCACCGCCGAGGGCGAACAAATCCATTGCGACGAAAACAATCACCCCGACCTGTACTGGGCTGCCCGCGGCGCCGGCCCCGGCTTTTTCGGCGTCGTCACGTCGTATCACCTCAAGCTGTACCCACGCCCGGCCGTGTGTGGCACCAGCGCCTACCTGTATCCGTTCGAACTGGCCGACGAGGTCTACACCTGGGCCCGCAGCATCGGTGCCGAAGTGGATCCCCGGGTCGAGTTGCAGGCCGTCGCCTCGCGGGGCGAACCCACCATGGCCATCACGGACCCCGTCATCTCGTTCGCGTCACCCGCCTTCGCCGACTCCGAAGAGGAAGCGGAACAGGCGCTGGCCATCTTCGGCACCTGTCCGGTCGCCGACAAGGCGCTCGTCAAAGTTCCCTACATGCCAACGGATTTGCCGACGTGGTACGACGTCGCGATGACCCACTACCTGTCCGACCACTACTACGCCGTGGACAACATGTGGACGTCGGCGCCGGCCGAGGACCTGCTTCCGGGCATCCGGAACATCCTCGACACCATGCCACCCCACCCGGCCCACTTTCTCTGGCTGAACTGGGGGCCGGTCCCGCCCCGCCAGGACATGGCGTACAGCATCGAGGACGACATCTACCTGGCGCTCTACGGCTCCTGGAAGGATCCAGCCGACGAAGCGAAGTACAGCGACTGGGCGCAGTCCAACATGGCCGCGATGTCCCACCTAGCGAGCGGGATTCAGCTGGCCGACGAGAACCTCGGCCAACGCCCGGCGCAGTTCGCCAGCGATGCGGCGATGGTTCGCCTCGACAAGATACGAGCAGACTACGATCCCGACGGGTTGTTCAACAGCTGGATGGGGCGACTCTGATGGCCGACGATCTTTATCTCGGCTATCGCGGCGACGACGCGAGCACACCGTTCGGCAGGTTCTTCAAGCCCGAACTGGCCCCGCTGCCAGGACATGTCGTCGAGGCGCTGCACCACGGCCCGCAGGGCGGCATGGCACTGCTGGCATTCGAGGAGGCCGGGAGCATCGCCGACGAGGGCTATCAGCAGACCGAGAACGGCTACGGAGTGCTTGACGACGGCGGCTACCACGTCGCGGTGCGCACCGATATGCCCGGCGTCACCCCCGCGATGTGGTCGTGGTGGTTCGGCTGGCACGGCTGCGACACCCGCCGGTACAAACTGTGGCATCCGCGCGCGCACCTGTCGGCGGCCTGGAAGGACGGTGACGACGCGGGCCGTACCGGCGCCCAGCGCTACATCGGCCGCTGGTCGTTGATCAGCGAGTACATCGGTTCGTCAAAGCTCAACGGCGCAATCCAATTCGTGGATCCGGCCGAGATGAACTGTCCGCCCGACAGCGATGGCGCAGTGGCCATCTGCGCCCGGCTGGGCGCCGCCGACGCCCCGGTGGACGTCGGCTGGTTTGTCCACCACGTCCGGTCGACCCGGGACGGGTCCGAGATGCGGTCGCGGTTCTGGATGGGCGGACCCTACATCTCGGTGCGCAAGGCGCCGGGCGTGGCGTCGCGGGCGGTGCGCCCCATCGCAGCACGGATACTCGGCAACGCGGAATCCGGAGCCCGCAATCTGCTGGTGCACTGCGCGCAGGAGATGAACCACCTGGCCGGCTTCCTGCCCGAGCTCCATGCGGCCTTCGGCGACGAGTAGAAGCCGCGACTATTTCCCGGGCGGTAGCTGCCGCGGGCCTTCGGGTGCGTGAATTTCGCGGGGCCCGTCCCGTTGCGTCAGCTCTCGCGAGCCGCCGCCGTCCGCCAGCGAGAGCTCGTCGGCGCCGGTCGATGGCAACGACGGGCGGCGTCCGCGGCTGCTGCTCACCCGGTGGTGGGCCCGCACATAGCCGTCGTCCGAGGCAGGGTGGTCAACCGGAGCGGACCGGCGCGGACTCGGCTCGGCGGCCTCCGAGCTTTCGGCGTCGATCGTGACCCGGTGGGTCCGCCTGAGCGAAAACGTAATCTCCTCAACCTCTTCGAAGACCTGACGCGCGGCCCGCAGCGGCTGCGTGGTGGTGTCGATCACCCGTGCGACGAACGGCGGCACCAGTGGCCGGATCCAGCGGGCCGCCGCCTTGGTCGCGTCCTGAATCGACGGGATCAGCGGCGCGGCCGGCTGCGCGTGCGGTTCGACCTCCCCGCGCGGCGCGGCTGGCGCGGGCAAGTTGGGCGTGATCTCCGGGGCCGCCGCGTCGGCGTCCAGTGCGGCGGAAGGCAATTGCGTGATGGCCCGGCTCGCCGCCTCGGCCTCGGCGGCGATCGGCAAGTAGACCTCGTCGGCCGCGCGGGCGAACGCGCGCTGCGACGTCGCCTGCGCCGGGGCTTCAAGGGCCGCGGTGACCCGGCGGCGTTGCTGTTCCCGGTCGATTTCGGTCTGCGCCTCGATGGCCAGGCGGGCCTGGGTGAGTTGGTGCTCGGCCCAGAGCATTTCGGCCTCGCGGCGAACTTCGGCCCGTTTGATCGCGATCGCGGTGTCGGCATCGAGTTGGGCCCGTTCGCGCTGCGCACGATCCGTGGCACGGCGATCGTGGGTGGTCTCGCCGCGCCACCGGCGCAGGATCAACGGCAGCAGGTAGACCAGCACGCTAGCGGCGATGGTCAGTAGCCGTAGCGTCAGTGCCCCGCCGCTGGCCAGCGTGACGTCGTTCATCGCGACCCAACGGGCGCCGAGGCCCGCCCCGGTCGTCGCGAGCGCGCTGCGGCGCGCGTCGCTGACCGCCTGCTCCCGGTGGGCGACCGTTGCGTCCAGCTCGGGTGCCTGCCGGTCGCGCGCGGCCAGCGCATTGGCCAACTCGCGCTGGGCATCGCTGAGAAGGTCGTTGGCCGTGTGTGTTTCGGGTCCTGCGCCAGGGACGCCGGTGATGCGGGTTTGCGGGCAAGCCGGGGTCGGGTTGTACTCACAGCGCGCGACGATGAGCGCCTTGTCCTGGTTCGCCCGAGCCTGCTCGACGGCGGCGTCCAGGCCGCTGCGGGCGTCCCGTGCCTGCTGCAGCGCCCCCGACGCCTGGGCGACCGCGGGCGTCGCGTCGGCGGCGCGCAGGGCGCGTTCGTCGAGGCGGCGATCGATCGCCCCGGAAAACACGACGAGTGCGGCGAGCTCGCCGACGATCACGCCGACCGCCACCGCGACGGCCGCGCGCCCGGCGGTGCCCGCCCATCCGCGGTCCGACCCGCCGATGATGCCGCGTATCACGGCCCCCACCAGCAGCCCCAGTACCAGCGTCGCCGGGACGACGGCAAAGGGGGACCAGCGCGTCGCCTCGCTCACCGCCGCGGCGGCGACAAGCCACGCCAGGACGGCACCCAGCAGCACCACGGCGCCGGCAACGGCGTGGCTGGACCGCTCGTGCCGCTCACCGAGTTCGCCCCAGTGGCCGCCGCCGAGCCAAGCGAGAATTCCACCGACGCCGGACCGGCGCGGCTCTGTCACATCGTGGGCGCTCATCAGACCCCCAACACCTCTACCTCACCAAGCCTCCCAGGCCACCGACCGACACACCGAATCGGCGTGCGGGCCTGTGGTGGGGTTCACAACGGGCCAGACGACATTGTCGTGAATTGCTCACGTGCAAGTGGCCTACCAGCGCGTATCCGAACGTGAAATTCCCGCGACGCGGGCAGATCAACGGTGTTTCGGGCAGGTGACGTGAGACGGTATAAGCCTATGCAAAACCACGAGTATGTCACCTACGAGGACTTCGGCCGCAGATTCTTCGAGATCGCCGTGACCCCGGAACGGGTCGCCGCGGCATTCGCCGACATCGCCGGCAACGAGTTCGCCATGGAGCCGATCGCCCAGGGCCCGGGCGGAATTGCCAAGGTCAGCGCGAACGTCAAGATCCACGACCCGCGAGTGACGCGGCGGCTGGGTGACAGCATCACATTCGTCATCCACATTCCCCTGTCCATCGACTTGCTGCTCGACTTGCGTCTCGACAAACAGCGGTTCGTCGTGTCGGGGGACATCTCGTTGCGTGCCACCGCGCGGGCGGCCGAGCCGCTGCTGCTGATCGTCGACGTCGCCAAGCCACGCCCGTCGGATATCACCGTCAACGTGTCATCGAAGTCTTTCCGCGGCGAGGTGCTCCGGATTCTGGCCGGGGTCGACGGTGAGATCAGGCGATTCGTCGCCCAGTACGTCGCCGACGAAATCGACGCGCCCCATGCGCAAGCGGCGCAGGTCATCGATGTCGCCGAGCGGCTGAACGAGGCCTGGCCATAGCGGCCGGCGGGGTCCCGGCGCGTTTATCGGTACCCGGTGGCCGGGTATGTACTCCCGGCATGGGGCTGCGGCGCCGCGCCGCATGCGTTCCCGGCCGCACTGCCGGCGAGATCGTCACCGTCTCACGAGGAGAGCCCGGCCTTGGCACAAGTGAATGTTGCGACGTCATCGAAAATGCCTCCCGAGGCCGCCTGGAAGTTGGCCTCCGACCTGAGCCGCTTCGACGAATGGATGACGATCTTCGGCGGATGGCGCGGCCCCGTTCCGTCCACCATCGAGGAAGGTTCCGAGGTCTGCTCGTGCGTGCGGGTCAAGGGTTTCCGCAACCTCGTGCACTGGACCGTGACGCGCTACGACGAGCCGAAATCCATTGAGCTGCAAGGCCGCGGCCGCGGCGGCATCCGGATCACCGTGTCGATGAAAGTCGCCGACGAGCAACCCGGGTCGACGTTTCATCTGACCGCCGATCTCAAGGGCGGCGTGCTCAGCGGTCCCGTCGGGACGGTGGTCGCCAGGGTGCTGCGCTCCGATGTGCGCAACTCGGTCAACAACCTCGCTGCGCTGCAATAACGTCCCCGAGTCAGCGCGCCGGGTGGCTGGCGAACCATTCCCGTTCGGCCTGGCGAATCCGCCTGCGGTCCATGCCGATCCAGTCCAGGCCCGCGCCGAATGCCAACAGGGCGACGATGGCGGAATACCGATGCCGACTTCTCCGAATGCGAAATTGGCTACGCAGACCACCAACGTCAGGGCACCCGTGCGGCCGACGGCAAGCCGCGGCGTCCAGCGTGATTCCAGCGTTCGGTCGGCATCGGTTCGGGTAGTCCGGTCACGATCGACATCGTCGCGCGACTCGTGCCGCATGAGCTTGCCCTCCGCCATCGCTCTCGACCCGGCCAACCGGCCCGCATTCCCCATTTTCATCAGCTACCCGAAACACCGTTCTAGGAAAGGACTTCGGCGCAAGCGATCAGAACCGGTCGTGAGGCCGCAATCGGCGGACCGGGCGGGTCTCGATGGCATTGATGGTCAGCGCCCGCCGACTGATTCGCCAGCCGGCCGCGGTCAGCTCGTACGCGTCGTCGTAGCACAGATGCCACGCCACGTCGACCACCTCGTCCGCGCGCTGGGTCCAGTGATGAGCGATGCACGCGATGCGTCCCCGCGCGGTGCCGGCCACGGCGCCGTCGTCGTACACCTCGCCGACAATCGCGTGTTCGGTGCGCGGTACGGCCGCGACCGCGGCGACGGCCTCGGCGATGGCCGGTCCGCCCCGGTGGACCTGGATCGGCTCCAGCGCGGCCGGGGGATCGGGCAGCTCTAAGGTGGCATCGCCGGTGAAAAGCGCAACCACGCAATCGAATTGGCGATCGTCGACGCCGGCGGCGTACCGGTGCACCAGATCGCGCAGCGCGGCCCGGTCATTCGCCGTCAGCGTCATCGACTTCAGCTTTTGCTCGGCGGCGCCAGCGCGGCACGTACCGCCTCGGCGAGGGTCGCGGCACGACGATCGGTGAACACGTCCTCCAGCATGACCGGCCGGCCGTCGGGCCCCGTCAGCGGAACCCGCCAGTTGGGATATTCGTCGGTGGTGCCGGGCTGATTCTGGGTGCGACGATCGCCGACCGCGTCGACCAACGCCACCCCCAGCAGCCGCGACGGCGTCCGACCCAGGTATCGGTACAGGGCGAGGACAACCTGTTCGGGATCGTCCGTACCGTCGGACAGCAGTCCGACCCGCCGCAGCTCGGCCATCCAGGCCGCCAGCTCGGCCCGGTCGGACCGAAGTTCCTCGGCGACCGGGCGGGTCAGCAATCCCAGCTCCTCGCGCAGCCGCACGTGATCGCCGGCAATGTAGCCGGCCGTGGGCGGCAGATCGTGCGTGGTGACCGACGACAGGCAGTACTCGCGCCAGCGCTCCGCACGGAGCGGAGCTCCGCCGGCACTCGGGTCGTCGCGGTCCAGCTCGAACCACAGGATCGAGGTGCCCAACAGGCCACGTAATAAGAGGTAGTCGCGCACCCACGGCTCGACGGTGCCCAAGTCCTCGCCCACCACCAGCGCGCCCGCGCGGTGGGCCTCCAGCGCGACGATCCCGATCAACGCCTCGTGGTCGTAACGCACATAGGTGCCCTGGGTCGGCGGCGCACCCTCGGGAATCCACCACAGCCGGAACAACCCGATGATGTGGTCGATGCGCACACCGCCGGCATGGCGCAGCACCGCCCGGATCAGCGCCCGGAACGGGCGGTACTCCTCTTCCTCCAGCCGATCGGGACGCCACGGCGGCTGTGACCAGTCCTGGCCGAGCTGATTGAACTCGTCCGGTGGCGCGCCCGCGGTCACACCCAATGCCAGCACATCCTGCAGGGCCCACGCGTCGGCCCCGGTGGGATGCACCCCGACGGCCAGGTCGTGCATGATGCCCAACGACATGCCAGCCCGTATGGCCTGCGACTGCGCCGCGGCGAGTTGTTCGTCGAGCTGCCACTGCATCCACCGATGGAAGTCCACTGTTTTCGGGTGTTTCTTGACGAACTTCGCGACGCCGGGGGCCCCCGGATGTTGCAGGGACTTCGGCCAGCGGCGCCAGTCGCCGCCGTACTCCTCGGCCAGCGCGCACCACGTCGCGAAGTCCTCGAGGGCGGAGCCCTCCCGGTCCAGGAAAGCGGTGTAAGCCAGTTCCCGCCCCGCCGATCGGGGCACCTGGTGCAGCAGCTCGAGCGCCTCCCGCTTCGCGGCCCATGCGCTGTCGCGGTCGATAGCGTGGAGCTTGCCGGCCCGATGCTGCACCTCCGACCGCAACCGTCGCAACCGGCCCCGTTTGACCAGGCCGGCGAATTCGGGGATCGCCTCGACACGGAGATAAATCGGGTTGAAGAAACGCCGCGATGTCGGCAGGTACGGCGACGGCTCCAGGCGACCGGTCGGCCCGGAAGACCCAGCCGCGTGCAGAGGATTGACCGCCAGGTAATCGGCACCGTGCCGGGATGCCGACCACACCGCCAGGTCAGTCAGATCGGTCAAATCGCCGATGCCCCAGGATTCGCGGGAGCGCACGCTGTAGAGCTGGGCGGCCAGGCCCCACGCCCGCCGCGCGCCGAGCTGTTCGGGCAGCCCCAGCCAGTCCGGGGTGATGATCAGCGCGGTACTGATCTCCGACCCGCCGGACCGCAGATGCACGCGGTGGTAGCCCAATGGCAGATCGCCCGGGACGACAAAGGTGGCCTCACCGATCCAGCGGCCGTTCAGGTCGAATGGCGGGGTGAAGTTGTCGACCTGATGCACACCGCCGCGCACCGTTCCATCTTCCAGTTGCAACCACACCTCGGCAGGGTCGCCGTGCGTCACATGAACCCAGAACCGGATCTGCTCGCCGGTGCGCCCGACGATGGTCGCCGGCAGCCGGCGCGCCCAGTACGACCGCAGTCGCGCGGTGAGCGCGACGTTGCGCTCCTGCTCGGTGCCGGCCGCGACGCCCAGCGCGGCGAGCACGGCGACCAGCGTGGACGCGGCGACCGGCACCTGCCGCCCGGTCCAGTCCTCATACCGGGTGGCGATGCCGAACCGGTTGGCAAGTTCGACCAGCGACGGGGCGAGCTCAGTCATGCCGCCCATCTTGCTGCCAGCGCCCCGCCGGCGCCGAGCGGGCCGGGACACGCAGGGGAGCATCCCGCAAGCGGCAAGCGTTCGGCAGGACGAGCACGCGTCGCGCCGCTACCATTCTCATAGGAATGCGAGGATTCTGGCCGGGGGATGTGGTGGGGCGTACGAAAAGTGACTGTTCAGTGATGGCCGCCACTGGATATGCCGGGTGCTACACCGATGACTCCAGCATGACCGGATTCAAAGCACCGCGTGGCGAGGTCATTGCGGGTGCCTTACGGTTAGCGATGTGATCTGCGCACTGGGCTGTATCCAGGCGTTTTAACGGACCGGACGGTGGATTAAGTGGCGGAAGAAAGTCGCGGGCAGCGCGGTACGGGTTACGGCCTCGGGCTGTCTACGCGCACCCAGGTGACGGGCTATCAATTCCTTGCCCGGCGAACGTCGATGGCGTTGACCCGCTGGCGGGTCCGCATGGAGGTCGAGCCCGGCCGGCGTCAAACGCTGGCCATCGTGGCGTCGGTTTCCGCCGCCGTGGTCATCTGCCTGGGCGCGCTGCTGTACTCGTTCATCAGCCCGTCGGGCCAGATCAACGAGTCGCCGATCATCGCCGACCGCGACTCCGGCGCGCTGTACGTACGGGTCGGCGACAAGCTGTACCCCGCCCTGAACCTGGCGTCCGCGCGGCTGATCACCGGCCGGCCGGACAACCCGCACCTGGTCCGGTCCGCCCAGATCGCCAGCCTGCCCCGTGGGCCGATGGTGGGGATTCCGGGCGCACCCTCGAATTTCAAGCCCGCGACCCCGGCCTCGTCGTCGTGGCTGGTGTGCGACTCCGTCGCCTCGACCGGGACCGGGTCACCGTCCGGCGTGACGGTGACGGTGATCGACGGCACCCCGGACCTCGGCAGCCGCCGTCGGGTGCTGAACGGGTCGGACGCGGTGGTGCTGAGCTACTCCGGTGACACCTGGGTGATCCGGCAGGGGCGCCGGTCGCGCATCGACGCCGCGAACCGGTCGGTGCTGCTCCCACTGGGATTGACCCCTGAACAAGTCAGCCTGGCAAAGCCGATGAGCCGCGCGCTGTTCGACGCGCTGCCGGTCGGGCCGGAGCTGACGGTGCCCGAGGCGCCCAACGCGGGTGCGCCGGCGACGTTCCCCGGTGCCCCGGGACCCATCGGCACGATCATCGTGACCCCGCAAATCAGTGGGCCGCAACAGTATTCGCTGGTGTTGGCGGACGGGGTGCAGACGCTGCCGCCGCTGGTCGCCCAGATCATGCAGAACGCCGGCGGCCCGAACAACTCCCGGCCGGTGACCGTGGAACCCTCCGCGCTGGCCAAAATGCCGGTGGTCAACAAGCTGGACCTGTCGTCGTACCCGGACAACCCGTTGAACGTGATGGACATGCGGGACAACCCGGCAACCTGCTGGTGGTGGGAGAAGACCTCCGGCGAGAACCGCGCCCGCGTCGAGATCGTGTCCGGCCCGACGATCCCCGTCGCTCAGAACAACATGGGCAAAGTGGTGTCGCTGGTCAAGGCCGACACGACCGGCCGGGAAGCCGACCAGGTCTACTTCGGGCCCAACTTCGCCAACTTCGTGGCCGTGACCGGAAACGATCCGGGCGCCAAAACGACCGAATCGCTATGGTGGCTCACGGATGCGGGTGCCCGCTTCGGCGTGGACGACACCCGCGACGTGCGTGAGGCGCTGGGCTTGAAGACCGACGCGAGCCTGGCGCCGTGGGTGGCGCTGCGCCTGCTCCCGCAAGGCCCGACGCTGTCGCGCGCGGACGCGCTGGTGGAGCACGACACCCTACCGATGGACATGTCCCCTGCAGAGTTGGTGGTACCCAAGTGAAACGTGGATTCGCCCGGCCGACAGCGGAGAAGCCGCCGGTCATCAAGCCCGAAAACATCGTCCTACCAACGCCGCTGAGCATTCCACCACCGGAGGGCAAGCCGTGGTGGATGGTCGTGGTCGGGGTCCTGGTCGTCGGCCTGCTGATCGGCATGGTCGGCATGACGTTCGCCAGCGGTTCGCATGTATTCGGCGGTGCCGGCGCGATTTTCCCGATCTTCATGATCGGCGGCGTCGCGATGATGATGTTCGGGGGCCGGTTCGGTGGCCAACAGCAGATGAGCCGCCCGAAGCTCGACTCGATGCGCGCGCAGTTCATGTTGATGCTCGACATGCTGCGCGAGACCGCTCACGAGTCGGCCGACAGCATGGACGCCAACTACCGCTGGTACCACCCTGCGCCCGACACGCTGTCCGCCGCGGTGGGGTCGTCGCGGATGTGGGAGCGCAAACCCGACGGCAAAGACCTCAACTTCGGTGTCGTCCGGGTCGGCGTCGGCATGACGCGTCCCGAGGTGACCTGGGGTGAGCCGCAGAACATGCCGACCGACATCGAGCTGGAGCCCGTCACCGGTAAGGCCCTGCAGGAATTCGGTCGCTACCAGAGCGTCGTCTACAACCTGCCCAAGATGATCTCCTTGCTGGTCGAGCCCTGGTACGCGCTGATCGGCGAGCGTGACCAGGTGCTGGGCCTGATGCGGGCGATCATCACTCAACTGGCCTTCTCCCACGGCCCCGACCACGTGCAGATGGTCGTCGTCAGTTCGAATCTGGACGAGTGGGAATGGGTGAAGTGGATTCCGCACTTCGGCGATCCCCGGCGCCACGACGCCGCGGGCAACGCCCGGATGGTGTACAGCTCGGTGCGCGAATTCGCCGCCGAGCAGTCCGAATTGTTCGCGGGCCGTGGATCGTTCACGCCCCGGCATGCCAGTTCGTCGGCCCAGACGCCGACGCCGCACCACGTGATCATCGCCGACGTGGTCGACCCCCAATGGGAATACGTCATCAGCTCCGAGGGCGTCGACGGTGTGACGTTCTTCGACCTGACCGGTTCCCGGATGTGGACTTCCGTCCCGGAGCGGACACTGCGCTTCGACGACAAGGGCGTGATCGAGACCCTGCCTCGCGACCGCGACACCTGGATGGTGATCGACGACAAGCCGTGGTTCTTCGCGCTCACCGACCAGGTGAGCCGTCCCGAGGCCGAGGAATTCGGGCAGAAGTTGGCCCGCTGGCGGCTCGCCGAGGCCTACGAGGAGATCGGCCAGCGAGTCACCCACATCGGTGCCCGGGACATCCTCTCCTACTACGGCATCGACGACCCCTCCCGCATCGACTTCGACTCGCTGTGGGGTAATCGCACCGACTCGATGGGCCGGTCGCGGCTGCGGGTACCGTTCGGCAACCGGTCCGACAACGGCGAGCTGCTGTTCTTGGACATGAAGTCGCTCGACGAGGGCGGCGACGGGCCGCACGGCGTCATGTCGGGAACCACCGGTTCGGGTAAGTCGACGCTGGTGCGCACCGTGATCGAGTCGCTGATGCTCGGCCACCCGCCCGAGGAGCTGCAGTTCGTCCTGGCCGACCTTAAGGGTGGGTCGGCGGTCAAGCCGTTCGCCGGGGTGCCGCACGTGTCGCGGATCATCACCGACCTCGAAGAGGACCAGGCGCTCATGGAGCGTTTCCTGGACGCGCTGTGGGGCGAAATCGCCCGCCGCAAGGCGGTGTGCGACAACGCCGGCGTCGACGACGCCAAGGAATACAACTCGGTGCGGGCCAGGATGCGGGCGCGCGGACAGGACATGCCGCCACTGCCGATGCTCGTTGTCGTCATCGACGAGTTCTACGAGTGGTTCCGCATCATGCCGACGGCCGTCGACGTCCTCGACTCGATCGGCCGCCAGGGCCGTGCGTACTGGATCCACCTGATGATGGCCTCGCAGACCATCGAGAGCCGCGCCGAGAAGCTCATGGAGAACATGGGTTATCGCCTGGTGCTGAAGGCGCGTACCGCGGGAGCGGCGCAGGCCGCCGGTGTTCCCAACGCCGTGAACCTGCCCGCCCAGGCCGGTCTGGGTTACTTCCGAAAGAGCCTCGAGGACATCATCCGCTTCCAGGCCGAGTTCCTGTGGCGGGACTACTACCGCGGCATCACCATCGACGGCGAAGAGGCACCGGTGCTGGTGCACAGCATCGATTACATTCGCCCGCAACTGTTTACGAACTCGTTCACCCCGCTCGAGGTGAGCGTCGGGGGGCCCGAGGTCGAGCCGGAGGCGCTGCTCGGCAACGGCGAGTTGCTCGAGGCCGAGGAGTCCGAGACCGAGGACGACGACGAGGGTGTCCGGACGCCCAAGGTCGGCACGGTGATCATCGATCAGCTGCGCAGGATCGATTTCGAGCCCTACCGGCTGTGGCAGCCGCCGCTGACCCAGCCCGTCGCTATCGACGAGCTAGTCGACCGGTTCCTGGGCCACCCGTGGCAGGAGGACTACGGCCACGCCAGGGACCTGGTGTTCCCGATCGGGATCATCGATCGCCCGTTCAAGCACGACCAACCGCCGTGGACGGTGGACACCACCGGACCCGGCGCCAACGTGCTGATCCTGGGCGCCGGTGGTTCGGGCAAGACGACCGCTCTGCAGACGCTGATCTGTTCGGCGGCGTTGACC
Organism: Mycobacterium shigaense; assembly: GCF_002356315.1. Taxonomy (NCBI): domain Bacteria; kingdom Bacillati; phylum Actinomycetota; class Actinomycetes; order Mycobacteriales; family Mycobacteriaceae; genus Mycobacterium; species Mycobacterium shigaense. Next base: position 2,720,050 of record NZ_AP018164.1, read on the forward strand.
CACACGCCCGAGCAGGTGCAGTTCTACTGCATCGCCTACAGCGGCACGGCGCTGACCACGGTCGCCCGCCTGCCGCACGTGGGCGAGGTCGCCGGCCCGACGGACCCGTACGGGGTGCGCCGCACGGTGGCCGAATTGCTGGCCCTGGTCCGCGACCGTAAGCGGAGCTTCCTCGAGTACGGCATCGCCTCGATGGAGGTCTTCCGGCGCCGCAAGTTCGGTGGTGAACCCGGCCCAGTGCCCAACGACGGGTTCGGCGACGTCTACCTGGTGATCGACAACTACCGCGCGCTGGCCGAGGAAAACGAGGTGTTGATCGAGCAGGTGAACCTGATCATCAACCAGGGTCCCTCGTTCGGTGTGCACGTGATCGTCACCGCGGACCGCGAATCGGAGCTTCGTCCGCCGGTGCGCAGCGGTTTCGGTTCCCGGATCGAGTTGCGCCTGGCGGCGGTCGAAGACGCGAAGCTGGTTCGCTCGCGGTTCGCCAAGGAGGTTCCGGTCAAGCCCGGTCGCGGCATGGTCGCGGTCAACTACGTCCGACTCGACAGCGACCCGCAGGCGGGCTTGCACACACTGGTGGCTCGCCCGGCCTTGGCCAGCACGGCCGACAACATCTTCGAGTCCGACAGCGTCGTCGCGGCGGTCAGCCGGCTCACCAGCGGTCAGGCGCCCCCGGTGCGCCGTCTGCCGGCGAAGTTCGGCGTAGAGCAGGTCCGCGAACTGGCGGCCCGCGACACCCGCCAAGGCGTGGGCGTCGGCGGAATCGCTTGGGCCATATCGGAATTGGACCTCGCACCGGTCTATTTGAATTTCGCCGAGAACGCGCACCTGATGGTGACCGGTCGACGCGAATGTGGCAAGACCACGACCTTGGCCACCATCATGGCCGAGATCGGCCGGCTGTATGCGCCCGGTTCGAGCACCGCGCCGACACCGCCCGCAGGCAAGCCCTCCGCTCAGGTCTGGCTGGTCGACCCGCGGCGGCAGCTGCTGACGGCGCTGGGGTCGGACTACGTCGAGAAGTTCGCCTACAACCTCGACGGCGTCCAGGCGATCATGGGCCAGTTGGCCGCACTGCTCGCCAGCCGCGAACCACCACCCGGCCTGTCCGCGGAGGAGCTGTTGTCGCGGTCATGGTGGAGCGGCCCGGAGATCTTCCTGGTCGTCGACGACATCCAGCAGCTACCCGCGGGATTCGATTCCCCGTTGCACCAGGCCGCGCCCTGGGTGACCCGGGCGGCCGATGTCGGCCTGCACGTCATCGTCACCCGTTCGTTCGGTGGCTGGTCGTCGGCGGGCAGCGATCCGATCCTGCGGGCCCTGCACCAGGCGAATGCGCCTCTGCTGGTGATGGACGCCGATCCGGACGAGGGCTTCATCCGCGGCAAGATGAAGGGCGGCCCGCTGCCTCGAGGTCGAGGCCTGCTCATGGCCGAGGACACGGGCGTGTTCGTCCAGGTGGCCGCGACCGAGTTGCGCAAGTAGGACCGATAACGCCGGGCCGGGGTTGACGCGGAGTGCCCGCGATCAGCCCCAGCTCAGTGGTAGTTCCTTGAGCGCGAAGGTCTTCGACGGGAACCGAATCTCCGGGGCGTAATCCTCCGGCACCTCGAAGTCGGGTATCTGCTTGAGCCATTCGGCGACGATGACGGTCAGTTCGATCCGCGCCAGGTGGGAGCCGAGGCATCGATGGGGGCCGCCGCCGAATCCCCAGTGCCGGTGCACCTTTCCGTCCATCACCAGGTCATCGGTGGACACCGAGTCGGTGCCGTCACGGTTGATCAGGGCCGTGCACAAACGCACGTGCGTGCCGGGCGGCAGCGTCATGCCGCCGATCTCGACGAACTCGGTGGTCACTCGCGGCGCAACCGGTGCCGACGGTTCCAGCCGGACGATCTCCTCGATGAAAACCCGGGTCTGCCTGGGGTTGTCGCGAAGCGCCGCGCGCAGCTCGGGTCTGCGCGCCAGTTCGTACAGCGCGAACCCAATCGCCGCGGTGACCGTGTCCAAGCCGGCCAGAATCAGCAGATGGCTCATGCCCAGCAGCTCGAGATCGGTGAAGCCGCCGTCGCCGGTCATCACTTTCGACAGCATGTCGGAGCCCGGCATTTGCCGGCGCTTCCGGATGACCTCGGTGAGGTAGTCCAGCAGCAGATGACCCTTTTCGAGGTCTTCCTGGCTCAGCACTGGCTTGTCCGCGATCAGGGCGTCCTTCCAGCCGATCAGGAGGTCTCGATCCTCTAGCGGCAGCCCGTAAAGGTCCAGGAACACCTGAAAAGGGTAGAGATTCGCGAAGTCGGCCATCGCCTCGCAGTGGCCACGCCCGGCCAGGGCGGCGATCATCTCGGCGGCGTGGCGCTCGATCACCGGCCGCGACTTACTCAGCGCGTGCGGGCTGAAGTACGGCTGCAGGATCTTGCGGTAACGGGTGTGTTCTGGCGGATCGAACGCCAGCGGTACCACCGGCAGCGGATAGCCGGGCGGCTGAAGCGCCAACCGCGACGAGAAGACCTTCGGATTGCGCAGGGCCGCAAGCACATCCTCGCGGCGAGTTATGTAATAGAAGCCGTTCATGAATACCACCGGCCCGGCGTCGCGCAGCATCTTCCACCCCACGCCACGGTCGGCGGTCATCGGTAGCGAGTAGTAATCGAGCCGCGGTAGGTGGAACGTGCCTGGCTGGCCTTCGCCTTGGCCAAGAGTGCTCATGCCCGCTGTCTCCGCTTGTCTATCAGTCTGTTTCGCTTCGGAGTCCCAGCCCGGCCCAGCCCGCCGTGCGTGAAACGTCGTCGCCACCGGGTTGTGGTGGCACACCAATATCCCACGGCCTGTGCCGAGGCTGCCATTCGGATGGCGGGGGACACGACCTCGCGCTGCCGATCGTGAGCGCCCGGCGGTCTTCTAGAATTCGGCTAGTTACCGGTCATCGAGTCCGATCTGACGGGCTTTGCCGGGCCGCCGGAGGAGGAGACCTGGTGAGGGTTCGTCTCGAAAAGTCCAAGTGTGTGGGCCACGCCCAGTGCTATGCCGTCGACCCAGATCTGTTCCCCATCGACGAGTCGGGCTATTCGGTTCTCGAGGATCGCAAGGTGGAGCCCGGCGACGAGGAAGTGACTCGCGACGCCGTGGCCTCCTGCCCGGAGATGGCGCTCATCATCGAAGAAGACTGACTTGAGGTCGCTGCACCCAACTGAAAAGCGAACTGCGGGTGAACGATTGGTCGCTGTAGATGAACGGGAGCTGACCGGGAGTGAACAGTAACTGGCCTGGCATGAATAGTTGGCTTCGGCTGTCGGCCCGATCGTTATGAACCACTAATCTCATTCGCGAGCGGCAGTTCAGCCCCAATGCGAGCTGTCGCTCGGTTGCTGACACTGGGGGGTGACGAGGCGGAGTGAGCGTGATGTTGCCTACCGGACAACATGAATCACTGGTGGCTGCACCAGCTAGCCAGCTAGCAAAGTTTGCTAGCCACCAGCCCGGCGCCACCGCCTGCGAGTCAGCGGGACACAGCTAGCGATCGGTTAACAAGCCTTGACTACGGCGTCGTAGCAAGATCACAAAGCTCTTAGATGACGGCCGATGATCCCACTGCGGGCACGGCCGACGGAGGAGGGACGCGGTGTTGAACTTCGCGGCGCTACCGCCCGAAATCAATTCCGGTCTTATGTATGCCGGTCCTGGCTCGGGGCCCCTGATGGCCGCGGCCGCCGCGTGGGACGAGGTTGCGGCCGAGTTGGGTTTGGCCGCCAGCGGCTACAATTCCACGATCACGGAGCTGACCGGCGCGCCGTGGCTGGGGCCCTCGTCGCGGGCGATGCTCGCCGCGATCACGCCCCATATGACCTGGCTCAGCGCCATCTCCGACCAGGCGGAGCAGACCGCCATTATGGCCCGCGCCGCCGCGGCCGCGTACGAGACCGCCTTCGCGACGACGGTGCCGCCACCGGTGATCGCCGCGAACCGGGTGCGGCTCCTGACCCTGATCGCGACGAACTTCTTCGGGCAGAACACCCCGGCGATCGCGGCCACGGAGGCCGAATACGCCGAGATGTGGGCCCAAGATGCGGCGACGATGTATACCTACGCCGCCTCTGCGTCGGTAGCCACCGCGGTGCCGCCGTGGCTACCGACGCAGAATGCCACCAACGAAAACGGGCTGGAGAACCAGGCCAACGCGGTTTCCAACGCTGCACAGACCCCGGCGGGTGAGGTAGCGAAGACCGTGACACAGTCGACCGTGCAAGCGAGCGCCCAGAACACCACGGTGCCTCAACTGTTGTCGAGCGCGGGAACCCCCACCTCAAATGCGACCGCGAACGTGACGGCAAATGCGACCGCGACAACCGACTTGTCGAGCTGGCTGACCATCCCCACCCCGACCAACCCGATGGGGCTAAGCCCGACAACGTTCAGCACGCTGCGGCAGCTCCTGCAGGCATACTTCGGCTTCGGTCTAGCGGCCTACGTTTACTCGATTCAGCAGCAGTTGACGTTCGGTTTGGGTACCACCGCCGGTGGTAGTGGTGCCTGGTTCCCGACGCCGCAGTTCGCTGGTCTGTTCCTTGGCGCCGCCCATGGTGGCGGGGCGGTGGCGTCGTCGGCGCATCTGGCGTCGGCCACCAAGATCGGCGCATTGTCGGTGCCCTCGACCTGGGCCAGCACGCCCGTCGATGCGCTGGTGGACGAGCCGCTGACCAAGGCCATCACCGTGAATTACGCCGCGGCCGCCGAAACAGCGCCGTCGAACGGCATTCTGCAGGGCATGCCGATGACCGGCGGGGCACGCCGCGGCGCGGCCGGCTTCACCCACAAGTACGGCTTCAAGCAAAGCGTCCTGACCCGCCCACCGTCGGCCGGATGAGAGCCAACGTGTCTATCAAATGAACAGCAACCGTCCAGAAACGAGCGCCACCACTAACGGACCCCGAAGGCCCTGTGCCCGAGGGTTATTGAGGAGGAGATTAGATGTCGTACTCGCTGACGGAAGCGGCCGCCATGGCCGCGACGGGCTAAGGGGTCATTGTGACTGATTTTTCCGGGTTGCCGCCCGAGGTTACTTCGGCGCTCATTTATTCCGGTCCGGGGTCGACGTCGTTGACGACGGCGGCCTCGGCTTGGAACGCGGTGTCTGCCGAGCTGCAGTCCTATGCGCAGGGCGTGCAAAACGTCATCAACGAGTTGGTCGACCAAGGCTGGTTTGGCTCGTCGTCGACGCAGATGGCCTCTGCGTTTACTCCGTATGTGGAGTGGGTTCAAAACACCGCCGCTCAGGTCGAGCAGTTCGGCACCCAGGCCAGCGAGGCTGCGGGCGCCTATGAGCAGGTCTTTGCGTCGGTGGTGCCGCCGCCGTTGATCGCCACCAACCGGGTGCAGCTGGCCAACGCGGTGGCCACCAATGTGTTGGGGCAGAACAACAACGTGATCTCCCAGCTCGAGTCGCAGTACAACGACTACTGGGCGCAGAACACCAGCGCGCTCAACAACTACCAAACCCAGTCGAACAACGCGACCAGCCAACTCAAGGCAGTCAGCAACGCACCGGAGGTCGCTAACGACACCGGCCAGCAAAGCCAGGCTGTCAGCAACGCCTCGACGCTGGGTTCTGGCACGTCGCAGCAGACAGTGAGCGCGGTCAGCAACGCAACCACGAATGCCACCACCAACGCCACCACCCAAGCGGCGACGACGCCGACCAACCTCCTGCAAGAATTGTGGTTCCTGCTGACCGGGCAGACGATCTTGCCGTCGAGCTTGGCGACGTTCGTCAACGGCCTGAGCCCCTTTGCCGGTTTCGCCTACAACACCGAGGGTCTGCCGTACTTCTCGGTCGGTATGGGTAACTCCGGTGTGCAGATCGCCAAAAGCACCGGGGCCATCGTTGGTCCGGCAGCCAGTGCCGCCGCCGCCGCCCCGAAAGGCCTGTCGGGTCTGGGCGGCATGCTCGGCAGCGGCGCCGGCGCGCCCTCAGTGGCCGCGGGGCTGGGCAATGCCGCCTCGATCGGCAAGCTGGCGGTGCCCGCCGCCTGGAACGGCGCGCTGCCCGGGGCCGTCGCACACGCCACCCCGATCGCGGTCAACACCATCAGCGCCGCCCCCGAAGCCGCCGGAGGAGCCGGCAACCTGCTCGGCGGGATGCCGCTGGCCGGCATGGGCACCGGCGGCGCCGCCGGCGCCGGTCCCCGCTACGGCTTCCGCCCCACCGTCATGGCCCGCCCACCCTTCGCCGGATAACCACCTACGCGACAGCCCGGTTCGTACCGATGGTGGCGACCACCGCCATCCCCGGGCCGGGCTGATTGCATTCCCGTGAAAAGCGTTGACGCACTGATGCTTTCACCGTAAGCGGGTTCTTCGTCGGCACGCCGTCACGGATTCCGCGCACCCGTCTCGTCGGGGATTGCCGACCGTCGTCGGATAGCAAAACGGCGCGGCGGCCCGCGACGTATCGGTGACTTTATCCGCGATCGGATTTTTATCAGAAGGCGACGCGTCGATGCTTCACCGAAGCATTCGACGACGGCCGCGATCGGCGGTCGACGGCGGGCGGGCAACGCGCGCGTTACCGCAGGTGGCGGCGGTGCGTGGCGACGCGGTGGGGTCTTGGCGACTCCGTTGCGCCGGTGCGGAATGGGCTCGCGCGGCACCGTGGGCGGGCGCCGGTCGGCGCCGTCGCGTCGAGGCGGCGCAATAAAGTGTCCCCTTAGCCTCGCAAGCGAGCAATTGCGCAAGACGTCGCCGGGCAAAGACAACTTGCGAGGGGTCGCATGCCGTTCGACTGGGGGGTCACCTGAACGATGGATTACGCAGCGCTGCCGCCAGAGGTCAACTCGGGGCGGATTTATGCCGGTCCGGGTTCCGGGCCGATCATGGCTGCGGCCGAAGCCTGGGACGGCGTGGCATCGGAATTGAACACGGCTGCCGCCGGCTATGGCTCGGTGATCACGGAGCTGACCGGCGCGCCGTGGCTGGGGCCCTCGTCGCGGGCGATGCTCGCCGCGATCACGCCCCATATGACCTGGCTCAGCGCCATCTCCGACCAGGCGGAGCAGACCGCCATTATGGCCCGCGCCGCCGCGGCCGCGTACGAGACCGCCTTCGCGACGACGGTGCCGCCACCGGTGATCGCCGCGAACCGGGTGCGGCTCCTGACCCTGATCGCGACGAACTTCTTCGGGCAGAACACCCCGGCGATCGCGGCCACGGAGGCCGAATACGCCGAGATGTGGGCCCAAGATGCGGCGACGATGTATACCTACGCCGCCTCTGCGTCGGTAGCCACCGCGGTGCCGCCGTGGCTACCGACGCAGAATGCCACCAACGAAAACGGGCTGGAGAACCAGGCCAACGCGGTTTCCAACGCTGCACAGACCCCGGCAGGTGAGGTAGCGAAGACCGTGACACAGTCGACCGTGCAAGCGAGCGCCCAGAACACCACGGTGCCTCAACTGTTGTCGAGCGCGGGAACCCCCACCTCAAATGCGACCGCGACAACCGACTTGTCGAGCTGGCTGACCATCCCCACCCCGACCAACCCGATGGGGCTAAGCCCGACAACGTTCGTCACGCTGCGGCAGCTCCTGCAGGCATACTTCGGCTTCGGTCTAGCGGCCTACGTTTACTCGATTCAGCAGCAGTTGACGTTCGGTTTGGGTACCACCGCCGGTGGTAGTGGTGCCTGGTTCCCGACGCCGCAGTTCGCTGGTCTGTTCCTTGGCGCCGCCCATGGTGGCGGGGCGGTGGCGTCGTCGGCGCATCTGGCGTCGGCCACCAAGATCGGCGCATTGTCGGTGCCCTCGACCTGGGCCAGCACGCCCGTCGATGCGCTGGTGGACGAGCCGCTGACCAAGGCCATCACCGTGAATTACGCCGCGGCCGCCGAAACAGCGCCGTCGAACGGCATTCTGCAGGGCATGCCGATGACCGGCGGGGCACGCCGCGGCGCGGCCGGCTTCACCCACAAGTACGGCTTCAAGCAAAGCGTCCTGACCCGCCCACCGTCGGCCGGATGAGAGCCAACGTGTCTATCAAATGAACAGCAACCGTCCAGAAACGAGCGCCACCACTAACGGACCCCGAAGGCCCTGTGCCCGAGGGTTATTGAGGAGGAGATTAGATGTCGTACTCGCTGACGGAAGCGGCCGCCATGGCCGCGACGGGCTAAGGGGTCATTGTGACTGATTTTTCCGGGTTGCCGCCCGAGGTTACTTCGGCGCTCATTTATTCCGGTCCGGGGTCGACGTCGTTGACGACGGCGGCCTCGGCTTGGAACGCGGTGTCTGCCGAGCTGCAGTCCTATGCGCAGGGCGTGCAAAACGTCATCAACGAGTTGGTCGACCAAGGCTGGTTTGGCTCGTCGTCGACGCAGATGGCCTCTGCGTTTACTCCGTATGTGGAGTGGGTTCAAAACACCGCCGCTCAGGTCGAGCAGTTCGGCACCCAGGCCAGCGAGGCTGCGGGCGCCTATGAGCAGGTCTTTGCGTCGGTGGTGCCGCCGCCGTTGATCGCCACCAACCGGGTGCAGCTGGCCAACGCGGTGGCCACCAATGTGTTGGGGCAGAACAACAACGTGATCTCCCAGCTCGAGTCGCAGTACAACGACTACTGGGCGCAGAACACCAGCGCGCTCAACAACTACCAAACCCAGTCGAACAACGCGACCAGCCAACTCAAGGCAGTCAGCAACGCACCGGAGGTCGCTAACGACACCGGCCAGCAAAGCCAGGCTGTCAGCAACGCCTCGACGCTGGGTTCTGGCACGTCGCAGCAGACAGTGAGCGCGGTCAGCAACGCAACCACGAATGCCACCACCAACGCCACCACCCAAGCGGCGACGACGCCGACCAACCTCCTGCAAGAATTGTGGTTCCTGCTGACCGGGCAGACGATCTTGCCGTCGAGCTTGGCGACGTTCGTCAACGGCCTGAGCCCCTTTGCCGGTTTCGCCTACAACACCGAGGGTCTGCCGTACTTCTCGGTCGGTATGGGTAACTCCGGTGTGCAGATCGCCAAAAGCACCGGGGCCATCGTTGGTCCGGCAGCCAGTGCCGCCGCCGCCGCCCCGAAAGGCCTGTCGGGTCTGGGCGGCATGCTCGGCAGCGGCGCCGGCGCGCCCTCAGTGGCCGCGGGGCTGGGCAATGCCGCCTCGATCGGCAAGCTGGCGGTGCCCGCCGCCTGGAACGGCGCGCTGCCCGGGGCCGTCGCACACGCCACCCCGATCGCGGTCAACACCATCAGCGCCGCCCCCGAAGCCGCCGGAGGAGCCGGCAACCTGCTCGGCGGGATGCCGCTGGCCGGCATGGGCACCGGCGGCGCCGCCGGCGCCGGTCCCCGCTACGGCTTCCGCCCCACCGTCATGGCCCGCCCACCCTTCGCCGGATAACGAGCCGAGAACGGGGATGCACAACGGTTGCTGGTCACCGACCGACCCGACCCCGGACGACTCCGCAAACACCGGTCCCAAGATGCACGAATTCGGCGCCCGGAGTCGCTTTCGGAACCTGCCGACCGCGGTGGGGGCCTTTGCTCAGCACCCCGGGCGGTTTTCCGCTTGCCAGATTTTCACCGATGGCAAAGTCGCCATCGGGGAACGTTGCCTGCCAGAATGCTTGCCACACTCCGTCAGCGGTGCTGCTGCCGGGAGGGTAATTTGGCTGGTGAGGGCCCCAAAATGGCCCAAACGCTGTTACTGTGTCGTTACTAAAGATGAATTCGCCGTACCGTTTCGTGAACAATTGAGGGCGGGCGGCTCAGGAAACATCCTTCATACAACACAGTGATCTACGCTCTCACCCAGAGAGTGGGGGAACAATCCAGGAGGAGAACAGTATGTCGTTCGTGAACACCCAGCCGGAGGCGATTCTGGCGGCAGCCGGAACCCTCAACGGGATCGGCTCGGCTTTGAACGCCCAGAACGCGGCGGCAGTGGCCCCGACGACCGGCGTGGTACCCGCGGCGGCCGACGAGGTGTCGGCGCTGACCGCAGCCCAGTTCGTTGCGCACGCGCATCTCTACCACGCAGTCAGCGCCCAGGCCGCGGCGATTCACGAGCTTTTCGTGAACACGCTCCAGACCAGCTCGGGCTCTTACGCCGCTACCGAAGCGGCCAACGCGATCGCTACCGCTTAACCGGCTTCAACGGCTTAAGACTCGCGGCGATTCCCGCCGAAGTGGGTGTCAGGGCGATCTCCTCGCAGTCGGCTAAGCGTGTCAACTCCAAACGGCGCCGTTCGAGTTGACGTAGCTCTCAACGCGCTAGCAGGCCTGTAGACCATCGGCCGACGAGCAGGGGATTCATCGTTAAGTACGGTCCGGCGGATGCGGAAGCGCTCCGTAGTCGACCCGGCCAGCAACATTCAGTCACATCACATTTGAGAACGACCACACATAAGGAGAAAGGCAACATGGCAACACGTTTTATGACCGACCCGCACGCGATGCGGTCGATGGCAGGTCGCTTCGAGATGCACGCGCAGACGGTGTCGGACGAGGCCCGCAAGATGTGGGCATCGTCGATGAACATCGCCGGCGCGGGCTGGAGCGGCCAGGCCCAGGCGACGTCCTACGACACCATGGGACAGATGAACCAGGCGTTCAACAACATCGTGAACATGCTCCACAGCGTGCGTGACGGGCTGATCCGCGACGCCAACAACTACGAGACGCAAGAGCAGGCCTCGCAGCAGGCCCTGAGCCACTAGTCGCAACCGCCTCGGCTGCGTAACCTTCAGACTTTAGGAGAACATCGCTATGAGCATTAACTACCAGTTCGGAGATGTCGACGCCCACGGCGCGCTCATCCGCGCGCAGGCCGCCTCGCTGGAGGCCGAGCACCAGGCCATCGTTCGTGATGTGCTTGCTGCCGGTGACTTCTGGGGTGGCGCCGGTTCGGTGGCTTGCCAGGAGTTCATCACCCAGTTGGGCCGCAACTTCCAGGTGATCTACGAGCAGGCCAACCAGCACGGCCAGAAGGTGCAGTCCGCCGGCAACAACATGGCGAGCACCGACAGCGCCGTCGGATCCAGCTGGGCCTAACGATCCAACCTCAGGCGCGGCAGCACACCTTCTGTCGGTGTGCTGCCGCGCCCTGCGGTTACCGTGCACTACAACCTTGAGGTACTGATGGACCAACAGACCACACGCACCGACATCACCGTCAACGTCGACGGGTTCTGGATGCTCCAGGCGCTCCTGGATATCCGGCACGTCGCTCCGGAGCTGCGGTGCCGACCGTACGTCTCGACCGATTCCAGTGACTGGCTGAACGACCACCCGGGGATGGCGGTGATGCGTGACAACGGCATCGTCATCGGCGATCAGGTGCACGAGGACGTTGCGGCCCGGATGCGGGTGCTGGCTGCGCCCGACCTGGAGGTAGTCGCCCTGCTGTCGCGGGGCAAGCTGCTTTACGGCGTGGTCGACGAGGAGAACGCGCCCCCGGGTTCGCGGGATATCCCGGAGAACGAGTTCCGCGTGGTCCTGGCCCGCCGCGGCCAGCATTGGGTCTCGGCGGTCCGGGTCGGCAGCGACATCACCGTCGACGATGTCGCTGTCGCGGACAGCGCCTCCATCGCCTCGCTGGTGCTGGACGGCCTGGAATCGATTCACCACGCGGAGCCGGCCGCCATCAATGCGGTCAACGTCCCGCTCGAGGAAATGCTCGAAGCAACGAAGTCGTGGCAGGAGTCGGGCTTCAACGTGTTCTCCGGCGGTGACCTGCGGCGAATGGGTATCAGCGCTGCCACCGTGGCCGCCCTCGGCCAAGCCCTGTCGGACCCGGCCGCCGAGGTCGCCGTCTACGCGCGGCAGTACCAGGACGACGCCAAGGGCCCCAGTGCCTCGGTGTTGTCGCTCAAAGACGGCTCCGGCGGCCGGATCGCGCTCTACCAGCAGGCGCGGACCGCGGGTTCGGGGGAGGCCTGGCTGGCCATCTGCCCGGCAACCCCGCAGCTGGTGCAAGTGGGCGTCAAGACGGTGCTCGACACCCTGCCGTACGGCGAGTGGAAGACCCATAGCAGGGTCTAACCAGAGCACGAAACATAAGCGAAACACAAACGCTAACAAGGTTTTTCATCAGAACATGCGGTCACGCAGCGAACACGTCATACTGCTTTAGGGCTAGCAGCAAATTAAAAGCAGTGTCATCAGAACCTACTAACCGCGAGGCAGGGCAGATGGAATCCAAAATCGTCGAGCCGCACCTCACCGGCGCCGCTGGCGCTCCGGTGAGTGGATCGACAAAGTCCTCCGCGCGGCTGGCGGCACTGGGTTACACGTTCATCACGACAGGGGGTGCAAGGCGATGACTGCGGTAGCTGACGCGCTACAGGCTGACATCGAGGGAATCTCACAGCCTCGGGCGGTTGTAGTTGGCATTATGGCCGGTGAAGGCGTGCAAATCGGCGTTCTGTTGGACGCCAATGCGCCCGTGTCGGTGATGACCGAACCGCTATTGAAAGTGGTCAACAGCCGTTTGCGGGAACTCGGCGAGACCCCGCTGGAAGCCACCGGGCGGGGCCGGTGGGCCCTGTGCCTGGTCGACGGGACGCCCCTGCGGGCCACCCAGTCACTGACCGAGCAAGACATCTACGACGGGGACCGGCTGTGGATCCGGTTCCTCGTCGACACCGAGAAGCGCTCGCAGGTTGTCGAGCACATCTCCACCGCGGTCTCGCAGAGCCTCAGCAAACGATTCGCCGCCATCAACCCCGTCGTTGCGCTGCAGGTCGGCGCGGCGATGGTGGCGAGCGGCGTCACCGTCGCATCCGCTCTGCTGCTCTGGTATCGCGTGCACCACAACTCGTGGCTGAGCACCATCTTCGGCCTGGTCATCGGCGCCGTGATGCTGGGTGTCTCCGTGATGCTGCTGATGCGCGCCCAGACGAACGAGGACCGGCGCGTCGGCGACACGATGCTGCTCAGCAGCCTGGCACCGCTGGCCGTCGGCGCCGCAGCGGCGCCTCCCGGCGGAGTGGGCTCCCCGCACGGACTGCTGGGCTTCGCGGTCCTCACCATCACCGCGACGCTGGCGCTGCGCTTCACCGGCCGACGGCTGGGGACCTACACCGCGATCGTGACCGTCAGCGGCATCACCGCGGTCGCGGCCCTGGCGCGGATGGTCGCGATGACCGGTGCGGTGACGTTGTTGACCAGCGTGGTGCTGATCAGCGTCATCGGCTACCAATGCGCGCCCGCGATTGCCCGCCGTCTCTCCGGTATCAAGCTGCCCGTTTTCCCGTCGGCGACTAGCCGCTGGGTCTTCGAGGCCCGGCCGGACCTGCCCACGACCGTCACGCGCACCGGCGGAGGCCCGCCCGTCCTCGAGGGGCCGGCGTCGGTCCGCGACGTGCTGCTGCAGGCCGAACGCGCCCGGTCGTTCCTTACCGGCCTGCTGACCGGGCTCGGCGTCCTCATGGTGGTCTCGCTGGCTGGACTGTCCGACCCGCACACCGGGCAACGGTGGCTGCCACTGCTGCTGGCCGCCTTTAGCGCTGGCTTCCTGATGCTGCGCGGGCGTTCCTACGTCGACCGATGGCAGGCGATCACCCTGGCCGGCACTTCGGTGCTCATCGTCGGCGCGGTGGTGTTGCGCTACGCTCTGACGCTGCAGTCGCCGCTGTCGGTGTCTATCAGCGTCGCGATCCTCGTGCTGCTGCCCGCGGCGGGCCTGACGGCCGCGGCGGTCGTCCCCAACACCGTGTACAGCCCGCTGTTCCGCAAGTTCGTGGAATGGATCGAATACCTCTGCCTCATGCCAATCTTCCCGCTGGCATTGTGGTTGATGAATGTTTATGCGGCGATCCGGTACCGGTAATGGCAGGGTGTGGCGTGGTCGCGCGTCTCGCGCGACCGTCGCTGCGCTGTTGCTCACCACAGGTGCATTAGCCGGCTTGCCTCCCGCGTCGGCCATCGCCCCGCCGACGGTCGACCCCGGCGCGGTGCCGCCGGACGGGCCGCCGGGGCCGCCGGCCCCGATGAAGCAGAACTCGTACTGCACCGAAGTCGGCGTGCTGCCCGGCACCAATTTTCGGCTGCAGCCGAAATACATGGACATGCTGAACCTGCAGGAGGCGTGGCAGTTCGGCCGCGGCGCCGGGCAAAAGGTCGCGGTCATCGACACCGGGGTGTCCCCGCACCCGCGGTTCCAGCACCTGATCCCCGGCGGGGACTACATCATGGGCGGCGACGGACTGTCGGACTGCGACGCCCACGGCACCATCGTGGCGTCGATGATCGGCGCGGCGCCGGCCGGCGGCGCGTCCGCACCGCCGGTGGCCGCACCGCGCAAGCCGGTGACCATCCCGACTACCGAACCGCCGCCGAAAGCGCCGCCGCCGCAGACCGTCACGCTGTCACCGTTGCCGCAGACCGTGACGATGGTGCCGCCGACGGAAGCACCACCTCTCGGCCCTTTCGGAGCACCACCGCCGCCGCCCGAGGCACCGCCCGCGCCGGCTCTGCCGGCTGCACCCGCCGCGCCTGCCTCGCCGTCGCAGGCTCCGCCGGCGCCGCCCGCGCCGCCGCCGCCTCCGGCGCCGCCCGCCCCGGGAGCCGCTAACCATGGCGGCGGCACCATCACGATTCCCAGCTACCACGGGGGCGGGCAGGTCGCAAAGGTAGACAATCCGACCGCCCCGCGCCCGCTGGCGCCGCCGCCTTCGCCGCCGCCGGCTCCGGCGCCGGGACAAGCGGCCGACGCCTACAGCGGGATCGCGCCCGACGTGGACATCATCTCGATCCGGCAGTCCAGCCAGGCCTTCGGCCTCAAGGACGCCTACACCGGCGATGAGGATCCGCAGTCCGCGGCGAAGATCACCAGCATCGACACGATGGCACGGGCGATCGTGCATGCCGCTAACTTGGGCGCCTCGGTCATCAACATCTCCGACGTGACCTGCATGAGTGCGCGCAACATCATCGAGCAGCGCTCGCTGGGCGCGGCGGTCCGCTACGCGGCGGTCGACAAGAACGTCGTCATCGTGGCTGCGGCCGGTGACAGCAGCAAGCGCGACTGCAAGCAGAACCCGAGTCAGAATCCGTTGCAGCCCAAGGATCCTCGCAACTGGGGCGCTGTCAACACCGTCGTCACACCGTCGTGGTTCAGCGACTATGTGCTGACCGTCGGCGCCGTCGACGGCGACGGCCACCCGCTCACCCAGGGCGGTCAGGGGCAGGCATCGACCAGCATCGCGGGCCCGTGGGTGGGGATCGCCGCACCGGGCAACGATGTCATCGGGCTTTCGCCCCGCGACGACGGCCTGATCAACGCGATCGACGGGCCGGACAACTCGTTGCTGGTCCCGGTCGGCACCAGCTTCTCGACCGCGATCGTGTCCGGCGTGGCCGCGCTGGTCCGCGCCAAGTACCCGCGCCTGTCGTCGTACCAGATCATCAACCGGTTGACCCGTACCGCCAGAGCGCCGGCCCGCGGGGTGGACAACCAGGTCGGCTACGGTGTCATCGACCCGGTCGCCGCGCTGACCTGGGATGTTCCCGACGGGCCACCCAAGCCGCCGCAGCAGCTGTCGATACCGCTCAACATTCCGAAGGCCGCACCGCCCCGCGATATGGTGCCGGTGTGGGTGGCCGCCGGGGGATTGACGGCGGCGCTACTGATCGGCGGCGCGGTATTCGGTGTCTCGATACTGATGAAGCGCCGTAAGCAGCAATAGGCAGCAATAGGGCGGAGCAAGCAAAAATGAAGGCTCAGCGCACGTTTGGGTTGTCGTTGTCCTGGTCGCGGCTGACGGTGGTGTTTCTCGTCGACATCGCGATCTTAGTGATCGCCAGCCACTGCCCGGACTCCTGGCAGGGGGAGTACCGCATCGCGTGGTGGGTGGGAGTCGCCCTCGCCGCGATTATCACCCTGCTGTCCGTGGTCACCCACCACGGCCTCACGCTGACCTCCGGACTGGCCGGATGGCTGTGGGACTGGTCCGCCGATCCGCGCACCACACTGGCCGCCGGATGCACGCCCGCGGTCGACTACCAGCGCCGGTTCGGTCGCGACAAGGTCGGCGTCCGCGAGCACGAAGGCCACCTCGTTACGGTGATCGCCGTGGACGGCGGCGAGGGCCATCGTCCACGCACCGCGGAATCGCCCAGCCTGCTCGTGCAGTCGGTGGCGGCCGGGCTGCGCCAATTCGACGTCCACCTGGACGGCATCGACATCGTCTCGGTGCAGGTGCGCCGCGGCGGTAATGCCGCCGAGCTGTCGAAACTCGACAAGTTGGGCCCCGAGGAGTGGGGCCTGGTGAGCGATCAGCCCGCGTCGTATGTGCGGCGCACCTGGTTGGTGCTGCGGATGAACCCGCAGCTCAACGTGGCCGCTGTGGCGGCCCGCGACTCCCTGGCGTCCACCCTGGTTGCGGCCACCGAGCGGCTGGCCCAAGATCTCGACGGGCAGGGCTGCGCGGCGCGAACGCTGACCGCCGACGAGGTCGCCGAGGTCGACAGCGCCGTGCTGGCCGATCTGGAGCCGACGTGGAGCCGCCCGGGCTGGCGCTACCTCAAGCACTTCAACGGGTTCGCGACCAGCTTCTGGTTGACGCCGTCCGACATCACCACCGAGGCCGTCGACCAGCTGTGGGAACCGGAAACGGAGGCGACCGTGCTGACCATCCGGCTGACCAACCACGACGGGCGGCCCGAGGTGGCCGGTTGGGTGCGGTATCACAGCGACAGCCGCAAACCCAAGGGAATTTCCGGTGGCCTCAACCGCCTCACCGGCCGGCAACTGGCTGCGGTGCGGGCCAGCCTGCCCGCCCCGACGAGGCGGGCCGTGCTCACGGTGCCGACCCGCGAGTTGTTCGCCGACGATTATTTGGTTCTGCAGGTAGGCCAGGTTCGAGAAAGCGCTGAGCACCTGCCCGCCGCCCAATGAGCCGACCGCAAGCCACCACCGAGGACGCCCGCAACGCGTTGCTCGCCGGCCTGCTGGCCTCGGGAGTTTCCGTAAACGGGCTACAGCCCAGCAGTAACCCGCAGGTGGCAGCGCAGATGTTCACCACGGCAACCGCACTCGACCCGGACATGTGCGACGCCTGGCTGGCGCGGCTGCTGGCCGGTGACCAGAGCGTCGATGTCCTGTCCCGCGCGTGGGCGACGCAGCGCACCTTCGGCTGGGAGATCCGCCGGCTGGGTCTTTCGGATCTGGAGTTCCGTCCCGAGGTTTCCGACGGGATGTTTCTCAAACTCGCGGTCACCAGCGTGGAGTCGCTGGCCTGCAGCTACGCCGCCGTGCTGTCCGAGGAGAAGCGGTACGAAGAGGCCGCGGGGCTGCTCGACAAGGTCGAGCCGCGCCATCCCTTCGACGAAGAACTGGTCGACTACGTCCGCGGCATCCTGTACTTCCGCACCGGGCGGTGGCCGGATGTCCTCACCCAATTCCCCGAGGGAAAGATCTGGCGCAACCCCGCGCTCAAGGCCGCGGGTGCCGCAATGGCCACGACCGCGCTGGCGTCCTTGGGGGTTTTCGAGGAAGCCATCCGGCGCGGACAGGACGCCATCGAGGCGGACCGGGTACCCGGCGCGGCGAACATCGCGCTGTACACCCAGGGCATGTGCCAGCGGCACCTCGGCCGCGAAGACGAGGCCGTCGAGCTGTTACGCCGGGTGTACTCGCGGGACCCGAAATTCACTCCAGCGCGAGAAGCGCTGGACAACGTCAACTTTCGGCTGATCCTGACAGATCCAGAGACGATCGAGGCCCGCACCGACCCGTGGGACCCGAACAGCGCGCCAACACGCGAGCAGACCGAGGCGGCGCGGCACGCCGAGGAGGCCGCGAAGTACATGGCCGAGGGCGACGCCGAGCTCAACGCGATGCTCGGCATGGAGCGGGCCAAACGCGAGATCACGCTCATCAAGTCGACGACGAAGGTCAACCTGGCGCGCGCCAAAATGGGCTTGCCGGTACCCGTCACCTCCCGCCACACCCTGTTGCTCGGGCCGCCCGGTACCGGCAAGACGTCGGTCGCCCGCGCGTTCACCAAACAACTGTGCGGGCTGACCGTGCTGCGTAAGCCGTTGGTCGTCGAGACGAGCCGCACCAAGCTGGTGGGTCGGTACATGGCCGACGCCGAGAAGAACACCGAGGAGATGCTCGAGGATGCGCTGGGCGGCGCGGTCTTCTTCGACGAGATGCACACCCTGCACGAGACGGGCTACCAGACCGGGGACCCGTACGGTAACGCGATCATCAACACCCTGCTGCTCTACATGGAGAATCACCGCGACGAGCTGGTGGTCTTCGGCGCCGGATACGCCAAGGCCATGGACAAGATGCTCGAGGTCAACCAGGGTCTGCGGCGGCGGTTTTCGACCGTGATCGAGTTCTTCAGCTACAAGCCCGACGAGCTGGTGGCCCTCACCAAGAGGATGGGCGAGGAAAATCAGGACGTCATCAGCGACGAATCAGCCGAGGCCCTGCTGCCGCACTACTCCAATTTCTATTTCGACGAGAGCTACTCCGAGGACGGGGATCTGATCCGCGGCATCGACACGCTCGGCAACGCCGGCTTCGTCCGCAACGTGGTGGAGAAGGCGCGCGACCACCGCAGCTTCCGGTTGGACGACGAGGACCTGGACGCGGTGCTGGCCAGCGACGCCACCGAGTTCACGGAGCGCCAACTGCTCCGGTTCACGGAGCTCACCCGCGACGATCTGGTCGAGGGCCTGAGCGCGGCGGTTGCCGAGAAAAAGAAAGATTGACGCGGCACGCGAATCAGCACTGCGGTGCGACCCGTAGCACTGCGGCGGGGCGCCCGCATGGCTTCCGCATGGCGGCACAGTGAATTGTTTCGGACGTGTTGCAAACCTCTCGCAGCTAGCTTGACTCGGCATCCGTGGAATGCCACCATGACCAGTGCAGCACCTCGTTAGGTGAGGCTTCCACAACGGATACAGGCCACTGACCTCAAACGTCGAAAGACGCCCAAGGTCAGGACAGCTCTTCCCGGCTTAAGGGTTGAGCCCAAGTGGCTTCTGGCTTGGGTCAGCCGGATACGCAGTGTGGTGCCGAAGCTCTGATGAGAGGGGTGCCGGATTCGGCGGTTTCGCCGGTCTGCCCACCCCTTCGTGCAGCATAATGGCATCTCGGTGTGCCCAGGCTTCGAGGAGGTGAGAGCGAAATTAGTCCGGGCGATAGTCCATATTCTCGATCGATGACATTTCGTTCGAGCCGAACGTGGCGTCTCTTCTGCCTATCGGTTTGCACCGAGGCGCTCACCCATCGCGCAATCGGTGTATGTCCCGGCTAGGAGTTCCGTCTCCGGCTCGGCACTTCCTGTGAGGAGAACTCCGATGTCCTTCGTCAGGGCGACGCCGGAATCGTTGGCAGCCCACAGCGCAACCGCCGCTGCCGTGGCCCGTTAGCGCCAGGGGGAAACACTATGCTCGACTACTTTGCGGCACTGCCGCCCGAAATCAATTCGGCCAGGATGTACACCGGCCCCGGATCGGGGCCGATGCTGGCCGCTGCCGCGGCGTGGAACACGCTCGCGGCCGAAATGCGCACTGCCGCAACCGATTACGGTTCCGTGGTTACGCAGCTGCTCAGCAGTGGCTGGTACGGTCCCTCATCGGCGTCGATGTTGGCCGCGGCCACGCCGTACGTGAACTGGCTGAGCACGACCGCGGCCCAGGCCGAGCAGACCGCTACGCAGGCCAACGCAGCCGCGACCGCGTTTGAGTCCGCGTACGCCATGACGGTGCCGCCGCCCGTGGTCGCGGCAAATCGTCTTTTGCTCGCGACGTTGGTGGCCTCCAACATCTTCGGGCAGAACACTCCCCAGATCGCGGCGACGGAGGCCGAATACGCCGAGATGTGGGCCCAGGATGCCGCGGCGATGAACGGTTACTCCACCTCGTCCGAGGCCGCGGCGCAGATGGCGCCATTTCAGTCACCGCAGTCGAACACCACGCCTGACGCGGCGGAAGAGCAAACCCAGGCGGTCACCCAGGCGGCCACGACGCCGGCAGGGAATGCGCAGTCGTTGTTGTCGAACGCCACCCTGGCGCCAAGCAATGTGAACAACGCAGCCAACGTCAACGCCCCGACGTCTGGATCGCTGTATGACTGGCTGACCCAGACACTGAACGGATCGAATAACTCGGCCCTGGCGACCTTCTTGCAAAGTCAATTTTTCAGCAGCACCGTCGTCAACGGTGCCTTTGCCGGCGGCCCGATGAACCCGCAGTTCATCATTGCCTCGGTCGAGGGCGTCCTTGCCTCGCAGCACGCCACGACGCTCGCGGGTCTGGGCGACTTCGCCGCGGACGCCGAAGGCCTCACGGCTGCCGACCTGGCCTCCAGCAAGATGGGGTCGCCGGGCCTCCCCGGCGCCTCCGCCGGAGTGGGCCAGGCGCATCTGGTGGGGTCGATGTCGGTACCCCAGAGCTGGACCAACGCTGCCACCATCAGCCCGGCGGAATCCGCGGTGCAGGCCACCGGCGTCACCGGTCTCACCGACACCGGGGGCGGCCCGGCGGCGGGCGGACCGGGAGGCGTTGCCGGACCGTTGGGCGGCGCGGGCAAGCGGCTACGCCGCGCCATCCCCAAATACGGGTTCCGCCCCGTCGTCATGCCACGTCCGCCGGCCGCGGGTTAAGAGACCTGAGGAGAATTATCATGTCGCTTTTTGCGGGAATACCACCCGAAATCACCTCGGCAAAAATGTATTCCGGCCCCGGCTCGGAATCCATGCTGGCCGCCGCGGCAGCATGGAACGCGGTCTCGGCCGAACTGCGTTCCGCGGCAACCAATTACGACGCGGTGATCAAGACACTCATCAGTGAGGGCTGGTTCGGGCCGTCCTCCGCGAAGATGGCTGCCTCGGTGGCCCCCTACCTCGAGTGGCTGAACACCACCGCTGCGCAGGCCGAGCAGGCCGGTGCACAGACCAACGCGGCCGCGGCCGCCTATGAGGCCGCGTTCGCCGCGACGGTACCCCCGGCGGTCGTCACGGCGAACCGCACCCAGCTGGCAAATCTGGTGGCGAGCAACATCTTCGGCCAGAACACCGGATTGATCGCAGCCAACGAAGCCCAGTACGGGGACATGTGGGCCCAGGATGCTTCCGCGATGACGAATTACAGCGCCGCCTCGACTGCGGCAACCCAGAAGATGACGCTGTTTCAACAACCGCAGTCCGACACCACCAGCGACGGAACGGCGCTGCAGGCCGACTCCGTTCTCAACGCCAGCAGCAACGCCCCGGCCGTCGGTGCCGCCACGACCATATGGGAATGGCTTGGCCTGGCTCCCAATACCAATACCTCCACCACTGGCCTTGCCGGACTGATGAACTTTTTGGATGGGTCAGACGGTGGTCTCGTTGGCGCCTTCCTCAACAACGCCTCACTCTCCGGTCTGTCGAACGCCTTCACCACCAACGGAATTCTGAACCCGACCTCCTTCATAGACGCACAGCTCGCGGCGAACTCCATCGGCGCACTGGACGGCGTCGACGCGACCACGTCGGGACTCGGGGTCCTGTCCGCCGGGCTCGGGGGGACGGCGTCGCTGGCATCGGTGACCACACCGGGCGCCGCGGCGGCGGCGGGCCTGGGGCAGGGGAGCCTGGTTGGGACCCTGTCCGTCCCGCCCGCCTGGGGTGCCACCGGAGCGGCGATCACGCCCGTTGCCTCGACGACCCAAGTAGGTCTCAGCGCGTATCACAGCTTCGGCTCGGCCACCCCGATGGTGATGGAAGAGGCTGGGGCAGTGGGCATGCCGGGCGTGCCCTTGGCCGGCGTCCCCGCCGCGCACGAAGACGAGTTCGCCGATCCGATCTACGGTTTCCGGCCCCGCGTCATCGGCCGCCCGCCGGCCGCCGGCTGACGACAGCGGGCCCGAGCATGAAAGCCCTACCGTTTCTCGCCGGCGCCGTTGCCGTGATCGGCCTGGCGGCACCGGCACACGCCGATGCGGATGACGACGCCTTCCTTGCCGCGCTCGACAAGGCGGGTATCAGCTACAAGAGCCCCGACCGCGCGATTGCGGCAGGCCAAAAGGTGTGCGACTTGGCCAACTCGGGGACCTCGCAGCTCGACATCATCAGAGACGTCCACGAGTTCAACCCCGCGTTCAGCGCGGCGTCCGCGGCGAGGTTCGTCCAAGCGGCCGCCAGCGTTTACTGCCCCGAGCGGCTCTCCGTCGACAGCGGCGGCACCAACCCAAAAACCTCCGGCTAGAGCCGCGGGCGCGGCTACGACGCGCCCGCGGCTCTAGCTTCCTCCGGCCGGCGTGATCCCTCCTCGGGGGCGGGCGACCACCCGCCGCCAGTTCACGCGATCCTCGCCGCCGAATGAGAGTCCCGAAACATTGTGGCAACAAAACTGTTGGCGCGGTCGTCGCATTTTTGGCTCTCACCTGCATAAATAACGCGCGCACCCTCACAGCAAACCACCAGAAGCCAATAAGCCGCCGGGCAGCTGGCGGGTTTACGCTTCGTGAAATTTAGGGGTGCAAAGTATGTCGAGTAATTGTCGGTTCGGCGCCGCGGGCGCCCGTAGCCGTCCGGCTGCGCGGGGACTGCCTTGGCGCAGCGCCGTCCCGTCGCCCGCACCCACAGAGCTGACGACGACCCGAAGTCCGTTAATCCAGCCAAGTCGGCGACCGAGGCGCGGAAGCGACCGGGAACCCATTTGAGGACGGAATCTTAACCCCTCCCTAGCAAAAACCAGTCGGCGAAAGGGCGTCAGATATAGCGGGTAAATGTCACTGAGGGCCGGCGGTCGGCACCACCGTAAATAGCGCGTAAGTAGACGTATGTGGAATACGTGGTTTCTTCGCGTCCATTTATAGTTCTCCATTCGGGGAATGCTCGCAACAGATTCTCATTCAGAGTAATGCATTGAATCTACGGATCGGTGAATTGCGCGATCAGGAAGATGAATATCGCATTGGGCCGAATCTCTGGTGCGGTCATTGGTAATGCGGACCAGTATATTGAAGAAGCCGTCAGGATCATTCCCCGGGCCGCTATATCACCGTGTTGAGCTGCGCTTTTGCGGTTCGCCTGATTTGCTGACTGCTGTGCTCTCACTTCACGCGGACAGCATAGACAATTCCTGTTTACTTTGTTATTACACAGCAGGAACGTGTCGTGCACACATTCCGATCACCATAATAGCTATGCTCCCGAAGGGGGCACATAAACCGGGGTCCCGGAGTGGCTCGGACACATATTGCCTGCAACAAAACACGGAACTCTCGTCAACCGCGTCGGATCAACGGGATCTGATGCATTTCCTTTGAAATACCGCGCCATCGCGGGTGCGGCACTAAGCCGCGCCTACAGTGGCGGCCAATTGAGGGGATCGGAGGTACTGGATGTTTGATTTCGGGGCCTTACCGCCGGAGATCAACTCCGGGCGGATGTATGTCGGAGCCGGGTCGGGGCCGCTGCTGGCGGCGGCGGCCGCCTGGGACGAGCTGGCGGGGGAGCTGCTCTCGACGGCGGCGACCTACGGCTCGACGGTGCAAAGCCTGACCGCAGGGCCGTGGACGGGTCCGTCGTCGATCGCGCTGGCCGCCGCGGCCGCGCCCTATGTGTCGTGGCTGAGCGCGACGGGCGCCCAGGCCGAGCAGGTCGCGACCCAGGCGAAGCTGGCCGCCGGCGCCTATGAGGCGGCGTTCGCGGCGACGGTTCCGCCGCCCGTCATCGCGGCCAATCGCTCGTTGCTTGCGACGTTGATCGCGACCAACCTGCTGGGGCAGAACACGCCGGCGATCGCGGTGACCGAGGCGCACTACGCGGAGATGTGGGCGCAAGACGCCGCCGCGATGTACGCCTACACCGGTTCGTCCGCGGCGGCCTCGCAGTTCACGCCGTTCAACGAACCGCCGAAGACCACCGATGACAGCGGTACCGCGTTGCAATCGGAGGCGGTGGCCCAGTCAAACACGGTGTCCGGCACGAACACCGTGATGAAGGTGTCCCAGCTGAGCACCGCGATGCAGCCGCTGGCGCAGACGAATGCGGCGGCGGGGACGACGGGCACGACGGGAATCACCGCGCCGGCGACGCCAGATATCGTGACGAACTGGAACACCATCTGGTCGGCCATCACCGGGGTGTACTCACCCCAGTCGTGGAGCACCATCCCCGGCGGCCCGTTCCTGTCATTCGGTCAGGCCTACGCCTGGGGCCAGAACGGCCAGAGCGCGGCTGCCTATCTGGCCGGGCCGAAAGCCATCTCCGGCGCGTTGGCGCCGCTGACCGGTGGTGCCGGCGTGCATCCCATGCTGAGTTCCGCGACGGCGCCGGCCTCGGCGTCGATGAGCAAGGCGCCCTTGGTCGGTGGCATGTCGGTGCCGCAGAGCTGGACGGCAGCCGCACCGGAGATCAGAACGCTCGCCCAAGTGCTGCCCGCCAACCTGGCGGCCGCGCCGGAGGCGGCGTTGGCGAGCGAGGGCGGCGTGATGAGCCAAATGGCCCTGTCCAGCCTGGCCGGGCGCGCCGTCGCCGCCACTGCCGTGCGGTCCGGGACCGCAGGCGCGGCGGCCGGCTCCTTGAGCGGCATGGTCGCCGAGGCCGACCCGGCGGCGGCCACCATCATCGTGATCCCCGCTCTCGAGGCATGACTCCGATGACCGCAATGAATCACTTCGGCACACAACAGACCATCCATCCGCGGGCCACCAGGTAAGGGGTAGCGACATGTATTACGGAGCTTTTCCGCCGGAGTTCAACTCCGGCCGGATGTACACCGGCCCGGGCGCGGAATCGATGCTGGCCGCCGCTGCGGCCTGGGACGACCTGGCGACCGAATTGCAGTCCGCCGCTTCCTCGTATGCGTCGGTGATCTCGAGCCTGACCAGCGGCTCATGGACGGGGCCGTCGTCGCTGAGCATGGCGGCCGCCGTCGCCCCCTATGCGGCGTGGCTGCAACAGACGGCTGTCCAGGCACACGAGGCCGCGAGCCAGGCCACCGAGGCGGCCAGCGCGTATCAGACCGCGTTCGCCGCGACGGTCCCACCACCGATCATCGCGGCCAACCGCTCGTACCTGGCGCAACTGCTGGCCACCAACATCTTCGGGCAGAACACCTCGAAGATCGCTGCCACCGAGGCACAGTATGGCGAATTCTGGGCCCAGGATGCCGAGGCGATGGACACCTACTTCGGGTCGTCGGCCACCGCGGCCAACAGCTTGACGGCATTCGACGACCCACCGAACACCACCAGCGATTCGTCCGGGTTGATGCAGTCGGCCGCGACCGCCAATGCGGCCGACACCTCGGCGGGCAACGTCGGGTCGACGCTGAGTTCGATACTGCCCACCGTCACCCCCGCCCCCGGCCCGCTGGGCTGGCTCGCCGGGCTCGCGACGGCGTACCAAACCCTCTGGGCGAACTTGCTGAACACCCTGTTCGGGTCGAATGGGTCGGCTTTCTACACCGCCATGTACAACGCGGTCAAGGTTCCACTTGGCCTGACCACGCAGTTCAACGACATCGGCCTGCTGATCAACTTCCCGGTGTCGCAGTGGCTGAAGTTCGCCCCGCCGGTCGCCTACGCCGCGCTGCCGAAGGACGCGCTGGGAGCCGGGCTCGGGGCGTTGGGCTTCGGCCGGGGCACCCTGTTCAACGCGGTGACGGGCGGCATGGGCAACGCCGGCACCCTGGTCGGCAAGCTGTCGATCCCGCCGAGCTGGGCTACGGCCACGCCGGCGATCCGGACGGTCGCGGCCGCGCTGTCGGCGGCCGGGCCGGATGCGGTGCCGGCGGCCGCACTCGGCGAGGGCGGCCTGTTCAGCTCGGCGGCCATGGCGGGGATGCTCGGCAGCGCCCTCGGCGCCGGCGGCCCGACCGTGGTGCAGGCCGGGGTCCGCGGACGCGTGAAACCGATCAAAGACCTCAAGGACACGCAATCACCGGAGCACCTTAGGCGGCTGGTGGCACAGATTTCGGAAAAGCCCGAAAGCGTGCAGCACCACAACGTCGACCAAGACGGCCTTGACGCGCTGCTCGAGCAGCTCGCCAAGAAGCCCGGCATCCATGCGGTGCACCTGACGAAGGGCAGGAATTCGGTACTGCCGCCAGAAGCCCAAATGGGTTAAGCGGCAGCTTAAATCGGCTCGCAACGAAAGAATGGTGAGTTATGAGAACCCTCCTCGCGATCGTCGGGGCTTCGGCACTGATCAGCTTCGCCGCGCCGGCGGCTGCCGCTCCGCCGCCCGAACCCGATGGCGACGACGCCGGCTTCCTGGCCGCCCTGCACCAGGCCGGGTTCAGCTTCGCCAGCCCGGATGCGGCCGTGGTGGCAGGACGCGCGGTGTGCTCGTGCCTGAATAACGGCGAATCGGGACTCGAACTGGTGCACGACGTGAAAACCCACAATCCCGGGATGGACATGGAGATGGCCTCGAATTTCGCGTTGATCTCCGCGAAGTTCTACTGCCCGCACCAGCTTTCCAAGGCCTGAAAAAGACAAAAACGCTCGGTTGCCGCACACTGTCATCGGTTAACGAATCGAGTGATCGGTTGATGCATCGACATGAACGCCACGCGGCACCCCACCCGCGGCTACCTGGGCATGCTGGCGCTGGTCGGCGTGTCCGGCGCAATGATCTTCGCTGCGCCGGCGTTCGGCGACCCCGGCGACCCTGACGACGTCGGTTTTCTGGCCACTGTGCGCAGCGCCGGCATCACCTACACCAACTCTGGTCAGGCCATCACATTCGGCAAGGCCGTATGCGGTTGGATGCGTGGTGGCAAGCCCGGCCCGGACATGGTCCAGGAGCTACAGAAGAACAATCCCGGGTTGACCACTGACCACGCGACGCTGTTCATCGCGATCGCAGCCAAGTACTACTGTCCGCAACAACTCGTCGGCAACCAACCACCCCCCGCGCGCTAAACCTGGCCGGCCCGAACCACTCACAACGGATTCAGGGCTGGGATCCATCTGCCGTTCACCTCCGCGTGGTTGGCTCCCCACCGGCTGGCAATGTTCCCGGGGGAAGGGGCGCGGAAGAATGCAGACATTGAGCGTGGCTGATTTCGCGCTGCGGCTCGCCGTCGGAGTGGGTTGCGGCTCGCTGATCGGATTCGAGCGGCAGTGGCGCGCCCGCACCGCCGGCTTGCGAACCAACGCCCTGGTCGCCACCGGGGCGACGTTGTTCGTGCTGTATTCGGTGGCGACCGAGGACACCAGCGCCACCCGGGTCGCCTCCTACGTCGTCTCCGGTATCGGATTTCTCGGCGGTGGCGTGATCCTGCGCGACGGGGTCAACGTCCGCGGCCTCAACACCGCCGCGACGCTGTGGTGCTCCGCGGCGGTCGGAGTACTGGCCGCGTCCGGACATCTGCTGTTTACCGCGATCGCGACCGGCGCCGTGATCTTCATCCACGTGCTGGGGCGCCCGCTGGGACGGGTGATCGACCACGACAACTCCGTGGCCGAGGAAGAAGACCTGCATCCCTACGTCGTCCAGGTGGTGTGCCGGTCGAAATCGGAGAAGCACGTCCAGGCCCACGTCGTGCAGTGCGTCGGGGCCAGCAGCGGCGTGGCGCTGCGCGGTGTGCACACGACGCAGACCGGTACAGACGAGACCACGTTGACGGTGCATCTGCTCGTCGAGGACCGCAGCCCGGCCCGGTTGGAGACCCTGGTGTCCGAGCTGTCCCTGCAGCAAGGCGTGCACGCGGTGCAGTGGTACGCCGGGGATCAGGCTCAGACGGGTTGAGCGGCCCGGTCAGGGCCGGGCCTGCAGCTCCGGTGCGGCCGCGGCCGGCAGGTCGGCGCGCTCGCCGGTCAGCGGCGGGTAGATCCGCCGGGTGTTGATGACCCGCTTGGTGGCCTTGGCTACCATGCCCTGCGAAACCACCACCCGGTCCCAGCCTTCGGTGTATACCGCGCCTGCGGGTCCGAGGTCGAGAACCGGGACGTACCAAGGGATTCGAAGTGCCAGCGTCGGCTCGCCGAACAGATCGCTGATGACGATGTAGCCGGCGTGACGGCCCATCGGCCGGCCGTGCTGGCATGACATCACCGACAGGTGTTCGTCGTCTATCCACGCGGCCGCCACGTCACCGGCGGCTGCTCGGGTCGGCCTCGTAGTTGCGGACCCGGATGTCGTGGAACGGTTGAGCACTCAGCACGGTGACGTCGACCGCACCCGCCGGGACCGCATCCGGCGCGGCTCACACCCGGCGATTCCGGAGCCGATTAGCAGCACAGCGGTCACGCGCTCGACACCTCATCGATCGGTGCGGACGGCGCCCGCGGCCGCCCGTCGTAATCTATCCGGGTGAGTGCCGTCACCGGGTTCTGGTTCGGGTTGCCCGCGCAGCTGCGGGACCCGGTGCTGTTCGCGATCCCGTTCTTCCTGTTGCTGCTGACCCTCGAGTGGACGGCGGCGCGCAAGCTGGACCGCCTCGAGGCCGCCGACCGGCCCGCCTCCGGCGCATATCTGACCCGGGACGCGCTGACCAGCATCTCGATGGGCCTGGTCTCGATCGCCACCACGGCGGCTTGGAAGACCGAGGCGCTGCTCGGCTATGCCGCGCTGTACACGTATGTTGCGCCGTGGCACCTGTCGCCGACCCGCTGGTACACCTGGGTCATCGCGATCCTGGGTGTCGACCTGCTGTACTACCTCTACCACCGCGCCGCGCATCGGGTGCGCCTGATCTGGGCCACCCACCAGGCCCACCATTCCAGCCAGTACTTCAACTTCGCCACCGCGTTGCGCCAGAAGTGGAACAACAGCGGCGAGGTGTTGGTATGGATTCCGTTGCCACTGTTGGGGCTTCCGCCCTGGATGGTCTTCTTCAGTTGGTCGCTGAACCTGATCTATCAGTTCTGGGTGCACACCGAGCGGATCGACAAGTTGCCGCGCCCGTTCGAATTCGTGCTCAACACGCCCTCGCACCACCGCGTGCATCACGGGATGGACCAGCTGTACCTCGACAAGAACTACGGCGGGATCTTCATCCTCTGGGACCGGCTGTTCGGCAGCTTCCAGACCGAGGAGTTCCGGCCGCACTACGGTCTCACCAAGCAGGTCGACACCTTCAACATCTGGAACCTGCAGATACGCGAGTACGTCGCAATCGCCCACGACTGGCGGTCGGCGAGCCGGTTTCGCGACCGGCTCGGCCACGTCTTCGGCCCGCCGGGCTGGGCGCCCCGCGCGGCCGGTCAACTCGGCGCCGCGTCCGGGCTGGCGATCTCGCCGTAACGTTCGGGGCGGTCAGCGCGAATAGCTCGATGTCGAAACCGTAACGACGTAATCTCGTTTTGTGGTCGGCGGCTGCGCTGACCTCGACGGAACGGAGTCCGTCCATGCTGCAACGCCTGGCACTGCGCGCAGTCGCCGCATCGGTTGTCGTCCTGGCTTTCCTCCCGGGTCTGCCGGCCGCCAAGGCCCACGCAGACCCCGTCCTGGTGTACCCGGGCATGGAGATTCTGCAGGAAAACCGTATGTGCACACTGGGCTACGTCGACGCGGCCCAGAAAATCGCCTACACCGCCGGACACTGCCGCAGCGGCGCGAACACCGTCGTCACCGACAACAACCGCAACGTCATCGGCCACCTGGCGACCTGGCGGGACGACACGCCCAGCGGGACGACGGTAACCACTGACCAGGTGGTCACTGACTACGAGGCGATCGTGCTCGACGGCAACGTCCCGGCGAACAACATCCTTCCGAGCGGACGTCCGCTGGTGTCCAGCGGCGCGGTGCCGCACCCCGGCGAAGGGGTCTGCCATTTCGGCGTCATCACCGGTGAGACCTGCGGCACCGTGGAAAGCGTCAACAACGGCTGGTTCACCATGTCCCACGGCGTGCAGAGCCACCCGGGCGATTCCGGCGGGCCCGTGTACACCACGGCGGGCGGGCAGATCGTCGGCATCTTCAACAGCGTGTGGGGCGATCTCCCGGCGGCGGTGTCGTGGCAGACCACCTCCCAGCAGGTCCGCCAGGACCTCGGCGCGGCGGCCGGATGGCGCCCGCCGGCGCACCGCTGACGTCGGTCAGCGCGGCTGAGCCAGGGCAAAGACCGGGATCGACGGCGCGGCCGCGAGCAGCTGCTCCTGGGTCGACTCGGGCGTCAGCCCCAGCACGAAGTCCTTGACCTGCCAGTACCACCGCGCCAGATAGCGCCGCAGCAGCTCGGGTTTCGCGGCATCGCTGACCTCGGTGACCGTCACCTGCCGCCGGCGCCACCGGGGGCCGATCTCGACGCTGCCCGCGGCCCGGACGTTGCGCGCCCACTGGGTGTTGCCGCGCGGCGAGACGACGTAGTCCACGCCGTCGACGGTGAGCAGGTTGATCACCACCGCGCGGGCCTTACCGGTTTTCCGGCCACGGACACGCAGCACCTGGGTTCCGGCGATGCTGACGCCCAGATCGGTCAGCCAGCGCATGGCCACGTTGCCGGCCCGGGCGACGCGGTTCGGCTCCTCGTAACGGGTGGACATCAGGCATCCTTTCGGCCGGGGCCTTTGAGAGCGGTGCTCTCTTATCGGGTCAGGCTGCCACACCCTGCACCGAAATACAAGAGCAGTGATCTCGGTTGTGTCAGACTGACGACGTGGGCAAACGCCAGGAATCGCGCGAGCAGATCGAGGCCAGGATTGTCGAGCTCGGTCGCCGCCACCTGGTCGATCGCGGCGCCGCGGGCTTGTCGCTGCGGGCGATAGCCCGCGACCTGGGCATGGTGTCCTCGGCCGTGTACCGGTACGTGGCCAGCCGCGACGAGCTGTTGACCCTGCTGCTCGTCGACGTGTATTCCGACCTGGCTGACACGGTGGACTGCGCCCGCGAGACCGTCAACGACCTGTGGAGCGACGACGTCGTCGCCATCGCGCGCGCGACGCGACGGTGGGCGGTGGCACATCCCGCCGAGTGGGCCCTGCTGTACGGAAGCCCGGTGCCCGGGTATCACGCGCCCGCCGAGCGCACGGTCAGGGTCGGCACCCGCGTGCTCGGCGCGATGCTCGACGCGATCGCCGCCGGAATCACCACCGGCGACATCAGACTTACCAATACCGTTGTAGCACAACCAATGTCGTCGGACTTCGAACGCATCCGCCACGAATTCGGCTTCCCCGGCGACGATTCGGTCATGGCCAAGTGCTTCCTGTTCTGGGCCGGGGTCATGGGGGCGATCAGCCTCGAGGTGTTCGGGCAGTATGGCGCCGACACCCTCACCGATCCCGAGGCGCTCTTCGACACTCAGCTTCGGCTGCTGGTGGACATCATGGCCCAGCATTGACAACGGGGCCCGGCGCGGTCGCCCGGCGCCCGAATTAGAACGTGTTCACCGGGCGTCGACGGCGTCGGGTGGCCGACCACGGCAAAGAGTTTCGGGCCCTTTCTGCCCGCCGACAGACTGGGCTATCCTGCCAAGCGATGACCCTCTCCGTTCAATCACCGACGCAGATCGCCTGGGTTACCTCCGATCTGGACGCCACCGAAACGGCTCTCACCGGCCTGTTAGGGGTGCGCAAATGGGTGCGGATACCCGAGGTGCACTTTGCTCCGGACAGCTGCAGCTACCACAGCAGGCCAGCCGATTTCGTCGCTAACATCTCGCTGAGCTACCTCGGGGACACGCAGCTGGAGCTCATCGAACCGGTTAGCGGGCAGAACATCTATAGTGACTTTCTCGACACGGCCGGCCCAGGCCTGCACCACATCTGCGTGGAGGCCGACAGCCCCGAACAATTCGCCGCGGCGCTGACCGACGCCGCCGACCACGGCGCCGAGGTGGTGCAGCAGGGCGTGATGCCCGGCGGGATCCAATTCGCTTATCTCGCAGCGCCACAGGCGGGCGTGCCGTTCCTGGAGATCGCCTATGTCTCGCCCGAGATGAGGGCGTTTTACGACTACATCAAACAGGAGTCGGTTAAATGAGCACCGAGATTCCAGCAACGGTCCAGGCGGACACGGTGACGTCCTGGTCGGACGACGTCGACGTCCTAGTGATCGGTTTCGGCATCGGCGGCGGGTGCGCGGCGGTGAGCGCGGCGGCCGCCGGCGCGCGGGTGCTGGTCCTTGAGCGCGCCGCGGCCGCGGGCGGCACCACCTCCATGGCCGGCGGGCACTTCTACCTGGGCGGCGGCACCGCGGTCCAGCAGGCCACCGGGCATGACGACTCCGCCGAGGAGATGTACAAGTACCTTGTCGCGGTGTCGCGGGAACCCGAACTCGACAAGATCCGCGCCTACTGCGACGGCAGCGTCGAGCATTTCGACTGGTTGGAAGACTTGGGTTTTCAGTTCGAGCGCAGCTACTTCCCGGGCAAGGCGGTGATTCAGCCCAACACCGAGGGCCTGATGTTCACCGGCAACGAGAAGGTGTGGCCGTTCCTGGAGAAGGCCGTACCGGCTCCGCGCGGCCACAAGGTTCCCGTGCCCGGCGATACCGGCGGCGCCGGCATGGTGATCGACCTGCTGCTCAAGCGGGCCGCCAACCTCGGCGTGCAGATCCGGTACGAGACCGGCGCCACCGAGCTTGTCGTCGACGAGTCGGGCGCCGTGACGGGCGTGACCTGGAAGCAATTCGCCGAAACCGGTGCGATCAAGGCAAAGTCGGTCATCATTGCCGCCGGCGGGTTCGTGATGAACCCCGAGATGGTAGCCAAGTACACGCCGAAGCTCGCCGAGAAGCCGTTCGTGCTGGGCAATACCTACGACGACGGCCTGGGGATCCGGATGGGCGTGTCGGCCGGCGGTGCCACCCGACACATGGATCAGATCTTTATCACGGCGCCGCCGTATCCGCCGTCGATCCTGCTAACCGGCATCATCGTGAACAAGCTCGGGCAGCGCTTCGTTGCCGAAGACTCGTATCACTCCCGCACCTCGGGGTTCATCATGGACCAGCCCGACAGCGCCGCTTACCTGATCGTCGACGAGGCGCACCTCGAGCACCCCACGATGCCGCTGGTACCGCTGATCGACGGCTGGGAGACAGTCGCCGAGATGGAAGCGGCACTGGGCATCCCGCAGGGCAACCTGGCCGCAACACTGGACCGCTACAACACGCACGCGGCCCGCGGCGAGGATCCCGAATTTCACAAGCAACCGGAATTCCTTGCCGCCCAAGACAACGGCCCATGGGGCGCCTTCGACATGTCGCTCGGCAAAGCCATGTACGCCGGCTTCACGATCGGCGGGCTCGCCACCTCGCTGGACGGCCAGGTACTGCGCGAAGATGGCACCGTCGTGCCGGGGCTGTACGCGGCCGGCGCGTGCGCGGCCAACCTCGCCCAGGACGGCAAGGGCTACGCCAGTGGCACCCAGCTCGGGGAGGGCTCGTTCTTCGGCCGCCGCGCCGGAGCGCACGCGGCCCGCTCGGCCGGGGGCGCGCAGGCGCGCTAAGTCACCGCGCCGGAGCGCACGCGGCGCAGAACCGCTAGACCTGGGCCGGCTGCCTTTCCACCGGGCCCAGGCGCCACTGGCCGTCACCGAGCAGCTCGAGATGATGCTCGTGATGCTGCTCGACGGCACGCCGATGGCTCACGCTGACGATGACGCAGTCGGGCAGTTCAGTCCGCAACAGTTGGTAGAGCGCGAATTCCAGGCCCTCGTCGAGCGCCGACGTGGCCTCGTCGAGGAACACCGCCCTGGGCTTGGTGAGCAAGACGCGGGCGAACGCTACGCGTTGCTGCTCACCGGGGGAGAGCACCTTGGCCCAGTCGCGTTCTTCGTCGAGCCGTTCGATGAGCGGGGCGAGGGCGACCTTGGTCAAGGTGTCGCGCAGGACATCGTCGGCGATGCTGTCCGGCGAATTCGGGTAGCACACCACGCCACGCAGACTGCCCAGCGGCACATAAGGCAACTGCGACAGGAACATGGTCGCGTTCTCGCCCTCGGGGCGGCACAAGGTTCCCGAGGCGTACGGCCACAATTCGGCCAGGCTGCGCAGCAGCGTCGTCTTGCCGGCGCCGGACCGCCCGGTGATCACCAGCCGGTCGCCGTCCTCGAGCTCCACGTCGAGCGAGTCGATCAGCGCGTCGCCTGCCGGCGTGCGCACCTCGATGCCGGCCAGCTCGACGGTCTTTTCCTGGCTCGGTTTGACCAACACGGTGGGCAACGCGCGCCCCTGGGCGTTGGCGTCGACCAAGCCGTGCAACCGGATGATCGCCGCGCGGTAGGCGGCGAAGGCGTCGTAGTTGTTGCGGAAGAACGACAATGAGTCGCTGATCTGGCCGAACGCCGTCGAGGTCTGGCCCACGTCGCCGAAGTCGATCTTGCCGGCGAACAGCCGCGGCGCCTGAATGACCCACGGCAGCGGGACGATGGCCTGCGACACCGACCAGTTCCAGCCGTTGAAGATGATGCTCCTGCGGACAAACTTGCGGTAGTTGTCGATGATGGGCGTGAAGCGGCGCCACAGCTGCGCCCGCTCCACGCGCTCACCCCGGTAGAAACCCACGGCCTCGGCGGCATCGCGCAGTCGCACCAGGCCGTACCGGAACGCGGCGTTGAGCTTCTCGTTGTTGAAGCTCAGCCAGATCAGCGGGCGCCCCAGCCATACCGCGACCACCGTCGCGATCAGCACGAAAAACACGACAGACCAGAACATCACGCGGGGGAAGTCGACGCCGAAGATGGTCAGGTTTCCGGACAGGTTCCACAGGATGGCGGCAAAGGAGATCACCGAGGCGACCGCGTTGACGGCCCCGAACAGCAGCGTGCTGCCGGTGCCGTTGGACGGAATGTTCGGCGTACCACCGGCATTGGCCGTGAAGATGTCGATGTCCTGCTGGATGCGCTGGTCGGGGTTGTCAATGGTGTTGTCGATGAACAGGTCCCGGTAATACGCGCGGCCGGCCAGCCAGTCGTCGGTCAGGTGTGCGGTCAGCCATATGCGCCAAGCGATGATGAAGCGCTGCGCCAGATAGATGTCGGCCATGTACCGCGTGAGGGCGAGGGTGGCCAGGATGACGAAGATGAGGATCGACATCCAAAAGCCATGTATCCCTGAGTTTCTGACCTCGTCGTCACCCGCCGTGGTGCCCTGGAAGGCCTTCTGCACCGCCGTGTACAGGTCGTTGCCCTGATAGCTGAACAACACGGCCATGCGCACCTGCATCAGCACCGACAGCAGCAACACCGCGAGCATCAGCCATACCTTGATGCTCGACCGGCCGAAGAAGTACGCGCCGGTGATCCGCCAGTACTGTCGCCCCCAGGACGTGAAGTATCGCAGCGCGACGAGCACGATCACGAGGCAGATGGCGCCGATCACCCACGCGATCGCAAGCCAGCGCAACGAGTCCACGAGTGCCGCCGACCAATCGATGGACGGCGTGAACGGCTTCGAGCCCAAGGTCAACGTCTCCTTGTTAGCGAGGCATCCGCGGGAGCCTCACGATGGATAGTTCCCAGCGAACCTACCCGAGGACGGCGGATAGGCTGCGGGGATGAGCATCGACGCCCCGTCTCATCAGACCGTTCATGCGGGCCGGCTGATCGCGCGTCGCCTGCGGGCAAGCGGCGTCGACACCATCTTCACGCTGTCGGGCGGCCACCTGTTCTCCGTGTACGACGGCTGCCGCGAGGAAGGCATTCGCCTGGTCGACACCCGCCACGAGCAGACGGCGGCCTTCGCGGCGGAGGGCTGGTCGAAGGTGACGAGGGTGCCCGGTGTGGCCGCCCTGACGGCGGGCCCGGGCGTCACCAACGGCATCAGCGCGATGGCAGCCGCGCAGCAAAACCAGTCGCCGCTGGTGGTGCTGGGAGGCCGCGCGCCGGCGGGTCGTTGGGGGATGGGCTCGCTGCAGGAGATCGACCATATCCCGTTCGTCGCGCCGTTGGCGCGCTTCGCGGCGACGGCGCAGTCGGCGCAGGACGCGGGCCGGCTGCTGGACGACGCACTGCGGGCGGCCGTCGGTGCCCCCTCCGGCGTGGGATTCGTCGATATCCCGATGGATCACGCGTTTTCGATGTCGGACGACGACAGCCTTCCCGGCGCTCTCAACGACCCGCCGTCGGACGGCGCCGCCGAGCCCGACCTCCTGGGCAAGGCCCTCGGCTTGCTGGCTGCGGCGCAGCGGCCGGTGATCATGGCGGGCACCAACGTGTGGTGGGGCCGCGGCGAAGTCGCCCTGCTGCGCCTTGCCGAGGAGCGGCAGCTCCCCGTTCTGATGAACGGGATGGCCCGCGGCGTGGTGCCCGCGGACCACCCGTTGGCGTTCTCGCGGGCGCGGGCCAAGGCGTTGGCCGAAGCGGATGTGGCGCTCATCGTCGGCGTACCGATGGACTTCCGGCTGGGCTTTGGAAGGGTCTTCGGCGAGCAGACCCAGCTCGTCGTCGTGGATCGTGTCGAACCCGAGCGCGCATACCCGCGGGCGATCGCGGCCGGCCTGTACGGCGACCTGACGGCGACCCTGTCGGCGCTGACCGGGCCGCCCGGCACCGATCACCAAGGCTGGATCGACAGCTTGCGCGGCGCCGAGACCGCGGCGCGCGAGCTCGAGAACGCCGAGCGAGCGGATGACCGAAACCCGCTGCACCCCATGCGGGTCTACGCCGAGCTGGCACCGCTGCTGGATCGCGACGCCATCGTGGTGATCGACGCCGGTGACTTCGGCTCCTACGCCGGCCGGGTGATCGACAGCTACCAGCCGGGTTGCTGGTTGGACAGCGGCCCGTTCGGCTGCCTCGGCTCCGGCCCCGGCTATGCCCTGGCCGCGAAGCTGGCCCGACCCGAACGTCAGGTCGTACTTCTGCAGGGCGACGGGGCATTCGGCTTCAGCGGCATGGAATGGGACACCCTGGTGCGGCACAACGTCCCGGTCGTCTCGGTGGTCGGCAACAACGGAATCTGGGGCCTGGAAAAGCATCCGATGGAAGCGATTTACGGCTACTCGGTGGTCGCAGAGTTACGTCCGGGGACCCGCTACGACGAGGTGGCCCGCGCGCTGGGGGCCCATGGCGAGCTGGTGTCGGCGCCCGCGCAACTGCGGCCCGCGCTGGAGCGCGCCTTCGCCAGCGGCCTGCCGTCGGTCGTCAACGTGCTCACCGATCCGGACGTCGCCTATCCCCGCCGGTCCAACCTCGCTTGATGGGTCGCTTCCTCCTCACGCCGCTACGCGGCGCGCATCGTCACCAACCGGCTTGAGGGGCCCTCGCTGCTAACCGCGTACCGTTGACCTGTGCCGAAGACCACCCGCGCTCAACCGGGCCGCCTGAGCAGCAGATTTTGGCGACTGCTCGGGGCCAGTACGGAAAAGAACCGCTCCCGCTCGCTTTCCCAAGTCACCGACTCGTCCGAATACGACGAGGAAGCCGCCGGCCTGTCGGACGAGCAGCTGCGCAAAGCGACCGGGCTGCTCAACCTCGACGACCTCGCGGAGTCCGACGACATCTCGCAGTTTCTGGCGATCGCGCGGGAAGCCGCCGAGCGGGCAACGGGATTGCGGCCCTTCGATGTTCAGCTGCTCGGGGCGTTGCGGATGCTGGCCGGCGACGTCATCGAGATGGCCACCGGCGAGGGCAAGACCCTGGCCGGGGCGATCGCGGCGGCCGGGTACGCCATCGCGGGTCGCCATGTCCATGTCGTGACGATCAACGACTACCTGGCCCGCCGGGACGCGGAATGGATGGGCCCGCTGCTCGAGGCGATAGGTCTGACGGTCGGGTGGGTCACCGCCGAGTCCAGCCGCGACGAGCGCAAGGCCGCCTACGGCTGCGACGTCACCTACGCCTCGGTCAACGAGATCGGCTTCGACGTCCTGCGCGATCAGCTGGTCACCGACGTCGACGACCTGGTATCGCCGAATCCTGATGTGGCACTTATCGATGAGGCCGACTCCGTGCTCGTCGACGAGGCGCTGGTGCCGCTGGTGCTGGCCGGAACGACGCACCGCGAGACGCCGCGGCTCGAGATCATCAAGCTGGTCGGCGAGCTGGTCGCCGGCACCGATTACGACACCGACGCCGACAGCCGCAACGTGCACCTCACCGAGACCGGCGCGCGCAAGGTCGAGAAGGCGCTCGGCGGCATCGACCTGTACTCCGAGGAACACGTCGCCACGACGCTGACCGAGGTCAACGTGGCGTTGCACGCCCACGTGCTGCTGCATCGCGACGTGCACTACATCGTCCGCGACGATGCGGTGCACCTGATCAACGCCTCGCGCGGCCGCATCGCGCAGCTGCAGCGCTGGCCCGACGGTCTGCAGGCCGCCGTCGAGGCGAAGGAAGGCATCGAGACCACCGAGACCGGTGAGGTGCTCGACACCATCACGGTGCAGGCGCTGATCAATCGCTACACCACGGTGTGCGGAATGACGGGTACCGCGCTGGCGGCCGGCGAGCAGCTGCGCCAGTTCTACAAGCTCGGCGTCTCGCCAATTCCGCCGAACACTCCCAACATTCGCCAGGACGAGTCCGATCGGGTGTACATCACTGCCGCGGCGAAGAACGACGCGATCGTCGAGCACATTGCCGAGGTGCACGGCACCGGGCAACCGGTGCTGGTCGGCACCCGCGACGTCGCCGAGTCCGAGGAGTTGCACGAGCGGCTGGTGCGCCGCGGCGTGTCCGCCGTGGTGCTGAACGCCAAGAACGACGCCGAAGAGGCCGAGGTGATCGCCGAGGCCGGCAAGTACGGCGTGGTCACGGTGTCCACCCAGATGGCCGGGCGCGGCACCGACATCCGGTTGGGCGGATCCGACGAGGCCGACCACGACCGGGTCGCCGAGTTGGGCGGGCTGCACGTCGTCGGCACCGGACGTCATCACACCGAGCGGCTGGACAACCAGTTGCGGGGCCGGGCCGGGCGTCAGGGCGACCCCGGGTCGTCGGTCTTCTTCTCGAGTTGGGAAGACGACGTCGTGGTGGCCAACCTCGACCGCAACAAGCTGCCCGAGCAGACCGACGAAGACGGCCGCATCATCAGCCCGAAGACCACCGGCTTGCTCGACCACGCGCAACGGGTCGCCGAGGGCCGCCTGCTTGACGTGCATGCGAACACCTGGCGCTACAACCAGCTGATCGCCCAGCAGCGGGCCATCATCGTCGATCGCCGAAACACGTTGCTGCGCACCGCGACCGCGCGCGAGGAGCTGGCCGAGCTGGCTCCGAAGCGCTACGAGGAACTGTCCAAGGACGTCCCAGAGGAACGCCTGGAGACCATCTGCCGGCAGATCATGCTGTATCACCTCGACCGCGGCTGGGCCGACCATCTCGCCTTCCTGGCCGACATCCGGGAAAGCATCCACCTGCGAGCGCTCGGCCGGCAGAACCCGCTC
Source organism: Mycobacterium shigaense (assembly GCF_002356315.1). Classification (NCBI taxonomy): domain Bacteria; kingdom Bacillati; phylum Actinomycetota; class Actinomycetes; order Mycobacteriales; family Mycobacteriaceae; genus Mycobacterium; species Mycobacterium shigaense. The sequence continues at coordinate 2,759,278 of NZ_AP018164.1, forward strand.
GACGAGTTCCACCGGATGGCCGTCGACGCCTTCGCGTCGCTGGCCGCCGATGCGATCGAGGCTGCGCAGCAGACGTTCGAGACCGCCAACGTCATCGAAGAGGAACCCGGGCTGGATCTGTCCAAGCTGGCGCGCCCGACCTCGACGTGGACGTACATGGTCAACGACAACCCGCTGTCCGACGACACGCTGTCCACGCTGAGCCTGCCCGGGGTCTTCCGCTAGGTCGCGGCTGGCCGGCTCGGACGGCTCGGACGGCTCGTCCCACGCTGCGGACCGTGATGGCAGCGGGCTAATGTCACGGCTCATGGAGCCGGATCCGTCCGACCGGGTGCTGACAGTGCCCAACCTGTTGAGCGCCGTCCGCCTGGCGCTCATCCCGGTCTTCATCTATGCGCTGATGTTCGCGCACGCCAACGGCTGGGCCGTGGCGATCCTGATGTTCAGTGGCGCCTCGGACTGGGCCGACGGCAAGATCGCGCGATCGCTGAACCAGTCGTCGCGGCTGGGGGTGCTGCTCGACCCCGCCGTCGACCGGCTCTACATGGTCACCGTGCCCGTCGTGATGGCGCTGAGCGGAATCGTGCCGTGGTGGTTCGTCGCCACCCTGCTGGTCCGCGACGGGCTGCTGGCGGCGTGCCTTCCGCTGCTGCGCAGCCGCGGGCTGTCGGCGCTGCCGGTGACCTACATCGGCAAGGCCGCGACGTTCGCCCTGATGTCCGGCTTTCCGTTGGTGCTGCTGGGTACCTGGGATGCGGTGTGGAGCCGGGTGATCGGCGCCTGCGGCTGGGGCTTCTTGATCTGGGGCCTGTATGCGTACCTGTGGTCATTCGTGCTCTACGCGGTGCAGCTGACGTTGGTGATGCGCCGGCTGCCCAAAGTGCAAGCGGGCGCCCGTGACTGAGCCCGATCGCCTGCTCGGCGGCTACGACCCCAACGCCGGCCGCAGCGCTCACGCCGCGCAGCGGCCCACGCTCATCCCGGTGCCCTCCCTGCTGCGCGCCCTGCTGTCGGAGCACCTGGACCCCGGCTACGCGGCGGCGGCTGAACGGCGCGGCCGGGCCGGCACGCCGCCGGCCGGGCGCACACGCGCGCTCACCTGGATGTGGCAAGCCCTGGCGGCGATGCTCGTCGCCACGGTCTTTGCCGCCGCCGTCGCGCAGGCCCGGTCCGTCGAACCCGGGGTGCACAGCGCGCAGCAGCTGCTGGTGCGAACTGTCCGGGCCGAGGAGGGCTCCGCGGTCAGGCTGGCCAAGGACCGCAGCGCGCTGTCGGGCAGGGTGGACGAGGTGCAGCGGCACGCGCTGGCCGACAACGCCGAGGGGCAGCGGCTGCTCGGCCGGCTCGACGAGCTGAGCCTCGCGGCGGCCAGCCGGCCGATCATCGGGCCGGGGCTGACCCTCACCATCACCGATCCCGGTGCCAGCCCGAACCTTTCCGACGTGTCGAAGCAACGCGTCAACGGCAGTCGGCAGATCATCCTGGACCGCGACCTGCAACTCGTCGTCAACTCGCTGTGGGCCAGCGGCGCCGAGGGCATCTCGGCCGGAGGCGCGCGCATCGGGCCGAACGTGACGATTCGCCAGGCCGGGGGAGCGATCCTGGTCGACAACAACCCCACCAGCAGCCCCTACACGATCCTCGCGGTGGGGCCCCCGCACGAGATGCGCGACGTCTTCGACAACAGCCCCGGTCTGCAGCGTCTTAGGCTCCTGGAGATCTCCTACGGCGTGGGTGTCACCGTGAACGTCTCCGACGCCCTGTCGCTGCCCGCCGCGTCCGTCCGGGACGTCAAATTCGCCAAACAGATTGGGCCGTAATGAAAACAATCCCGATGTCACAGATGGTGGGCCGCGCATGATCGGCATCGCGGCGCTGGCGATCGGCATCGTGCTGGGCTTGATCTTCCATCCCGCGGTGCCCGAGGTGATACAGCCCTACCTGCCAATCGCGGTCGTTGCCGCCCTGGATGCCGTGTTCGGCGGCCTGCGGGCCTATCTGGAGCGCATCTTCGATCCCAAGGTCTTCGTGATTTCGTTCGTCTTCAACGTCTTTGTGGCCGCCCTGATCGTCTACGTCGGCGATCAGCTGGGCGTCGGCACCCAGTTGTCCACGGCGATCATCGTGGTGCTGGGTATCCGGATCTTCGGTAACGCCGCCGCCCTGCGACGGCGCCTGTTCGGGGCATGACGACCATGAAATCGAGGTCAACATGAGCCAGGACCCGCCAGACGACGGTGGCGAAAGTCGTGGCAGTGCGCCGCACGGCCGCCACGAGTTGCCGTCGAACAGTCCCCGGCCTGAGGTCGGTCCGGTGCAGCGGACGGGGCTGTCGGGGATGGTGCGCGGGGGGCGCTCCCGGCTGATATTCGGCGCGTTGGCGGTGCTGCTGTGCCTGGTCCTGGGCATCGCGATCGTCACTCAGGTCCGTCAGACCAAGACGGGCGACTCGCTGGACACGGCCCGGCCCGCGGATCTGCTCGTCCTACTGGACTCGTTGCGGCAGCGCGAAGCCACGCTGAACACCGAGGTGAACGACCTGCAGAACACCTTGAATTCGTTGCAGGCGTCCGGCAACTCCGACCAGGCGGCGATCAAAAGCGCGCAGGCGAGGCTGGCCGCACTGTCGATTCTGGTCGGCGCCGTCGGTGCCACCGGCCCCGGCATCACCGTCACCATCGACGATCCCGGTCCCGGAGTGTCTCCCGAGGCACTGCTGGACGTGATCAACGAGCTGCGGGCAGCCGGTGCCGAGGCGATCGAGGTCAACGACGCACACCAATCGGTGCGGCTGGGTGTCGATACATGGGTAGTGGGTAGTCCTGGCTCGTTGACCATCGACAGCAAGACCCTCTCGCCGCCGTATTCGGTTCTGGCGATTGGTGATCCGCCCACGCTGGCAGCGGCGATGAATATTCCCGGCGGCGCCCAGGACAGCATCAAGCGGGTCGGCGCACGGATGTCGGTGCAGCAGGCCAACCGGGTTGACGTCACCACCTTGCGACAACCAAAACCGCACCAATACGCTCAGCCCGTCAAGTGAACCTGCCCCTCGAGGCGCCGAAAAGAACAGGATTGCCGTGAGCGATATCCCGCCCGACCTGCACTACACCGCCGAACACGAGTGGGTTCGCCGCAGCGGGGATGACACCGTGCGGATCGGAATCACCGATTTCGCGCAGTCGGCACTAGGTGATGTCGTTTTTGTGCAGCTCCCCGACGCGGGCACGACGGTGACTGCCGGCGAGTCCTTCGGCGAGGTCGAATCGACGAAATCGGTGTCGGATTTGTTCGCCCCGATTTCGGGCACGGTGACCGCGGTCAACGGCGAGCTGGAGAGCAGTCCGCAGCTGGTCAATTCCGATCCTTACGAGGCCGGCTGGCTGGTCGACGTCCAGGTCTCGGACGTCGCCGAACTCGAGTCCGCGATTTCGGCGCTCCTGGACGCCGAGGCCTACCGCGGCACATTGACCGAATGACGGTTGCTAATGTCCCTGCCAGCCCTTCGCACGACGACATCGTGGGTCCTCACCCGGCCCGCGGCGGGCGGACCAGCCGGGGGGCAGGGCGAGCCGGGAAGCCGGCTGGCAATCGTGGCGGCCGTAGGCGCATTCCTTGCCGCTGCGCGGTACGGTCAACACACCAGCAGGAGAAGGCACGTAATCGGCAAGCCTGGGCCAACACACCGAGCGGGAACCTTAGCGTGAAGCCGGCCGAGCGGCCCGGTCAGACATCGCCACAGCGGCCAGTGAGGAGCAGCGCGTGACGGATATGGACAACGACTCTGACGAAGTCACGGTGGAGACCACCTCGGTCTTCCGGGCCGACTTCCTCAACGAGCTGGACGCGCCTGCGCAAACCGGCTCCGAGAGCGCGGTATCCGGGGTCGAGGGACTTCCGTCCGGCTCGGCGCTGCTGGTCGTCAAGCGGGGCCCCAACGCGGGATCCCGCTTCCTGCTCGACCAGCCCATCACCTCCGCCGGTCGGCACCCCGACAGCGACATCTTCCTCGACGACGTCACGGTCAGCCGCCGGCACGCCGAATTCCGGTTGGAAAACAACGAATTCCAGGTCGTCGATGTCGGTAGCCTGAATGGCACCTACGTCAACCGTGAACCGGTCGATTCGGCAGTACTGGCCAACGGCGACGAGGTGCAGATCGGCAAGTTCCGGTTGGTCTTCCTGACCGGGCCCAAGGGCGACGACGACGGGGGATCTTCAGGCTAGTGAGCGCACCCGATAGCCCGGCATTCGCCGGGATGTCGATTGGGGCAGTCTTGGACCTACTGCGGCCGGATTTCCCCGATGTCACCATTTCCAAGATCCGCTTCTTGGAGGCCGAAGGGCTGGTGACGCCGCAGCGCGCCGCGTCGGGGTACCGCAGGTTCACCGCATACGACTGCGCTCGGCTGCGCTTCATCCTGACCGCGCAGCGCGACCACTATCTACCCCTGAAGGTGATCAGGGCCCAGCTGGACGCCCAGCCCGACGGCGAGTTGCCCGCGGTGGGGTCGCCTTACGGCGTACCGCGATTGGTGTCGGTCGGGGGCAGCGCGGAGGTCGGCGACGCCGTCCGGGACGGGTCCGACACGGCCGCAGTGGCCCCGACCCGCGTCCGGTTGAGCCGGGAAGACCTGCTGGCCCGCTCGGGAGTCGACGACGACCTGCTCTCGGCACTGCTCAAGGCCGGCGTGGTCACCACCGGCCCGGGCGGTTTTTTCGACGAGCACACCGTCACGATCCTGCAGTGCGCGCGTGCCCTGTCCGACTACGGCGTGGAGCCGCGGCACCTGCGCGCGTTCCGGTCGGCGGCCGACCGGCAGTCCGATTTGATCGCCCAGATCGCGGGTCCGTTGGTCAAAGCCGACAAGGCCGGAGCCCGGGATCGCGCCGACGACCTGGCGCGTGAGGTCGCGGCGCTGGCCATTACTTTGCACACGTCGCTGATCAAGTCCGCCGTTCGCGACGTTCTGCATCGCTGAGGACTAGACTTCGTTCAACGGCTTGGCATTAGACGGCCCGGAGAAACGTTGCGTTTCGCTGGGTCGGCACGCCGAGCGCGAGGCGGACACGGCACGCGGAGGGCAGACGCAGATGGGTGAAGTTCGTGTTGTCGGCATTCGTGTCGAGCAGCCGCAGAACCAGCCGGTGCTGTTGCTGCGCGAGGCAAACGGTGACCGCTACCTACCGATCTGGATCGGGCAGTCGGAGGCCGCAGCGATCGCACTCGAGCAACAAGGGGTCGAGCCGCCTCGTCCGCTGACTCATGACCTGATCAGGGATCTCATTGCCGCGCTTGGACATTCGCTGAAGGAAGTGCGGATCGTCGATCTGCAAGAGGGCACCTTCTACGCCGACCTCGTGTTCGACCGCAACATCACGGTGTCCGCGCGCCCGTCCGACTCGGTGGCGATCGCGCTGCGCGTCGGCGTTCCGATCTACGTCGAGGAGGCCGTGCTCGCCCAAGCCGGCCTGCTGATTCCCGACGAGAGCGACGAGGAGCCCAACACCGCCGTCCGGGAGGACGAGGTGGAGAAATTCAAGGAATTCCTCGACAGTGTCTCGCCGGACGACTTCAAGGCCACCTGATCGGCCGTTCGCGCTGGCCGCGGGCAGGGGAGAAATGGGCGGCCGCCGGGTACTACCCTAGAGGCCGACATCACGGATGCGTCTCATCTGAAGCCGTGATGTCGACACGCCTGACGGATTCGCGGCCAGTTGCCCTCGGGGCGGCCATACTTTGATGACGGCTTAAGGTGCGGCGGCTATCGAACAGCGTAAGCTCTCTAGCACTCGGGCCTGAGCAAACGTGGCTGTTACGGCAGCCAAGTGCACGCAGCTACTACGAGCGCGATCGGCGAGAGGAACCAGGGTGAGCGAGCAGCCACGGCAGGAACAGCTCGACCTTGCTGCCCATGCGGACGCGGCAACCAGCAGTGAAGCCAACCTCACTGCGGCAAGCCAACCCGTGCAGCCCGGTCTGTTCCCCGACGATTCGGTACCCGATGAGCTGGTCGGCTACCGCGGGCCCAGCGCGTGCCAGATCGCCGGAATCACCTACCGCCAGCTGGACTACTGGGCGCGCACGTCTCTGGTGGTGCCGTCGATCCGCAGCGCGGCGGGGTCCGGCAGCCAGCGGCTGTACTCGTTCAAGGACATCCTGGTTCTCAAAATCGTCAAACGGCTGCTGGACACCGGCATCTCGCTACACAACATCCGCGTGGCCGTCGACCATCTGCGCCAGCGCGGCGTCGAGGACCTGGCCAACATCACGCTGTTCTCCGACGGCACCACCGTCTACGAGTGCACCTCGGCCGAAGAGGTCGTCGACCTGTTGCAGGGCGGACAGGGCGTGTTCGGTATCGCGGTGTCCGGCGCGATGCGGGAGCTGACCGGCGTGATCGCCGACTTCCCGGGTGAGCGCGCCGACGGCGGCGAATCTATCTCCGCGCCGGAGGACGAACTGGCGTCCCGGCGCAAGCACCGCGACCGCAAGATCGGCTAGCCGCGCGGCGCCTACCGGCCGAGTAGACTGGGTCGCGCATCGCACTCGAGCGGGAGAGTTTCGCGGCCGCCAGTCGCGGACGCCGAAGGAGCAATACCTCTCCATCAACCTCTCAGGCACCCGGACCGCACGAGTTAACGATGCCTCTGGAAAGCGGTGCAGACCGGTACGGTCCGCGCCCGCCGATGGGGAAAGGCGCTCGCGCCGAATCTCTCAGGCGCCTGGCGAACAGGTGAAGACAGAGGGAGAGGGCCAGTCGTCCTCTGCCTTCGTGATGCCGTCAGGAGTTTCGCCCGTGGGAGACCAATCAACCTTCGCAGACCGCCACATCGGCCCGGACGACCAGGCCGTCGCGGCCATGCTCGCCGTCATCGGCGTCGGCTCGCTCGACGAACTCGCCGCCAAGGCCGTCCCGTCTGGCATCCTCGACAAGCTGACCGAGACAGGCGCCGCATCGGGCCTGGACGGCCTGCCGCCGGCCGCCACCGAGAGCGAAGCGCTGGCCGAGCTGCGCGCGCTGGCCGACACCAACACCGTCGCGGTGTCGATGATCGGCCAGGGCTACTACGACACCCTCACACCGCCGGTGTTGCTGCGCAACATCCTGGAAAACCCGGCCTGGTACACCGCCTACACTCCATATCAGCCCGAGATCAGCCAGGGCCGGCTGGAGGCGTTGCTGAATTTCCAGACCATGGTCACCGACCTGACCGGGCTCGAGATCGCGAACGCGTCCATGCTCGACGAGGGCACCGCCGCCGCCGAGGCAATGACGTTGATGCATCGGGCGGTTCGCGGCCCGGCGAATAGGCTGGCCGTCGACACCGACGTGTTCGCCGCTACCGCGGCCGTGCTGGCCACCCGCGCCGAGCCGCTGGGCATCGAGATCGTGACCGCCGACCTGCGCGAGGGCCTGCCCGACGGGGACTTCTTCGGCGTCATCGCGCAGCTGCCCGGCGCCAGCGGCCGCATCACGGAGTGGAGTGCATTGGTGGCCCAGGCCCACCAGCGCGGGGCGCTGGTCGCGATCGGCGCCGACTTGTTGGCGTGCACGCTAATCGCGCCGCCGGGGGAGCTGGGTGCCGACGTCGCCTTCGGCACCACCCAAAGATTCGGTGTGCCAATGGGATTCGGCGGGCCGCACGCCGGCTATCTGGCGGTGCACTCCAACCATGCCCGGCAGCTGCCGGGCCGGCTGGTCGGGGTGTCCGTGGACGCCGACGGCGCCCCGGCCTATCGTCTGGCGCTGCAGACCCGCGAGCAGCACATCCGCCGCGACAAGGCGACGTCGAACATCTGCACCGCCCAGGTGTTGCTGGCGGTGATGGCCGCGATGTACGCCAGCTACCACGGCGCCGACGGGTTGACCGCGATCGCGCGCCGGGTGCACGGCCACGCCGCGGCCATCGCCGCCGGGCTGGGCTCGGCAACCGATGCGGCGCTGGTGCACGACACGTACTTCGACACCGTGCTGGCCCGGGTGCCCGGGCGCGCCGACGAGGTGCTGGCCGCGGCCAAGACCAAGGGCATCAACCTGTGGCGGGTCGACGCCGACCACGTGTCGGTCGCGTGCGACGAGGCGACCACCGGTGCGCACGTCGCCGCGGTACTGCAGGCGTTCGGGGAGTCACCCGGCGAGCCCTCCGACATCGAGATCGCCACGCGCACATCGGAATTCCTCACCCATCCCGCCTTCACGCAGTACCAGACCGAGACGGCAATGATGCGCTACCTGCGCACGCTGGCGGACAAGGACATCGCGTTGGACCGCAGCATGATTCCGCTCGGCTCGTGCACGATGAAGCTCAACGCCGCCGCCGAGATGGAGTCGATCACCTGGCCGGAATTCTCCCGGCTGCACCCGTTCGCCCCGGTCGCCGACAGCCCGGGACTGCGGCGGCTGATCGCCGACCTGGAGGCGTGGCTGGTGGGAATCACCGGGTACGACGCGGTCTCGCTGCAACCCAACGCCGGCTCGCAAGGCGAGTACGCCGGCCTACTCGCGATCCATGGCTACCACGCCAGCCGCGGTGAGCCGCACCGCAACATCTGCCTGATCCCGTCCAGCGCGCACGGCACCAACGCCGCGTCGGCCGCGCTGGCGGGCATGCGGGTCGTCGTGGTGGCCTGCCTGGACAACGGTGACGTCGATCTCGACGACCTGCGCGCCAAGATCAGTCAACACGCAGACCAGCTGTCGACGCTGATGGTCACTTACCCGTCCACCCACGGCGTCTACGAGCACGACATCGCCGAGATCTGCGCGGCGGTGCACGACGCGGGCGGCCAGGTGTACGTCGACGGCGCTAACCTCAACGCACTGGTCGGCCTCGCCCGGCCCGGCAAGTTCGGCGGTGACGTCAGCCACCTCAACCTGCACAAGACGTTCTGCATCCCGCACGGCGGTGGCGGCCCGGGCGTGGGCCCGGTAGCGGCGCGAGCGCATCTGGCGCCGTTCCTGCCGGGTCACCCGCTGGCCCCCGAGCTGCCCAAGGGCCACCCGGTGTCGTCGGCGCCCTACGGCTCAGCCTCGATCTTGCCGATCAGCTGGGCTTACATCCGGATGATGGGCCCGGACGGGCTGCGCGCGGCCTCTTTGACCGCGATCACGTCGGCCAACTACATCGCGCGACGCCTCGACGAGTACTTCCCGGTGCTCTACACCGGGGAGAACGGCATGGTCGCCCACGAATGCATCCTGGACCTGCGCGGCATCACGAAGTCGACCGGCGTGACCGTCGATGATGTGGCAAAACGATTGGCAGACTATGGTTTTCACGCGCCGACCATGAGCTTTCCGGTGGCCGGCACGCTGATGGTGGAGCCGACCGAGAGCGAGAGCCTGACGGAGGTGGACGCCTTCTGCGAAGCCATGATCGCGATCCGCCGCGAGATCGACCGCGTCGGCTCGGGGGAGTGGCCCGCCGAGGACAATCCGCTGCGGGGCGCCCCGCACACCGCCGAGTGCCTGGTGACCGACAAGTGGGAGCACCCCTACACCCGCGAGGAAGCGGCCTATCCGCTCGGGACGGCGTTCCGGCCGAAGGTGTGGCCGCCGGTGCGGCGCATCGACGGCGCGTACGGCGACCGCAACCTCGTCTGCTCATGCCCGCCGGTGGAGGCGTTCGCGTGAGCCGATGTCCGGTCTGCGCAGACCGTCACGCGGTGACGTGTTCGGCGCAGTCGACTCGCAGGTCCGCGATCGTCATCGGGATGTCGTAGAAGATGCAGCGGTAGCTTCGCGTGTCGGTCTGGACGGTTTCGAGCTGGACGCACGTGCTACATGCGCGTACCACCGGAAGTAGTTGGGCTTCATGGAGTTTCGCTATCACCAGCAGCAATGTGTCCAGCAGCTGCTCGGCTTCGGCACGGTCTAGCTTGGATGTCGCGACCTCGGCGCGTGCGGTCCACCGCGACAGTTCGGCCGCGGTCTTGCGGCCGGCCCGGGTCAATGCCAAGTCGTGACGGCGGCGGTCGTCGGGATCGGGCGTCCGAGCCACCAGGCCCTTGCGGACCAGCGCGGCGATCGCGTCACTCACGGTGGGATCGGCGACATTGAGTTCGCGAGCCAGCATGGTGCTGCGCGCGACGGGCGGCGGGCCGACGTAAAGCCAAGCGAGTAACCGCATTTGGGTGCTGGACAAGTCGTGGCTCTCTGCGGCCCGCCTGGCCAGCACGTGCAGAGCCTCGCCGACTCGGTCGAGGGCCGCGACGATCTTTGAGTCGAGGCTTAGGTGGCGTGCGCCTTCGGCCTTCAGCGCACGACCTCGTTCAGCTTGCCGGAGGCGACGTCGAAGATGAAGCCACGCAGCGATTCGTGCCTGGTGACAAATGGGCTGGCCTCGATGCGGCGCAACGACTGCCGGACGTCCTCCTCGAGATCGGAGAAGGCCTCGCCAGCCCATCCGGGTTTGATCCCCGTCTCGTCCTGAATGGTCTTCTTGAAGTCGTCGTCGGTAAAGGTGAGCATTCCGCAATCGGTGTGGTGGATGAGAATGATCTCCTTGGTACCCAGCAGGCGTTGGCTGATCGCCAGTGACCGGATCTCGTCATCGGTCACCACGCCGCCGGCATTGCGGATGACGTGAGCCTCACCGTCACCAAGTCCCAAAATCCGGTACACGTCGAGGCGGGCGTCCATGCATGCCAGCACCGCGACATGCTTGCTGGGCGGCAGCGGCAACGGCCCCTCGAAGGTGCTCGCGTAGGCGGCGTTGTTGGCCAGGTATTCGTCGGTAACCGTCATTGCAAACCTCGTCCCCTCTAGTTTTTCTGCCCCGGGTGGCACTCGTTCGGATGTTAGCGGCGATGCATAGCGGACTTGACCCTGCGAATCAGCCTGATCCTAATGCTTAGGAGTCCTCGGGATATACCGCATGATGGTTACCGTTCGCGTCATCGACGCAGCTCGACGTGGCTGACATCGCGCCCCCTATGACCGATCAAGGACGAACACATGCCCAAACTTTCCCGCAGTGATTGGTACGACCTGGCCCGCGACACCAATTGGACGTTTCGTTACGCCACCGAGGACGAGGTCTTCCCGGAAGAGCTGTCCGGGACGCACCGCGTTTCCGCCGAGGGCTGGCTCAAGTGGGACGAGCCTTACAAGATCGGCTACCGCGAGTACGTGCACAACCAGGTCACCAAGGACACGACGACGTACTCGCTGAAGAATGCGATCGGACGCTCGAAGCTGTTCGGGCGACTGGACCCCGGCTGGAAATCGGTGATCGTGGCGCACTACGGGGCGATCACGATGCCGGAGTACCTGGCGTCCATCGGTGAGGCGCGGATGGGCCGGTTCGGCCGCTCGGCCGCCTGGCGCAACACCGCCACCTTCGGCACCCTCGACGAGGTCCGCCACGGTCAGATCCAGGCGTTCTTCCCCTACGGTCTCCTCGACAAGGAACCGCGAGGCGACTGGGCGCTCAAGGCGTTTCACACGAACGACTGGATCGTGCTCGCGGTGCGCTATTTGTTCGACGACATGTTCGTGGCCAACGACGCCTTGTCGATCGCGCTGCAGTTGACCTTCACCTTGGAGACCGGGTTCACCAATCTGCAGTTCCTCGGGATGGCCGCCGACGCCATCGATGTCGGCGACCTGGAATTCGGCGCGCTGATCAGTTCGATCCAGACCGACGAGGCGCGCCATGCCCAGCAGGGCGAGCCCACCATCAAGGTGCTCATCGACAACGGCGAGGCCGAGTGGGGCCAGTTCCTGATCGACCACATGTTCTGGCGGTCGTGGCGCATCTTCGCGCTGCTGACCGGGTTGTCGATGGACTACTACACCCCGCTGGAAAGCCGGCGGATGAGTTTCAAGGAGTTCATCGAGGATTGGGTGGTCAAACAGTTCGCCGACCAATTCCGCGACTACGGGCTCGAATTCCCTTGGTATTGGGAGGAATTCATCAACGAGTTGACCTGGTATCACCACGCTATCCACCTCGGCGTGTGGTACTACCGGCCGACGGTGTGGTGGAATCCCGACGCGGGCGCGTCGGAGGCCGAGCGGCTATGGCTCGAGGAGAAGTATCCGGGTTGGAACCGCGACTTCGGCAAGCACTGGGACGTCATCACCGAGAACATCCGCAACGGTGACATCGCCGCGACCCTGCCCGAGACCCTGCCGATCACCTGCAACATGTGCCAGCTGCCGATCGTGCGCGCCGCGGGCGTGATCGTCGGCGCGCACACCGATCCCGCTCCGCTCACCCATGTGCACAACGACCGCAAGTACTTGTTCTGCTCCGAGCCGTGCCGGTGGATCTTCGCCCAACGGCCGGATCGATTCGCCGGTCACCAGTCCCTGATCGACCGGGTCCTGTCCGGCGAGATCAGCCCACCCGACCTCGGCACTGTCTTGCAGTACTTCGGGCTCTCGGCCGAGGAACAGGGCCAAGACGCCGACGCATACGCGTGGGCACTGGACGGCTCGACCAACGGATCGAAGGGCTGACAATCATGGCACTCCTTCCGCTGACCGCCCTGTTCGAGGGCGACGTCCTGGAACTGCTGATCCCCGTCGACGACGCAGACAGTGTCGAAGCCGTCAGCGCGGCCATCGCCCACCATGTCGTCGGGCACCGCGTCGCCCCACGCAATGCCCTGATCCGGTTGCGGCACAACGGCAAAGTGCTGGACCCGCAGGCCGGCATCGGGGCATCCGGTGTCGGGCCACTGGATCATGTCGAGGCCTTCTATGACTAGTGCGACGACCTGGACCGTCGTGGCCACCCTCGACGATCTGTGGGAGGGCGAGGTCGCGGAGTTCGCGGTGGGTGACCGGCCGATCCTGCTCGCCCACCTGCGGAGCGGAGAAATCCGCGCCTACGACGGTCTGTGCCCGCACGCCGGCTTTCCGCTGGCCGATGGCGATGTCGAGAACGACATCCTGACCTGCGGCGCCCATAGCTGGGAGTTCGACCTGTCCACCGGTGCCGGGGTGAATCCGGCCAACTGCCGGCTGCACACCTACCCGGTACGCCTGGACGGCGACCTGATCACCGTATCGCTGACCGAAGGAGACCACCGATGACCGCCGCCGCGGAGCAGGACAAACTCGTCGGCCCGGTCGTGCGCGGCTTCGATCCCGACATCGTCTCCGCACTCACCGACGCCATCTACATCGACAACCCCGACGCTGCCATCACCATCGACGACCATGCCGGATATGTCCGCATCCACGCCCCCCGGTTCCTGCGCGTGACCCGCGCCAGTCTGGAATCCGTTGCGGGCCACCCCTTCCCGCTGGCCACCCTGGAACCGGCACTGGTGGCGTTCGCGGGCCGGATCCGCTACGTCGGCGACGACGAACTGCACTGGTACCTGGAGCGAGAGGACTAACACATGACCGCGGCGAAAACCCGGCCGCTCAAAACCTGGAGCATCACCGGCGACACCCGGCGCAAGCCAACCGAATACGAGGCCGTCACCGGCCAATTCCACTACCACTTCAACCGCAGGCCGGCCCCCTTCGACCTCGACCCCGGCAGCGCCATCAACCGCTGGTACCTCAAACACCGCGAAGGCTCACCACTGCAGGCCGACACCTGGGAAGACTTCCGGGACCCCGCCGCGCTGAATTACCGCCGCTACATCGCACTGCAACACGACCGCGAGATCTACGCCGAGGGCGTGGTCGACCACTACGAGGCGCTCGACGGCGACGACAAGCTCGATCCCGCCTGGATCGAGACCCTGACCCGCATCTATGTGCCCGCCCGCTACCTGTTGCACGTCCTGCAGATCACCAGCCTTTACGTCGGCCAACTCGCCCCGAGCGCATACATCACCAACGCGGCGTTCTTCCAGGCCGCCGATGAGCTGCGCGCGCTGCAGTGGGTCGCCTACCGCGCCAAGTCGCTCTCGCTGACCCACGGCACACAATTGGCCAATACGGAAGCGACCCGGCGAATCTGGGAGACCGACGAAGCCTGGCAGCCCGCCCGCGAAACGCTCGAGCGCCTACTACTGGCCTACGACTGGGGCGAGGCCTTCACCGCGCTGAACCTGGCTGTGAAGCCCGCACTCGACGCGTTCTTCAAAGAAGCCTTCGTCGACCTGGCCAACCACAACCGGGACGGATTAACCGCCGCACTGCTGCAAGAATCCCGAGTCGACACCACGCGCAACCAAGCCTGGCATGCGGCACTGGCCCGCTACGCGGTGAGCGCTGATTCCACCAACCGCGCGGTCATCGACGGCTGGATCGAGAAATGGCGTCCCCGCGCCGAGCAGGCCGTCGACGGACTTGCCGCTGCCCTCCCCGATCCCGACGACAGCCAAGACCGGGCGGCGCGGTCGGTCGCCGCCTTCACCGCCCAGTGGGCCGACTGACCGCACCGGGGCGAATCACCGGGCGATGCGTTGTCGGTGGCGATGTCCATAATCGAAAGTATGTTCGATACTGCTGAGACGGCCGACCCATCGGCGCTGATCGAGCGCATCGCCGAACTGGAACGGGTCAAGTCCGCGGCCGCTGCGGATCAGGCTCGAGCGGCGGCCGCCTTGGACGCGGCGCGGTGCGCAGCCGAGGCGGCCGCCGGGATCCCCGCGGCCCAGCGCGGGCGGGGTGTGGCCGGCGAGATCGCGCTGGCCCGTCGGGACTCGCCCGCCCGGGGCAACCGGCACCTCGGCTTCGCCAAGGCCCTCGTGCACGAGATGCCGCATACTCTGGCGGCGCTGGAATGTGGGGGGCTTTCGGAATGGCGGGCCACGCTGATCGTGCGGGAGAGCGCTTGCTTGGACGTGGAGGACCGCCGCAGGCTGGACGCCGAGCTGTGCGTCGACGTGACCCGCTTGCACGGCATGGGCGACGCACGAGTGGTCGCCGCAGCCAAAGCGATTGCCTACCGGCTTGATCCGCATGCCGTCGTCGAACGGGCGGCCAAGGCCGAGAGCGAACGCACCGTCAGCATCCGGCCGGCGCCCGACACCATGACCTATCTGACGGCGTTGTTGCCGATGGCCCAGGGAGTTTCGGTGTATGCCGCGCTGCGCCGAGAGGCGGATACGTGCAGCGACGGACGCCCGGGCGGACAGGTCATGGCCGATACCCTCGTCGCACGGATCACCGGGCGGGACGCCACGGTCCCGGCCCCGATCGCCGTCAACCTGGTCCTGTCGGATGAGACGTTGTTGGGCGGCAGCGCGGCGCCGGGCGATGTCAGCGGCTACGGTCCTATCCCGGCGGCGGTGGCGCGCGATGGTGTCCGGCGCCGCAGGCGACCGACGGTCCCGAGCGACCCTGCGCAGGCTCTATGCGCATCCCCGCTCCGGTGCGCTGGTGGCGTTGGAATCGCGAGCCCGGCTGTTCCCGCGCGGGTTGGCGGCGTTCATCGAGTTGCGAGATCAACGCTGTCGCACCCCATACTGCGACGCGCCGATCCGACACCGCGACCATGCGCAACCCTGGTCCGAAGGAGGACCTACCGCCGCCGCCAACGGTCTCGGCTTATGCGAGCAGTGCAACTACACCAAGGAGTCCGCTGGCTGGCAGGTCACCACCGGCATCGATGAAACCCATACGCACATAGCGTCATTCGCCACCCCGACGGGTCGGACCTACCGGTCGGCAGCTCCGCCACGGGCGCCCACGATCACCATCAGCGACGTTGAAGTGCGAGTCGGCATCACACTGGCCCGGCATGCCGCCTAGCAGTAATAGAGCGACTGCTCTGTTATTGTGACTGGGTGCCCCGCCCGCGCCTGCACGATCCCGACATCGTTCTCGATGCCGTGGAGGCGCTTGCCGCGCGCTCGGGGCCGGCTGCGGTGTCGATTCGTGCGATCAGCGCGGAGGTCGGGGCGTCTAACGGGGCGCTTTATCACACGTTCGCCTCGCGAGGCGGGTTGATGGCACACGCCTGGCTACGCGCGGGTCGACGATTCTTGGCGGTCCAGACAGCGCTGGTCGACCAGGCCGGGGCGCAGTTGGGGGAGGGCGCCGGTGTCGATGCCGTCGTGGCCGCCGCCGACGCGCCGGTGATCTTCGCCCAGAAGTTTCCCGATTCGGGCGCGCTGCTGTTGAGCGTGCGTCGCCAGGACGTCCTCGCCGGAGACGTTCCGGATGAAACTGCTTCGGAATTAAGGGAATTGGCAAGCTACTGGTCAACCTGATGGTGTGCTTGGCGATCGAGATGTGGGACCGCAAAGACGCCGCCGCCGTTGAGGTCATCACCGCCTGCATCGTGGACCTACCGACCGCGCTGCTGTTGCGGCGAGGACGCCTGGGCAGCGCCAGTGCGCGCGCGCAGCTGCACGCCGCCGTTCGCGCGGTGCTGGCGGTGGGGCCAACGCCACCGCGTCGGCGTCGAGCCGATCCGCCCCTCACACCGCCGCAGAAAGGTAAGCTGCGTGACGCTTGAAATCGAGTACGACGAGAAGATCGCGGTCCTGAATCTGGGCGGCGACGAAAACCGTTTCTCCCCGGCATTTTTAGACGACTACGACGCCGCGATCGACCAAGTCGTCAGCGACGGCGCTCACGGACTGGTGACCGTTGCCAGCGGCAAGTTCTACTCCAACGGCTTGGACCTGGAGTGGCTAAGTGCCCACCCGGAGCAGGGCGAGGAGTACATCGGCCGCATCCATCAATTCTTGGCGCGAACGCTGACGCTGCCGGTGCCCACCGCGGCCGGTCATGCATTCGGCGCTGGTGCGATGCTGGCCCTGGCCCACGACTTTCGCGTCATGCGTGCGGACCGGGGATACTTCTGCCTTCCCGAGGTTGACATCCGTATCCCGTTCACCCCGGGCATGGCAGCGCTGGTCCAGGCCAAGCTCGGTCCGCAGGCGGCGGTCGCGTCGATGACGACCGGGCGGCGATTCGCGGGGCCCGACGCCGAGAAGGCCGGCATCGTCGACGCCACCGCCGGCGAAGGAGAGTTGCCCGG
Organism: Mycobacterium shigaense; assembly: GCF_002356315.1. Classification (NCBI taxonomy): domain Bacteria; kingdom Bacillati; phylum Actinomycetota; class Actinomycetes; order Mycobacteriales; family Mycobacteriaceae; genus Mycobacterium; species Mycobacterium shigaense. Next base: position 2,776,186 of record NZ_AP018164.1, read on the forward strand.
CGCCGCCATCGACCTACTTCGCCCGCTGGGCGCCAAAGACGCCGGCACGCTGGGCGCGATCAAGACCACCATGTTCGGTGCTGTCGCCCGCGCACTAACCGACGCCGGGTGACGTCAACTCAAAAAGGTGTTGATCGCGTTAGCCAGGTCGGGGGAGGCCGAGGTGGCCAGGTTTTGGTAGCTGCCACCACTGATCTGGGCGACCGCCTCCCAAGTCGCGCGATCAGGGTCGCCGCCGAAGTCGATGACGTTGACCGCGATCGGCTTGGCCGGGTCGGCGCTGGTGCGCAGGAAATTCTGCAGGCCCGGACCGTCGAGGGATTGGTCGGTGTGCGGCCCCGCGGTGATCACCAATATCGAATTCGTCTGCCCGGCAACAAATTTGGCCTGCGCTTCTTGGTAGATCAAGCGCAGCGTGGTGAACGACACGGCCCCGCCCGGCGACGCATACTGCTTGTCCAGCGCGCCGGTCAGTGCCGACGTTCGGGGTTGCCCGTTGACCTGGTCGCCGAGCGGGCCGATCGCGACCTCGGAGCGACCCTCGTGACCGTCGAATGTCCACAACCCCAGGATTGCGCTGGGCGGCAGCGCCTTGATCTTGTCGCTCAGTGCGGCAATCACGTTGGCGAGCCTGGTCTTTCCGCCCTCCTCGCCGGGCATCGACTGGTCGAGCATGATGGTCGCGGCCGACCCACTGGACGGGGTCGCCATGGCGTCGGCCAGCGTGACACGCATGGTGTCGTCACCCATCGACAGCGTCGATCCCAGGGTGGCGAAACTGGTCACGGGGCTGCTCGGCGGATTGACGCCGTTGACGCGGAACCCGGCCTTGGCCAGTTTCGCGAGCTGCTCGGGCTTGCGCATGTAGTGCGTGAACTCGCTGGCCGCCGAGGTCTGCTCCGACGACAGCCACGAGCCACTGAGCAACACCGTCGGATAATCGGCGACCGGGGTCGGCCCGGACGGCAGCCAGGAGGCCAGCGTGTTCTTCGCGTCGGCCAGTGACTGGCCGCGCTGGAACAGCTGCTGCTCGGTGGTGATCACCGCGTGCACCGGCGATGTCGCAGCGTCACCGGGCTTGAGCAGCACATTCATCGCTTCGGCCAGCGAGTTGTCCGCCAGCTTGGGTTGCCCGTTCAGCACGCCGCGCAGCGCGGCCGTCCCCTGCGTCGCGGGCGCACCGGGTGGCGCCGACGCGGCCGCCACCGCCTCACCGGCCAGGTATGCGGCGTCGCTGTTGCCGCGGGTCGGCAGCGCCAGCCGCAGCGAGCCCCAGCCGGGCAGGTTCACACCCGCCAGGGAGTTCGGGCTGGACTGCAGCCCGGGCAGCGCCCCCCAGCCCTGGTTGGACAACGCGTGCTGCAGCTCGGGCCGCAGCGCGAGCAGTACCGGCGACGTCACCAGCGAGCGGCTGTCGCTGATCGTCTTCTGACCGGCCACGGCGCTCAGGCGCGCGGCGGACACCGAGCTGCCAGGGATCCACAGGGCCGGCTGGCCGCCCAGCTCGGCGGACCACCTGCCGATGAATCCGGCCACGACGGCGTCGGAGCCGGCGGGCTTGACTTCGACCACCATGCAGTGGTCGCCGACCGGCCGAGCCGTCGAGTTATAGCTCTCCGCGAGCTGCTGCACCTGATCGGCGATCGACGAGTCGACAACGACGGAGACCGCCTCTTTGCCGCCGACGCAACGCGCGGCTGCCTGCTCCGAGCGATGGGAGAGCGCGTCGCCGAAAAAACTCCACAGGATGACGGTGCCGACCACCACGACGACGGCGACCAGCGCGACGATCACGCCGATGCTGACTCCGCGTCGGCCGCTGGTGCTGCGGTGACCGCCCCGCCAGTCGCTGAGCATCCGGCGCTTACCGCCGAACAGACCCATGCCGGCCGGCGCCGGTGGGGGGCCCGCCGGGCCTGCGGGTCGGGGCGGGAATTCGGGGTATTCGTCGTCGGCCGGGCCGACGGCCAGGGCATCGTCTTCGCCGTAGCGATCCTCATCCACGGCGAAGTCCGCGTCGGCGAAGTCCGCGTCGGCGAAGTCCGCGTCGGCGAAGTCCGCGTCGGCGAAGTCGTCCTCCGCGAAGTCGTCGTACCCGCGATCGGCATCGAGGTGGCGGGCCGCGTAGTCGTCGGCGGCGGCATCGTCTTCCGGCTCGCGGACGGAGTCCCCGGGTTCGGGCCTGCTGTGCCTACCCATGCCGGTGCCCGCTGCCTTTCTGCCGTGTCATCGTCGTACTTGTGCCGACAGCGGCGCAGCGACTGACCACGAGACGCATTGCCGCAGGTTGCACCCGCATCAGTCGCGCGCGCGAGCCTTGAATTCGCGACGGCGCCGATGCAGGATCGGCTCGGTGTAGCCGTTGGGCTGCCGACCGCCGGACAGGATCAGCTCCTGCGCGGCGGCAAACGCGATGCTGTCGTCGAAGTTCGGCGCCATCGCCCGGTACGCCGCGTCACCGGCGTTTTGCTGGTCCACCAGCGGCGCCATCCGCTCCAGGCTGGCCCGCACGTCCTCCTCGGTGATCACGCCGTGGCGCAGCCAGTTGGCCAGCAGCTGGCTGGAGATCCGCAGCGTGGCGCGGTCCTCCATCAGCGCGACGTTGTGGATGTCGGGCACCTTCGAGCAGCCGACACCCTGCTCCACCCAGCGCACCACGTAGCCGAGGATGGACTGACAGTTGTTGTCGAGTTCTTCGCGCACTTCCTCCGGGGCCCAGGCCAATTCCTTGGCCAGCGGGATGGTCAGCAACTCGTCGATGTTGGTGCGCTTCTGGCCCGCGAGCTCCTCCTGGACGGCGCCCACGTCGACGTAGTGGTAGTGCATCGCGTGCAGGGTGGCGGCCGTCGGGGAGGGCACCCACGCGGTGGTGGCCCCGGCCTTGGGCTGGCCGATCTTCTGCTCGACCATGTCGGCCATCAGTTCGGTCATGGCCCACATGCCCTTGCCGATCTGGGCCCTGCCCTTGAAGCCGGCCGCCAGGCCGGTGTCGACATTGGCGTCCTCGTAGGCCTTGATCCAGGTGCTGTTCTTCATCGCACCCTTGCGGATCATCGGGCCGGCCTCCATCGAGGTGTGGATCTCATCGCCGGTGCGGTCCAGGAACCCGGTGTTGATGAACACCACCCGGTCGGCGGCGGCCTTGATGCACGCCTTGAGGTTGAGCGTGGTGCGGCGTTCCTCGTCCATGATGCCGACCTTGAGGGTGCCCTGCGGCAAGCCCAGCACGTCTTCGACGCGGCTGAACAACTCGCAGGTGAAGGCGACTTCCTCGGGGCCGTGCATCTTGGGCTTGACGATGTAGACCGAGCCGGTGCGGCTGTTGGTCAGCGGGCCGTTGGCGTCGCCGGTCTTGAGGCCGTGGATCGCGGTGACCCCGGTGAACAGGGCGTCCATGATCCCTTCGAACACCTCGATTCCGTCGGCGTCGACGATCGCGTCGTTGGTCATCAGGTGGCCGACGTTGCGGACGAACAGCAGGCTGCGACCGGGCACGGTCAGCTCGCCGCCGTCCGGCGTGGTGTAGGTGCGGTCGGCGTTGAGCACGCGGGTGAAGGTCTTGCCGTCCTTCTTGACGTCCTCGGCGAGGTCGCCCTTGTTCAGTCCCAGCCAGTTGCGGTAGCCGATGACCTTGTCGTCGGCGTCCACGGCGGTCACCGAGTCCTCGAAGTCCATGATCGTGGTGATCGCCGATTCCAGGACCACGTCCTTGATGCCGGCGGCGTCGGTCTTGCCGACGGGGGACTGCGGGTCGATGAGGATCTCGATGTGCAGGCCGTGATTGACCAGCAGCACCGACCAGTTGGGGGAGCCGAGTTCGCCCGTGTACCCGACGAACTTCTCGGGGCTGGCCAACGCGGTGGTCTGGTCGCCGAGGGTGATCTGCAGCTGGCCGTCGGTGATGCTCAGCCCGGTCGCGTCGGTCCAGGAGCCCGCTGCCAACGGCACCGCCTGGTCGAGGAACTTGCGCGCGTAGGCGATCACCTTGTCGCCGCGCACCGTGTTGTAGCTGGTGCCCTTCTCGGCGCCGTCGGTCTCCGGGATGACATCGGTGCCGTACAAGGCGTCGTACAGCGAGCCCCACCGCGCATTGGCGGCGTTCAGCGCGAACCGGGCATTGAGCACCGGCACCACCAGCTGCGGTCCGGCGGTCGTGGTGATCTCGTCGTCGACGCCCGAGGTGGTGATCGTGAAGTCCGCGGGTTCGGGGAGCAGGTAGCCGATTTCGGTGAGGAACTGACGGTAGGCGTCGATGTCGAGGGGTTCGATCACGCGCTGCCGGTGCCACTTGTCGATCTGGGCCTGCAGCTGGTCGCGCCGGGCCAGTAGATCCTGGTTCTGCGGGGTGAGGTCGGTGACCACCTTGTCGACCCCCGCCCAGAAGCTGTCCGCGTCGATGCCGGTGCCGGGCAGGGCCTCGTTATTGACGAAGTCGTAAAGGACTCGGGCCACGCGTAAATTACCCGCGGAGACGCGGTCGGTCATGTTTCTCCTCCAAAATTGCTTCATTGGTCCCATTCGCCCGCGACTGGCCCCAACTAGCTATGCCACCAGCCTACCGGCCGGCAGCCCGAACGAGCGTATCCTCCCAGCCCGCAACAGCAGGTCAAGGCGAGGCTGACCGAGTCCGCCCGGGACGACTCGACCGCGCCGATCGATCGCTTGCCGGCAACGCATCCACTACGGGCCGAAACGCTGGTCGCCAGCATCTGCGGCGCACCGGCGCCGTTCAATCATAGGGCCTGCCCGGCGGGCGGCCCGACGGCCGGCTCACTGAGCGTCGCGCATGCTGCCGACCAGATCCCCCACCAGGTCCTCCATCGCCACCATGGCCACCACGGCATCGTTGTCGGTCACCAAGGCCAGATGGCTGTTGCTGCGGCGCATCCGGGAGAGGGCATCGGCCAGCGCCAGCGACCTCGGCACCCGGGGCAGCGGGCGAACCAATGCCAGGTCGATCACCGTCTTCGGATCGTCGCCGAGGGTCAGCATGTCTTTGATGTGCAGATAGCCGATGAACGTCCCCTCCCGGGTCGCCACCGGGAAGCGGGAGTAGCCGGTGTCGGCCAGCGCGGCTTCGACATCCCCGATCGTGGGCCCGGACCCCGGCGCGGCGACCGGCACCGCTCGCACATCGGTCAGGGCTCTGGCCACATCGCCGACCACCCGGGTGCGGATCTGCAGCGCCCGGGTCAACCGGGTGTGCTCCTCGGGGTCCAGCAAGCCTTCCGACACCGACTCGGCGATCATCGCGCTGAGCTCGGCGGGGGACACCGTGATGTCCAGCTCATCCTTGGGTTCGGTGCCCAGCGCCCGCAGGATCGCGTTGGCGCATTTGTTGTAGAACACGATGAACGGCCGGGCGACCCGCACGTAGGCCAGATACGGCGGCACCAGCAGCATCGCGGTCCGCTCGGGCCCGGCCAGGGCGATGTTCTTGGGCACCATCTCGCCCAGCAGCACATGGAGCGTCACCGCCAGCGCGAGCGCGATGATGAACGACAACGTGTGCACCAGCGCGGGGTGCATGGCGGTGAGCCCGAACGCCGAATGCAACAGGCTGGCGACCGACGATTCCCCGATCCGGCCGAGCAGCAGCGACGCGACGGTGACGCCCAGCTGCGAGCCGGCCAGCATGGACGACAGCTGTTCGCCGGCGCGAATCACTCTGACCGCCCGGACCTTGCCCTGCTCGGCCAGCGCCTCGAGGCGGTCCCGCCGCGCCGAGATCAGCGAGAACTCCGCGGCCACGAAGAAGGCGTTGGCCGCGATCAGCAGCAGCGCGAGCAGCACCCCGAACGCGTTGTTCATGACGCGCCCCGTCCCGCGGTCGATTCGGCGCGGGTGCCCAGCTCGGTCAGCTCGAGCACGTCGATGCGGTGGCCGTCCATCTGCACCACCGTCGCGCGCCAGCGCAGCGAATCGTTGGGCAGGCCGTCCCCGTCCCGGCCGCGCAGTTCGACCGTTTCACCGGCCGCCGGGATATGGCCGAGTTCGCGCAGCACCAGCCCGCCGATCGTCTCGTAGGGCCCTTCCGGCGCCCGGAAACCGGTGGCGAGAGCGACCTCGTCGATACGCAGCAGGCCCGAAACCCGCCAGCCGCTGCCGGCGAGCACCACGTCCGGTGTGGCGTCGTCGTGCTCGTCACGGACGTCGCCGACGATCTCTTCGATCAGGTCCTCGAGGGTGACAATGCCGGCGGTACCGCCGTATTCATCGACGACCATCGCCGTCTGCAGGTCGTTGCCCCGGATTTCCGCCATCACCGCGTCGCCGTCCAGGGTCGACGGAACCACCGGGACGGGCTGGGCGACTCTGGCCAGCAGCGTCCGCCCGCGCTCGGCCCGCGGAATCTTGAGCACCTGCTTGACGTGGACGATCCCAACGGTCTCGTCCAGGTCGCCGTCGACGATAGGGAAGCGGGAGAACCCCGACTCGACGGCCGTGGCGATCAGATCGCTGACCGTGTCGTCGGTCTGCAGTGCCACGATCTTGGAACGCGGCGTCATGAGCTCCTCGGCGGTCAGCGCGCCGAACTGCAGCGAGCGCCGCACCAGCGCAGCCGTCGCGGGGTCCAGGGCCCCGCTGCGCGCCGAGGTCCGCACCAGCGACAGCAACTCCTGCGGCGAGCGTGCCGACCGCAGCTCCTCGGCCGGCTCGATGCCGAACTTGCGCACCAACCAGTTCGCCGCGCCGTTGGTCAACCGGATCACCGGGGTGAGCAACCGCGAGAACAACATCTGGACGCTGACCACCGCACGCGCCGTCGACAGGGGGCGCGCCACCGCGAGGTATTTCGGAACCAGCTCGCCGAAGACCATCGACACCGACGTCACCAGCAGCATGACCAGGAACGCCATGATGCCGTCGCCGACCGGGTCGGGGACCCCGAGCGCGTCCAGCCACGGATGCGGCAGATCGGCGACCATGGGTTCGGTCAGGTAACCGGTCACCAGCGTCGTGATCGAGATGCCGAGTTGCGCGCCGGACAGCTCGAACGACAGGTTGTTCTGGGCGCGCTGGATCAGGCGATCGCGGCGCCCGCCCCGGCGCGCGTTGGCGTCGACCGCGGCGCGGTCCAGCGCCGTCAGCGAGAACTCGGCCGCGACGAACACCGCGTTGCCGAAGATGAGCAGCGCAATAGCCGCCACGCTGACGAGGGTGGAGGTGAGGTTCATGACCGGCCCGTCATCGGGACGGGCCCGAAGGCCCCGACGGGTGCCTGCGGCACGTCATCCCTTTCGCTCATCTAGCTTTCGGGCCGAGCAGCACGCTGCTTGGGCCAGTGATATCACCGGAATTCACATGGTAGCGAAGGCATCCGGCAGGGCAGGGGCGACGTGCCGCGGGTTCACCAACCGAGCGGAAGCGGATGTCCCTCGGCGAAGCCGGCCGCCGACTGCACGCCGACGACCACCCGCTCGTGCAGCTCGGCCAGGGTCGAGGCGCCGACATAGGTGCACGTGCTGCGCACGCCCGAGGTGATGTGGTCGATCAGGTCCTCGACGCCGCCGCGGTCGGGGTTCAAACCCATCCGCGACGTCGAGATACCTTCCTCGAACAGCGCCTTGCGGGCGCGGTCGAACGCGGTGTCGGCCAGTGTGCGGGCGACCACCGCGCGCTTGGAGGCCATGCCGTAGCTCTCCTTGTAGGGATGGTCGTCGCGGTCCCGCATCAGGTCGCCGGGCGACTCGTAGGTGCCGGCGAACCACGACCCGATCATGACATTGGACGCCCCGGCCGCCAGCGCCAGCGCGACGTCACGGGGATGCCGAATCCCGCCATCGGCCCACACGTGTCCGCCCGACTGCCTTGCCGCGGCGGCACATTCGAGCACGGCGGAGAACTGCGGGCGGCCGACGCCGGTCATCATCCGGGTGGTGCACATCGCGCCCGGCCCGACGCCGACCTTCACGATGTCCGCTCCGGCGCTCAGCAGGTCCCGGGTGCCTTCCGCCGACACCACGTTGCCGGCCGCCAGCGGCACACCCAGCTCCAGTGACGCGACGGTCTTGATCGCCTCGAGCATCTTGACCTGGTGCCCGTGCGCGGTGTCGATGACGAGGACGTCGACGCCGGCCTCGGCCAGTGATCGCGCCTTGGCGCCCACGTCCCCGGTGATGCCGACGGCGGCGCCGATCCGCAGCCGCCCGCCGGCGTCGGTGGCCGGGGTGTAGATGCCGGCGCGCAGCGCTCCCGTGCGCGTAAGCACTCCGGCCAGCGTGCCGTCGCCGTTGGTGACGACGGCAACGCCGATCGGCGAGTGTTCGAGCAGGTCGAAGATCTTGCGCGGCTCGGTGCCGGCGGGAGCGGTCACGAAGTCCGTGACGGCCACATCGCGCACCCGGGTGAAGCGGTCAACGCCCTCGCACGACGATTCGCTGACCAGGCCGATCGGCCGCCCCTCGAAGAGCACCACGGCGACGCCGTGCGCACGCTTGTGGATCAGCGCCATCGCGTCGGACACCGAATCATCGGGCCCCAGCACCACCGGGGTGTCGAGAACCAGGTCACGGCCCTTGACGAACTCCACGGTTTGCTGGACGGCGGTGATCGGCAGATCCTGCGGGAGGATCACGATGCCCCCACGGCGGGCCACGGTCTCCGCCATCCGCCGCCCGGCGACCGCCGTCATGTTGGCGACGACCACCGGGATGGTGGTGCCGGTGCCGTCGCTGGCGGACAGGTCGACGTCGAACCGCGACGCGACATCGGACCGGTTCGGCACGATGAAGACGTCGTTGTAGGTCAGGTCATAGCCGGGCCGATGCCCGTCCAGAAACCTCATCGCAGTCGCTGAGCCCCCTTGGCTAGACCGGCACTTCGCTGTGGTCCCCACTCCACAGTGTATGGAATCGTTTAGCCGGATCCTCGTCGATGCGACCGTAGGTGTGGGCTCCGAAGAAGTCGCGCAGGCCCTGGGTCAACGCGGCGGGCAGCCGCTCGGTGCGCAGCGCGTCGTAGTAGGACAGCGCCGACGCGAAGCCCGGGATCGGGATGCCGAGCTCGGTGGCCTTCGCCACGACGCGGCGCCAGCTGTCGATCGACTCCTCGATGGCGCTGCGGAAATACGGCGCAACGATGAGCGTCGGCAGGTCGGCGTCTTCGTCGAAGGCCTCCTTGATGCGGTTGAGGAACTTGGCCCGGATGATGCAGCCACCGCGCCAGATAGTGGCCATGTCACCGGGGGTGATACCCCAGTCGTACTCGGCGCTGCCGGCCTGGATCTGGTTGAAGCCCTGGGCGTAGGCGATGATCTTCGACGCGTACAGCGCCTTGCTCACGTCGTCGATGAATTGGGTTGCCTCGCTTGGCTTTTTACCCAGCCGCCCGGACGCCAGGCCGGTGGTGGCCTTACGCTGGGCGACCGAGCCGGACAGCGCGCGGGCGAACACCGCCTCGGCGATGCCGGTCACCGGCACCCCGAGGTCCAGGGCCGACTTCACCGTCCAGCGGCCGGTGCCCTTCTGCTCGGCCTCGTCGAGGATGAGGTCGACCAGCGGCTTGCCGGTCTTGGCGTCGGTCTGGCGCAGCACCTCGGCGGTGATCTCGATCAGGAAGCTGTCCAGGTCGCCCTTGTTCCACTCGGCGAAGACGTCCGCGATCTCGCCGGCGGTCTTGCCGAGGCCGTCGCGCAGCAGCTGGTAGGCCTCGCCGATCAGCTGCATGTCGGAGTACTCGATGCCGTTGTGCACCATCTTGACGAAGTGCCCGGCGCCGTCGGGGCCGATGTGAGTACAGCACGGCACCCCATCGACGTGGGCGGAGATCTCCTCGAGCAGCGGGCCCAGGGATTTGTAGGACTCGGCCGGACCGCCGGGCATGATCGACGGGCCGTTCAGCGCGCCTTCTTCGCCGCCGGAGATACCGGCGCCGACGAAGTGCAGGCCGCGCTCCCTGATCGCCTTCTCGCGGCGGATGGTGTCCGTGTAGAGCGCGTTGCCGCCGTCGATGATGATGTCGCCTTCCTCCATGGCGTCGGCGAGCTCGTTGATGACGGCGTCGGTGGGGTCGCCGGCCTTGACCATTATGATCACCCGGCGCGGCTTCTCCAGCGCGTCCAGGAATTCCTCGATGGTCTCGGAGCGCACGAACTTGCCCTCGTTGCCGTGCTCCTTCAGCAGCGCGTCGGTCTTGGCGATTGAGCGATTATGCAAAGCCACCGTGTAGCCGTGGTGGGCGAAGTTGCGGGCGAGGTTCGAGCCCATCACGGCCAACCCCGTGACGCCGATCTGCGCGGTGCCGGTCGTGGAATTCGATTGAGTGTCCGACGAACCCATGTCTTCGCCTCTCAGGTCGGAGAACTTAATTTCGGTAGCGACTCCGACCTCACTGTGGCACAGCGCGGTGATCGTCGCTCAACGTGTTCGGCCCTCGCCCGCGTCAGAGGTTGAACAGCCGCTGCAGCTCCGTGAGCCAGGGCACGGCGAGCGCGATGGTCGGCACCACGAATATCGCGGCCGCGGTCAGGTAGGCGCTCGCCGAGAGCAGCCGGCTGTTTCCGTTCCCGGCGAGCCGGCGGACTCGTACCACGGTGCTCGGGCCGGTCGCGGCCAGTGCGCCCGACGGGGCGCGGCCCGACGCGCAGGCCACCAGTGCGCGGGCCAGGGGAGTGCGTCCGGTGGCTCGAACCGCGGCGTCGTCGGCAAGCAGCTCGACCAGCAGTTGCACCGCACGCAGCGCGTTGGCGCTGCGGACCAGGCGCGGGAAGGCGGCGTGCACCGCGGTGAACGCCTCCAGCACGAGGTCGTGCCTGGCCCGCAGATGGGCCCGTTCGTGGGTCAGGATGGCCGCCACCTCGTCGTCGTCGAGCGCTTTCAGGGTTCCCTCGCTGACCACGACGCGGCTGCGCACACCCGGCAGGCAGTAGGCGAGCGGTTGCGCGACGTCCAATACGCGCAGATCGCGGGTGCGCGAGCAGGGCCGGGTCAGGGCCGCCGCATGGCCGACGTCGACCAGGTCGACCACCATGCGGTGGTGGGCGCGGCGGCGCCGGTTGGCGATGGCCACCCGCAGCAACGCGACGCCCAGCCGCGCGCCGATGAGCACGGTCACGGCGAACACCGCGACATAGACGGTCCACCGCGGCCAGCCGAGCCGGACGGCCGCTCCCAGGACGCTGGCGGTGGGTCGGCCGTCGGCGCCCGGCATCAGCACCCGGGTGGCGATACCGAGGCCCGCGCTGAATGCGGAGAGGACCGCGGCCAGGGCGATCGCCTGCCACAACACCATCGCGGCGCGGGGGGCGCGCAGCGGCCAGCTCGCTCGGGCTAGCAGTGCCGGGACTGGACCGGCCAGCAGCACCGCCAGGATGGTGAAGGCCAGCGCGGTCACACCGTAAGTGTCCCTCAGCCCTCCGTGGTAGCGCCAGCGGGCGCCGTATTGCGTTGGTTCGCTTCCAGTTCGGCGAGCGCACGTCGCAGCGCCTCGGCCTCGTCGGCGCCAACCCGCTCGACGAAGTGCACCAGGGCGGCCTGCCGGCCGCCCGAATCCTCGGCCTGGTCGAGCGCATCGACCATCAGCCCGGCGACCAGCTCGTCGCGGCCATGAACGGGCGCGTACCGGTGCGCCCGGTCGTCGCGGATCTGCGACACGAGATTCTTCTTTGCCAGGCGCTGCAGGACGGTCATCACCGTCGTGTAGGCCAGGTCGCGACGCGCCGACAGCGCCTCGTGCACCTGGCGGACCGTCTGCGCCTCCGACATGGACCACAAGTGATCCATAACCGCACGTTCGAGTTCCCCCAGCCGTGTCAGCTTGGCCATAGTTCGTTCATCTCCATCAGGGTCGAAACCAGCGTACTCCGGCTTACTACGAATCGTCGTAACGTCGACGGGGCAATTGCTGTTCCCCGCCGCCAGCCCTCAACGCCCCGTCGCGCCTGGCCAACACATTACGCCAAAAGGCTCTTGCAAAATTAGGGCAGCCTTGCCTATGCTGATCGTGGTCGAGCGATAAATGACCGCCGGAGCGTCCTGAGGGCTGCAGTGACCCCCGGTCTACTCGATCGGCGAGCCCCGTGCCTGTGCGCACGGGGCTCGCCTGTTTTACCCGGACGACAGTGCCGGTACGCCACGCCGCATGGTGTAGACACAAAACGTGCCCACACCACCGGACGCCGCCCTGCCCGAGTTCACCGCGCCCTTCGACACCGAGCTGGGACTGCGGTTCACCGAACTCAGTCCGGACGGTGCCCGCGCGCAGCTCGAGGTGACGCCAAAACTGCTGCAGCCGATGGGCCTGGTGCACGGCGGCGTCTACTGCTCGATGATCGAGAGCATGGCCAGCGTCTCGGCCTACGTGTGGCTGTCCGGATATGGCGGCGGCGACGTCGTCGGTGTGAACAACAACACCGACTTTCTGCGTTCCATCGGCTCGGGCACGGTCTACGGCGCCTCCGAGCCGATTCACCGCGGCCGCCGTCAGCAGCTGTGGCTGGTGACCATCACCGACGACGCCGATCGCGTCGTCGCGCGGGGACAGGTCCGACTGCAGAATCTCGAAGCCCGCTGAGGCTCAGCCAGTTCCGCACGCCTCATCGCGGGCGGCATGGCAGGATCGAAAACATGCGCTTGACGCCGCACGAACAGGAGCGATTGCTGTTGTCCTACGCCGCCGAATTGGCTCGCCGCCGCCGAGCCCGGGGCTTGCGGCTGAATCATCCGGAGGCGATCGCGATCATCACCGATCACATCCTGGAAGGAGCGCGCGACGGCCGCACCGTCGCGGACCTGATGGCCAGCGGCTGCGACGTGCTCAGCCGTGACGACGTAATGGAGGGCGTCCCGGAGATGCTCGCCGACGTGCAGGTCGAAGCGACGTTCCCGGACGGCACCAAGCTGGTCACCGTCCACCACCCGATACCATGATCCCCGGCGAAATCCTCTACGGCCGCGGCGATATCGAGATCAACCCCGGTGCCGCCCGCATCGAGATCCAGATCGTCAACACCGGCGACCGCCCGATCCAGGTGGGCAGCCACGTCCATCTCCCGCAGGCCAACTCGGCGCTCTCGTTCGACCGCGGCGCGGCACACGGGTACCGGCTGGACATCCCTGCGGCCACCGCGGTACGTTTCGAACCCGGTGTGCCCAAACATGTTCAGCTGGTTCCGCTGCGCGGACGCCGCGAGGTGCACGGCCTGAGCTTGAACCCACCCGGACGGCTGGACGCCTGATGGCCAGCCTGTCGAGGGACCGCTACTCCGCGCTGTTTGGGCCCACAACCGGGGACCGGATCAGGCTGGCGGACACCGACTTACTGGTCGAGATCACCGAAGACCGCAGCGGCGGCCCGGGATCGGCCGGCGACGAGGCGGTGTTCGGGGGCGGCAAGGTGCTGCGCGAGTCGATGGGCCAGGGACGCGCGTCCCGCGCCGACGGTGCACCCGACACCGTGATCACCGGCGCGGTGATCCTCGACCACTGGGGAATCATCAAGGCCGACATCGGCATTCGCGACGGCCGGATCGTCGCCATCGGCAAGGCGGGCAACCCCGACGTGATGTCGGGTGTGCATCCCGACCTGGTGGTCGGGCCGTCCACCGAAGTCATCGCGGGCAACGGCCGAATCTTGACCGCCGGCGCCATCGACTGCCACGTGCACCTGATCTGCCCGCAGCTGATGTCCGAGGCGCTCGGGGCCGGCATCACCACGCTCATCGGCGGCGGCACCGGCCCTGCCGAGGGCACCAAGGCCACCACCGTGACCCCGGGCGAATGGCACCTGGCCCGGATGCTCGAGGCGCTCGACGGGTGGCCGGTGAACTTCGTGCTCCTCGGCAAGGGCAACACCGTCAACCCCGAGGGCCTGTGGGAGCAATTGCGCGGTGGTGCTTCGGGATTCAAGCTGCACGAGGACTGGGGTTCCACGCCGGCGGCCATCGACGCCTGCCTGACCGTCGCCGACGCCGCCGGCGTGCAGGTGGCGCTGCACACGGACACCCTCAACGAAACGGGCTTCGTCGAGGACACTTTGGCCGCGATCGCCGGCCGCTCGATCCACACCTATCACACCGAAGGCGCCGGCGGCGGCCACGCTCCCGACATCATCCGGGTGGCGAGCGAACCGAATGTGCTGCCGAGTTCCACCAATCCGACCCGCCCGCACACGGTGAACACCCTCGACGAGCACCTCGACATGCTGATGGTCTGCCATCACCTCAACCCGCGGGTGCCGGAGGATTTGGCCTTCGCCGAGAGCAGGATTCGCCCGTCGACCATGGCGGCCGAGGACCTGTTGCACGACATCGGCGCGATCTCGATGATCGGCAGCGATTCGCAGGCGATGGGCCGGATCGGCGAGGTGGTGCTGCGGACCTGGCAGACCGCGCACGTGATGAAACGCCGCCGCGGCGCTCTGCCGGGTGACAGCTCGGGCATCCATGGGGCCGACAACCTGCGCGCCCGACGTTATGTCGCCAAATACACCATCTGCCCGGCCATCTCGCACGGCCTGGACCACGAGGTCGGCTCGGTGGAGGTGGGCAAGCTGGCCGATCTGGTGTTGTGGGAACCTGCCTTCTTCGGGGTGCGCCCGGAGGTGGTGCTCAAGGGCGGCATGATCGCGTGGGCGGCGATGGGTGACGCGAACGCGTCGATCCCGACGCCCCAGCCCGTGTTCCCGCGCCCGATGTTCGGCGCGGCACCGACGGCGGCCGCCGCCACGTCGGTGCACTTCGTGGCGCCGCAGGCCATCGACGCCGGCCTGGCCGACAGGCTCGACGTCAAGCGGCGCTTGGTCGCGGTGCGCGACACCCGCGCGACCGGCAAGGCGGCACTGCCGCTCAACGACGCGCTGCCCGACATACAAGTAGACCCGGACACCTTCACCGTGCGCATCGACGGCGAGGTCTGGCACGAGCAGCCGGCCACCGAATTGCCAATGGCGCAACGCTATTTCCTCTTCTGACACCCATGGCCGCACTCGCAACGCTGCTCACGCTGGCCGATTCGCGACTGCCGGCCGGCTCCCACGTGCACTCCGGCGGCGTCGAGGAAGCCGTCGCCGGCGGCCTGGTGATCGATGTGGATACGCTGACCGCGTTTTTGCAGCGCAGGATTCGCAGCCAGGGGCTGGTCACGGCATCGATCGCGGCCGCGGTCCATCGCGGAGAACTCGGTCCGGAGCGGGCCGATCAGGAGACCGACGCCCGCACCCCGGCCCCGGCCGCCCGGCAGGCCTCGCGCAGCCAGGGCCGCGGATTGGCGCGGCTGGCGCGGCGAGTCTGGCCCGAGGCCGGCTGGGACGAGCTCGGGGCCCAGCCACATTTGGCCGTGGCGGCTGGACGGGTCGGTGCCGTGAGCGGCCTGTCGCCCGAGCAGGGCGCGCTGGTGATCGTCTACACCACGATGACCGGCTCGGCCACCGCGGCGCAGCGACTGCTGGCGCTGGACCCGGCCGACGTGGCGGCGCTGACGTTTCGGCTCGCGGACTTGTGCGAGCGCACCGCCGCGCAGGCGTCGACCGGGCTGGCCGACCTGTCCGACCCCCTGCTCGACACCCTGGCTCAGCGGCACGCCGAACGGGATCGGCCGCTGTTCGTGTCCTGAGGGATGCGGCGGGACGGCATCGTCGTGCGGCGCACCGGGCATCCCGTGGTCAGCGTTCAGTCGCAATCCGGTTCCGGTTACGCTGGCCAGCACCGCGCCAACGGCGAGCTACCCCCTGTCGTTTCTTGAGAGGCCCCTGATGCCAACACATCTGCATAGTCATCCGCACACCCATCACGATCGCCCCAAGCGGGTCCGGCAACCGGGGGAGCCGCTGCGCATCGGGGTCGGCGGGCCCGTCGGTTCGGGGAAGACCGCGCTGGTCGCCGCACTGTGCCGGCAATTGCGCAACGAGCTGTCGCTGGCGGTGCTGACCAACGACATCTACACCACCGAGGACGCGGACTTCCTGCGCCGGAATGCGGTGTTGCCGGACGATCGGATCGCGGCCGTGCAGACCGGCGGGTGCCCGCACACCGCGATCCGCGACGACATCACCGCGAACCTGGATGCGATCGACGACCTGATCGGCGCGCACGAGCGGCTGGACCTGATCCTGGTCGAATCCGGCGGCGACAATCTGACCGCCACCTTCTCCTCGGGCTTGGTGGATGTGCAGATCTTCGTCATCGACGTGGCGGGCGGCGACAAGGTGCCGCGCAAGGGCGGACCGGGCGTGACCTACTCAGACCTGTTGGTAGTCAACAAGACTGACTTGGCGCCACTGGTGGGTGCCGACCTGGAGGTGATGGCTCGCGACGCCGACGCGATGCGCGGCGGCCGCCCGACCGTGCTGCAGTCGCTGACCAAAGACCCGGCCGCGACCGAAGTGCTGGACTGGGTGCGCGAGCAACTGGCCGCCCCCGGCTGATGCGCTCCGACGTCCTGCTCGTCGCATCCGGCGATCGGCTCCCGCGCATCGAGTGCAGCGGCGGGATCCAGGCCCGCTACACCGAGCCCCGCACCGTGCACCTAGTGTCGGCGGCGGCGACCCCGCTGGGCGGCGACACCATCGACATCCGCGTGATCGTCGATGGCGGAGCCACATTGAAGGTGCGCAGCGCCGCCGCAACCCTCGTGCTGCCCGGAGCCGACAGCCCGACATCGCATGCCCGCTGGCACGTCGAGGTGAACGGGGAACTCGACGTCGATCTCGAACCGACGATCGTCGCCGCCGCCGCCCGGCACCAGTCCACCGTAACCGTGCTGCTGCACGACAACGCCCGCATCCGGTTTCGGGAGCGGGTACAGATCGGCAGATGCGATGAGCGCGAAGGCTTTTGGTCCGGCTCGTTGCGGGTCGACCACGTCGACCGCCCGCTGCTGCGGCATCGGCTGGAACTGGGCGCCGGATCCCTGTTCGACGACGCCATCGCCGCACCACGCGCCACGGTCAGCGAACTACGCTACCCGACAACGGATTTCGGTCCGCAGATGCCGGATGGCTCGACCGTGCTAGCCCTGGCCGGCGGCGGAACTCTCAGCACCTGGCAGGCCGACCGGCTGGTCGGCTAGCTGGCCCGCTTGGCGGGCGCCGGACGCTTGGCTTCCGCCGCAAGTACCGCCAGCTGCTCGATGCGAGTGCGGGCGTACGCCTGCTGTTCGGTAATGGTCAACTGGCCGCGCTGCGTGCTCAAGAACGTCACGGTCCAGGACAACAGGGTGCTGACCTTGGTCTTGAACCCGACCAGATAAACCAGGTGCAAGACCAGCCAGGCGAACCAGGCCAGCAGGCCGCTCATCTCCACCGGACCGACCTTGGCCACCGCGGAGAACCGCGACACCGTGGCCATCGAGCCCTTGTCGAAGTATTGGAACGGCTCGCGCTCGGCGGGGTCGGCGCCTTCCAGCTCCGCCTTGATCACGGTGGCAACGTATTTGGCGCCCTGGATCGCACCCTGCGCGACACCCGGCACGCCGTCGACCGCGGCCATGTCACCGACGACGAACACGTTCGGATGCTCCGGGATGGACAGGTCCGGCAGTACCTTGACGCGGCCGGCGCGATCGAGCTCGACCGGCGACTGTTCGGCCAGATCGCGGCCCAGCCCGCTGGCCTGAACGCCCGCAGACCAGACCTTGCAAGCGGATTCGATGCGGCGGATGGTGCCGTCGGAGTCTTTGACGGTGATGCCGTCGCGGTCGACGTCGGTGACCATCGCGCCCAGCTGAATCTCCACGCCCATCTTCTCCAGCCGGGCCGCGGCTCGCTGGCCGAGCTTGTCGCCGAACGGCGGCAGCACCGCCGTCGCCGCGTCGAGCAGGATCACTCGCGCCCTGGTCGAGTCGATGTGCCGGAACGATCCCTTCAGCGTATGAGCCGCTAATTCCGCTATCTGCCCGGCCATTTCGACGCCGGTCGGCCCAGCGCCGACGACGGTGAACGTCAGCAGCTTCTTACGGCGTTCCGGATCACGAGACCGCTCGGCCTGCTCGAAAGCGCTCAGGATCCGGCCGCGCAACTCGAGCGCGTCATCGATCGATTTCATGCCCGGCGCGAACTCGGCGAAGTGATCGTTGCCGAAGTAAGACTGGCCCGCGCCGGCAGCGACAATCAAACTGTCGTAAGGGGTTTCGTAGGTGTGGCCCAGCAAGTCGGAAATGACGTACTTTCCGGCCAGATCAATATGGTTGACATCACCAAGCAGCACCTGGACGTTGCGCTGTCTGCGCAACACGACCCGCGTCGGCGGGGCGATGTCGCCCTCGGACACGACCCCGGTGGCCACCTGGTACAGCAGCGGCTGGAACAGATGGTGCGTGGTGCGCGCGATCAATTTGATGTCGACATCGGCATGCTTGAGCTTCTTTGCCGCGTTGAGTCCACCGAATCCCGAACCGATGATGACGACTTGATGCCGACGTTTCGGTTCAGCTGTGGCTCCTGGCTGGGGGCTCATGGGGTCGTTGCTCCTGACGGGGCTCCATTGATGCGCGAATGCAGTTGGCTACCACGCTAGTCAACGGGCACAGCCGAAACCCAATAGTAAGCCTGTGTAATCAACCACACTCGGCCGTTACCCCAGGTCGCCAGAACGTGATTCACGTCATGGCGGCCCCAGATTGAGGTGTCGCTTACAGACCCACCACCGGTCGCAAAGCCTCGCCGGCTGCCTTGACGATGCCGGGTGTGTAGAACGGGATGTTGATCAGCACGCTGTCGATCCCGGCGTCGATCACTTTGGTTTTGATCTGATCCGCAACCGAATCGGGGCTGCCCGCTACCATGCGCTGCGTCATCTCCGCCGGAATCTGCTCGGCGCTGACGTCGTCGTCGAGCAGCACGGTGATCAGCATGCTGGTTTCGAGCGTGGCCGGATCGCGGTCGACCTTCTCGCACTGCTCGCGCACCACCGCGATCTTGCGGGGCAGTTCGTCGAACCCGGCGATCACGTTGAAGTGATCGAAGTGTCGCGCGGCCAACGGGATCGTCTTCTTCTCGCCGCTGCCGCCGATCATCAGCGGAATATGTTCGCGGAAACGGGGATTCGCGAGCGCCTCGGCGGCACGGTAGTAGGTGCCCGAGTACGTCGGCCGCTCACCCTTGATCATCGGCAGGATGATCTGCAGCGCCTCGTCGAGCCGGTTGAACCGGTCGGTGAAGGTGCCGAAGTCGAAGCCCAGCTGATCGTGCTCGAGTTCGAACCAGCCGGTGCCGATGCCCAGAATCGCGCGGCCCTGGCTGATGACGTCCAGCGTGGTGATGATCTTTGCCAGCAGCGTCGGCTTGCGGTAGGTGTTGCCGGTCACCAAGGTGCCCAGTTGCACCCGTTCGGTCGCGGTGGCCAGTGCGCCGAGCGCGGTGTAGGCCTCCAGCATCGGCTGGTCGGGATCGCCCAGCATCGGCAGTTGGTAGAAGTGGTCCATCAAGAAGACCGAGTCGAAGCCGGCCGCTTCGGCCTCCTGGGCCTGGGCGATGACAGTGGGGAAGAGCTGCTCCACCCCGGTGCCGTAGGAAAAGTTGGGAATCTGCAGACCGAGTCGAATAGCCACGTTGTCTACCGTAGCGATCGGCCCCGAAAGGGGAAGACTCTCAGCTGAAAGCGAAAGCCCGTCAGGCGAAGTGCGCCAGCGCGCCGTGACTGACGTGCAGAGTCTGGCCGGTGATGTGGCGAGCCGCCGGTGTGGTCAGGAACAACGACAACCGGGCAACCTCGGCGGCGACCGACGCCGGCGTACGGGAGAGGCCGTCGTACCCGGCCTGCGCACCGCGGCCGCTGGCCACCACGTTGACGGTGATGCCGCGGGTGCCGAACACCGTCGCCTGTCCGGCGACCCAATTCGACAGGGCCGCCTTGATGGCGGCGTCCGCACCGCCGGCGGGCGGGTTTTCCGGCACGACACTGATGATGGAACCGCCGGAGCTCAGATTGTCACCGACAGCCTGCACCGTCAGCACCGCAGACAGCAGCGTCGCATCGAGGGTGTTGCGCCACGCCTTGGCGGTGTCGGCGAGGGAATAGGTGCGCGGATCTCCGGCATCCCAGGACGGTGCCGGCACATTGACGATGGTGTCGAGGTGGTGGGGAAACAGCCCGCGAGCATCCTCCAGGCTGGCCGGGTCGGTAGTGTCGCAGACGATCGCATCGACGTCGAGTTCCTTGGCGGCGACCTCGAGATCGCTGCGCCGCGCGCCCACGAGGGTCACGCTGTGGCCGTCATCGCGGAAGCCCTCGGCTACCGTGCGTCCGAGTTCCGTGTCTGCACCGGTGACCAGCACTTCCACTGCCATGACCTCCTCGTGCTCACCGTTGAATCTCCGCATGCGTTATGGCGTCGATCAAAACGATGTTACTGGACAGTAGCTCTAAGGGGAAATTAAGGACAGCGCGACGCGCGGGCGGATTCATAACTATTTGGCGGTCAGTGGGCCCGGTGCCGCTCGCCTCGCTAAGTTCTACCCATGCGTCGGATCGCCGCTTGGATATCGGCCATGCTGCTCGCGGCTCTGGTGGGGTGCAGTCAGAAGGCGCCGTCGCCGCCACCGTCGCCGACCACAACGCTCGCCGGATCGATCGTGGTGTTCGCCGCGGCCTCGCTCAAGGCCGCGTTCACCCAAATAAGTGCCCAGTTCCAGAGCGACAATCCCGGCAGCGGCGTGGAGCTCGATTTCGCCGGATCCTCGGAGCTGGCCGTTCAGCTGACGCAGGGGGCGACGGCCGACGTGTTCGCGTCCGCCGATACCGCGCAGATGAACGCGGTCGTCAAGGCCGGACTCCTGGCGAGCGACCCGACGAACTTCGCCTCCAACACGCTCGTCATCGTCACCGCGCCGGGCAATCCGAAGAAGATCGGCTCGTTCGCCGACCTCGCCAAGCCCGGCATCAGCGTGGTGGCCTGCCAGCAGCCGGTGCCCTGCGGGGCGGCGACGCAGCGCGTCGAGAACAGCACGGGCGTGCGCCTCAACCCAGTCAGTGAGGAGCCCAGCGTCACCGACACCCTGAACAAGGTGGTGACGGGACAGGCCGATGCCGCGCTGGTCTACGTCACCGATGCCAAGAACGCCGGCAACAAGGTGGCGACGGTCGAATTCCCCGAGGCCGTCGGCGCGACGAACGTCTATCCCATCGCGGTGCTGAAGAAGGCGCAGCGGCCGGCGCTGGCGCAAAAGTTCGTCGGCCTGGTGACCTCGGCGGGCGGCCAGCAGATCTTGGCCCAATCGGGCTTCGCCAAACCCTGATTCCGCCCACCACGCCGAGTCCCTCCCTGCTGTCTCAGGGCGGCGGAAGTTCGCCTTGGTGCCGGGGGCAGTAGACAGTCACCGATGCGGTGATGAATCTGACCACGGTTCTTCGTACGCGATCCGGCTGCAGACGTAAGGCCGGACTGTCCGCAAACGAAATGTTCATCTCGTTGTCCACCACCGCGTCGACCGAGGTGCCCCCATCGAGTTCGCCACAAATCTGATGGGCTTGGGCGACGAGCGCGGGCACGTTGTCGACGGGGGGAATCTGCAATTGCTGGAGCTGCGCAACAAACTGATCCTGCTGCTGGCTGGGGTCGGCAGCCGCCGCGCCAGCACAGACAATGGCGGCGGTCAGCATCGCCGAGACACTAACCAGAGCGCTGGTTCGCACGGCAGGATTTCCGTTTCTTCGGCGTCATCTGCTCGGTCTCCGTTGAGTCCGACACCCGCCGCCAACGGTGGAGACGTCCGACGTCTGCAATGATGAATATCGTAACTGGTGGTAAGCCCGAACTACCACTGGGCTTTTCACGCAGGCCCGCAGATGAGGGATGCAGCGTGACGGCTGATCGCAGGCGAGTGATACGTGCTGAGCGAGCGGTGCTTGCCGCCTTGGTCGGCACCGCCTTGAGCGCGGTGGGTGCAGCGCACGTCCCGGTGAGGATGGCGTCGACCGGCACGGTCTCCGCCGCACTGATTCGGTCAGTACCAATGGGGGAGATCACGCCCGACCCCCCACAAATCCCGGCGCCGACGATAAATCCGGTCACGCCGCCCGCCGCACCCGCGCCCCCGCCCCGGCCAGCACCGCCTGTCGCAACGCCGGCACCGCCGGCACCGTCGGCACCGCGAGTAGAACAACCGCAATCGCCGCCGCCCAATCAGGACGGACCGGCACCAACACAGCAGACGACGCCGCCGTCCCAGCCCCCGCGGGGCCACGTCCAGCTCGCACCGTGAAAACGAGCGGTGGCGCGCTCAAGCAGGTTAGGTAAGTACCCATCAACGCACGTTGCCCGGACCTGCCTCGTTGGGTGTACATCCCCGCCGCGATGGGGTCGCTGTTCGTGGTGCTGCCGCTGGCGGCGATCGCGATCAAGGTCGACTGGTCGCATTTCTGGTCGCTGATCACCAGTGTGTCGTCCAGGACGGCGCTGCTGCTGAGCCTGAAGACCGCCGCGGCCAGCACCACACTGTGCGTACTCCTGGGCGTGCCGATGGCGCTGGTGCTGGCCCGCAGCACGGGGCGGCTGGCGCGCGTGCTGCGCCCGCTCATCCTGCTGCCGCTGGTGCTGCCCCCGGTGGTCGGCGGCATCGCGTTGCTCTACGCGTTCGGCCGGCTGGGACTGATCGGCCGATACCTGGAAGCCGCCGGCATCAGCATCGCGTTCAGCACGACCGCCGTGGTGCTGGCGCAGACGTTCGTCTCGCTGCCGTTCCTGGTGATCTCCTTGGAGGGTGCCGCCCGGACCGCGGGTGCGGACTACGAGGTAGTGGCCGCGACGCTGGGGGCTCGGCCCAGCACGGTGTGGTGGCGAGTCACCCTGCCGCTGCTGCTGCCGGGCATGTTGTCCGGCGCGGTGCTGGCGTTCGCCCGCTCGCTGGGGGAGTTCGGCGCGACCCTGACCTTCGCGGGCTCACGCCAGGGCGTGACACGGACCCTGCCGCTGGAGATCTACCTGCAGCGGGTGACCGACGCGGACGCGGCGGTGGCCTTGTCGATTCTGCTCGTCGCGGTCGCGGCGCTGGTGGTCCTGGGCGTGGGCGCCGGCCGGCTGACCGGATACGAAGCCAGGTAGCCGGCCGTGAGCGGGCTGCAACTTCGTGCGGTGGTGGCGGACCGCTCGCTGGACGTGGAGTTCGCCGTGTCTGCGGGCGAGGTGCTCGCGGTGCTGGGACCCAACGGCGCGGGCAAATCGACCGCCCTGCACGTCATCGCCGGGCTGGTCCGTCCCGACGAGGGCGTGGTGCGGCTGGGCGATCGGGTGCTGACGGACACGGCCGCGGGGGTGGACGTCGCGACCCACGACCGCCGGGTGGGGCTGCTGCTGCAGGACCCGCTGCTGTTTCCGCACCTGAGCGTCGTCGCCAATGTCGCCTTCGGACCGCACAGCCGTCGCGGGATGTTCGGTTCCGGGCGGGCCGACGAGAAACGGGCCGCACTGCGCTGGCTGCGCGAGGTGGATGCCGAGCAGTTCGCCGACCGCAGGCCCCGACAACTGTCCGGCGGCCAGGCGCAGCGGGTCGCGATCGCGCGGGCGCTGGCCGCCGAGCCCGAGGTGCTGCTCCTCGACGAGCCGCTGACCGGCCTCGACGTCACCGCGGCCGCGGCCATCCGCGGCGTGTTGCGGACCGCCGTCAACCGCAGCGGCTGCGCCGTCGTCCTGATCACCCACGACCTGTTGGATGTGTTCACGCTCGCCGATCGCGTGTTGGTGCTCGAGTCGGGGAAGATCGCCGAGATCGGCCCGGTGCCCGCTGTGCTCACCGCGCCGCGCAGCCATTTCGGCGCCCGGATCGCCGGGATCAACCTCGTCAACGGGACG
Source organism: Mycobacterium shigaense (assembly GCF_002356315.1). Lineage (NCBI taxonomy): Bacteria > Bacillati > Actinomycetota > Actinomycetes > Mycobacteriales > Mycobacteriaceae > Mycobacterium > Mycobacterium shigaense. The sequence continues at coordinate 2,799,909 of NZ_AP018164.1, forward strand.
CTTGCGCCCGACGGTTCGCTGCATGCGTCCTCGGGTGCACGCTGGCATGGGACCCCGGCGCCGGAGCTTGGCAGCGGGCTCGCCGGCGGCGACGCGGCGATCGCGGTGTTCGCACCGACAGCCGTGGCCGTATACCGACATCGGCCGCACGGCAGCCCGCGGAACTGCGTCGAGGCCACGGTGGCCGAGCTGGACATCCGCGGCTCCGCCGTGCTGGTGCGGGGGGTCCAGCAGGCCGACGGCGCGCCCGGCCTGGCGGCCGAGATCACCGTCGACGCGGCCGCCGAGCTGCAGCTGACACCCGGCGAGGTGGTCTGGTTCGTCGTCAAGGCCGCCGAGGTGTCGCTGTACCCGTCCGCCCGACGACACGCCGGGCGGTGAGGAGCTGAACTGCGTAGACGCCGGCCACGTTGCAGGTTGGCAACAACGGAAAAACCGCATGACATCTCCCGCTTGGCATCCTTGCGTCGCAGCCGTAACACGGTAGGTTCGTCGCCATGAGCCAGGTGGACCCGCATTCGACCCGCCGCAGGGGGCTGTGGGCGACGCTCGCGATCGCCACGGTCACCAGTGCCAGCGTCGTCACGATTGCCTTGCCGGCAACCGCGAAGGCCGACCCCGAGGTTCCGACTCCGGTCCCGCCGACCACGACGACCGCGGCGCCTCCAGCATCACCGGCCCCTCCGGTGTCGCCGGCTCCCGCCGCATCGCCCGCCCCGGGTGCCCCGCTGCCGCCGCAGGCCCCGCCGGCGTCTCCGGGGGCGCCGGTGCCGCCACCGCCGGTCGACCCGAACGCCCCGCCCCCGGCGCCGGGCGACCCCAACGCCCCGATCCCGCCGCCGCCTCCGGACCCGAATGCCGGCCGGGTCGGCAACGCCGTGGGCGGCTTCAGCTTCGTCGTGCCGGCCAGCTGGGTGGAGTCAGATGCCACCCACCTCGACTACGGCTCGGAGCTGCTGAGCAAGACCACGGGGCCGCCGTCGGCGCCCGGCCAGGCGCCTCCGGTCGCCAACGACACCCGCATCGTGATGGGGCGGCTGGACCAGAAGTTGTATGCCAGCGCCGAACCCAATGACGCCAAGGCCGCGGTCCGGCTCGGCTCGGACATGGGCGAGTTCTTCATGCCCTATCCGGGCACCCGGATCAACCAGGAAACCACACCGCTCAGCGGCGCCAACGGGCTGACGGGCAGCGCCTCGTTCTACGAGGTCAAGTTCAGTGACGCGTCGAAGCCGAACGGTCAGATCTGGACCGGCGTGGTCAGTTCGCCCGCGGCGACGCCGGGCGGCGGCGCAGCTCAGCGTTGGTTCGTCGTGTACCTGGGCACCTCGAACAACCCGGTCGACAAGGGCGCCGCCAAGGCTCTCGCCGAGTCGATTCAGCCGTGGACGGCCCCGCCGGCGGCACCGGCCCCGCCGGGCGCACCGGCACCGGGGGGGCCGGCTCCCACTCCGGCCCCGGCTCCGGGGGCGCCGGCCACCGACGCCACGCCTACCGCGACCCCGACGCCACAGCGGACCCTGCCGACGACCTAGCGGGTCCACCGGCGAGACCCCGGGCCGACCCACCCCGATGCGGTATTTAAAGGGGTGCGAAAACGGGGTATACGCAAGGCACGGCCCGGCCGTTGAGCTGGGCTCTGCCAGCGATACAAGGAGACCCCAATGGACATCACGGCAGCTACTGAACACCTCGCCCGATCCACGACGCTGACAAGCGTCGGGATCATCGGCTACATCATCATCGGCGGCCTCGCCGGTTGGATCGGCAGCAAGATCGTCAAAGGCGCGGGCTCCGGCATCCTGCTCGACATCGTGATCGGGATCGTCGGCGCGCTGCTCGGCGGCTTCCTGCTGAGCTTCTTCGTCGACACCGCCTCAGGCGGTTGGATATTCACCTTCTTTACCGCGCTGCTCGGATCAGTCCTCCTGCTCTGGATCGTCGGCCTGGTGCGCAAGACCTAGGCATTCGGGCAGTCGGGGCGGGCAGGTAAACGCGCGCCGCGACAAGCGAACTCGCCCCGATCGCCGCGCGGTTGGCGCCACCCTGAGCGGGGTATTGCTCCCAAGGTCCCCTTATCAGCTAACCCGCAAAGGAGCCCGTCGTGGTTCTGCACATCATCTGGCTAATCGTGTTGGGTCTCATCGTCGGCCTGATCGCACGCGCCATCGTCCCGGGCAAGCAGCCCATGGGCTGGATCGCGACGGCCCTGCTCGGCATCGTCGGCTCGTACGTCGGCGGCACAGTGGGCAGCATCGTCTTCCCGCCGCACGTGTTCGACATTCACCCGCCCATCCAGCATTCGTTCCTCGGGGCGCTGGTGGGAGCGGTGATCCTGTTGCTGATCTACAAGTTCGCCACCTCGCGCACCAAGACGCTCTAGCCCATCATGGGGTGATGGCCCCGGCGGCGAAGACGATGCAGGCGTGGCAGGTTCGGCAGCCGGGGCCGATGGCCACCCGGCCGCTCGAGCGGGTCAGCACCGACATCCCGCGGCCCGGCCCCGCGGAGTTACTGGTGGCCGTGCGCGCCTGCGGCGTGTGCCGCACCGACCTGCACGTCACCGAGGGCGACCTTCCCGTCCACCGCGACCGCGTCACGCCTGGCCACGAAGTGGTGGGGGAGGTTGTCGAAGTCGGGGCCGACGCCGGCGACGGGTTTCGCGTGGGCGACCGCGTCGGCATCGCCTGGCTGCGCCACACCTGCGGCGGGTGCGCCTATTGCCGTCGGGGCGCCGAGAACCTGTGCCCGCAGTCCCGCTACACCGGCTGGGACGCCGACGGCGGTTACGCCGAATTCGCAACGGTGCCTTCGGCTTTCGCCCACCACTTGCCGAGCGGCTACACCGACAGCGAGCTTGCGCCGCTGCTGTGCGCCGGCATCATCGGCTATCGCTCGCTGCTGCGCGCCGAGCTGCCTCCCGGTGGGCGGTTGGGCCTGTACGGCTTCGGCGGCAGCGCCCATATCACCGCCCAGGTCGCGCTGGCGCAGGGCGCCGAGGTGCACGTGATGACCCGTGGCCAGGAGGCGCGCGAGCTGGCGATCCAACTCGGCGCCGCGTCGGCGCAGGGCGCCGCCGATCCGCCGCCCGTGCCGCTGGATGCGGCGATCCTCTTCGCACCGGTAGGCGAGCTGGTGTTGCCCGCGCTCGAGGCGCTGGACCGCGGCGGCACCCTGGCCATCGCGGGGATCCACCTGTCGGATATCCCGACCCTGAACTACCAGCGTCACCTGTTCCAGGAACGGCAGCTCCGGTCGGTCACGTCGAACACCCGGGCCGACGCCCGCGAGTTTCTGGACTTCGCCGGCCGGCATCGCATCGAGGTGACCACGCCGGAATATCCGCTGGATCAAGCCGATGAGGCGCTGGGGGATCTGGCCGCCGGGCGCGTTGCCGGCGCCGCGGTGCTGCTGGTGTGACCGCGCTCAGGACGACAGGTGCCAGACCAGCGCCGCGGCTAGGGCACCCATCCCGTTCAGCGACCAGTGCAGCGCGATCGGCGCGATCAGGCTGCCGCTGCGACGGCGCAGCCAGCTGAAGACTAATCCGGCCGTGCCGGTGGCCAATACCGCCAACGTCACCCCGGCCAGCATTCCGAGGAACCCGCCGCCGAACAGCCGGGTGAAGCCGACGTTGCTACTCGTCAGGCCAAGCGACGTCGCGACATGCCACAGCCCGAACAGCAGCGAACCCACCAAGGCGACCCCGCGGAAACCCCAGGCCCGGTGCAGCGCGCCATGCAGCACGCCGCGGAACGCCAGCTCCTCGGGGATGACGGTCTGCAGCGGGATGATCACCATCGAGGCGACCAGCGCACCGGAGATCGTGGCGTAGTGATTGTTCATAAACATGGGCCGCGTCATCGGCAGCAGCACGCCGACCGCGATCACCGACGCCACGACGGCGACCGCCCCGAGCGCGTAGGCCAGGCCCGACCTCCAGTGTTCGCGGCCCAGGCCGAGGTCGGCCCAATCCAGGCCGTTGGACCGCATCAAGAGCACCAGCCCGACGGCGGCCGCCGGCACGGTCGCGATGCTCGCCAGCGGCGTGGTGAAGTGCGCGATCAGGTTCGTGAGCACCAGCACCAGGACGACGACGCCGAGGTCCAGATAAATCCGCAGCCGGTGCAGCGCCGACAACTCCGACACCACCGGATGGATGGCATCGGAAGCGGGGGCGGCGGGCACTCGTCGAGTTTACCCGCGGGCCGCGACCGACCCTCAGGCTCGCTTCCACCTGCGGGGTGGACACCCGTTCCAGCGGACGTGGGCGCAGGTGGACGCGGCGGTCGCCGAGTAGCCGAGCCGGCGCGCGGTTTCCTCGACCGTCAGACCCGAGTTGAGCAGTTCGGCGAGTTGAAGGCGAACCGCAGCCTGCTTACCGCCGCGGTCGAGGAGACCGCTCGCTGGGGCACTGCGGTCCAGTGGGTGACCAGGACCGCGACCACCGCATATCGACTCGCTCCTCGACGACGTCGAAGGCCTGGAGCTGGCCGGACCGGTGCGATGGGGGACGACGCCGTCCCTGAAGGGTCCGGCCTCGGTGCCGGTGCGGATCCGGCGGCACTAACCGGTTCTGCTCGGCACTAGCGGTTCTGCTCGCTCGGCTCCCACTCTGATGTGTCGTCTCCCTCCCATCACTCACCACGGTCGTTCTGCTAGCTCGACTCCCACGTCCAGTTGGCGATCGCCGGGTCGTCCTCGCCGTGCTCGCGCGTGTAGATCCGGGCGTGCAACCGCGCGTCGGCCATCCGCTGGCGCAGCAGCGCGGCCCGGTCCGCCAGCCCGTCCACCCGGTCGATGACGTCTATCACCAGGTGGAAGCGGTCCAGGTCGTTGAGCATCACCATGTCGAAGGGCGTCGTGGTGGTGCCACGCTCCTTGAACCCCCGGACATGGACGCGCGGGTGATTGGTGCGGCGATAGCAGAGCCGGTGGATCAGCCAGGGGTAGCCGTGATAGGCGAAGATCACCGGCTTGTCCCGGGTGAACAACGCGTCGAATTCCCGGTCGGACAACCCATGCGGGTGTTCGGAATCCGGCTGCAGGCGCATCAGGTCGACGACGTTGACCACCCGCACACCCAGGTCGGGCAGCTCGCGGCGCAGGATGTCGGCGGCGGCCAGGATCTCCTGTGTCGGGATGTCCCCGGCGCACGCCAACACCACGTCGGGCTCGCCGGTTGCGGTGCTGGCCCACTCCCAGATGCCCAGGCCGCGGGTGCAGTGCGCGATCGCGGCGTCCATGTCGAGGTACGCCAGCGCGGGCTGCTTGCCGGCCACGATGACGTTGACGTAGTCGCGGCTGCGCAGGCAGTGGTCGGCCACTGACAACAGCGTGTTGCCGTCCGGCGGCAGGTACACGCGCGAGATCTCGGCCCGCTTGTTGGCAACCAGGTCGATGAAGCCCGGGTCCTGATGCGACGCCCCGTTGTGGTCCTGGCGCCACACGTGCGAGCTCAACAGGTAATTCAGCGACGCGATGGGCCGTCGCCAGGGCAGTTCCCGGCTGGTGGCCAGCCATTTCGTGTGCTGGTTGAGCATCGAGTCGACGATGTGCACGAACGCCTCGTAGCAGTTGAACAGCCCGTGCCGGCCGGTCAGCAGATAGCCCTCCAGCCAGCCCTGGCACAGGTGCTCGGAGAGCACCTCCATGACGCGACCGTCGGGTGCCAGGCCGTCGTCGTCGGGCTCGACCTCCGACATCCAGACCTTGCCGGTCGCCTCGAAGACAGCGGACAGCCGGTTGGACGCGGTCTCGTCGGGCCCCATCAGCCGAAAGCGATCCGGGTTGCGGGCGATGACGTCGCGCAGGAACGTGCCGAGCACCCGGGTGGCCTCGTGGGTCGCGGTGGCCGGCTGCGACACCGGCACCGCGTAGTCGCGAAAGTCCGGCAAGTCCAGCTCCCGCAGCAGCAGCCCGCCGTTGGCGTGCGGGTTCGCGCTCATCCGCCGGGCGCCCGTCGGCGCCAGCGCCCGCAACTCCGGCCGCAGTGCGCCGTCGGCGTCGAACAGCTCCCCGGGCCCGTAGCTGCGCAGCCACTCCTCCAACTGGGCGCGATGCTCGGCGTTCTCGTGCGTCTCGGCGAGCGGCACCTGGTGCGCCCGCCAGGTGCCCTCGACGTGTTTGCCGTCGACCACTTTGGGCCCCGTCCAGCCCTTCGGAGTGCGCAGCACGATCATCGGCCATACCGGGCGCTCGGTCGTCGCGCCGTCGCGCGCGGCGCGCTGGATGGCTGCGATGTCGTCGAACGCGTCGTCCAGCGCCGCGGCCAGCTCCTGATGCACGAAACCCGGGTCGTCGCCGGCGACGGTGATCGGCCGGTAGCCGTAGCCGCGCAGCAACGACTCGAGCTCGGCGTGCGGGATCCGGGCCAGCACCGTCGGGTTGGCGATCTTGTAGCCGTTGAGGTGCAAGATCGGCAGCACCGCGCCGTCGACGGCCGGATTGAGGAACTTGTTGGAGTGCCAGCTGGCGGCCAGCGGGCCGGTCTCGGCCTCGCCGTCGCCGATCACGCAAGCGACCACCAGGTCCGGATTGTCGAAGGCGGCACCGTAGGCGTGCACCAGCGCGTAGCCGAGCTCGCCGCCTTCGTGGATGGAGCCCGGGGTCTGGGCCGCGACGTGGCTGGGGATGCCGCCGGGGAAGGAGAACTGGCGGAACAGCTTGCGCAGCCCTTCGGTGTCCTCGCCGATGCCGCTGTACACCTCGGTGTAGGTGCCTTCGAGGTAGGCGTTGGCGACCAGGCCGGGGCCGCCGTGGCCGGGCCCGGTGACGTAGATGACGTTGGCGTCGCGATTGCGGATGACCCGATTCAGGTGCGCGTAAATCAGGTTCAGCCCGGGCGTGGTGCCCCAGTGCCCCAGCAGCCGGGGCTTGACGTGCTCGGCGGCGAGCGGCTCCGTCAGCAGTGGATTGTCCAGCAGGTAAATCTGTCCGACCGACAGGTAATTGGCGGCGCGCCAATACTTGTCGAGCAGCGTGAGTTCATCGTCGGAGAGTGCTTCGGGCGCTTTGGTCGAGGTTTCGAGGCTCACGTGCCCGATTGTCCGCGACGCCGCTGAAGGCCGCTAGGTAAGAAGGTCACTCCTCGCCGCGGGCCCGCGCCTCGTAGTCCCGGCGCTTCTCGTCGTCGACGTCGGTGAAAACGTGCTCGCCGCCGAGGAGACGGTTAAGGCCCTCCGACAATCCTCGTGGCATGAACTTCTGCGACGCGATGAGAGCCCCGGCCAGCCTGGTGACGCGAACTCGCGGTCTGGGGTGGTCTATCAACTTGACGATCGCGTCGGCGATGTCGGACGGTTCGGCGTTTCTGATGCCCTTGGCACCCTGGGTTCCGGCGATCAGTTCGGTGTTCACGAACGTCGGATTGACGAGCGAGAACTGCACACCCGTGCCGCGATATTCGATCCTGGCCGCGTCGGTGTAGCCGACCACGGCATGCTTGCTGGCGCAGTAGGTGGCCGCGCCGGCGAGGTAGGTCTCCCCGGCCAGCGACGCGACGTTGATGATGTGGCCTTGCCCACGCGGGATCATGCGCGCCAGCGCCAGTTTGCTGCCCAGCATGACGCCGTAGACGTTGATGTCGAGGATGCGCCGGGTGACGGCGTCGGGCTCGTCGACGATGCGGCCGAGCGGCATGATGCCGGCGTTGTTCACCAGCACGTCGATCGGGCCGAACTGGCGCTCGACGGCGTCGAGGAATTCCGCGAACGACTGCGGGTCGGTGACGTCGAGTTTGCCGTAGACGTCGAGGCCGAGCGCGGTCCCGGACTCCTTGACCTTGACCTCGTCGATGTCGCCGATCGCGACCTTGGCGCCCAGATTGTGTAGTGCGGTCGCCGTGGCGAGCCCGATGCCGCGGGCGCCGCCGGTGATCACGATGACCTTGTCGCGGACCTTCAGTCCAACTGCCGTGTCTGCCATCTGGTAAGCACAGCACTTCCGGTTCGCGCAGGCAACGAGCTCCGACCTAGTGCAGCGTCAGCCAGGCCAGGCTGGCCGCCCCGACCACCGCGCAGTAGATGGCGAAGGGTGTCAGCGTGCGGGTTTCGAAGTACCGGGTGAGGAAGCGCACGGCGAGGTAGGCGCAAATGAAGGAGGCGATGCTGCCCGCCAGCACCTGGCCGCCTATCCCGCTGCCCAGCGGGCCGAACAGATCCGGGATCTTGTACACACCGGCGGCCAGGATGATCGGCGTCGCCAGCAAGAAGGAGAAGCGGGCGGCGTCTTCGTGCGACAAGCCGCGCCACAGACCGGCGACGATCGTGATGCCGGAACGGCTGATGCCGGGCAGCAGCGCCAGGATCTGGGCGGCGCCGATCAGCACCCCCCGGCCGACGGGCAGCTGGGCGAGCCGGTTGTCGACCGCCTCGCCGGTGTGCCCGACGGGGGCGCCGACCGGTTCGGGGACCGCGGCCGCGGCGCGACGGCGCAGCACCTCGCCGGCATACAGCGCAATCCCATTGAGCAGCAAGAAGATGGCCGCCGGGACCGGCTTGCCCAGCGTCGTGCGAAAGAGCTTCTCCAGGAACAGCCCCGCCAGGCCCACCGGGATGGTGCCGCCCACCAGCAGCCAGGCCAGGCGCTCGTTGGACGTCCGGATCCGGCGATGGCGCACCGAGGAGAAGAGGCCGGTCAGGACGCGCAGCCAGTCCCGCCAGAAGAACACCAGCAGGGCCGCCGCGGTGGCGACGTGTAGCCCCACGATGAACGCCAGGTAGGGCGACTGGGGCGCGGAGACGTTGAGGTCTTGGGCCCATTGGCCGCCGACCAGCGCGGGCACCAGGATCGCGTGTCCCAGGCTGGAGACGGGGAACAGCTCGGTGACCCCCTGGGCGGCGCCGACGATGACGGCCTCGACGTAGCTCAAATGTGCGTTCATTCGTCGAAAGTCTCCATCCCTCTTGGCCCTAGGCGCTGTCCACCGCCGAGCGTGACACTAGCGTCACGCTAGGTTCGTCGTATGCCGCTGGACCCCAGGACGCCGGTGCTGATCGGCTACGGCCAGGTCAACCACCGAGACGCGATCGACCCGGACACGCGATCCGTCGAACCGGTCGACCTCATGGTCGCCGCCGCCCGCCCGGCCGCCGATTCCCGGGTTTTCGAGGCGGTGGACTCGATCCGGGTGGTCAACATGCTCTCGGCGCACTACCGGGACCCCGGGCTGTTGCTGGGCCAGCGCCTCGGCGCCTCCGATTTCACCACGCGGTACAGCCCGGTCGGCGGCAACGTGCCGCAGTCGCTGCTCAACCAGGCGTGCCTGGACATCCAGCGGGGCCGCGCCGGGGTGGTGTTGCTGGCCGGCGCGGAGACCTGGCGCACCAGGACCAGCCTGAAGAAGCTGGGCGCCAGGCTGACCTGGACCGCGCAGGACGACTCCGTCCCGTTGGCCGAGGTGAGCGGCGAGGACGTGCCGATGGCCGGCGACGCGGAGCTCCGGATCAAACTGGACCGGCCCGCGTTCGTCTACCCGCTATTCGAGCAATCGCTGCGCATCGCGTCCGACGAGGCGATCGACGACCACCGCACGCGTATCAGCGAGTTGTGGGCGCGCTTTGCCGCCGTCGCCGTCGACAACCCGCACGCCTGGATCCGCAAACCGGTCACCGCCGAGGAGATCGCGCGGGCCGGGCCGCAGAACCGGATGATCAGCTGGCCCTACACCAAGCTGATGAATTCCAACAACATGGTCGACCAGGGCGCGGCGCTGATCGTGGCCTCCGTCGAACAGGCGCAGCGCCTGCGGATCCCGGCCGAGCGCTGGGTTTTCCCGCACGCGGGCACCGACTCCCACGACACTTCGGCGATCGCCGAGCGCGAGGAGCTGCACCGCTCGCCGGCCATCCGGATCGGCGGCGCGCGGGCCCTGCAGCTGGCCGGCCTGGGCATCGACGACGTCGACTACGTCGACCTGTACTCGTGCTTCCCGATCGCGGTGCAGGCGGCGGCGGCCGAACTCGGCTTGGCCGTCGACGAGCCCGCGCGCCCGCTGACCGTCACCGGCGGCCTGACCTTCGCAGGCGGCCCGTGGAACAACTACGTCATGCATTCGATCGCCACCACGGCCGAGCTGCTGGTGGCCAACCCCGGCCGCCGCGCGCTGGTCAGCGCCAACGGCGGTTACCTCACCAAGCACAGCTTCGGCGTGTACAGCACCGAGCCCCCAACCGAATTTCGTTGGGAGAACGTGCAATCGGCGGTCGATCGGGAGCCTACCCGGGACGGGCTGGTGGAGTGGGAGGGCGTCGGGACCGTCGAGGCATGGACGACGCCGTTCGACCGCGACGGGCGGCCGGAGAAGGCCTTCTTGGCTGTGCGCACACCCGACGGTTCCCGCACCCTGGCCGTGATCGCCGACCCCGCCGCGGCCGCGGCGACGGTCAGCGAGGACATCGGCGGCGCCAAGGTTGCCGTCGCCGCCGACGGCAGCGCCGCGCTGCGCTGATAGCTCAGAAGTATCGGCCCAGCTCACGTGATCTCGGGGGCCTAGCGGTCGCGCGATTGGCACGAGCTTGCCTATTGTCGAAGATGGACGTTGGGGGAGGTGAGCCCAGGTGCACATCCTGGTTACCGACGCCACCGGCACCGTCGGGCGGCTGGTCGCAAGGCAGCTGATTGCTGCCGGGCACACGGTCAGCGGCATTGCCGAGTTTCCCCACGCCTGCCTGGACGCAGGCGTCGATTTTGTGCGGGCCCCGCTGACCGACCCGGTTCTGCAGCAGCTGGCCGACGAATCCGATGCGGTCGTCCATCTCGCCCCGGTGGACTCGACGGCTCCCGGCAGCGCCGGCGTCGACGGTGTCGTGCGCGTGACGCATGCCGCGGCCCGCGCCGGCGCGCGCCTGCTGTTCGTCAGCCAGGCCGCCGGCGCGCCCGACGTCTACGAACCGGCCGAGGACCTGGTATCGACCAGTTGGGGGCCCAGCCTGATCGTCCGGATCGCGCCCCCGGTCGGTCGACAGCTCGACTGGATGGTGTGCCGCACCCTGGCAACGTTGCTGCGCGCCAAGGTTTCCGAGCAGCCGATACGGGTGCTGCATCTGGACGACCTGGTGCGCTTCCTGGTCCATGCGCTCGACACCGATCGCACCGGAATCGTGGATCTGACCACCCCGGACACCATCAACGTGATCACGGCATGGCGGCTACTGCGATCGGTGACCCCGCGCTCCCGCCTGCATCGCATACCCAGCTGGCCGCGTCCGTTCCCCGACCTGGACACCACTGCCGCACAAGAGGATTGGGCTTTCGAATTCGGTTGGAAGGCGGTCGAAGCGGTGGGCGACACCGCCCGCGGACTCATCGGCCGCAGGGCCGGGCCCGCCGGGGCGACGGAGCACGGCGGCCGGCTGCCGATCCCGATCGAGGTCCCGCCGCGCCCGGGGGCATCGTCCGAGCTGCGCAGCGCGGCACCCGAAGGCCTGGAAGGCGAATTCGACGACCGCATCGATCCGCGGTTCCCCGTCTTCAGCGCCGCCGGCCTCGCCGAAGCACTACCCGGGCCGTTGACCCCGATCACGCTGGACGTGCAGATGGGCGGCCTGCGCGCCGCCAACCACGCGATGGGCCAGGTGCTGGCACTGGGCGGCGTCGTCGGCGACGAGTGGGGGAGCCGGGCCATCGCGGCGTTCGGTCACCGACCCTACGTCGGGGTGTCGACCAATGTCGTCGCGGCCGCCCAACTACCCGGTTGGGACGAAAAGTCCATCGTACAAACGGCTTTAGTCGACCAACCGCAGGTCGGGGACCTGTTGCCGTTCGGGCAGCCCCGACTGGCCGAGGGACCGCTCGGCTCGCTCGCCAAAGCGGTCGTCGCGGCGCGATCGCTGGGACTGTTGCGTCATCTGCGGGCCGACACCAGGGCCTACACCGCGGCGGCGTTCGCCGAACACGCCGATCCGCTCCAGCTTGGCCTGCTTTCGGAGGCCAGCCTGGGCGTGCGGATTCGCTTGTTGCGCGACCGGATACATCAGGGCTGGATGCTCACGGCGCTGTGGTTGATCGACACCGGCATCACCGCCGCGGCACTCGAGCCCACCGGCGCCGGGACCCGGGTTCCCGGCGTGGGCATGATCATGCAAAGCACCCACGTCGAAGCGGAACTCACCGGCCTTGCAACCGTTTTACGCGACGATCCGACGTTGGCCGCCCTGGCCGACGAAGGCAACCTCGCGAGTATCCGCGCGTTGTCACCCCCGACCGCCCGTCTCGTCGACGCCGCAATCGGCCGGATCGGGCACCGCGGACCGAGTGAGGGCGAGCTGGCGAGTCCGACATTCAGCGATAACCCGCGGATGCTGCTGACGGCGGCCGCCGAAGCCGCGGCAGCTCCCGCCCGGCCGACGCCGCCGCCGAGTCTGGCCCAGCGCATTGTCACCAACGCCCGCGTGTCCCGGGAGCTGGCCCACGATACGACGCAGCGCTTCACACACGAACTCCGAATGACTTTGCGCGAGTTGGGTTCCCGTTGGGCCGCGGCGGATCTGATCGATGTCGTCGATGATGTGCACTACCTGACGTGCGACGAATTGGTCACCGTGCCGGCCGACGCGCGGTTGCGGATCAAGCGGCGCCGCACCGAGCGGGAACGATTGCAGGCACACCACCCGCCGGAGGTCATCGACCGCGCCTGGACGGCCGTCGACGAGGGCGACGCCGTCACCGACTAGCCTGCTCAGCGCAGAAGTTCCTTCAGGCAGAGTGCATTTCGGACCGCGTGGCCGCCCAGGTCGTTGTTGAAATACATCCACACGTTTTTCCCTCGGCGTCCCAGGCCGTGATGCGGTCGGCCCAGCGGCGCAATTCGTCGTCCGAGTACGACCCGGTGTACATCGCGTCGCCGGCCAGCCCGTGCATGCGGGCATAAACCAGATCGGTGGTGGCCCGCGCAATGCAGGCCAGCCCTTCGCCGCTCATCACCACATAGGCGGCGCGGTGGTGCTCCAGCAGCTGGTAGACGGCCGAGTCGTCCCACGACGGGTGCCGCAGCTCCACGGCGACCCGGATCGACGCCGGCACGAGCTGGCCAACCGCTGTGCAGACGGAGTTCCCGGCGGGTACAGCACGCCCGCCCAGTGGTTGTACGACCAGCCGGAGGTACCGATCCGGATGGTCACCGCGTCGTCAACCGACCACCTGCCGGCGCAGGTCGTCGTCCAGCGAGATGCGGACGAGCGCGGCCGCCAGACGAGCGTTGTTGCGCGGCGACAGCTTGCCGAGCGCCTCGGCGTCGGTCGGCAGGCCCAGTGTCTTGGCGGCGGCCCTGGCGCGATCGTCGAAATAGGGTCGCACCCAGGTCCAGGTGTCTTGAACCTCACGAAGGTAGATGTCGGCGCCGGTATCGCCAATCCCTTTGAATTTCTTCAGCATTCGCTTCGCCGCGGCCACCTCGTGCCGGCTCGACTCGGCGATTTCGCGCAGATCGTCCGAATACTGCTCGTGCACCACCTCCGCCAAGGCGATCAGGCGAGTCGCGGAGCTCTCGTCATAGCGGACGTATGGGCGCGGCCGAAGGCGCCGATCATGGTGCACCGCTCGGCGGCCAGCACCGCCTCGGGTGTACGCAGGCCCGCTTTGAACACCTCGCGCGCGGCGCGCGTGGCGATGGCGGCATCGATGGGCTTGCTGGCGAGCATGCACAACATGAGCAGCTGGAACAGGGGCATCGGCTTGTCGTTGACGCGTATCCCGGCCTCGTCCGCGTATGTGGTGCCGGCGACCTTGAGGACGCGTCGCACCAGCTTTTGAAGCTCGCCGGACTTGCTCATGCCTTGGCAAATACCCCCGCGGCAAACCGGCAAACTTGCCGGCTACTTCGGCGGCAGCGTGTCGACGTAGCCGACACCCTGGGCGATCCAACTCTCAAGCTGGCGTGTGGTTTTCACACCCGCGCCGTCGACGCGCAACCAGCCGCGAGTCTCGCGGCCGGCCATCACCATCGGGCTCACGTGTGCGCGCTTGAGCAGCCTGGCGGTGTCGTCGGGGGGCACCCGCACCATCAGCCCGCCCTTGCCGCTGACCGCGACTGCCATGTGCCCGCGGATGAGAAACGCCAGGCTGCCGAACATTGCCTTCTCGTCCACGCCGCGTAGCTGCGCGAGCAACTCGCGTACCCGGTTCGCCAGGTCCTCGTCGTAGGCCATGTGCCGACAGTAACGCCGTCCACCGACCGGCCGCACGACACGGGTGCGCGCCGAGCGTGACACCAGGGCCACGTTCGCGGCAGGCCTCAGGCGGCCACGGTCGCCGGTTCGGCCACCGCTTCCAGCGCCTGCGCCACGATGTCGGCGACGTCGGTCATCGGCTTGACCGTCAGCGCATCGAGGACCTCCGCCGGCACGTCGTCCAGGTCCGGCTCATTGCGAATCGGGATGAACACCGTTGACAATCCTGCCCGTTGGGCCGCCAGCAGCTTCTGCTTGACACCGCCGATGGGCAGCACCCGACCGTTCAGCGTGACCTCGCCGGTCATGCCGACGTCGGAGCGCACCTGACGCCCGGTGGCCATCGACACCAGCGCGGTGACCATCGTGACACCCGCCGACGGGCCGTCCTTGGGCACCGCGCCCGCGGGCACGTGCACGTGGATGCGCTGGTCCAGTGCCTTGGGGTCGACACCCAGCTCGGCGGCGTGTGAGCGCACATAGGACAGCGCGATCTGCGCCGATTCCTTCATCACGTCACCCAGTTGCCCGGTCAGTTGCAAACCCGGCTCACCGTCGGTCGCCCCGGCCTCGATGTAGAGCACATCGCCGCCCAAGCCCGTCACGGCCAGGCCGGTAGCGACTCCGGGCACCGCGGTGCGTTCGGCCGACTCCGGCGTAAACCGCGGCCTGCCAAGGTAATCCACCAGATCGGGCTCGTCGATCGTCACCGGTTCGTCGGCGATCTTCGTCGTCACCTTCCGCAGCGCCTTGGCCAGCAGCCGCTCGAACTGCCGCACGCCCGGCTCGCGGGTGTAGTCGGCGGCGATCTTGCGCAGCGCCGCGTCGGTCACGGTGACCTCGTCATCGTTCAGCGCCGCCCGGTCCCGCTGGCGAGGCAGCAGGTAATCCCGGGCGATGGCCACCTTGTCATCCTCGGTGTAGCCGTCGATCTGAACCAGCTCCATGCGGTCCAGCAGCGCCGACGGGATGTTCTCGATCACGTTGGCGGTGGCCAGGAACACGACATCGGACAGGTCCAGATCCAGGTCCAGGTAGTGGTCGCGGAAGGTGTGGTTCTGCGCCGGGTCCAGCACCTCGAGCAGGGCAGCGCTCGGGTCGCCCCGATAGTCTGAGCCGACCTTGTCGATTTCGTCCAGCAGCACAACGGGATTCATCGATCCCGCCTCGCCGATGGCACGCACGATGCGGCCCGGCAGCGCGCCGACGTAGGTGCGCCGGTGCCCGCGGATCTCGGCCTCGTCACGCACACCGCCCAGGGCGACACGCACGAATTTGCGGCCCAGCGCCCGCGCCACACTCTCGCCCAGCGAAGTCTTGCCGACGCCGGGGGGACCGGCCAACACCATCACCGCGCCGGAGCCACGGCCGCCGACGACCTGCAGGCCGCGCTGCGCGCGGCGGGTCCGCACGGCCAGGTATTCGACGATGCGGTCCTTGACGTCGTCCAGTCCGTGGTGATCGGCGTCCAGGATCTCCCTGGCGGCGGCCAGGTCGGTCGAGTCCTCGGTGCGGATGTTCCACGGCAGGTCCAGCACGGTGTCCAGCCAGGTGCGGATCCAGCCGCTTTCCGGGCTTTGGTCGCTGGCCCGTTCCAGCTTGCCGACCTCGCGCAGCGCGGCCTCGCCCACCTTCTGGGGCAGCTCGGCAGCCTCGACACGGGCCCGGTAGTCGTCGGACCCATCGGGCTCACCCTCGCCCAGCTCCTTGCGGATGGCGGCCAGCTGTTGGCGCAGCAGGAATTCCTTTTGCGTCTTCTCCATGCCGTCGCGGACGTCCTCGGCGATCTTGTCGTTGACCTCGACCTCGGCAAGGTGTGAGCCGGTCCAGTCGATCAGGACGCGCAGCCGCTCGGCGACATCGGTGGTCTCCAGCAGCTCCCGCTTCTGCACGTCGGTCAGGTACGACGCGTACCCGGAGGTGTCGGCCAGCGCCGACGGATCGGTCAGGCTGTTGACGTAGTCGATGATCTGCCAGGCCTCGCGGCGCTGCAACATGGCCAGCAGCAGCTTCTTGTACTCGGCCGCCAGGCCCTTGACCTCGTCGGTCGGCGCGGCCTCGGGGACCTCGGTCACCTCGACCCACAGGGCCGTCCCGGGCCCGGACGCCCCCGTCCCGATCTGCGCCCGGCGTTCACCGCGCACCACGGCAGCGGTGCCACCACCGCCGGCGATGCGCCCGACCTGCAGAATCTTCGCGATCACGCCGTGCGAGGGGTAGCGGTCCTCAAGTCGCGGGGCGATCAGCAGTTCCCCGGATTCGCTCGCCTGGGCCGCGTCGATGGCGGCGCGGGCGGCCTCGTCCAACGCGATCGGCACGACCATCCCGGGCAACACGATCGAGTCGGTCACGAACAACACGGGAACTGATTTGGCTTCAGACATCTCTTCTCCAAAGGTTTAGTCTGATGCGCTCAACCTTGATCGAGTCCAGTTTGTTCCCGCAGCCATGGAGTCAGCCCGCCGTTGTCGCCACCATGGCGACCAGGATGACCCCGAGCAGGATCAGGTAAGCGGCGGCGTGGACGCGGTCGGGAATCTTGCGTCCGGCCAGGATGCGCTTGGTGAGCGTGATCGCGGGAACCGAGCCGGCGAGCAGGGCGGCCGCGGCGGTGAGGCCGACGTAGCCGAGCTGACCGGCATGGGCGGCCGCCGGCGGGGCGAGCGCGTAAACGGCGGTCCCGACCACTGCGACGGGCAGGCTGAGCGGGTTGGCCAGCGCCGTGGCGTCGGCCATGGCAACGCCCTTGCGCCGCATCAGGGGAACGGTGATGACGCTGCCGCCAATGCCGAGAAAGCTTGCGAAGGAACCGATTCCGATTCCGGCGAACGTCGACGTCATGCGGCTCAACGGTTGTGGGGCGACCGTGGCGCTCGTGTTGGTCAGAAAGCCCTTGCGGATGACGCTGTCGACGATGATCGCGGCGATGTAGGCGACGAACAGTATGTGCAGCAGGCTCTCCGGCGCCCAGTCAGCCGCGGCCGCCCCCAGCGCCGCCCCGACTCCGATGAATCCCGTGATCGGCCAGAGGTAGTCGAGGCGCAACAGGCCGAGCCTGGCGCTGGCAACGGTCGCCGATGACGCGTTGACGACCATGATCGCGGTGGACGTCGCGACGGCCGTGTGCATCGCTTGAGCTCCATCAGGGCCTCCGCTGGTGGCCTACACCGCGGCGTAAACGGCCGGAACGGTCACGAAGCCGCCTCCGAAGCCGAAGAGCACGGTCGTCAGCCCGGCGAGGCAGCCGACTACGACCAACAGCGCTATGAATCCGAGCATGTCGCCGACGGTAAGCCCCCCGATCGATGGCGTACAATCGCGGTTCTGCCAGTTACACGTTTATTTGCGACACAACGCGCTAGTCTGAGCGGGTGCGCAACGTGCCACTCGACGACGTCGACGCGATCGACCGCCCGGTGTTGGCAATCGGGACCGACTACCCGGCGAACCATCTTTTGGAATCTCACCGGCACCGCCGCGCCCAGCTGCTCTATGCGGCGACCGGCATCATGCGCGTCGACACGGCCGCGGCCGCGTGGACCGTGCCCACGCAGCGGGCGGTGCTGATTCCGCCTGTTGTCGACCATCAGGTGCTCATGGACGGCGTCAGCACCCGCAGCCTCTACCTCGAGCCGTCGGCGGTCCCGTGGTTCCCCGCCCGCTGCCAGGTGGTGGACGTCTCGCCGCTGCTGCGGGCCCTGCTGCTCGCCGCGGTCGAGCTACCGGCGGACTACGACCCGCACGGCCGCGACGGCGCGCTGGTTGAGCTGATCGTCCATGAGATCCGGTCGCTGACAGCGCTGCCGCTGGACCTGCCCATGCCCGGACGCGACGACTTGCGCGCCGCGTGCCGGGCGTTCGCGCTGGCCCCGAGCATCGAGCAGTCCCCCACGCAGTGGGCCGCCGACCTAAACGTCAGCACCCGAACCTTTAACCGGCTGTTCCGCGCCCAAACGGGCATGACATTTCAGCAATGGCGCCAGCGCGCCTGCGTACTGCACGCTATCCGGCTGCTCTCAGTGGGCACGCCCGTGACGCGGACCGCGACCGAGCTGGGCTACGACACGCCGGCGGCTTTTTCGGCGATGTTCACCCATCAGGTTGGCTCGCCGCCTAAGTCGTTCCAGCACGGGCTAATTGGCTAAGACACGCCGCCGTGCCCGGAAGGCCTGCACCTTGGCCTTATTGCCGCAGGTACTCATTCCGCACCAATGCCGGTTGTGCCCGCGGGAGGAATCGACATAGAGGCGCGTGCATCCCTCGTGCGCGCAACGCTTGACGTTGCCGATGTCATGTCCCGCTAGCAGGTCAACCAGATCGGCGGCCACGCTCGCAAGCAGCTGCGACGCAGTGCCCTCGCGACGTACCGAGCCCGTTCGCAGCAATCGCGGCGTCAGCCGGGGTTGCGCCGCCCGTTGGTTGATCAGCTCGACATCGGCGGCTGGGAGGTGGTGCTGCTCGATCCTGGCGATCGCGATCCGGTAGCCGGCTTCGCGCACTGCGATGGCGGCCGCGAGATCGTCATCGGTCACCCGGAATGCCTCATCCACCAGTCCGGCCTGGACCGCCCACTGCGACAGTCGTTCGGGGCTGCTCAGCAGCTCCTCGGCCTCGGCGCCCCCGCGGCATTTGAACGTGCCGAGAAAGTCCAGGCATAGGCGTCCGCTCACATACGTGAAGGCCATGTAACCACCTTGACAGGTTTCACTGCGTCCTGCAAGATGTAACTAGTTAAGTCGGTTACATAGACCCGGGCGAACGCGGAAGAACCAGCAGACAAGCGCCACCGTCTAAGCCGAGTAAAGGACCGCCTTATCTCGTAGAGAGGTGAAAGGAGCCTCGAAATGATCACGAAAATGGTTGCCGCAACAGCGATCGCCCTCGGCCTGTCGGTGCTCGGCGCAGCCCCGGGCAACGCCGACCCGAGCCACCAGTCGAATCCGCCCGGCCCGAATCCATTCGCCGGTCTCACCTGCGAATGCCAGCCGAAGCCGCCGTTCGCCGTCCCGTTCCAGCCGGAGATCGATCGGGGACTGCAGGCAGCGCTGGCGGGCTAGCCCGTAATCGGGCCTAGCCGGCGTAATTGCGTGACGTGGTGCGGCGCGAGCTCCTCGAGGCAGCTCACGCCGAGCAGTCGCATGGTCCGGGTCAGCCCGCTGTGCAGGATGTCAATCGCGCGATCGACACCCGCCTCGCCCCCGGCCATCAGCCCGTAGAGATAGGCCCGCCCGACGAGCGTGCAACGCGCGCCGAGCGCGATGGCCGCGACGATATCGGCGCCCGACATGATCCCGGTGTCCACCAGGATCTCGGTGTCCCTGCCCAGCTCGCGCGCCACCTCGGGCAGCAGGTGGAAGGGGACCGGGGCCCGGTCGAGTTGGCGCCCGCCGTGATTGGACAAGACGATGCCGTCCACGCCGCGATCGACGACGGCGCGGGCATCGGCGAGCGTCTGGATGCCCTTGACCACGAGCTTGCCCGGCCACTGAGCCTTGATCCACTCCAGGTCGTCGAACGTCAGGCTGGGGTCGAACATCGTGCTCAGGTATTCCGCGACGGTGCCCGGCCAGCGATCCAGCGAAGCAAAGGCCAGCGGTTCGGTGGTCAACAGGTCGAACCACCACTTCGGGTGCGGCACCGCGTCGAGAACGGTGCGCAGCGTCAGCGTCGGCGGGATCGTCATCCCGTTGCGGTTGTCGCGCAGCCGCGCGCCGGGGACGGGGACGTCGACGGTGGCCAGCAGGGTGTCAAAGCCCGCGTCAGCGGCGCGCTGCACCAGGGCTATCGAGCGATCTCGGTCGCGCCACATATAGAGCTGAAACCACTTGCGCCCGTTTGGAACTGCCGTCACCAGGTCTTCGATCGCGCAGGTGCCCAGCGTCGACAGCGAAAACGGTATCCCGGCGCGCCCGGCCGCTCCCGCTCCGGCGATCTCGCCCTCGGTGTGCATCAGCCGGGTGAATCCGGTCGGCGCGATGCCGAACGGCGCCGCGACGGGCCGGCCCAACACCTCCCACCCGGTGTCCACGTTGCTGACGTCCCGCAAAATCGTCGGGTGAAACTCTATGTCGCGGAAGGCTTGTCGCGCACGTTCGAGGGACAGCTCGTCTTCGGCGGCGCCGTCGGTGTAGTCGAACGCGGCCTTGGGGGTGCGGCGCTTGGCGATGCGCCGCAAGTCGTCGATGGTGAACGCCGCCGCCAGGCGGCGCTCGGTCGCACTGAATCGGGGCCGCTTGAATTGCAGCAACGGCGCGAGGTCGCGCATCTTGGGCGCTCGTCGTTTGACTGCCATATGTGCCACCGTAGTCATATGGAGTCGGCGAGCGACCCGTTCGATCTAAACCGCTTCGTCAAGGCGCAGGCCCCGGTGTACGACACGGTCGTGGCGGAGTTGCGGAGCGGCCGAAAGCGCAGCCACTGGATGTGGTTTGTGTTCCCGCAACTGCGCGGGCTCGGCGGCAGCTCGACGGCCGTCCGATACGGCATCGCCTCGCTGCAAGAGGCCCGCGCCTACTTGAGTCACGAGCTGCTGGGCCTGCGGCTGCGGGAGTGCGCTCGGCTGGTCGACGCGGTGCAGGGCCGCTCGGTGGCGGAGATCTTCGGCTCGCCCGACGACCTCAAACTGCGCTCGTCGATGACGCTGTTCGCGCTGGCGACCGACGATGCCCGGGACTTCACCGCGCTGCTCGACAAGTATTACGGCGGCGAGCAGGACCCGCAGACGCTGGCCCGGCTGCGGCTCTAGCCGGGCTGCAGAATCTGCCAGCCGTGCGGCTCGACGACCACCGCGTCGACGATTTCCTGGGGCGGGGCCGACGAACCGGCGAGCACGCGGGCGCGGGCGGTACCCAGCTCCGGCAGCGCCAAGGACAGCGGCTTGTCGTCGATGTTCAGCGCGACCAGCAATGCATCGTCGCCGCGTCGGGTCGTATAGCAGTAGTGGCGGTTGGTCAGCCGCACCGATGTGGTGGTGGCCCCGTGCAGCCACGGGTGGCGCCGGCGGAGCCCGACCAGATACTGGTGCAGGCCCCACACCTTGGCGCCGAAGGCATCTAATGGCATTGGGGGAGAGCCGAACTCGGGACGCACCGCATCGTCACCGCCGTAGCGCTCTTCCTTGACGCCACGGAATCCGAGCTCGTCGCCGGCGTAGATGCTGGGCACGCCGCCGACCGTCAGCAGGACGACCAGCGCGTGGGCTAGGTGATCGGGCCGCTCGAGCCGGCTCGCGATGCGGGTGACGTCATGATTGCCGATGAAGGTCAGCGGCGTGAAGCTGTTCAGCAGCTCGCCGTGCCGCTGCAAGGCCCAATCCAGCTCGAAGAAGTTGCCGTCGTTCAGGCTGCTCCAAATCGCCTTCCACAGCTCGTATTGGGTAGCCGAATCGAATCGGGCCGCCTTGACGACGGCGGCGTAGTCGCCGTGGATGAGCTCGCCGACAAACCACGCGTCTGGGAACTTCTCCCGGACCCGGGGCAGCACGTTCGACCAGAATTCCGGCGGCACGGCGTAAGCCGCGTCCAGCCGCCACCCATCGGCGCCGCGCTGCAGCCAGTGGGTCATCACGTCGGCAACGTAGTCGACCACCCGCGGGTCCTCGTGGTTGAGGGTGATCAGCTCGGCGTGGCCCTCGAAGGTGTGGAATCGGCCGGGGCGTCCGCGAAACCAGCCGGCCGCCTCGGCGCCCTGGGCCGCATCACGGTACTTCTCGAAATCGACGCCGACATGGTTGAACACGCCGTCGAGCAGCACCCGCAGGCCACGACCGTGCGCCTCGGCGACGACGTGGTCGAAATCGTCGCCGTCGCCGAGGCGCGGGTCGATGCGGTAGTGATCGGTGGTGTCATAGCCGTGGGTGCGCGACGCGAAGACCGGGCCCAGCGCAATCCCGGAGGCCCCCAGGGCGATCGCGTGATCGAACCAGTCGACGAGGCGCCGCAGCCTGTGCTCGCTCGCGTCCGGCGGAGCCAACCCCCCGGGCGTGGGAAACGCTCCCACAAAGCCCAAGGGGTACACCTGCCACCAGATCGCGTGCGCTACCCAGGATGCGGTCACGAACCTACGATCAGCCGACTGCAGCCAGTGTCTCGGCGGCGGTAATCGCCTGCGCCACACCGGCAACGATGGATGCCGCCTTCAGCGCTTCCAGAATGACCTCGCGGTCGACACCGGCCTCCCGCAGCGTGTGCTCGTGGGCGACGACGCAGTGCGAACAGCCGTTGATCGACGACACCGCGAACGACCAGAGCTCGAAGTTCGCCTTGTCCACGCCCGGGTTGCCGATGATGTTCATCCGCAGGCCGGGACGCAGGTCGTCGTACTGGCCGTCCAGGAAGCCGCGACCACGGTAGAACACGTTGTTCATGCCCATGATCGCTGCCGCGCCCAACGCGGCCTGATACGCCTCTGCGGACAGGTTGTCAGCGGCCTCGGTACCAATCTCGCTGAGCACCTGAGGGTTTCGCGTCGCCGCGGCGCTGGCCAGCAGCGTGCCCCACAGTTGCTCCTCGCCGAGGACGGTGCTGCGGGCGATCGAGCCAAGGTTGAGCTTGAGGTCCTTGGCGTACTCGGGCAGTGCTTCCTTCAGGTTCTCGATGCTCATCACAACCTCCAGATCAGAGCCGGAATTACGCCGACGCCTTGAGCAGCTCGCCGGCATCCAGCGTCGGGTCGCCCTTGCGCCAGTTGCACGCGCACAGCTCGTCGGACTGCAGGGCGTCGAGTACCCGCAGCACCTCGTCCACGTTACGCCCCACGGATCCGGCGGTCGCCGAGACGAATTGGACCTCGTTGTTGGGATCCACAATGAAGGTCACGCGGTCGGCCACACCGCCGTCGTTGAGCACGCCGGTGGCCAGGGCCAGTTCGCGCTTGATGTCCGAGAGCATCGGGAA
Organism: Mycobacterium shigaense; assembly: GCF_002356315.1. Lineage (NCBI taxonomy): Bacteria > Bacillati > Actinomycetota > Actinomycetes > Mycobacteriales > Mycobacteriaceae > Mycobacterium > Mycobacterium shigaense. Next base: position 2,822,971 of record NZ_AP018164.1, read on the forward strand.
CGGCAGCTTCTTGAGGTCCTCGTGTTGCACGCGCCACTGGAAGTGGACGAACTCGCTGTCGACGGAGACGCCGAGCACCTGCGCGTCGCGGTCGGCGAACTCGTCGTTCAGCTTGCCGAACGCGGCGATCTCGGTCGGGCAGACGAACGTGAAGTCCTTCGGCCAGAAGAACACGATCCGCCACTTGCCCTCGTAGTCGTCGCTCGAGACGGTCTTGAAGTAGTCTTCGGGCTGCTTTGCGTCGACCTTCGACAGGTCGCCACCGATGAGGCCGGTGAGCTCGTACGCGGGGAATTGATCGCCGATGGTCAGCAACGACATGGCCGCTCCTTATTTGGATTAGTTCAAGTTTAACTGGTCACTCACCATGTTGCCGGGAGCGGCCTCTGAAGTAAAGGTGATATATCGCACTATACTTATTGCTATGACCGATAAGAGTTTTCAGCCCACCCTGGCGGGACTGCGGGCCTTCGTGGCGGTAGCCGAGAAGCACCATTTCGGAAGCGCCGCAGCGACTCTCGCGGTGAGCCAGTCGACCTTGTCGCAGGCCCTGGCCGCGCTAGAGGCCGGTCTTCGCACCCGCCTCGTCGAGCGATCCACCCGGCGTGTCCGCTTGACGCAGGAGGGTGTGCACCTGCTGCCGCTCGCGCAGGCCGTCGTCGCGGCGACGGATGCCTTCAGCGCCGCCGCCGCCGGGACCTCCGATCCGCTGCAGGGCAGCCTGCGACTCGGGCTGATTCCGACCGTCGCGCCCTACGTGCTGCCGAGTGTGTTGGAAGGACTGGCGATTCGCCTGCCGGCGCTGACCCTGCGAGTCGTCGAGGATCAGACCGAACGCCTGCTCGCGGCGCTGCGCGACGGCGGGGTGGACGCGGCGCTGATCGCGTTGCCCGCCGAGGTCGCCGGGATCAGCGAGATACCCATCTACGACGAGGACTTCCTGCTCGCCGTGCCGCCTGGGCATCCGCTGTCGGGCAAGCGCCGGGTGCCGACCTCCGCGTTGGCGGAGTTGCCGCTGCTGCTGTTGGACGAGGGCCACTGCCTGCGCGACCAGGCCCTAGAAATCTGCCAAAAGGCCGGCTTACCAGCAGAACTCGCCGACACGCGGGCCGCGTCGTTGGCGACCGCGGTGCAATGCGTGACCGGCGGATTGGGCGTCACGCTGATACCGCAGAGCGCGGCCCCGGTGGAAGCCGCGCGCAGCCAACTCGGGCTCGCGCATTTCGCGGCTCCCCGCCCCGGTCGGCAAATCGGCCTGGTGTTCCGCTCGTCGAGCGGCCGCGACGAATCCTATCGGCGGCTGGCCGCCGTCATCGGGGAGTCGATCGGCAGTGAACAGCAGGTGCGGTTGGTCAAACAGCGTCACTCGGCGGCGGCCGCCAGTTAGGTTCTGGCTATGGAAAAGGTGATTGCGGTGCTTATGCGTGCCGACACGGATGACGAATGGTGTGCCCGCCAACGAGGTCCGGTCGCAGACAAGCTGTTGGCTCTGGGCCTGCCGGGCCTGGCCGTCAACGTCCGCGACGAGGCCGTGCGAGGCTCGCTGATGACGATGACCGTGCTGGATCCGCCCATCGCCGCGGTGGTCAGCATGTGGACCCAGCAGTGCTATGGCGAACCGATGGCCGCCGCGCTGGACCTGCTCGCCGCCGAGTGTCAGCAGTTGGCCGCCTACTTGGTCACCGAATCCAGCCCACTACCCGGTCCGGATATCGAACCCGGAGCTCGCACAGTCGGTTTCGCGAACGTCGTGCTACTGCGCCGGCCGGCCGAGATGGAGCAGGCGTTCTGGCTGGACCGGTGGCAGCTGCACCAGACATCGGTCGCGATCGAAACGCAGTCGACGTTCGGCTACACCCAGAACTGGGTGGTGCGCACGCTCACTCCAGGGGCCCCGGGAATCTCGGGCATCGTCGAGGAGTTGTTCCCCGCGGAGGCGATTGCCGATTTGCACGCGTTCTTCGGTGCCGCCGACGATGACGACTTGAAGGACCGCGTGGGCCGGATGGTCGCCAGCACCAGCGCGTTCGGCGCCAACGAGAACATCGACTCGGTGGCAACGAGCCGCTATGTGTTCAGGACGCCGTTTCACACGTAAGGGGCCGCAGATGACGACACTGCAAAACGCCGTGGCGCTGGCGGCGACGGAGAGCGGTCTGGCGGTGATCTCGACGGTTCGCGCTGACGGGACCGTGCAGGCCTCGCTGGTGAACGTGGGCCTGTTGCCGCACCCGGCGACGGGGGAGCCGGTGCTGGGTTTCACCACCTACGGCAAGGTCAAGCTCGCCAACTTGCGCGCGCGGCCGCAATTGGCCGTCACTTTCCGCAACGGATGGCAGTGGGCGACGGTCGAGGGGCGCGCCGAGCTGGCCGGCCCGGAGGACAGCCAACCTTGGCTTGCCGACACCGAGCAGTTACGGGTGCTGTTGCGCGACGTGTTCAGCGCCGCGGGCGGAACGCACGACGACTGGGACACCTACGACCGGGTGATGGCCGCCGAGCACCGCGCCGTGGTGTTGATCGCGCCCACCCGCGTCTACAGCAACGGGTGACGTTTAGGCTGCAGCAGTGACGCTGCAGATCGACGACCACAACCGGGTGCGCACGCTGACGCTGAACCGGCCCGAAGCGCTCAACGCCTTCAACGAGGCCCTCTACGACGCCACCGCCGAAGCGTTGCTGGCCGCCGCAGTCGATCCCGAGGTTGCGGTGGTCCTGCTGACCGGGACGGGCCGCGGCTTTTCGGCCGGCACCGACCTCGCCGAAATGCAGGCACGAATCACCGACCCCGACTTCGTCGAGGGCAAGCATGGATTTCGCGGCCTGATCGACGCCCTGAGCGCGTTCCCCAAACCGCTGATCTGCGCCGTGAACGGCGTCGGCGTCGGAATCGGGGCGACCATCCTCGGTTACGCGGATATGGCGTTCATGTCGTCGACGGCGCGGCTGAAGTGCCCGTTCACCAGCCTCGGCGTGGCACCCGAAGCGGCGTCGTCGTACCTGCTGCCGCAACTCGTGGGCCGGCAGAACGCGGCCTGGCTGCTGATGTCCTCGGAGTGGGTCAGCGCCGCCGACGCGCTGCGGATGGGATTGGTGTGGCGGGTCTGCGATCCCGAAGAGCTACTGCCCGAGGCGCGTCGGCACGCGGAAATCCTTGCCTCCCGGCCTATCTCGAGCCTGATGGCAGTCAAGCACACCATGATCGAGCCGGTCCGTCCGGAGATCGCTGCCGCGACCGCGCGGGAGAACGCGCACTTCGCCGAGCTGATGGGCGCCCAAGCCAATGCCGCGGCTCTGGCGTCTTTCGCGGAGCGAAAGCAAAGCTGAATCGCCGGCCGAAAGCAGTACTGATCGAGCCTTAGCGAGACACCGCGGACTCGAGTTCGGCCTCGACTTGTTGTTCGATGATCGCCCGCACGGTGCGCCGGCACCGTCCACAGTCGCCCCCCGCGCCGCAGGCCGCGGCCACCTCTCGGGAGGTGGAGGCGCCGCGGGCCACGCACTCGGCCACGGTGTGGTTGGTAACGCCGACGCACAGACATACGTACATCAGTGCACCCTCCACACGCGCGCGGCAGCCCGGACTGACCTCATATTAGCGGAGTCTAACCTAACTAGATAAGTGGACGCTAACCTAAGTTTCGCCGGCGGACGCCTCATCCGCCACACTGAGCCCAGCCAAACCTTGCTGGAAGATTCCAAACCCGCATGGCAAAGTCAGCTACAGCCAGGCGGCTGCGCCCCGCGCATCCCGCCCGTAGCGGCTCGATACGACCAGCCTTCACACGTATAAGGGAGTGACATGCAAGGGGATCCGGATGTTTTGCGGCTACTCAACGAGCAACTGACCAGCGAGCTGACCGCCATCAACCAATACTTCCTGCACTCCAAGATGCAGGAGAACTGGGGCTTCACCGAGATTGCTGAGCACACCCGCGCGGAGTCGTTCGACGAAATGCGCCACGCCGAGGCCATCACCGACCGCATCCTGCTGCTGGACGGCCTGCCGAACTACCAGCGCCTGTTCTCGCTGCGCATCGGGCAGACGCTGCGCGAGCAATTCGAGGCGGATCTTGCCATCGAGTACGAGGTACTCAACCGCCTCAAGCCCGGCGTCATCACGTGCCGCGCGAAAGAGGACAGCACCAGCGCCTTCCTGCTGGAGAAGATCATCGCCGACGAGGAAAACCACGTCGACTACCTGGAGACCCAGCTGCAACTGATGGACAAGCTGGGTGAGCCGCTGTACTTGGCGCAATGCGTCTCGCGGCCGCCGGGATCCATCGCCTAGTCCCGTCATCGGCGCAACAGACCCGCGGCCAGATTGCCGCGGGTCGACCCTGGGCTCCCATTAGCATCGGACGCCGAGGGGAAGGCAGGCATGACGAGCCCGACAGCAGTAACCCAAGCCCGCCCCGCGGTGCAATCCACCCCCAGCGGCGAGCTGCTCAGCCAGCAACGCCGCAATCTCATCTTCGTGGCGATCGTGCTGGGGATGCTGCTCGCCGCGCTGGATCAGACCATCGTCGCGACGGCGCTGCCGACCATCGTCGCCGACCTCGGCGACGCCGGACATCAGTCCTGGGTCGTCACCAGCTACCTGCTGGCATCGACGATCGTCACCGCGCTGGTCGGTAAGCTCGGCGACCTGTTCGGCCGCAAGCGCGTGTTCCAGGCCGCCATCGTGTTCTTCGTCATCGGGTCGGTGTCCTGCGGGCTGGCTCAGTCGATGGGCATGCTCGTCGCGGCGCGGGCCCTGCAGGGCATCGGCGGCGGCGGCATCACCGTGACAGCCAGCGCGCTGATCGGTGAGGTGGTTCCACTGCGGGAGCGGGGCCGCTACCAGGGCATCCTGGGTGCGGTCTTCGGGGTCACCACGGTGGTCGGCCCGCTGCTCGGCGGCTACTTCACCGACTATCTCACCTGGCGGTGGGCGTTCTGGGTGAACGTGCCGATCTCGGTGCTCGTCATTTTCGTTGCCGCAGCGGCCATCCCGGCGCTGGCCTCGTCCACCAAGCCGGTCATCGACTACGCCGGGATCGTGTTGGTCGGCCTGGGCGCCGCCGGCCTGACCCTGGCGACCAGCTGGGGCGGCACCCTGTACGCCTGGGGTTCGCCCACGATCCTCGGGCTGTTCGCCGCCGCCGTGGCGGCGCTCGTCCTGTTCGTGTGGGTGGAAAGCCGCGCGCCGCAGCCGATTCTGCCGCCGCGCTTGTTCGCCAGCCCCGTGTTCACCGTCTGCTGCGTGTTGTCCTTCGTGGTGGGCTTCACGATGTTGGGCGCTATGACGTTCCTGCCCACCTTCATGCAGTACGTCAACGGCGTCTCGGCGACTACGTCGGGGCTGCGCACGCTGCCGATGGTGGTCGGGATGCTGATTACCTCGACCGGTAGCGGCACGCTGGTCGGACGGACCGGCCGATACAAGATCTTTCCGGTCGCCGGCACAGCGTTGATGGCGCTGGCCTTTGTGCTGATGTCCCGGATGGACCCGACCACCTCGGCCCTGTTCCAGTCGCTGTACCTCGTCGTGCTGGGCGCCGGCATCGGGCTGTCCATGCAGGTGTTGGTTCTCATCGTGCAGAACACCTCGAATTTCGAGGACCTCGGTGTCGCCACCTCGGGCGTGACCTTCTTCCGCACCATCGGAAGTTCCTTCGGCGCGGCGATATTCGGTTCGCTATTTTCCAACTTCTTGAGGGGCCGGCTCAACGCGGCCCTGGCCGCGAGCGGGGTGTCGCCGGAGGCGGTCAGCTCGCCGGGCGCCTTGCATCGCCAACCCCATAGCGTGGCCGCCCCCATCGTGGCCGCCTACTCCCAATCGCTGAGCGAGGTGTTCTTCTGGGCGGCGCCCGTTGCGCTCGTCGGGTTCGTCCTGGCGCTGTTCTTGCGCGAGGTGCCACTGCGTGAGATCCACAACAGTGCGGTCGATGTCGGCGACGGGTTCGGCATGCCGAGCACTGACACTCCCGAACGGATGCTGGAGAACGCGATCGCGCGGATGCTGCGTGGCGATCCGGGCGTGCGGTTGCGCAGTATCGCGATGTGTCCCGATTGCCGCCTCGACGTCGCCGGCCTGTGGGGCGTCATGCGGATCTACCGCTTCGGCCAGATGTACGGGACGGCTCGACTCACCGCTATCGGCGACTCGTTGCGCATCCCGTTCGAGGTGTTGGAGCCGACATTCGGCCGGCTGGTGGCGGGCGGCTACGTGCAGCGCGACGGCGACATGATGTGGCTGACCACGGCCGGCGTACAGCAGATCGACTACGTGTATTCGCTGCTGCTCGCCTGGATCGTCGACAAGCTGGGGCGCTCACCCAGCTACCAGGGGCGGCCGGACCGCCAAGCGGTCGAAACCGCCCCCGAACATATCGCCCATCGCGTTCTGGCCCAGCGTGATTGGCACGACGACGCCACCCGCACGGGGGCGCTGAAGGCCGCCGTCGGTGGCAAATATTAGAACGTGTTCCAAAAAGCCCGGGCGCGGGCGTACCATCACGCCATGAGCCGTATCGGTACATTCGCTGACGACGACATCTACAGCTGGGCCACCAAGTCTCCCGACCTCGGCGGCGCGATCGCCAACTTCAGTCAGGCCGTCTACACCAAGAACCGCCTGCCCCTGCGCACTCGCGAAATCGCCCGCGCGGTGATCGCCCACGACAACGAATGCACCGTGTGCCTGAACACCCGCGACGCCGACGGGCCGGCCGCGGGCGTCGACGAGGAGCTCTACGAGCACGCGCTGGAGTGGCGCACCTGGCCGGGGTACAGCGAGCAGGAGCGGCTGGCGGCCGAGTTCGCGCACCGATTCGGCACCGAGCACACCAAGCTGCGCGACGACGAAGATTTCTGGGCACGGGCCAACCAGCACTTCTCCGAGGAGCTGCTCGCCGACCTCGCGATGTCCTGCGCGCTGTGGGTCGGGATGGGACGCATGCTGCGGACCCTCGATATCGGCCAGACCTGCATGCTGACCCTGCCCAGCCGCGCCTAGCCATCGCCTCAGCGCCGTTCCGGGCTGCCGTGACAACGACACCCCGCGTGACCGCGGCGGTGGCCCAGCTGCAGGCCGAGGGCGTCGACACCGTCATCGGCACCGTGGTCAACGCGGCTGGACTCACCCACGCCAAGGCCGTCCCGGTCGAACGCGTCGCCGTATTCGCCGACCCCGGGCTGGGGGCGAGCCCGGCGTGGCATGGCTTCGCGATCGACCAGACCGGGCTCGCCTTCACCGACAACGTCGGCGTGGTCGGCGACCAACGCATCCGCATCGACCTCGACGCCCTGCGCAACCTCGGCGACGGAGTGGCCTGGGCCCCGGCGGCATTCTTCGATCAGGACGGGACCCCGGTTGCCGCCTGCGGCCGCGGGGCGCTGCGCCGGGTCGAGGCCGCGCTGGCCGAGGCCGGCCTCGCCGCAGAGGTCGGCCATGAAATCGAGTTCGTCCTCGTCGACCCGGACGGCGCTCAGCTGCCCTCGACGCTGTGGGCGCAGTACGGACTGGCCGGCGTGCTCGAGCGCGAAGCCTTCGTCCGCGATATCTTCGCCGCGGCCGCTACCGCAGGCGTCGGCATCGAGCAGTTGCATCCGGAGTACGGCGCCAACCAGTTCGAGATCTCGTTGTCGCCGCTGTCGGCGGTGGCCTCCGCCGACCAGCTGGTGCTGGCTCGGATCGTCATCGGCCGCGCCGCGCGCCGCCACGGGCTGCGCGTCAGCCTGTCGCCGGTGCCTTTCGCCGGAAGCGTCGGATCCGGTTCGCATCAACACTTTTCGCTGACGGCCTCCCAGGGGCCGCTGTTCTCCGGCGGACCCGGTGTGGCGGGTATGACGGCGCCGGGGGAGCGCGCCGTAGCGGGAGTGCTTCGCGGATTGCCGGAGGCCCAAGGCGTACTGTGCGGCTCCATCGTGTCGGGACTGCGCATACAGCCCGGCAACTGGGCCGGGGCCTACCTGTGCTGGGGCACCGAAAACCGGGAAGCGGCCGTGCGATTCGTCAAGGACGCACCCGGCGCCACCCACGGCGCGAACGTCGAAGTGAAGATCATCGATCCGTCGGCGAACCCCTATCTGGCATCGGCGGCCGTGCTCGGCCTGGCGCTCGACGGAATCCGCCGCGGGGCGGCGCTGCCGCCGGAAACCGCGGTCGATCCCGCACAACTGTCCGAAGCCGACCGCAACAGCGCGGGCATCGTGCTGTTGCACCAGAAGCAGCCGGACACCATTGCGGCGCTCGATGATTCGACGCTGCTGCGCGGCATTCTGGGCGATCCCGCCGTCGACGTGGTCGTCGCGGTCCGCCGGCTGGAGCAGGACCGCTACGGAAATCTGAGCCCCGAGCAGCTGGCGGACAAGTTCCGGATGGCGTGGAGCCTGTGAAGGTGGCCGAGTCCTGCGCGCTGGCGGAACAGATCGGCGCGGCCGCGTTGATCGACCAGCACGTCCATGGTTGCTGGTTGCGGGCGGGGGATCGCGGCCGGTTCGAGAACGCCCTCAACGAGGCGAACACCAAGGCGTCGACGGATTCGGGGTTCGACTCGCAAATCGGGTTCGCGGTCCGCGCTTACTGCGCTCCCATTCTCGGCTTGTCCAAACATGCAGAACCGCAGGACTATTGGGAGCGTCGCAGTGAATTCAGCGAGCGCGACTTGGCCGGCCTATTCCTGCGGGCGGCCCGCGTCAGCGACTGGCTGGTGGACACCGGAATCGGCAGCGACCTCGCCGGGGTGTCCGAGCTGGGCGAGCTCTCCGGCGATCGCGCACACGAAGTCGTCCGGCTGGAGCAGGTTGCCGAACAGGCCGCACACGCATCCGGGGACTATGCGTCGACGTTCCGGGAGATACTGCACCGCCGCGCCGCCGGGGCGGTGGGGACCAAGTCGATCCTGGCATACCGCGGGGGGTTTGACGGCGACCTTACGGAGCCGCCGGCGGCGCAGGTCGCCGAGGCCGCCAGCCGGTGGCGTGACCGCGGCGGCACCCGTCTGGACGATCGGGTGCTGTTGCGGTTCGGCCTGCACGAGGCGCTGCGCGTCGGCAAGCCGCTGCAGTTGCACGTCGGATTCGGGGATCGAGACTGCGATCTGCACAAGTCGAATCCGCTGTATCTGCTTGATTTTCTGCAGCAGTCGAATGACATCCCGATCGTCTTGCTGCATTGCTATCCCTACGAGCGGGAAGCGGGTTATCTGGCGCAAGCCTTCAACAACGTCTACCTCGATGGCGGACTGAGCGTGAACTACCTTGGCGCCAGGGCGCCCTCGTTCATCGCCCGGCTGCTGGAGATGGCGCCCTTCCGCAAGATTCTGTACTCCTCGGACGGATTCGGCCCCGCCGAGCTGCACTTCCTGGGCGCCGCCCTGTGGCGCAACGGAATTCATCGGGTGCTGCGCGGCTTCGTCGATAGCGACGAATGGAGCGAGGCCGACGCGGTGCGGGTGGTCGATCTCATCGCCCACGGTAATGCCGCCCGCATCTATCGCCTCGGCGCGGCAGCGGGCTGATCGGCGTCGCCGGAATGACCTTTCCGGCCCGGAAAGTGGTCGCGCACGCCGGTGGTCGGGCGGAAAGATACCGCAGGTATGACTCATTGGACTGGGGTACAATAACAGCGCTGTAATCGGGCAGCAGCAATAGCAATCGGGGTGCATGCGATGACACGTTTTCGCAGCAAGGCCGGCGCCATCGCGCTGATACTGGCCTTCACAGCTACGACCGCGTCAGGGTGCACGACGCCCATCACCATCGACTGCACTGGAACCACGCTGACCTGCTCAGGCGGCTAGGCTAATCAGGCCCTTCGTGCGCAACGGGCGATCAGACTAGCGCGGAAGCATCAAAAACCCAGCTCACATCCGCATTCGCCAAGTTCTCGAAATGATTGGGCGGCGCGAAGCTCACCAGACTGTTCATGTCCCAATAGTCTTTCCAGAGCGTGACTTTCCCGTCGACCACCTTATGAACGGTGACGAACCTGAGCACGCCTTGCTCACCGGTCGCGAACGTCCAGGTCTCGGAGTGTTCGTAGATGACATCGGGTCCGTTCGACACCAGCAGACCGTCGTGGTTTTCGTAGCCTGCCAGCGGCCCGAGACCCATTTTCAGCCGCTTCACGATGTCTTCGGGGCCGCGGGCCGACAAGGCCGGAACCGGCATATCGACGTACAGACAGCCCGTTGCCAGGAAGGTTTCGATCGCTTCCCAATCGCGGCGCGACAGTGCGCGCCACAAGCCGACAACGACATCCTCGACGGCAATCGTAGAAACTTCTGTCATAGCGGCAAATAAACCCGGTTGCCGGGTGGGTGTCAATCATGGTTCTGCAACGACATCGTTCCCGCTACCACCCCGGGCGGCGCGGCGGACGCCTGGCAGCGGGTGTTGGCCTGGTTCGGCCGCTACCTGGCCCCGCATTGGTCGAGCCCTAGCGGTCGAAGCCGGCCATCGAATGGGCGCGGCCGAGCGCTACCGGCAGCGTCGACCACCCGCGCAGCACCCGGGTGTCCCGCCGGCTACCGGCTCCCGCCGCGCGCACGTCGGGGAAGTGCTCGAAAAACGCCCGCAACCCCACTTCACCCTCGGCGCGGGCGAGTGCGGCCCCCAGGCAGAAGTGCCGGCCGCCAGAAAACGCGAGATGCCTTCCCACATTGGGACGTTCGATGTCGAAGCGATGCGGGTCCGCAAACACGGCGGGATCCCGGTTCGCGGCCGCCAGGTAGACCACCACCAGCTCGCCGCGACTGATCTGCCGGCCCGCAAGCTCGACATCGCGCAGCGCGACGCGGGCGGTGAGCTGCACGGGTGAATCCAGCCGCAGGATTTCCTCGACGGTGTTGGGCCACAATTCGCGACGTTCGCGCAGCGTGCGAAGGTGCTCGGGGTGGTCCAGCAACATGTGAATTCCGTTGCTCAACAGGTTCACCGTCGTCTCGAAGCCGGCGGCCAGCACCAGCCCGGCGATCGCCAGCAGTTCGGTATCGGTGAGATGCGTTTCGGCAGAGCCGTTTTCCGATGTCCGGATCAACTGACTCATCAAGCTGTCACTCGGGGAGCGCCGCAGCTCCCGCAGATGGTCGGCCAGCCAGAAGTTGAAGCCGGCGATCCCTCGTTGCACGCTGCGGTATTGCCGCCACGGCAATCCGATATCCAGGCTCGGCGCCGCGAGTTCGCCGAACTCCAGCACGCGCCTACGGTCCTGGTCGGGCACACCCAGGATGTCGCTGATGATCGACACCGGAAGTTGGGAGCAATACCGCGCCACGACGTCGACGACACCACCGGACTCGGCGGCCAGCTGATCCAGCAGGCCCACGGCGGTCTGCTCGACGCGATCACGCAGCCCGGCGACCGCCCTCGGGGTGAAGACCGCGGACACCGACTTGCGATAGCGGGTGTGGTCGGGCGGCTCCACGGCCAGCAGCGACGGCGGCCGCAGCGGATGGAGAAGATCGTCGCGGGTCTGCCGCTCCAGCCAGGCGAGCGGCTTTGGCAGGTTTGACCCCATCATCAGGACGCGGAAATCGTCGGAGCGCAGCAACTCGGCGGCGAGGGCGTGGTCGACCGTCAGGTAACTGACGCGACTCTTCACCAGTGCGCCTTGCGCCCGAACCTCGTCGTAGAAGGGCACCGGGTCGGCCCCGCCACCTGCGGATCGGCCACCAGCCGAGAATTCAGATCGCCCCGTCGTACCCCGATCGCTGCGGCACCCCGGAAAAACCCGTGCATCGCAAGCCAGTGCAACCTCTCCTGCACAGCCCCTCCGTAGAAGTGGTCGTCGTCGTCAAGCGTAGGCCGGTAGGCACCGCGCCGCGTCAGCACTCGGCGGTGAGCTTGAAATCCGTGGTGACCACCTTGTTCGGATTGCTGTTGTTGATGCCGTAGGCGCTGCCCGTGATCGTGTAGGCGGTGTTGTTGACCTCAACGCGGGCCTCACCCACGCCGCCTTGCCAGGTGCTGCCGGTGAATCCGGCGAAGTTGCGGATCTTCACCCACTGCGGAATGGCCCGATCGCCGCTGAGTAACACCACCGCTTCGACCTGGCTGTCGTGATCACGGATGTCGATGGTCCGGTAGCCCTGCAGCTGGCTGCACTGGGCCGGGCGCGTGGTGTGCGTGGCCCCGTCGATCGTCAGGTGCGCGGCCGCACGGGGGGTGGTGGGGTGGCTCCCGCAGCCCGCAAGGCCGGCGACCACGACAGCGGCCGCAATCAACTCTGTTCGCACCGGCTCCGCTCCTTCACTACCGTTCCGACATCAGCCCGGGGAGGGATTTGGCGATGCGCCCCCGCACGAGTTCCGGGCTCAGCCCCTTGAGCAGGTCAATCCAGCGAATGCTCTTCGGCACGTACCAGTGCAACCGTTTCGGGTCGTGGTAAGCCTGCCACGCGGCCTGCGCCACGCTCTGTGCGGGCATCAGGCGGAACATGCCCTTTCGGGGCGCGCCGGCCCGAAACTCCTCGGGCGACTTCGGCACCTCGCCATCGTTGGAGTGGTTGCGGGTCGAGGTCAGGATCGCGGTGTCGATCAGGCCGGGTAGCACGTCGGCGACCCGGACGCCGTGTCGATGCCACTCCACGCTGAGCGCCTCGGTCAGCCCCTTGACCGCATGCTTGGTCGCCGAGTAGACGGCGATGCGCGGCATGCCGTAGGTCGCCGACGAGGACGACGTCGAGAACATCAGGCTGCCCGGCGCCTTTTTTAGATAGGGGAGCGAGCTATAGGCGCCGGTCAGAACCGCTTTGAAATTGACCTCCACGACGCGCATCGCGGCTTCGTGTGGCACGTCCTCGAACCAGCCCGATTCGCCGATGCCGGCGTTGTTCCACATCATGTCCAGCCCGCCACCGGCATTGCCCGCGCAGAAGTCGGCCAGGGCGCTGTCCAGGGCCGCCTTGTCCGTCACATCTACGGCGCGTGTCCACAGGCGCTCGTCACCGAGCTCTGGGCTCAGCGTTGCCAGGCCATCGGCATTGCGGTCCACCGCCCCGACTCGCCAGCCCTTGGCATGGAAGAGCTTGGCCCCCTCCCGGCCCATGCCGCTGCCAGCTCCAGTGATGAAGACTGATTTCACATTCCTGTTTTCGGCGCCTGGCATGGAAGCCTTTCCCGTCAGCCCGCCTCGACCGCGTCTTTGATGCGGTTGAGCGTCTTGGTCATATCACGGACGTTGCGCCGCTTCCGCAAGAAGCCGCCAAACACCCAGTAGACGCCCAACCACGGGGCGGGATTGAGCCGGAACGACTCGGTCACGTCTGTGCCGTCGCCCGAAGGCGCCAGCCGATAGTGCCAGTTGTTCACCGCCCTATCGCCCAGCAGAACCGTGAAACCGAATTCGCGGCCGGGTTCGCACGCGGTCACTTCACAGGTCGTCCAATAAACCGGACCTATTTCATTTCGCCGAACGTGGCCACGAAATTTAGCGCCGAGTGCCGGGCCGGTTGCATCGCCGAGCCACTCCGCTTCCATTACTTCGGGGGAGAACCGTCCAGTGTTACGGACATCCGCGATCAGATCCCAGATCTTGGCCGCGGGCGCCGCCATGTGCACCGTAGCCGAACCTTCCATGCCCCGATCCAAACACATGTGCCGATCGCGTCATAGACCCCGGCTGCGGTTGCTATCAGTGCGGCAACGCCGCCTGGATAAGCCCGTTGATGATCTCCTTGATGCCCTGGGCGGGGTGCGAGTACCACCCGATCGGCAGACCTGATTGAGCACCGCACTTTGGCCAGGCTTCGACACCGTTGTCCGCGAAAACCCGGTTAGCAACGGCGATTTGCTGCTCCCTGGTGGCCGCCGCAGGGTTGCCGACACCGCCGTATCGGGCCCAGGTGTCCGGTTTGAATTGCAGTCCGCCGTATTCGCCGTTCCCTGTGTTGGCGTGCCAGTTGCCACCGGACTCACACTGCGCGATCGCATCCCAGTTGGGGGTGGGGGCGGCGCCTGCCGCCGCGGTGGACGGACCAAGCGACGCTGCGATGAACCCGCCGACGACGACGGCCTTGATGAGAGGCTTGGCGAGATTTCTCATGTCGAGCAATTCGGCACGTGTGTACAAAACGTTACCGTTTTGATTAATTCGCGAGATAAGAAATTTATGGCAGTTTTATGGCAAGGAAATCAGCGCCCGGCCACCCCCGGCAGCACGTTAGTTAGCCCGGCAAAGGTCAGGCGCAATACGACCGAGTCGCGGCCACCAGGGCCTGCTGATAGAGGCCATCGAGGTGGCGCGCCCGGACGACGTCGCTGCGCGCGGCGTCGAGCTGCGCGGCGCACTGCGGCGAATGCAAGAGCTCCCACTTGGCCGCGATCTGGGTCAGCATCGTCTGGTTGAAGCCGTCGATCGCCGACCGTGAGGCCGCCAGGTCGGGCGCACCCGCCGGCGCGTTGGACGGGGTGAGCTTCCAGTCGCCGAACCGGCGGTATTCGATGCCCTCGGTGGCGCTGATCTGGTCGCCGAACACCCGGGCGACGTAATCCGGGTCGAGGTCCCGGTCCGCTGCGTCCGCCCTCATGGCGGCAAGTTCCTGCTGCACGCGGACCGGGTCCTCGATGGCGTCGTGCGTATTCCACTTGGAGGCCGCCACCGGCTCGGCGATCCGCAACCGCTGGGCGGCGGCGTCGACCAGCTCGGTCAGCGGGCCGGATCCGTCGGCTCGGGACGGCGCGATCGGGGTGGCCGTCAATACTGCGCATGCTCCGGCGGCGCCAACGGCCCATAACGCGCTACTGCGCCTGACAATGGCCATCAAGCGCAGTAGCGACATTCTGAAGTTGAGCCGGTTATCCGCCGCCGGGGGTCGCGCCCAAGGTCGTCTGCAGGTCACCCTTCATAGCGTTGAGCTGAGCGCCCCAGTACTCCCAGCTGTGGGTTCCGTAGTTGGGGAAGTTGAACACGGCGTTGTGGCCACCCGCGGCGGTGTAGGCCTCCTGGAACTTCTTGTTCACGCCGATCATGAAGTTGCTCTCCAGGAACGTCGCCGGCAGGTTGGCACCACCGAGTTCGTTGGGGGTTCCGTTGCCGCAGTACACCCAGAGTCGGGTGTTGTTGGCGACGAGCTGGCCGACGTTGACCAGGGGATCGTTGCGCTGCCACGCGGGGTCGTTGTCCGGCCCCCACATGTCTTCCTTCTTGTAGCCGCCGGCATCGCCCATCGCCAGGCCTATCCAGCCCTGCCCGGTGGACGGGCTGAGGTAGCCGGACAGCGAGCTGGCGTAGATGAACTGGGCCGGGTGGTAGATCGCCAGATTCATGGCTGAGGCACCGGCCATCGAGATGCCGACTGCCGCGCCACCGTTCGCCTTGACGCCTTTCTGCGACGCCAGGTAGCCGGGCAGCTCGCTGGTCAGGAACGTCTCCCACTTATAGGTCGAACAGCCCGCCTTCCCGCAGGCAGGGCGGTACCAGTCGGTGTAGAAGCTCGACTGACCACCGACGGGCATGACGATCGACAGGCCGGACTTGTAGTACCACTCGAACGCCGGGGTGTTGATGTCCCAGCCGTTGTAGTCGTCCTGGGCCCGCAACCCGTCGAGCAGGTAAACCGCAGGAGACCCGTCGCCACCGCTTTGGAACTGCACCTTGATGTTGCGACCCATCCCCGCCGACGGCACCTGCAGGTATTCGACGGGCAGCCCCGGGCGGGAGAATGCTCCCGCGGTCGGTGCACCGCCGGCAAGACCGATCAGGCCCGGCAGGGCGATAGCCGCTGCCGCACCGACTAAAAGCCGGCGCCCCCAGGCCCGGACCTTCTCGCTCACGTCTGTCATACCTGCGCCCCTTGTCCTTAGGTCGTGGTGGCTCTGGGCAGAAATTTACCGTGAGAATGCGCCAAATGTCGATTAGGACGCGATGCCATCTCGGTCGTGCATCGGTTTGCGCCACCAATTTCGCAGCCCGGATAACCCGGCTTGTTGGCGCCCCGGCCGTCGGCTGCGCATCCGCCGGATGCCCG
Organism: Mycobacterium shigaense; assembly: GCF_002356315.1. Classification (NCBI taxonomy): domain Bacteria; kingdom Bacillati; phylum Actinomycetota; class Actinomycetes; order Mycobacteriales; family Mycobacteriaceae; genus Mycobacterium; species Mycobacterium shigaense. The sequence goes on from NZ_AP018164.1 coordinate 2,838,926, forward strand.
AAGCCACACCGGAACCGCCTGGCAGCGGGCCTGCGCCAGGATGGCGGCCGTCCCCCATCGGATGGCCCCAAACGGCGCGCGATTGGAATGTACGGCCCGATTTCTACCCGCCGAACTCTGCCGGCAAATCCGTTGCCGGTTTAACCGAAATGCGGCGCCAGTACATCGGCAGCTGCGCCGGGCTCGGAGGCGGCGCCGTGACACCGCCCCGGCGGGTGCGCGCCCGGAAATTCTTGGCGCCGTGCGCCGCCGGGCCGCACCGCCGGCTGCGGACGTCGGATGCCGCGGGTACGCGACGCCGAGCGCCCGTGTTCGTCTCGTTATTTGGCATCGGTGCAGCCGAACTTGTGGGAACCGCGTAGGCTCTCACGGAGCAAGCCGATGGAGACCTATCCCGGTCCGTTCCGGCTCTCAGGAATCACCGCACCCGCGGCCTCGTGGTGCGCCTGGGATGTCCGCAGTTCCGGGAACGATCGAGGTGCAAATTTGGAAACGGTACTGGGGCTATCGCTGACGCCTACCACCGTTGGGTGGGTCCTCGCTGAAGGACACGGCGCAGACGGCACCATTCTGGACCACAACGAGCTGGAGTTGCACGCCGATCGCGGCGTGCGTGCGGTGCACACCGCCGAGCAAGTGACGGAGGAAGTGCTGCGGGTGCACTCGCTGGCCGGGGCCAGCGACCACCACCTGCGGGTCATCGGCGTGACGTGGAACGACGAGGCGGCGGCCCAGGCGGCGCTGGTGATGGAAGCGTTGACCGACGCAGGATTTGACAATGTGGTTCCGGTTCGACTGCGCGACTCCATCGAGACCCTCGCGGTGGCCATCGCGCCGATCATCGGCTACGAGCAGACTGCCGTCTGCGTGCTGGAGCACGAATCGTCGACCGTCGTGATGGTCGACGGCCATGAGGGCGACGCGCAGACGGTCGTCAAGGAGGTCGGCGGCGGCTTCGACGGGCTGCGGTCCTGGTTGACCGGAATGTTCCACCGCACGGGCTGGCGCCCGGGCGGAGTGGTCGTCGTCGGCGCCGACGACGACCTCACCGGGTTCTCGTGGCAGCTTGAAAACGCTTTGCCCGTGCCGGTTTTCGCCCAGACTATGGCCCAGGTGACGGTCGCGCGCGGTACCGCGCTGGCAGCGGCTCAAAGCACCGAGTTCACCGACGAGCGACTCATCACCGAAGCCTACGAACAGCCCGTCGCGGCGCCCGCGCCCCGCCCCGGCCGCCGGTCCTATGCGGGGGCCGTGACGGCCTTGGCTGCCGGCGCGATCACCTTCGTCTGCTCGACATCAATGGCGCTCGGCATCCAGCTCGCCCCGGACGCGCAACACGGACCGACGAAGCGCACGGCATCAACTCCGCAGGTCGCCGAGGCGGTCGCGCCGGTCGCCGCACGTCCGCCCGCCGCCGAACCTACCGCGCCCCGGTCGCCGGCCCCCGCCGGCGAACCGGTCGCGCACTCCAGCGCCCCGGAGGACCAGCAGGGTGGCGAGGCGGGACAGCCGGATGTCCACGGCCGGCAGCCCTATTTGACGCGCATGCTCGAACACATTCCCGGTGACGCCGGCGACCAGGCCGCCGCCGACGACCCGGAGCAGCCCTGAACCGCGTCATCACTCGCCTTTGGGGTGCACCGCGGTGAAAGAGACCGCCACATCATCGGCGACCTGCACCGAACCCATGAGCAACGAGTATGGCCTGACGCCGTATTCCGACTGGCGGACCACCGATTCGGTTGACAGGCGCCACGAATCACCGAGATCTTGTGTGCGCAAATCGATTACGTGCTCTCGGGCCTTTCCCCGGATCTCGAGCCGGCCGGCGAGGCGATAGCCTTCGTCGGTCTGGTCGATAACCTCCGCGGCGAACCGGATCCGCGGAAAGCGACTGGCATCCAACGATTTCAACGCGTTGGAGCGCGCCAATACCTTCTCCGGGCCGGATAGGCCTTTGACGCCGCCCTCGCCGCGCAATACCTCGAATGAATCCGTCTCGACCACCAACTCGACGCCGATCGGATCGGCGCCGTCGAATCTCACCGTTGCGTGCCAACGCGTCACCGCGATGGTGAGACGGTGGCCCATGCGTGCGGCCCTGCCCGCGACACCGGTGCGAACGAGCAACTCACCGTCGGACGGGTCGAGGGTCCAAACCGTCGCGGTCACATCGTCAGGACGGTGCGGTAATGCGCCCGACCCTGCTCCAGGGCCGCGAAACCTTCCGCGGCCTGCGCCAGTGGCAGCTCCTCGATCCACGCCCGCACGCCGGACAGGACCGCGAACTGCATTGTGTCCTCTACCTCTTTCGCGGTGCCGGAGGGATGCCCGACGATGCTGAGGCCGGGGGTGATGAGCTGAACGGGACTGATCGGCAGCGGCTCGGGCGTGACACCGATGGTGACGAGCTCGCCCTGCGGCGCGATCCCGCCAACCGTCGCCGCCATGGCCGGGGAGCTGCCCGCGGTGGCAAGCACGACGGTCGCGCCGCCCAGCGCATTCAACGCCTCGGCGGGGTCGCTCGCTGTCGAGTCAATGTAGTGGTGAGCACCCAATTTTCGGGCGTCGTCTTCTTTACCGGTGCCGCGGGCGATCGCGATGGTCTCGAACCCCATCGCCCGTGCGAACTGCACGCCGAGATGGCCGAGACCGCCGACGCCGAGGATCGCCACCCGGTCACCGGGCAGCGCCTTGGTGTGCCGCAGGGCGTTGTAGACCGTGGTCCCGGCGCAGCCCATTGGGGCGGCTTCGGTGTCGGTGAGCCCGTCCGGGATCCGGGCGAGCGCACTGACCGGCACGGTCGCCGACTCCGCGTACCCGCCCGGATAATGCCAACTCGGCACCTTCCCGCTCCGGCAGTGGATGAATTGTCCCTTGCGACACTGCTCGCAGCGGTAGCAACAGCCGCCGAACCAGCCGACGGCGACGCGATCCCCGATGTTGAAATCCTCGATACCCTCGCCGAGTTCGGCTATTTTCCCGGCGATTTCGTGGCCCGGGGTCAGCGGCCACGTCATGTCCGGAAACCCGCCCGCGACGAAGTGGGAGTCCGTTCCGCAAATGCCGCACGCGGTGATGGTCAGCCGCACCTCGTCGCGACCCGGCGGGATGGTTTCAGCATCGACCAGCTCCAAAGCTGCACCGGCGGACGGAACGTGGACAGCTCGATGAGTCGGCATGAACCTAGCTTGTCACCCCTGCGATCGCCGCGCGAGCGGTCATTTCACCGAGCCGTTGGTGTGGTAGTCGACCTGCCAGTGCTTGATGCCGTTGAGCCAGCCCGAACGCAGCCGCTCGGGCGTCCCGATCGATTCCAGGTCGGGCATGGTGTCGGCGATCGCGTTGAACATCAGATCGATCGTCATGCGCGCCAGATTGGCCCCGATACAGTAATGCGCGCCGGTGCCGCCGAAGCCCACATGCGGGTTGGGATCCCGCAGGATGTTGAAGGTGAACGGGTCGTCGAAGACGTCCTCGTCGAAATTGGCTGAGCGATAAACCATTACGACGCGCTGGCCCTTCTTGATCTGCACGCCCGACAGCTCGTAGTCCTCCAAGGCGGTCCGCTGGAACGACGTGACCGGGGTAGCCCACCGGACGATCTCGTCGGCCGTGGTGACGGGCCGCTCCCGCTTGTACAGCTCCCACTGATCCGGGAAATCGGTGAAGGCCATCATGCCCTGCGTAATCGAGTTGCGGGTGGTCTCGTTGCCGGCCACAGCCAGCAGGATGACGAAGAAGCCGAACTCGTCGTCGGAGAGCTTGTGGCCGTCGACATCGGCCTGGACCAGCTTGGTGACGATGTCGTCGCCGGGGTTTTGCGCCCGGTCGGCGGCCATCTGCATCGCGTAGGTGATCAGCTCGACCGAGGCGCCCATGGGGTCGTTGCGGGCGAACTCGGGATCCTGATCACCGACCATCTGATTGGACCAGTGGAACAGTTTCATGCGGTCCTCTTGCGGCACGCCCATCAACCCGGCGATGGCCTGCAGCGGCAGCTCGCAGGACACCTGCTCGACGAAATCGCCGGAACCCTGCGCGGCGGCCGTCTCGACGATGCGCCGCGCCCGCTCACGCAGGTCGTCGCGCAGCAGCTCCACCGCGCGCGGGGTGAAGCCGCGGGAGATGATCTTGCGCAGGTGAGTGTGCTGTGGGGCGTCCATGTTGAGCAGCACATACTTGCCCGTCTGGCGCTGCCCCTGGACCGTGCCCTCGCGGTAGCGGGGCAGTGCGGTGTTCTCCAGGCTGGAGAACACGTCGCTGCGCCGCGAGATCTCTTTGACGTCGCGATGCTTGGACACCACCCAGAAGCCACCGTCGTCGAACCCGCCCACCCCGCTCGGCTGATCGTTCCACCAGATCGGCGCTGTCCGGCGCAGCTCGGCCAGTTCCTCGACGGGCAGTCGCTCGGCGTGGACGTCGGGGTCGGTGAAATCGAATCCAGGGGGCAGGTTGGGGACGGGCTTGGTGGTCGACTCTGTTGTTGACAAGGCGCACTCCTCGATACGAAGTCTTCTAGTCGTCCTCTTGTGCAAATAAACCATTGCCACGCCGCATTTGGGAAGGTTCCGGGCAAGATCGCCGACGCCGAACTGCAACACGTTCAGCTGCGCCGAGCCGCGCGGACATCGGCACCCGGCGGCGGTGCGCCCCCGCGACACCGCCGATCGCCCGCGGACCGGCTGGATCTTGTGGGCCAGAGCACAGTCGTTATGCTTTGTGCAGGTCACCGGTGGGCCGGGTGGCATCGACTCGAGGGTGGAACATGATTCGCGAACTACTCACCAGCGCTGCGCTCGCGGGTGCCGCGCTTGGGGCGGCGCCGATCGCGGCGGCCGGCTACGACGGCGACGTGCCGGGGATGAACTATCAGGCCTCGCTGGGCGCGCCGTGCGACAACTACCAGAGCTTCATCTTCGGACGCGGCCCCAGCGGCCAGGCCGAGGCGTGCCATTTCCCGCCGCCCAACCAGTTTCCGGCGGCGACCACCGGTTATTGGGTGATTTCGTACCCGCTGTACGGAGTCCAGCAGGCCGGCGCCAAGTGCCCGGGCCCGCAGGCCGCCGCGCAATCGGACCGCGGACTGCCGATGCTGTGCCTGGGCGCCCAGGGGTGGCAAGAGGGATGGTTCACCGGCGCGGGGTTCTTCCCGCCCTCCGGATAACGACGATCATGCGCAGCGATCAGCCCGCCGCCGGGGTGGTGCCGCGCTTGTGGCTGGGTCTCCTGGGCATCGCCATGGCCATCCGGTTGAGCCGAATCCTGCGCTCCGGCGCCGAGGTCCCCGAGGACTATTGGCGCAAGCTGGTCAGCTACTGACCCTCTAGAGTCGTAACCAAGTTCGTTTCAAGTCCCGCAACGAAAGGAGCCTTCATGGCCGTCAATCCCCGAGACGCCGTGGACGCGGTCAAAGACATCGCGACCAATGCCGTCGAAAAGGCTTCCGACATCGTCGAAAACGTCGGCGACATCATCCGCGGCGACATCGCCGGCGGCGCCAGCAGCATCGTTCAGCATTCCATCGACATCGCGACGCACGCGGTGGACCGCACCAAGGAAGTCTTTACCGGCGGCGGCAAGTACGAAGTCGACGACGAGTAGCCACCGTCAGACGGCGGCAGCCTCGTTGAGTTCGTCCAGCTTGGACGTCGCCTCCAGGTACTCCTGCACCCACCGCTCGATCACGGTCGACGTCTTCTCGACCTTCGTGAATTGCCCGACCACCTGACCGACGGGGTTGAATGCCACGTCGACGGACTCGTTGGGGTACCGGTTGGTGGCGCGCACGGCCATGCCGGACACCATGTACTGCAACGGCATACCGAGCGGCTTCGGGTTGTCCGGCTGCTCCCACGCCTCGGTCCAGTCGTTGCGCAGCATCCGGGCCGGCTTGCCGGTGAACGAACGGCTCCGCACGGTGTCGCGGCTGCCGGCCTTGACGTAAGCCTGTTGCTGCACCGGGGTGTTGGACGATTCCTCCACCATCAGCCATTGCGAGCCGGACCAGGCGCCCTGGCAACCCAGCGCCAAGGCGGCGGCGATCTGCTGGCCGCTGCCGATGCCGCCCGCGCCGAGGACAGGGACCGGAGCGACCTCCTTGACGACCTGCGGCCACAGCACGATCGAGCCCACCTCGCCGCAGTGCCCGCCGGCCTCGCCGCCCTGAGCAATGATGATGTCGACACCCGCGTCGGCGTGCTTGCGGGCCTGCGAGGGGGAGCCGCACAGCGCGGCGACCTTGAGCCCGGCCTCATGGATGTGCTTGATCATCTCCGCCGGCGGGGTGCCGAGCGCGTTGGCGATCATCTTCACCTTCGGGTGCTTGAGCGCCACCTCGACCTGCGGCGTGGCCGTCGCCTCGGTCCACCCGAGCAGCTGCAGGGTGTCGCCGTCGCTGTCCTCGACGGGCACGCCGTGGTCGGCAAGGATCTTCTTGCCGAAGTCCAGGTACTCCTGCGGGACCAGCTTGCGCAGCGTCTCGGCCAGCTCCTCGGCAGACTGGCCCGAGTCCATGCCCTCGTACTTGTTCGGAATCACGATGTCGACCCCGTACGGGTGGTCGCCGATGTTTTCGTCGATCCACTTGAGTTCGATTTCCAGCTGCTCGGGGGTGAAGCCGACGGCGCCGAGCACGCCGAACCCGCCGGCCTTGCTGACAGCCACCACGACGTCACGACAGTGGGTGAAGGCGAAGATCGGGAACTCGATACCGAGCTCGTCGCAGATAGGGGTGTGCATCGCAACTCCTGGGGCGCTGGCCGGAACTGAAACGTGTTCTAGTTTAGTACGCGCCGCCATGACGTGGCCAGGGGCCCTCGATTGGCGGTCGGCAACTACGACGCGTCGCCGTGACCTGTCAGGTCGCCGTGACCTGTCAGATCGCCAGGGCATCGCACACCCACAGGACCACGAACGCCAGCATGCAACCGAAACAGACGAGGTGGTCGCGGCAGACCGACCGGGCTAGGCGACTCTGCTCGAGGGCGCTATCGTCGCGGCGCCCCAGCCGAATCGCGTCGGGGACCGTTTGCGTCAGCGCTAGCATCGTCGGGAATCCGGCGAGTCCGGCCGACGTCACCAACAACCAGCCGGGATCTTGCCCGCGGGTTGCCTGAAACCCCAAAGCCGCCAACAGAATCAACATGACCAGGGCGATCAGCCGGCTCATCGGTCGCGAGGTGGTGGTCGCGCGGTGGTAATACGCAGCGACGGAAGCCAGCATCGGTTCCGGCAGCTCGCCGCCGGAGGACCGGTGGCGCAGGCTTTGCGAATCGAATATCAGATCCATCCACAGGACGGCGAGCAAAAACCCGCCGCAGGCGGTCAGTAATGGGGCCACGGCATTCACCTCCGGTTTGCCCTGAGCTAAGGCGCCGGTGAGCCGCTCTCACGCGATGGCATTGACCGAAGCCAGCAACCACGACTTCCACGCCTGCGGAATCGGGATGTAACCGTTGTCCGCCAACCCATCCTGCCCGGCGCCGAGAGCGCTCTCCAGAAACGCCCGCACAGCCGCGGCGACCTGCGGGTCCGCGTACTTCGAACAGACGATCTCGTACGTGGCCAGCACAATCGGGTAGGCCCCGGCCTGCGTCGGGTTGTAGAACGACACACTGTCGAGGACCATGTCATTGTCCCGCCCGATCACGGCTGCCCCGCCAATCGTCTTGCCCACCGAGTCAGCGCTGATCGCCACCGGGTCCGGACCGGCCGGGGTGATGATCTTTGCCGTGCTCAGATGCTTCGCCTGGGCGAACGACCACTCGTTGTAACTGATCGTCCCCTCGGCGGCCTGGACGGCCGACGAGGTGCCGTCGTTGCCGGTGGCTCCCGCACCGACTCCGCCGTTGAATGTCTTGCCGGTGTCCTTGCCCCAGGCGCCCCGAGACGCCGCGTCCAGATACCTCTGGAAGTTATCCGTCGTCCCGGACAGGTCACTACGGAACACCACCCGAATCGGCTCGGCGGGCAGCGCAACGCCCGCGTTGAGCGCTTGGATCGCGGGATCGTTCCAGGTGGTGATGGCACCCCGGAAGATTCTCGCAGCGGTCGGGGCGTCCAGGTTCAGCGAACTGACGCCCTTGACGTTGTAGGTGATCGCGATCGGCCCGAAAACCACCGGCAGGTCCCAGGCCGGGGAGCCACAGCGCTGCTGGGCAGCCGCGTACTCGTTGCCGGCCAATGGCGAGTCGGAGCCGCCGAAATCCGTTTGGCCTCCGTTGAATTCGCTGATTCCGGCGCCAGAGCCGTCGGCGGTGTAGTTCAAGGTCTGACCCGGGCAGGCTTGTTCGAAGGCTTTGACGAAGCGAGTCATCGCGTTGCCCTGGGCCGTCGATCCGCTGGCCTTCAGCGTCGGCTTCCCGCCGCAATGCACCGTCACCGAAAACGAGGCCGCCGCCGGCGCAGACCCCTCGGCCGCGTCCTTGCCTCCCCCGCACCCCGATAAGACCAGTGCAGCGCTGGCCAACATGCTCAGCGCGGCGCCAAATCGGTTGCGCTTCAATTCGGTTCCTCACTGTTGCCCTGGCTCCCGCGCGCTGATCGGCCATCTCAAGCAGCCACGAGCCAAATATTAACAATGCCATCCCCACCGATGACCGCCGAAAACACATGTCGGCGACGCGGTGTCGACACAACTCGGGGGCGAAGACGGCGGCGACTCTTGATCCGTTCCGGCGCCAGAGGGTAGCGTAGTGGCACTAATTACGAAACCCGCCGTAGCGTAATTTTGGTTCCTCATCCAGCGGAAGGATCGACCCGATGCGCAGCCGTTACGCAGGCGATCCCTTCACCACGTCCACGCCCGAGATCGCGGCCGCGCTGGAGGATGTCAGCATCCCCACGCTGCTGCTGTCGCTTGTGCACATCACCGGCGACCCCCGCTTCATTCGCGACTTCAAGCAGATGGGGATCTTTCTCAACGAGGTGCAGGGATTTATGTCGGAAGAGGACAAAGCCCGTGCCCGCGCCGAGGCGCTGACGGTGATCACCGACTACCGCGACCGCGGCTGTCCCGAGCCGGCACCGCTGAGCCCCGAGCTGATCCGCGAAATGCTGGATTGGGCGGCGTGCGAGCACGTTCCCGACGACTACCTGGCACTGGTTTCCGAGGAGTTGGATCTCGACGGCACCGATCCTCGACGCCCGGTGGCCCTGCCGAGCGAGCGCACCGCGGATCTTCCTGTCGTCGTCGTCGGGTGCGGCGAATCCGGCATTCTGGCGGGCGTTCGTCTCAAGCAAGCCAATATTCCCTTCACCATCCTGGAGAAGAACGCCGGCCCCGGCGGAACATGGTGGGAGAACAGCTATCCCGGCGCGCGCGTGGACGTGGCGAACCACTTTTATTGCTACAGCTTCGAACCCAACAATGAGTGGACCCACTTCTTCGCCGAGCAGTATGAGCTGCAGGACTACTTCTCCAAGGTCATCGAAAAGCACGACCTGGCCGAACACATCAGTTGGAGCACCGAGGTCGTCGCGGCCGAGTGGAACGACGACGACGGCGTGTGGAACGTTTCGCTGCGCGACGTCGACGGCGGGACCCAGACGCTGCGCGCCCGGTCCCTGATCACCGCGGTAGGCCAGCTGAATCGGCCCAACATCCCGGCGATCGACGGGGCGGACCGGTTCGAGGGTCCGGCGTTCCACTCCGCCGCCTGGGACCACTCGGTCGACCTGACCGGCAAGCGGGTTGCCTTGATCGGGGCCGGCGCCAGCGGCTTTCAGATCGCACCCGCGATCGCTGGGGACGTCGAGCATCTCACCGTCTTCCAGCGGACCGCGCAGTGGATGTTCCCGAACGCGATGTATCACGACGAGGTCGGCGACGGCGTGCGCTGGGCAATGCGCCATCTGCCGTTCTACGGACGGTGGTACCGGTTCCTGGTGCTGTGGCCCGGCTCGGACAAGGGCCTCGACGCCGCCGAAGGCGACCCGAACTACACCGGCGACGATGCCGTCAGTGACATCAACGCCGCCGCCGCAATGATGTTCTCGCAGTGGATCACCAGCCAGGTCGGCGACGGCCCGGACTCGCAAGAGTTGCTGGCCAAGGTGATGCCCGACTATCCCGCCTGCGGCAAGCGCACCCTGCAGGACAACGGCAGCTGGTTGCAGACGCTGCAGCGCGACAACGTCAATTTGGTCCGCACCCCGATCCGGGAGATCACCACCCACGGCGTGGTCACCGACGACGGCGTGCACCACGACGCCGACATCATCGTCTACGCCACCGGCTTCCGGCACACCGACGTGCTGTGGCCGCTGAAAGTGATCGGCCGCAACGGAATCGACCTGCACCGGCTTTGGGGCAGCCGCCCGTACGCCTACCTGGGCATCACGGTCCCGGACTTCCCCAACTTCTTCATCATCTACGGACCCGGGACGCACCTGGCCCACGGCGGCAGCCTGATCTTTCAATCGGAACTGCAGATGCGCTATATCGACCAGTGCCTGCGGTGGATGGCCGAGACGGGCGTGCATTCGGTGGAACCCCGGCCCGCGGCCGCCACCGACTGGCACCAGCGCACGCAGGAGAGGATCAAGAAGATGGTGTGGTCACATCCCGCGGTCAAACATTCCTACTTCAAGAACGCCGACGGCGAGATACACACCGTCAGCCCGTGGCGCCTCAACGAGTATTGGGCCGCGGTGCGCGAGCCCGATTGGTCCCAGTTCGTTGTGCGACGTCAAAGTTCTTGATACAGCTGAGAAAGCGAGCACCCCACTATGCGCACGGTAGTCGTCGACGGGCCCCGCAGCATCCGGGTCGACACCCGTCCCGATCCCGCCCTTCCCGGACCCGACGGGGCGATCGTCGAAGTGAGCGCGGCCGGCATCTGCGGATCCGACCTGCACTTCTACGAGGCCGACTTTCCGATGCCCGGCCCGATCGCGCTGGGCCATGAGGCGGTTGGCACGGTCGTGGAGGTCGGCCCCGACGTGCGCACGGTCCGGGCCGGCGACCAAGTCATGATTTCTTCGGTGACCGGCTGCGGCGCCTGCCCCGGATGCGCCACCAACGATCCGGTCTTGTGTCATTCCGGCTTTCAGATCTTCGGCGGCGGCGTGCTCGGCGGTGCGCAGGCCGACCTGCTCGCGGTTCCCGCAGCCGACTTCCAATTGCTCAAGATGCCCGAGGGGATCAGCACCGAGCAGGCGCTACTGCTCACCGACAACCTGGCCACCGGCTGGGCAGCAGCGCAGCGCGCAGACATCCCGTTCGGCGGCACCGTCGCGGTCATCGGCCTGGGCGCGGTCGGACTCTGTTCGCTGCGCAGCGCGTTGTTCCATGGCGCTGCAACGGTTTTCGCGGTAGATCAAGTTGACGGCCGGTTGGACCGGGCCGGCCGGTGGGGCGCGACGCCCGTGAAAGCGCCAGCCATCGAGGCGATCCTGGCGGCGACGGGAGGCCGGGGCGCCGACGCGGTGATCGATGCCGTCGCCACGGACGCCTCCCTGACCGAGGCGATCAACACCGTACGGCCCGGTGGCACCGTCTCGGTGGTCGGTGTGCACGACATGAATCCGTTCCCGCTCAACGCCTTGGGTTGCCTGATTCGCAGCACGACGGTGCGTTTCACTACGGCGCCGGTGCAGCGCACCTGGCCCGAGCTGATCCCGCTGCTGCAGTCCGGCCGACTCGACGTCGACGGCATCTTCACCACCACGCTTCCATTGGACGAGGCGGCGAAGGGCTATGCGACCGCCGAGTCGCGTTCGGGCGACGACGTGAAGATCCTACTGACGCCCTAGCCGTTTGGGCGGTCCCGGCGCACGTGGTTGGCCAGATAGCGCAGCGTCCGCACCGGCCTGCGAGGCCGAACCGACGCCAGACACATCACCGGCCAGCCGTGCGCCGCGGCCGCGGCAGCAAGCCCGGAGCGCGGGTTCACCGGTCGCGGAAAGCCGACGACCGACATCGACGCCGCGTCCTCGTCACCGTCGGCGTAGAAGTAACTGCCTTGCACCGCAACGTCATTGTCGGCGCAGAACTGCTGGACCGCCGCGGCCTTCGTGGCTCCCCACACGATCGGTCGCTGAATTCCGCCGGTCAGACGACCTTCCCCGTCGAGCTCGAATCTGTTGCACTGCACGTTGGAGATGCCGAGGAAGCGGGCCACGGGCAGCGCCTGAATGGACAACGCCGACGAGCTCAGCACCACGGTGTGTCCGCAGTCCTGGTGAGCCTGCACGATGTCATGCATGTGTGAGTACACCCGCGAGGCGACGCGTTCGACAAACAGTCGCTCACCCAGCTCGTCGAGATTCGCGAGCGATTCGCCGCGCAGATAACCCGCCGCCCGGACGATCAGGTGCTCGAATTCCAAGCGGCCGAATCGATATCGCAGCGCCGCCTCGAACACCCCCAGCAGCTCGCCGAACCCGGCCTGCCGGCGCCGGATCCGGTCGCCCACGTGGACCGCGGCGGTGAAACCGTCGACCAGGGTGCCGTCGAGATCGAAGAACGCGCCGACCCCGGGGCCAGGTGCGCCGGCCGCCACCTCGGCGATGGCATCGGCGGGGGAGAGGATCGTCATCGCAACCACGGTCGCCCTCGCTTACCGTACCGCCGTGATGTATTGGGAGTTCATGAAGCTGTCGATCTTGACGTCGACGTCCGGCGGGGTCAGGCCGTAGCCGGCTTGCAGATCCAGGGTGTTGCGGACCGGATCGACGGTCCACCCGTGACCGGCCAGCCAATCGGCGGGGTCGGATTTGGGCTCGTAGGTCAGCGCCGAGAAGTCGACGTCGCCCGACTTGTTGACACCGGGATGACTCGTTTCCAGGGCCTCGAGCTGACTGTGGTCCAGTCGTGATCCCAGCGCGCCCACGGCAACTCGGCTGCCGGGCGCGCTCAGGCCGCTGATCCGGGTGAACAGCTTGTTCTGGGCGTCGTCGGTGAGGTAGGGCAGTATCCCCTCGACCGACCAGGCGCTCGGGCTTTCCGTGTCGAACCCGGCCGCTTCCAACGGCCTGGACCAGTCGGCGCGCAGGTCGGCGGCCACTTCGCTGCGCAGCGCTTTCGGAGTGGCACCCTGCTCACCCAGCACACGGCTCTTGAATTCCAGCACTTTCGGCAGATCGATTTCGAAAACCGTTGTCCCGTCTAGCCATTCGAGGCGGTATGCGCGAGAGTCCAGGCCGGCCGCGACGATCACCGCCTGCCGGATGCCGGCGTCTGTTGCCGAGGCGAAGAAGTCGTCGAAGAACCGGGTCTGCACGCCGTACAGCCGGGGAAATGCCGTCTCGTCGTCATTGGTGCCGGGGTTGGCCAGCACCCCGGCGAGATACGGGTCTCGCGACGCCGCGACGAAAAGCTTCGCGTACTCGTCGCGAACCAGCGGGTGCGGGCTCAGGGCATGCAGTGCGCGCCATCCCGCCACCAGCAGCGCCGTGTAGCCGACGCTGCTCACGATGTCCCAGTGGTCATCGTCGGAACGCAGCGAACCGAATTCGGGTGTCGCACTCATGCGGGGCCCCTCCATCCCAATTCGCGGATACGCAGCCGACACAACCAAAGTACCCGCGACCGCGCCGTCACAGCTCGAGCAACACCGTCACCGGACCATCATTTGTCAGCTCGACCTGCATATCCGCCCCGAAGACACCGGTCGCCACGACGGCACCGAGGCCCCGCAACGCCTCGGTGAACGCCGCCACCAACGGCTCGGCCACCGGCCCTGCCGCGGCGGCATTCCACGACGGGCGGCGTCCCTTCGCGGTGTCGGCGTACAGCGTGAACTGGCTGATCACCAGGATGGGTGCATGCACATCCGCGGCGGACCGCTGGTCGGCGAGAATGCGTAGATTCCAGAGTTTTTCGGCCAGCCGCTGCGCCTTGTCACGGTCGTCACCATGGGTGACGCCGACGAAAGCCAGCAGGCCCTGCCCCGCCGGGCGAATCGCCCCCACCACCCGGCCCTCGACCGATACCGAGGCCGACGAGACTCGTTGCACCAGAACCCGCACGCGCTCGATGCTGCCAGGCCGGCCATGGGTTGGGTACGCTCGCCGGGTGTCTGTGTTGGTCGCGTTCTCCGTCACCCCGCTCGGCGTTGGCGAGGGTGTCGGCGATATCGTCGCCGAAGCGGTTCGGGTGGTTCGCGATTCCGGCCTGCCCAACAAGACCGATTCGATGTTCACCGTGATCGAGGGCGACACCTGGGAAGAAGTCATGGCGGTCGTGCAGCGCGCGGTGGAAGCGGTGGCCGCTCGCGCCCCACGCGTGAGCACGGTGATCAAGGCCGACTGGCGAGCGGGCACCAGCAACGCCCTGACCGAGAAGGTCGCCACCGTAGAGCGGTATCTCGCAGGGGGTCAGGCCTGACGAGCGTGCACTGACCGGCGTGCGCGCACACGCGACGCCGGGGATGCGCACTGGCGCCAGTAGGCTCATGCCGGTGAGCGCACGCGCAGGCATCGTCGTCACCGGTACCGAAGTCCTCACCGGCCGCGTCCAGGACCGCAACGGGCCGTGGATCGCGGACCGGCTGCTCGAATTGGGTGTGGAGCTGGCTCACATCACCATCTGCGGCGACCGCCCTTCCGACATCGAGGCCCAGCTCCGCTTCCTGGCCGACCAGGGCGTGGACCTGATCGTCACCAGCGGCGGCTTGGGTCCGACGGCCGACGACATGACCGTCGAGGTGGTGTCGCGCTTTTGCGGGCGGCAGCTGGTGCTCGACGGAGAAGTCGAGGCGAAGATCGCCAACATACTGAAAAAGCTTATGGCGCACTTCGATTCGGAAAGTTTTGACGCGGTGCGTGCCGCCAACCGCAAGCAGGCGATGGTTCCCGCCGGTGCACAGGTGCTCGATCCCGTGGGGACCGCCCCCGGCGTCGTGGTGCCCGGAAAGCCCACCGTGATCGTGCTCCCCGGACCCCCGCGCGAGCTGCAGCCGATGTGGCACCGGGCCATCGAAACTGCCGGCGCGCAGGACGCGATCGCCGGCCGGACTATTTACCGGCAGGACACCATCCGGATGTTCGGACTGCCCGAGTCGGGCCTGGCCGAAACGCTGCGGGACGCCGAGAAATCCGTGCCCGGATTCGCATCGCTGGAGATCACCACGTGCCTGCGGCGGGGCGAGATCGAGATGGTCACCCGCTATGAGCCCGACGCTGCCGACGCCTACGCCCGACTGACCCAGTTGCTGCGCGATCGGCACGGTAATCAGCTGTACTCCGAGGACGGCTCGCAGGTGGACGATCTGGTCGCGCGGTTACTGTCCGGCCACCGGATCGCCACCGCGGAGTCCTGCACCGCGGGTCTGGTGGCCGCCCGGCTGACCGACCGGCCCGGTTCGTCGGAGTACGTGATGGGCGGCGTCGTCAGCTATTCCAACGACGCCAAAGTGCAGCTGCTCGGCGTCGACGCCGCGCTGATCGCGGAGCACGGCGCGGTCTCGGAACCGGTGGCCGAGGCGATGGCCGCGGGCGCCTTGCAGCGCTTCGGTGCCGATACTGCCATCGCGATCACCGGAATCGCCGGCCCCGGCGGCGGAACGCCGGAAAAACCGGTGGGCACCGTGTGTTTCACCGTGCGGCTCGCCGCCCGCGGCGCCGCGGCCGAGCAGATAGTCACTCGGACGCTGCGGCTGCCTGGCAACCGCTCCGACATCCGGGAACGCTCGGCAACGGTCGCGATGCACATGCTGCGCCGGGCCCTGAGCGGACAGGCGCCGCTCTAGCCCGACGGTGGCGACCCGCCTCGCCCAGCCAGGCCGCGCTCGCGATCGCCACTAAGCCCGATGGTGGCCACCCGGTAAGGTCACTTTAGTTCCGTTGGCAGGAAAGCGCTTTCGGTGGTGCCGAAGCGGATTCCCGTCGCGTCCTTGCCAATCAGCGTCAGAAACGCCACGGCGATCAACACCGGCACGATCGTCACGGTCAATGCGAATGGATAGCCGTTCGACTCGGCCAGCCGCTCCTGGATGGGCAGATTGAACGCGGCCAGCAGATTGCCGAGCTGATAGGTCACCCCGGGGTAGAGGCCGCGGATGGCGTCGGGCGACATCTCGGTCAGGTGCGCGGGAATCACGCCCCAGGCGCCCTGCACGCAGACCTGCATCAAGAACGAACCCAGGCACAGCATCGCGGCAGTCCGAGAGTAGGCGAACAACGGAACGATCGGCAGCCCCAAAATCGCACAGAACACCACGGTGTAGCGGCGGCTGAACCGTTGCGACATCGAGCCGAAGAACAGCCCGCCGATGATGGCACCGATGTTGTAGACCACCACGATCCACTTGACCGTCACGCTGTTAAGGCCGGCGCCGTGGTTGGCCGTCGACCCGAGGAACGTCGGGTAGACGTCCTGGGTGCCGTGGCTCATCCAATTGAAGGCGGTCATCAACAGCACCAGGTAGACGAAGCGGCGGATGATCGCGCCGTCACGCAGCACGTCTCGAATGCGGGTGTTGGTGAGTTTCATCTGGTCCTGGGCGGCCTCCCATACCTCCGACTCCTGCACCCGGTACCGGATGATGAGGCTGATCAGAGCCGGAATGACGGATAGGCCGAACAGCCATCGCCAAGACAATCCCAGCCAGTCCAGCACGACCAGCGATCCCACACTGGCCAGCAGGTAACCGAACGCGTAGCCCTCCTGCAGCAGCCCGGAGAAAAAGCCCCGCCGTTCGGGTGGGACCTTCTCCATGGCGAGCGCGGCGCCCAGCCCCCATTCGCCGCCCATGCCGATGCCGTACAGCAGTCGCAGGATGACCAGCACCGTGAAGTTCGGCGCGAACGCGCACAAAAATCCGACGATCGAGTAAAAGATCACGTCCACCATCAGCGGGGTCCGGCGGCCGACGCGGTCGGCCCACAGCCCGAACAGCAAGGCTCCCACCGGACGCATCGCCAGGGTCGCCGTCGTGATGAAGGCGACCTCTGCCTTGCTGTGGTGAAAGGTCTTTGCGATGTCGGCATACACGAACACCACGATGAAGTAATCGAAGGCGTCCATCGTCCAGCCCAGCATCGCGGCAATGAAAGAATTTCGCTGATCGGCGTTGATCCGTTGAGTTGTCACGTCAGCATCGTGGCGCACCCAGCGCCCCGATGCGAGCCGTTTCACCATGGAAACCGCGAGAGTAGGTTTCCGGTACATGCGGATCATCGATGCCGATGGTCACGTTGACGAGAACTCCTCGTTGGCGATCTAAGCGATCAAGCGCTGGCCGGACTACATGAAGGCTCGCAACCTCGACCCGACCCGTTTTACGCCACCGCGGTGGATCTGGGGATGCCGCTGGGTGTGCACGGCGCCCCCGGTACCCACCTGCCGAAGATCGGCGTGGACCGCTTCACCAACTACATCCAGGTGCACTGCATCAGCTTTCCTTTCGACCAGATGACGGCGATGACCGCGATGGTGTCCGGCGGCGTCTTCGAACGACATCCGCAGCTGCGCGTCGCCTTCCTCGAGGCGGGCGCCGGGTGGGTGCCCTTCTTTATCGATCGCCTCCACGAGCATTACGAAAGCGAGGGGACTGGGTCGACCGCGGCTGGCGGCGTGATCCGTACGAGTATCTGCCGGGCGGGCAACATCTAGGTGACCTGCGAGCCGGAAGAACCGATCCTGCCCGGCGTGATCGACGTGCTCGGCGCCGACTTCATCATGTTCGCCAGCGACTACCCGCACTGGGACGGCGAGCAGCGGAGAGCACCAAGCATATGGACCCGCGCCGACATCAGCGAGGAGGCACGTGAAAGATCGGCGGGAGCAATGCGCAGCTCTTCTACACCCTGAATTGAGCCGCTGCGCAAGCCTCGGAGGCACCCGATCAGATTGTCCGAGAGCCAATTTGGCTAGGCCGTTACGTGTGGGGCCGTTCGGTGGCAGGATCTTGCGACATGGGTCCGTTTCTCGCTCGCGCCGCGTTGACCGGCTTGGCGTTGTGGGTGGTCACCAAGTTCGTCCACGGCCTGACCTTCGTCGGCGGCGCCAACACGTTGCAGCGGGTCGGCATCATCTTCGTCGTGGCGGTGATCTTCGGAGTGGTCAACGCGATCATCAAGCCGATCGTGCAGTTGCTGTCGATCCCGCTCTACATCGTGACGCTCGGCCTCTTCCACATCGTCGTCAACGCGTTGATGATCTGGATCACCGCGCGGATCACCGAAAACACCACCCACTGGGGCCTGCAGATCGATCACTTCTGGTGGACCGCGATCTGGGCCGCGATCGTGTTGTCGATCGTCAGTTGGCTCCTGTCGATCGCGAGCCGCGACGTGCGGCGCGCGACCAGCCGGTAGGCGAACACACGCGCGAGTGGCAACGGGCGCGCGCGGGCGTGTAACGCGATGTTACGGGCGTACCGACGTCCCGGTTAAGCGGTTAAGCTGATCGAAATGGTATGGGTTTCAGGGACGTTCGAGACCGCAGGCCGGGAGCAACCGACAACAGCCGTTTGCAATTTGCGGACGACGAATTTGTGAAATTTCGCGTCGGCAAACCCTAATTGCACATATGCTAAGCACCACCATCGCAACCGATCGGGTCCTCGGTTCGACGGCCAGTCCAGCCACCTTTCGAGACAAGGCGGCGTCGCCACCAGCCCCTCAAGACGACGGGATGCCGCAATGATGCATAGTGCCGCGGTTGGAAGCTCCTCGCGGGCTTTCAACGGCTCATTCCGTCCGCAAGCCGCCGACGCGCAGAGCGCCTTGCGCGCAGTCACCGAATGTAGCGGTTCCTCGGTGGTCATCCACGTGGGCGGCGACATCGACGCCAGCAACGAAAGCGCGTGGCGCCACCTGCTGAGTCAGGGTGCCGCCCAGGCCGTCGCGCCCGGTTCGTTCGTGATCGACCTGCGCGAGCTGGATTTCATGGGATCCCGGGGTTATGCAGTGTTGGCGCACGAAGCCGTGCAATGCCGCGGTCGCGGCATCAGCCTGCGGTTGGTGACCAGCCAGCCGATCGTGGCCCACACGTTGACCGCGTGCGGGCTGCGCCCGCTGGTCCCGACCTACGCGACCGTAGAGACCGCGCTCGCCGTCGGCTAACGATCGGCGCCGGCCAGCCGCACCACATCGCGCGCGCAACCCCAAGACAGTGTCACCCCGTTGCTGCTGTGCCCGTAATTATGGATGCAGCGCCCCGACCCCAGTGGCTCGGCCTCCAGGCGCACCGACGGGCGGTCCGGACGCAACCCGGTGATCGTCTCGATGATCTCGGCGTCCCGGAGCCGCGGCTCGATGTCGCGGCAGCGCCGCAGGATTCGGTCCGTCACGTCGGGGTCGCCGGGACCCGGTCATGGCTCGATCAGGAATGCGGCGGGGCGGGCTGGCCGCGCGGCGCAAGCAGCCCGTTGAGGATGCCGAGGCCGGCCTGCACCTGCGGGCCGGAAGCTTCCGGCGGCGGGGTGGCGTCCGGAGTCAGCTCCCAGGGTTGGCAGCCATCGGTCTTGAACGCTTTGTCCGTGCCTTGAATCTGGACGACCTGCGCCTTCTTGCTCAGCGAGTTGTCCAGCAACGCGCCGTCGGGGTTGCCCATCCGCTTCCAGTAGCACGTCCCGTTCCCCACGGGGCCCGCGCTCGAGTAGGTGCCCGGCACGATATCCGAACCGACCGCGTAGGTGCCGTCCTTGTCGATGGTCGTCTTCGGCTCGGATCCCGGCGTCGGCGACGGTGTGGCGCCCGGCGAAGCCGCGGGCGACGGTGACGCCGAGGGCGCTGCTGAAGGTGCAGGTGAGGCGGCCGGGGACGGCGAAGCCGAGGCCGTCGGCGACGGGCCCCGCGTCTCGTCCGGATCGGCGGCGGCGACGGCCGTCGACACGGCCCAGCCCGCGACCATCAGACTCGCAGCGGCCACCCGCGCAACGCTTGGTACTCCATCCATAGGAATCGAGGGTACCGGCGTCGAGAACCTAATTCACGTCGTTGTGAGATCTCCTCGGACGACCACGGACGCCTAGGCGAGGCGTCGCACCGTGCCGGCGAACCCGAGCGTGTGCTCGTAGGTGTCCAGGTTGTAGCGCGAAATCCTGGCGTGCACCGGGCGTTCGAGGAAGAAGCGCAGCACCGGGTTGTACGCGTGGTAGGTCTCGTGGAACGTCAGCACGGTGGTGCCGTCGGGCTGCTCCTCGAGTTCGTGATACCCCTCGGCGCGCGACCACAGCGGTGCGCCGACCGCCACGTAGCGCGACAACTTGTTCAGCTCGGCCTCCGTAACGGTCTCCCAGGACCGCGCCCGGCCGCCGGACAGAAGGTATTTGGGTACGGGAAAGACGCAGGTGCGGACCAGTCCCTCGCCGGCCTCGTTGCCCTCGTTGAGGATTTCCATGCTGCCGGTCGGCCACATGAGGACCCGGGGTCGGGGCGCATCCGGCGGCACCGGCGGGTGCAAGGCCCGCCAGACTTTCCGCGGCGGCGCGTCGATGTGGAATTTCACGGTGTAGGACTGCATCAGCCGTCTCCCCAGCCATCCCAATAGGTGATGGTTTCCGCGGGCGGCCGCGCGGCCGGCCGGAACTCAGTGCCGATCGTGTAGGCGACCGGGAACAACGCGGCCTGGGTGACCGTGGCCGGGATGCCGAGCAACTCGGCGACCTCTTTCTCCTTGAACAGGTGCATGGTCGTCCACACCGATCCCAGCCCGCGGGATCGCAGCGCCAGCAGGAAGCTCCAGCCCGCCGGGATGATCGAGGCCCAGGCCGCCGCGGCAATGCCCAGCTCCGCGGTGTCGATGCGCTGGGTGAGGCACGGAATCACGTGCACCGGAACCTGCCCCAGCGTCTCGGTCAGGCTCATCGCGCTCTGGTACACGCGCTGCGTCTGCGGGTCCGTCGCGTTCTCGGCGGCGTACGCCAGGTACTGCGCGCCGATGGTCCGGTAGATCTCGGCGATCGCGGCACGCTTGTCGGCATCGGTGATCACCAGCCAGCGCCAGTCCTGGGTGTTGCTGGCCGTGGGCGCCTGCATCGCCAGCTGGATGCATTCCAGGATCACATCGTGGCTGACCGGACGGGTCAGGTCGAGTCGCTTGCGAACCGCCCGTGTGGTGCTCAGCAGCTCGTCGACGGTGGCGATGTCCATGGGTTCCCTCCGGAGGTTCGGCCGATACTCGGTCAGAGGTCGACGGCGCAGGACTGCTCCACGCCCAGCACGGTCAGGGAGCGCCCCAGGCCGAGAAATACGGCGACGCACAGCGTGAGGTCCAGAATCTCCTCGTCGGAGAACGCCCCCCGAAGCCGTTCGAAGAACGCGTCGCCCATCGACGCGTGGTCGGTCGCGAAGCGTTCGGCGAATTCGATGGCGAGCCGTTGGCGCGGCGTGTAGCCCGGGTAGCTGGCGTACGCCGCGACGTTGTCGTAGAGCTCGGCCGGCACGCCCGCGTCGAGCACCGACTGGGCCCGAAAGCCCGAGCACGCAACGCAATCGTTGATCTGCGCGATCCGCATTCTGGCGAGTTCACGCTCGTCGGCGGGCATAATGCTTTGCTGATACCCACCGCGGATCATTCGCTCGACCATGCCACCAAGCTCCGGTCGCATCGTCCAGATCATGGTGGCTTCGCCGCCGGGGCCGTCCGGCACATCGAGCCTTGCCATCAACGAACTCCTGCCCGGTAGGGGGCGTACCGGATCGAGCAAACCAGATTCTCGACTCAGCTGTCTAGATCGCCCGGCCAGCGCAATAGCGCCTATGTAGACCCGGCATGGACCCGTTAGGCTTTCCGGTCTACCGTCCCTTCAGCGGCGTCTAGCCCCGGCGCCGCGACTGGGAGGTACAGCGCGTGCTGTTCATGCACGAGGTACACACGGTGCGTGGCCGCGCCGAAGACGAGTTCGAAGCCGCCTTCCGTGACGGCTGGTTGCCCATGCTCGCCGCCGGCGACGATGCCCGGCTGCTGTGGTACTCCAACCAGGCGCACGGCAGCGGCCCCGCCTACACCGTGATCACGGTGACCGCCGTTCGCGACGGAGCGGCGTGGGAGCGGCTGACGCTGCGGGTCCAAAAAGGTGACCTGCGGGAGTGGATACGCGGCCTCGACGAACTGCGCCACGAGGTCGACGCCAAGCTGCTGGTGCCGCTGCCGTGGTCGCCGCTGCAAGACGTGCGGTTCGACGACGTGCCCGTCGACGGGCGCGAGCACGAGATGACGCTCTACATGGAAGACACCATGTGGCCGTATGAAGACAAATTCGAGGAATACATCGTCCGCTGCGGCGAGGTGTATGCCAGAAGTCTCGACGAACCGTCCTCGATGCTCACCATGCACGCCGCCTTCCAGCCGGCGCTGGGCAGTCACGTGCGCCGCGAGGTGATCCTCATGCAGCGCATCAGCCGGCCGGAGGCGCTGCTGGATCTGCTGCGCAGCCACATCCCCGCCGAATACCGCGCGCCGGGCACCTGGATGCACGACGCCCTCGACTTGCGCGACCAGTGGACCACCCGGTTGCTGCGGACCGCCGAGTGGTCGCCGCTGTACTAGGAGCACGACGCCGCCGTGAACACGGGCAACGCCGTCGACGACCGCTCCATCAGCTACGGCGAGCTGATGACGACGGTAAGACGTTGTGCCACTGGCCCTCTCGTGCACGGCGTGACGCCGCCGCAGCGCGTCCCGGTCGTCGACACCGGCAGGTCGAGCACCGCGGATCGGGCAGCCAGTTGTTCGAAGCCCTCAAATGCCGCGATCAGTGGGACACCCGGTTGCTGCGGACGTCGGCCGGGTCACCCCCGTATTGAGCGTCGCGCACCATCTCGCGCACGATGTCGGCAGCCGGGCGGATATCGTGGACGAGCCCTATCGCCTCGCCCACGATGATCGGGGCGGCGTCGAAATCCTCTGCGGCTACGGCCTTCTGGAATATCTCCAGCACGTCCGACTGTGCCGCCGATAGCCCGTCGCTGCCGTGCCACGCGTCGAGGAACGGGTTGCTCAATGCTCGGACCGTATATTCGTGAGGCCAGTCGAGCTGCCGCACTACGTCATACACGCGGGTCCGAAGAGTTGCGTCCCCGCCGGCGGACATCGCCCGTTGCTGGGCTCGCCGTGACACCAACGCCTCCGCGCTCGCCCAAAACCGTGTTCCTACCAGGACCCCGTCGGCGCCCAGAGCCAGCGCCGCCGCAAGCCCTCGGCCATCGGCGACACCGCCGGCCGCCACCACCAGGGTTTCCGGCGACCGCGCTGCGACGAGGTCGGCCACCTCGGGCACCAGCGTGAAGGTGGACCGAGCGGTCATGCCGTGACCGCCGGCCTCGCCACCCTGTGCCACGATGACGTCGGCGCCGGAGTCGAAGGCCTGGCGGGCGTGCTCGAGGTTCTGCACCTGGGCGATCAGCGGAACACCGGCCACGCGAATACGGTCCGCGAACGGGCGTAGATCGCCGAACGACAACATGATTGCGGCGGGCTGCCGCTCGAGCGCCCGGTCGAGCAGCGCGGGCTGCCCGGCCAGGCCCCAGGTGATGAAGCCGCATCCCACCGTGGCTGCTCCGGCGTTGTCGAATTCGCTGTCCAGCCAAGCGGCATCGCCGTAGCCGCCACCGATGAGGCCCAGGCCGCCAGCCGATGTCACCGCAGCCGCGAGCCGGCCGCCGGAGACCATGGCCATGGGCGCGAGCACAATCGGGTGCTCGATGCCGAAGAGGTCGGTGAGCCGGGTACTCATGCGAGCTCTCCGGTGAGAAATTGTGCCCGGCCATGGCCGAAAGACCAGTCCTCGTCTCCATTTTCGGTGATCGAGACAATCAGGTCGGCCGGTTCCACCCCGCATCGCTCGGCGAGGTTGGCTGCCAACAATTCGTAGAACCGTTCCTTCATGGCCCGGGTACGGCGCCGGCTCACCACGTGCACCACCACCAGCCGCGACGAGCGGTCGATACCCAAACCTGTGTCCCACGCGACGATTTCGTGCTCTGGATGGGTGTGCACCACTTGATAGCGGTCGCCCGGTGGCACGGCGAACGCTCCGACGACGGCGTCATGCGCCGCGTCCAGCAGCGCCCGGACCTCCGACGGGCTACGGCCCTCGATGAGATTGATGTACAGCAGCGGCATTTTTTCTCCTCTGGTCTGCCCGGTTACGACGTTAGGTCGGCCCGCAGCGGCGGTGAAATGCCTGTCGTAAGGCATCTATGCTCTTCAGGCATGGGCGTGCTGGACGGCGGACGCGTCGAGCTGCGTCATCTGCGGGCGTTCGAAGCGATCGCGCGGCTGGGATCGTTCACCCACGCCGCCGATGCGCTCAACATCACCCAACCCGCGCTGAGCCGCACCATTGCGCAGCTGGAAGACGCTCTCGGGGTGACCCTTCTCGATCGCAGCTCACGGCACGTGGAGATGACCCGGGCCGGCCGCTCCTTCTTCGACCATGCCGAACGGGTCCTCGCTGAGTTGGAACGTGGCATCGACGCCGTGCGCCGGCAGGCGAGTATTCGTCTCGGATTCAGCTGGCTGTTGCCCGACCCGTGGGCGCAGGACACCGTGGCACTGTTCGAGCGGGCCACTGCCGTGACGGTCAGTCTGATCCGGACGGACGATCCGTTGGCGGCCGTGCAGCAGGGCAAGGTCAATGTCGCCGTGGTACGCGGACAAGTGACGTCAACCGCCGTGCGCTTGGTCCACCTGTTCGACGAGGCGCGGGTGGCCGTGTGCGCCGTCCACTCGCCGTTGGCCACCGCGCCGGAATTGGACTGGGCCGACATCCCGCGCTGGCCGCTGGTGGTCAATATCGTCAGCGGGACCACCGGGCCGTGGTCCTGGCCGGCGGGAGAGGGCCCCGAAACCGTGCTCGAGACAACAAATTTCGACGAGTGGATCGAATCCGTCGCCGCCGGTCGCGGCATCGGGGTGATTCCCGACGTCGCCGTCAGGCGCAACATTCATCCCGGCGTGCGGTTCATCCCCCTGCGGGGGGCACCGCGGAGCCCGGTGGCCCTTGCTTTCCTGCCGCGGGCCCGCAATGCCGAACTGCGCCGCTTCGTCGAGGCTGCGGTCGCGAGCGCGGCGGAGTGCGGCGCCTGAACCGCCCACGCATCCTTCAGGCAGGGACCACTCGGGCAGTGATTCAACGTCGAATAGCACGTCCATGATCTCGTCGGGAGTCGCCTCGATGACGAGCTCACGTGAATCGGAGACGGCCATGCGGGCATGGTAACCGCCCGGCAACCACCCAAACCCGACTCAGGGCACCAGGACGACCTTGCCGATGTTTTCGCGCGCCGCCAGGATCCGGTGCGCTGCAGGCGCCTGCGCGAACGGCACGGCGGCGTGGACGACGGGGGAGATGGTGCTGTCCTGCAGCGCCGTGGTGAGCGGCGTGATCCAGGGTTCGAGGGTGCCGCGGTCGTCCCACAGCCGCAACATGTTCAGGCCGATGACAGCCTTGGACTCCGCGAGCTGGTCTAGCAAGTTGAAGCCGCGCAGCATCGCCAACGCCTGGGGCGCCGCCCGGCGCAGCGAGCGCTTCTCACCCTCCTGCAGATTCGAAACCCCATACCCGACAAGCCTTCCGCCCGGACGCAGTAGCGCGTAGGACCGCCGCAGCGACGTCCCGCCAAGCGCATCCAGGACCACGTCGTAGGGGTCGAGGCCCTTCCACCAACCATCGCGCCGATAGTCGATCGCGCGGTCCACTCCCAACTCGGCGAGCTTCGCGTGCTTTCCCGGCGATGCGGTGCCGTGCACCTGCGCGCCCGCGGCCTTGGCGAACTGGATGGCCGCGATGCCGACGCCGCCGGCCGCGGCGTGGATCAGCACGCGCTCGCCGGCGCGCAGGGACCCGTAGCCGTGCAGCGCCGCCCATGCGGTGGCGTAGTTGACGGGTACGGCTGCGCCCTGTTCGAAGCTGAGCGCCTCAGGCAGGCTCACCGAGTCGCCGGCCGCGACGTTGACGATTTCGGCGTAACCACCGAAACGCGTTCCGGCCAAGACCCGTTCGCCGACGCGTCCCGGATCGACGCCGTCGCCGACGGCCTCGACCGTCCCGGCGACTTCGTAGCCGACCACCGCCGGGAGCTTCGGCGCGTCGGGGTAGAGCCCGACGCGGGCAAGATGGTCGGCGAAGTTCACTCCGGCCGCGCGCACCGCGACCCGTAGCTGACCCGGACCCGGCGGCGGCGGGTCCGGGCGCTGCTGGACCTGCAGCACCGATGGGTCGCCCCGTTTGGTGATCACGACTGCGCGCATCGCGTTGCCCTTCTCATGCCTGCCCGGCGGTCTCGGCCAGCCGGGTCCTCGGGATCGCATTCACTTGAGCTCCTGTGCTGTCTTGGCGAGAACGGCAAGCCTTGCGCGCCAGAACTTCTCGAATGGTTGCAGCCACTGGTCGAGCTGCGCGAGCGGCTCCGCGGTCAACCGGTAGATGCGTCGCCGGTCGCTGAGTTCCCCCGCGGACAGCTCCCGCTCGGCAAGGATTTCCAGCAGCTGCCGGCGCACCGGATTCGCAGTGCGAGAAAAACGCGATCGGACGCCGCCACGCCCAGCAATATACGTCGGGAATTTCCGACACGTTAATGGCGCTCAGGGGTCGCCGGCGAACCACGCGGTGGCCACCGTCCGCGTCTGCGGAGGCGGAAAGTGGGCGTCACTCGGTCCCAGCGAACCGACCTTGACCGTCCAGATCGTCTGAGAGCGATCGATCGCAGGAGTGCCGGGGTTGGGGGTGGCGGCGACGAGCACGGCCGGGGTCTCCCCGGGGCAGCCGTACGCGCCGACCAGGCCGTCGTCGCGCCCTCCCGAGGCGCCGCCGTTGCGCAGGCGACATTGGGTGCCGTCGTCGAGGAGCAACGCAAACGGGGCCGGCGTCGCGGTCGGATGAACGTTGGGCAGCGGGCTGGTCTGGACCACGCGGTGCAGGGTTTTGGCCCACGGGTCGTCGAGGCACAGCAGGCTGTGCCGCTCCGACGGCCAGCACACGTCTGCCCCAGCGGCGCTGGGCGCGCACGAATAGATGTTGTCGGCGATCGCAGCCCGCGATGCGTCGCAGCCGAAGACCTCGCTGACGCCGGCCGGGTCACGCGGGGCGGGCGCCAACCGGTAGCCGTTGGCCGGATGCCCGTTTGCGTCGACGGCCACCGTCGCGATCACGCGGGTCCCGATGAATCTGACCAGCGACGCGGGCGGCGCAGGGGTGGTGGTCAGCAGCCCGCCCGTCGTCCGCCGGTACCAGAACACCCCCGTGGTGGCGGCGGCGAGCACCGCAGTGATGGCGGTGGCGATGAGAATCCAGCGCAATCTCCGCCTCATGACCGCATGGTACTTTTCTGCCCGCTGCCGGCGCGCTACCTTCGACCTGTGCACTTCGCGTGGGAGTTGCTGGGCCCTGGCGTGCATCGCTGTCGGCTGTCGTTCTGCGATGTCACCGTGGGTGTGGTGTCGGGCGTTGCCGGAGCGCTGCTGGTCGATAGCGGCACCACGCTGACTGAGGCGGCCGCGATCGATGCCGATGTGCGTGAGCTCGCCGGACACCCGGTCACTCATATTGTGTTGACACACAAGCACTTCGACCACGTTCTTGGTTCGGCGTGGTTCACCGGCGCCGAGGTTTACTGCGCGCCCGACGTTGCGGATCACCTGTCATCGAATACCGGGCAGCTCCGCGACCACGCCCTCAGCTACGGGGCCGACGCCGCGGAGATCGACCGCGCGATCGCGGCGCTGCGCCCCCCGCAGCATGCCGTCTACGAGGCGGTGATCGACCTCGGGGACCGCAGCGTGACAGTCGCGCACCCAGGCCGGGGCCACACCGCGTCCGACTTGGTGGTGAGTGCACCCAGGCCCGACGGGGACGAGGGCTCCGTGGTGGTTTTCACCGGCGATCTCGTTGAGGAGTCCGCCGACCCGTATGTCGATGCCGATTCCGATCTGGCGGCCTGGCCGGCGACCCTGGACCGGTTGCTCGCGCTCGACGGGCCTGACACCATCTATGTCCCGGGACACGGCAAGGTCGTCGACGCGGAGTTCATCCGACGCCAGCGGGACTGGTTGCACCGACGGGTGGGCTCGGCGCCCGGCTAGGGGCGGACAGGGCGACATGCCACCGGTGACAGCGCAAACTCCGTTTGCGCGGCGCCGATTCTTCCCGCGGTTTGCTGGCGGTGGGGATGTTCTTTTGTTTAAGGGTTTTTGCGGTTTGCTGAACCGCGCCACGCGGTTCGACCGCAGCCGACACCGATCCGGCCGGTCGACCCGGTCCGGCA
This sequence comes from Mycobacterium shigaense, assembly GCF_002356315.1. Taxonomy (NCBI): domain Bacteria; kingdom Bacillati; phylum Actinomycetota; class Actinomycetes; order Mycobacteriales; family Mycobacteriaceae; genus Mycobacterium; species Mycobacterium shigaense. The sequence continues at coordinate 2,867,087 of NZ_AP018164.1, forward strand.
AACGAAAAGCGTTGCACTCCAACGGTTAGCCGCGTCTGACAACGGCTTTGGTCCGGCTTAGAATCTCATTATTCAGCAATGATTGAACTCTTGGGTCCGGGGCTAGACTCACGTGCAGCGGAATCGTGCTGGAAGAGGAGCGTAAGGCCATGGCCATCATCGACGCGGACACCGAGGTCCCCGCCCCGTTCGAACAGGATCTCGAACAACAAATAGCCGCCACACAACGATACTTCGACGACCCACGTTTTGCGGGCATCATCCGCCTTTACACGGCCCGCCAAGTAGTGGAGCAACGCGGCACGATTCCGACCGACTACACCGTGGCCCGCGAAGCGGCGACGGCCTTCTATCCACGGCTTCGCGAGCTCTTCGCGGAGAAGAAAAGCATCACCACCTTCGGCCCGTACACGCCCGGCCAGGCCGTGAGCATGAAGCGGATGGGCATCGAGGGCATCTACCTCGGCGGTTGGGCAACCTCGGCCAAGGGTTCGACCACCGAGGATCCAGGACCTGATCTGGCCTCATACCCCCTCAGTCAGGTTCCCGACGACGCCGCGGTGCTGGTACGCGCCCTGCTGACGGCCGACCGCAATCAGCATTACCAGCGCCTGAACATGAGCGAGCAGCAGCGCGCGACGGCCCGGGAGTACGACTTCCGGCCGTTCATCATCGCCGACGCCGATACGGGTCACGGCGGCGATCCGCACGTGCGCAACCTGATCCGGCGCTTCGTCGAGGTCGGCGTGCCCGGGTACCACATCGAGGACCAGCGGCCGGGTACCAAGAAATGCGGTCACCAGGGAGGCAAGGTTCTGGTGCCCTCCGACGAGCAGATCAAACGCCTCAACGCGGCGCGTTTCCAGCTCGACGTCATGCGGGTGCCCGGCATCATCGTCGCGCGCACCGACGCCGAGGCGGCCAACCTGATCGACAGCCGCGCCGACGAGCGCGATCAGCCGTTCCTGCTCGGCGTCACCAACCTCGCCATCCCGTCGTACAAGGCCTGCTTCCTGGCGCTGGTGCGACGGTTCTACGAGCTCGGCGTCAAGGACCTCAACGGGCATCTGCTGTATGCGCTTCCCGAGGGCGAATACGGCATCGCCAACGCGTGGCTCGAACGCCAGGGCATTCTGGGCCTGGTCTCCGAAGCGGTTACCCAGTGGCGGGAAAACGGTCAGAACTCCATCGACGACGCCTTCGACCAGGTCGAGTCGCGGTTCGTCGCGGCCTGGGAGGACGACGCCGGGCTGATGACCTACGGCGAGGCCGTCGCGGAGGTGCTCGCGTTCGGCGAGAGAGAGGACGAGCCGCCGGGCATGAGCCCAGACGAGTGGCGCAAGTTCGCCGCGCGCGCATCCTTATACGCGGCCCGGGCGAAGGCCAAGGAGCTGGGTGTCGACCCGTCCTGGGACTGCGAGCTGGCCAAGACCCCGGAGGGTTACTACCAGATCCGCGGCGGCATCCCGTACGCCATCGCCAAGTCACTGGCGGCGGCACCGTTCGCCGACATCCTCTGGATGGAGACCAAGACGGCGGATCTTGCCGACGCCAAACAGTTCGCGGACGCGATCCACGCCGAATTCCCCGACCAGATGCTGGCCTATAACCTCTCGCCGTCGTTCAACTGGGACACGACCGGCATGAGCGACGAGGAGATGAAACAGTTCCCGGCCGAGCTCGGCAAGATGGGCTTCGTCTTCAATTTCATCACCTATGGCGGGCACCAGATCGACGGTGTGGCGGCCGAGGAGTTCGCCACCAACCTCAGGCAGGACGGCATGCTCGCGCTGGCTCGCCTGCAGCGCAAGATGCGCCTGGTCGAGTCGCCCTATCGGACGCCGCAGACCCTGGTCGGCGGCCCCCGCAGCGACGCCGCGCTGGCCGCGTCGTCGGGCCGCACCGCGACTACCAAGGCGATGGGCAAGGGCTCGACGCAGCACCAGCACCTCACCCAGACCGAGGTGCCAAAGAAGCTGCTCGAGGAATGGCTGGCGCTGTGGAGCGAGAACTACCAGCTGGACGAGAAGCTGCGGGTGACCCTGCGGCCGCGGCGCGCCGGCTCCGACGTGCTCGAGCTCGGGATCTACGGCAACGGCGACGAACAGCTGGCCAACGTCGTCGTCGACCCGATCAAAGACCGGCACGGCCGCAGCATCCTGCAGGTGCGCGACCAGAACACCTTCGCCGAGAAGCTGCGCCAGAAGCGGCTGATGACGCTCATCCACCTCTGGCTGGTGCATCGGTTCAAGGCCGACGCGGTGTACTACGTGACGCCGACCGAGGACAACCTCTATCAGACCGAGAAGATGAAGTCCCACGGAATCTTCAGCGAGGTCTACCAAGAGGTCGGCGAGATCATCGTCGCCGAGGTGAACAAGCCGCGCATCGCCGAGTTGCTGACTCCCGACCGGGTGGCGCTACGGAAGCTGATCACCAAGGAAGGCTGATCGCGCCCGCCAGCCGGTTCACGAAACTGTTTGGCGGGCAACATATTTCGCAGATCACGGCCGCTTGCCGCGGCACCGCGCCGTCATGCGTGCTCCAACGCCGCGGATAAAAGTTTGCTAACTCCGCTCCTGCGGAGCTGGTGACGCAGCCCTCCGGCGCTCGGCGATTCCGAGCCGCCAGGAGCGGGCCCGCTCCCCATGCGTGATGAGCTGCTCCAACATGGCGCGGCAGCGCGGCGCGCCAGCGATTAGCAGCCAGAGCATATTTTTTGTTCCGGCAATAGTTGCATAGGTGTATAGTTTAGCTAGTGGCAATTTCCCCCAATTGTGACGATCGAGAGGACGAACCGATGAAGTCTCCAACCAAGATGACGATGATGACCTTCAGTGGAGCGGCCGCGCTGGCCTTTGCCGTGGGATTCGGCGGCGTCGGCCCGACGCCGGTGGCCAACAAACCCAACCCGCCGACCAGCGCCTCGGCGCATGTGGTCCAGGCTCGGGCAGAGGCCGGCTCTACCGGGTCCCTGACGCAGCACGCTGAGTTCGTCGGATGCATCTCCGACCTGAATTGCTAGGCACCGGCAAATCACCGATAGCCCATCCCGCTGCCGGGGTGGGCTATCGAGTTTTTCTGCGCGACATCAGCTTCGGCGCCGTTTGCCGACCAAGCGAGCGGGTAATGAATCGGGGACCGATAGTTTCGCGCACGCAGTAATGAGAGCGAGGAGTCTGATGAGAACTGCAGCTAGGACGGCGTTTGCCGTTTTCGGCGGGGCAGCAATGCTCGTCGCGGCGGTGGGCTGCGGGGGCGGGAACAAGGGCGCTCCGAGCAGCACGACGCCCACCACATCGACTACTTACTCCAGCGTCGCGCCGTCCAGCGCTCCCGGCGGCGGAGGCGGCAGCGTCCCGGGTGGCCCGACCGGCGGCGGCGAGCCGGGCGGGGGAAGCGGCGCCATCCCGGGTGGCCCCACGGGTGGCGGCGGCCCCGGCGGCGGAAGCGGCAGCATCCCCGGCGTCGGCGGGGGCGGCGGCGGACCCGGTGGCGGCGGCGGCTGCATCGGCAACCTCTGCGGCGGCGGGTGAACCGCGCCTTGCGCCGGGCGCCACGGCACTGCAGCACCGAATAGATTTGCTGGGTGCCACGGATGTCACCTGGCGCCGGGCGCCCTGAGTTATGGTTCTCCGCAGCCCCACCGCGAAGGGAGTCCCATGACCATGACCAAGCTCAGGTTCGGATACTTCATCGCCCCGTTTCACCGCGCCGGCACCAACCCGACGCTCGCGCTGCAACGCGATCTGGAGTTCGTCCAGCATCTCGACGCCCTGGGCTTCGATGAAGCGTGGATCGGTGAGCATCACTCGGCGGGCAGCGAAATCATCAGCTCGCCAGAGATTTTCATCGCGGCTGCTGCGGAGCGGACCAAGTGGATCCGCTTCGGCACCGGGGTCATTTCGCTCTCGTACCACAACCCACTGTGGGTGGCCGACCGGTTGATGCTGCTGGATCACCTCACGCACGGCCGCATCATCGGGGGCGTGGGACCCGGCTCGCTACCCAGCGACTCGTCGATGATCGGGCTCACCCCGACCGACACCCGCGAGCTCCTCGAGACCAACCTCGACATCGTCGTTCGGCTGTTGGCGGGGGAGACGGTGAGCGCGAAAACCGCTACGCATCAACTGTTCGACGCCAGGCTGCAACTCGCTCCCTACTCCGACGGGGGTGTCCCGCTGGCGGTGGCCGCGGTGGCCTCGCCGACGGGCGCGCGACTGGCCGGCAAGTACGGCATCGGTCTGCTGTCCATCGGCGCCACCCTCACCATCGAGGGGTTCAACGCGCTGCAGTATCACTGGGACATCGTGGAAGAGCGCGCGGCGGTGTTCGGCACCCGGGTCGATCGCAGGAACTGGAGTCTGGTCGGTCCGTTCCACGTCGCCGAAACCGACAAGCAGGCGCGCGAGGACGTCAAATTCGGGCTCGAGTCCTGGTTCCGGTACTTCCAGAAGGTGGCCGCGTTCCCGCAGATGACCATGCCGGGCGAGCAGATCGACGAGATGATCGACGTCATCAACGAGAACGGCGCGGGCGTCATCGGCACGCCCGAACGGGCGCGCGAACAGGTGCAGCGGATGTGGGATCAATCCGGCGGCTTCGGCTGCATGCTGCAGATGGGCCACGAGTGGGCCAATCCGGCGGCGACCAAACGGTCCGCCGAGTTGTTCGCCGCCGAAGTGATGCCGCATTTTCAGGGCCAGGCGCAGCCGACGCTGGACGCCGCCGGGCGCGCCAGCGATGCGCGGGAAGGCCTTGCCGAATCGCAGAATCAGGCTGTCGCGCACATGACCAAGAAGTACCAGGACGAGGTCGACTCGAAGTAGCCCGCGCGCGGTTTCCTACGTCACCGCTAGGCCGTTCTCAGGCCACGCTAGCGACGTGGCGCAAACCTGATGTATGACCCCTCCGGCTTTCGGCTCCGGCACCCCGCGCCGGCACCTGCGAACCATGCAATCGGCCGCGGTCGCGGCCCTCGCGATGCTCGCGCTGTTCAACGCCGCGCGACCCGACACCGCACCGGGATCGGTGCGTCTGACGGCGATGGGCTCACCATTGCCTGCCGCCCCGCCGGGCGTCGCCCGCGGCGGCCTGGCGACCGATGACGGCGACGATCACGCCCAGCCACAAAACGCGAAAGCCATTGCGCGACAACGCGAAATCATCGGCCGGATTCGGCCGCCCGCACCAGCCGCTTGGCGAAAAAGCGGACCGCCCCGCCCATCGCGGCCCGCATGAAGGGGCCCGTCCCACGAACTCCCTCGACGAACGACCCGGTCCACCGGATGTCGGTACCGCCGGCCGCATTCGGCGTCAAAATCACTTCGCCGTGGTAATCCTTGGCCGGGGAGGCAGGCCCGACGAGTTTGTAAGCGTGCCGGCGATCCTGCTCGTACTCGACAGTTTCTTCCTGCACCAGGACAGGCCACAGCCCGATCTTTCGCACCGCACCGACGCCACCAGGGGCCGGATCGCCTTCGCGAGCCCAACTCGATTGCAGGATGATCGGTTTGGCCCAGTTCGACCAGTTCGCGCCGTCCGCCACGAGCCCGAACAGGGTGGCGGCAGGCGCACTGCTGGTCAAGTTGACCTCAAAGGAATACTTCCGACCCGACATCCCCAACTCCCGGTGACTTGCGCTGAACGAAACTGCGCGTACCCTACCGCGGAAACGGACCGGGCGGTCCACCGGCCGGGGCAGCGAAATTCCCCGACACGAGGACCCCCGCCGCCGGCCGATTGCGGCCCGCGGCAGCCGTCTCGCGTGCATACTCACCCTGTGGGCTCGGCCGGCCCGCCCCGGCCGGGCCGACACGGCATTGGCAGCTGGGCTGCGGCGATCGGGATTCGCGCCTGGCGATGCTGAAATGCCGCGAAAACGCCTGGCGGACAGCATTTTCAGGGCCGCCAGCTGGGATCGAGGGACATGGTGACGTGCGGCGACACCTGGTACTGATGGCGGTCGCGTTGGCGCTCGCCGCCTGCGGCAAGCCCACCGCGGCACCCGCGTCGAGTATCACGACGACCACGAACGCGGCCGACAACGCGGCGGCCAAGGCCAACAGCCAGCGGGTTCTCGACGACGCAGTCACACCGGGTGGGCCGGGCTGCTCAGCCGCGGTGGGTTCGGCGGGCAACGTCGTCTGGACCGGGGTGCGCGGCGCTGCGAACATCGCGTCCGGCGCGCCGATCACGCCCGACACCGTGTTCGACATCGGTTCGGTGTCCAAGCAGTTCACCGCGACCGCGATCCTGCTGCTTGCCGGGGCGGGAAAGCTGAGTGTTGACGACCCACTGTCCAAATATCTGACCGGGTTCCCGGCCTGGGCGTCCACCGTGACCGTCACCGAATTGATCCACCAAACCAGCGGCATCCCCGAGTACGAAGCCCTGCTCAATTCGCGCGGGCTCCACGCCACCGACCGCACCACCCAAGAGCAGGCCCTACAGGCGGTGGCGTCGGTTCCGCAGTTGGCTTTCCCGGCCGGCACCCGATTCGCCTACTCGGGTTCCAACTATCTACTGCTCGGCGAGATCGTATACCGGGTGTCGGCGCAGCCACTGCCAGAGTTCCTCAGCGCCAATATCTTTCGCCCACTCGGCCTGGCCATGACGATGGATCCGGTCGGCCAGGTTCCGCAGAAAGCAGTCTCCTACACCGGCGGCAGCGAGGGCTACCAGGTCACCGGCTCCGCCTGGGAGCAGGTCGGCGACGGCGCCGTGCAGACCACGCCCAGCCAGCTGGTCGGGCGGGCGGACAATTACCGGACCGGCCGCGTGGGCGGACCCAAACTGCTCGAGGCGCAGCTGGCCGGGGCGATGGAGATCGGCTCGGGTATCCCGGTGCGCTACGGCGCCGGCATCTACATCAAAGCTGACGGCGTCCTCGATCACGACGGCGCGTGGGCTGGGTACGTCACGGCATTCCGCGTCAGCAAGGACCGGCAGACATCGGTGGCCGTCAGTTGCAACACCGATGACCAGATCGCGGAGGCATTGGCCGAGTCGATAAGCAAGCTCTGGATGTAACTAGGCGAACTCGACGACGAGCCACCACACCAGCGCGCCGGCCAGCGCGAGCAGGCCCAGCATGATCACCGCGCGGGCGACCCGCGACTGGCGGTGGAACCACTGACCCAGCTGAGCACAGCGCCAATCCGTCCACGCATACGCGCGCGCGGCCCAGTCGGCTTCGACCGCCAGCAGGCGGAAGGCGACGAGCAGCGCGGGAATCCCGAACTCGGGGAGCGCCACGATCATCGGGACCGCGGCGACGAGCAGGACGGCGCCGAGCACGGCGACAGCAACCCGAATCGGAATCGCCCTGGCCCGGCCGCGTTCGCGGTAAGCGAGCACACGGGCCAGCGCGTCGGCGCGGCTTTCGCTGTGGCGATCGGCAGCGTTCACAGATGCTCCTCGACCCCCCGCGACGGCTTACGGCACGGACTCTATCGGAACAGGGCCACGGCCGGCGGGCACCTAGAATTCGGGTATGAATTACGGTCCCGCACAGGACTCCGTGGCTCCAAAAGGCCTGCTACTCATCGAGGATTGCCTGGATGCCGACGGCCAGATCGCGTTGCCGCCGGGCACCACCCTGATCTCTCTCATCGAGCGCAACGTCGCGAACGTCGGCGACACGACGGCTTATCGCTACCTGGACTACGCCCGCTCCGAGGGAACCGTCCTCGACGTGACCTGGGCCGAATTCGGCACCCGGCTGAAGGCCATCGGTGCGCGCGTGCAGCAGTTTGCCGGCGACCAGGACCGCGTCGCCATCCTGGCGCCGCAGGGCATCGACTACGTGGCCGGCTTCTACGCCGCGATCAAGGCCGGGTCCATCGCGGTACCATTGTTCGCTCCCGAACTGCCCGGTCACGCCGAGCGGCTCGAGACTGCGTTGCTGGACTCCCGGCCCGCCGCCGTGCTGACAACGGCCGCGGCCCAGGACGCGGTCGAGGGTTTCCTGGACACCGTCCCGCAACTGCCGAGACCGGACGTCATCGTCATCGACCGGGTGCCCGACTCCGAGGGCGAGTCGTTCGTCCCGGTCGAGCTGGACATCGATCGGGTTTCGCACCTGCAATACACCTCGGGCGCGACGCGACCGCCAGCCGGCGTGGAGATCACCCACCGGGCGGTGGGCACCAACCTGGTGCAGATGATCCTGTCGATCGACCTGCTCAACCGAAACACGCACGGCGTCAGCTGGTTACCGCTCTACCACGACATGGGGCTGTCGATGATCGGCTTCCCGGCCGTGTACGGCGGTCATTCCACGCTGATGTCGCCCACCGCGTTCGTGCGCCGGCCGCAGCGATGGATTCAGGCGCTGGCCGCCGGGTCGCGGGAAGGCCGCGTGGTGACCGCCGCCCCGAACTTCGCGTACGAATGGGCTGCGCAGCGCGGCATTCCCCCAGCCGGTGACGACGTCGATCTCCGCAATGTCGTGCTGATCATCGGCTCCGAACCGGTCAGCGTCGAGGCCATCGCGTCGTTCAACAAGGCGTTCGCCCCGTACGGCTTACCGCGCACGGCGTTCAAACCGTCGTACGGCATTGCCGAGGCGACGCTGATGATCGCCACGATCGACCACGATGCCGAGGCGACGGTCGCCTACTTCGACCGCGAACAGCTGGGCGACGGCCACGCGGTACGCGTCGCGGCGGATGCGGCCGATGCCGTGCCGCACGTGTCGTGTGGCCGGGTCGCTCGCAGCTTGTGGGCGGTGATCGTCGATCCGCAGACCGGCGCCGAATTGCCCGACGGACAGGTCGGCGAAGTGTGGCTGCAAGGCCACAACGTCGGTCGCGGCTACTGGGAACGGCCCGAGGAGACCGCGCTGACCTTCGGCGCCCGGCTGCGGTCACGACTGGCAGAGGGCAGTCACGCCGCGGGGGCGGCCGTCGACGGCGCGTGGCTGCGGACCGGCGATCTGGCCACCTATCTCGACGGCGAGCTCTATGTGGCCGGGCGGATCGCGGACCTGGTGGTGATCGACGGTCGCAATCATTACCCACAAGACATCGAGGCCACCGCGACCGAGGCCGCGGCGATGGTGCGGCGCGGCTACATCACGGCCTTCGCGGTGCCGGCCGAGGCGGCACCTGGTGGTGACGGCGCCGGCTCGCGGCTGGTGATCATCGCCGAGCGGGCCGCGGGCACCAGTCGCGACGATCCGCAACCGGCGATCGACGCGATCGCGACGGCGGTGTCGCGTCGCCACGGCTTGACCGTGTCCGACGTGCTTTTCCTGCCGGCGGGCGCGATCCCCCGGACCACCAGCGGCAAGCTGGCTCGCGTGGCCTGCCGCGCGCAGTACCTCAGCGGGGCATTGGGCGCGCATTAGCGGTCGTCGTTGACCGGTGACTGGCATCCTGGCCATGTGGGTGTGCTGATCCGGCTGACCGAGCTTCTCCTCGTGATCCTGCCGCTGGCGGGTGCGGTCGTCGCGGTGCTCCGAGCGTTGGGCACCAACAGGCGGCGCGCCGAACCTCCACGGGGCGACGTCGAGGCAAGAACCACGACGACATTGCCCGAGGGCGCCGAGAAGGATCACATCGCGCGATGGCAATCGCTGCGGCGCGTCATCGGCGAGCACCGCCAGACCGACGATCGTTGGCTCGAGTACGAACTTAACTTCGCCAAGCTGCTGGACTTTCCACTGATGACCGACATGCGCAATCCCCTCACGGTCGCCTTTCACAAGGCCAAGCTGCGCGCGGACCTGCTGCGCCCCGTCAAGGCCGAGGACCTGCTCGAAGACGCCGAGGCCGCCGACCGCTACTTGACCGCGGTCGCCGATTACGTGACCGCCTTGAACGCCGCCGAGACCGAGGCAAGGCGGCGGCGCCGCAGCGACTTCTCGCGGGACGACCAACAACGGATCGCCCGCGCCCAGAGCCTGTTGCGGGTGGCCTCGGATTCGGCGGCAGCGCCGCAAGAACGCCACAACGCCTACGACCTGGCCTGCAAAGAACTCGACGGCCTCGTCGTATTGCCGTCGGCGACGCAGGCCGACATCGAGCGTGGGATATCCGGCGAGCTAGAGGGATAGGCGATGCGCGCATGACGACACCCGATCCGCCGGCCGAATGGGCTGCGAGCCCGGACCTGGCGGGATTCCCGGTCACCGCGCCGGCGCTGCCCGGTCCGGTCACCATTGACCAGCGTTGGAGCCGGCTGACGTTCCTGCATTGGCCGGTGCGGCCGGCGAGCGTCGCCGACCTGTATCCGCCCGGTACCCGTCCGGATGTCTTCGCCGACGGCATGACCTACGTGGCGTTGGTGCCCTTCGTGATGACCAGCACCAAAGTCGGTGCCGCGCTGCCGCTTCCGTATTTCGGCAGCTTCCTGGAAACGAACGTCCGGCTGTATTCCGTAGACGACGCCGGCCGCCACGGCGTGTTATTCCGGTCGCTGGAGACCGCTCGCTTGGCCGTGGTGCCCGCCGTTCGGTTGGGCCTCGGGGTTCCCTACGCTTGGGCGCGGATGCGGCTGACCCGGCACGGCGACCAGTTCACGTACGACAGCGTGCGCAGGTGGCCGCACCACGGCCTGCGCAGCCGGCTGACCATCGCCGTCGGCGACATGGTCGAGCCGACCCCGCTCGAGGTCTGGCTCACCGCCCGCTGGGGTGCGCACACCCGCAAGGCCGGCCGGACCTGGTGGGTGCCCAACGAGCACGCCGCGTGGCCGTTGCGGGAGGCCCATGTCATCGAGCTCGGCGACGAGCTGGTCGCGGCCGGCGGAGTGCAACCCGCCGGCGACCGGTTGCGCGCGCTGTTCTCGCCGGGCGTACGGACGCGGTTCGGCCGGCCTTGCGTCGTGCGTTGACCGTGCCCGTCACGAACAGGTGTAGCCGCCGTCGATGACGACGTCGGAACCGGTCATATAGCTCGACGCGTCGCTGGCCAGGTAGAGGTACAGGCCGGTGAGTTCCTCGGGCCGGCCCATGCGGCCCAGCGGGATCTTCGGCTCCCACTGCGCGTGGTATTCGGTCAAGGGCTCTACAAGTTCGGTGCGGATGTAGCCCGGGCTGACGCTGTTCACCCGGATCTGATGCGGTGCGAGTTCCACGGCCATCGCTTTGGTCAGTTGGATGACAGCGGCCTTGGAGGCGCAGTAATGGCTCACCTGTTGCGGGGTATTGATGATGTGCCCGGACATCGAGGCGGTGGTGATGATGGCCCCGCCGCTGCCCTGTTCGACCATCGCCCTGGCCGCAGCCTGCGCGGTGAGGAACACGCCGGTCACATTGGTGTCTTGGATCTTCTGGAAGTCCTCGACCGACATGTCCAGCAGCGCAACGACATTGACGATGCCGGCGTTGCAGACGGCGATGTCGACGCCGCCCAGCTCGGCAGTCGCCAGGTCCAGCATGCGGGCGACCTGCTCGGGTTGGGTCACGTCGCAACTGATCGGCACGACGCGTCCGCCGGCCGTGCGAAGTTCCGCCGCGACGTCGTCGAGAACCGCGGGATGCCGCGCCGCGATGGCCACGTCGGCACCGGCTTGCAGGTAAGCCTCAGCAACTTTCTTGCCGATGCCGCTGGAGGCTCCGGTCACGAGAGCCCGCTTGCCGCGCAGGTCGAACAAGTCCAAGACGCTCATGAACATCCCTATCAGACGGGTCACATTCAACTGAAACACGTTTTAGTGTGTGCGTCATGGGCAAATTCAGCAGGGCCGAAATCGAGCAAGCTGTCGAGCACTACACAGCAGTCGCCGAAGGGTGCAGCACTTCGGGGGACTGGCGTCCCTTCGCCGATCTGTTCACCGAAGACGTCGTCTACATCGAACACCACTACGGCGTCTTCCACGGTCGCGAGGCCGTGCGAGACTGGATTGTTGCGGTGATGGCGCCATTTCCGCACATGCGTTTCCCCAGTGACTGGATTGCCTACGACGACGACAACGACGCCGTCGTCATCATGATCAAGAACCTGCTCGACCACCCGACCGATCCCAACGGTGAACCATTCTGGTTCCCGAACTGGACGCGCCTCGTGTACGCCGGCAACGGCCTGTTCTCCAGTGAGGAAGACATCTACAACCCCAACCGCGACGCGCCCAGGGTGGTGGGTGCGTGGCTGCAGGCCGGCGGTCAGCTCCAGTCGACCGAGATCCTGCAGCCGGGCGCCTAACCAAGACGACGAGAGCGGCAGCCGCCCTGATCGCGAATCGCACTGGCCGGAAACAGGGCCTCGTCAGGCCTTGCCGAGTGGGGTCACCTGGCCGACGCGAACCGCTTTCCCCGCCGCGACCGGACCGCGGTCAGCGCCTGCTCCCACGCCAACATCGTCGTGGCCTTAAGGTTAGCCGGCTTGGCGCTGTCCTTCGACAACAGCGCGGTCGAGGGCCTGCACGCCGGGAAAGCCGACGATAACGACCTGGCGAGGCATGGGTTCAGTGTTGGCCACATCAGGGCATGTCGTCTACGCCTAGTGCCCCACTAATTAGGACATTGGACCTGACCCCGGGGCCCCGAGCACGTATTGGCAGACTGTGCCCATGGCACAGATAACCTTGCGTGGAAACCCGATCAACACTGTCGGCGAGCTTCCTGCCGTCGGATCTAAAGCCCCAGCCTTCAGCCTGACCGGCACGGACCTGAGCGCGGTCAGCAGCGACCAATTCAGCGGCAAATCCGTGCTGCTGAACATCTTCCCGTCGGTGGACACGCCGGTGTGCGCGACGAGCGTGCGGAGGTTCAACGAGCGCGCGGCCGGCGGCGGCGCGACCGTGGTAAACGTGTCGAAGGATCTTCCGTTCGCGCAGAAGCGATTCTGTGGCGCCGAGGGCATCGAGAACGTCACGACGGCCTCCGCGTTCCGGGACAGCTTTGGCGAGGACTACGGCATCACGATCGCCGACGGCCCGATGGCCGGGCTGCTCGGCCGGGCCGTCGTGGTGATCGGCGCCGACGGCAATGTTGCCTACGCGCAACTGGTTCCGGAGATCGCCGAAGAGCCCGATTACGAAGCGGCGCTCGCCGCGCTGGGCTGAACTTCAGCCCCAGGCCGGCGTCAGCGTGCGCCGGATATCGCGCAGCCATCGGCGGTAACTGTGGTGCGGCCCCGCAGCGGGTTGCTCCGAAACGCTCCGATGGACTCTGAGCTGTGGCGGCGGCGCTTTCCCGTGTTAGCCTTGCGATCCCAGCCGAGTGAGCCTGCCGCTCGGAGAACAAGGAATGAGCGCGCGATGATGCGTATCGCCCAGGTCGCGGCGGCGGCCGTCATCGTCAGCTCGATGGCCGTGCTGTCGGTCGGCTGCAGCAGCAAAGCAACGGTCAAACCCGACGGAGCGGCGCGGTCGGTCGTCGACGTCGTGTCCAGGCAGACTGGCTTCAAACCCACCGACGTGCACTGCCCCGACGGCGTGGAGGCCAAGGTGGGTGCGCAGTTCGACTGCCACTTCACCGGGCCCGAGGGCAAGGCCTACGTCGCCAACATGAAGATCACCAAGATCACCGGTGACAACGTCGAATTCGACGTCAATACCCATCAGAGCTAGCGCCGCGTGGTCGATCGTGCGGCGGCCCGATACCCCCGAAAATCGTTACAGCTCATCGGCCCCGAGCCGCCGGGCCGTGGCGGTCAGCACCTCGCAGCAACCGGTCCACATCCGCTCGATGATGTCGGCGGCCGGCGGGAGGTCGTCGATGCGGCCCGCGACCTGACCGGTGTTGGCGACGCTGGCGTCCATGTCCCCGTCGAAGTAGAGTCGCTGAACCCGCTGCAGCGCGGCACCGCCTTCCGCGAAAGGTCCGGAAACGTCCAGCCTTTCGGCGGCCTGGGTCCGGATCACCCGCATCATCCGTTTGCCGTCGAGGGGGAGTAGCACCGTCGAGGTTTCGTCGGCGTCGACCACGGCTTGTTTGAGATTGCCGTGCACCGGCGAATCCGCCGACGCCAGCAATCGGGTGCCCATCTGGACCGCCTCCGCGCCGAGCACGAAGGCGGCGGCCATGGACGCGGCATCGCAAATCCCGCCCGCCGCGACGATCGGGACGTCCACCTGCGCGGCCACCAAGGGGAGCAGCACCATCGTCGAAGCACCGAATCGGTTCTTGAAGCCGCCGCCCTCGACGCCCTCGACCACCAACCCGTCGACCCCGGCGTCGACCGCCTTCCTGGCCGCCGCCAGCGTGCCCACCACGTGGAACACGGTGATGCCCGCATTGTGCAGCCGATCGATGAACAACGATGGATCACCGGCCGAGGTCGTCACGAACCGAATGTCGTTGGCGACAAGCAGATCCACCACCGCGGGATCGCGGTTGAACATCAGCGCGATGTTGGCACCGACGGGGCCGTCGGTGAGGTCGCGCACCCGGCGCAGATCGGCCCGCCCTCGGTCAGAGGTGGTCTCGATGATGCCCAACGCCCCGGCGTTGGACACCGCCGCCGCGAGCTGGGCTCCGGCGATATAGGTCATCGGTGCCTGAATGATCGGGATGTCGATCCGGGCCAGGGCGCAGACCCGGTTGGCGGTCCCGGTCACCGGCCGCGCGGATCGACGAGGTCCCGAAAGCTTTCCGCGGGAACGACCGCCGCGCCCCGGCTGCGCACCCGGTCGGCCAGCAGCTTGTCCGATGTCACGACCCGAATATCGGGTGCGCTGTCGGCGGCGTGGACCAGCCGCACGATCTCGTCGTCGGCCGAATTCGCCGCCGCCCGTGGCGCATGCGCCACCTCGACCACCGACGACGAAATGGCCGGGGTCGGCGGCCGCTCAAACACCACGGTCACCGCGTCCCCTCGAGCCAACGCCCATTGGTCCAGCCTCTCCACCAACGTGGCCATCGCACGGTTGCGGTCCTTCCACCAGCCGTCGGGGCGACTGCCAATCACATTCATACCGTCGACGATCCACCACACCCACCCACCGTAGAACCAGACGTCGATTTCGCGGCTAGACACTTTGGGCAATTGGTACGGTCACGGATATCAATGTCCTCGACAGGGAGAGCGCCAATGACGTCGTTAGCCGACACGGATGACCGGGTCGTTTCACTGGCCCGCGGCATGCGCGAACTCGTGGGCGCCCAAGCCGCGGAGTGCGAGCGGATTCGCACCCTGACCCCGGCGGTGGTCGAGGAGATGTGGTCCAGCGGGCTGATGTCGGCGTTCAACCCCACGGTCGCTGGAGGAGTCGAGCCATCGTTTGCCCAGATGATCGAGACATGGATCGAAATGGCTTGGCAGGACGGCTCGTTCGGATGGGTCGGCATCGCCAACCTGCCTTCCTCGTTCGCCGCGGCCGCCTATATGTCCGACGAGGGCTTCGCCGAGGTCTTCACCGCCCACGACAATCACGTCACGATGGGCGGCCAATTCTTTCCCAACGGGCAGGGCACGGTCGTCGACGGCGGGTATCTGTTGAACGGCGCGTGGAGCTTCGGCTCGGGCATCGGGCACGCCGAGTACATCGCGGCGGGATTCCTGCCGCTGGACAACGGCGAGATGCGCTGGATCTCCGAAGGACTACCCGAGATGCATGTGGCCGTGCTGCCGCGCGAGCAGGTCAGCTTCAACGACGGCTGGCACGTGCAGGGGCTCAAGGGAACCGGTTCCTACGACTACAGCGTGACCGATGTGTTCGTCCCGGCCAGCCGCACCTTCGAACTGTTCACCCGTGCGCCACGCCGCGGTAGCTCGCCGGCCACTCGGATGGGGCTGATGCCAGTCACCGCGGCCGGTCACGCGTCGTGGGCACTGGGCGTGGCCAAGAGCATGCTCGACGACGTACAGGAGCTGGCCGCCACGAAGTTCCGGATGAGTGACATGGCGTCGCTGGCCAGCCGCCCCACGTTCCAGAAGGGGCTAGCACACCATCGCGCCGCCTGGCGCGCCGCGCGCCTGCTGGTGCTCGATGCGTTCACCACCGGCGAGGCGGCGGTCGCGGCGGGCGAAGATCTCACGCCCGGTCTGCGCGCCGACATGCGCGTCGCGGCCGTCTACGCGACCGACATCGCGCGCAGCTGCGCCGAGTGGGCCCACCTGGTCGCGGGTACCAGCTCGATCCGCGAGGGCAGCCGCCTCGAGCGCGCCTTCCGCGACATCTACACCGGAACCCAGCACGCCTTCATCAGCGAGAAGGTTGCGATCGACGCGGCGCAGATATGGCTGGGCATCATCGAGGATCAGCCCGGACTGTAAGCCGTCCGCTCAGATCAGCTCTTCACCGGGCGGCTTGCCCGCGGCATCCTCGGCGGCGGGCTGATCGTCGCCCGCCAGCGAAGCGGGCACCGCCGCCGCCGCACTGCCGCCCGTCGCGCTCGCGCCGCCCATCGACGTCATCGAGCTGAGCGAGCTCAGCGGCGCGCTGGCGGCACCGACCACCGTCGATGCGGCGCCCATGGCGCCGGAGATCGTGGTCCCCGTGGGACTCGCGGCGGCGGGAGCAGCCACGGCCGGTGCCGTCACCGCGCCCTCGACCAGGTTGGCCATCAGCGGCGTTCGCGCCGCCGTTCCGGCCGCACCGGGAAGTGTCTCGGCGCGCAGCAGCCTGCCGCTGGAAGCCGAGGCGAACCCGGCGGCTTCGACGAGGCTGGTCTCCATGGCATTGGCTTGCAGAGCGCTGGCCGCGGTCGCGTCGGTCTGCGCGTACATGCGGGCGACGTCCACAACCGCCGCGCCGGCTTTGGCGAGCTCCTGCTGGGCGGCGGTGTTGGCGGCGAGCGCCGATTCGGCCGCCGCTCCGAACGCCAGCGAGGCCATGATCGAGATCTCTTCGGCTCCCGCGGGTGCCAGGGCCGTGATCGCCGGCGCCGCCGCGGCACCGGCGGCGACCGCAGCGACGCTCATCTCGATCAACTGTGCACCGATTACCGCAGCGGCCGGATCGTGCGACATGGTTGTCATGTGCGTCCTGCTCCTCGGGACTACCGCCGTCAACTCGGGTCCAGCTTTGCTAGGCGGATGAGTCGATTCTACCGAGGCGGATCAGCTGCCGAGCTCACGTTTTATCGACTGCCCGTCACAGGTGTCTCAGCAGGCGCGCGGCGAACGTCTCGGGATGCTCTCGGTGCATGAAATGGCCGCCGGGGACCTCCTCGACGAGGTATTCATTGTCGAACATTCGGGCGGCCCGCCGGTAGTCCGATGGTTCGGCGACCGGGTCGTCGAGTCCCGCAAACACCACTGTCGGCACGGTGATTCGCGCCCTCAGCGATGCGCTCGGGACCGGGGAAAGCTTCCGGTAATAGCCGAATGCCGCGTTCAGGCTCACGGGGTCCGCGAAGCTTGCACGCACGGCATCGAACTCGGACGGATCGGGGTTCCAGGTCGGGGACCAACGCCGATAGATTGCGGGCAGCGCGGCGAAATCGTTGTGCGCGAAGCGGTTCGGCGCGCCCGGCAGCTTGTAGGCGGCGAAGTGGCGAACCCCCCACAGCTTCTTCAAGGTGGGTTTGAGCGTCCCGGGGTGCGGAATTGCAAGAACGATGAGCTTTTTGACGCGGTCGGGCCCCAGCGCCGCCGCGCCATAGGCCGCCGAAGCTCCCCAGTCGTGGCCGATGACGACCGCGTCGTCGGCACCCAACGCCTCGATCAGGGCGAGCGGGTCACGCGCCAACGTCTCCTGATCGGGGTCGCGGTCGGGAATGCCGCTGGGACGATACCCCCGCATGAACGGGCTGACCGCGCGGTAGCCGGCAGCGGCGATGCGTGGGCGCACATCATCCCAGCTGTGGGCCGTGTCCGGGAACCCGTGCAGCATCAGCACGAGGGGACCGGAGCCCTCCTCGAGATAGGCGAATCTCAGCCCGCTGGCATCGACGTAGTGAATGTCATCGGCCATGCCTCGCAGACCTTACGCCGATGCTGCGACTTCGGGGCTGTCGACGTCCGCGTGCTGGGCGGGGTAGGCGTGGATCAGCGCGCTGGTGAGCTTCGGGACGGCACGGGTGAGGTGGTGTTCGGCCTCATGGGCGATGCGGTGTGCCTGCGCCAGATTCAGTGTGGGGTCGACGTCGAGTTCGGCGTCGGCATGAAGGCGATGCCCGATCCAGCGCATCCGCACACTGCGCACCGCGTGGACGCCGGGCTGGGCGGCCAACACGTGCTCGGCGATGTCGACCGTCGCGGGATCCACGCCGTCGAGCAACCGGCGGAACACGTCGCGAACCGTGGTTCGCAGCACGGCCAGGATCGCGACCGTGATGACCAATCCGATGACCGGGTCAGCCAGCGGAATGCCCAGCGCCGCGCCGCCGGCCGACAGCAGCACCGCCAGGGAGGTGAAGCCGTCGGTACGCGCGTGCATGCCGTCGGCCAGCAGGGCAACTGAGCCGACGTGGCGCCCGACCCGAATCCGGTAGAGGGCCACCCATTCGTTGCCGAGGAAGCCGATCAGACCCGCCACGGCGACCCAGCCGATGTGGACGATCGGCTGCGGGTGGATCAAGCGGCGGACCGCCTCGTACCCGGCAACGATCGCCGACAGGGCGATCATCGCGACCACGAACAGTCCGGCCAGATCCTCCGCGCGGCCCAGGCCGTAGGTGTAGCGCGGCGTCGCGGCCTTCGTGCTCAGTACGAACGCGACCCATAGCGGCGCCGCCGTCAGCGCGTCGGAGAAGTTGTGGATGGTGTCGGCGGCCAACGCCACCGACCCCGAGACGATCACGACGACGATCTGCGCGACCGCCGTCAGCGCGAGCACCACCAGGCTGATCTTGACCGCGCGGATCCCGGCGGCACTGGATTCCAGCGCGTCGTCGACGCTGTCGGCCGCGTCGTGCGAATGCGGCCCGAAGATCTCGCGGATGACGCCACGCAGCCCGTGCGGGTGATG
Organism: Mycobacterium shigaense; assembly: GCF_002356315.1. Taxonomy (NCBI): domain Bacteria; kingdom Bacillati; phylum Actinomycetota; class Actinomycetes; order Mycobacteriales; family Mycobacteriaceae; genus Mycobacterium; species Mycobacterium shigaense. The sequence continues at coordinate 2,885,894 of NZ_AP018164.1, forward strand.
GTGCCCACGGCTGTGGACGTGCCCCGGGTGGCTATCTGCATGCATACGCAGATAATAAGTCAACAAACCGTCCTACGCCCGCCGAACCGTCGCATACCATCAGCGCATGCGCGGCTCGAAGATATTGATCACCGGTCCCACCGGGCAGGTTGCCACCCCCATCGCCGAGGCGCTGGCAGCCGAGAACGAGGTGTGGGGCATCGCCCGCTTCACCAACCCCGCAGTCCGGGACAGCCTGGAGAAGGCGGGCGTGCGGTGCCAGGCCGTCAACTTGTCGGCAGGCGACTTCACCGGGCTGCCAGACGATTTCGAATATGTCATCAACCTGGCGGTGGCCAAGAGCGGGGACTGGGAAAAAGACCTCGGGGCCAATGCCGAGTCGGTCGGCCTGCTGATGGCGCACTGCCGCACAGCGAAGGCGTTCCTGCACTGTTCGTCGGGGGCGGTGTACGACCCGCCAGGCGACGAGCCCCGCACCGAGCTCGCAGCTTTGGGCGACAACCACAAACCGCTGTTCCCGACCTACTCGATCTCCAAGATCGCCGGCGAGGTCGTGGCACGCACCATGGCCCGCGTTCTCGATCTGCCCACCATCATCGCCCGGCTCAACGTCCCCTATGGCGACAACGGCGGCTGGCCGTTCTATCACATGGAGATGATGCTGGCCGGGATCCCGATTCCGGTCCCGGCGGGCGGCGCGGCCCGCTACAACCCGATTCACGAAGACGACATCATCGCGACCATTCCGAAGCTGCTCGAGGCGGCGTCGGTTCCGGCGACCACGGTCAACTGGTGCGGTGAGCAGACTGTGAGCCTGCAGGAGTGGTGCGGCTACCTGGGCTCGCTGGTCGGCAAGGAGCCGGTCTTCGAGGAGAGCGCGCAGGCGCTGCGCGGCAATCCCACCGACCCCGCCCGCATGCACGAACTCGTCGGCACGACCACCGTCGACTGGCGCGACGGCTTCCGCCGGATGGCGGTCAAGTTCCACCCGGAGCTGGTCGGCGCGTAACCAATCCCGTTGGGGCAGTCGGTAATCACCAGTAGCGCAGCGCCCGGCGGAACAGTTCGGCAAGCACCGGTTTGGTCATCTCACGCGGGGCGTTCTGCAGCAGCCGCTGCTGCGGAAAGGCGCCGTCGGTCAGCGCCGCGACGTCGTCGTCGGTGTAGCCCACGCCGCTGAGCCCGTTGGGCATGTCGACCGCACGCATGATCCGGATGAGCTCCGTCGCGAGCACCTCGCCGGCATCGTCGGGGCCGGCGTCGCGGGTGTCCGCGCCGAGCAGCGCGGCGGCCTGCAGGTGCCGCTCCGGGCTCACCTCCGCGGTGAACCGGAAGACCGCGGGCGCGTTGACGATGACCGACATGCCGTGCGGCACGAGCGGCTCGTCGGCCGGGTAACCCGGCGGGTGGAAGTCGCGAACCAGGCCGGCGACCGCGTACGCCATGCCGTGCGGGGCGTGCACGCCCGCGTTGCCGAAGGCGATCCCCGCCAGCGTCGCGGCCCACATCATCTGCTCGCGGGCCACGCCGTTCGTGGCGTCGCGGACGGCCGCCTCTAGGTTCTCGCCCAGCACTCGCAGTGCCTCACGGCAGCCCAGGTCGCTCCACGGGTTGGCGCCCTGGCTCATCGGACGCAGGTGGGGACGCGGGGGAGCCGGCCGGTGCACGTAGGGCCGAGCGGTATACGACTCCAGGGCGTGCGACAGCACGTCGAGGCCCGCGGCGGCGACGACCCCGGCGGGCAGGGTGGCGGTGCAGTCGGGATCGACGAGGGCTTCGGTGGGGCGCAACGCGTTGGCCGCGATGCCCGTCTTGGCTGCCATCGACAGCAGGTCGAAGATCGCGATACCGGTGACCTCGCTGCCGGTGCCCGCAGTCGTGGGGCACGCGATGTGCGGCTTAAGCGGCCCGGGGATGGGCTTAGCCTCGCCGATCGGCGCATTGACATAGGTGAGTAGGTCCGCGGGATGGGTGGCGAACAGGTTGGCGGCCTTACACGTATCGATGACAGAGCCGCCGCCAAGTGAGACATAGCCGTCGGGGGCAGCCTCTTGCGCGAACCGCGCCGCCGCCGCGAACGACGCATCGGTGGGCTCGACGTGCACGTCGGTGTAGCTGACCACGTCCAATCCAGCGGCTGTCAGCGAGTCGCGCGCGGTCGCGAAGATTCCGAGTTCGGCGACGGCGGCATCGGAGAACAGCGCTACCCGCCGCATTCCCAGTGCGCTGGCCCGGTCGCCCAACTCGGCCAGGCACCCGCGTCCGAACGTTATCCGGGAGGAGTCGACGGTGAAGGCTTCATCGCAGCCCTGCGCCACGGCAGGAAAATCGCAGCACCCCATTCGTCTATCAAAGCCCGCCAGGCGCCGGCGCGGGACGGCGGCTTGCCGAAATCGTTCTCCACCACGCGGCTCTTGGCGGCGCGGACGCCAAGACCTTGACCCCGCGCCGCCCGCGATGCTAAGCAGGTGCTCAGCACTCGACGGATCGGGCGTGTGTGCCCAACGGCGGGCGATCGGGAAGGGATCGGATGAGTCTGCAGGCAGTATTGGATGACCTGACAAAGCGCTCGGGCTCGGGCGAGGCCATTCCGATCATCAACCCCGCGACCGAAGAACAGATCACCGAATTCACCGACTGCGGCGAAGACGCGGTCAACGAGGCCGCGGCGCGGGCGAAGGCCACCTTCGCCTCGGGTGTCTGGTCCGATCTTCCTGGTCGCGAGCGGGCCAAGATCTTGTGGCGAATCGGGGACCTGATCGACGAGCACGCGGAGGAGTTCGCGCGACTCGACTCGCTCAACACCGGCATGCCCCTGATGCAGGCACAGTTGCAGATGTCGACGTGTTCCGAGTTCTTCCGCTATTACGCGGGGTGGTGTTCGAAGATCAACGGCGTCGCGTACGACGTGAAGACCGACGGCATTGCGACCGACACGTACGTGAACATGCACGCCTACACGCTCAAAGAGCCATACAGCGTGGTGGGTCTGATCTTCCCGTGGAACGGCCCGATCTTCAACGCGAGCGCGAAGCTTGCCCCAGCCCTGGCCGCCGGGGGCAGCCTGCTGGTCAAGCCCGCCGAAGAGACGCCGCTGTCGGCGGTGTTGCTGGACAGGCTCATTGACGAAGCCGGCGTCCCCGAGGGTGTCGTCAACCTGCTGACCGGATACGGGCACACCGCGGGCGCCGCGATCACCGCACATCCCGACGTGCAGAAGGTCGCCTTCACCGGCTCGACCGAGGTCGGCAAGGCGATCGTGCGGGCGTCGGCGGACAACCTGAAAAAGGTCACGCTCGAACTCGGCGGCAAGTCGCCGGTGCTGATCTTCGACGACGCCGATCTGGACAAGGCCATCATGATGGCGTCGTTGGGTATCTTCGTGCACTCCGGCCAGGGCTGCGTGTGCGGGTCGCGAATCTTCGCTCAACGCGGGGTCTTCGATCGGGTCGTGGAAGGCATCGCGGGGATGGCGAACATGTTCAAGCTGGGCGCCCCCGGTGAGGAAGGCTGCGTCAGCGGCCCGCTGATCAGCCAGAAGCAGCTGACCCGGGTCATGGGCTACATCGACGAGGGCAAGAAGGGCGGCGTCGACGTGGTGGCCGGCGGCTACCGCCTGGACCGCAAGGGCTACTTCGTCCACCCGACGGTGCTCACCAACGTCGACCCGGGCATGCGGCTATACCAGGAGGAGATCTTCGGGCCGGTGGTCAGCATTCTGCCGTTCGACGACGAGGACGAGGCTGTGGCGCTGGCCAACGACACCACCTACGGCCTGGCGGCCACCGCCTGGACGGAAAACCTCGGCCGGGCGCACCGGGTCATGAAGCGGTTGCAGGCCGGCAGTGTCCAGGTGAACTGCCAGCTGGTGTTCGACCACGACGTGCCGTTCGGCGGCTACAAGCAGTCCGGTTGGGGTCACGAGTTCGGCAAAGAGGGCCTCGAGATCTACCTCAAGACGAAGTCGGTCTGGGCCCAGCTCTAACCCCCGTGGCACAGCGGAAGGCTCCGAACCCCAATGGGTTTCGGAGCCTTCCGCCGGTGGGCGACTGCGTCAAGATCCTTTGTTGTACCGGGTCAGAAACCCGACGGACGCGATCGCCGCGGCGGTACCGATCACGCCCCACAGCACGATCTGGAACGCCATCGCGCCGAAGTACCAGCCAAATGTCATTCCGATGTAGAGCATCCAGATCAGCCGGAAAAAGCTCCACACCGCAACCAGGCCGGTGCTGATCCCCACGTACAGGCAGCGCTGCCGGTCGACGCGGTTGATCTGCTCTTGGATGCTGCTCGGCACGATGTTCATTTGCTGACTTCCTTTCCTGGGCGCACCGCCTCGCTGGCGGCGTCGTTGGGACCAGTACAGCCAGCCGGATCGGCTACCGATCCCAAGAACTCCCGCACCACGACGAAGCGCGTTATCCGTCATCGGCGCAAGGGCAAGAGTCGGGCGGCCCGGCCGTTGGGGAATGACCTCACTTGCGTCGCCGGGGTGCAGGTGGGTCAATGCACATATGAATCCGTTCAGGCTCGCCGAGCAGCTCGCCGAATCGATCTTGGCGGTGGGTGGCATCCGGATCGGTACCGAAGAGGCGAAGTACACCCACAGTGCCCTAACCGGCACCGTCGAGATACGTCGCTATGGTCCTAGGATTGCCGCCGAGACGCTCGTCGACGCCGACGAAAACCGGGCACGCGAAGTGGGGTTCCGACGATTGGCGGGATACATATTCGGTGGCAATGGGCGCGATCAATCGATCGCGATGACGGCGCCGGTCAGCCAACAATCGAGCCGGCGCGGCGCGCAGATCGCGATGACCGCACCCGTGACCCAGTCGGTCGGCGCCGAGACCGGTTGGACAATAAGGTTTTTCATGCCCGCCAAGTGGACGATGGAAACCCTTCCCAAACCAAACGATGACCAGGTTCGGCTCGTCACGGTGCCGCCCGTGACCGTGGCCGTGCTGCGATTCAGCGGCGACCGCAGCCCCGAGGCGGTCGCCGCTCGCACCGACGAGCTGCTGAAAATACTGCAGGGCAGAGGCATCGAGACCACCGGAGAGGCTCAGGCCTGGTTCTACGATCCACCCTGGACGCTACCGATGCGGCGCCGCAACGAGGTCGCGATTCCGATCGATCCGGCGTCGGCACCAGCGTAGTCGCCCGGCATGGAACGTCATGGCAGCCCCTTCGTCGTCGCGACCGGCAACCAAAATGTGGATGCCACGCTGCTGACGGGTGTCTCGAAAACGGCGCTGCTGACCCTCTACGGCAGGGCATACCAGGCCCGGCACCCCGACCCGATCATCGACGATCCGATGGCCATCGAGGCGGTAGCATCCCTCGATTTCGACTTCGAGAAGTTCGGGCGCAGGGGCCAGGAGATGGCGCTGCGCTCACTTGCCGTCGATCAGTGTGCGATCGAATACCTCGCCATGCGGCCCGGGGCGACCGTCGTCGCGCTTGGCGAAGGTCTGCAGACTTCCTTCTGGCGGCTGGACCGCGCCCTGCCCGACCCACAATTCAGTTGGCTGTCGGTGGATTTGCCTGCGGTCATCGACCTGCGACAGCGCCTGCTGCCGAAATCCCCGCGGATCACCCATCTCGCGCAGTCGGCCCTCGACTACAGCTGGATCGAGAAGGTCGACGCCGCAAACGGCGTTTTCGTCACCGCCGAAGGACTGCTGATGTACCTGCAGCCCGACGAAGCGCTGGGACTGATCGCCCAGTGCGCCAAGCGGTTTCCGGGCGGCCGAATGTTCTTCGATCTCCCTCCGACCATCGTCAAGAAGGTCGCGCGCAGGGGGCTGCGTTCGTCCAAGCACTACCGGGTTCCGCCGATGCCGTTCAGCCTCTCGATAGGTCAACTGAGAAAGCTTGCGGATACCGTGCCCGGAATCGTTGCGATGCACGATGTTCCGATGCCCGCGGGACGGGGGTTGTTCTTCGGTAAGCTGTACCCCGCGTTCTGGCGCTTCCCGCCGACCAAGCCCTATCGCGGCGTCTTCGCGATGCTCGAATTCGGCTGATGTCAAGCGACTTTCACTATTAACTTGCCCACGTTCTTTCCGTCGAACAGCATGTTGATTGCTGTCGGCAGCTGCTCGAAGCCCTCGACCACGGTCTCGAGCGGCGTCAGCTTGCCGTCGGCGATCAGACCGGCGATTTCGCGGTTTGCCTCGGCAGCACGCCCCAGATGGTCGAGCACGATGAACCCTTGCAGCGTCGCGCGCTGAATCAGCAGGTTGCCGAACGCGCGCGGACCGGGCGGTGGGTCAGCCTCGTTGTAGCCCGAGATCAGGCCGCACAGCGCGACGCGCGCGCCGATGTTGAGGCGTGCGAAGACCGCGTCCATGATCACACCGCCGACGTTCTCGAAGTCGACGTCGATCCCGTTGGGCGTTGCCGCGCGGAGTTGGGCAACCCAATCGTCGGCGCGGTAGTCGACGGCGGCGGCGAAGCCGAGCTCCTCGGTGAGCAGCCGGCATTTGTCCGGCCCGCCGACGATACCGACGACCCGCGCCCCGTCGGCCTTGGCGAGCTGGCCGGCGATCGAACCGACCGCACCGGCGGCAGCCGATACGACCACGGTCTCACCCGGTTGCGGCTTGCTGATATCGCGGATCCCCACCCAGGCGGTTAGCCCCGTCGTTCCGAGCGCGCCCAGGTAGGCGCTCGGCGAGATACCGTCGGCGACATCGACTCCGAACAGCGGCGCCGTGTCCGAGACGACCACATACTCCTGCCAACCGACGAGCCCCTGCACGATCTGCCCGACGCGATAGTTCGGGTTCTTGGATTCGACGACTTCACCGAGGCCGCCGGCGCGCATGACTTCGCCGATGCCGACCGGAGGCAGATAGGTCGGGGTGTCGTTGATCCAGGTGCGGTTCGTCGGATCGAGCGAGATCCAGTCGACGCGCACCAGTGCCTCGCCGTCGGCGATCTCGGGTACGGCCTCCTGGACGAGCTCGAAGGTCTCGGGACCAATGCGGCCGGAGGGGCGCTCGCGGAGCAGAAAGCGACGGTTTCGATCGGGCATGAGCGCACGCTACGCCGGACAGTCGCGGCCGGTGCTATAACCCCTCCTATGGCCGACCACACGATCACTCATGTTTCCGATACCGCCCGATGGACGGCGCTGCACCGGGCCACCGAGACGGCGCGTCCGGACCCGCTGTTCCGTGACCCGCTCGCGGAGCGTCTCGCAGGTGAACAGGGCCGCGCCATCGCGGCCAACGTGCCCTGGCGGGACCGCAGCGGGTTTTGGCTGGTCGCGCGCACGAAGCTGATCGACGACGCCATCGCCGACGCGCTGGCGAACGGCTGCGACCGCGTGCTGAACCTGGCCGCCGGTCTGGATACCCGGCCCTACCGTCTAGACCTTCCGTCCGAGCTCACCTGGATCGAGGCCGATCTGCCCAAGCTGCTCGCGGAAAAGGCACAGCTGCTGTCCGACGAGACGCCGCGCTGCCGGCTGATCCGCACGGCCGTCGATCTCGCGGACCCGGACGCCCGGCAGGCCTTTTTCGACGAGGCGCTGGCCGGCGCGACGAAGGCCTTCGTGCTGACCGAGGGACTGTCGATGTACCTCGAATTTCACGACATCGAAGCGCTTTCGGGCGCGATCAAACGGCCCGAGGTGACCTGGTGGATGCTCGATGTCGCCTTCCCCGGCCTGCGCAAGCGGATCAACAAGAATGTCGACGGGATAGCCGAAAGCGCTCCGTTCAAGTTCGCGCCGGAAAACGGGCTGACGTTCTTCGAGGACCGCGGCTGGCGGGTTGTCGAGGCGGAGTCGGTGCTCGAGGCCGCCCACCGATTTCACCGCTTGCCGCTCTGGATGCGCCCGCTTGCCTGGCTGCCCAAAGCGGATCTGCGCCATCCGGGCAACGCACCCGGAAGTGCGGTCGCGCTGCTTACTCATTGATTTCGCGATCGCCAACTTCCAACCCGCGCAACTGATTTGCGCGAATTAGGAGCACCCTGAATCGTGATGGCGGGCCTTTCCTTAATGCAGCAAGTCCGGGACCTTACGATCGGGCAACGCAATTGCAAGCCAACGCTGTTGGCAGGCGAGAAGGGGGCGCCGATTCTATGATCACCACATGCGTATCTCGGTCAAATTTGACCAGAGTTTCGAATACCCCGAACTCGAACAATTGTGGCGCGTCGCTGATCGCCTGGGCTTCCCCTCGCTGTGGGACTACGACCATTTCTACGGGCCGGCGGAACACCCGGCCCCGACCTATGAGGGTTGGACCACGTTGGCCGCAATGGCCGCCGTCACCGAACGGGCGCGAATCGGTTGTCTGGTTTCCGGCGTGACCTACCGGCATCCAGCGATCCTCGCCAAAATGGCGGTGACCGTCGACCACATTTCCGGCGGCCGGCTCGACTTCGGCATCGGCGCCGGCTGGCACGAGGCCGAACATCGCGGGTATGGGATCAGTCTTCCCAGCCCTGGCATCCGGGTCGCGATGGTCGACGAGGCACTCACCGTGATCCGGCGCCTCTGGACACAGGACTCGGTCACCTTCAAGGGGCAGTTCTTCACGCTCGAAAACGCACTCTGCGAGCCGAAGCCCCTTCAGCAACCGCACCCGCCGATCGTGGTCGCGGGGACCGAGCCAAAGATGTTGCAGGTCATCGCCCGCCACGCCGATATCTGGAACATGCCTGGGCACGAGGGGCCCCAACGATGGCAGGCGGTCAACGCTCGACTCGACGAAGCATGCGTCGACGTGGGACGCGACCCGGCCGACGTTCGGCGTTCCGCACAGCTATCGCTGCACCCTGCGGTGCCCGACGATGTCGACGAGCAGTTGGCACTATTGCCCGAATTCGAGCGACTCGGCTGCCAGCACATCGTGTTGGCGTTTCGCCAGCCACCGACGACGGCACTGCTCGAACGCTGCGTCGCATTGGATTCACCATCAGCTACGCCGCCGACCGTCGCCCTCTAGACACGGCGGCCCTCGTCTCGCCTGGTTTGCTCGAGAGACCCATTCACAAAGCGACCTGCGTGGAGCAGTGTGAGCTGGATGGACGCCTTGCGGTTTGCCGCTGTGCCGATGATGGCGTTGACCGTGTCTCCTACGGCGGCCGGCTCCCACCCGTGCAACCCCCGGCCGCACCGGTGCCGTTCGCGTTGGTGCGGAACCGCCGCACCCGTAGTTCTCACGTCGCCGAACCAGGACGACGGAAGCGGCATCGACCGATCCGAGGCTGCGTGGACGGTCAAGGTCGGTCGGCTGGGCACACCAGGAGCCCACTTTCCACCACCGCAGACGCGCGCCGTGACGACCGCCTGGTTCGCCGGTGACCGAATCCCGGGTTGAGCCGCCCTACCAGACCCGAATCCAGTCGATGAGCATGTCGGCGGGATAGGTGCCGGGGCCCGGGTCCTCACCGCCCGAACCGGCGACCGCAAGATTGAACACGGGATACGCCGTGTATCCGGGCGCGTTGAACGGCCAGTCCGGCAGTGAGCTGGCCGGCACGTCGAAGTAGGGCGCGGCGCCTTCGGTGTAGTCCTTCCAGAAGCGGATGCCGGCCTCGTCCCATTGCGTGCGCCAGGTATGCCACGCGCTGTCCACCGTGATGTTGTGGGTCTTCCACTCGCCGCCGTTGGCCTTGGCGTGCACGGTAGTGGCCGACGGCCACTTGCCGTTGCCGTACCACTCCATGATGTCGATTTCGCCCTGATCTTGATTGCCCAGCCAGTAGGCCGGCCAGGCCCCGGCCGTCAGGCAGTTCAGCTTGATCCGGGCTTCCCAAGTGTGGCCGACGCCGCCCCGCCAATTGCTCTGCACCTTGCCGCTGAAGTACGTCGGGCCGTCTTTCGCGGCACGCAGGACCAGATTGGAGTTGCCGTCGAGGAATACGTTCCGGCGATCGTCGCGGTACTGCCCGATATTCTCCGGCCGCTCCCAGAACGTCGGGTCCTTGATCACCTCGCGCGCGGTCGCCACCGCCCACTTGGCTGGGTCAGGGGCCGAGCCGGCGGGACCGTCGAATTCGTCCTGGAAGATGTACGTCCCGCTCTGACCGCTGGGCGCATCCGGCGGCGACGTCCGGCCGGCCGGCGCGGGTTGGGCTTGGGCCCCAGGGAGGGGAAGCGCGGCCGCCAGCACGCCGATCCCTGTCGTCAACATCATGCGGCGACGGTCCATCGAAGGCATAGGCAAGCGACGATAGCAGCCGCGGGCCTCTGGGGTCGAAACACGAATTTGTCGGTGGCCGTCGCTAGCATTCGGCTCGCAGTCGGGTTCCGAATACGGCGACGGCACGGTACTAGCGTGGGTTTTACGACAAATTCACGGCTAATTCTCATGCTTGCGCTTGGTTTGGTCTCAGCATTGGCTGGGCATCCTGGACACGAACAGATAACACGTTCGTAGCGTTGCGGCAGAGTTGGTTTGCCCTGGGAGGAGTTGACAATCGTGGCGAATGCGTCCGGGGCGACGGTTATTTTCCTTGAGTCTCATCCGACATGGATTGCCGCGCATCGCCACGAACGAGAGCGCCAAGAAGCGATGCGGCGCCACCCCTCGTTTGGGGCTCGGCGTGGTTCGGCCGAATTAGACAGCAAACTGACTGCGGGCACTCACCACTTCCGGCTGTATCCCGGTACTGACACTCCGGCCTGAGGATTTCCGGAATTTGCGGGTTAAGAATCCAAGTCGTGGCTGGGCATTCAGCTAACCATTAGGATCGCCCCGCATCTTATATGTGGGGTTTTGCTATCGCGTCCGCATTTTTGACTGGCCCCCGAAGATGTCCGACAACTCGAATCCGCCGCCGGGGCAGCCGTTCCCTGACTGCGGCAATGTCGCCTTCGCCACTGCATTCGGACTGCACGCGATCGATCACTTTCGGCGGGGGATGACAGCTTCGCGGCCGTCGGTCATGGTCGGCGGCACGATCCAGGGCGTTTTCGTGCTGATCGCTTTGGTACTGGTTTTGCGACGAAATCGCTGGGCGGCCCGGGCCGCCTACCTCGTCGGCTTCGGCAGTGCGGCACTGTTCGCCTAGGCGCACGTGCTGCCCACATTTCTGCCCGGGTATCACGACAGGGCACTGGTACCACGTCAGCTACGAAGCGTGACAGCGCATTGTTGACCGGCAGCGCCGGAAACCTTCGATGGCCGCCCATTTCGATCACATCAGGAGCCCCCGGACGTTGCGGCACCGATGTCCAGCACACCACCGCCCTCCGGGTCGTCGACCTCCACGACCGGGTCGTCGACGTCGTCGAATTCCAGACGCAGTGCCCGCGACATGATCGCGTGCATTACATACATGGTGGTGGTGTAGGTGAACTCGAGGATCTCGGTGTCGGTGAACACCTCCCGCAATTGGTCGAACAGCCGCTCGGGGACCCGACCGTGTTGGCCGGCAAGACAATCGGCGTAGGCCAGCAAAAGCCGCTCGGGGTGATCGAAACAATCGGCCGTCTGCCACGACGGTATCGCGGCGATCTGCTCTTCGGATAGCCCCGCCGAGCGGCACGCCTTGCAGTGCTGGGAGTAGACGAACTGGCTGCCGACCACCCATCCCGCCCGAATCTGGCCTAGCTCACGGTGATCGGCGCGGATGCTGACCTCCTGGCGGTACAGGCGGAAGCCGCGCACCGCGTGGCGCAGTGCGGCGGGGGCCTGTGCCATCACGGTCCACCAGTTGCCCGGGGTCCCTCCGATGGCGCCGGGCTCGGCGACCGGATCACGATCTCCGAACATAGAGTCATACATCTTCAACGTGAACTCATCACTGACCTCGCCGCGGGGAACGGGATTCAGGCGTGGCATGGCGCGTCCTCTCTGGCCGCGGCAACGACCCCGGCGGGCCGCGCGTGGATTGCATTCAATCCCAGCCCGACTGCAGCGTCAATGCAGCTAGGGGCGCACGCCCGAGAGCACCATTGCGGCGAACGCGTCGCCGATCTCGGTCAGCGAGTTCCGTCCGCCAGGGACATACCAGGGGTGGATCCAGTTGTGCATGCCCAGGATGCCGAGCATCGCCAGTCGCGGGTCGAGATCCTTGCGGAAGACACCGGACGCGACGCCCTCCTCGACGATGGCGAGCAGCGTTTTGCCGTAGGCATCGGCATTTGCGACGATGTCGCTGGCTTCGGGCATGGCGGCCAGGTGCTGACTTTCGCTGAACAACAGAAGGCTTCCGGACTGGCGGCGAGATCCTCGATGTAGGCGTGCAGGGCGCGGCGCAACTTCTCGTCAGCCGGCACATCGGAGTCGAGCGCCTCACGGCAGTGCCGGGTCATCGTGTAGGCGGGCTGCTCGATCAGTGCGACGAGCAACTCTTCCTTGGTGCCGACGTAGTAGTAGAGCGAAGCCCGGTTGATGCCGACCTCGATAGCGACGTCTTCGAGGCGGGCCCGCGCGAAGCCCTCCCGCCGGAACACCTCGGCAGCACCCTTGAGGATGGTCTGCCAGCGCTCGCCAGAGGCCCGACGGTCGGCGTTGCGCCGTTCATGGCGTCGGCGTGCGTTGTCGCTCTGCTGGCGTATGGCGGGAATCGGTCCGTCCTCTCCGTTCATGCGTCGCGTTGTCACGGTGCGCTATCAGTGCCACACGCTGCGGAAACCCACTTACCAACATGAGCGTAGCGACCAGCCTGCGGTAGTTCGGGCAGATCGCCTACCCGCACCCCTTTCGGGCCGTAGCCTTGCCCCGAAGCAGCCGACAACAGGTGCAGGATCGGTGGGTCATCACGATGCGGTTCGACGGCGCTACGCCCAGCGTGGAATTTCTTCGCGGTCCCGGCCCAATCGCGATGGCGCACAGGGGGTTTACGTCATCCAGATTGCCGATGAACAGCATGGGCGCCTTTCACGAGGCGACGCGGCTCGGATTCCGCTACATCGAGACGGACGTTCGGACAACCCGTGACGGTGTCGCGGTGATCCTGCATGATCGTGCGCTCCAGCCCGAGTCGGGAGTCTCGGGCGCGATCGACCGATTGTCGTGGCGGGAGGCCCGCGCGGCGGATCTGGGTGCCGGAGAGTCCATCCCGACGCTGGAAGAGTTGCTGGCTGCACTGCCTGGCGTGCGCGTCAACATCGACATCAAGGCCGCGTCGGCCATCCAGCCGGCGGTCGACGTGATCGAGCGGATGAACGCCCACGACCGCGTGCTGGTGACATCGTTCTCCGACCAGCGCCGGCGCCGCGCGCTGCGCCTGCTGTCCAAGCGAGTCGCGAGTTCGGCAGGCAAGACCGCGTTCCTGGCGCTGCTGGCGGCGAAAACACCCGTCAGCCGGGCTTACGCGTGGCGGATCGTGCGCGACAGCGACTGCCTTCAATTACCGGCGCGGGTAGGGCGCCTGGCCGTGATCACGCCCGGGCTGGTGCGGGCCGCGCATGCGGCGGGGCGCCAGATTCATGCGTGGACGATCAACGATCCCGCAGTCATGCGAGCGCTGCTCGACATGGGTGTGGACGGCCTCATCACCGATCGGGCCGACCTGCTCCGCGATGTCTTGATCGCGCGCGACGAGTGGTCGCCGCCCTAGGCGTCTACTGCAACTTGGCGGCGACGAAATCCGCGGCCTGGTTGGCCATCCCCGCGTCGATGTACGCTCCCGCGAGGTGTTGCGGCCAGTTTTCCTTCCAAGTGTTCGGGTCGGCCGGATTGCAGATGGGGTCGGCGCCGTGACACAGATCGATGGTCCGGTCGTTGTAGGTCGGGTTGAAGTTCGTAATGGGCCCGACCCACTGACTTCCGTTGCCGAACAACGCGACGGCGGCGATATGCTGGTCTGTTCCCGGCGGCAGGGGGCTGTCGAAGCCGAACGCGCCGATGGGCGCGGCCAGCACCACGTCGGTCACGGCGGCGCCCAGCGAATAGCCGCCCAGCACCAGCCGGGTGTCCGGGCAGTTGGCCACCATGTCCTGCACGTGGTGGCTCATGTCGTTGGCGCCAATGTCGACCTGGGTGTCAGCCGGGTACCGCACTGCATAGACGCCGACGTTCTTGTTGACCTTGGATTGCAGCGCACTGATGAAGGCGCTGCCGAGTTGACCGGTACCGGGCGATTCGTTGCGCCCGCGCGCGAAGACCACCTGAACGGGAGGGCAATTCGCGGCAGCGGCCGGCGGCGCTGCGCCCAGCGTCCCCGATGGCAGCAGCACGGCCGGCAGAGTCAGCACTGCTGCGATCCCGATCGCCCCTAGGGCGACACCGAATGATTTCCACACAAGTAGAGCGCGCACAGCACGATCGTAAGACGATCAGGCGACCCCCCGCTGGGCAGGGCAGGGCACTGCGCGCAAGAACCGACCGATAGGTTCAACCGATGAGTCAGACCAACACCGACCGCTTGTTCGCGCTGGCCGATCAGGTGCGCGGATTCATGCCCGCCGACGAGGGGCGTGCGTTGTACGACGCCGCCGTGCGGTACCTCGGCGGCGGCATCGGCGTCGAGGTGGGCACCTACTGCGGTAAATCCACCCTGCTGCTCGGCGCGGCGGCCCAGCAGACCGACAGCGTGCTCTACACGATCGACCATCACCACGGCTCGGAGGAGCATCAGGCCGGCTGGGAGTATCACGACGCGTCGTTGGTCGACGAGGTCACGGGACTGTTCGACACGCTGCCCACGTTTCGTCGCACCCTCGACACCGCCGGGCTCGACGACCACGTGGTGACCGTCGTGGGCAGGTCGCCGGTGGTGGCCCGCGGGTGGGGGGCACCGCTGCGGTTCCTGTTCATCGACGGGGGACACTCCGAGCAGGCCGCGAATGAAGACTTCGACGCATGGGCGAAGTGGGTGGCGCCGGGCGGGGCGCTGGTGATCCACGACGTGTTCCCGGACCCCAAGGACGGCGGCCGACCGCCGTACCACATCTACCGCCGCGCAATCGATTCCGGTCAGTTTCGCGAGGTGTCCGCCCTCGGATCGCTGCGGGTGCTCGAACGCATCAGTGGTCAGCCCGGAGAGCAGCTCGGCGTCAACGGCCCGGCCCGCTGACCACGCATTCGCAATCGAAGTCGGTCTGCAGGCCGATCGGCAAGCCCTCCGCGCGGAAAATCCCGGCGCCGCCGGTCGTGTCCGACAGCGCGTCGGCCGCAAGGATCATCACCGCGCCGGTCCACGTGGTGCGCTCCTCCGGCCAGCGCTTCCCGTCGGCGAACACCAAACCGGTCCAATACGAACCGTCGCCCTCGCGCAGATGCTGCATCGCGGCGAATTGTCGGTGCGCGGCCGAGCGGTGACCGATGGCGTCGAGCGCCATGACCAATTCGCAGGTTTCCGCGCCGGTCACCCAGGGCCGGTCGTCGACGCACCGAATGCCCAAATCGCCGACCACGAAGTCATCCCAGCGCTGCCTGATGCGCGCTTGTGCCGCCGGGCCCCGAAGCGCACTGCCGAGGATGGGGTAATACCAGTCCATCGAGTAGCGGTCTTTTTCGGTGAAGGCCTCCGGGTGCGCGACCAGCGCATGGCCCAGCCGGCCCACCGCCAGCTCCCATTCCGGCTGCGGGTCGCCGACGAGGGCGGCCAGTGCCAGCGCACACCGGATGCTGTGGTACATGCTGGCACAGCCGGTCAGCAAAGCTTCCGGCACGGGCCCGGTTTCGCTTCGGGCCCAACAGATTTCGCCGTAGCCGACCTGAAGGTCGATGACGAAGTCGATCGCCTTGTGCACCACCGGCCACATCGACTCGGCGAATGATTCATCGCCGGTGACCAATGCGTAATGCCACACACCGGTGGCGACATACGCGCAGAAATTGCTGTCACTGTTGGCGTCTTCGATGACCCCCGAGCGGAATTGCAAAGGCCAGGAGCCGTCCGGTCGCTGCGTGCGGCGACTCCATTCGAACGCAGCCCGCGCCGGCTCGAGCAGGCCGGCCGTGGTGAGCGCCATCGCCGATTCGACGTGATCCCAAGGATCGGTATGCCCGCCTTCGAACCAGGGGATGGCGCCCGAGGATTCCTGCTCGGCGGCTATGGACAATGCGGTCTGATGGCATTGTTCCGGGGTGAGGACACCCGGGACTGCCGGGGGGCTAAACCGACGCAACTGATCGTCCTGGCTTCGGTCGACTTTGCACGCTCCGTGGCTTGCGGAAATACAGCGCAACGCTCTTTCCGACAAGTGGATTGAGCACCGACTCGGCCAGCTGGGTCACCTTCGGCCGCTGCATGAGATCCCACACCAGCAATTTGTGATAGGTGGTAACCGCAGGATGATCAGTATTCGAAACGCCGACAGCGCATTTCAGCCACCAGAACGGTGAATGCAGGGCGTGTGCGTGATGGGAATGCGTCAATTCCATTCCACCGCCGCTGATTTTGTCCCGCAGCTCGCTGGCACGATAGATGCGAACGTGGCCGCCCTCGTTGCTGTGGTATTCGTCGGAGAGCAGCCAACAGATCCGCTCGGGCAGCCACCGTGGCACGCTCACCGCGAGCGCACCGCCGACTTTGAGCACCCTGATCAGTTCGGCGATCGCGGCGTCGTCATGGGGGACGTGTTCCAGGATTTCGGATGCGATGACGCAATCGAACGTTTCGTCGGCGTACGGCAGGCTCAACGCGTCACCGGCGACCGCCTGCGCCGAGGCCGTGGCGGGTGCCTCACCGGCTTCGGCCATCGCGCGCAGCAGGGTGTCCACGGACTCGAGTTCGGACTCGTCCTGATCGAAGGCGACGACGTCGGCGCCGCGGCGATAGGCTTCGAACGCGTGCCGGCCCGCGCCGCAGCCCACGTCGATGACCTTGGTGCCCGGGCCGATGCCCAAGCGGTCGAAATCAACCGTCAGCATTGAGCCCCGCCTCTCGCGGCGGCCGTGCGGTCAACCGCTCGCTCATAGACTCCAACCGTCTGGGCCGCCACCGCTTCCCAGCTGAAGACGTCGATGGCGCGAGCCCTTCCGGCCTTGCCCAGACTGCGACGCTTTTCCGGGGAGTCGAGAAGCTCGCCAAGGGCACCCGTCAGCGCATCGACGTCGCCGGGCGGCACCAACTCGGCGCAGGCGCCGTCGGTCCCGAGGACCTCGGGCAGGGCGCCCACGCGGCTTGCGACGATCGGAGTGCCGCTGGACATGGCTTCCACCGCGGGCAACGAAAACCCTTCGTAGAGCGACGGAATACACGCAACTTCGGCCGACGCGAACAGGTCGGCCAGCTCGGCATCGGACAGGCCGCTGGTGATGTGAACGATGTCGGAGATGCCCAGTTCGGCGATGAGCTTGTGAGTGGGGCCGTTGGGTTCGACTTTCGCCACGAGCCGCAACTCGAGGTCGCGGTTCACGCGAAGCTGCGCAATGGCTTTCAGCAACGTGGCGACACCCTTCAGCGGGGTGTCGGCACTGGCGATGGCTATCACCCGGCCGGGTTGCCGCGGGGCCGAGTTGGGTTTGAACAGTTCGGTGTTGACCCCCAAGGGCACCACGTGGAGTTGATCGGGTGCCACGCCGAAATCGGAGACGATGTCGGCGGCCGACGACGACGACACCGTCAGGAGGTCGGGAATCTGACGCGCCACTTCTTGCTGCATGTCCAGGAATCCATACCAGCGGCGCACCAGGGGCTTGCGCCACCACTGCGCGGCAGCGAGGTCGAGCACCCGATCGCGGGTGATGGGGTGGTGCACGGTGGCCACCACCGGCAGGCCCGCGCCGGCCAGCGTGAGCAGTCCGGTTCCCAGGCTCTGGTTGTCGTGGATGACGTCGAAGTCCTTCGCGCGGTCGGCCAGCAGCCGGGCGACGCGCAGCGTGAACGTCCGCGGCTCGGGGAAACCCGCGGTCCACACGGTCAGGAGCTCACGCAGGTCGATTGAGTCGCGAATTTCGCTCGGCCGGGGAATCCGGAACGGGTCGGGCTCCCGGTACATATCGAGGCTGGGGACCTTCGTCAGCCGCACGCGGGGATCGAGCAGTTCCGGGTACGGCTGGCCGGAAAATATCTCGACGTCGTGACCCAGTTCCACCAGACCGTGGCTGAGATGTCGTATGTAGACGCCCTGCCCGCCGCAATGAGTCTTACTACGGTAGGACAGTAAGGCAATACGCATACTCAACTCTTCTTTGCTGGTTAGCGAACGCGGAAGGGCACCGAATCCATCGCGATCAACGGGCTCCCGAACTCCGTGACAGCAAACTGGACATGTGTCCAGACTATAGTTCGATCAGCTAATCGACGCAACGCGCTACCAAACACCTATTAATACTAGGTCTCGGCCCTATTTGCGCGGCAAAGAGGGTCAGCTGATAACTGCTCCGGGGTCATGCGGGGCCGGGCCCTGGGCGGAACATGTTGCGACCCAAGGGGCTGCGCTCGGGGGAGCGGCCGTTGCAAATTGTTTGCTGGACACGCCGGGTTCGCGATCGCAGCGATTTGATCCAGGCGTGCGGCCGGGTCTGATCTTGCTAACATCTCGCCGTGCAAGATTCGGGGGCCCCACGTCGTCGACAGGGGTCGATGACGCGCCGCGAGGCCCTCAAATACGCGCTCACACCGGCTCTGCTCGGCCTTGCTCCGCTGGCCACGAGTGCTCCTCGGGCAACCGCCGACAATATCCAGCTGATCGATTTCGCGGAGAAGCGGATCGCGCCCGAGGAGATCAAGGCGGCCGGTTACGCCGGGGTGATCAACTACGTCTCGCTGGAGCGACCAGGAGCGCATTTCGAGGCGAAACCCCTCACCCGTGAGTATGCCGACGCGCTGCGCGCCGCGGGTCTGCACATCGTGAGCAACTACCAGTACGGCAAGCCGGGATGGCCCACGCCGTCGGATTTCACCCGCGGGCACGACGGCGGAGTGGCCGACGCCCAGACCGCGCAGCAGTTGCACGCCGCGGCCGGCGGGCCGAATTCGGCCCCGATCTTCTTCAGCGTGGACGACGACATCAACGCCGACACCTGGAACGGGCCGGCAGTGGACTGGTTTCGGGGGATCAACTCCGTCCTGGGTGTGGGGCGCACTGGCATCTATGGGCACGCGAAGGCGTGCGGGTGGGCCATCCGTGACGGCGTGATCGGGAATTCGACGAGCGCAGGGCACCGGTGGGCCTGGCAGACGAAGTCGTGGTCGCACGGGGAACGGGAGTCGATGGCCGTGCTGTATCAGGCGGTCGTGAACAGCCCGTCGAATCCGAGCCCGCTGCTCGGCGGGATCAACGTGGACATCGACGACGTCCTGGCCGCCGACTACGGGCAGTGGGACCTCGACCGATGACCCGCGGTCAGGACAACCCGAGCCGCAGCGGGTCCTTGATGCACTCCTGGGGCTCAGTGGAGGCGATGAAGTTCTCCAAGATGTCGGCCACCGCGGCGGGCGCCTCCACGTGCGGAAAGTGTCCGACGCCCTCGAGCACCTCGAGCCGGCTGCCGTCCACCGCGTCGTGGGCCGCGTAGGCGTGCGCGACCGGGATGATCCGGTCCTGATCTCCCCAGATGAGCAGCGTGGGTAAGCCGGCCGCGATATGAAGCTTGTTCAGCGCACTGACCGCCTGGCCCCGGTAATCCACCACCGAGCGCAGCGTCCGCAGGAAGGCTTGGCGGGTCCGCGCGTCCGAGAGGGAGCAATAGGCGCTCCACATCTCACCGGCGCGGGGCGCCTGGATGCCCGCCGCGGACAGCCATGAGGCCACCTTGTTGCCGAGGTTGAGCACCGGTTGCGGCACGACCACCGGCAGCACCAGCTCGGCGCCGGGAGCAGACAAGAACCGCAACACGGGGCTCAGGTCGGGGCCGAGGCCGCCGCTGCCGATCAGGGCCAGCCGTTCGCAGTAGTCGCGGTGCTGGTGGGTGAATTGCATCGCGATGCCGCCCCCGAGGGACTGGCCGATCACCGTGGCGCGATCCACCCCCAGCTCGTCGAGCAGGTCGCGCAGGAAAACCGCGAACGCACCCAGGGAGTAGTCGCCACGCGGTTTCGCCGACGAGCCGTGGCCGAGCAGGTCCGGCGCGATCACCCGGTACTTCTTGGACAGCTGCGGGATGATCGCGCGCCAGGTCGCCGAACTTCCGGCCATCCCGTGGATCAGCAGCAGCGTGTGTCCCTCGCCGGCATCGCGGTAGGCGATCCGGTCCCCGTGCAATTCGAGGTAGGTCAGTTCGCTCATGGCACCCGTTTACCCAGCTTTGGTGGTTGAACGCGTCGGCCAACTACTACGATAGCTAACCTACGCCATCGTAGGTTACTGGTGGGTAATACTGTGGCCGGACTCACTCGGACGCGGACGAGATACGCGACACCCCGCGGGCGGAGGCCTCGCGGGGTGTCGCACCGTGCGGACGATCAGACCGTCATCACTTCAGGTCGTACCGATCGTTGTTCATCACCTTGACCCACGCCGCGACGAAGTCCTCCACGAACTTGCCCGCGTTGTCGTCCTGCGCGTAGACCTCGACCAAGGCGCGCAACACCGAGTTCGACCCGAACACAAGATCATTCGCGGTTGCCGTCCACTTCTGGGCTCCCGTCGCCCGGTCGCGGCCCTCGTAGACGTTCTCCGTGGTCTCTGACGGCTTCCACTCCGTGCCCATGTCGAGCAGGTTGACGAAGAAGTCGTTGGTCAACGCGCCCGGTCTGTCGGTGAACACACCGTGCTTGCTGCCGCCGTGGTTGGCACCCAGAGCGCGCAGACCGCCAATGAGCACGGTCAGCTCCGGGCCGGTGACACCGAGCAGATAGGCCCGCTCGAGCAGAAGCTGCTCCAGCGGGGCCTTCTCGCCCGGCCGGACGTAGTTGCGGAAGCCGTCGGCGCGCGGTTCGAGCACCGCGAACGACTCCACATCGGTACTCTCCTGCGAGGCGTCGGTGCGTCCGGGCGCGAAGTGCACCACGATGTCGTATCCGGCGTCCTTGGCCGCCTTCTCGACCGCCACCGAACCGGCCAACACGATCAGGTCGGCCAGCGAGATCTTCTTGCCTCCCGAGGCCGACGTGTTGAAGTCCTGCTGGATCTTCTCCAGCACGGGCAACACCTTGTCCAGCTCGGAGGGCTCGTTGACCTCCCAATTCCGTTGCGGTTCAAGGCGAATCCGCGCCCCGTTGGCGCCACCGCGTTTGTCGGTGTTGCGGTAGCTGCCCGCGGCCGCCCAGGCGGTCTTGACCAGCTGCTGAACCGTCAGGCCGGAGTCGAGCACCTTCTTCTTCAGGGCCGCGACATCCTTGTCGTCCACGAGCTTGTGGTCGACGGCCGGAACCGGATCCTGCCACAGCTGCGGCTCCGGAACCCACGGCCCGAGGTAGCGGCTGATCGGGCCCATGTCGCGGTGCAGCAGCTTGTACCACGCCTTGGCGAAAGCGTCGGCCAGTTCCTCGGGGTGGTCCAGCCAGCGTCGCGTGATGTCGCGGTAGATCGGGTCTTCCCGCAGCGAGACGTCGGTGACCAGCATGGTCGGGGCGCGACCCGGGCCGCCGAACGGGTCGGGGATGGTGCCGGTGCCGGCGCCGTCCTTCGCGGTGAACTGCCACGCCCCGCCGGGGCTCTTGACCAACTCCCACTCGTAGCCGTACAGGGTCTCCAGGAACGTGTTGTCCCACTTGGTCGGCGTGGGCGTCCAGACGACCTCCAGGCCGCTGGTGATGGCGTCCTTGCCCGAGCCGCTGCCGAACGTGCTCTTCCAGCCCAGCCCCTGCTGCTCGATCGGAGCTCCCTCCGGCTCCGGACCGACCAGGTCGCCGCTGGCGGCTCCGTGGGTCTTGCCGAAGCTGTGGCCACCGACGATCAGCGCGGCGGTCTCCACGTCGTTCATCGCCATCCGGCCGAACGTCTCACGGATGTCGATCGCGGCGGCGACTGGATCCGGCTTGCCTTCGGGGCCTTCAGGATTCACGTAGATCAGGCCCATGGTGGTGGCACCGTAGGGCTGCGCGAGGTCGCGCTTACCCGAGTAGCGCTTATTAGTGCCCAACCACTCGGCCTCTTCGCCGAAGAGGATCTCTTCCGGCTCCCAGACATCCTCGCGGCCGAATGCGAAGCCGAAGGTCTTGAATCCCATCGAGTCCAGCGCCACGTTGCCGGCGAAGACGATCAGGTCCGCCCACGAGATCTTGTTGCCGTGCTTCTTCTTGACCGGCCACAGCAGCCTACGGGCCTTGTCCAGGCTCGCGTTGTCCGGCCAGCTGTTGAGCGGGGCGAAGCGTTGCAGCCCCTGACCGGCGCCACCGCGGCCGTCGTAGATGCGGTAGGTGCCCGCGGCATGCCAGCTCATCCGGATGAAGAAGCCGCCGTAGTGCCCGTAGTCGGCGGGCCACCAGTCCTGCGAGGTGGTGAGCACCGAGATCAGGTCGGCTTTGAGCGCCTCGACGTCGAGCTTAGCGAAATCCTCGGCGTAGTCGAAGTCGTCGCCCAGTGGGTTGGCCTGCGGCGAGTGCGGATGCAGTTTCGACACGTCGACCTGGTTGGGCCACCAATCCTGATTCGTCAGGGGCGCGCCGTCTTTCGCGGTCGGCGAGGAGATGGTCGGATTTTCGCTTTCGGACACAACTTTCCTTTCGGTGATGGTGATCGGGCTGTGATCTAGGAAATTGCAGTCGAGCAGTCGGGACAGAAGCCCCAATAGATGACTTCGGCCTCGTCGAGCACGAAGCCATCGAGCACGTTGTTGTCGTCGGACGGCGTCAGGCAGGGCGCGTCGCCGACGGCGCAGTCGATGTCGGCAATCACCCCGCAGGAGCGGCACACCAGGTGATGATGGTTGTCACCAACGCGTGCTTCGTAGCGGGCGACCGACCCCAGGGGCTGGATCCGCCGCACCAAGCCGACTGCGGTCAGCGCGTTGAGCACGTCGTAGACGGCTTGGCGGGAGACGTCGGGCAGACCCTGCCGCACCGACGAATAGATGGTGTCCGTGTCTGCATGCGGATGGGCGTGCACCGCTTCGAGCACCGCCACTCTCGGCCGGGTCACTCGCAGGTCAGCCAACCTCAGCTGCTCCGCGTAGTCCGACGTTGACGACACACAGTCAATATGGCGCACTTATCTGGAATGAGTCAAGACTCTATTGGGAGGAAGGTGCGTAAATCTTTGGTGCGTCAAGACGCGGGTTTCACCGCGCTGCTGCAGGGGTGATCGTAATCTGTTCTTTACCAATGGTTTTCGATGCAGTATCGGTTCCTGGGCAGTCGCCGCGCGAGCACTGCGGCAACGCGATCTGCACGACAGCGGCGGCCGCGATGAGCACGAATAACCCCAGCAGCAACCGGCGGGGCCGGCTACCGGGAAGTATCAGCCGGGCAAGCCCAGCACTGTTCTCGGTCATCATTGAATGGCGAATCCCTGGGCTTTCCTTTGCTGGCTCAGGGCTGAACCCGCGCAAAGACGACGATGGGTACCAAGTAGCCCAACGCGCGAACTCTGAAACGTCGAAACGCCGGTCGTTACACCTGGCGCCACGACGGTTGCCCTGGATCCACCAGCCGTTGCTCCATCGGCCCCACCCCGAAGACGGCGATCACGGCCGGATCCGGCTGGTTGGCCGGAACTCCGTCGTAGTGGGGAGTCCTCGCCGTCCGCCTCACGTAGCCGCCGGGCCCGACCGGCAGCGCATCTTGTGGCTGAAATTCGTTGCCACTGTTCACAAACCAGGTGCCGAAGACCACGACTTGAATCCGGTCGGTCGCGTAGGTGTGCGGCGCACTGAACCAACCCGGATTCCACTTCATCAACACCAGATACGGACCCGGTTTGTCGAAGTCTCCGTACAGCTTGGCCATCTCACCGCTGTGCGGCGGCAGATTGCCCCATGGCGCGAAGTCGATCTGGTCGTACGGCTGAACGAATGTCTCGCGCGGATCCGGCCCCGTTTCGGGTGGCGGAGCCAAGGGCACCGTTCCGATATCGCCATCTCTGTCGCCAGCGGCGATCGCCGCCAACAACAGAGGCGTCGCCGCCAACAGCGATCGCCGGTTGGGTCCCCTGGTGACCATCGCATCACCTCCCAGTCACCGAGTAACTCAATCCTCTTTCTGGTAAACGAGCCAACGCAATTCGATCGGCGACTCCTCGGGCGCGACATCGAAGACGTCCAGCCCGCGCGACCATCCGTCGAACCATGCGGTGGGCGGCCACGCACCGTCGGGCAGATGGGTCTTCTCGTACTCGTAGGCCGAATCGTCGCCGACGAGGCGCAGCGGAAGTCGGTCTACCGCCGCGTCGAGCTCGTCGCGGGTGAAGAACGTGGTGTTGCATTGCTGCCCGAGTTCGCGCGCCGCGTCGTCGGGGAGATAGCCCGGTCGGGTGAGGAAGGCGTTGAACACGATGCGGCCGGCGGGGGCCAGGAACTGCGCGGCGAGTTCGAGCAGACCGCGCAGATCCCGCGCCGTGCGAAAATCGGGGACCAGCTCGGAGGCCACGATCAGCTGGTACTCGTCGTCAACACTTTCCAACGCCGTGAAGACGTCGCTTTGGATGACCCGCACCCCGAGCGAATGTCGTTCGGCCTCGGCGCGGATGATGTCGGCGAACTTTGCCGCCATCTCGACGGCGTCTACCGGGTGCCCGCGCCGGGACAGGGCCAGGGCGTTGCGCCCCGTTCCCGCGCCGATGTCCAGGACGCGATGCGTTTGGGGCTCGGGCGCTTCGGACGCCAGCGCCCACACCCGGGCGTCGGGTTCGAGGCCGAACAACGGCCCCTCACGCGTGCTCACCCAGTTGTCGTAATCGCCGCCGATCGTCGACCACTGGGGCTTGACCCGATAGTTCAGCATCACCCCGAAGGGCGAGGTGTACTCGATGACGATGTTGGACCGGGACGAGGCCTGGAACGCCTTGGCGAGCTCGCCCTGCAACACCGTTTTGAGCTGCGCGGATTCTTCCGATGTGTAGATCACGCCGAGGCTGGCGAACAGGTTCTGGCACATCGTGAGGTACTCGTCGATCATCGCCGGAACCGCCGGCAGGATCAGCTGACCTTGAGCCACCGTTCGGCGATACAAGCGCCGGGCCATCGCTTCGCGCAAGGCGGACACATCGAAAGACCCGGGGGGCCGAGGCTCCATCAGACCCTTGTACACGACCGAAACCATGACCGCACGTGGGGTCGGCCGAAGCTGTACAGTCAGGCCGTTCACCGATAGGGGGAGGCCATGAGCAGCGGGCCCGCCGATCTCAAAGATCAGAAGTTCGTGTCGTTGACGACGTTCAAGCGCAACGGTGATGCGGTCGCCTCGGCCATGTGGATCGTCGGTGACGGCGAGCTGCTGTGGGCCTGGACGCCGGCTGATGCGTGGAAGGTCAAGCGGATTCGCCGCGATCCGCGTGTCATCCTCGCGCCCTGCGGGCGAACTGGAAAGGTCCGTCCCGGCCAGCCCGTCGTCGACGCGACCGCCGAGGTAGTCACCGACGCCGACCAGGTGGCCCGGGTCGAATCGCTGGTAAAACGCAAGTACGGCGTGGAGTTTCGCCTCGTGACTCTCATCGAGGCCGTGCTGGCGCGGGGCCGCAAACCGCGGTTCGCCATCCGCATCACGCCGTCGCAATCCCGGACCGCGATTTCACCTGACGACGAAGTGCGATGAACGAGCCGATGCGCGTGCAGAACCTCTGCCGGTACCCGGTGAAGTCGATGCTCGGGGAAACCGTCAGCAGCCTGTTCGTCGACGAGGGCGGCGCCGCAGAAGACCGCCGCCTGGCGCTCGTCGACACTGTGACGGGCCATGTGGCCAGCGCCAAACAGGCTCGGCTCTGGCGTGAGCTGCTCAAGTGCACCGCCACCGCAGATAGCGGGCACGTGAGCATCGGATTGCCCGACGGCACGACGGTCGCGGCGGAAGATCCGCAAATCGACGACCTGCTTTCCCGATTCCTGGGCAGGGCGGTGCGATTGATCCGCCAGCGCCCGGATGGCGCCACGCTCGAGCGTCCGGACCCTGAGGGACTGCTCGAGCTGGGGCTCGACGCCAAGGTCGCGGGCCGCATCCTCGAGATCGGGCAGGCGACACCCGGCCATTCGTTCACCGACGACGCCCCGTTGCATGCGATTACCACGGCGACGCTGGACCACATCGGGGTGGAGGCGCTGCGCTACCGGCCAAATCTGGTGATCGAGACACCGGACGGCTACCCGTCCTACTTCGAAAATAATTGGTTGGGAAGGGAAGTGACCGCCGGCGAGGTGCGCATGCGCGTGCTGGACCTCACTCCGCGCTGCGTAGTCCCCACGCTGGAACACGGGCCACTACCGCGGGCCCCACAGGCGCTTCGCATACCGGCTGCCGAAAATCGCGTAGCGGCAGGGAGTTCCGGGGTGGGCGCCTGCGCGGGGGCATATCTGGTGGTGCTGACGGCCGGAGTCATTCACGTCGGCGACCGAGTGGTCGTCACCGACGCGTAGGCACGCCTAGTTTCCGAACCCCGTGCCGGGACTGCGGACGGTGAACGCGGATCCCGTGGGAGTGCTGTCCAGGCGGCCGACCGCGAAATCTGTCCCCTTGTCGACGATGTTGGAGTCGTCTGCGTAGGTGTCGTGGGCGGAGAAGTTCAGTCCGTCGGAGCATACCGGGTCCTCGGGGGCGCACACCTTGATGGTCTTGGCCTGGTAAGTCGGCCCGATGACGACCGGGGGTTGGCCGAGTAAGTTCATGGCGCGCACGTTGGGCATGCCGAACAGCACGACGGCGGCGACGTGGTTGGCGATGTCCGGCGAGAGCGGCTTGGGCACGGTCGCGGGGTCGATGCCGTCGGGCACCGCGGCCGAGGTGACAAAACCCATCACGGCCGCACCCTGGGAGTAGCCGCCCAGCACCATCTTGGTGTTGGGGCAGGCGCCGGCCTCGGACACCACATGCGCGCCCGCATCCCTGATGCCGTCCAGGCCGGTGGACCATTCATTGCTGGCGGGGTAGTTGACCGGATACACCTCCACGGACTTGCCCGGCTCGCGCGCCCGCAGCTGGTCGACGAACGCCTGCCCGGTCGGCCCCACGCCCGGGTCCTCCCCGGTGCCACGGGCAAACACCACCTGCACATCGGGACACGGCTCCGCGGACGCGACGGGGGCATCGGAGGTCACTACCGCTCCGAGGGCACACGACGCGACGAATGCGGCAGCCAGCAAGCGAAACATGTCACGGTCGTTCATGTCGCAATAAGTGCCCCGAGAGCAACCTCCTCAAACGAGTGAGATTCAACACGAGTTCACAGGCACCGCCGCCGCTGCGACGGTATTGCCCGGGAGTCACTCCTTCGGTCCCGACCGTCCACCCGATGTCTTTGTCGCAGCGGCCATTAGCTGTGGCGGTGACAATCCCGGTTGTCGGGGGCAAGACAACGGTGCGGTCTTCGCACGGCTTGCGGACAGCTCGGATTGCGCGCGCCTGCTGCGCAATTGGCGGCCGATCAGTTATTCGTTCGGCCGCATGCCATTTCGTTCTACGGCCCGGGCACGCATTACCGCCACTTGATGCCGCACCCGATGGACGGCCGCTGATCGGGGTCGACGGGCCGCCCGGCCAGCACCGCATCGACGGCAGCCCGGACGTCCGTAGCCGTCACTGGCAGTCCGTTGCGCGGCCGGGAATCATCGAGTTGGCCTCGGTAAACCAGCCGACGCTCGCCGTCGAAGACGAACGTGTCCGGCGTGCACGCGGCCGAGAAGGCGCGGGCAACTTCCTGGGTTTCGTCATAGAGATACGGGAACGTCCAGCCGTGGCGGCGGGCCTCGGCGGCCATTTGCTCCGGTCCGTCCTGCGGGTGCGTCGTGATGTCGTTGCTGGAAATCGCCACCATCGCCACGCCTTGATCGGCGAGGTCCCGGCCCAACTGAGCAAGACCGGCCGCCACATGCTGCACATACGGGCAGTGGTTGCAGATGAACGTGACGACCAGTGCGGAACCCGTCAGCTCGTCGAGACGGACCGTCGCTCCGGTTGCCGGGTCCGGCAGCGCGAACGGCGGCGCGGGGGGTCCCGAGGGGGAGCATCGTGGACTCGATAGCCATGTCGCCAGCCTAGCTTCGGCACCGGCCCTCGCCCTGTCCCGAGTTAGCCGCGAAGGCATCTCGGGTATCCGGGCGATCATGGGGTGGGTGACGCATCACGCAATCGCGATCGTCTCGGGCCTACTCGCCGCATTGTGGGCCGCGGTCGGCATCGTGGTCCGGCAGCGCGTCGCGCAGGGCGTCCCGGCCGATCGTGACGACTCGGCGCCCGTGCTGTCCAGCCTGCTGAGCGTCCCGCTGTGGTGGGCGGGCACCCTCGCTGCTGTCGCCGGCTACGCGTTCCAGGCCTTGGCGCTGGCGCACGGATCGCTGCTGCTGGTGCAGCCGTTGCTGGTCTCGTCGCTACTGTTCGCGTTGCCACTGAGCGCGCGGCTTTGCCATCAACACATCAGCCGGGCCGACTGGGGCTGGGCCATCGTGCTGACCGCCGCGCTGGCCGTCTTCGTCCTGGTCGGCCAGCCCCGCGAAGGCCACAATCGTCCCCCGATACCCGCGTGGAGCCTGGCGTTGGCGCTCACCGTGCCGCTGGTGATCGTCTGCCTGGTCGCAGCCCGCCGCACCGCCGGGCGGGTGCGCGCGATGCTGCTGGCACTCGCGGTCGCGGTCCTGCTCGGCATGATCGCCGTCGTGACCAAGATCTGCACGCACCGATTCTCGGTCGGCGGTTGGCACGGGCTCATGACCGTGCCCGCCCCCTATCTGCTGGTTGCGCTGGCGGTGGCGGTGACGGCAGTGCAGAATTCGGCGTTTCATGCCGGCGCCCTGCAAGCATCGGTCCCGATCATGTTGGTGGGTGAGCCCGTCGTCGCTGTGGTGCTCGGCGTCGTCGTGCTCGGTGAACATCTCGCGGTGCGGGGCTCGGCGGGCCTGGGTCTGGCCATCGCCATCGCAGCCATGGCGGCATCCGCCATCGCGCTGAGCCGCGACCAGGCGCTCGAATCGGGCAGCACTCCCGCCAGAGAACTCGGCGTTCGGTGCGATGACGAATGCGGTGCGGTGCGGTACTAGCCCGCTTCGGGGCTTACCCCGGCGGGCCGACCCCGCGTCGGGCGGTGTCTTCCAGCAGATCGGCGGTGCGCGTGACGCTGTCGGCGGAAGTGATCATCTGATCGGAGACCTCACGCGCCCGCGCGCGGTATTCGGGGGCCAGGACGCGGCCCAGGTCGGCGGTCAGCGAGTCCAAGGTACTCTCCGAAAATGCCCGTCCCGCACCGGCTTCCAACCCAGTGACGGCGTCCGCCCACATCGGCTGGTCGAGCCAGAACCAGAGGATCAAGCTGGGGACCCCGGCCCGCAACGCCGCGGCCGTGACGCCCGCGCCGCCGTGGTGTGCGATCGCGCGACAAACCGGAAAGACGGCGGCGTGGCTTACCTCGCTCACCACCATCGTGTGTTCGAATCGCGGGACATCGGTGAAATCGTTTGGGCCGCTGCAAATCAGCGCTCGCTCGCCGAGCCGCGCGCAGGCCGCACTGATCACGGCGACCGTCTCGGCGGGCGAGGCGATGGGCGTGCTTCCGAAACCGAAGTAGATCGGTGGAGCTCCGTCGGCGATCCAGGACAGCACCTCGTCGTCGGCGTCGCTTCGCAGTTCCAGCGTCAGTGCGCCGACGAAGGGCAGTCGGCCGTCCGCATCCACCCATTCGGCAGGCGGGCCGGGCAAGCAGAGTTGGTCGTAGGCCTGGATCTCCAGCGGTGTCGTCGCGGCCGCAGCCGTCTTCGGCAGGTTCAACGCCCGGCGCTGCGCATCGTCAGTCTGCTTTGTCAGTTGCGTATACATCTGCCACGACGACCAAACCCGCCTCGGAAAGAAGTGCAGGGTGGCCAGTGGAATGCCTTGGTATTCGGCAACATTGGCCGCCAGCCCCTGCTCGTTGAAGCCTGCCACCAGCAGGTCGGCCCCATCGGCGAGCGCCGCCAGCGTGGTGGTCTTCGCCGCCTTGACCTGGTTGATGTTCTGGATCGCCTCGTTCAGCGCGACCACCGGATCGTCGAGGTTTGCCGCGTAGTCGGCCACCAAATCCGCAGCCGAATCCAATTGGTCCCACGTGTCCGGCCCGTATGCGGCCGCGGCGACTCCCGTCGATTCGACGAAGGGAATCATGTTGGGCGCGACCGCCATCTGGACGTCGTGGCCTCGGCGCAGCAGTTCCCGGGCCGCGGTCGCCACGGGCTCTACGTCGCCGCGACTGCCGTAGCCGGCGAGCACGACTTTCATCGACGCAACCTAACTGGCGGTGAGGGCCAACGGCGGAAGGTGTCGGTGGCTAGCGCTCAGTGCAGCCGGTTCGCCGCGAATGTCGCGGCCTGATTCACCATCCCCGACTCAATGTAGGAAACGTGGGCGATGATGTTGCCGCCCGCGGAGCAGATCGGGTCGTCGGGGGCGCACAGGCTGATGGTCTTGGAGCCATACGCGGGATTGATGGTCGGCAACGGCTGGCCGCCCCACAACATGCTGGAGAAGCTGCTGGTGGGCTCGCCGAACAGGGCGACAGCCGCGACGTGATCGGCGACCGTGGGCGGCACCTGGTTGGTGGCCAGGTCGATCACCGTCGAACCCTGGGAGTACCCGCCGAGCACCAGCTTGGTGTTGGGGCAGCTGGCAACCGTATCCTGGATGTGCGCAGCCGCATCGTTGGCGCCCGCGGAGGCGCTGTTGTGATAGTCGTCATTGGCCGGGTAGTTGACCGCGTAGACGTTAATGGACTTTCCACCGATCTGCGAGGTCAGCGAGTCGACGAAGGCCTGGCCCATGTTACCGAGGCCCGGTTCCTGGTGGGTGCCGCGAGCGAAGACAACGCCGACGTCCGAGCAGGGATCAGCAGCAGCTGCCGGGCTTCCGAGAGGGGTGCTCAGCAAACCCCACACGGTTACAGCCGAGACGCCAACGATACGAACAACTCTGCGTGCACTCATGCTCAAATGCTGACATACCGCCAGAGGCCTCGTTACGAGCGGCTGGTTCACCCGAGTCAATCGCCGCATCGGCCGCCTGGGAGGTTGCCGGAGGGAAGGAATCGGATTGTCCCGAAGTTTGAGAGTAGGTGACCTGGCGAAGACGTGCCGATACGGTCACTGAGGGCAGCAACGGGTCGGCAGGAAAGGCGACGACGGGTGAGCGACTCGAACCGGGTGAGGGTCGGTGTTCAGCTTTGGCCGGGCGGAACGCCGGACTACCGGACCTGGCGCCAGGCGGTGCTGCACGCCGAGGAGCTGGGCGTGGACGCCATCTTCGGCTACGACCACTTCCACAAGCCGTTCGTCCAGATCGTCGAAGGCAGCCCGCAGCTCGACGATGACCAGCCAGATGTCAACAACTTCGAGGGGTGGACCGCGCTGGCCTCATGGGGTGAAATCACCAGTCGCGCCGAAATCGGACTGCTGGTTACCGGTCTTCCATACCGGAACCCCGACCTGGTCGCCGATATGGCGCGCACCGTCGACCACATCAGCGGGGGACGCCTGATCCTCGGCGTTGGGGCCGGCTGGTATCCGAAGGACTTCATGGAATACGGCTACGAATACGGCTCCACAAAATCACGGATGGACCAGTTCGACGAGGGCCTGGCACGTATCGAACACCGGCTCAACCGGTTGACGCCCCGGCCGGTGCGCGAGATCCCGATCCTCATCGGGGGAGGCGGCGAGCGGCGCACCCTTCCCGCGGTGGCGCGGCACGCCCACATCTGGCACAGCTTCGAATCGCTCGAGGAATTTCGCCGCAAGAACGACTTGCTCAAGCGGCTTGCCACCGATGCGAGCCGCGACGAGGCGGCCATCGAACGGGCGGTGGCGTGGACGGACGCCGCGACAGCCGATGCGTTCGTCGATGCGGGTGTCACGTTGTTCACGACCGAGATTCATCCGGACGCCGGCGGCTACAACTTCTGCGAGCTGGAAACGATGCTCGCCTGGCGCGATCGTCGCGGCTAGTCCGGAGGCTCGTCTTCCGAGCCGCGGGTGCGGGCGTGTTCGCGTTCGCTGCGTCTGCCGGGGACGCCTTCGGCTTCCCGCTCGCGGGCGACCTTCTCGTCGAGCTGGTCAACGATGTCTTCCAGGTCCTGAGCGCGACTCAGTGGGTCCTGATCGGATGCGGTCATGTCGGCTTTCTGTGACTTCGGCCTTCGGGCGGCGGCCCCCGTCGATGCGAGCCGGTGGTGAGGCGGTACCCGGTGCCGTGGGATGTAACCGGCAGGGATGAACGAACATGCGCCACGAGAGCTGCGGACTCGCCGCGACGGTGGAAGTATCTCGGGAGTGGCCACCAAGAAACCGCAAACGATCTCTTACCCGGCGCCCGACTCACGTCCGCACCGCCACGACTACGACCCGCTCGATCCCCATGTCATCGTGCTGTTCGGCGCGACCGGGGATTTGGCCAAACGCAAGCTGATCTCCGGTCTGGCATATCTGGACCAGTCGGAGCTTGCTCCCGACATCCAAGTCGTGGCGACATCGCTGGAGGAGCTCAGCGACGACGAATTCCGTGAAATTGCCAAGAACGCGATCGACTCGTACGGCACGCACAAGCTGACGCCCGAGCAGTGGGCCGACTTCGCGAAGATCGTGCACTACGTCCCGCAGGGCGCCGGGCCTCAGGCGCTTGCCACCGCGGTCGCCGAGGCCGAAGCCAACCTGGGACCGAAAGTGCGGCGCCTGCATTATTTGTCGGTCCCCCCCAAGGCGGCGCGCGACGTCATCACCCTGCTGCGGGAGGCCAACCTGGTCGAACGCGCACGCGTGGTGATGGAAAAGCCGTTCGGCACCGACCTGGACAGCGCGGTCGCCCTGAACGACTTCTTGCACCAAACCTTCGACGAATCTCAGATTTTCCGGATCGACCACTTCTTGGGCAAGGAGGCGGCCCAGAACATCCTCGCGTTCCGGTTCGCCAACGGTCTGTTCGAGCCAATCTGGAATCGCAACTTCATCGACCACATCCAGATCGACATTCCCGAGACACTCGGGCTGGATCAGCGGGCGAACTTCTACGAGAGCACCGGCGCCTACAAGGACATGGTTGTCACGCACCTGTTCCAGGTGATGGCATTCGTGGTGATGGAACCGCCCACGGCGCTGGAGCCCTACGCCATCAGCGAAGAGAAGAACAAGGTGTTCCGCTCGATGCTGCCGGTGAAGACCGCCGACGTAGTCCGCGGCCAGTACAGTGGATACCGCGAAGAGCCCGGCGTAGCAAAAGATTCCGACACCGAGACGTTCATCGCGCTCAAGGTCGGCATCGACAACTGGCGCTGGGCCGGCGTGCCGATCTATCTGCGCACCGGCAAGAAGATGGCCGAAGGCATTCGTATCATCTCGATCGCGTTCAAAGAGGCGCCGCGCAGCATGTTCCCGCCGGGATCGGGGGTGGGGACCCAGGGTCCCGACCACCTCACGTTTGATCTGGCCGACAACTCGAAGGTCTCGCTGTCGTTCTACGGCAAGCGACCCGGGCCCGGGATGAAGCTCGACAAGTTGTCCATGCAGTTCTCGTCGAAAGAAATCGACACCGCAAACCAGACGCTGGAGGCCTACGAGCGTCTCATACTCGACGCGATGCGCGGGGACCATACCCTGTTCACCACCGCCGAGGGCATCGAATCACTATGGGCGCGTTCGCAAGACCTGCTTGACGACCCGCCGCCGGCCAAGGTGTATCCGGCCGGAACGTGGGGGCCCAACGCCATTCATCAACTGATCGCGCCCAACGCGTGGCGGTTGCCGTTCGAGCGCGGCTGGCGCGAGTCCAGAACCTGACGACACACCACCCACGTAGCCCGTCAGCCCGGCACCGATCCCGCCCGCATGTTCGACCCGCTCGCGGGGTGACCGCCCGTTACCGAAGTCAATGACGAAAGCCGGTATCGGAGGTCGAATTCTGGCTAGCGTGCAGCGTGCCTTCGCCTAGACCGTCTCGTGTTCTGCGATCCAATGGGTGACGGCATCTTCGGGGGCGACCGCGATGCCCACTCCGGCGTCGTCGGCGGCCCGCTCAAACCGGTCGAGCAACTCCGTCGGGATCGACGCGTTGACCCTGGCGCGCGCTGCTTTCGGCTTTGGCGGCGGGGCGGCCGCTTCGTGGCGGGCGGCAGTGGATTCCACGACGTCGCGCAGCGCGGGTATCTCGTCGAGCAGGCGGGCAAGGTCGTCGCTTCCTTGCCGTGCAACCCGACCGCGGCGGCACCGATCGCGAGGTTCTGCGGCGAAACCATCTTTCCGAGCACGCCCCCGGAGCTGTTGCCGGCCGCCATCAGCACCGGGGAGAGCCCGGCTTTCGACGCGGCAGTCACCTGCAGGGCGCCGAACAACGAGTTGGCCGAGGTGTCGGAGCCGGTGACGGCCGTGCCGAGCCAGCCCAAGATGGGCGACAGCAACGCGAAGGCACCCCCGGTGCCGGCCATCCAGGTGCCCAGCGTGATGGTCTGCCCGGACGCGTTCATCACGAATGCCAATGCGAGCACCGCCATTACGGTGATGATCGCCCATCGAAGCTGATGCAGCGTCGCGCCATACGCCTTGGCGGCCCCAGCCGGCGACACGCGCAGCACGATCACGGTGAGCAGACCCGCGGCGAGCATCTGGGTGCCCGGTGTGGTCAAGAAATTGAACGTAAAGGCCGAAATCGTGGACGCGGCGCCGTTGGCCGTGAGCAGGTGCAGGCCCCGGCCAGTGCACGGTGCCGGTCGGGGAGTCGAGAAGCCGCTTGACCGTTGAGATTTGGCAGACGACGAAGACAGCGATGATGATCAGGTACGGCGCATAGGCACGTCCCACCTCGGCGCGTGAGCTCACCTCAGCGATGTCCGGGACGGCGCGAGACTTGTTGCGCGAGTATCGAATTCGAACCATTGAGACCACGGCCAGCGCGGACAGCAGGGAGGCGACCACATCGGCCAGCGGCACCGAGACGAAGTTCGAGGTGGCGTACTGGGCGAGCCCGAAAACCACACCGCCGATCAGCGCCGGCGGCCAAGCCTCGCGCAGACCGCGCCGACCGTCGACGATGGCGACCAGCGCCAGGGGCACGACGGCCGACAAGATCGGGGTTTGGCGTCCCACCATGGCGCCCAAAGTGTCTGTGGGCAAACCGGAGACCTTTGCCAGCGTGATGATGGGCGTGGCCATCGCCCCCAATGCCACGGGCGCAGTGTTGGCAACGAGTGACAGCGCGGCAGCCTTCAGCAGCCCAAAGCCGAGAGCCAGCAACATCACCGAGGTGACCGCCACGGGCGTGCCGAATCCGGCCAATGCCTCGAGCAACGCGCCGAAAGAGAACGCGATGACGACGGCCTGGATGCACTGATCGTCGCTGACCGTGGCGAAGCTGTGCCGCAACACGTCGAAATGTCCTGTCTGAACTGTCATGTGGTACACCCAAATCGCGTTGATCACGATCCACAGGATCGGGAAGAAGCCGAAGGTTGCGCCCTCGCTGCCTGCCGCCAGCACCTGACCGACCGGCATGTGATACGCGGCGACGGCGATCCCGAGCGAGATGCCGAGCGACACCACCGAGGCGATCCAGGCGCGCACCCGCAGCGCGCCGAGCATCACGAACAGCGACGCCAGCGGTAGGGCGGCCGCCAGCGAACTCCAGGCCAGCGAATGGGCCACAGGGTCAAGGATTTGGCGATACACGTCAGGCTGCCTCCGCGTGCGGTATTAGCCGCCCGTCGAGACTCCGAAACGTGTGCGCGCGTCGACAATCGGCGTTGTCGCCGGCATCTGGAAGTTACCCGCGTAACTTCGCGCCTCCAGCGTCAACCGCGATGTCGGCGAACGGCAGAGCGCTCAGTCGGGGATGTAGTCGAACTTGTCGGGGTTAGGACCGTTGCGACCGTCTTCGCCGCTGTCCAGCGCGGAGATCGCGTCCACGTCGGCGTCGGACAGCTCGAAGTCGAAGATCTCGAAGTTCGACTTGACCCGTTCGAGGGTGACCGACTTCGGGAAGACTACGTCGCCGCGCTGGATGTGCCAGCGGAGCACCACCTGCGCGGGCGTCTTGCCAAGGCCGTCCGCGATCTTTCCCACCACCGCATCGCCAAGGACCTTGCCCTGGGCGATGGGGGACCAGGCCTCGGTCACGATGCCGTGGTCGCGGCCGTAGGCTCGCACCCGCTCGTTAGCGAAGTAGGGATGTACCTCGATCTGGTTGACCGCGGGCACCGTCTCGGAGCCGCCGGCGAGGCGATCCAGATGCTCGGGCTGGAAGTTCGAGACGCCGATGCTGCGGGCACGTCCGTCCGCGGCGAACTCCTCGAGCGTGTTCCACGTCGACACGAAGTCGCCGTCGTACAGCGTCGGCAGCGGCCAGTGGATCAGAAACAGGTCGACGTAGTCAGAGCCCAGTGCGGACAGCGTCGCGTCGAATGCCCGGCGCGCGTCGTCGGGCCGGTGAAATCCGTTGTTGAGCTTGCTGGTGATGTATACCTCGCCGCGGTCCAATCCGGCGTCGCGAACGCCCTGGCCCACTTCCTTCTCATTGCCGTACATCTCCGCGGTGTCGATGTGGCGATAGCCCACCTCGAGGGCCGAGCGGACCGCCGCGGCGGTCTCGTCGGGCTTGATCTGAAAGACGCCGAACCCCAGCTGGGGGATGACGTTGCCGTCGTTGAGGTTGATTGACGGGACAGTGCTCATGCGTTCAGCCTCCTGATCCAACGGGCAATTTCTCTGGTGTGCCCACTTCTGGGCATAACCCAACACCGACCCTCACCGTCAACGCAAAGACATGCTTGATTAATTTCAAGCAGGGCACCGCGATATTACGCTTGCACAAGCCTGACGACAGGAAGGGCACGAGTTCATGGCACCGACACCGCGCCCGCGCCGATCTGCCCTATATCTCCCCGGCAACAATGCCCGGGCGTTGGAGAAGGGTAAGACGCTGGCGGCCGATGCGCTGATTTTCGATCTCGAAGATGCGGTCGCGCCCAATGCCAAGGCCGAATCGAGAACCAGGGTTTGCGAAGCGATCTCGGGCGAGAGCTACCGACCCCGCGAAATCGTGGTGCGCATCAACGGGTTAGGCACCGACTGGCACGACGACGACCTGGCGGCCGTGGCCGGTTCCGCCGCCGAGGGCGTATTGGTGCCCAAGGTCGAGCGAGGCGCACAGGTGCAGGCCCTGGTGAACGCGCTCGATGCACACGGCGCGCCGGAATCGTTGCGGCTGTGGGTGATGGTCGAAACGCCCGGCGCCTTCCTGCGGGTCGAGGAGATCGCCTCAGCCAGCGAACGTCTGGCGGTTCTGGTGATCGGCACCAACGATCTGGTCAACGACTTGCACGCGTTGCATGTGCCCGGACGCGCGACGGTGGTGCCCGCGTTGTCGCTGGCCGTGCTGGGCGCGCGCGCGGCCGGAAAAATCATCTTGGACGGCGTGTTCAACGCGATCACCGACGAAGACGGCTTTCGCGCCGAGGCCCGGCAGGGCCGTCAGATGGGTTTCGATGGCAAGACGCTGATTCATCCGTCCCAAATCGCCCCGGCTAACGAGGAATTCGGCCCATCGCAAAAGGAGCTCGACGACGCCCGCACGATCATCTCCGCCTACGAAGACGCACAGGCGGCGGGCAAGAGCGTCGCGACGGTCGATGGCCGCATGGTCGAGAGCCTGCATGTGCGTGACGCCCAGCGGATCGTCGCGCTGGCGGAGCGCATCGCGGAAATGGACTCCGCGTCCTAAGCGAGTTCGTCGAGTAGCGCCCGGTTGAGGTCGAAGGCGAGTCTGACCTCGTCGACTATCCGGTCGATCGCTTCCGCGTCGGTAGTGAGCGCGTCGAGGCGGGCGCGATACGAATCCTTGAAGGGCTTGGCTCGCATCGGGAATTAGCCCCCGGCGGTAACCCGTCCGTCGAGCAATTCGGAGACGAATTGGCTCTGCTCGGCGGCCCGATGTTCGGCGGCCGATCCGTCCTTCATCGCAGCCGAAAGACGGCGGACCTCGGGGACCACGGATGGGCACATGTCCCGCTCAGATCACATTGGAGGTATTGACACGAAAGTCAACAACGAAGTCGTGCAGCAATGGATTGGCGGCCGGCCCTGCCCCGCCCCTGAGCTGGAGGCTCAGGCCGAAGCGCCGAGAATCTTGATCGCGAAGATCAGCGAGTCGCCCGGCCGGATCCCGGCGCTGGGCTGACCCTCCGGGTATCCGTCTGCGGAGACCATCGCGACCGCAACCGTGGATCCGACAGTTTGGCCCGCGATCGCCTTCTGGAAACCGGGCACGACTCCGGTCAGCGAAAAGCTGACCGGGGCACCCCGGTCGAAGCTGCTGTCGAACACCGAACCGTCGCGCCCATTGACGCCCATATAGCAGACGGAAACCCGGGCAATGTTCGAGACCACCGGCCCGTCTCCGGCGTGCAACGTGTGCACCTGGGTCTGGGCGACGCTGAACGGGGTTGTCACGTTCACGCGGGGAGCGGTCGCATCCGTCGGGCCGGTGACCGCGATGCTGCCGGTGGTACCGTTCAATGTCCAGTCGACCGGTGCATTGTTCGCCGGAGCCGCGGTGGGGCACGAGCCGGCCGCGGTTGCCGTACCGGATGGGCCGAACATCAAAACGGTTGCAGCGGCAGACACGGCGATTACGATGGAAGACTTCACGGCCGCCACGCTACAGCTACTTCTCGCACGCATTTAACGGTAGCCCAGTAGTGACTGGCCGGGGCGCGTATGGCACCCAGATCAGACCTTTGATGATTCCGATGACGACCGACGTCGCCACGGGGTCGTTGCATCGGGGGCAGCACTGAATACGCCGCAGCTGGAAGCGTCGAGACCACGAAAACTGTTTGCTAGCTTGTAATTTCACACAATTCTTGCGCTACCGCATCGAAGGCGCGCAGCGCGTCCAGCATATGCGGCTCGTGCGAGTCGGGCTGCGTGGATAACTTGGCGGCAACGACTTCGGCAGCACGGTTGATGTAGATCATTTGAC
This sequence comes from Mycobacterium shigaense, assembly GCF_002356315.1. Taxonomy (NCBI): domain Bacteria; kingdom Bacillati; phylum Actinomycetota; class Actinomycetes; order Mycobacteriales; family Mycobacteriaceae; genus Mycobacterium; species Mycobacterium shigaense. The sequence continues at coordinate 2,924,768 of NZ_AP018164.1, forward strand.
CGCACATGCCCTGGCACAACACGACGTTGTTACCGGGGTAGGGGAACCACATCTGGTTGCGGTACATCCCGCCGGGCAGGTCGGTGTCGTGGTCGGGGCTGGCGGCGAACGCTTGACGCGAGTCCGGCCCGCCGTCAAGAGTGTCCGCGATCCAGGCAGGCGGCACCACCTGCCGGCCTGTCAACGACATGCCATCGCGCACGAACAGCGATCCGAACCGGATCATGTCGGTGAGACAGGCGCTGATGCCGCCGTCGAAAAACCCGGTGCCGTCCGCGTCCACACCGATGGTGGCGTCGAGTTGAGCGCCGATGCGGCTCCACAGCAGTTCCGACATCAGTTCGGGCATGCGCCGGCCGCCGGCGACCTCGCAGATCCAGCCGAGAACGTCGGTCTCACACGAGCGGTATTGGAACGGGCCGCCGTGCGCCGACTGCTGCCGCAAAGTCAGCAGGAAGTCGCGCAGCGTCGACGGAGCGTCGGGATTGGTTCTCGGCGCCCACCCCATCGCCTGGTCGAGGAGGTGTATCTCGGCGGCGGGGGCGCCGTAGTTTTCCGAAAAGGCGATACCCGATCGCATGTCCAGCAGGTGGCGCACCGTCGCACCCGCATACCCGCAGTTTTGCAACTCGGGCACGAACGCTGTGACGGGCGCGTCGAGGTCGATCACGCCGGCTCCGTGCAGCGCGCCGGTAACGGTTGCCACCAGCGACTTGCTCACCGAGAACAGCAGGTGCCGCGTGTCAGCCCGCATGCCGTCGAGGTACTCCTCGGCCAGCAACGACCCACGGTGGCAGACGGCCCATCCGTCGGTGGCGGTGTTGGCCATCACCGCGCCCACGGTCGTGGGCGCCCCGTCGGTGCTCGTCACCGCGATCGCGGCCAGGGGAGAGGCGGCCGAAGGCAACGTCGCGACCGGCCCGGTCCCGCGCGAGATGGAGGCGGTCGGCACAAACTCTTCGACGTGCTGAAATGACCAGTGCGCGTGCGGTGCCCGCAGCCAGTTGTCCAGCGAGATACCCGCCGGGACGCGTGTCACGCTCGTGCGACGAGCCGAGAAACGATCGGCGCGGCGGGCGTCAGGGGCGTCGAGGTGAACTTCGCCTTCATGCCCTTCACCCAGCGCTGGCAGCGCTCGCTGAGCTGATAGTCGTCGGTCTGCAGGTGTGAGCGAGTGACGAGCACGCCGAGTTGGGCGCCCTCAGAACGTAAGTCACCGGGTGCCGCGACCCGCAGGTAAAAGGCCTCGGAGCCGTCGAGCAGCGTGGCCCAGTCGTTGGCTGTCCGCGAAAAGGAGACCCGACCGTCGTCGTCGATGCGCCATACGCCGGTGCGTGGCGTCGCGGTAAAGATCTCGATCTCCGGCGACGTCTCGGTGATGATCACCTGGCCCCAGACCTCGTCTTCGCCATAGCCCCGCTCCCAGCGTGCGTTGATCTCATCGATGTCGAGCTCGTATTCCACATCCATGTACTCGAGCAGGTGAAACAGGAACAGCGGCATGTCGGCGTAGGCCTCGGTCGTCAGGTTCGTCATCGGGCTGGCGCCGCTGAGGCGCGGGTTCACCTCGCCGAGGTAGAGCTCGTCGGAGTCGAGGTCATGCAGGAGGTCCACCTCGAAGTAGCCGAGGTAACCCTCGCGGCGCATGACGTCGCCCAGCTTTGTCACCATTTCTCGCGCGGCGTGCGTCTGGGCGGGCGGCAACACCTCGTGCCAGATGTCATTGCCACACCAGCTGCCCCGGCTCGGCGTCAGCTCCGAGTAACCGACGAGGCTCGTCATCGCGGGACCGACCACGGTGCCGTGGCGGGTCACGGCACCTTCGAGACACACCTCGACATTGCGGATGCGTTTCATGACTTTGAGATCCTGCCCGACCAAGTCTCCGGCGTGCTCATCCCAGTCGCGCTGGCCGTGCACAAAGAACGTCCCGCTGCCGGCATTGCCGTAAGCGATCGAGATGACGAGGTCGTCGCCCAATCCAGCGCCCTGTGACAGCGCCAGCAGTTCGTCGTAGGATCCGGCCCGTCCGATCGTGTTGGGCACGCTCGGTATACCCGCGTCGTTGGCCAGGCGCGTCATCACGATCTTGGAGCCCAGGCGCTGGCGCAGCTCGATCGGTGGATGCATCACCTCGAGGCCCGCCGATCGCGCAAGGGCCTGGATTTCCTCATTCGTCATCACAAAGCAGCACTTGCCGCCCGGACCTTTACCCGCGATGAACTCGAGCGTCTCGGGATCGGACAGCAGGTGGCTGCACACCTCGTCCATGGAGTCGAAGTCACGGCGGTCGCGTCGCCGGGGCACGAACACGCGCGAGTGCGTGCCCTCGAACGAGTCGAAGTAGGTCAGGTAGAAGAAGTTTCGTATCCAGCGGTCAACGCCGAGCAAGTTGAATGGGGTGGGCGAGATGAAGAACAGCGGCACCTTGTTCGTGTGAAAGAACGCACGTATGTCGGAAAGGCCGTTCAGCACGCGACGCGGCTCGGGCGCCGTCATGCGGGCGACGGCGGTGTCGAGGCGGGGACCGTTACAGTCAGCGCGGCGGCGAGCTCACGTGAATTCATGGCACAAGTCTGCGGAATCATCGGCGCCGACGGCAACCCCGCGGGGGTAGCTAGGCCCGATTTGCCAGCCCCAAGCCACCCGGTCACAATTGCGACCACCGCAGCGGCACAGACTCCGGAACCCAGCCGTCGAATACCGCGCACGACAGCGGCCCGTACGTTTTGGGATGCCACGCCTTGGGGACACGGCCGCCCTTCCAGTCGAAATAGAAGAACGGAACCTCAGCAAGCCACACCTCGAAGAAGTCGCTTAGCAAATCCCGGGCCAGGTGCGAGGCCGGACACCGGTGCGGGCCGCCGCCGAAACTCCAATGCCGATGTGGGCCCTCGAGTTTCATCTCGTGACCCGACATGACGTCGGCCTCGTCGCGGTGAACGAGACCGACCAACAACTCGACAGGACAGCCGGCGGGGACCGTCATCCCGCCGACCGTCACGTCGCGAGTGGTGATTCGCGAGACGGTCTTGGCTCCGCCATCCAACCGCAGCAGTTCTTCGATGAAATGGCTTTGCGAGCTTGGCTTTTCGCGTAAGTACTGCTGAAGCATCGGCCGGCGCGCCAGCAGCGCCAGTCCGGCCTTGATGGGGAACGACGCGAACATGAAGCCGCGAACCACCGACCCCATCAGTCCCAATACCTCTTCGGCGGTGAGTGGTGCGGCGGCAAGCCGGCTGATCAGATCGGGGCCACCCAGCGGCGCCTGGCGGATCTTCGCGATCAGCTGCGGGTTGACCGTTTCGAGTGCGACATCCGCTGGCAGCCCGCAGGCTGACATGGCGCCCGCGTGACAAAGAACCTCGGCGACGCGCCCGCCGTTGCAGCGGTCCAGGCTGGCGGCTACGGCGCCGATGCCTTCTTCGACGATGCCGCGCACGGGCTTCAACATTTCTCGCGAACCGCCCGGATTGAACACCTCGAGCAAGAATTCTCGGTAGGGGGCCCAGGGCGGATTGCCGGGCATCAGTTCGCCCTGGCGGCTGGCAAACACCTCGCCATCACGGATGGCGGCGAGAACATCGTCGCGGTGCCATAGCGCGTACGTGCCGTGCGGCTCCCGCAGCACTCGCTGACCGGCCCGCTCAGCAGCCTCGCGCCACTCCCGAAATCGCGCGGTGGCGTCCTCGTCGGACCGCATCACCTCCCGCGTGGCCTCGGCACCGGACCCGCTCACCGCGCACCACCGACCTTCCCGACCGGCGCCCGCCGCGAACCCTCCCCAGGCGCAGCCACCTGCAATTCCAACGCCGCCACTCTATCCACACCAGCGGCCGTGCGCTCCTCGCGGCGAATCCGTTCAGGTCGCGATCGGCCGGCACTTACTCCGCGTCATGCACGGCAGCAAGGCGCTCGCTTACCCGGGCCAGCGCCTCGTCGAAGATCCCGACTTTTTCGCCGCGTTTCTCGTTGGCCGGCTGAGCGGAGCCGCGGGCGCCTGCGGCCTCTACCCGGGCCGCGCCCTGACGGCGCAACAGGTTGAAGTTCTTTTCGCGCGCTTGCCTCAGCCTGCTCTGCAGATCCTTCAGCGACTTCTCGTCCATGCGCGTGAGAGCCTCGGGGTGGCTCTCGGCAATCAACGAACTCTCCTGCTGGGTCAGGTTCACCTGGTGGTTGCTCACCGTAGATTCATACCGTGCCCAGGAGGCTCTGGCGCGTCGGCGTCCTCGCCGACAACATGATCGCCCGTCAGCCGATTGGCCGCCAGGCACCTAGAACGGCCTCCCGGTACCAGCCCAGCCGATTGCGGATCTGGACCCCGGGGACGTTCTGGGCGTCGAGTCGGCTATCGATGATGCGTTGATCATCGATGTAGATGACCACGTGCGAAGCGTGGCCCGTATTTCCATTGGGGTGCAGATAAATCAGATCTCCGGACCGAAAAGGACCATCTCGACCGACGCGAAGGCCCATCGGGCCGGCGGTGCCGTCGAACTGTTGGTGAACATCGCCACTGAACTTGATTCCCAAACCGTAGTTGTAGACCCACGCGGTGAAATTGGAGCAGTCCAGGCCTCGGCCGGCACCCCAAGCGGCCGGACCCCGCGGAGCGTCGGGATCGGGGTTGTCTTCGGAGACACCGGCATAGGTCGACGTTGGGGGATCCCAGTCCGGAATGTGATGGTGACGGTATTGCAGTCCTAGCGGATTGCCGGGGAGGTAGATATAACGCATCGCCACGGCGAGAATGCGTTCTTGCTTCCAGACGCTGGGATCACAACCCGCGTTCAACGGGATATCCGGCGCCGGTAGAGCGTTCGCGCGCGGTCCCCACCCTGCGTTTGGGTAATCCCCTTCGGCATTTTTCGAATACCACCGGCCCGGAGGGTCCTGAGTTTGGGGCAGGGCGTCACGGTCGGCGAAATCCGCGGTCAACGAGTCCCAACTGCACGAGAAAGGGTACGCGGTCGCGGCGGTGTCCCCACGGGAGAAGCCGACCGTCCCGCCGACACCCGTTACCGAACCCGCCACGCAGATGGCGAACAGAATCGACAGCACAAACTTCATTCGACGCGTCAAGAGGCCCTCGGCTTACCCCAGCGCTTCGCGCTGACCAAGCAATGCTAATCCAGGCGAAAACACCAGGTCGACAGCCGGACTCCGGTTGGGAAGCGATGTCGGTGTTGGAGGCGTTGCGCCAGGAGTCCACCGACGATGTGGTGCGCACGGAACTCGTCGGCTACGTCCGCGACCCCGAGCGGCGCAGGCAAGCCCGAGAGACTATGGCAGCATTCGGAATCAGCCTCGACGCGGTAGCGCGGGCCATCGCGTTTGCGATCGACCAGCCTCCGGATGTCGAAATAGGTGACATCACCATCCGGCCGACGAGGCAGGGGTAGCGGTAGTTGAATACAGAGGGGAAGCCCATGAGAACGCTCGCACAACGCCGCCCGGCAGTCGTCGGCCTGGTCGCCATTGCGCTCGTCGCTGCCGGCTGCAGCAATGGCAAGAGCGTCGATGCGACGCCAACGCCTCAGATCGGGACCAGCGCCACCTCCACCTCTGAACCACCGACACAGCCCGCCGAGCTGAAGCTCATCGGGGAGCGCGACGTCGAGGTGACTCTGACCGGACCGATCGCTGCCAAGTACTCGTCGGCAACCGAGGCCCAGAAAAAGGCTCTCGGCAAGCCGCTGACGGGCGACCGCAACGCGGGGACGCGGCAGAGCGGCTTGGTTTTCCAGCAGTTCCAGGGCGGCGTGATCACCGCCAAGAACGACCAGGCCGGCACGCCCGCGTATATCACCGTGGGCAAGATTCGGGAGGCCTGGAACGTCCCGCGAGACCCGAACGGCGTGCCTCAAGTCACCGGCAGCAACGGTTCGGCAGGCCCGCTGGGCTATCCCATCAGCGACGCGAACGCCGTCGGCGATCTACTCGTATCGAACTTCGAGCACGGCAAGATCGCGTACAACCAGAAGACCAGCCAGGTCGAGGTGACGGTAAACGGCCAGGTCGTACCGTCCTGGCTCTAAAATCCGCTACTGGTAACCCGTCCGGTTCCCGCTGCGCCGTAGCAGTCCAGTCAGGTCAACTGCCCCTGTCGACGTTGCTGTTGCAGCAACATCCACGTTGGCTCATGCCGCCAGCTTTCGTCCTGAAGTTGAGATCGGCGGCGTGAACACCCGCGTGCTTGCCGAGCGTCGACGGCCTCGATAGCCAGTAGATGTGCGGTCTGCAGTGCAGAATCAAACCATGGCTCAGCTCTCGTCGGCGGTAGCTACGGTTTGGCTGGCGGCTCAGTCACCGGGCCGTCGCCGCTGCCAACTTTGCATATTCAATTGCTTATCGGTTGGTCCGTGCTTGTGAAAGCCGTGATGCTCACGGCCTGGTGCGCCGTGTTGGTCGGCGTCGCGCCGCCGGCCCACGCCGCCGACGACGACACCGCCTACTAGGCTGCCCTCCAAACAGTGGGTGTCCCCGCCAACAGTCCCGTCACGGCACCCGCCTACGGTCGGGGACTGTGTGACCGCCTTTCCCAGGTGGGTTTCGACCCCCTGGTGACGATGGTCCAACACGACATGGCAACCGGCACGACGAAACATCAAGCCGCGTTGGTCATCGGCGCGGGAGTCTCGAGCTATTGCCTCCAAGAAGTCGATCTGCTGCCGAAAACCTTGATCTACTGATATCGGCAGCCAGATACGTTCTGTCGCAATACCATTCGCGACCGTGTTGCCATCGCCAGTGGAACACTGTGCATCCTGTTCCGAAGGCGATACCGTTGGCGTCCTGCAAGTCAGAAATGAGACTAAAACTCTTAATATGCGCGTCCGAAACGATGCGTGTCCGGACAGTCAAGTCGGTCTGGTGCGTCGAACTCAACTGTGGGGAGGTGTCCGGGTGCTGGCATTGACCGCAATGACAGCCCAGTTCGAATCAGACCGGGCGCGGCGGCGTCGGGGTGGATCGGCGCTCTGCGACGCGGAAAGGCTTGGACGCAGAGGGATTAGCGCCCCGGTAGTAGATCCTATCCGGTAGTGCAGGTTGTGGCCGTACACGTAATCGTGATCGGAAAGGTACAACCCGACACCGCCAAAGCGGTGAAGCCAAGCATTACGGCGACAATAATCCGCGCGCCAACAACGGACATAACAGCAGCCCCTCCGTCGAAGTGAAACTTCTATCAGAAGCTCCAACTGCTTTGGCAGAGCGCGCTTTAGCATAAGTCAATTGCACCGACGTCAGCCGGCGTTGTCTCTGATATCACACCAGCCGGCGCCGAGACCGGGCGGTTGCGAGCAATTTTGGGCGGCGCGCTGTCCTTGGCTTATCCGTGAAGATCATCCGCGGGTATCGATCGTTGCTCCAAGCGCGGGGAAGTTGTGCTGTGACCGTTAAGGAGTGTTGCCGCAATCTTGATCTCACACTCTTACCGTGGATTACGAGATAACGCCTATTAGCGACCGCAAAACTGGGGGTTCATATGACGACCGCAATCGCCGCGGGTGAGACAGTCGAGAAGGACGCGAACGACGCGAACGATCTTGTTCTGGCGGTCGCAGCGATGAACGCATTTGCGCCTCTTGGCGGCACGGTTCTTGTCGACAAACTGCGCTGGCGCCCCACGGAAGAAGAGATCCTGGGCACGTCCATCACAGTGATTTTGGTGTCCCTCATGGTGCTGATCAGCGTCGCCGTGGGCACGGCCGTGACAATGAGTTAGCGACCGGAGATGCCTGATCCGGTCAACTCGCACACGGGTGAGGCGCTTTTCGGCGGTCGCATATTTTCGCTGGCGCAGCGGCCACGCTTGCAGCGCCACTCGAGATCGATCACCAGGGCGCAACCGTCCATGAGGTCGGGGGTGCACAAGTCTTAAACGACGCTGTGACCCAATCGCTTTGCGGCGCCTGCTATTCGGGTGACAAGGTCAGGATGGTTGAGAGGCAATGATAATTTCGGCCGGCCCGGCATGGCCGTCAACGCCGGTAAATATAGCGCGAGGCACGGCCCGCCGGCGAACCTACTGTTGTAGCGCAGACCCCGAAGATGCCGATGTTAACTAGGCGATTGGTGGTACCGATAGACCTGCGCTAGCCGAAACGCGGTTGCATCACCAAATAGATACCAAGTGGTGACCTTTCAGCGATCAGCTCGGAAGAGCCGTACCAAACAACCTGTCGCGCAAGCGGATTGACTCCTCGGCGCTTAATCGACCTATCCCACGATTGCCCGTGCTGCGCGCTCGGCGATGAGCATGACGGGCGCATTGGTGTTGCCAGAAGTGATGGTGGGCATAGCCGAAGCATCGACCACTCGAAGGCCGGCGACGCGATACACGCGGCAGTCGGTGTCTAGCACCGTGGCGGCCGAGCGCGGCCGACCTTGCGCGTCAAAGGCTCCCATCGCGCACGTACCCACCGGGTGAAAAATAGTCGTACCGAGTTCAGCCGCCGCCTGCTGCAGATCATCGTCGCTCACCAGTTGCGGGCCGGGCAGCAACTCTTGCGGGCCGTAGCGGGCCAGAGCCGCCGCCGCCATGATCCGCCGGGTCATCCGCAGGCCAACCACTGCGGTTCGACGATCGGCGTCAGTAGACAGGTAATTGCACAGAATTTTCGGGTTGGTCAGTGGATCTGGATCCGCCATGCGCACATGGCCGCGCGAGCTAGGGCGCAAATTGCAGACCGACGGAGTGATCGCTCCGAAGGGGTGCAGCGGTTCGCCGAACTTTGGCAAAGACAAGGGCTGCACATGCCATTCCATATCGGGACTGGGTAGCGCGGGATCGCTCTTGGCGAAAGCACCCAGGGTGGAAGGCGGCATGGTCATGGGTCCCGATCTCAGCAGCAAGTACTGAATTCCCATGCCCGCACGGGTGATCCAATTCCGGTACAGCGTGTTGACGGTCGAGGCCCCCCGGATCCGGTAGACCGATCGAAGCTGCAAGTGGTCCTGGAGGTTTTCGCCCACGCCTGGCAGGTCCACGGCCACCGGCACGTGATACTGGGCAAGCAGGCCAGCTGGGCCGAGACCCGAAACCTGCATCAGATGCGGCGAGCCGACAGCTCCGGCGCTCAGGATCACCTCCCGGCGGGCCTGGACGTCGACGATTTGGCCGCCGCTGAGCATCCGCAGGCCGGTGACGCGGTGCCGCGCGGTGGTCCAGGCACCGTGACGCTGATCCTCGCGGACCTCGTCGTCCATCAGCAGCCGCAAGGCCTGCGTTCGCGTATAGACAGTGAGATTTGGCCGATGAGCGATGGGATGCAAGAAGGCATCAGCCATCGACCAGCGGCGGCCGCGCCGCTGATTGACATGAAAGTACGCACTGCCGGCGTTGTCGCCCCGGTTGAACTCCTCGATGGGGGCGATGCCCACCTGGGCAGCGGCGGCCTGCCAGGCGTTCAAGATCTTCCAGCTCACGCGCGGCCGCTCGACGCGGATCTCACCGTCGGCGCCGTGCCAGTCGTCGGCGCCACCGAAGTAGCTTTCCAGCTTCTTGTAGATCGCCAGCGTCTCGCCTGGACGATCCGTCCCGCCCCAGAGCCATCTCTCGTCACCCGTAGCCTGCGCCCACGCGTCGTAGTCGGTAGCTTGTCCGCGCATGTGGATCATCGCGTTAATCGACGAGCAGCCGCCGATCACCCGCCCCCGCGCGTAGAGGATGCGCCGGCCGGCCAGCCCTGGTTCGGGCTCAGTCGTCAAACACCAATCGGTGCGGGGATTGGCCATCGTGTACAGATAGCCCACCGGCACCTTGATCCAGAACCAGTCATCTGTGCCGCCTGCCTCAATCAGGAGCACACGCCGATCCGGGTCAGCGCTCAGCCGATTGGCGAGAAGGCAGCCCGCGCTGCCCGCTCCCACAATGATGAAGTCGAATTCGGCCACCAGGCTCATTCTGGTATCGGTCCTCCATGGCGTCGGATTGTCTTACAAAACGTCGAACACTGTTGTAATGGCGGACACAATCACCTTCAGGCCCGACGAAGAGACATCGAAGGCGCTGGCGGCCTTGACGAAAGATGGAACCGCCGTGTCCGTAGCCGTTCGATCTGCTCTTATCGATGCCGCACGTCGGAAGGCCAGCGCGGCGATTCGTGCCGAGCCGGAAAGGCTTTCTGAAGACGAGTCCGACCGCGCTGAGGCCACGCAGGTGCTGCCCGACATGGAGACGTTGCGTGCGTGGTGAGGTCTTTCAGTTGCGTGCCCCGCGGGGGAGTCGCGGTCACGAGCAGTCCGGTTCCCGCTACTTCGTAGTAGTCCAGTCAGATCAACTGCCCCTGTCGACGTTGTTGGTTGCACCAACATCCACGTCGGCTCGTGCCGCCAGCTTTCGTCCCGAAGTTGAAATCGGCGGCGTGAACACCCGCGTGCTTGCCGAACAGGCCGCCGCCGTTGACCCGGGCCGACTCGGCACGAGCGTCGGGTTCCTAAGATTCGATGAGATGCGCCGCGTTGATGCGGCAGTGCGCATCGTCCTCGATCTATGAGCGCCGGGCAGCCTCGGACTGGTGGGGTGCATCAACCTGCCGTCTTGTGCACCCACAGGAAATCGTGGATCCCGGCGAGACGCAGTGTGATTCGCTGGCGCAGCGGCCACGCTTGCAGCGCCTCCGAGCCGGAAAGTAACTCCGGACGCTCCAGCTGGTAGGTCTGTCCCTTCCAGGCAAGCGCGCACGTCCCCGTTCCCATCACGTTGCGGTACCAGTCGGTCTGGCTGCCGTAACCCAGCGGCAGCAGGAACCCGTCACCGTAGGCCTGAGCGCCCAGCGCCGTGTGATAAGTGCGTGCACTGCGACGTCCGACATGGGTGAGCAAGGCGAACGGGGAACGCCGACTACCCGCACTCTTGCGGGTCATGTCGTTGTATTTTTGGAAGGCGCTCGCTCGCAGCAGCTTGCGGTAGCGTCTACCAACCCTGGGCAACACCGACACCGCCGTTAGGACCACGCCACCGAGCACAAGCGCAACGACAATGCCCACCCGCCTTTGCAGACGAATCTGCTTGTCACTGACCATGTCCAGCTCCTTTGGTGTGACCGATGATCTCGACGAGGTCGTCACGTGTGATCTTGAGTTGTCGGATATACGTGTCGGTGTCCCAGTAGTTGTGGATGTCGGTGATCTGGCCGACCTCATTGACACGCAGGAAGCACGACACGGCCATTCGGTAGGTCGCGCCGGTGGCAGCAAACGTGGGGGTTTCGATCTCCTCGACCGCGACCACGCCGTGGTCGCAGACGATGTTTTCGATCTCCATATGCAGATCGGGGAATGCCGCCATGTTCTGCTCGATGGCGTTTCGCATTGCTTCCCTGCTCAGCGTCACCTCTCGCAGCGGATTTCGGCCGGACACCTCGGGCGCAAGCACCGCTTCGAGCTCGTCGAGGTTCTTGGTGTTCCATGCGTGGAAGAACTTCGTGACGACATCCACCGGTTTGGTGGTCGGACTAGGGGCAGCGGGGTGTGGTTGCGTGCCCAGCGCTGAGTACAAGCGCTCCAGCTGGCTCTGGTCGATGCCGAGCTGCTGAGCCATGGCTGACGCGTCGAAGACTTCGATCCCTCGGCTGATCTTTCCGTGCATCATTTCGAACACCACGTGCGCCTTCCCAACACGGCGCGTTCGGATCCCTCGGGAACAACGGTGACACCATCCAGGACGATGGGGCCGCGGATCGTGGCATGCGTGTCATAGCTGACGCACGCCCATTGCTCGCCGCCCTCGAGATGGGTGATCTGTTTCTGCCCTTAATGGGTTGGCCCGCAACCATGGTCGCCAATTGCCGGCCAGCCTGGCTGATCTGCGCCAAGCCCCGGTAGACGGTACCGGTAGGGATGACCCGGTATTCGCCGTCGGGCTGCCAGCAGGCCAGTTCGGCGTCGACATCATTGCGATCGATTGCATCGACCCACGCCCGAATTACCGCCAAGTTGTCTTGCTCGGGCATCTGAAGACCCCTTCCTCAGATCGTCAGCAGGGTCCGACGCTGACGCCGCTATGTTGTTCTTCCCGCGTCGACGACAGGACACGCGACCGCTCCTGTCGACGGGCATTCCGGTCTCCCAGGACGTCTGATCTGAAGCATCATTGAAACAGCCAATGAATCATTATCACATCAGTGCTGGCAGGCCCATCGCGAATCGAACGCTCATCGGCGCGGGATCGAGGCAGTTTGGTCAATTCGACCTGGCCTAGCGGGTGAGGGCCGCTCAGGTCGCCCGTTGATTCATCGAACGAAGCGGCGACGTTTACTGGTGACCTGCCATATTCGATTCGTGCATATTCCTCGAGGCCGGCTTTCCGGACGGGTAGCCTGCAGGGCGGCTAGGGCAGAGGGTCTGTGACTTTGCTAGGTCCGTGGTTGGTTTGGTAACCGGGCACCGCTGCGAGGAAGTGCAGCAGCTCTGTGCTGACGTCGGCGGCCCGCTCTTCTTGGAGCCAGTGTCCCGCGCCGTCCAGTGTCACTTCATGGTAGGGCCCGGTCGCGACTTGGGTGGCTCGGTTGCGCGGGGTGAACCCCTGGGTGGGGTCGTTGGTACCGATGATCACCAGCGCCGGCGCAGCGACGGTGGCTGAGGCGGGGTTGGCCAGGATTTCCCAGTTGCGATCGAAGTTGCGGTACCAGTTCAGGGCTCCGGTAAAGCCCGTGCGCGTGAATTCGTCGACATAGTAAGTGAATTCGCCGTCATCGAGCCAGGCAGGTGGATGTCCCGGTTCGGGTAGGCGGTCGACGAAGCCCATGGGGCCCGGTGCGATCATGCGCGTCGCCGCGTCGGGGTCAGTCAGTGATTGCAGGTCGAAACTCATGATCCGCCGTAGCGCCTGGGCTGGGTCATGGTCGAGTTCGGCGTCAGCGGGGCCGGGCTGTTGGAAATAGAGCATGTAGAGGAAGCTGTCGCCGACCATCTTGCGGAGGGCCTGCGTGGTGGGCAGCTTTCCGCGTGGCGATGGGGGAAAGTTCAGCCCCACGACGCCCGCGACTCGGTCGGGGTGCAGGTGGGCGGCAGCCCAGGCCACCATTCCACCGAGGTCATGGCCGATCCACACCGCTCGTTTGGCGCCGATATTGTCGAGCAGGCCGACCAGGTCGGTGGTGAGGGCGGTGATGTCGTAGGAATCGACGTCATCTGGGCAAGAGGAGCCACCGTAGCCGCGCTGGTCCGGTGCGAGTACGTGATAGCCGGCAGCCGCAAGGACCGGCAGGATACGGCGCCAGGAATACCCGAGGCTGGGAAACCCGTGCGCGAGAACGACCGCCGGACCATCCAGGGGGCCGGCTTCAAACACTCGCAGCCGTACCCCGTTGGTGTCGACTAACCGTTGCTTCAACAGCGTGCTCTTCCGTTTCATGGGGCGCGCGGACCTACGTCGCCGAGAAAGGATTGCAAGCCTTGCCGCGCGACTCGCTCACCCGCGGCCTATCCTCTCAAATCAGCTGCCGGCGGATATCGGCAAGACGATGCCGTACGTCATGGACGGTGGCGCCGCGGTCACGGTGATCGCCTCACCGCTCTTCCGTCACGAGCTCCGGGAGCCCGTATTTGGGCCGCGAATGCGGACGCCACGGCCGCGCAGTGGGCAAACCGCTAGGGCAGACTCCCACCTCTGGCGCGGACATTTTGCGCCGCGATTTTGATCGCGAAGCCGAGGGGAGTCGTTTGGATCACGAATTTCGGAGCCGTCGGCTGTGGTGGGGGGAGATGTCGGCGAGCGCGGCTGCACGCGCCGGATTCGTGGCATTAACGACGCGTATCCGTGACAGAATCCGACGGTGATCGACTGGCATCTGTTCGGAGCGTTCGTGGTAGCGGCGCTGATCTTGGTGATCGTGCCGGGCCCGGACATGATCTTGATCGTGACGTTGGGTAGTCGTCGTGGTCCCAAGGCCGGCGTTGCCGCCGCTGCCGGCGTGGCTGCTGGGCTGACAGTGCACATGGTCATCGCGGTGGTGGGATTGGCCGCGGTGTTGCACCGGTTTCCCGCGGTATATGAGGTTTTGCGATGGACCGGCGTCGGCTACCTGCTCTATCTGGCATGGTCGACGTGGCGAGCCGGTGGCACCGCAGCTGGAGAGGTGGCTCACGCGGAGCCGGCGCAGGTGAATCGGCCGGTGCTCTCGGCATTCCGGAGCGCGACGATCACCAATGTCCTCAACCCGAAGGTGATCTTGTTCAACGTCGCGTTCCTGCCGCAGTTCGCCAACCCGGAGCTGGGGTACATGCCCTTGCAATTGGCGTTGCTCGGCGCGGTGCTGGTCATCATCGATTTCGCGATCGACGGACCGATCGGGTACTTCGCTGGGACCCTTGGCGAGCGTATCCGCACTGCGAGTCAGACCAGCACCCGTCGTGTCAATCGTGTTGCGGCAGCGATCTTTGCCGGTTTGGCCGGCTGGCTGGCGGCGACCTCGTAGAGCCTGTCGGGCAGCGGTAGCCTGGTGCAGATTTCGACCTTGGTTCAGGTGTCGGTGTTGCCAGGATGTTTACCGGTCCTGGCGCGGGGCTGGGCCAAGCGGTAGGAGTTGGTGCCGGTTTCGATGATGTTGCCGCCGAAGGTAAGTCGGTCGACGATGGCGGCGCAGAGGCGCGGGTCGGTGAAGGTATTGGTCCAGCCGCTGAAAGCTTCGTTTGAGCCGATGGCCACGGAGTTCTTTTCGTCGCGTTCGGTGAGGACCTGAAACAGCAGTTCGGCTCCGCGGCGGTCGAGTTCCATGTAGCCCAGCTCGTCAATGCACAGCAGGTCCACCCGGCCGTAACGGGCGATGGTTTTCGCGAGTTGCTTCTCGTCGGCGGCTTCGAAGATTTGGACGCAGCCGAAATCTAGGAAGCCGACGCTGCCGTCGATGTTGAAGGCGACGTGCAGTCGGGGCGGGTCTGATTCATCTGATGAAGACGGACTTCACTTGACATAATGTCGCTTATCGGTAAACGGCATACGCTGCGCGGGGTGGCGAACATGGGTAGGTCGTTGATGCCTCATTGGCCGCCAGCGCTCGGTTCGGTGATCCGCGGCGTGTTCTTGAAGTTCGAGATCGATGAAGGCGTCGATCATCGCGTCGTACACGCAGCGCACCACGTCCGGGGACACTGCGCAACTGTAGCCGCAGCGCTTCCACGCCAAGACGAACCGACAAGCCGATCTCAGGCTTCGGTCATGGCCCTCACGGGTCCGGCTCGATGGTATCGGCGCCCGGGGTCCACATCGCCCATCCAGGGCAGCGACTCTCAATACGTCACTGTGACGAATTGAGAGTCGCTGGCAGTGCATTTGAGGCTTCGGTCGGGCGTTCCGCCCACCGCATCATTGCGGGCTTATTGAAAACCATTAGCATTATCTAGCGGCGAAAGGATGGGTGTGCGGGCAATCCCTGTGATTGGCTTGACGGGATATCTCGGTGCGGGCAAGACGAGCCTGCTCAATCACGTGCTCCGTAGTCCGGGAGCTCGGATTGGCGTCATCGTCAACGACTTCGGAGAGCTCAACGTCGACGCCATGCTGGTGACCGGACAGGTCGATGAGCCCGCGTCGATCGCCGGCGGATGCATCTGCTGCCTGCCGGATGACGGTGGGATCAACGAGGCTTTGACGAAGCTCGCCGATCCGCGCCTGGATCTGGACGCGATCATCGTCGAGGCAAGCGGACTGGCGGAACCCGTCGCGGTGGCCCGGATGATCGGCTTCAGCGACGTTCCCGGCGTGCGGTTTGGCGGACTCGTCGACGTTGTCGATGCCGCGACGCACTTTGACACCGTCGATGTCGGCAACACGCCACCGGCTCGCTACGGTGCGGCCTCCCTTGTCGTCGTCAACAAACTCGACCGGCTCCCCCGCGTCGATCGCACCGCCACGGTTGAGCGGGTGGAACGCCGCGTGCGAGAACGCAATCCACGCGCCACCGTGATCGGAGCGGTCGGCGGCCAGATCGACCCCGACCTGCTGTATGACGCGGCGGGAATGGCCGCCGAATCGGGCCAGCTCTCGCTGCGCGAGCTGCTTGTCGATGCTCCGACGGTCCACGATCACGACCACAGTTCACCCGCCGACTCGGTCACTGCGGTCAGCGACGGGGAAATCGATCCGGGCGCACTCATCGATTTGCTCGAAGATCCGCCGCCCGGGGTGTACCGGCTCAAGGGAGCCGTGGTCATGCAATACGGCAAGGCCGCGCCCACGTTCGCGATAAACCTGGTCGGCACGGCGATCCACATCGCGAACGCGCCGCGCGGAGCAGCACCGAACTGTCTAGTCGCGATCGGAATGGGCCTCGACGCCGACGCCGTGCGCGCCCGACTCGACGCCGCGCTGCGGCCCCACTCCGGAGCGGTCACGCTCGCCGACAGTCACCGACTCCGGCGATATCGCCGACACAGTCTCTGATGAAGCCCCGCCGCCGGTTATGATTCGTCACTGTGATGAATTACGTTGGGCTGCCCGGATATTCGGATAACGCAGTTGATGTGCGTCGGGTTATGAAGTGCGTCATGGCCGCCGGTTGAGGTTCGACACACCGAACCGTCTCCGCTGCTAAGCCGCCCCGGTGCAGTATTGCTGCGCGCAGCCCGGGGCAGCCACTCCCCTTCGGCTGAGCCCGCCAGCTGCCAAAGCGTCACAGTGACGTTTTCACGCGTAACAAGGACACCGAATGTTCTGCGTCCGAACCCAATTCACGGCAATTAATGGGCCGTTGTCCCCTCGTGAACTCTCCGGGCAGCCGCTAGGTGCCGAACGGCACTCCGTCGAAGCGCTCGGCCGTGGCGAACTCGCAGACCGGCCGCCGTCGCAGCTTGGTCAGCTGGCGCACCGGTTTGCCCAGCGGTACGACGGCGGCGATGGCGTAGGTATCCGGCACTGCGAGAAGGCTTTTGACGCGGGGTTCTTGGGCGACAGCCATCGTGGTCAGCACGCCGCCGTAACCCTCGTTGCGGGCGGCCAGCAGGACGTTCCACACGAACGGGTACACCGACGCGCCGGGCACCACCGCGATGCGGTCCAGGTCTTGGTCGGTGGCGGCGACGACGGCGAGATCCAGGCAGACGACCAGAACCACCTGCGCCGCCCGGAGCGAGGCGGACATCTGCGCGGGCGCCTCGGTTTCCGCCATCGTCGACGCCGTTACGGCAGTGGGCTGCAGCGGATTCCATGGTGACTCGCCGTTGGCGAGCTGCGCAGTGTAGCGGCGGGCTGCCGGAAGCTCCAGCTCAGCCAGAGTCGATCGAGTGTCCGCATCGCGCACCACAATGACGCGGACACCTTGCCGGTTGCCGCCGGTCGGCGCGAATCGGGCGTTGTCGAGGATCCGGCCCAGGACATCGTCGGGAAGCGGATCGTCGGTGAATTCGCGAACCGCGGAGGTGGATCGCATGACGTCGTACAACTCCATGACCACCATGGTGCCGCACCCCGCGATGGCGGTGCTCAGGCGGCGTCATGAAAGACGAGGCCGAGGGTGCAGCGCTGGCCGGAGCGCACGACGGACACGCCGTGGCGCACCGGGTGCGTCAACTCAATCCTCACCGAGAAGACCCGTCGCCGGCTGGAACGTGAGATCTCCCTTGTCAGGCGTTACGTCATCCGACAATCTGCCAATGTGGCCGCGCCTATCACATTTCAGCTCACGCCGGCGTCTACCGGGTGAAGTCGCTACTTTTCGGGGAGGACGCCAGATGCCGGGCCAGCCGGTGACGCCAGCGTGACGGCGACACAACACGTCAAGCAGCCGTTTGAGGCCGTTGTCGCCCAGCACGGCACAACGGTGCTACGCGTCGTCCGCGCCGTGGTCGGCCACACCGACGCCGACGACGCCTGGTCGGATACATTCCTGGCCGCCCTGAAGGCGTACCCTCAGCTGCCCGCCGACGCCAATGTCGAGGCGTGGCTGGTGACGATCGCACACCGCAAAGCCATCGACATCACCCGCCCGGCGGGCAAGGCGTCGATCATCGCGATCTTGATCTGGACGCCGCCGTCGGCGCGCTGCCGCCCAAACAACGCCAAGCCGTCGCCTACCACTATCTCGCGGGCCTGCCCTACTCCGAGATCGCTGACATCCTCCACTGCAGCGCCGCCGCAGCACGCCGTGCCGCCGCCGACGGCATCGCCACCCTCCGACGAACCTATCCGCGTCTTGACACCGCAAGGAGCACGCAATGACCACCCGCGAACTCGCCGATCACTTCCCCGTCGTCCCGGGGCATCTGGAGCGCCTGCGCGTTCGCCTGGAAAACGCAGCTCAGGCCGAGGACCTCCTCGACATCGCCTACCGCACAGTGGATTCCACCGTCGGCACGCTGTTGCTGGCCGCCACCCCCCGCGGGCTGGTACGGGTCGCTTTCGCCAACGAGGACTACGACAACGTGCTAGCGAGCCTGTCCCAGCGAATCAGCCCACGGGTGTTGCGGGCACCCGCGAGGCTGGACCCGGTCGCACGGCAACTCGACGAATATTTCACTGGCAACCGCCGGCGGTTCGACGTGGACTTGGATTGGTCTCTTTCCCAAGGCTTTCGGCGCACGGTGCTGGAGCGCCTCAATTCCGACATCAGCTATGGCTCCACCGCGAGCTACGCCGCCCTGGCCGCGCTGTCGGGCTCCCCGAAGGCCGTGCGCGCCGTCGGCACCGCCTGTGCCACCAACCCCGTTCCCATCGTCGTCCCGTGCCATCGGGTGATCCGATCCGATGGAGCCACCGGGGCCTATCGTGGCGGCCCGGCGGCCAAGCGCGTCCTGCTCGATCTCGAGCGAATGCAATGACGGCCTGCGGACCGGCGCGCAACCGCGTGTCGCCGCTCGGCGCGGTCGTTGCCACGCCGGGCATCGACCCTGTGCCGAATGCCCACGCGGCGGCAAGACCTTTCGCGAAGGAGATGGATGCTCAGCTGCATCGGGAGCGAAGGGGTGGGGGACACCGCGGACCGGGCTCAACCCGCGTGCACCGTGACGATTCTCAGCGCCGGTTACCCTGCACAGATTGACGGTTCGGCCCGCTGAACAGAGAGCATTCATGGCAGACGAGTTTCCCGACAATGCCTTTACGTCACGGGAGGCGTTGGATCCCCAGCTGCGTACGGTCGCCCGCTTCTTGCCGCGGGGATACGCGCTGCATCGCGGTTACAAGGTTCAGCGGACGCTGATGAATCTCATGGGCCATGCGGGCCGGTTGCGCAACGTGCCGGTCGCCGCGGTCAACGAGCACGTCACGGTTCGTCTGCACCGCCCGACCGCCCGCTCCGGCCCCACCCCGGCGCTGTTGTGGATCCACGGCGGCGGCACGATCATGGGCACCGCGGTCCAAGAGGACAAATACTGCCGCAAGCTGGCCCGCCTCACCGGGGTCGCAGTGGCCGCGGTCGAGCACCGCCTGGCCCCTGAGCACCCGTACCCGACGCCACTGGAGGATTGCTATGCCGCGCTGCAGTGGCTGGCCCACCAACCGTGGGTGAATCCGGATCGGATCGCCGTCGGCGGCGCCAGCGCCGGCGGGAATTTCGCGGCCGCGCTGGCGCAGCGGGCCCACGACCGCAAGGACGTCAAGGTCCGCTATCAGATGCTGGTGTATCCGATGCTGGACGACCGCACCGGCGCGAACGGCGACGGGCCCAAACGCATCATGTGGACCGAAGACGACAACCAACGGGCCTGGAAGTGGTACCTCGACGGCGCGGACCCCATCGAGGCGGCCCCGGGGCGCCGGGAGGACCTGTCCGGGCTGCCTCCGGCCTGGATCGGCGTCGGGACGCTGGACTTGTTCTATCCGGAGTGTCTGGACTACACGCGACGCCTGCGCGAGGCAGGAGTGCCGGTACATCAGGAGATCGTTCCCGGCGCTTTTCATGCGTTCGATTTTCTCGCCGAGAAGGCGCCGATTTCGGTGAATTTCTTTGCCAGCCAACGCGATCACCTCTGGGCCGCAGTGGCTACTTCAGCTGAGTGAGCGACCCGAGCTGCGCCCGTCGCGCAACGCGACCGGGGCCATTCGACTGTAAAGTCTGCAGAACGTGCAACCATTAGTGGCATGGCCGATCAGTTGGGACTGCGCGAGCGCCGTCGCCGCCAGACCAGCGCAGACATCCGCGACGCCGCCGCGCACCTGGCGCTCGAACGCGGCTTCGACAAGGTGACCATCGAGGAAATCTGCATCGAAGCAGGCATCTCGACCCGAACCTTTTTCAACTACTTCCCCAACAAAGAGTCCGCGATCGCCTACGGCCCCTCGGACATACCGCCCGAGCTGGTCGCGGACTTCGTGGCGGCCGGTCCCGCGCCGTACTCGGTAGTGCTGGCCGAGCTGATCACGTTGGCCGCGCACCATCTCCGCGATGTTCCGCCGCCCCGCAAACAGGCTGCCCACATGCTCGAACTCGCCAAGACCTCCCCAGCGGTGCTGGCGGCGTTCCTCGCCGATCTCGAGCGGTTCCAACATCAGCTGATCGACATCATCGTCCGCCGCCAGGGAATGCAGCCCGACGACGAGATGGCCGCCTTGATCTCGGCGCTGGCGTTGACGGCGGTGCGGTCCGGTATCGAGAAGTGGGCAAGCGGCGAACCGGGTGATCCGGACGACACGCCGATGCCCTATGTCGAACGCGCTGCCGCTCTCGTGAACAGCATCTTTACGAAGTGATCTGAAACACCGCGAGGCTATGTTGCATACTCTGCAAGATATGCACATTATGTACTATGCGCTGGTGGGGATACTCGCACCGCGCCCGCGAAGCGGGCGACGGCTGGGTGCCGGCAACAACCGCAGCTGCACCCAGGCGGCTGTACCTGCGCTTGACTATCGGACGCGCCAACCGCAGCAATCGTTGGGATTGGCCGCGTCCCGCGCGCGCCGGGTAGACCCGCACCACTTCGCCGCAGCCGTGACGAGGAAGGGAATCAGGTAGTTGCAGCTACAGAAGCTCGCGCGCAACGCATGGTTGCCCCTGTTAATCGTGGCGGTCGTCGTGGTCGGCGGGTTCGCCGTGGTCCGGGTCAAGTCATTCTTCGGCGCCAACGACACCGGCGTGCTGACGAGCCCGCGGCTCGATGATTCCAAGCCGTTCAAGCCCAAGGTCGTCAAGTACGAGGTCTTCGGCTCGGCAAGCCACGCGAACGTGAACTACCTGGATCTGTCCGCCGACCCGAAGCGGGTTGACGACGCGCCGCTGCCCTGGACGCTGGTCCTATCCACCACCGCCCCCTCCGTCTTTCCCAATCTGTCCGCACAGAGCGACGGCGACACCCTCGGTTGCCGCATCACCATCGACGACGAAGTCAAGGACGAGAAAGTAACCACCGGCGTGCACGCCCTGACCTTCTGCTTGGTGAAATCAGCATGAGCGCAACGATCGACGACGCCCGGACGGATACCATCCCGGTCCCCAAAGAGCCGGTGCGCGAGAACATTCCGCGGTTCATTCGGAAGTTCGCGGTGCCGGTCATCCTGGGCTGGATCGCGATCATCGCGGTGCTGAGCACGATCGTGCCCGACCTGGACACCGTCGGGAAGATGCGGTCGGTGTCGATGGCGCCCGACGATGCGACGTCGGTGATCGCGACTAAGCGCATGGGCGCGGAATTCAACGAGTACAAATCCAACAGTTCGGTCATGATCGTGCTGGAGGGCCAGCAACCGCTGGGCGCCGATGCCCACGCCTATTACGACAAGATCGTGGCAAAGCTCGACGCCGACACCAAACACGTTGAGCACGTGCAGGATATGTGGAGCGACCCGCTGACCGGAGCGGGGGCGCAGAGCAACGACGGCAAGGCCGCCTACGTCCAGGTGTACCTGGCTGGTAATCAGGGCGAATCGTTGGCCAACGAGTCGGTCGAGTCCGTACAGGACATAGTCAAGAGCGTGCCTGCACCCAACGGGGTGAAGGCCTACGTCACCGGGCCCGCCGCGCTGTCGGCCGACCAGCACATGGCCGGTGACCGCAGCGTGCAGATCATCACGATGTGCACGTTCACCGTGATCATCGCAATGATGCTGTTGGTCTACCGGTCGATCATCACGGTATTGCTCACATTGTTGATGGTGGTACTCGAGCTGTCGGCCGCGCGCGGAATGGTCGCATTCCTGGGCTACCACAAGATCATCGGGCTCTCGACATTCGCGACCAACCTGATCGTCACCCTGGCGATCGCGGCCGCCACCGACTACGCAATCTTTTTGATCGGCCGCTACCAAGAGGCCAGGTCCAAGGGCCACACTCGAGAAGACGCCTACTACGACATGTTCCACGGCACCGCACACGTGGTGCTCGGCTCGGGCCTGACCATCGCGGGCGCGACGTTTTGCCTGCACTTCACCAACCTGCCTTATTTCCAAACCCTGGGCATCCCGCTCGCCATCGGCATGGTCGTCGTGGTGGTGGCGGCATTGTCGCTGGGACCCGCAGTCATCGCGGTGGCAACGCGGTTCGGCAAGACGCTCGAACCTAAGCGCACGCAACGGATTCGGATGTGGCGCAAGGTTGGTGCCGTCATCGTGCGCTGGCCCGGCCCGATCCTGGTCATGACGATCGGGGTGGCACTCGTCGGTCTGCTGACCCTGCCCGGATACCGGACCAACTACAACGACCGTAACTACCTGCCCGCCGACCTGCCCGCCAACGAGGGATACGCCGCCGCGGACCGGCACTTCTCACACGCGCGGATGAACCCCGAAGTGCTGATGATCGAAAGCGATCATGATCTGCGTAACTCCGCGGACTTCCTGGTGATCGACAAGATCGCCAAGGCAGTCTTCCGGGTGCCGGGAATCGGTCGCGTGCAGGCCATTACCCGGCCCGAGGGCACCCCGATCGAGCACACCTCAATCCCCTTCCAGATCAGCATGCAGGGCGTGAGCCAGCAGATGAACCAGAAGTACCAGGAAGATCAAATGGCCGACATGCTCAAGCAGGCCGACATGATGCAAACGACCATCGACAGCATGGAAAAGATGTCGAGCATCACCGCGCAGATGTCCAACGACATGCATCAGATGGTCAAGAAGATGCACGAGATGACCATCGACATCAACGAATTACGGAACCATATGGCCGATTTCGAGGACTTCTTCCGGCCGTTCCGCAGCTACCTCTACTGGGAGAAGCACTGCTTCGACATCCCGGTGTGCTGGTCGATTCGCTCCGTCTTCGACGGTTTGGACGGCATCGACACGATGAGCGACGACATCGAGAGCCTGCTGCCGATCATGGATCATCTCGACACCCTGATGCCGCAGATGGTGGCGCTGATGCCTTCGATGATCGAAAACATGAAGGCCATGAAAACGACGATGCTGACCATGTATTCGACCCAGAAGGGTCTGCAGGATCAGCAGAACGAGGCGCAGAAGAACTCCAACGCCATGGGTAAGGCCTTCGATGCGTCCAAGAACGACGACTCGTTCTACCTACCGCCGGAGACGTTCAACAACAAAGAGTTCAAGAAGGGAATGAAGAACTTCATCTCCCCCGACGGTCATGCCGTGCGCTTCATCATCAGCCACGACGGCGACCCGATGTCGGCAGAAGGCATCGGGCACATCCCGTTGATCAAGAAGGCCGCCTACGAGGCGATCAAGGGCACGCCGCTGGAGGGCTCGAAGATCTACCTCGGGGGCACGGCGGCAATCTACAAGGACCTCAGTGACGGCAACACCTACGACCTGCTGATCGCCGGAATCGCCTCGCTGTGCCTGATTTTCATCATCATGCTGATCATCACTCGGGGCGTCGTGGCCTCCGCGGTGATCGTGGGCACCGTCTTGCTGTCGCTGGGTGCGTCCTTTGGGCTTTCGGTGCTGATTTGGCAACACATCATCGGCATCGAGCTGCACTGGATGGTGCTGGCGATGTCGGTGATCATCCTGCTCGCCGTCGGCGCCGACTACAACCTGCTGCTCGTCGCGCGGTTCAAAGAGGAGATCCACGCCGGCCTCAACACCGGCATCATCCGATCGATGGGTGGCACCGGCTCGGTCGTTACCTCCGCGGGTCTCGTCTTCGCCTTCACGATGATGACCATGGCGGTCAGCGAGCTGACGGTCATCGGTCAGGTCGGTACCACCATCGGTCTCGGCCTGCTCTTCGACACGTTGGTCGTCCGGTCGCTGATGACGCCGTCGATCGCCGCGCTGCTGGGCAAATGGTTCTGGTGGCCCCAACGCGTCCGGCAACGCCCCGCGCCCTCGCCCTGGCCGAAGCCGGCCCAGCACACCGAAATAGCAGTTGCCGCTAGGTGACCCAGGCCGGCTGCTCATCGGTTTCGACCGCGGAGAAGTCCTTGTGACCCAGGCCGGCGGTGGTGCCACCGTCGACCACGAACTCCGAACCGGTCGAGTAGCTCGACTCGTCGCTGGCCAGGTAGACCACAAGGTTGGAGACCTCCACGGGTTGGGCCGCTCGGCCCAGCGCGGTCTGGAAGATGTCGTCGGGAACCCAGTCCGTCATCGGAGTTTTGATCAGTCCGGGATGGATCGAGTTCACCCGGATTCCGCTCGGGCCCAATTCCAGGGCCGCCGACTTCGTCAACCCCCGGACGGCGAATTTCGTTGCAGTGTAACCATGGCAGGCGATGGTGCCCGCGATGCCCTCGATCGAGGAGATGTTGATGATTGATCCTCGTGCGGCTTCCTTCATGGGCCTCACCACGGCACGGATGCCGAGAAACACACCGGTCAGGTTGATGTCGAGGATGCGTTGCCATTCCGAGATCGCGTAGTCCTCAAGCGTGCCGACGTTGATGATGCCCGCGTTGTTCACCAGCACGTCGATGCCACCGAACTCGTTGAGGGCGGTCGCCACCGCTGCATCCCAGTCCGCGGGTTTCGTCACGTCGAGGTGCAGATAGCGGGTCGCGTCCCCGACCTCGGCCGCCACCGCCTTGCCCTCGTCGTCGAGGATGTCACCGAACACCACCTTGGCGCCTTCGGCCACCATCGTTCGCACGTGCGAGGCACCCATCCCCCGGGCACCGCCACTGACGAGCGCGACCTTTCCCGCTAACCGTTCTGCCACTGCAAGTCTCCTGTCGGGTCCGTGGGAGTCGAGTATGCGCCCGGCCTGCGGCGTGCGCATACGACCCTCCCGCCGACCGGGACACAGCCGTCACCATACAGACAAGGACGGGTGTATGACGAGAATTTGCCGAAGCGCCTTTGCGTCTCGCCTCGAGCGGTACCGCGTCAGCCGGCCACGTACGAGGGATGACGGCGCATTGCCTCGCGGCGGTCGCGCGCGCGACGCTGAGCCGCGGTCCAAACCGGATGCGACTCAGCCGCAATCACCGCGGCACCGACCGGACGCACAGGGGTTGTCCGGTCGTCGCAGGATTCCGGTGCTCCCCGAGCGGGATGACTGTCCATTAAGTCTCACTAGCGCGAAATTTACTACCCAGTGCACTGATTGCACCAGCTCAGCGGACCCATCGGTAGGGGCTTTGGTCACCGAAGGTGACAGTTTGCCCGCTCAGCGATTAGCACTCCGACGCGCAGTGCGTTTGCGTGCACGTTGGCGACTGGCGGCAAGCAATCGCGCGACCCCATCCTCAATTCCGGTGGCGAGTGCATCGATGTCGGGTGCGGTGGCGTAGTCGGCGGTAATGCCGAAGACAAACGTGTCTGCGTAACTGAGCATCGCGATACCGGTGCGCAATTGCAGTGCGATCGGAGGAATCGGAAGGACTTCCAGTACCTCGCACCCCATCAACTTTTGCTGGGTGCGGGGGCCGGGAACGTTGGTTGCCAGGGCGACAACGGCCCGCTGGGGCAATCGCATCAGCAAGCGAATCGTCCATGCCGAGAACGCAAATGGCACGCTTTTGAGCGCCGAAACCGCCGCGCTGCCGCCTTCGGTTTGGCCGCTGGCCTTGACCCGGCTGAGCCTGCTGCGCACCAGCTGCAGCTGCTGCAGCGGGTCAGGCTCGTCGACGGGCAGCAACGGCAGCATGGTCGACACCTGGTTGTCGGTGGCACTCATCCCGTCTGCAGTGCGGACGGAGACGGGCACCAGGGTGCGCAGCGAATGGTGGCCTGGCCGCTCGCCGCGGTCGAGCAGCACCCTGCGGTAACTCGCCGTGATCGCCGTCAGCGCGACGTCGTTCAGCGTCACACCGAATGTTCGGGAGACCTCCTGCATGTCGGCCAAGCGCACACGGGCCGCGCTGTACCGGCGCATCGCCGTGACCGGCCCGTTCAGCGATGTTTTCGGGGTTGGGCTCAGCAGGCTGGTCGCCAATTCCGTCACGCCCAGCCCGGCGTGGCCGGCGGCCATCGCCGTCGTGACTGCGTGTCGTCCGAGCCTGCTCACCAACTCCACGGGGTTGAAACTCAGCTTCGGCGGACTCGACCTGGGTTGGCGTCCCTTCTTGGCACCCCGGATGTCTGTGGCGAACGAGGCTCCGGCGCCGTCGTCGCTGAACTGTGCGAACATCTGCGTGGTGGCGATGCCGTCGGCGATGCAGTGATGGACCTTGATCAAAACGGCCCACCGGTCGCCGCTCAGCCCCTCGATGATCCAACAGTCCCATAAGGGTCGCTCCCGGTCGAGGCGGTGCTGCATCAAACTCGCGATCAATTCGAAGAGTTCGTGGTCGCCGCCCGGATCCGGCAGTGCGACTCGGTGCACGTGGCGCAAGACATCGAAGTGAGGGTCATCCGCCCATTCCGGTCGGCGCAGATCGAACGGGAAGGTTCGCAAAACTTGGGTGCAACGCGGAATCGCTTGCAGCCGTTCGGCGGCGACCGAAACAAACTCCTCGTAGCCCGGAACCGGACCTGCCATGATCGACACACTGCCAATCGCCAGACTCACATGTGGATCGGTGTCTTCAGCCTCCAGGAAGCCCGCATCCAGCGCGGTTAGTTGCTCCATTCGACCCCTCCTTTCCAACTCAGGCCCTCGGCGCGCACCCAGGCGTCCAATCCGCCGAATGGCTGGGCAATTAGGAGTTCCGCGCGGATTCGAGCAATAGCCGGCGTTCCGCGGCGGCCACGATGCGGCGAGCGACCGCGGCGGCGTCCGGATTGACCGAGATCGAGGTGATTCCCATCCGAACCAGGTGTTCGGCGAACGCCGGGTTGGTCGAGGGCGCCTGGCCACACAACGACGACGTGATGCCGTGCTTTCGCGCAATGGCGACGATGCGGCCTATGGCATCGAGCACAGCGCCATCGGATTCGTCGAACAACTCAGCGCAGATGTCGGAATCACGGTCGACTCCCAACATCAATTGGGTGAGATCGTTGCTCCCAATCGACACTCCGTCGATACCCAACCCGATGTACTCGGGAAGCCAATACATCACGGATGGGACCTCGGCCATCACCCAGCGATGCAAACCGCGCTGCCCGCCGAGCGGGCTCGCGTCGACCAGCGACAAACATGCCTCCAATTCCCATCGCGTTCGCACGAACGGAATCATCAGGTGCACATTGGGGTTACGTTCCCGTACCCGAGCCAGCGCTTGCAACTCGAGGTCGAACAGTTGGGGCTCCTTGATGTATCGATAGCAGCCGCGGTAGCCGATCATCGGGTTGTGCTCGACCGGCTCGTAAAGGTCACCGCCGCGCAGGCCGCGGAACTCGTTGCTACGAAAGTCGGTCGCGCGGTAGATGACCGGCCGGGTTCCGAAGGCGGAGGCGATGCGGCCGATGGATGCCACCATGGCATCGACCAGATCGGACTGTTCGCCGTGCGCGACCAAGTCGCGGGGATGCCTGCCCGAAAGTGCTTGGGTGAGCATGAACTCGGCACGCAGCAATCCAACGCCGTCGACGTCCTGGGCAGCGACCGACTCGGCCGAGTCCGGCATGGCCAGGTTGACGTAGATCTTGGTTCCGGTTGTTTCGCCGATGTTCGCCGTCGCGGGCGGCTCGATCGTCGCGGCCCGCAACTCCGGCTTGGCACTCCCGGCGACGACGCTGCCGTGACCGCCATCGACGGTAACCGTCTGGCCGTCCTGCAGAATCGTCGTCACATCGCGCGCACCGACGACACATGGAACCTTCAGCTCACGCGCGACGATGGCCGCGTGGCACGTCATGCCGCCCGTCTCGGTAACCAGGGCCGCAGCGCGGCGAATGGCCGGGAGCCAATCCGGATTGGTCATGGGGGCTACCAAAATCTCACCGTCGGCCAATTGGCCGCCCTCCGACGGAGTGCGCAGGACTCGCACGCGCCCAGAGGCGATACCCGGCGCCGCAGGCAACCCGCGTACCAAGACGCTTCCAGATTCCGCGCCGTCGGATGGCGTGGAGGTGTGCAACGTCGTGATAGGCCTTGCCTGCACCAGCCAAGCCTTCCCGCCGGTGATCGCCCACTCGACGTCCTGCGGACAACCGTGGTGCGCCTCAACGGCCTTTGCCAGTTCGGCGACGCGGCGCACCGACGCAACGTCGAGAACACGCGCCTGCGCCTGCGCGGGGTCCAAGTCCACGACCGCGTCGTGGCCGTCCGGACCACGCTCGATCTTGAAAGCCTGGTAACCGGTCTTGGCATCGAGCACTTTCAGCGACTCCTTGTCCACCAGGTAGGTGTCGGGCTGAACCTTCCCGGAGACCACAACCTCACCGAGGCCCAGCGCAGCCTCGATGACTATATGGCTCGACACCCCCGTGCTGGGATCGGTGGTGAACGCCACGCCGGACTTCTCGGAATCGATCATCTGCTGGACGACCACAGCCATCGCCGGGTCCGCCTCGAATCCACGACTGGCACGATATGTAACGACCCGTGGGCTGAAAAGCGATGCCCAGCAGGCTATCACGGCGTCGACGAGCGCGGCTTCGCCCGCCACATTCGTCAATGTCTGGTTCATCCCGGCAAACGATGCATCACGACCGTCCTCTCCGGTTGCCGAAGAGCGCACCGCTACAACGCAGTTCGATCCGAGCCCACGATACGAGTCGAGCAGCTTTGTGCGAACGTCCTCGCTCACGCCGGCCTTGACGACCAAGTCCTGCATTCGCCGACACAGCTCAGCAAGCCGGGCAGCATCATCGACCTGCGTCAGTGCCTCGTGGTGCAAGGCAGCAAGTTCGAGCTCCACTCCCCCCGCCTGCATCGAAACCAGGTAGCTGGACCGCAACAACACAAAGCCCGGCGGAACCGGGAAGCCGGCAGCCACCAGCTCGCCCATATTGGCGCCCTTACCGCCGGCCTCTTCGGCGTCATCGAGGCGTAACCCCGAGATATCTGAGACATAATCGCTGGCAATGGCTTTCGTCATCACTTCCGTTCCTCTCAATACACCGATTCATTCAACGCAGACCGGGGGCGTAGATTGATCGGCGCCAGACCTCCTGCGCCGTCTCGGCAGAGTGCTCAAGCAGCCGAGAGGTATCCACCACATGCGCGGTGTCCCAATCACTGTCGCGACACGCCAGCGCCGCCGCGATGGCCGGCGTCACTTCCGAGGCGCCCGGCCGCCGCGTCGCTATTCTGTCGGCTGCCACATCGGGCGTGGCCACACACCTCAGCTCCACCAGCGCCGAAAGCGTCTCCGTCGCCAGTTGACGAGCGCTCGCACGAAGATGCGGATCGCGCCACGTGCCGTCGAGGATGACGGATTGCCCATTGCCCAATAGCTCGCGAGCCCGCCCCAGGACCGTGTCGTAGACGGCTCTTGTGTTCCTGGCGCTGTAGAGCCCTGCTTCGAGCGCGCCCGATTCGCCGGTGATGACCTGCGACTCCCGTAGTTCGTGCCGCACGTCGTCGGTCGAAATCACCTGCGCGCCCACTCGTTCCGCCAGCGCTCCGGCGAGCGTTGACTTCCCGGTCCCTGGATTTCCGCCGACCAACGCAAGACGTACGCTGCCCTGCTCCAAATGCTGGGCCGCAATGGTCAGATGGCGAGCCACGCCTTCGGCCGCGTCGAATTTGCCCTGCGACAGGCGCACGCACCCTACTTTGGCCCGCACCACCGCTCGGTAGGCGATGTAGAAGTTGCGCAGCGACGACGGCGCGTCGTCACCCGAGTGCTCGGCGTAGCGCTGAAGAAAATAGTCGCCAAGGTCCTTGCGGCCCAGGAATTCCAAGTCCATCGCCAGGCAGGCGGCGTCATCGATGCGATCGACATAGCGAAGTTTGTCATCGAACTCGAGACAATCGAGCACGGCGAGCTTGCCATTCCGAAAAAAGATGTCGTCGGCAAGCAGATCCGCGTGGCCGTCGACTATGCAACCCGTTTTGACCCGGCGGCCGAACAAGGGGGCACGGCCCGAGGTGAATTCGCTGGCGAGGCGTTGAATACGTGCCAGCGAATCGAAGGTGACCTCCAGCACGGATCTGCCGGCGTGCCAGTTCATTTCCAACAGGTTCTCCCGCCACCGTCCATCGACCGCGCGGAGTTTGCCCTGGGTATCGATCTCTCGGCTTCGTTCGGCCTTCTCGTGAAAGCGTGCGAGTAGGCGGGCGACCGCGTCCAGCGCCACGCGCACTTCGTCGTCGCAACCGCGGGAGACCATAGACGCCAGCCGGTCCTGGTCGCGGTAGCGCCGCATCACGATCACCGGTTCGGCGGCGCCGCCGTCTGGACCGGTCAAATGCGCTACGCCAAGATAACTATCCGGGGAC
Organism: Mycobacterium shigaense; assembly: GCF_002356315.1. Classification (NCBI taxonomy): domain Bacteria; kingdom Bacillati; phylum Actinomycetota; class Actinomycetes; order Mycobacteriales; family Mycobacteriaceae; genus Mycobacterium; species Mycobacterium shigaense. Next base: position 2,955,328 of record NZ_AP018164.1, read on the forward strand.
AGCCGGCTATTCAACTCGACCTCCCGCACGCATGCGCGCTCGCGCTGCTCAACGGTCCTGAAATCGAGGAAATCGGTCAGCACGGGTTTCTTCGCCTTGTACGCACGGTCGCCGACCAGAACGACTACGCCCGTGTGGGTTTCGCGCAGATCAGCGCGCGGCACTTCAACCGTCACCGACTCGGCGAGTCGTTCTGCCCCCGGCGCAGCCGTCATGATGGCAGCCCTTCCCTGATGGCGACGAGATCTTACGAGGAACGCGCGACGATCACCGGCACCCGCACCGATTGCACGACCGCGTTGCTGACAGAACCCAACAGCGTGCCGGTCACCCAGCCGCGGCCGTGGCTGCCCAAGACGACCAGCTGGGCCGTCTCCGACTGCTCGACGATTTGCCGAGCGGGTCGGTTGCGAGCGATGACTCGAGTTACCCGAACGTCCGGGTAGCGTTCCTGCATTCCCGCCAGAGACTCGGCCAGATTCCGTTCTGCTTCCTCCCGTACCGTTTTCCATTCGTACTCGGGAAGTTCGAAATACTCCGTGTCACTCCACACATGTACCGCCCTCAGCTCGACACCGCGGCGTGACGCTTCGTCGAACGCGATGCCGGTCGCGATCTCCGATGCCGGCGACCCGTCGATACCGACCAGCACCGGGGCATCCTGAGGCGGCGGGGTATAGGAAGAACGCTCGTGTATCACCGCGACCGGGCATTGGGCACGACGCACGACGGCGGAACTCACCGATCCGAGCAGCACCCGCTCGACCGCTCCCCGTCCGGTGCTGCCGACGACGATCATCTCCGCCTGCTCAGAAATTTCGATCAAGGTCGACGCCGGGGGCGAATACCTGACCTCGCTTGCTATTTCGATCCTGTGACCGGTCGGCACTGCCTCGCGCGCGACTTTGGCCGCCTGCTCAAGCTCTTGACGACCGTCGTCTTCCTGCCACATCGGAGCTCCGGTCGGCATCGGTATCTGGGGAAACGTCGGGACGAACGTCTTGAACATGTGGACGAGCTGAAGCGGCACATTTCGCATAGCGGCATCGCGCGCCGCCCACAGAACGGCGTCATTCGACGCTGCCGACCCATCGACCCCAACGACGATGCCGTAACGCTTGCCGGGTGAAGACATTCCTATTCTCCTCTAACTACCGAAAACCCTGTGCCAGAACATCTGTCGTTCATGACGCGTTAGTCGTCAGTCGATTTGAGCTCTTGCCGATGCGGTCTGGCAACGATTACCGGCGTACGGACCGCGTGGACCACCGCATTACTGACCGACCCCAGTACGGTGCCCACCATGCCGCCTCGGCCGTGGCTGCCCACGACGACGAGCTGAGAGGATTCCGCCAACTCCATCAGCACCCGGGCCGGGCGGTCGCAGACCACGGTTCGGCGGACCATGACATCGGGGTAACGTTCCGTCCATCCCGCCAGGCGTTCCGCCAGGCTGCGCTCGGCTTCGGCCTTCACCGCCGGCCAGTCCAGCTCGGGCAACTCGAACAACGCGGTATCGCTCCACGCGTGCAGCGCGGTCAGCTCGACACCACGACGCGACGCCTCGTCGAACGCGACGGCCGTCGCGAGCTCCGACGCCGGCGTTCCATCGATTCCTACCAAAACCGGAGCTTCAATGGAGTACGGCTTCGCTGGGTCTTCGTCATGGATGACCGCCACCGGGCACCGGGCGCCCCGGACCACGCCGGAGCTGACCGAACCAACCAGAGCACGGGCCACGGCGCCGCGGCCACTGCTGCCGACGACCACCATCTCCGCCTCGTCGGACAACTCGATCAGCGTCGGGACCGGAGGTGAGCGCCTCAGGTCACTGATCACATCGATACTGCGGGCAGGCCTGGCGGCGTCTTCCGCGATCTTGATCGCCTCGTAAAGCACGCGCTGACCGTCGTCCTCCTGCCACACCGCGGCGTCCACCGTCAGCGGCATCTGCGGCCATACCGGGACGGCGGTGTTCACCATGTGGACCAGTGTCAGCGGAATGCTCCGCATCGCCGCTTCATGGGCCGCCCAGCAGACGGCGAAATTCGACGCCGATGATCCGTCGACGCCGACAACGACGCCGTGGCGCTTGACGGGTTCTGACATTTCGCCCTCCCTTTGATGTCGGTAACTGAGACGCTATTGATCCGACGGCGGCCGGTCATGAGGCTTTAGTCCCCGGATACGTGGCCCTGAGGCCCGTCCTGGGCACGCATCCACGCTGCCGCGCAAGCCACCCGGTGACCATGTGCCGCCCGGCGGGGGTCTAAGGGCCCTGCTCGAATGGCACCGGCTCGCAATAGTGTCCAAGGCAGGACCGGTCGTGAGCGTTCCGGTGCGCCAAGCCTTCGATCGGAGGATGTGATGAACCATCCGCAATTGCGGCAACGGATCGTTGTGGGTATCGACGGTTCCGACGCAGCCATCACCGCTGCCAAATGGGCTGTGGCCGAAGCGACTAGCCGCGACGTACCGTTGCGCCTGGTTCATGTCCTGCCCGAACGCCGGTCCGATGGAGCCGCCGGGGACGACAGTCTCGATATCGAATACGGCGAGACGGCGCTTCGCAGCGCCTGCGCCGCGATTCATGCCACGGGGGAACAGGTCAAGATCGAGACCGATCTTGTCCATGGATCGCCGATGAATGCTCTGATCAGCGAATCGCACGACGCGGCGATGGTCTGCATGGGGTCGGTCGGAATCGGGAACTTCGCCCGCAGGGTCATCGGGTCCACCGCTGACGCCGTTGCGCGGCAAGCTCATTGCCCCGTGGCCGTCATTCGCCACAACCGTGACGCGGACGAATCTCAATCTGGATCGATCGCCGTGGTCGTCGACGAGTCCTCTGGCAACGATGCGGTGCTCGAGCAGGGATTCCGGGAAGCGCGACTTCGCGGGGCGCCCATTCTGGCGTTGGGGGTGTGGCGTTGGGGGTTGGGCGAAATCCCATACCGCCAGTTGGATCACCGCCTAGGGCGGTGGGTGTCCGAGTACCACGAGGTCCATGTGCAACCGGCCGCCGCTCGGCGCGGGGCCGCCGAATTCATCGCGGGCACAGAGGAATCCATTCAGCTCGCGGTGGTGGGCAGCGCCGACGCCGGAGATGTCGCGCGTATCGTCGGCTCGATCAAGCCGCGCTTCCGCCACTCCGGATGCTCGGTTCTGGTCGTACGCTAATCACGACGACGGCGTTAGGGGTGACCGGGTGCCGACGCAGCGGGCATCGCCGCGATCAACGCGGTGTCGACCCCGACTCGGCCTAATGTGCTCGCGCCTCCCGGTGTACCGAGCCGGCATCCACGCCCCGGAAGCGGTTGATCGAAGAAAGCGGCGTTGTCTGCCAGGTGGTGCGCCTGGTCGTCCGGGAGATCACCCTCCCAGTAAATGGCATCCATACGGCAAGCCGGCTTGCAAGCACCACAATCGACGCACTCATCCGGATTGATGTACAGCGTTCGAGCGCCCTCGTAGATGCAGTCGACAGGGCATTCCTGCACACAGGATTTGTCCATGACATCCACACACGCGGCACCAATCACGTAGGTCATAGCTTTCGACGTTAGTCAGCGCGAGGAAGCTACGCGGCAGCCGAACGCCATCTGCTGGGAGGACCAAAGGCCCTGATGTGCCATTGCACCGACGGGCCTCTAGCGAACGACGATCACCGGCACGGTCGCGGCCTGAGCCACCGTCGAGCTGACCGAGCCAAGAAGCATGCCGGTGAACCCTCCGCGCCCGTGGCTTCCAACGATCACCAGCTGAGCGTCCTTGGACTCGTCCAGCAGCCATTTGGAGGGCTTGTCGCAGCAGATCACACGCCGTACGGGCACGTCGGGGTATTGCTCGTGCCAGCCGGCGAGACGTTCGGCGAGGACCTCCCGTCCCCGGGCCTCGCTGTCCTGCCAGTCCATCCCGACCATCGGGAACACACCGACATCACTCCAGGCATGCAGAGCCACCAGCTCGACGCCCCGGCGGGCGGCTTCATCGAAGGCCAGGGCGGTGGCCGCCTCGGAGGCCGGCGATCCGTCGATGCCGACCACCACCGGTGAATCGGGCTCGGGAGGCGCGCTGTCACCACATCGAATAACGGCCACCGGGCAATGCGCATGATGTATGAGTGCCGACGTGACCGAGCCGAGCAACAACCGCCCCACCGCTCCCATCCCCTCGCTCCCCGCCACGATCATCCACGCATCTTTGGACGCCTCGATCAGCGCGGGAGCAACGCTGGAATAGACCATTTCGGTGTGTATTTCAGGCGGCTGGAAACCAGCCAGGTGCACAGTGAGCGTTTTGCGGGCCTGATCGATGACGTGTTCACCGCTTTCCTTCTGCCACTCCGGCATTTCCACATACATTTGCCCAACCGGCCAGCCGACGACCACGGGAGCAACGGCGTGCATCAACGTGATGGGCAGGTGGCGCATCACGGCCTCATGAGCCGCCCAGGCCACCGCCGCATCGGACGACGCGGACCCGTCGACGCAGACCAATATTCCGTGTTTCGTTGTGTGCTCTGACATTTGCGCTTCCCTTGCTAAGCGATCGCTTCGGCGATCGTCGGCTTTTCGTCAAGACCATCCGGCAGCTCGATCTCCAGGTGGCGAACCGTCCCGTAATCCGTTGAAGTGCAGGGCAACCCGATATCAGCCAGCACCTTGAGCATGAGGTCGTTCACACAGAGGACATCGGCCACAAACCGTTTCACTTCATCGGTGCGGGCGATGCGGGCCAGGTGCTCGAGCAATGCCGTTCCCGCTCCCAGCGAATGATTCTCATGAGCAACCGTTGCTGCGATTTCCGCAACCTGGGGATCATCCGGGGTGACGACGTAGTTCGCCACACCGATCAGCCGGTGACCATCGAATGCGCCCAGGGCGTACCACCCCTGTGCGGGCTCGGTCATCTTGGTAATGAGCTGACGTAAGTCAATCGGGTTCAGCGTGAAGAAGCGGAAATACCGATCTCGGTCGCTGAGGTGTTGGTGAAGCGCCAAGATCGCGTCGGCGTCGTCGGCCCCGAGGCGGCGCAGGGTTATCCGTCGTCCGTCGAGCAATCGAGCCGTGGCGGCGAACTCCGCCGGCTGATCGCTCATCATCACTCCTCAAAAGTCTTGCCCGCCGAGAGTTCGCAGCCAGGTGTGCTGCCCTGCACATCACGCTATGGCCGGCCCCGGCCGCCCGGCAGGGCCGTTGGACTCCCGTCCCGGCGCCTTTGGTCCCGTACGACCCGAGGCCGTGCCGCGTCCGGGTCGCGCGGTGAGGTGCCGGGGCCGGTCAATCACCGTGGCATGCCGTTACGGACAGCCGTAATATCTACCGCTATGGCCGCTCATCGGCTTCGCTGCGGTAGCTGCGGGTCCGTGTTCTACGGTCGTGCCGACGCGCGCTTCTGCTGCGGGGCCTGCCGGCAGCAGGCCTACCGAGAACGGGCCCACGAGGCCCAGTTTGCCGCCACGCGGGGCCGGGCCGCCTCGACGCGGGGCCAGGCCGCGGCGACGCGGCGCAGCGCGCAAGAAACCTGCGTGCGCGCAAGGGCGGTTCGGGAAGAGACGCACGAAACGCTGCGCAAGTCCCGAGCAACCCTCATCGCGTGCAAACAGCCGCTCACGGATCGCACCGGGCCGGGTCGGTGACCTTCGCCCGCGGTCAGTGATCGGCCAGCGGCGCCGTCCAGCGAACTCGCATACCGTCGCCGGGAGCGCTGATGATCTCGCATCGTCCGCCGACCTGTTCGGCCCGGTATGACATGTTGGCGAGACCGCTGCGGCGTGCGTTGTCGACGGGCATTCCCTCACCATCGTCGACGATCTCGACGGTGAGCATGTCGTCCACTCGGACTTCGATGTTCAGCCGGGAGGCGCCAGAGTGGCGAACAGCATTGCTGACGGCTTCCGCGGTGACCGCTTCAGCATGGTCGGCTAATTCACCGCTCACCGCAGTCGTGGGTCCGTACATCCGGAGGGTGGTGATGATGTCGCGGTTATCGGTCAGCTGGGCCACCACACGTTGGATCCGATTCCGAAAGTCCCCATCGAGCTCCGGTGGGGATTTCAGCTGGAAAATGGTGGTGCGGATCTCTTCGATGATGGTCTGCAGATCGTCCAACGTACGGTTGAGCCGGTCGGCGACCTCCGGTGAACGTACCCGAGCGACTGTTCCCTGCAGGTCCATGCCGGCGGCAAACAGCCGCTGGATGACGTGGTCGTGCAAGTCGTGGGCGATGCGCTCGCGTTCGCCGACCAGCGTCAGCTGTCGGGCATGCTCGCGACCAGTGGCGAGCATGAGCGCGATCGCGGCGTGTGTTGCGAAGTCGCTCACCAGGTCGAGGTAGCTGTCGTGGAACGGTGGCAGGCCGGCGCCGCGCGCCAGCGCGATCACGCCGGCGACTTCATCGCGCGTCCGTAGCGGCATCACGATCGCAGAACGCTGCCCGACATCGGTAAATGCCTGTATCGGATAGCGCAGCGCGTCGGTGATCAACGGCTCACCCGTCCGAAATACCTGGCCGCTGGTGGAGGCGTCGACTGGAACCCGCTGGCCCAGCACCTCAGCGGCGTTCATCCCCACCGCGGCAGAGACGATCAGCGTGTCGATTTCGTCAATAGGTTCATCGGCGTCAAGCGGAACGAGCACGATCGCTTGTTCGGATTCCGTTAGGGCACAAGCACGTTCGGCGATCAACTGAAGGGGAGGAATACCTGGCTCGACACTGGACAGCAGGGCGGTGGTGATTTCCCTGCTGGCGTCCATCCACTTCACCGACATACGCTCGCGTTCGAATATTTGGGCGTTGTCGATCGCAACTGCGGCCGCGAACGCCAATGCGCGCGCGGCGACCTCATCAGATTCCGAGAACAAACGCTCCGGTTCGTCGTGGGTCAGATAAAGGTTGCCAAATACCTTGCCGCGGACCGTGATCGGGACACCGATGAATGCCTGCATCGGCGGATGATGCTCGGGGAACCCAACGGCCGCCGGGTGCTTCGTCAGGTCGTCCAGGCGCAATGCCGGCGCATCGAGGAGCGACAGGCTCAGAACGCCTTTGCCGACCGGCAGCGGCCCGATCTCGTGCGCCAGGTCCGCGTCGATTCCGTCGTGGACAAACGCGACCAACATGCCGTCGGAATCGCGGATCGCCAGCGCGCCGTACGGGGCCGACGTCAGATCGCGGGCTGCCCGGACTATCCGCCGCAGCGTCGCGTCCAAGTCGAGATCCGAACCGATCTCGACGATCACCTGCAGCAGCTGCTCCATTTGGTCGCGAGCAGCCAACAACTCGTCCAGTTGCTCATGCATCCTGTGGACGAGCCCGCGTTGCCCCAGACCGGCAAAAGCCGAGGTGCTGTCGTCGCTGGCCACCCGAACCAGCTTAATCGCATGGAATCAGCACCCCAAGAAGTAACCGCCAGCGAGCAGCGCGGCGCCGCTGCGCTGGCCAACTGCCTGGTTAGGTGTCCACGTTTGGCGGGGGGGGCTGCTGGTCCAGCTTCGAGGCGAATACCGCCGCCTGCGTCCGCCTTTCCATGCCGAGTTTGGCCAGCAACCGCGATACGTAGTTCTTCACGGTCTTCTCCGCGAGGAACATGCGAGCGGCGATTTGCCTGTTGGTCAATCCCTCGCTCAGGAGCGCGAGCAGGGTCCGCTCCCGCTCAGTCAATCCGGACAGGGGGTCTTTGTTCTCAGCGGCGCCGCGCAGTTTCGACATCAACGCCGCTGCTGCCCGATTGTCGAGCAATGACTTTCCGGCACCGACGTCTTTTATCGCCTGCGCCAACTCCATACCCCTGATGTCCTTGACGACATAGCCGCTGGCTCCGGCGAGAATCGCCTCGAGCATCGCCTCGTCGGAGGTAAACGACGTCAGCATCAGACACCGCAGTTCGGGAAGGGTCGACAGCAGGTCGCGGCACAACTCGATTCCGTTTCCATCGGGAAGACGCACATCAAGCACCGCGACATCGGGCTGCAACGCGGGTATGCGCACCAGCGCCTCGGCCACCGAGCCCGCATCACCGATGACCTCGAGTTCCGGGTCCGCTGCCAGCAGGTCGGCCAGACCGCGACGAACTACCTCATGATCGTCGACCAGAAAAACCCTAACCATCGTGTGTCCTTCCTAACCGGCCACTCCTGGAAAGAATGATGCACGCCCAATGTCAATATCCCACACCGCCGCGTTCGTCCGGTTTCACAAATTCTGCTGGTTGACGATGAGCAGCGAGCACTGGGCGTCACGCAGGATGGCACTGCCCCGCGGTCCGAGCAGTTCGTCGAGGTGCGGTCGGCTGTGCGCCCCCACGACCATGAGCGTCGTCGCGCGGCGCTTGTGAGCCACATAGTCCAGCAGACTGCCGTGTGCCACCACCGACTCCACCCGGACATCGGGATAACGCCGTCTCCATCGGGCCAGCCGGCGATCGAGATCAGCGCGTGCCCGGTGATCGCCATCGGTCGTGGTGTCGTCGCCGCCGGGCGCCGCGGGCGCGCATACCACCGCTCGCACTCCCACGTTGCGTAAGCTGGCTTCCTCTATGGCGGTACCCAGCAAAACGCCGTTGTCGGGCGAGCCGTTCACTTCCACGACAACGTCATCCGCGCGCTGCGCGGGGCGCTGCTCGTGGTGACCCCGGACGATCGCGACCGGGCAGCGCGCCGAGACGGCCAAAGCCCCAGCGGTGGAACCTGTTCGGCCTGGTTCGAAGTGACGCAAACCGAGTGCGCCCACACATACCAGGGATGCTGCCGCCGATGCGCGAATCAAGGATCCGACCGGCGGCCCCTGGGCTATCTCGGTCTCTATTTTCACCAGCTGGTTCTTGGCTTCGATCGCCGTGACTGCCCGCTGGATCGCCGTCTGCGCCGCGGTGAGCTTGCTGGCCATGGCGTCCGGTTCTACTTCGTGGCCGTTTTCCTGCCCAACAGTGTGGAGCAGACGCAGGGGCACGTCCCGGCGCACCGCCTCGTCGACCGCCCAGAGCGCGGCATGGATGGCCGCCTTGGAGCCGTCTATACCGACGACAACCGGTCGGTAGATAGGCAACTCACTCATCGCAGTGCGCTCCTTGCCAAGCGGCGGCCGATCGATTCGATCGGTTGAAGGCAACGCTATTGAGTCAGGCGTCGTTTTCGAAGGGGCCATAAGGCCCCTCCGTGGTTGTCGTTCGTCCCGACGCGGGGCGATATTCCAGGTGTCCGCAACGGGCCTTCAGGTGCCGCGCGTCAGGTCACAGGGTTCGCCAGACACCGCGAATAGCCTTTCCACATCCGCTCGTTCGCAGACCGCCGTCCCGGGAGTCGTCAGCATGGCCGCGCCCGCCGCAATGCCCAATCGGACGGATTTGATCAGCGGCCAACCGCGGGCAAGCCCTATGACGATGGCGGAAACCATGGCATCGCCTGCGCCAACGCCGCTTCTGCCCAGGGTCGGAATGGCCGAAAATCGCTGGCTAGCCCGCTCCGTGGCGAGTAGCGCCCCGTTGGCTCCCAGCGACACCAATACCACTTCGGCGCAACCCTTTTCAATCAGGCCGCGCGCGGCGGCGATTTGTTCGGCCTCGGTAACCAGCGGTAGTTCGACGCATTCCCGCAACTCACGCAGGCTTGCTTTGAGCAGATATATCCCGGACGACACGTGCTTCAAGCCTCCGCCCGAGGTATCCAGGATCAAGCGGGCACCCAGACTCCCGCAGATGGCGGCCACGCGCTGGTAAAAGTCCGCGGGCACGCCCGGCGGCAGGCTGCCGCTCGCCACGACGAATTGGGCCGATTTCGCCAACTTCCGTAGGTGTTCTAGGCAACGTGACTGTTCTGCCGGCGTCAGGCTCGGCCCGGGAAGGACAAAACGGTATTGCTCACCGGTGCTGTCCTCGTTGACGGTGAAGCTTTCCCTCGTCGCGGCCGCGATCCCGACGTGCCGAAAAGGCACACCCGCGCCATTGAGCAGCGACATGAGGAGATCACCGGTCGGGCCGCCGGCCGGAAAGAGCGCTAGCACCGAACCACCGAGTACACGCGCCACCCGGGCGACGTTGATGCCACCACCGCCGGGGTCGTAACGTGGTGTGCCGCAGCGTAATTTGTCAGTAGTCCGGACGACGTCGACGCTCGTGGTGATGTCCAGCGCCGGATTCATGGTCAACGTGACGATCTGCGCTCGGCTATCCCCCGGCCCGGCTGGCGGTTGCATTTCGCGTCGACTCCAGTCGTGCTTGCTATAGCCCGGACGGGTAAGTTTCGGGTGTTTCGCCGACGATCCACAGACTCGTAGGCTCTAGGGGTTCGAGCGCACGGGTCTGATCGATATGAATCATCGCGTCGAACTGGTCCGCGGGCCGGACGTGGAAATAGTGACTTTGTCGCTCTGTTTCCGGCCGGTAGATCACCCCGATGGCACGTCCCAAGCGAACGACGCTGAGCGGGTCGGCCGCGTCCGGGCTGAGGTCCGCCGAGACCAGGAAAGATTTCCGGCCGGTCTCGTGGAGGAGTTCCTCGATGCTCCCATTGAGCGCTGGACGAACGCCCTTCCGCTCGGCGATGCCACCCCATTCGCTGGCGGCGGTGACGGTGCCGGCGTAAGTGCTGAGCCCGATCAGGCGCGCCTGATCGCCATATCGTTGGCGAACGAGTTGGCCGAGCGTGAGCTGCCCGTCTGACGAGACCTCGGTTGCCCGCGCATCACCCACGTGAGAGTTGTGTGCCCACACTACTATTCGTGCCGACGGAACGTCGTGATGCCGATCCAAATGTTTCAGCAGCGCGTCAAGAGTTTGCGCCATATGCTGATCGCGCAGATTCCACGAAGTGACTCGGCCGCTGAACATGGCACGGTAGTACTCCTCCGCGTTGCGAACCGTTTGCGCGTTCTGCTCCGCATAGAACAGTTCGTCTTCGGCGAGCAGTCCGTCCCTGCGGGCGTAGGCCAAAGCGTTGCGCTGGATCTCGACCAACTGCTCGATCGCTTGCCGCTCGCACGATGGTCCGGCGCCGAATGCCGCGGAGAACCCGTACGCTTGACCATCATCGGCCGACGCATGGTCGAAGCACGCATAGCGTTCCCGGGCCCGCGCCGCAGCCTTGGGGTCGACCTTGTCCAGGTAGGCGATCACCTCCTGCATCGAGCGATGCAGGCTGTAGAGATCCAATCCATAGAACCCGGCCTGCGGCTGATCACCAGAGTGTTGCCGCCGGTTTCGTATCCGCAGCCAATCGACGAAGTCACGGACAACGGTATTGCGCCACATCCAGGCCGGAAAGCGCTCGAAGCCGCTCAACGCGTCGTTCACGCTCTCGTCTACTCCGTGCCCGCGGACGTACCGATTCACCCGATAGGCGTCGGGCCAGTCCGCCTCCGCGGCAACGGCGCAAAACCCCTTCTCCTCGATCAGCCATTTCGTGATGGTGGCCCGAGCCTCGTAGAACTCGTGCGTACCATGCGAACTCTCGCCGATCAGCACGACCCGCGCGTCACCGATCAGCTCTTCCAACGCCTCGCGCGGCGGGACACCCTCCGGGGCATCGATCGCGACGCTCCCGATCACCTCAGCCGCGGTCCGGCCGGCCGGTCGGGCCGCCACCTCTGTGGTGGGAGTGGCGAGCAGCTGATGCACCTCCTCGTCGGTGACCTGTCGGAAATCCCAGAACGACTCCCCCACCGCAAGGAAAGGGGTGGGCATGCTCGCACAGACCACGTTGTCGACGAGTCCGGCAAATTCCCGGCAGGTGGATTCCGGGGCCGCCGGCACCGCAATCGCGATGTGGGCGGGATCGGCCTCTCGAAGAGCCTGCACCGCGGCGAACATGCTTGCACCCGTAGCTAATCCGTCGTCGACCAGAATGACGGTCTTGCCGGTCACGTCCAACGGCGCGCGTCCACCGCGATACGACGCCTCGCGCCGGAGCAGTTCTCGGCCTTCGCGCTCGGCCACGGCACGCAGTTGCTCGGGCGTGATCCGCAAGCCGCGCATCACGTCATCGTTGACCACCACACGGCCGCCGCTCGCCAACGCCCCCACCGCAAATTCCTCATGTCCCGGAACACCGAGCTTGCGCACGATAAAGGCATCCAGCGGAGCCCCCAGGGCCGCCGCCACCTCCCATGCCACGGGTAAGCCACCCCTCGCCAGGCCCAGGACAATCACATCCGGCCTGTTGCGGTAGGCACTCAGGAGGTTCGCCAGCACCCGGCCGGCCTCGCGGCGGTCGCGAAACACGCGCCGCGGCGGACGCCGGGAAACATCAGCTGCTCTAGTCATCGCACAACCGCTATCGCCGTCAGTTGGCGAACTGAATCTGAACGTGCCGTTCCGCCGGCCCATCCTCGAGCCGCATCACTCGGGAGTCGAAGACCGGACGCAGCCCGGCCAGGGCGGGAAATCCGGCGAACAACTCAGGGAATTCGGGAAAGAGCGACCTCGGCTTACGTTGAACGGCAAGAATACTCATGGGTATCTCCTAAATTCGATCTTGCCCGATGCGAAGTCCATCTGACCAAGTCAGCCAAATCGTCAAAAGAGTCCGAAGTCCCAACGCTGTGGGCCGTCCGTCAGCTCTCGCACACGCGTGGCCAGCGGCGCTGGTCGGCTGGTTGTCACAGCGCCAGTGGGGCCGGTTGTAGCCCGTGGCGTTACCTGCGAGTGCGCGCGGCTTCCAGCGCGAGGGCGACTTGGGCTTCGGCGCTCGCCACGGCGCGACTGGTGCAGTTGGATCCCGAATCGGCCGGCTGGTATATAAAAGCCTGCACCTGATCCGGAAGCGGGGCCCCACAGATGACCGTCACCCTAGGCTCCGCGCTCATTTCGCTTTTCCTGGTCTTCGCTGTCGCGGTGGCGCTGGGACTCGGGATCCGCCGAGCGGCGGTGCGCCGCGGCGTCAGCGACAACGAGAATCCGCTGGGCAACAACGAAGGCCTCGGCCCAGCCGTGGGTTTTATCAGCGGGTCGACGGCTTTCCTCCTCGGAGTCTTGATGCTGGCCTCACTGAATCACTATGACCGCGCCAAGGAGATCGTCGCCGACGAGGCGCTTGCGTACTCCGCGGCGTTCGACGGCACCGCCGGGCTGGCCCCGGCCGACCAGGCCAAGATCCGGCGGGATCTCGTGTGCCTGATGCGATCGGTCACCACCAAATCCTGGGCCGCCGCGTCAACACAGGATCTCACCGGATCGGAAAACTCCCACGCCTGGCGGGCACGCGCATTTGATGATCTGAACGCCGCCGAGCCGAAGACGAAAGCGCAAGAGAGCAGCGTCGGGATCGTCAATTCCCAGCTGATCAATGCGTCCAAAGCGGGGCAACACCGACTGCTGGTCGCCGAGGGGGATCTTCCCACCGCGCTGTGGATTCTCGTGTATGTCAGCATATTCGCGCTGGCTTCGATGCTCACTGCACTGCTACGGGACTATTTGAGTCCGACTCTGGCCGCCGCAGCGCTGACGGCGCTCCTGATAGTCAGCGCCGCCATGGTGACGACGCTGACGGTGTTCGCCGAGCCCTTCTCCCAGGGAGACGGTGTCTACATTTCGCCCCGGGCCCTCAACGCCGTCATGATCCGCCTGCAGGGCTCCTACCCCGACACCAACTGGGCGCCGTGCGAGACCCTCGTAAACTCCTAGACTCCTCACGCGCGTCGAGGAAGCCGGCGGTGCCGGCGCGCTAATTTTGCCCGGGCGGCGCAGCGACTGTGCGAAATCAGGGCTTCTTCATCGGCGACGTCACCGTCCCCCGCCAACACATCCCGGAGATGCAGCAGGCAATCCAGGATGCCGCCAAGCGGCACTCCGATGCGCTGCTGTTCATCGCGGTGACCGGGCATGCCGGTGACGGTGACCTGCACCCGACCACGTTCTACGACAAGGAGAACCCTGATGCGGCAGCAGCGCTGGAGGCCGCCAACAACGAAATCATCGAAGCGGCACTGAGATTGGGTGGCACCATCACCGGCGAGCATGGTGTTGGTACCGAGAAGATCCAATTCATGACCAAACGCTTCACCCCGGCCGAGATCGCCGCCCAGCGCGTCCTCAAGCGGGTCTTCGATCCCGCGCAGCGTTTCAATCCCGGCATCATGCTGCCCGAAGCTTCGCCCGAGGAACCCGTGCTGCCCGCTTTCGAGGTTGCGGTGCGCGCCGCGCTCGACCGTCATCCGGGTTCGGCCGCGCACGTCGACGGTGCCGACACCACGGTGGAGGTGAACACCGGCAACTTAAACTTGGCGGTCGGCGCCGCGGTCACCCTCGGCGAACTCTTGCAGAAGCTGGAAGAGCAAGGCGTTGCCTGCCCCGCCATCCCCGCCGCTGACCCGGAGCGCACCGTCGGCGAACTGATCGCGACCGCCAGCGGTGCCGAACGCCTGGCCGTGCGCCACGGGTTGCTCGGCGTGGAGGCCGTTCTCCCCGACGGCGCCCACGCCGCCCGCTTCGGCGGCCAGAATATGAAAGACGTCGCGGGCTACGACACCAAACGCCTATTCATCGGCGGCAACAACGCATTCGGAACGATCGCCAGCGCCATCTTCAAGATTGCGGTCACCCGGTGACGGCGCGGGCGCGATAACGCGGACTCATGTCCTGGCAGATGCACGCCATCGCTACCTACGGGGGGCTGATACGTCGACCCCGCACCTACGCGACACCCCAAAGCGCGCGCGCCTACCTCAACCGCCCCAAGGGTGCCGGTGAACCACCCCCACAACTGGTCACGTCAGCTCGCTACCGGCTGACCCGCGGCGTCGTGAACGGGTTCGTCTGCCACACGGTGCAATCCGCGAACAGCGAGCACATTTCTGTCGGTGGGCCGTCGGTCATCTACGTCCACGGCGGTGCCTACGTCAACCAAATCCAGCGTGCGCACTGGAAACTGGTCTGCGCTATCGCCGATGCGACCCGCCGCCCGGTGCACGTACCGCTCTATGGGCTCGCACCGCAGCACTGCGCCGAAGAAGCGATCGACTTCCTTGGGATAGTCATGGGCCGGGCCGCACAGCATGGGTCCGTCTACCTGGCCGGCGACTCCTCGGGAGCAGGGCTGGCGCTGGCAGCTACCCAATCAATCATCAGCGCCGGCGCTACCCCACCCCTAGGCCTGACTCTGATCAGTCCCTGGCTCGACATCGCACTCACTAATCCCGCCATTGACACCATCGCAGAGCGCGACCCGTGGCTCGCGGTTCCCGGGCTGCGCGAGTGCGGCCAGGTGTGGGCGGGAAACCTGTCCGCGGAGGACAGCCGAGTCAGCCCCATCTTCGGTGAGTTGCACAACCTTCCGCTGATCGACCTCTATGTCGGCGACCGCGACATTTTCGTCGCCGACTGCCGTCGGCTACGCGACGGCACCGGCACCGGCACCGGCCGCATGACCTACCACGAGCAGCCCGGGGCGATTCATGTCTACCCACTTCTACCGGTTCCTGAAGCCAAGCCTGCACGACATAGGTTGCTCAGCCACATTGATGCCGCTGTCAGCACGGCGCGCAACGACGACGACCGCCGCGATCTACATTAGGAGACTTGATGAGCCGCGCAGTCGTCTTGCCGCACGCCTCCACACTCGAGAGCTTGCGCTTCACAACGCTGGTGGCACTGCCCAATCTGGCCGAGGGACTGTTCAGTCGCCGGCCCGTAGTGACCGCTGCGCTGAACCAGCTCGGTGTCGCCCGCCGTGCACACCGACTGCTAGCTGCCTTGCATCGCCGCTACGGTGACGGACCTGTCTGGGTGAACGTAGCGGGCAAGCCGACGCTGCTCGTCTTGGGCCCTGATCAGATCCGCTTCGTTCTCTCCCACGCGCCCGAGCCTTTCGCGTCCGATCCCGAACCAAAGCTCTCCGGAATGAGCAAATTTCAGCCGCATGCCCTGACAATATCCCGGGGCGATCACTGGTCCGACCGCCGTCGATTCGCCGACGTAGTGCTGAAGCACGCCACTGGCGGCGGGACGCTCGCGAATCGATGCGACACCGTCGCCGACGAGGAAGCCCGGACGCTCCCCGACAACCTCGATTGGCCACGGTTTCACACGGCACTACAGCGGATTGCACGCCGGATTATACTGGGCGACAACGCCATCGACGACACGCAAATCTCGGCGCAACTGGCCACCCTGATGAGTAAGGCCAACCCGCCCGGCAAGGGCGACCCCAAGCTGTTCACTATCTTCCTGGCCGCCCTGGACCGCTACGTGCAAGCCGCAGACCCAGACGGCCTGGTCGGCCTGCTGGCCGAGGCGCCCGCCAGCGACGTAACTCATCCGACCCATCAAGTAATTCACTGGATGTTCGCGATGGGTGACACGTTGGCGATCAACCTCTGGCGTTGTCTGGCGCTGCTGGCCACGCACCCTGACATCCTGATGAAGGCGCAGAGCGGAATCGATCAAAACAACAGCCATGACTACCTCGTTGGCTGCCTATGCGAAGCAATGCGCCTGTGGCCCAGCACGCCCGTACTGGCGAGAACGCTCACCCGGACCACTGAGTGGGATGGCGCAACGGTGCCCGAAGGCACCCACGTCATGATCGTCAACACCTTCAATCACCGCGACACCAGCCGGTTGCCCGAGGCCGACCGCTTCAGTCCCACTGCGTGGACCGAAGGGTCCGCTAACACCTCGTGGTCATTGAACTTCTTCAGTCACGGCCCTCAAGGATGTCCCGGAGCCGACCTTGCGCTGCAGCTCGGCGCCGTCGTTTTGACAGCAGTACTAGGCGAGCGCAGCCCAACGGCGACGGGCGCCAAACTCAATCCACACCAGCCGTTGCCTCTGACGCTCGACCACTCGCGCGTCGAGATTCGATTGACACCTCGCCACTGACAACAGCTGCCTTGCGCACCGGGCGACGGCGCCCGGAACCGCTGGACCACTCACCGCGGACTCAGCTGTCGCGCACCACGCCGATGTAGCACATCACGCGATCGAGAAGGAGGTCATAAGCGTCGCCATCTTCCACGATGCGGTGCAGCCCCCGACGGCGAAGGTAGCCGTCGAGTCGTCGATCCAGCGGCCAGTCGGCATAAGTGTCGTCGGCGTAGTCCGAATTCATGAAATGCCAGGCAAGTGCATCGACATCCGCGTCCGTGAGCAACACTGAACCGCTTGACGTAGCGCTCATTTCGCTTCCTTCGCCGGCAAGGAATACATGAATCGGGGGTGTGACCAACTGCGGGCCCTGCGCCGATCCGGCCACAGGGAATTCAGCAGGTTGAACCATTGATCACGAGTTATCTGCCTGGCCTCCGGAATCCGCGACTGCAGGTTCCGCCTGTCGTGGACTCCCACTGTTTCACTCCTACCGCGCGGCGGCCAAAGAACCAGTTCCATGCTCGCGGCGTTGTCAGGCGACGAATAGGGCCGAAGTCCCCTAAAGTCACAATGCGGGCAGGGCGTGCCGGACGCGCCTAGGGCAACGGGACCGTCCACCGCAGCCGGGTGCCACCGCCCGGGTCGGCGCGAACGCTCAGGGTGCCTCCCGCCGCCTCAGCACGTTTGCGCAGGCCGCTCAAGCCGGTTCCTACGACGTGGTCCGGGATGCCTCTACCGTTGTCGGCGACGTCGATCCGCAGGTCGTCCGCGACATCGATCGCCACGATCAGCCTGCTGGCTCCCGAATGCTTTACCGCATTCCCAATCGCTTCCTTCAGGACTGCTTCGGCGTGCTCCGCCAACGCCGGTTCGACAACCGACAGGGGGCCCTTGTACTGCACGGTGGTGGCGAGATCCTGAGAGAGTTCGTTGATTACGTCGTCGAGACGCTGACGCAGGCCGGGAGTATCGCTCGGTCCGACGCGCAGACCGAAGATCGCATTGCGAAAGTCCTGCACGACCCCGTGCAGGTCGTCCACCGCCGCGCTCAGGCGTTGCTGCACCTCGGGCGACCGCGCCCGCGGGATGGTGCCTTCCAGCGCCAGTCCGACAGCGAAAACTCGTTGGAGCGCGTGATCCTGCAGGTCGCCGGCGATGCGCTCGCGTTCGGCGAAAACCTCGGTCTCGGCCCGCGCATCGGCAAGCTGCGACCGAAGCGCCAGCTGCTCGGTGACATCGCGGATTGCTGCCGAAACCAACACGCCCTGGTCGGTGCGCAACGGGCTCAGGCTCACCTCGATCGGAAACTCGCTGCCGTCACGCCGCTGCCCCCATAGCTGCAGACCCACTCCCATCTGCCGCGGCACGAGCTCGGCAAAAAAATCGGCGCGGTGGCGCTCATGATCGCCGCGAAACTGTGGCGGAATGAGGACCTCGACCGTGCAACCGATCAACTCCTCGCGCGAATAGCCGAACATCTGGTCGGTCCGGGCATTGGCGAGCATGATGCGACCGTCCGACGCGACGATCACCATCGCGTCCGGTGCCGACTCCAACAGCCCGTGAAACATGGTTTCGGCCCGCTGATGCTCGGCGGTCAGGTCCCGGAATATCTGCGTGAAACCCGTGACTTCGCCAGTCTCGGCGTGAATCGAACCTAGTAGCACGCCGGCGCGGAATCGCCGACCGTCCTTGCGCAGTCGCCAGCCCTCGAACTCCAAGCGCCCCGACTCGCGCGCGGCGGAAAGCTCTCGTTCGGGCATCCCCGCCCGGCGGTCCTCTTCGAGGTAGAACGTCGACATCGGCCGGTCGAGGATGTCGGCAGCCGAGTATCCCGTCAACGCGTGCGCGCCCGGGCACCAGCGAACCACGTTGCCGTCTACATCGAGTTGGGCGATTGCGTAATCGCCGATGGCATCCAACATCGCGTCAACGTCGCAAAGGCGTTCTTGCGCGCTCTTATTCAGCAACGTCGCGCTTAGGTAGCGTTCAGCTCCCGGCGATGTCATCAGGCTCGGCCCTTTCTCGTCCTCTTCCAAGCCCCACACGCCCAGATGCTACCGTCCGCATTCTCGCCGGCACCGCGGATTACTTGCGGTGAACTAGCTCCGCCGAATGATTGTCATGGCTGGCGGGCCAACCTCTCCAAGCCGACGACGAGCAGTGAGCAGTCGCTGGCCCGCAAGGCCTGCCCTCCATCGGGGCCGAGCAGCTGTTGCACCTCACCGGCCCTGGCTGAACTGATCATGATCAGCTGGGTGGTCGCGGCGTGAGCGCATACATAACCGAGAAACGAACCCGCCAACGGCTCGATGCCGATCTCGACCTCCGGATAATCGTTTCGCAGACGCTGCAACAGAACGTCCAAAGCCCCACGGTTCGTCCGATCACCGTGGCCGCCCCTGCCTGAGGATTGCGCTGTGGTGAGCACTCGCAGGGGGGCCTGACGCCGCAGGGCCTCGTCGACGGCGAAGTCCAAAACATCGAGATCGTCGGGCGACTCGTCGACACGCGCCAGTATGCAACGGGCACCGGACCTCGCCGCGCCGCTTCCTCGAACGATTGCGACCGAGCAGTGAGCAGACCGCGCCAATTCTCTTGCCGTGGAACCCAGCCAGTCGTCCGGATGTTGCGCCGCACCCTTATCCCCCACACATAGCAACGTCGCGAAACGGGAAGCAGCGATCAGTGCCGGCACGGGTCGTCCGTCGAAGATTTCGGCCTCGAGCTTCAACGACTCGCCCATTTCGTCGACGGCGCTGCACGCACCGTGCACCACCTCCTCCGAAGCCATCAGCGCCGCCCTCGCCCCACTATGCTCGGTCGAACAGGCTGGCGTGACATAGATCAGGCGAAGCGGAATATCGGTGCCGGCTACCTCTGGGACGGCCCAGCGAGCGGCACGAATCGCGGCCTGCGATCCGTCGATGCCGACGATGACGGACTTGGGTGGATACCGATCCAACATGGCAGACTCCATGCGACTGAGCGATTTCGAGGACTCGTACAAGACGCTAGTTGGTGCCTCCACTCACCCTGAGAGCCTTTGGTACTCACTTGGAGATTCCTTGTCCCTCGCGTAGCGCCACCGGCTGGTCTGGGGTGCACACGCGTTGCGAAGTGTTGACTTCAGGCCCTATTCCGCGATCCGGGACAGCAGCTCAGATACCAGCGGGGAAAGGTGGACTGATCATGGCCTTGCTTGACAACGTTCGGGTGTTCAACAAGCGATTGCTGAACCCGCTGATGCTGCGGTTGGCAGGCCGCAAATACTGGTACGCCTCCGTCGTCGAGCACACTGGGCGACGCTCGAGCAAACCGTACGCGACGCCGGTCGTCACCGAGCAAACCGGCGACGGCTTTGTCATTCCCCTGCCGTACGGAACGAACGTCGATTGGTTGCGCAACGTCCTTGCCGCGGGGCGGGCGACTATCCGGGCTCATGGCCGCACGTACCAGGTGGTGCAACCGGAGATCATTTCCCCGGACGCGGCCGCACCACAGCTGCGCCCCGGCCGTCGGCGCACCTTCGATCTGGCTGGCGTGAAGCACTACCTCAGGGTGAAGTCCGAGCCGACGTAGCCGCAGCCAATACTGATTCTGTTGCGATGCAACGCAATTCATCCTGTCAAATTTCGGACGCAAGGTTCAGGAGCGAATCTCCAACACTTCGCTCAGGGGTCGCCGCGGCGTCGGGTCGGGAGCCAACTCGCCTTCCGGTTCGATGCCCACTCTGATCAGCACCTGTGGCATGGCGGCGGGACCCGTTGCGAAATCCCGAATCATCTCACGGCTTGCTTCCAGCTCCGTGACGTGTGTGACCGGACAGGTTGCCAGTCCGACCATCGTGCACTCCAGCAGGATCCCCGAAAGAGCCTCCCCGCAGTCGAGTGCGTCTTGGTGGGAGTCCGTCATGGTGGACAACATCAGAATTTTCGCTTCGTCGTAGCTACCTGCCGAGCTGCTTTGATCGAGCGGATCGGTAGGAAAGCGACGGTTGACGTCGACTCTGCGATCATCGGGCTCCGATACGAGCGCGCTTTGCGGTATGCCTTCTGCTCGCTCCACCGATGCTGTCCACCAACGCAATTCGTAGTGATACAGGTCGTCATAGCGCCGTAACGCCTCGGCGAGCCGCGCCGCTTCCGCCAGCCGTGGCCGCGCGTCGTCGCTCAGCACGTCGAGGGTGACCAGGTCGCTGTCGAATGAGCTTCGCAGTACTGGCTCGAACGACGCCCAGCGTTTCGGTGCCCGGAAGGGCAGTCGGTTCGTGCGCCGACGCCGTATCGCGTCGGCGCGATCGCGGCGCGCCTGCGGGACGTAATCGACTGGCGTGAAGTCGACGGACGCGAGGTGGTCCGGATTATTCGGATTCGGGAACCGTTCGACACTCGTCGTCCATCCGGCAGCGGCCATGGCAACCTGAAAATGGTGCAGTGCCGCGCCACAGCCGATCAGCGCCTCGCGACCCGACCTGTCTGCCGATCTCACTGTCTGCCGCGGGTCGACGAACAGATCGACGCTCTTATCGTCCGCAACCCACCGCCAAGGCTGACTATTGTGCAGCGAGGGAGCGCGACAGGCCAGCTCCACGGCCGCCGCGATCAGCTCGGTGTCCGCCACCATGTGCGTCATCCCTCTCACCTGCCTTCCGCCTGGCTACGACCTTGCGCTGCGAGGACATCCAGGCGCCAGAGTCCTTAGTCCTCAGCGGCGGGTCGGCTGAGCTCCCCGCCTCAGGACTGATGACTTTTGTCTCTATCGCGCCTCGCGCGCCCCGTAAAACGATGACAATGCCCGAGTTGACTTGTTACTGAACGGGATAGACTGCGAAGTGGTGGATCTCCGGGTGCTGCGGCCGCTCGACGAGGACACCGTCCTGGAATCAATCCGCAAGACGCACCGTGCCGTCGTCGTCGACGAAGCCTGGCGCACAGGCAGTTTGGCGGCCGAGGTGATGGCTCGTGTGATGGAGGGTGCCTTCTACGACCTCGACGCACCCGTGGCGCGGGTGTGCAGCGCCGAAGTCCCGATACCGTATGCGAAACACCTGGAGCAGGCGGCACTCCCCCAGCCCGCGCGGATCGTTGACGCCGTCAAAAGTCTCTTCGGGGAATCGCCGTGATCGAGTTCAAGATGCCGGCCCTCGGCGCGGACATGGACGAGGGCACGTTGAACGAGTGGTTGGTCAAACCCGGCGACAAGGTGACGCGTGGCCAGATCGTGGCCGTCGTCGAAACCACCAAGGCGGCGGTTGAGGTCGAATGCTGGCAAGAGGGCACCGTTGACGAGCTGCTTGTCGCGGTCGGTGAAACCGTCCAGGTGGGTACGGTGATGGCTACGTTGCTGGCACCCGACGAGCGTGCCGAAGCGCGACCGCACCGACGGCCTCGCCGCCCGGCAAGAGGTGCCGGTGCGGCACCGACGACCGCTCGCTCGACGAAGCCCGCGGCCGTCACCTCTCCCGCCGCACCACAACGACGCCGCTGGATATCGCCCGCCGCGCGCCGGCTCGCCCAAAAACTCGGTGTTGATGTCGACGCTGTGAGCGGCACCGGACCGCAGGGAGCGGTCACGATATCCGACGTGGAACACGCGACCACCGCGAAGAAGCCGGCCACCACGGCAACATCAGCCGATCGTGCGGCGCAGATGCGCAAGTCCATCGCGGCCGCGATGAGCCGATCGAAGCGGGAGATTCCCCACTATTACCTGGCCGACGAGATCGTGTTGGAAGGTGCGCTCGCCTGGCTCTCCGCGCGAAACGCGCAACGTTCGATCGATGAGCGGGTGCTGCCCGCCGTATTACTGCTGAAAGCCGTCGGACTCGCTGCGCAGCGATTCGGCGAGTTCAACGGATTCTGGCGGGACGACGGCTTTCAAGCCGCGCCGGGCGTCCACGTCGGGGTCGGCATCTCGCTGCGCGGCGGGGGCCTGGTGGCGCCGGCGATTCATGACGTTGCCGAGAAGAAGCTGGAGGAATTGAGGGACGACTTAACCGATCTCGTGACCCGGGCGCGCTCCGGGTCGTTGCGCAGTTCGGAGATGTCGGATCCGACCATCACGGTAACGAACCTGGGTGACCAAGGCGTCGACACGGTCTTCGGCGTGATCTATCCCCCGCAGGTGGCGCTGGTCGGCTTCGGGACGCCCGCCCAACGCGTACGGGTCATCGACGGGGGAATCCGGGTTGTCACCACTGCGCACGCGACACTCGCGGCCGACCACCGCGCCAGCGACGGTCACCGTGGCGCCCTGTTTCTGAGCGCAATCGACGAGCTGCTCCAACAGCCCGACCTCCTGGAAAAGTGATCTGCCATGACTTCATCCACAGACACTCGCGCAGCGGTGTTGTCGGTATTGACGACCATTGCCCCCGAAGTCGATCCCGATGAAATCTGCGATGACATTGCGCTGCGACGCCAGGTCGATCTCGATTCCATGGACTGGCTGAGTTTCCTGCGCGGCATCCATCGGCGGCTGCACATCGACATCCCGGAATCGGACTACGGCTCGCTGCGCACGCTCGACGATGTGGTCGAGTACGTGGAACACCACGCCGCTGGCGGTGCACCGGCTGCCGAGGAACGGGGCTGATCGACGCGGTCGACCGTGCGCCGGCTTTGCCGAGTGTCACTCGTCGCCGGGGACATACGGCCCTAGTCCTCCCGCCCGCCAAGCCCTACCGTCTCATTGAAGCCGTGGAATGGGATGAGGGGTCCGCATCGTGCGATCGACACCGGACATCGGGGTGCTCAAGCACGCGATACAGCTGGCCTGCCGGGCTCCGTCGGTGCACAACAGCCAGCCTTGGCTGTGGGTGGCGGAGGCAGGAAGCCTGCGGCTGCTCGTCAACCCCCACCGGATGGTTCCAGGCACTGACAATTCCAGTCGCGAAGCGATAATCAGTTGCGGCGCAGTGCTTGACCACCTGCGCGTCGCCATGCTCGCTGCCGGCTGGCGGTCAAACGTCAAGCGGTTCCCGATCAGGTCCGATCCGAATGTACTGGCATCGGTCGAATTCTTCAGGGTCGAACACGTCACCGACGCCGAGCGCGAACGCGCCGGGGCGATCTTGCAACGCAGGACCGACCGTCTCCCGCTGGGCCAACCGACGTATTGGGAACTCTTCGAGCCCAGACTGCGCGGCGTTATCGACAGCGCCGTCGTCAAGCTCCAGGTGCTTCCCGACGACGCGCGACCGCGACTGGCCGAGGCCACCCGATTAACCGAGGAATTCCGCCGCGACGACTGGCTCTACCACGCCGAATTGGATTGGTGGACATCACCGTTCATGCTCGACGACGGGTTGCCCGCGACCGCGTTAACCTCCGACAACGAGCAGCACCGCGTAGGCGTCGGACGCGAGTTCCCCACCAGGATTCATGCGAACAGGCGCCGTGAGGTCGAACTGGACTGGTCGAAGATCCTGGCCCTGTCCACCGCACACGACAACAGAATTGACTGGCTACGGTGCGGCGAAGTGCTATCCGCCATATTACTCGAGTGCACCCTCGCGGGCATTGCGACGTGCACGTTGACACACCTGACCGAGGTGAACGAAAGCCGTGAGATTTTGCGCGGACTGATCGGGGCGGACTTACACCCGCAGGTACTGGTCCGCGCCGGGATCGCGCCGTTGCTCGAAAACGTTGGGGCACCGACCCCGCGGCGTCCGTTGCACGACGTCCTGCACGTCCGCTGATCGACCTGTCGCAAGCGCCAGACAACTTTGGACCCTGGGACGCGAGGACCTTTGACCGGCTCCGCTTGCCGGGGTTCGCCAATAGACTCGTCGCTATGACAAATCCCCGAAGCGGTCATGAGGTCACCATCTTGTCGGCGAGCGAATGCTGGGAGATGCTGGAGAGCGCAACGCTGGGGCGGCTTGTCACGAGTGTGGACGGCAAGCCCGAGATCTTCCCGGTCAATTACGTCACCCAAGGCCGAACAATCCTTTTCCTCACCGCGGAGGGCACCAAGCTCGTCAGCACCGCGATCAACCACCAGGTGCTCTTCGAGGTTGACGACCACAACGCCGCGTCGGGCTGGAGCGTCATCGTGAAGGGTGTTGCCCGCTCGCTTCACAACGATGAGGACATCGAGAAGGCCGAACGTGCCCAGTTACTCTCTTGGATCTCTACGGAGAAGTCCCATTACGTGCGGGTGCTGCCGGAAACGGTGACCGGACGGCTATTCCAGTTCGGCTCGCCCCCGATGGAAAGTGCTCTCCACCTCTGACCGGTAGGCTGCCGAGAGCGCCGAGGGCGCCGAACCAACCCGATCACCCGGCGGCCCACTCCGTGGCACGGTCGAGCTCATCGAGGCCGAACACGGCGAGCTCGCCGGGAATCATCCACTGCAACGCATGCAGGGTGTGGGCAACCCATTCCTTGTCGGACACGACCGCGATTCGTTTGAAGGCCGAATGGTGCGGCAACACCGTGCCCAGACCCAGTTTAACGTCCTCGACAAACCCACCCGGCCCGAAGCCCTCGTAGTCGGAGGCGATGACTTCCACGATCCGGATGTCACCGCGGCTCAGATACTCGTCCAGGGTCGGCTTGACATCGTGCAGTTCGCGGCCTGACAGCCGGCCCGACACCCGGAGGCCGATCACCCCCTGCGGCATATCCGGTAGCACTTCGATCATCGGAATCTCCTCCTTTGACGACACAACTTCTACTGAGGTCGGCATCCATTCCGCCGCAGCCGTACCGGGTTAGGCTCCGAAATAGTGTGGCACCAGCCGCAGGTGGCGCGGGCGCGGCAGGAATTCCAGCGACAACAACACCATCAATGCGGCCGGTATGTGGCGGGCGCACAGCACTGCGTAACGTCGCTCGGCGAGCGAATGAAACTTGCGAAGGTAGCGGTAGAGGGACTCCAGACGAATCAACGGATCCAGCAGGTGAATCAATCGGTACGCGACGCGCTCGCCCAAGCCGGGATGTTCGGTCTCGAAGATTTCCGGAAATGCCGCGAAGGCCAGCGAAAGCCGCAGCGCGCCCTTGTCTTTCGCGTCGCTGATCATATCGGTGGTGAGCCGCTCATCGACCCCGTTGGGTGCTCCCGGGCGACGAAACGGCACATCGAGACTCACCTCCGAGCCTTGC
Organism: Mycobacterium shigaense; assembly: GCF_002356315.1. Taxonomy (NCBI): domain Bacteria; kingdom Bacillati; phylum Actinomycetota; class Actinomycetes; order Mycobacteriales; family Mycobacteriaceae; genus Mycobacterium; species Mycobacterium shigaense. Next base: position 2,981,245 of record NZ_AP018164.1, read on the forward strand.
CCGGCGGTTGTGTACCGGTGAAATGCGACGACACGCCCGTGTCGATCGCGCGCGATGGCCAGCTTAATGCCCGGATAGCGGCCCCGCAGCGCGCCATCGAGGTTCATGCAGAATCCGCGCTCCGTCCGTGCGGCACGGTGTGCCGCGTACAGCACCTCGGTCAGTTCGACCTTGAGCGCGTCATCCAGCTGCTGCTCGCCGACGATCTCGGTGCTGATGCCGCAGTTGTGCGTGCGCTGCACCGCTTGGCGCAAGTTGCGGAATCTGCGCCCGCGCAAGGTGAAGCGGCGCACGTCGACAACAACGTCGCGCCCAATCGGTACCACCAGCGTCGATTTTCCGAGGCGGCCATCACGCCACAGCCCGACGTGTCGTTCGCCGGCGGCCAACACGACGATCCGCCAGCCCCGACTACCGCACATGCGGACGAAATCGTCTACCAACATCTGGAATTGCCTGACTTCACCGATCGGATCGCCACTGACGACGGCAAAGCCCAGCCGCGTGCGGTAGGCGACTGCCGCGGTCTTGTCGGGATTGAAGTAGTAGCTCTTGCTCGAATGCATGGCGAACGGCGCCAGCGGGTCCCCCCTGGTGGAGTCGACCAAATGCCAGATCCACCCGAGCATTTCGGGTTGTGGTTGCGCACTGGTCGGCCACATGAGCGCGAGCCCACTGCTCGCAACCAGAACGTTGCCGAACAGTCCGAACTCCCAAAAATGTGCGCCGACTCCCGCGCATACGGCGGCCGCCGCGGTCGCGGCATGACCAGCGGTCACCGGCCGGCCGAGAAATGTTCCGCGTGCGATCAGGGCCACCGCGATCAGTAGGGCAATCGACCAACCCAACCGGCCGGGGCCGATGCGGTCGTGCCCGAAGTGTTCGCGTACGCCGAGCACGATCAGCCAAGCCGCGACACACAGCAGCATCGACACACTGATGACTCGGGCGGCCGCAACGTCGCCGGCGACCAACAGTCGCTCCGTGGTCTGAGCGCTGGCATGGTGACCACGGCGCTGATCGAATCGTGCGGCGCGGTCAGACACGGGTCGACCCATCTGTTGGAGACCTGCAGGCATCAACCCAACCGTATGCGCCTCGCCCGCGGAGTCGCGAGAGTCGTTTGTCCCGGACTTGCGGCCCTTAGGCCCCCAGCGATCGGTACCCGGGCGGCGGGGCGCCAACCGATGGCGGATGCCCCGTGTACCTGGGACATCGGCCCGACCGCGACGATGACCCACTCGGACATGCGCACGCTGCGGCGGGAGTTCGCGGCAAGCGCCGCATCGGCTATTCGCCACCGCGGTGCGGGTGTAGAAACGATTTCATGGGTCTGCACCCGGCGGCGGTGACCGGCGATGCATGAACTCTCGCTCTGCGAGGCGATCGCCGGTCTGGTCAAGACACATGCCGAGGGCCGGCACGTGGAAGTGGTACGCGTCCGGATCGGCGCTCTTCGCCAGGTCGTGCCGGATTCGCTGTCGTTTTGCTGGATGCTCGTCCGGGATGCCGAGGATATGCCGGACGCCGAGCTGGAACTCGAGTGCGTGACCGCGGCGGTGCGCTGCCGTGCGTGCCGGCGCCAGTCCGAGATCACGTCGGCGTGGTCCATCTGGTGCCCGCAGTGCGACAGCCCCGACGTGGAGGTGATGCGGGGCAACGAATTTCTGGTGACCTCGTTGGATGTCTCGTGAAAGGCATCCGCCATGAACCGATTTGATCGGTAGGGGGCGACTCCACAATCGGGAGATTCCATCGCCGACGAACCCGCGTGATGTTCCGGTCGGTGGACGTCGAGTGGACAAGTACGTCGCGCGCATCCTGGAAGTCAACACCTCCGCGCTGATCCTGCCGATGAGTGCGCGCACCGGAGACGGGGACGGGCCCATGGTTCGGACGGCCACGACGATTCGTCGCAGATCCACGATCGGCGCGGACGGCCTCGCGCGTACGTAATTAGCCAGTCTCGCTTGTTGGCCGAAAACCATTGCGGAAAAAGGTAATATCTTGCCCCCACGAGGCCGTGGGACATTTGTGCAGTTGCCGGGAAAGCGGTACCCGTTGACAACGCTTGAGGGCCGGAGTAGACCCAAAAACAGCGCTACGCAAGTGGGCCGACGGTCGACTCCGGTGGCGCAGGGGCCCCAGCCCGGCCCCGGAAAGCTGCGGCATGCCGACAGAAGCAGCAGTCAAAGCAGAGGAAACTTTGATCCACGTTCTCTGGATCAACGCGGGTCTGAGTTGTGACGGTGATTCGGTGGCGCTGACTGCCGCCACCCAGCCCACCGTCGAGGAGATTGCGCTGGGAGCTCTTCCCGGCCTCCCCAAGGTCGCCGTTCACTGGCCGCTGATCGACTTCGAATGCGGACCCTCCGGCGGGGCCGACGACTTCCTCGAGTGGTTCTTCAAGGCCGATCGGGGCGAGCTGGAACCATTCGTGCTCGTCATCGAGGGATCCATTCCCAACGAGAAGATCAAGGACGAGGGGTACTGGTGCGGGTTCGGTAACGACCCGGCGACCGGACAGCCGATGACCACCAGCGAGTGGCTCGACCGGCTGACGCCGAAAGCCACCGCCGTGGTCGCGGTCGGGACGTGTGCGACCTACGGCGGCATCCACGCGATGGCGGGCAACCCGACCGGGGCCATGGGCGTTCCCGACTACCTCGGCTGGGACTGGAAGAGCAAGGCCGGCATCCCGATCGTCTGCGTTCCCGGCTGTCCGATCCATCCCGACAATCTCTCGGAGACGCTGACCTACCTGCTCTACATGGCCACCGGTCAGGCGCCGATGATCCCGCTCGACGATGCGCTACGTCCGCAGTGGTTGTTCGGTAAGACGGTGCACGAGGGTTGCGACCGGGCCGGGTACTACGAAGAGGGCGATTTCGCCACGGAGTATGGGTCACCGAAATGCATTGTGAAGCTCGGGTGTTGGGGCCCGGTAGTCAAATGCAACGTGCCCAAACGTGGCTGGATCAACGGCATCGGCGGTTGCCCGAACGTCGGCGGCATCTGCATCGGATGCACCATGCCCGGCTTCCCCGACAAGTTCATGCCGTTCATGGACGAGCCACCCGGCGGCAAGATCTCCAGCACCGCGTCGGGCCTGTACGGGTCGCTGATCCGCGGCTTGCGCCACATCACCGAGCGCACCGTGGACAAGGAGCCGCGCTGGCGCCACAACGGTAACCAGCTCACCACCGGGGCGCGCCGCACCTGGTAGGTGACGGCCCGCATCATCCCGGTCTCACGACCTTCACAGCCCGCGGGCAGAAAGCGGTAATTGTAATGACAACGATCGTTCCCAAGCCGACGCAACAGAAGCGTGAGCCAGGCCAACTCGTCGAGATGGCGTGGGACCCGATCACGCGGATCGTGGGTAGCCTCGGCATCTACACCAAGATCGACTTCGAGAACAGAGAGGTCGTCGAGTGTCATAGCACGTCGTCGATCTTCCGGGGCTACTCGATTTTCATGAAGGGCAAAGATCCGCGCGACGCCCACTTCATCACCAGCCGCATCTGCGGTATTTGCGGCGACAACCACGCCACCTGCTCCTGCTACGCGCAGAACATGGCCTACGGCGTGAAGCCACCGCACATCGGCGAATGGATCGTGAATCTGGGCGAGGCAGCGGAATACATGTTCGACCACAATATCTTCCAGGAGAACCTGGTCGGCGTGGACTTCTGCGAGAAGATGGTTGCGGAGACCAACCCGAGCGTCCTTGCGCTGGCCGAGAAGACGGGGGCAGCGCACGCCGATGCGCACGGGTACAAGACGATCGCCGAAATCATGCGCTCGCTCAATCCGTTCAGCGGTGAGTTCTACCGCGAGGCGCTCGCGGTCAGCCGGTGGACGCGAGAGATGTTCTGCCTCATGGAAGGCCGCCACGTGCACCCGTCCACGCTCTACCCGGGCGGGGTCGGCACCGTCGCCACCATACAGCTGATGACGGACTACGTGACGCGGCTGATGCGCTACGTCGAGTTCATGAAGAAGGTCGTCCCCATGCATGACGACCTGTTCGACTTCTTCTGCGAGGCGCTACCCGGTTACGACAAGGTCGGCCTGCGCCGCACGCTGCTGGGCTGCTGGGGCTCCTTCCAGGACCCCGAGGTGTGCAATTTCGAGTACGAGGACATGGAGCGCTGGGGCAACGCCATGTTCGTCACCCCCGGCGTGGTGATGGACGGCAAGCTGGTCACCCATTCACTGGTCGACATCAACCTCGGCATCCGAATCCTCTTAGGCAGTTCGTACTACGACGACTGGACCGAGCAGGAGATGTTCGTCAAGACCGACCCACTGGGCAACGCCGTGGACCGGCGCCATCCGTGGAATCAGCACACCAACCCGCACCCGCAGAAGCGCGACATGGACGGCGGCAAGTACAGCTGGGTGATGTCACCGCGCTGGTTCGACGGAAAGGACCACCTGGCGCTCGACACCGGCGGCGGGCCGCTGGCCCGGCTGTGGTCGACCGCACTGGCAGGTCTTGTCGATATCGGCTACGTCAAGGCGACCGGAAACAGTGTCAAGATCAACCTGCCTAAGACGGCCCTGAAGGGGCCCGTCGAGTTCGAGTGGCAGATCCCAAAATACGGTAGCAACACGATCGAACGCGACCGGGCACGCACCTACTTCCAAGCCTACGCCGCCGCCTGCGCGCTGCACTTCGCGGAGAAGGCGCTGGAAGAGCTCCGCGCCGGGCGCACCAAGACGTGGGAGAAGTTCGAGGTGCCCGACGAGAGCATCGGATGCGGGTTCACCGAAGCGGTGCGCGGTGTGCTCAGTCACCATTTGGTGATCCGGGACGGCAAGATCGCCAACTACCACCCTTACCCGCCCACTCCGTGGAACGCCAACCCTCGGGACAGCTTTGGCACGCCCGGACCGTACGAGGACGCAGTGCAGGGGCAGCCGATCTTCGAGGAGAACAGCCGGGAGAACTTCAAGGGCATCGACGTGATGCGCACCGTGCGCAGCTTCGATCCGTGTCTGCCGTGCGGGGTGCACATGTATCTGGGGAACGGCAAAACCCTGCAGCGACTGCACACCCCGACGCAATCGCCAGCCGGGGAGTGACACGTGGATCGCCCGGAGACCCAGAACAGTGACACGCAATGGCGCACCGCGGGCGATCGGATCCAGACGCTGCTCGACTCGTGCGCGGCAAGTGGGCCGGCCGCGCATGACCGAGCACAGCAGTTGGTTCGGGAGATAGTCGGGCTGTACGGTGCTGGGCTGCAACGGATCCTCGCACTCTCCGACTCCCCCGGCCTGGCCGAGCGGCTGGCCACCGACGACCTGGTGGCCAGCCTGCTGTTGGTGCACGGGCTGCATCCTCACGACACGCGGCGTCGGGTGGCCGACGCGCTGAACCGGGTCCGGCCCTACCTGGGGTCGCATGGCGGCGATGTCGAGCTGTTGGACGTTGTCTTCCAGGAAGGGGGAGCCACGGTGCGGCTCGCATTCCAGGGAAGTTGCAAGAGCTGCCCGTCCTCGGCCGCGACCCTGGAGCTGGCGGTCGAGGACGCGGTGCGCGCCGCCGCGCCCGAGATCTCCGCCATCGAGGCAGTGGCGGTGCAGGCGGCCGCCGATGTGATACCTGCCGAATCGCTTCTGGCGCACGTGCGTTCGGATGGCCACGGTCGTGCGGACGGCTCAGCCTGGCATCCAATGCCCGAAGTGGCCGAGTTGGAGCCGGGACAGGTCGCGGGCTTCCTGATTTCGGGCGCGGCCCTGCTGGTGTGCCGGGTCGGCGACTTGCCACTGGCCTACCGCGACCACTGTCCGGTGTGTGACGGCTCGCTGGCGGGCGCCCAGCTCCACGAGACATTGTTGGGATGTCCGCGCTGCGGCGCACAGTTCGACATCGTGCACGCCGGCGCGGGCCCGGACGGAGCCCATCTCGATCCCCTCCCCCTGCTGCCGCGCGACGGCGTGCCGTCGATTGCGCTCCCAGAACCGATGGGGGCGAACACATGACGCGCGCCGGCGACGATGCAGAGCGAAGCGATGAGGAGGAGCGGCGCCAATGAACAGCGCCGGCGACGATGCAGAGCGAAGCGATGAGGAGGAGCGGCGCCAATGAATAGCGCTTACGACGTGCTGACCCGCATCACCACCAACCGGGCTCCTGCCCAACCGGCCGGTGAGCGCTGCGAAATGTGCGCCGAGCCGATCGGCGACGAGCATCAGCACGTCGTGAATGTCGCCGGCCGGCAGCTGATGTGTGTGTGCCGCGCGTGCTACCTGCTGTTCACCGACGGCGTCGCCGAGCTGCGTTATCGCGCTGTGCCCGACCGTTACCTGGCGTTCCCTGACTTCGCGCTGGACCGTCGCGCGTGGGAAGCACTGCAAATCCCGGTGGGCGTGGCTTTCTTCTTCACCAATTCCGCGCTGGGCTGCACCGTTGCCTTCTATCCCGGCCCGGCCGGGGCATGCCAATCCGAGCTCGACCTGGACTCCTGGACCGCCATCAGCGGCAATGACCCACGGGTTGCGCTGCTGGCCGACGATGTGGAGGCGCTGCTCGTGCGAGTCCCCGACGACAGTGTCTACGCCGACCCGCTCAGCTACCTCGTGCCGATCGACGCCTGTTATGAGTTCGTCGGACGACTGCGCTTGCTGTGGCGTGGTTTCGACGGGGGCCACGAGGCTCGCCAATTCATCGACAGCTTCTTCGCGCGAATCGCCGCCCGAACCCGGGAAGTGGCCCGATGAACGAGCGCCCGATGCAGCTGACCTTCACCGTTGTCGACCTCGCGCCCGAGCCGTACAGCGTCACTCCGGTGCTGACCGCCCGCGTCAGCGTCGACGTCAACACCGATGACCCGGTGCACGCCATGGCTTTGCGGTGCCAGGTCCGGATCGAGCCGCTGCGCCGCTCCTACTCCGACGACGAGGCGGCCGGGCTGCTCGACCTGTTTGGGCCGCGCGAGCGCTGGGCTACGACCCAGCGCACATTTATCTGGCAGCATTGCACCGCGCTGGTGCCCGGATTCACGGGCACCACGACGGTCCCGCTCGCGCTGGACTGCAGCTACGACTTCGAAGTCGCCGCCGCCAAGTTTCTGCACGCACTGCGCGACGGGACACTGCCGCTTCAATTCCTCTTCAGCGGAACGATATTCGTCAAGTCCGATCGCGGCTTCTCGGTCCAGCAGGTGTCCTGGGACTGCGAGCACCGCTACGACATGCCGGTCGCGGCGTGGCGCGACCTGATCGCGCAGCACTATCCGAACACCGGGTGGGTGCGACTGCGTCATGAAACCATCGGCGCGCTGGCCGGCTACAAATCGGCGCGGGGGCTGCTCGATCTCGACCACGCAATCACCTCACTGCTGGATCCCGAGCGGGAGGTGGCACGATGACGTCGAGCTGGGATCGGGCCCGCCTTGTGGCCGAGGCGGTGCTCTATGAGGGTTACCTGCTGTACCCCTATCGCGCGACGTCGAGCAAGAACCAGTCACGTTGGCAGTTCGGAGTTCTCGGACCGCCAGGTGCGCTCGGTGCGGGATTGGGCGAAGACGACACGCTTGCGACGGACTTCCTGGTCGACGGCGCCGAGGCGATCACCTTGTTCGTGCGGTTTCTGCAATTGCAGCATCGCAGCGCACAACGCGAGGTGGCCGACGGCGAGTTCGTCTCGGTCGCCGAGCTGAGGGCGCCGGAAGGCACCTGGCTGACGTGGGACGAGGCGGTCGATTTCGAGAGGTCCTTCGGCCCAATTCCTCTCGACGGCAAACAGCGCACGCTTGGCTTCGTGGCAAACGCGGCCCTCGACATCAAGTCAATCGACGGCGGCCGTTTGGTCCGCGAACGTCAACCAGTGAACGGCGAAATGACTATCAGCTCCCAACCGGACGGCGGGCTGCGCCGCGTCTCGATACGGATCAGCAACGTCGGCGGCGCGGCGTCCGACAAGGATGACGCGATCGCGCGATCGATGATCGGGACTCACCTTCTTGCCGAAGTCGCTGGCGGCCAGTTCGTCTCGCTGCTCGAACCGCCCCCCGCCGCGGCTGCCGCGGCGTCGAGATGCCGGCACCATCGCTGCTTCCCCGTGCTGGCCGGTCCGCCGGGCAGCGCTGACATGTTGTTGGTGTCGCCGATCATTCTCTACGACCATCCGGAGGTAGCCGAACAGAGCCATGCGGCACTCTACGACTGCACCGAGATCGACGAGATCCTGACCCTGCGCGTGATGACCATGACGGACGAGGAAAAGGCAAAGGCGCGGGCCACCGATCCCCGGGCCGCCCAGATCATCGACCACTGCGATGCCATGTCGCCGGACACGATGGCCCGCCTGCACGGCGTCCTGCGCGATCCGCATGCAGCAGCGGGACTGGTCCCGGAGATCCCTGAGTGCGTCGACTGGTGGGACCCGTTGGCCGACAATGCCGTTCGCCCCGAAAGCGACGCGATATTGGTGAACGGGACGCGCATCGCGCGCGGGAGCCGCGTGCGGTTGCGGCCCGCTCGCAACGCCGACGCGCAGGACATCTTCGTTGCCGGCAAGACCGCTCGGGTCGCGTCGGTGCACGAGGATGTCGAGGGAAACAAACATGTCGGCGTAGTTGTCGACGATGACCCGGCCGCCGATCTGCACCAGTGGTACGGACGTTACCTGTACTTCTCCCCCGACGAGATCGAGCCGCTGCCGGCGGCACAGCCCACGCGTAACGTCTGAAAGGAGTCCGACATGGAAATCATGGGTTGGATATTCATCGCCCTCATCGCGCTGGTGGTCGCGATCGGACTGGTGCTGGGAGTGGGGTCGTTGCCTGACGCCCGCCGGTACCTGAGATTGAGGCGCATGTAGCCGATTCGGACACACCGATGACTGCACGCATTCTGGTGGCCGGGATCGGCAACATCTTCCTCGGCGACGACGGGTTCGGCTCCGAGGTGATTCGAAACGCCGCGATCCCGCCTCACGATTCGAACGTCCGTGTCACCGACTACGGAATCAGCGGCATGCACCTGGCCTACGATCTGCTCGACGAATGGGACGGTCTCGTCCTCGTCGACGCGGTGCCCAGTCGCGGCAGGCCGGGCACGTTGCATGTGTTTCAGGCCGACCACGAGACGAATGAATCAGATTCGGCCGCATGGGTTCTGGATAGCCACAGCATGGACCCCGCCGCGGTGTTCGCCAGCCTGCGCGCGCTGGGGGGCACGCCGCCCTACACCGTGGTCGTCGGATGTGAGGCGGGCTGTGTCGAGGAAGGTATCGGCCTCACCGAGCCGGTGGCACAGGCAGTTCCGAGGGCCGCCCGGGCAGTCGAGGAGATCGTCGCGGCATTACAAACGTCCTGCGCGGCCATGCGCGAGGAGTGCTGACCAATGTGCCTGGGGATACCCGGTCAGGTGGTACGGGTGCTGGATGGTTATGAAGGGCAGCTCGCGCTGGTCGACGTCACCGGCGAGCGGCGCCAAGTCAATATCGGGATGCTGCCCGAAGAGACGTTCGCGCCCGGGGATTGGGTGATCATCCATATGGGCTTCGTCGTCGAGAAGACGGACCGGACCGGGGCCGAGGAGGCCATGGCAGGCCTGCAGCTGATGGGGCGGGGCACCACCGATCCGGCAATCAGTCCGGAGGGCGGCTGACATGACGAAGGCGCCCCAGACGCTCGCCCGGTTTTCGGGGTCGGACTCTCGCTCCGCACAGGTCCGCCAGCGCTGCACCGCGACCGGCACCTGCATGGTGCCCCCCGAGAGGGCCTGCGCCGCGTACTACAACTTTGGCCGCCTGCACCACGACGCCGTCAAGCTGGTGGCGCGCAGTTGACCCACAACGCGGACATCCGCGGGGTCGACATGTTCGCGCGTTACGCGTACGCGCCCAACGCGCTGGGCTACTGCGGTCCGCCGCTGGGTGCCACGCTGCGCGACGGCTCCGTCGAGGAGGTGCGCCACGCGGCCACCAAGTTTTCCGGGGCCTGGCCGTATCTGCGGGTGTTGTCTGCGCTCACCGGCATCGCCGACCCACTGGATCATCGACTAGTCGAATCATATTGGCTGGGCGGCGGTATCGCCGCCGGCATCGATCCGCACGCTTTCTTCGATGCGTTGCTGCAGATCATCGGCCCGCAAGCGGGCCGGTACTGGTCACACCTCACCGCGGACCTGGCCCATGAGGCGGCCGGCAATCACTGCTTTCATGTGTTCGGCGTGTACCCGTGGACGAGGCTTCTGGGCCGGGGCATGGACCAACACCCGCTCGAGGTGCTCGACAATTGCCGGATCGCTTGGGGCACAGTCATTTCCCGAACCGAAGACGGCGTGAAAATCAGGTGCCGTCGGCTGGCGTGGAACGGCCGGGCACTGACGTTGTCGGAGGATTCGGAGCGGCGGCTGCAGGTATGGGCCGACGGCTACAGTGCGGTGCCCGATGTGGCCATCGGTGACCAGGTCGCGGTCCATTGGGGCCGGCTGTGTGGCCGGCTGAGCCCAGACCAGCTTGGCGCGCTTGCCGATAGTACGGACCGCCAACTTCGCGTGACGAGCCGACGCCTGGCCGGCGGCTGATCGCGGCAGACCGTCAAACCGTCCCGCGCACAACCAGCACCGAGCATTCGGGGTGGTGGAACAGCGGATGACCCGAAGGTCCGACAAGCCGCGCGAGCTGGCCGGCCTCGCCGCCACTGATGACCGCAAGCTGTACCCGCGCATCGTTGTCGTTGAGGAAGGTGGCAATCTCACGCTTGGTGGTTATCGGATACACCCGCACCTCGGGATGTCGCTTCCGCCAATCCTCTACGCGGCGCGCGAACATACCGTCTGCTTGTTCGGTGAGTTCCTCCGGCCGGCCTCCCAAGACCAGCATGGGTGCCCTGCGTAACGCCGCTTCCCGTGCAGCGTATTTGATGACGGCGTCGTTATCCGGTGTATCGGTCAGGCGAACCACGATCCAATTGATGTCCGGCGGCGGCCGATCGGATCCGGTGCGGATGACCGCCACCGGACAATACGCCTTTTCGGCTAGTTCGGATGCCGAAGAACCCAGGATCGAGCGTGCATACCGCCCGATCCCGACCGACCCTACGCAGACGATCATGGCATCGCGAGAAGCCTCGACCAGCACCGCGCCGGGCCGCCCGCGGGGAATGTCGGTTTCGATGACGACGGATTTTCGGGTGGCTTCGACCGCCAATTGCGCTTCATGGAGTGACTTCTCGGCATGCGCGAGGTCGCGGGCGTAATCATCGGTGGACGGATGCGTTTGCTTGATGACCGCGATGAGGCGCAGCGGGACCGCGTGGGCCATAGCCTCGTCGGCGCCCCAGAGCGCTGCCGCGATCGCCGCGGGCGAACCGTCGATGCCCACACTGACCGGTTTCATTGTCCGCACCTCTCTCGATTCGAGGTCTACCCAGCAGGGGAATAACTGCCCGCGTCTTGACGTGGTGCGGGCAGGCCCGGTGTTTGCTGGGCAAGCCGGTACACATCAATCAGCCGCACCAGATCGCTCGGCGTGACGATCCCGACCACTCTGCCCTCGTCCATGACGAGGGCGCGGCTGCGGGCGCCGATGGGTGCCATCCGCTGCAGCAGGTCACTCAGTGGTTCCTGCGGTGTCGCGGTCGGCACGCGGTCCAGCGGTAGCGCAATCTCGCGCACGCTGGTCGTGGCGCGCCGCCCAGGTGCAAGATCGCGAAGCTGGCGCAGTGTCACCAGTCCCACGATCGAACCGTCCCGCTCGGCGACGGGGTACGCCGAGTGCCGGTCTCCCAAGACATACTGCTGAATGAAGTCCTCCACGGTGATCCATCCGGGGGCGGTGTGGGGTTGAGCCGTCATCGCGTCCGCAACGTGTACGCCGGTGAAAATTTGCCGATTCGTGGCCTGAGCCTCCTCCTCCCGTGCGGCCGCGAAGATGAACCAGCCGATGAATGCCAACCAGACGCCTCCGACGAGGCCTCCCGCGAGAAACTCGGCGAGTCCCAACGTGATCAAGATGATGGCGACGACCCGCCCGGCATGCGCTGCCCCGACCGCGGCCCGCACGCTGTCGCCGTGTCGGCGCCACAGATAGGCACGCATCACGCGGCCGCCGTCCAACGGAGCACCGGGTAGCAGGTTGAACAGGCCCAGCACCAAATTGATGGTAGCCAACCACCAAGCCACGCTCACGACGATGGCGGCGACCCTCATCTCGGCGAGCGTTATCGCCGCGACGGCGAAGACGGCGGACAGGACAAGGCTGGTGGCCGGTCCGGCAAATGCGATGCGAAAAGCGGCTTTTGGTGTCTTCGCTTCTCCGTCGAGAGTCGTCACACCGCCGAACAACCACAGCGTGACATCCCCCACGTCCACTCCCGTCCGGCGGGCAACGACCGCGTGAGCGAGCTCGTGGGCCAACAGTGACGCCAACAGCACCACGGCGCCGCACGCACCAGCGAGCCAATAGACCGATCGCGAATAACCAGCGACGGCGTGCGGCAATGTAGTCGCCAGGCTCCACGTGAACAACCACAAGATCACTATCACGCTCCAGTGAACTTTCACGACGAACCCGGCAATTCTTCCGAGCGGTATGGCCTCGGGCACCTCACTACCTCCGAATGCTATTCAAGGACAGCGCTTCCGACGCAGTCGATGTCCGGTCTGTCCCCTGACTAGTGACCGAGTGGCGGGGTTCGAGTACCAGACCACGATCCACGGCGTCGCGTGCGGTACCCATTGAGCCCTCCTGAGATACGGTTCGACCTGCACCCAAAAGTAGGGAACGCGCCCCACCCGGTACTAGGGCCGTTAGGCCTTCGCCCCGCAGCCAATGGACCTGTCTGCAGGTGCGCCGGATTTTGCGGCGCTTACCGACCCGGATCGCCAAGCGATTGCGCCACGGGACGTAACGGTGTCGGGCTCGCGTAGTGTGGCCGCTCGGCGTGCCGCTTGATCCCCAGTAACAGTGCTCGCGTCCCCAATGCAATCAGCGGCCTGAGCAGCTCCACCACGAATACTTCACCCGGGTGACGTAGGCCGATTCGAGCACGGACGAGCAGTCGAACCCGGTCCTCCCAATGCGGCTGAAGATGGAATGACCATACGGCGTCGCGGCTCAGATCTGGCCGTGTCGCCGTGAGCACAAGGTACTTTTCGGGCACGATCTCAACGACGTTGAACGTCATGCCGTCGGGTAAACCCATCCAGTCGGCAGCGGCCAGGCTGACGCGATCCCCGACTTCCAGCCGCGTTACCGGCACCGCACCGGAATTGTGGCCGCCGACAGCGGCACGGCCCTCGGCACCCCCATCGCCGTTGACCGCGCCTTTCCTGCGCAAGACTTTCAGCAGTAGCGGCCAGACCTCGGACAGCGTGGCATCGATGTAAACCGCCTCGGTTGACTGAATCGCCGGATCGCCGGCCAAGCTGTCGCCGGGCAGCGCCATCTGACTCTCGGACTTGGTCGAGCCCCAATTTCGGTAGTAGCGCCGCGCGCCAAACAACAGCGCGAGCATTGCCGCTGTCTCACCGACGGTTCGTGTCACGTTCGCCATGCCGCCAGTCTGGGCAAAAGCTGCGGCACCCCACCAGGGTCTATGGTCCTCAGGAGCAACGAATGTCGCAGCCGCGTCAGACGATCACCAAAAGTTCCAACCACCGTCACGGGGCGCGTGCGCTTTGGATATCAGCATCCACAGGCATTCGCGAAACGCCTTGTCATCGAGACGCATCTGATCAGCGATCTGGCCGCCGCCGCTGCCCGTAGCGAGCAGGCGCAAGAGATCGCCTTCCTGTTCGGTCAATGTCAGACCAGTGCCCCAGTACTCCTCATGTACGCGGCCGCCCAGCCACGCAGTGGCAATCCCGGTGTCGAGGAGGAACTCACCAGCGGCCGCACCCTTGATGGCGGCAAGCATCTCAACGCCCTTGGCGTTCCGGACGATCCAACCGCAAGCGCCTGCTTGGACCGCGCTGACCATGAGCTCGGGCGAGCCGAAAGAGGTAAAGATCACGCATCGCAACATCGGCACCTGGGGACGCAGTTGCCAACACAAATCGAACCCATTGCCGTCGGGCAGCCGATCGTCGAGCAGCGCCACGTCGGGCGTGCAGCGCGGTATCTGCGCCATTGCCTGGTTGACCCCCGCGGCCTGCCCGACCAGTTCCAATTCGGCGTCGCTTTCCACCAACTCACGGAGCGAGCGGCGGACGATGTTGTCCTGGACCACGAGAAAGACGCAGAGTCTCCGTGTCACGAACAGGACCTCCCCAACTTTCCGCCAGGCTGAACCGGTGCGCGACGATACAACCAGCTAACCGGGTCCTGGCGTGGTTTCGGTCCTGTCGTATCTATACCGCAAACGTCACCGTAGGTCCGACGAGACACTCCAGATAGGGCCGTTCGGCCCCAACTAAACCGGCTGCGCGCGCCCGCCGGGAGCAAACGGTCACGGTCCCGGTTGCGCCGTCTTTGCTCACCCGCGAGCCTCAAGGTTCGCCGAGCCGGTGGCAAACGCCGCATCCGCAGCTCGCGGTTCGAGCATATCGTCAGGCCACCGTCGTTACGGTTATCCGTAACGATTCACGGCTCGGGAGACCGGATTTTTGATCTAAACCTTAACGGTCGCAACGGAGTAGCATTCGCACTGCGCGGGTTGAATACCCAGCCTGCGGACATCGCTAACGCCGGAATGTCATGCACGGAAACGAGGCGATAGCGGCGCACGAGAGGTGCCGACCGGTGGCCGGTGAGGATAGGGAATCGGCGTTTGCTGATCTAGGCAAACCCGAGCTGGTGGGCCGCCTGCATCGACAACTCGATGAACTGCTGGCCGCCCGTGACCAGATGGAACAGCTACTGCAGGCCATCATCGAGATCGGTTCTCATGTCGATCTGGACGCGACGCTGCGCCGGATCGTCGCAGCGGCGATAGATCTGACCGGGGCAAACTACGGAGCGCTGGCCACCCGCGACGATGATGGCCGGATCGTTACGTTTGTGCACGCCGGAATGGCAGCGGACACCGTGCGAGAGATCGGGCGCCTGCCGGTCGGTAAAGGCGTTCTGGGCCTTGCGCTTCGGCCCGCCGAGGTGCTGCGCCTCGACGATATGAATATGCATCCGGCGGCGGTCGGCTTTCCCGAGCATCATCCCCCCATGCGCGCCTTCCTCGGGGTCCCCATCGCCATCCGCGGGGCAGTCTTCGGCACCTTGTATGTCACCGACGATCGCCCCGGACGAGTCTTCACCGACTCCCATGAGACGGCCGTGAACGCGCTGGCATCAGCGGCGGCCGTGGCAATCGATAACGCGCAACTGTTTGATCGGCTGCGGGCGTCGGCAGCTTGGATTCAGGCCAGCCGAGAGATCACCACCGCGTTGCTGTCGGGCGCCGACCCGGACTCGGGCATACTGCGGTTGATCGCCGAGCGCGCGATGGAGCTGACCGAGGCCGAGCAAGCGATTCTGCTTGTTCCTGCCTTGACGGACGGCGACCCGGACGACACCGACGCGTTGGTGGTGGCCACTGCGGTCGGCGTGCACGCCGACGACGTGATCGGTCAACAGGTACCCATCAGCGATTCCACTAGCGGGACTGTCTTCCGCACTGGAACGCCGGTGATCACGGATTCCTTGCGGCACCCCATCCCGGCGTTCACCGACGTGGGACAGCGCCCAGCGATTGTATTTCCCTTACGCACACGTGACGGCATCACCGGCGTGATCGCGGTCGCGCGCAACATAGATTCGGCTCCCTTCGACCCGAGCTATCTGGACTCGGTCGGCGATTTCGCAGCGCACGCGGCAGTGGCACTGCAGCTGGCCACCAACCGTGACCGCGAACGGGAACTAGGCATCCTGGCGGACCGTGAACGCATTGCGCATGAGCTGCATGACCACGTCATCCAGCGGTTATTCGCCGCGGGTCTGGACCTGCAGGGTGCGCTCGCGCGGTCGCGGTCACCTGAGATGACTGATCGCCTCACCGCCGCGGTCGACAATTTGCAAAGCACCATCGGAGACATCCGCGCGGCCGGCTTCAGGCTCGGCGCCCGCTCCGGACCCAGCAAGACCTTAGCCCATCGCATGCGGCAGCTGGTCGCCGAGCTGACCGCAGGCCAGGATGTCGCCGTCACCGTACAGACAAGCGGGACGCTGGCCTCGGTCGGCAGCGAACTCGCCGAGCACGCCGCAGCAGTCACCGCCCAGGCGATCAGCAATGCAATGCGCGATCCGAGCGCCTCCCGCCTTACCGTAGCGGTCACCGCCGGCGACATGTTCGTCCTCGAGATCATTGACGACGGCGACGGCCAGCGACACGGCGACCTGACCGACCTGCACCACCGCGCTGAACAACTTGGTGGCACCTGCCGAATCGCTGCGCCGCCCGACGGCGGAACCCACGTGACTTGGGCGACGCCGCTCACCAGTTAGGGGTGCCGGCCGTCGGTTGACGGCGGCCAATCATGGCCTATTGAAATGACGCCGCGTGGACAACGGGACCACCCGGAATACCCTGGGGCTCATCGGGTGTCGCCGCCTTGGACTCGCGGGTCAAAAACGTGGTCAACTCTCCGATCGCGTTCATCAATGGAGCCGGAAAGACGATCGTGGTGTTTTTCTCCACCCCGAGTTCCAGCAGCGTCAGCAGGTTTCTCAGCTGCAGGGCCAGCGGGTGCCGCATCATGATGTCCGACGCGTCGCCGAGCGCGGCTGCAGCGCGCGCTTCGCCTTCCGCGGCAATGATTTTGGCGCGCTTTTCGCGCTCGGCCTCGGCTTCGCGTGCCATTGCGCGCTTCATGCTGTCCGGAAGCTGGATGTCCTTGAGCTCGACCAAGGTCACCTCCACGCCCCATTCCACCGTGGTGGTATCGAGGATTTGGCGGATGCTGCCATTGATCTTTTCCGTCTGTGCCAGCACCTCGTCGAGGGAATGTTGCCCGACAACGTTACGCAGGGTGGTCTGCGCGATCTGGTTGATGGCGGTGTTGACGTTTTCGATGACGACGACGGATTTGCGCGCATCGACGACACGGAAGTAAGCAACCGCGGCTATGTCGACGCTCACGTTGTCGCGAGTGATGATGCCCTGCGACTGGATCGGCATGGTCACGATGCGTAGCGAAACCCGCCACAGGCGATCGATAATCGGGATGATCAGTCGCAGCCCGGGCTCGCGCACCCCGATGACTCGCCCGAGGCGAAAGTGCACACCGCGCTGGTATTGCTGCACCACTCTGATCGAGGCGGCTACCACGACGACGACAAAACCGACAACCAACGCGATTCCAGCAGCCTGGCTCACGATGACCACCTCGATCCAACTCGGCGGGCTGCGTTGCGATGACATCACACCGACAGCCCTAACACTAGATCGCTCAAAGTCGCCAGGCACCGGCCATAGGTCCCTACCTACCCGGTCCAACGACCTTGCGGCGGCGCAGAATAGATCACCGTGCGGCACCGTCAGGAAGCAAACCCAGGGCGGATTCAAGCTCGACCAGAGACAGCTCGGTAAGCGGTATCAAGCGGTCGATGTCGGGCACCGCCTTGCGGTCCGCCGCGTAACCGAATCCGACGCGGTCGGAATAGGAGCAGGTCGTGACGTTGAGGGCCATTCCGTCGTACACCGTCGACACCGGGTAAATCTCCTCGATATGCGCACCGTTCCAATACATTTCGCGCTGCGGCCCGGGAACGTGCGAGATGGGCAGATTGAAGCCGGTACGTACTTTCGGGGTGAACGGCAGCAGCGGGGCTACGACGGTCGCGGCGATGCTTCCCGCATTCGTCAGCAGCGACGCCGCCGAGCCACGTTTGGCGACCCAGCGCTTTCCCTCCGACATCGATCGGTGAATCACATCCAGCCGCGCTAGCGGATCGTCCACGTTGGTTCCCAACGGGCACAGCCAAAGACCGAACATGTTGCCCTGTTGGCCATCTCGCGGATCGGATTCCCGATCGCGCAGGGTGATCGGGCAGACACCGACCACCGACTGGCCGGGCAGTTCACCGCGATCGTCCAGCCATCGGCGCATCACCCCGGCGATCATCGCGGTTATTACGTCGTTGCCGCTGACAGCCGCCGCCTGTCCCACGGCCTGGATGCGATCCTTCGCCCAACTTCCCGCGCACACCGCGCGCTCTGCGCTCAGGCGGCCGTTGACCCGCGTATACGGCGCTGCGAAAGGCAGCACGGTCGTGTGCCCGACCAGGCTGTCGATCAGCGTCGACAGCTCGCCCGTGACGACTCGCTGTATCAGGTCGACGCCCGACGCGGTCGTGTCAATCACAGTTCGTATCGGCGCGAACAGATGGGTGAGTAATCCGGTCGTGGCGCTCGACGGCGCGGATTGCTCGCGGCGGTCGGCATAGAAGGGCGGCATCGACCGACGTTTCGGGTCGCTGCTGAGCGCGTCGGCGATCATCCGGAGACCGGCGACACCGTCGATCAGGGTGTGATGCACCTTGATGTAGAAGGCGAACCGGTCGTCGTCGACGCCATCGATCAGATAAGCCATCCACATCGGCCCGGACCGGTCGAGACGCTCGGCATGCAACTCGCCGATCAACCGCCAGAACCCGTCTCGGCCACCAGAGACCGTGCGGCGCGAGAAATGTCGATTCACATCCACATCGACGCTATCCCGCCACACCCAGATCCCACCGGTATCCAATCCGCGATGCGGATATCTGCGCAGCCGGGGATCTATCGATTGATTTCCGGCCAGCGTCTCGCGATACAGTTCATCGACATAGCGCGGGCCGCTGTGCGCGGGGGGCGACAGGATCAGCACGGCGCCGGCATGCATGGGGCTGGACACCATTTCGGCCGCCATCATCGCGGCGTCCAGCGGGTCCATCGGTTTCATTGAGTCCTCGACAACCTACGCGGGCCGGTCCCGCCACGTGCCAGTTCCGTCCAATAATCCCGACTGCTTGAGCGCATCCCAGACGAAGTTCTGCACGGGTTGCGAGCGGAAGAATCCGGTGTGGCCACCCGGATACCACACGATTTCCGGCTTGCCCCAGTGCTCCCACAGCCGAATCACCTGCTCGCGTGGGTGCACCACGCGGTCGGCGATCCCGGCGTAGATGAAGCGACCCGCCATCGGCACGAGCGGTGTCAGCGACAGCGGCGACATCATTCGCCCGATGGATTCGGCCAATATCATCGTGTCACGGCGCGGATCATCGACACCGAGCCCCGAATGACGTCCCAGCAATTCGACCAGGTCGGCCACCGGGACGCCCAGGATCGCGCAGGTCAGACCCTTGTCGAGGCTGGCGACCAACGCCGCGATGTAGCCGCCGAGCGAAAGGCTGTTCAGTCCCATCGGCGACTGGGGCTCCTGCAGCCGGATCCAGGACAAGAGCCGCCGGATATCCCACACGGCCTGCGCGGTGGCATGCACATCGTCGAGGACATCCTCCCCGGGGAACACCGCGCCCTTTGGCAAGTCATGCGACCGCGGACCGTGCATCGGCAGGACCGGCATGACGACATTCAGGCCGAGTTCGTCATGCAGTTTCCAGGCGCGGAACAAAGCGAGATCTAATGCCGCGCGACCCATCTCGGTCCCATGGATGCAGACGAGCCAAGGACGCGGTTGCGGATGGCGGAGCAGCAATGCGTACTCGCGGTTGTTCGCGGTATAACTCCGCCAGCGCTCCGCGCCCGGTTCGCCCGGACGGGGTGCGTACCCGCTGTCGAAAAAAATCCGGTAGAACGACCGTCTGCGCCCCTTGACCTTTCGGACGGTGACATCATGCAGCACGGGTGGTTTGGCGAAGAAGCCTTTGGGCTTGTCCAGCCAACCCCTGTTCCCGTAGAACTCGACTGCGGCACTCACTTCGCGGGTAATGCGTTCGAAGGCATCCGGACGGCTGACCGGGCGGCGGGTTTTCAGGCCCAGCAAGACGATCTCGTCGCGGAAGGCCTGCGCCGCCAGGGCGATGGTGGGTCGGGCGATCGGAAGTTCGTCCGGCGCCTTGCCCAGGTAGTCGCGCCAGGATCGAGCGTAGTACTGGCCCGTATGCACGAAGGGGGTAATCGCATCGGCCAGGCCACCGCCCGGGGCTCGCCGATCAGGAGCGCCCGGTCCCTGGGGGTCTTCGCTGGCATGCGTCGCCATAACGGCACGCTAACAACTGCGCCGAGCCGGAGCGTAGGGACCAAGGGCCCGCCGGTCGCCACGAAAGTCCTTGACTGACAACACCGAACATTACTTCGATCGGGACATATGACCACGGCCGAAAGGACCTTAGTCACTCGTTCGGATAGCCCGCCCGTCGTACGGTCGATGCATCTGCAAATGCCAACGTCGGCTTTGACACCATGAGCTACTGACCAGGAGTGGAACCATGACGGAGGCACCCGAAAAGACTGAGCCGCGCTGGGCCGAACTTTCTGACGACGTACTTGAATCGGTCGAAACCGCCCGCAAGCAGGCGATCGAGGCGGCACGCAAGTTCGTCGACCAGATCAGTCCCGTGTTGCCGGAACAGTCGCGACGTAAGACCGTGGTCGACGCTGCACTGGACCTGGCCGAGGAGTTGGTCACCGCGCGCATCCAGTTTTTCCGCAGCGTGGTGCACAGCACCAGTGAGGTGGCGACCAAGTAAGCCCGTCTCAATGCTCGACTGATTCACCGATGGCCGGGGCAGATGCCGTCACAAGCGCGCTCCGGCCATCGGCCATTCGGTCGAAAGCATCTGCCGCGCAACACTAAATGGAGTTCGTACTCCCGGTGTGCGGGACTTAAGACTCACATCGAGGGGCTAACGGCCCTCGCGGGCCGGCGCCAGATTTCTTAAGTTCGGGTGAACGCGGTACCTGCAGTCATACGCACGGAAAGGGACGGCATGCGATCGGAACGCCTTCGATGGCTGGCAAAAGCAAAGGGTCCCTTCGCGTCGATCTATTTCGACGACACACATGACACCCCGGACGCGGCCGAGCGACTCGAAGCCACCTGGGGCGATATCCGCCGCAATCTCGAGAACCTGGGTGCCGGACCGGAAGTGATCGGCAAGCTCGAGGAAGCTGTCCTGCACCATCGGCCGGCCGTGGGTCGGCGCGGCCGCGCAGTGATCACGACCGACGATGAGGTGCTGGTCAACGAGGAGCTGAGCAGCCCGCCGCCGTCCGCAGTGGTTCGGTTCTCCGATTACCCGTACATCCTGCCGTTGGTGCGACTCGAGATACGCAGACCGACCTACGTGGTGACCACCGTTCACCGCACCGGAGCCGACGTATCGCTGTATCGGGGCCAGACGATCAACTCCACCTGCATCGACGGCGGCGGATTCCCGGTACACAAGCCGGCCAGCGCGGGCTGGAACGGCTACGGCGACCGCCAGCACACGACCGACGAGGCCCTCCGAATGAACTACCGCGCGGTCGCCGACCACCTCACACGGCTGGTCGATGACGCGGATCCCGAGGTGGTCTTCGTGTGTGGTGAGGCGCGTTCTCGCGCCGGCTTATTGGCCGAATTGCCCGAGCGGGTGCACCAGCGGGTGTCACAGCTCCATGTCGGGGCGCGACCGTCCGGAATCGATCCCGAAGAACTCCGGGAAATGACGGCGGCGGAACTCGACCGGCGACAAGGCAGCGAATTGACCACCATCGCCGGTCGATACGAAGCCGAGACCGGACGGAGATCGGGTTTGGCGGCCGAGGGAATGGCTGCGGTATGCGCAGCGCTTCGCGATGGCGACGTCGATACGTTGATCATCGGTGAGCTGGGCGACGCGACCGTCGTCACCGGCGCGACGCGGACCGTGTTCGCGCCCGATGCGGACGCGCTGTCCGAGCTGGGCGAGCCCGTGGACAGGGTGGCCCGGGCCGACGAGGTGCTGCCCTTCGCAGCAATCGCGATCGGTGCCGCAGTCGTTCTGGCCGACGGCCGGATCGCCCCCGCGGATGGGATCGGTGCGCTGCTGCGCTACGCCGCGCCCGACCGCCTTGCGGGCCAGCAATCATAGTTGGGGATCGATCATGGCCACGCACAACATCTTTGACGGGCTACGTCGGTTCATACGGGGCTCGGGGGCTGCGTCGCCGTACCAGTATCGCTGCATCGAACCCTTCGAGGACCGGGTCGACGCGGGCCGGCAGCTGGCGTCGCACATGGAGTTCTTGCAGGGTCAAGACGTGGTCGTGGTCGGCCTGCCGCGCGGTGGGGTGCCGGTAGCCTTCGAGATCGCCAACGCACTGCAGGCACCGCTTGACGTGCTCCTGGTACGCAAACTGGGCGTTCCGTTCCAGCCCGAATTGGCTTTCGGAGCCATCGGCGAGGACGGCGTGCGAGTGCTGAACGACTCGGTCGTGCGTCAGTCACATCTTGACGGCGACGACATGGACGTAGTCGAACGCAAGCAACGGGTCGAGCTGCGCCGCCTTGCGGATCGCTTCCGGCGCGGGCGGGACCCGATCTCGCTGGCAGGGCGGACCGTCGTCATTGTCGACGACGGCATCGCCACCGGCGCGACGGCCAAGGCGGCCTGCCGGGTGGCTCGGGTGCATGGAGCGAGCCGGGTGGTGCTCGCCGTTCCGATCGGACCGCCGGACGTCGCCGCGAGATTTGGCGGCGTGGCCGACGAGGTGGTCTGTTTGGAAACGCCAACGCCATTCGCTGCCGTGGGCCAGGGATACCGCCACTTCGCCCCGACAACCGACAATGACGTCGTCGAGCTGCTCGATCGGGCGCGGACGAACTTCGCCGAGCGGGCAGAGGTCGACGCTGCCGCCGATCCGCCGTTGCGGGACGAAGAGATCCACATACTCACCGGGCGGGTGCCGATCGCAGGGCACCTGGTCATCCCCGAAAACCCCAAAGGCATTGTCGTTTTCGCCCACGGCAGCGGCAGCAGCCGGCATAGTCCCCGGAATCGCTACGTCGCCGACGTCCTGAACCAGGCCGGTGTCGGCACGCTGCTCATCGACCTGCTCGCTCCCGATGAGGAACGAAACCGCAGCAATGTTTTCGATATCAAGTTGCTGGCTGACCGACTCATCGAAGTGACTGATTGGCTCGCCGGACAGCCCGATCTGGCATCGTTTCCAGTTGGGTATTTCGGCGCGAGCACCGGCGCTGGAGCAGCCCTGGTTGCGGCCGCCGATCCGCGGATCGATGTCAAGGCGGTTGTCTCCCGCGGGGGTCGGCCGGATCTCGCGGGGGCCGCCCTGGTGAACGTGAAGGCACCCACTCTGCTGATTGTCGGTGGCCGCGACGAGGTGGTCCTCGACTTGAACCGGCGAGCGCAGCGCGCAATACCCGGACCATGCGAACTAATCGTCGTTCCGGGTGCGACCCACCTGTTCGAGGAACAGGGCGCACTCGAGGAGGTTGCTCGACTCGCGCGTGACTGGTTTGTGGATTACCTGGTGCCACATCACCAGAAACAGGTAAGCGCGAACGGCTAAACGAGGTCGCTGGTGGGCGTTTACGCGGTAACGGGATCGGCGTCCGGCATGGGACAGCAGGTGGCCCGCAAACTTCGCGAAAACGGTCACACCGTGATCGGGGTGGATATCAAGCAGGCGGACATCGTGGCTGACTTGTCGACTCCCCAGGGACGCCGGGCCGCCGCCGACGGTGTGCTGGCGTCGTCAGGATCGAGACTGGACGGTGCCGTGCTGGCCGCGGGTCTTGGTCCCGGGCCGGCCGCCGGTCGGTGTGTATCGATTGCCCAAGTCAATTTCTTCGGCGTGGTGGATCTTCTCGACGCGTGGCGGCCGGCCCTCGCCGCTACAGTCTTCGCGAAAGTTGTCGTCTTTTCCAGCAATTCCACAACTACGACACCCGCCGTTCCGGCGCGAACAGTCCGGGCATTGCTCGGCGGTAACCCCGATCGGGCGGTGCGTTCGGTGCGAGTGTTCGGTACATATGCACCGACGATCCTTTATGCCGCATCCAAAATTGCGGTGAGTCGCTGGGTGCGGCGTGCGGCCGTGCGACCGGAGTGGGCGGGATCGGGCATCCGCCTCAATGCCCTTGCACCTGGGGCGATCATGACACCCTTACTCGAGGAGCAGCTGTCGATCGCAAGTCAGGCGAAGGCTGTTCGCTCCTTTCCGATTCCGGTCGGCGGCTACGGTGATGCGGGACAGCTTGCCGATTGGGCACTGTTCATGCTTTCGGACGCGGCGACATTCCTTTGCGGGAGCGTGATATTCGTCGACGGCGGATCGGATGCCTACTTCCGCGCCGAGGAATGGCCGCGGCCCGTGCCCATACACCGCATGTTGGGCTACCTCAAGCGGTTTGGCGACTGGCGCGGAACGGACTAATCCTCGTCGTCGATGATGTACACCGCGGCCTCCTCGGCGGATGCCGCTCCCCCGTTGATACCGACGTCCTCAGCGACCAGCTCCGATTCCGCGTGCACGCCAAACCCCATGTCCGGTGCTACGAGTCGGCCGGCTCGCTTTCGTCCAACCTCGTGTCGCTCCGGGAACTCGCTTGCGCGCTCGGCCTGGTCAGACCGCTGCTGCTCTTCGGCGTCAAGTGGATTACCGATGCGCGAGAACGGATCTGGCTCTTCCTCCGCCAACTGTTGGTCAAGTGTTTCCGCCGGTCCGAAGGCGCCTGGCCCGTACGGCCGCTCGGGCGGTGAATATCCCTCGTCGAGTATGTCGTCGACACCGCGATCGATCAACGTGTCGGCTGGCTGAAGCTGGTTCTCGTCCTCCGCACCGTACTGGCCGGCGGCGGGCCCCAGACCGAAATTCCGACTACTCATGACTCAACGACTCCTTCGCGATCAGATGGCCGCACTTTAAAGCACATATGCATATTCAGTTTTCGTCTTTCGCCATGTCGGCGTAATGGCACAAAGTCTCCCGCCAGCTGGACCTTGGTCACCGAGTGCGCCGTCTTGCACGATGCCTAGCCCGCCGGGGTGATGACGCCGTAATGCCCGTCGTAGCGGTGATACAACACGTTGGCACGGCCCTGAGCGGCATCGATATAGAACAGGAACGGCAGATTGAGCAGCGACATCCGGTCGGCGGCTTCTTCTTCGGTCAAACAGGGCACCGCGTGCGGGCTGATCGTCACGGGCACGGCGTGCGGACTGAGCTGATCGGCTCCGTCGGGTGACACCAAGGCAAGGCGGTAGCCGGTTTCACCGGCGCGATACAGCACCGCCGCGGCCGCGCTGCCCTGCTCGGTGAACAGGTGGAAGTCGTAATCGAAGAGCTCCATTTCGCGGGCGGCCTCATCGATCGAACACGGTGCCATGGTGTACGACTTGCGGCGGATGACACGACGCTCGGCTGCGGGGCGCTGAAAATAGTCGCGCCGATGCGTCGGCTCAGAACCGTGCCGCCATTCATGGGCGCCGGCTTCGCGGACCCCACCGCGACGCGGCGCTCGGAGTTCGGCAACACGCTCCAGGCGCCGGCGCAGCCGCGCCACGAGGAGATCGACCGCCTCTCGCGCGGTCGTCGCCTCTACTTGAGCGCGGACGGGCACCCCGTCGACGTCGAGATTCGCCTGCGCAACGACGGGTCGTGCAACCGCCGGATCGCCATGTCTGGCCAGTCTGAGCCTGGCGTTGAGCACCGGCCTGCGGATGTACTGGCTCAGCTCGCCGACCTTGTCGCGCGCATAATCGGCCGCTTCGGAAAGCTGACCGTGCGTTGTCACTTCGACATCGAACGTGTGGGAAAGCGGCGCGTTATTGCCCATGATCGAACGCCCTATTGCTTTGCACCGTGGGCAATGGCGGACTGTATGGCCCCGAAGCGATGGCGCGCCCGCTCGTCGGCTTCCGCCTGCGCGGCGGCCGTGACGACGACCGCGTCGACACCAGGGAAAATGGTGGCCTCGTGGTCGGTGGCAAGCCACCGCACCACGTACGGCGGGGCGCCATCCGGCGAGTGAACCTCCGTGATCAATCCCCGCTGGTCCGGCTTGTCGATCGCGGCGCCCTTGATCACCAGCCAATCACCGACCTTGGCCTTCATGCGCTTCTCCTTAATTCCTCGGAGTTCAATCGTGCCCAGGCGCGACGGATCGGCGGCAGGGGTACACGTCACCGAGTTGCATGGCCAAAGGTCCCTCGCCGCCTCGGGACTTCTGCCCCTTTTTCTCCTCGCGTCTAGCCGATCAGATCAATGCGAGAGATGCGGGTATCCACGCTTGGTGAGATGCGACTTGAACGAGCCCCAGCGACACGCATGTCGAACGAATTCCGGGCCGCCGTCGCCGAGGTCACCGCGAAGCTGAGTGCGGCGATCGCCTCGTTGTTGTCCGACGGTCGTTGATCTCAGCGAGCACCAGGCCGACCACCTCGGGCACGGCGTCGGCGACGGCTGCGGTCAGGCCGACACCATGACCGGTATCCACGACCTCGACGGCGAACACCACCATCGCGGTGGGCGCTTGGGCAAGGATCTGGGCCAGCGCATGGGTGCGAGCCAGATCGATGCTGTGCGAGGTCCACCCCTTGGGCATGTTCGTCAGGTCGGCGACCGTCCACCGACGGACCTCGCCCGGCATCGGCGAAGCCCCCCTGGCGGCGTCGATCACCACCGCGACTTCGGCATCGCGCCACGCATCGAGCAGCAGCGTCGAGTCCGAGATGTCGGTTACCACACGAACATGCGGCGACACGAGTTCTCGGATCGCGGCCGCGGCAATCACACCGACTGCGTCGTCCTTGCGGTAGGCGTTGCCAAGCCCGACCACCACCATGTCTGCCGGTATGGTGGGCGCGTCTTTGCTCATGCGCGCTCGACCGTCAACCGCAGGAAGTGCGTCGAGCACGAGATACACGGGTCGTAGCTGCGAATCAATCTTTCACACAGGCCGGTCAGCGCGGCGTCGTCGAGGGCGAGGTTGTCGGCAACAATACGGGCCAAGTCGGCTTCTATCGCGGCTTGATTCTGTGAGGTCGGCGGAATGATGGTCGCCTCGGCGACCAGCCCGTCGTTGTCGATCTGGTATCGGTGATAGAGCAGGCCGCGAGGCGCCTCGCTGACGCCGTGCCCGATGGCGGCGCGCGCGGGGACCTCGACGTATGGCCGCGACGGGCGTTGATATTCGGAGATGATGCGTAACGCTTCTTCGATCGCGTACACGACTTCGACGGCACGGACAACGATGCTGCGAAATGGATTTCGGCATTGCGCCGACAGCCCGGCGCTCGCCGCGGCCTGCGCGGCCAGCGGCGACAGCGTCGCCGAGTTCAGCGAAAATCGCGCCAGCGGCCCGGTCAGATACCGGACGCCATCGAGGGTCGCATGCATCGCCGTGGAGTGCGGCACCTGAGCCTCGACGACGCGGGTGGTGAAATCGGCTATCGGAAAAGAAGGGCCCGCGCTGCGTGCAATGACGCCGTCCTCGATCGGGTAGCGGTCAGGCGCCGTGAGCGCCAAGAACTCATGCTCCACTTCGATATCAGGGAACTCGAAACCGGAAACCCATTCGACGGTCGCCAACGCGTGATCCTGCGCCATGCGCAGCTGCTCGGCAACCGGCCCGAAATCCAATCGGCTTGGCACCGAATAGAATCCGCCCAATCTCACATTGATCGGGTGTATCGCCCGCCCTCCGACGAAGTCCATCAACTGGTTGCCCGCCTTCTTGAGCGCAAGACCGCGCTCTACCACCTCCCGATGGTCGCGGGCCATCGACACGACGTCGGGATGGCCAAGGAAGTCGGGCGCGTGCAGCAGATATATGTGCAGGGCGTGACTGTTGATCCATTCGCCGCAATACAGCAACCGGCGCAGCGCGAGAAGTTCTTCGTCCACCTCGATCCCGCAGGCCTGTTCGATGGCATTGCAGGCGCTGACCTGGTAGGCAACGGGGCAGATTCCGCACACCCGCGCCGTCAGATCGGGCGGCTCGGTGTGAGATCGGCCGCGCAGGAACGCCTCGAAGAACCGCGGCGGCTCATAGATGTTGAGTTGGACGCTGTCCAGCACGCCATCCTTGAGTGAGACGTGCAGCGCCCCCTCGCCTTCGACGCGAGTCAACGTGCCGACACTCAACTTGCGCGTCGCGTGGGTCATTGCCCGCTCCGCTCTGCGGTGAAACTGGCGACGTTGAATGTCGCGAAAACCCGGTCCACGTCGCCATCGGACATTCCGTCGCGACGCAATAACGGAATCAGTGTGGCGGTTTGCGGTGCGGCCGAGGGACCGAAGCAGCCGAAGCAGCCGCGATGATGCCTCGGGCACAGGGCCCCGCAGCCCGCATGGGTGACCGGACCAAGGCACGGAGTTCCTTCGGAAACCACCACACACGTCACTCCGCGAAGTTTGCATTCGATGCACACCGTCTTGGCGGGCAGGCGCGGCTTGCGCCCGATCAACAGCGCCGCCAGGGTGTCGAGCAATTGCCCACGGTCGATCGGGCAACCGGGCAGCTGGTAGTCGACTTTGACATGAGCCGATGCGGGGGTAGAGGTTGCCAGGGTATCGACGTACTCCGGTTTGGCATACACGAGCGAGGTGAACTCCGAGATGTCGGCAAAGTTGCGCAGGGCCTGCACTCCCCCGGCCGTCGCGCATGCGCCGATGGTGACCAGAAGCTTTGATTGCGAACGGATTTCACGGATGCGTTGCTCATCGCGCCGGGTGGTGATCGACCCCTCCACCAGCGACACGTCGTAGGGCCCGGCGACCATGGCGCTGGACGCCTCCGCGAAGTTCGCGATGTCGACGCGCTCGGCCAGGGTGAGCAACTCGTCCTCGCAATCCAACAAGGTCAGCTGGCAGCCATCGCAGGATGCGAATTTCCACACCGCCAGGGTGGACTTGCTCATCTATAGCTCCTTTACGCGCAGCAGCGGACCCGCAATGTCGAAGCCGACCACCGGGCCGTCGCGGCACAGCAGAAGCGGACCGAGCTGACAATGCCCGCACCACCCGATTCCGCATTGCATGTTGCGCTCCAGCGACACGCGGATATCCTGCGCAGCAACCCCTTTCGCGAGCAGGGCCTCCGCTCCGAAGTGCAGCATCGGCTCCGGCCCGCACAGAAAGGCAGTGGTGCGTGCCGTATCCAACGTCAATCGACTCAGCGGCGCGGTCACCAGCCCGACTTCGCCGTGCCAGCCTGGCGTCGGCGCATCGACAACCAGTTGCAATTCGATGCCCGGTTCTTGGGCCCACTTCTCCAGCTGCGCGGCGAATACGAAGTCGGCGCGGGTGCGGGCACCGGCGATCAGCGTCACCTTCCCGTAACGGGACCGCTCGGCGAGTGCGCCAAGCACCGCGGGACGCAGCGGGCACAACCCGACCCCGCCGGCGACCATCACCAGATCCCGGCCGACGGCATCGGCCAGGCCCCAGGTGGTACCAAACGGGCCCCGCACCCCGACAACAGCACCCGGCTGTGCGTCGTGCAGGGCTCGACTGACCGCGCCGACCGCTCGGATCGTGTGGGTGATCGACCCGTCGGTGACGGCGGGGTCGCCGCTGATCGAGATCGCCGCCTCCCCGACGCCGAACGCGTAGAGCATCATGAATTCGCCGGGTTCCGGACGCCGCAGTACTTCGTCGACGGGCTCAAGACACAGCGTGGCCGAATCCGGGCTCTCGACGACACGGCTGCGTACCCGATACGGAACGGGCGCCATGGGGGCGCGAGTCTGCTCCGCAGCCGCCGCGTTGGTCATCGGGTTAGTCATCCTGGGCCGCTTCGGCCATCTTGTTCATCTCCACGGTGATGTCGATACCAGTGGGACACCACGCAATACAGCGTCCACAGCCGACGCAGCCGGACATCCCGAACTGGTCGTGCCAGGTGCTCAGTTTGTGGGTCAACCAATGCCGGTAGCGGGATGCGCCGGACTGGCGAACGCTCCCGCCGCCGTGGATGAAGGTGAAATCCATCTCGAAACACGAAGCCCAGGAACGCCAGCGCTCGGCGTGCTCACCCATGAGATCACTGACGTCTTCGGTGCTGGTGCAAAAGCAGGTCGGGCACACCATCGTGCAGTTGCCGCAGGTCAGACAACGACTGGCCACGTCGTCCCACTGCGCCGATTCGCGTGATCGCACCAGCAGCCGGCGCAGGTCGGTGTCGGGCATCTGACGTCCCATCCGATCGGCCGCGCTGTCGACCTCTTCTCGCGCACAACGGGTTTCCTCGGCGCTGGCGAATTCGTGCGGGATGGCTTCCAGCACCTCGGCGCCTTCTTGACTACCCACGCCGACGAGATAATAAGGCGCATCGCCGTGCAAGCGCTCGGTCAGGGCAAGGTCATAGCCCGGTCCGACGCCCGGCCCGGTTCCCATCGAAGTGCAGAAACACAACCCGCCCGGCTCCGTGCAATTCACCGCCACGACGAAGATCTGCCGGCGGCGACCGACAAACGAGTTGTCCGGATACGCAGAGGTTCCGAGCACCCGATCGAGGGTCCTGATCGCGGCCAGGTCACACCCACGCACACCGAGGAACGCGTATCGGGGGAACTCGTCGGGTGCGGCGGTGCCGGCCCCGTCCCGAGTACCCGCCCACACGCGCTGCCGCGGAGGATGCAGATACTGCTTCCAGGACTGCGGGCCAGCCGAATGCCCGAATGCCGCGTTGTCATCACGCCGGCGCACCCGATAGTGACCCGGGCCTACGTCGACGCCCCAGCCGTACGGCAACTCGTCCCCTGACTCGAGCTCTGCCAGCTCAATTGCGTTGTCCCGCAAGGTCGGGCCGATGACCCGGTAGCCCCGCTCGAGGAGCACCCGGACAAGTCGGTGCAGTGCAGCCGCATCCAACAGGGCGGTACTCGAGGCCTCGCCGTATCCGCTCATCGCCACATCATCCGCCCGGTTCGCCATTGGTGTACAGGGACGTTCGTCCTTTGCGGTTGTCAGCGCTGATTTCGCCGGCCGCCGTCCCCCTGCATGCAGTTGAGCGCGTGCTCCCACTGCGCGTCACGGCTTCGGTCGAGCCACGAACGCACCCCGACCACGAGAGATGTCACCGTGACCGCCAGGAAGAGGAAGGCCGCGCCGCCGATAGCAAGCGCGTCGCCCAGGGCGGGCCAGCACGGGGTCGACGGGGTCGCGGGATGGGCGTAGAGGTGCGCACGGGAGCCATAGGTCATGGCTCCCACTACCGCGACGATCGGAACGCCGATCAGCGACGCAACCACCGCAAGGATCAACACCATTGCTTCGATGCGGTCGGTGCGCCGAATCAGCGGATTGCGATCAAAAAGAATGCCGATGCGCCAGCTATGCGGATCTAGCGTGAATGTGTCCACCACAACTCCCCAGACGACATATCAATTACTCGCCGGCCGTCCACTTGACGAAATCGGCGAGTTCGCGACGCGGTGTCGCGGGCAGTGGGTCGGCGTTGATCGGCGCCCAACCCACGCGCAACAGCATCTGCGGATGACTACCATCGCCGAAGATCTCGGCTCGCACGGCTTCGCGAGTGTCGGGAATCTCCAGTGGTTCGGTGACCGGGCAGCTTGCCAAGCCCATGGACGTGGCGCTGAGCAGCACGACACTGGTGGCTTCGCCCGCGCGCAACTGGGCCAGCCGGTCGTCATCGCGCGTTCCGAGCGCAAGCAACGCGGCATTGTCTTCGGCGGGTGACGCCCCCGTCGGCATGTCCAATACGGGCCCCGCGAAATACCGCCCTGGAAGTTTCGCCTTCTGGTCCGATTTCGGGGTATTACGGGCCGGGACCCCCGCGGCCGCGGCGTAGCGTCCACTCCACTCGGTGAGTTCGACGAGATAATCGTGGGTCATGTGGTCCCATACCGATTGAGCCACGATCTCACGTAGGTGGTCGGTCTCCTCCACTTGGCAGAGCGTCACCCCGTGCCGTGCGGCTCGCGCGGCCATCAATGCGATGTCGCCGACCGGCACCGGCCACGAGTTGTAGTAGCGACGGTCCGTGCGTCGCCGCGGTATTGCTGCGGCGAGCGCGATGTCGACGGGCTCGGCCGAGTATCGGGAGAGTTGGATCGCGGCAAGGTGGTCGGGGTCGGCCGGGTTCGGCAGCCGGGTCACCTTGGCATGCCAACCCACTGCCGCGAAAGCGACAACACAGTGATTCAGCGCCCCACCACAACTCAGGATCAGGTCTCGACCTTCCGGGTCCGCATTGGGCAGTTGCCGGTCCGTATCGGCGTAGAGGTGAAGGCTTTCCGTGCCAACGAGCCACCGCCAGGGCTGCGTGTTATGGACGGAAGGAGCCCGCGATGCCAGCGTCAAGACGGTGCGGATCGTGGCCGCATCTGGAAAGCCCGGGTTCATGGCTGTGGTCCCTTCAGGAAAATCTGCTAATCCAACGGTCCGGCAATGACGTGGGCGGCACGAGAGGACGACGGCCCAAGTGGGCGGGACTTTGTGCCATGATCGAGGTCACGCGGCGGCCGCAACAGCCACATCGACGGACAATTGGTCGCCGAATGCGGAGGCCGCCGCCCAGTCACCGCCACAGGCTGCGCTTGCGAGGTCGTCGACCAGTGGACTGCAGGCTCCCAGCTCGGCCAGCCAACCGGACACGACCGATGCGATCTCGTGGCCGGGCACCTGGACTACGCGGCTCTGGTGCAAGCGATCGCTCACGCGATACATGGTCAACCTTGCGGCATCCCGCCGTTGCCATCGCTTCATCGTGGCCTCCTCAACGAGCCTTGGTTCGATCTGACCACGCCCGTAACCCAGCCAGTAGAGCCGAACGGAACCGATACGGAGTGCCTTCTACCGTGCCACGAGGCGAGCAGAAGTCCTTGCATCAAGGGCCTTTCGCCCCACGCCCTAGGGCCGATGCCCTCGGCGGGGTTCCTGCGCCCGCGGGCGAGTGCTGCCCGTCTTCGAGACCGCCCAACCGACAAGGCCGAACACCACGACGGCTAACGCCTGGGACAGGATCTGGTAGCCAGCCGCGACGGTCATCCACGACGAAAATGCCACGCACGCAACCGATATTGCGCAGTCACGCCCGAACCGCCAGCCATCGACCCGGCGGCGGTGGGATACGACGTAGACGAGCTGCGCGAGGGCTGAGACAAGGTACGGGATCGCCACCGTCACCGCGCTGAGCCCGACCAGATAGGTAAACACCGTCAATCCCGTGCTTGACGTGAACCGCCACAGCATGAGCAGCGATGGCAGGGCCGCGGCGACGACGATGCCAAACCAGGCGTTGCCGTGGCGGTCGTTCCAGGCGAACGGCCGAGGGAACAACCCGTCCTCGGCCATGGGACGAGAGGCCTCGGTCACTATCAGGGTCCATCCGTTCAGCGCGCCTATCCCCGAAACGACTGCCACCGCGGCGATTACACTGCCGGCCCACGCGTGGCCAGGAAAGATCGCCGCGGTGGCGTCGACGAATGGGGAGCCAGAACGCACCAGTACGTCGTGCGGCACCAAGCCCATCACTGCGGCCGTCACCATCACATAGAGCAACGCGCAGGCGGCAACGCCGATCACCGAAGCGCGCCCGACGTTGCGAGCGGGATCTCGCACACGTTTTGACGTGACAGCGGCGGCCTCAACGCCGATGAAAGAGAACAGCGCCACCCCCGCGGCCAACCCGACCGCGCGGTAGATGCTGCCGCCCGAGGCATTGAACGGCATCAGGCGCTCCGTGTCGATGAAAAACCAACCGGCCAGTGCGAAGAACAGCAGCGGAACGAATTTGAGAATGACCGTGATCGTCTGGAACCAGGACATCAGCCGAACACCAACGAGGTTGACGATCGCCGGGACCCAAAGCCCCACCAGCACGATGCCCCAGTTGATCCACACACTCGGCGAGGTCAGCCCCAATAACGCGTCAACATAGAACACCCAGGATGCCACGATTCCGGCGTTGCCGGCCCACGCCGAAACCCAGTAGCTCCACCCGACGAAATAGCCTGCGAGGTCACCGAATTCGTGCCGGGCATAGGCGTATAGGCCACCATCGCTGTCTACGAGCCGCGTGCTGAGCTGACCGAACAGGACCGCCAGCAGCATGGAGCCGAGACCCGCGGCGGCAACGACGACGATTCCGACCGTACCGGCCATGGCGATGACGGCCGGCATGGTGAAAATGCCCGTACCGACGACACTGCCGGCCACCAGGCCGCTGGCCGCAGTCACCCCTAGATCGCGTGGCATGCCGGCTCACTGTGCCGCTGCTGCGGTCGCCTGCCCGCGGGCGGCCCACGCGCCCGCGATCGAGGCGGAGGCGATGGTCAGCAGTGCGCCCAGCATCAGTGCTGACGACTCGCCGGGAGCCAGCAGGTGTTCCTCGGTACCGATCGTGGCCGCGGCGACCGGGACACCGAGCTGCGCGGCCGACAACACGGCCAGCGTCAGCGGCTGACCGAGCAACTTTCCCACGGAGTGGGCCAGCACCGCACCGAGTCCGAGAGCCGCCCCCAACAAGATGAACACCGGGTGCGAACCGAGCTCGCGCACCTGCAACGACGCACCCAGCCAGATGAAGAACAGCGGGCTGAAAAACCCTTCGGTGATACCGAAAAGCTGGCGTGCCAATCGCCGCGGCTCGCCGACGGCGGCGATCACCAAGCCCAACGCGAAGCCCGCCAACATGATCGATACGTGTGTGCTGACGGCGAGCGCCGACAATCCGAAGAGCACGACGAGGTTGGTGCGCAGTTCCAGTGCCATGCGGCGCTTTTCGGAGTACCTATGGATACGCTGGAGCCAGCCACGACGCGCAATGGCGCGCAGAAGCGCGTAGAGCGCCAACGCACAGCCGGCGATCGTCGCGGCACTCAGCGCAGTCGCCGGCGCACGCTTGAGATCGATCACCAAGGGCAGCAACACGATACATCCGGCATCCGCGATCGCGATCTGCGTCGTCACCGATAGCACTGCCGGGCTCTTCAGCCGGAGCGAGTCGATCACCGGCAACGCCAGCGCCGCCGACGACGAGGTCATCAAGACCGCGTAGAGCGCCGCGTGGCCGGTGCCGAATGCCGAAGCCACCGCGACGCCGAGAGCGACCGCCACACCTCCCGTCAGAATCGCCCGGGAAAAGGCCGCCGGCAGTGCCGAGCGCACCTCGCGGCTGCGGATTGGAACATGAGTGCCCACCACGAACATCACCAGCGCGAAGCCGATGTTCGCGAACAACTGAAACGTTGGGTTGGTCACGTCGAGGACACCGAAACCGGTTTTGCCGAAGACGAGCCCGGCGAGCAGCTCGCCGATGATCAGCGGAACCTGCAGGCGCGGCAGCGATGCCAGCAGCGGACCGGCGAAACCCACCCCGGCCAGCAACGCCAACGTCGCGAACCCGAAACCCGGCACGTCAACTGCCTTTCAGCACAAGCGGGCCGAGCACGTCTCCCAGTTGGGTGTGCATCATCGTCGCTGGATTATACGAAAGTTGCGGCCCCGTATTCGGTAGGCAAGCCCCGGCGTCGAACGTATTCAGACGGCCCGGCGCCTCGCGCGATCGAGTCGACTCCCTGCGGCGGGCCTGAGGCCCTTCTCTTTCCGATTGGGGACCAAGGACTCTGCCCGCGGGGTTGCTCCGTCGAGCAATGTCGATAACTAGTCGGCAGATGATTGGGAGACTTAGGTGACGTCAATGACAACGGTCGCAACAGATGTACTGACCGACGCCGTGGCGTTGGCCTGCCGAGCCCCCTCCTACCACAACAGCCAGCCGTGGCGCTGGATCGCCGACGGCGATGGTCTGCACCTGTATCTGGACTCGAGTCACGTTGTGCAGACCGACCCGCACGACCGCCAAGCCCTGATCAGCTGCGGGGCCGCCCTGGATCACCTACGCGTCGCGATGGCTGCCGCGGGATGGGAGTCCCACATCGACCGGTGCCCCGACCCGCAGCAGGTCGATCACCTCGCGTCTATCAGGTTCACCGAATCGATCACCGTCACCGACGAACAACGAAGGCGCGCGGAGGCCATCGCGGTGCGCCGCACCGACCGGCTGCCTTTCGGTCCGGTCTCCGACTGGGCCGCTTTCGAAAGTGGCCTGCGCGGCCGGCTGGACGACAGAGCTGCGCTGGTCGACGTCATCAGCGAAGCGGATCGCAGCGAACTCGCCTGGGCGACGGATTTGACTGACGCCCTGCGGTTCTACGACTCGGCCTACTTCGCGACCCTGCAGCGCTGGACGGCTCCTTTCGAGGCGAGCGAGGGCATTCCGTACGACTCGTTGCTTTCCGCCGCCGAAGCGGGCCGCGTGGACGTGGGCCGGACGTTTCCGGTCAGCCACCACCCAGATCGGCGCGCGGAGGTCCCGGTCGACGTGTCGACGATCGTGGTGATTTCCGCGCATGACGACACCCGGCGCGATCTGCTCGGCTGCGGAGAGACGCTGTCGACGATATTGCTGGAGGCCACGACCGCCGGCCTGGCCACCTGCACACTCACCCATCTCACGGAACTGTCGACCAGTCGCCACCTTGTCGAAGAGCTGACCGGACACCCACGGCCCCAGGTGCTCGTCCGAATCGGGCAGGCACCCGACCATGAACACCTCCCACCGCCGACGCCGCGTCGGCCCGTGGGCGATGTGTTGACCGTGAACCTCTAGCCGCGCAGGCTACTCCGTGCAAGGACCGCTCATGAACTGCGACATCTCTCGGCAACCCGACATCGTCGACGTCACCGTCACCGTCGACGACCATGGTCGCGGACACCGCGCCAAAGCAGAGCTTCGGTGGCGGGGTCGCACGCTGACCGGCTTCGGACTGTCCTACGTGGAGATCGACAATGCCGGCGAGCAACTCGCTATGGCACAAGCCTTTTCGGACCTGAGTAACCAGTTGTCACGGCTCGGCTGAGGTCGGACGCTAGCCGACGACCGCAAAGATCGGCGCGGCCGAGGTGACGGCCTTGTCCGCGTTTCCCTCGTCGTGCAGCAGCATCCGCACGCCGATGCGTCCCGAACGGCCTCTCGAACGGCCACTCGAACGGACAATGTAGGGGGCACCCTCCACCCGGAACGGGCCGACCTTTTCGCGCGACATGAACATCACGTGCCAGCTGACGACCTGCACTCTCCTGGTCCCCGCGACCTCAGCAGCGAGGTCGGTTGCGGCGGCCTCGAGGACGACGTGCTGCGGCCCGATGTGCAGCGCCGCATCGGGTGAGGCAAGTTCGACACTGAGCGGCGGCAACACCCAATTGCCGTCGGCGCGTTTGGCGGCGCCGAAGGCCTGCCATAGCGGCGGCAGGTCGGCCGAATCTTCGATAACCAGCTCGGTGCCCGAAACATCCATCCTGTCAAGGCCTTCCGGTGGGATGCCGATGATCGCTCCCTGGCCCTCGTTGGATGCGATCACCCGGTCCGGGTTGTCGGCGTCGACGATGGTGCACCGCCCGTAACCCATGGTGCGGCCCTGGTGCACAATGCCGGAGCCGACGATTTCCACCCGTTGCACGTCGTATCCGGGGTCGATGATCCGAATCGACGCGATGACGGGGTTCGGTACCGTAACCATGTCGGTCTGGCAACCCTCCGGTGATGAGATCGCCAGCGGCGCAAGGATGGTTCCGCCGGATTCGTTGCGCATGTCCCGGCGGATCGCGACGGTGTTGTCGACCTCGCCGATGTCCATCGACGAGTGCTTGCGGCCGATGTAGCAGTAACTCAACAGTCCGGTCCAGCGTTTGTAGAGCTCGTCGCGGTACGCGTCGGTGTCATTGGCCAGCTCGCGAATGTCCCGCAATTGGTCACTCATTTCGGCCCTTTCCCCCTGGCTTGCGACGCACGTCAGGACGACCTGTTACGCCGCACTTGGTTGAACGGCACGCCGCGGTCGGCGGCGTGCGCTCGGGGAAAATTCAAGACCTGCTCGCCATTCACGCTGTCCGCGGACTCACCCGTCACCGGCAACCTCCCAGGCTTGTGCTGGGCGACCGTACAGCATCGCTGAATGACTGTACAGACCACCATGGTGGGTGGTTCAGCCGATGGTCAGCGCGATCTTGCCGACATGATCGCCGGCCCGCATGACCGCCACCGCATCGTCGATCTCGTCCCAACCGAAGACATGGCTGATGTGCGGCCTGATCTCGGCCCGGGTGATCAGCGCGCACAGCTCGCGGTGGGCGCGCACGCTGCCGACGGTGATCCCGATGATCCGCAGGTTGTTGAGCATCACCTCGGCGACGGACAGGGGGGCGGCGTCGAATCCACTGAGCACACCGATGACCGCTACGGTGCCGCCGACTCGCGCGGAATGAACCGACTGCCCCAACGTGGCGGAGCCGCCGAGCTCGACGACCAGGTCGGCGCCTCGTCCCGCGGTCAACCGCTTGACCTCGACGTCCCATTGCGGGGTCGTCCGGTAATTGATGAGATGCGTTGCGCCCAATTCGGATCCGATTTTCAGCTTGTCGTCGGATGACGACGTCAGTATCACGGTGGCACCCAGCGCCCCGGCCAATTGGACGGTGAACAGCGACACGCCGCCGGTCCCCAGGGTGACGACGACGTCGCCCCCGCCGATA
The DNA here is from genome assembly GCF_002356315.1 of Mycobacterium shigaense. Taxonomy (NCBI): domain Bacteria; kingdom Bacillati; phylum Actinomycetota; class Actinomycetes; order Mycobacteriales; family Mycobacteriaceae; genus Mycobacterium; species Mycobacterium shigaense. Next base: position 3,019,641 of record NZ_AP018164.1, read on the forward strand.
CCGGCCTCCTGCAGCGCACTCCACGCCGTCACGGCCGCGCACGGCAAGGTCGCGGCTTCGACGTCGCTGAGGTGGTCGGGCGTGGTCACCAGGGCGGCCGCATTCGCGACGCGGTATTGCTGCAGTCACCCGTCTTCGCTGTCGCCGGGCAACTGGCGCTTGGCTTCCGGTGTCGGCGGCCCGTCGAGCCAGCTGGGATGAAACGCCCCCATCACGCGGTCGCCGACGTGCAGCCCCGCCACGCCAGGGCCGAGACGCACCACTTCGCCGGCGCCGTCACTCATCGGCACCCGCGGCCAGGGCCCGGGAAGCAAGCCCATCAAATTAACGTTGTCGTGGAAATTGAGACTGGAAGCGTTGACCTTGACCAGCACCTGCCCGGGACCGGGCGGGTCGACAGGTCGCTCCACCTTTTCCAGCGGTGCGCCGGGACCTGGCATCACGATGGCTTTCTGAACGACCTGTTGACGGTCCGGAATACTCACCTTCAACAGTCTGCCGCACCGGCCTGCTCGCGGAACGACTATCCGGCGCACCCGCCCACAGCGATGAAGGATCAGATGACCCACGTATTCGATAACGCCATCCAACTCGACTCGATCGATGCTGATACCAGGCGCGGACGAACTCATCCGGAGTGGGGCAACATGATCGGGCCGTTCGGCGGGATCACCGCCGCGGTGCTGATCCGCGCCATCGAGACGCATTCCGATCACATCGGCGAGCCGCTGGCCCTGACGGTGAACTTCGCCGGGCCCATCGCGGACGGCGACTTCGACATCTCGTTGCGGGCCGCACGCACCAACCGCAGCACTCAGCACTGGAACCTCGAACTCAGCCAGGACGGCGACGTCAAGACCACTGCAACGGCGCTGTTCGGGCTCCGCCGCAACAGCTGGGGCGACACCGAGGCGCAGCCACCGGGCGTGCCGCCGCCGGAGCAGATTGCGCCGAACGGCGGTCAAGGGCGAGTCGTGGTGTGGGCGCGCCTTTACGACATGCGGTTCGCTGAAGGCGCTCTTCCGGGCGAGGACCCGCAACCCAGCCCATCGTCGACGACGACACTGTGGATCCGCGATCGCGCCGAACGCCGCGTCGACTATCCGGCACTGGCCGCATTGTGCGACGTCTTCTACCCGCGGGTGTTCCTGCGCCGCGGCGCCGTCCTGCCCGCCGGGACCGTCTCGTTGACGACGTACTTTCACGCCGACCAAAAGCAGCTCGACGGGGTCGGCACCGACTACGTCCTGGGCACCGCCCACGCCAACCGCTTCTCCAGCGGCTACTTCGACCAGAGCGCGCAGCTGTGGAGTCGCGAGGGCATCCTGCTCGCCACCACACATCAGATCGTGTATTTCAAGGGCTGACTACGCTGAGGTGTCCTCAGAACAGAATCGAGCTGCCCTGTAAATCCCGAGTCTGATCCGCGACACGGCCGCCAGGTTCGCCAATCGGCTGCTAGAGAAATAGGAGACCCGTGACTGTCGACACCATCCTGGTCACCGGCGCGTTCGGGCAGATCGGCAAGCGGTGCTCCGCGATCCTGCTCGAGCGGGGCCGAACCGTCGTCGCCGTCGATCTGCGCAACGACAAAACCGTTGCGGTAGAGCAGGAATTGTCCGGCAATGCCGGTCCGGGAACCCTCGTGGCCGCCTATGTCGATCTCACGGATGCCGGGGCGGTGCGTGAGCTGATCGCGACACATCAGCCGGGAGCCATCGTCCACCTGGCGGCGCTGCTCTCACCGGCGTCCTACCGAAACCCCGCAGTGGCCAGGAAGGTCAACGTCGGAGGTACCGAAAACCTCCTCGCGGCAGCCTCGAAACTACCACGGCCACCGTTGTTTCTACTGGGATCAAGCGCCGCCGTGTACGGGTCCCGTAACCCCTTCCGTCATCCGGAGCGGATAACCCCGGACACCCCGGTGAACCCGGTCGACCAGTACGGCCAGGACAAGGTGCTGGCCGAGGCGGCGGTCCGCGCCAGCGGCCTGCGTTTCGCGCTGTTTCGACTCGGCGGGGTTATTTCACCGGATACGCAGTCGACCATCAGCGGTGACCACCTGGTGCTCATGCGCTCGATGCCCGGCGACGGACGCATGCACGCGGTGGACGCGCGAGACGTGGCGCTGGCCTTCGCCAACGGCGTCGACCGCGAGGCGACGATCGCGGGCAAGGCCCTGCTCATCGGCGGCAACGAGTCATATGTGCTGCCGCACCGCGAATTCGAGGACGGCATCATGACGGCCGTGGGTTTGGGCCGCCTCGGCCCGTCCGCCAGCATGCCGGGCGACCCCGAGGACGATCGCGGCTGGAGTTTCACCGGCTGGTTTGACACCAGCGAATCGCAGGCACTGCTCGAATTCCAACAGCACGACTGGCCGCAGACCGTGGCGTGGCTCGCCGACTCACAGGGTTTGCGACGCACTCTCTTGCTCGCGCTCAGTCCGGTGCTGCGGCCGCTACTCGTGCTTGCGTTGAAGCTGCAGCGCCGGCTCGAGAGACGCGGACCCTACGCGGACCCGTGGACGCTGATCGAAAAGGCTTACGGCCCTGAGGCTCTGGCTCATACCGGCGAGCAGGCGGGCTAAAGGTTCGAAGCGGAAAAAAATGTGCGTTCGCCGGCAGGCGCAAACAGGATGAGCAGTCATGACGAACCCCATTGAACACGCCGTCTCGGTCCTCGGGCTGGCGGGTCACCTCGGGCGCGGTGTCAGGCGGGTGACCGCCGACGCCCTAGTGGGAAACCGGGCGGGACTCCCCCGCTCCGTCGGCGATATCGACGCCGCGGTCCTCTCGACGGTCATGGGTCGCACCGTGCGGTCCGTCCGGGTGCTCTCCAGTGACGCGGGGACGTCGTCGCGGGCGCGATTGGTGCTTACGGGCAACGGCGTGCCCGAGTCGGTATTCGTCAAGGTCGGCGCGCGGACGGCCGCTACCCGGTTGATGGGCGAACTCGGTCGGCTGGGCCACACCGAGGTGCGCTTCTACAGTCAGCTCGCCCCCGAAGTCCCCGGCGTCCCGGAGGCTTACGGAACGGCATTCGACCCGTGGACCGGCCGGTACCTGGTGGTTCTGGAGGACCTTCCCGAGTCGTGCGTCTTCCCCGACACGTTGCACCCGCTGTCCACCGATCAGGCCGGCCTCATCGTCGAGCTGCTGGCCACCGTGCACGGCACCTTCTGGGAACGCGTCCGCCAGCATGGGCGCGGGCCGTTGGCATGGCTCTACACGCCCTCGGGCGACGTCACCTCCCTGTTGACCGGCTCGCTGATGAAGGCCTCGATCAAACGTCTGGCCGAGCGGACCAGCATCCCGGTCGAGCACGGCCGCTTCATCGCGGACAACTACCGCGCTGCCGCCGCGCTGATCGACACCTCACCGAACACCGTGATGCATGGTGATGCGCACCCGGGCAACATGTACTTCCGCGACGGCGAGGCGGGACTGCTGGATTGGCAGGCGGTGCGACGCGGCCACCCGTCCCGCGAACTCGCCTACACCCTGATCACCAGCCTGACCCCGGACGACCGCCGGTCGGCCCAACGCGAGCTGCTGGACGTTTACCGGCGCGCACTGGCGGCCAACGGTGGCCCCGACCTGCCGCGCGACGACCTGTGGTTGCGCTACCGCCAAGCGGCGCTGTATGCCTACGTCGCCCCGCTGATCACCGCGGGGATGGGCGGAATGCAGGTCGAAGACATCGCGATGGAAGGGCTACGCCGCGGCGTGGCCGCATTGGAAGATCTGGAAACCGTTGCCGCCCTTGAGGACGGGTTGTCGGCGGGTTAGCGATCGATCCACGCCATCTGTGCTTCGGCATGATGCCCCCCAACGGCCGGGGTGAGCCGGTCAAGTCGGGCCAACTGGTCAGCGCTGAGCTCCACTGCGTCGGCGCCGACGTTTTCCTCAAGGCGCACGACATGTTTGGTGCCCGGAATCGGAACAATGTCGGGCCCCTTCGCCAGCAGCCAGGCCAACGCGACCTGCGCGGGAGTAGCACCGATCTCCGCGCTGATGTCGCGGAGCTCGTCCGCACTGCGCAGATTGTGCTCGAAATTGCCGTCGAAGAAGCGAGGGTTGGACTTGCGGTAATCGCTGTCGGGGAGCTCCGCATTGGAACGAATGCTGCCGGTGAGGAAGCCACGGCCCAGCGGTGAGTACGCGACGAATCCGATGCCCAATTCGCGTAGTAACGGCAAAATTTCGGCCTCCTGGTCGCGCGTCCACAGCGAGTACTCGGATTGCACCGCGGCGATCGGATGCACGGCGTGCGCGCGACGGATGGTGTCGACGCCGACCTCGGACAGCCCGATGTGCCCGATCTTGCCGGCCGTGATCAGCTCGACCAGCGCGCCGACGGTGTCTTCGATCGGTGTGCCGCGGTCGAGGCGGTGTTGATAGTAGAGGTCGATGTGATCGGTCTCGAGCCTTTTCAGGGAACCGTCCACGGCGGCACGGATGCTGGCCGGGCTGCTGTCCAGCCCGTCGCGGCCGGTGTGGGAGATCAGGCCGAACTTTGTTGCCAACACCACTTGGTCTCGGCGCCCGTCCAGGGCGCGAGCGAGAAGCTCTTCGTTGACGAAAGGACCGTAGACCTCGGCGGTGTCGATCAGCGTGACCCCGAGATCGATGGCGCGATGAACCGTGCGGATGGATTCGGCGTAGTCGAAACCGCCGATCGAATAGGCGGCCGACATGCCCATCGCACCGAGTCCGATTCGCCCCACTTGCAGGTCGCCGAGTTGAGCCTGTTTCATCGCAGATCTCCTGTTCTTCTCGGGCAATCCGTCCTCCCGGGCACATCGGCCGACGGGTCGAGTCTTCGGGTTCCGAACTCGACCTTAGACACGAATTCTCCGGCGCCGGCCGGGAGGGTGGCAGCCTGCTCCGACGGCGCTTGGGGCCAATGCCCCTAGGGTCCGGGGGCGCGGTCTCCGTAACCTCGGGCTGGACAGAGGACAGGACACCATCGGAGTCGGCGCTGCCTTTGACTGGCGACGTCGTAGGCGCACCACGGTTGCGGCCGCTCGAGAGCTGACAGTATTCGCCCCCGCTAGCTGCCGTCGCACGCCAGACGCCGAAGCTCGAATTCTTTAGAGCGCAGGTGCCGAACAAGCAGACCGATTTCACGACCACGGGTAGGCAATTGAGCCTGTTGCGCGACGACGCGGACGATCTCCTGTCCCGACTGGCCAGCGCCGAATCGCTGTGGTACCCAGAACCTGTCCAGTGCCCCACGACGATCCCGCGGGATGGCACCGCATGGCCCAGCATGTCCGGCAGGCAACCGAAGCGACGGGCCGAACGTGCTTGGTCGCCATGGACCTTGCAGGGCCAAAACTGCGGACCGGTCCGCTCGAACCCGGTCCGCGTTGCGTGAAGCTCAGGCCACACCGCAACGCACTCGGGCAGACTACCGCCCCCGCGCGGGCCTGGTTGACCGCGGCGGAGGATCCGGTCGAACCGCCCGAAGCCGGTATGGCCGCACTGCCGGTCCCCGGACAATGGCTCCGCCGCCGCCAGGATGACGACATTGTGCTGCTGCACGACACCCGGGGCGCGAAACGCAGGCTAATGCTGCAGGCCTTCATTCAAAACTCCTCCCCACCAATCGGATTCATCGCCACTGCCGACAAGACCACCTACCTCGCCACCGGAACCCAGCTGCACGTGCACGGCGTCGACGATTCGACACACCTCGGGGAACTACCGCAGACCGAACAGAGCCTTGTTCTACATCGCGGCGACATCCTCGAGTTGACCAGCGATTGTTCGCCGGCATTGCTCGCCGCCGGGCCCGTCCCTCGCATTGGTTGCACGATGCCCGAGATCTTCGACCATGCGCGCATCGGTGAGAAGGTGCACTTCGATGACGGGCGGATCAGCGCCGAGGTCGTCGGCGTCGGTCCCGGCACGCTCAGGTTGCGGATCGACCACGCGGCAGACGCGGGATCCCGCCTCCGTGCCGGCAAGGGAGTCAACGTCCCGGACACCATGCTCCCGATCTCCGCCCTGACCGAGAAAGACCTGGCCGATTTGGCAACGGTGGTCGAGCTGGCCGATCTGGTCGAGATGTCGTTCGTGCGCGCCCCTTCCGACGTCGAACGGTTGCTCGGCGAGTTGCGCCGCCTCGGCGGCGAATCCTTGGGAATCGTGCTGAAAATCGAGACCCGGCAAGCGTTCGAAAACCTGCCCCAGTTGCTGCTCGCGGCGATGCGACACCCGCGCGTCGGAGTGATGATCGCGCGAGGCGACCTTGCCGTCGAATGCGGATACGAGCGCCTGGCCGAGTTGCAGGAGGAGATTCTGTGGCTGTGCGAGGCCGCACATCTGCCCGTGATCTGGGCGACCCAAGTACTCGAACAACTCACCAGGACAGGCAATCCCGCGCGTGCAGAGATCAGCGACGCGGCAATGAGTGAACGGGCCGAATGCGCGATGCTCAACAAGGGGCCGTACATCAACGACGCCGTGACCGTCCTCGATAGCATCCTTCGGCGAATGTCAGATCACCACTACAAAAAGAACGCGCTGCTGGGGTCCCTGCACTCCTGGCAACCCGGCGACCAGCGGTGAGAGAATTGCCGCCCTCAGTTCTTAGCCAAGCGACTTACGGCCTCCGTTGAGGGGCCCTAATGCCCTGCTCGGAGCCGGTATCCGGGTAGTAGCGTCCGTACGATTGGGAGCATTCGGGCGCTCGGGTCAACGGATCCAACATCGGCAGAGGAGTACGCAAATGTCCAGCAGCGTAACGGTCGACAACAACCGAGGCCCGCGGCAGCGCGCGCAGGATGCCGAACTGTTAAAGGAATCGGGTGCACACAAACTCGTCGTAGCAGACCGCGACGGCAACTGCTTAGCGTTCGTATTGGCTTGGGACAGCTTCGACTACGACGCCGAGACGGATACGTATGTGTGCATTGCCGACGGCGACGGCAGAGAACTCATGACCGTCTACACCGCCGGAGAAATCCGGCGGGCGCCTGGAGCGAACACGTATGTCGTCACCGCGCCGGACAGATTCAACGGCTCGAGGGCACTGCATTCGCTGTGAGCTGCGGGATGCCCGAGTGACCGCTCGGGTGCTTCGCCGTGGGCCGGACAGCAGACGGTGGCCGCGCCGGTTCGATCGGTAGGAGGATTCTTCGTCCCTCGGAGTTATGATAGACCGTTCGTACGGTTAGCCGAAGGGTTGAAGATGCCCCGTTCGCCTGGTAGACGTGGCGAGATTCTTGACGCGTTTGTGCGCTACGTCGCCGAACGTGGTTACGACAGAACGAATATGGGTGACATCGCCGACGAACTCGGCATGTCCAAGGGCACCATCGTTCATCACTTCGGGACCAAAGCGCAGATGTTGCGCGAGCTCGAAGAGGCTCACCTGGGCCTGCAGCTCGACGTGCTGCGGATGGTCTGGGATCGGTTGGCCGCCCCGCACGAACGCATCGCGGCGATCATTTACGCCTCCGCGCTGCTGCAGGTGATCGCCCGCGACGCGACGGTGGCAAGCCAGCGCGAGGTGGTCCAATTGTCCGATGACCCTGCGATGGAGCAGGTGCGAGCCTTGCGCCATCGGTTGCAATCGCTCGCGATCGACGAGATCCGCAACGGCATCGACAGCGGTGTGTTCCGAACCGTGGACGCCGAGCTGGCGGCCCTGCAGCTGTGGGGGTCGTTGGAGTGGATGTGGGTTTGGTTCGATCCCACCGAATCCCGGACACCCGAACAGGTCGGCGCGGCTTTCGTCGACGTATTCCTCGGCGGACTCCTACTCGACCGCTTGGGGCTGCACAGGTGGGCGGACCCCTCCGCAGACCTCGTTTCGGTGGTGCGCGAATGCCTCGCTGCGATGACGGGTGTCACAACTTGAGTTCGCGGCCAACAGAATGCGTTGCGCCAGAAGCTAACTAACGTTCCAACGATCCCGTTGGAGTTGCCGTACGCGGGGTCGGCCATTTGCTCGGAACCGACCGTGTTCGGGAGGCATCACGCGTCGCGAGCCGGCCAAGGGATTGCACCTGCCCGGCAAACGGCTCTGCGGACCATAGCCAGCCCGAGACACCCGAGGCCAGAGCGAAGACGCGCGTCCCAACTTCTTGACCGACCGTACGGTCTAATGCGATAGTTGCTGCGTGGAGCGAACGTGGGCGAGCTGGAGCGGTGGGGCCGGGCCCGAGATTGCCGAACGCGTGGCCGGGAAACCGGCCATCGCCGTCGCCTGTGCAAATTCTGAAATACTCTGTGGTGAGGTACTTTTCGCGATACTGCCAATTCGCGAGCACCGATGACGACCTCGCACGTGATCGGCGGCAAGATAATCGACAGGATCCGCCCCGGCACCGAGGTAGCCGGGGGGTTCTTCCGGATGTGCGTACTGACCGGCAAAGCGCTGAGACAGCCGTTCGAGTGGCGCGAGTTCATCTGGAATGGCTGGTTCCTGATGCGGGTGTCGCTGCTGCCGACTATCGCGGTGTCGATCCCGGAAACCGTGCTCCTCATCTTCACGCTCAACCTGCTGCTGGCCGAGATCGGCGCTGCGGACGTCTCGGGAGCTGGTGCCGCGATCGGTGCGGTCACCCAGCTCGGCCCGATCGTGACGGTGCTGGTGGTCGCCGGCGCCGGGGGCACCGCCATCTGTGCCGACCTCGGCGCGCGCACGATCCGCGAGGAAATCGATGCACTCGAGGTGCTCGGCATCGATCCGATCCACCGGCTCGTGGTGCCGCGCGTCGTCGCCTCGACGATCGTCGCGGTACTGCTCAATGGCCTGGTAGTCGCCGTCGGCCTCGGGGGTGGCTACCTCTTCAGCGTGTATCTGCAGAACGTCTCGAGTGGTGCCTACCTGTCCACCTTGACGGCGCTCACCGGCCTGCCCGAAGTGGTGATCGCCTTCATCAAGGCCGCTACGTTCGGGCTGATCGCCGGCCTGGTCGGCTGTTATCGCGGCTTGATCGTCCGCGGTGGGTCCAAGGGCCTGGGCACTGCTGTCAACGAGACGGTGGTGCTGTGCTTCATCGCGCTGTTCGCGGTCAACGCAGCGCTGACCACCATCGGCGTCCGGTTCGGAACGGGGCGCTGACATGACCGTGGCCTCATCGGCTGCCGCCCGGCATACTCACTTTCCGTCGGCCACCCTCGGCCGATTCGGACGTGCCCCGGCTCGACTATTGGTCGAGATCGGGCAGATGGTCTGGTTCGCACTCACCGCGATAGCGCAGATCCCCTTCGCCCTGCACCACTACCGCAGAGAGCTCCTGCGGATGGTTGCCCAGATGGGGATGGGCACCGGCGCGATGGCCGTGGTGGGTGGCACCGCCGCCATCGTCGGCTTCATCACTCTGTCCGCAGGCTCGCTGGTCGCCATCCAGGGCTACGCGACGCTGGGCAACATCGGTGTCGAAGCATTCACTGGCTTTTTGGCCGCACTGGTCAATGTGCGGTTCGTGGCGCCGGTTGCCGCCGGGCAGGCGCTGGCCGCCACAGTCGGCGCCGGCGCCACCGCCGAACTGGGCGCCATGCGCATCAGCGAGGAGATCGACGCGCTGGAGGTGATGAGCATCCGGTCGGTCGCCTTCCTGGCGTCGACCCGGGTGGTGGCGGGTCTCGTGGTGATCATTCCGCTCTACGGGTTCGCGATGACCATGGCCTTCCTGTCGCAGCAGGTCACCACGGTTTTGTTCTACGGGCAGTCCATCGGCACGTACAACCACTACTTTCACACCTTCCTGCGCCTCACCGACGTGGGCTGGTCGTTCGCGGAGGTGATCCTGGTTGCCGTGGTCGTGATGACCACGCATTGCTACTACGGCTACACCGCCACCGGCGGACCGGTCGGTGTCGGTGAAGCGGTCGGCCGATCGATGCGACTGTCGTTGATCACGATCGTCGTGGTGGTCGTACTGACTGCCATGGCGGTTTACGGCAAGAGCCCGAACTTCAACCTCACCGTATAGCCCATGACGACCCCGGTGAAACAGCACCCGCCACGTATCCCGCCCTACAAGACCGCGGCCGTAGTGTTCCTGGTGGTCGCCGCGGCGGTACTGGCACTGGTGTGGTTGCAGTTTCGGGGCGAGCTCACGCCGAAGACGACCTTGACAATGGTGGCTCCCCGGGCGGGTCTGGTGATGGATCCGGGGTCGAAGGTCACTTACAACGGCGCGGAAATCGGCCGGGTGGCCAGCATTTCGGAGATCCAGCGTGACGGAATGCCAGCGGCCAAGTTCGCCTTGGACGTGAACCCGAGGTACATCAAGCTGATTCCAGCCAACGTGGACGCCAATATCGCGGCGACGACAATTTTCGGCAACAAGTATGTGTCGCTGACTTCGCCGAAAATACCTACACCACAACGCATCTCACCACAGCAGGTGATTGATGTGAGGTCGGTGACGACCGAGTTCAACACGCTGTTCGAGACGCTTAACTCGATCGCGGGCAAGGTGGATCCGGTCAAACTGAACCTGACGCTGGCCGCGGCCGCTCAGGCATTCACCGGGTTGGGCGACAAGTTCGGGCAGTCGATCGTCAACGCCAACGCCATCCTCGACGACATCAATCCGCGGATGCCGCAGATCCGGCGCAACATCCAACAGCTGGTGGCACTTGGCGACACCTACACCAACGCTGCACCGGAACTGTTCGACGCGCTGAAAAACGCCGTGATCACGGCGCGCACGCTACACGGGCAGGAAGCCGACCTGGATGCCGCCTTGTTGGCCGCGACCGGACTGGGCAACACGGGCGAAGACATCTTTGCCCGCGGCGGGCCCTACCTGCAGCGCGGCGCCGCCGATCTGATGCCCACCGCCCAGCTGCTCGACACCTACAGCCCCGAATTCTTTTGCACCATCCGCAATTACTACGACGAGGAACCCGCGGCCAATGCGACGACCGGCGGCGGCAACGGCTACGCGTTACGCACCATGACTGAGCTGACATCGGGGTTGGGGGGCATCCTCACTCTCCCCGGGTTGACCGGCACAGTGGCCACGATGGGCCTCCTAGGATTGGCCGGCGTGGCGGGCGGAGCGCCGAATCCCTATGTCTATCCGGACAATCTGCCACGGGTGAACGCGCGCGGCGGTCCCGGCGGCGCGCCGGGATGCTGGCAGTCGATCACCCATGATCTGTGGCCGGCGCCGTCTCTGGTGGTGGACACCGGCGCAAGCCTCGCGCCGTACAACCACCTGGACACCGGGTCACCGTACGCAATCGAGTACGTGTGGGGGCGTCAGGTCGGGGACAACACGATCAACCCATGAACACCACCCGCAACGCCATCAAGCTCGGCACCGTCTCGTCGGTGCTGCTGCTGATTACCGTGTCGATCGTCGTGGTGTTCGGTCAGATGCGCTTCAACAGCACCAACAGCTATTCCGCTGAGTTCAGCAATGCCACCGGGCTGAAGGACGGCCAGTTCGTCCGTGCCTCCGGCGTTGAGGTCGGCAAGGTCGAAAGGGTGCACTTGATCGAGGGCGGCACCCGGGTACGGGTGGATTTCGCTGTCGACCGCTCGATACCGCTTTACGAGTCGACCACCGCGCAGATCCGCTACCTCGACCTGTTCGCCGACCGCTATCTGGAACTCAAACGCGGCCAGGGAGAGGGTGCTGACCGCATCCTGCCGCCGGGTGGATTGATCCCCCTGTCCCGGACGTCGCCGGCGCTGGATCTGGACGCGCTGATCGGTGGTTTCAAGCCGTTGTTTCGGGCGCTCGATCCGGAAAAGGTCAACACCATCGCATCGGCCATCGTCAACGTGTTTCAGGGCCAGGGCGGCACGATCAATGACATCCTCGACCAGACCGCACGGCTGACCGCGCACCTGGCAGAACGCGACCAAGCGATCGGTGAGGTGGTCAAGAACCTGAATATCGTGTTGGACACCACGGTTCGGCATCGCAAGGAATTCGACCAAACCGTCGACAACTTCGAAAAGTTGATCACCGGCCTTGCCAATCACGCCGATCCCCTCGCCGCCAGCACCGCCAACATCAGCAACGCCGCCGGCACGCTGGCCGACCTGCTGGCCGAGGACCGCGCACTGCTGCACAAGGAGATCAATTATCTCGAGGCTCTTCAGCAGCCGCTGGTCGATCAAAAAGATCAACTGGGCGACCTGATCCACAAGACGCCGACCGCCCTCAACCTGATCGGCCGCAGCATCGGCCTCTACGGGGACTGGGTGAACTTCTACCTCTGCGACCTGACGATCAAGTGGAACGGACTTCAGCCCGGCGGCCCAGTCCGCACGGTCAGGATCTGGCAGCAGCCCACAGGTAGGTGCACGCCGCAATGAGGACCCTGACGGAATTCAACCGCGGCCGGGCCGGGCTGATGGGCGCCGGCGTGCTGGTGCTCGTCTTGGCCGTCGGCCAGAGCTTCACCAGTGTCCCAATGCTGTTCGCCAGCCCCAGCTACTACGGGCAGTTCTCCGACACGGGTCAATTGAGCAAGAACGACAAGGTACGCATCTCCGGCGTGAATGTCGGCACCGTGCAGGCGCTCGAAATCGACGGCGACCACGTCGTCATCAAGTTCGACATCGGCGCCAACACCATCGGCACCGAAAGCCGGCTCGCGATCAAGACCGACACCATCCTGGGTAAGAAGGTGCTCGAGATCGAGCCGCGGGGCACCCGGACGCTGCGGCCCGGGGGTGTGCTGCCGCTGGGCCAAAGCACCACCCCCTATCAGCTCTACGACGCGGTCTTCGACGTCAACAAGGCCGCCGAGGGCTGGGACATCGACAGCGTCAAACAGTCGCTGAACGTGTTGACGCAGACCATCGATCAGACCTACCCACACCTCAGCCCGGCGCTCGACGGTCTGGCCAAGTTCTCCGACACGATCGGTAAGCGCGACGAAGAGATCAAACACCTACTCGCTCAGGCCAATCAGGTGGCCGGCGTGCTCGGTGATCGCAGCGAACAAATCAACCGGCTGCTTGTCAACGCCAAGGCCCTTCTTGCCGCGTTCAACGACCGCGGCCGGGCCATCGACGCCCTGCTGCACAACATTTCCGCGTTCTCACAGCAGGTGCAGGGATTCATCGACGACAACCCGAACCTGAATCCGGTATTGGATCAATTGCACGCCTTGTCCGACGTGCTGGTGGCCCGCAAGGACGACCTGGCTCAAACTCTCACGTACGTAAGCCAATTCGCCGCATCATTAGGCGAATCCGTCGCGTCCGGACCGTACTTCAAGATAGTCCTGTCCAATCTGCTGCCGTACTGGGCGTTGCAACCGTTTGTCGACGCCGCGTTCAAGAAGCGTGGTATCGATCCCGAGGACTTCTGGCGCAGCGCCGGCCTGCCCGCGTTCCGCTGGCCCGACCCCAACGGAACCCGATTCCCCAATGGCGCGCCGCCGCCCGCACCCCCCGTGCAGGAAGGCACCCCCGATCATCCGGGACCGGCCTTCCCGCCGGGCACGGCGTGTTCCTACGTGCCGGGGCCCGGCGCTTCCCCGCGACCGTGGAACCCGCTGCCGTGCGCGGGCATGGACGTCGGCCCGTTCGGCGGAAATTTCCCGGCACCGATCGACGTGCAAACGTCGCCGCCCAACCCGAATGGGCTGCCGCCGACAGCGGGGATCCCCATCGCCGGGCGGCCAGGCGAGCCGCCACCGGAGGTCCCGGGCACACCGGTGCCGCTGCCACTCAACGCGCCGCCGGGGGCGCGCACCGAAAACCTGCAACCGGCGGGTCCACCCCCTGCACCGTCGACATTCGCGCCGGGGCCCCCCGCGCCCCCGGGACCCGGGCAGCAGCTGCCGGCACCGTTCATCAACCCCGGCGGCACGGGTGGTAGCGGCATCGCGGGAGGTAGCCAGAATTGAGCAGCATCATCGCTAGCCGAAACCTACGCTCCCGCAACGTGATCGCAGCGCTGGTAGTGGTGCTGGCGCTGGCCGCCGGGTTCGTCGGCTGGCACCTCTACCAGAAGTTGACCACCAACACCGTGGTCGCGTACCTTCCCGCGGCGAACGCGCTCTATTCCGGGGACAAGGTCCAGATCATGGGCGTCCGCGTCGGATCGGTCGACAGGATCGAGCCGGCCGGCGGCAGGATGAAGGTGACGTTCCACTACAGCAATAAATACAAGGTGCCCGCCAACGCGTCCGCCGTGGTCCTGAACCCGACCGTGGTGGCGTCCCGGAGCATTCAACTGGAGCCGCCCTACAAAGGCGGCCCGGTGATGGGTGACCACGCGGTGATCCCCATCGAGCGCACCCAGCTGCCGACCGAGTTCGATCAGCTGCGCGAGAGCGTCGCCAACACCATCAACAAACTCGGCCCGACGCCCGAGCAGCCCAAGGGCCCCTTCGGAGGCCTTGTCGAGTCCTACGCAGACGGGCTGGCCGGCAAGGGCAAGGAGATCAACACCACGCTGAACAGCCTGTCGCGGTCGTTGACTGCGCTGAATCAGGGGCGTGGGGACTTCTTCGCGGTGGTACACAGCCTGGCACAGTTCGTCAATGCCCTGCACAAAGACGACCAGCAGCTCGTCGCCCTGAACAACAACCTGGCCCAATTCACCGACAAACTCGCGGGATCGGGCTCAGACCTCTCCGGCGCGATACAGCAGTTCGACCGACTGATCGCTACACTGCGGCCGTTCTTGTCCAAGAACCGCCAGGTGCTCGCGCGCGACATCGACAACCTCGCCAACCTGACCACCACGCTGGTCCAACCCGAGCCGCTGAATGGGTTGGAGACAGCCCTGCACGTCCTGCCGACGTTGGAGACGAACCTCAGTCAGATTTATCACCCCGCGCACGGCGCGGTCATGTCCATCCCGGCAATACCGAACTTCGCGAACCCAATGCAGTTCTTCTGCAGCATGATTCAGGCTGGCAGCCGGCTGGGCTACCAGGAATCCGCCGAACTGTGCGCGCAGTACCTGGCGCCGATTCTCGATGCAATCAAGTTCAACTACTTGCCGTTCGGGCTGAATCTGTTCAGCACAGCCGAGACGCTACCCAAGGAAGTCGCCTACTCCGAGCCCCGGCTACGGCCACCGAACGGGTACAAGGACACCACGGTGCCGGGGATCTGGGTGCCGGACACCCCGTTGTCGCATCGCAACGCCCAGCCCGGCTGGGTTGTCGCGCCGGGCATGCAGGGTACCCAGGTCGGGCCGGTCACGGCGAGCCTGCTGACCCCTGAATCCCTGGCCGAACTGATGGGCGGCGCCGACAGCGCGCCCCCGCCACCCGGGCCGCAGACCCCGCCCGGACCGCCGAATGCGTACGACGAGAACCCGATCGCACCGGTCATCGGACAGATCCCGCCGCAGGTGCCGATCCCGCCACCGGCACCGGCACCCGGTGTGGTCCCGGGACCGGTCGCACCGACTCCGGCTGGACCACCGCCGCCCGCGCAGGTGGCCGCAGCGACGGGCCCAGGTTCGTGACAGTCTCAACGACGTTGTGCGCGTTTAGGTTTCGCGCTCAGCACCGAGCCTGGCAGGGCCTGGCCCTACTGGCGGCGGCCGTGGCGCTGACGTCGTGTGCGAGGTGGCACGGCATCGCGAATGTCCCGATGCCCGGTGGGCCGGGCAGCGGGCCCGGCTCCTACACCGTCTACGTGCAGATGCCCGACACGCTGGCCCTGAACGACAACAGCCGGGTGCGGGTAGCCGACGTCTTTGTCGGCACGGTGCGCGCGATCCGCCTGAAGGACTGGGTTGCCACGCTGACGCTTCGCCTGGACAAGAGCGTCAAATTACCCAAGAACGCCACCGCCAAGATCGGGCAGACGAGCCTGTTGGGCTCGCAGCACATCGAACTGGCAGCGCCGCCCAACCCGTCGCCGGAGCCGCTGCGGGACGGCGACACCATTGCGCTGAAGAATTCGTCCGCCTACCCCACCACTGAGCAGACGCTGGCCAGTCTCGCGCTGATCTTGCGCGGGGGTGGCATCCCGAACCTCGAAGTGTTGCAGAACGAGGTCTTCAACATCGTGAACGGGCGGTCCGACCAGATCCGAACCTTCGTCGGCAAGCTCGACACCTTCACCGCCCGACTCGACGAACAGCGTGAGGACATCACCCGGGCCATCGATTCCACCAACCGGCTGTTGACCTACGTGAGCTCACGCTCCGACGTCTTGGATCGCGTCCTCACCGAATTCCCGCCGCTGATCAAACATTTCGCCGACAAGCAGCAGCTCTTGATCGACGCGGTCGATGCGACGGGACGGCTCAGCGCGGTCGCCGACAAATACCTGTCCGCGTCGCGCGGCGACCTGCACCATGATTTACTGGCGCTGCAGTGCCCGCTGCGGGAACTCGGCCGCGCCTCGCCGTATCTGATTCGCGCCCTCAAGCTGATTCTCGTCCGGCCGTTCGACGTCGACGCCGTACCGAAGGCGTTTCGCGGCGACTACTTCAACTTGTCGCTGACGCTCGACCTGACCCTCAGCTCCGTCGACAACGCGTTCCTCACCGGGACCGGACTCTCCGGGGCGTTGCGCGCGCTCGAGCAGTCGTGGGGCCGCGACCCGGAAACGATGATCCCCGACGTCCGATACACGCCCAACCCCAACGACGCCCCGGGCGGGCCTTTGGTCGAAAGGGCAGATAGGCAATGCTGACCCGATTCATCTGGCGCCAGCTGATCGTCTTCGGCATCCTGAGCGTCATCACCGCGATCGCCTTGGGGTGGTACTACTTGCAGATTCCCACCGCGGCAGGAATCGGCCAGTACACATTGAAGGCGGACCTGCCCAAGTCGGGCGGTCTGTACAAAACGGCCAACGTGACTTATCGCGGTGCCACCATCGGCACGGTCACCGACGTCGAGCCGACCGAGACGGGCGCGCAAGTGACCTTGAGTATCGCCGACAGCTACAAGATCCCGGTCGACGCGTCGGCGAACGTGCATTCGGTGTCGGCCGTCGGGGAGCAGTACCTGGACCTGGTGTCGGTAGGCAATCCGGGCCAATACTTTTCGCCCGGGCAGACGATCACCAAGGGCACCGTGCCCACCGAGATCGGGCCGGCGTTGGATGCCGCCAATCGCGGGCTGGCCGTGCTGCCGACGGAAAAGATTGCCTCGTTGCTCGACGAAACAGCCAAAGCGGTAGGCGGTTTCGGCCCCGCGCTGCAACGACTGGTCGATGCTACGCAGGCGATCGCGGGCGACTTCAAGGCCAACATCGGCGACGTCAATGACATCATCGAAAATTCAAGCCCGGTCGTCGACAGCCAGGTCAACTCCGGTGATTCGATCCGGCGCTGGTCTCACAACCTGGACATCCTGGCCGCGCAAAGCGCGGAAAACGACCAGCACGTGCAAAGTATTCTGGCCCATGCCGCGCCGACCACCGATCAGGTCAACGAGGTGTTCGGCGACGTTCGCGAGTCACTGCCGCAGACACTGGCGAATCTCGAGATCGTGCTGGAGATGCTGAAGCGCTACCACAAGGGCGTCGAACAGCTGCTGGTGGCTTACCCGCAGGGGGCAACGGAAGGCCAGACGGTGACAACGCCTTTCCCGGGCTACGCCGCTCTCGGCACCTCGCTGACCATCAATCAGCCCCCACCGTGCCTGACCGGCTTTCTGCCGGCAGCGCAGTGGCGGTCTCCGGCGGACACGAGCCTGGCGCCGATGCCGTCCGGAACGTATTGCAAGATCCCGCAAGACTTTCCGGCCAACGCCGTGCGGGGGGCACGTAACCTTCCGTGCGTCGACGTCCCCGGTAAGCGCGCCGCGACGCCGCGGGAGTGCCGCGACCCCAAGCCCTACGTCCCGTCGGGCACCAACCCGTGGTACGGCGACCCGAACCAGATCCTGACCTGCCCGGCGCCCGCGGCGCGCTGCGACCAGCCCGTCAAGCCCGGTCAGGTGATGCCCGCGCCATCGATCGATAACGGCGTCAACCCCGCGCCGTCCGACCGGGTGGCTGGAACCCCCCCGCCCATCAGCGATGTACTGCAGCGACCGCGATCTGGGACCGTCGAGTGCAACGGGCAGCAGCCGAATCCGTGCGTCTACCTCCCCAGCGGTCCTCCGCCGGCTGTTTACACTCCGCAAAGCGGTGAACTGGTCGGGCCCGACGGGGTCAGGTACCGGGTCGAGAATTCGAACAAAACGGGCGACGACGGATGGAAGGACATGCTGGCACCGCCCGATTGAGCCACCACACGTGGGACGTCGACGGCCCCGGGCCGCCTCGGCTACGCGCAATCACCTCGGGCTCCATAGCCCGTGATGCATCAATCCCGGACACTCACAGCACCTTTCACCCCCTGGCCGGTAACCCGGGTGAGCTACGTCGCGGAAGTCTGCGAGGTGCCGCGGACCCGAATGGGCTATACTGACCGCACGTACAGTCATATCCCGGTGCAACCCACGGATCGGAGCGAAATGCGGGAAGTGATCGGCCTGGGCCAGCTCCGGAGCAACGCCTGTCGGTACCTTGAGCGGGTTGCCGCCGGAGAAACCATCGATGTCGTCCGTCGCGGCAAGTTGGTGGCACGAATTGTCTCGGTCGGCGACTGGAGGGTGGCTCCGATCCCGGCGCGGTCCGTCGAAGTCGCGACACCGGAGGCTGGCGGCTGGGTAGGACTGCACGAACTGCGAACACGTGCCGGACGGTGCCTCGATCGGGTTGCGGCCGGCGAGACGGTTTGTGTCGTCCGTGGCGGCAGATTACTGGCGCAGATCGTGCCGGCCGGTGCTTCCAGCACGACCCCGAGCCACGCGGACGGTGGCCGGCGGATCGAGCTTGACGAACTGCGAAAGCGTGCGGGGCGTTATTTCGACAAGGTCGCGGCGGGACAGACGATTGAGGTCAGCCGTGGCGGCGAGCTAGTTGCTCGGATCGTGTCGGCCGCTAAGAAGACAACCGCAGGGGCCTGATCGCGGCGCTGCGTCCCCCGGCATGAAAATCGGCTCGCCGTAACCACGCAATCGACCAGCGCGCCATTGACGCGTGGCTCCCATCGCTTGCGCCATGATGCCGACGTCGGCAGTAGAATCGCGAGTCGTTCGACGGCCAGCGCCCTGGGAGTGCACATATGTGGTCATCATGCCCGGCCGTAGTGAACGGCATCGCCGCCCGGTGATCGCGCACGCCGCCGGAGCCAGAAGCTGGCTGACACGCAATGTGTGGGTATTGTCGGCCGTTTCGTTCCTCCAGGACACCGCCAGCGAATTGCTCTACCCGTTGCTGCCCATCTATCTGACCACTGTCCTTGGCGCGCCGCCCGCCGTCGTGGGAGCCGTGGAAGGCGCGGCCGAGGGAACGGCGTCCCTGACGAAACTGGCCGCCGGACCGCTCGGCGATAGATTCGCCCGGCGACCGCTGATCACCGCGGGCTACGGGATGGCCGCGCTCGGCAAGGTCATCGTCGCAGTCGCCGGAGCGTGGCCCGGAGTCCTGACCGGGCGCGTCGTCGATCGAGTCGGCAAGGGCATCCGAGGCGCGCCGCGAGACGCGCTGCTGGTAGACGGCGTCGAGGAAGCCGGCCGCGGCCGCGTGTTCGGGTTTCACCGCGCGATGGACACGCTGGGCGCGGTATTCGGACCGCTGCTCGGGCTCGCCGGGTACGAGTTGCTCGACCACCAGATTCCGCCGTTGCTGTACATCGCGATTGTTCCCGCCGTGCTCAGTGTCGCCCTGGTGCCGTTGGTGCGGGAGCGTCCGGGGCGGGTGGCGCGGGCTCGGCGGCCGCGTATGGCGGACGCGGTGCGTGACCTGCCGGGCCGGTATTGGCGGGCGGTCGCGCTGCTGACGGCCTTCGGACTGGCCAACTTTCCTGATGCCCTAATCCTATTGCGGCTCAAGGAACTCGGATTCTCCGTAGCCGAAGTGATCCTCGCTTACGTGGGATACAACCTGGTATACGCGGTAGGCAGTTACCCGGCCGGAGCCCTTGCCGATCGGATCCCGAGACGCACGGTGTTCGCAATCGGCATGGTCTTCTTCGCGGCCGGCTACATAGGGCTCGGTCTCACCACCGACAAAGTCTCAGCATGGCTGATCCTCGGGGTGTACGGACTGTTCACCGCATGCACTGACGGCGTCGGGAAAGCATGGATTTCGGGACTGGTCCCCGCCGAGTTGCAGTCCAGCGCGCAAGGTATTTTCCAGGGCGCGACCGGCTTCGCGGTGTTGGCGGCGGGTTTGTGGGCCGGCCTGCTGTGGGGAGCGACAGGCCGCCTCCCGCTCCTGATCTCAGGAATTGCCGGTGGCGTCTTTGCGGCAGTTTTGCTCGTCGTCGCCCTCGGCGCGCGGATTCGTGCCTGATCCGCACTGATGTCGACTCGCTGACCCGAAACAAAAAGTCCCCTCGCACCGGCGGGTACCGTGGGGCTGTGCACCGACTCGAGCTTTTCCCGAGCTGATGGACAACGCAGACGCCGCACAGCCGGACCGCAATCTGGCGGCCGATTTCTACCGGGTGTCGGGCGTCGTGCTGATCGTGCTGGGGCACTGGCTGGCCGGCTCGGTGACCTATCACGATGGCCAGTTCGGACGGCAGAACCCGCTCGTGGACCTGCCGTGGACTCAATGGCTGACCTGGCCATTCCAGGCGGTCCCGACGTTCTTCATGGTGGCCGGCTATGCCGGCGCCGTGTCCTGGACACATCGGCACGACAACGCCGGCATCTCCCGCCAGACCTGGCTTCAGCGTCGCCTGGCCCGGGTCCTCGGGCCGACCGCCGTATACGCCGTGCTGGTGGCCCTGGCGGTCATCGTGCTGGGGGTCCGCGGCACCGCCGGGTCCGTGCTCGAATACGCGGGGTGGGCGGTGGCGATGCACCTGTGGTTCCTCGCGGTGTACCTGGCGGTGGTCTCGTTGACGCCGATTGCCATTGCCGCACAACGCCGTTGGGGTCTTCTGACGCCAGCCACACTCGGGATCGGGGTTGCGGTGGTCGACGTCACCAGGCTCGCCGGTCACGTCCAATACCTCGACTGGATCAACTACCTGCTGGCCTGGGGAATGCTATATCAACTCGGAATCGCTTGGCATGGCGGGCTATTGGCTGGCCGCCGGCCCGCGCTGCTGGCGGGCGCTTCGGCCGCTGCGCTCGCGCTGTTGATTTGGTTGAGGGTCTACCCGATCAGCATGATCGGTGTTCCCGGTCAGACGATCGACAACACGACCCCGCCCACCGTGGCGCTGCTGGCGTTCGGATGCGCGCAAACCGGATTAGCGATGGCGCTCGCGCCGGCCATCAACCGCGCGCTGTGCGCCGGTCACGTCCGGCGCGTATTGGCCATCGGCAACAACAACATCATGGCCTTGTACCTGTGGCACATGGTGCCCGTCGTGCTCGTGGCCATCGTCGGGTATCCGGCGGGTCTGTTGCCGCAGCCACCCGAAGGCACCGCGGACTGGTGGCTGGCCCGGCTGGAATGGGTGGTCATTCTCGGCGCGGTGACGATCGTCGAACTGCTGCTGTTGTGGTGGGGCCGGCGCATTTTCGCGACCCCGCTGCCACTGCTGGGTGTCCCCCTCAAGAAACGCTGGGCCGAACCGGTCATCTTGACCGGTGCCGCAATGGCCGCCTACGCCCTGTCCGTCACCGCCGCGCGGGGTTTCGCCCCCGGCGGGCGCCTTTCGTGGCCCACCGCAATCCTTTTCGCTGCCGGGACGCTCCTGGTGGCACTGCGCCCGGTACGGGTCCCCGCACGGCAGTAGCTAGCCCTGGGCCGGCAAAACGTGGTCGGCGACCTTGTCGGTGGACAGGCACAGGGAACAGATCTGCGCGTCATGCGTCTCACACGCCAGCATGTCGGGCCGCTCGAACTCGTGATGGCACACATGGCAGGTGAGGTGCTCCCCCGAGGGGTTGCCGTGTCCGTCGAACATCGGCAGATCGAGGCCGTCATGCGTGCGCCGCAGGTAGTACTTACCCTTGGTCGCGATCGCCAGAATGGGCGGCATCACCAGGGCGATGACGATGGCCACCAACGGCGAGTACGGCCGAAGTTGCGGGCCCAGGCCGCCGAAGAAGGCGACGATCGACAGGCCCGCCGCCAACAGCATCGAGCCGAACCCGACCGGGTTGATGGCATACAGCATGCCCCTGCGGAACTCGGGGCGCTTCGGGGACAGGCCGAGCAGGTATTTGTTGAACACGATGTCGGACGCGACCGCGACCACCCACGCCATGCCGCAGTTGGAGTAGAACCCGAGGATGGTGTTGAGGAAGTCGAACATGTTGGCTTCCATCAGGATCAGTGCGATGGCGAGGTTCACACCCAGGAACACCACGCGGCCGGGATAATGCCTGGTGACCCGGGTAAAGGAGTTCGTCCACGCCAGCGACCCCGAATACGCGTTGGTCACATTGATTTTGATCTGGCTGAGCACGACCAGGATGACGGCGAGAGTTAACGCAAGCCAGTCCGGCATGAAGTTTTGGTAGATCTCGGCGAATTGGTGGACCGGCTGGTTCGCGACGGACGCGGAGCCGGCCAGGTGGGAAATCAGGTACACCGCCAGGAACAGCCCGACGATCTGTTTGACCGCGCCGAACAACACCCAGCCGGGACCTGCCAGCAGCATCCAGGTCCACCAGCTGCGGGAGTTCTGCGGCGTGCGGGGCGGCATGAACCGCAAGTAGTCGATCTGCTCGGCGATCTGCGCGATCAATGCGAGGCACACGCCCGCGGCCAGCAGGACCGAACTCGGGTCGACGCCGCCGCGTCCTTGCTTGCCGGTGTAGTCGAAGAATTCGTTCACCGACTCCGGATGGCTGATCACCAGATAGGCGAACGGGGCGACCATCATGATCAGCCAAAGTGGAGTGGTCCAAAGTTGCAGCTGGGAAAGGACTTTCATCCCGTAGATCACCAGCGGGAAGATGATCAGCGTCGACAGGGCGTATCCGATCCACAGCGGCACGTGCAGACTCAGGTTGAGCCCCTGGGCCATGATCGAGCCCTCCAGGGCAAAGAAGATGAACGTGAAGGTGGCGAAGATGACGTTGGTGACCACCGAGCCGTAGTAGCCGAAACCACTGCCGCGGGTGATCAGGTCCAGGTCGATGTTGTACCGCGCCGCGTAGTAAGCCAGCGGAAGCCCGGTCGCGAAGATCACCACCGCGAAGATGCCGATCCCCCACAGCGCGTTCGCCGTGCCGAAGCTGATGCCCAGGTTGGCACCGATCGCGAAATCGGCCAGGTACGCGATGCCGCCGAGCGCGGAGATTCCCACCACCGTGGTCGACCAGCGGCGATAGCTGCGGGGCGCGAAGCGCAGGGTGTAGTCCTCGAGCGTCTCGCGGGCAGCCGTCAGCGCGTCCTGCCCGCCCGCGGCCACCAAGGCACGATGAACACCGGGCTCGATGTCTTGCGTCATTCAACCTCCGGCTCGACTAGCTGGCGCCACCGGCACGGTAACCCATGCGCGTTGCCGCTTCATGAACCCGGGTGTCAGTCGTGGCACACCTGTGTTACGAAAATAGCTTTGCCGTAACAGCTTTCGCCACGCCCGTCCGGACGGTGCCACGACGTAGACAGGAAACTATCAGCAAATACACAGGGCGGGCATCCCAACCGAGCCGCGGCTCAGGCTTCCGAGAACACGTCGTCGGGCAGCGGACGCCGGCAGACGGCGTGCGCCTCCTCGGCATCGAGCCCAAAGAGGCCTAGCACCCGTTCGGTCACCTCGTCGGCCGCATTCGCGTCGTCGCGACCCGGGTCATTGCGCAGCAGTTGCCCCAGCCCCAGCAGCGCACCACCGGCCATGGCGAGCGCCAGTTCGGGATCGTCCAGGTGAAACCTGCCGGCCTTGATGCCTGCCTTGATGTCGCGCAACGCCCGTGGCGCCAGCCCGCGGTCGGATGACAACAGCGCCAGACCGTTCGCGAGCAGAATCTCGCTCTCCTGCGGGCGCTGCCGGAAGAGCCGCCCAGTGAGCCGAAAGCTGGTCGCGAAGGTCTCGGCCGGGTCCTCGATCGACGCGGTAAGCCGGTCCAGCACCGCCCCCTGGGCGTCGAGCACGTCGGCGACCGCGGCCTCGAACAGCTGCTCCTTGCTGTCGAAGTGGTTGTAGAAGGACCCCATCCCGACGTCGGCGGCCTTGGTGATCTCCAGGACCGGGACGTTCATCTTGCCCTCGGCGATCAACCGCTGCGCCGCCTTGATCAGCGCGGCCCGGGTTCGTTGCTTGCGCCGTTCCAGGCGGGTGGCCGGGCCGGAGTCGTCGGGCATCGCGCACATGTAGACGAGTATGGATCACTTCTGATGATTTCGTCAGCAGGCTTGACGGGGTGCCGGAGGTATGTGACGATTTCGTCAGTTATCTGGGAGATGGTCATGACGCACACCAAAGACCCTCATGGCGACCTGCACAGCGAGCGCGGGGCCGTTCGCGGAGAACATCCCGGCCGGTCGCGCAATCCGGTGGTCAGGGTCATCGACCTCGCCTGGCTGGAAGTCGAGAAGCCGGACCTGACACGCACCGAGCAGTTCGCGCGAGCCTTCGGGTTTCACACCGAGCGACACGGCGCCGACGGCATCCACCTGCGCGGCACCGATGCGGGCAGCCCATGTGTGCACGTGCGTCGCGGGCATCGAACACGGTTCGCCGCGGCGGCGTTTCGCGCGGGCGACGAGTCCGACGTGCTCCGGCTGGCTGAGCACTTCGGCACCCGGGCCCGCCGGCTCCCCGAGGCCCTGGGCGGGCTGTCGGTCGACGTGGCGGACCCCAACGGCATGACGGTGCGCGTGGTCGCCGGCACGCACGAACTACCGGAGCTGGCAAGCCAGCCGGTACATGCGTTCAACTTCGGAAGCAATGTGCGACGCACGAACGCCGGCCAGCGTCCGCCGCGGGTGCCCGCGCGCGTGCAGCGCCTGGGCCATTTGGTATTGCAGTCGACAACCTATCTGGAGACGCTGAATTGGTACCTGGACAAGCTGGGGATGATCGTCAGCGACTTCCTGTTCTTCCCCGGGCAGCGTGACCGCGGGCCGACCATGAGTTTCATTCGGTGCGACCGGGGTTCGACGCCGGCCGATCACCACACGCTGGCGCTGGCGCTGGGTCCGGCCAACCGGTACGTGCATTCGGCCTATCAGGTCAGCGACCTCGACGCCCTGGCCGCCGGGGGCGAATACCTGGCCGACCACGGCTACACCCGTTCCTGGGGAATCGGCAGGCACATCCAGGGCAGCCAGATCTTCGACTACTGGCGCGATCCCGACGGTCTGCTCGTCGAGCACTTCACCGATGGCGACCTGTTCGACAACACCGTCGAACCGGGATGGGCGCCGTTCACCGCATCCGGCCTCGCACAGTGGGGGCCCCGGGCGACCAGCGATTTCCTCGGGACCAACCTGAAATCTGCTCGTCAGGAACTGTTTTCGATGATCTCCGCGCTTCGCAGAGACAACGAATTCGACACCCACCGACTCGTCGGCCTTCTGAAAGTAGCTGCCAAATGACCACTTCCGTATTGCGCACCGCCGACGCCTGGTGGGTGAAGACCTCCCGCGGCGCCGCCAGGATCGACACGGCCGCGGCCACGACCGGGGACTTGCTGTCCGACCGAGCCGCAATCGAGGCCGCCGCAGGCGGTGCCGAGACCGTCGCGGTGGACACGCTGCGCCTGGTGTCGCCGGTGACCAGACCATGCCGGGTGATCGCGCAGATGACCAACTTCACTTCGCATGTCACCGACGCCGGAATGGACCCGGCGACCGTGCCGCTGACGTTCTTCCGCAAGGCGTCGGCCTCGATAGGTGGCCCCTTCGACGACATCGTCAAACCACCGCATGTCACCCTGCTCGACTACGAGGTGGAGATCGGGCTGGTCGTAGGGCGCGCAACCCCGGTCAACACAACGATTTCCGAGGACAATCTCGGCGACATCATCGCGGGACTGGTGGTCACCAACGACGTCTCCGCCCGAGACATCCAGCTTCCGCAGACCCAGTTCTACGAGGCGAAGTCCTACCCGACCTTCACCCCGGTCGGACCCGAGCTGGTGTTGCTGACAGCCGACGAGCTCAAGCGGTTCGGCGACCTGCGGCTGCGCCTGAGCGTGGGCGGCGTCGAGCGGCAGAACGCAATCGTCGACGGCGACATGCTGTATCGCCCCCTCGAGGCCCTGCAGGCACTCACCCGATTCCAGGATCTTGCCCCCGGCGATCTGATTCTCACCGGCACACCGGTCGGGACCGCATTGAGCGCCCCGCCGAAACCGCTGGCTTTCGTGGGCAACCTGTTGCCGGCGTCGCTGAAGTGGAAGCTGTTCTTCAAGGGTCAGGGCCGCAACCCGCGTTACCTGAAACAGGGTGACGTCGTGGAGGCGTCGGTGGCCACCGACGACGGCGCGATCGACCTCGGAACCCAACGCAGCACAGTGAGATTCGCGTGACCGCTGCCGGCGTCCGGCGCGTTCCAGTCGTCATCGTCGGCGCGGGACCGACCGGCGTCACCGCTGCCACGCTGCTCGCACAGTACGGCGTGCCCTGCCTGGTACTGGACCGCTGGCCCGACGTGTATCCGCAGCCTCGCGCCGTGCATTTGGACGACGAGATCTATCGCGTGCTCGCCCGCCTGGGCATCGCCGACGAGTTCGCCGCCATCTCGCGGCCCACGCTGGGCCTGCGACTGCTGGATCGGCGGCTGCGGACGCTCGCCGAATTCACCCGGGACAGCTCGTGCAGCACCAACGGCTTCCCGCAGGCCAACATGTTCGACCAGCCGGAGTTGGAAACCCTGCTGCGGGCCAACCTGACCCGGTACCCCGACGCCCAGCTGCGCGGGAATGCCGAGGTGACGACGATCACCGAACGAGACGGCCGGGTCCGGGTGGCATTTTCGGACCGGTCGACCGGCGAGACGCATGAGGTGGACGCCGACTACCTGCTCGGCTGCGACGGCGCCAACAGCGTCGTGCGGGCCCAAATCGGCTCGGCGATGCGGGATTTGAATTTCGAGCAGCGCTGGCTGGTCGCCGACGTCACCAGTGATGCCGACCTGGGCCAGTGGGACGGCGTGCACCAGGTCTGCAACCCGGTACGCGCGGGAACCTACATGCGGATCGGACCGACCCGCTACCGCTTCGAATTCCAGCTGCGGGGCGGTGAACGCGCCGAGGACTACACGTCACTGGCCGCCCTGCGGCCGCTGATCGGGCCGTGGACCGCGAACATTCCGGACACCGAGCTGACCGTGCAGCGCGTCACCGGTTACACCTTCCGCGCGCAGATCGCCGACCGCTGGCGGCGGCGAAACACGTTCCTGCTCGGCGACGCCGCCCACCTCACTCCCCCCTTCATCGGACAGGGGATGGGGGCGGGAGTCCGCGATGCGATGAACCTCGCATGGAAGATCGCCGGCGTCTACCACGGCAGTCTTGGCCCAGAAGTGCTGGAAAGCTATGAACAGGAACGTAAGCCGCACACCCGATACATGATCGGGCTGGCGCTGAACGTCGGGCGTGCGATGACGTCCGGCGGTCGGGCCGGCGATCTGCTGCGGCGCCTGGTGCTGCCCCGGCTGCGGTTGATTCCGGGCCTGCGCGCCCGGGTGGTCGACTCCGCCACGCCACCGTTGCGGTCGTCGGTACTGGTCGACAAGGCCTCGCGGCTCGGGGGCACGCTGTGCCCGAATCCCGTACTGGCCGAGGGCCAACGGCTGGACGACGTGCTGGGTAATGGGTTCACGCTGATCACCACCGCCCGCCCAGCAGCGGCGGCCGATGATGCCGGCCTGCACCAGCTCGGCGTCATGGTGCTGATCGCCGGCCCCGGCGGCGCGCTGGAGAGCTGGCTGCACCGGGGCCATGCCGCGGCCGCCTTCGTGCGCCCGGACCGAACTGTCATGTGCGCCGGACGCGACGCCGCGGCGGTGTGCGCGTGGGCCGCCGCCCGGTTACGACGGCCGGGCGATGATGATCGGCATCCGGACCGAGTGCAGCACCGAGTTGCTGACCGAGCCCAGCATCCCCGATAGCCCGCCCCGGCCGTGGCTGCCGACGACGACCAACTGGGCGCCCTCCGATTTCTCCACCAACTGCCGTGCGGGGCGATCGTGCACGATCAGGCGGTGCACCTTCACGTCGGGATAGCGTTCTTGCCAGCCGGCCAGGCTTTCGGCGAGGCTACGCTCCGCCTCACCCTCCAGCCTCGACCAGTCCAATCCCGCGACGTCCAGTACCGCGACGTCACTCCACGCATGCAGGGCCACCAGGTCGACGCCGCGACGCGATGCTTCGTCGAAGGCGATGGCCGTCGCGAGTTCCGACGCCGGCGACCCGTCGGTTCCCAACAGGACGGGGGCGTGCTGGGGATCGGGCATCAAAGGGTCTTCGTCGCGGACGACCGCGACCGGGCAATTGGCGTGTCGCACCACACTCGAACTCACCGAGCCCAGGATGCCCCGGGCCAGAGCGCCGTGTCCGGTATTGCCGACCACGATCAGCTTCGCTGTGTCGGACATCTTGACCAGAGCCAGTGCCGGAGCGGAGTACACCAATTCACCGGAGATGGCGACCTTGCGATCCGCCGGCACCGCCTCCTCGGCGATCTTGGCCGCGTGCGCGACGATCTTGCGGCCCTCGTCTTCGAGCCCGATCACCAGGGAGTCGGGGTAAGGAACCGGGGGCCAGGTCGCCATCGGGGTGACCACCGCGTGCACGAGGACAAGCGGGAGGCCCCGCAGTGCCGCATCCCGCGCCGCCCAGCTGACGGCCGCATGCGATGCGGCCGAGCCATCGACCGCTACGACAATCCCGTGCTCCTTTGCAGGTGCGGACATTTCGTTCTCCCTTCGTCAGGAGCGACGCTATAAGCCGGCGAGGGCATGAGTCGTGAGGCTTTAGTCCCTGCGCCTCGGGACGGAAGGCATTCGCTGCGGATGACGTTCCCCGACGCGCGCGCGGCCGCAACCGTCCGGCTACTCCTCGATCGTCCTGAGAACCCCCACGACGCCGTCCTGGCCGAGTCTGTCGCCGTCGAAGACGTGACTGAGCAGGACCTTGAGGTCGAGCATCTGCTGCAGGTAGACCAGGCAGGGCGGGCATTCCTCGAGGTGCTTGGCCACGATCGCCCCCCACTGTCGGGGATCGGAATCGACCAGATCGTCGACGAGTCGAACGAAGTCGACGCAGTCGATCGCGGGCACCGTGTTGTCATGACTTGTCATCGTCGGTAGACCTCTTCGAGTTCGTTTCGGAGGTTCCCCCGGGCGCGGTAGAGCAGTGCGCGCTGCGCGTCCGGGGACAACTGGAGAATCGCGGCGGCCTCTTCGCCGGAGGCGCCGACGAGGTCGCGAAGGATCACCAGCTGACGCTGCCGCGCCGGCAATCCGTCCAGCGCGGCCCGCACCTGGCCGACGAGTTCGCCCGCCACGGTCTGGTCCTCGGGCAGGAACCGCCGCGACGGCGGCACGCTCCAGTGCCCGGCGTCCGGATGCCCGGCGGGATGCATGCGCCCCGACAGCGGGTCGGCATCCGTGTCATCGCCGGCGGCCAGCACCTCGTGCCGGCGGATCCGCGCCTCGCGGCGCCGGTGGCGCGACGCGGTGTTCTTGACGATGGCGAACAGCCAGGTAGCCACCGACGAACGCCCTTCGAATGACCCGGCTCCTTGCAGCACCTGAACCCAGGCCTCCTGCACCGTCTCTTCGGCCACCGCCGGCGAATCCACCATCGTACGAGCGAATTTCAGCATTGGCCGGTGATAATCCCGGACCAAGTCGCTCAACGGAACACCGCCGACGAGACGCTCTGCCGCGGACTCAGAAGTCCCCCATGTCACCGTCGGCCCGGGCTGTCAGTCACTCGCACCGCTCGAGTTCCCAGCGCAGTTGCGCCTCGGATGGCGACTGGACGGGGATGAACGCCGCCTCCCGGTAGCGCCGGCTGGCCGGCGTCCGGCTCGCGTAGCCCTTGCCCCCCGCGGTCCGGATCTCTAACGCCGCACCGGCGCTGGCGATCTCGGCCGACGCGAGCCGCAGCGTCAGCAAGTCTTTCTTGCTCGGCTGCTGCGGACCACCGACGGCGGAGGCCGCGCTCACCAGCGCCCGTTGCGCCGCGGCGAGGCGCTCCGCGACGGCTTCGACCTCGGCGGTGAAGACCGCGTTGACGCCGGTCAGTCCGAGCTTGCATTGGGCCACGGTCGTTTTCGTCAGTCCCAGGCACATTGCCGATTGCAGGACGAGGAAGGTGGGGCGCACGACGTTGAGGAACCCCGGGAAGTCTGCCGTCAACACCTGCTCGGAGGCGACGAAGACGTCGTCCAGTTTCAGGTACGACGACGCCGTGCTGCCCATTGCCAGCAGCGCGAAGTGCTCGCCGAGCACGACGCCGGGGGCATCCAGTGGCAGCGCGACGATCAGCTTCTCGCCCGCCTCGGTGCGGGCCGCGGTGATCATCAGCGAGTCGTCGTACAGGTTGCTGGCCCATCGGATCGCGCCGCTGAGCCGGTAACCACCGTCAGCAGCAGTGGCCGCGAGGTCGAGGCTGCCGCAGCCGGCGGCTTCCTTGAAGGCCGACGCCATGCCCGTGACGCCGAGCGTCGTGCCGGCCAGCAGCCTCTCTGCGGCCCCGATGCTGAAAGCCGTTGCGGCCGTGAGCAAATACTCGACCGCCATGCGATGCGCCCAGAGCGAAAACCCGGTGCTCATGCATTCCGCGGCGATCCGGCCGATCACGTCGGCCATCTGCGGAAGCCGCCCATCGGCATTGTTCGGTGCGCCGAGGCCGAGCAGGCCCGCCGCCCCGAGCGCCGCGAAGCTGCGACGTGAGGCGCCCTCGTCGCGGTCGAGCGCGTCGGCGTGGGCGGCGATGTCGGGCAGCAGGTCCGACTCGAGCAGGCCGATGCCCGCGTCGGTCGCCGCGGTCACGGTCCGTCCTCGTGTTCGGCGTGTTGCCAGGCATAGTCGAGGAACTTGCCGTCGAAGGTCACGACCACGCGGTCACCCTGGGGGTCCGGGTGGCGCTCCACACTGAGCCGAAAGTTGATAGCGCTCATGATCCCGTCGCCGAACTCCTCGTGGATGAGTTCTTTGATCGCCGG
This sequence comes from Mycobacterium shigaense, assembly GCF_002356315.1. NCBI lineage: Bacteria > Bacillati > Actinomycetota > Actinomycetes > Mycobacteriales > Mycobacteriaceae > Mycobacterium > Mycobacterium shigaense. Next base: position 3,050,646 of record NZ_AP018164.1, read on the forward strand.
TCCGTACACCGACAGCGCCTCGTGAAACCGGTAGATCGTCGGATCCGACGCCACGGACTCGCCGCTGCCTCGATAGGGCGTCAGCTGCAGGACGGCGACGGCCTCGTCGTCCAGTTCGAGCAACTCGGCGACAATCGAGGCTTCCTGGGCCGACAGCGGGTGCTGTCCGAGCAGGGCGGCCACCGTCCACGCTCGGTCCTTGCCGATCGACTCGGCGATTTTCGTCCAGCTCAAACCGTGTTTCAGCCTCGCGAGCCTGATGGTCTCCGCGAGCTGCGCCTTGGTCAATGTCCTTGCCACTGTTCGATTCCCGACTTCTTCGTCTAGCCGAGGGCCAGGATTGAGTCGACGCTCACCGGATTGCGGAACGTGTTCACCACCGGTGACCAGGCGATCGCATTGTCGTGGATCTGCTTCAGCGTCGCATCATCGGCGTCGCCGGCCAGGGTCACCTTGCAGCGCACCGCGCTGAAGCCCAGTCGCTTGCCCTCGGGGGTGTCGCCGACACCCCACACCGCGGAGATATCGATGTCCCCTTCCATCTCGACCTCGATCTTGGTGAGGGTGACGCCGCGGTGCGTGGCATTGGCCAGCAAGCCCACCGAGACGCAAGATCCCAGCGCCGCCAACGCCGTCTCCGAAGGGTTGGGCGCCGAGTCGTCGCCCAGCAGCGCGGGCGGCTCCCCCACCAGCATCGGCGCCAGGTCCCGCACGTAGGTCATGTTGCGAAAGCCGGTCTCGCACAGGGTCTTGGCTTTCAGGGTCTTCTTGCCGGTTTCCGGATTGGCTTTGGCGTTACAGGAAAGCCGGTCGAGGCCCTCAGCGTCGATGACGAGCGCGTCGGTCATGAACTTCCTCCGTTTGTCGGGTGTGTGTCGATCTTCATGCTGTTAGTGGTCGCCGGGCGCCCGAACGTGACGGCCACCCGCAGTGATCTGCCCGACACCGCGGCGGGCATCGGGTCCGGCCGACGGCGCGGGCGATGGCGCCGCAGCGGGTGGGCGCAGTGTTGCTCAGCTGAACAGACTTTGCGCGATGAAGTGGCCTTCCTCGGGCGCGGGCGGTATCGCGAAGATAGCTGAGCCGATGTGGCGGATGTATTCGTTGAGCAGGTCGTGGGCGCCGAGCCGGTTCTGCAAACGAATAAAATCGCCCGGATCTTTTTGGTAGGAGATGAACAACAGGCCCGCGTTGAGTTGGCCGTTGGCGTCCAGGCCGTCGGTGTAGTTGTACGACCGGCGACGGATCATGATGCCGTCGTTGTTCTCCCTGGCCGCCAGGCCGATGTGGGACTGCGGATCGATGAGCAGGTTGCCGTCGGCACCTCTCGCCGCGAAATCCGGGGTGTCGAATTCGGCCTTGCCGCTCAGCGGGGCACCCTCCTCCTTGCTGCGGCCGAAGATCTTCTGCTGATTGCCGATTCGATCCACGTCCCACGTCTCGAGCAGCATCCGGATCTTGCGGACGACCTGATAGGTGCCCCCGTTCATCCAGGGCTGGTCGCCGTTGTCCACCCAGACGAAGCGGGCGTACTCGGAGTCCGTGCCGATGTTGCGGGTACCGTCCTTGAATCCCAACAGGTTTCGCGGAGTGAGCTGGCCGGGTCCGGCCGAGGCGCGGCCGAAGCCGAGCACGGCCCAGTAGGGGAAGACGATGTTGCGGCCGAGGCGGGCAAGGTTGCGCACGGCGTGGTAACAGACCTGGGGGTCATCGGCGCAGGCTTGCACAGACAGGTCCCCGCCGCGCAGGCGAGGATCCAGGTTGTCGCCGTTGAGCGGGGGCAGCTCGGTGAAGACGGCGGGGCGCCGGCCGGCGAGCCCGAAGCGGTCCCCGAACAGTGACGGACCCAACCCGATCGTGATGGTGAGACTCGCCGGGCTCAGCCCGTAGGCCTCCCCGGTATCGGTGGGAGGCTGCACCTCGACCTGCGGCTGCACCGTGCCCACCGGCTTGCCCTGTTGCAGGACGGCGGCCGCCGCCGACCACCGCGCCAGCAGGGCCTGCAGATCGGCACGGCCGGCGCCGGCGGTCAGCGAGAACGACATGAACACCGCGTAACGCTGTGGGAGCGTGGCGATTCCGCCTTGCCGGCCCTGACCGTAGAACGGGTAGCTGCGGCGCAAGTCGACGTTGTCGTTCTCGTCGGCGCGGCGGGCGGCCGCGGTCGCGTAACCGGCGAAACCGCCGCCGGCCGCGCCGATGGCGGTGCCGGCCAATCCGGCCAGCATCGAGCCGCCGAGCAGCCGGCGCCGCGAGACCGCCGCGCTGTCCGCCGGCGCCTCCGCGTCGTTCCCGGGGTCCGGGGCCGGCCCGGCTGGTTCGTCGCTGGCCATCGTCAATTGGCGGAGACGACTTTTTGGGCCACGCTGGACAGGCTCTGGTGCAGCGGTTGGATGACGGCGGTCAGCTTCGGTGCGTCGCTGGCCCGAAGCGCGGGCGTGTACGTCCGGTAACCGCCCAGCGCCGACGGATCACGGTAGCCATCCAGGACGCCCAGCACCGCCTGGAACTCCTGATCGATCTGCTTGGCCAGATTTTCGTCGATCTTGATCAGCCCCGGCCGCAGGGCGGCGTACGCCTGCTGAGCGCCCTCCACATTGCCCGAGAAGTCGACCAGGTCGATGTGGCTGAAGGCCTCCTCCTCACCGGTGATCTTGGTGTTCTGCACCTCTTCGATCAGGTCACTGGCGCCGTTGGCCAGATCCTCGGGCTTGTATTGCAGGGTGGCCGCGATGCCGTTCAATTTGCCCACATTGCCCGCCAATTCGGTGCTCAGCGCCTTGGTGCCCGGGGTGATCGCGTTAGCCTGCCACAGGTCGCGCTCGATGGCGTGAAAGCCCTTCCATCCGACTTTGGCATCGACCGGGGTGGATGCCCGCATGTCGATCAGGTAGTCGAGGCTGCCCGCGTTGTCGCCGGCGGTGAAGCCCGGCAGCACGAAACCCTCCACCGTGGACTCCGCACGCTCCCAGAACAACCGGGCTTTGGCGTACCCGGTTCTGGCCGCGTCGAGGTTGTCCGACTGGATGGCGGCATCGAGCGACTTGACACCGTCGTTGAGCTGGCCCACCTGGTTGACGATATACGCCGCGTAATCCTTCGTACCTTGGCTGAGGATGCTGGCGACCGTTCCCGTGGGGGTTGCGGGCGCGCTGCCCGTCACGGTCAGGCTCTGATATTCGGCGGACGCGCCGGGGCAATACAGTTGATAAGAACCACCATCCAGCGTGACGGTGAACGAAACCGGATCGAGGCCGGGCGCGAGGTTCTCCTTCTCGCCGATGATCCGCTGATCCCTGAGCAACTCCATTTCGGTGATGCCCGGCGCGCTGATGTTGGCCACCGTGAACGTCACCGGCCCGGCCGGCACGCTGGTGACATCCAGCGCGCAGCCTTCTTTGCCAGCGTTGTTGGCCATCGTCACCTTGACCGCGTTCGTCGCGCCGGCTTTGGGCGGGCTCGATGGGCTGCCGGAGTGGCCGCACGCGGTCGGTGTCAGCACCGTCGCGGCAGCCAGGATCGTTGCCGTCCAGCAGAATTCACGAGACCGCGACCTTGCCCGGGCGGTGCGATTCGCTGTCACCGGATCTCCTCTCGTGTTCGGCCCGCGCGTCACCGCGCAGTGCGACCACTGCCCGCAGTGCACAAGCGAGCGCAAAGCAGGCTAGTACCAACGGAAGCCAGACTCGCCACAGCCGTCTTTCTGTGTGTTGTCGGGCACCGGCGGCAACCTGAGCCGCGACGACCCGGTCTTCGGAAACGGACGTCGACCAGTCCGTGGCCAGTCCGCCGAGGCTCACGGTCTTGGCCCCGGTCAGCCCGCCACCGGTCAACAGCGCCGTGCGGTTGCTCGTCGCTTGCGCACTGACCACGGAATCACCCTGCGCGAGAACGGTATACGCGGTGGTGGTTGACCATTGACCCTGAAACGGTCCCGGGGTGCGGGCGGCCGCGAGACCGACCGGCAGCCGGCCCCCCGCCATGCTGATCAGCTGATCGAGCGTGACCACCGGCGCGCCATCGGCCCCGGCGGCCTCGGTACCCTGCCATACCTGTACCGGCACGCCGCCCACGGTTTGATCGCCCGACTCCGCGAGCGAGATGGTGCGCTCGTCGGCGGTGCCTTCGGAGACGACCAGCGTGCGTCCTCGCGATTCCACGTTCAGCGACACCCGGCCGGTCTGCCCGGCACGATCGGTAACGCTGCGCGTCCGCGCCGCACCGGCGGCGCCGGCGGGCATCGCGATCGCCAGCACCGCCGCGGCAATAACCAGCGCGGCCGAAGTCGCCGCCAGCAACCGGGACCGGGCTCGCGGTGTCGCGGCAAGATGTGCGGGCCAGAGGAAGACGACCAGCACGGGCCCCGCATACAGCAGCCAGCCCAGCACCTCGATAAGGCGTGGGTCGGTCGGGATGCCGAATACGCCGGCGAGCAACGCTCCGAGGACAGACTGGCTCGGTATCCATGCCGACAAGTCAAGGACCTGTCGCTGGCCGATGGTCAACCAGCCGGCCTCGTGTGCGGTGCGCAGCGCACCCAGCACCAGACCGGCGGCGATCAGCACCAGGAACACGCCGGTGACCCTAAAGAAGCGGCCCAGGTTGAGCTTCAGGCCGCCGTAGTACAGGGCGGCTCCGAGCGCGATGGACACCCCGAGACCCACTGCGCCGCCCAGCACCGCCAACCACCGGTTGCCATGCGACGTCTGCGCGGCCGCCAGCAAAAACGCCGAGGTCTCGAAACCCTCCTTGAGCACGGCGAGGAAGGCCATCGCAACCAGGGCCAGCGCGCCGCCGTGGTTGAGCGCCTGCTGGGCTTCGTGCTCGAGCTCGCCCTTGAGCCGGGCGGCGTTGCGATTCATCCAGACGATCATCGAAGTCACGAACACCACGGCGACGGCGTTGATGACGGTTTCCATCATCTCCTGCTGCGCCTGCGGCAGCGTGGCGGAAAACGAATCGAGTCCGACACCGACGGCGACACTGATCAGCACCGCCAGACCCACGCCGACGAACATCGGGCGGGTCGAGTGGTCGTTTCGCTTGAGAAACGCGGCGACAATGCTGACGATGAGCGTCGCCTCCAGGCCTTCACGTAGGCCGATGAGGAACGTGCCGAGGAAGATGCCGAATACGCCCTGCATGCGTCTGATCCCTGTCCCGCGGATCGGGACATCCGGGTTAGCCTAACCTAACCAGCCGCCGTGGTTAAGGCGTTGATTCGGGCCCGGATTCGTCACGGGCCCGGCTGCGTCACGAAGTCGATCAGCTCCTCGACTTTGCTGATCAGCGCCGGTTCCAGATCGTTCCAGTCCCGGACGCGCGACCGGATGTGCCGCCACGCCGCGGCGATATCGGCCTGATTCGCGTGCGGCAAACCGAGCGCCTGACACGCACCGCGCTTCCATTCGATGTGGCGCGGCACGTTCGGCCAGGCCGCCATGCCGAGCCGCCGCGGCTTCACCGCCTGCCAGATGTCGACATAGGGATGGCCGACGACCAGCGTGTCGGGGCCGCCCGGCCCGCGTCGCACCGCCTCGGCGATCCGCGCCTCCTTCGAGCCGGCGACGAGGTGGTCCACCAGCACGCCGAGGCGGCGGTGCGGCTCCGGACGGAACTCCGTCACGATGCCCACCAAGTCGTCCACCCCGCCCAGGTGCTCGACGACGACACCCTCGATGCGCAGGTCCTCGCCCCAAACCTGCGCGATGAGTTCGGCGTCGTGCCGGCCCTCGACGTAAATCCGGCTCGCACGCGCGACCCGGGCGCGGGCACCGGCCACCGCGACCGAGCCGGACGCCGTGCGGCCCGCTCCGGTGGGCGCCACACGCCGGGGCGCGGTCAGGATCACCGGGCGGCCCTCCAGCAGATAACCGGGGCCGAGGGGAAAGCCACGGACGTGGCCATGACGATCCTCGAGCTGGACGCGGCCGTATTCGACTCGGACCACCGCGCCGACGTAGCCGCTCTCGACGTCCTCGACGACCAGGCCCGGGTCGGCAGGATGCTCAGTCGAGCGGGGCTTGCGCCGACCCGCGGCGAGAACATCGGTTCCGTAGCGATCATCCACCGGGCAATACTAGAAAGGCCTGCGCCCAAACGTCGTTAGGGCGCGCCCGACGATTTCACCGGACCGCCGCAGGCCGACAGATAGTCCGGGTAGTTCCACGTCTTCAAGAAGTCTTGGCCCGCTTGCAACCCGCGCTGATAGAGCGCCTCGCGCTGCTCTTCGGTGATGTCGAAGTCGATCGGACTGACCTCGGCGGCGGGCACGAAGATGGTGCGACGCACGGTACACGGATCGTCGATGTACGCGTTGTCCTGATTGCTCACCAAACTTTCAATCGCCGCTATTCCCAACGACACTGGCCCATGCACCGGATGCGTGGGCGGAATGCCGGGGCGGGCCGACAGCCGGATTCCGAAGGTGGGCCACCGCGGTCCCGGGCGGTCGAACAGGTCCACGGGAAAGTCCGAGAGCAGCCCACCGTCCACCCACGTGGCGCCGCCGACCCGGACCGGCTCGAACACGTACGGTATAGCGGCCGAGGCGTGCACGGCGCGCGCCACCGAAAACGTGTCCGGATCGATGCCGTAGGACTGCAGATCCCAGGGAATACGCACCAGCTGGCGGCGCGACAGATCGCTGGCGGTGACCACCAGCGACCAGGCGAACTGGTCGGACTCTTCGCCGGTGCGCAGATCGGCGAAGGTGTGCACCCCGAACTCCGCAAGCCGATCCTCCAACAGCTGTTCGAGATAGGCTCCCCGGTACACACCGTCGGACAGCAGCAGCGACAGTCCGCCACCGACCAACGGAAGGCGGCCAACCAGGTTGCGATCCAGGATTTTTCGGTAGTCGATGCTACGCATGATCTCGGCCAGCCGGGCGAGCGGTGCGCCGGATTTCTGCAGCGCCGCGGCCAGGGCCGCGACGATCGCGCCCGCACTGGTGCCCGCCACGCGGGGAAACTGGTAGCCGGCCGCGGCCAGGGCGTCCACCGCCCCGACCAGGCCGATGCCGCGTACGCCGCCGCCTTCGCAGACCAGATCCACCGAGTCCAAAACGCCCTCCTACCAGGCGAATTCAATCTACTTGCGGCGCAAAAAGACGCTCTCCTGCAGCATACGCCGGCACCAGGCCCGGTAGGCTTCTACGCTCCAGCCGCCGCGGTGAACCAGCCGTAGGTAGATTTCGACGCTGCAGAGCACCGCCGCAGTCTGGACGAGTTCGTCGAACGGCACGTCTTCCCGGAGCCAGCCGCGGTCGCGGAACACCTCCAGGACTCGTCGAAATTGCCCGGTGATGCCGGCAATGAACTCCGTCAGGTACCGATCCAATTCGGGGTCGGAGTCGGCGCCGCCCAACAGTGCTGGCGCCAATTTCGCGGTCCGCGTATGCACGTCGGCCGCCATCGCGGCAGCGAAGTCGACCGCTTCTTCGGGATCGCCGATGGCGATCAGTTTGCGCCCGATGTCCAGGTTGAGAAGATTTTCTTCGTCGCTCACGCCGACTGCGGCGAACTCGGTGGCGGCAATGAGTAGAGCCGCCTTGGGCCCCTGGCCCTGTACCGTCTCGGTCGAAACTCCTGCTGCGGCAGCGATTTTCGCCAGCGTGGTGCGTGTGTACCCATCGGAGGCAAACAGCTCGGCCGCGGCCGCAACCACCCGCGCCCTCGTTTGCTCCGCCTGCCGCTGACGCAACTGGGATCGGTAGGCCCGTGTTCCTGTCGACATTGACTCTGTTGCCATAGTAATGAATACTACCACCACCTAGCTAACTGCGAAGCCCGGGAGCGCGGAATGTCATCGATTGTCATGGCCAGCATCCCCGCGCACGGCCACGTCACACCGCTGCTGACGGTGGCCGAAAACTTTGTCAAGCGCGGTGACGACGTACGCTTCGTGACCGGCTCGCGTTACGCCGACAAGGTCTCGGCCACCGGCGCGGCCTTCTTGCCGCTGCCCGAGGAGGCCGACTTCGACGACCAAAATCTGTTGGCGAGCTTTCCCGAGCGTACACACCTCAAAGGCGTCAAGGCGGCCGCCTTCGATGTCGAAAACGTCTTTGCCCGCCCGGCAATGGCCCAGTACAAGACCCTCATGACGACGCTGGCGGCACAACCCGCGGACATCGTGCTGACCGATCCTCTTTTCATCGGCGCCGTAATCATGCTCGAGCATCGACGGTCAGCGCGCCCCGGGATCATCATGTGCTCGGTGGTCCCGCTGCCCATCGACAGCCTGGACACCGCTCCCTTCGGCATGGGATTGCGGCCAGCCCGCATTCTCAACCGTCAGCGCAATATCGCCTTGGCCGCGATCAGCCGCCGGGTCTTCCGGCGGGCGCACCAGATCATCAACAACGCGCACCGCGAGGTGCACGGCAAAGACATGCCGGGCACCCTGGCCGACTGGGGCCGACGGGCCGACGCGATCGTGCAGTTCAGCGTTCCGTCTTTCGAGTACCCGCGGTCCGACCTACCGACGAACCTGCATTACATCGGAGCCCTACCAGCCATGAATTTGGGTGTCCCGCTGCCGGATTGGTGGGGCGATCTTGACGGGACCCGGCCCGTCATCCATGTCACCCAGGGCACCGTGGCCAACTTCGACCACAGTCAAGTCATCGCCCCCACGCTGCGTGCGCTCGCCGACGAGGATGTTCTGGTCGTGGTTGCCACGGGCGGTCGCCCGCTGGACACGCTGCCCACGCTGCCGGCCAACGCCCGCGCAGCGACCTACCTGCCCTATGATGAATTGCTTCCTTGCACAGCGGTTTTCGTGACAAATGGCGGTTACGGTGGCGTCCAGTGCGCCCTGCGTCACGGCGTGCCGATCGTCGCCACCGGCGGCAAGGAAGACAAACCGGAGGTCGGCGCGCGCGTCGCATGGTCCGGCGTCGGTCGCCGGCTCAGAACCGAACGACCGTCGCCGCGCGCACTGCGCCGAAACATCTTGGCGGTCCTGAATGAACCGAAGTACCGGCAGGCCAGTCAGCGCATCGCTGCCGACCTGGCGGCGACACCCGGCTTCGCTGGATTGGCCGATATCGTCGATGCTCTGGCCCCTGACCCGGCGTCCACCTCACCCGGAGATCCGGCACCCGTCGACGCCGAAAAAGTGTAGGTGCCCGGGTTCGGGATGCAGCCGCACCCGGCTGCCCCTTCTGCGGCGGGTTGCGACCGTCGGCGCGCGCCACGATGTTGTGCGCGATGACCGGCCAGCCGACTAGTAGATAACCAGGGCCCGGCGGAAAGCCACGAACGTGGCCGTGCCGGTCTTCTAAGTCGACACGTCCCTACTCGACCCGTACCACGGCACCGACATAGCCGGTCTCCACGTCCTCAACGACGGTGCCCGACTCTGCCGCGTGCTCTGTCGAGCGAGGCTTGCGCGGGCCGGCGGCGAGAACATCGGATCCGTAGCGATCATCCAACCGGAGATAGTAGGAAGGCCTTTGACCAAAACTCGGGATTGGCGCGCCCAGTAATGCCGCGACACACTGCCCTCAGTGGATGGCATCAAGCGCGTATGGCCGAACCGTTGCTATGCTGCGATCCGGCGTGCGCGACGCTAGTCCCTTGCCACCCGCTGAAACCGGCTCGCGGCCCGCTAGCTGCCGCATACGTCAACGATTCCCGATCATCTGAGTCAGCGTCGAATGGGCGTGCCATTACTACTGACCTGAATCCATACTTCGGGGCACTGCAACTCTTGCAACCGTGGCCAGCAAGCCCACTCGAAGGAGCGAGAGGCAGTCCAGCTGCCGTCGTCGACCCGGGACTAGCCACTGGTGTTTCCCCGAACGCCGCAGCCAAAGGTTGTTGCGCCACTTCCGAAGCGCTAAGCCAGCTTGGCGGCACCGACATCCGACCGAGCCTGGCCGCACTTCCCAACGCCGCCGCACTACCGCCAAGACGTCCCAACCCGCTGAGAGCCGGCACCCCCGACAATGGATTGGCCAATGCCGGAGCAGCCGCGGCTTGCATCACCCCTTGGATGCTGGCGATGCTGCCCATCAGGCCGAAAAAGGGTCCCACCGTGCTCCCTGGCGTATAAGCCGCGGATCCGATCATGGCGTCAACAAAGTTCGTATTCAGCAGCCACCAAATCGGATGCTTTGGGGGATCTGGGTCTTTGGCCTCCTGAAGAGCGCGATCCGCCACGTTGCCGGGGTCACCCGCATGGCGTGGTGCCTCGAAGGGAGTCAGTTGGGTTGTCGCCAGCGAGGTTTGGGCATAGCTGGACATCGCGACGACGTCCTGAGCCCACATCTCTTCGTACTCAATGTTGGTCGTTGCAATCGCCGGCGCATTTTGACCCAGCAAGTTGGTCGCGACCAATGACTCCAGCCGCATCCGGTTAGCCGTAACTAGTTCCAGCGGAACCATTTCTGTCAATGCCGCCTGGTAAGCCGCCGCCGCACCTGCCGCCGCTGTAGCGACTTCCTCGGCACTCGTTGCGGTAGTGTCCATCCAAAGCGCTTGGGACGCCGCCGCGACAGCCATCTCCGTCGACGACGGTCCAAGCCACGCTCTGTCAACGAGGGACCTGATCGTTGCACGGTGCGAAGCCGCCGCGGATCGCAACTGCTCAGCAATCCCCCGCCAGGCCAAGGACGCGGCGAGCATCGGTGCCGCACCGGGGCCCGAAACAATTCTTGCCGAGTTGATCTCCGGTGGTAGCAGATAGAAGTCCATTATTTCCTTTCGGTTTCAGTCGGTGCCGCACGCGCTCGCGCACATAACAATTCGCGAACATCCACGCAGTCACCTCATCCGTAGCCGACTGTCGTAACAACGCTGTACCGACAGCAGTGCAGATCACAATTGGACGAAAAACACTATTTATCAAGGCGTTTAATCACTAGCTTTACGCAACTATTGCTACCAGACTGCTTCTGCACGTTTCGATTACGTAAGCGACATGCAACAACAACCACGGGCGCAACAGCGGCCTCGAGATTGGCTCGACCTGTGGACAATCCAGCCGCCAGCGCGCGCCCCGGCGGACGCCAGTCACGCGACAATTCCTCCCCGAGAACTCCTTTCACACCTCCAGCGAAGCGCTCCGTACCCATACGACGATTGACCTCAGCATCACGCAGAGTCAGCCGGACGCGCCATTACCAGCGAGCTGAATCCATACTTCGGGGCACTGCAATTCTGGCAGTCGTCGCAGTCATCGCAACCTAGTTCACCCAGCGGCGCGGCGGGCAGCCCTGTCACCGCACTCACCCGGGCACCAGCCAATGGTGTTTGCCCGAACGCCGACGCCAAAGGTCGCGTCACTTCCGAAGCGTTAAGCCAATTTGGCGGCACGGATATCCGACCGAGCCTGGCCGCCTGCCCCAAACCGGCCGCCACCCCGCCAAGACGTCCCAAACCACTGAGTGCGGGCACCTCCGCCAAGGGATTAGCCAATGCCGGAACACCTTGGCCCGGCGTCAGCGCGGCAATGCTGACGATGCTCCCCATCAAGATGAAAAATGCCCCCGGCGTTTGCTGCTGCTCGTAGAGCTTAGACCCGAACAAGGAGCGAACAATCTTCGAATTCATCAGCCACCAAATCGGATGCTTTTGGGGATCTGGGCCTTTGGTGTCCTTCAGAGCGCGATCCGCCAACGTGCCGGGGTCACCCGCCTGGCGCGGTGTCTCGAACGGAGTCAGTTGGGTGGTCACCAGCGAGGCTTGCTCATAGGTGGACATCGCGACGATGTCCTGCGCCCACATCTGCGCGTACTCAATCTCCGTCGCCGCAATCGCCGCCGCGTTTTGACCCAGCAAGTTGCCCGCAACTAATAGCTCCAATCGCGTCCGATTCGCCGTAACCAGTTCCGGCGGAACGATTTCCGCCAACGCCGTCTGATACGCCGCCACCGCAGCTCCAGCCGCTGCCGCGGTTTGCTCAGCACCAGTTGCGGTGGCTTCCATCCACAACACCTGACCTGCTGCCGCAGCGGACATCGCGGCCGCCGAAGGCCCCAACCACGCGGAGTCGATGAGCGCACTGATCGTTGCACGATGCGATGCCGCAGCAGAGCGCAACTCCTGCGCAATCCCCTTCCAGGCCACAGCCGCCGAAAGCATCGGCGCCGCCCCAGGGCCCGCATAGATCCTGGCTGAGTTGATCTCTGGCGGTAGCAAATAGAATTCCATCATTTCCTTGTCGATTCAGTTGGTGCCGCACCCGTTCGCGCACATACCCATCCGCAAGTGCCCGACAGCAGTGCAGATCACACTTGAACGAAACGCCCTTTACGTCAAGGGATCTAAACAGTCAATGTAGGCGACTATTGCTACAGGAACTTTTCTGAACGTTTCGATTGCGTAAGCGACGGCAACACCGAAGAACGACTGAAGCGGTGAATATCATTGCGGGCGTGCAGAATTCAAATCTGCCCGACAATAGCCAAAGATAACGGCGAGCCGGTAAGCCGCTTGATGCATGCCCCGGACGATGCCGGCCACGCGAAAGCGCGCTGCGCCGCGTAACGAGCTGCGCAGGAGACGGAGTCCAATAATATATTTCTAGGCCGATCATATCATACAGTCGGGTAGGCGAACTCTCCACGCTTCGATGTGCCGAGCCCGAGGGTGATCAATGATTGCACGGTCAGGGTGGCGGCCGTAACGCCGTCGACGACGGGAACCCCGAGCTCCGCTGCAATTAACGTAGACATGTCCGCCATACCCGCGCACCCGAGGACGATGACATCAGAGTCGTCGGTTCGCAGCGCGTCTCGGCAGGCCTCGGTTACCTTCGTGCGAGCATTAGCTGCGCCATCTAGGTCCAAAACAGGAATCTCGCAGGCGTGGATTCCGCGACAGAACCTTTGCATCCCATAATCTTCTGCAAGATCGACGGACTGTCCGATAGTCCGGGCAAGGGACGTCACGACGCTGAATCCGCGTCCGAGGTGGCTTGCCGTGTGCATGGCAGCTTCAGCAATGCCGATCACCGGACCTCGCGCGATTTCGCGAGCGCCCGCTAGGCCGGGGTCGCCGAAGCAAGCCAGCACGTAGCCGTCGACGCCGTTGCGTTCACCCTCGGCCACTGCGGCCAAGACACCGGCGACGCTCATCGCGCTGTCGCGGTGACTCTGGATCGAAGGCGGCCCCGATTGTGACGTGACGCCCGTTATTTCAGTGTTCGGTCCAACCACTGCCCGTGCGCATGCCTCAATGCGTTGCGTCATTTCTCGGGTGCTGTTGGGATTGATCACCCAGATTCGCCTCAGCCTCATGACAGTGGCGCTACCTTCAAACCGCAACGGGTGGCCAGCACATGGTATGTGCCGAAAGCTAGTCCAGATCCGATGAACCAGCTGTACTCGGCGAGGGCATGTAGCCCGCCATTATTGTTGGCCAGCACCGGAATAAGAGAAACGATAGCCCCAACCGCGGTAGCGACCAGTGCCGCAGGGTTGTAACCCTTGCGATACCAATATTTGGCGTCTGGGTTCATCGAGAACAGGTCTTCGATTACTACCTGCTGCTTGTGCACCAAGTAGTAATGCGCGATGAGCACACCGAACAACGGTCCGATGAACGCCCCCAGCGACTCCAGAGTGTAGTGGATGACATCGGGATTGTTGTAGAGGTTCCAGGGCGTGATCAACACCGAACCGACTGCGGCGATCATGCCGCCCGCACGCCAGCTGATCGACTGGGGGCGGATATTGGAGAAATCGAACGCCGGGCTGATGAAGTTCGCCACGATGTTGATGCCAATGGTAGCGATGGTAAAAGTCAACGCACCCAACACGATTGCGGTGGTGCTGCCAATATGCGCCACGGTCTGCACCGGATCGGTGATCAACTCACCGAAGACCGGAACGGTGGCCGCGGTGGTGAAGAGCACCAGCAACGAGAACACCAGAAAATTCACCGGGAGCCCCAGGAAATTGCCCTTCTTCACCGCGCTGAAACTTCGTCCATAGCGTGAGAAGTCACCGAAATTAAGCATCGGACCAGAGAAGTAGGACACCACCAGCGCGACGGCTCCAGCCATCACGGCAAAAGTGCTGCCATGCTTCGTCCCGCCCAGGTCGAAACCGACGTGCCAATGCGATCGGCAGAGAAGATATCCACACAACAGCAGCATCACGACGTATACGGCAGGTCCACAGAAGTCGATGAATCGTCGGATGGATTCCATACCGCGCCAAAAGACCGCAGCTTGCACACTCCACAACAGCACAAAGCTGATCCAACCCAACAACGGCAGGCCCACAAAGCCGTAGTGGTGCACGTCGTCGATTGCAGCAAGTGCGGGAAAGAGCTTCAGCAGCACAACATTGAGGGCCGACGATGCCAGGTAGGTCTGTATGCCATACCACGCCGTCGCAACCAAGCCGCGGATGATCGCTGGGATATTCGCACCCAAGACCCCAAAAGCACTGCGGCAGATCACCGGGTAGGGCACTGCTGCCTGTTGGCTGGGCTTTGCCACCAGATTGCAGAGGACGTTGACGATAGCGATGCCGGTCACCAAGCACAGCAGTACCTGCCAACTCGACAAACCCAACGTGAATAAGCTACCCGCCGTGACGTAACCGCCTACGCTGTGCACGTCCGACATCCAGAAAGCAAAGATCTGATAGACGCCCCACTTTTGCTCGCGAAGCGGCACCAAGTCCTCGTTGGCTAGGCGCGGGTCTTGGCCTGACCCGACCGGTTTTCGCGCCGATAAGCCTGCTGAGGTGTGCACTAAGTCTCCGGTGTCAGTAACGGTCTCGGGCGATCCGTTCGTGGTGACGGTCTCAGGTATCAGCATCGACCTCAGTCCCCCTTGTCATTTGGCGGTCACACCGCGAAGTCCCGCCGCCTGCCGGATGTACACGGCGCCAATGGTGAGCGATGTCAATACGTTTGGTGATCCATACACCCGAATGCGATTGCACGTGGTCGAGGAAGCGTTCCAACGCGACCGTTCGTGCCGGGCGGCCCACCAGCCTGCAATGCAAGCCAACCGACAGCATCTTGGCGGCGCCTGCCTCTCCTTCTGCGTAGAGACAGTCGAATGCGTGGCGAAGATGGGCAAAAAACTGATTACCGTTGGCGAAGCCCGCCTGCGACGCAAATCGCATGTCATTGGTGTCCAATGTGTATGGGACAACCAGGTGATCGATCCGGTTGCCGCCATCCCACATCGGCACCCAATACGGCAAGTCGTCGGCGTAGGAATCCGAATCGTAGAGAAAGCCGCCGTGCTCGATCAGCAACTGCCGCGTCTGTGGGGAATCGCGGCCGGTGTACCAACCTAGCGGTGCCGCGCCGGTCAATTCCTGCAAAAGCTCGACAGCCTGCGCCATGTGTTCACGCTCGATCTCGGGTGGGACCATTTGGTAGGACTGCCATGCCAACCCGTGACAGGCAATCTCATGACCCAGCTCGCGGAACGCGGCGACGGCTTCGCTATTGCGTTGCATAGCCCGGGCGACCGCGAAGACGGTCAGTGGCAGCTCGCGCCGTTCGAAGACCCGCAATATTCGCCATAACCCGGCTCGCGATCCGTATTCGTAGAGCGATTCCATACTCATGTGCCGGTTCGGAAATGCTTCTGCCGGAACCATTTCGGACAGAAAAGTCTCCGAGGCCACCGACCCGTCGAGCACGTTGTTCTCGGCGCCCTCTTCGTAATTAAGGACGAACTGCACGGCGATGCGGGCATTTCCCGGCCACTGTGGATCGGGGGGCGTCGGACCATAGCCGATCATGTCGCGAGTCGTATCCAGCACAGCGCCCGCCCTATCGCCAGGCACGTTCAACGTGACTACGTGCGGCCGCAGTCAATTCGCCAAACAGCCGCAGCCTGGCTATGCCACCGTCGGGGTAAATATCGAGCCGCGCTTCGGTAACCGGGCAAGAAGCGGTGACTTCGAATCGGTGCCGGGTATCGGGGAGCAGATCCGTACGAGCCAGCAACGGCGCCCAAGCACCGTCTGGCCCACGGCCGGTCAAGGCCGCCTGCGCAGGACTGTTGCCCAGGAAATGCGAGGTATCAATCTCCGCCACCCGGACCAAACCCTCACCTGCGAGCCGGATCTGCACCCACTCGTTGCCGGGCTCGCGGCGCCGTGCCGTCTCCCAGCCCTCGCCCATCACCCGAGCAACCCCGGGAAACAATATGTTCTGCGGCGCGCCGAAGAAGCCATTCGAACAGCCGATGATCAGCCCGCCGTTTTCCACAGCGGCCAGATCAACAGGGCCAAAACCAAGGAACCTCGGATCAGGTCGGCCTTCGCCGTGCACCCGCAACCGGGCTACCCCGCCATCGGGATAGATATTGAGCCGCACGTGGGTCCAGCGCTTGTCCGAACTGACCTTGAAAAAGTTGCGCGCATCGCCGGATACCTTGGCACGAGGCACCAATGTTTCCCAATTATTCTGTGCTGCAACATCTTTAGCTTTCGGATAACCATCAATCACGATCGCTTCCACAGATACTTCCGGCGGGTAGTTGCCCTTGAACCAGGCAGTGTCGACCACGATTCCCCGAACCACACCGGGAATCCCGAGCCGCACTATCGCCTGGTCGTACCCCTGATCACGGCGCCTGCGCGTTTCCCAGCCGTCATAGATTTGTCCCTTGTGGCCAAAGGTGGCTGGTCGATAGACCGCCGGCTCGGCAGCTACCAAGTTCTCCTTTTCGGCGAAAAACTCGTCGTTGGCCCAAATCACTGCGCCACCCAAGGAACGCAGCGCCAGATCGGGCAACGCCGTGAAACCGGGCGACTCAGAATCACAGTGCGCGATCATGAGCGCACCATCCGGCGTTCCAACAAGCGGTGCAAAGTGTCGGAGTCGCAGTTGGGCGCCAGGCTAGTGACCTCGTCTTCACTGAAGGCTCCGCAGCCCATCCCGCGTATCACGCCAGCTGCCAATGCCGCTGCAGTGGCCGGCTCGTCGACCACAGACCCTTTCGTACGATCCAGATATGCCTCCAACCGAGGCACTGCGGCTTCCAAAAGGCTGCGGTAAAACCCAAATGTTGCTAGCCATCGGGTAATCAAGTGACCGGGATGCATGTCCCAACCCTGGTAGTAGCCTCGGGTCAACGACTCGGTCACCAGTTCATAGTGGTTTCGCAGCGCCATCCGCTGGTGCTGATGAGACCCATCAGGCACCACCTGAGTCGAGCCGTCACACACCCATACCCCGGTTTGTGCGGCCGCGACCGACATCACCGACTTTGCGTGATGAGCGATCGGGTGATCCAACGACTGATAAGGCGAGGCAATATTGCAAGCCGTACTATAATCGTACGTGCCGTAATGCAATGCACTGCAACGTGATTCGGATAATCCGATCGCCTTTGCGACGAGCACGGTTCCATCCGCGGCGATGACCGCCTGCGGGCTTTCAATCTGTAGCTCGAAACGCAGGGATCCCTCCGGCAGCCCATGCACCGACTCAAGCTCTTCACAGAGCAATACCGCGGCCCGAACCTGCTGTTCGACGAGAAGTTTAGGGATCGTGAAGACAAAGCCTTTTGGCAGACCCCCGGCACCATCCAGGACAAGCTCCAGTGTTCGCAGGCTGCGTCGAAAGTCTGCGGAGGTAATGCCTTTGATACGAACACCGCACGAGACAGCACCGGCGCCAGCGGTAAACGCCTCCAAGATTGCTCCGGCACCACGCGCGTCACTGTCTTCGACCCTGTCACCACGATCGCCATAGCCATCTTCGAAGTCCAGGCGCAGGTCCTGTATCGGACTGTCCGCCAAAACATGGTACACATTGCGCAGCAGACCATGTTTGTCCAGATCTATTAGCAGATCCACATGAGCGTCAGCCAGGCGCCGCGCCCTATCCCCCCACACCGACGCGAGATCAGCAGGCGCATCGGCCGCGCTCACATAAACGGTGTGGATCGGCTGCAACCCGCACCGAAGGTCGCCCGGGTACCGGGCGTCGAGAGTTGCGTCGACGTCGGCCACTATCGCAGCTATTTCATCGAGTCTTGAAGCTAACTCATGGTGCGTTCGCGTCATTCGGCAATCGTATATTATGGAAATAATCGTATAGCTCAATGGCGATACCGCAACTTGAACCGCAACGTCGCCTCGCGCGTTGGCGCCGCACCGGCATTACACTGCGATTCGGCGGCCGTCGACCCCGAAGAAGTGCAGGTGGCCGGGTTCGGGGTGCAGCCGCACCCGGCTGCCCTTCTGTGGCGGGTTGCGACCGTCGGCGCGCGCCACGATGTTTTGCGCGATGACCGTGCCGGCATCGGCGATTCGGCCGTACAGGTAGGCGTCGGCGCCCAACTCCTCGACCACGTCGACTTCCATTTCGACGCCGAGCCCACCCAGTTCGAAGTGCTCAGGACGGACCCCGACGACGACCTCGCTCGCCCTGGCCGCGATCTTTCGCGGCAACGGGATGGGCCAATCCCCCAGCGCCACGGTCGAATCGACGATGGGAAGGGTGAACAGGTTCATCGCAGGCGACCCGATGAATCCGGCGACGAAAACGTTCGCAGGGTTGCGATACAGCTCACGTGGTGCCGCGAACTGCTGCAGCAGACCGTCGCGCAGCACCGCGACGCGGTCGCCCATGGTCATGGCCTCGACCTGGTCATGGGTGACATACACCATCGTAGTCTTCAGCCTGCGCTGCAGGGCGGCGATCTGGTTGCGGGTTTGCACCCGCAGTTTCGCGTCGAGATTGGACAACGGCTCGTCCATCAAGAACACCTGGGGGCGGCGCACGATCGCGCGGCCCATCGCCACCCGCTGTCGCTGGCCGCCGGAGAGGTCCTTGGGCTTGCGATCCAGATACGGTTGCAGGTCAAGGAGCTTTGCCGCATCCAGAACCCGCTCCCCGATCTCAGCCTTCGGGATCTTCGCGATCTTGAGCGCAAATCCCATGTTCTGCGCCACCGTCATGTGCGGGTACAGGGCATAGTTCTGAAACACCATCGCGACGTCGCGGTCCTTGGGATCGACGTTGGTGACGTCACGGTCGCCGATCCGGACGCAGCCCGAGTCCACCGATTCCAGCCCCGCGACCATCCGCAGCGAGGTCGTCTTGCCGCATCCGGACGGGCCCACTAGAACGACGAACTCGCCGTCGTCGACGAACAGGTCCAGGGCGTCCAGCGCGGGCCGATCGGAGCCCGGATAGCACCGTGTCGCCTGTTCAAAGCTCACCGAAGCCATTGTCAGCCACTCATTCCGGTCACCGCGATGCCACGGACAAACGAACGCTGCGCCACCGCATAGATGAGCACCAGCGGAATCATGATGAGCATCGAGGCAGCCATGATGACCGGCCAACGGGCGACGTATTCTCCCCGCAGCCGGACCAGGCCCAGAGTCAGCGTGGCCAGGCTGTTTCGCTGAATCATCAACAGCGGCCACAAAAATTCGTTCCAGACGTTGACCCAGGTGAGCACTGCGAGCACCATCACTGCCGGCCTGGCATGGGGCAGCAGAATCCGCCAGTAAACCTGCCACGGCGAGCACCCATCGAGAATCGCGGCTTCCTCGAGGTCCCCGGGGAGCGTTTGGAAGAACTGCCGCATCAGATACGTGCCGAACGCGCTGCCGAACAAGCCCGGCACGATCATCGCCGAGGGAGTGTCGACCCAGCCTGCGACGCGCATGATGATGAACTGCGGGATCACGGTGACTGTCAGCGGAACCATCAGGGTGCCGAGATACAGGACGAACAGGGTGTCGCGGCCACGGAATTGCAGGCGCGCGAAAGCATATCCGGCGAGCGAGCAGAAAAAGACCTGCCCGGCCGTGACGCATCCGGCGTAGAGCACCGTGTTTCCGAACATGCGCCAGAACGGCATCACCGCGAACACCTCAGCGTAGTTCGACCAGCGCGGGTGGGCAGGAAGCAGCTTCGGCTCGCTGATCTCGCCCTCTCGCTTCAGCGATCCCGAAATCGCCCAGGCGATCGGGAACAACCAGACCCATGAGATGGCGAGCAGCGCGATGTAGACCGGAACCGCGCGCAGGACGCTGCGCTTGACAATGCGCTCAGCTAAGGCCACGAGACGCCTCCAGGGAACGTCGCCGGGTGATCCGCAGCTGAACCACGGTCAGCACCAACAAGATCGCGAACATCACCCATGCCAGTGCCGAAGCATAGCCGAACTCCAGGAAGGAGAACGCATGCTGGAACAGCATGATGCCGAGCACATAGGTCGAAGTCTCCGGCCCGCCATTGGCGCCGTTGAGGACATAGACCATGTCGAACGCCTGGAAGGCCTGGATGATCGAGATGACGACGACGAACGAGATCGATCCGCGGATCAGCGGAAGCGTGATGAATGCGAACTGCCGCACCTCGCCCGCGCCGTCGATTTTGGCCGCCTCGTAAACAGTCCCGGGAACTCCCTGCATCGCGGCCAGCAGGATGACGGTGGCGAATGGAACGCTGCGCCACACGCTGAGCACACACAGCGATGCCATCGCCCAGTGAGGGTCGACCAACCACGGGATGGGACCGATCCCCACCCAGCCGAGCATGATGTTGAGCAAGCCGTTGTCGGTGTTGAAGACGAATTGCCACACGACCGCCATCACCACCGAAGAGATGGCCAACGGCAGAAAGACGATGGTGCGAAAGATCGTGATGCCCTTCACCTTTCGGTTCAACACGCCGGCCACGATCAGACTGACGACGACGGTGGGCACCACCGTCCCGATAGTGAACACCACGGTGTTGCGGATCGCGATGAGAAACAGCGGATCGGATGTGAACAGCTGCTCGAAGTTGTCCAGTCCGACGAACCTTGGCGGGTTGAACACATCCCACCGCTGAAAGCTCATGTACAGCGAGAACCCGAGCGGGAAGAGCAGGAATACGGCGACCGCGAGCAGGTTCGGAGCCACGAACAGGCGCCCGGCCCATTCGCGCCGGCGCGAAGGAGGCACGCCGGCCGGTCGTGTCGCGCGCGTGGCTCTGGGGGAGGTCTCGGTCGACGTCATGGGCTTTGCAGCACCTCGTCGACGGCGTTGGACAACCCGGTCAGGGAGGTCGCCGGGACTGCCCCGCGTAATACCGGGCCCATGTTGCGATCCATCAGGGCGACGACCTTCTCCCACGCGGGGGTGACCGGTAGGCCTTCGGAGTAGAAAGGCCCTTCGGTGAGCACCGTGAGATTGCGAATTCGCTGATGCGCCTTGGCAAATCCGCTGGAGGCGAGCACCGAGCGCAGGACGGGCACGAAGAGACAGGATTCAGCGATGATCGCCTGCCCGACGGGACCGGAGGCGAATTTGACGAACTCCCATGCCTGCTCCTTGCGCCGGCTGCTCGCCGAGATGGACAGCCCGGTGGTGCCGATATTGGAGCAGGCGATACGCCCCTGGGTTCGTGCCGGTCCAACGGGTAGCGGGGCGACGTCGAAGTCGAGGTCCGGTGGCCGGATGAAGGTCTGGTACCGCCAGTGGCCCCCGAGCGCGAGCGCCGCCTTGCCTGACGCGAACAGATCGGGCGTCGACATCGACTGCACGTCGGACGCGTCGGGCGCGACCTTGTGTGTGTTAGCCAGGTCGGCGTAGAACTGCACCGCCGCCACGAACGCGGGGTGGCCGAAATTCATGTGGGTCGGGTTCTTTTGCGGCGTGGACCACGGCACCCCGTTGTTCAAGGCGAACAACCCCGCCGAGTAGTAGGAGACGAACGTGTTCACGAAGCCCCACTGGCTGACCCGGCCAGATGCCTCCCGCTTGGTCAGCGCCTGCGCCGCGTCCAGGAATTCGGCGAAGGTCCAGGACCGGTTCCAGCTGGTGGGCGGGGCCGGCACTCCGGCGTCGGCGAACAGCCGCTTGTTGTACCACAGGTAATTCCCTGACCACTGCTCGGGGAAGCCGAATTGGCCGCCGTCGTAGGTGAACGTGTCATAGAGCGGGCCGACGCTGTCCGCCGCCAACTGCGCGGCGAACGCGCGGTCACGCGCCAGGAAGTCGTTCAGGTCATGCAGCACTCCGCGGGCGGCCAGCTCGGCGTAAGTCAGCTCCCATGTCTGCAGCACATCCGGGCACTTGCCGCCCGCGCAGAATGTGGACAGCTGCTGCATCACGCCGGGACCGGACCGCACCGCCCGAACCTTGATGTCGGGATACCGGCGCTGGAATTCGTCGACGACGCGCAGGCGGGCGGCGGCCTCGTCTGGATTGGCGGCAAAAAAGAACGTCAGCGCGTCGTCGTCGGACGCGCAGCCGGCGCCCCACGGGATGGACGCGGCCGCGGTGAGCACACCGGCTCCCCGCAGCAGGCCGCGCCGCCCGAACTGCCTATCCAGCATCGTGCTTCCGGTCCTGACTCGTCACGGATCTCCTCGGCGACTGGGTGCTACCTGTCCTTGGTACCCGATGAGGCTGCGCGTTCCCTGTGCTGACCACCCCGGCAGCGCAAGCACCACCCGGCGGGCCCGGCTGGCCAGCTTTTTCGCGGCCGCCGGTGACCGACCGAGCAGGTCGGCGATCGTCTCGAACGGGACGGCGAAGACATCGTGCAGCACGAAGGCCACCCGTTGTGCCCGCGACAGCCAGTCCAGCACGACCAGCGGCGCGTTGCTGACCGAATCCGCCAGCAGCGCGTCTTCGTCCGCAGGCGCGCCCGCCGTCAGCCGATCGAGTTCGGCGGCGTCGGCCAGCGGCTGCTCGGCCCGCCGTTTGCGGACGCGAAGCTGGTCCAACGCCTCGCGCACGGTGATCGTCAGTCACCCAACTAGATCAACAGTCGGCTCTTGACGGCCCCGTCCTGCTTGCGCGCGACGTCGAGCACGAGGTCCTGCGGAACGGGGTCATCGGTCGCGCTGTCGAACTCGATGGTCACAACCGCTTTGCCCTCGGCGAAGACCAGATATGTCACCGCTTTCGACTTGTCCGGCGACTTGCCGACCCCGATCCATCCGTTCGACCCGATTTCGAGGGGCTGCGGAGCGCTCGCGACGTATTTGGGGAAAGCGGCCAAGTAGTCGCTTTCGGACTGCAGGGCCACCGTGGGATCGATGGAGACGAAAACGGTGTCGTTGACGGTGCGAGTGCGATTGGGGTTACCGAAACTCTGGCCCGCTCCCGCGGCATCGCCAGGGTTCTGCACCGGCGCCCCGACCGGGGTGAAATCAGGGCCGACGTCGCTCGCCTGGATCAGCAAGTAGGTGTAATCTCCCAGCGGCGCGGACCCCGCCGCCGTGGTCGTCGGGGTTGCGGCAACCGAACTCGACTGCGCGGCCGGCGACGATGATGTCGACGCGGGGCCAGAGTTTCCGCCGCTGCCACAGGCCGTCGCGACGGACAGCACACCGCCCAACAGCATCGTCAGGCCACGGCTCCGTGCCACGCTCATTGTCGCCTCCATCCGCTGCGCGGTGATGTCTGTTAGCCGGGCAGCCGGCTCTTGATAGCGGCGTCTTGCTTCTGCGCCGCATCGACCACCGCGTCCCGTGGAGCGGGATCGTCGAGGGCACTGTGAAACTCCAAGTCGACGATTGCCCTGCCCTCCGCGAACGTCGCATAGGTCACCGATTTCGATTTGTCCGGCGACAGACCCACACCTATCAAACCGTTCGTTCCGACTTCAAAGGGCTGCGGGGCACCTGTGACGTAATCGCCATAAACGGCTGCGCGATCCTTGGCCGCCCGGGCGGCCGTTGCTGGATCGGCAAAAACGACGACCAGGTCATCGAGGGTCCGCGTGCGATCTGCGTTGGCAAACCCTACCGACGCACCGGGCACGTTGCCCGGATTTTGGATTGGCGGCCCCGTCGTTGTCGCCGCAGTGTCGAGGTCACTCGCCTGAATGAGCAAGCAAGTAGGTGTAATCGGCCATCGGCGCCAGCCCGGGGCTGGTGGGCGAGGCGGTATCGGTGGTCCTGCCGCGAGGTCGGGGCGCGGGCGTGACGCTGTTGCCGGCCGCCGGCGAATCGTGCGTCACAAGAACGATGACGAGGACCGTGACTGCCGCGAGTGCCAAGGCGGAGATACCGACGATGCCCAGGAGCAGCCGCCGAGATTCGCCCGGCGCCTGCGGTGCGGGGAGCGTTGCCGGGGGCGGGCCGGTGGCTGGTGGTGCGGGCGGTGGCGGTGGCGGGGGGTAGGGCGCGGTGCCCGGGGTGGCGGCGTAGTTGGCGCCGGTCAGCGTGGCGCGGGCGGCTTCGGCGAGCTCGATGGCGGTCTGGTAGCGCTGGTCGGGGTCTTTGGCCATGCCCCGGGCGACGACCTCGTCGAGAGCCGGCCACAGGCCCGGGGCCAGCGCCGAGAGCCGCGGCGGCGCGGTGTTCAGGTGCCCGTTGAGCTGCTCTTCGAAGCTATCGCCGGGGTAGGGGCGCCGCCCCGTGAGGCATTCATAGAGCACACAGGCCAGCGAGTACACATCGGCGCGGTGATCGGTGCTGCCCCGGAACCGCTCCGGGGCCATGTAGGCCACCGTGCCCATCGTGTGACCGGTGTGGGTCAGCGCGGTGTCGGCGACCGCGCGCGCGATGCCGAAATCGATCAGGTAGACAAAGTCACGCGCGGTGGTGATCAAAATGTTCGACGGCTTGACGTCGCGGTGGATCAGGCCTTCCTCGCGCGCGCTATCCAGTGCCGCGGCGACCTGCTCGACCACCGCCACGGCACGCTCGGCGCTGAGCCGTCCCCCGTTTTCGGCGATGTAGTGGTCCAAGTCGCGGCCCTCGATCAACCGCATGTCGACATAGAGTCGCCCGTCGATCTCCCCATAACCGTGAATCGGCACCACGTGCGGGTCGTTGAGACTGGCCGCAATCCGGGCCTCCCGGCGGAAGCGCTGTTGAAACTCGTCGTCCTCGACCAGATACGGAGGCAGCACCTTCAGCGCCACGACCCGGTCGGTCGCCGAGTCGTAGGCACGAAACACCTGCCCCATGCCGCCGCGGCCCAACAACTCCCGCAGCTCATAATGCCCGAACGAATCCCCCGCCACGCCAACACCTTAAGCCGCTAGGCAGGAAAGTACCGGACCGCGTTGATCGCGTCGCCACGCCATGCCACGTCGGCGAACAGGATGCCGCGACCGCGATCCGAATCGACCGAGACGGTCACGGTGGCGCCCGAACCGATCGTCTTGGCCGACCTCAGTCCGCGCAGTCGCTCGGCGAGTTCGGCGAGGTCCAGCGGATCGGCATCTCCCAACGTCGTTGTGGCCGCGGGCGATAGCACCGACCCCGCGGCCACCGTGTCCTGCCGCGCCCCGGCGTCGAGGAAAGTCTGCACCAGCTTCTTGTGCCGCGTACCGACGCGGCGAAAGCCGCTCAGGAAGCCTGCGGTCCCGCGTAGCCGTTGGATGGTCAGCAGGTCTCGCGAAAGTTGCAGGGCCGGTGTCACGGCTGCGGCTCCGGAACGCAGGAACTGCAGCATCATCGCTGGCAGCTCCCAGTAGGCCCGCAACTCGGCGAACCGCCACTGACCGTGCGCTTCTCGAAGGTCGTAGCGCAAAAACGCGGGTATGCGCATCGTTATCGCGGATCCCATCGCCACCTCGAGTTCGAGGTCACGCAGGACGACCGTGCCGAAGACGATGTCGAGATCGCGGTGAAACGTGATGTCGCGCGGGCGGATGAAGGTGTCGTAGAAACGACCGATCTCGGACGTACCGACATGTGGCCGCGAACCGACCGGGTCTTCGATGCGGCCGTCGGCCGTGAACAGCCCCACCCATGCGGCGCGGTCATGCGCCGCGGCCGCGTGCGGCGACCGTTCGACTGCCGCAAGCAGATGCTCGCGGTCCAGTGGCACCACCATGAATTAGCCCCCCACCAACTCGACGCCGGCCGCACGCATTTCCGCCATGGCCGCCGCGGCCGAATCCGGTGCGACCGCGGCCGTGAGATCCAGCAGCACTTGGGTGGTCAGGCCCGCCCGCGCCGCATCTTCGGCGGTGCGTCGGACGCAGTGGTCGGTGGCGATGCCGACCAGGTCGACTTCGTCGACGCCCCGCTGCTGTAGCCAGTCGAGTAGCGCGGTCCCGTCCTCGTCGACGCCTTGGAAACCGCTGTATGCCGCCTCGAACGCGCCCTTACGAAACACCGCTTCGATCGGGCCGGTGTCGAGGGAAGGATGAAACTGCGCTCCGTGGCTGCCCGCGATGCAGTGCGGCGGCCACGACGCAGAGAAATCCGGGTGCTCCGAGAAATGGTCGCCCGGGTCGATGTGGAAATCCTGGGTTGCCACCACGTGCTGGTAACCGGGCCGGCCGGCCAAGTAGCGGTTGATCGCGCCGGCCACGGCGTCACCGCCGGCCACCGCCAACGATCCGTTGGCGCAGAAATCGTTTTGCACGTCGACGATGACCAGAGCCCGCATAAGGCCAACCCTAGCGTTGCTGAACCTCGCCAGCTGGGGTGATAACCGCGCGGTTTGTTTGCCGACCGGCCGGGTAACCAGGCAGCCATGGTGATTCGGAGAATCGCGCGGCCCCTGTTGTCGGCCGCATTCATCGGGCAAGGAATCAATTCGCTACTCAATCCCAAGACCGCGGCGGAGGCCGCGGCGCCAACGGTGGATGGGCTGCAATCGCTGCCCGACCCCATCGGCAGCAACATCCCGAGCAACCCCCAGACGGTCGCCCAGATCAATGCGACCGTTCAGATTGGGGGCGGGTTGCTGCTCGCCAGCGGAAGGCTGCCGCGGGTCGCTTCGGCCGCCCTGGCATTCACCGTGCTGCCCGCCAACCTCGGGCCGCACTCCTTCTGGAATGAACCCGACCCGCAACTCAAAGCCGACAAGCGCCAGCAGTTCCTCACCGACCTGAGCCTGGTCGGCGGCCTGTTGATCGCGTCGGCCGACACCGCGGGCAAGCCCTCGCTCGGCTGGCGCGGGCGCCGTGCCGCCGAACGGCTGTCGGAGCGGGTGTCGTCGGCTCTGCCGGGCTCGGACGACGCCGACCTTGCCGAACTCGGCGAGAAACTCACCCACGGCCTGCAGGTAAGCGCCGAGCGTGGCCGTGAACTCGCCAGCACCGCGGCAGAACGGGGTGCCCCATACGCGGAAGCGGCGCTGGAGCGCGGCCGCGAACTCGCCGATGCGGCCGCCGAACGCGGCGCACCGCTGGCCAAGAAGGCGCGCAAGCGTGGTCAAGAACTTGCCAGCACCGCCGCCGAACGCGGCCGCGAACTCGCCGACGTCGCTGCCGAGCGAAGCGCGCCGCTGGCCAAACAGGCCCGCAAGCGCGGCGAAGAGCTGGCCAAGACGGCGCGCGCCCGCGGCGCCGAATTGGCGGAAACGGCCCGTGAGCGCGGTAGCGAGTGGGCCGACATCGCCGCCGAGCAGGGCAGCGGATGGGCCGACACCGCGCGCGAACGAGTTGGCGCCCCAACCAAGCGCCGCAAGCGCCGCCCCTGGTAGTTCGGCACGACTGGCCTGCTCAGG
Source organism: Mycobacterium shigaense (assembly GCF_002356315.1). Lineage (NCBI taxonomy): Bacteria > Bacillati > Actinomycetota > Actinomycetes > Mycobacteriales > Mycobacteriaceae > Mycobacterium > Mycobacterium shigaense. The sequence goes on from NZ_AP018164.1 coordinate 3,078,013, forward strand.
CGTCCGGGTGTGGCCCGGGCGCCGCGCTTGCCAGGAAAGCGCCGACGATCGCGTCGACGTCCTGACCGATATCTACCGTGACGCCGGGTTCGTCGGCGCCGAGCGGCTGCAGATCTTCGAATTGCGACCGCAGCAGCGCGGTCGGCATGAAGTGCCCCGACCTGCTCGCGATGCGGGTGGCGATCAACTCCGGTGAACCGGCGAGAAAGAGAAATTCGGCGTTGGGGCAGTGTGCGCGCAACCGGTCGCGGTATTCGCGCTTGAGTGCCGAACAACTCGCGACGCCTCCGTCGCGGTGCGCAGCCAGCCACTCCCCGACTTTGTCCAGCCACGGATAGCGATCGGTGTCGGTGAGCGGTTCAGCCGCGGCCATCTTGGCGATGTTGGCCCGCGAATGCAACGTGTCCGCATCCACGAACGGCACCCGCAAGCGTTGCGCCAGAAAGGAACCCACCGTCGACTTGCCCGAGCTCGAGACGCCCATCACGACGACGGGCGAGGACGCAACGCGTAGCGACGCGCCTATGCCGGGGGCTCCATGTTGCGGTTCCATTCCATCCAGCCCACGCCGGTGCGCCCGTCGGTCGTCGTAAGACTGACCCACGCGCGAGCGAACTCGCTGACTCGTCCCTGCGCGGAGGTCAGGCGAACGGGAGCGTTGCCTCGCACCTCGACGTCGGCAGTGAGCGCGGCGGGCTCTAGATTCAAGGTTGCATTCAACGGTAAACCGTTGGCGCCGAACGTTTCTCGGCGGTCGACCGCACTCAGTTCGACGAGGCCTCCGGCGTCTTGGACGTAGCCGACACTGAAGGACGGGACACCCGGAATTTTGATGTTGACCCCGTGCAGGTGGGTGCCGTCGTCGAGGTGCAACGCGCTCCACATCCAATCCATGCCCCACCAATCGCGCACTCCCCAAGAGTGGTCGCGCTGTCCGGCCACCGATTCGACGTGGTAGCTCTTGTCGTCGACGCTCACCGTGCCCGAGACGATGCACGGGATTTCGTATCGCGTCGTCATGCGGTAGGTGTACGGCGTCCCGTCGGTGGCCCACACCAAGTTCATCGCCAATTCGACCGGGGTTCCTGGCTCCCCGCGCAGCAGGGCCGACGGATCCGCATAGGACTGACCCCGCCCGCGCAGCTCAACCCGGTAGGCCTGCAACGGAGCATCGACCGCGTGATCGAGCGCGAGTCCGTCGGTGCGCACCGCCCAGGGCCCCGGCGGCAGCGGAACGTCCACGGCGATGGCCACCGTGGGCAGGTCGGGCCCGCACAGCAGGGCCTGCACCCACGCGGTCTGCTGATTGGCGATCAGGCCGATGCGGAACCAGCCGCCCAATCCCTGTGTGGTGTCGACGAAGTCGGAGTACCAGCTCTCGCTCCACAGCGGTTCGCCGGTTGGGGTGTGTGCGAGTTCGTCCTGTTCGGATGGACGCAGTGGCCCCGGGGCCACCGGATCGGGCAACACGGCCAGGGCATCGGTGGCCAACACGTGATCGCAGTTGCGTTGCAGCATAGTCATGAACATCCGGTCGCCGCGCTCGGTGCGCTCCACTAGCATTGACGAGACGATCGCCATCATCACGCCGAAAAAGCTTTGCCGCCGGACATTTTCGGCAACATCGGCCAGGGTGAGGGTCGCTCCCGGGCCCAGCGCGTCGTGGTATGCGCGCAGCAATGCGTCGTAGTGCTCACGGCGAACCTGCGGGGGCAACGCGCAGCCGAGGAAGTACGCGAGATCCGTCTGGGCCGGGCCCCAGGAGACGGTCTGCCAGTCGACGACCGTCAACGCGCGGTCGGCCCCGTCGGCGCCGAACAACATGTTGTCCAGTCGGTAATCGCCGTGGACCAGGCCCTGGATTCGGTCCGGCCCGCCCTCGGCGGCCACGTAATCGTCGAACGCCGCCACCAGCCGCTCGCACACCGTCCGGTGTTCCGGCGCGATCTGCTCGCCGTAGCGGTCGATGAAGCCGGCGTATAGCGGGACGATCATCGCCTGGCTGAGCGGCGACTCCCGGTTGAGCCATGGCGCCTGGGCCAACGACGCGTCGCCCAGCAACGGGCCGTGTAGCCGCCCCAATTCGGTGACCGCGACCGTGGCCTGTTCGATTGTGGCGCCGGTGATCTCGTCGCCAACGGCAGCCGGCCCGGCATCTCCGAGCAGCAGGTCGAACACTCCCGTGGCGGCGTCGGCCGCAGCGTGATAGCACTGCGCTATCGGTCCGCCCAGCCGCGGCGCGATGTCGCCATAGAAACGGACTTCGCGCTCGTAGAGTCCCAGCGCGGATCCGGTCTGCCGGCTCACCGGATCGGCGGCCGCGACCTTCAACACCACCGACTCGGGCCGATCCGGGCCGGCGCCTGCATCGGCGTAGCGGAGTTGGACGCGGTAGCACTCGCTCATCTGACCGGTGCCGATGCGCTCGATCGCGAAATCGGAGATCGCGCCGGCCCCGATCGCGGCGGTCAGCCAGGAGGCGTTGAGGTCGTCGGGGCGCTCGATGAATCGCTCGGTTACGGATTCCATAAAGGCCTCTGTCTTCGTTGACAACTAGGTGCCAGGCCAGCGTGCCAGCTCAAGGCGCTAAAGAGAAGCCGTCCCAGGCCATCCGGCGGTGCGGATGGGGATCGAACTCGACACGGCTCTTGCGGTCGAACACCATGACAGCACGGTCGTCGGGGCCGTAGCGCGGCCAATCGTCGCCCGGGACGCCGGTGCGGCTGAACGACCGCCAGCGCCGTTGCACCTGATTACTGACCCGCAACGCGGCACGCTGGTCGGCCGCGGCGGTCAGCAGCGCGCCGAACCGGGTGCGGTAGACGTCGAAGACCGCGAGCAGCTCGGTGGCATGCGTCGCGCCCAGCCCCGACCAGCGCAGCGTGCGCGGCGCGTAGTCGTACCGGTAGAGGTAGGTGGGCGCATGGTTGCTGTGGGCCTCGGCGATCTGCCAGGCCGCCGAGCTGAACGCGAAGTCGCCGCCCAGCTGAATGCACGCCGACGCCGAGGGGTAGTCCGGGTAGGCGGCCGTAATACGTTCGCGCGCATCCGGTTCCGTATCGGCCAACAGCTCTTCGATCATCGACTGATTCGTCGGCAGCATTTTGAGGAAGCGGGTGAACAACTTGCCTTCTTCGGCGTTGGTGCCCACGATCAGCGGCACCCGATGCGCTCGACCGGTACGCATGGCCTCGGCGGGATCTTCCGGCAGGCAGTCGTCGCCGATGACCGGCCCGATCGGGAAGGCGCCGAGCCTGTTCTCCATGCCCTGATCGATCAGCTGATGCTGCGCGTCCACCAGCTGGGCCGCCGACACCCGCAACAGCGCCTCGGCGGCATCCTCGCCACCGACGCCGAGAATGCGGGTGAACCGCTGCGCGAATTCGGCGGCGATCTCTTTCGGCCGCACCAGACCCGACGCCGGGCTCTCCGCGATCGCCCGCGCGAACAATCCTTGCGCGGCAGGCACCGCCAGCAACGTGGCCGCGATGCACGCGCCCGCGCTCTCGCCGAAAATCGTGACATTGTCCGGGTCGCCGCCGAATTGCGCGATGTTGTCACGCACCCATCGCAGCGCCAGCACCAGGTCGCGCAGGAACAAGTTGCTGTCGATGGTGACATCCCGCGTCGACAGCGACGACAGGTCCACACAACCCAGCGCACCGAGCCGGTAGTTCACCGATACGTACACGCAACCGCGCCGGGCCAATGCGGCGCCGTCGTACAGCGGTGTTGCCGAGCTGCCCATGATGTAGCCGCCGCCGTGAATGAAGACCATGACGGGCAGCGGCTCGTCGGAGGCGGCCTCCGGCGTGACGACGTTGAGGGTGAGGCAGTCCTCGCTCATCTGTTGATACCGGCCCAGGCCCAGCATCGTGTAGCGACGCTGCTGCGGCGCGCAGCCGGTGAAGCCGTGGCAATGCCGCACTCCCGACCACGGCTCGGCCGGCCGCGGCGCGCGGAGTCGGAGCCGCCCCACCGGGGGTCGGGCATACGGGATAGACCGCCAGCGATGCACGCCGTCGCGGGTGAAGCCTTCGACGGTGCCGGAGGCCGTGCGGGCGCGGACAGTGCGCTCATGCATAGGCCGACGGTAGCCGACACTACCCACGAAGGGTGCGCGGAGCGGCCAAATCCGGGGTGTGACGGTTAGCCTGACCGCATGCGGATCGCCGGGCTGGTCACAGTTTCGCTCCTGGTCGCCGGATGCTCGCACACCGTCGCCGGCCAGGCGCGGCAGACGCAGAGCCCGAATACGACCGCCGTGTCCGGCTACTCCCCGACATCCAGTGCCGTCCCGGGGCCGTCGAACGCCCCCGGCCCCGGTGCGCCGATCTCCGACGTCATCCGGTGGATCGAAGCAGGTCATCCCGCGGACCCGGCCAAGTATCACACCGTCACACGCGACGGCGTGACGACTCAGCTGGGTAACGACATCGCCTTCACCGTGGCCGCCGCCCCGCCGGACCGCGCCCTCATGTGCACGACGGATGCCAACCACACCGGCAACGCGCTGATCTGTCTGGTCGACCTCGCCAATCCGCCGCCCCGGCCAGACACGGCCTACGGCGCATGGCAAGGCGGCTGGACCGTCTTCGACGGCACCTCCCTGCAAATCGGGGCGGCCCACGGCGATCCGGGGCCGTTCGTCAATGGCGGCGGAACCGACCTGGCGAATGGGAACACGCTGTCCTACGACGACTATCGTTGCCGCGCCGACCAAGTCGGGTTGTTCTGCGTGAACTACGCCGATCAGTCGGCGGTGCGGTTCAGCAGCGCGGGCATCGAGCAGTTCGGTTGCCTGCGGTCGGTGCCCGCGCCCGACGGTGTGGGCATAGCGTTCAGCTGCTGAGACCCTGCTCATCTCCGGTCGATGTATTTGCTGCGGCGGCAGTTTCGCCGTGCGACCATGTGCCGGTGGGCTACGACGGGCATTCGGAATCGGTCGGCGGACGACCGCACGGCAGACAAAGGCCGGCCGATCTCCTCTTGGTGATCCTCGTGGTCCTCGGCAGCGTGCTGTCGGTCTGCATCGGAGGCGCGGTCGCGCTGATCGCGGTGATACCGAAAAGCGCGCTGTGGATGGGCCCGCTTGTGTGCCCCAGCCCGTATCGACTCGCATACAGCACGTCGGACTACAGCTACAAGCCGGGCCAGTCGGGTACCAGCGTCGACTTTGCCTGCGTCAGCGGCGCAAGTTCCTACGACGCCAACGTTTTCGCGATCGACGGCATCCAGTCGTTGGTCATCGCCCTGGTGCTGTGCGTCGTCGCGGTCGCCGTCAGTCTGGTCAGGCGAAGGTCGCGCCGCGCGAACTGATGCACGGCCTCAGTCGGCCAGCAGTATCGCGAAGAGTTCGCTCATCTCGTCGGCAGGTCCGCCGGGCACGGTGTAGCCGGTTTCGTCACGGATCTCACCGAGGTGATCACGCACCTGCTCGATCGAAAGCTCCGGACTGTAGAAGCCCTTCGTCCGCCCGATGAAGAATCGCGAAACCTGACCGCCGCCAACGGTATAGATCTCACCCGACACCGGGCAATCGCGATGCGTCAGGAATGCCGCGACCGGCGGGACCAACGCGGGATCCAGCTTTTTCAGATACCGGTTCACCAGGTCGTCCAGTACGGCCTGGGCTGCCGCATCGTGCGACTGTTCGGCGCCGTCGATCGAGTGCGCCAGCATCCGGGTGTAGGCGATCGGGGCGATGGCGTTGACCTTGATGTCGTGGGTTGCGCCCTCCGCCGCCAGGACGCGGGTGAAGCCGATCAGCCCGGTCTTGGCCGAGCCGTAATTGCTCATGCCGGCGTTGCCGAGGATGCCGGCCGCCGAGGTGGTGTTGAGTATGCGGCCGTATCCCTGCTCGCGCATGGCCTTCCAGGCGGGCCGCGTCACATGGAAGGCCCCCCGCAGGTGCACGTCCAGCAGCGGTTCGAGCCGGTTGGCGCACATGTCCTCGAACGGCGCATCGCGCACGATGCCGGCGTTGTTGATCAGAATGTCGACCCGACCCCAGGTGTTCAGAGCGGTGTCGATAACCGCTTGTCCCCCTTCGGGACTCGCCACACTGTGGTTGTCGGCCACGGCCGCACCGCCCTGCCGGCGGATCTCGTCGACGACGGCCCCGGCGGCCGCGGCGTCGGATCCGTCCCCGGTCACCGAGCCGCCGATGTCGTTGACCACCAACCGCGCACCGCGCGACGCCAGCAGCAGCGCGTATTCCCTGCCCAGACCGGCGGCCGCGCCGGTAGTTACCGCGACTTGGCCGTCAAACCTCAGTTCGTTTTTCACCAGCTGACCGGAAGTTCTTTCATGCCATAAATGTTGGCGTCTTTGAACCTCAGCTCCTCGGGAGGCACCGCCAGCGTCAACCCGGGCAGGCGCCGTGCCAGCGTCGCGAACGCCACCTGCATCTCGACGCGGGCCAGATTCGCCCCGATGCATTGGTGCACGCCGTAGCCGAAGCCCAAGTGCCCGCGGGTGTTTCGGCCGGGGTCGAAGGATTCAGGGTTGTCGACGAATTCGGCGTCCCAGTTCCCGGCGAGCAGGCTCATCATCACGAACTCCCCGGCACGAATCAGCTGACCGCCGATCATCAGATCTTCGGTCGCCACGCGGTCGACCTGGCTGTGCACGATGGTCAAGTAGCGCATCAGCTCTTCGACGATGTTCGCGACCGCGGCAGCGTCGTCAGTGTTGCCGAGTCGCTCGAATACGTCGGGATGTTCCAGCAGTGCAACCGTTCCCAGCGAAATCATGTTTGCCGTGGTCTCGTGCCCGGCCTGCATCATGACCACACCGTTCATCGCCGTGGTGGCGGGATCGAGCTGGCCCGTCGCCACGTACTCGGTGATCAGGCTGCTGATCAAGTCGTCGCCGGGTTCGCGTGTCTTGCGCTCCACCAACGCCTCGATGTAGGCGTACATCGCCCCGAATGCCTGCCCCTTTTCCGCATCGGTGGATTTCTGGTCGAGCCCCCTCGTGGTATTGCGCTGGAAGAATTCGAGATCTTCGGGCGGCACGCCCAGCAGCAGGGCGATCACCATCGACGGCACCGGCACGGCGAATTCCCGCACCAGATCGGCCGGCGCACCGGTGGCGATCATCTGGGCGAGATAATGATCGACCCATTCCTGGATGTGGGGCCGCATCGCTTCGCAACGCCGGAAGGTGAAGTTGCTGGTCATCATCCGCCGCAAGCGGTGATGCTCGGGATCGTCCGTGCGCGCGAACATCACCGGGATGTTGTTGTCAGCGTCTCTCGGCATGATCGACTCCGGAATGGTCTTCGCGGACAGGCGCGGATCGACCAGCGCCGCCCTGATGTCCTGGTAGCGGCTGACCACCCAGACCTCGTTGCCCTGGAACATCGCCTTGCGCAGCCCGGGTCGCTCCCGCCACTCCCCGAACTCGGGCGGGGGCGCCAGTGGGCAGTGCCCGGGACGCGCGATGGGCAACACCGGGAGCTCGGCGTCGGATCGTACTTCGGAAGTTGTTGACATGGAACCCGTTTCCCACTAAGTGTCAGTTATCTGTCAGTTGTAGACAGTAAAGGCGCCCTAGGCGGCAGTCAACCGTCAGTTAGGCTGTCGAATATGACCGCGGTCGAGGACCGACCGTTGCGGGCGGACGCGGCGCGCAACGTGGAGCGCATTCTGCGCGCAGCGCGAGACGTCTATGGCGAGCTCGGGCCCGACGCGTCGGCCGAAGCCGTCGCACGCCGGGCCGGCGTCGGTGAGCGAACCCTGTACCGCAGGTTTCCGACGAAAGCCGACCTGGTTGCGGCGGCCCTCGACCAAAGCATCGCCGAAGATCTCACGCCGGCGATCGACAAAGCCCGCCGTGCCAAAGACCCGCTACGCGGGCTCACCCAACTGATCGAGGCGGCGATAGCGCTGGGAGCACGCGAACACAACCTGCTCACCGCCGCACGCCGTGCCGGTTCGCTGTCGTCCGATATCTCGGCGTCACTCGATGAGGCGCTCGGCGAACTCATGCGCGAAGGTCAGCGCACCGGTCGGGTCCGCTCCGACCTGGTCGCCGACGACCTACCCCGCCTGATCGTGATGCTCTTCGGCGTGTTGTCCACGATGGACGCGGGCAGCGACGGCTGGCGGCGCTATGTCGCGCTGATGATCGACGCGATCGCGGTCGACGAGCGACTGCCGTTGCCACCGGCCTCGCCGCTGCGTTACGAGGTCGACCCGAACAGCTGGCCGTTGTAGGGCACCAGTTGACGGTCGGGGATCGCTAGCTCGGCAACGCGCCCTACGGGGCAAGCTCCAGTACCTGGATTTCGCCCGTGCTCCCGTCGACCTCGACGAGGGCGCCCGCCGGCAACGACTTGGTGGCGTTCTGCACGTCCACCACACAGGGAAAGCCGAATTCGCGAGCCACCACCGCGGCGTGCGACATCGGGCCACCGAGTTCGGTTACTACCGCTGCGGCGTAACAGAAGGCCGCGGTGTACCCGACGTCGGTGACCTCCGCGACGAGAACCTCACCGGGCAGCAGGTCGTCGATGGTTTCGGGCCGCACGATGCGCACCCGACCGCGCACCCGGCCCCCGCATACGCCGACACCGCGGATGGTGTCCCCGCTGGCGAGCGCCGGCGACGAGTGCACCGTCGGCCGCCAGCTGCCGCTGAACACCGTCGGTGGGACGGTGCTGGCAAGCCGGCGCTGTTCGGCGCGGCGGCGGGCCACCAGCCCCCCGACATCCGCAGGGAGGGAATCGAGTTCGTCGACGAGCAGAAAGAACACATCGTCGGCGGTGCCGACGATCCCGGCCGCGACCAGCCTGCGGCCGTACTCGCGCATCAGATTGCGCAGCACCCAGTTCGCCCGCACCACCTTGTCGCGACGGACTTCGCGGTCGCGAAGCTGGCGGGTTGCCAGGCGGGCAACCAGCTTGGCGTGCAACGGAATCCGCGGGTACTGCGGCTGCGGAGTCGCCAATGCGCTCATGGTCTTGGTGACCATCCGGACGAGCAACTCGGGGTCATCGGCGTAACTGACCGAGAGCATCTCCAGCTCCGCCGGGCCCCGGTGCCCGATCAGATGCAGCTCGGCCAGTATCGCGGCGTGAAACTCCGGTGCCTCGACGGCCAGCTTGTCCAACCGATCCCCGGGTTCGGCCAGCAGCGCCGCCACCTTCGGATCGCGTTGTGCGGCAACCACCAACCGCTGCATCGCCTCGACCGAACGCGCGCTGACCAGCTCCGGTCCCCCCGGCGCGGCGGTCTCGCGCCCACACAGACCACGCAGCAGCACGTTGAACGCCGCACAGAGCATGAACGACGCCGAGGCCAGCACCCAGCCGTGCACCACATCGTCGCGCGCCGCGGTGATCAGGCTGAGTAGCCGGCGATCGTCGATGGCGGTGACGTCACCGCCGGTCAGCCTTTCCAGGCGATCGACGTCAGCGACGAACTCGCGGGTGTCCTTCGACGAGCCGGCGGACAGACCGATCAGGTTGACACCGAACACCCCGATGTTGCGCAGTGTCCGCAGTTGCTTTCCAACGCGGCCGGTTTCCGAGACCGGGCGCTCTTCGCCGAAGATCGGCAGCGAGGCCATGCTGGGGCCGAAGAATCCGCTGTTGCTGACGATGGTCGAGGGCTTGGCGAACGGCACCGTTTCCGCCATGAAATGGGCCGACGTGATGGCGCCATACAGCCGGTTCGCGAACACGGCGACGGTGCGCATGGCGATTTCGCGCTGGATGATGCCGCCGGGCCGCAGCCGCTCCGCGATGGCCACCCCGCCGGCGCGCAGCCCGCGCACGGTCACCGACGCGGACGCCGGGGAGAACGGTCCCGGCAGGGCCTCCGACAAATTGGTCGCCAGGAATGTCGGAAAGCGCGGGTCGATCGGGGTGTCGAATTCGCCGTTATCCCCCGCCGGTCCGGCCCAATCCGGCTTCACCCCGTCTTCACTCGGCGCGTCGACCGAGGGCAAGTCTGCGATGTAGGTCATCCGCCAGGGCAGTGATACCACCCGCTTGCCGATCGTGACCCGACCGCGCACCGCGACTGCGAAATCGTCGAAGCACTCGCCGGCCTGCCACGCCGGCCGAAATCCCCACTCCTCGAACACCTTCGAGGCGTCCATGAGCGGAGCGCGTTGCAGCAGTCGCAGACCCGCGGGCTCGACGCCCAGTCGCACTACGGGGCGCCCGAGCTTGTGGGCGATCTGCCGGAACGTCAGCTCGCCCTGGGCGGCGATATTGACCGGGCCGCTGGGCGTTTCGGTGTCGAGGACCGCGGCGTGGAACAACCGCAGCGCGTCGTCGAGATGGACGACCTGAAAGGGCCGTTCGACCGACCGGGTGGGAAACGCCGGTAATGCGAACAGGCGGCGTACCCAGTTGTCGACGCCGCGGCCGATGATCAGCGCGGAACGAACCGCGACCCAATCCAGGCCCGATTCCGCGAGCAGCCGTTCAACCCCGGCTTGGTGCTGACCGTCGGCACTGACCGGGGCCAGCGCCTCGTGCTCGGTCTTTGCCTCCGCATCCGGTCGGCCGTAGACGTGAGCCGACGACGCGAAAACGACTCGGCCGGCGCCGGTCCGCGCCATCGCGTCCAGGACGTTGCGGGTGCCACCAATGTTGACCTGATCGCTGAACGGATCGTCGGATCCGCGGCTTGGGGCCCACGCGAAGTGCGCGACAACGTCGGCGCCGGCGAGGGCACGCGCCACCGCAGCCGAGTCGCGGATGTCTGCGACCACGAAATCAGCTGCGCTTGGCCAGCTTTCGGGCCGATGACGGGCGATCCCCGCGACATCGTGCCCCTGGTTGAGCAGCCGGGTGGCCAGCCCGCGACCCAGTACGCCGCTGGCCCCCGTGACCGCGATTCTCACTTCATACCTACTCGTCGTCGTCGCGGAGCGCCGCGTTGACGAGGGCGTCGAGGTCCATGTCCGCGATATCCTTTTCGGTGGTCAGCGCGGCGGCCGCCGGCTGCGCGGCACCCTCTGCCTCGTTGGCCAGCGCGAGTAGCAGCTCCAGCACACCGGCTTGGCGCAGCCGCTTGACCGGAATCGATCCCACCACCCGCTGAATCTCGGCCTCCCCCGGCGCGGCCGCCGGCGCCTGCTGGTCCGACGAGCCGACAAGCTCGGAGTACATGTAGCCGGCCAGCGCCGCGGAGTTCGGATAGTCGAAGATCAGCGTCGGCGAAAGGGGCAGCCCGGTCGCGGATTTCAGCCGGTTGCGCATCTCGACCGCAGTCAGCGAGTCGAAGCCCAACTCTTGGAAAGCTCGGTCCGGATCGATGGCCTCGGGGCTCGAGCTGCCCAGCACCGTAGCGATGTTGGAGCGCACCAGGTCCAGCAGCACTGCCTGCTGCTCATCTTCCGGAAGCCCTTCCAGGCGTTGCAGCAGAGCCGATTTCGACTTCGCGGCGGTCAGCGAGTCGTCGACCTGACGCCGGGTCGGGGCGTTGATCAAGTCGACGAACATCGGCGGCAGGGTCCCGTTGTCAAACTTGACCCGCAGCGCGGCAAGGTCGATGTGGGCGGGCAGCATGAAGGGCTCGTCGACGATCAGCGCGGTGTCCATCAGCTCCAGCGCCTCGGCGGAAGACATCGCGACGATGCCGTCGCGGCCGAAGCGGGCCCGGTCGGCGGCGCCGAGCGCACCGGTCATGGCGCTGGCCTGATCCCACAGCCCCCAGGCGAGCGAAACCGCCGGCAGCCCTTGCTGACGCCGATGCACGGCCAGCCCGTCGAGGAACGAGTTCGCGGCCGCGTAGTTGGCCTGGCCAGACGCTCCGGCCAGCCCAGCCATCGACGAGAACATCACGAAGGCCGAGACATCGAGTTCGCGGGTCAGCTCGTGCAGGTTCCACGCCGCATCGACCTTGGCGCGCAACACCGAATCGACGCGCTCCGGTGTCAGGGACGAGATCACCGCATCGTCGAGCACGCCGGCGGCGTGGATCACTCCGGACAGCGGTCGCTGCACCGGGATCTCGGCCAGCACCTTGGCCAGCGCCTCGCGGTCGGCCGCGTCGCAGGCAACCACCTGCACCTGCGCCCCGGCTGCCGACAGCTCGGTCATCAGCTCCGCGGCTCCCGGTGCGTCCAGGCCACGACGGCTGAGCAGCACCAGGTTGCGTGCGCCGTGGCGGGCCACAACGTGGCGCGCCACGGCCGAACCGGCCATCCCCGTCGCGCCGGTGATCAGCACCGTGCCCGCTCCTAGCCCGGCACCGGGCCCAGATGGCAGCGTCATCACGACCTTGCCGACGTGGCGGGCCTGGCTCAGGTAGCGCAACGCCGCCGGCGCGCGGCGCACGTCGAACCTGGTGACCGGCAACGGCTGTAGCACGTCCTCGCCGAACAGGGCCGCCAGTTCCTCGAGCATCTGCTGGATGCGCTCCGGTCCGGCCTCGAAGAGGTCGAAGGCGCGGTAGTGCACACCCGCGTATTCGCGGGCAACCACCTCGGCATCGCGGATATCGGTCTTACCCATCTCCAGGAACACCCCGCCCGGGGCCACCAGTCGCAGCGAAGCGTCGACGAAATCACCCGACAGTGAGTCGAGCACGAGATCGACACCGCGGCCGCCGGTGCTGGTCCGGAACTTCTCTTCGAAGTCCAACGTGCGCGAATCGGCGATGTGGTCGTCATCAAAGCCCATTGCCCGCAACGTGTCCCATTTTCCGCGGCTCGCCGTCGCGAAAACCTCCAGCCCGAAATGCCGGGCCAGCTGCACGGCCGCCATCCCGACGCCGCCGGCCGCGGCGTGCACGAGCACCCGCTGACCGGGCTCCACCGTCGCCAGGTCGGTCAGCGCGTAGCACGCGGTGGCGAAAACCACCGACGCCGTCGCGGCGGCCGTGTGTGACCAGCCGGCCGGCACCTTGACCAGCAGCCGCTGGTCGGTGGTGGCGACCGTCCCGGTCCCCTCGGGATACAGGCCCATTACCCGGTCACCGACCGCGAAACGCCCGGCGCCGGGCCCGGTTTCGAGCACCACGCCCGAGGCCTCGATGCCCATGATCGCGTCGGGATCCGGGTAGAGGCCCAACGCGATCATCACGTCGCGGAAGTTGGCGGCGATGGCGGACAAGGCAACCCGCACCTGATTCGGGCCGAGCGGCGCGTCGGCGTCGGGAATCCGCTCCAGGCGCAGGTTCTCGATGGTGCCGTAGCTGCTCATGCCCAGCCGCCACGGCTCATCATCGGGCGGCACCAACAAACCACCGACGGCGCGGCTACCGTGCACCCGCGCGGTGTGGACAGTTCCATTGCGCAACAACACCTGCGGCTCTGCGGGCGCCAAAGCCGCCGCGATCGCGTCGGCGTCGAGCGGCACGTCGGTGTCGACGAGCACGATGCGCCCGGGATGCTCGGTCTGCGCCGATCGCACCAGCCCCCACACCGCCGCGCCCGCCAGATCGCTGACGTCCTCCCCCGGCAGCGCCATCGCTCCCCGGGTCGACACCACCAACGTGCCCGCGCCGTCGCGGGCCAACCACGATTGCAGCACCGGCAGCACCGCGCGCGTGACCGCGTAAACCTCCGTCACGACGTCGCCGGCCATCGGCGCCGATTCGAACAGCACCACCTTGTTGTCTGATTCCGCGTCGGTATCTTCCACTTCGGTTGCACCCCAAGCGCTTACCGAGATCGGCTGTACCGCCGAGGTCGGCTGGGCGGACCAGACTAGCTCGAAGAGCCGATCCGGTCCCGAGCTCGACACCGCGGCGAGCAGCTGCTGATCGGTCACCGGCCGGGCCACCATCGAGGCCACCGACAGCACCGGCAGCCCCAGTCCGTCGGCCAACTCGATGGACACCGCGGGGCTTCCAGGGGGGCCGACCGGCACGATGCGGGCGCGCACCGCCGCCGCACCCGCGGCGTGCAGTGATACCTGTTGCCAGGAGAACGGGACCAACATCGAGCCCGTCGCGAGCTCGTCGCCGTCGGACGCCAGGATCACCGCGTGCAATGCCGCGTCGAGCATCGCCGGGTGCACCCCGAAGCCGGCTACCGAAACTCCGGCGTCGGCGGGCAGCGTCACCTCGGCGAACACTTCGTCGCCGCGCCGCCACATCGATGTCAGGCCGCGGAACGCAGGTCCATACCCGTACCCGCGCTCGGCCAATCGCTCATATCCCGAGCCGATATCGACCGGGACGGCCCCGACCGGCGGCCACGCCGACAGGTCACTGCTCGGCTGTATCGACCCGGTGCTCAGCACGCCCTCGGCGTGCAACAGCCAGCCGGATCCCGAGTCGGACCGCGAGAAGACCGACACCGAGCGGGTGCCCGCGTCGTCTACACCGCCGACCACGACCTGAACCGCGACCGATACGCCGACCGGAAACACCAGCGGTGCAGCAAGATTCAGCTCGTCGACGACTCCGCAGCCGACCTCGTCGCCGGCGCGGATCGCCAATTCGACGAACCCGGCGCCGGGGAACAGCACGACGCCGCCGACGGTGTGATCGGCCAGCCAGCCCTGCGTGGCCGGCGACAGCCGCCCGGTCAGCACCACCCCGCCGGAGGCGGGCAATTCCACCACCGCTCCCAGCAGGGCGTGCTCGCCGGCGGCCAGGCCCAGGCCGGCGGCATCGGCGGGCGCGCCGTCACCGGCAAGCCAGAAGCGCCGCCGCTCAAAGGCATACGTCGGCAATTCGACGAAATTGGCCACTCCGAGCGCCCCGCGCCAGTCCACGTCCATGCCGGCGACGAATCCCCGTGCGACGGCGTCGGTCAGGGCCGCGGGCTCCGGGCGGTCCTTGCGCAGCGCGGACATCGTGGCCATGGGGGCTGTCGTCGCTTCGGAGGCAAGTACCTCTTCGATGGACGCCGTCAGGCCGCTGGCGGGCCCGACTTCGAGGAACCGGGTACCGCCGGCCGAGTGCGCCAAGCGCACGCTGTCGGCGAATCGGACCGCCTCCCGAACATGGCGTTTCCAATACCCCGCGGTGCCGAAGTCGTCGGCGGCCAGCTGACCGGTCACGTTCGACACGATCGGGATGACAGCCTCACCGACGGTGAGTCCGTTTGCCACCGTGCCGAATTCGTCGATCATCGCGTCCATCAGCGGGGAGTGGAACGCGTGCGAGACCGCGAGCCTGTGCACGCGGCGACTGTCGGCACAGAATCGATCCGCGATCGCGGTCACCGCGTCTTCGGTTCCCGAAATGACCACCGAGGCCGGGCCGTTGACCGCGGCGATGCCCACCTCGGGGGCCAGCAGCGGCCGCACCTCGTCCTCGGTAGCCTGCAGGGCGACCATCGCCCCGCCGGCCGGCAGCGCTTGCATGAAGCGGCCCCGGGCCGCGACCAAGACCGCGGCGTCCTTGAGCGACAGCACACCGGCGACGTGCGCGGCCGACAGCTCCCCGATCGAGTGGCCCAGCACGAAATCCGCTCGGACACCCCACGATTCCAGCAACCGGAACAGCGCCACCTCCACCGCGAACAGGGCAGGCTGCGCGAATTCAGTGGTGTTCAGCAGGTTTTCGTCCTGCCCCCAGATGACGTCGCGCAGGGGCCGCAACAGGTGCTGGTCCAGCTCGGTCAGGACGGTGTCGAAGGCTTCGGCGAACACCGGGTATGCGGCGTGCAATTCGCTTCCCATGCCGAGTGTTTGGGAGCCTTGGCCCGGGAAGACGAAGACGGTCTTGCCGCCGGGGGTTGCCGCGCCGCGGATGATCGACCCGGCCGGGTCGTCTCCGGCCAGCTCGTCCAGCCCGGTCAGCAGGCTATTGCGGTCGCCGCCGACGACGACGGCGCGATACTCGAAGCTCGACCGGGCCGCCAGCGACCAGCCGACATCGGCGAGGGCCAGGTCGTCGTGGGCTCGCAAGTAGACGGCCAGGCGCGCGGCCTGCGCCCGCAACGCTGCCGCCGACTTCGCCGACACCGGCCACGGCACCACCGGCACCACCGGGCCGCCGGTGCTGCGCTCCGGTCCCGCCGGGGGCGCCTCGACGATGACGTGCGCGTTGGTGCCGCTGATCCCGAAGGAGGACACGCCCGCCCGCCGCGGAGCATGCGCGGGCCAGGGCCGCGCCTCGGTCAGCAGCGACACCGAGCCCATCGACCAATCCACGTGCGGGCTGGGCTCATCGACATGCAACGTCGCCGGCAGCATCTCGTGGCGCATCGACAGGACCATCTTGATCACGCCGGCGACACCAGCGGCCGCCTGAGTGTGGCCCATGTTCGATTTGATCGACCCCAGCCACAGCGGCTGCTTCCCGGGCTCGCGGCGCCCCTGCCCGTAGGTCGCCAGCAACGCTTGCGCCTCAATGGGATCGCCCAGGGTGGTCCCGGTCCCGTGGCCTTCGACCACGTCGACGTCGGCTGCGGACAGCCCGGCATTGGCCAGCGCCGCACGCACCACCCGCTGTTGAGACGGGCCGTTGGGCGCGGTCAGCCCGTTGGAGGCGCCGTCCTGGTTGATCGCCGATCCCCGCACGACGGCCAGCACCGGATGGCCGAGCCGCTGAGCGTCCGACAGCCGCTCCACCACGAGCATGCCGCCGCCCTCCGAGAAGCCGGTGCCGTCGGCCGCGCCGGCGTACGCCTTGCACCGCCCGTCAACCGACAGTCCGCGCATGCGGCTGAACTCCACGAAGATGTCCGGTGTGGCGTTGACCGTGACGCCCCCGGCCAAGGCCAGGTCACATTCACCCGAACGCAGCGATTGCGCGGCCATGTGCAGCGCCACCAGCGACGACGAGCACGCGGTGTCCACCGAGACCGCGGGGCCCTCCAGCCCCAGCACATAGGAGATCCGTCCCGACGCCACGCTCGAGGACTGGCCGGTCAGCCGGAAGCCCTCCGCGGCCGCCGGGGCACCGATGCCGTAGCCCTGCGTGCACACCCCGGCGAACACACCGGTGGCGCTGCCGCGCAGGCCGCCGGGCTCAATCCCCGCGCGCTCCAAGGCTTCCCACGACAATTCCAGGAACATGCGCTGCTGCGGGTCCATGGCCAGCGCCTCGCTCGGTGCGATACCGAAGAAGGCGGAGTCGAAGTCGGCGACGCCGTCGACGAAGCCGCCGGTGCGGGTGTAGCACGCGCCCGGAACGTCGGGGTCCGGGTTGTACAGCCCGGTGAGGTTCCAGCCGCGATCGGTCGGGAAGTCGGTGAGTACGTCGCGGCCCGCGGTCAGCATGTCCCACAGGTCCTCCGGCGAATTCACCCCGCCCGGGTAGCGGCACGACATGCCGACGATCACGATGGGGTCGTCGCCGGTGGCACGAACGGCGTTGGCGGCCTTGACTTCCTGCGGGACCCCGGCCAATTCGGTGCGCAGGTAGCTTGCCAGCCCGTTGGGCGTCGGGTAGTCGAAGATCAGCGTGGGCGAAAGAGCAAGCCCCGTCGCGGTTTTGAGCCGGTTGCGCATCTCGACCGCGGTCAGCGAGTCAAAGCCCAGCTCCTGGAACGCCTTGCCCGGGTCGATCGCCTCGGCGCTGGTGTTGCCCAGCACGGTGGCGATGTGCGAGCGCACCAGGTCCAGCAGCACGGCGTGCTGCTCGGCCTCGGACAGGCCGTGCAGCCGATGTGCCAGTGCCGATTTCGATTTCGCGGCCGCCAGCGAGTCGTCGACCCGGCGGCGGGTCGGTGCGTTGACCAAGTCGGCGAACATCGGCGGTATCCCGACCGCGTGGGCGCGCAGCGCGCCCAGGTCGATGCGCGCGGGCGCCAGGAAGGGTGCGTCGACAATCAGTGCGGTGTCGAACAATTCCATTGCCTCGGCCGAGGACAGCGCCAGAATGCCGTCGCGTCCCAGCCGCGCGCGGCCGGCGTCGTCGAGGCCCCCGGTCATGGCACTGGCCTGCTCCCAGAGCCCCCACGCCAACGAGACCGCGGGCAGCCGGTGCGCCCGCCGGTGCGCCGCCAAGGCGTCGAGGAAGGAGTTCGCGGCGCCATAGTTGCCCTGGCCCGACGAGCCCACCAGACCGGCCAGCGACGAAAACATCACGAAGGCGGACAGATCCAGGTCGCGGGTCAGTTCGTGCAAATTCCACGCGGCGTCGACCTTGACACGCAACACCGCGTCGACGCGCTCGGGTGTCAGCGAGGTGACCATCGCGTCGTCGAGCACGCCGGCGGCGTGCACGACGCCGGAGAGCTGCCGCGGCGCCGACGCGATCACCTGGGCCAGCGCTTCGCGGTCGGCGACATCGCACGCCACGACGCGGGCCCGGGCGCCGGCGGCCCCCAGCTCGGCGACGAGTTCGCCGGCGCCGGGCGCGTCCGGCCCGCTCCGGCTGAGCAGCAACAGATCCCGCACGCCGTGCCGGGCGACCAGGTGGCGTGCCAGGGTCGAGCCCGCCATGCCGGTGCCGCCGGTGATCAGCACGGTGCCGGATGCCAGCCCGGACGGCAGGGTCATTACGACCTTGCCGGTGTGGCGGGCCTGGCTGAGGTAGCGCAGCGCCGCGCGTCCGCGTCGCACGTCAAATGTGGTGACCGGCAGCGGCTTCAGCACGCCGGCGTCGAAGAGGCCGGCGAGCTCGGTCATCCACTGATGCATCCGGGGGCGGCCGGGCTCGAAGAGGTCGAAGGCGCGGTAGCGCACGGCAGGATACTCCCGGGCCACGGCATCCGGGTCGCGGATGTCGGTCTTGCCCATCTCCAGGAATATTCCGTCGTCGGCGACCAGCCGCAGCGAGGCGTCGACGAATTCGCCGGCCAGCGAGTCCAGCACCACGTCCATGCCGGCCCCGCCGGTGGCCGTCCGAAACTTGTCTTCGAAGTCCAGGCTGCGCGAATCGGCGATGTGGTCGTCGTCGAAGCCCATGGCCCGTAACGTGTCCCACTTGCCGCGGCTGGCGGTCGCGAACATCTCGAGGCCCAGGTGCCGGCCCAGCTGCACGGCAGCCATGCCAACGCCGCCGGCCGCGGCGTGCACGAGCACCCGCTGCCCCGGCCGGACGTCGGCCAGGTGGATGAAAGCCATGTACGCGGTGGTGAATACCGCGGAGATGCCAGCGGCTTCGGCGTAGGACCAGTCGGCGGGTTTGCGCTGCAGCAGGCGCACGTCGCCGGGCACCAGGGTGCCGCTGCCGTCGGGGAAGAAGCCGTAAACGGAATCGCCGACTGCGAATTCGGTCACGCCCGGCCCAACCTCGACCACCACGCCCGCGCCCTCGCCGCCCAGCAGGGCCTCGTGGGTGAACATGCCCAGGGCGATCATGACGTCGCGGAAGTTCGTCGCGATGGCGCGCAGGGCCACCCGAACCTGGCCGGGCTGCAACGGGGCGCCCGCGTCGGGAACCGGTTCCAGTTGCAGGTTTTCGAAGGTGCCGGCGTTGCCGATGCCCAGCCGCCAGGGCCCGTCAGCCGGCGGCGTCATGATGCCGTCGACCGCGCGGCTACCCAGCACCCGCGCGGTGTAGAGGTTGCCGCCCCGCAGCAACACCTGCGGTTCGCCGGCCGCCAGGACCGCCGCCATCGCGCTATCGTCAACGGCGGCATCGGAATCCACCAGCACGAGGCGGCCGGGATGCTCGGTCTGCGCCGAACGGACCAGACCCCACACCGCCGCGCCGGCCAGGTCGGTGACGTCCTCCCCCGGCAATCCCATCGCGCCGCGGGTCGCCACGACCAGCACGCCGGTGTCATGCTCGGTGAGCCACGCCTGCACGGCGGCCAGCGCCCGGTGGGTGCGCTCGTAGGACCCGGCCACCGGTTCTCGGCCGGCCGCAACGGATTCGAACAGTTCGTGCGCGGCCGTCGGGCCGGCGGTCGCGGTGCTCGCCGGCGCCGGCGCCCATACCAGCTCGAACAACCGGTCGGGCCCCGATGCCGACACGGCGGCCCGCAGCTGTTGCTCGCTGACCGGGCGAGCGACCATCGCCCGCACCGACAGGACGGGTAGCCCCAGCCCGTCGGCGAGTTCGATAGAGAAGCTCGACGGGCCGGCCGGCGCGATGCGCGCGCGCACCGCCGATGCGCCCGCGGCATGCAAGGACACGCCCTGCCACGAGAAGGGCAGCACCACTTCGTCGCTGTGGCTGGGGGCGTGGTGTCCGACCACCAGCGCGTGCATGGCCGCGTCGAGCAAGGCCGGGTGGACGCCGAAACCGTTGACGCCTCCGGCCGCGTCGGGCAGCCGGACCTCGGCGAACACCTCCTCGCCGCGCAGCCAAACCGCGGTCAGGCCCTGAAACGCGGGACCGTAGCCGTACCCGCGCGCCGCCAGCTGGTCGTAGCCATCCGCGACGTCGGCCGCGACAGCTCCCGCCGGCGGCCACGCCGACAGCTCCGCGCCCGGCTCGACCGCGCCAGTGCCCAATACGCCTTCGGCGTGGCACACCCAGCCGGAGTCGGCATCGGCGCGCGAGTAGACCGACACGCTGCGCTGACCGGATTCTTCTGCCGCACCGACCACCACCTGCACGGCGACCGATCCCGCGCCGGAACCCTTGGCCGGCAACATCAATGGCGCTCGCAGCGTCAGTTCTTCGACCGTCGGGCAGCCGACTTCGTCGCCGGCGCGTATCGCCAGTTCGACAAACCCGGCACCGGGGAACACGACCACGCCGGACACGGCGTGGTCGTGTAGCCAGCCTTGCAGTCCGGGTGCCAGCCGGCCCGTCAGCACCATGCCGCCCGATGCCGGCAGCTCCACGACCGCGTTCAGCAGCGGGTGCTCGCTGGTGCCCAGTCCCAGCCCGGTGGCGTCAGCCGCGACGCCTTCCCCGGACAGCCAAAACCGGCGGCGGTCAAAGGCATACGTCGGCAGCTCGACAAACCGGCCGCCGCTCGCCGCGCCACGCCACTTGACGTTCACGCCCGCGACGAACGCGGCGGCGGCCGATGTCAGGAAACGGTCGAGCCCGCCGTCGTCGCGGCCCAGCGTGGGAACGACAATGGCCTCGGTTTCGCCACCGCAATCGCCGGCGGTGTCTTCGATCCCGGCGATCAACGCGGGATGCGGGCTGGATTCGATGAAGGTCCGGTATCCGTGCTCGCACGCGCTGCGTACCGCCTGATCGAATTGCACGGTCTGGCGGATGTTGCGATACCAGTATTCGGCGTCTAATCCTGCTGTGTCCAAACGGTTTCCGGTCACCGTGGAGAAGAACGCGGTGCGCGAAGATTGCGGCTCGATGCCACCGATGGCCGCGGTGAGTTCATCGCGAATCGCCTCGACCTCAACCGAATGCGATGCGTAGTCGACGTCGATGCGACGGGTACGCAGCTCCAGGTCGGCGCAGAAGCCGACGAGTTCGTCGAGCGCGGCGACGTCACCGGACACGACCACGGCCGAGCGGCCGTTGACGGCGGCGATGCTGACGCGATTACCGTACGGCGCCAACAACTCCCGGGCCCGCTCGGTACTGCATGCGATGGACAGCATCCCCCCCGGGCCGGTCAGCGACCGCAGTAGCTTGCTGCGCAACGTCACCACGCGCGCGGCATCCCGCAGCGACAGCGCACCGGCGACGTAGGCGGCGGCGATCTCGCCCTGCGAGTGGCCGATCACCGCGTCTGGGCGCACCCCGAGCGACTTCCACAGTTCGGCGAGCGAAACCATCACCGCGAAGAGCACCGGCTGCACGAAGTCCACGCGGTCCAGACCCGGGGCGTCGGGCGTGCCGCGCAACACATCGAGCAGCGACCAGTCGACGAATTCCGCGAACGCCTGCGCGCACGCCTCGATCTGGTCTGCGAATACCGGTGCGGTGTCGAGCAATTCGATGCCCATACCCAGCCATTGCGAACCCTGGCCGGGGAATACGAAGACGGTCTTGCCGGCCGGCGTCGCGGTGCCCCGGATCACCGAGCCGCTCAGCGCGTCGCCGGCCAAGTCGTCCAGGCCGGCCAGCAGTGCGTCACGATCGCGCCCGACGATGACGGCCCGGTGTTCGAAGTTCGCCCGGCCCGCCAGCGTCCACGCAACGTCGGAGGCCGCCATCTCACCGTGGGCACGCACATGCGCGGCCAGGCGCGCGGCCTGAGACGCCAAGGCGGAGTCCGACTTTGCCGACACCACCCACGGCAGCACCGGCGGCGTCGGGCCGGCCTCCGGGAGCTCGGCCGCAGGGGCGGACTCGACGATCACGTGCGCGTTGGTACCGCTGATCCCGAAGGACGACACCCCCGCGCGGCGCGCCCGCTCGGCCGGCCAGGGCCGCGGCTCGGTCAGCAGCGACACCGACCCCGCCGCCCAGTCCACGTGCGGGCTGGGCGCATCGACATGCAGTGTGGCGGGCAACGTTTCGTGGCGCATCGCCTGCACCATCTTGATGACGCCGGCGACACCGGCCGCGGCCTGGGTGTGTCCCATGTTCGACTTGATCGACCCCAGCCACAGCGGCTCGGGCCGGTCCTGCCCGTACGTCGCCAGCAGCGCCTGGGCCTCGATCGGGTCGCCCAGCGTCGTCCCGGTGCCGTGGCCCTCGACGACATCCACCTCGGCGGCGCTCAGTCCGGCATTGGCCAGCGCCGCACGCACGACCCGCTGCTGAGACGGGCCGTTGGGCGCGGTCAACCCGTTGGAGGCCCCGTCCTGGTTGACCGCGGTGCCACGCACCAGAGCCAGCACCGGGTGGCCGAGGCGTCGCGCATCCGACAACCGCTCCACGACCAGCATGGCCCCGCCCTCGGACCAGCCGACCCCGTCGGCCGCACCGGCGTAGGCCTTGCACCGACCGTCGGGCGCGAGGCCGCGATGCCGGCTGAACTCGATGAAAACCGTCGGTGTGGCGTTGACGGTCGCGCCGCCGGCCAGGGCCAGGTCGCACTCGCCCGACCGCAGCGACTGCACCGCCATGTGCAAGGCCACCAGCGACGACGAGCACGCCGTGTCGACCGACACCGCGGGGCCCTCCAGCCCGAGCACGTAGGAGACGCGGCCCGAGGCGACGCTGGAGGTCATGCCGGTCAGCCGGTAGCCCTCGATCTCCTCGGCGAGCATGCCGTAGCCCTGCACGATGAGCCCGGCGAAGACGCCGGTGGCGCTGCCCCGCAATCCGCTGGGATCGATCCCGCCACGCTCCAGTGCCTCCCACGCCAACTCCAGCAGCATCCGGTGCTGCGGGTCCATCGCCAGCGCCTCACTGGGCGCGATGCCGAAGAACGCGGGGTCGAAGTCGGCGACACCGTCGACGAAGCCGCCGGTGCGGGCGTAGGTCTTGTGGCGGGCGTCGGGGTCGGGGTCGTACAGCGACGCCACGTCCCACCCGCGATCGGCGGGAAAGTCCGTCATCACGTCGCGACCGTCGGCCACCATCTGCCACAGGCCCTCGGGAGTGTCGACGCCTCCGGGGAACCGGCACGACATGCCGACGATGGCGATCGGCTCGCTGGAGCGCTCCACCAGCGCACGGTTGGCGCGCTTCAGGCGTTCAACCTGGACCAGGGCTTTACGCAGCGCTTCGGTCGCGTGCTGGAGTTGATCCACCGTGTGTGCCCCTCGCCTAATATTGGCCGTCGTCAGCCATCGGATGCCGAGTCACGGGAGTTGCCGCGCGATACGACGCCGGCACCTTTTCCACCTGCGCCGCGCAGCTCTGAAACCCAAGAATGTCGCTGGTGAGTATGGCCAACTCCGGCGGGATTTCAAAACGGCTGCGACGTGTACAACGCCGTGTCCCAGGCGGTGCGACGCTGCGCCGCGACCAGCTCGGCGCCGCCGCGGCCGGTCCAACCCGGCCGAATTGTTGGCACGCCATCCATGGCGCGACTGTACCCGGCTGCGCCTCGACGGTGGTCGAGCGCACGACAGCGGGATGCCGGGCGCGGTGCCGCAACCCCGAGCGACGGGGTTCAGACACCCACTCGGCGCCAACCGTCGGCGGCGCGCGCGGCGCTGATCAGCACGTCGCACAGCTCGCGCAGTTCGGCCAGCCCGGCTCCTTCGTCGAGCGCCGTGGCGACGTCCTCCGCCGCGCATCGGACCTGGTAGACGCGGTCCGACAGATCTGTGGCGTCGTCGGCCGACAGCACCACCGCGTCGGCCGGCACGGCCGCCGACTCTCCGCGGCTGATCGATGCCCGCTGCTCGTAGGCCCGCTGGCGGCAGGACTGGCGGCAGTATTGGCGACGCCGGCCCATCCCGACGTCGGTCACGTCCCGTCCACACCAACGGCACGGTTGCGGGCGGGCACGGCGGGTCACGCCTGCCGACTTTAGTCCGCGGGGCTCCGCGATCCCGGTATCATTGACCATCGAGTCGTTGCCGCCGCGTGTCTGCCCAGGAACTACGCAGGCCGCCGTAACGTTTGCCAAGCGAAGAGAATCGCACCACGTCAAACCCGAAGGAGTAGCAGCCATGGCTGATCGCGTACTGAGGGGCAGTCGCCTCGGAGCCGTGAGCTACGAGACCGACCGCAACCACGACCTGGCACCACGTCAGCTGGCGAAGTACCGCACCGAGAACGGTGAGGAATTCGAGGTCCCCTTCGCCGACGATGCCGAAATCCCCGGCACCTGGCTGTGCCGCAACGGCCTGGAAGGCACCCTGATCGAGGGCGACCTGCCCGAGCCGAAGAAAGTCAAGCCGCCGCGCACCCACTGGGACATGCTGCTGGAGCGACGCAGCGTCGAAGAACTCGAAGAGCTGCTCAAGGAGCGCCTCGAGCTGATCAGAACCAAGCGGCGCGGCTGATCCCGCAAAGGGTCAGGAGCGGTTGTCCGCCGACGCGGTTCGCGCGTTGGCCATCCGCCCCTCAATGCCCCATTTGGCGACCTTGACCAGCGCCTCGCGAATGTTGGACCCGCTCATCTTGGACACGCCGAGCTCACGCTCGGTGAACGTGATCGGCACCTCGGCGACGACGAATCCGTTGCCGAGGGTGCGGCGGGTCAGGTCGATCTGGAAGCAGTAGCCCTTGGAATCGACGCCGTCGAGGTCGATCGCCTCGAGCACCTCGCGGCGATACGCACGGTAGCCGGCGGTGATGTCGTGGATGTCGATGCCCAGCGCCAGCCGCGCGTAGGTATTGGCCGTCCAGGACAGAGCCCACCGCCGCCACGGCCAGTTCTTGACGTTTCCGCCGTCGACATAGCGTGACCCGATCGCCAGGTCGGCTCCGGCGTCGATGGCTCCCAGCAGCCGGTTCAGCTGCTCAGGAGCGTGGCTGCCGTCAGCGTCCATCTCGACGAGCACGTCATACTGCCGGCTCAGACCCCAGGCGAAGCCCGCCAGATAGGCGGCGCCGAGGCCGTCCTTGGCGGTGCGATGCAGGACGTGCGTGCGTCCGGCGTCCGCGGCCGCCAGCTCGTCGGCCAGTTCACCGGTGCCATCGGGGCTGCTGTCGTCGACGATGAGCAGGTGCACCCCGGGGCACGCGTCCTTGAGCCGCCGGTGGATCAGCGGTAGGTTCTCCCGCTCGTTGAACGTCGGGATGATCACCAGGACCCGCTGACTGGGCTGGTCGCCCGGTACGCGCGTCGCCTGCTGGCCGGTGGTCATGTAGCTCCTCTGTGTCGCCCGAGATTACGCGGGGGTCGGCCGCTTTTGTGATGAAGCGGAGTGTAGTCACTGCCCTGCTCGGGCGGCACATCGTCGTCGCCCCGGTCAGGCGCGGGCCCGGTGTCGGAGGCCGTTGGCTCCTCCGGCTCATCCGAGGGTTGATCCGGGGGCGCCGGCCTCCGGCGCATCGGACGCAGGAACCACCCATTGTGCCGTATCCCGGCCAAAATGACCGCTCCAGCCGTCGCAACCAACACCCACTGCAGGATCGGCCCCCAGCGGGTCGCGGGCGTCAGCGCCGTCTTCAGGCGCACCTGGATGTCCAGGTAGGCGGGCGTGAAGAAGGAGGTGCGGACCAGTTCGGCCCCGTCGGGCGCGATGATGGCGCTGACTCCGGTAGTGCCGGCCACCAGGGCGTAGCGGTCGTGCTCGACGGCGCGAAGCTTGGCGAACGCCAACTCTTGTTCGCTCATCCTCTGGTTGAAGGTGGCATTGTTCGTCGGCACCGCCAGCAGCTGGGCGCCGTTGCGGACCGCTTTGCGTGGGGCGCGGTCGAAGATGACCTCCCAGCAGGTGGTGACGCCGACGGGCACGCCCGCGATGTGCACCACGCCGGTGCCAGGGCGCGGCACGAAATGCCCGGCCCGATCGGCGTAGCCGGAGAGATGTTTAAGCAGCCCCGCCATCGGCAGGTACTCGCCGAACGGTTGCACGATCTCCTTGTCGTGGCGGTCGGCCGGTCCCGTCACCGGATTCCAGACGATGACGGTGTTGGTGGTGTACTGCGCGGGATCGTTCGCGCGTCCGGGCAGGTCCAGGACTGTGCCGAACATGATCGGCGCGCCGATCGCGTGCGCCGCCTCCGCGATCTGCTGAGCGGCGTCGGGATTGAGCAAGGGATCGATGTCGGAGGAGTTCTCCGGCCACACGACGAATTGCGGTTGCGGCGCGGCTCCCGCGCGCACGTCCTCGGCCAGGCGCAGCGTCTCCCGGACGTGGTTGTCGAGCACCTGCCGCCGCTGCTCGTTGAAGTTGAGGCCCAGGCGCGGCACGTTGCCCTGCACCGCGGCGACCGTGACCGGGGTTTCGCCGCCGGATCCCGCGCCGGCGTGCCGCACGTGCGGCCAGACGACAGCCGCGGCGAACAGCACCAGACAGATGCAGATGCCGGGCAATACCACCGCGGGCGGCGCGGTGTCGGCGGCCGTGGCCCCGCCGGGCTCGGCGGCGCGACCATGGCCGCCGCGCCACCATTGGGCGATCTCCCGCCCGATCGCCGTCGCGCTGAAGCCCACCAACATAACGGCCATCGACAGCAGCGCCACGCCGCCTAGCTGGACCAGCGGCAACAACGGCCCCTCGGTCTGACCGAAAGCCACGGCGCCCCAGGGGAAACCGCCGAACGGAACGACCGATTTCAGCCACTCCTGGGCCGTCCACACCAGCGCGAACCAGATGGGCCAGCCGGGCAGGCCCCGCACCACGACGGCGAACAACCCGAACAGGGCGGGAAACACCGCGCACAACGCCGCGAGCACCAGCCACGGCACGGCGCCGACCAGCAGGCTGATCCAGGGCAGCAGCGGCGCGTAGAACGCGAACCCGAACAGGAAGCCGTAGCCCAGGCCGCCCACCGGTGTGGTGGCGGGATGGGTCAGCACCCATCCCAAGAGTGCGGCGGCGGCGACGGCGGCCCACCACCAGTTGACCGACGGGAAGCTGGCGCACAGCAGCAGTCCCCCGGCGATGCTGACCGCCAGGCGCGCCAGCCGGGGCCGCAACCCGGCCCACACCGCCGGCAGCCGCGCGATCACCACCGCGCCCAGGCTTGCCGGTGCCCGACGCGTCGCGGCACTCAGCCGCTGGATGAAGCCCGGATTGGCGCTCGGGGTTTCGTCGTCGTACTCGGGCGAGGCCGCGGGACCCTCGTCGGGCTCGTCAGGTGCGTCGGGCTCCTCGGGCAACGCGCCGGACGCGTCGTCCCCGGGATCGGGGTCGTCCAAGCCGCCCTCGCCCGTCGGGGGCTCCTCGTCCTCGGCGCGGCGCAGGTGGCGGGCGGACCACTGCCTAGCCATGCAGGACAGCGCCCCGATGCACGGTTTGGCGGCAGCGCGGCAAGGTGTCGGTGGGCTCCAGCCGTGGCAGCGCGGGCACCCGGGACCGCGGATCGGTCGACCAGCGCTGGACCCCGTCCTGCGGCGCGGGCAATTCCAGCGAGCCGGCGTCCCACACGGCGTAGGAGGCGGGCGCGCCCGGGACC
This sequence comes from Mycobacterium shigaense, assembly GCF_002356315.1. NCBI lineage: Bacteria > Bacillati > Actinomycetota > Actinomycetes > Mycobacteriales > Mycobacteriaceae > Mycobacterium > Mycobacterium shigaense. Next base: position 3,105,675 of record NZ_AP018164.1, read on the forward strand.
AGGGTGCCGATGGCGGCGTCGCCCACGCCGCAGGCCCGCCAGCCGCCGCGGGTGGCGGCGCCGAACGCGGCCCGGGCCGACACCGCGCTGCCGGCGGTGTGGTGGCGGACCGCGGCACGCACGCTGCCCCACGGGTCGAAAGCCGTCACCGGGGCGTCGGAACCGAGCGCGAGGGGCACGCCTTGGGATGCTAACAGCGCGAGCGGGTTGAGCCGCCTGGCTCGTTCGGCGCCCAGCCGGCGGGCATACATTCCGTCGTCACCGCCCCACAGCAGGTCGAAGTTGGGCTGCACGCTGGCGATCACGCCCCACGCGCCCAGCTTGGCGGCCTGCTCGGCGGTCACCATCTCCAGGTGCTCCAGCCGGTGGCCGCACCGGGCCACGGCGGCCACGCCGAGGTCGTCGACGACCCGTTCGAAGGCCCCGACGGCGGCCGAGACCGCCGCATCCCCGATCACGTGAAAGCCGGCCGTCACTGCCGCCTCGGTACAGGCCCGCACGTGGGCCTCGATCACGTCGGGTTCCAGGTAGCAGGTGCCGACGCGGTCTGGAGCGTCAAGGTAGGGCTCGTGCAGCCAGGCCGTGCGCGAGCCGAGGGCGCCGTCGACGAACAGATCACCCGCCAGCCCGCGCGCGCCGGTCTGCTCCATCAGCGTCCGGGCTTGCGCTGCCGTGGTCACCGCCTCACCCCAATAACCGATGATCTCGATGCCGTGGTCCAAGGCGTGCAGCTGCAGCCAGTCGTCGAGCCCGCCGATCTCGGGACCGGCGCATTCGTGCACCGCGACGATGCCAGACGCCGCCGCGGCCCGCAACGCCGCGAGCCGAGCCCCGGCCAGCTGCGCGGGGGTCAGCAGGCCGCGGGCGACGGCGCGGACCAGGTGATGCGCGTCGCCGGCCAAGGGCCGTTCGGCGGCGAAACCGTCGGCCGCCGCAAGGTCGGGAACCAGTTGGCGCAGCCCCGTGGACGCCAGTGCGGAATGCACGTCGACGCGCGCCAGGTAGGCGGGCCGGCCGTCGAGGACCACGTCGAGCTCCGCGGTGGTCGGCGGGCGGTTCTCGGGCCAGGTCGACTCGTCCCAACCGTGGCCCCATACCGGCTCACCGTGGTGGGCGGCCGCATGCTCGGCGACCAGCCGCAGGCAGTGGCCCAGCGACACGGCACCCCGCAGGTCCAGCCCACTGAGTGTCAGGCCAGTCGCGCTCACGTGGATATGACTGTCGACGAATCCCGGCGCGACGAAACCGCCGTCCAGATCCGTCACGGCGGCGTCCGGGAACTGGCTGCGGCCCACCTCGTCGCTGCCCAGCCAGGCAACGACGCCGTCGCGCACCGCCATGGCGGTGGCATCGGGATGGCTAGGGCTGTGCACCCGGCCGTTCACCAGCAGCGTCGTCGGGGTCACAAGCCAAAGCTACGCGCGGGCGCGAATGGGCAATCAGTTCGAGTCGGAGGCGTACCGGGGACCGCCCCAATGGTCGTCCTTGGGCAGCGACGGCTGGTCGAACTCGGTGACATCGATGACCTCGCCGTCGATGTAGTCGGGGCCGTCGGTCGAATAACCGCGCCGAGACTGGGTGAACACCGTCGAGTAGGTCACCAGCGGCACCCGCCGTTGCAGACCGCGCAGCGCCACCGCGCTCACGCCGGGGCCGGCCGAGGCGCGCACCGGCGGCAACAGCAGCAGCGTCCCCAGGAGCGTGGTGACCACCCCGGGAACCAGGACCAGCCCCGTAGCCACGGCGACCAGCGGGCCGTCGCCCAGGCTGCGTGCCTCCGTCGACCCCGACCGCATCAGGCGCAGTTGGTGCAGCAGCTGCGAGCCGGCCAGCGGGGCCAGCAGGCCCCAGCCGAGAACGAACGTGGCGAGCAGGATCAGCAGGGCCCAGCCCCACCCGAGAGCCCACACCAGGGCGAAGATCGCCGCCAGTTCGACGACGGCGTAGACGAGTAAAAGCCGGCTGACCATGTCAGGCCAACGTCTGCGGGTCGCGCCGAAGTTCCCCTGGGCTTCGGTCCGGCGGCTGCAGTTAGATGACGATATGACCACGATTGAGATCGATACCCCCGACGGACCGATCGATGCGCTGCTGAGCACGCCGCCCGGGACGGGCCCCTGGCCGGGCGTGGTGGTGATCCACGATGCCTTCGGGTACGGCCGGGACAAGCAGCAGACCAACGAACGCATCGCCCAGGCCGGCTTCGTGGCGATCACCCCGAACATGTACGCGCGCGGCGGCCGCGTCCGCTGCATCACCCGGGTCATGCGCGAATTGCAGACGCAGCGCGGCCGCGCACTGGACGACATCCTCGCCGCCCGCAACTACCTACAGTCCAGGCCGGACTGTACCGGGCAGGTGGGGATAGCCGGCTTCTGCATGGGTGGCCAGTTTGCACTTCTGATGTCACCCAAGGGTTTTAGCGCCTCCGCTCCGTTTTATGGCGCTCCGCTGCCGCAACACTTGGACAATGCACTGGAGGGGGCGTGCCCGATCGTTGCCAGCTTCGGCGACCGCGACCCGCTCGGCAAGGGCGCGCCTGAGAAGTTGCAGAAAGTGACTGCGGCCAAACACATTACGACCGACATCAAGACCTATCCGGGCGTCGGGCACAGCTTTGCGAACACCCTGCCCGCCCAGCCGCTGCTGCGGATCGCGGGGTTCGGTTACGACCAAGCCGCCACCGAGGACGCGTGGACCCGAGTGTTCGCGTTCTTCGGCGAGCATCTGCGGGCCGGCTAACCCGTCAACTTGTCCGACAGCACTTTCGCGAAGGTGTGGGTATCGCCGGGCCAGCGCGCCGAGATGTAGTCGCCGTCGTCGACGACGAACGCCGGCCGCGCGTCGGTGGCCGTGTCGCGCGCCAGGCCGGAGGACTTGAGCCGCCGGTGCGGCGTGCCGCGTTCGACGTCCCGGAAATCCGCCGGATCTTCGAGCGCCCGGGTGACTTCGGCCTGCACGGACATGTAGCCGCCCGGCTGGCCGGGCTGCTCGGTGTAGGTCCGGTAGTAGTCGGGATCCCAGAATCGGGTGATCCGGGTCAGCCGCCAGGCCAAACTTTCCATCGCCCACGTCAGGGCGGTGGTCTTGCGTCCGTAGAGCACCGATCGACCGGTCGCGGGATCGACACTGCGGGCGGCCAGCAGCACGCCATGGCAGATCGCGGCCACAAACACGTTGCGGGCGAACGCATCCGCGACCAGCCGCTGCAGGATGTCACTGTCGATGTAGCTGCGCATGCCGCGGGCGCGGTGGCCGCCGGGCAGCAGGATGGCGTCGACGCCGTCGAGGGTGGCCCGATCCCAGCTCACCGGGTGCTGGTACTCCCCTGACGCCACCATCTCGGCGTAGGCGGCGCGGCCATCCTTGTTGGCGCGCAGCATCAGCCCGACGAGCGGGATCACGCGCAACACCGGCAGCGCCGACCAGATGTCCAGGCCCCGGCCGGTCACCATGATGTCGTCGGCCGCCGCGAGCGTGCCGCTTTCGGTCGCGAAGAGCACTCGGTGGCCGTCCTGCGTCAGGACGCGCCAGCTGACCGCGACCTCGGTCGGATCGAAGTCGCGGTCCGGGATCGGGATCAGCACCGTGCCCATCGGGGGCGCTACGCCACGCGGAGCTCGAGGCCGACGTTGCTCTCCAGGCCGCCGCGCAGCTTGCTGAAGAAGTTGAACACGGCGCCCAGGAGGCCGTAGCGCTTGCCGACCGCGTCGTAGACGGCGCCCGTTTCGGACTTGTCGAGCACGGTCGCGGTGCCCTCGACGGCCTCGCTCGTCGGGCGGCCGCGCATGGTGCAGGTGGCCAGCGTCACGCGGGGGGTGTTGCGAATCCGCTTGACCTTCCACGAAGTTCCCTGCGTGATGACCAGCAGCCGGTCCCCATCGGCAGCGGCCCAGATGGGCGTCGGCTTGGGCCGGCCGTCCTTGGTGAACGTGGTCAGCAGCAGGTATTGCGACTTGGCGAGATCGGCAAAGGTGGGCGTCACCGTCTCAACGTACTCGCGGGCGCACTGACACGGCGAGCGGGCTCGAGCGTGACAATGCAGTCACGCTGAGGCTCGAAAGTGACTGCAGCGTCACGTTCGCGCCGGCTGGCCTAACCCTCGAGGTCGCCCTCGGTATCCAACAGCGTCTGGCGCAATGCGTCGAGGGTCTCGGGTTGCGGCTCGGCCCACATGCCCCGCCCCGCCGCCTCCAGCAGCCGTTCGGCCATGCCGTGCAACGCCCACGGGTTGGACTCCGTCATGAATTTCCGGTTTTCCGGATCCAGCACGTAACTCTCGGTGAGTTGTTCGTACATCCAGTCCGCCATGACCCCGGCGGTGGCGTCATAGCCGAACAGGTAGTCGACGGTGGCGGCCATCTCGAAGGCGCCCTTGTAACCGTGCCGGCGCATCGCCGCCATCCAGCGGGGATTGACGACGCGGGCGCGAAACACCCGGGCGGTCTCCTCCGACAGCGTGCGCGTGCGGATCGCGTCGGGCCGGGTGTTGTCCCCGATGTACGCGGCCGGCGCCTGACCGGTCAGCGCACGCACCGTGGCTACCATCCCGCCGTGGTACTGGAAATAGTCGTCGGAGTCGGCGATGTCATGCTCGCGGGTGTCGGTGTTCTTGGCGGCCACCGCGATCCGCCGGTACTGGCGGTTCATGTCGTCGACGGCTTCGCGTCCGTCCAGGTCGCGACCGTAGGCGAACCCGCCCCAGGCGGTGTACACCTGCGCCAGGTCAGCGTCGTCGCGCCAGTTGCGGCTGTCGATCAATTGCAGCAGCCCCGCGCCGTATGTGCCCGGTTTCGATCCGAAAATCCTTGTGGTGGAGCGCCGTTGGTCGCCGTGCTGGGCCAGGTCGGCCTGAGCGTGCGCGCGCACGTAGTTGACCTCGGCCGGCTCGTCGAGGTCGGCGACCAACCGCACGGCGTCGTCGAGCATCGTCACGACGTGCGGGAAGGCGTCCCGGAAGAACCCGGAGATCCGCACTGTGACGTCGATGCGCGGCCGGCCCAGCTCGGTCGGCGGGATCGGCGTCAGCCCCACGACGCGACGCGACGCGTCGTCCCATACCGGCCGGACGCCGAGCAGCGCAAGGACTTCGGCGATGTCGTCGCCGGCGGTGCGCATGGCTGAGGTGCCCCACACCGAGAGACCGACCGATTGCGGCCACTGTCCGTGGTCGGCGCGATAGCGGGTCAGCAGCGAATCGGCAAGCGCCACACCGGCTTCCCATGCCAGCCGCGAGGGTATCGCCTTGGGGTCGACGGAGTAGAAGTTGCGCCCGGTCGGCAGCACGTTGACCAGGCCGCGCAGCGGCGACCCCGACGGGCCGGATGGGATGAACCGGCCGTCCAAAGCCCGCAGCACCTGGTCGATTTCGGCGGAGGTGCCGGCAAGCCGGGGCACCACCTCGGTCGCGGCGAACCGCAGGACCGCGCCGACCTCAGGGTTGTCGGTGAGCCCGTCCACGGCGTCGGGATCCCAGCCGGTGGACTGCAGGGCGGCCACCAGCGCGCGCGCGGCAGCCTCGGTCTGGTCGACCGCGGACCGCTCGTCGGTGCCGTCCTCGGCCAGGCCCAGCGCCTGGCGCAGCCCGGGGATGGCCTGTTCGCCGCCGAACAGCTGACGGGCCCGCAGTATCGCCAGCACGAGGTCGAGTTCAGCTTCGCCCGTGGGCTTTTGGCCCAGGATGTGCAGGCCGTCGCGGATCTGCACATCCTTGATCTCGCACAGCCACCCGTCGACGTGCAGCAGCATGTCATCGAACGAGTCGTCCTCCGGGCGTTCGGTCAGGCCGAGATCGTGGTCCATCTTGGCGGCCCGGATCAGCGTCCAGATCTGCTGACGGATGGCGGGCAACTTGCCCGGGTCCAAGGCGGCGACGTTGGCGTGCTCGTCGAGCAACTGCTCCAGCCGCGCGATGTCGCCGTAGCTTTCCGCGCGGGCCATCGGCGGAATGAGATGGTCGACGAGGACCGCGTGAGCCCGCCGCTTGGCCTGCGTGCCCTCGCCGGGATCATTGACTAGGAACGGGTAGATCAGGGGCAGGTTGCCCAGCGCGGCATCGGATCCGCAGGCCGCCGACATCCCCAGCGTCTTGCCGGGCAGCCATTCGAGGTTGCCGTGCTTGCCGAGATGCACCACGACGTCCGAGCCGAATCCGGCGTCCAGCCAGTGGTAGGCGGCCAGGTAGTGGTGGCTGGGCGGCAGGTCCGGGTCGTGGTAGATGGCGACCGGGTTTTCCCCGAAGCCCCGCGGCGGCTGCACCATCAGCACCAGGTTGCCGGCCTGCATGGCAGCGATCACGATTTCGCCGTCCGGGTCATGGCTGCGATCGACGAACAGCTCGCCGGGCGGCGGGCCCCAGTGCCGCCTCACCGCCTCGGTCAATTCGGCGGGCAACGTCTCGAACCAGCTCCGATAGTCCTTGGCGGACAATCGGATTGGGTTTCCGGTCAGCTGCCCCTCGGTCAGCCAGTCCGGGTCTTGGCCGCCGCGTTCGATCAGGGCGTGGATCAGCGCGTCGCCGTCGCCCGCCTCGACCCCGGGCAGATCGCCCACCCGATAGCCGCGCTCACGCATCGCGCGCAGCAGCGCCACGGCACTGGCCGGCGTGTCCAGCCCGACCGCGTTGCCGATGCGGGCGTGCTTGGTGGGATATGCGGAGAACACCAGGGCCACGCGCTTGTCGGCGGGCTCAACGCCGCGCAGCCGCGCGTGCCGGACGGCCAGCCCCGCGACCCGGGCGCAGCGCTCCGGGTCAGCGACATAGGAGATCAGCCCGTCGTCGTCGATTTCCTTGAACGAGAACGGAACCGTGATGATGCGCCCATCGAACTCGGGCACCGCCACCTGAGTGGCCACGTCGAGCGGGGACAGACCGTCGTCGTTGTCGGCCCATTGGCTGCGTGAGCTGGTCAGGCACAATCCCTGTAGGATCGGAATATCAAGGGCGGCAAGGTGTTCGACATTCCAGCTGTCATCGGAACCACCGGCCGCCGCCTCGGCGGGTTTCAATCCCCCGGCGGCCAGCACGGTGACCACCATGGCGTCCGCAGCGCCGAGCCGGTGCAGCAGTTCGGGTTCGGCCGTGCGCAGCGACGCGCAGTAGACCGGTAGCGGGGTGGCGCCGGCGTCCTCGATCGCGCGGCACAGCGCCTCGACGTAGGCGGTGTTACCGGCCAGGTGTTGCGCGCGGTAATACAGCACCGCGATCGTCGGACCGTCCGCGACCGCGGCACCCGAGCGCTCCAGCTCCCCCCAGGTGGGGGTCATCACCGGCTCGGTGAAGCCGAATCCGGTCATCAGCACGGTGTCCGACAGGAACGCGTGCAGCTGCCGCAGGTTGTCCACCCCGCCGTAGGCCAGGTAGATGTGCGTCTGCACGGCAATGCCCGCGGCGAGCGTGGACAAGCCGGTGAGCTCCGCGTCGGCGGCCTGCTCGCCGCTGACCAGCACGGTAGGGACCCCGCTGGCGACCACCGCGTCGATGCCGCTCTGCCAGGCGCGGTAGCCGCCGAGGATCCGCACCACCACGATCGACGCGCCGTCCAGCAACTCGGGCAGTTCTGAGTCGGTCAACGGGTCCGACAGTCGCGCCGGGTTGGCCCATCGATAATTCTTGCCGCTGGAACGGGCGCTGATCAGGTCGGTGTCGGACGTCGACAACAGCAGGACAGTCGGCTCAGCCACCCATCATTCGTACCCCACGCCCGCCGGGAGCTCAGCCGCCCCCACCACCACCGTCCGTGCCGTAGTTGAAGTCATCCGGCGGCTGCTGCCGAAACTCGGCCGGCGCAGGCGGGGCCGGCGACGGTGCCGGCTGCGGCACACTGGTCGTCGGCGCGACGGGGGGCTGCGCCGGGGACAACCGGTAGGAAGCCAGCACAGTCGGCGTGGCGCCGGCATGCACCACGAGACACATGCCGGCCGTGGGGGTCGCGGTCAACGCTGCAACCAGCGCGAGCTTGGTGATGCTTGTGCGGATACGGAACGACGCTGCTCCGGTCATGGACAACTCCTCGAATGGGTTGCAAGCCAGCCCCATCGTGGCACCCAGTCGCGGCAAAGATCATTGCGATACATATCCGTAACAGCAAGTTTTCCGCAGGTAATAAAGGTACAGTCCGCCGGGAATGCGCCCAAGCCGCGATGCTATCCGATAAGTGTTACCGGCCGCGGGTTTCGGATGTCCGGCCTCGCGGCCTATCCCGCGCGGCCGACCGTCGGCCTCGAAGCATCAGTGCGGCGCCAACTTGGGGGCGAACTGCGGGCAGTAGTAGGTGACCGAATCGGTGAGAAACAGGGCGGCATGCTGTCGATCGAGACCGGCGCGCTGATTGAGGTACGTGTAGGCTTGCTCTTGGTAGTCGAGTAGGTCGCAGACTTCCTTGGCGTCTTCGATCAGGGCGCTATCCGGTCGACCGACACCGATCCCTTGCGACCGGGCCAGGGCGAGGAAGTCTGCCGTCGGATCTGCCTGTGCTGCCGGAGTCGCGCCACCCGACGAAACCGCCATAGCCGCCAGGATTCCGATGGCCATGGGCATCTTTATGGCCACCGCAGTGAGGTTCATTCGATTGTTTCCTTTCGGGTCACGCATAAGGATCTGCCGTCACCGCCAAACTCGCAACAAGTCCGTTGCCGCTGGGGTGCGCGCCATAATCTCCGATTCCGCTAAATGCGCCGCAAACAACCGGTAGCTCAAATGTTGCGAAGCAAAAATCCGGCAGAGCCGGTCAGCGCTCGAGTATTGCCGCGATCCGGGCGGCGACCGCACCCGCGACCTCAAGCGGCTCGCCGCCCCGTGCCGCGTGGTAGCGATCCGCGGCGGCCTCGTACTCGGCGCCGGCGATCGACCCATGATCGGCCGCCAGCTCGACCAGTTCCACCGGCCACCCGACCCGCTCGAGGTGGGCGGCGAAGTCCCGGCTGGCCGTCACCGGGACGACGGCGTCGTCGCGGCCATGCAGCAGCGTCAACGGTGGCCCGTCGCGCGCGGCGGTCATCCCCTGACTCGGGTTGCCACCCGTGATCGGGTCGGGGACCAGGAACGCGCCGGCCAGACACACCGTGTGCATCAGCGGGACCTCGCGATCGGCCAGCGTCAGGCCCGCCGCGGCGAGCCCGCCCATCGACCACCCGACGAGCACGAACTCATGGCCGTCGCGGCACTCCTGCATGAAGTCGAGCGATTGCAACAGGGCCTCGCGGCCACGGTCGGCGGCGTGTGAGTCCCAGTCCGGCGCGACGACGGCGACGCCGCGGCCGGCGAGCAGGCCGGCCAGCGGCCGCAGCACGGCACGGGCGTTGGCCTGCATGCCATGCCAGAGCAGCACGGCCGGTTGACTGAGATCGCCGTGAATGTCCGCCAATCGTCCCGGCGTGTACTCGATCGTCTGCACTGCACGAGGGTGCCCGGCCGCGGCAAATCCAATCGACCCCGACAGCGGGCCGTACGGTGGCAGTGTGGATCGAGCGCGCGACACCGACGCCTGTCCGGGTGCGCTGCAGGTGCACCCGGCCGCCGACGGTCCGCTGGTGCGTGTTCGGCTGCCCGGCGGCATGATCGATGCCGCCCAGCTGGCGGCCTTGGCGGACGTGTCGGACCGCATGGGCTCGGGAACGCTGGAGCTCACCGCGCGGGGCAACGTGCAACTGCGCGCCATCAGCGACGTGACCGCGGCTGCCGACGCGATCGCCGCCGCCGGGCTGCTGCCGTCCGCAACCCACGAGCGGGTCCGCAACATCGTCGCGTCGCCGTTGTCCGGCCGCGCCGCCGGGCGCGCCGACGTGCGGGCCTGGGTGGGCGAGTTGGACGCCTCGATCCGCGCCGACCCCCTGCTGGCGGAGCTCGGCGGCCGGTTCTGGTTCAGCCTCGACGACGGCCGCGCCGACGTCTCTGGCCTCGGCGCCGACGCGGGCGTGCACGTCTTCGAGGACGGCTGCGGGCTGCTGCTGGCCGGGCGCGACACCGGGGTCCGGCTGCCGGCCGGCGATGTCGTCGCCGCGCTGGCCGGAATCGCCGAGCGGTTCCTCCGGATCCGCGGAAAGGTTTGGCGCGTCAACGAATTGGATGATGCCGCCGAGCTGTGGCCGGGCGCCGAACTCGGAGCCGGATTCCCGGTTGTCACCCGCCCGCCGGTCGGCTGGATCAATCAGGACGACGGAAACATCGCGCTGGGGGCGGCGGTGCCGTTGGGTGTGCTACCCGCCCGGGTGGCAGAGTATCTCGCCGCGATCGAGGCCCCGTTGGTGATCACGCCGTGGCGCTCGGTGCTGGTGTGCGACCTCAGCGAAGAGGTGGCCGACGTCGCGCTGCGGGTGCTGGCGCCGTTGGGGTTGGTGTTCGACGAGAACTCGCCCTGGCTGGGCGTGAGCGCATGCACCGGCAGCCCCGGCTGCGCGCAGTCGGCCGCCGATGTGCGCGCCGACGCGGCGAGCCTGCTCGACGCGGATGCGGCGGCGCATCGCCACTTCGTCGGCTGCGAACGCGCGTGCGGCAGCCCGTCGACCGGTGCGGTGCTGGTCGCCACCGGCGACGGATACCGGCTGCTCCGCGACAACGGCACCGTAGGGTGAGCAGGTGCTCGACTACATCCGCGATGCGGCGGAGATCTATCGCCAGTCGTTTGCGGCCATCCGCGCCGAAGCCGACCTGACGCGGTTCCCCGCCGACGTCGCCCGGGTCGTGGTCCGGTTGATCCACACCTGTGGTCAGGTCGACGTCGCCGAGCATGTCGCCTACTCCGGCGACGTCGTCGAGCGCGCGTCCGCCGCCCTGCGCGTCGGGGCGCCGATCCTGTGCGACTCGTCGATGGTTGCCGCCGGGATCACCGCCGCGCGGCTGCCCGCCGGCAACGAGGTCGTGTCGCTGGTCGCCGATCCGCGGGCTCCCGAGCTGGCCGCGCGCCGGCACACCACCCGCTCCGCGGCGGGCGTCGAGCTGTGGGCCGACCGGCTGGCCGGCGCGGTGCTGGCGATCGGCAACGCGCCCACGGCCCTGTTTCGGCTGCTCGAACTGATCGACGAGGGGGTTGCGGCCCCGGCCGCGGTGCTCGGCGGCCCGGTGGGCTTCGTCGGTTCGGCGCAATCCAAACAGGAGCTCATCGACCGGCCGCGGGGCATGTCGTATCTGGTGGTGCAGGGCCGCCGCGGCGGCAGTGCGATGGCCGCCGCCGCAGTCAACGCGATCGCGAGCGACGCCGAATGACGGGCCCGTCAAACGTGCGAGGCACGCTGTGGGGCGTCGGGCTGGGGCCCGGCGACCCGGAGTTGGTGACCGTCAAAGCCGCCCGCGTGATCGGCGAGGCCGACGTCGTGGCCTATCACAGCGCCCGGCACGGCCGCAGCATCGCGCGCGGCATCGCCGAGCCCTACCTGCGAGCCGGCCAGATCGAAGAGCATCTCGTCTATCCGGTGACCACCGAGACGACCGATCATCCGGGCGGCTATGCCGGTGCGATCGAGGACTTCTACGTCGAGGCCGCCGCGCGCATCGCGGCGCACCTGGACGCCGGACGCGACGTGGCGCTGCTGGCCGAGGGCGACCCACTGTTCTACAGCTCCTACATGCACCTGCACACCCGGCTGACGCAGCGGTTCGACGCCGTGATCGTGCCGGGCGTGACTTCGGTGAGCGCGGCCTCGGCCGCGGTCGCGACCCCGCTGGTCGCCGGCGACGAGGTGCTCTCGATCCTGCCCGGGACGCTACCGGCCGCCGAGCTCACTCGTCGGCTCGCCGACGCCGACGCCGCCATCGTGCTCAAGTTGGGCAGATCGTATCACACTGTGCGCGAAGCACTTTCGGCTTCCGGACGGCTGGATGACGCGTTCTACGTGGAGCGGGCCAGCACCGCTGCGCAACGCATACTGCCGGCCGCGGAGGTCGACGAAGCCGGCGTGCCGTATTTCTCCCTGGCCATGCTGCCGGGCGGACGGCGGCTCGAGCCGTCAACCGTCGACGCCGGGGCCGTCGTGGTGGTGGGGTTGGGGCCCGGCGACGTCGAATGGATGACGCCGCAGAGCAGGCGCGAGCTGGCCGCGGCGACCGACCTGATCGGCTACGCCGGCTACCTGGATCGCGTCCCGGTCCGCGAGGGTCAGCAGCGTCATCCCAGCGACAACACCGACGAAGCCGCCCGGGCGCGGCTGGCCTGCTCACTGGCCGAACGGGGCCGCGCCGTCGCGGTGGTGTCGTCGGGTGATCCCGGCGTCTTCGCGATGGCCACCGCCGTGCTGGAAGAGGCCAAGCAGTGGCCGGGCGTGCGGGTTCGGGTGATTCCGGGAATGACCGCCGCCCAGGCCGTCGCCAGCAGGGTCGGCGCTCCCCTGGGCCACGACTACGCGGTGATCTCGCTGTCGGATCGGCTCAAGCCGTGGGACGTGATCGCGCAGCGCCTCGACGCCGCGGCCGCGGCCGACCTGGTGCTGGCCATCTACAACCCGGCCTCGAAGTCGCGGACCTGGCAGGTCGGCGCCATGCGCGACGTGCTGCTCGCGCACCGCGAGCCCGGCACGCCGGTGGTGATCGGTCGCAACGTGGCCGGGCCCGGAGAGGACGTGCGCGTGGTGCGGTTGGACGAGCTCGATCCCGCCGCAGTCGACATGCGCTGCCTGCTGATCGTCGGGTCGTCCCAAACCCAATGGCATTCAGACGATTCCGGCGATCGGGTGTTCACCCCCCGGCGTTATCCCGCCTAGTCCCGATTCCAGCTGCTCGGCAGCATCGGCGCGGCCGGACCCTCGCTCAGCCCGTCCCCGGCCAGCGTGGTCAACCCCGCGGCCCGGGCCGCCTCGGATTTGCTTGCCGCACCGGCGAATCCGAGCGGTCCCGCGGGCTGGCCGGATTCCCCGATCGCCGTGACGGGCTCGTCGTCCGGCCCCGCTGCGGTGTCGTCGAGGTCCCGGGCCGCTGCTGAGTAATTTCAGTGCGCCTGAGTAATGTCAGTGCACCTCAGGTTGCATCGCCAGCCAGATCGCGGCGATCATTTCGGCCTTCGGAAAAATAGAGCGAGGATACAGATACCCTTCGGCGGCGGCGGGCTGGGCGGTGATTGTCTCTAGTGGTCGGTTCGCGACGCAGTTTGGTTCCAGGTAACGGTTTTTCGTGAGTTTTTGCGCGCAGCGCGGGCATGCGGAACGATCCGGGGATGCGGTGTGAAGTGACACGAGAGTCGCTGTCTGCGCGATTGGATGGCGAGCGTCCCGACGTGTTGCCCCAACAAATCGATGCGCACCTGGACTCGTGCCGCGCCTGCCGCAACTGGCTGATCGACGCGGCGGTGCAGACGCGCCGCTTGGCCTCGATTCCGCCCGGCGAGGGACCAGATCTGGTCGACAAAATCTTGGCAAGCATCCACGGGGATGCGCCGCCGCGACAGCGTTGGATGCGGGTGCTGCGCTAGCCACTACCATCGGTGGGGGCTCATCGCCGTAGGCCTGGCGATGTCCGGCGAACACCCGATGCGCGAGTCCACCGCACGGTTGCTGGCGTTGGCGTCGGCCATGATCGCGGCCGGCGTCTGGCCCGCCGTCGCGATCGGCGTCCGCGGCTACCGCGGCCGCCTGTTAGCAGCCGCTCATGGCCTACGTGGCCGCCGACGCCCTCACCCGCCAAGTAACTGCCACGCTCGTGGCCAGCCACGTTTGGGTCGCGACGGGCCGTCCGTTCGCGGCGCTGGTGCCCAGCGAACGGACGGGCGGACGCGGGTGACGGCCCTTCGACGATGTCGAATTCCCGGCCCGGCCGGCCGCGACGACTCGGCGGCGCCACGGCCACCTGCTATCGATCGGTCGATCGGCTTGATCACCCCCGCCGTAAACTCTACGACGGCCGGTCGTAGACTGGCTTGGCCCGGGTAACTCGGGTAGCAAAGGGGGGGGTCGTCATGACCGCGTCAATTGACGACGAGACCGTGACGGAACTCGCTTTATCCGCCGCACGCGGCAACGCACGAGCGCTCGAGGCGTTCATCAAAGCCACCCAGCAAGACGTCTGGCGGTTCGTCGCCTACCTCCTGGATGCGAGCAGCGCCGACGACCTGACTCAAGAGACCTTCTTGCGGGCGATCGGCGCAGTCGAGAGATTCTCGGGCCGATCCTCTGCTCGCACTTGGCTATTGGCCATCGCGCGCCGCGTCGTCGCTGACCACATCCGTCACATCCAGTCGCGGCCGCGCACCGCGCCGGGCGCCAATCCCGAGCACGTCCTGCACGGCGACCGCAGCGCGCGCGGATTCGAAGACCTGGTCGAAGTGACGACCATGATCGCCAGCCTCAACCCCGAACAACGCGAAGCGCTGCTGCTCACCCAGCTGCTCGGGCTGCCCTACGCCGATGCCGCGGCCGTCTGCGGCTGCCCCGTGGGGACCATCCGGTCCCGCGTGGCCAGGGCCCGCGATGCGTTGCTGGCCGACGCCGAGCGCGACGACCTCACCGGCTAGCGCAGCCCGGCAACCCAATCGGCGGCCTCGTCGACGGTGCCGACCGAGGTCACCCCGGCCGGCAGCGGTGGCCGGGCCACCATCACCACCGGAATATCAAGCGTGGCCGCGGCATCCAGCTTGTTCCGGGTCATGTCGCCGCCGCTGTTCTTGGTGACGAGCGCGTCGATGCGGTGCCCGATGAGCAGGGCCAGTTCGCCGCCGTACTCGTACGGGCCGCGCGACAGCAGCAGCTGGTGATTGCGCGGCCGTGCGGCGCCGTCCGGCTCGGTGACCGTCCGGATCAAAAACCACGCGTCGCTGTCTTTGAAGGCCGGGACGCCGGAGCGGCCGGTGGTGAGGAAGACCCGTGAATAGCCTTCGTTTGCAACGGCTACCGCGGCTTCGGTATTCGAGCCGACTTCAACGGCGGTCCCAGGATCCCAGGAGGGGCGGGCCAGCACCAGGTGCGGCAGTCGTAGTTGGGCACAGGCCGCGGCCGCGTGCGCGGTCATCGTTGCCGCGAAGGGATGGGTGGCGTCGACGACGGCGTCGATACCGTTTTCTTGCAGCCAACCTTTCAGTCCTTCGACCCCGCCGAATCCGCCGATGCGCGTCGGGCCCACTGGCAGCGCCGGATCGGGCACCCGGCCGGCTAGCGAGCTGATGATGTCGACCCGCGGGTGCAGCGCCTTCGCCAGGGCACGGGCCTCGCCGGTGCCGCCCAGCAACAGCACCCGCATCAGTGCGCACCCCGGGCACGGCGCGCGGTGGAATACAGGTAGCTGTCGGTGAATCCCTCGGTGGCCAGCACGTCACCGACGATGATCACCGCCGTCTTCGTGACGTTGGCGTCGTGCATCTGAGCGGCGATGGTTTCCAAGGTACCGCGTAGCACGGTCTCCTGCGGCCAGCTGGCGAAAGCGACCGTCGCGGCTGGTGTTTCGGGCCTGTAGCCGTCGGCGAGCAGCTGCGGCACGATGGCGTCGATCTGGGCGGCGGCCAGGTGCAGCACCAGGGTGCCGCCGGAGCGGGCGAGGGTGGGCAGATCCTCGCCCGGCGGCATCGGCGTGGACAGCGTCGACACCCGGGTCAGCGTGAGCGTTTGCGCCACTCCGGGGACGGTGAGCTCGCGTTTGAGCGCGGCCGCGGCGGCGGCGAAAGCCGGCACTCCGGGGACGATTTCGTAGTCGATGCGCATGGCGTCGAGCCGGCGGCACTGCTCGGCCAGCGCGCTGTACAGCGACGGGTCACCGGAGTGCAGCCGCGCCACGTCGTGGCCCGTCGCGTGCGCGTCGGCCAGTTCCGCCATGATCTGCTCGAGCGTCAACGGGCCGGTATCAACGACTTTCGCGCCCGACGGGCACAGGGCGAGCAGATCCTTGGGCATGATCGACCCCGCGTACAAGCAGACGGTGCATCGTTGCAGCAGGCGCTGGCCGCGGACGGTGATCAGGTCGGCGGCCCCGGGGCCCGCGCCGATGAAGTAGACGGTCACGTGGTCACCGCCCATTGGGTGATTGGATACTGCGGTCGCCAGCCCGTGAACGCGCCGAGCGGTTCGGCGTGATAGTGCTGAAAGCGGTGCAGCTGGCCGCCGAGCCGCGAATAGGCCTGCGTTAACAGCGCTTCCGATTCGGTGGTGACGGCGTTGGCGACCAGGCGTCCGCCGTGTGGCAGCTGCCCGAGGCAGGCGTCGAGCAGCCCCGGCTCGGTCAGGCCGCCGCCGATGAAGATCGCGGATGGTGCCGCGGCGCGGTCGAATGCCTTCGGGGCTTCTTCCCGTACCTCGATGCTGACGCCGTGGGCGGAGGCGTTGAAGGCGATGTTGCGGCGGCGCGATTCGTCCTGCTCGAAAGCTATTGCGGTGCACCCTAGTTGACGGAGGCACCATTCCACCGCGACGCTGCCCGACCCCGCGCCGACATCCCACAGCCGCTCCCCCGGGCGCGGCGCAAGGGCCGCGAGGGTGACTGCCCGGATGCCGTGTTTGGTGATCTGACCGTCGTGCACGAACGCCTCGTCGGGCAGCGGTGAGAGGCGCTCGTCGGGCAGGTAGCGCACCGCGATCACGTTGAGATCGTCGACCTCGGCAGCACTGGTCCAGTCGCGTGCGGTGCCGTCGCGGCGGCGTTCAGCCGGGCCGCCGAGCTGTTCGAGGACGCTGAATTCCGAGTCACCGCGGCCGGTTTGGGTGAGCAGTTCCGCCAGTGCTTGTGGTGTGGACCGGCTTTGGGACAGCACGATCGCCTGCCCACCGCGGCGCACCGCCGTCGCGGGCGGGGCGGTCACCAGGCTGATCACCTCGGTGTCGTGGACGTTCCAGCCCATCCGCGCGCACGCCAGCGTCACCGACGACACGTGCGGCAGCACTCTCACTTTGTCCGCCCCGTACAGGCGGATCAGGGTGCCGCCGATGCCGTGCAGCAGCGGGTCGCCGCTGGCCACGATGTGGATCTCGTCGTCGACCGGAAGTGCTTGCAGGGCAGGTAACATCGGCGACCGCCACTCCTTGCGGGGCGCGGCCACGGTGTCGTCGAGCAGGTCGAGTTGCCGCCTGGACCCGTAAATTGCAGTGGCTCTTTGCAATTCGCAACGGGAAGCTGCCGAAAGCCCGGCCATGCCGTCGGCGCCGATGCCCACCACGACGATCATGAGCGCCGCTCCTCCGCATCGCTTCGCTCTGCATCGTCACCGGCGCGGATCATCGCGGCATCCTGCGCCAGACGAATTGCGGCAGCAACCGAAACACAAACGCCACGGGACCTAACGCGCATGGGATCCATACCGTGCGCCGGCCCTTGGCCAGAGCCCGCGCCGTGCCCGCAGCCACTTGCTCGGGCGTGACCGATAGCGGCGCCGGTTCCATGCCCAGTGTCATGCGCCCGATGACGAAGCCGGGCCGCGCGAGCAGCAGCCGGACCCCGGTGCCGTGCAGCGCGTCGGCCAAGCCGCTGGCGAAGCCGTCCAGGCCGGCCTTGGCGGAGCCGTAGACGTAGTTGGCACGCCGCACTCGCGCGCCGGCGATTGAGGAGAACACCACGAGTTGACCCGTGTCGGCTGCGCGCATGGCCGTGGTGAGGTGGGTGAGCATGCTGACTTGGGCGACGTAGTCGGTGTGCACGACGGCGACCGCGTGCTCGGGGTCAAGCTCCGCGCGCGCTTGGTCGCCGAGGATGCCGAAGGCCAGCACCGCGGTTTTGATGGGGCCGTGCTCGGCGATGATCGAGGTGACCAGCGGGCCGTGTGAGGCCAGGTCGTCGGCGTCGAATTCCTTGGTCCGGACGGCCGCGGCGCCGGCATTCTTGAGCGTGGCGACCTCGTCGTCGAGCTGATCGGCCCTGCGTGCGGCCAGCACGATCGTCGCCCCGGGTGCCAGGAGTCGCGCGAGCTCGATGCCGATCTCGCTGCGTCCGCCCAGGATCAGAACCGGACCCGTGCCCGTGTCGTCCACGGCTGCGATTATTACCTGCGCTAGCGTGGGCGGTGATGGCCAACACCACTACGCGGCTCACTGACGACGCTTTGGCGTTCCTGTCCGAACGTCATCTGGCGATGCTGACCACGCTTCGGGCGGACAACTCGCCACATGTGGTGGCTGTCGGTTTCACCTTCGATCCCAAGACGCATATCGCACGGGTGATCACCACCGGCGGGTCGCAGAAGGCCGTCAATGCCGACCGGGCCGGGCTTGCGGTGCTGAGCCAAGTCGATGGCGCGCGCTGGCTGTCGCTAGAGGGCCGGTCCAAGGTCAACAACGACGCTGACGCTGTGCGCGATGCCGAGCTGCGTTACGCACAGCGCTACCGGACCCCGCGCCCGAACCCGCGACGGGTGGTCATCGAGGTGCAGATCGAGCGCGTGCTGGGCTCGTCGGATCTGCTCGACCGGGGCGAGTAGTGGGGGGTTAGTCGCTTTCGTCGGCTTTCAGTCGAGGGTCGAACTCCGTACCTGAGGTGTCGTCCCAGAACTTCGGCGACACTTCTTTCACTCGATCTTCTGGCGCGACGGCGTCTATTAGCTGTTGAAATTCGTCGAACAGCTGGCGCGCGCGTGCGAGCTCCGCCTCTGTCGGCGGAGTACGCCCAGATTCTTCTGGCGTGGAAAAAACCTTTCCACAAATTTTTCTACTCATGACGACTCCTACGGCCAGCAATCACGCACGATCTAGTACTCGATCATTTTAATGAGGGTCTTACCCGTTAAAGGATCTAAAACTTTGTCTACCACGTAAAACGTTGTGCCTGAAGGGAATAGGACCTCCTGCTCTCCGGGATACATCGATACGGAGGAAACATCTCGCCCAGAGCGAGAAAGAATCTGAAATTCAACATTCCCTGTAAACGACGGCGATCGTGCTACCGCGGGGTCCGTCGTCGTGCTCAAGAACCCAAGCTCTGTGATCTCTTCTCCCGGCCTATATTGTTCCAGCACCTCCGGCGGGATGTCCGATCCCCGAAGGACCAGGCCTTCATACGCTGGAAGTTTTTGCAAGGCCGCATTCACTGCGTCGACACGAGCAGATAGCGATGCGTCCAACGTCCCGTTCCTCAACGCGTCGTTCAAGTCCCCATAACCAGGTCCAGTGTAATCGGCGAGTGCACCTAGATCGTCCGAGCTCAGGGGCTCAAGCCCGTCGGAGTGGGCACTGCCGTCGACGACTTCGCTGTGGTCTGCACTCCCACCGCCGGGCCCGTTCAGCGACGGTTCGGACGGTTGACTGCCGTGCGGTCCACCTGGCATGGGAATCTGCGGCCCACTGTCGTGCGGAACGGGCACTTCGCCACTCGGTCCACTCACGGACGGGGGCGGGTCGTGCAGGCCACCACCCCCGGGAACAGGCGCCGGCTCGGATGGTATTAGGCCGTGCGGTGGCAGCGGTTCTGCAGGGGACGACGGCACCGCGACAGGGCCATGCCCAACCGCAGGCGCAGAGGGAGCTTCGTGCGGGCCGGCAGGTGTCCCTGGACGCCCGGGGACCGGTCCGCTCGGTGCCGTCGGAGAGTGAGGTGCAGGTGTCCCCGGCGGCGCGGCCTCCACCGGACGCGCAGCTGGCCCACCCGGAGCTTCGGCCGGCGGCGCTGCCACCGGGCGTCCCCCGAGGGGAACATCCGACTTCGGCACATACAATTTGAGGTTCTCGAGATCTTTGGTCAGATTGGTGCCGACTTTGCCGATATCGCCCAACGCGCGGGAAGTCGTCGCAAACTCGCCTACGCGGCCGACCGCGCCGGTGCCCTCAGCCAATTCGCTCGCGTCTTCGGCGCCCCGCACTGCCGCAGACCCAGCCTCAGCCCCGACTCCCGCTTCACCGATGCCGGGAAGCAAGAACGTCAATGCATCAGCGGCGTTCTCGCCGAGCCCCAGCCCCGGTCGGGCGGTGCTCCAATCATCAAGGTGCAGAAGCGATTTCCACATCTGAATGTTGGCTTGCACACCCTCGCGCGGGTGCATGATCTGGTTGACCGCGCTCGCCTTGAACTGGCTCTCCAAAGTGCCCTTCCAGGTGGCCTCCGCGCCCTTGGGATCGAGAAAGATCCACCCCGGGCCGAGGTCAACCAGGCCCAGTGCTGCCTGAACGCCCCCCTTGCCGAGTCCCTCGATCACGTTGGCCGCAAAGTCGAAATCGGTTGCGACCTTATTGCCGACCACGTCCCCGAGGAAACTCCTAAGCTCACCGCGCACGAATTTCTCCATGTCGACGACCAAACCGTCGCCGAGGTTCATCAGTAGCTTGATGCCCTGCTCGAGCGCCCTTGCTTCCCGGCCCAACTCGTGTAACACCGCGTCGATGTCCTGGGCGATCTTCTTGATCTCGTCGAGCGCATCGCCATCGAGGACCAATTCCACGTCATGCCAGAGGTCGGTAAGAGAGCCCAAGCGCCGCAACAGATCTCGAATTTTGTTTTGGGCCTGGTCCACCTGCCTGGCGAAACTGTCGAGCAGGGTTGCCATCTTTCCGCATTGCTCGCTCAACTTGCCGATGGCGTCGCCCATCGTCGACAAGACGTAGATGATGTTGCCGCCCTCGGGAATACGCTGCGCGCCGATCAGCGCTTTGGACGCGTTGAGGGCAGCCTGCATTCCGGTAGCCGCTGAACCGAAAGTCCGCCAACACCCCGCAGCCGCATGCAGACCCGCCACATCGCCGTCGGGCCATACGCTGTCAACCAATGGCTGTACGGCCGCCCACAGCGAGGGCGGGGGCTCGCCTGGACCTAACGTGCCCGGCGGCCCGGGAGTCGCCACCTTGGCCGGAGCGGCCGGAGGCTGCAGCACATTGGCGCCGCCACCAAGATTCGAGGCCGCCTCGGCGACCGAATAGTTCGAGGCGCCTTGCTGAATCAGGGCGCCATCCTGCTGGCAGGCGTTGACCGCTGCCGTCGCCAGCTTCAGCAGCGACTCCGCCGCCGACTGGTAGGCCAGCCCGAACACCTCGCCGGCGATGTCTGATCCAGTGTGGGCGCTGAATCCGGCGGCCAGCACAGTCATCGCCGCGCCAAGGCCCTCGCCCGCCGCGACCACCGCGGCGCCCGCGGCGAACAGCTCCTCTGGGTCGACGGCGAGGATCGGCACGGGCGAAATTTTCGCCCACACCGCACGCCGACGCTATTCACCCATGGGCCGCGGCATGCGGCCACTCACACCGGCCTGTCGCGAGAACTCGTCGAGCCACGATGTTTGGCACCGCCGTGGTGAATTGACCGGAATTCATCGCGTGGTTAGCCTCGCCATTAAGGCGCACGGGGGTGCATTGTGTGGTTTGGACCTGCAGCATTTACGAAGACGGGGCTGGTTGGCACGCGCTGCGATAACGGGGGCGTGATGGCGGGGAAGGGTGAAACGTTGGGCGAGCCTGACGGGGGAAGGTCATGAGCACCGACCTCCAAATACTTCTCGACGAGCTCGCGCAGCTGACCAAGCAGCCGCCGCCTCCGGGAATCACGCCCGATCAGCTGGCTACCGGGCAGTCGCTGATGAGTCAATTGCTGAGGATCTTCGGGATTGCTGCCAACACCGGCGATCCGGCCGACATGACGGCCGCCGAAAGCGGATACGCCCAACGCGATGCCAAGACCGGAGACGCCCTCACCAAATTCCCCGCCAACGAGGCGGAGTCGGCGCAGAAGGCGGCTCAGCCGAGCGAGATGGCCCAGATGGTGCAGCAGATCCCGCAGATGCTCTCGGGAATGTTGGGTGGACTCTCTGGGGCCATGAGCGGTTTGACGCAGCCGTTGAGTCAGCTTCCGCAGCAGGCGATGCAGGCGATGCAGGCCGGAATGGGCGCGATGCAGCACGGCGCGGGCGGCGCCGCCGCGGCCGGGGCCATCCCGGCTGAATTGGCTAACTCAACTAGGGGTGCTGCCGGACTCGGGGGCGGTGGCGGCCTCGGCGGCGGGCTGGGTGCGACCACGCCCACCGCGATGCTTGGGCCGCTTCCCGCGCCGTCGGCCGGTACCGAGCCGGCTTCGGCTCACGGTGTTGCGGGAGGATCGCCCAGTAGCGCAGCGCCGCAGGCAGGGCCACGGGGCGCGATGGGCGGAATGCCGATGATGCCGCCGGGCGCGATGCATGGGGGTGCCGGGTCCAACAAGGACGAAAAACCAGAAACTAAGCGCATTGTCGCGCCGACCGTGAAGAACGGCGCGCCGGTACAGGGGCGTATCACCACGCCCCCGCCTACACCGGAGGTCGTGAAACGTGTTGAGGGCAAGCCGATTGCGAGCCGGCGCATCCTCTTGCCCGAACAGAAGCGGGATCAAGATGAGCCAGATTCAAACCGATAGACGGCAATATCAGCTGTAAGCCAGACCGCTTGTGCAAGAAGGTATTTCACTTGATATCGACTAATAGGCGATAGGATCACACAGTGTCGGACTTTTCCCCACCTGCAGCTGCTCCGCATGTGCCACCACCCTGGCCGCCAGCATTGCCGCCTCGCCCTAGGCGGCAATGGCCGATGTTCGCAGTTTTAGTCGTCGGCCTCCTACTCACCCTCGCCGTCGCGATCATCGGCTGGTTCCGGCCCGTGGCACCCAAACTTCCAGCAGCGCCGACCTACTCCGCCCAGCAGGTTGCGGACGCAAAGAAGAAGGTGTGTTCGACTTTTACCAAAGTAGATAATGCAGTCAGGGCGGCGTCGGCCCGCAACAAAGGAGATGACTACGCCACACAATTTGCGACTGCAATAAACGTACGACAAGCACTCGTCGTCGGCAGCCAATACCTCTCAACTACACTCAACCAAGAGCCAGCAACCTCCACCGAGCTCGCATCGAGTGTTCGAGACCTGGTGAATTCCTATCAGTTGCTCACAATTGAGCTCCTCTCGGATGCGCCCGAATTGGAGAAAGATCCGACGGTTCATGCAGGCGATGAGGCGAATTCAAAAATCGAAAACCAGTGCAAATGATTGTCCTCCGCAAATGAATTTACCGGAAGGTGAATATTCGTTTCTGATCGTCGGTGAACAATGGCCGTACGATGGAGATCTAGCAGCATTATCGCAAGGTAAACTCAACCGGCGTCAAATCAAGTCGGCATATGCCCACTTTTCAGAGATGTTGTATAACGCCCAGGCTGGGCCGCTTGCACCGCAGCAGGGCCACACAGCTGATGATCTCCGAAAAATATTTCAGGATGGAGAAAAACACGCTCGAGAAGTTTCCGATAAAAACGGCACTAAAGAAACCGCATACAGCACCGCCTACGACAGCATGGCAAGCCTTCAGCACGCCCTAGCGAATGTGGCCAATGAGGCCAACCAGCAGATAAAAGAGATTCAAAACTCGAAAGTGCCAGCCGAAGCCAAGGCAACGGAGATTGTAACTGTAATACACCGTTATCGCGCACAAGCAAATCTACTCGCCGCGAAATATGCCGGCAATGTCTGTGACGCAATGCAAACAGTTCTCAATGCAGACAATCCCGGGCAATCAGCCCGCCAATTCGCGCAGGCTCACGGTCTCGACATGAGCCAAATGTTTAGACAACCCGATGACAGAAAAGATCTAACCGCGCAGGTTCAGAGCATGCCCAACAAATCTGGCGGCCCATTGGCTTCCGCGGCTGATCCCGCGAGCAATCCGCGATCAGCGCCACCATTGGCGCCGCCAGATAACCCCCACATGGTTGCCGCCGTCAACGAAACCGGCACGAATGCCAGGGCGCCGGGCTGGCCGCAACCAACCCAAACAACTCGTTCAGCCCACGCCGCCCGGCAAGCCGGCTACAACCCTGAGCAGCCCGCGGTCCCGCCACCCCCCACCGCCCCAGCACCGCCCGCCGCGCCGGTGCAATCCCCTGCCGCGCCGTCAATGCCGCACGGCGGCGGCTCAATGCCGGGATCGCCGTTGGGCGGAGGGATCGGCGGCGGTGCCCCTACCGCCCCAACCTCGGGCTTGATGGGCGCGCCAACATCGCCCACGGCGGCCGCGCCTCAAGGCGCTACGCCAGGCGAACTGATGCGCAGCTTCGACAAGGGCCTTCAGGCCGGGTCGGCCGGAGCTGGCGCCATCCCGCCCGCCCCGATGGCACACGCGGACCCGCAAGTTCCGCCATCGCCCGCTACGACGCCAATGGCGGGAGCGGGCGTCCCCACGGTCGCGCAAGCGTACGACGCGCCGCCGCCGATTACCCACACCTCCGCCCCGGAGACAGCGGCCCCGCAAATGGTGACCGGGCCAACCGCCGCGGCCGGCCCGGCGACAGCTGCGTCCGCTCCGTCCAGCGCACTGCCTGCGTACGCCTCCGACATACGGCCCGCGGCCGGGGCACCCACCGCCCCAGCCGCGCCTCCGAGCTTGCCTCCGTCGATGACCCCGGGCTCGGCGCCGGTGCACCCTTCCGCGGGCCAAGGCGGCACAGGTACGCCGACGGTGGTGCGCCACGCACCGACGCCTCCGCCGCCGTCGTCGCCGTCGAGCCTGGGAACCGAATCGGTCGCGGCCACCGCCACGGGTGCCGTCGCCGGAGCGGCATCGGCCGATGCCACCGCCCGAGCCCGCCTGCAGCGGCTGGTGTCCGCCGTTGCCCGCCAACAACCCCGGTTGGCGTGGGCCGCTGGCGACCGTCCTGACAACACCACCGTGCTGGCAACGGATCTGGCCAGCGGCTGGATACCGCCGGGAATCGAAATCCCCGCCGCAGTAACACTCTTAAACCCGGAGCGGCGTCGGGGCGATCTGGAGACGCTGCTCGGTGAAGTCAGCGTCGCGGCTGGCTACACCCCGATACACCACATTCCCGAAGCGGACGACGAACCTATTCCGACCTCGAAACGACCCCGACATGTGCCCGAGATCGACGAACTCGGTTGGGAGCTAAGCCAAGCCACGCAGTGGCGCGACGGCCTCCCCCGGCTAGCCCATACTCTCGCCAAAGCGACATCCGGCGGAACGGGTGTACTGGACAAAGAAGTTGAGCTGTTACACGATCATCTCGCCGCCGTCAGCTCCCGCGTCCTCGGCAGCTACCCCGACAATGTCGACGCCCACGACGTCGGCAACTGGCAACTGCTCGCCGCCATCGACGCGCTGGTGGCTGGCGATAAGTCAACTGCCACTTACCATCTCGCCTGGTTTAAAGCTTGTAACAGCACAATCACTCCGGCGCCTTAGCCAGAGGGATGGAGCATGGCGCCGCAACTTCAGAATCTCGACATCAACCAAGTCATCGCCACCGCAGGCGGCGACCCGTGGGCGGTCGACACGAGTCTGCAACGCGGCCGCCCCAACCAAATTTCCGACTTAGCGCTTGCTTTTCACAATGCGGGCCGCTGTACCACGGAGTCCGACAGAGCATTCGAAGAGGCGCGCAATCGCTTTGAGACGTCGTGGAACCGGGAAGACGGCGATCACCCGATCAATGACTCCGCCGAGGTGCAGCGCGCGACGCAGTCACTCGGTGTACAGTCCGAAAAACTGCCCAAGATCGGCACCGACCTGGAAAGCATCGCCGCCATGCTGGCTGAGACGCAACGCATCTCGACGACACAGATCGCTGCATTGGATGGCCAACTCAAAGATATCGATGGGGCACTGAGCCACCTCCTGCATGACCCCCACGATCCTGCAAACACGTCTGCGATTCAGTAGCGCATCAACGACCTGATAGACCGCGCCGACGCCGGCACCAAATCGACGTTGGGCACGCTTGAATCACTGCGCGACGGGTACACCGATCACCTCGAAAGGGTGGTGACCAACCTGCGGGTGGATGACGGCTACGACCCATCGCCTATTGAGGGAATCGATGACGACGGCAAGCTCAGCCATGACGAGCACGACCAAAATGCCGTCAAAAACTACGAAGTTCAGTAGCGCCAACGCGACGAGGCGCTGGTTAACAGTCTCGGCGGCATGACGCCCGAAAAGGCTGATGCCGCAGCACGTTTACGAGACTTCGCCACGACCACGAATCCGAGTGCCAACCCGGACGACCGGAAGCTAGCCAGCGAACGTCTCGACGATTTCGCGATGGCAAATTTCACTGGCCCGCTGCCGACTGATCGGGTGCTAGGCGGCGATGCACGCACCCGAGCGCAGATGCGCTTGGAATGGCAGAAAAAGTTTGAGCAAGGGTTTGCCGGCACCCAGCCGATGACCCCCGACCAGGCCACACAATTGCTCGACAATGG
This sequence comes from Mycobacterium shigaense, assembly GCF_002356315.1. Taxonomy (NCBI): domain Bacteria; kingdom Bacillati; phylum Actinomycetota; class Actinomycetes; order Mycobacteriales; family Mycobacteriaceae; genus Mycobacterium; species Mycobacterium shigaense. The sequence continues at coordinate 3,131,727 of NZ_AP018164.1, forward strand.
CGAGCAGCAGGCCCGCGCCTTTGTGATGCAGCAGGCGGTTAAAGACCTGGAGTCGCAAGGAATGTCACACAATGCCGCCACAGCGGTTGCAGGCAACGTTGCGCGCGGCATTCCGTGGGCGGAGATGATTAAGCAAGACGGCCAGATTGTGACCCTCACCGGGGCAGGCGCTGACGGCATGCGAGCTGCACGGGGCGGCCGTCACGCCGTTGACGCGTTCACCCCACAGGATGTCAAGGTCTTCGAAAGAGTTGGCAAAGTATTGGGCGGAGCGGGCGCGGCGATCGACGTAGGACTGGCGTTAAACGACTGGTCGAACGGCGCGGGCTTTGGCCAATCGATGGGTAAAGCCGGTGGGAGCATTGGCGGTGGCTGGGTCGGCGGAATGCTTGGTGGCATGGCTGCTGGCAGTATCGTCGGGCCGGAAGGTGCTTTCTTCGGGGCGGTACTTGGGGCTGCCGGTGGCGCATGGCTAGGCGAGAAGGGTGGTGGGTTCGTCGGCGGGCAACTGGACAAATGACGCGAACTGTCTTTTAGCTGCGTCCGGCCACGCCCCGTTACATTCCCGGTTTGGGCCACACACTGTTTATTGCCGGGTTTTGCGCGGGGCTTGGCGGCGCGGTCACCAGCGCGTTGATCGATGACCGCAGACGCGCACGCAAGATCTACTGGCTGGGCTGGTTGGTCAACGCAGTGTGCTTCTCTGTGGGTGCGCTAACGCAGGGATGGCAACCGAGCCTCGGGTTCGGTCTCCTGTGTGTGTTTGTCGCAGTGTTCTACGCGTACATGCGTACGCCATATGTGAAAATTCGCGGTCGGATCTACGCCATATCGAATATCGACAGCCAACCGGATCCGCCTCTTGGCGAGACTGCCAACACAGAGCCGATGAGAACCGATAGCGATCCAACTGATTTCGGGTCAGTCTCCGCACCCAAGGTGTGGTGGACTTTGGTGGCGCTCACAATTCTGGTGGCCGCTAACGTGTATTTCTTCGGATGGCCTGCGCAAGCAATATTAGGAACGGCGTTTTTAACGCTTGTCTGCGCAGCTGCTGGCGTCGACGACGCCACCCGAAAACTACCAATCGCGCGGGGTCAGTACGTGCAAGCCGGCATCGCAGCGGTCGTATCCTTCCTGCTGTGGCTCGCCCCTTGTATCGCGTACCTCTTCGGCTATGCGATTGGGCAGCGCTGGCCAATGGGGCGGGGCAAACAGGCAACGCCTCCCGAAAAGTGAGGTGAATTGCCAAGCAGCCGTGCACTAGTAGCGTTGGCTCGCGACCACAATAGGGGGCAACCATGTTCGTCAACCCGCAGTTGCTGCACTCGGGGGGCCACCAGACGCACCGCGCGGCTGACCACGCTCAAGACGCGGCCAACCACCTATCGCGGGCAGCGCTACCGTCGGGGATGTTCGGCGACTTCCCGGCCGCCGACGACTTCCACAACATCGTCAGCGCCGCCCACGCACACCACGCGAAAACCCTGCAGGCTCATCACGAAACGCTGAATGGCATCGGCCGCAAGGCCCACCGGGCCGCCACCGAATTCGTCGACATGGACGAGCGCAACGCCGCGGAATTACAAGCGATCCGTCCCCAGTAGCACCCGTCTACGCCACCGGCACCACGATCAACTCGTGCGGGCGGTTGTTGACCGGGAGCGCGCCATCGTCGGTCACCACGACGATGTCCTCGATCCGCGCGCCCCAGCGGCCCGGAAAGTAGATACCCGGCTCGATCGAAAAGGCCATTCCCGCAGCCAAAGGCACGTCATTGCCGGCCACGATGTAGGGCTCCTCATGCACCGACAGCCCGATGCCGTGGCCGGTGCGGTGCACGAAATACTCCCCCAGCCCCGCCTTGGTGAGCACGTCGCGCGCGGTCGCATCGACCTGCGCGGCGGTCACGCCCGGACGAACCGCCTCGACGGCCACGCGCTGCGCTCGCTGCAGTATCGAGTATTGCTCAGCCACTTCGGCATTGGGCTCGCCAATGCTGTACGTCCGTGTCGAGTCGGAATTGTATCCGGGCTCGTAGGTGCCCCCGATATCGACGACGACGATGTCACCGACCTGCAGCTCGCGGTCCGAATACCGGTGATGCGGATCGGCGCCATGCGGACCGGACCCGACGATGATGAACGCGACCTCCGAATGCCCCTCGGCGACAATGGCTTCGGCGATATCAGCCGCGACGTCGGCCTCGGTGCGGCCCGGGACGAGAAACTCGGGCACTCGCGCGTGCACGCGGTCGATAGCTGAACCGGCCTTGCGCAGCGCGTCGATCTCGCACTCCTCCTTGACCATCCGCAGCTCGCGCAGCACATCGGTCGCCAGCACCGGCAATACGCCGAGCACCCCGGCCAACGGCAGCACGTGCAACGCCGGCATGGAATCGGTGACGGCCGTCGCGGCCGGTCCCCCGCCGAGCGCATCGCGAACCAACGCATACGGGTCGTCGCCGTCGACCCAATCGCGCACCGCCACTCCCAGTTCCGAAAGAAACGGCCCGCGAAATGAGGCGAGCTCCAGGCGCGGCACCACGACGGTAGGCTCGCCCACGGCCGGCAATACCAGCGCGGTCAGCCGCTCGAAGGTGTCGGCGCGCGACCCGATGAGGTAGCGCAGGTCGTACCCCGGGCTGATCACCAGGCCGGCAAGACCAGCCCCGGCGGTCGCGGCGGCGGCCGCGGCCAGGCGCCGGGCATACACGGCGGCGTCGAATCGATGAGATTCCATGGCAGCCAGGCTAACCGCGCGGGCGTTCTCACGAACGCCGATGCCATTGAGTGCTCGACAACAAAGTCGACGTTCGGCGACGTGAGCCCCGCGTGAGACCATAGCCGGCATGCCCGCGCCCCTGCTTCTGCTCGACGGGGCCAGCATGTGGTTCCGCTCGTACTTCGGCGTGCCGTCGTCGATCACCTCCCCCGACGGCCGGCCCGTCAACGCCGTGCGCGGATTCATCGACTCGATGGCCGTCGTCATCGCCCAGCAGCGACCCAAACGTCTGGCGGTCTGCCTCGACCTCGATTGGCGCCCGCAATTCCGGGTCGACCTGATCTCGTCGTACAAGGCGCATCGGGTCGCCGAGCCGGAGCCGGAGGGCACCCCCGATATCGAGGAGGTCCCCGACGACCTGTCGCCGCAGGTCGACATGATCATGGACCTGCTCGACGCGTTCGGCATCGCGACCGCGGGCGCGGCGGGGTTCGAGGCCGACGACGTGCTGGGCACGCTGGCCGCGCAGGAACGCGACAACCCCGTCGTCGTGGTCAGCGGCGACCGCGACCTGCTGCAGGTGGTCTCCGACGACCCCGTTGCCGTCCGGGTGCTCTACCTGGGCCGAGGCCTGTCCAAGGCCACCCTGTTCGGCCCCAAAGAAGTCGCCGATCAGTACGGGGTGCCGGCCAACCGGGCCGGAGCCGCCTACGCCGAACTCGCGCTGCTGCGCGGCGACCCGTCCGACGGGCTGCCGGGCGTGCCGGGCGTCGGGGAGAAAACCGCGGCGACCCTGCTGGCCCAGCACGGTTCGCTGGCACAGATCCTGGCCGCCGCCCACGACCCGAAGTCCAAGATGGCCAAGGGGCTGCGGGCGAAGCTGCTGGCTGCGACGGACTACATCGACGCCGCCGCTCAGGTAGTACGGGTCGCCACCGACGCGCCGGTCATGCTGTCGGCGCCCACCGACGACCTGCCGTTGGTCGCCGCGGACGCGCACCGCACCGCCGAACTGGCGACCCGACTGGGCGTGGGATCCTCGATCGCCCGCCTGCAGAAGGCGCTCGACGCGCTGCCGTCGTGACGGCTACTGGGGCCGGCCGACCTCGTAGGTGCCCTTGTCGTCCTGGAAGGTCACGGTCACCTTCTTCTGGGCGCCGTCGATGCTGACGCTGCAGTCGAACGAGCTGCCCTTCTTAACGACGGGGTCGGTGCCGTTGTTGCACTTGACGTTCTGGACGTTCTTGGCGCCGTAGCCGTTGGTCTCGTCGGACAGAACCTGCTGCACCCCGGACTGCGCCTTGTTGATGTCCAGCTTGGTGGTGACGAAGAATCCGGGCTCCCAAAAGCCCAGCACCAGCACGGCCGCGATGATCAGGAACGCGATCACGCCGCCGATTCCACCGATCAGCGCGATCGAGTGCTTGTTCTTCGGCTGCGGCTCGTACCCCGGGTACTGCTGCGGGTACTGGCCGGGCTGGCCGTATTGACCGGGCTGGCCGTACTGCCCGTATTGCCCCGGCTGGCCGTACTGGCCCGGCAGCGGGTACTGCCCCGGCTGACCGTACTGGCCCGGCTGGGCGTACTGGGTCGGCTGCTGGGACGCGCCGTACTGCTCGTGCTGCTGCGGGTATCCGGGCTGCTGGCCGTACTGCTGGGGGTAGGCCTGCTCAACCGGCTGCTGATAAGGCGGCGGATAGCCGGTGGGCGGCGTGTAGGCCGGGGCCTGCCACGTCGGCTCCTGACCCGCCGGCTGCTGCTGCCAGGGCGAGGCCGCTTGAGTCGGTTCCGACGACCGATCGCCGCCCTCGCCGGGCGGCTGCCATTGCTGGCCCGGGTCCGATCCGTGCGGTCCGCTCATCGTTTCTCCTCAGCTCCCTTGTGATTTGGCACCGACGTAACGGTAGCCGCGGCCCAGCCTACCCGGCGTCAACTGCGACGACGCCGCGCCGAACGTCATTGATAGCGCGTTTGGCGGTGGCTCGCAGTTCAGGATCGGGCGCGGCGTTGCGCACCTGGTCGAGCAGGTCGAGCACCTGGCGGCACCACCGCACGAAATCGCCCGCCAGCAACGGGGAGCCGGTGCCGGTGGCATCCGCGGCGGCCAGCGCCGCGGTCAGATCGCCGCTGCGGGCCCAGCGGTAAATCACGCCAACGAAGCCGTCGTCGGGTTCGCGGCTCGGGGTGATCCGGTGCGTCTGCTCGTCGGCGCGCAACGCCGTGGACAGCCGCGACGTCTGATGCAGCGCCTGCCGCAGCGCCGGCGTCGGCGCGTCCGCGGCGAACGGGCCGCCGGGCCCATCGCCGCCGCGGCTCTCGTAGAGCACCGCGGAGACCACTGCCGCCAGCTCCGCCGACTTCAGCCCCGCCCACGCGCCGCTGCGCAGGCATTCGGCGACCAGCAGATCGCTCTCGCTGTAGATGCGGGCCAACAGCCGCCCGTCATCGGTGACCCGCGGATCGTCGGCGGGCCCCTGGATGAACTCGCGCTCGGTGAGCAGCCCGACGATCCGGTCGAACGTGCGGGCCAGCGAGTTCGTCGCAGCCGCGACCTTCTTCTTCAACTGGGCGTTGTCGCGTTCGATGCGCAGATAGCGCTCGGCCTGGCGGATCCGCTCCTCGAGGCCCGGGCCGTTGTGGGCGGGATGCTGGCGCAGCTGGGTCCGCAGCGACGCCAGCTCCGGGTCGTGAAACCCGTCGTCCTCGCCACCCCCGCGCCGGCGCCTCGGCGGCAGCACCAGCCCCTCAGCGGCCGATCGCAGCGCCGACGCCAGGTCGCGCCGCACCCGCGGCTGCCGGTGTTCGACCCGCTTGGGCAGCGACATCGACCCGACCGGCTCCGTCGCGCCCGAATAGTCGGCCGACGAAATGCGGCCCGCCCACCGGTGTTCGGTCAGCACCAACGGCCGCGGATCGTCTCCGTCGCGGGCCGACTCCAGCACCACCGCCAGCCCGCCGTGGCGCCCCTGCGTGATCGTGATGATGTCGCCGCGGCGCAGACCGGCCAACGCCTCGCTGGCCGCCTGCCGGCGATGCAGCCGCGACGCCCGCGACTGCGCCTTCTCCATCTCGGAGATCCGCGCGCGCATCCGGGCGTAGTCGAGAATCTGCGCGTCGGGCCCGCCCAGTTCGGCGGCGATCTCGTCGAGCAGGTGGACACCGCGCTCGATGCCGCGGACCAGCCCGACGACGGATCGGTCGGCCTGATACTGCGCGAATGACTGCTCGAGCAGCTGATGGGCCTGCTCCGGGCCCATCTGCTGCACCAGGTTGATGGTCATGTTGTAGGACGGCGCGAACGAGCTGCGCAGCGGAAAGGTCCGGGTGGACGCCAGCCCGGCCACCGCCGACGGTTCACTGGTCTCCTCGCCGGGATGCCACAGCACCACGGCGTGGCCCTCGACGTCGATGCCGCGCCGCCCGGCGCGCCCGGTGAGCTGGGTGTACTCCCCCGGCGTCAGCGGCACGTGCTGCTCGCCGTTGAACTTCACCAGCCGCTCAAGCACCACCGTGCGGGCCGGCATGTTGATGCCCAGCGCCAGCGTCTCGGTCGCGAAAACGGCCCGCACCAGGCCGGCGGTGAACAGCTCCTCGACGGTATGCCGGAACGCCGGCAACATCCCCGCATGATGGGCCGCCAGCCCGCGCAACAGCCCCTCGCGCCACTCGTAGTAGCCCAGCACCCCCAGATCGGCGTCGTCCAGGTCGCCGCACCGGTGCTCGATCACCTCCGCGATCTGCGCGCGCTCCTCGTCGCTGGTCAGCCGCAGCGGCGAGCGCAGGCACTGCTGGACGGCCGCGTCGCAGCCGGCCCGGGAGAACACGAAGGTGATCGCCGGCAGCAACCCGGCCGAATCCAGCGTCGCGATGACGTCCGGGCGCGGCGGGGGGCGGTAGAACCGCGGTCGGCTCGGACGCCCGCGCCCGCGGTGCCGCGGCTGCCAGTCCGACATCCGGTCGGCCTCGCGGCGCTGGGCGATGTAGCGCAGCAGGTCCGGGTCCACGCGCGGCTTGTGTGTGTCGCCGGCTTCGTCGTGGCCGTAGTCGAACAGGTCGAACAGCCGCTTGCCCACCAGGACGTGTTGCCACAGCGGCACCGGCCGGTGCTCGTCGACCACCACCGTCGTGTCGCCGCGCACGGTCTGGATCCAGCCGCCGAACTCCTCGGCGTTGCTCACTGTCGCCGACAGGCTGACCAACCGCACCTCGTCGGGCAGGTGCAGGATGACCTCTTCCCACACCGGGCCCCGCATCCGGTCGGCAAGGAAATGCACCTCATCCATCACGACATACGAAAGGCCTTGCAACGCAGGCGAATCCGCGTAGAGCATGTTGCGCAGCACCTCGGTGGTCATCACCACCACCGGCGCGTCGGCGTTGACGGACATGTCGCCGGTCAGCAAACCAATCCGCTCACGGCCGTAGCGCGCGGTCAGGTCGGTGTGCTTCTGGTTGCTCAGCGCCTTGAGTGGCGTGGTGTAGAAGCACTTGCCCCCGGCCGCCAACGCCAGGTGCACGGCGAATTCACCGACGACCGTCTTGCCGGCGCCCGTCGGGGCGCACACCAGCACGCCGTGCCCGCGTTCGAGGGCCTCGCAGGCCCGCCGCTGAAAGCCGTCGAGCGCGAACGGCAACTCCGCGGCGAAGCGATCCAGCTCGGGCAGTTCCGTCACGCCGCCGCCGGGTGCCGCGCGGGTCTAGGTGACGTCGTCATGCTGCCCGGCGGACAGGGACGGCTCGGGGATGGACTCCGAGATCGGTGAAGGCGCCTCGATCACCGACGCCTGGTCGTCGGGAATCGCCGTCTGCGCTTCGCGTTTGGCTTTGCGCCGATCGTGCAGCCTGGAGATCTGGATGGCGAACTCGAGCAGCACCGACAGCGCGATGCCCAGCGCCGTCATCGAAAACGGGTCGGACCCCGGCGTGAACACGGCCGCGAACACGAACACCGCGAAGATCAGCCCCCGCCGCCACGACTTGAGCTTCTCGTAGGTCACGATGCCCGCCATGTTCAGCATCACGATCAGCAACGGGAATTCGAAGCTGACGCCGAACACGACGAGGAGATTGATCAGGAAGCCGAAATAGCGGTCCCCCGACAGCGCGGTCACCTGCACGTCGCTGCCGACCGTCAGCAGGAAACCCAGCGCCTTGGACAACACGAAGTAGGCCAGCACGGCGCCGCCGACGAATAGCACCGCGGCCGGGACCACGAATGCGATCGCGAAGCGGCGCTCCTTTTTGTAGAGCCCGGGGGTGATGAATGCCCACAGCTCGTAGAACCAGACCGGGCAGGCCAGCACGATGCCGGCCGTCATCCCTACCTTGAGCCGCAACATGAATTGGTCGAACGGCGCCGTGGCCAGCAGCCGGCACTGCCCGTCGGCGCTGATGTCCGCGCGCGCCGACTGCGGCAGCGAACAGTAGGGGTGCCGCAGCCACTCGCCCAGGCTTTCCAGCCCGAACATCGAATGCCCGTACCAAAGAAACCCGAAGATCGTCGTCACCAGGATCGCGGCCAGCGAGATCAGCAGCCGGGTGCGCAGCTCGGTCAGGTGATCCACCAGCGACATGGTCGCGTCGGGGTTGATACGGCTGCGCCGGTTGCGGGGGTTGAGCCGCTTCAGGACGGCAGCCGCGCGCGCTGAAGTTTTGGATACGTTCACGACGCTCGGTCAGTGCGCTCGGGCACCGCGACTGGGACGCCGGGCTAAGCCGGGCGCGCCTCGGTGTGACCGTGCTCGGTCGCCGCCGGCGGGTCGACCCGCTCCGACTGCACGGGCTGAGGAGCGACCGCGGGTGTCGAGATGGACGGCGCCTCCGGCTTGCTCTCGGTCTGCATCTCGCGCAGCTCGGACTTGAAGATACGCATCGACTTGCCCAACGAACGCGCCGCGTCGGGGAGCTTCTTGGCACCGAAGAGCAGGATCACCACGACCGCGAGGATCGCCCAGTGCCACGGACTAAGACTGCCCACTTTGATTACCTCCAGACGTCCACCCGATGCTACCGCAGCGCGGCCAACAGCCGGTGGCTCCGCGCCGCGGCTCAGGCGGTGACGGCCTGGTAGGACTCCAGGGCCGCCGCCGCGGCATCGCGGACACGCTGCGCCAACGGCTGCGGTTCAACAACCTGCACGGCCGCGCCGAATCCCAACACCAGGCGCGTCAGCCACGCCTCCGAGGCGTAGGTCATGACCGCCTCGCACGAGCCGTCCGGCAGCTCGTTGACGTCGCGCATCGGGTAGTACTCGAACACCCACGACGCCGACGGCGCCACCCGCAGCTTGGCCGATGGCAGAGCCGGATCGCCGTCGAACAGCGAGGTATCCGGCCGTGCCTGCAGCGCCGGTTCGGGCGGGGCGGCCGGCTCCCCCAGCTCGGTGGCATCCACGATCCGGTCGAAGCGGAACAGCCGCACCCCTTCGGCCTCCCGTGACCAGGCCTCCAGGTAGCTGTGGCCGCCGATCAGCAGGACCCGGATGGGATCGACGACCCGGCTGGTCAGGGTGTCGTGCGAGGCGGAGTAGTAGTCGATCGACAGCGCGTGCTTGTACTGCACCGCGGTGCGCACCGCTGCCGCGGCCCGGTTCTCGATGGGCGCGGGCTCGTCGACGGCCGCCGTGGCGTCATGTCCGACGGTCCCGGCCGCGGCCGCGATCTTCGCGATCGCGCTGCGCGCGGCCTCCGGATCGACGACGCCCGGAATGTCGGCCAGGGCACGCAACGCCACCAGCAGGCCGGTGGCTTCGGGCGAGGTGAGCTTCAACGGCCGGTCGATGCCGGCCGAAAACGTCACCTCGATGGTGTCGCCGGAGAACTCGAAGTCGATGAGGTCGCCCGGGAAATAGCCGGGCAGCCCGCACATCCACAGCTGATTGAGGTCCTCCTCCAGCTGCTTGGCGGACACGCCGAGCTCGGCGGCCGCCTCGGCGCGGGTGATCCGCGGGTTGGCCTGGAAATACGGCACCATGTTCAGCAGCCGCACCAGGCGGGTCGAGACGGGAGTCATTGGCGCCACTCCTCCTCATCGCTCCGCTCTGCATCGCCGCTGCCGCAGGTCATGCCGACAGTCCTGCCTGTGCGCGCAGCCGGTCCAGTACGTCGTCGCGCAGCGATTGCGGCTCCAAGACGACGGCGTCGGCCCCGTAGCCGGCGATGTCGCGTGCCAGCCGATCGGTGTGTCCGATCTCGAGTTCGATCACTTCCCCGCCGCGGCCGGCCAGCTCCCGGGCGCCGATGGACGTCCCGGCGCGGCGCAGCGCGGTGGCACGGCCGTCGGCGACCCACACCCGGGCCCGCACGCCGGTCGGTGCCCCTGAAATTTCCGTCACGGACTGCGCGACGATCTTACGCAGGTCGACTCCGTCCGGGATGTTGACGGCGCCGGCCGGGCCGATCGCGGTGACCTCGTCGCCGATGCGCGAGAGCCGGAAGGTACGGGTGTCGTCGCGGTCACGGTCGTGGCCGACCAGATACCAGCGGCCCTTTTCGGTGATCACGCCCCACGGCTCGACGGTTCGCGTGGTGTACGGCTCGGCCCGCGACGGCCGGTGTTCGAACTGCACCGCCTGGCGAGAATCGATGGCCGACAACAAGATTCCGAGAACGTCCTCCGACCCGCGTAGGCCCGGCACCCCGGCCGGCGAGGCGATGGCGAACCGCGCCCCTTCGTCCAGGGGATCGACGTCCACCCCCGCGGCGCGCAGCTTGAGCAATGCGCCCTGGGTCGCGGTAATCAGTTCGGGCGACTCCCACAGCTGGGTGGCTACGGCGACCGCGGCCGCCTCGTCCGCGGTCAGCTCGACCGGCGGCAGCGAGTAGGCGTCGCGGTTGATGCGGTAACCCTCGGTGGGATCCAGGGTCGACACCCGGCCCACCTCCAGGGGCACGCCCAGGTCGCGCAGTTCGTTCTTGTCCCGCTCGAACATTCGCGAGAAGGCCTCGACGCTGGGGCTGTCCGAATAGCCCGCCACGCTGGTTCTGATCTTTTCGGCGGTGATGTAGCCGCGGGTGGACAGCAGAGCGATGACGAGGTTGACCAGTCGTTCGACTTTCGAGGTCGCCATTTGCTCCAGATTAGATGGCCCGCACCGCGCGCGTGCACCGACGTGCCGACGACACCGTGGCGCATCGGCCACTGCCGACGCGGCAGGTCACATGCTGGCGATGAGCCGCTTGACCCGCTCGTCGACCGCGCGGAACGGGTCCTTGCACAGCACGGTGCGCTGCGCCTGATCGTTGAGCTTGAGGTGAACCCAGTCGACGGTGAAGTCGCGACCGGCCGCCTGGGCGGCGCTGATGAATTCGCCGCGCAGCCGCGCGCGGGTGGTCTGCGGGGGGTTTTCGACCGCCTCGGCGATCTCCTCGTCGGTGGTGACCCGCGCCGCCAACCCCTTACGCTGCAACAGGTCGAAGACGCCGCGGCCGCGCTTGATGTCGTGGTAGGCCAGGTCCAGCTGGGCAATCTTCGGATCGGACAGCTCCATGTTGTAGCGGTCCTGGTAGCGCTGGAACAGCTTGCGCTTGATCACCCAGTCGATCTCGGTGTCCACCTTGGCGAAGTCCTGGCTCTCGACGGCGTCGAGCTGACGGCCCCACAGGTCGACGATCTGCTCGATCTGCGCGTCGGGCTCGCGGGTCTGCAGATGCTCGACGGCGCGGGTGTAGTACTCGCGCTGGATGTCCAGCGCACTGGCCTGACGCCCACCGGCCAGCCGCACCGGCCGACGGCCGGTGACGTCGTGGCTCACCTCGCGGATCGCGCGGATCGGATTGTCCAGCGAGAAGTCACGGAACGGCACGCCGGCCTCGATCATCTCCAGCACCAACGCCGCGGTCCCCACCTTGAGCATGGTGGTGGTCTCGCACATGTTCGAGTCGCCGACGATGACGTGCAGGCGCCGGTACTTCTCGGCGTCGGCGTGCGGCTCGTCGCGGGTGTTGATGATCGGGCGGCTGCGGGTGGTCGCCGAGGAGACGCCCTCCCAGATGTGCTCGGCACGCTGCGACAGGCAGAACGTCGCCGCCTTCGGGGTCTGCAGTACCTTGCCGGCGCCGCAGATGAGCTGGCGGGTGACCAGGAACGGCAGCAGCACGTCGGAAATCCGGGAGAACTCGCCGGCCCGCACGATCAGGTAATTCTCGTGGCAGCCGTAGGAGTTGCCCGCGGAATCGGTGTTGTTCTTGAACAGGTAGATGTCACCGCCGATCCCCTCGTCGGCGAGCCGTTGTTCGGCGTCCACCAGCAGGTCTTCCAGCACCCATTCGCCGGCGCGGTCGTGGGTGACCAGCTGCACCAGGCTGTCGCATTCGGCAGTGGCGTATTCGGGGTGACTGCCCACGTCGAGGTAGAGGCGGGCGCCGTTGCGAAGGAAAACATTGGAGCTGCGGCCCCAGGACACCACGCGGCGGAAAAGGTAGCGAGCAACCTCATCCGGGCTCAGCCGGCGGTGGCCATGGAACGTGCAGGTGACACCGAACTCGGTCTCGATGCCCATAATTCGCCGCTGCACATATTCGAGGGTACTTGTTGTGCGAACGTGGATGTGAGCTGCCGCGCCCACGAATGAAATTGGGGACGATCGGCCGCGCCCGGGACGCCGCGGCGGTCACGCATTCGGCAGCCGCAGCCCACGCCGATCCATGTGGCTGGCGATGCCCGTGTGGTTGGTGGTGATGCTGCCCCGGCCGGGTCAGCCGGCCGGTTTGCCGTCGGAGTCCGGCGCTTCGCCGTCGGAGTCCGAGCCGTTGGATTCCGAGCCGTTGGCCTGCACCTCGCGCACCAAGTTTTCCAGGGCGGAGCGACCGATTCGCCGAAACGCGCGACGGGGCCGCCCCGCGTCGAGGATCGCCACCTCGAGGCTGGCGACGTCGAGCGAGGGCTGGTCGCCGCCCGAGGTTTCCGCGCTCCCCGCCCGCAGCGCCTCCAGTGCGATCCCCAAGGCGTCGTGCAGGTCGGCGTTTTCGGCGTAAGACTCCTTGAGCGCGTTGGTGATCGGCTCGGTGGTGCCGCCCATCACCACGAAGTGCGGCTCGTCGGCGATGGACCCGTCGTAGGTGATGCGGTACAGCTCGGGTGGTTTCGTCTCCCCGTAGTGCGCCACCTCGGCGACGCACAGCTCGACCTCGTAGGGCTTGGCCTGCTCGGTGAAGATGGTGCCCAGCGTCTGTGCGTAGACGTTGGCCAGTTGCCGTCCCGTGACGTCGCGGCGGTCGTACGCGTAGCCACGGGTGTCGGCGAACTGGATGCCCCCGCGGCGCAGGTTGTCGAATTCGTTGAACTTGCCCGCGGCGGCAAACCCCACGCGGTCATAGAGCTCGCTGATCTTCTGCAGCGACCGCGACGGGTTTTCCGCGACGAACAGCACGCCGGCCGAGTAGGCCAGCGCCACCACGCTGCGGCCCCGCGCGATCCCCTTGCGCGCGAGCTCGCTGCGCTCGCGCATCGCCTGCTCGGGCGAGATGAAGTACGGGAAGCTCACCGCTCACCCCGCGGTTCGCCATCGGGGCCGAAAGTATCGGCGCGGGAACGACTTTCGATGACGCTGCGGGCCAGCTCGGCAATGCGGCTCTCGGCGACGTCCGCCGCGCCCTCGGCGCCGATGGTGACGGCCGTCGGGTAGATGCCGCGGACCAGGTCCGGTCCGCCGGTCGCCGAATCGTCGTCGGCGGCGTCGTACAGCGCTTCGACGGCCACCCGCAACGCCGAATCGGCGTCGGTGACCCGTGAGTACAGCTTCTTGATCGACGACTTGGCAAAGATCGATCCTGACCCCACCGACTGGTAACCCTCTTCCTCGATGTTCCACCCGCCGGCGGCGTCGAAGGAGACGATGCGCCCGGCGCTCTGCGGGTCGGCGGCGTGAATGTCGTAGCCGGCCAACAACGGCAGGGCCACCAGCCCCTGCATCGCGGCCGCCAGGTTGCCGCGCACCATGATCGCGAGCCGGTTGACCTTGCCGGCGAACGTCAGCGGCACGCCTTCGAGCTTTTCGTAGTGCTCGAGCTCGACGGCGTAGAGCCGGGCGAATTCGACGGCGATCGCTGCCGTACCGGCGATGCCGGTGGCCGTGTAGTCGTCGGTGATGTACACCTTCTTGACGTCGCGGCCGGCGATCATGTTGCCCTGCGTCGAACGCCGGTCACCGGCGATGAGGACCCCGCCCGGGTATTTCAGCGCGACGATGGTCGTCCCGTGCGGCAGTTGGCTTCCGGAGGTGCCGGGCTGCGCGTTGCCGCTCAGGACCGCCGGCAGCAACTCGGGGGCCTGGCGCCGCAGGTAATCAGCGAACGAAGTCGGGTTTACAGCAGGAATTCCGGAGAATGCGGACCCGGAAAGTGGGGAGTGTGACAGACGATCAGAAAACGACCAGGTCACTGTCCGCCCTTTTGGACATACGCCCGGACGAAGTCCTCAGCGTTTTCCTCAAGGACATCGTCGATCTCGTCGAGTAGGTCGTCGGTCTCGTCGGTCAGCTTTTCGCGACGCTCTTGACCCGCGGCCGTGCTATCGACGACTTCATCGTCGTCACCGCCACCACCGCCACGCTTGGTCTGCTCCTGCGCCATCGCCGCCTCCTGCTTCGTCTGGGCTCGTTAGCAGCTACACAACGCGCCCGCTGGTATTTCTCTACCCTACCGGTCCACCCGGACGTTTCCCGGCCTAACAACACTTAGCTCGTAAGCTGTGCTACCAGCTCGACGGCGCTGTCCACCGAATCCAGGAGCGCACCGACGTGCGCTTTGCTGCCCCGCAGCGGCTCCAAGGTGGGGATGCGGACCAGCGAATCACCACCGAGATCGAAAATCACCGAGTCCCAGCTGGCCGCGGCGATATCGGCCCCGAACCGGCGCAGGCATTCGCCCCGGAAGTAGGCGCGGGTGTCGGTCGGGGGGTTATTCACGGCCTCGATCACCTGATGCTCGCTGACCAGCCGTTTCATCGAGCCCCGCGCGACCAGCCGGTTGTACAGGCCCTTGTCCAATCGGACATCGGAATACTGCAGGTCGACGAGGTGCAGCCGCGGCGCCGACCAGCTGAGGTTCTCGCGCTGCCGGAAGCCCTCGAGCAGGCGCAGCTTGGCCGGCCAGTCCAGCAGCTCGGCGCAGTCCATGGGGTCGCGTTCGAGCAGGTCGAGCACGTGCGCCCAGGTTTCGACGACGTCGGCCGCCCGCGGGTCTGGATCGCGGCTGTCCACCAGCTTCGCCACCCGATCGAGGTAGATCCGTTGCAGCGCAAGGCCGGTCAATTCGCGCCCGTCGACCAGGGCCACGGCGGTGCGCAGCGACGGGTCGCGGCTGATCGCGTGGACGGCATGCACCGGCCGAGCCAGCGCCAGATCGCTGAGGTCGATGCCGTGCAGCGGGCCCTCCTCGATCAGGTCGAGCACCAGCGCCGTGGTACCGAGCTTCAGATACGTCGAGGTCTCGGCGAGGTTGGCGTCACCGATGATGACGTGCAGCCGGCGGTAGCGATCGGCATCGGCGTGCGGCTCGTCGCGGGTGTTGATGATGCCGCGCTTGAGCGTGGTTTCCAGCCCGACCTCGACCTCGATGTAGTCGGAACGCTGAGACAGCTGGAAGCCCGGTTCGTCGCCCGAGGGGCCGATGCCGACCCGGCCGGAGCCGGTCACCACCTGCCGCGACACCAGGAATGGGGTCAACCCGGCGATGATGGCCGAAAACGGCGTCTGGCGGCTCATCAGGTAGTTCTCGTGCGACCCGTAGGAGGCGCCCTTGCCGTCGACGTTGTTCTTGTACAGCTGCAGCTTGGCGGCGCCGGGGACGCTGGCGACATGCCGGGCCGCGGCCTCCATCACCCGCTCGCCCGCCTTGTCCCAGATCACCGCGTCCAGCGGGTCGGTGCACTCGGGCGCGGAGTATTCGGGGTGGGCGTGATCGACATAGAGCCGCGCGCCGTTGGTCAAGATCATGTTGGCCGCGCCGACCTCGTCGGCGTCGACGATCGGCGGCGGCCCCGCCGAGCGGCTCAGGTCGAAACCGCGGGCGTCACGCAGCGGTGACTCGACCTCGTAGTCCCAACGGGTGCGCTTGGCGCGCTGGATGCCGGCGGCGGCGGCGTAGGCCAACACCGCCTGAGTCGAGGTGAGGATCGGGTTGGCGGTCGGGTCGGACGGCGACGAAATGCCGTACTCGACCTCCGTCCCGATAATTCGTTGCATCCCACAAGCGTAGGCCGCGACACTCCAAGCCTCCGGGCGGCCCGCGCTTGGCGAACCACCCGGCCGTGCCGCGCCGGCCGGCGCACGGCGCCACCCGCGCGGGCCATCCGCCCTCGGCACACGCAAATTCGTGGTGCCCATCCGGCCGATGGTTGAAATGAGTTCTCGTGCAACGCCTGGAGCTCGGCAGCGATCTTCAAACGCCCAGCGCACCGGTTGTTGCACCACTAGGGTGACCCGTTGTGGACCTCTCTCTGCGCCGCGCGGCGGGCCACCCGAAAACGGTCACCGTCGCGGCCGAAAGCTGGTTCCTGGAACGCGGCCTGCCCTCGGTCCTGACCCGGCGGGGACGCTGGCGGCGGCTGTGGACGCGGTCGTCTCCCATGCTGACCGCGTGGGCGACCGTCGAGGCCTGCCTGCTGAGCGTGTTCTTCACCAGCGACGGCCACGAAGTGTTCATCGACGGAACGCCCACGACGAGGCAATGGGTCATTCTGGGCATGCTGGCGGCCGCCCTGCCGCTGGCCGCCCTATTCGGCTGGCTGGTGTCGCGGATATCGAACGCGCGCACCCGCACGGCGGTCGCATCGTTGGCGGTGGTTTTCACGATCGCCTGCGGAGTCTTCGAAAGCGGCCCGGTCCAGCTGACGCGCGACGCGGTGATCCTGGCCCTGGTGTTGCTGCTGACCGGTTCCGGTGTGGGGTCGGTGCTTGCGTGGGCGGTGCGCATGACGTTCGAACACCTGGCGACGGTGGGCACGCTCGCGATCCGGGCCCTGCCGATCGTGCTGCTGACCGCCTTGGTGTTCTTCAACACCTACGTGTGGCTGATGGCCGCCACCATCAACGGGCAGCGGTTGTCGCTGGCAATCGTTTTCCTGGTGGGCATCGCCGCGGCGTTCGTCGTGTCCAAGACCGCGGAACGGGTGCGACCGCTGCTCAGGTCTACGGCCTCGCTGCCCGGGGGCGACGAGGGCCTCGCCGGGACGCCCTTCGCCGCGATGGCCGACCCGTCGCCCGGTTCGGCCCTGACGAGGGCGGAGCGCCTCAATGCGGTCTTCCTGCTGGCCGCCTCGCAGCTGGTCGAGATCCTGGTGGTCGCCCTCGTCGGGGCCACGATGTATCTCATTCTCGGCCTGATCATCCTGACGCCGTCGCTGCTCAACGAATGGACCCACACCTCGGTCAGCACCGCGACGGTACTGGGATGGACGCTGCCCGTACCGGATTCGCTGATTCACATGTGCCTGTTCCTGGGCGCGTTGACGTTCATGTACATCAGCGCCCGGGCAGTCGACGACGCCGAGTACCGCGCCATGTTCCTCGACCCGCTGATCGACGACCTGCACGTTGCCCTGGCCGCCCGCAATCGCTACCGCGGCGGCGTCCCCTCAACAGAAAGCGAGTAAACAAGTGGCCGACCTGTCCGGAAAGCGTTATGGCGAAGTGCTTCTCGTGGAGATCACCGACTCTGGCCCACGAGCCAGCGTCTACAACAGCTTCCCGCTCAACGAATGCCCCGCCGAACTGTGGTCCGCGCTGGACCCGCAGGCCATCGCCGCCGAAAACGGTGCCGCTGCAGCGTTACTCAACGGCCCGCGCTACTGGCTGATGAACGACATCGAGAAAGTCGCCCAGGGCCCGCAGGAGACCAAGACCTTCGGCGGCATCGAGATGATCAAGCAGGCCACCGTGGATCTGACGTCGATGAACCCGGCGCCGTATCTCGCCAACGAGGTCAGCCGTAACACCGTCTTCGTCTTCAACGCCGGCGAGGAGATCTACGAACTCGTCGACGCGCAAGGACGGCGCTGGGTCATGCAGACCTTCAGCCAGGTCGCCGACCCCAACCTGTCGCGATCGGACCTGCCGGGCCTGGCCGACCGCCTCGACCTACCGGAAGGCTGGACGTATGCGCCGCGGGTGCTGACCGAGACGCTGCGCGTGGACACGACGACCCGGCCCGCCCAGGTGCTGCAGGACAACCTGACCAACAGCTACTCGCTCGAATTCGATTGAGCCGCTGCGGGTTTGAGTACCTTTCGAGCACCTTTCGAGCGCCTAGAGGTACTGGCCCAGGTTCGATTCGGTGTCGATGGCCCGCGACGCGCTCGAGCTCTTGCCGGTGACCAGCGTGCGGATGTAGACGATCCGCTCGCCCTTCTTGCCCGAGATCCGCGCCCAGTCGTCGGGGTTGGTGGTGTTGGGCAGGTCCTCGTTCTCGGCGAACTCGTCGACGATCGAGTCGAGCAGATGCTGAATACGCAGACCCGGTTGGCCGGTCTCCAGCACCGACTTGATCGCGTTCTTCTTCGCCCGGTCGACCACGTTCTGGATCATGGCCCCGGAGTTGAAGTCCTTGAAGTACATGACTTCCTTGTCACCGTTGGCGTAGGTGACCTCCAGGAACCGGTTGTCGTCGATCTCGGCGTACATCCGCTCGACGACCTTTTCGATCATCGCTTGGATGCAGGCGCCGCGGTCGCCCGCGAACTCCGCGAGGTCGTCGGCGTGCACCGGCAACGTCTCGACGAGGTACTTCGAGAAGATGTCTTGTGCCGCTTCGGCATCCGGCCGCTCGATCTTGATCTTGACGTCGAGACGCCCGGGCCGCAGGATCGCGGGGTCGATCATGTCCTCGCGGTTCGAGGCGCCGATCACGATGACGTTCTCGAGCCCCTCCACGCCGTCGATCTCGCTGAGTAGCTGCGGGACCACCGTGGTCTCGACGTCGGAGGAGACGCCGGTGCCACGGGTGCGGAAGATGGAGTCCATCTCGTCGAAGAACACGATCACCGGCGTGCCCTCGGAGGCCTTCTCCCGCGCCCGCTGGAAGATCAGCCGGATGTGGCGCTCGGTCTCGCCGACGAACTTGTTCAGCAGCTCGGGGCCCTTGATGTTCAGGAAGTAGGACTTGGCCTCGCGAGCATCGTCACCGCGCACCTCGGCCATCTTCTTGGCCAGCGAATTGGCAACCGCCTTGGCGATCAGCGTCTTACCGCAGCCGGGCGGGCCGTAGAGCAGCACGCCCTTGGGCGGGCGCAGCGCGTATTCGCGGTAGAGCTCCTTGTGCAGGAACGGCAGCTCGACGGCGTCGCGGATCTGCTCGATCTGGCGGGTCAAGCCACCGATGTCCTGGTAGCTGACGTCGGGCACCTCTTCGAGCACCAGGTCCTCGACCTCGGCCTTGGGGATGCGTTCGAAGGCGTAGCCCGCCTTGGTGTCGACCAGCAACGAGTCGCCCGGGCGCAGCTTGCGCGGGCGGCTGTCGTCGTTGAGCGCGTCGGGGTGGCCCTCCGGCAGGTCCTCCGCCACCAGCGGCTCGGCCAGCCAAACGATGCGTTCTTCGTCGGCGTGGCCGACGACGAGCGCCCGGTGACCGTCGTTGAGGACCTCCCGCAAAGTCGAGATCTCGCCGACGGATTCGAACGTGCCGGCCTCGACGACGGTGAGCGCCTCGTTGAGGCGGACGGTCTGACCTTTGCGCAAAGCCGACACTTCGATATTCGGCGAGCACGTGAGTCGCATCTTGCGGCCCGACGTGAACACGTCGACCGTCTCGTCGTCGTGAGCACCGAGCAGCACTCCATAACCGCTCGGCGGCTGCCCCAGCCGGTCCACTTCTTCTCGAAGCGCCAACAGTTGTTGGCGGGCTTCTTTAAGAGTTTCCATTAATTTGGAATTGCGGGCCGCCAGCGAGTCGATACGGGCCTCAAGTTGATGGACATCGCGCGCGGAGCGCGTGCCACCCTGCGCCCCGGCCGCCTGCTCGAGTTGCTCGCGCAACGCGGCGGCCTCTCGGCGCAGCTCTTCCAGTTCGGCGGCATCGCCGCTGGACAAGCCTGTTTCAGGATTGATGCCGAATGCTTCAGAACGCTCTGAGTCACCCATGTCGCGCTCCTTTCCCGCCCCGAAGTGATGCGGTGGATGCTTCAACGCTACCGGCGATTGGCCGTTCATGCGTGAACTCAAAAGCCATCAAAAGTCGCGTCTTTGCTCCCACTGGTAACCTCGGCGTCGATTTGAGACCACCGGAAGGACACCCCGTGCCCGCAAAAGCCCTCGCCACAGGCGTAGCAGCCGTCGCGGTCATCAACACTATGTTTCCGGATGTGACTTCCATTGCACCCGTTGGCCCCCCGGCCGCTAGGAATCACCACGAGCCGGAAGCCGTGACCGCCGCGCCGGCCGGCTGACCGAGCGGATGCACCGACACCTGCGCCCAGCACTGATCGTCGCCACCGCGGTGGGGGCCGTCGGGCTCGTGGGATGCTCGCACAGCGAACCTCGTGTCCCGGCTTCAGCTAGCTCGTCCGTGGTGCCGCCCGCGCCGAGTCCGATTGTGGCCACCGCCGTGCCGACGGCGCCGCTGCCGGTGCCCCAGGCCCTGACCGACATCCTCAGCCGGCTTGCCGACCCGGGCATCCCCGGCGCCAACAAGGTTGCCCTCGTGGAGGGCGCCACCCCGGAGAGTGCGGGCACCCTGGACAAGTTCATCAGCGCGCTGCGTGACAACGGGTACCTGCCGATGACCTTCGCGGCCGACAACATCGCGTGGTCGGACAAGAACCCCTCAAACGTGGTGGCCACGATCCGGGTGGGCACCGCCCAGCCGAACAACCGCTCGTTCGCATTCCCCATGGAGTTCACGCCGTTTCAGGGCGGTTGGCAGTTATCCCGCCGGACCGCGGAAATGCTCCTAGCCCTCAGCAACTCGCCGGCGCCGGCCAATCCGCCCGGGCCGCCGCCACCCCCGGTGCCACCGCCGCCGGCTGCCGCGCCCCCCACGACCGCCGCCCCGCCGCCGTAGATGTGGATCGGCTGGCTGGAATGCGATGTCCTGCTGGGCGACGTGCGATCGCTCAAACAGAAGCGCTCGGTGATCCGGCCCGTCATCGCCGAGCTACGGCGCAAGTTGAGCGTCTCGGCCGCCGAGACCGGCGCACAGGATCTGTATCGGCGCGCGGGCATCGGCGTGGCGGTGGTCTCCGGTGATCGCGCCCCTGCGGTCGATGTCCTCGACGCCGCCGAAAGGTTGGTCGCCGCGCATCCGGAGTTCGAACTGCTGTCGGTGCGGCGCTAGCTGATCCGCAGCGACGACTAGCGGGGCGTCATCCGTCCCTGCCCGGTCGCTTGCGACCCAACGGCATCGGGGCGACGACGCCCGGCGCGAGTCGGCGCGTCGCGATCAAGAACGCGGTGTGCCCCCGCATCGAGTGCTGCGGTCGCACCGCCAGGCCGACGACGTTCCACCCGCGCTGGATCGTCTCCCACGACCGCGGCTCGGTCCAGCACTGCTGCGCGCGCAGGGCCTCCACGGCTTTCGACAGCTGGGGGACGGTCGCGACATAGATGATCAGCACCCCGCCGGGCGTCAGCAGTCGGGCGACGGCCTCGAGCACGTCCCAGGGGGCGAGCATGTCCAGGATCGCCCGGTCGAACGACCCGTCGGGCAGCTCGGAATCCCCGACGTCGCCGATGATCAGCCGCCAGTTGTCGGGCGCCTGGCCGAAGAACACCGACACATTGCGCTGAGCGTGCACGGCGTGGTCGTCGCGCAGCTCGTAGGAGACGACCTTGCCCTGCGGCCCGACGGCGCGCAGCAGCGAGCAAGTCAACGCGCCCGATCCGGCTCCGGCCTCCAGCACCCGGGCGCCGGGGAAGATGTCGCCCTCGTGCACAATCTGGGCGGCGTCCTTCGGGTAGATCACCTGCGGGCCCCGCGGCATCGACATGATGTAGTCCACCAGCAGCGGGCGCAGCACCAGGAACGGCGATCCGCTGCTGGATTTGATCACGCTGCCCTCGTCCAGCCCGATCACGTCGTCGTGGGCGACCGCGCCGCGATGGGTGTGGAACTCGGCTCCGGGCGTCAACTCGAACGTGTAGTGGCGGCCCTTGGCGTCGGTGAACTGGACGCGTTCGCCAACAGTGAAGGGGCCGGTTGCGGGCACGGCGTCTAGCGTGCCAGCCGACTCGCCGGGGCGGGTGTTCGGGGTTGTCGGTACCCGGTCATAGGCTGCGAGAATGACCGACCAGCCGCAGGAACGCGCACGGCCTGCGCTGTCTCCGTCGCGGGCGGCGGACTTCAAGCAGTGCCCGTTGCTGTACCGCTTCCGGGCGATCGATCGGCTGCCCGAACCGCCGTCGACCGCGCAGCTGCGCGGATCGGTGGTGCACGCGGCGTTGGAGCGGTTGTACGGCCTGCCCGCCGCGTCGCGGGGGCCCGAGACGGCCAACTTGCTGGTGGAGCCCGCGTGGGAACAGGTGCTCACCGCCGAACCCGGCCTGGCCGCGGAGCTCGAGGCGGAGGTGCGGGTCCAGCTGCTCGACGAGGCCCGCGCGCTGCTGGCCGGCTACTACCGCCTGGAAGACCCCACCCGATTCGACCCGCAGTGCTGCGAACAGCGGGTCGAGGTCGAGCTTGCCGACGGCACGCTGCTGCGCGGCTTCATCGACCGCATCGACGTCGCCACGACCGGCGAGCTGCGGGTGGTCGACTACAAGACCGGCAAGGCCCCGCCGGAAGCCCGGGCGCAGGCCGAGTTCAAGGCGATGTTCCAGATGAAGTTCTACGCGGTGGCGCTGCTGCGGTCCCGCGGCGTGCTGCCGACCCGGCTGCGGCTCATCTACCTGGCCGACGGCCAGGTCCTGGACTACTCACCCGAGCACGACGAGCTGCTGCGCTTCGAGCGCACTCTGATGGCGATCTGGCGCGCCATCCAATCTGCCGGTGCGACAGGCGATTTCCGCCCGCATCCGTCGCGCTTGTGCGACTGGTGCCCGCACCAGAGCCTGTGCCCGAGTTTCGGCGGGACGCCGCCGCCCTACCCCGGCTGGCCGGATCGTCCACGCGCAGAAGCTGTTTCGCACCCGACCGAGCCGGCCGCGTAATCCCCCGACTACTGCAGCGGCGACATCTCCTGCAGCATGGTGGGAATCAATTCGCTGACGGTGGGATGAATGTGCATCGTGCGCGACAGCGTCGTGTAGGGCGCCTTGGCCGACATAACGTCAAGAATGCAATGGATCGCCTCGTCGCCACCAACTCCGAGGATGGCCGCCCCCAGGATCTCGTGGGTGTCGGCGTCGACCACGACCTGCATGAAGCCTTGCGTCTCACCCTTTTCCACCGCTCGGCCGACCCTGGTCATCGGCCGCTTGCCCACCAGCGCCTTGCGACCCGACTTGCGAACCTCGCCGACGGTCATTCCGGCGCGTCCGAGCGGCGGATCGATGTAGAGGGCGTAGGTGGTGATGCGGTCGCTGACCCGGCGCGGGTCGTCATCGAGCAGATTGGCGGCCACGATCTCGAAGTCGTTGTAGGAGGTGTGGGTGAACGCGCCTTTGCCGTTGCAATCGCCCATCGCCCAGATGTGGTCCACGCTGGTCTTGAGCTGATCGTCGACCACGATGTAGCCGCGCGGGTCGGTCTGCACCCCGGCGGCCTCGAGACCCAGGTCGTCGGTGTTGGGGCGCCGTCCCACCGCCAGCAGCAGCCGATCCCCCTCGACAGGTACGGCACCGACGGCAGGGGTGAGGTTGAATCCCTTGTCGCTCTTGCTGATTCGGACATCGTCCGCGCCGACGACGATGTCGATCCCCTCGCCCTCCAGGATCTGCCTGATCGCGGCCGAAACATCCTCGTCCTCGCGGGGCGCGAGCCGCGGGCCCCGTTCGACCACGGTCACCTGGGCACCGAAGCGCCGGTACATCTGGGCGAACTCCAGCGCGATGTAGCTGCCGCCGACGATGACCAGATGGTGCGGCAGGGTGTCGAGTTCGAGGATGGACACGTTGGTGAGGTAGTCAACCTCGGATAGCCCCGGGATGTCGGGGACGACGGCACGGCCGCCGACGTTGAGGAAGATCCGATCGGCGTGCAGGATGTCTTCTCCTGCTTGAGAGGCGACCCGCACGGTATGCGGATCCTCGAGACGGGCGTGGCCGCGAAAGACAGTGCAGCCGTTCATACCCTGTAGCCAGTTCTCGACGCCCTCGCGGTCGGCGAGCATGATGCCGTCTTTGCGCGCCTTGACTTTCCCCAGGTTCACGGTGATAGAGCCGGTCGCGACGCCGTATTCGGTGCCGCGCCGGGCCAGGTGCGCGGCGTGCGCGCTGGCCACCAGCGTCTTGGTCGGAATACAGCCGTTGTTGACGCAGGTGCCGCCGATCAGTTTGCGCTCGACTACCGCGACGCTCTGCCCGGCCGCCGCCAACCGCCCCGCAAGTGGGGGCCCGGCCTGGCCCGCTCCAATGATGATCGCGTCGAAATGCCTTGTCACTTAACGCCCGACACGACGTAGTCCAAAAGGACGTGGTGCGTGACGGCGAGAATTGCGAACCCGCCCAGAATCGCGACGGCGTCCTCCAACAGCGCGATCGGCAGGTCCTGCCCCCCGCGAGCGGCGACCAGCCGCTTGCGGGCGTGATACCCGCCGAGGGTGCCGAGCGCCGCGCCGATCACGCCGGCACCCAGCGCGGTGAAGGTCCAGTGCGGCCAGGCGCCGAGGGCCGCGCCGGCTAACCCACCCATCAGCAGCCGAGCGCCGAACGCGGGCGGCGACGTACGCGGCGGCGTCTTGGGCAGCTTGTCGGTGACGAGTTCGGCGATGGCCAGAACCGTCAAGATCACGACCGTGATCGTGTTGCCCAACCAGGACGCCCAGGTGTGACTGAGATCGATCCAGCCGAGAACCGCGGGGGTGGCCGCCCACGCCACCACGGCGGGAGCCGTCAGGGAACGCAACCCGGCGACAACACCAATAAGCAATGCCAGCAGCACGATGAGTACGTGTGTCACGGAAACCTCCTGGGGACGAATAGCCCGTCGACGGTCGGGGGACAGCCCTCCCGTCACGCAGGCAGTCCCGCTACGGCGGACGCTAACACAGGCGTGACGTCAAAACACGATCAGAATCGACAAAATCTGATGTCAGAAGCCAGGATTGCTTTCGCCCCGATGGCGGCCAGCTCGTCCATGACTTCGTTGACGCCCCGGCGCGGCACCAACGCGCGGATCGCGACCCAGTCCGGGTCGGCGAGCGGGGCGATGGTCGGTGATTCCAGCCCCGGCGTGATCGACGTGGCCTTGTCGAGCACCGAGCGCGGGCAGTCGTAGTCCAGCATCAGGTACTGCTGCCCGAACACCACCCCCTGAATCCGGGCGACCAGCTGATCGCGGGCCGCCTGCGCCGCGCCGTGGCCGGCCGCGTCGACGCGCTCGATCAGCACGGCTTCCGAATCGCACAGCGGGTCACCGAATGCTTCCAGGTCATGCAGGCTCAGCGTGCGTCCCGACCCCACCACGTCGGCGATGGCATCGGCCACCCCGAGCTGGATCGAGATCTCCACCGCACCGTCGAGTCTGATGACGGTGGCTTCAATTCCCCTGTCTGCCAGATCTTTTCGAACCAGATTCGGGTAGGCGGTGGCAATCCGCTTGCCGGCCAGATCCGCCGTCGTCCACTCCCGGCCGGCGGGACCGGCATACCGGAAGCTGGACGATCCGAAACCCAGCGCCAGGCATTCGCGCACCGGCGCATCGGAATCGAGCACCAGATCCCGTCCGGTGATCCCGAAATCTAGCTCGCCGGAACCGACGTAGATGGCAATGTCTTTGGGCCGCAGGAAAAAGAACTCGACATGGTTGACACGGTCGATGACGGTGAGGTCCTTGGAATCGGTGCGTCGCCGGTAGCCGGCCTCCGAAAGGATTTCGGAGGCCGGCTCGCTCAGCGTCCCCTTGTTGGGAACCGCGACCCGCAACATGCTCACAGCTTCCGATAGACGTCGTCGAGGGACAGGCCGCGCGCAACCATCAGCACCTGCGTCCAGTAGAGCAGCTGGCTGATCTCCTCGGCCAGCGCCTCGTCGGGTTCGTGCTCGGCGGCCAGCCACACCTCGCCGGCCTCCTCGAGGATCTTCTTGCCCAGCCCGTGGATACCGCCGTCGAGCGCGGCGACGGTCGCACTGCCTGCCGGTCGGGTGCGGGCACGCTCGCCGAGCTCGGCGAACAGCTCCTCAAAGGTCTTCACGGCCAGCGATTGTTCCATGCGCCGACCGGCGAAGTCACGGCGGTTTCGGCTCACCTACTGGTCAATCACCAGATTGCTTCGCTCTCAGTCAAATCCGGCGAGCGCGATGCGCAGCGCATCTTCCAACTCGACGTGAAAGGGCGGGCTCGCGCTGACATCGGAGGCCAGCCAGCGATCGAGCACGAATTTGACCGTGGCCACGCTGGTATGAACCAGCAGCGCCGGCCGGATGTCAACCTCTGCATCGACACCCATGCGAGCGGCCACCTGCTCGATGAACTCAAGCAGATCGGATTCGCTGACCAGCATCGATTGACTCAACAAGTGAGGCGCAGCAGCGACCGCCTGACGCCACGTATCCAAGTCCTCGACCTCACTGATTTCTTGGGCACGGGCGACGGCGAGCTGTATCAACGCCTCGACCGCCGATTCGTCAGACGGTCTCGCGCCGTACAAGCCAACAGACTCGGCACTCGCCTCGCGCACGGGAGCGATCAGAAGACCTTCTTTGGTGGGCGCGTACCGGAAATATGTGCTGATCGATATGCCGGCAGCCGCGGCAATGTCCTCGGTCGTCACCGCCTCGAAACCGCGTTCGGCAAAAAGCTGGTGCGCGGTCCTATGGATCTGCGAAAGCAATTCTGCGCGGCGTCGGTCCCGCAACGAACCGGTGTTTGCTGAGGGCATGCCTTCGCCTCCGTCAATCCGAACGTTACGATCCCACGATGCCGTCCAAAGACGAACCTAGATGAGTGACTCTACACTATTGAAAGTCCCTATCAGGTAGGCTACCCTGACGGAGAACTAAGCGATGAGCAGCAATTTTCCGACAGCGAACCATCAAATAATTTCGAAAATGCACTGACAGACCCCGGAGTCCGCCTCTCGACTGCCTGATGGTGAGGTAGGGAAAAGCTTCGATGCAGACGATAGTCCATCGTGATGACTGATAACTTCAGTTTGCTCTGCGAAGCGCTAGTCGCGCCAGAATGACGAATGAAGTTGACGGCGTCATCGCCATCCGGGACTGGTCCACCGGGTACCTCAAGCGTCACCCGCTCGCGTCCCTGACCACGGTCGGCGAGCAATTCGTTCTCGGCGTACGGACCATCCAGTATTTCTTCATCGACCTCGTCACCGGCCGATTTCAATGGCAGGAGTTCGTCCGCCAAGGCGCATTCATGGCCGGGACCGCGGTATTGCCGACCATTCTGGTGTCGCTGCCGATCAGCGTGACGCTGTCCATCCAGTTCGCGTTGCTCGCCGGTCAGGTGGGTGCCACCTCGCTGGCCGGCGCGGCCAGCGGACTCGCCGTCATCCGGCAAGGAGCGTCGCTGGTGGCCGCGGTGCTGATGGCGTCGGCCGTCGGGTCGGCCATCACCGCCGACCTGGGCTCGCGAACCATGCGCGAAGAGACCGCTGCGATGGAGGTGATGGGGGTATCGGTGATCCGTCGCCTGGTCGTCCCGCGCCTGGCCGCGGCGGTGATGATCGGCGTGGCCCTCACCGGCGTCGTGTGCTTCGTCGGCTTCTTCGCCAGCTACATGTTCAACGTGTATTTCCAGGACGGGACGCCCGGCAGTTTCGTGTCGACGTTCGCGTCGTTCGCGACTACGGGTGACATGATCCTGGCGCTGCTGAAGGCGGTCGTGTTCGGCGCCATCGTGGCCATCGTGTCGAGCCAGAAGGGATTGTCCACCAAGGGCGGCCCGACTGGAGTCGCTAATTCGGTCAACGCCGCCGTCGTCGAGGCGATCCTGCTGTTGATGATCGTCAACGTCGCCATCAGCCAGCTGTACGTCATGCTCTCGCCCCGAACGGGGCTTTGACATGGCGACGATCACCAACCGTCCACCCACGCCGCTGTCGAATCGGGTCGGCCTGCTCTACCGCAGGGGCACCGCGCCGATCATCCGGCTGGGGCACCTGCTGGTGTTCTTCATCCGGGCGCTGGCCGCGGTACCGCTCACCCTGCGCCAGTACCGCGGGGAGTTCCTGCGACTGCTGTCGAACATCACCTGGGGCAACGGCTCGATCGTCGTGGGTGGGGGCACCGCCGGCGTGGCGGTCGTGCTCGGGATGACCGTCGGTGCGCTGGTCGGCATCGAGGGCTACAACTTCCTGGACCTGCTCGGGCTCGGCCCGGCGACCGGCTTCGTCTCGTCGTTGGTCAATACTCGCGAGCTGGCACCGCTGATGGCGTCGCTGTCCTTTGCGATGCAGGGCGGCTGTCGGTTCACCGCTCAGCTGGGGTCGATGCGTATCGCCGAGGAGATCGACGCGCTGGAATCCATTGCGATCCGCCCGATTCCGTACCTGGTGACCACCCGGCTGATCGCCTCGGTGGCCGCGATCGTCCCGCTGTATGCCGCGTGCCTGGCGATCGGCTACCTGACCACCCAGGTCGTCGTCGGGATCAGCAGCGGCGGCTCGACCGGCTCCTACCTGCACTACTTCACGCTGATGCTGGCCGGCCAGGACATCGTCTATTCGTTGATCAAAGCCGTCATCTTTGTGTGGATCGCGTCGACGATCCAGTGCTATTACGGCTATTACGCGACCGGCGGACCCGAGGGCGTCGGCGTGGCCGCCGGACACGGAATGCGCGCGAGCATCACCGTCGTGATCATCGTGAACATGCTGCTGACCATGGCGCTGTGGGGCGTCGGCGCCGGCGCGAGGTTCGGCGGTTAGATGCCGAATTCCTTTGAGCTGGACGGACGCGGCCCATCGGACCGGCAACTGCTGGCCACCGGGATGGCGGTCCTGGTCGTCGCGTCCCTGCTCACCGTCGCGATGCTGCTCAAGTCCACCGGCCGGCTCAACGACTACGTTCGGGTGGTCGCCGATCTGGTCAATGTCGGCGACGGGCTCCCGCAGAAATCCGACGTCAAGTACCACGGCGTGCTCGTCGGGATGGTCAACGACGTGATTCCGGCGGCCGACGGCAAGCCCAATTATGTCTATATCGACCTCAAACCCGAATTCGCCCAGTCGATTCCGGCTGCAGTGACCGCAAGAGTGGTGCCCAGCAACGTCTTCGCCGTGTCGTCGGTGCAGCTGGTCGGCGGTGGCCCCCAGGGCCCCGGGTCCATGATCCGGCCGGGCGCCCACATTCCCGAGGACAACCGGCTGCCGACGGTGCTGTTTCAAACCACCGTCAGCAAGTTGCGCGACCTGCTGGCCGCCGCCGGCCGCGGCCGCGACGACCGGTCGGTGGGCATCCTGGCCGCGCTCGGCGCCGCCACCGCTCACCGCCGCGTCACCCTGCTGAACGCCGGGGCGCAGTTGAATCGCCTCCTCGACCAGCTCAATTCGATTGTCAGCACGGATGCCGGCCCGTCGACGGTATCCGCGCTCATCGATGCGGCCCAAGGGTTGCAGCAGACCGCACCGGACCTGCTCGATGCCCTGCACCAGGCCGTCGAGCCGATGCAGACGTTCGCCGAGACACGCGGACAGTTGGTCTCGCTGCTCTCCGGCGCCGACTACACCCTCGGCACGACGCAGACATCGTTCAACAATCACATCGATCAGCTCATCAAGATCACCAGTGACTTCACGCCGGTGCTGGGCATCCTGGCGATGAAGTCCAACAACTTCGTGCCCGCGGTCACCAAACTGGACAACCTGGCCGACAAGTTCATGGAGGAAGTCTGGGTGCCGGGCAACGACGTCGGCAACATGCGCGCGATGCTCACCTTCACCCCGTCGTCCACCTACACCCGCGCGGACTGCCCGCATTACGGAGACCTGAAGGGCCCCAGCTGTTTTACCGCCCCGCTGATCCCGGTGCGTCCCGATCTGCCGCAAGTGCTGCTGCCGCAGAACTACCACCCGCCGAAGGACCTCGCCCCGCCGCCGGGCACGGTCATCGGCCCCGACGGAAACCTCGTCGCGGTCGGACCGCCGCTGATCAACGGGCCACCCAATCTGACCGATCCCAATCCCCCGCTCGCCCCGGGAATCACGCCGTCGCCGCCGGTGCCGGGCAGCGCCACCCCCGACAACCCCTCGCCCGGCGCGCCCGCGACGCCGTCGCCGAATGCCCCATGGATCGCGCCGGTCGCGCCGAAGGCGCCGTGGATACCGCAGTCCTCGTACCGGGGCTCTTTCGGGGGCAACGTCGGACCGGTCGGCAGCCAGTACGAGCGAAACATGCTCAGCGTGATCACCGGCGAGCCCGCCACGCCGGCGACCGAGCTGCTGCTGGGCCCGGTGGCCCGGGGCACCACGGTGTCGCTGAAACCCGGAGGGCCGCACTGACATGCAGATGAGATTCCGCGGACCACTGATCGGCCTCACCCTGTTCATGGTCGCCGCCGTGACGGTCACCTGGTTGGTGTATGCGAGCCTGCGCCGCGACGTCGCCGGTGACACGGCCGGCTATTCTGCGTTGTTCACCGACGTCTACGGGCTGCGCGAAGGCGACGATGTCCGGATGGCCGGGGTGCGGGTGGGCCGGGTGGAAAAGGTCGAACTCGACGGGACAGTGGCCCGGGTCGCCTTCGTGTTGCAGACCGACCAGCACCTGTACGGAAACACCGTCGCGTCCGTGACCTACCAAAACATCGTCGGGCAGCGATACCTCGGGCTGTCGCCGGGTAAGGAGGGCGCGCAGAGTCTGTTGCCGCCCGGCAGCGTCATCCCGTTGGAGCGCACCGAACCGTCGTTCGACGTCACCGCCCTACTCAACGGCTACGAACCGTTGTTCAGCCTGCTGAACCCGAGAGACGCGGACAACCTCACCAAGGGCATCATCGCCTCGCTGCAGGGTGACACGTCGTCGCTGACCACGCTGATCAGCCAGACATCCACGCTCACTGAGACATTCGCCGGACGGGACCAGGCACTCGGCGACGTGATCACCAACCTCAACAACGTGGTCGGCATCCTCGCCCGGCAGAACGACAATTTCGACGGGGTCATCACCCAGACCCGCGACGTCGTAGCGCAGCTGGACCGGCGGCGCCCGGAACTCGTCGCCGCGGCGGGTTCCCTGTCGCGGGTGCTGGGCCGACTTTCGACCTCGGCCAGCGACGTCTATCCGGCGCTGCGCGAACTCGTCGATCGCAAGCCCGGCGTGGCCCGGCACCTGATGGACGTCGAACCGCAGGTCGCGTTCTTCGGCGACAACATCCCGCTGTTGCTGAAAGGACTTGCCCGGGTGGGCAATCAGGGCGCCTACGGCAACGCCTACGTCTGCGACGTGAACTTCATGGGATTCTTCCCTGGCCTCAACGACGTGGTGCCGATCATCGTCGCCGCCGCCACGCCGGGAAACAAGACGTGGCACAGCCCCCGATGCAGGAGCACCGCCGGTGGCTGATAACTCGTTCCGGCGTCGACTCTCGTGGTTCAAACACCGCCCGCTGGAGAGCTACAACATGACGTGGCTCGGGTTCATCGCGGTCGCGGTGGTCGCGGTGGTGATCGGAGCCATGCTGGCGGTGCATGCGCTCGGTGCCGGGTACCGGCACTACACCGCGGAGTTTCTGCAGGCGGCCTCGCTGCGGCCCGGCAATCCGATCGTGGTCGCGGGAATTCCCGTCGGCAACGTGACGAGCATGGAACTCGACGGCGATCACGTCGAGGCGGGCCTGAAGATCCGTGACGATATCGCGCTGGGCAAGGACTCTCGTGCCCAGATCCGGGTCGCCACCATCCTGGGCTCGCGCTATCTCGCGCTGCAGCCCAGCGGCTTAGGCACCCTGCCTCGCAACACCTTTGACCTGTCCCACACCGAGGTGCCCTACGATCTGCAGGCCGCGCTGCAGGATGCCACCACGACCTTCGAGCAGGTCGACTCCGACCGGTTCGCGCAATCGCTGGCGGTGCTCGGCAAGCAACTCGAGGGCCTGCCCGCAGTGGTGCCGCAGGCCATCACGAACATTCACTCGCTGTCGTCGATCATCGCGGTGCGCCGCGACCAACTTGGCCAGCTGCTGCGCGGCACCGAACAGGTGACCAACACCCTGCGGCGCCAGCAGGCCGGCATCGGCAAACTGATCAATCAGGGCCAGGACCTGCTGGGCCAATTCGTCTCGCGCCGAGCCGTTTTCCACGCCATGATGCAATCCCTGACGAACTTGGTGAACACCATGAGCCAGCTCGTGGTCAACGACCGGTCCGGCCTGCAATCGCTCATCGCGGACATGCGCGACTTCACCGGCATGATGGCAAAGCACGACGACCTGCTGAGCAACATGTTGCAGATCAGCCCGATCTTCTTCCGGGAGGCGGCTAACCTCACCGGCGAGGGCAACGCCATCAACTTCAACGCGAACAACGTCCCGCTCATCGACTCGTGGATGTGCGCGATCAGCGGGCGCGCCGAGCAGTTCGGCATGAGCCAGTACTTCAAGGACTGCAAGTGATCGGGGCCGGCCTGCTGAGGTCCAAGGCGATGGCCGTCGGCGCCGCCGTGGTGGTGCTGGCCGCCGCGGTCGGCGTCGGGTGGTGGTCCCTGGGTTCCGACGATGACACGATTTCCGTGACGGCCCAATTCGACAGCGCCTCGGGCCTTTACGAGGGCAACGTGGTGGCGGTGCTGGGAATGCCGGTCGGCAAGATCACCAGGATCAACGCCAGGGGCCCCTACGTCGAGGTCGAGTTCACCGTCGACCGCCGCGTCAAGGTTCCCGCGGCCGTGCAAGCCGTCACCGTGTCGACCTCGATCCTGACCGATCGGCAGATCGAGCTCACGCCGCCGTACCGCGGCGGCCCGGTGCTGGAGAATCACGACACCATCGGCCTGACCCGCACCAAGACCCCGGTCGAATTCAGCCGCGTGCTCAGCGTTCTAGATCGCGTCACCAAGTCGCTCGAGGGAGACGGCCACGGTGGCGGCCCGATTGCCGACGTGATCAACAACGGCAGCAAGGTCGTCGACGGCAACGGCGGGCAGATCAAGTCCGCGCTCGACGCATTGTCCAGGGCGCTGCGCCTGTCCAGCGACGGAGGTGCTGCGACCCGCGAACAGATCACCGCGATCATCAAGAACATCAGCGCGCTGTTCGACGCGGCGGCCGCCAACGACGCCAAGCTGCGCGAATTCGCCTCCACCATCCATCAGGTCAGCCAGATCATGGCCGAGGAGGACATCGGCAGCGGCGACACCGGGAAGCGGTTCGACCAACTGGTCCAGCGGGCCGGCGACCTGCTCGACGCCAACCGCGACACCATCAAGCAGGCCCTGATCAACGGCAACGGCACGGCGAAGGCGGTGACCGATCACCGGCGCGACCTCGCCGAAATGCTCGATGTGGCGCCGATGCTGGCCGATAACGCCTACAACATGATCGACCGCGCCAACGGCGCCGTGCGGGCCCGCTTTCTCACCGACCGGTTGCTCTTCGACAGCCAATACACCAAAGAGATCTGCAACCTGATGGGCCTTCGGCAACTCGGCTGCAGCACCGGGACGATTCAGGATTTCGGCCCGGACTTCGGATTGACCTATGTGCTCGACGGCATGGCCGCGATGGGGCAGAAATGATCACCGCCCGCGGGCGACGCGCGCCGGCTGTCCTGGCCACGGTGCTGGCCACGGTGTTCCTCACCGCGGGTTGCGGCACGAACGGCCTTGCCAGCCTGCCGCTTCCGGCGCCCGGGCTCGGTGCGGGGGGGTACACCCTGACCGCGGTGTTCTCCAACGCACTCAACCTTCCGATGAACGCCAAGGTCAAGCTCGCCGGCGCCGACGTCGGGCAGGTCGAATCGATGACCGCCCGGAATTACACCGCGGTGACCACGCTGCGCATCCGCGACGGCGTGTTACTCCCACGGGGCAGCACTGCCGAATTGCGCACCGCCACACCACTCGGCGACGTCTTCGTCGCGCTCAAGCCACCCGCCGGCGATCTCGTGGAGATGCCGATACTGAAGAACGGCGACACCATCGGCCTGGATTCGACGGCCGCGGCCGCGACCGTCGAATCGGTGCTCAGCTCGGCGGCGATACTGGTGAACGGCGGAGCGGTGCGCAACTTCACCAACATCATCAACGGTTTCGGCAAGGCCACCGGTGACCAGGGCCAGGCCTTCGGCGACCTGATCCGCAAGTCCAACCAGCTGGTGGGAACCCTCGATGCCCGGTCCGGCCAGATGTCCGCCGCCCTGACCCAATTGTCGCTTCTGGCAGACCAACTCGACGCCAAGGACCACGCCATCACCGATCTGATGACGGCGGCCCGGCCCGCCACCTCCGCCCTGGCGGACAACACCGCCGAGCTTTCCGACCTCACGGTGCGGGCGGGCAACACCGCGCGGTTGCTGGCCAGGTTCCCGTCGATCGGCGGAACCGACACCAGCTGCCGCAGCCTGATTCGCGACCTCAACACGATCGCCGGGGCCGCCAACGACGTCGCGGTGAGCCCGGACACCAGCTTCTACGCGATCAACCGGTTGATCCCCCCGCTGGTCAAATCCACCGCAGGAAGCGCATTTTCGGTGCATGTCGGGGTTGACAAGCTGATCCTCGGATCCCTCCCCGACATCGGCTACCCGGGCGACATCGGGCTGCACGGACCGCATCACTACAACATGAATTTGCTCGTCGGCACGCTGAAGTACACGCTGTGGCGGTTGCAGGAACGGGTGGTGGGCCGCGGACCGAATTCGCCGCAGGTGTCAGTCATTCCGGACCCGAGAGTCCCGGGCCAGATCGATGTCGCGCCCGGGCCGCTACCGGGGCCGCCGTCGGCTCCCGGTGCCCCGCCGCCGGGCCCCCTGTCTCCGGGACCCCAGCCGTGATCCCCGCCGTCGCGGACGCCGCGACTGTGATGGTACGAGTGGTGCGGGCCGGCCACCGTCAGCAGGTCTGGCTGTCGGTTGCCGGGCTCGTGCTCACCCTGATCGTGGCGACCGCGTATCTGCTCATCGGTGCGCTGCGGGTGACCCCATTCGCGTCCTCCTACCGCGTCATCGTGCAGTTGCCGGAATCCGGTGGCCTCCTTCCCAATCAGGACGTCGCGCTGCGCGGCGTGCGAATCGGGCGCGTCGAGTCGCTGCAGATCACCGACACCGGTGTCAACGCCATCGCCAACATCGCCGCCAAAGTCAAAATCCCGGCCGACAGCCTCGTGCAAGTGTCGGCGCTGTCGCCCGCCGGCGAGCAGTACATCAACTTCGAAGCCCAATCCGATGCCGGGCCGTATCTGCACGACGGCAGCCTCATCGCCCTGGATCACGCAACCGTTCCGGTCAGCCTGGCGCGCTTGCTCAGCGACGCCGACGGCGTGCTGGCACAGGTCGATCCGCGCAAGATCGAGCTGATCAAAAAAGAACTCAGCATGAGCAAGGAGGGCCCAGCGAAACTGGCCGCCATCGTCGACGGCGGTACCTTCCTGCTATCGACGCTCGATGCGGTGCTCCCGCAGACCACCAGCATCATCAAGACCAGCCGCGTGGTGCTGAACCTGGCCAGCGACAAGAACGCCGGCCTGGCGGCCACCGCCACCGAGCTGCGGCACACGCTGTCCGGCGTGGCCCGCATGCAGGCCGGCTACCGGCGATTGACCGGACAGACACCGCGGACGCTGTCGGCCGTCGACAACCTGTTCTCCGACAACTCCGACACGATGGTGCAGCTGCTGGGCAGCATGGCCACCCTGTCGCAGCTGCTGTATCTGCGGGTGCCGGCGCTAAACGCGCTGTTCCCCGACTACCGGGGCTCGGTGCTGGACGCGGTGACGAGCGCCTTCCACGACAACGGCGTCTGGGCGATCGCCGACCTGTACCCCCGCTACTTGTGCGACTACGGGACGCCGGCGCACGCACCGTCGGCCGCGGACTACTACGAGCCGTTCATGTACACCTACTGCCGCGACGACGACCCCGCCGTCTCGATCCGGGGCGCCAAGAACGCGCCGCGACCGGGCGGCGACGACACCGCCGGCCCGCCGCCCGGAGCGGATCTGGGTCGCCGAACCGACCCAACACCGAAGGGCCGCTTCACCATTCCCACCCCCTACGGCGGACCGCCGCTGCCGATAGAACCGCCGCACTAGAGCCCGACACTTCCCGAAGGAGATGATGGTGGTCGCGACAATCAAAAAGGACCCGAAGGTGCAAGACAAGACGCCCGACACCACGGCTGACGAGACCCCGGCCGACGAGACCCGAGATGCCGACGCCCCCAGCGACGCGGACGCCGACGCCTCCCCCGACGACGACGAGGACGCGGCCGGCACCGGGCTGCTCGAACGCAAGCGCCCCGAGGCGGTGCGCAGCAAGCGGTCCTGGCGCAAGTACCTGCAGCGGCAGTACCTGCGGCGCGCCGTGCTGCCGCTGCTACTCGTTGCCTCCCTTTCGGTTTCCGGTCTGCTCGGCTGGAAACTGTGGCAAGAGCACGAGGTCGAGGCGGCCGGCCGGCAGGCCCAGCAGGCGGCCATCGCCTACGCGCAAGTGCTGACGAGCATCGACTCGAACAAGGTGGACGAGAACTTCCGGCAGGTGCTCGACGGCGCCACCGGCGAGTTCAAGGACATGTACACCCAATCCAGCGTGCAGCTGCGCCAGTTGCTGATCGACAACAAGGCCAGCGCACACGGGGTGGTCGTGGACTCTGCGATCCAGTCCGCCGCCACGAACAAGGTGGTGGTGCTGGTGTTCATCGACCAGACCGTCGCGAACTCGACGGCACCCGACCCACGCATCGACCGCAGCAGGATCAAGATGACGATGGAGAAGGTCGATGGCCGCTGGCGCGCCAGCAAGGTCCAGCTACTGTGATGTGGCGGCTCGTCGCTACGCTCGTATTAGCATGCGCCGCAACGATTTTCGATGACGGCAACGCACACGCATCGGCGCCGTCGTTGTGCGGCGAACTCGGCGGCAGCTGGGACGGGCAGTATTGCCACGCCTCGGTGACCTCCGAACGCAATGCCGTGCGGGACATCAAGGTCGCCGTCCCCGACGACCTCGTCGACAACCCGACCACGGGGCCGGCGATCCGCGACTACCTGCGCACGCTGGTCAACAACTGGACGACCGCCAACGCGCACATGGCGGCCGACAGCTACGGCGAGGAGAATTTCGAGATCTTCCGGCATGCCAATCTGCTCAGCGCGGTATTCCACGAGAGCTACCACGCCGACGGGCCCCAACCCAACAACGCCTATCGCACGTTTACGTTCGACATGGCCAGCGGGCGGCGCGTGCAGCTCGCCGACCTGACGACGTCGAACCCGCTGACCGCGATCCCGCCGGTGGCCGCCCCGTTCATCCAGACCGCGCTGGATCAGGCTCCGCCACAACATGATCCGGGCAGCTACCCGTTCCGACTCGACCGCTGGACTCCCGACAAGGTCTACTCGGGCGCATACAAGGCGTGGGCGCTGACACCCGACGAATTGATCCTGTATATGCCCGACTATCCCGTCGGGCACGACGAACCGATCGACTTCACACCCGGCGTCATGCAGTGGTACATGGACGGCGGCACCGTTCAGGCCCGCATCCCACTGTCGGCGCTGGCCTCCGTAATGCGAGCCTAGTAATACTTATTACCGCTCAGGCGGCCCGGTAGACCGTCCGGCCCTCTTTGAGCGTTTCAACGACGTTGATGTCCAGCAACGCATCCGTCTCGACGGCGAGGGGATTGGCATCGAGAATGACCAGATCGGCCAGCTTGCCCGGTTCGATCGTGCCCTTGAGATCCTCTTCGAAGATCTGCCAGGCCGCCTCGACCGTGAGCGATCGCAACGCCTGCCAGACATCGATCCGTTCGGCGGGACCGATCGGGGTGCCCTTCTTCGACGTCCTCACGATCGATGACCACATCACCCGCATCGGCTCCATCGGCGTCACCGAGAAGTCCGTGTGGTTGGAGCAATGCAGGCCCTTGGCGATCGCCGACGCCATCGGACTGAGGAAGCTCGCGCGTCGCGCACCGAGG
Source organism: Mycobacterium shigaense (assembly GCF_002356315.1). NCBI lineage: Bacteria > Bacillati > Actinomycetota > Actinomycetes > Mycobacteriales > Mycobacteriaceae > Mycobacterium > Mycobacterium shigaense. The sequence goes on from NZ_AP018164.1 coordinate 3,169,570, forward strand.
TTGGCGAGGTGCTCGTCGCCCCAGTAGAACGTGTGCGCGGTGAAGAAGCTCGGGTCGACGCCGAGTTCGACGTAGGCGTCGAGCTGCTCGGGCCGCATGCATTGGGAGTGGATCACCACCGGGCGGTGGCCGTCCCCGGCGCGCGCGCCCGCACCGCGCAGGCCCTCGATGGCCAGATCGATGGCCGCATCGCCGTTGGCATGCATAAAGACCTGAATGCCCTTGCCATATATCTCGGCAATCGCCGCCTTGGCGACGTCGGGCGGAAGTGTGGGTGCGCCCCGCCAGTTCTGCTCACCGCCGGGTCCGGCGGTGAGCAGGGGCTCGGTCCAAAAGGCCGTCTTGCCCTGGGGAGAGCCGTCCAGCACAAGCTTGATGCCCTGAAGCTTCAGGTGCTCGCGGTAAGTCCCGAAGGCCGTGCGGGCATCCTCGGGCAGTTCCATCGGACCGCCCCGGAACTCAGGTGCCCACTGCTTGAGGATTTCGGGTATTTCGAAGATGAACGGCAGCGACACGATGTCGAGGTAGAGCAGGCCCTCGCCGGCGGCCTTGCGCAGGAATAGCAGGTCGGCGGCGTTCGTCGCGCCTTCCTGGCATGTTGTGACCCCGACCCGGGCGTAGATCTGCTGCGCGGCATCCAGGGTGTCGAGACGCTCCCGCTCGCTCGCCTTGGGCATGTTGGCGAATATAGGCAGGAAAGCCGTCTCCATGACCAGGCCGGCCGGCACATTCGTGCCGGTCTTGCGCAGGATCACCCCGCCGGCCGGGGTTTCGGTGTTCTCGTCGTAACCCACCTTGCGGAACGCCGCGGTGTTCAGCACCGCGCCGTGGTTGGAGCTGTGAATCAGCAGCACCGGGTTGTCGGGGAAAAAAGGGTCCAGATCGTCGACGGTGAGCTCGCGCTGCTCGGCCAGGTTCGAGCGGTCGTAGCCGTAACCGATGACCCAGTCGCCCGGGCTGAGCCCGAGCCTGCGCACATGCTCCTGCAAGACGGCGATCACGTCGGCCACCGTGCTGACCGGGCCGGCCGGGACACCCTGGACGTTAGCCCACTTGACCACCTGCGGGGCGTTCATGAAATGGCCGTGCGCGTCGATGAAGGACGGCATCAGTGTGTTGCCGGCGAGGTCGACGACGCGGGTCGCGTCGCTTCTGGTTGCCATCACGTCGGGTTCGGAACCGGCCGCCAGAATCCGACCGGACGCGACGGCGACTGCCTCGACCTGTCGACGGCCGTCGACCATCGTCACGATGGGCCCGTTCCGGTAGATCGTGTCCGCGCCGGTGCTGACCATCAACGTCCCTTCAGGTCCACTGTGTTGCGCAGCGGCGTGTCCCGGTACAGAGATTGGTTGCGCGCCACCTCAGTCCTCCGGGTTGTAGCCGAGGTTGGGGGCGAGCCAGCGCTCGGCTTCTGCCAGCGTCCAGCCCTTGCGCTTCGCGTAGTCGGCGACCTGGTCCTGGGCTATCCGACCGACCACGAAGTACTGCGACTGCGGGTGTGAGAAGTACCAGCCGCTGACGGCCGCACCGGGCCACATCGCCATCGACTCTGTCAGCTCGATGCCGGTCCGCTCCTTGACGTCCATCAACTTCCAGAGCGTCTCCTTCTCGGTGTGCTCCGGGCAGGCCGGGTAACCCGGGGCAGGGCGGATTCCCACGTACTTCTCGTCGATGAGCGCGTCGTTGTCCAACTGCTCGTCCGGCTGGAATCCCCAGAACTCCTTGCGGACCCGCTGGTGCATCCGCTCGGCGAACGCCTCTGCCAGCCGGTCGGCGATCGACTCCAGCAGGATCGCGCTGTAGTCGTCGACGGCCGCCTTGAACTCCGCGATCTTGTCCTGGCTGCCGAGCCCCGCGGTGACGGCGAAGGCGCCGATGTAGTCCGCCAGGCCGGTGTCCCTGGGCGCGATGAAGTCGCCCAGCGAACGGTTCGGGATGCCGTCCCGGTGCTCGCCCTGCTGGCGCAGGTTGTGCAGTGTGGTCAGCACCTCAGTGCGGGTGTCGTCGGTGTAGACCTCGATGTCCTCAAAGCCCGGGCCGACCGCGTTCGCCGGGAAGAACCCGATCACCCCGTTGGCGGTCAGCCACTTCTCCTTGATCAGGGTGTCGAGCATCTCCTGGGCGTCGTCGTACAGCTTGCGGGCGGCCTCGCCCGACGCCGGGTTGTTGAGGATGTCGGGGAACCGGCCCTTCATCTCCCAGGCGTTGAAGAACGGTTGCCAGTCGATGTACTCGCGCAACTCGGCCAGGTCGTAGTCGTGAAACTCCCGCACACCGACACCCTGGGCGGGCACCGGGGGCGTGTAGCCGTCCCACTCGACGGGCGTCCGGTTCGCGCGGGCCTTCTGAAGCGTCAGCATCGGCCGCTCGTTCTTCTGGGCATGCCGTTCGCGCAGCGACGCGTAGTCCTTCTCGGTGGCCTCTAGCAGGGCCGGACGCTGCTTGTCGTCCAGCAGCGCGGCGGCAACCGGCACCGAGCGGGACGCGTCCTTGACCCAGACCACCGGACCGGTGCGACGCGGCGACACCTTCACGGCCGTGTGGGCGCGCGAGGTGGTCGCCCCGCCGATCAGCAGCGGAATCTCCAGCCCCTCGCGTTCCATCTCGACGGCGAAGTTGACCATCTCGTCCAACGACGGGGTGATCAGCCCGGACAGCCCGATGATGTCGGCGTCGTGCTCCTTCGCCGCGGCCAGGATCTTGTCGGCGGGCACCATCACGCCGAGGTCGATCACTTCGAAGTTGTTGCACTGCAGGACAACCCCGACGATGTTCTTGCCGATGTCGTGGACGTCGCCTTTCACGGTCGCCATCACGATCGTGCCGTTGGTGTCCTTGGCGGCCTTTCCATTTTGACCGGCGGCGGACTCTTCCTTCTCCGCCTCGATGAACGGCAGCAGGTACGCGACGGCCTTCTTCATCACCCGGGCCGACTTCACCACCTGAGGCAGGAACATCTTGCCCGAGCCGAAGAGGTCACCGACGACGTTCATGCCGTCCATCAGCGGGCCCTCGATCACCTCGATCGGGCGACCACCCGCCGCGGCGATCTGGGCGCGCAACTCCTCGGTGTCCTCGTCGACGTGGCCGTCGATCCCCTTCACCAAGGCGTGCGTGATCCGTTCGCGAACCGGCAGGCTGCGCCACTCGGCAGCGGCCCTGTCGTCGGTCTTCTCGGACTTGTTGTACCGCTCGGCGATCTCCAGCAACCGCTCGGCGGCGTCCTCGCGGCGGTTCAGGACGACGTCCTCGATGCGGTCCCGCAACTCGGGATCGATCGAGTCGTAGGGCACCAGCGCACCGGCATTGACGATGCCCATGTCGAGGCCGGCCTTGATGGCGTGGAACAGGAACACCGAGTGAATCGCCTCGCGGACGGGGTTGTTGCCCCGGAACGAGAACGACACATTGGAGATACCGCCGGAGATGTGCACCCCGGGCAGGTTCTCCTTGATCCACGCGCAGGCCTCGATGAAGTCGATCCCGTAGGTCGCGTGCTCCTCGATACCAGTCGCCAGCGCGAAACAGTTCGGGTCGAAGATGATGTCCTCGGCCGGGAAGCCGACCTCTTCGGTCAGGATCCGGTAGGCGCGCCCGCAGATCTCCTTGCGGCGCTCCAGGTTGTCGGCCTGCCCCTGCTCGTCGAACGCCATCACGACGACGGCGGCGCCGTACTTACGGCACAGCCGGGCCTCGCGGATGAACTTCTCCTCGCCCTCCTTCATGGAGATCGAGTTGACGATCGGCTTGCCCTGCACGTTCTTCAGGCCGGCCTCGATGACCTCCCACTTGGAGGAGTCGATCATCACTGGGACGCGGCTGATGTCCGGCTCGGCCGCGATCAGCTTGGTGAACCGGTCCATCGCGGCGACGCCGTCGATCATGCCCTCGTCCATGTTGATGTCGATCACCTGCGCACCGACCTCGACCTGCTGCAGGGCGACCGACAGGGCGGTGTCGTAGTCCTGCGCCTTGATCAGGTTCCGGAACCTGGCGGAGCCGGTGATGTTGGTGCGCTCGCCGATGTTCACGAACAGGGAATCGTCGGTGATGTTGAGCGGCTCCAGGCCCGAGAGCCGAGTGGCCACCTCGATCTCCGGTAGCTCGCGCGGCGGTTTGCCCTCGACGACCTTGGCGATCTCGGCGATGTGCGGCGGCGCCGTCCCACAGCAACCACCGACCAGGTTGACCAGGCCGGCCTCGGCGAACTCGGCGATGTAGCCGGCCTGACGCTCCGGGTCCTCGTCGTACTCGCCAAAAGCGTTCGGCAGGCCGGCATTCGGGTAGCAGGACACGAACGTGTCCGCGATCCGCGACATCTCGGCGATGTAGGGCCGCATCTCGGGCGCGCCCAGGGCGCAGTTCAGGCCCACCGCGATCGGCTTGGCGTGCCGGATCGCGTTCCAGAACGCTTCGGTGACCTGACCCGACAGCGTCCGCCCGGACGCGTCGGTGATGGTGCCCGAGATGATCAACGGCCAACGGCGTCCGCGCTCCTCGAACAGGGTCTCGACGGCGAACACCGCGGCCTTGGCGTTGAGCGAGTCGAAGATCGTCTCGATGATGAGCAGGTCGGCACCGCCGTCGACCAGCCCATTGGCGGCCTCGAGGTAGGCGGTGACCAGCTGGTCGTACGAGACGTTACGGGCCCCGGGGTCGTTGACGTCCGGCGAGATCGACGCGGTCCGCGTGGTCGGCCCGATCGCGCCGGCGACATAACGAGGCTTCTCCGGGGTGCTGTACTCGTCGGCGGCCGCCCGCGCCAGGGCGGCACCGGCGTAGTTCAGTTCGTAGCTCAGGTCCGCCATGTCGTAGTCGGAGAGCGAAATCGCGTTCGCGTTGAACGTGTTGGTTTCCAGGATGTCGGCGCCCGCGTCGAGGTACTCGCGGTGGATCCCCTCGATGATCTGCGGCTGGGTCAGGTTAAGCAGGTCGTTGTTGCCCTGCAGAGCGGTCGGCCACTCCGTGAACCGATCGCCGCGGTAGCCGGCCTCGTCCGGCCGGTCGCGCTGGATCGCCGTGCCCATCGCGCCGTCGATCACCATGATCCGCTGGCGAAGCGCGACCGTCAGCTCGTCGGTGCAGTCGGGTCGGATGTTCGGCACGAAGGTGTCGGCTTCAGAGGTGTTCGACGCGATGGCGTTCACACGCACGTTCCTTCCATGACGGAAGGCGTCCTTGACTCTGCCGAGCGTGGCGGCTGCCGGAAGTGACCGGACAACCGTTGCAACGCCTCTCGACCGGAAAAGTCTACGTCGTCATCCGACGTCTGGACGCCCAGCTCGATCCGACCCGCTTGGTTCGCGGACCGCGTTGGCGATGTCTTTGGCGATGTCTTAATTACCCAAGTTAACCAATTTGCAGCCGAAGGTATTTCGCGGCGACCCTGCAAGCATAGGCGGGCTATGCAAAAGCCCCGGTCTTGACGGTTCATGCCTGCGACCACACAGCCGGTGGGTCCCAGGCCGTACCCTAATTCTGTGAACCCGCCCGAAGGCAGCCCGCTGCCCGAATTGCACAACACCGTCGTCGTGGCGGCGTTCGAGGGCTGGAATGACGCCGGCGACGCCGCTAGCGACGCGTTAGAGCACCTCGACGCCATCTGGGAAGCCGATCCGATCATCGAGATCGATGACGAGGCGTACTACGACTATCAGGTGAATCGCCCCGTCATCCGCCAGGTCGACGGAGTGACCCGCGAGCTGGTGTGGCCGGCGATGCGGATTTCGCACTGCCGGCCACCGGGCAGCGACCGCGATGTCGTGCTCATGCACGGGGTGGAGCCGAACATGCGCTGGCGCACCTTCTGCGCCGAGCTGGTGGCCATCGCCGACAAGCTCAACGTCGACACCGTCGTGATCCTGGGGGCGCTGCTGGCCGACACCCCGCACACCCGTCCGGTGCCGGTCTCGGGTGCGGCCTACTCCCCCGAATCCGCGAAGCGCTTCGGGCTGGAGGAAACCCGCTACGAGGGGCCGACCGGGATCGCCGGGGTGTTCCAGGACGCCTGCGTGGCCGCCGGAATCCCCGCGGTGACGTTCTGGGCGGCGGTTCCGCACTACGTGTCGCAGCCGCCGAACCCGAAGGCGACTGTGGCGCTGCTGCGCCGCGTCGAAGACGTCCTGGACATCGAGGTCCCGCTGGCCGACCTGCCGACGCAGGCCGAGGAGTGGGAACAGGCGGTCAGCGAGATGGCCGCCGAGGACGACGACCTCGCCGAATACGTGACGGCGCTGGAGCAGCGCGGCGACGCCGAGGTCGACGTGAACGAAGCCCTGGGCAAGATCGACGGGGACGCGCTGGCCGCCGAGTTCGAACGCTATCTGCGCCGCCGCCGCCCGGGCCGCGGCCGGTAGGTAGCAGCGCGCCCCTGTTGCCGTCGTCGGCCGACTGCGAAAAGATCCCTAGCAAACCAACCGGATCACCGCCACAGCGCGGGTTGGGCAAACGACGACGATTGGACCCGCATGGCCGCGCTGCCCGACAGCCCCGAATCCAGTCCGAGCGTCCCGGCCGCCGACCGCCTGAACGAGGACGCCGGGTATCACAAGGGACTCAAGCGCCGGCAACTTCAGATGATCGCGATCGGCGGCGCGATCGGCACGGGACTTTTCCTCGGCGCCAGCGGGCGACTCGCCAAGGCCGGCCCGGGTCTGTTCCTGGTGTATGCGGTGTGCGGCATCTTCGTGTTCCTGATGCTGCGGGCATTGGGCGAGCTGGTGCTGCACCGCCCGTCCTCTGGGTCGTTCGTGTCGTACGCCCGCGAGTTCTTCGGCGAGAAGGCCGCGTACGTCGTGGGCTGGATGTACTTCCTCAACTGGGCGATGACGTCGATCGTCGACACCACCGCGATCGCCACCTACCTACGCCACTGGACGGCATTCGGGGCGATCCCGCAATGGGTTCTCGCGCTGATCGCGTTGGTGGCGGTGCTGTCGATGAACCTGATCTCCGTCGAGTGGTTCGGCGAGCTCGAATTCTGGGCGGCGCTGATCAAGGTGTTCGCGCTCGTCGCATTTTTGATCGTGGGAATCTTATTCTTGGCCGGGCGATTTCACATCCAGGGGCACGCGACCGGGCCCGGCATCTGGGCCGAGCACGGCGGGCTGTTCCCCACCGGGGTACTACCACTGCTGGTGACGACCTCTGGCGTGGTATTCGCTTATGCCGCAGTCGAATTGGTGGGCATCGCGGCCGGCGAGACGGCCGAGCCGGAGAAGATCATGCCGCAGGCCATCAACTCCGTCATTGCCCGCGTCGCGGTGTTCTACGTCGGTTCCGTCGCCCTGCTGGGGCTGCTGTTGCCCTACACCGCCTTTCACGCCGGCGAGAGTCCGTTCGTCACCTTCTTCTCCAACATCGGCTTCCACGGCGCGGGGGACCTGATGAACATCGTGGTGCTCACCGCCGCGCTGTCGAGCCTGAACGCGGGCCTGTATTCGACGGGCCGCGTCATGCATTCGCTGGCGGTCAGCGGCAGCGGCCCCAAGTTCGCCAAGCGGATGACCAGCCGCGGGGTGCCCTTCGGCGGAATCGCGATGACGGCCGTCATCTGCCTTTTCGGCATCGCGCTCAACGCCTTCAATCCCGGCCAAGCCTTCGAAATCGTGCTGCACAGCGCCGCACTCGGCATCGTCGCGTCCTGGGCCATGATCGTGGCCTGCCAGCTCCGCTTTCATCAGCTGACCAACGCGGGAATCTTGCAGCGCCCGACATTCCGCATGCCGCTCAGCCCGTACAGCGGCTTTCTCACGCTGATCTTCCTGGTGGGCGTCGTAGTGCTGATGGCATTCGATCGACCCGTCGGCACCTGGTCCGTCGGTTCGCTGCTGGTGATCGTCCCGGCCCTGTTCATCGGGTGGTTCGTGGTGCGCAAGCGGGTGTCGGCCGCCGCGCAGTGGTGACTGCGGCCGGCGCCGGGGTGCCCGATACCCGCGGGTTCGTAACCGAACGCCCACCGGTGCGTCATCCAGCTGCGCGCGACAAGTTGTGCCGCATCGGGACGCTTCAACAACTTGGATGCCGTTGTAGCTCAATACAGTTGGGATTTGCCACAGAGCGGTGTCTGCGTCGGATGGCTCCGTCTCCAGGTCAGTAGCCCTCGACACGGCAGACGGCCACCTTCGAAACGTTGGCCGATCTCGATAGCGCAGACAACAGCCCCTCGAACCCTCGCCGCCCGCCTCATTGGCTGAGAACAATCTTGGCGGCGCTCTCGATCAGGTTGTTGGTGCTGTTGACGACCGGTCAAGTTTCGAACCGTCGTCAACGGCAGCCGAACTCGATATGGGAATCGTGTGTTCGTGGACTCGATGCGCCCGCGGACGGTTGACGGATCCACATGCCTACCAATGGGATTCGATCGAAAACGGCGGGCAGACCGGTGTGAACGCGACGGCCTGTGCATTGAACTGGTAGCCGCGAGGGCGCGGTGATAAAGGGAAGAAATGCCCCAGTATCTTCCACGTCCCGTCGATTCGTTGGGCGGGTACCCGCACCGCTCTGCCCAGATGATTGAAACAAACCCAGCCGCATCCGCGAACTCCAACCAAACCTTTGGGTCCACGCTTCTCAGATAAGGGTGAATTGGGAAGTTCCATACCGCAACAGTATCGGGGGAAGCCCCGGGACGTTAGTGACAATCATGTGTTGATTAGGCCACCAGTCGCTTTATTTGGGCGCGGACCGCCAGCTGGAGATAAAGAGCAGCATCGAGACCACCAGAACGACTATCACCATGAGGGTGACGGTGACGTCAATCCATGACCCTGCCGGCGGCGCGTCGGGCAACGAATTGCGTAGCGGCATCACCGCAAACAACATCGCCGCGTACCACGTGCACATCGCCGGCTGAAACGTGCGTCGATTTCGCTTGACCTGAATCGCGATGAACAGGCCGACCCCGGCCAGCGCGAGCAAAACAGCAACCAATACCGCGGCGAAGGCCTTCGTGCTGGCCGAGCGGTGCAACTGCACTCGGTATGGTGCGGGTGATCCGCTTTTGGCGACAGCAACAACCCGAATCTTCCACCCGGGAACGTGATCGACGAATGTCACCGAAGTCCGTTCCGGCACTTGCGAGGAGCCCCGATACAGATCGACGGTAATCGGCCCCGACTCATAGGTATCGAAGGGCCACCCGTCCACGTCGCCACTCACGGTGAGTGGGACAGGAAATACGCCCGGTTCCATGCCTTTTGTCCAGCTGCGCTTGATCGGCGTGGCGGTAGAGTGCACTGCGATACTGAGGTCCTCGGTGAGACCAGTTGCCGCATCAAGTAAGTGAGGGCCGGGGGACAGTGTCAAGTTCGCGTTGAGCACTTCTTTGACGGATTGCATCTCATTGAGGTCGATAGTCACGGTCGTCCCGTCAATTGCGGGCTCGCCCTCAGTCAGATGTTTTCCACAGCCACAGCCGATTTTACTCGCGAGGACGATGATGTACGCCCCTACAAAAAACGACACCAAACCGATGAGAGAGAACCGAGTGAAGCGATTCGTGAGACCCGTAGGCGGCAAGAGCACCTCCTCCTACCGGATGCGCTGGAATGCGTTTTCGTCGGAATTATAGAGCCCAACGCATCGGGATCCCCCGAGCAATGTCATGCCGAAGGCCAGGGCACCCGGACAACTCGCGTCAAACAGGTCGCGTTCGAGCCGCGAGCAAGAAGATGCGAAAACGCTCAAACGCCCACATCGATGTCGCCGCCGCAGCGCGACCGCGCCAACTTGCTTCACACCACAAACGTCGGTAGTTTCTGCCGTCCGCAGCCTTGTGTGGCAAACCTGTGGGAGCTAGGCGACGAACATCCCGCAGCTGACGCTCGCTACCGGACCCACACGCTGCGGCGACCGCCGCGCAGTGGTGAGTGGGGCCGCCCGCTGTCAGGGCTTGCCCAGGTCCTCGTTGTAGGCGCTGGTCGAGCGGCCGAGCGCGGCGACCTCGGCATCCATTTGGGGCATCAGCTGCGCGGCGGCGTTGCGCAGCGGGAATTCGCCGAGCGGGGTGGACAGCACCGGCTTGAGCCACCGGAACACCGACACCCAGCCCGGGCAGTACACCCGCTCCTTGCGGGCCTCGATGCCCTTGACGAAGGCCGCCGCGCACTTGTCCACCGAGGTGGTCTTGTTCAGCGGCCAAGGCAGCGAGGCGAGCTGTTTGGCGAAGGTGGGCAGATCGGCCTTGGTGTCGCGGACCAGCGCGGTGTCGATCCAGGCCATGTGCGCCGAGCCGACGCGGACGCCGTAGTGGGCGACCTCGAGCCGCAGCGCATGGGCCAGGTGCTCGTTGCCGGCCTTGGACATGTCGTACGGAGCCATCCCGGGAGCCGCGGTGAATGCCGCCAGCGACGAGACGATCAGCGCATAGCCGCGCCGTTCGATCAGCGCGGGCAAGGTGGCGCGCACGGTGTGGAAGACACCGAGCAAGTTGACGTCGAGCACCCGTTTGACCGCCTCGGGATCGACCTGCAGCACCGAGCCGTAGCTGGCGATGCCGGCGTTGGCCACGACCACGTCGATGCCGCCGAACCGCTCGACGGCCTCGGCGGCCGCGGCCTCCATGGCGGGCAGGTCGCGCACGTCGGCGACGACCGTGAGCACATGCTCGCTGCCGCCGAGCCGGGCGGCCGACTCGGCCAGCACCGACCCGTCGAGATCGGTCAGTACGAGTTTGGCCCCCTTGTCGCGCAGCCGCTGAGCGACGGCGGCGCCGATGCCCCGGGCGCCACCGGTGATGAAGACGACTTGGTCCTGCAGCGATGTCATCGAGGATGCTCCTTTTCGGCGATCACAGCTCCACCCCGAGCAGCGCATCGACCGCGGCCGCCACCAGCCGCGGCGCGTCCGCGTCATGCCCACCGTATTCGAGCGCGTCGGTGGTCCATCCATCGAGTGCGGCAATCGCTTTGGGGGTGTCCAGGTCGTCGGCCAGGTACTGGCGCACCCGGGCGATCACGTCGGCGGCGTCCGGGCCGGCGGGCAGCGTGGTGGCGGTACGCCAACGACGCAGCCGGACGGCAGCCTCGTCGAGCACCTGCTGACTCCACGATCGGTCGGCCCGGTAATGCCCGGCAAGCAGGCCCAACCGGATGCTGGCCGACTCAACGCCTTCGTTGCGCAACCGCGACACCAGCACCAGGTTGCCGCGGCTCTTCGACATCTTGTGCCCGTCCCAGCCGATCATCCCGGCGTGCACGTAATGGCGCGCGAATCGTCTTATGCCCCTGACACATTCGGCATGCGCCGCGGTGAATTCATGATGCGGGAAGATCAGGTCGCTGCCGCCGCCCTGAATGTCGAGCCCGCTGCCGATCCGGCTGAGCGCGATCGCCGCGCATTCCACATGCCAGCCGGGCCGGCCGCCGCCGAACGGTGCCGGCCAACTGGGCTCACCGGGCCGCGCCGCGCGCCACAGCACCGCGTCGAGTTCGTCGGTCTTGCCGGGACGGTCCGGGTCGCCGCCGCGCTCGGCGAACAACCGCAGCATGGTGTCGCGGTCGTAGCCGGATTCGTAGCCGAACTGCGAGGTGGCGTCCGCCCGGTAGTAGACGTCCGGGTACTCGCCGTCCAGCACGTAGGCCGCGCCGGAGGCCAGCATCTTCTCGACCAGCTCGACCACCTCGGGGATCGCCTCGGTGGCCCCGACGTACTCGGTCGGCGGCAGCACCCGCAGCGCGGCCATATCCTCGCGGAACAGCGCGACCTCGCGATCGCCCAGCTCGCGCCAGTCGACGCCGTCGCGGGCGGCCCGCTCGAACAGCGGGTCGTCGACGTCGGTGACGTTCTGCACGTAGTGCACGCCATGCCCCAGATCCAGCCACAGGCGGTGGACGAGGTCGAACGCCAGATAGGTCGCGGCGTGGCCCAGGTGGGTGGCGTCGTAGGGGGTGATGCCGCACACGTACATGGACGCGGTCGGACCGGGCGCCACCGGGCGGACCTGACGGTCGGAGGTGTCGTACAGCCGTAGGTCGGGGCCACGTCCCGGAATCACCGGCACCGGTGCGGAAGACCACGACTGCATGCCTTGAACTTTAGGCCCGGTGACGATGCAGCCCGCACAGCGGGCTGAGGTGGGGGTACCGCCCAGCCGCGCGCCGGCGAGGGGGCGAGGCGGGCAACCAGGCTAGGCCCCGACTGGTTCCGATCGGCTAACGGACCGCGTCACGGATGGCACCGAGCAGGATCGGGGCCAGCTCGGCGCGGCACATCACGAAGTCGGGCAGATACGGGTCGGGCTGGTTGTAGCGCATCGGGGAACCATCCAACCGCGACGCGTGCATGCCGGCCGCGAGCACCACCCCGGCCGGAGCCGCCGAATCCCATTCCCACTGCCCGCCCGCGTGCAGGTAGGCGTCGACTTCGCCGTCGATGATGGCCATCGCCTTGGCGCCGGCCGACCCGATGCCCACTGGCTGGATAGCCAGGCTCTGCCGCAGGTAATACAGCACCGCCGGCGGCCGGGTGGCACTCACCGCGATCCGGAGGGTGTGCGGAATGCCCACCCGCGCGTTCACGTCGGTCACCGTGTCGGTGCGGTACACGATGTTGTCGCGAGCGGGCAAAGCCACTGCGGCGTCGGTGATTTCGCCGTCTCCGGCGGTATCTCCGTTGGACGAACGCTGCCACAGCGCGACGTGCACGGCCCAGTCGTCGCGCCCCGGCGTGGAGAACTCGCGGGTGCCGTCCACCGGGTCGATGATCCATACCCGGTCGGACTTCAGCCGGACCAGATCGTCGTAGGCCTCCTCGCTGAGTACCGCGTCGCCGGGCCGCTCGGCCCGAAGCCGCCGCAGGATGAGTTCGTTGGCCAGGCTGTCGCCGGCGTCGCCGAGGGCCCAGGGGTGACCGAAGCCGATCTCCTCGCGCACCTTGAGCAGCAACTCCCCCGCGTCGGCGGCGAGATCGGCGGCCAAGGCAGCATCGGTCAAGTCCCCACTGTTGTCACGGGCGGCCGGCGTCACCAACTCAGTATCGCCGACCCCGCGGCCTGCCCTAGAACGCCGGCCAGGGAATGGGCCGGTGCCGGTTCGGCCCGGGCATCACCGGGTCGTCGAGCAACCGACGGGCGCGCATGCGCAGCGCCGCGATCTCCGCCGAGGTGAGGTGCTCGGCGAGTTCGTCGCCGAACTGGTCGCCCAGCGCGTCGGCCAAGCGAGCGACCGCCTGCAGCGTCTGGTGGTCGATGGGCTTGCCGGCCCAGCCCCACAGCACCGTGCGGAGCTTGTTCTCGACGTGCAGGCACACGCCGTGGTCCACCCCATAGATGTGGCCATCGAGGTCGCGCAGGACGTGGCCGCCCTTGCGGTCGGCGTTGTTGACCAGCACGTCGAACACCGCCATCCGCCACAGACGAATATCGTCGGCGTGCATGAGGATGACCTCATCGCCGGCGTAGTCATGGGCGCGGATCACCGGCAGGTAACCCAGCTGCTGCTTGCCGACGGGAAAAAGGGCGACCAGGTCGGGACCCGGCCGCGGCTCGCTGTCCGCGTCGTCACCGGGCTGGTTCACCCACTGCTGCAACATGCCCGGACCGGCGGGCCCGTGCCGAATGATCGTGTAGGGCACGATGTTCCAGCCCAATTGGGCCGACACCAGATATGCGGAGCGTTCGCGACCGGCTAGTGTGCCGTCCGGGAAATCCCACAGCGGCGCTTCGCCGGCGATCGGCTTGTAGACGCAGTGCACGCTGGCGTCGTCGTGTGTGGCCTCACACAGAAAGGTGGCGTTGCTGGCCGAGCGGATCCGTCCGAGAACCGTCAGCTCGCCGTTTCGCAGGACCTCGCGTTCGTCATTCTTGTTATTCAAGGGGGTCATCGTTAGACCCGAGCAGCGCGCTGCGCCGGTAGCCATTGGCGCGCGCGCAGATGTGGCCCTCGGGGTCCAGCGGTTCGTCGCACAGCGGGCACGGCGGGCGTCCGGCCGAGATGACGCGGTTGGACCGGGTGGCGAACTGACGTGCCGACTCCGGCGTCAGGAACACCCGCACCGCGTCGGGTCCCTCTTCGGTGTCATCCAGCACCACCGAGGCGTCGAATTCGGCGTCGGTGACCGCAAGCAATTCGACCACCACGGTCTGCGCCTCCGAGTCCCAGCCCAGGCCCATCGTCCCGACCCGAAACTCCGCGTCGACCGGAGTGATGAGCGGGTCGAGGTCGTCGAGCTCGGCGGGCTCGGGCGGCACCGGGGTGCCGAACCGGCGGTTGACCTCGAGCAGCAACGCCCCAATGCGTTCGGCGAGCACCGCCACCTGTTGCTTCTCCAGCACCACCGACACGACGCGGGCATCGTGGACGGCCTGAACGTAGAAGGTCCGGTTGCCGGGCTGACCAACCGTCCCGGCCACGAAGCGGTCGGGCGTGCGGAAGACGTGGATTGCGCGGGGCATGGCACTTTCCAAAATACCGGCAGTTGGCTTCGCAGTGCGATTCGGATCGAGGTGCCCGCCGACAGATCCGGCGGGATTAATCCGTGGAGCCGCCGACCACCGCATCACTCGACGGCACCGCCCCGTCCGTGTGGGTCTGCGTTTCACCGCGTGTGTCATGGGGTTTGTCGCCCGCGGCGTCATCCGCGCCGTCCTTCTTGGCGGGCGGCGGCCCGGCGCGCAGCGCGGACGCCAATCGGGCGCCGGTGTGGTTGACGTGCAACACAAACGGGCGCAGTTCCGTGTAGCGGATCACACTCACCGACGCCGGGTCGGCGGTGACGCGCTGGAAGCCGTCCAGATGAATGCCGTAGGCGTCGGCGATCAGCGCCTTGATCACGTCACCGTGAGTACAAGCCACCCACAGCGCGTCGCCGCCATGCTCTCCCCCGTATTCCAGGGCCAGTCGGCGGTCGTGCTCGCGGACGGCGGCCACCGCGCGCGCCTGCACCTGAGCCAGGCCCTCACCGCCCGGGAACACCGCCGCGCTGGGATGGGCCTGCACCACCCGCCACAGCGGCTCCTTGGCCAGCTCGCCGATCTTGCGTCCCGTCCACTCCCCGTAGTCCACCTCGGCAAGGCGATCGTCAATCAGCGGCTCGAGGCACAGCGCTTCGGCCAGCGGCTCGACCGTGCGGCGACACCGCAGCAGCGGCGAGCTGACCACCGCCCGGATCCGCAGGTCGCCGATCCGATCGATCAGCCCGACGGCCTGCTCGCGGCCCTTGTCGTCCAGGTCGACGCCCTCGGAACGACCGGCCAGCACACCCGCGGTGTTCGAGGTGGATCGACCGTGGCGCAACAGGATGACGGTCACGACGACGACCGTACCGAATAAGGGTGGCGGGACCGGTTAGCGCGCGACCGGGGCCGCGCGTGCGACCGAGTCGCGGACCGCGGCGGTCAGGCTGCGCTCGTCGGTGAGATCGATATCGACCAGGCTGCGGACCGCCTTCGCGACCACGTCCTCAGCCTGCGGCACCAGGCCGGAAATACGCGGTCGGTAAACTTCGACGACGAGCGACCGATGCTCAATGTGGAAGGAAAAACTGCGCCCATCACCGACTTGTCCGTACCCGCTGGCAAAGATGCCTGTCGAAATGTCTTCGACAGCAAACTCTCCGTCGGAGGTATGCCGGTCAACGGTGACGGTCATAGTCCGACCATACCTCTCCAGTACGGTCCGATGTGGTCGACATGACCATATTGGATGCGAAGGCGTTCCTTAAAATCGTGAAGTTCACGTCCGGCGATCGAAGGCCAATTGTTGCTGTCACAGCGTAGAAACACGAACCGCGCGGCTCTGCCTGCCGTTTTGTATCCCGGAGCTGTGTTGTTTCTGTTGCTAACGCTGACCGCCGGTTGCTCGTCGAATCCGCTCACAACCGCTCCGCCGACGATCGAACCGGCCCGGGCCGCCGAGTCGCCACCGGTGTCGCAAAATCCGGCCGGCTCGGTGCGGCCGCTCGCGGGTCACGCCGCGGCGGCGGTGTTCGACGACGCCACACATCAGTTGGCGGTGCTGACTCCCGGCACCGATCCGGCTGTGGCGCCCGCCGGCCTCACCGTGTTCGGTCAGGGGCGGGTCGCGCCGCGGGTCATCGCCTTGTCCGAGCCGACGACCGCGCTGACCGGCGACGGCCACGGCACGGTCTACCTGTCCGACCACGGCGGCTATGTCGTGGTTGATCTCGCCACCGGTCGCGCCGAGCAGGTCGCCGTCGACGGGGCCCGGCAGGCCGATTTCACCGCCATCGCGCGTCGCACCGACGGCAAGCTGGTGATGGGCAGCGCCGACGGCACCGTCTATGCCCTCACCGCGCGGACCCCAGACGGCGGCAGCGTTGCCGTCGAGAACCGGAACAAAATCTTCGCACGTGTCGATTACCTTGTGACTCAAGGGAATACAACAGTCGTACTGGACCGGGGGCAGACGTCGGTGACCACGATCGGCGCCGACGGCCGCGCCGAGCAGGCGCTGCGGGCCGGCGAGGGCGCGACCACCATGGCCGTCGACCCGCTGGGCCGGGTGCTGGTCGCCGACACCCGCGGCGGCGAGCTGCTGGTGTATGGCGTCGACCCACTGATCCTGCGGCAGGCCTACCCGGTGCGCGGCGCCCCCTACGGGCTGGCCGGCTCCCGGCAGTTGGCCTGGGTGTCCCAAACCGCATCCAACACCGTCATTGGTTACGATCTTTCAACCGGAATTCCCGTCGAGAAGGTGCGTTACCCAACTGTGCAGCAACCCAACTCGTTGGCTTTTGACGAAGCCTCGGACACCCTGTACGTGGTGTCGGGATCCGGTGCGGGGGTTCAGGTCATCGAGCATGCGGCGGGTACCCGATGACCGCGTCGCCGCGCCGTGGCGCGCTGCCTGCGGGCTGGGACACCGATATGTCCGACGACTACGAGCGGGTGCTGTTGCGCCTGCCGCCGGAGGTGACCAGACTCAGCGCCTCGGTCCGGCTGTCCATCGAGGCTGAATACCGTGGTTGGGAGCTGGCCCGGGTGCGGCTTTACACCGACGGCAGCCGACGAGTTTTATTGCGCCGCAAGAAGTCCCGTCTGGCCAATCAGCGACTCGACCAACCGGAACTGTGACCGTCAGCCATGCCGGCCCGCGCGGTCACCTGCTGTACGGGCTGCTGCGCCGGGTGTTCTTCTTGGTCCCTCCCGAACGCATCCACACGCTGGTGTTCGCCGTGCTGCGCGCCGTCACCGCCATCGGCCTGTCGCGACGATTGCTGCACCGGCTGCTGGGCCCGAGCGATCCAGCGTTGGCCAGCACCGTGTTCGGGGTCCGCTTCCCCGGGCCACTGGGGCTGGCAGCCGGCTTCGACAAGGACGGCGTGGGGCTAGCCGCCTGGGGCGCGTTGGGTTTCGGTTACGCCGAGGTCGGCACGGTCACCGCGCACCCGCAGCCCGGCAACCCCGCTCCCCGGATGTTCCGGCTGCCCGCCGACCGCGCCCTGCTCAACCGGATGGGCTTCAACAATCACGGCGCCGGGGAGCTGGCCCTGCGCCTGGCGCGGCGCACCCGGTCGACCGGGGCCAACGTCCCGATCGGGGTGAACATCGGCAAGACCAAGGCGACCCCGGCCGCCGAGGCGGTCGAAGACTACCGGGCAAGCGCGCGGCTGGTCGGGCCGCTGGCGGCGTATCTGGTGGTCAACGTGAGTTCGCCGAATACACCTGGGCTGCGAGACCTGCAGGCCGTCGAATCGCTGCGACCCATTCTCGAAGCCGTGCTCGCCGAGACGTCCACACCCGTGCTGGTCAAGATCGCGCCCGACCTCACCGATTCCGATGTCGACGACATTGCGGACCTGGCCGTCGAGCTGGGCCTGGCCGGCATCGTGGCGACCAATACCACCGTGTCGCGCGAGGGCCTCGCCACGCCGGGCGTCGAAGAGCTTGGCGCAGGCGGCATCTCGGGGCCACCGGTGGCACGCCGCGCCACCGAGATACTGCACCGGCTCTACAACCGCGTCGGCGACCGCTTGGTGCTCATCAGCGTCGGCGGCATCGAGACCGCCGACGACGCCTGGGAGCGCATCACCGCGGGCGCCTCGCTGCTGCAGGCCTATACCGGCTGGGTCTACGGAGGGGGCTGGTGGCCCAAGCACATTCACGACGGCATCGCGCTGCGCCTGCGCGAGGGCGGGTTCGCCTCGCTGCGCGAAGCTGTGGGGTCGGCCGCGGACAAACCCGACACCCCGTCGCGCTAGCTCAGGCCGCTCCTTCCTCGCAGTCTTCGCCGTTTTGGCCGTCGTCCTCGCGCAGTAGTTCCTCCGGGTGGTGGAAGCTGTTGGTGCGTGGTTGGCCGCGGTCCAGGTGCGGCGGTGGGATCCACTCGGTGTCACCGTGGGCGTTTTTGCGGGTGATCCAGCCCTTTTCGGCGAGCGGGTGATGGCCGCCGCACGCGAAGGTCAGGTCGTCGACGTCGGTCGTGCGGCACGTCGCATAGCTGGTGGCGTGATGGGCTTCGCAGTAGTAGCCGGATAGGTCGCAGCCCGGATGCGAACAGCCGCGGTCCTTGGCGTACAAGATAATTCGCTGCCCCGGTGAGGCCAGGCGCTTGGTGTGGCAGAGGGCCGGGGCCTTGCCCTTGTCGAAGATCGCCAAGTAGTGATGGGCTTGGCGGGCCAGGCGGATCACGTCGCCCATGGACAGGATGGTGCCTTCGCCGGTCAAGCCCTTGCCCGCGGCCGCTTCGAGATCCGCAAGCGTCGTGGTGACGACAATGCTCGCCGGCAGCCCGTTGTGTCGGCCCAGCTCGCCGCTGGCCAGGACGGCACGAAGGGCCGCGTTGCGGCCGTCATGATTGCGCTGGCTCGCAGACCGGGTGTCGCGCTGCACCGCTTCCTCCGAGGGAGAGCCGTCCACGACCGGCGCGTCGTCGTCGGGATTGGCCATCCCGGGCGCGGTCAGCTTGGCGAGCACGGCCTCCCAGCCGGCGCGCGCCTCGGGCATCAACGATCCGCTCAGCCGCGACATGCCGTCGGCCTGCTGGTTGCCCAGCACCAGCCCGCGCGCCCGCGCCCTGTCCTCGTCGGTGTAATTGCCGTCCGGATTGAGGCAAGTCATCAGATGGTCCGCCAGCTTGGCGAGCTGATCCGGGCGAAACTGGCTGGCATGGGCGGCGAGATGCTTCTGGGCCTGCTCCCGGGTCCCGATGTCGACGCACTCGGGCAGCTGGTGGAAAAACCGCCGAATCACGCCGGCGTGCTCGGCCCCGATCGACCCGTCGCGCTGGGCCGCCGCGGTCGCGGGCAACCCCGGCGCCAGGGACTCGCCGGTCATTGCACGTCGCGGGCCGAGATCGGCCGCCTCGGCGACTCGGCGGCCGGCTTCGGCGCGCGAGATATGCAGCCGATCTGCCAGCGCCCAGGCCAGCTTGCCACCCAGTTCGGTCGAATCCGACTCCGCGGCAACCTGATTGATCAGTTGATGGCGGGGCGCTTGCAGCCGGCGCATCTCCTGTTCGAGGACCTCCAGCAAGCGCAGCCGCTCGGGGTTGGTCAGCGCGTCATACGAATGCCCGAGGAATCGAGACACCACGGCGCGCAACGCGTCGCAATCGCCCTGGATGTCGTCGCGGCTGATCACCGTCATGGCCGTCACCCTCGACCGGGGGCCTCGAAAGGGCTGGCCAGCTCATACCTAAGCGCATCCAGGCGACTCCTAAGCAACGCGTAACGCTCCAACAGCGCGAGCAGCTCCGGAACCGTCAGCCCATCCAACGATAGGGAGAGCAAACGGTCTTGAGCGATCTCGAACACGTCCAGCAGGGATTCCAGTCGCCGAGCCTTAATCGAACATATGTATGTTCGAATGCTAACGGCGCCCACCGACACGTTTTCAGCGCGCGCCGAGATGTTCGGCGACGAAGTTCGTGGTGTGGCGGTGCCACTCATGACGCCGGCCCAGCATGGAATGGCCCACCCCGTCGATGCCCACCCATTGCGCATCGATGCCCCGCTGCTGGGCCCGCAGCGTCTGGATGCGCGAGCTCTCCGGGTCGGTTCGGGCATCGGCGGTGCCGTGCACGACCAGCAGCCGGGTAGACGCCGGAATCAGGTCACCGTCGTCGCGCGGCCAATACGGCGCCAGCGCGACCACCGCGCCGATCTGCCCACCGGCGGCCAATCGGGCAGCTACCCGGCCGCCCATCGAATGCCCAACCAGCACAATGCTTTTCAGCTCGAACCGATGACGGACAGCGTCAAGGGCCACGGTGGCGTCGACCACCGCGTCGTAACGCGGGCTGTTCCACCCGCGCAGGAGGTACTAAACCCGTCGCACCTCGACGTGGCGGCCGAGCCGGCGCCGCAACGCGCCGGCCACCAACATCATTCGCAGGTTAGGCGGATGCCACCAGTGATAACGCTCGTCGCTGCGCACCTTGCCGCCCGGCAGCACCAGCACGCACGCGCGAGGCGCCACCTACTTCTGCTCGTAGACGCCGTGGATGTAGGCTCGCGCGATCGCGTGCTGGAACAGGTTGAACCCGAGGAAGGCCGGGCTGGCATCCTCGGGAAGATCCAGTTTGTCCACGTCCACCGCGTGCACGGCGACGTAGTAGCGATGCGGGCCGTGGCCGGCGGGCGGCGCGGCGCCGATGTAGCGACGCACGCCGGCGTCGTTCACCAACGTCAGTGCGCCACCAGGTAATTCGTTTCCACTGCCGGCGTCTGCCGGCAGTTCGGTGACGTCGGCCGGCAGGTTGGCCACCGCCCAGTGCCAGAAGCCGGACAGCGTCGGGGCATCGGGGTCGTAGACGGTGACCGCGAAGCTGCGGGTCTCCTGGGGGAAACCAGACCAGCTCATCTGCGGACTGACATCTTCGCCACCGGCACCCATGATGCCGCTCACCTGCGCAGTGGGCAACGACTGGCCATCGGCGAACGATTCCGAGGTCAAGCCGAACGTCGGCAGCTTGGGCAGCGCGTCATATGGGTCGGACGGCACACTCATGAACGATCCTTTCGGGTAGGCGAAGCCAATTCTTCACTAGCAATGCGTCAGGAAGTGGGCCAGCACCTCGGTGCCGAACCGCAACGCGTCGATGGGTACCCGCTCGTCGACGCCATGGAACAACGAAGAGAAATCCAGGTCCGGCGGCAGACGCAGCGGGCTGAAGCCGAAGCAGCGAATACCCAAGCGCGCGAACGCTTTTGCGTCGGTCCCGCCCGAGAGCATGTAGGGGACGGTCCGCGCGTCGGGGTCCAGGGCCAGCACCGCGTCGTTCATCGCCTCGACCAGGTCGCCGTCGAAGCCGGTCTCATACGAGTCGAGATCGCGGATCCACTCCCGGGAAACGTCCGGCCCGATCAGTTCGTCGACCTCGGCCTCGAAGGCCGCCTTGCGGCCCGGCAGGATGCGGCAGTCGACCACCGCCTCGGCCGTCGCGGGGATGACGTTGGCCTTATAGCCGGCCTTGAGCATCGTCGGGTTGGCGGTGTCGTGCAGCACCGCCTTGAGCATGCGGGCCATGGGCCCGAGCTTTTCGATCGTGCCCTCCAGGTCGGCCGACTCGGGATCGAAGGACAGGCCCGTCTCCTCGGCGAGGGCGGCAAGGAACTGCACCACGGTGTCGGTCAGCACCAGCGGAAACTTGTGCCGGCCCAGCCGGGCGACCGCCTCGGCGACGGCGGTGACGGCGTTCTGATCGTGCGCCATCGAGCCATGTCCGGCGATCCCCCGCGCGCTCAACCGCATCCACGACAGACCCTTCTCGGCGGTCTCGATCAAATAGAGGCGGCGTTCGCCGCCGTCAGCCCGCGGCACCGTCAGCGAAAAACCACCCACCTCTCCGATCGCCTCGGTCACTCCCTCGAACAGGTCCGGCCGATTGTCAACCAGCCAGTGGGCGCCGTAGCGGCCGCCGTGCTCCTCGTCGGCCAGGAACGCGAACACCAGATCGCGCGGCGGCACGCTGCCCGCCTGCTTAAGCCGGCGGGCAACCACGATCATCATCCCGACCATGTCCTTCATGTCGACCGCGCCGCGGCCCCAGACGTAGCCGTCTTCGACCGCGCCGGAAAACGGGTGGACGCTCCATTCGGCCGGTTCGGCCGGGACCACGTCGAGATGCCCGTGGATGAGCAGCGCGCCCCGCGAACTGTCCGCGCCCTGGAGGCGGGCGAACACGTTCCCGCGGCCGGGTGCGCCGGACTCGAGGTACTCGGGCTCGTAGCCCACCTCTGCGAGCTGGGCGGCGACCCAGTGCGCACACTCGGCCTCGCCCTGGGTGGTCTCGGGTTCGCCGGTGTTGGTGGTGTCGAACCGGATCAGCCTGCTGACCACCTCG
This sequence comes from Mycobacterium shigaense, assembly GCF_002356315.1. NCBI lineage: Bacteria > Bacillati > Actinomycetota > Actinomycetes > Mycobacteriales > Mycobacteriaceae > Mycobacterium > Mycobacterium shigaense. The sequence continues at coordinate 3,191,817 of NZ_AP018164.1, forward strand.
ACCACGTCATCGCTGGAGTGATTCAGATCCTCGGTCTCAGCCGTCACAACCCCCTTTCCTACCATCGCCCGGCCGCCGCGGCTCTCCCCCGCCCGCACGGCCGGCCGCTGAACTGCAACGACTTCGGCATTCACGATTTCGGTGTGGGGACGCCTTGGGCGTTGTAAGGTCTGCGGCCATGTCTGGTCCAACCAAAAAGGTAGGCGTCGCCTTGGCCCTGGCCTGCATCGCCCTCGGCGCGAGCGGATGCGCTCTCGCTACCGTCGTTCCCTCGTCGTCATCGCCCGCCCACGTGCTCGATCTCTCCGGCCCGAGTCGCTGATCCCTGCCGCCGGCACGCTGGATTGGGTCCGCGCGGGCCGATCCGATAGCCTTAGCTGCCAACTTCTCGTTGGCCTTTGTCCGAGTGGCGGAATGGCAGACGCGCTAGCTTGAGGTGCTAGTGCCCTACTAATGGGCGTGGGGGTTCAAGTCCCCCCTCGGACACATCCGGCGACACGACTCAGATCGGCCGTCGCCTTGACCCGTCGCAGGTAAGGGTCGTAGTCAAGACGCAACCCCAGGCTTGCATACACCTCTGCGCGTTCCGCCCCGGTTGCCTCACCAAGCACCGCTGCCAGCCCGCCCAACTCCTCGACCAATTCGCTGATCTGCGCAGCGGACATGGTGAGGGGTCTTTCGGCTCGTTCAAGGCGGGCCTTCAGCTCGTCGCGCTCCGCGGTGCGGCGACGCAATGCGGCGGTCAAGTCCTCAACGGCCACGCCAGACTCCACTGCGGTAACCAACGCAGCGACCTTCCTATTCGCCTCGCTGAGCTGGCGCTGCAAGGCGGCATAGCCAGTTCCTGCTGCCGCGTCCGCGTCCTGTCCGCGTACAAGGTCATCCGGATCGGCCAGGGTGGCGATCCATTCGTCGAGTCGCACTGTCACCTCGTCTTCACGGAGGTAAACGGTGCGCGGGTGATCGCTGAGATCTGCAGGTACAGAACGCGACTTACCTAGCTCACAGCGGTACAGGATGCGGGTGGTTTGTTTCCCGACGCGCGCCGCACCCTGCATCCGTCGTCCACATGCGGCGCAGAACAACAGCCCACGCAGCGCGTACGGCACTATCGATTCTCTGCTGCAGACGAGACCGGGACCACGCCGCGCGAGTGTGCGAAGACGAACAGCCTGAGCCAAATCATCATCGATCAGCGCTTCGTGGGTGCGGCGGTCCGGTGCGATCCAGTCGGCCTGATCACGCCAGCGCATTCGCGTCTCGTACCCAGCGGCGACGTCGTCAGGGTCGACCAGGACCTCGTATTTCTCCTGCTTGCCCCAAACGCGGACACCCAGATATGTCGGGTTGTCGAGAATGGCGCGGATCGCCGAATGCGACCAACCGCGCGGGTCACGGTGACGATTCCGCGCCGGGTCATACTGGCTCGGTGACGGCACGCCATCGTCGGTGAGCTGTTGCGCGATGTAGCGGAGGCCCGCGCCGTCGGCATACATGCGGTAGATCCGCTCGACTACCGAAGATGTCGCAGGGTCAGGTTCGAGTCGGTGAAGTCGCTGCCCAAAATTTGCCTTGGCAGGGTTTGGGTGCGGGCCGGCATCGACGAGCCGGTAACCGTAGGGTGGTCGACCACCGAGGTATCTCGACGTGTCTTGCGCGAGTGCTGACATCGCCGTACGGACGCGGATCTGGATTCGCGCGCGCTCTCCCTTGCTCATGCCGCCGAACAGAGTCATCACCAGGTCGTGTGCCTCGGAGCCGGGATCGACTGCTCCGCCGACCTCAGGTACCCACAGTCCGACGCCGTAGTGCGTGAGGACAGGGAAGGTGAGCGCGAATTGCGGCCCGTAGAACGCACGGGCGGGTTCCCCGATCACTACGGCATCAAAGCTACGGTCCCGACAAGCGACATCGGCAAGGAGACGTGATGCCTCTGGCATGCGCTTCCACGGCAGCGAACGGCTCTGTCCCACATCGAAGTAGTCCGCGGCGAGGACTCCGCCGTGCGGGGCGATCAGGTCCATGGCACGCCGCTTCTGCCAGCTGCGGCTCGCCTCCGGGTCTTGAGCGTCCTCCGTGCTTACTCGGCCATAGAAGGCGAACCTCAGGCTCACGCCACTCCCCTCCCTGATCCCAGCATCCGGTCCCGCACAGCCATTATCACGTGTACCAGCGCGCTGTTGGCTTCGCGTGGAAGTCGATAGTGGTCGGGCACGACAATTTCAACACCCCCTCTGACATCGTCGGCGCGTCGATTCGGGCGTCACGCTCGGACTGAGCATGTGCTGTTCGGGATCTGTCAGCCATCGCTGTCCCCTGGCGAATCCCATCGTTGGTTGCGGACTTGGCCACGGACTTCCATCAGTCCGATCCGGCGGGTTTCCATGCGTCGAAGAGCCGCGGAGTTCACGAGTGTGCGGTCGCCGAGGCTGGTGACGCCGCCACGGTCAAAATCCCAGACCACCAGATCATTGCCATCGGTGGAGTTGAAGCCGGATCCATGTTGGTGTGCAGTGCTTTTCAGATGTTGTTCAAGTGTCCAGGTGGCGCGATGTTCGCGTAGCGCGGTCATAGTCGTGGAGTAGCGGCGGGATTTGCTGGTGATGTGGCCCCGGTAACCCAGGGTGTGCAGCCACCGGCCGATACCGACCAGTCCCCTATCGGCGAGCTGGCTGATGGTGGTCAGGATCGCCCGGACGTGATCTGACACATCCAGGTCGGCGATGGCCTCGGTGGAGATGCGCCGCGCGCTGATCCCGACTTCAGCCAGGGATTTGGTGACATATTTCGCGAGGTACCGAGCTACGCTGCGGGCCGGCAGCACCCGGCCGTGTGCTGAATCCTCCTGCACAGCATGGCTATCCGTGCCAGCGTGCCGGTTCTCGATGGGTTGGGTGTCGACTTGTGTGTCGAACCTGATCACCCGTGTCGCGGTATCTGAGGATGAATCGGTGACCGTCACGGCCACGGTTCGAGCGGCCTGTTGGATGATGGTGGCCATTTGGGTCTGCTGCACGAATAGGTGGCACCTGAGATGGCTTGCCCAGCGTGGGCAGGCTGGAAGGATGTCACCATGGCACGGCCCTATCCCCGCGAGTTCCGCGACGACGTGGTGCGCGTGGCCCGCAACCGCGACGACGGTGTGACGCTTGAGCAGATCGCCGCCGATTTCGGGGTGCATCCGATCACGTTGTCGAAGTGGCTGCGCCAGGCCGATGTGGACGATGGCTCCAAGCCCGGCAGGACCACCACCGATTCGGTAGAGCTACGAGAGGCGCGTCGGCGGATCAAGCTGCTCGAGCAGGAGAACGAGGTACTACGCCGGGCCGCGGCGTATCTGTCGCAGTCCAACCTGCCGGGAAAAGGCTCTACCCGCTCGTGAAAGAGCTCGCCGCCAACGGGATTCCCGTGGCGGTGACGTGCCGGGTCCTCAAGCTCGCCCGCCAGCCCTATTACCGCTGGCTGGCTGATCCGGTCACCGACGCCGAATACGTTGCGGCGCATCGGGCCAACGCCTTATTCGACGCCCACCACGATGACCCGGAGTTCGGCTACCGTTTCCTGGTCGAAGAGGCCCGAGATGCCGGCCAACCGATGGCCGAGCGCACCGCGTGGCGGATCTGCGCCGACAACGGCTGGTGGAGTGCGTTCGGCAAGCGCAGGCGGGGCAAGAACGGAAAGGTCGGGCCGCCAGTACACGATGATCTGGTCGGCCGAGACTTCACCGCTGAGGCACCAAATCAATTGTGGCTGGCGGATATTACTGAACATCGCACCGCCGAAGGCAAACTCTACCTGTGTGCGATCAAGGACGTGTTCTCCAACCGCATTGTCGGCTACAGCATCGACTCGCGAATGAAATCACGACTGGCCACCCAAGCCCTGGCCAGCGCCATAGCCCGTCGCGGTGACGTCGCCGGCTGCGTGGTCCACAGCGACCGCGGCAGTCAATTTCGCAGCCGACGATTCGTCCACGCCCTGGGCCGCTGCGACATGGTCGGTTCCATGGGCCGCGTCGGCGCGGCCGGCGACAACGCCGCCATGGAGAGCTTCTTCAGCCTGTTGCAGAAGAACGTTTTGGACCGCCGCCGCTGGGACACCCGAGAACAGCTCCGCATCGCCATCGTCACCTGGATCGAACGCACCTACCACCGGCGACGGCGACAACTCGCTCTCGGCCGGTTGACCCCCGTCGAGTTCGAAGCAATCATGACCACACCGGCCAATCAGGCCGCGTGACCGAAACTGTCACCTATCGGTGCAGCAGACCCCTCGGCCCAGGCGGATAGAAATGCTTTAGCAACTTGTTACTAACTCAACTCTGACCAGTCACCACCGCACCCGTTCGACGAGTGTCGACGCGGACTTTCGACGCTGAAATTCACGAAATCCAAGGCCCGACAGTCCGCTGCTCGCGTTGTTCATCGGCCCTTGCCTCATGCGCAAACCGATCAGATCGCTCTGCTATCGCTGCACAGCGATGCGATTTCAGACGTCTATGGAGGCACGATCAGGCTCGTAGGACTCGGCGAAATACAGCACGCGCGGGGCCAGGGGCGTTGTCGGCGGGGCCAAACGACGGCGGGTGAAGCCGGGGCCGGTCTGCAGGAAGTACATGCCCTGTCTGCCCTCAAACCGCGCGATCAGCTCTCGTACCGTCGCAGCATCGTTGGCAACGGTAGGGTACAACACCTTATCTAGCTCTTCCTGCAGCGGACCCATGAGCGGCTGGACAGCCTGGATCATGTCCAGCACGCTCGGATCGTCATCCAACTCCTGAAGTTCGCGAGGCTTCAGCCACGGCTTGTTTCGGTTCTCACGACCGATGAATTCCAGCATGAACCCTCGGTCCAGGTTGATCGTGACCTCGGGCTCAGCGTGCATACTCACGTGGAAGCTCCACTTGAACGCGTTGATATCGCCATGCTGCAGGGCATCACGCAGGGCCTCCAACCAACGGTAGCCAAACGAAGTCCTCTTCAGGTCATCGAACAACGCCTTGACTTCAGCCACCTGTTCACGACCCAATCCATGTGTTTGCCGCACGCTGCGGATCGTCTGGTACTCATGGATCTGCAACGCAGCGGTGAACGAGATTAAGGCCGAGCGAATCCTGCGCCGACGCTCGTCCATGGCGTCCTGATCCCCTAGCGACACACGTTGGCTCTGAAGGTCGCGCATCACAGCGGTCAGTACGTCCAACAATCGGTCGCTTTCATCGGAGATGTGTTGCAGTAGTTCACTGTCGACCATGCGCCGAATCCGTTCGTGCGCATCTACGTAACGCTGGTGCTCATCTTCCGTGAAAGAACACAGCTTTGTGAAGACGGGAGCGTCGGAGACCGCGGGGTCGCGATACAGCAGAACCGCACCGTAAGGATCAGCCTCAGCTTCGGCGTCGTCGGCGTCCATCTCTGCGTTCCTAGACTCGTGGTACTGCAGGGATTCACTTACGACCGCACGAACTGACGCATTGCGGTTACTGATTTCGTCGGCCGAAGGCAGGCCCTCTGCCAGCCACTGCCGCGCCTCGTCGAGAATACTTGCCAAGCCATCTCGCACAAGCCGCTCAACGTCACTGCGCGTCAGGCGGTCCCGAACATCAGGCGTGTCAGCCCAGTCCGTGGACACCTTGGTCATCACTCTGGTCAGTACGGCGAACGACTCCGTAATAACCAGCACAGCCGGAGTTGTCGGCGGAGGGCTATCTGTCATGGCGACGTTCTTCCAAGCGTCACAGGCGCTTTCGCAGAAGTCGCTTGGCGACTCACCTTCCAAGTCTTCTAGCGCTCGGCTGAACGCCTCCAGCCGGCCGATCCACTCTCGCAGCCGCTCTATGTCTTCCTGCTCATCGTTCTCCATGTTCGTTCCTTTCCCTATATGGTCACGGCAGTTGTGGCCCCCTTCTGTTGGGTAGCCGAACAGGATCGCACATAGGTCCCCTGGAGTCGCGTAGCGCCACGCGGCGAGCCGCGCAGCGTTGAGTCGTCTCTTCCCTGCAGGGAACCTGCGGCGTCGTACCGTGCCGAGGCAGTTCGCGTCGGCGAGGTCGAGCTGCATCCGCCGGACCCGATACGACTCCTCGGTCACCTCGTGAGCGCAGCGGTCATCGATCTCGGCCGCGATGTATGCGCTGCGGGACCGTGACCGCAGTGTCTTCCCGCGTGGACTCCGGGAATGACGCTGTCAGGACACCAGCGGAAGTGCAGCTTCAATGATCGCCTTGCCGAGGTCCGAGCCGGCCGTGGTGGCGATCGAGGTGGCTAGCGAAGTCATCGCTTTCGTGGCCAACTCCTTGAACCGGCCTGGCTTCGACGCCTCCGGATCCGACGCTGCACGGATTTCCAACGCCAACTGCTCCGCGTCCGTCCGGACCCGGTCGTCGGTAATGGCCGGCAGCGCCCGCTCGATGGCGTCGACGAGGGCCTGGGCCTGCTCGACCTTCTGCTGGACGTTCACGGTCTGCGTGACATTGTTGCTCTCGAACGCGACGGCGACGCCGCTGCTGCCCTCAATGTGGAGGTAGGGGCTGTTCACCTCGATGACGCCGGGAAGGTCGCGCACCGACCTGCCGGACGCGGCGTACTTCTCGCCATAGGGAGTCAGGTGCGGTCGGACAACGACCCCCTGCATAGTGCCGATTCCGTCGACATAGCCTTCGTCCTTAAGCCACTCGAGCGCCGCGTTCAACTCCACGCGGGTGACCTCGGCGTCGGGCCAGGAAGTCGCGGCCATGAAGGGCGCGGGCAGGGCCTCAGCGATGGCGGCCCCGTCGACCCGCAGACCGTACAGCCACGCCAGCACGCCGTCCCGCAAATTCCACAGGCGCTCGGCTTTGTTCATGGCCGGTTCCTCCTCAAGCTCGGTCATGCCAGCGTAGGACGGGGGTCCGACATCCGCCCGCGCCGGTACGCCCGATCAAAAGGAGTCGCCCGCGTGCGCCATATGGCAGTCGGGACACACCTGCGGTCCCCGGACTTGCCCACGCCTGCCTTCGACGGGGCGCCCGCGGCGTACGAGCACTGCTTTGATTCCACCTTGAGGAGGTGCGCGGACTGAAATCGACTGAGCATCAGACGATATGGCACCGCCGCCGGCACAGGCAGCGTCCAACGCTCACGGTCAAGGCGGGAAACCCAAATCGTCGCGAACACGACCGAGCAGATCCTGCGCCAAAGCTGCGAAGCTGGGCGCTGTGGTGGGATTGCCGCCGTCGACTGCTCTGGCAGCCTGCGGCAGGGCCGAATACGCTGACGTGCCTTCTTTTTCGAGAAAACCCAATGCGCGGATGCTGACATCTCGTGCGTGCGAGTCAGCGATATGCAGGCGAAAACCGACAGTCAGGTCATCGGTGTCGACAGCTTGAAGCAGGCGCAGCATATCCAACGCGTCTTTCTGCTTGACCCGCTTGCCCTCGGCCTTAACGTCGTTGAGCCGTTCCTCGAATTTGATTATCTTGGCGACCAAGAGTGCGGCCGGTCCTGCGACATTGACCTGGACACAGCGATGATCGTCGGGGTCTAGTGCGTACAGGGTGTGCGGGTCGTTGTCGACGAGGGCGGGTTCCAGACCGGCTGTGGGTCTGGCGGCCCATTTTTCGTGCCCGACCAGCCGCGCTGAGCGTGCATCTTTGGCCGTGCGGCCGGACTGAAACGGCGCAACCATAATGTCGACTGCCACTTCGCCGCGGCCCGTCCATCGACCAGGGTTTGCGCCCTGGTTGAAGCCCGCAGCGGCCATGGCCGCTGTGATCTCAGGGCTAGTTTTCAGCGACTCCGCATTGAGGGCCAGGTCGCCGTCGGTGGTCATCGGTGGTTCAACAAAGTGGCCAGCACCAGTGTGTAGATACACGGCTTGGGCGCCGACGACGATGATCGACGGCAGGTGCCCATCGAGCGCATCAAGGGCGTCGAGCAGTACGGCTCGCGCCGCGACATACTCTGGTGCGTAAACGAACTCATTCTCTCCAGGCATCGTCGGTCCTTGCCAATACGTCGATGAGCTGCTCGGCCTCTTGGGCGAGGCGCCCTTTGGGAAGGGTCAGCAGGTCCGCGAGCACCTGCGAGATAGGTGCGACCCGCAATCCCGTCGCGGTGATGTCCGCACTGCTGAGCAATGTGCGATCTCGCGGGGTCGTGATCATGACGTTACTGGTGGCACGGTCGCTACGGACGAGCCCGAAATTGCTGGCGGTACTGGTGATGTCGTCGACGTAGAGAGTGAGCACAGTCAGAGGAACAACTGAGGTGATCTCCGTGGGAAGGTACTCGCGGGCAGCAGCCGAGCCGGTGGCGATTATGTCATCGCGCCCCCGGATTCGGTCGAGGGTGCGTGCGACACCCCGTGGCGCAATGTAGTCCAGGACAACACCATTGCCGTTGGTGAAGCTGTAGTCGGTAACCCAGCGATCGAGGAGGGTGCGTTTCCGTACGCGGGTGATGGTGCCGTCCTCGGATCGCTCGATCGCTCCGGCATCGACCAGAGTTGGCATCATTTTGGAGACCGCTGCGGCGCTGCTCGACGACAGATCCGCAAGTTCGCGAATCCCCCACGGTGGTTGTCGATCGAGGAGGGTGCGAATGGTACGCGCTGTGGCGGGGCCGGTGAGGCGGACGGTTGCCGTCGACTCTCGGGGCCGCGGCGGTTTGGACGCACCCTCTAGGCGGATCAGCACCGGCGGATCGGAGGAGGTCAGGCTGACCCAGCCGGTGGTGTCCAGGTAGCTGATGTTGGCCTCGTCCAGTTCACGCCGGAGCGGCGGGCTGACGTACTCGCTGACGTACAGCAGAGGAGCGTCGCTGAAGGCGGCGGCCATGGTGCGCAACTGCCTTGTGATGTCCTGCACCGGGCGGCGATTCGTCGACAGTTTCACTTCGGCCATGAAGTCGACGGCGGCGCCCTCGTCGGTGGTCAACGTCATCCGGAAATCGACGGCGCGGTCCGGTTCGATGGCGGTCTCAACACGCCAGGATGGCGGCAGTCGCGAGCGCAGCGTCTCGACCGCTGCGTTACACAGATGCGTTTCTCGAATTGGCGCGTTTCGCATCATGAGAAACATAGTACTTTACGAAACAGACCAGGAAAACAGGGGGAACGACCACCGAGCCTAGGTTTCCTGGGGACGGACGCCGAGGACACCTACGCGGCCGAGACGCCCGACCTTGCCGGCGCAGCCGCAGTCATCACCAGCCGCAAGAAAGCTGCTGGTCAACAAGTCAGGTCAAAGACCTCAACCCGTGTCGCAGGCGGCCAAGTCCCCCCTCGGACACATTTGTGATGAGTCGCGTCACAGCTGACAGATGAGTCGCGTCATGGGTTACAGATTCCCCGGCCAGCGGCCGGGGTTTTTGTATTGGTTGCGCCAGTAGTTTGTGTCGGGCTCGATGTGGTGGCTGCCCACCTGGGCGAAATCGCCTCAGCCATAGCCCTTTTGGCCGGTTGTCAAAGCAGCCGCGGAATCCACTTCCCCGTCAGGGGTGGATTCACCGCCGTGCGGCGGAGACTGAGGGTTCGCCCCGGTTCTTTGCAGTTCGCCGTCGTATATTGCGCGATTCGCGAGTACGTCGTCCATGTGCATCTCAGCCCAGGACTTGAGGCCGCGCAACGTTTGACGCAGCGAGAGACCCAGCTCGGTCAGCTCGTAGGAGACGGTGACGGGCACCGTCGGCATTGCCGTCCGGGTGACCAGACCATCACGCTCCAGGGAGCGCAGCGTTTGTGTGAGCATCTTGTGGCTGACGCCGGCCATCAGACGGGACAATTCCGAGTAGCGCATCGACCGGGTCTGTCCACCACAGCGCTCGCCACGCTGAGGAGAACCGTCGGCGCCCAACGCCGCCAAGATGAGCGTGACCCACTTGCCAGAGATACGGTCGAGCAGCTTGTGACTGGGACATGCCGCCAGGAAGGCGTCGTATTGGGCCTTGCGCTCTGCCTTCTTTTGGGCGGCCGTCATGGTTGCCATCCAACCCGCTCCCTTCACCTGCGGTGCCTAAAGCACTTTGAAGTGCCTACTACCTATTCGGAAGTTGCCTATCAATAGTGATGTAAGCACCTTTTCGATACCAACGACCAGCTGAGTATGAAAGGCAGAAGTTTGAACGCGTTGCCTACGTCACTTCCCGGCGGTACCTGGACCCTGGGCGGGCTGACCGTCTCCCGATTCGGCTACGGCGCCATGCAGCTTGCCGGTCCCGGGGTCATGGGCCCGCCTACCGACCACAAAGGCGCACTCGCCGTCCTTCGCGACGTTGTCGACCACGGGATTACCCATATCGACACCTCCAACGCCTACGGACCACGCATCACCAACCAGCTGATCCATGAAGCGCTGCACCCTTACCCCGAATCGCTGCACATCGTGACCAAGGTCGGCGCGATCCGCGACCACCAGGGCGGTTGGATCCCGGCCCGACGGCCCGATGAGCTGCGCCGATCCGTCCACGAGAACCTCGACACCCTCGGCCTCGAGACGCTCGACGTGGTGAACCTTCGGCTGGGTAACGCGTTGGGACCCCAGCCCGGCTCACTCGCCGAGCCATTTGAAGCGCTCGTCGAACTCCAGCAGCAAGGGCTGATCCGGCACCTCGGCGTGAGCAATGCGACGACCGAACAGGTCACTGAGGCACAGGCAATCGCGCCAATCGTGTGCGTACAGAACGCCTACAACCTCGCCTATCGCCAAGACGACGATCTGATCGACAAGCTCGCCAAAAGCGGCATTGCCTACGTGCCCTTCTTCCCCCTCGGCGGCTACAGTCCTCTGCAGTCCGCGCAGCTCTCATCCGTCGCCGCCCGGTTACACGCGACGCCCATTTCGGTCGCCCTCGCATGGCTGCTGAGACGATCGCTGAACATCCTGCTGATCGCCGGCACCTCTTCGACGGCGCACCTGCGCGAAAACGTCTGCGGCGCAGGACTCTCGCTGTCCAACGAGGATCTCGCCGAGCTAGATGAGATCGGGCGGGGCGCCGAACAAATCGACCGAACGCGGCGGTGAGGGGCCAGCTGACTGCTCTAATCGCAGCGCTGCCCGGCGCGCTGCGCATCGAGCCCGCGCTAACGGCATCGTCGCTCAGGAGTCAGCGATGCGGACAAACAACGCAGCGGCGCGGGCGATTATTGCCCGCTCTTCGGCACTGAGGGCCTGCAGTTGTCCGTCGAGCCAGGCGTTGCGCTGCGCGCGGGCAGCGCCGGCAACCTTGTGCCCTTCAGCGGTGGCGCTGAACAGTACTTTGCGGCCATCGCGCGGGTCGGGACTACGCACGGCATAACCGGCTGACGTCAGACGATTCACCGTCTGGCTCATGGATGCAGGCGATACCCGGTCGTTTTCGCTGAGTTCGGTGAGGGTCTGCGGGCCACGCTTGTGGATGCTGGTGAGTACGGCGAGCGCCGCGTCTCCGAGCCCGCCTTCGGGGCGCTCACTGCGGAAGCGACGGTAAAGGCGGCCGACCGCAGACCGTACTTGACCGCCCAGGTCAGCATCCACGGCTTCGGCGTCCCGTCGTTCGATTGCCTTGTTCGCCACAGTTCATTATTTTAACTAAAGAAGATAATTCTTATACCTAAAGGAATGGGTTACGGTCTGTGCTGGCAAATCCGATCGGCATCGCACTGCGTCACCGCCGCGCAGGCGAGCACACCCTGGCCTGGGCGCGGCCCGATCTAGAAGCGCCAGAGAACTTCACCGTGACCAGCCCTGCTTTTGAACACAGGGCGGCGCTACCAGAAAAGACACCGCGGCAAGCTGTTCGGTGCCAACATCTCACCCGCCCTGAGCTGGACGCCGCCGCCGGCGGGCACTGTTGAGCTCGTCTTGCTCGTGCAAGACGCCGACGCTCCTGGCCGCCGCCCGGCCACCCACGCGCTCACCCTGGGCATCAACCCTTCGCTCAGCGGGCTGCCAGACAACGCCCTGACCGACCCCAGCCCGATTCCGGGAATCCGGCACGGGAAAGGTGCGCTCGGCCGGTGTGGCTGGGCCGGGCCCTTGCCAGTCCGATCCCACGGTCCGCACACCTACGCGTTCCAACTCTTCGCCCTGGCCCACCCCTGCGGGCTACCCGCCAAGTGCGCCGTTGACGAGGTTCTTGATGCCATCTCGGGTCGCGTAATCGGCCGCGCCCGACTCGACGGGATTTACGAACGCCGTTAGCAGACAACCGAACTCAAGGAGTGCACATGACGTCCAGCAGACACGACGGCGATGCCTGGGATCTGGCATCCAGCGTCGGCACGACTGCCACCATGGTCGCGGCGGCACGGGCGATAGCAACCCGAGCGGAACAACCGATCATCAACGACCCGTTCGCCGAACCACTCGTCCGCGCGGTGGGTATTGGCCTGCTCACCCGCTTGGCGAGCGGCGACATCACCGCGAGCGACTTGAACAGCGCAGTGCCGGGATCTTCCACTCTCGCCGACAACCTTGACCAGGTACTGATAGACGCAGCCGCCGTGCGCACCAAGTTCCACGACGACTATTTCCTCGACGCCACCACAGCCGGCATCAAGCAAGTCGTGATCCTGGCTTCAGGCCTCGATTCTCGCGCGTACCGACTGCCCTGGCCAACCGGGACCGTGATTTATGAAGTCGACCAGCCAGAAGTCATCGACTTCAAAACCCGCACCTTGACCGATCTCGGTGCCCCGCCCACCGCCGAACGGCGAGCAGTCTCAGTCGACCTCCGCGATGACTGGCCCGCCGCGCTGCGCTCCGCAGGGTTCGACCCTGCACAGAAGACGGCATGGAGCGCCGAGGGTCTACTCGGCTATCTGCCGCCAGAAGCCCAAGACCGCCTGCTTGACACCATTACCGAACTCAGCTCATCGGGAAGCCGGCTGGCTACAGAGAGCACCCCAAACCCGTGGCCAGGCCGCGACGAGAAAACCAGGCAGCACCTGCACGAGCTGTCCCGGCGTTGGAGCACACACGGTTTCGATCCGCAGATGTCAGGCCTGGCATATCTTGGTGAGCGCAACGAGGCAGCTCCTTACCTCATCAAACGCGGTTGGACACTGAGTGGAAGCAGCATTGCAGACCTGCTCGCGATCCATGGATTTCCACCGATCGAGAACGACGACGTACGGTTCGGCGACACACTCTTCGTTCACGGCATGCTCACCAAAACCCGATAAACCCAGTAAACAAAAGTGGTGAGTGGGTGACAACCTGATCTGACCTCACCTATCCGTGGAGCAGCCCCGTGACTGCCGGCGACCTCATGGACCGACTGTCACGATTCGAGCCCCCGCAGCCGGCGGTCACGGTCAGCGCGCACTCGCCCGTAGTAAGAACCAGCAACCGCGGTGACTACCGACACCCCTTGCCTGGCAAGGCATCTCAGCGATAGCAGGATGTTTTCGTTTTCACAGTAGAGGTCTCAGCTTCGAGCGCAACCAGATCGGCACGACCACCAGCACGGCCTGCGAGTCAACGACAGCGACCGTGCCTATCCAATCCATACCTCCTACTAAAGCCCGATCGGCCAGACCGCCGAACCCCGAGGCACACATAACACCGAACTCTGCCTGGGCATAGGGCCTGTCGCTGACCGGGCCCGACGGTCCCCGGAAGCAATAGACATCTGAGCTAAGGATCCGGCGACACGACTCCAGTCGGCCGTTGCCTCGGCGCAGATGCGGATCGTCATCACGCGCCGCGACGACGCCGCTCGATCACGAGGGTGGCTACTCCACGATCAGAGGTTTGTCCTTGCGCAGTGCCGCGAGGGTCTTGCGGTCCAGGTTGAGCGTCGCACCGACCACTTCCGCAGGTGTCAGGCCCAGCCACTGGTTAAGAGAGACGTCGGAGAAGTGATCGCTCTTGAAGAGCTCGAGCATGCGGGCGGGTTCGTCCCCCAGATTCTCGAAGTAGTGGCCCATCGCGCGTGGGACATATCCGACGTCCCCGGCGCGGTAGTCGAACGTCCTTGCGGTGCCGCTGGATCCGAACACTGTCATACGGACGTGCCCGGAGATCCAATACTGCCATTCGTCGTTGTTGGGGTGCCAGTGCATCTCCCGCATCGCGCCCGGCTGTAGTTCGACGTAGGCCGCCGCAATCGTGGAGGCGGCGGGGAAGTTCGTCGAATCGACTACTCGTACCGTTCCGCCGCGAAGTTCGACGGGATCCTGCGCGAGCAGCCGGTGGCTCATCCGTTCGGCGGCACCCGCGGGTGAGCGGGCCGCTTCGATGTCGGCGACCAAGGCGCCGGGAACCTCTCCGGGGAAAATGTAGCGGGTGTGCTCGATGTCCGTAGGCAAGTTATCGAACGCCGACTCGGCCACTCCAAAATTCTTGGCCAGTACGTGCTTCGGGGTGTGGGTGAACCAGTCGCTCACCAGGAATGTCTCGTTCTCCGAAAAGCTGCCGTTGTCGAAGACGAGCAGGAACTCACAATCCTCCAGGGCCTGGATCGAGTGCGGAAATCCCGCCTTGAAGTTCCACAGGTCGCCGGGCCCGATGTCGTCAACGAAGTTGCGGCCCTGCGGGTCGATCGCGGCGATTCGCGCCGATCCGGCCAGCATGAACGCCCATTCCGCTTCGCGATGCCAGTGCAGTTCTCGGTACGCTCCGCGCTTCAATCGCATATTTACGCCGGCCAACGTGGTCGCCACCGGAAGTTCGCGAACCGTGACCTCACGCGCCCAGCCACCGTCGAGCAAGCGGTTATGAGCCGCCCCGAACGAAAACTTCAGGTTCGGCAAGCTGCCCGAATCTGTCGGCGGCGCGCCAGGGTTCTGTCGGCCGATCGGCTCATTGTCGGGTCCTAAGACGGTGGCACCGCGGTCACCGCGGATCGTCGGTGCTGCATCCGCGGAATCGTTCGTCATCACGATCTCCCTTTCTAGGCGCGCAGGCACGACGAGGTGCCGAGGCAGAATATAGGCGGGGATCACGTTCTGCGTTCGAAAAACTTCCGTCGCTCATCAACAATTCGCCCGTCGGTGGGTGCAGCAGCGCCGCACCTCCGACCCGTTGCGCCAGTCGCCGCCATGTCGGGTCCATCGCGGGAGCCGACGGAGCGCGTTGAGCGAGACGAGCAGTGGATGCTCCGCGCGGCATCACACGTGGTGAACTAATCACGTTCCAGCACAACGCTTTTTATTCAAATCCGGCGCTTCGCCATGCGCGCTCTCGGCCGGGCTCTCGACCGCCCGTACGCTAAGTGCAGGCCCGCAGCCGGGAGTGCAAACCCATGAATCCACCCAGCCGCTTTCTCCGACGCAGCGTGATGCGAACTTTCGTCGACCGTCACGAGGCCGGTCGAGTGCTGGCCCAGGAACTCAAGTCCTACCGCGGCAAGGACAACCTGATGGTGCTCGGGCTGGCGCGCGGCGGCGTTCCCGTGGCCTGGGAGATCGCCTCGGCGCTGCGGGCCCCGGTGGACGTGTTTCTGGTGCGCAAGCTGGGGGTGCCGCGCTGGTCCGAGCTCGCGATGGGTGCGCTGGCCAGCGGCGGCGGGGTGGTCATCAACGACAGCGTGGTGTCCAGGCTGCACATCACCGACGAGCAGGTGCGGGACGTGATCGACAGCGAGACGGCCGAACTCGCCCGCCGCGACCAGGCCTATCGGGGCGGACGGCCTGCTGCGAACGCCGTGGGAAAGATCGTGATCCTGGTTGACGACGGCATCGCCACCGGCGCCAGCATGCTCGCCGCCGTGCGGGCGGTGCGGGCCGGCGGGCCGCAGTCGATCGTCGTCACGGTCCCGGTCGGGCCGCCGCCGGTCTGCCAGGCACTCGCGCGGGTCGCCGACGATGTGGTGTGCGTGACCACGCCACCCGGATTCGAGGCGGTCGGGCAGGTCTACGGCGACTTCCACCAGGTCAGCGACGACGAGGTGGGCAAGCTGCTCGGCACGCCGACGAACTGAGCGGGCGGGCGCCGGCCTATTTGGCGGGTTTGTCGTCGGCGGATACGGACGATTGCTCGGTCGCGTCGCTGCCGTCGCCCGCCTCCGACTCACCGATCGCGGCGGATTGTTCGGCCTCGTCCGAGACCTCTTCGGGGTAGTCGTAGGCCTCCGCGTCGGCCGCTTCGGCGGCGTCGACGCCCGCATCGCGCCGCTGCCGCTCGCGCAACGCGTCGATGATGAGCAGCACGACGCCCAGCACACTGGCGCCGATGCACACCCAGGCCACCAGCTCGTTGCTGGTGACAACCGCGAACACCAGGGCAACGAGCCCGATGAGAGCCAGTACCAGCGCAATGATCAGCATCGGTCATCCTCCAGCCGACGGGCGGGCCTGCCAGGTCCAGTGCAGGCTTCCGGTGCCGGCCTCGCAGTGACGAGTTCCGGGCACCACACCGAGGCTAGTTACTGCCCCGGTTGAATTGTTCGAACCCCCCCGCATCGGCGCTGGAGTCGACGGGTGCCGCCGACCCGCGCTGGCCGAGCTCCTCGAGCTGCGATTCGAGGTACGTCTTGAGCCGGGTCCGGTATTCGCGTTCGAACGTCCGCAGCTGCTCGAGACGGCCTTCCAGGACCGTGCGCTGCTGATTGATGGTGCCCATGATCTCGGAGTGCTTGCGCTCGGCGTCGGCCTGCAGGGCGTCGGCCTTCTCTTGCGCCTGGCGCAGCTGCGTCTCGGAGCGGCTTTGCGCGTCGGCCAGCATTGCGTCGGCACGCTGCCGCGCCTCGATGACCGCGCTTTCGGCGGTGTTGCGGGCCTCGGCGAGAATCTGGTCTGCGTTCGCGCGCGCGTCGGACAGCAACTTCTCGGACTCGGCCTGGGCGGTGCTGGTCAGGCGGTCGGCGGTGTCTTGCGCCAGGCTCAGCACCCGGGCGGCCTTGATGGCCTGGTCCTCGTTGATGGGCGCCGCCACCGGGGCGGCCTTGACCGGCTCGGGCTCGGGTTCGAAGACAGGAGCAACGGGGGCGGGCTGAGCAGCGGCGGGGGCGGCAGCGGCGCCGCCACCGGCGGCCAGCTCGCGGTCGAGTTCCTCGATCCGCTGGCGCAGATCCGAGTTCTCTTCGATGAGCCGCGTCAGCTCGTTCTCGACGAGGTCAAGGAATGCGTCAACCTCGTCTTCGTTGTATCCGCGCTTGCCGATAGGCGGCTTACTGAACGCCACATTGTGGACGTCGGCTGGTGTAAGCGGCATTGTTCGTCCCCTCAAGTTCCTGTCAAACGTTCTGGAAAGTGTAGAACGGAGTAGCAGCCCTTGTGCAACTGCCGCCCATCCTGTCACACCAGACTCGGCGGTCGCCGATTAGGCCAATAAATAAGAACCAATTTCAAACACTAAGAGCAATAAAATCCGATTCCTTAGAAAATGGAAATCGCCAGCATCGAACCGAAGCCAAACCGTGGCCGAACTGTCGCCCGGGCTCTTCCGCTGCGGCCCGCTCACTCATGCCGCGGCGCCGAACGCCAGCTGCATACCGATGAATGCGACCAACAGGAGCACCATGATGGACAGGTCGAAGCGGACCGCCCCGATGGTGAGCTGCGGGATCAACCGCCGCAGCAGTTTCACGGGCGGATCGGTAATCGACATGATGATTTCCAAGATCACCACGGTGATGCCGGTCGGATGCCAATCACGGCTGAACGAGCGGATGAACTCGACGACCACCCGAGCGATGAGCAGCAGCCAGAAGATGAACAGCGCAAATCCAAGGATCTGGAAGAAGAGCACCAACGAAAGTCCCGACCTTACGATGAGATGGTCATTCGACGCGCGCGAGCGCGGCAACAGCCAGCGTACCGACTCGCTAGCCAATCAGACATCTCACCTGCGCCGGACGGCGCAGCTCCAAGGCCACGACCCCGCCGGGCCCGCGGGCCGGGCTCGCTACTGGTAAGCGTAGAAGCCGGTTTCGGCGATCCGGCGACGCTCCTCCGGCGATACGTCGACGTCGGCGGGCGACAGCAGGAACACCTTGGTCGCGACCTTGTCGAACGAGCCGCGCAGGGCGAAGGCCAGGCCGGCGGCGAAGTCGACCAACCGCTTGGCGTCGGCGTTATCCATCGACACCAGGTCCATGATGACCGGGGTTCCGTCGCGGAATCGCTCGCCGATGGTGCGGGCTTCGCTGTAGTCCTTGGGCCGCAACGTGGTGATCTTCGACAGCGGGTGGCCCTCCTCGAACATCATCGCCATCCGGCGCGGGTCCATGGCCAGCGCGCCACGGGTGCCGCCGCCGCGGAGGAACGAGCCAAGGCGCGGCCTGCTCATTTCGGGCCGGTCGAAGTCGCGGCCGCGGAACGGGGGCTCGTCGGCGTAGCCGCCGCGGTAGCCGGCCGGCGCATAGTCGGGCTCGCCGCGCGGGTCGTCGTAGTCCCGTCCGTCGTAGCGGCCATCCAGACGGCCATCCAGACGGCCATAGCCGTCGTCGAACCGGGGCCGCGGGAAACCCCGGGAGGGCGCGCGGTCGTCGTAGTACTCGTCTTCGTAGTCGTCCATCGGGGCCATACCGAAGTACGCCTTGACCTTGTGCAGTGTGCTCATCGCGTTAGACCCTTCTAGCCCCTGGGATTATTGATGTCTGTGATGAAGGTGTGACTACAGTGACTACTCACGGTGACGGTAGCTGTCGAGGGCCCAACAGCGCGGTACCGACACGCACACACGTCGAACCGTGTTTTACGGCGATTTCGAGATCGTTCGACATCCCGGCGGACAAACCGAGCGCATTCGGATGTGACTCGAGCACCCGGCGGTGCTCGGTTTGCAGCCGCTCGAACGCCGCCTCCGGATCGCCGCCCAGCGGCGGAATACCCATCAGTCCGATCAGCTCGAGACTGTCCGCCGCGTCGACCTGCGCGCACACCTCGTCGACGGCGCCGGGGACGGTCATGTCGACGCCGCCGCGGGACACGTCGCCGTCCAGACTGATCTGGACGTAGACCCGCAGGCGGTCCTTCCGCAAGCCGTCGGCCAGCGCCGCGGCTATCGCCCGGTCGAGGGCGGTGACCAGCGGCGAGCTGTCGACCGAGTGCGCCGTATGCGCCCAGCGGGCCAGTGATTTGGCCTTTTTTCGCTGAATCCGGCCGACCATGTGCCAGTGCACTTCCCGGGAATCCGGCCGCCCGGAAGCGGCGGAAGCCGCAACCAACCGCGTGAGTTCGGCCACCTTTGCCGAAGCTTCTTGTTCGCGGGATTCGCCCACTGATCGGCAACCCAATCGAGACAAAATCGCGACATCGGTTACCGGAAAGAATTTCGTAATTGGGAGAAGTTCAATTTCGCCGACATTGCGGCCCGCGCGCTGCGCGGCCAATGCAAGTCGTGAACGAACCGCCGCCAACGCGTGCGTCAATTCCGATTCGCGATTTCCTTGCGCGTCCGGAGCCGGCACGTCCCCCGCCATGACAGTCATTCCATCCACACCAACGACGCCAGCCGCCCGGTTGGCGCACCCCGGCGATGACTGAACAAGGCAGCGTCAGCCACCGTGCACCGCGGATCGATGTCGATCGAGGTGACACCCAAATCCTTTAGCTGGCAGGCGATTCCGGCCCGAAGGTCGAGACCGGGCGTTCCTTTGGCGGTGGTGGTGCGGCTGCCCGGCAGGGCCGTCTCGACCTCGTCGGCCATGGCGGCGGGCACCTCGTAATTGCAGCCGCTGACCGCCGGCCCGAGCAATGCCGAGATGTCGCCGGTACGCGCACCGAGCTTCTCCATCGCCTCGACGGCGCGGGGGACAACTCCCTTCGCCGCCCCGACGCGGCCGGCGTGAATTGCCGCGGCCACACCGGCGCGGGCGTCGGCCAATAAGACCGGGACGCAATCGGCGGTCACCACCGCCAATGCCAGTCGCGGCGTGCGCGTGACCAACGCGTCGGTGTCGTCGATGACGGCGTTCGGCGGCTCGTCGACCAGGACGACCCGATCGCCGTGCACCTGGTTCATCCACACCACCCGGTCGGCACCCAGGCCGACGGCCGCGGCGAGCCGGGCGCGGTTGGCGGTCACCGCCGCCGGATCGTCGCCCACGTGGTCGCCGAGGTTGAAGGTGTCGAACGGCGGCTTGGATACGCCGCCCGCACGGGTGGTGGTCACGCGCCGGATACGAACGCTCACCTCACCAGTATCCGGCGCGCGCCGAATGCTCAAGGGCTCAGCGGCGCATGAAGGGCGGCACATCGACGTCGTCGTCATCTCCGCCGATACTCAGCGTCGCGCCGTTGGTGTGCACCGGAACACTGACGGCGTCGACCGGTTCGAACAGCGTCGACGTGAGCTTTCCGGCCTTGGCCGACTCGATCCGGTGCGCGCCGCCGGCCTTCTCCACGCCGGCGGCACCTCCGACGCCTACGACGGGCTTGCGGCCGGCGCCGGCAGCGTCGAAGCCCGCCGCGATGACGGTGACGCGCACCTCGTCGCCCAGCGAGTCGTCGATGACGGTTCCGAAGATGATGTTGGCGTCCTGATGGGCCGCGTCCTGCACCAGCGAGGCCGCCTCGTTGATCTCGAACAGACCCAGGTCACTGCCACCGGCGATCGACATCAGCACGCCGTGGGCACCTTCCATCGACGCTTCCAGCAGCGGCGAGTTGATCGCGATCTCGGCGGCCTTGAGCGAACGGCCTTCGCCGCGGGCCGAACCGATACCCATCAGCGCCGTACCCGCGCCGGACATGATGCCCTTGACGTCGGCAAAGTCGACGTTGATCAGGCCGGGCGTGGTGATCAGGTCGGTGATGCCCTGCACGCCGTTGAGCAGCACCTCGTCGGCGCTGCGGAACGCGTCCATCAGCGATACCGCGGCGTCGCCCATCTGCAGCAGCCGGTCGTTGGGAATCACGATCAGGGTGTCGCAACTCTCCCGCAGCGCGGCGATGCCGGTCTCGGCCTGGTTGCCGCGCCGCTTGCCCTCGAAGGAGAACGGCCGAGTGACCACGCCGACGGTCAGCGCGCCCAGCTTGCGCGCGATGCTGGCGACGACGGGCGCGCCGCCGGTCCCGGTTCCACCGCCCTCCCCGGCGGTGACGAACACCATGTCCGCCCCGCGCAGCAGCTCTTCGATCTCGTCCTTGGCGTCCTCGGCGGCCTTGCGCCCGACCTCCGGGTCGGCGCCGGCGCCCAATCCCCGGGTGGACTCCCGGCCCACGTCCAGCTTGACGTCGGCATCGCTCATCAACAGCGCCTGAGCGTCGGTGTTGATCGCGATGAACTCCACGCCCTTGAGGCCCTGTTCGATCATCCGGTTGACGGCGTTGACGCCGCCGCCGCCGATACCTACGACCTTGATGACGGCCAGGTAGTTATGCGGGGGGGTCATCATTCGTCTTCCTCCCTGGTGGCTCTGGTTCTCCCCGATGGGGTTCTCGCGTACTCCGTGGCGGCTTACCCGGCAAACCCTCAACCTCAACCATAGAGTTAGAGTTATGTCAAGTACTTCCGCGCAACCAGAACGGTATGGGCATGGCGCGCGCTAACCCCGCAGGCGCGCCGACGCGCGGCGCGCAAATTTTTCGGCCCCGCGTCAGGGCCGCTACTTGACCGTGGGCAGATCCGGACTGGAGACGTCGTAGGTCTTGCCCGGTTGGGTCAGCAGCGCGGCCAGCTTCTCGGCCTTTTCCTCGGTGCGGTCCGTGGTCCCCCAGATCACCACTCGACCGTCGCCGAGCGTGAGCGTGATAGACGCGACCGACGGTGCCGCGACCCGGCCCACCTGACCGGCGACCTCGGGACGGAGCGCCAGGAGCACCTGGAGGGCGGCCTTGGTGGTCGGGTCGGTCGGTCCGGGATCGGCGACGTCGAGGTAGGGCAGCGCGGGCGGCGGCGGCCCGGTCGCGAAATCGACGCCGTCGCGGTCGAACAGATGCGGACCGTCCGCAAAGTCCTTGACCGCCACCGGCACTCGTTCCACGATCGTGATCCGCAGCGCCGACGGGTATTGCCGCTGGACGCGGGCGCTGGCTACCCGCCGGATCGCGGCCACCCGGTCGGCGACCTGGTTGGTGTTGATCTGCAGCAGCGGGGTCCCGATGCGCACCTGCGCGGCGTCGAGAACCTCCTCGCGGGTCACCGTTCCCGTGCCGGTGACGACGATGTTGCGCGCCGACATCGCGGGCGTGAAATAGAGGGCCAGCGCGAGCCCCACCCCGACGATGACCAGCAACACCGTCGCGAGCAGCATCTTGAGGCCGCGAACCACGCCTCGCGCAACAGGTTTGGGCTCGTTGGCGAGGCGCCCGCTGGCTCGGCGTTTGGCCTCTCGGCGGGCTTCCTCGATGGCGGTGGCGCGAGCCTGCGCGGCGCGGCGCTCTGCCCGCTCGCGCCGGGCCCGACGGCGCGGGCCCTCGAAATCGTCCTCGCCGGCCTGGGTTTCGGCGTCCTGCGGT
Source organism: Mycobacterium shigaense (assembly GCF_002356315.1). Lineage (NCBI taxonomy): Bacteria > Bacillati > Actinomycetota > Actinomycetes > Mycobacteriales > Mycobacteriaceae > Mycobacterium > Mycobacterium shigaense. The sequence goes on from NZ_AP018164.1 coordinate 3,214,122, forward strand.
TGGCCCTTGTCGACCAGAATCGGTTCGGTGATGGCGGCCTCGGCCTCGGGTGCGGGCGACTCGGCGGCCGTGGCGTCCGGCGGCTCGGTCATGGCGACTCCCCCGGCCGGCCGGGAGCGCTGCGATTGGCCCGCATCCGCAGCGCGGACACGATCTCGGGGCCCAGCATGGTCACGTCGCCGGCACCCATCGTGACGATGACGTCGCCGGGTCCGGCCGCGGCGGCCACCTGCTCGGCCGCCGCCGAGAAGTCCGGCAGGTAACGAGCGGGCACGCTGACGTGCGCGGCGACGCTCGCCCCGCTGACGCCGGCCAGTGGTTGTTCGCGAGCGCCGTAGACGTCGAGGACGAACACCTCGTCGGCAGCGCTCAGCGCCTTGCCGAAGTCGGCAGCGAAAGCCTTTGTCCGCGAATACAAATGGGGCTGGAACACCACCAGTGCGCGACCCTCGCCGTGTTGCTCGAGCAGCCCGCGGACCGCCCCCAGCGTCACACTGATCTCGGTCGGGTGGTGGGCATAGTCGTCGAACACCCGCACCGACCCCGGGCCGACCACTGCGGTGCCGACGAACTCGAACCGGCGGCGCACACCCTCGAAGCCGGCCAGGCCGTCGAGCACCTCGTCGACGGGCGCGCCGACCTCGGTCGCCGCCAGCAGCGCGCCCAAGGCGTTGAGCGCCATATGCCGCCCGGGGACCGCCAGCCGCATCGCCCGCACGGGTATCCGATCTCGTTCCGAGGCGAGCTGGATGTGTGCGACCGCCTCGGTGCCGTGCTGCTCCCAGGACAGCAACGTGCCGGCGAGCTCGCCGTACGATGCGCCTGCAGAGCCGCCCTGCGATCCGTACCGCAGCACCCGGATTCCCAGCTCGGCACTGCGCCGGGCCAGTTCGGCCGCACCCGGATCGTCGATGCACGCCACCAGGACGCCGCCCGGGGCAAGACGCTCGACGAAGGAATCGAACACCCCGACGTAGGCGTCGGCGCTGCCGTAGAAGTCCAGGTGGTCGAGCTCGATGTTGGTGACCACCGCGACGTCGGGCGCGTACTCCAGCAGCGAGCCGTCGCTCTCGTCGGCCTCGGCAACGAAGCAGTCCCCGCTGCCGTGGTGCGCGTTGGTACCGGCCTCGCCGAGGTCGCCGCCCACGGCGAACGACGGGTCGCGGCCGCAGTGCTGCAGCGCGACGATCAGCATCGACGTCGTCGTCGTCTTCCCGTGGGTACCGGTCACCATCAGGGCGGTGCGCCCGGCCATCAGCTTGGCCAGCACGGTCGGTCGCAGCACCACCGGTATGCCGCGGCGCCGGGCCTCGACGAGCTCGGGGTTGGTCTTCGGGATGGCCGCGTGCGTGGTGATCACCGCCGTCGCGCCGCCGGGCAGCAGATCCAGGGACGAGGCGTCGTGCCCGATGCGGATCAGCGCGCCCCGCGCCCGCAGCGCGTGCACGCCGCGCGACTCCTTGGCGTCCGAACCCGACACCATGCCGCCGCGATCGAGCAGGATGCGGGCGATGCCCGACATCCCGGCTCCCCCGATGCCCACCATGTGCACCCGCTGCAATTCGGGCGGCAATTGCTCGGCGGTCACGGCGTTTTCCCGGTCCTCTTGGCAGACCCGGGCCCCCCACGCCCCCCATCACGCGCTCGTCGCGCAATGTCCAGCGCCGCCTCGGCGACCTGGCGCGCTGCCTCCGGATGCCCCACCTGCGCGGCGGCCGCGGTCATCACCGCCAGCCGCGGCGGGTCGGTGAGCAGGCCGCAGACCTCCCGCGCCACCAGCTCCGGCGTCAGATCGCCGTCGGCGACGACCATGCCACCCCCGGCGTTGACCACCGGCAGCGCGTTCAGCCGCTGCTCGCCGTTTCCGATCGGCAGCGGCACATAGATCGCCGGGAGGCCCACGGCCGACACCTCGGCGACGGTCATCGCGCCGGACCGGCAGATCGCCAGGTCGGCGGCGGCGTAGGCCAGGTCCATCCGGTCCAGGTAGGGCACCGCCACGTACGGTGGATCGCCGGGGCCGGGCGTGCGCAGCTCGAGAGTGTTCTTGGGCCCGTGCGCGTGCAAGACGGCCACGCCGGCGGCGGCCAGGTCGGCGGCGGCCGCGGCCACCGCCCGGTTGAGCGACACCGCACCCTGGGAACCGCCGAACACCAGCAGCACCCGGGCGTCGTCGGCGAAGCCGAAGTGGCTGCGCGCCTCGGCCCGCAGGCTCGCGCGGTCCAGGGAGGTGATGGCGGCGCGCACCGGGATGCCGACCACCTCGGCGCCGCGCAGCCCGGAATCGGGCACGGCCGACAGAATCCGGTCGGCGCTGCGCGCGCCGACCCGGTTGGCGATGCCGGCACGAGCATTTGCCTCGTGGATCAGCACGGGGACACGGCGCCGGACCCCGGGGAAGCCGCGGGCGGCCAGGTAGGCGGGCAGGGCCACGTATCCCCCGAATCCGACGACCACGTCGGCGTCGACGGCGTCGAGCACCGCGCGCGTCTCGCGGACGGCCCGCCAGACCCGCGGTGGCAGCCGGGCCAGGTCGCCGCTGGGCTTGCGGGGCAGCGGCACCGGCGTGATCAGCTCGAGGTCGTACCCGCGTTCAGGCACCAGCCGGGTTTCCAGTCCGCGCGCGGTGCCCAGCGCGGTGATCCGGACGCCGGGGTCCAGTGCGGAGAGCGCATCGGCAACGGCCATCGCCGGCTCAACGTGGCCAGCGGTGCCGCCGCCGGCCAATACCACTGACAGGCCGGAACGGACCGATGATGCGGCACCGGCGGGCGAGGGACTCGCCCCCTGCCCGCCGGTCGGCTCCCTGACCATGTTGTTCACCCGTAACGCTGACCTTCCAATGCGCGAGAGCGCCGTACTTGACGCCGACCGGCTGCCACATCGGCATGGCGCCGGCGAGATCCATGATGCCCTGAGTGGGTGGCCTGGCGGGCACCCGTTCGGGGGAAAGCCGGCCGCATCGGCGGATCGGCGTTGCGCCTCGACGTTTTGGCAGACGGTATGGCGGCCTTGCGCGCAGGCGGCTGAGGGGCCTTGCGGCCCTTGCCCTGGGCGGGCGACCGGGTCGGCTGCGCGCTGCTGCGCTTGCGGTCGCGGAACGCCTCGATGCGCGGCGGCGTGTACGGCTCGGGCGGCGGCAACCGCAGCAGCCGATTCATCTTGTCATCACGCCCGGCCCGCAGCGCGGCAACCGCGTCAGGCTCGTGCCGAGCCGCGTTCGCCATCAGGCCTATCATGAAAAGCGTTGCCGCCGTTGATGTTCCACCAGCCGAGATGAGAGGTAACTGCAGGCCGGTCACCGGCAGCACGCCGATCACGTAACCGATGTTGATGAACGCCTGACCCAGCACCCACATCGTCGTGGTGGCGGTCAGCAAACGCAAGAACGGGTCGGCCGAGCGGCGTGCGATCCGCATGCCCGTATAGGCGAACAACCCGAACAGCCCCAGCAGGGCGAACGCGCCGACGAAGCCGAGTTCCTCGCCGATGATCGCGAAGATGAAGTCGTTGTGCGCGTTGGGCAGGTAGTTCCATTTCGCGACGCCCTGGCCCAGGCCGTCCCCGAAGACCCCGCCGTGCGCCAGTGCGAACTTTGCCTGCCGAGCCTGATAGCCGGTGTCCATCGGGTCGTTCTCCGGATCCAGCCAGGAGCGCACCCGGTCCGACCGGTAACCGGCAGACATCGCCAAGACCGCGCCGGCCATGAACACCGCCAGCAGCGAGGTGCCGAAGACGCGCAGCGGCAACCCGGCGTACCACAGCAACGCCAGCAGGATGATGCCCAGCGACACCGTCTGCCCCAGGTCGGGCTGGGCCACGATCAGCGCCAGCGCGATGATCGCGGCGGGCACCAACGGAACCAGCATCTCGCGCAGCGCGGCCCGTTCCAGGCGTCGGCTGGCCAGCAGGTGCGCACCCCAGATCGCGAACGCGATCTTGGCCAGCTCGGAGGGCTGCATCGAGAAGCCCGCGATGACGAACCACTTCCGCGAGCCGTTGGCCAGATGGCCGATGCCGGGAACCAGCACCAGCACCAGCAAGATGATGGTCACCACGTAGCCGGTGAAAGCCACTCGCCGCAGGAACCGCACCGACATCCGCATCGCGACGTAGGCCGCCACCAGGCCGATGACCGTCCAGAGCACCTGCTTGCCGAAGATCACCCACGCCGAACCGTCTGCGCCGTAGGACCGCACACCCGACGCCGACAGCACCATGATCAGGCCGAGCGTCGTCAGCAGCGTCGCGACGGCGATGATCAGGTGAAACGAGGTCATGGGCCGACCCAGCCAGGTGCCGACGCGGGCCCGAGCGTTGCTGAACTGCGCCGTGGCGGGCGCTTTCGCCGGGGCCGTCGCCGACGTGTCGTGGACGCCGGAGTCGTCCGGCGTCGCGATGGCATCCGTCGTGGCCTCGGTATCGGCCTCCGAATAGGCGGCGCGCTGCTCGGCTGAAGCGTCCGCGCCCGCATCGGCCGGCGCGGCGTCGACGGCCCTGTTGCCCCGGCGCATCAGCCGGGTCAGTTTCTTCGCCACGCGCGCCTACTGCTGCGCCGCGCGGACGGCCGCCGCGAAGGCGTCACCGCGGTCGGCGTAACCGGTGAACTGGTCGAACGATGCGCCCGCCGGCGCCAGCAACACGGTGTCGCCCGGCTTGGCCAGCTCCCGGGCCGCGGCGACCACCGCGGTCATGACCCGGGTGCCGAGTTTCACATCAGACTCATCTGTCACATCTGCACCAGGAATCACAACAGTCGCATTCATACCAGCATCCTCGCCTGTCACAACCTGGACGACGGGGACATCCGGCGCGTGTCGCGATAACGCCTCTGCAACCTCTTGGCGATCCTGGCCAATGAGCACGGCGCCGACCAGCCGCGACGCGACTCGGGCCACCTCGGCATCGACCGATGCGCCCTTCAGCAGACCGCCGGCCACCCACACCACGCGGGGGTAGGCCAGGATCGACGCCTCGGCGGCGTGCGGGTTGGTGGCCTTGGAATCGTCGACGTATCGGATGCCGTCGGCGACGAGCACCACCTCGGCCCGATGCCGGCCCACCCGGAACGAGGCGATCGCCGCCGCGATCGCCACCGCGGGCACGTCCACGCAGCGGGCCAGCGCCGCGGCGGCCAGCGCGTCGAGCACGCCGACGGGCCCCGGCACGGGGATCGAGTCGACCGGCAGCAGCGTCAGGTCGTCGGCGAAGGCGCGGTCGACCAGCTGCCCGTCGCGCACCCCGAGCTCCCCGGCCGCCGGTTCGCCGAGCCGGAAACCGGCCTGCACCGGCGCGGCCGCGGTGTCCAGCAGGGCGGCGGCCCGGGCGTCGTCGAGGCCGACGACGGCCACCCGGCCATCGAGCACCCGGGCCTTCGCCGCGGTGTACTCCGCCATCGTCGAATGCCAATCCAGATGGTCCTCGGCGATGTTGAGCACCACCCCCGCCTCGGGCCGCAGCGACGGCGCCCAGAACAGTTGGAAGCTCGACAGCTCGACGGCCAGCACGTCGGCGGGCTGTTCGAGGACGTCGAGCACCGGATCGCCGATGTTGCCGCACAGCACGCTGCGCACGCCGCCCGCCGTCAGCATGGCGTGCAGCATCGATGTCGTCGTCGTCTTGCCGTTGGTCCCGGTCACCACCAACCAGCGGCGCGGCGGCCCGTAGCGACCCGCGGAGTCCAGGCGCCAGGCCAATTCGACGTCGCCCCAGATGGGGACGCCCGCCGCCGCGGCCGCCGCCAGCACGGGCGCCGACGGATGAAACCCGGGACTGGTGACCACCAGCGCGTAGCCGGCGATCCGGGCGGCCGCGCTCGCGGGATCGACTGTCGCGACTCCGCTTTCGGCATACGGGCGCAGCATGGCCGGATCGTCGTCGCACAGGGTCGGCGCGGCGCCGAATCGCTGCAGCGCGGCCAGGATTGCCCGTCCGGTCACCCGCGCGCCGGCGATCAGCACGGGCGCACCGGGCGCTAGGGGGTCGAGCCCGCTCACGTCAGGCCCCGACTGCGCCGAGCCACTCACCGTAGAACAGCGCCACGCCCAGGCCACAGGTGATCGCGGTAAGCAGCCAGAAGCGGATGATCACCGTGGTTTCGGCCCAGCCGCTCAACTCGAAGTGGTGGTGGAAGGGCGCCATCCGGAATACCCGTCGCCCGGTCGTGCGGAAGGCCAGTATCTGCAGCACCACCGAGCCGGCCTCGGCGACGAACAACGAACCCAGCACCACCGCCAGGATTTCGGTGCGGCTGGTGACCGACAGGCCCGCGATGATGCCGCCGAGCGCCAGCGAGCCGGTGTCTCCCATGAAGATCTTGGCCGGCGCGGCGTTCCACCACAGAAAGCCGATGCAGGCGCCCGCGGTGGCGGCCGCCACGATCGCCAGGTCCAGCGGGTCGCGCACGTTGTAGCAGCCCAGGCCCGGCGCGGTGACGCACGCGTTGCGGTACTGCCAGAAGGTGACCAGCACGTAGGCGCCGGTGACCATCGCCATGGTGCCGGCGGCCAACCCGTCCAGGCCGTCGGTGAAGTTCACCGCGTTGGACCAGGAAGTGACGATGACCACGCAGAACAGCACGAACAGCGCGGGAGTCAGCGTGACGGTGGCGATCTCACGCACGTAGGACAGATCGGGGCTGCCCGGCGTCAGGCCACTGGCATTGTGGAATCCCAGCACCAGCACCCCGAACAGCACCGCGGCGCTGATCTGCCCGACCGTCTTGGCGGTCTTGTTCAGCCCGAGGTTGCGCGAGCGCCGGATCTTGATCAGGTCGTCGAGGAAGCCGACGCCGCCCAGGACGGTTGCCAGGCCCAGCACCAGCAGACCGGACGCGGACACGCCCTCGCCGTCGAACGCCAGCCCGGCCAGGTGGGTGCCCAGGTAACCCGCCCAGATGCCTGCCACGATGGCGACGCCACCCATCGACGGGGTGCCGCGTTTGGCGTGGTGGCTGGGCGGGCCGTCCTCGCGCGTCTGATGGCCGAAGCCCTGGCGGGTGAACAGCCGGATCAGCGCGGGCGTTAACAGGATCGACACCATCAGCGCGATGGCGACGGCGATCAGGATCTGCCTCACGGGCGAGCCCCGGCGTCCGAGTCATCTGGGTCTTCGGCGGCCAGCGCCTCCGCCAGCGCACCCAGCCCGGCCGCGTTGGACGCCTTGACCAACACCACGTCGCCGGGCTGTACCTCGGCACGCAACAGGGCCAGGGCGGCATCGCTGTCGGCCACCTGTCGAGCCCCCCTGTCCCCGGGGGCACCCCAGGAGCCCCATGCCCCTTCCAAGACCGCTGCGTGGTGCATGGCGCTCATCGACCTCCCCATTCCCACGACAACGAGTCGAGACACATCTAAGCGCACTGCCAGACGACCGATGCCATCGTGCTCGGATATCGCATCGTCGCCGAGTTCGGCCATTTCGCCGAGCACCGCCCAGCTGCGCCGGGGAGGAGCGCCCGGTTGCTGCCCACCGTGGGCGATCCAGGCCAGCGCCTGCAGCCCGGCCCGCATCGAGTCGGGGTTGGCGTTGTAGGCATCGTCGATCACCGTGACCCCGTCGGCGCGCGTGGTGACCTGCATCCGGTGCCGCGACACCGGGCCCGTGGCGGCCAGCGCCTCGGCCACCTGCTCGACACTGGCGCCGCAGTGCAGCGCGACCGCGCCCGCGCACAGCGCGTTCGTGACCTGGTGGTCGCCGTACACCCCGAGTTGGACCTCCGCCTGGGCGCCTTTGGCATGCAACGTAAAGCGCGGCCGGGCCAACTCGTCCAGCGACACGCCCTCGGCCCACACGTCGCTGGGACCGGAGTCGGTGGCGCTCGACCGGCTCACCTGGATCACCCGGGCCGCGGTCTGGGCGGCCATCGCCGCCACCGCCGGGTCGTCGACGTTGAGGACGACCGCCCCGGAAGACGGAACCGCTTGCGGCAGTTCGGCTTTGGTTCTGGCAATGGCTTCGCGTGAGCCGAACTCACCCAGGTGCGCGGTGCCGACGTTGAGCACTACCCCGATCGCGGGCTGGGCAATCCTCGCCAGCGCGGCGATGTTGCCGGGATGGCGCGCCGACATCTCCAGGATCAGGTAGTCGGTGCGACGGGTCGCGCGCAACACCGTCCAGGGATGACCCAGCTCGTTGTTGAACGAGCCCGGCGGCGCGACCACCTCGCCCAGCGGGGCCAGGACCGCGGCCACCAAATCCTTGGTCGACGTCTTTCCCGACGAGCCGGTGATCCCGACGATGGTCAGCCCGTCGGCCACCAGCTCGGTGGCCACCGTGGCGGCCAGCTTGGCCAACGCGGCCAGCACCGCCGCGCCCGAGCCGTCGGCGTCGTGCTCGAGCACCCCGGCGCGGCCGACGGAGTTGTCGGGCCGTTCCGGCCGGACCACGATGGCCGGCACGCCGACCGGACGGGCGGCCAGCACCGCCGCCGCGCCGGCCGCGACCGCCGAGGCCGCGTGATCGTGCCCGTCCGACCGCGCCCCGGGCAGCGCCAGGAACAGCCCGCCGGGGCCGACGGCGCGCGAGTCGAATTCGACGGTCCCGGTGACGCGCAGCTGCGCCGCGTCTTCGGGCGAGATGTCGGCCAGCGTGCCGCCGACGATGCCGGCGATCTGGGCGACGGTCAGCTCGATCATCGCCGCGCCTCGAGTGCCGCCAACGCCGCCGCGAGTTCGACCCGGTCGTCGAACGGGCGGGTCACGCCGCCCGCCTGCTGCCCGGTCTCGTGCCCCTTGCCGGCGATCACCACCACGTCGCTTGGGCCCGCCCAGCCGACCGCGTGCCGGATCGCCTCGCGCCGGTCGCCGATCTCGACGACTTCCTCCGCGGCGCCGCCTGCGGAGGCCCCGGCCAGGATCTCGCGCCGGATCGCGGCAGGATCCTCGCTGCGCGGGTTGTCGTCGGTGACGACGACCAGATCGGCCAGCTCGGCCGCGACGGCACCCATCGGCGCGCGTTTGCCCGGGTCCCGGTCGCCGCCGGCGCCGATCACCACCGCCAGGCGCCGACCCGGCTGCCGCAGCGTGGTCAGCACCGCCCGCAACGCGCCCGGCTTGTGGGCGTAGTCGACGAGGGCGAGGAAATCCTGACCGCGGTCGACCTCTTCGAGTCGCCCGGGCACCCGCGTCTGCAGCAGGCCGGGCGCCGCGTGCTCCGCGGAAACGCCGACGGTGTCCAGAATTGCCAGTGCGACAAGGCAATTGGCGATGTTGTAACGGCCCGGCAGCCGGATGCCGATCCGGTGCGCGGTTCCGTCGGGCGCGATCGCGGTGAACGCCTGTCCCCCGGCGCCCTGCGGCGCCGCGTCGACGGCCCGCCAGTGCGCGGGATGGCCCTCGGCGCTGACGGTGATCGCCTCACCACCCTTCATGGCCCTTTCGGCCATCGCGCGCCCCGCGTCGTCGTCGACGCACACCACGGCGCGCCGCGCGCGCAGCGGCGAACCGGGATCGAACAGCAGCGCCTTGGCCTCGAAGTAGTCCTGCATCGTCGGGTGGAAGTCCAGATGATCACGGGACAGGTTGGTGAACGCGCCAACCGCGAACCCGGTGCCGTCGACCCGCCCCAGCGTCAGGGCGTGGCTGGACACTTCCATCACCACCGTGTCGACCCCGCGCTCGGCCATCGCCGCGAGCATCGCCTGCAGGGCGGGAGCCTCCGGCGTGGTCAGGGCGCTGGGAACGTCGACCCCGTCGATCCGGACCCCGATGGTGCCGATCAGCCCGGCTACCCGGCCGGCGGCGCGCAGCGCGGATTCGACCAGGTAGGTCGTGGTGGTCTTACCCGACGTTCCGGTGATTCCCAGGACGGCCAGCCGGTCGGACGGGTTTCCGTACACCGTGGCGGCCAGGCCGCCGAGCACCGCGCGCGGCGACGGATGCACCAGGGTGGGCACAGTCAGGGGGCCTATCGCGGCGACGCCGGCGGCGTCGGTGAGCACGGCGACGGCCCCGCGGGCCACCGCGTCGGCGGCATACCGGGCGCCGTGCGTCGTCGCGCCGAGCAGGGCGGCGAACAGGTCGCCGGGCAGCACGTCCTGGGCGCGCAGCGTCACGCCGGTGATCGGCAGGTCGGGAACGTCGTCGCCGGCCACCGGCACCGCGCCCACCTGCGCTGCCAGCGCGGGCAGCCGCGCCCCCGCGGCGGCGCTGGGGCGCAACTCAGTGGGCACCGACACTTCCGTCACACCTTCCTTGGACCCGATCAGATCGCCGTGATCAGCCATGACACCCTACCGACACCCGGCCACCCGGTAGGCACGCCCGCGCGGCACAGCCCGGTCACGTCAACGCGGCGATTCGGGCATCCGAGCGCCCACCAGCGGCAGAAAGATCGTGTCGACGATCTCTTCGATGGCCTCGTCGGTCAGCGGCCGCAACGTCATCAGGATTTCGTGACGCCACAGATCGGCGGGTAACCGCCCGATTCGCTCGGTCACGCGGTCGCGCTCGATCTCGCCTCGATCGATGGCCCGCTGCAGTGCCTGCTCCATGGCGGAGTCCCGGCCACCGCGGACAAAGGCGCTGAGGTCGGCCAAGCTGGTGCCGGTTTCGCGATAGAGGCTGCCGAGCTGGCTGAACACCTGCGCCGCCAACCCGATCCTGACCTTGTTGGCTTCCCGCAGCAGGCCGATGACGTCGCCTCGCAGGCTGCCGGTGTCGGGGGCAACCACCACGTCTTTGCCCGCCGCATGGGCCAATGTCGCAATGACGAGCTCCTGCTTGCTGGACCAGCGGCGGTACAGCACGGCGCGGCTGGTGCCGGCCCGCACGGCGACGGCGTCGATGGTGAAGTCGTCGTAGCCACGCTCGGTCAACTCGGCCCACGCCGAGTCCAGCAGCGCCTCCTGCAGCGCACGCCCTCGCCGGCGCTGTGGCGCGACAATCGGATTAAGAGACATTGCGTTTCCTAACGCCAGGGCTTAGGTTCTAGGGTACAACCCGTATCTTAAAGTGAGAAGGTGGCGATCCCATGCGGATTCTCGTCTCCGGTGCCGGCGTCGCGGGCCTGAGCGCGGCGATCAACCTCGGCGCCGACGGCCACGACGTCACCCTCGTCGAACGCGCCGACCATCTGCGCGTCAACGGATCCCCCATCGACATCCGCGGTGACTCGATTGCCGTCGCCGACAAGATGGGCGTACTCACCGAGATCCTCGACCACCGCATCGACATGACCGAGCGCGTGCAGTTCGTCGACGCCAACGGCGCCGTGGTCGCCGAAATCCCCGAGGACCTCGGCGACTCCCCCGACGACATCGAAATCCCGCGCGAAGACCTCACCAACATCCTGCACAGGCGCCTCGGGCCGTCGGCCAAGCTGCGGTTCTGTGAATCGATCACCGAGATCGGCGACGACGGCCGCGGCGTCGACGTCCGATTCAGCTCGGGCGCGGCCGAACGCTACGACCTGGTCGTGGGCGCCGACGGAATGCATTCCGCCGTCCGCCGGCTCACGTTCGGGCCCGAGCAACAGTTTCTCCACCACCTCGGCTTCTACATCGCACTGGCCAACCTGCCCGACTACACGCCATCCGGGCGCAACAACCCGATGTACAACTTCCCGGGCCACCTGGCCGGCATCGCCACCTATCGCGATAAAGCATTGGCGGTCTTGATCTTTCGCTCGCCTTGGATCGACTACGACTATCATGACCCGGCGGCACAGCAGCGGATCCTTTCCGATGCGTTTGCCGGCCACAGCGAATGGCGGGTCCCCGAGTTGGTCGCCGCCGCGGTCACGGACCCCGAGCTCTATTTCGATTCGGTCAGCCAGATCCACATGCCGCGTTGGCATCGCGGTCACGTCGTCCTGGTCGGCGATGCCGCGCACTGCGCCTCGCCGCTGTCCGGGCGAGGCACCGCCCTCGCACTGACAGGCGCCTGGTTTCTGGCCAAAGCCTTGCGCGACCGTCCCGGCGGCCCGCGCCGGGCGTTCGAGCAATACGAACACGATCAGCGACCCCACGTCCTCCGCTCCCAGGCGACCGCGGCGCCGGGCGGTGACCGGCTGGTACCGGCCACCCAGGAGCAGATCGACGCGCGCAACCGCGGCTTGAGGCCGGCCGGCCACACGCGGACGGCGAGCTCGAAGCCCTCGTCGAGCGGCAACTGAGTGCTGATGTATCCGCTGCGGTGCGCGGATGTAGTCGAGGCAGGCGTGAGACAGGTCCAGGTCGGGTCAGCCCGCGCGAAGCACGAATTGCGCTGGGCCGGTGACTGTTTCGAGCGTGGCGAGCGCGTCTCCAGCCAAGTCTCAGGTGGCCCGCGCCCGCGCGGCGCCCCCCGACCGCTTGGCCGCGGCCCGCGCGCTGCCGGCGTGTTCGATTTGCAGCACCGCCGCGTCGACGAGGCTGCCGATGATGTCGCACGTGCTGAAATCGTGCAGCCAAAGGTGCGGTGTATCGGTCCGATGCAGCATGGCGACCCCGTGCAGGGCGACCGACAGGGCGGCGGCGGTTTTGTCCGAGACGCCGTCCGCGGAACCGGTGGCTTCGGTGTCCCCGATGGCGAGTAGCCCACGCGTCATCACCGCGAGGGCCTGGCGGGCGGCCGGCGGGGCCTCATCGACCTGGGTCATCAGCGAATATCGAAGCGGAAAGCGTTGTGCGAACGCCACATAAGCCCGGCAGCCGAGCAGCAAGCGAGACCTTGGGGTCTCGCCCGCGTGGGCCTGCTCGACGATGTCCTGACAGACCTGCTGCCAGCTCAATTCGGCGACGGCCGCCAGGACCGCGTCGCGGTCGGCAAAGTGGGAGTACACCGACATCGTCGATATCCCCGCGGCACGGGCGATGCTGCGCAGCGAAACCTCTACTTCATTCTGGGCCTGGTCGATGACATGGATCGCGGCACTAAGAATCTCGTCGCGCAGCAACCCCCCCTGACCGCGCGGATTTCGCTGTCGAGCTGGTCGAACCATGGTCTCAGCCTAACCTCCGGCGATCGCCATTCTTGGCTCATCGCGGCTTGTCGCGCGGATGGTGGGGCCGCCGGAATGCCCTGGACCTCATCGCTTAAGGCTTCCTCGCAACGAGGGCTCGACCATCGAACACACGGCGAATGTGTAACGCACGTTACTATACAGCCGTATGCATATGTACGTATAGTCACGGTCTATGACATCCGAGCGGACAAGCCATGCGGGTGGACCGCAGCCCCGGGTCAGCCGATGAACAGGCTGTTGAGCGCGGCCGCCCAGGCGTGGGTCCTGGTCATCGTCGTCGCGGTGACGACGGTCGGCGCATTCATCATCTACCGGCTGCACGGTGTGTTCGGTTCACAAAGCGCGGGATCCGGCGAGACACGCACGGAGAACATCGTTTCCACGATTCCGAAGTTCGTGACCTATGAGGTGGACGGACCGCCGGGAACCTCGGGAATGGTCAGTTACATCGACGGGAACTCGCAGGCGCAGCAGGAGCGCTTCACCTCGTTGCCGTGGTCGCACACACTGGTGACCACCGTTCCCAGTGTGTTCGCCAACGTGGTCGCCCAAGGGGACAGTTCGGCGCTGCGGTGCCGGATCACGGTCAACGGCGAACTGCGCGAACAACAGGGCGCCACCGGCACCGACGCGACCGCGTTTTGCCTCGTGAAGGCAGCATGAGCGGTAGTCAGCGCACGGACAATCCGCACCCGCGGTGGCCCCGGTTGGTGCGTACCTTGTCGGTGCCCGTCATCCTCGTCTGGCTGGCCGCTGCCGCCGCGACGAATATCCTCGTGCCCAAGCTGGAGGTCGTTGGCGCGCAACACGCGGTGTCGATGTCGCCCCAGGACGCACCGTCGGTCATCGCGATGAAACACATCGGCCAGAAATTCGGCGAGTTCACCTCCGACAGCGTGGTGATGATCATCCTGGAAAGCGACACCGTGCTGGGCGACCAGGCACACCGCTACTACGCCGGGCTGGTCGACAGACTTCGGCGCGACAGCGCACACGTCGAACACGTCCAGGATTTCTGGGGTGACCGCATCACCTCGGCGGGTTCGCAGAGCGAAAGCGGCAACGCCGCCTACGTACAGGTCCATCTGGCGGGCAATCAAGGCTCCGCGCAAGGCATCGACTCGGTCCGCGCCGTGCGCGACATCGTCGATCGCGACCATCCGCCGCCCGGCCTGCGTGCCTACCTCACCGGCCAGGCGGCCCAGGTCGCCGACACCAACGAGGCCGGCGACAAGAGCGGGGCCAAAATGACCGTGGTCACGGTCATCGTCATCACGCTGATGTTGCTGATCGTGTACCGCTCGCTGGTGACGACTTTTGTCGCTCTCCTGGTGGTGCTGACCGAAATGAGCATGGCCCGCGGCGTCGTCGCCGTTTTGGGCAACTACGACCTGATCGGGCTGTCCACCTTTTCCGTCAATGTCCTGACGGCGATGACGATCGCCGCAGGAACCGACTACTGGATCTTTCTGCTCGGCCGCTATCACGAGGCCCGCAACAGCGGCGAGGACACCGAAAAAGCTTTCTATTCAACCTTTTCCGGTGTTGCCCATGTCATACTCGGATCTGGTCTGACCATCGCCGGCGCGATGATGTGCCTGCGCTTCACCCGCCTGAACTACTTCAACACCCTGGCGCTGCCTTGCGCGATCGCCATGCTCGTCACCCTCACGATGGCCCTGACGTTCGCCCCCGCCGTACTCACCATCAGCAGTCGCTTCGGTCCACTTGACCCTAAACGCAACGAGAAGGCCCGCGGCTGGCGCAAACTCGGCACGGCGGTGGTGCGTTGGCCCGGCCCCATCTTCGTCGTCGCGACCGCGCTCTCGCTCGTCGGTCTCGCCGCGCTCCCGGGCTATCGGACCAGCTACAACAACCGCTTCTACATCCCCGACGATGTTCCGTCGAACCTCGGCTACACGGCTGCGGAGAAACACTTCACCTCCGCCCGGATGAATCCCGACCTGCTGATGGTCGAGGCCGACCACGACATGCGCAACCCGCGCGACATGCTGGTGCTGGATCGGGTGGCCAAGAACATCTTCCGCATCCCAGGAATCGCGCGCGTGCAGAGCATCACCCGCCCCCTGGGTCCACCGATGGAACACGGTTCGGTGCCCTACCAGATCAGCGCACAAGCGGTGTCGATGCGGGAGAATCTGCAATTCCTGCAGGCCCGGCTCGACGACACCCAGACGATGACCGACAAGCTCACCGCGATGATCGCGATCATGGCGCACCTCCACGACCTGACCGTGCAGGTCGCCGATGCCACGCACACCGCGGCGGGCTCGACGCACGACATGTCGGCCACCACCGCCGAATTACGCGACCAGATAGCCGATTTCGACGACTTCTTCCGACCGTTGCGGAGCTATTTCTACTGGGAACGGCATTGCTATGACATCCCCGCGTGCTGGGCGTTCCGATCGTTGTTCGACGCCACCGACGGCTTCGACAAACTCGCCGACAACACCAAGGCGCTTTCGTCCGCGCTGGATTCCGTCGACCGGCTGACCCCCCAGATCGCGGACCAGCTTCCCCCACTGATCGCCCTGTCGACGACCGTCCGTGACCTGATGCTGACCCTGCGCAGCAGCTTCGGCGGCATGATCACGCAACTGGAACGCATGACCGACACGGCGGCCGCGATGGGGCAGACCTTCGACGAGGCGAAGAACGACGACATGTTCTATCTGCCGCCGGAGGCCTTCGACAGCCCAGACTTTCAACGCGGCATGCAACTCATGCTGTCGCCGGACGGAAAGGCCGCGCGCTTCATCGTCACCCACGACGTCGATCCGGCTACCCCCGAAGGCATTTCACACGTGGACGCCGAGTTGCGGGCGGCCAAGGAAGCCGTCAAGGGCGGCCCGCTGGCGAATGCGAAATTCTTCCTCGGCGGTACGGCGGCCACCTACAAAGACATTCAGCAGGGAGCCCACTACGACCTGCTGATTGCCGCCATCGCGGCGATCATATTGATCTTCGTGGTGATGGTGGTGATCACCCGCGCCCTGGTCGCCGCCATGGTGATCGTCGGTACCGTCGTGCTCTCACTGGCCGCCTCGTTTGGCCTGTCCGTGCTGATCTGGCAACAGATCCTCGGCATCGAGCTGCAGTGGCTGGTCATCGTTATGGCCGTCATCGTGCTCCTCGCCGTGGGATCCGACTACAACCTGCTCGTCGTATCCCGGATGAAAGAAGAGATCGGGGCTGGGCTGAAAACCGGACTCATCCGTGCCATGGGCGCCACCGGGGGTGTCGTCACAGCAGCAGGATTGGTGTTCGCGTTCACCATGATCTCGATGATCACCAACGACCTTCGGTCCGTCGGACAGATCGGCACCACGATCGGATTGGGGCTGTTATTCGACACCTTCGTCGTGCGTTCGCTCTTGACACCCTCGATCGCCGCGTTGCTCGGGCGGTGGTTCTGGTGGCCCATGAAGATTGACACCAGACCGGCCAGGCTCCGGCGATCCGGACGCACACAGACCACCGGACCCGCACCCGCCGCAGGCTCAGAACCAACGAATAGCCAATTTCCACAACATATCTCGAGGAGCCGAACGTGACAGACAGCACGACCGTCACCCGCCCCTTCACCGACCTCACTACCATCGAGCCCACCGGCGCCGGCACCTTCGCGGCCACCATCGACCCGATGTGGACTATCGGCTCCAAAGTGCATGGCGGCTGCCTGATGGCGCTCTGCGGCGCGGCGGCTCATCAGGCGCTCGGCGAGGTCGCGCTGTCACCGATCGCGCTGGGCGCCAACTACCTCTCCGCGCCCGACCCGGGCGAGGTCCGGTTGTCCACGTCCGTCCGCCGTCGCGGTCGACAGGTCTGTCTCGTCGATGTGGAACTCTCGCAGCGCGATCGGCCCGCGGTGAGGTGCACCATCACCCTCGGACACCTGGATGTCGATCCGCCACGCCATCAGGAGACCCACGCACTGACGGGAATGGCGGCTGAGCCCGGTGCAGACGCGATCCCCGTCAACTCCGAAAGCCCGGTGGGACAGATCATCCACGTTAGCCAGGGATGTGACCTGCGGCTGGATCCCACAGCCTCGGGCTTTCTCGACGGCAAGGTCGGACCACCGATCACTCGAATGTGGTTGCGCCCCTTAGTAACTGACGAGGTAGATCCGGACAAGGCCGCATTGTTCGCGATTATGGCCGGTGATATCAGCCCACCGGTGATCATGCAGCGCGGCTTCTTCGGCTGGACACCCACCGTCCAACTCACCACCTACCTACGCCGCCTCCCCTCGCCCGGCTGGATGCGCGTCATGGCCAGCTCAACGCTGCTGGGCGACACATGGTTCGAAGAGGACCACGTCATCGTGGACGCCGCGGGTCACATCGTCGCGCAGAGCCGACAGTTGGCCTTGCTGCCCAAACAGAACTGGCAACCCGAATGAACCGGCGCTAGGTGGCCTGCAGGGTCAGCGGCGGGCCGGGGTCCGGTGACAGCGGCACGTTCTCACGCTGCATCAGCCAGCCGGCGATGTTGTGGAACAGCGGGGCCGCGGAGTGGCCCGCCGTGCCATCGGCGTTGCGCTCCGGGTTGTCCATCATGATGCCGATCACGTAGCGGGGGTTGTCGACGGTGGCCATTCCGGCGAACGTGATCCAGTAGACGTTGTCGAAGTAGCAGCCGCAGCCCGGGTTGATCTGCTGGGCGGTGCCGGTCTTGCCGGCCATCTGATAGCCGGGCACCGACGCCGACGGGCCGGTGCCCTGCTGGTAGCCCATCGGGTCGCGCTGCACCACGGCGCGCAGCATGCCGCGCACGGTCTGCGCGGTCTGCGGGGAGACCACCCGGACGCCCTCGGGACGCGGTTCTTCGGTGCGGCTGCCGTCGGGAGCTATCGTGGCCTTGATGATCCGCGGCGGGACGCGCAGTCCGTCGTTGGCGATCGTCTGGTACATGTCCGTCATCTGCAGCAGCGTCATCGAAAGGCCCTGTCCGATAGGCAGGTTCGAGAAGGTGCTGCCAGACCATTGGTCGATGGGCGGCACCAGCCCGGCGCTCTCGCCGGGCAGCCCGACGTTGGTGCGCTGGCCCAGGCCGAACTTGCGGACCATGTCGTAGAAGCGCTCGGGGCCGACGCGCTGCGCCAGCATCAGGGTGCCGACGTTGGACGACTTCCCGAAGATGCCCGTGGTGGTGTAAGGCATCACGCCGTGATCCCAGGCGTCATGGATGCTGACGCCACCCATCTGGATGGAACCCGGGACCTGCAACACCTCGTCGGGGTTGGACAGGCCGTATTCGATGACCGACGAGGCGGTGATGATCTTGTTCACCGAGCCCGGCTCGTAGGGCGACGACACCGACAGGTTGCCCAGCTGCTTGTCGCCCTGTCGCCCGATGTCCTGGGACGGGTCGAACGTGTTGTCGTTGGCCATCGCCAGCACCTCGCCGGTCTTGGCGTCGAGCACGACAGCCGAAACATTGTGCGCCCCAGACACATTCTTCGCCTGCTGGACCTGCTGCTGCACGTAGAACTGGATATCGTCGTCGATGGTCAGCTCGACGGTCGAACCGTTGACCGCCTTGTGCCGGTTGCGGTAGCTGCCCGGGATGACCACACCGTCCGAGCCACGGTCGTAGGTCACCGAGCCGTCGGTTCCCGACAACACGGAGTCCAGGCTGTCCTCGAGGCCGAGCAGCCCGTGGCCGTCCCAGTCGATGCCGCCGACGATGTTGGCGGCCAGCGATCCACCCGGGTACTGCCGCAGATCCTGCCGCTCCGAACCCACTTCGGGGAACTTGTCCGAAATCGCGCTGGCGACAGCGGGATCGACGGCGCGCGCCAGGTAGACGAAGCTGTCGTTCGTTTGCAGCTTCTTCAGCACCGTCGCGAAGTCCGGCTTGTTGCCCAGCCGGGCCGCAACCTCCTTGGCGATCTCCTGCAACCGCGTCTGCGGATCGGGAGCGGCCGGATTCTTCCGCTTAGCCTCCTCCAGCTGCTCGCGAATTCGCTTCGGCTGGAAGGTCAATGCGCGCGACTCGATGGTGAAGGCGAGCTGCTGGTTGTGGCGGTCGACGATGCTGCCGCGGACGGCCTTCTGCACGTCGGTGACCTTGAGCTGGCTGGCCGCCTGGGCCCGCAGCGCGGGGGCATCCATCACCTGCAGGACGAACAGCTGCGCGCCGGCCACCAGCATCAGGATCAAGATCGCCGCGTAGCCCGCACGATGCCGGAAGGTGAACGACCCACCGAAGCTCACCGCCTCGGTCGCCTGACGGGTGCGCCGGTCCCGCGCGGAGTGACCGGCATCCGACCCGCTACCCGCTTGAACAGTCCTGGCGTCTTTGGCCTTCCGGAATCGGCGCGGTTCCCGCGCATCCTTGGGCGCCGTCCCCTCGTCGGACTTGCGAGCGCGTCTCGGTTGCCGGGCCGGCCTGGCCGCGGTCGATTTACCCGGACCGCGCGTCGAGCGGGCCGACTGCGACCGGCCCGTGCGCCGGGATTCGCCGCGGCTCATCGGGGCGCGCCCGGCAGCGCCGCGGGCGGGACGATCTGCTGGCCACTATTCGGCACTGGCGCAACCGGTGCCGCCGGCGGCAGCACCGAGGCCCCGGGAATGAGCGGGCCGCCGACGCGGGGCGCGACCGGGGCGATCCCCCGCGGCAGGGGCACCGGCACCTCCGCCGGCATCGGGGCCGGGAGCTGCCCCGGCACCGGGATCGGCATCCCGCCGATCGGCATCGGGACCTGGTTGGGCACCCCGGGAGCTTCGGGAGCCGCGGGAGCCGGCAGCCCCGGCAGCGGCATGGCGACCGGCGGCTGGCCGGTGGCCGGGCCGCCGGGCATCCCCGGTAACGGAGCGGTCTGCGGGATATGTTGGCCGCCAACGGTCGTCGAACCGTCCGGCGCCCGCAGCAACGCCTCGGGCCCGGACCTGGCCGGCGCGGGCGAAAGACCGGGGCTGGGCTCGATGCGGACCGGGACCTCCGCGGGGAGCGCGGGGGGCTTCGGGGGCCCCGGCGGAGCGGCGTCGGGGAGCTTGGCGTTCAGCGGCGGCGGCGGCACACCGTCCGCCGGCTTCGGCGTGCCGACCACCACCCAGCTACCGGATGGGTCCTGCACCAGGTGGGCCGTGTCCCGGGTGGGGATCATGCCCTGCTTGCGCGCCGCCTCGGCCAGCGCCGGGGCGGCCTCCGCCTCGCGCACCTCGCGTTCCAGCGACTCGGCCTGCTGCTGCAGCATCCGGTTCTTCTCGCGGGCGTGACTCAGCCGGTAGGAGCGCTCCGCGGAGTCGGTCGACAGCCACAGGGTGAGGCCCAGCCCGAGACCGAGCGCTCCGATGATCAACACGACGAACGGGACCTTGCTCAGCAGGGTGCGCGGCCGCAGATCCATCGACGCCAGCCGCATTGCCAAACGTTCGGTCAGACGGGGGCGAATAACCTTGGGCGCCTTGGCCTTCCGTGCCTTGGCCCGAGCCTTGGCCTGCCTGGCGCTCTTCGGGCGGCTGGACCGTTCGACCGGCCGGGCATGCGGGCTGGTCTGTGGTCCGGAATTGTGCGCCCGCGCCTCGCGGCTGGGCATCGAGACCTTCCCGGGGCGGCTGCGCCGGGACGCCGACTCCGCCGACGCGCGCTTGCTCGTGCGGGCAGCGCCATCGCGTCCGCGCCGGCGGGCACTGCCGCGCGTGCGCTTCGGCGTCTCGCGGTTGGTTTTCATGCGTGGCCCTTCCCGGTCCCCTGGCGCTGCGCTCCTGCTTCGTGTTCCACCCGTTGGACGGCCCGCAGTCGCACCGGGTTGCTGCGCGGATTGCGTTCGATCTCAGCGTCGTTCGCGCGTTCGGCACCGCGCGTCAACGACCGGAACCGCGGCCCGCGACCGGGCAGCTCGAACGGCAGGTCGACCGGGGTGCGCGAGGCGACCGCGTCGGCGAATGCGTGTTTGACGATCCGGTCTTCCAGCGACTGGTAGGCCAGCACCACGATGCGTCCGTCGACGGTCAGTGCATCCAGCGCGGCCGGAATGGCGTCGCGCAGCGAGTCCAGCTCGTCGTTGACCGCGATGCGCAGCGCCTGGAAGGTGCGCTTGGCCGGATGCCCGCCGGTGCGCCGGGCCGGGGCCGGAATCGCTTGGTAGAGCAGCTCGACCAGCTCGGCCGTCGTGGTGAATGGGGTGCGGGCGCGCCGGCGGACGATGTGCGCCGCGATGCGACGGGCGAAACGCTCCTCACCGTAGCGGTGCAGGATGTTCGCCAGTGCTGCCTCGTCGTAGGTGTTGAGGATGTCGGCCGCGGTCAGCAACGATTCCGGATCCATCCGCATGTCCAGCGGCGCGTCCCGGGCGTAGGCGAAGCCCCGGTCGGCGCGGTCGAGCTGCATCGACGACACTCCGAGGTCGAACAGCACGCCGTCAATCGATTCGATTGCGGCGTAACCGGATTCGGCCAGCGCTTCGCTGATGCCGTCATAGCGCTTGCGCACCAGGGTAACTCGGTCGCCGAAGCGGCTCAGCCGGGCCCGCGTGATGTCCAGGGCGCTGGGATCGCGATCGAGGCCGATCAGCCGCAGGCCGGGCAAATCGGTGAGAAACCTTTCCGCGTGCCCGCCCGCACCCAGGGTGGCGTCGACGAGGACGGCCTCGGATCCATCCCGGTGATGCCGGGTCAGGGCCGGGGTGAGCAGTTCGACGCAGCGCTCCAGCAGCACGGGCACATGCCCGAAGTCGTTTGCACCGAGATCATTTGGCCGATCGGTCACCGCGACACCTCCCGAGGTATGGCGGGACGCCCTCGCACCCCGGTCGGCCCGAAGGGCCGCCCAAGCACCGAGGTCCCTGTCCGAAGCTACGAACCTGGCGTTGGGGAAGTACGCCAGGGTCGGTTCGGGCAGAGGCCACGATGCACGGGCATGCGCCTCAGATAATGTCGCCGAGTGCTTCATCGCTGGCCGCGGAGAAGTTCTCTTCGTGGGTCTGTTGGTAGTCGTTCCAGGCCTGCGCATCCCAGATCTCGAGGTAGTCGACCGCCCCGATCACCACGCAGTCCTTGGTCAGGCTGGCGTAGCGACGGTGGTCGGCGGACAAGGTGATGCGGCCCTGCGCGTCGGGATGCTGCTCGTCGGTGCCGGCGGCGAGATTGCGCAGGAACGCCCTGGCCTCCGGATTACTGCGGGAGGTCTTGCTGGCCCGGCGGGCCAGCTGCTCGAATTCCGTCCGCGGATAGACGGCGAGGCTGTGATCTTGGCTCTTGGTGACCATCAACCCCCCTGCCAGTGCGTCGCGGAACTTGGCCGGCAAGGTGAGCCGTCCTTTGTCGTCGAGTTTGGGCGTGTAGGTGCCGAGAAACACCAGCTCACCTCCTGTCGAGGCCGGCCCCCGGCTCGCCCAAACACTTCAGCCACCATACCCCACAACCCCCCACTTTTCCCCATTAGCTGGGTGTCGGCGCGGTGTTTTCTGCGCCTTTCGCCCCCGCAGGCGGGACGGCGGCCGCGCGGGCACGCGAAAGCACTCCGGCGCAGCGTCGAGAAACCGCATTTCAAGGGGCATTATTGGCTGAGTGGGGCCAAGTGGGGCACCGCGGTGGGGGCGAGTGGGGCTCGATTTGGCCTCGATTGGGGCTCGAACCGGCGTCGGCCCCCGGGAACCGGCGAGCGCCGGGACGAAAAAGAAGGGGCAGCCGTGTGGCTACCCCTTCAATGCTGTGGCAGGTCCCGCTACTCGTCGAAGCGGCGGCGGAACCGATCCTCCATGCGGCTGGTGAATGACCCTCCGCCACCCTTGTTTCGGCGGCGCGGTGCTCCGGGCGCCGAACCGGGATGCTCGGGCCGCCGGTTCAACCGCGGGCCGGTGATGGCAAACACCACTCCGCCGAACATGACAATGAAGCCGAAGACGCTCAAGATCGGGAAGCTACCGATCATCGTGGCCTTGAATGCCACGCCGGAAACCAGCATGGCCAGCCCGATGACGAACAACGCCGCGCCCTGCAGGCGCCGCCGCGCGGTCGGTGCGCGGAACCCTCCGCCACGGACGCTCGAGGCGAATTTTGGATCCTCGGCATAGAGAGCGCTCTCGATCTGATCGAGCATTCGCTGCTCATGATCGGAGAGTGGCATTCGTCCCTCCTTGCCGACAGTTTGACACGTAACTATCGATAGCACGCCGATGCCCGTCGTATGGGCAACTAACACAGATGATACGAGGTCAATCTGCGCCGTACCACTGGTTCGGCACCGATTCTATCCACGCGGCATCCAGACGATACTGTCGCCCGCCAACGGCTCTGCGTTACAACCGGCTTAGCCAAAAGTCGAAGAGTCGCGCTCGTTGCCACCACCGACCGGCACGCGGACGCGATCAGGTCCGATAATGGCGGGGTATCGGCACGGCGGGGGCGCGGCCGGACGCCGGATGGTCGGAGGAGGAGGGCGACGCACGTTGACAGTCTTCCTCATCGATTTCCCGCCCGAAGAGATGGAGCGCCGTCTCAGCGACGCCCTCGAGGTTTACGTCGACGCGATGCGATATCCCCGCGGCACCGAAAATCAGCGGGCCGCCATGTGGCTCGAACACATCCGGCGACGCGGCTGGCAGGCAGCGGCCGTCGTCGAAGCCGAGCCAGGCGAGGGGGGCGCCGAGCCCTCGGCCGAGGAACTGAGCGACGCGCCGCTGCTCGGCGTCGCCTACGGCTACCCCGGGGCCCCCGGCCAATGGTGGCAACAGCAGGTGGTGTTGGGCCTGGAGCGCGGCGGCCTGCCGCCCGAGGTCATCGCCCGGCTGATGAACAGTTATTTCGAACTGACCGAGCTGCACATCGCGCCCCGCGCCCAGGGGCGCGGCCTCGGCGAGGCGCTGGCCCGCCGGCTGCTCGCCAATCGCGACGAGCGCAATGTCCTGCTTTCCACGCCGGAGGCCAACGGGGAAGCCAACCGCGCGTGGCGGCTGTACCGGCGGCTGGGCTTCACCGACATCATCCGGCGCTACCACTTCGCCGGGGACCCACGGGCATTCGCGATCCTGGGCCGGCCGTTGCCGCTGTAGCCTGTCGGCGGTGCTGCGCCCGGACGCGGGCACCCGCTGGCGACAGATATCGGACGGCTCGCCGAATTGGCACGTCCGATCTGGCACGATGACCTGGTGCGCGCCAGCTCCCCGCTCCAAGCCCGACGGTCTGCCGCCCAGTGGCGCCGCGCGCTCGCCGTTGCGATGCTGCTGTTCCTGGTGCCGTTGGCGACCGGATGCCTGCGAGCCAGGGCCTCCTTCACCATCTCCGCCGATGACCTGGTGTCCGGCGAGATCATCGCCGCGGCCAAGCCGAAAACCCCCAAAGACACCGGCCCGCAGCTCGACAACAACAATCTGCCGTTCAGCCAGAAGGTGGCGGTGTCGAATTACGACAGCGACGGCTACGTAGGGTCCCAGGCGGTGTTCTCCGATCTGACCTTCGCCGAGCTGCCACAGCTGGCCAACATGAACTCCAACTCCACCGGGCTGAACCTGTCGCTGCGCCGAAACGGCAACCTGGTGCTCCTGGAAGGCCGCGCCGACCTGACTGCGCTGACCGATCCCGACGCAGACGTCGAGCTGACGGTCGCCTTTCCCGGGCCGGTGACCTCGACCAACGGCGACCGCGTCGAGTCCGACGCGGTGTCGTGGAAGCTCAAGCCGGGCGTGGTGAGCACGATGACCGCCCAGGCCCGCTACACCGACCCGAGCACCCGCTCTTTCACCGGGGCGGGCGTGTGGCTGGGCCTCACGTCCTTCGCGGCCGCCGGTGTGGTGGCGGTGCTGGCGTGGGTCAGCCGCGATCGCTCCGAGCGGGTGACAGCACCGCGCGACCAGCCGCCAAGCTAGACGCGCTGAGCCGGCGACCAGTAGGAGATCATCTCCGCGAACGTCTGGAACGCCGGGCCGGACAGCCCGTAGGTCGCCTCGAGGTGGATGCTCAGCGGGAAACCGAGCTCGGCGACGCCGTCGATGACCCGCTTGTACACGTCGAGCATCAGGTGACGCTTCTGCGCGGGCTCGCTGGCGGCCAGCCGTTTGACGAATTCCTGTTCCTGCGCCACGGCGGGGTTGCCCGGGTCCTGGATCAGCCAGTTGATCAGGCCGACGCGGCTCTCCACTTGCGGCACGAATCCGAACGACAGCAGGATCTCCGGCCGATGATCGGTCGTTTGGGCGAACTCGGTCAAAAAGCCCACGATCGCGTCGGAGTACAGCAGCTGCGTCATGGCGTAGTTCGCGCCCTGGTCGCACTTGAACTTGAGTCGACCGTGTTCGCCCTCCCGGGTCGGAATCAGGATCACCCCGCGATTGGGCACCAGGTCGCGGTAGATCGACAGGGCGTCGGTCGGTGCGACCCCGGAACCCTCGCCGTCGTTCATGGTGCGCGGCACACCGACGAACACCACACCTTCCATGCGGGCCTCGATCAGCTCGGTGAGCCGCCCGCGCAGCGAGGGTTCGTCCATGAAAGCGGTGACCTGCGTGCACAGGCCGCTGATCCCCGGGAACTCGGGCCGCACGATCGACCAGAAGTCGAGCACGTCCAGCTTCTGCTTCATCGGAACCGGGCGGTCGTCGTCCTCGGCGATGATGCCGGGAATCATGACGTGCCGGATTTGGCCGTCGAGCCCGGTCTCAGCCGAGTACCGCACCAACTTCGCCGCGTCTTCTTCGGCGCGCGCTCGACCGTCGTCGGTGTTCGGCGGCACCAACTCGAGCGCGATGGTGTTGAGGGTCACGCGGGTCCTCTCCGTTCTGACGACTGCGCCCGGAGCCGCCGGGCATATCGGCGGCGGTAACCAGACCCCCGCCAGCATAGGGCTGGGATAGTGAGGCAGCCGAAGCAACTGGGTTGTCACGCCGAATACACTGGTCGCGCCGAAAGAACACCGTCATGCCGAGCAGAAAGGGGTGCCGCGCTGAGCCTGAAAAACCCGGCAGCGGCGGCCACCGTCGAGTTGACCGGCGTCATCACCGCCCGGCTCCGGGGGTACTTGCACGAACGGCGCACCGAGACCGCCTATATCGGCGACGACTACGGCGTGCTCGTGGCCGCGCTGGAGGATTTTGTCCTCGGCGGTGGCAAACGGCTGCGGCCCACGTTCGCCTACTGGGGCTGGCGCGCGGTGGCCAGCGCCGAACCCGATCCCGAAGTGCTGCTGCTGTTTTCCGCCCTGGAGCTGCTGCACGCGTCGGCGCTGGTGCATGACGACGTGATCGATGACTCGTCCACGCGCCGCGGCCGGCCGACATCCCATGTCCGCTTTGCGGCGCTGCACCGCGACCGCAAGTGGCGGGGTTCGGCCGACAGGTTCGGGGTTTCGGCGGCCATTCTCGTCGGCGACCTCGCGCTGGCCTGGGCTGACGACATCGTCTTCGGGGCAGATCTCTCGCCGGAGGCGCATCGGCGCGTCCGGCGAGTCTGGGCCGACCTGCGGACCGAGGTGCTCGGCGGGCAGTACCTCGACATCGTCGCCGAGGCCAGCGCGGCCGAGTCGATCGAGTCGGCGATGAACGTGAACACCTTCAAGACCGCGTGCTACACCGTGACGCGACCGCTGCAGCTGGGTGCGGCCGCCGCCGGCGACCGACCCGACGTCCAGGCCGTCCTCGGACAATTCGGGACCGACATCGGCGTCGCGTTCCAACTCCGCGACGACGTGCTGGGCGTGTTCGGGGATCCGGCGGTGACGGGCAAACCGTCCGGTGACGACCTGCGGTCGGGCAAGCGCACCGTGCTGCTCGCCGAGGCACTGCAGCTGGCCGACGCCGCGGATCCGTCGGCCGCCGAGCTCTTGCGCAATTCGATCGGCGCCCACCTCACCGACGCCCAGGTGGCCGAGCTGCGCGAGGCGATCGAGTCGGTGGGCGCCCTGGCCGCGACCGAGGACCGCATCGCCACCTTGACACGGCGGGCGCTGGACACGCTGACAGCCGCGCCCATCAACGCCGAGGCCAAGTCAGGCCTGTCCGAGCTGGCCAGGATGGCCACGAACCGGTCCGCCTGAGCAGATGACCACCGCGACCCCCTCCCCGACGGCCGGTCCTGCACGGCCGAAAAGGTCTTTCCGGCAACGCATTTCAGAGGTAGGCGCATTCACGGCGACCCCCGAAGCCCGGCCGGCGAAGCTCGGTTTCCTCGGTTCGGTGCTGATCACCCTGGGCGGACTGGGAGCCGGCAGCACCAAGCCACACGACCCGCTGCTCGAATCTCTGCACATGTCCTGGCTGCGCTTCGGTCATGGGCTGGTGTTGTCGTCGATCCTGCTGTGGTCGGGTGTCGCCCTGATGCTGATCGCCTGGTGGTGGCTGGGCCGAAAGGCGCTCGCCGGCCAGACCACCGAGTTCATGATGCGGGCCACCACCGGCTTCTGGCTGGCGCCGTTGCTGTTGTCGGTACCCGTCTTCAGCCGCGACACCTACTCGTATCTGGCCCAGGGCGCACTGTTGCGCGACGGCTTCGATCCCTATGCCGTGGGCCCGGTGGCCAATCCGAATACCTTGCTGGACAACGTAAGTCCCATCTGGACCATCACCACCGCGCCGTACGGACCGGTGTTCATCCTGGTCGCCAAGCTCGTCACGATGGTGATCGGCAACCACGTGATCGTCGGGACGATGCTGCTGCGTTTGTGCATGCTGCCCGGGCTGGCGCTGCTGATCTGGGCCACCCCGCGGTTGGCGCACCACCTGGGCAGCGACGGCTCGATCGCCTTGTGGATCTGCGTGCTCAACCCGCTGGTGCTCATTCACCTGATGGGCGGGGTGCACAACGAGATGCTGATGGTGGGCCTGATGGCCGCGGGCATCGCCCTGACCTTCCAGGGCCGCCGCCTGTGGGGCATCACGCTGATCACCGTCGGGATCGCGGTCAAGGCCACGGCGGGAATTGCGTTGCCGTTCCTGGTCTGGGTGTGGGCACGGCACCTGCGCGAACAGCGCGGCTATCGGCCGGTCCGGGCGTTCCTGACGGCGTCGGTGCTGGCGCTGGCGATCTTCGCCGCCGTGTTCGCGATCCTGACCGCGGTCGCCGGCGTCGGGTTCGGGTGGCTGACCGCACTGGCCGGATCGGTGAAGATCATCAACTGGCTGAGCGTGCCGACCGCCGCGGCCAACCTGATTCACTTCCTGTTCAACGGGTTCTTCGCGGTCAACTTCTACGCCACGCTGCTGATCACCCGGTACATCGGCATCGCGATCATCGTGGTGACGCTGCCCGTGGTGTGGTGGCGGTCCCGGCACGACGACCGGGCCGCGCTGACCGGGATGGCGTGGGCGATGGTGATCGTCGTGCTGTTCGTGCCCGCCGCGCTGCCCTGGTACTACTCGTGGCCGCTGGCGGTGGCGGCCCCGCTGGCGCAGTCCCGACGGGCCGTCGCGATCATCGCCGGACTCTCAACGTGGGTCATGGTGATCTTCAAACCCGATGGCTCGCATGGCATGTATTCGTGGCTGCACTTTTCGCTGGCCACTGCCGCCGCGCTGGTCGCCTGGCACGCACTGCGCCGCGTCCCGGCCGCCCGCACCGACGAGGCCGAGGAGCCCGTCGCCGCCTGATGGGCCGCCTAGTACGCCATGGCTTGGGCGCGCCGCATGACCTCTCGGGCCTGATGCGCCTGCAGGGCGTCGACCGGGCGCGCGTTGCTCAGGGAATCGCGGCTGCCGTCCCGGGTGACCGTCAGCGACGGGTCGGGCGTGAACAACCAGCGCACGATCTCGGTTTCGTGATAGCCGCCGTCGTGCAGGATGGTCAGCAAGCCGGCCAGGCTCTTGACCACCTCGCCGGAATTGGTGAAGAAGAGCTGCGGGACCACCAGGCTGCCGTCCCGCCGCACCGCCACCAGGTGACCTTCGCGTAGCTGCTGCTGCACCTTGGTCACCGGCACCCTCAGCAGCTCGGCCACCCGGGCAAGGTCGAACGTCGGCTCGTCGGGGTCCAGAACATCGTCGCCGGCCGGAATACTGCCCACGTTGCCAGTCTAGGCCTCGGTAGGCGCCGGAGGAGACGTTAATCCACAGTTCCGGCCGAACGACAACACCGCACCTACCATTAGCCCCGTGACCAGACCCGGCGACCCGTGGGACGACACCTTGCTCGACGGCCGTTACCTGGTCCAATCCAAGATCGCCAGCGGCGGCACTTCGACGGTGTACCGCGGCCTCGACATCCGGCTGGACCGTCCGGTCGCGCTGAAGGTGATGGATGCCCGCTATGCCGGCGACGAGCAGTTCCTGACCCGCTTTCAGCTGGAGGCCCGCACGGTCGCCCGGCTGAAGAACCCAGGCCTGGTCGCCGTGTACGACCAGGGCCTGGACGCCCGGCACCCGTTCTTGGTGATGGAGCTGATCGAGGGCGGCACGCTGCGCGAATTGCTGGCCGAGCGCGGCCCGATGCCGCCCCACGCCGTGGCGGCCGTGCTCCGCCCGGTGCTGGGCGGGCTGGCCGCCGCGCACCGGGCCGGCCTGGTGCATCGCGACGTCAAGCCCGAGAATGTCCTGATCTCCGACGACGGCGAGGTCAAGATCGCCGACTTCGGGTTGGTGCGTGCCGTAGCGGCGGCCGGAATCACCTCGGCCAGCGTCATTTTGGGCACGGCCGCCTACCTGTCCCCCGAGCAGGTGCGCGACGGCAACGCCGGACCGCGCAGCGACGTCTACTCCGTCGGGATCCTCACCTATGAGCTGCTGACCGGCCGGACCCCGTTCACGGGCGACTCCTCGCTGTCGATCGCCTATCAACGCCTGGACTCCGACGTGCCGCGCCCCGGCTCGGTAATCGAGGGCGTGCCAACACAATTCGACGACTTCGTCGAATGCGCCACCGACCGCGACCCAGCCGCACGTTACGCCGACGCCATCGAGATGGCCGCCGAGCTGGAGGCGATCGCGGCGGACCTGCAGCTGCCGGATTTCCGGGTGCCCGCGCCGCGCAACTCGGCCCAACACCGGTCCGCAGAGCTGCACCACAGCCGAACCAGCGAGCATCGCCCCCCGGTGGCGCAATCTGCCGCCAAAGCGCCCGTGTACCAGCCGACGCGGCAGCTCACCCGCGGCCCCGAGGACTGGCCGCAGCCGCGCCCTCAGCAGCACGACCCCGAGCCGGGCGCCGAACATCAGCCCATCGCAGGGGAATTCGCCGGTATCGCGTTGAGCGAATTCGCACTCGCGCGTCAGCACGGCCGGCGCATGGTGTTGATCTGGGTGGCGATCGTGCTGGCGTTCACCGGCCTGATCGCGGCCGCCGCGTGGACGATCGGCGGCAACGTGACCGGGCTGCTGTGAGACCGCGCCGCATGCGACACGAATCTTAATGTAATCTCAATTCACTCTTATTTTTCTTATTTTTGGTGTACCGTACTGCTGCATGGGTTCGACAACGCTCCGCGTCGACTCGCCGAACCGGCGCGGCGAGCAGGCCATCGTATTGGGTGCCGGAATGGCGGGTTTGCTTGCCGCGCGCGTGCTTTCGGAGTTCTACGATTTGGTCAGCGTGATCGAACGCGACCGGCTGCCCGACTATCCATGTCACCGCAGGGGAATCCCGCAGGGACGTCATGTGCACAATTTCTACAGCCGCGGCCTGCAGGTGCTGGAGGAACTGTTCCCCGGACTGCTCGAGACCCTGGCCAGAGCCGGCGCCGCCGTCGTCGACGACGGTGACCTGTCGAACTTCTACGTGCGCTCCGGACGCTACGAGATGAAGCATTCGGGCAGGTTCGCCGACCCGGACGCGTTGGCGTTGCACATGGCGAGCCGGCCGTTCCTGGAGTTTCACTTGCGCCGGCGGGTCAAGGCTTTGCCCAATGTGAGCATCGTCGACGGGCACGACGTGTCCGAACTGCTCACCACCGCCGACATCGTTAACGGTGTGCGAATTATCCGGCGCTGCAACGGTTTTCTGACGACCCTGGATGCCGACCTGGTGGTCGACGCCATGGGTAGGGCGGCGCGCACCCCGGCGCTGCTGGAGAAACTCGGATACGGGCGGCCAACCGAGGACCGAGTGGTGGCCAGGGTGGGCTACGTGAGCCAGCAGCTCAGCATGCCCGAGGATTCGATTGCCCAACGGCTGGTGATGTTCAACCCGGGCTGCGGCAGACCGGGAGGCCTGTTGCTCGCCAACGAACACGACACCTGGATGCTGGCGATCGGCCAGCCGACCGACGCCGGCGAGCCGCCCACCGACTACGCCGCGATGCTTGCGCTGGCCGCGCCGTACCTGCCGCCGGCCATCGCCGACGGGCTGCGCCGCGCACACCCCATCGGCGAGGCCGTGACGTATCAGCACACCGCCTCGGTCTGGCGCCGCTACGACCAGATGCCCGCATTTCCTTCGGGCCTGGTGGTGATCGGCGATGCGTTGTGTGCCCTCGACCCGACCTACGGCCAGGGCATGACGATCGCCGGACTGGAGGCCCTCACCCTGCGCGATTGTCTGCGCGCGGGCGATGCCGACCTGGCACACCGGTATTTCGGCGCGGCTGCGCGGTACCTTGGCACGACCTGGGCGGTCAATCAGATGAGGGACCGGGCCATCTCCGGCGTCGCGCCGCCGCGTGGGCAGCGGCTGGCCGGTTGGATGTCCAGGGCGGCACTGAACGCGGCTACCCAGGACATCGTCCTGACCGAACGATTCTTCCGGGTCTCCAATTTCATCGACCCGCCGTCGAGGCTGCGGGATCCCGCCCTGATGCCACGCATCGTCTGGGGCAACCTGCGAGCCCGGTTAGCACGCAAGCGAACCGACGCGGCTAGTCGCGCAGCATCTCCGCGACCAGGAACGCCAGCTCCAGCGACTGCTGGGTGTTGAGTCTCGGGTCGCACGCGGTCTCGTAGCGGCCGGCCAGGTCGGTGTCCGAAATGTCTTGTGCGCCACCGAGGCATTCGGTGACGTTCTCGCCGGTGATCTCGACGTGAATGCCGCCCGGATGCGTGCCCAGCGCCCGATGCACCTCGAAGAAGCCCTGCACCTCGTCGACGATGCGGTCGAAATGGCGGGTCTTGTAGCCGGTCGACGACTCGTGGGTGTTGCCGTGCATCGGGTCGCACTGCCATATCACCTGATGACCGGTGGCCTGCACCTTCTCGATGATCGGCGGCAGCACGTCGCGCACCTTGTGGTTGCCCAGCCGGGTCACCAGGGTCAGGCGGCCGGGCTTGTTGTGCGGGTCGAGCCGCTCGACGTATTCGACGGCCAGTTCGGGAGTCATCGTCGGGCCGATCTTGACGCCGATCGGGTTGGCGATGACCTCCGCGAACGCGATGTGCGCGCCGTCGAGCTGGCGGGTGCGCTCGCCGATCCACACGGTGTGCGCCGACAGGTCGTAGAGCTGCGGCAAGCCTTCGACGTCCGACAACCGCAGCATGGACCGCTCGTAGTCGAGCACCAAAGCCTCATGGCTGGCGTAGATTTCGGCGGTCTGCAGATTGCGGTCGGCCACGCCGCAGGCGCTCATGAAGCGCAACCCGCGGTCGATCTCGGTAGCCAGCGCCTCGTACCGCGCGCCGGCCGGCGAGGTCCGGACGAACTCCCGGTTCCAATCGTGGACCAGGTGCAGCGACGCCAGGCCCGACGACGTCAGCGCCCGCACCAGGTTCATCGCCGCGCTGGCGTTGGCGTAGGCGCGCACCAGCCGCGACGGATCGTGCTCGCGGGCAGCGGCATCCGGCGCGAAGCCGTTGATCATGTCGCCGCGGTAGGACTTCAGGCCCAGCGCGTCGATGTCGGCCGAGCGCGGCTTGGCGTACTGCCCGGCGATGCGGGCCACCTTGACCACCGGCATGCTCGAGCCGTAGGTCAGCACGACGGCCATCTGCAACAGGGTGCGGATGTTGCCCCGGATGTGGGGCTCCGTGTTGTCGGTGAAGGTCTCGGCGCAGTCCCCGCCCTGCAGCAGGAACGCCTCGCCCCGGGCGACCTGGGCCAGCTGCTCCTGCAGCTTGACGACCTCGGACGGCACCGTCACGGGCGGGACGCTCTCCAAGACCGTGCGCATGGCCAGGGCCGGGTCTTCGGGCCAGCTGGGCTGCTGAGCTGCGGGTTTAGCCAAAGCGGCGTCCAGCCGGGCCCGCAAGTCGGCCGGCAGCGGCGGCAACGGCGGCAGCTGGTCGATGGGGATGTCGACTGTCCAGTTCATCGGTCCATGGTAACCGGGCGTCCGGCCCCGACTGACCACGCCTGATCAGGGCTAACGCCGGCGCGGACTCACTGCGCCGCGCCTTCGGACGTGATGAGCCGGAAACGGCGCAGCTGATCGCGGGCATCGACCAGCGCGTCGTGCGCGTCGCGCGAGCGGGGCGGCATGGGGGGAGATCCGCGGTCTTCCCACAACTGGCGCAGTTCCCGGGTGAAGCGCGGGATGGCCTTCGGCAGGCTCGGCATCGGGCCCCACAGCTGGCACAGCGCCACGTGGTCGTAGGCCCCCACCCACGCCCACAGCTCGACCGGTTCCGCTGTCGGCCGCCCCGGATTCAGGCCGAAGAACTCCTCCAGGTCGTGCCGAATCTGCTTGCGCGACCGCCACAATTGCGAGGCTGGTGGCGGCAGCTTGGGCAACACGTTGGCGCGCACCCAGCTGCCGGCGCGCGCGGGATCGAAC
This sequence comes from Mycobacterium shigaense, assembly GCF_002356315.1. Taxonomy (NCBI): domain Bacteria; kingdom Bacillati; phylum Actinomycetota; class Actinomycetes; order Mycobacteriales; family Mycobacteriaceae; genus Mycobacterium; species Mycobacterium shigaense. Next base: position 3,247,659 of record NZ_AP018164.1, read on the forward strand.
TCCGTGGATACCGCGTAGTATTCGCGGCCGTCCTCGGCGACCACCCCGATCGAGATCAGCTCGATGGTGCGGCCGTCCTCGATGAACTCGGTGTCGTAGAAGTACCGCACCCCCGAAAGCCTAGGGGCGCCCTATCGGGCGATCAGGATGGGCTCGGTGGCCGGCGGGGCCGGGTGCACGTCGTGGTCGAGCTGGGCGGCAATCGTTCGCTCATCCGGCAACCGCGGCGTGCCGGCGACCGCGGATTGCAGCCACAACTTGGCCTGCACGACGGGGCGGCGCCATTTTCGTTCCCGCTCCAGCGCGCGCCGCATCTTGTCCGGCTGCGTGGTGTAGCGCCACCGCGACCACGGCGCGTGCGGGCGCGACAGCCGGATCGCACCGATGACCAGCAGTACGACGATGAACATGCCGAGCAGACCGGTCCACACCTTGCCCTTGAGCACCACCACCACGGCCGTCGGCAGGATCAGCACCACCGCGCAACCCACGGCGGCATGCCAGGCGACCGAATCGGCACCGTGCCAGATGGGGAAGAGAAACATCAGCGGGTGCAAACCCATGATCAACAGCCCGGCCACCGCGACCGCGGCGAAGACCGCGTCCACCGACGTGCGGCCGTCTTCTTCCCAGTACACGTCGGCCAGGTGCAGAATCAACGCGTACTCGTCGAGCACCAGCGCGGCACCAATTCCGAAAAGAATTGCAGCAAAGGTTAATTCGTTCTCTTGACCGTTGACGGACATGGTCACCAGCGTCAGCCCGGAGATCATCACCAACACCACGCCGAACGTCACGTGGTGGATGTGCACTCCCCCGATGTGGATGTTGCGCGGCTCCCACCACCGCGGCGACCGGCCGGTGCGTTTGCGATGGCGGATCAACCGCACGAAGGTGCGCGTGACGAAAAAGGTCAAGATGAACGCAACCAGGCAGCACAGCAACGGCAGCCGGCCATGGTCGACGATGTCATGGGAGAACCAGTGGGTCACCGTGGGCAAGAACCAGTGGGACACCTTTGCAAACTACGCCCGCGTCTGCCTGGCCCGTGGGAGCCGCGCGGCGCCCGCCCCCGTCGGTGCTGGCCCGTCGCGGTCACGGGCACCCATTACGCTGATTTGCGACATGAGTAATCGGCTGGCGCCCGGCGTGGGCAGTCTCGGGCGGGCGTTGTTGTGGTCCGTGCTGTGGCTGTTCGCGGTATTCGCGCTGGGCTACGCGGCCTGGCGGCTGTTCGCGCACACGCCGTACCGCATCGACATCGACATCTATCAGATGGGCGGCCAGACCTGGCTGGACGGGCACCCGCTGTATCGCGGCGATGTGTTGTTCCACACACCGATCGGGCTCAATCTGCCGTTCACCTATCCCCCGCTGGCGGCGGTCATGTTCTGCCCGTTCGCCTGGCTGCACATGCCGGCGGCCAGCGTCGCGATCACCGCGCTGACGCTGGTGCTGCTGATCGTCTCGACGGCGATCGTGCTCAGCGGCCTGGACGTCTGGAACACCTCGGCGCTGCTGCCCGGACCGGCCTGGCTGCGCCGGCTGTGGCTGGCGGTCGTCATCGTGGCCCCGGCGGCGATCTGGCTGGAGCCGATCAGCTCGAATTTCGCCTTCGGGCAGATCAACGTCGTGCTGATGACGCTGGTGATCGCCGACTGCGTGCCGCGCCGAACCCCCTGGCCCCGCGGGGTGCTGCTGGGTTTGGGGATGGCGCTCAAGCTCACGCCGGCGGTGTTTTTGCTCTACTTCCTGCTGCGGCGCGACACCCGGGCGACGCTGACGGCGCTGACCTCGTTCGTGGCCGCGACGCTGCTCGGTTTCGTGCTGGCGTGGAGCGATTCGTGGGAGTACTGGACGCGCACCGTGCACCACACCGACCGCATCGGTGAGGCGGGGTTGAACACCGACCAGAACATCGCGGGCGCGCTGGCCCGGCTCGGGCTCGGCGAGCACGCACGCTTCCTGCTGTGGGTGCTCGGGTGTTTCGCCGTGCTGGCGCTGACCGTGTGGGCGATGCGCCGGGTACTGCGGGCCGGCGAGCCGACGCTGGCGTTGATCTGCGTCGCCCTGTTCGGCTTGGTGGTCTCCCCGGTGTCGTGGTCGCACCACTGGGTGTGGGTGCTGCCGACGATCCTGGTGACCGCGGTCGTCGGCTGGCGGCGCCGCAACGTCGCCCTGGCCGCGGTCAGCGCCGCCGGCGTCGCGCTGATGTACCGGACGCCGATCGACCTGCTGCCCAAGCACCACGAGGCGAGCGCCGCCTGGTGGCGTCAGCTGTTGGGGATGTCGTACGTGTGGTGGGCGCTGGCCGTCATCGTCGCGGCCGGACTGACGGTCGTCTCGCGAGTCGCGTCGCCGGATGCCGCGGAGCGGGCCGCGAGCGGCGCCGATAGTCAGCTGATCAGCGACGTCAACGTCGCGGGCTAACCGGCTGCGGTTTCGGGGATCCGCGCAGAGCCGTTCGTCGCCGGCGTGGCATCGGAGGCTTGAGCGTTGGAGCCGCCGCTTTTGACGGTGGCCGCGTAGATGTCGACGTACTCCTGGCCGGACAGCCCCATCAGCTCGTAGATCACCTCGTCGGTGACGGCCCGCTCGATGAAGCGGTTGCCGGCCAGCCCTTCGAAGCGGGAGAAGTCCATCGGCTTGCCGAACCGGACGGTGACCCGGCCGAACCGCAGCCACGTGGTGCCCGGCGGGTTGACGGCGTCGGTACCGATCATCGCGACCGGAATCACCGGAACGCCGGTCTCCAGCGCCAGCCGGGCCAGGCCGGTCTTGCCCTTGTACAGCCGGCCGTCGGGCGAGCGGGTGCCCTCGGGATACATGCCCAACAACTTGCCGGCGCCGAGCACCCGCTGCGCGGTGTCCAATGCGGCCTGCGCGGCGTCGGCGTTGCTCCGGTCGATCGGCACCTGGCCGACGGCGGTGAAAAACCACCGGCTCAACCAGCCCTTGATTCCAGTGCCGGTGAAATATTCGGACTTCGCCAAGAACGTGATGCGGCGGCGCACCACCAGCGGCAAGAAGAAGCTGTCCATCACCGCCAGGTGGTTACTGGCCAGGATCGCCGGCCCCGAACTCGGAACATATTCCAGGCCTTCGACTTTCGGGCGGCCCATCACGTACAGCAACGGGCCGAGGAGGATGTACTTGAAAAGCCAGTACGCCATGGCCCCTCCCTCTCGCCCGAACCGATCGTGTTTTGCGCCAACTGTACCCACCCGCGCGGCAAGGGACCACCTGCGACGCGGCCCGTCACTCCTCGATCGTGACCGGGATCGGCTGGTAGCGAACGGTCGCGTCGGGATCGGTTGCGGTCGTCCCGGCCTCCGGCTCGGGACGCGGCCCGCCCCCCGGCGGCCCGTCGGGCGGCGGCTTGGCGGAGCGGTCGATGTCGTCGACGATCGCGCGGATCACCTCGAGCAGCGCGATGCTGTGGTCCGCGATCACGGTGATCAGCGGGTGCTGGTCGCCGGTCGCCAGAGCGGCCAGCGCACACACCGGGCACCAGATCTGCTGGCACTTGCCCGTCCCGACGCCGTCACCGGCCGTCAACGACGCTGCCATCCGCACGGCGGGGTCGATGCCGTCCAGGATCGCCTGGGCGAGCCTGCGCAACTCGGGACCGATCTCGGGATGCGCCGCGTTCACTTGGGCCACACCTCCGGATCTGGTCGAAAACGAACTGTCAGCTCACCGCCTCGCAGATGCGCGTCCAGCACCGTGCAACGCCGCAACACCGACGCCAACCGGACCCGGCGCCGCAAACCGCCGGCGCTGATGATCAGGTCGTCGCCGACCCTGCCCAGCGCCAGCGTTCCGGCGTCGAGCTGGGGCAACGTTAGCCGCATACGGTATATCGACCCAAGCCCCGATCCGGATTCGAGATCCACAATAGGACGCAACGGTCCCGGTGGGGCGCCTCCACCCCGCAGGCGCGCGGCCTCGAGCAGGGCACCGAGCGCCTTGGGGCCGATCGGCTCCCCGGACAGGTGCGGGGTCAACACCAGCGCCACGTCACCGAAGGTGGCATCGAGTTCGTCGAGCACGGCGCGCTGCTCCGAGATGCGCTCGCCGTACCAATAAAACGCCGGGTGCTCAGGCAGGTTCCGGTATTCGTAGGACTCGTCTTCGACCAGCACCTGGTTGACGATCAGCTCCGCCACGCGAACCCCCATCAGCGACAGGGCGCTTAGCGTGCGCACCGCCTCGGCCGCCACCACCCGCTCGGGCGTCAACACCAGGTGCGCGCTGACCTGATCGCCGTCGGTCAGCAGGGCGCTGAGCCGGTCCACGCTGCCGCTGATGCGCTCGAGCAGCTCGACCACCGCGGCCGAGCGGGCGTCGTTGTCGGCGATGGACAGCCGGCGATGACGCGGCCACGCCCGCTCGACGTAGAGCCCAAAAGTGGCGGGCAGCGTCAACATTCGCAGCGCGTCCGCGGTCGACGCACAGTCGACGACGATGCGATCCCATCGCCCGCTGTCCGCCAATTCCCCGACCGCATGCAGGCCGAGTACTTCCTGAATGCCCGGCAACGCCGAAAGCTCCTCGGGCGCAATGGAACTCAGTTCAGAGTCGGGAAACCGCCGATCCACCGCGGCGACCACCTCGTGCCAGCGGGCCTCCAGCAGGGCCAGGGTGTCCAACGCCAACGCGTCGAGAAACCCGCCGCCGGCGTCGGCTCCCCTGGTTTCGGGGTTGGCGAGCACCGGTACCAGCTCGCCCTGACCACTCGGCGGGACCGCGATGCCCAGGACGTCGCCTAGCGAGTGCGCCTGGTCGGTGGACACGACCAGCACCCGCTGCCCCTCGATCGCATCACAGACCGCGTTCGCGGCAGCCAGCGTGGACTTGCCTACCCCGCCCTTGCCAACGAAGAGGCTGATCCGGGCCGGGGTAGGCACTCGCGCTCCACCGGACTCACTCAGCCTCGACTCGTTTCTTCAGATCCTTCAAGGCGGTGTCGGTCAGCCGGCGCTCGGCCTTGCGCTTGAGCAGGCCGATCATCGGCATGGCCAGGTCAACGGAGAGCTCGTAGGTGACGTCGGTCCCAGAACCCTTGGGCGCCAAGCGATATGAGCCCTCGAGGGAGCGTAGCAAGGAGCTGGAGACCAAACTCCAGCTCAACGACTGGTGGTCGGCGGGCCATTGGTAGGACATGACCATGGTGTCTTTGATGACGCCGGCGTCCATGACGAATCGCACCGTCTTCGGATACCCGTCGGCGCCGCGTTCTTGCACTTCGGCTTCCTTGTACTCCGAAATCCAATCCGGGTAGGAGTCGATGTCGGCGATCACCTTCAAGATCGTGTCGGGGTCCGCTTCGATGTGGATGGTCTGCGTCGTCTTCTCCGCCACCTGGCTGCCACCTCTCTCCCGCGTGCGGGCGATCCCCGCCGATCTGCGGTACTACTGCTTCCGGCCGAAACGGTACTCTCGCCCGCGACCTTGACCGCAGTTAAATTACCGGAGAAACACCCACCGGACGCGACCGCTCCAACGTCGTCTTGAGCTCGAAGGCCATTTTCTTGCCCGCCACCCGCCGGGCGTGTGTCAGCTTCGCGAGGTTCAGCTTGGCCAGCTGCCAGGCCGCCACTCCGGTCGGCTCGGCGTGCAGGAAGTAGTGCAGCACCACCCCGTCCAGCGACGGTTCCAGCCACACCTCCATGGTGCCGGTCAGGGCGCCGGTCACCGCCCAGCGGATCCCTTTTTCGCCGCGAGCTTCGACGACCTGCAGGCGCAGATCGGGCCACCAGCGACGCCAGCTCGACTGGTCGGCGACCGCGGCGCCGACTTGTGCGCCGGGCGCGGCGACGTAGGTCTGGTCCGCGATCTGGATGCTGTTCATCGCCCCAGCTTCACACACCGACCTGACGAATGGTGCGCCTGTCCTGGCAATCGCGGTGCCGATGCGAGTCGCCGAACCGTTGGTTTTCCGTCCTGCGAGAATGCCAGGATTAGGCTGGGTTGCAGCAAGCCGGGCAAGCCCCTGAGTCCAACGAAGTTCGAGCGAGGTCACCACAGTGCGCCAGTACAGCGTTCCTGCCCGCTTCTCCGTCGGCGAGCACGACAACATCGCCGCGATGGTGTTCGAGCACGAACGCGACGATCCCCACTTTGTGATCTACCAACGCCAGGTCGACGGCGAGTGGACCGACGTCACCTGTGCCGAGGCGGCCGAGCAGGTGCGTTCGGCGGCCCTCGGGCTCATCGAGCTGGGCGTGCAGGCCGGCGACCGGGTGTCCATCTTCTCCGCCACCCGCTACGAGTGGGCCATCCTGGACCTCGCCATCCTGGCCGTCGGCGGCGTCACGGTACCGATTTACGAGACGTCGTCGGCCGAGCAGGTGCGTTGGGTGCTGCAGGACTCCGGAGCCGTGCTGGTGTTCGTCGAGACCGACGCGCACGCCACGATGGTTACCGAGCTCAGCGGCGAACTGCCCGCCCTGCGCCGGGTGCTGCACATCGACAGCTCGGGTCCCAAGGCGCTCGACCAGCTTGCCGAGGCCGGGGCTGACCGCGCCGCGGACGAGCTGACGGCCCGGCTCGCAGCGCTGCGCTCGACCGACCCGGCGACGCTGATCTACACCTCGGGCACCACCGGCCGCCCCAAGGGCTGCCAGCTCACGCACTCCAACCTGCTTTACGAGACTCGCGGCACCCAGGAATGCCTCCCCACCCTGCTGAACGAGGGGCAGCGGCTGCTGGTGTTCCTGCCCCTGGCTCACGTGCTGGCGCGGGCGCTGACCATCTCGGCCTTCGCCAGCAAAGTCACGGTCGGGTTCACCGCTGACATCAAGAACCTGCTGCCGATGTTCGCGGTGTTCAAACCAACTGTGGTGGTGTCGGTTCCGCGGGTCTTCGAGAAGGTGTACAACACGGCCGAGCAGAACGCGTCCAACGATGGCAAAGGCTGGATTTTCAAGCGGGCGGCCGATACGGCGGTGGCGTGGAGCCAGGCGCACGACGACGGCAAGCCGGGGCTGCTGCTGCGCGCCCGGCATGCGCTGTTCGACCGGCTGGTCTATCACAAGCTGCGCGCCGCCCTCGGCGGTAACTGCTCGGCGTCCGTCTCCGGCGGCGCGCCGCTGGGGGCGCGACTGGGCCACTTCTACCGCGGCGTGGGCCTGACCATCTACGAGGGCTACGGCCTGACCGAGACCAGCGCCGCGGTCACCGTCAACCAGGTCGGCGGCTTGAAGATCGGGACCGTCGGGAAGCTGGTGCCGGGCAACAGCCTGCGCATCGCCACCGACGGCGAGCTGTTGGTGCGCGGCGGGGTGGTATTCGACGGCTACTGGCACAACGAGCAGGCCACCGCGGACGCGTTCACCGACGGCTGGTTCAAGACCGGCGATCTCGGCGCGGTCGACGAGGACGGGTTCTTGACGATCACCGGCCGCAAGAAGGAGATCATCGTCACCGCCGGCGGCAAGAACGTCGCCCCCGCCGTGCTCGAAGACAAGCTGCGCGCACACCCGCTGATCAGCCAGGCGATGGTGGTCGGGGACGCCAAGCCGTTCGTCGGCGCGTTGATCACGATCGACCCGGAGGCGTTCGACGGCTGGAAGCAACGCAACGGCAAGGGGGACGCGTCGGTGGCCGATCTGGTGACCGATCCGGACCTGATCGCCGAGGTGGACGCGGCAGTCAAGCAGGCCAACCTGTCGGTGTCGCACGCCGAGTCGATCCGCAAGTTCCGCATCCTGCCGGTCGACTTCACCGAGGACACGGGCGAGCTGACGCCGACGATGAAGGTCAAGCGCAACGTCGTGGCTGAGAAGTTCGCCTCCGACATCGAGGCGATCTACCAGAAAGACTAGCGGGGATCCCCCACCTCGGGCCGCACGCGGCCCGCGTCGGCGCGCAGTAGGTCGGCCAGCCGGCCGGCGAGCGTGTCCCAGCGCCACTGCGACATCACCCACTGCCTCCCGGCCGCGCCCATCGCGGCGGCCCGGTCGGGATCGCCGAGCAGCCCGGCCACGGCGTCGGCGACGTCGTCCACCGAGGTTCCGTCGACGACAAGCCCAGTCTCGTTGTGCTGCACAGTTTCCGGAGCGCCGCCGGAGTCGCCGGCAATCACCGGGACCCCGGTCGCGGCCGCCTCCAGGAATACGATGCCCAGCCCCTCGACGTCCATGCCGGCGCCGCGGGTGCGGCACGGCATCGCGAAGACGTCGGCCAGCGCGTAGTGCGCCGGCAGTTCGGCGGCCGGTACCTTGCCGGTGAAAGTCACCTGCTCGGCGACGCCGCAGTCGTGGGCCAGCTTGCCCAGCGCCTCCCGGTGCGGGCCCCCGCCGACGATCACCAGGGCGGCCCCGTCGACCCGCCGCCGGACCGACGGCAACGCCCGGATCAGCATGTCCTGCCCCTTGCGCGGCACCAGGCGCGAAAGGCACACGACCGTGGGCCGCTCGCCCAGCCCGTAGCGGTTCCGCAGCTCGGCGCGTCCGGCCGGGTCGGGCCGGAACTTCTCGGTGTCCACCCCGGAGGGCAGGTATTCGAGCGAGGCGTCGGGTCCGAACGCGGTGGCGAACCGGGACCGCGTGTAGCGGCTCACGAAGGTCACGACGTCGGTCGTATCGCCGATGCGGCGCAGCACCGATCGGGCGACGGGCAGCATCGACCAGCCGACTTCGTGGCCGTGCGTGCTCGCCACCACCCGCTTCGCCCCGGCCTGCCGGGCCCGTTGCGCCAACAGGGCCAGCGGCGCGGCCGCCCCGAACCACACGGTGTCGATGCCCCGATCGGCGATCAGCCGCCGCATGCGGGTGTCGACCCCGGGGCCGGGTAGCATCAGCGTGCCCGGATGGCGCACCACGGAAAAGCCGGCGGCACGCGCCGACTCGTCGAAGTCGCCGGCGCCCTTCCACTGCGGCGCGTAGACGGTCACCGAATGCGAGCCCGCGTCAACCAACCACCTGACGAACTCCCCCAGATACGACTGGATGCCGCCGGGTCGCGGTGGAAAGTCGTTGGTTACCAGCAGCACCCGACTCACGTGCGTCAGGCTAGCCTGACGACGATGCGGACCACGCAGTGGTCTGAGGTGAGAACACCCCCGGCCACGTAGCGGCGAGGCCGCGAGCTGGGCAATCAGGCACCGCCGACCATCCAGCGGGTCCATGCGGTGAGCAGGCCGGCCGGGTCGACGCCGAGGACGTCGTGGGCGGCGGTCAGCGGATCGGTGTGCCCGACCCGGCAAGTGGCCAGGTAGTAGGCACGCAGTTTGGGCGTGCCGTAGGTATCGGCAACGAAACGGGCGAACCACCACGCGCGGTCGTAGGCCAGCGAGCGCTGCGGCCCCGGCGTGTTCAGGTCGATGTCCGACGGCAACGGCTGGTAGGCCGCACGCGCCTGGGCCGGCACCGGCGTGCTGGGCCGCGCGACGAAATCGGCGACGCCCTCGGTGATCCAGCGCGGCGCATCGTCGACGGTATCCACGCGCGCCGCGTAATGAAAAAGCTCGTGCGCCAACACGATCCGAAGCGCCGATGCGCTCATCGTGGCCGCACCCGGAGCGAACACGATCCGCTGACCGAGCGCGACCCGGCGCGCGGCGTCGACCTGGTCGGCCACGGTGACCGCCGCGATGTCGGCCCACTGCGATGCTGGGCCGCCGCCAGCGGCGGCACGGAATTGTTCGTCGGTACCGGTGGCGACCACGGAGACGTCGCGCGACCAGTCGACGCCCCAGAACGCGTCGACGCGCGCGACGGCGGCGCCCATGTCCGCCGCGATGCGCGACAGCAGGCGATCGGTGGCCGCGCCACCCAGGCTCAGCAGCCGGACCGAGCGGTCAGCGACAACCAGGGGCTTCGATGCGGCGCCGGCGTAGCCGGAGTCGGGGGCGATCAGCTGGGCCGGGCGGGCCGCACGCTCGCGCGCCGCGTCGAACGGCACCGCCGCGGCCGCAACCAGTTCCACAACGAAGACCCAGGCCAGCAGGATGGGGAGCCATCGGCCGCGGCCGCAACCGGCCCATCGACCCCGAGCGGGGATGCTCAGTAGCGGCGGGCGTCGTGGATCGGGCCCGCGGAATTCATCGGTACCACCCGCACCGGCACGCCATAGGTCGAGGAATGGATCACCATGCCGTCGCCGACGTAGATACCGCTATGTGACGCGTCGGAATAGAAGGTCAACACGTCGCCGGGCTGCAGATCGGACAGCGCCACCGGCTGACCGCCGCTGGCCTGCGCCTGGCTGGAGTGCGGCAGCGAGATGCCGGCCTGCTGGAAAGCCCACATCACCAGTCCGGAGCAGTCGAATCCGCCGGGTGCGGCACCGCCCCACGAATAGGGCGTTCCGACTTGGGTCAGCGCGGCCTGCACGACGGACGCGCGATCGCCCCCGCCACCGCCGGGCGGCGGCGCGAACAGCCCGCCGGGAGCCGGAGCCTCACCCGGGGGAGCCCAGGGCGGCGGCGGTGCACCCGGGGGCAACGCGTCGGGCGCGGGAGCGCCGGGCGCCGGTGCGGCGGCCGGAACCTGGCCGGGGTCGGCGAGCGCGGTGCGCTGTTCCGGCGACAGGGACAGGTACTGCGACTTCACGACGGCGATCTGAACCTGCAGCTGGCTCTGCTTGGACTGCAGGCCGGCCCGCACGGCGGCGGCCTGCTCGGCGGCGCTCTTGGCGTCGGCCGCGGACTTGGCGGACTCGCGCTCCGCCTTGGCCGCCTGCTGACCGGCGATCTTGAAATCCGCCATCTGCGTACGCATTTGGGTCGCCATCACCCGCTGCACGGCCAACTTGTCGATCAGGCCCTGCGGAGATGCCGCGGTCAGCATGGCCGCCATGCCGTCGACGCGGCCGCCCATGTAGGTCGCCGCGGCGAGCTTGTTCACGGCTTTCTGGAAGTTGGCCAGGCGGGCCTTGGTCGCCTCCACCGCGGCCTGGTCATCCGAGTGCTTCCTGTCGGCGGCCTGCTGTGCCGCGACCTTCTCGTTGAGGTCGAGCTGAGCGCTGTGCATGGCCTCGGTGATCTGCTCGGCGTGGCGAGAAAGCTCGTTGAGCTTCGCCATCGCGTCTTCGGCCGGGTCTGCCACCACATTCGCCGCACAGACGCCCGATAAGACCGTTAAGCTCGCAACCGCCCCGAGGAGAGAACGTGTGAGTACACGCGGAAACCTGAATTCGGAGCCGAAACTCAAGATATTGCTTCCTTAAACTGCCACCGGCGCCTGAAGCCGTGCTGGGTTTAGGTCTCAGATAGGTTACGAAACGATATAGGCGCTTGTCCAAACCAGACCGTTAAGAAAATGGCAAGATTTCTGTCATAACTGTGTGAGTCACGACGGGCCCGCGGAACTTCCTGCGGTTATGGCACCTGGGCCATTACGCCACCCCCGTGCCCCGATCGCGATGCATGGGCACCAGACGCAATCGTGGCGCCAATCCGGCCTCCGCGAGGACTTCCAGGGCCACCCGTTCGTCTTGCGACAACGTCTCGGGGACCCCGAGCAGCACGCTGATCACGCAGTCCTGGCATCCCGCGCCGCGTACCGCGCAGTCGTCGCAGTCGATGACCACCGGCGCGCCCGGCTCCGGCGCCGCACCGCCCTTGCTGTCGGGCTTCCTGCTTTGCGTCATCACGATCGGTCCTCTCAGTTCGCTCGGTCGTGCTGATCGGAACGCTAACCGCGGGCACCGACAGGTATTTGCGGCCAGTTGCGACGAAGGCCCGGCGTGGGACCCCGCCGGTGTCGGTGCCGATGCTTAACCTCACGCGCATGGGTGTGACGGGTGTGACTCAGCTGAGTTTCGCCGACCTCGGGGCGCACGACGACCCTGCCGCCTGCCCGACCGGCTTCGGGGCCGACACCAACGAGGTCTCGCTACGCGAAACCACCTTTGTGGTGGTCGATTTGGAGACCACCGGCGGTCGCAGCAAGAGCACCGACACCGCGCCGGCCGACGCCATCACCGAAATCGGCGCGGTCAAGGTCCGCGGCGGCGTCGTACTCGGCGAGTTCGCCACCCTGGTCGATCCGCAGCGCAGCATCCCGCCCCAGATCGTGCAGCTCACCGGCATCACCACCGCGATGGTGCGCGACGCCCCGACGATCGACGCGGTGCTGCCGATGTTTTTGGAGTTCGCCCGCTTGGACCACGGGGCGGTGCTGGTCGCCCACAACGCGGGGTTCGACGTCAGTTTCCTGCGCTCCGCCGCGCAGCAATGCGAAATCCCCTGGCCGCGAGCGCAAGTGCTGTGCACGGTCCGGCTGGCCCGGCGCGTGCTAACCCGCGAGGAAGCCCCCAGCGTACGGCTGGCGGCCCTGGCGCGGCTGTTCGCGGTCGCCACCGAGCCCACCCACCGCGCCCTCGACGACGCTCGCGCCACCGTCGACGTCTTGCACGCGCTCATCGACCGAGTCGGCAACCAGGGCGTGCACACCTACGCCGACCTGCGCTCGTATCTGCCCGGCGTGACGCCCGCCCAGCGGCGCAAACGAGTGCTCGCCGACGGCCTGCCGCGCCGGCCGGGCGTGTACCTGTTCCGCGGCCCGTCGAACGAGGTGCTCTACATCGGGACCGCGGTCGATCTGCGCCGCCGGGTCAGCCAGTACTTCACCGGCGCCGACCCCCGCGGGCGGATGAGGGAGATGGTCGGGTTGGCCGGCGCCGTCGACCACGTCGAATGCGCCCACGCCCTGGAAGCCGGCGTGCGCGAACTGCGACTGCTGGCCGCCCACGCCCCGCCGTACAACCGCCGGTCCCGGTTTCCGCAGCGCTGGTGGTGGATCACGTTGTCCGACGAGGCGTTTCCGCGCCTGTCGGTGGTGCGCTCACCCCGCCACGACCGCGTCATCGGCCCGTTTCGGTCGCGCGCCGACGCCTCGGACACCGCCGCGCTGCTCGCGCGGTTCACCGGCGTGCGCACCTGCACCGCCCGGCTCGCGCGCGCGGCCGTGCACGGACCGGCCTGCCCTGAACACGAGGTGTCGCCGTGCCCGGCGGCCCGCGACGTGACGGCCACCCAGTACGCGGCGGCGGTGGGCCGCGCCGCGGATCTGATCGACGGCGCCGACAACGCTGCGCTGGCCGCGGCGGTCGGTCAGGTGACCGCCCTGGCCGGGCGGTGTCACTACGAGAGCGCTGCGCGATTGCGCGACCACACGGCCGCCGCCGTCGATGTCCTGTGGCGCGGCCAGCGATTGCGCGCGCTAGCCGCGCTACCGGAACTGATCGCCGCCGCCCCCGACGGCGCCGGCGGCTACCACCTCGCCGTGATCCGCCATGGCCAGCTCGCCTCGGCCGGCTCCGCCCGGCGCGGGGTGCCGCCGCTGCCGGTCGTCGACTCCATACACGCCGGCGCGCAGACGATCCTGTACGAGCCGGCCCCGCTGGGCGGCGCGCTGGTCGAGGAAACCGCACTGATAGCGCGCTGGCTCGGTGCGCCGGGGGTGCGCATCGTGCGCGCGTCGCACGGATGGGCCTCGCCGCTGCGCGCGGCAGGCACCTGGGCGGCGTGGGCGGCGGCGGCGCACTCGGCGCGACTGGCCGGGCGGCAGGCCGTCGAGGGACAGGACTCAGAGTTGTCGGCTGAACCGCACCCAACGCGCGAGCAGCTGTTCGGCCGCCCCCGAGTCGATCGCGGCGCCGGCCCGCGCCAGGCCGTCCTCCCAGGCGGGCAACCACTCAGCGCGGCTGGATAGGCCGGCATGGGCGACGATCGCGCCGGCCGCGTTGAGCACGACGGCGTCGCGCACCGGGCCCGCGGTACCGGCCAGCACGGCCCGCACCTCCTCGGCGTTGGCCCGCGCGTCACCGCCCACCAGCTGGTCAAGCTCCGCGCGGGCGAACCCGAAGCCGGCGGGGTCGAACGTCAGCTTGTCGACCGTGCCCGCCTGCACGCGCCAGATCGTGCTCGTGGTGGTCGTCGTCAGCTCGTCCAAGCCGTCGTCGCCGTGCACGACCAGGACGCTGGCCCCCCGCGCGGCGAACACCCCGGCCATCACCTCGGCGAGGTTGGCGAACGCACAGCCGATCAATCCGGCCCGCGGGCGGGCCGGATTGGTAAGCGGCCCAAGAAGATTGAAGACCGTAGGTACCCCGATCTCACGGCGCACCGCGGACGCGTGCCGGTAGGACGGATGGAACACCGGCGCGAAGCAGAATCCGATGCCCACCTCCGCGAGGCTGCGCGCTACCTGGTCGGGCCCGAGGTCGATGCGCACCCCGAGCGCCTCGAGGGTGTCGGCACCGCCGGACAGCGAGGACGCCGCCCGGTTGCCGTGTTTGACCACCGGCAGCCCCACGGCCGCGACCACGATGGCCGCCATGGTGGACAGGTTGACGGTGTTGACGCCGTCGCCGCCGGTGCCCACGATGTCCACGGTGTCGTCCCGGATGCCGGGGATGCGGCAAGCGTGACTCAGCATCACGTCGGCCAGCTCGCCGACTTCGGCCGCCGTCGGAACCTTCATCTTCAGCGCCACCGCGAAGGCAGCGATCTGGGCCGGCCGGGCGTTGCCGGTCATGATCTGGTCCATCGCCCACGCCGCCTGCCCACGCGTCAGGTGCTGCCCCTCGGTCAACCGCCCCAGGACCTGCGGCCACGACGATGCCGGCCCGGGTTGGGACCGGGGCGACCCACCCGTAGAGGAAGCCGCAGATGACAGAGCCACGCGCCGATGGTCCCACGAGGACCAACGCCCGCCCAACCGTCGTCGCGCGGGCGCGGAAAACGACGCGCCAGCGCGAATTTCGGCCCCGGGTAGAGTTCGACAACTACAAAGCGTCATACTTGCGGATGTGACGAGTGCTGTAGGGACCTCGGGGACTGCCATCACGTCGCGAGTGCATTCGCTGAATCGGCCCAATATGGTCAGTGTTGGCACCATAGTGTGGCTGTCCAGCGAGCTCATGTTCTTTGCTGGCCTGTTCGCGTTCTATTTCACCGCACGCGCGCAGGCCGGCGGGAGCTGGCCCCCGCCGCCCACCGAGCTGAATTTGTACCAAGCCGTGCCGGTGACGCTGGTGCTGATCGCGTCGTCGTTCACCTGCCAGATGGGCGTGTTCGCCGCCGAGCGCGGCGACGTGTTCGGGTTGCGCCGCTGGTATGTGATCACGTTCTTGATGGGCTTGTTCTTCATCCTCGGGCAGGCCTACGAGTACTACCACCTGGCGACGCACGGCACGACCATCGCGGGTAGCGCGTACGGCACGGTGTTCTACCTGGCCACGGGCTTCCACGGGCTGCACGTGACCGGCGGGTTGATCGCCTTCGTCTTCCTGCTGGCCCGCACCGCGATGAGCAAATTCACCCCGGCCCAGGCGACCGCCAGCATCGTCGTCTCCTACTACTGGCATTTCGTCGACATCGTGTGGATCGCGCTGTTCACCGTGATCTATTTCATCCGCTGAGCCGGCGGCTCCGAATACAGGGAAATGGACAGGAGTGCTCGGTTGAAGAACCTGGGGTTCACCCGATCCCGCGGCCGCAAGCCGCAAGGTCAGCCGCGAAAAGGGCAGGCCGACCGCTCGCGGCGCCGTCTGCGTCGCCGATTGTCCGGCGGGCTGCTGCTGTTGATCGCCCTGACCATCGCCGGCGGACTGGCCGCCGTCCTCACCCCGACCCCCCAGGTCGCCGTCGCCGACGAGAACAACTCGGCGATCCTGCGCACCGGTAAGCAGCTGTTCGACACGTCCTGCGTGTCCTGCCACGGCGCGAACCTACAAGGCGTGCCCGACCACGGACCGAGCCTGATCGGCGTCGGTGACGCGGCGGTGTACTTCCAGGTGTCCACCGGCCGGATGCCCGCCATGCGCGGCGAGGCGCAGGCAACCCGCAAGGACCCGATCTTCGACGAGGCGCAGGTCGACTCCCTCGGGGCCTACGTGCAGGCCAATGGCGGCGGCCCCACCACCGTGCGCAACCCCGACGGCACCCTGGCGATGCAGTCGCTACGCGGAACCGACCTTGGCCGCGGCGGTGACCTGTTCCGCCTGAACTGCGCCTCATGCCACAACTTCACCGGCAAGGGCGGGGCGCTGTCGTCGGGCAAGTTCGCGCCCGACCTGGGACCCGCCAACGAGCAGCAGATCCTCACCGCGATGCTGACCGGCCCGCAGAACATGCCCAAGTTCTCCAACAGCCAGCTTTCCTTCGACGCCAAGAAAGACATCATCGGCTACGTCCGCAACGTCGCCGAGGAACACTCGCCGGGCGGCTACGGCCTAGGCGGCTTCGGACCCGCACCGGAGGGTATGGCCGCCTGGATCATCGGGATGGTGGGTGCCATAGCGCTGGCACTGTGGATTGGGGCGCGATCATGAGCGACATCAACGGCTCGGACACGGACAAGGGCGCCGCCGCCGGCGAGCCGGACGAGGCAACGCTGGCCACGATGTCGCAGCAGGAGCTGCTCGAGCTGGGCGGCAAGCTGGACGGCACCGAAACCGTCTTCAAGGAACCGCGGTGGCCGGCCGAGACCACCAAGGCCGAGAAGCGCGCGGAGCGCTCGGTGGCCGTGTGGCTTTTGCTGGGCGGCTTCTTCGGACTGGCGCTGCTGCTCGTCTTCCTGTTCTGGCCGTGGGAGTACAAGCCCAACGAGTCCAACGGCAGCTTGCTGTACTCGCTGGCCACCCCGCTGTACGGCTTCACCTTCGGCATGTCCGTCCTGTCGATCGCCATCGGCGCGGTGCTGTACCAGAAAAAGTTCATCCCCGAAGAGATTTCGATCCAGCAGCGCCACGACGGCGCTTCGCGCGAAATCGACCGCAAGACCGTCGTGGCGAACTTGGGCGACGCCTACCAGGGCTCGACGATCGGACGCCGCAAGCTGATCGGTGCGTCCTTCGGCCTCGGCCTGGGCGCGTTCGGCCTGGGCACCCTGGTGGCGTTTGCCGGCGGCCTGATCAAGAACCCGTGGAAACCGGTGGTGCCCACCGCCGACGGTCTCAAGGCCGTGCTGTGGACCTCCGGCTGGACCCCGCGCTATCACGGCGAGACGATCTACCTGGCCAGAGCCACCGGCTCCACCGACTCCGCGCCGTTCGTCAAGATGCGGCCCGAGGATCTCGACGCCGGCGGAATGGAGACGGTGTTCCCGTGGCGGGAATCCGACGGCGACGGCACCACGACGGAATCCCACGAAAAGCTGATCGCCATCAAGATGGGTGTCCGCAACCCCGTGATGCTGATCCGCATCCGGCCCAGCGACCTGCCGCGCGTGGTCAAGCGCCAGGGCCAGGAGAGCTTCAACTGGGGCGAGTTCTTCGCCTTCACCAAGGTCTGCTCGCACCTCGGCTGCCCCTCGTCGCTATACGAGCAGCAGTCCTACCGAATCCTGTGCCCCTGCCACCAGTCGCAGTTCGACGCCATGCATTTCGCGAAGCCGATATTCGGGCCGGCCGCACGAGCGTTGGCGCAGCTGCCCATCACGATCGACTCCAACGGGTACCTGGTTGCCAACGGTGACTTCATCGAACCCGTCGGACCGGCATTCTGGGAGAGGACCACGACATGAGTCCAAAACTGAGTCCCCCGAAGATCGGTGACGTCCTGGCCCATCAGGGCGAGATGATCGACACGCGCTATCACCCGTCGGCGGCGGTGCGCCGGCAGCTCAACAAGGTCTTCCCGACGCACTGGTCGTTCCTGCTCGGCGAGATCGCGATGTACAGCTTCTTCGTGCTGCTGATCACCGGCGTGTACCTGACGCTGTTCTTCGACCCGTCGATGGTGGACGTCACGTATCACGGTGTCTACCAACCGCTTCGCGGCGTCGAGATGTCGCGCGCCTACGAATCGGCGCTCAACATCTCCTTCGAGGTCCGCGGTGGCCTGTTCGTCCGCCAGATCCACCACTGGGCCGCGCTGCTGTTCTCCGCGTCGATCATGGTGCACCTGGCGCGCATCTTCTTCACCGGCGCCTTCCGGCGCCCGCGCGAGGCGAACTGGGTCATCGGCTCGCTGTTGCTGATCCTGTCGATGTTCGAGGGCTACTTCGGCTACTCGCTGCCCGACGACCTGCTGTCCGGCATCGGCTTGCGCGCCGCGCTGTCGTCGATCACGCTGGGCATGCCGGTGATCGGAACCTGGTTGCACTGGGCGCTTTTCGGCGGCGACTTCCCCGGCACCATCCTGATTCCCCGGATGTACGCCCTGCACATCCTGTTGATCCCGGGCATCATCCTGGCGTTGATCGGCCTGCACCTGGCCATGGTGTGGTTCCAGAAGCACACCCAGTTCCCCGGCCCCGGCCGCACCGAGGAAAACGTCGTCGGCGTGCGCGTGATGCCGATCTTCGCGGTCAAGTCCGGCGCGTTCTTCGCCGCGATCGTCGGCGTCCTGGGCCTGATGGGTGGCCTGCTGCAGATCAACCCGATCTGGAACCTGGGCCCCTACAAGCCATCTCAGGTGTCGGCCGGCTCGCAGCCCGACTTCTACATGATGTGGACGGAAGGCCTGGCCCGTATCTGGCCGCCCTGGGAGTTCTACTTCTGGCACCACACCATCCCCGCGGTGGTCTGGGTCGCGATTCTGATGGGCGTGGTGTTCATCCTGCTGATCATCTACCCGTTCCTGGAGAAGCGGTTCAGCGGCGATACCGCCCACCACAACCTTTTGCAGCGGCCGCGCGACGTGCCGGTGCGCACCGCGCTCGGCGCGATGGCGATCTCCTTCTACATGCTGCTGACGCTCGCGGCAATGAACGACATCATCGCGCTGAAGTTCCACATCTCGCTGAACGCGACGACGTGGATCGGTCGCATCGGGATGGTGATCCTGCCGCCGCTGGTCTACTTCACCACCTACCGGTGGTGCATCGGACTGCAGCGCAGCGACCGGTCGATACTCGAGCACGGCGTCGAGACCGGCATCATCAAGCGGCTACCGCAGGGTGCCTACGTCGAGTTGCACCAGCCGCTCGGCCCGGTCGACGACCACGGACACCCGCTCCCGCTGGAGTACCAGGGCGCTCCCGTGCCCAACAAGATGAACCGGTTGGGCTCGGGCGGATCGCCGGGTAGCGGCAGCTTCCTGTTCGCCGACCCGGCGGACGAGGACAGGGCGCTACGTGAGGCCGCGCACCACTCCGAGCAGCGCGCCCTCACAGCGTTACGCGAGCACCAAGGCGCGGGCTCAAACGGTTCCAACGGCTCGAACGGGGACCACGGCGGGCACTAGCCCGCCGCCCCGCACTGCTGCAGCGCGGCCCGCAGAATCGAGTCGGCGGTCAGATACGCGCGCTTTTCGCGGTCGGCCGCCGTGACGGGAAGATCGGCGGCGCACCGCAACACCATCAGAGCCAGCGCGCTGTAAGTCGTGTAGGGCACGATCAGCAAGTTGACCAGCCCGTGCGGGCCGCTGACGGTCATCACGTGCTGGCGCTTGCATTCCCATCCCGGCCAGTTGAATTCGGGCGGTCGCTGCAGCGGTTGCCAGTTGACGTTGATGGCGGTGATGTCCCCCAGCAACGGGGTCAGCGCCGTGACCAGGCCCGGCAATTCGTTGGTCATACGGTCGGCACGCGGCCACCACGCACCGTCGATGGCGCGCCCGAGTTGGCGCGACACCGACAGCCGGATCGGGTTGGTGGAGCACCGGCGGCCGACCGGGCGCGTCACCGGGGGTAATGCACAGTCCACGGGCGAATCCTTGACGTCGCGTCGCCGCCCTGCGGGCGCGGGGCGGACGGAGGAATCACATTGCCCGTGGGTGTCACCCGTGCGGTGACGGCCCCTGACAACGAAACAGCTCGGGGTCGACGCTACGCCCTGCCATTCGGCGCCGACGGGCCAGTGTCGACTTACCCCCGGCTCCTCATCCCGGCTCGCGCAGCGCCCGTCGGGCCCATCGCATGCGTGTTGCCCGACGACGTTCGGCGCCTCCTGTGATCGCGGCGAAATATTATCGCCCGCAACACTTTCCAAGCACCGATCGAACGACTCTGATCCAGACAGGCGGGCCGCCTGCGTCGGTTAGTGCGCTTCGGTGAGACCGCGCAGCTGCCGGACGTACAACCACTCGACTGCCGGCATGCCCGCGGTGATCAGCCCGGCAACCACATAAACCGCCCACGACGCCGCATCGTGCCCGACGGCCATGGCGTACGTCGCCGCCGCGACTGCGATCAACGCGGCACCCAACGTGCCGGTCAAAATGACGGTGCCGCGCAACCACACCCGGTCCACGGCAGCCCCCGACCACTCCGCGGCCGGCTCGGCCGGCTGCGCCCTATGCTCGCGGGCCCGTTCGGCCACGGTCCGCGGTGTGTCCGAGCCCAGGCGCAACGCGGGTCTGCCGGTCCGCGCCGGCGTCGCCGCGGGCTGGGCGCCCGGTTCGGCCTGACTCATTCGGCGGGCCCGCAACAGCACGGGCACCGCTGCGGCGATGATCAACGCCGAAACGATGATGACCGCGTACAGCACCCAGGTGGTGTGCGGGCTGCTGGCCATCTTATGGAAGCCCCGGCTCAGGTCCGCCAGGGCGACGGTCGCGGCCACGCTCACGCCCAACAGCACCAGCCAGATCGCGGCGCAGGCGCCCAGCAGTATCCGGTCGATGACGCCCGGGTCGATGGCGTCGGATCCGCGTCGGTAGGCGGAATATCGGCTGACCATCAGCAGCTCGTCTGCGGTGCGTCGTTGTTGTTCGAGGAAAGCACCGCCCCGTCGCTGGTGGTGATCGAGCAGTTGAGTCTGCTCACCCGGAAAAGGCTGGACGCCTCGACCGATCCGACATCGGACTGCGAAATCGGAGTCACGGTCATCGACCACGGGATGTAGACGTTGTGCTGCGTGCGCCGCCGACCCGAGGCGTCGACGTAGGTGACCGAGATGATGTCGCCCGGCGCCTTGGTCCCGGTCACCGAATAGGTCACCTGCCGGGGACCCGCAGGCGTCGTGCTGGTGGGCGGCGCCGCGGCCGCCGAGGAGGTAGTCGCCGGCGGTGGCGCGGACGTCGGTGCCGGGGCCGGCGGCGGCGGGGGTGGTGGCGTCGGCGTGACCGTCACAGTCTGGGTCTCCGTAGCTGTCGGGGGCGGCGGCGGTTCGGTGGTCGGTGGTGGCGGAGGCGGCGGTGGCGGCTTGGTCGTGGTGATCTCATCCTGCAGAGGTGGCTGGGACGCCGTCGTGGTGCCGGGGTTGGCCAGCTTGTTGGTGTCGGTGCGGGCGACGAGCAGCGACACCGACACCACGAGCGCGATCGCGGCCACGATCGCGGCGACACCGACCACCCACGGCCACCGCGGGGCGGCCTCATGGTCCTCCTGCTCGGTGGACTCCTCGTAGCTGTCGTAGTCGTACAGGCTAAGGTCGGCCGGTACGTAGGGCCCGGTGATGAAGTGCTCGGCCTCCGGCGCGGAGTACGCCTGCGAGTACGCATCCGTCTGGCTCGTCTGGTCGGGCACCATCTCGGCGTCGTCGTCGAGAGGCTCGAAATGATGCTCGGCGTCGAAACCGCCGTCGTGCTCACCGGCCGCTTCCCCGTTGCGGGGCTCGCCGGCGGGGGCGGATTCGTGCGGGACCTCCCGCACGGAATCGGGTTCCTCGGATTCCCGTCCCGGGGGTTTCGGCCCGCTCATGTCTGCCTGCCCTGTCCAACTGGGTCACCGGCGCGCGGGGCTCCGGGGCTATGTCGT
The DNA here is from genome assembly GCF_002356315.1 of Mycobacterium shigaense. Lineage (NCBI taxonomy): Bacteria > Bacillati > Actinomycetota > Actinomycetes > Mycobacteriales > Mycobacteriaceae > Mycobacterium > Mycobacterium shigaense. Next base: position 3,269,258 of record NZ_AP018164.1, read on the forward strand.
AGCGCACACGCTCGGGAAGTTCTCATTGCCTGGGCAAACCCTACCGAACCGAGTAGGGCAAAGAAGTCCAGGCAGAGGCGCCGCGGATCAACTGATGCCCGGATTGTTATCTTTAGGCCGCAAAATCAGTGCTTTTCGGGGCCCAGGTAGTACTCGAAGACCAATCCGGCCGCCGACGCGAGGATGAACACCACCCCGGCGACGATCAGCCAGGGCAGCCACAGTGCGATGCCGACGGCGGCCACCGAGCCCGACAGCGCGACCAGAATCGGCCACCAGCTGTGCGGGGCGAAGAAGCCCAGTTCCCCTGCCCCGTCGCTGATTTCAGCGCCCTCGTAGTCCTCGGGCCGGGTGTCCAGGCGGCGGGCCACGAACCGGAAAAAGGTGGCCGTGATCAGGGCCAGGCCGCCGGTGAGAACCAGCGCCGTCGTGCCGGCCCACTCCTCACCGCCAGTGGCGAACAGCGCCGTCAGCACGCCGTACAGCACGGCGGCGAAAACGAAAAAGGCGGCGATGACTTCGAACAGCCTCGCTTCGATGTGCATTGCGTTGTCCTAGCCTACTGGTTGGGCTTTTTCGCCGCGGCGGGTGTCAAATGGATGAGTGGTCACCGCGAGCGGTGGTTGGGCGATCGCCTGCAGCGCTTCCGCGTTGTTCTTTCCGTCGATCCGTTGCTGCAGGTAAGCCTTGAAATCGTTGGCGGACACCACCCGAACCTCGAAGTTCATCATCGCGTGGTACGTGCCGCACATCTCCGCGCAGTGGCCCACGAATGCCCCGGTCTTCTGGATCTCTTCGACCTGGAATACGTTGACGGAGTTGTTTTCCTTGGGGTGCGGCATAACGTCGCGTTTGAACAGGAATTCCGGCACCCAGAAGGCGTGGATCACGTCAGCGGAATTCAGGACGAATTCGATGCGCTTGCCCGCGGGCAGCACCAGCACCGGGATCTCGGTGCTCGTGCCGAGGGTTTCCACCTTGTCGAAGTTCAGGTAGGTCCGGTCTTCGGTGTTGAGCCCGCGGATCGGCCCGACCCGCTCCTCGCCGTGCTCGTCCTTGCCCTCGGGCTTGGAGGTCATCGCCTTCTTGCGCGCCTCGTCGGCGCCGTCGTAGGTCAGGGTGCCGTCTTTGAAGTTGACCTTCTGGTATCCGAATTTCCAGTTCCACTGGAAGGACGTGACATCGATCACGACCTCGGGATCCTTGGCCAGGTGCAGCATCTTTTCCTGCACCACCACGGTGAAGTAGAACAGCACCGAGATGATCAGGAACGGCACCACCGTCAGCACCAGCTCCAGCGGCATGTTGTAGCCGAACTGGCGGGGCAGCTCGGTGTCGGTCGCCTTCTTGCGGTGGAAGGCCGACGACCAGAACATCAGGCCCCACACGATGACGCCGACGACCAGCGCCGCGATCACCGAGCCGATCCACAGCTCACGGTTGTAGTGGGCCTGCGGGGTGATGCCCTCGGGCCAGCCCAGACCCAGCGCCTGCGACCAGCTACAGCCGCTCAGCGACACCGCCAGCAGCCCCAGCGTCGCGGCCAGCGCCAGCGGCCTGCGACGACGGGAAATACCGTGCGGAGCGCCTGCGAAAAGGCGCTGAAACTTGCCCTGCGACAGACGGTGCGAACTGAACTGCACGCGAGGTGTCACGCTGGCGCCTCCTGGTCGAATGCCGAATACTACGCAGCGTAGACCACGCCGCCCGGCCGGGCGACTAAGGCCCGACCAGCAGGTCGGCGTGGCCGCCGCGACGGGCCCGGTGCGGCGTCGCCAAACGCCGCTGAAGTGCGGCATACTGGGGCGCCGTGTGTGGACTGCTGGCATTCGTCACCGACCCGGCCGGCGGCGGCGGGGCCTCCAGGGCCGACGGCGCTATCGCGGGAGCGTTACGCCTGATGCGCCACCGCGGGCCCGACGAGCCGGGCGGTCTGTTCGATCCCGACGACGATGGGGCCGTGGTGTTCGGCTTCAACCGGCTGTCCTTCATCGACATCGCGCACTCGCATCAGCCGCTGCGCTGGGGGCCGCCGGAGCAGCCCGACCGCTACGTGCTGGTGTTCAACGGCGAGATCTACAACTACCTGGAGCTGCGCGACGAACTGGCGACCCGGCACGGCGCCGTCTTCGCCACCGACGGTGACGGCGAGCCGATCGTCGCCGGCTTCCACCACTGGGGCACCGAGGTGCTGACCCGGCTGCGCGGCATGTTCGCGTTCGCGCTGTGGGACACCGTCACACACGAATTATTCTGTGCGCGAGACCCTTTCGGAATCAAGCCGCTGTTCGTGGCGACCGGCACCGGTGGCACCGCGGTGGCCAGCGAGAAGAAGTGCCTGCTGGATCTGGCCGAGCTGGTCGGGTTCGACACCTCGATCGACACCCGCGCGGTCCAGCACTACACGGTGCTGCAGTACGTGCCGGAACCCGAGACGCTGCACCGCGGCGTGCGCCGGCTGGAATCGGGCTGCTACGCCCGGATCCACGCCGGGGCGACGCCGCAGGTCACGCGGTACTTCTTCCCGCGCTTCGCCGCCACGGCGATCACCCGCGACACCGAGCAGGCCCGCTACGACGAGATCACCGCCGTACTCGAGGATTCCGTCGCCAAGCACATGCGCGCCGACGTCACGGTCGGCGCGTTTCTGTCCGGCGGCATCGACTCCACGGCCATCGCGGCCCTGGCCATCCGGCACAACCCGCGGCTGATCACGTTCACCACCGGTTTCGAACGTGAGGGATTCTCCGAGATCGACGTCGCGGTGGCCTCGGCCGAGGCGATCGGCGCGCGCCATGTCACCAAGGTCGTCAAGCCGGACGAGTTCGTCGCCGCCCTGCCCGAAATCGTCTGGTACCTCGACGAGCCGGTGGCCGATCCGGCGCTGGTGCCGCTGTTCTTCGTCGCACGCGAGGCCCGCAAGCACGTGAAGGTGGTGCTGTCCGGCGAGGGCGCCGACGAGCTCTTCGGTGGCTACACGATCTACCGAGAGCCGTTGTCGCTGAAGCCTTTTGATTATCTGCCCGGGCCGCTGCGGCGCTCGATGGGCAAGGTGAGCAAGCCGCTGCCCGAGGGTATGCGCGGCAAGAGCCTGCTGCACCGCGGATCGCTGACGCTGCAGGAGCGCTACTACGGCAACGCGCGCAGCTTTTCCGACGCGCAGCTGCGCGACGTACTGCCCGGCTTCCGCGACGAGTGGACCCACACCGACGTCACCGCACCGGTGTACGCCGAATCGGCGGGCTGGGATCCGGTCGCCCGCATGCAGCACGTCGACCTGTTCACCTGGCTGCGCGGCGACATCCTGGTCAAGGCCGACAAGATGACGATGGCCAATTCGCTCGAACTGCGGGTGCCGTTCCTGGACCCCGAGGTGTTCGCCGTCGCCTCGCGGCTTCCCGTCGAGGCGAAGATCGCCCGGACGACCACCAAGTACGCGCTGCGCCGCGCGCTGGAGCCAATCGTTCCCGCGCACGTGCTCAACCGGCCCAAGCTCGGCTTCCCGGTGCCCATCCGGCACTGGCTGCGGGCCGGCGAGCTACTCGAGTGGGCCTATGCGACCGTCGCCGCGTCGCAAGCCGATCACCTCGTCGATCTGGCCGCGGTGCGCCGGATGCTCGACGAACACCGCAACGGCGCCGCCGATCACAGCCGCCGGCTGTGGACGGTGCTGGTCTTCATGCTCTGGCACGCGATCTTCGTCGAGCACTCCGTGGTGCCCCAGATCAGCGAGCCGCACTACCCGGTGCAGCTCTAGGCGAGCACTAGGAAAGTCGAGCACTAGGACAATACTGAGACGATCTCGGCGGCCGCCTCGTCGCCGTAGGCACCGGCCAGCCGGGTCTTGGCGACCTCGTGGTCCCACGTCCACTCCTGAGTGCCGGTCGACTCGAGCACCAGCACCGCGACCAGCGAGCCCAGCTGCGCCGAGCGCTCGACGCTCAGGCCCGCGGTGCGGCCGGTGAGGAAACCGGCCCGAAACGCGTCGCCGACGCCGGTGGGGTCGGTCTGGCTGTACTCGGGCACCACATCGACGTGGACCGTCGTCCCGTCGCGCTCGACGATGTCGACGCCCTTGGCGCCCAGCGTGGTGACCCGTAGCCCGACCTTGCCCTGCACGTCGGCCTCCGACCAGCCGGTCTTGTTGAGCAGCAGTTCCCACTCGTAGTCGTTGGTGAACAGGTAGGCGGCGCCGTCGACGAGCGTGTTGATCTCATCTCCGGACAGCCGCGGCAGCTGCTGGGAAGGGTCGGCGGCGAAGGCGAGCCCGAGCTTGCGGCACTCCTCGGTGTGCACGACCATCGCGTCCGGGTCGTTGGCGCCGACGATGACCAGGTCCGGTTTGCCCTGCGCGGACACCAGGTCCGCGAGCTTGATGTTGCGGGCCTCCGACATCGCACCGGGGTAGAACGACGCGATCTGGGCCATGTCCTCGTCGGTGGTGCAGACGAAACGCGCGGTGTGGGCGGTCTGCGAGATCAGCACGTGGTCGGTGTTCACCCCGTGGGACTGCAACCACTTGCGGTAGTCGTCGAAGTCTTCGCCGGCCGCTCCCACCAGCGCGACGTCGCCGCCTAGCACGCCGATAGCGAAAGCGATGTTGCCGGCCACGCCGCCGCGGTGGATCACCAGGTCGTCCACCAGGAAGCTGAGCGACACCTTCTGCAGATGGTCTGCCAGCAGGTGCTCGGAGAAACGGCCGGGGAACCGCATCAGGTTGTCGGTCGCTATCGAGCCGGTTACCGCGATCGTCACGAAATCTCACCCTTCGTTAGTAAGGCTGGCTATCTTACTCACGCCGTTCGACTGTCGCTGCGTCGCGAACGGTGGGGTGCGTGTGCGCTAGCCTGCCTAGGGAACTCACCGTCGGGACCCGAACAAGTCGGGCACTACCCGCTCCGCGATCCCGTCTACCACTGTAGGAGACCACTATGGGCGGTCCGCACTCGCCGAACCATGCCGTCGGCGGTGATGGACCCGTGCCCTACCCGCAACAACCCGCGCCGGTCGACTTCCCGCACGAATCCCAGCCCCGCCATGCGGGCTTCCCTCCACCGTACCCGCCGCGCCGGTCCAAGCGACGGCTGATCGTCGGCCTGCTGCTGGCCGTCGCGCTTGTGGCAGTGTTGACCGTGGCGATCGTGTTCGGGGTGCGCACCAACGGGGCCAGCGCGGGCGCCAGCCTGTCCGAGGTGGCAGCGAAGACCGCGATCCAGGGTTACCTCGACGCGTTGGAGAACCGGGACACCGACACCATCGTCCGCAACGCCCTGTGCGGCCTGTACGACGGCGTCCACGACAAACGCTCGGACCAGGCACTGGCCAAGCTCAGCAGCGACGCCTTCCGCAAGCAGTTCTCCCAGATCCAGGTGACCGGGATCGACAAGATCGTCTACCTGTCGCAATACCAGGCCCAGGCGCTGTTCTCGATGCAGGTCTCGCCGGCTACGGGCGGCACGGTACGGGGGCAGGTCCAGGGCGTCGCGCAGCTGCTGTTCCAGCGCCGCGACATCCTGGTGTGCTCGTATGTGCTGCGCACCGGGGGCTCGTACTAGCCCCGCGGCCGCCTCTTAACCGCCGGGCGTCAGTTGAACGAGTCGCCGCAGGCGCAGGAGCCGGTGGCGTTCGGGTTGTCGATGGTGAAGCCCTGCTTCTCGATGGTGTCGACGAAGTCGATCGACGCGCCTTCAACGTAGGGCGCGCTCATCCGGTCCACCGTCAGCGTCACACCGCCGAAGTCCGCGGTCAGGTCGCCGTCCAGCGACCGGTCGTCGAAGAACAGGTTGTAGCGCAGCCCGGCACATCCGCCCGGCTGAACCGCGATACGCAGCGCCAGGTCGTCACGACCCTCCTGGTCCAGCAGCGACTTCGCCTTGGTGGCGGCGGCCTCGGTCAGGATCACGCCGTGGGTCTTGGCGGTCGACTCGTTTTGCACCGTCATTGCTTCTCCTACATGCCTGTTGTCGGGTAGGTGCCCGGGCACCCGAACCTCTCGGGTAAAACCCACTGCGTCAACGGTACCTCGCAGGCCCGCTATTCCCGAGTCTCGCCGCTACCTGTGACGCTAATCCCATCAGCTGGTTTGCCGCGTCGGCCTGGGCCAACCCCACCGAGCCGGCGTATTCGGCCATCGACAGGGCCGACATGATGCCCGACGACCGCACCGCGGATTTCTCGAGGCTGACCTGACCGGCAAGCACGATCACCGGAATGCCCAGCGGCCCGGCCGCCGCGGCGAGCGCGCCGACCACCTTTCCGTGCAGCGACTGCTCGTCAAACCGGCCCTCACCGGTGACGATCATGTCCGCCGTCTCGAGGTCGTCGGCCAGATCGGTGTGTTCGGCGATGATCTCCGCGCCCGACTCGCACCGGCCGCCGAGGGCAAACAGCCCGGCCCCGATGCCGCCGGCGGCGGCCGCACCGGGTTCGGAGCTGACATCCCGGCCGGCCAGCGCCTCGAGTTTGAGCGCCCACGACTCGAGCCGGACCTCCAGGGCGGCCACGGCGGCGGTATCGGCGCCCTTCTGAGGCCCGAAGACCCGCGCCGCGCCCCACGGCCCAACCAGCGGGTATTCGGTGTCCGAGGCGGCGATCAGCTCGATGCCGGCCAGCTTCTCGCGCGCCTCCTCGAGGCCGCCGAGCTCGGCGATCATGCCCTGGCCGCCGTCGGTGCAGGCGCTGCCGCCCAGCCCGATCACGAGCCGTGTCGCGCCGGCCTGCACCGCCTCGGCGATGAGCTGCCCGACCCCCCGGCTGTGGGCGGCCAGCGCGGTTTCCGGGGTGGGCGGACAGCCCAGCAGGGCCAGGCCACAAGCCTGCGCACACTCTAGGTAGGCGGTCGACGGGCCCGGATCGAACACCCACTCGGCGTCCACCGTGTCGTCCAGCGGGCCGGTCACCCGCAGCCGCCGCCGCTCCCCCAGCCGCTTGGCCAGCACCTCGACGAAGCCGGGACCGCCGTCGGACTGCGGGGCGACGATGAACCGATCGCCGGGACGCGACCGGGTCCAGCCCGTCGCGATCGCGGCGGCGGCCTCTACGGCCGACAGGCTGTCACCGAAGCAGTCCGGGGCCACCAGCACCCGCATGGCCGGCAACTGGAGACGACCGGGCGAAAGGCCGCTGGCAGCATCATCTGAGCCTATCGAGCCGTCGTCCATCACAGGCAGCCGTTCATCACTGGTAAGGGTAGGTCGAAATAACGCCCGTACGCATGGAACGGACCCACTGCAGGGAATGCGTTCCGGGCGCGTTGGGCGCCCGAGCGGCCGCGAAGTAATCTGGCGGCTGTGAAGCTGTTGGGCCGGAAGAAAACCCGGGACGGAAGCGTCGACGAGGCCGCCACGGAGGCAAACGCGGCGGTGGGCACGGCGCAGCGCGCGACGCGCACCGGACCCAAGGGCCGGCCTACGCCGAAGCGCGACCAGGCCAGGGGCGCCGCGAGGAAGGGACCGGTCGTGCCGGCCCCCAAAACCGCCGCCGAGGCACGGGCCCGCCGCAAGACGCTGGCCGGCCCCAAGCTCAGCCGCGAGGAGCGCAGGGAGCAGCGGCTGGCCAACCGGTCGGCGATGACCGACCGCCGCGAACGCATGATGGCCGGAGAAGAGGCTTATCTGCTACCGCGCGATCAGGGGCCGGTGCGCCGCTATGTGCGCGACGTGGTCGACTCCCGGCGCAACCTGCTCGGGCTGTTCATGCCCACCACATTGACATTGCTGTTCATGACGTTCGGCGTCCCACAGCTGCAGCTCTACTTGTCGCCCGCCATGCTGGCGATCGTGGCCATCATGGGTGTCGACGCCGTGATCCTGGGTCGCAAGGTCAACAGGCTGGTCGATGCGAAATTCCCCAACAACACCGAAAGCCATTGGAAAATCGGTCTTTACGCCGCTCAGCGGGCTTCCCAAATGCGCCGGATGCGCACGCCCCGCGCCCAGGTCGAGCGCGGCAGCCGTGTCGAATAGCCGTCGCCGGAAAGCCGTCTGACACCGGTGCGCACCCTGGTGCTCGGCGGGATCAGGTCGGGTAAATCCCGATGGGCCGAACAAGCCATCGCCGAGTCGCTCCCGCCCGGGCAGGCAGTCCGCTACATCGCCTCCGGTCCGGCCGACCGGACCGACCCGGACTGGACACAGCGGGTCGCGCAGCACCGCAGCCGGCGGCCCGCACACTGGTCCACCGTCGAAACCGCTGATGTGGCAACCGAATTGCGGCGGTCGCCGGCCACCCCGACCTTGGTCGACGACCTCGGCGGCTGGCTGACCCGCACCCTGGACCGCCAGCAGGGGTGGGAGCACGGATCCGTGGCCGCCCCGGTCAAGGAGATGGTCACCGCGGTCGACGAATTCGCGTCCACGCTGGTGTTGGTCAGTCCCGAGGTCGGGCTGACGGTGGTGCCGGCCACCGCGTCGGGCCGCCGGTTCGCCGACGAACTAGGAACCCTCAACCAGCGGGTCGCCGCGGTCTGCGACCGGGTCGTGTTGGTGGTCGCCGGGCAGCCGTTGCCGATCAAATCGGCGGGCGCATAATGGAATTCCCCGTCATCGCCCCGCCCGACGCGGACACCGCCGCGGCCGCCCGCGGCCGCCAGGACACCCTGACCAAGCCGCGCGGCGCGCTGGGCCGCCTCGAAGACCTCGCGGTCTGGGTCGCCTCGTGCCAGGGCCATTGCCCGCCAAGGCAATTCGAACGCGCGCGGGTCGTGGTGTTCGCCGGCGACCACGGGGTCGCCCGGTCCGGGGTGTCGGCGTATCCGCCGGAGGTCACGGCCCAAATGGTGGCGAACATCGACGCGGGCGGGGCGACGATCAACGCGCTGTCCGCGATCGCCGGGGCGACGGTGCGCATCGCCGACCTCTCGGTGGACGCCGACCCGCTCTCCGAGCAGATCGGCGCGCACAAGGTACGGCGCGGCAGCGGGGATATCGCCGTCCAGGACGCGTTGACCGACGAGGAGACCGCCCGCGCCATCGCGGCGGGTCAGCGCATCGCCGACGACGAGGTGGACGGCGGCGCCGACCTGCTGATCGCGGGCGACATGGGGATCGGGAACACCACCGCGGCGGCCGTACTGGTGGCCGCGCTGACCAACGCCGAGCCGGTCGCGGTGGTCGGGTTCGGTACCGGGATCGACGACGCCGGCTGGGCCCGCAAGACCGCGGCCATCCGCGACGCGCTGTTTCGGGCCAAGTCCGTGCTGCCCGACCCGGTCGGATTGCTGCGGTGCTGCGCGGGGGCGGACCTGGCGGCGATGGCGGGCTTCTGCGCCCAGGCCGCGGTGCGCCGAACCCCGGTGCTGCTCGACGGGATGGCGGTGACGGCCGCGGCTCTGGTCGCCGAGCGGCTGGCTCCCGGCGCCCGCCACTGGTGGCAGGCCGGTCACCGGTCCACCGAGCCGGGTCACGCGCTGGCGCTCGGGGCGCTGCAGCTGGACCCGATTCTGGACCTGGGCATGCGGCTCGGCGAGGGCAGCGGCGCCACGGTCGCGGTGCCGGTGCTGCGCGCGGCGGTGGCCGCGCTGACGTCGACGGCGACCTTTGCCGAGGCCGGCGTCACCGGTCGGGCCACGCCGGACACCTCGTCGTGATCCGTTCGCTGGCAACGGCTTTCAGCTTCGGCACGGTGCTGCCTCTGCCGCATGACCAGCCGATGGGCCGCGGCGCCATGACCGCGCTGCCGGTGGTGGGCGCCGCGTTGGGCGCGCTCGCGGCGGGCGTCACCTGGGGCGGCGCGCTGGCCTTTGGGGCGTCGAGCCTGCTGCCCGGGCTGCTCGCGGTGACCGCACTGCTGCTGGCCACCCGCGGCCTGCACATCGACGGCGTCGCCGATACCGCCGACGGGCTCGGCTGCTATGGGCCGCCGGAGCGTGCGCTGGCGGTGATGCGCGACGGGTCGACAGGGCCGTTCGGTGTCGCGGCGGTGGTACTGGTGATCGCTTTGCAGGGGTTGGCGTTTGCCGCGCTGGGCACGGCGTGGCCGCACGGGTTGGCCGGAATCGTGGTGGCGGTCGCGGCCGGGCGGGTCAGCGCGGTGTTGGCGTGTCACCGGTCGACGCCCGCCGCGGCCGGTAGCGCGCTGGGCGCCAGCGTCGCCGGCACGCAGCCCGCGGCGGCGGTGGCGGGCTGGTTCGCGGTGCTGGCGGCTGCTTCGGTGGTGGCCGGGCCACGCCCGTGGCAGGGGCCCGTCGCGGTGCTGCTGGGGGTCGGCTGCGGCGCGGCGCTGGTGCGCCACTGCGTGCGCCGGTTCGGCGGTCTCAGCGGCGACGTGCTGGGCGCGGCGATCGAACTCACGACCACGGCAAGCGTCGTGGCCCTCGCGGCGTTGGTCCGGTGCTAGCGGCCCGGCGGATCAGCCGAGCCGCGTCATCCAGCCGTGGGTATCGGCGAAGGTGCCGCGCTGGATGCCGGTCAGGGTGTCGCGCAACGCCATCGTCACCTCGCCCGGCTGCCCGTCGGCGATGGTGAACTCGCCGTCGCCGTGCTTGACCCGCCCCACCGGCGTGATGACGGCGGCGGTGCCGCAGGCGAACACCTCGGTGATCTCCCCGACCGCCGCCTTCTTCTGCCACTCGTCGATGTCGATCTTGCGTTCCTCGACGCTGAATCCGGCGTCAATGGCCAACTGCAGCAATGAATCTCGCGTGATGCCCGGTAGCAGCGAGCCGGACAGCTCCGGCGTCACCAGCCGCGCCGTCCCGCCGCTGCCGAACACGAAGAACAGGTTCATGCCGCCCATCTCTTCGACGAACCGGCGCTCCACGGCGTCCAGCCACACCACCTGGTCGCAACCGTTTTCCGCGGCCTGGGCCTGCGCCAGCAGCGACGCGGCGTAGTTGCCGCCAAACTTGGCCGCACCGGTGCCGCCCGAGCAGGCGCGCACGTACTCCGACGACACCCACACGTCGACGGGGCTGATGCCGCCCTTGAAATACGCGCCAGCCGGCGAAGCGATCAGCAGGTACCGGTACTGGTTGGCGGGCCGTACCCCCAACCCGGGCTCCGTCGCGAAAACGAACGGCCGGATATACAGCGCCTCTTCGCCGCCGGCCCGCGGCACCCAGGCGTTGTCGACCGCGACGAACTGACGCAGCGATTCGAGAAAAAGCTCGTCGGGCAGTTCGGGGATAGCCAGCCGCTGGGACGAATTACGCATCCGCGCGGCGTTGGCGTCCGGGCGGAACGAGACGATCGAGCCGTCCGCCCACCGGTAGGCCTTGAGTCCCTCGAACACCTCTTGGGCGTAGTGCAAAACGATCGCCGACGGATCCAACTCGATCGGCCCGTATGGGATCACCCGGGCGTCGTGCCAACCGCGGCCTTCGACGTAGTCGATCGAAACCATGTGGTCGGTGAAGTATCTGCCGAATCCCGGCTCACGCAAGATCGATTCACGTTCGGCGTCGGTCGCCGGTGTCGACGCGCGCGAAACCGTGAACTCCAAAGAGCCGGTTGTCATGACGCCGATTGTATCCGGGTACGCCACCTGGTTTTTGCCGGATGCAGGCGGCTCGCCTAGCGGGTCTTCAAATCCACGAAGGGTGGGCGCACGACTTCGCACTGAACCGCGCGGCCGCGGACGTCGACGGTGATTTGCTGGCCGTCGTCGATACCGGCGGCGGTGTCGATCAACGCGAGCGCGATGCCGGCCTGCAGCGTCGGCGAAAAAGTGCCCGAGGTGGTGACCCCGACGGGGGTGTCGCCGGCCAGCACGGTCAGCCCGGGCCGCAGCACCCCGCGCCCGACCATGCGCAGCCCGCGCAGGAGCCGTCGCGGCCCGGCCTCCTTTTCGGCCAGCAGCGCGTCGCGGCCGAAGAAGGCGTCCTTTTTCCAGCCGATCGCCCAGCCGCAGCGCGCCTGCAGCGGTGAGATGTCGAGCGAAAGTTCATGCCCGTGCAGCGGGTAACCCATCTCGGTGCGCAGGGTGTCGCGGGCGCCCAGGCCGGCGGGCTCGCCGCCGTCGTCGGAAACGGCAGTCAGCAGGGCGTCGAACACCACGCCCGCCGTGTCCCAGGGTGGCAGCAGCTCGTAACCGTGCTCGCCGGTGTAGCCGGTGCGGCAGACCCGCACCGGCACTCCCGAGAATGCGGCGTCGGCATAGCCCATGTAATCCATCGTGGTCGGCAGCCCCAGCTGGCCGAGTACGTCCGCCGAACGCGGGCCCTGGACGGCCAGCACCGCGTAGGAGCGGTGCTCGTTGGTAATCGTCAAGCCGTCGGGAGCGGCAGCCTGCAGCGCCTCGACCACCGCGGCCGTGTTGGCGGCGTTGGGCACCAGAAAGATTTCGTCATCGGCGACGTAGTAGGCGATCAGATCGTCGATCACACCGCCGGATTCATTGCAGCACAACGTGTATTGCGCCTTGCCGGGCCCTATACGGCCGAGGTCGTTGGTCAGCGCGGAGTTGACGAATTCCGCGGCGCCCGGACCCCGGATCAACGCCTTGCCGAGATGGCTGACGTCGAACAGGCCCACCGCGTTGCGCGTCGCGTTGTGCTCGCTGACCGTGCCGGCATACGACACCGGCATCAGCCAGCCGCCGAATTCGGCGAAATTGGCGCCCAATTCGCGATGGCGTTCTTCCAGCGGTCCCTTGAGTAGCTCCGACACATCGCCCACGGCGTCTCACCCTAATCGCCGACGACACGCACGCGAAGCGGCGGGCGCCGTCGGCGACAATTCAACCCGGCGTCGGCGCCTGCTGGCCCACTTGGGTGGGTGTCCGAGTCCTTTGACTTTGACCAGCCAGAAGCCGCCGGAATCGCGAATCCGCGCGAGCGGGCCGACCTGATCAAGGACGAGCCGGGCTTCACCGCCGACGAGACGTTGAGGCCGAGCGGCGCGGCCGGCTGTTCGGCCTGTCCGGGGATGTCCTGCACTGGTCGGGTCGTCCGACCGACACGTTGCACACCGCGGCCGAGGCCCTCGGACTGCCGGCTGAAGACGTCGAACGCGCCTGGGCTTTGCTCGGGCTACCGCCGCCGCCCCGGGGCAGATACTCGCCGATTCGGCCCTGCATGACGCGTTGCCGGAGCAACCCACCAGCGCCCACGGCCCGGTGACGCTGAAGGGCATCGAGGAACCGGTGCCGGCTTTCGACCTGCACGCCGGCACGCTGCACTAGGGTAATTGCCCGTGACCAGCGAAACCGGCTACCAAGCTCCCTCCGTCAACGTCGCCACCTCGCTGCCCAAGCGTGCGGCAGGTTCCTCGGTATTGCTCGTGCCGGTCGTGTCGACCGGTAGCGGCGACGAGTCCCAAGACCGGTCGGGCGCCGTCGTCCTCACGTGCGAGCCGCTCCTGTCCGCCGAGGCGATCGAAGAGATCGAGGCCGACCTGATCGCACTGGGCGCCACCGGCGGCAGCGAACAGGTGCACCGGCTGGTGGTGCCGGCGCTGCCGGTGACCAGCGTGCTGACGATCGGCCTGGGCAAACACCGCGCCGAGTGGCCGGCGGACGTGATCCGGCGTGCCGCCGGGGTTGCCGCCCGCTCGCTGGGCAACGCCGAGGTGGTGATCACCACGCTGGCCGAATTGCCCGGCGACGGTGTCGGTTCCGCCGCCGTCGAGGGGCTGATCCTGGGCAGCTACCGGTTCAACGAGTTCCGCAGCGACAAGACCGCCCCGAAAGACAAAGGGCTGCGCAAGATTACGCTGCTCGCCTCGCCATCCGGGGGAGCCAAAGAGGCCAAGAAGCAGGCCGCGCACGGTGCGGCCGTCGCGACCGCGGTGGCCACCGCCCGCGATCTCGTCAACACTCCCCCGAGTCATCTCTACCCGGCCGAATTTGCCAAGCGCGCAAAGTCTTTGGGCGAATCCGTCGGCCTCGAGGTTGAGGTGCTCGACGAAAAGGCGCTGCAGAAGGCCGGTTACGGCGGCATCGTCGGCGTCGGGCAGGGCTCGTCACGGCCCCCGCGGCTGGTGCGCTTGACCCACCGCGGTTCGAAGCTGGCCAAAGGCAAGCAGGGGAAGGCCAAGAAGCTAGTGGCTCTGGTCGGCAAGGGCGTCACGTTCGACACCGGCGGCATCTCGATCAAGCCGGCGGCGGGGATGCACCACATGACCTCGGACATGGGCGGGGCCGCCGCGGTGGTCGCGACCGTCGCGCTGGCCGCGCAGCTGGGCCTGCCGATCGACGTGATCGCCACCGTGCCCGTCGCCGAGAACATGCCGTCGGGTACGGCGCAGCGCCCCGGCGACGTGCTGACGCAATACGGCGGCATCACCGTCGAGGTGCAGAACACCGACGCCGAGGGCCGGCTGATCCTGGCCGACGCCATCGTGCGCGCATGCGAGGACAAGCCGAACTATCTGATCGAGACGTCCACGCTCACCGGCGCGCAGACCGTGGCCCTCGGTGCGCGCGTCCCCGGAGTGATGGGCAGCGACGAATTTCGCGACCGCGTCGCGTCGATCTCGCAGCAGGTAGGTGAGAACGGCTGGCCGATGCCGCTGCCCGACGAACTCAAGGATGACCTGAAGTCGACCGTGGCCGATCTGTCCAACATCAGCGGGCAGCGCTTCGCCGGCATGCTGGTGGCCGGGATCTTCCTGCGCGAGTTCGTGGCGGACGGCGTCGAATGGGCGCACATCGATGTGGCCGGCCCGGCGTACAACACCAGCGGCCCGTGGGGGTATTCGCCCAAGGGCGCGACCGGCGTGCCGACCCGCACCTTGTTCGCGGTGCTCGAGGACATCGCCGAGAACGGTTAGCGGGTCAGCAGTTCGGTGACGGCTCGGTACAGCCTGGGCCGCAGCCGTGCGCTAGTGGACCTGGCTGGGCTCGCGGCGCCGCGCCAGCGCCTCCAGCCGCCATAAACACTCGCGGTTGCGCGCATACACCGCGGCCAACACCAGCCGATCGGGGATCAGGTTCATCGGCCCGGACTCCGGTACCTCGATCATGTCGATGCGGCACCCGTCTTCGATATCGGTGAGCCGCAGCGTGATCCGGGCTGCTCCCAACAGCCCGACGTGTGCGCGCAGGACGAGTTCCTCACCGGGCGTGCAGCTTTCGACCACGGTCTTGTCGTTGATCACCAGCGGCCATACCCCGACCGAGTGCCGGATCGTCGAGCCCGGTTGCGGCCAACGCGGATCCACTGCCCGGGTCCGGCTGTTGCCGACCACCCACTGGGTATACGTCCACCCGTCGACCATCGCATCCCAGACCTGCCGGCGGGAGGCGCTGACCTCCCGGCTGGTCGCCATCTGTTGCTTCGACGACTCCTGCTTCGGCATCGCGCGTCCTTTCGCTTCGACGTCCGCATTCGCGTCGCCGTCTGCGCGGCGGGTACCCGCCCCCGCGGCGCCCAAGCGCGGCGCCGTCCCGACACCGGCGGGCAAATCTCCGTTTAACCGGGTGACTCCGTGGCTAACCTCCCCTGCGGTTGTTACTCGACAGGAGGCGAATCATGACGGTGCGACGAGTGATCCTCGCGGTAGGCGCGGTGTTGCTGCTTGCCGGTGTGATTGGACTGTTGGTGCCGGTCTCGGTGTCCGACGGCAATGGCGGTTCCATCGGGTGCGGGAACGCCGTGGCCACGGACCTATCCGCGGCGCGCCAGGCAAACGACAAGAGCGTGGCGAACATTCCAATCGTCAACCAGATCGTTCCGCACACCGATTATGTGGCGCAGTGCCAGTCGTCGGTCGGGGGCCGCCGGGCGTGGGCCATTCCGTTGACGGTGGTCGGGATCCTCGGTGTCGCCGGTGTGCTCCTGGTGCGACGGAACGAGGGAGCCTCCACAGGGTAGAGCCGGCGCTAGATCACCCGCATTCGGGCGGCGTTTCGCAGCCCCTGCGGCGCCAGACGCGAAAGACCATACAGCGCATAGGCTTCCGGGGCAACCGGGCGGATCGGCTTGTTCTTCTTGACCGACGACAGGATCGCGTTGGCGACCTTGTCGGGGCCGTAACGCCGCAGCGCGAACATCTTGCCCAGCTGCCCGCGGCGGCCGTCGACGGCTTCGATCCCCTTACCCGCGGGGGCGTCGAATCGGGTGGTGTTGATGATGTTGGTGTCGATGACCCCAGGGCAGATGGTGGTCAGCCCCACCCCCGAGGTGTCGAGTTCGGCGCGCAGGCAGTCGGAGAACATGTAGGTCGCGGCCTTCGAGGTGCAGTAGGCGTTCAGCGACTGCAACGGCGCATACGCGGCCATCGACGACACGTTGACGATGTGGCCGCCGGTGCCGCGCTCGACCAGTCGCCGGCCGAACGACCGGCAGCCGTTGACCACGCCGCCGAGGTTGACGTCGAGCACGCGGTCGAACTGCTCGGCCGGCGTGTCCAAAAATCCGCCCGCCTGCCCGATGCCGGCGTTGTTGACGACGATGTCGGGCACGCCGTGCCCTTCGCTGACCCGCTCGGCAAACGCCTCGACCGCCGCCGCGTCGGACACGTCGAGGACGTAGGCGTGCGCGACCCCGCCCCGGGTGGCGATCTCGGCCGCGGTCGCCTTGACGGCGGCCTCGTCGATGTCGCTGATCACCAGCTCGGCGCCCTCGCGCGCGAAGGCGAACGCCGTCTCGCGGCCGATGCCGCTGCCGGCGCCGGTCACCGAGACCAGGGTGTCGCCGAACTCGCCGCGGGGTCGGCCGACCTGCGCGCGCAGCAGCGCGCGGCTCGGCGGCTTGCCTTCGGCCAGGTCGGCGAACTCGTGCACGGCGGCCGCCATCACCTGCGGGTGCGACATCGGCGAGAAGTGACCGGCTCTGATGTCGCGGCGCCACAGCCGCGGTACCCAGCGCGCGCTCTCGTCGTATCCGTAGGGTCGCACGTATTTGTCGCGGGTGTTGACGACGAGCTGCACCGGCACGTCGACGACCGGGACGCCGGAGGCGCGCAGGCGACGCGAGAAGGACCGAAAGTAGTTGGCGGGGTAGGTCTTCACCGAGCGGGCGGCGTCACCGGCGAGGTTGTCGGAGTGGTGGATCAGCTCGTCGGCGATGTTGTCGACGATGTTGCGGCGGACCGCCCCGCTGCGCAACGCCGCGCGCAGCAGCAGCGGCGCCAGCACCGGGATCGAGAAGAACGCCATGTACGTCAGCCGCAGCGCCTGGCTGATCGACCGCGCGAACCGGCGCGGCCGCCAGGGCCGGCGCAGTCCGCTGAAGATGTATTCGACCAGCTGCTCCTGGCTCGGGCCGGAGACCGACGTGAAACTGGCGACCCGGTCGCTGGCGCCGGGGCGCTTCAGGTATTCCCAGATGCCCACTGAGCCCCAGTCGTGAGCCAGCACGTGCACGGGCCGACCGGGACTCAGTTCACCGGTGACGGCCGCGAAGTCGTCGGCGAAGCGCGCCATGGCGTAGGCCGCCACCGGTTTGGGCACCGACGAATGGCCGACGCCGCGGTTGTCGTAGCGGATGATCCGAAACCGGTCGGCCAGCAACGGCACCACGCCGTCCCACAACACGTGCGAGTCGGGCCAGCCGTGCACCAGCACGACCGTCGGCCCGTCGAGGTTGCCCTCCTCGTACACCGCGATACGCGCACCGTCGGCGCTCTCGACGAAATCCTGCGATATTTGCCGTGTTGCCGACATCGAACCCCCGCCTGCAATGTGTCTGACCGTCCGGTGGCCACACGGTAGCAAGCGCACCCGGCGGCCCCGGCACGCGAGCACGGTCCGCCCTGATTGTGTGCCGGTGCGACGGCAGTGACAGGATGGTTTGGGACATCTGCTTGCGTTCCACGCCGGTACACCAGGTTGTGGTAAGCAGGTGTCGACCTGCGCCGACCGACGAGTGTTCGAGGAGTCAAAGGACATGGCCTTCTCCGTCCAGATGCCGGCACTTGGTGAGAGCGTCACCGAGGGGACGGTCACCCGCTGGCTCAAGCAGGAAGGTGACACGGTCGAGCTCGACGAGCCACTGGTCGAGGTGTCGACCGACAAGGTGGACACCGAAATCCCCTCGCCGGCCGCGGGTGTACTGACCAAGATCATCGCCCAGGAAGACGACACCGTCGAGGTCGGCGGCGACCTGGCCCTGATCGGCGAGTCCGCCGAGGACGGCCAGTCACAGGCGCCGAGCCAACCCGAGCCCGCACCTGAGCCCGAGCCCGCAGCCGCGGCGCCGTCACAGCCGGAGCCCGAGCAGCCGGAGCCCGCGCCCGCCCAGCCGGCACCCGAGCCCGCACCGGCCACCCAGCAGGGGTCCGGCGGCAGCACCACCCCGGTGCTGATGCCCGAACTCGGCGAGTCGGTGACCGAGGGCACCGTGACTCGCTGGCTGAAGAAGGTCGGGGATTCGATCCAGGTCGACGACGCGCTGGTGGAAGTCTCGACCGACAAGGTGGACACCGAGATTCCGTCGCCGGTCGCCGGCGTCCTGGTCAGCATCACCGCCGAAGAGGACGCCACCATTCCGGTCGGCGGCGAGTTGGCACGCATCGGCACCGGCTCGGCTGCTGCCGACGCCCCGACGCCGGCACCGGCGCCCACGCCGCAGGCTGCGCCCCCGCCTGCACCGAAGCCCGAATCGGCACCGCAACCCAAGGCCGAGGCCGCGCCCCCGCCCGCTCCCGCTCCGGCTCCCAAGCCCGCACCGGAACCTCAACCCGCACCGGCGCAGACCGGAACCGACGGGTCGCCGTACGTCACGCCCTTGGTGCGAAAACTGGCCAACGAGAACGACATCGATCTCGCCCAGGTGAAAGGCACCGGCGTAGGCGGGCGCATCCGCAAGCAGGACGTGCTGGCGGCCGCGGAGGCAAAGAAGGCGCCGCCCGCCCCGGCGGCCCAGGCTCCGGCCGCGGCCGCACCGGCGGCGGCTCCGGCACCAGCCACCCCGGCACCCGCGTTGGCCCACCTGCGGGGCACCACGCAGAAGGCAAGCCGGATCCGGCAGATCACCGCGAAGAAAACCCGCGAATCCCTGCAGGCCACGGCGCAGCTCACCCAGACCCACGAGGTCGACATGACCAAGATCGTGGGCCTGCGAGCCCGGGCAAAGGCGTCGTTCGCCGAGCGCGAGGGGGTGAATCTGACGTACCTGCCGTTCATCGCCAAGGCTGTGATCGACGCCCTGAAGATCCACCCCAACATCAACGCCAGCTACAACGAGGACACCAAGGAGATCACCTACTACGACGCCGAACACCTCGGATTCGCCGTCGACACCGAACAGGGCCTGCTCTCCCCCGTCATCCACAACGCGGGCGACCTGTCGCTGGCCGGGTTGGCCCGGGCGATCGCCGACATCGCCGATCGGGCCCGGTCGGGCAACCTGAAACCCGACGAGCTGTCCGGTGGCACCTTCACCATCACCAACATCGGCAGCCAGGGCGCGTTGTTCGACACCCCGATCCTGGTTCCGCCGCAGGCGGCCATGCTGGGCACCGGAGCGATCGTCAAACGGCCGCGGGTGGTCGTCGACGACGCCGGCAACGAATCGATCGGCGTACGGTCGGTTGCCTACCTGCCGTTGACCTACGACCATCGATTGATCGACGGCGCCGACGCCGGACGTTTCCTCACCACGATCAGGCACCGACTCGAAGAGGCAGCGTTCGAGGCCGATCTCGGGCTTTAGGGGTTCGCGAACGTGGCTCGAGCTGGTCATGGGGCCGTCATCGCGATCGCCGGTTCGTCCGGCCTGATCGGCTCCGCGCTGACCGCAGCCCTGCGCGCGACCGACCACCAGGTGCTGCGCATCGTGCGCCGGACGCCGGCGAATTCCGAAGAGCTGCATTGGAATCCGGCCAGCGGCGAGTTCGATGCCGAGGCTCTCACCGGGATCGACGCCGTCGTCAACCTGTGCGGCGTCAACGTCGGGCAGCGTCGCTGGTCGGGGGCGTTCAAGCAGAATTTGCGCGATAGCCGTATCGGCCCCACCGAGGTGCTGGCGACCGCCGTGGCCGATGCAGGGGTCGCCACGCTGATCAACGCCAGTGCGGTGGGCTACTACGGAGACACCCGGGACCGCGTGGTCGACGAAAACCAGCGCGCGGGAACGGGTTTCCTGGCGCAGCTCTGCGAAGACTGGGAAGCCGCGACCCTGCCAGCCCAGTACGGTGGCGCCCGGGTGGTGCTTGCCCGCACCGGTCTGGTGCTGGCTCCGGCCGGCGGCGCACTGCGCAAGATGCGCCCGCTCTTCGCCGTCGGGCTGGGGGCCCGGCTGGGCGGCGGCCGCCAATACGTGTCGTGGATCAGCCTCGAGGACGAAGTGCGCGCGCTGCTGTTCGCGCTCTCCCACTCGTCGCTGTCCGGTCCGGTGAACCTCACCGGACCCGCCCCGGTCACCAACGCGGAGTTCACGACCGCGTTGGGCAGCGCCGTCAACCGTCCCACCCCGCTGGTGCTACCCGGGTTCGCGGTGCGCGCCACGCTCGGCGAGTTCGCCGACGAGGGCCTGCTAACCGGCCAGCGCGCCATCCCGTCGGCGTTGGAGCACGCCGGTTTCGAGTTCCACCACAACACCATCGGCGAGGCGCTCGGCTACGCGACCGCCCGCCGCGAGCACGATTAGATCGCTACGCGGCGTCGGGATCGCCATCCGACCCTGCCACCGGCGCGGCCCCAGGAGTCGGTGATGCGGCCCGCAGGCCAGGATGAGGTTGTCGATGTCGGTCGTGCCGCAGTGGGCGTAGTCGGTGCTGTCGATGAACCTCGCAGTAGTGGCCGCCCACGTCGCATCCCGGCGCGGAGCAGCCGATATCCTTGGCGTACAACATAATTCGCTGCCCCGGCGAGGCCAGGCGCTTGGCATGATACAGCGCCACGGTCTTTCCTTTGTCGAAGATCGCCAGATAGTGTGGTGCGCGTGTCGGGACAGCCGGATGACGTCGGTGATCGGCAGCCGCGTGCCCGCTCCGGTGACCCCGTGACCCGTTGCGACTTCCAGTTCGGCCAGCGCGGTTGACACGATTCCGACCCGTCGCGGCGCTGTCGCTCGACCGTCGTCGCACCGACCCGGGTAACCTCGCGACCATGAGCTCCATCAGGTCACAGTCGAGCGCGATCGACGTCCGCCAGTTGGGCGTGGTGGACTACCGCACGGCATGGCAGCTGCAGCGCGACCTGGCGGACGCGCGGGCTGCCGGCGGCCGCGACACCCTGCTGCTACTCGAGCACCCTGCGGTCTACACCGCCGGGCGGCGCACCGAAGCGCATGAGCGGCCGGCGGACGGCACCCCCGGCCTGGACGTCATAGACACCGACCGCGGCGGCAAGATCACCTGGCATGGCCCCGGACAGTTGGTGGGCTACCCGATCGTCGGTCTCGCCGAGCCGCTCGACGTCGTGAATTATGTTCGGCGCCTTGAGGAATCACTAATCAAAGTGTGCGGAGACCTGGGCCTGGAGACCATCCGTGTCGACGGCCGCTCCGGCGTGTGGGTGCCCGGAGGGCCGGCCCGCAAAATCGCCGCGATCGGAGTCCGGGTGTCGCGCGCGACCACGCTGCACGGCTTCGCCCTCAACTGCCACTGCGACCTGAACGCCTACCAGGCCATCGTGCCGTGCGGCATCAGCGACGCCGGCGTGACGTCGCTGACCGCCGAGCTGGGCCGCGAGGTCGGCGTTGGCGAGGTCCGGGCGGCGGTGGCCGCGGCGGTCTGCGACGCACTGGACGGCCGCCTCGCCCTTAGCTGGCAGCCCGACGCAGCCCGCGTAGCATCGATAACGTGATCCCAGCGCCCGAAGGCCGCAAGTTGCTGCGCCTGGAAGTGCGCAACGCGCAGACCCCGATCGAGCGCAAACCGCCGTGGATCAAGACACGGGCCCGGATGGGACCGGAGTACACCGAGCTGAAGAGCCTGGTGAAGCGCGAGGGCCTGCACACCGTCTGCGAAGAGGCGGGCTGCCCCAACATCTTCGAATGCTGGGAGGACCGGGAAGCCACCTTCCTGATCGGCGGCGACCAGTGCACCCGCCGCTGCGACTTCTGCCAGATCGACACGGGCAAGCCGGCACCGCTTGACCGAGACGAACCCCGGCGGGTCGCCGAGAGTGTGCAGGCGATGGGGTTGCGCTACGCCACCGTCACCGGCGTCGCGCGCGACGACCTGCCCGACGGCGGCGCCTGGCTGTATGCCGAGACGGTGCGGGCCATCAAGGAACTCAACCCGTCGACGGGCGTCGAGCTGTTGGTCCCCGACTTCAACGCCGAGCCCACGCGCCTCGACGAAGTCTTCGGATCCCATCCAGAAGTGTTGGCGCACAACGTCGAAACGGTCCCCCGCATCTTCAAACGGATCCGCCCGGCCTTCACCTACCGGCGCAGCCTGGGCGTGCTCACCGCGGCGCGCGACGCGGGCCTGGTCACCAAGAGCAACCTCATCCTCGGGATGGGCGAAACCCCCGACGAGGTGCGCACCGCGCTGGCCGACCTGCACGACGCCGGGTGCGACATCGTCACCATCACCCAATACCTGCGGCCGTCGGCCCGGCACCATCCGGTCGAGCGGTGGGTGCGGCCGGAGGAGTTCGTCGAGTTCGCGCAGCACGCCGAGGGGCTCGGGTTCGCCGGCGTGCTGGCCGGGCCGCTGGTGCGCTCGTCCTATCGGGCGGGCCGCCTCTACGAGCAGGCCGCCCGCACGCGCGCCTCCGGTGCCTCGCCACGCGGCTGACCGGCGCGTCCGTATCCTCTGACTATGGCTAAATCCCGTACCGCCGCAACGAACAAGGCCGCCAGGGCGGCCGCGCAGGCCGAACGCAAGGCCGCGTCCCGCGAGCGGCGCACCCAGCTGTGGCAGGCGTTCAACCTGCAGCGCAAGCAGGACAAGCGGCTGCTGCCGTACATGATCGGCGCCTTCGTGGTGATCGTGGCGGCCGCGGTGGCGGCGAGCCTGGCGCTCGGCGGCTTGTTCACCACGATCACGCTGATCCCGCTGGGCGTCCTGCTGGGCGCATTGGTGGCGTTCATCATCTTCGGCCGCCGCGCCCAGAAATCGGTGTACCGCCAGGCCGAGGGGCAGACCGGCGCGGCCGCCTGGGTGCTGGACAACCTGCGCGGCAAGTGGCGGGTCAGCCCCGGCGTGGCCGCGACCGGTCACTTCGACGCTGTGCATCGGGTAGTCGGGCGGCCCGGCGTGATCCTCGTAGGCGAGGGGTCGTCGACCCGGGTCAAACCGCTGCTGGCACAAGAGAAGAAGCGCACCGCGCGGCTGGTCGGCGATATCCCGATCTACGACATCATAGTCGGCAATGGCGAGGGTGAGGTTCCGTTGGGCAAGCTGGAGCGCCACCTCACCCGCCTGCCGGCCAACATCACCGTCAAGCAGATGGACACCCTGGAGTCGCGACTGGCCGCGCTCGGATCGCGGGCCGGTGCCGCCGTCATGCCGAAGGGGCCGCTGCCCAACGCCGGCAAGATGCGCGGCGTGCAGCGGACCGTCCGCCGAAAGTAACGGCCGCTTTACGAAGTTAACGTCGCACGACCGCCGTACCGGTCGCCCGGTCGTGGATGCCGCGGCCATCCCAGTCGGTGAACAGCGCCGGCACCACCAGCGCAAGCAGCAGCCCGCGCACCGCCAACCGCCCGATCCCGGCTGTCCCGCCGCCGGCGACCGAGACCACCCCGAGCCCCAGCGTCAACTGGCCCGGCGTAAAGCCGAACAGCCGCACGGACAGCAGGCCGAGCAGAAACCAGATCACCAGAATCACCGTCGACAACAGCTCGATCTTGATGACGCCCAGCCCCAGGAACAGCAGCGCAAGGCCATAAGCGATCAGCCAGTCGATCAGCAGTGCCGCCACCCGGCGCCCCATCGGGGCCAGCGATCCGGGCCCGCTTTCGGGCAGGCCCAGCGCCTCGCCCGGATACGCCGGCCGCGATCCCGTCACCAACGGGCTTTCGGCCGGAAAACCCAGGGCGGGCCGCTGTGCTTCGGTGGGTGACCAGATACGATCGTGCGGTACATGGCCCCACAATAGAACCCGCCAATGGTCCCGCTTCGACCCCTGGAACGCGGGGGGCGCGTAACCTCCACGCAACATAGGGTTGACGAGCGGGCAACATGATCTCCATAGCGTCGGCCGCGGAATTAGTTAACAAAGGAGCAATCTGTGACGGATAAGACGCCCGATGACGTCTTCAAACTCGCCAAGGACGAGGACGTTGAATTCGTCGACGTCCGGTTCTGTGACCTGCCAGGCACCATGCAGCACTTCACGATTCCGGTGTCGTTCTTCGATGAGAGCGTTTTCGAGGACGGCCTGGCTTTCGACGGGTCGTCGATTCGCGGCTTCCAGTCGATCCACGAATCAGACATGCTGTTGCTGCCCGACCCTGCGACGGCCCAGATCGACCTCTTCACCGCGCACAAGACGCTGAACCTGAACTTCTTCGTGCATGACCCGTTCACCCTCGAGCCGTACTCCCGCGACCCGCGCAACATCGCGCGCAAGGCGGAGAACTACCTCATCAGCACCGGCGTCGCCGACACCGCGTACTTCGGCGCCGAGGCCGAGTTCTACATCTTCGACTCGGTGAGCTTCGACTCGCGCACCAACGGCTCCTTCTACGAGGTCGACGCGATCTCGGGTTGGTGGAACACCGGCGAGCCGACGGAGAGCGACGGCAGCCTCAACCGCGGCTACAAGGTCCGCCCGAAGGGTGGGTATTTCCCGGTCGCTCCAGTCGACCACTACGTCGACCTGCGCGCGGACATGCTGTCGAACCTGATCAAATCGGGCTTCAGCCTGGAGAAGGGCCACCACGAGGTGGGCACCGGCGGTCAGGCCGAGATCAACTACAAGTTCAACACGCTGCTGCACGCGGCCGACGACATGCAGCTCTACAAGTACATCGTCAAGAACACCGCATGGCAGAACGGCAAGACGGTCACGTTCATGCCCAAGCCGCTGTTCGGTGACAACGGCTCGGGTATGCACACCCACCAGTCGTTGTGGAAGGACGGCAACCCGCTGATGTACGACGAGACGGGCTACGCCGGTCTGTCGGACACCGCCCGCCACTACATCGGCGGCCTGCTGCACCACGCGCCGTCGCTGCTGGCGTTCACCAACCCGACGGTGAATTCCTACAAGCGTCTGGTCCCCGGCTTCGAGGCACCGATCAACCTGGTCTACAGCCAGCGCAACCGGTCGGCGTGCGTGCGTATCCCGATCACCGGCAGCAACCCGAAGGCCAAGCGGTTGGAGTTCCGTTGCCCCGACTCGTCGGGCAACCCGTACCTGGCGTTCTCGGCCATGCTGATGGCCGGGTTGGACGGCATCAAGAACAAGATCGAGCCGCAGTCGCCGGTCGACAAGGACCTCTACGAGCTGCCGCCGGAGGAGGCCGCGAACATCCCGCAGGCTCCCACACAGCTGTCCGCGGTGATCGACCGGTTGGAGGCAGACCACGAATACCTCACCGAGGGAGGCGTTTTCACACCCGACTTGATCGAGACGTGGATCAGCTGGAAGCGCGAGTTCGAGATCCTGCCGGTGCAGGTGCGCCCCCACCCGTACGAGTTCGCCCTGTACTACGACGTGTGAGTCGGTCGGCAACCAAGAAGATTGACAGAAGGAGCCCCGGGCGACCGCCCCGGGGCTCCTCCTTGTGATGCCCCATGGTCAGCCCGATGCTGCCGAACTCTAGCGGGCGCGGTGAGCAGGGCTTATCGTCGCGTTATCCCTGATCTCCAACGCTGGAGGGGGCGTAGTGGACGGTACTCCGTTCGGACGCTACAGGCTGCCGGACCTGCTCGGCCGCGGCGGCATGGGCGAGGTGTGGCGCGGCTACGATCCCGAGATGAGCCGGGTCGTGGCCCTGAAGGTGTTGGCCCCGAGCTTCGCCGACGATCAGGCTTTTCAGCAGCGATTCCGTCGGGAGGCGCGGTGCGCGGCCGGACTGGACGAACCGCATCTGGTCCCGATTCATGACTTCGGCGAGGTCGACGGTCGCCTGTACGCGACCATGCGGCTGATCAAGGGTCGCGACCTGCGCGACCTGCTCGAACGACGGCCCGCTGCCGCCCGGGCGCGCCATGGGGATCGTCGAGCAGCTCGCGTCCACCCTGCACGCCGCGCACGAAATCGGGCTGGTGCACCGCGACGTCAAACCGTCCAGCATCCTGGTTGGCGAGGACGATTTCTCCTACCTGATCGACTTCGGCAATGCCCGGGCCGCCGGGGAATCCATGCCAATGATGCGTGGCCCAATACCAATGAATACCAAACACTTTCACTGGTGGCCCGGTTGCCCGGTGTTAACCTAAGGAAACTACGATGGCGCTGTTTTTGAGCTACTCGAGCCAGGATCAGTCGACAGCCGACGCGCTGGCGTCGACCCTGCGACGGGCCCGCCAACAGGTCTGGTTCGACCAGGAGCTGGGCGGCGGCGACTCGTGGTGGGCCGCGATCCTGGAACAGGTCCGCGGCTGCGACGTGTTCGTCGTCGCGCTGTCGAGTAATTGGCTGCAGTCCAAACCCAGCCAGTCCGAACTGCGCTACGCGCAGGCGCTGAACCGGCCGGTCCTTCCTGTCCGGATCGGCGACATCGGCAGCATGCGCGTCAATCCCCTTGCCGCGCTGCAGATCATCGATTACCGCGACCCGACGGTCGACGCCAGCATTCAGTTGGTCACGGCCATCCACGCGCTCGCCGAAAAACCCCAGCCGCTGCCGGATCCGCTGCCACCCGAGCCGCCGGTGCCGTTCGGCTACATCACGCGGCTGGGCAACCAGCTCGCCGAGAAGGAGCTCAGCCCGCAGCAACAGTTGCAACTCCTGGTGGAACTGCGCTCCAGGCTTGACGAGGACGGCGACGAGCCCAGCGCCCGCAGCGACATCGCCCAGCTGCTGCGCATGCGACACGATGTCACTTATCGCACCCGAAACGACATCGACAGCGTGCTGGCGTCGATCGAGAAATCCAACATGCCAACACGTGCTGAGCGCGGTGCACAGCGTCGTGCTCGACGTCGTAGCGTGCGCCCCCGGCGTCCAGAACCAGGCTTCCCAGATCGCGAATCAAATGGCGAACAACGTCAAGCAATAACGTTGCCACTCAGCGCAGTTCAGAAACCTGAGTCACCCCCGCCGCCCGAGTCGAAACCGCCACCGGAGTCGAATCCACCGCCCGAGTCGGACCCACCGAAGTCCCAACTGCCGCCGCCCGAGTCGGACCCGCCGCCGAAATCCCAACTGCCGCCACCGGAGTCGTAACCGCCGCTGCCGCCGCCGGCAAAGCTGACGTCGCCGCCGCCGGAGTACGTGTTGCTGTTGCCGTCGAATCCGAAATCGCCCTGCTGGGTGTCGTAGCCGGCACTCTGGCCCCTGTCATAGCCCCCGTCATAGCCACTGTCAGCCCACGCCGAATCGCGTCCCGCCTCGAAGCCGCGCTCGTAACTGCCGCCCCAGTGATCGTCCAGCAGCGCATCCATCATCAGGACATCGGCGACGGCCCAGCCCCAACCCGGGCCCCAGAACGCGTACGGGTAGTAGCCGGGGTAGAAGAACATGCCGTTGTAGTAGCCGCCCCCGTAGTAGTGCTGATAACCGGGCTGCGGCGTGGTCGTGTAGTTGTTGTTGGTGATCGTCACGTTCTGACCGGTCTCGGGGTCCGTCGTGCGCACCGTCGCCTGCTTGCGATCCTGCTCCGGGACGGCCGCAACGGCATTGGTGGTTGCGACGTTCAGCTTCTGGTAGCCGCGGGCCACCGTGGCCTGTACGACCCGCAGGTGTGCCCGGGCTGAGCTGTAATCGCGAGCCTCGAAGGCCTTGCGGGCGTCATGCAGGCTGGAGTTGGCCTTCAGCGCCTCGGCGCTGACGTCGACCTCGCTGTTGGAGACCACGGCGCTGTCGAGGTCGCTGACACCCGACTCGGCCACGATCAGCTCCTGCTTCACGTCATCACGCGCCTCGGCATCCTTGCGGCGCTTGCGGTTACGGCTCGCGACGAACACGATTAGGGCCGCCACCAAGGACAGGATCCCCAGAATGATCAGCATCGTCCACAGCGCCGACCCGCTGTCGTGCTTGTGACTCGTGGTGGGCGAGGACGTGACGCGTTGCCCGGGCGACACATTCAGATTGGACAGTTTCTGGACGAACTCACTGGTCGCCCCGTAGGGGTCGTTGCGGTGATTTCGGGCCGACTGACCCATGAACGAGTCGACGTTGTCGGCGACCGCCTTGGGCACGTTGTAGGCGCGTACGTGATAGCCCTTGGAGTCGATGACCAGGATCACCCCGCTGAAATCGGCGATACGACCCAGGATGACCTCGTGCATGGCATCCGGCGTGGTGATGCCGGTCTGACTCGCGGCGACCGCGGCCACCCAGACCGGCGGCACGTCGCTCCACGTCCAGCGGCTGCCGAGGATCTGCTGGTTCAGCTGATCGGCGTTCTGCAAGGGCGGCCTCGCCGCCGGGTCGGCCACCACCACCGTCTGCGCGTCGAACTTCGCCACGAGTTCGGCGGTGTAGGTGTCGGCCGATGCGGCCGGCGAGAGCAGCACTGCCAGCGCCGCGATGATCGGGATCAGAACGATCCCGCGAAGTCGCACAATCACGTTTCTCCTCACGCTATCGACGGTGCCCGCAAGAGTTGTCCGACGGCTTTGCCGGCCACGCGCAGGCACCGATGCGGTGACGGTCTTGACGGCGTCGCGCTCGAGGGAGTCGCGGTGTTGGAATTGGACGAGTCGCCGCACGCCGCCGCGACCAGACCGACCGCCGCGGCCGCCAACACATGTGCCTCGTGCGTCATCTCGCCCACCTGTCCTCGCGGCAAACCGGTCCCCTGCACGCTACCAACCGGGAATGGCCGCGAGTTGCGCCCAAAGCGGAATCGGCGGCCGCCTATCCGACGGTGTTCTGCCTGGTGCCCAGGATCCCGCGGGACGCCTTGACGGGCTGTCCGTCGGCGATTTCGACGACTTCGAGCCAGGCGCCCGGAGCGACGTAGTGGCAATTGATGTCCTCGCGTTGCATCCGGATGATCAGCACGCCCGCATCCGTCACTTCATAGCTGTCGAATGCGCCGTAGTCGCGTGGGCTGCCGTTGCTGAACACCACCGTGAATGTCATGCGAAGAGTATGGCGGGCAACCGACTGGCAACACTACCCGTCGAGCGCCAGGTCCTTGCGGAAGCGCTGCATGCCGTCGATCTTGTCGTCCAACGACGCATCCGGCCCGGTGTAGAACATCCACGGCATGGTGATGATCCCGGTGATGCCGGCATCTTCGGCGCGCCGGTAATCGGCCGGGGTGAACGCGTCGGTCAGCGGCGTCAGGACGGTGAAATCGTCCATCGTCAAACCCTTTTGAGCGCGCAGTTCCCGCAACTTGCCGACCGCCTCGATGGCGTGTTCGGTCTTGATCAGGTCACCGATCCAGCCGTCGTTGCGAGCGGCCCGGCGCAGCGCGGCGTCGCTGAGGCCGCCCGCGTAGATGGGAATCGGCGGCGGGGTGGGCTGCATCTCCAGCCGCGGCGTTCGGTAGAACTCGCCGTCGAACTCCGTCCAGCCCGGCGACCACAGCGCCCGCATCAACCCGACGATCTCGTCGGTGCGCTTACCGCGCGCGGCGAATTGCTCGTCCATCAACGCGAACTCTTCTGCGCACCAGCCGACGCCGATGCCGAGCTCGATGCGCCCCTCGGCCAAAACGGCTGCGGTACCAATGGCTTTCGCCGCCGAGTACGGGTTGCGCATCGCCGGGATATAGACGGTGGTGACGAATCGCAGCCGGGTGGTGACCTGGGCCAACGCGCCGGCCAGCACCCACGGGTCCGGCCAATCGGTGAACGGCTGCCACCGTCGTTCCCCGTCCTTAGTGTAGGGGTACGGCGTTTCCAGGGTCTCGAGATTGACGACGTGGTCGGGTATCCCCACGCCGTCGTAGCCGAGCTCGTCGGCGGCCTTCGCGATCTCGATGATCTCGCGGGTATTCAGGAACGCGCTGCTGATGTAGAACTTCACTGGGCGTCCCTCGCCCACGCCGGCTCGATGAAGATGCCCTCGGCCTCGACGGTGACGCCGACCGAATCCGAAATGGTGCCGTGCGCAAAAACTTTGACGCCCGCAGCGCTCTCGATCCACGCGTCGCAGCGCAGCGGACCCAGCGGGGTGCCGCGCAGATATTTCACGGTGATGGTTCCGGTGAACCGCGCTTTGGACAGGCCCTCGCTGGCGGCCTCGCCGAGCATGTGGTCGAGCACCAGGGCGCTGACGCCACCATGCACCAGACCAGGCGGCCCCTCGTAAGCCGAGCCCAGCACGAACTCGCTGAAGCAGCGCCCGCCGCCCTCGTGCTGCACGACGATCGGCGGGGCGATGGGGTTGCACACACCGATCGCGGCGTTGCCCAGCGGCAGCGGGCGGCCGTCGACGCGGTAGCTGACCTTGGCCGGCCGGGTCCGCTGCCGCAGCGACTCGGTGACGGCCTCGATCGCGATGCGCGCCTGGTGGACGACGTCGTCGTCGACCTCGGTGTGGATGGTGGCGTCGACGAGTTCGCGAACGGCCTCGGCCAGCGGAGCGTACAGTGCCGTCACCCGGCCGGCCTCGGCCGCGCTCAGCACCTCGAACATGGCCTCGGATATCGGGTTCACCGCGCTGGACTCGCGGGTCAACTGCCGAACACCTTGCGCACCACAGCTTTTGCGCGCCGCGTCACTCTCAGATAGTTGTCCAAGAACTCACTTCCATCGTCGTTGGGCCAACCCGCCGCGACCGCGACCGCGTTGAGCTGGCGTCCGGGACCGGGCAGCTGGTCGGTGGGCTTGCCGCGGACCAGCACCAGCGCGTTGCGGGCCCGGGTGGCGGTCAGCCAGGCCTGCCGCAGCAAATCCACGTCGTCCGCGCCAACCAGCTCGCTCGCGGCGATCACGTCGAGGGACTCCAGCGTCGAGGTGTTGTGCAGCGCCGGAATCTCGTGCGCATGCTGCAGTTGCAGCAGCTGCACCGTCCACTCGACGTCGGCCAGGCCGCCGCGCCCCAGCTTCGTATGGGTGTTGGGGTCGGCGCCGCGCGGCAGCCGTTCCGCCGCCACGCGGGCCTTGATGCGGCGAATCTCTTGCACCGCCTCGGCGGACACGCCGTCCTTCGGGTAGCGGGTCCGGTCGGCGAGCAACAGGAACCGCTGGCCCAGCTCCGCATCGCCGGCGACCGCGTGCGCGCGCAGCAGCGCCTGAATCTCCCACGGCTGCGCCCACTGCTCGTAGTAGGCGGCGTAGGCCCCCAGCGTGCGGACCAGCGGGCCGCTGCGCCCCTCGGGCCGCAGGTTGGCGTCGACCTCCAGCGGCGGGTCGACGCTGGGCGTGCCCAGCAGCGCGCGCACCTGCTCGGCGACCGATATCGACCATTTCACCGCCTGCGCCTCGTCGGCCCCGTTGGCCGCCTCGCAGACGAACATCACGTCAGCGTCCGAGCCGTAGCCGAGCTCGGCGCCGCCGAGTCGGCCCATGCCGATAACCGCAAGGGCCGCAGGCGCTTTCCCGCTCTCGGGCAGATTGGCCCCGATGATGGCGTCCAACGCCGCCTGCAGCACCGCCACCCACACCGACGTCAGGGCGCCACACACCTGCCGGACTTCGAGCAGACCCAGCAGATCCGCGGAGCCGATGCGGGCCAGTTCCCTGCGGCGCAGCGCACGGGCGGCCGCGATCGCGCGGACCGGATCCCGGTGGCGGGCCGCGGAGGCTGTCAAGCCGCGGGCCACCGCGGCTTGATCGGTCTGCAGCAGTTTCGGGCCGCCCGGGGCATCGCCGTAACTCTCGATGACCCGCGGCGCGCGCATCAACAGGTCGGGCACATACATCGAGGTCCCCAACACATGCATCAGGCGCTTGGCCACCGCGGGCTTGTCGCGCAGCGTGGCCAGGTACCAGGTCTCGGACGCCAGCGCTTCGGACAGCCGGCGGTAGGCCAACAGACCGCCGTCGGGGTCGGGCGCATAGGACAGCCAGTTCAGCAGCCTGGGCAGCAGCACCGACTGCACGCGGCCGCGCCGGCCGCTCTGGTTGACCAGTGCCGACATGTGTTTCAGGGCGGTCTGCGGGCCCTCGTAACCGAGTGCGGCCAGCTGCCGCTCCGCGGCCTCCGCCGTCATGCCGTGGGCGATCTCCAGCCCGGCGGGCCCGATCGACTCGAGCAGCGGCTGATAGAACAGCTTCGCGTGCAGCTGGGACACCCGCAGATTCTGGTGCTTGATCTCCTCGCGCAGCACGCCTGCCGCGTCGTGGCGGCCGTCCGGCCGGATGTGGGCGGCCCGGGCCAGCCAGCGCACCGCCTCCTCGTCGTCCGCCGCTGGCAGCAGGTGCGTGCGCTTGAGTCGCTGCAGCTGCAGCCGGTGCTCGAGCAGCCGGAGAAACTCGTAGGAGGCGGTCAGGTTCGCCGCGTCCTCGCGGCCGATGTAGCCGCCTTCACTCAGGGCCGCCAACGCGTCCACGGTGGAAGCCACGTGCAGCGATTCGTCGCTGCGGCCATGCACCAGCTGCAGCAGCTGCACGGCGAATTCGACGTCGCGCAATCCACCGCTGCCGAGTTTGATTTCGCGGTCGCGCACCTCGGAGGGCACCAGCTGCTCGACCCGGCGCCGCATGGCCTGGACCTCGACCACGAAATCCTCGCGCTCGCAGGCGACCCAGACCATGGGCATCAACGCGTCCAGGTAGCGCTTGCCGAGCTCGGCGTCGCCGACCGCGGCCCTGGCCTTCAGTAACGCCTGGAACTCCCAGGTCTTCGCCCAGCGCTGGTAGTACGCGATGTGTGACTCGACGGTGCGGACCAGCTCGCCGCTGCGCCCCTCGGGCCGCAGCCCGGCGTCCACAGCGAAACAGGCCGCCGACGCCACCCGCATCACCTCGCTGGCGACCCGGGCCGACACGGCGTCGGCATGCTCGGCGACGAAGATGACGTCGACATCGCTGACGTAGTTCAGTTCGCGGGCACCGCATTTGCCCATCGCGATGATCGCCAGTCGCGGCGGTGTTTTGTCGCCGCAGACGGTCGCCTCGGCGACCCGCAGCGAGGCCGCCAGCACCGCGTCCGCCATGTCGGACAGCTGGGCACCGACGACGGTGAACGCCACCACCGGCTCGTCCTCGACCGTCGCGGCCAGGTCGAGCGCGGCCAGCACCAGCAGATGGTCGCGATAGCAGTTGCACAACCTCGAAATCGCGGCCACGGTCTCGCCCCGGGTGTCCTCGACGCACCCGATGAACGTGTCGAACAGGTCCTCGCGGGTGGGCAGTTTGATCTTGCCGCGCAGCAGCTTCCACGATTGCGGCTGAGCGACCAGGTGATCCCCCAACGCCAGCGACGAGCCCAGCACCGCTAACAGCCGCCCCCGCAACGGGCGTTCGGTCAGCAGCGCGGCATCGAGTTCAGCCCAGTCGCTGTCCGGACTCTCCGAAAGGCGGACCAAGGCCAGCAGGGCGGCGTCGGGGTCGGGTGCCCGCGACAACGCCCACAACAGGTCGACGTGGGCCGGATCGTCCTGGCCCGTCCAGCCCAGCTGCGCCAGCCGCGCCCCCGCGGACGGGTCGACCAACCCGAGCCGGCCGACGCTGGGCAGCCGGGGTCGCGCGGTCGCGGGCTTGGTCACGCCCAAAACGGTAGCGCAACCTGCCGATGGCTCAGACCGGTCCGCCCGCCCAGTGGGCTACAGCGACAGGTAGGTGCTCAGCTCGAACGGCGTCACATGACTGCGGTAGTTCGCCCATTCTGTGCGCTTGTTGCGCAGGAAGAAGTCAAAGACGTGCTCTCCCAACGCCTCTGCGACGAGCTCGGAGGACTCCATGGCGCGCAGCGCGGCATCGAGGCTGGTCGGCAGCTCGCGGTAGCCCATGGTGCGGCGTTCGTCGGGGGTGAGGTCCCACACGTTGTCCTCGGCTTGCGGCCCCAGCACGTAGCCCTTCTCCACCCCGCGCAGCCCAGCCGCCAGCAGCACGGCGAACGTGAGGTAGGGGTTGCATCCCGAGTCGGGGCTGCGGACCTCGATACGTCGCGACGACGTCTTGTGCGGCGTGTACATCGGGACCCGGACCAGCGCCGACCGGTTGGCCGCGCCCCAGGACGCGGCCGTCGGCGCCTCGCCGCCGTGCACCAGCCGCTTGTAGGAGTTGACCCACTGATTGGTGACCGCGCTGATCTCGGAGGCGTGCTCGAGAATTCCGGCGATGAACGACTTGCCCACGTCGGACAGCTGCAGCGGATCGTCGGGGCTGTGGAAAGCGTTGACGTCGCCCTCGAACAGGCTCATGTGGGTGTGCATCCCCGAGCCGGGGTGCTGGCCGAACGGCTTGGGCATGAACGACGCCCGCGCGCCGTTCTCGATCGCGACCTCCTTGATGACGTAGCGGAACGTCATCACGTTGTCGGCCATCGACAGTGCGTCGGCGAAACGCAGGTCGATCTCCTGCTGCCCGGGCGCGCCCTCGTGGTGGCTGAACTCGACCGAGATGCCCATGAACTCCAGCGCCTCGATGGCGTGCCGGCGGAAGTTCGACGCGGAGTCGTGCACGGCCTGGTCGAAGTAGCCGGCGTTGTCGACGGGCACGGGCGGGGTTCCGTCGTCCGGACCCGGCTTGAGCAGGAAGAACTCAATCTCAGGATGCACGTAGCAGGAGAAGCCGAGGTCGTTGGCTTTCTGCAGCTGACGCCGCAAGACGTGCCGCGGGTCCGCCCACGACGGCGAGCCGTCGGGCATCGTGATGTCGCAGAACATCCGCGCGGAGTGGTGATGCCCGGCGGCCGTCGCCCACGGCAGCACCTGGAACGTCGAGGGGTCCGGGTTGGCCACGGTGTCGGATTCCGACACGCGTGCGAAGCCCTCGATCGAGGACCCGTCGAAGCCGATGCCTTCCTCGAACGCGCCCTCGAGCTCGGCCGGGGCGATAGCGACCGACTTCAGGAAACCGAGGACGTCAGTGAACCAGAGCCGCACGAAGCGGATGTCCCGTTCCTCCAGCGTGCGGAGGACGAATTCCTTCTGTCGATCCATACCCCGCACAGTAGGCAACTGCTGTTAATTCCGTGTTACCGACGCGCGGCCAGAACCGTTGCGAGCTTTACGAACGGGGCAGCTCAGGGCCGTACTTTCTACTGGCACTGCAGCGCCGGCGGCGGCGCCGTTCCGGCGATCAGATAGCGCGTCACCGTGGCATCCACGCACTGGTTCCCGTTGAACACCGCGGTGTGCTGGGTGCCGTCGTAGGTGATCAGCGGGGCGCCGAGCTGCCGCGCCAGGCTGACCCCGGACTGATAAGGCGTGGCCGGGTCATGCGTCGTCGAAACGACGACGACCTTTCCGGGCGGAGCCGGCGGCGCGGTGTGCGGCTGCGACGTCGCCGGCACCGGCCACAGCGCGCACAGATCGCGCGGGGCGTTGCCGGTGAACTGTCCGTAGCTCAGGAACGGCGCGGCCTGACGGATCTGTTGGTCGGCGGCCACCCAGGACGGGGTGTCCGGCGGCGACGGCGCGTCGACACATCGAATCGCATTGAACGCATCCTGGTCGTTGGCGTAGTGCCCGCTCTTGTCGCGGTCGTCGTAGTCGTCGGCGAGCAGCAGCAAGTCACCCGCGTCGCTGTGGCGCTGCAACCCGAGCAGGCCGCTCGTCAGGTACTTCCAGTGCTGCGGCGTGTACAGCGCGTTGATCGTTCCGGTCGTGGCGTCGGCATAGCTCAAGCCGCGCGGGTCGGACGTCGGTCCCGGCCTGGCGACCAGCGGGTCAACCAGGGCGTGATAGCGGGCGACGAACTGGGTCGGGTCGGTGCCCAACGGGCAGGCCGGCGAGCGGGCGCAGTCCGCGGCGTAGTCGTTGAACGCGGTCTGAAAGCCCGCCATCTGCTCGACGTTCTCCTGCACCGGCCCGACCGTCGGGTCGATTGCGCCGTCGAGCACCATCGTCCGGACGTGGTCGCTGAAGCCGGCGAGGTAGGCGGTGCCGATCTCGGTGCCGTAGCTGTAGCCGAGGTAGCTGATCTGCTCCTCACCGAGCGCCCGACGCACCAGGTCCATGTCGCGCGCGACCGAGGCGGTGCCGACGTTGGCCAAGAACGCGTTACCCATCCGGTTGACGCATTGCTGGGCCAGCTGCCGGTACAGCTGTTCGATGTGGGTCACGCCGGCCGGGCTGTAATCGACCATCGGTTCCTTGCGGTACGCATCGAACTCGGCGTCCGTCCGGCACCGCAGCGCGGGCGTCGAGTGCCCCACGCCGCGCGGATCAAAGCCCACCAGGTCGAAGTTGCGCGTGATGTCGCTGCCCTTGAGGTCGGCGGCCATGGCGGCGACCATGTTGACGGCCGAGCCGCCGGGCCCGCCCGGATTGAGCAACAGCGACCCGATGCGCTGACCGGTGGCGGGGACGCGAATCACCGCCAGTTTCGCCTGCGCCGCACCGGGATTGTTGTAGTCGACCGGGACCGACACGGTAGTGCATTGGGCGGTGGGGACCTCGCTGCTGTCGCTGAGGAACTGGCTGCAGTTGCCCCACGTCACCGGGACCGCGGCGGCCGGGACCGGCGCCGGGTTGGGGCCCTGACCGGGACCGGGTTCTGGGGTTGCCTGGGCCGCAGCGGGTTGCCCCGCGAACATCAGACCTACCGACAGCAGCACCAAACTCATCGGCTTCAGGCGCGGCATGCAGGACATCGTCGCAGCTGCGCATTCCCGTCACAGCGCGAAATGGTCACGCCTTGATCTCGGGCCCGGCGTGCCTGCGCGCGCCGGCGACCGCGCGGGGTTACAAGCCGCTAGCACTTCGCGCCGCTGGGCGGCGTGGTCCCACCGACCAGGTACGCCGTGATGTAGTCGTCGATGCAGCTGTCGCCCTGGAAGACGACGGTGTGCTGGGTGCCGTCGAAGGTGAGCAGCGAGCTGTGCAGCTCGTCGGCCAGATCCACCCCGGCCTTGTACGGAGTCGCCGGGTCGTGGGTGGTCGACACCACCACGGTCGGCGTCAGGCCGGGCGCCGAAATGGTGTGCGGCTTGCTGGTCGGCGGCACCGGCCAGAACGCGCAGGTGCCCAGCGGCGCGTCGCCGGTGAACTTGCCGTAGCTCATGAACGGCGCGAGCTCGCGGGACCGCCGATCCTCGTCGATCACCTTGGCGCGGTCGGTAACCGGCGGCTGGTCGACGCAGTTAATCGCGACCCGCGCATCGGTGGCATTGGTGTAGTGACCGTGCGCGTCGCGGCGCATGTACATGTCGGCGAGCGCCAGCAGGGTGTCGCCGTGGTGGTCGACCAGTTCGGACAAACCGTCGGTCAGGTGGTGCCACAGCGTCGGCGAGTACAACGCCATGATGGTGCCGACGATGGCGTCGCTGTAGCTCAGCCCGCGCGGATCGTTGGTGTGAGCTGGCCTGCCGATCATCTGGTTGTTCGGATCGACGAGCGGATCGACCAGGCTGTGGTAGACATCCACGGCCTTAGTCGGATCGGTGCCCAACGGACACGTCGCCGTCTTGGCGCAGTCGGCGGCGTAGTTGTTGAACGCGTCCTGGAATCCCTTGGCTTGCCGCAGGTCGGCCTCGATGGGATCGGCGTTGGGGTCGACGGCGCCGTCGAGGATCATCGCCCGCACCTTCTGCGGGAAGGCCTCGGCGTAAGCCGAGCCGATCCGGGTGCCGTAGGAGTAACCGAGGTAGGTCAGCTTGTCGTCACCGAGCGCCGCGCGAATCGCGTCCAAATCCCGGGCCACGTTGACGGTTCCGATGTTGGCCAGGAAGTCCTTGCCCATCTTGTCGACGCAGCGGCCGACGAACTGTCTGGTCTCGTCCTCGATGTGGGCCACGCCGGCCGGGCTGTAGTCGACGTTCGGTTCGGTGCGCAGCCGGTCGTTGTCGGCATCGGAGTTGCACCAGACGGCCGGGCGCGACGACCCCACTCCCCGCGGGTCGAACCCGACGAGGTCGAAGCGCTCGCGGACCCGCTTGGGCAGCGTCTGCACGACGCCCAGGGCGGCGTCGATGCCGGATTCGCCGGGGCCGCCGGGGTTGATCACCAGGGAACCGAGTTTGTCGCCGGTCGCCGGGAACCGGATCATCGCCAGCACCGCGACGTCCATCCCGTTCGGGTGGTCGTAGTCGACCGGGACGGCGAGCTTGCCGCACATCGCGCCGGCGGGCAACTTCACTTTGCCGCCGCCCACGACCTTGCAGGGCGTCCACTCCACCGGCTGGCCGAGCTTGGGCTCCGCCATCAGTGCACGTCCGGTGACAATCCGGACGCATCCACCGAGAAGCAACGCCACGGCAGCCATCGCCGTCCAGACCAGCAGCATGCGCGCGACCGTGTCGCGGCGGAACAAACCCATGACATCACATGCTGCCAGAGGGAACCTGAGATTCAGGTGAGCGGCCTCGCCGCGGCTACTGGGCGGCTGCCAGCAGTTCTTGCAATCCGACCGCGAACTCGTCGGCCAGCTCCCAGAGGTCGGGCACCAGCTCCGGGCACGAGATCAGCCCGATGTTCAGATTGCCGTGCAGCGACATCGCCGTGATGTTGAGGCCCGAGCCGTGAAAAATCGGTCCCAGCGGGTACATCGCCTTGACCTCGCAGCCCAGCATGTACAGCGGGACCTGCGGGCCCGGCACGTTCGACACCACCAGGTTGTGCACCGGCAAACTCTCGGTGAGCTTGGAGCTGGCATAAAGCCGCATCGCGACGCCGAAAACCGCCGGCCCCGCGAACTGCGACCAATCCTGCAACAACGATGCGCCGATGGTCGAACTATGTTGTTTGGCAACCGAATTCGTATCGGCGATGGCCCGCAGGCGTTGTACCGGGTCGCCGAGCTGGGTGTGCAGATTGGCGAACATGCCCGAGACCTTGTTGCGGCCCGGGCGGTCGGACTTGTCGTGCACCGACACGGGCACCATGGCCACGAGCGACGCTTCGGGCAGCTCGTTGCGCTGGGCCAGATATTGGCGCAGCGCCCCGGAAACCAGCGCCATCACCACGTCATTGACCGTGACCCCGAAGTGGTTCTTCACCGTCTTGATGTCGTCGATGTCCAGCTCGGCGTAGGCAATGTTGCGGCGGCCGTTGATCTTTGCGTTGAAGGCGGTGCGCGGTGCGGCGAACGGGCGCGCCATCGTCTGGCCGTCGCGGACCCGGCGCAACGTGGCGACCACCGAAGACAGCGTCTCCGGCACCACGCTGGCCAACTGCAGCGGCCGCGCGGCGAACCGGACCAGGCCGCCCGCGGCGATCTGCCAGCCGCTGGCGCCACCGACGCCTTCCGCCGGATCCGGCGGCGGGGCGTCGGGCTCGGTGCCGCACAGCTGCGACATCAGGCCCGCGCCCGTCACGCCGTCCACCCCGGCATGATGCACCTTGGTCAGCACCGCCACGCGCCCGTCCCGGTGGCAATCGGTGCCCGCCACGCCCTCGATGACCCACATCTCCCACAGCGGCTGGCTGCGATCCAGCTGCAGCGACGCTATGTGGCCGCAGATCTCCGACAACTCCGCGCGCCCGCCCGGCGGCGGCAGGCCGATTCGATGCAGATGGCGGTCGAGGTCGAAGTCGTCGTCGTCCACCCAGACCGGATGGTCGAGATTCAGTCGGTTGTCAGCCAGCTTCTCGCGGAATTCCGGCATCGCCTTGAGCCGCAGCGACAAGGCGTCGCGCAACCGGTCGAAGGTGTAGCCACCGGGCATCGTCGACGTGTCCAGGTCGGCGATCGCGCACACGTGCAGCGGCTGTGACGCGGTCTCCAGGTAGAGGAAACTGGCGTCGAGGCCAGTGAGCCGCTGCATCTTAAGCATGGTATGTCTCACACCGCCCAGACGGTGCGTCCGCCCACCGGAGATGGCAGAATGGCGGCGTCAGACGAACCCGGGGACCACACCGGCCACGAGGATCGAACCGACCACTATCAGGGACAACGATGTCTGAGCAAAATGTTTATGGTGCACATTCGGCGCCCGGCGCGCCCCGGACCAAAATCCGCACCCACCATCTGCAGAAAATGAAGGCCGAAGGCCACAAGTGGGCCATGCTCACGGCCTACGACTTCTCCACGGCCCGCGTGTTCGACGAAGCCGGCATCCCGGTGCTGCTGGTCGGTGACTCGGCCGCAAACGTCGTGTACGGCTATGACACCACGGTGCCCGTCTCGATCGACGAGCTGATCCCGCTGGTGCGCGGCGTCGTCCGCGGCGCGCCGCATGCGCTTGTCGTCGCCGACCTACCATTCGGAAGCTACGAGGCCGGGCCCGCCGCCGCGCTGGCCGCCGCCACCCGGTTCATGAAGGAGGGCGGCGCGCACGCGGTCAAGCTCGAGGGCGGCGAACGGGTCGCCGAGCAGATCGCGTGCCTGACCGCGGCAGGCATCCCTGTGATGGCGCACATCGGCTTCACGCCGCAAAGCGTCAACAGCCTCGGCGGATTTCGGGTGCAGGGCCGCGGCGACGCGGCGGAACAGACCGTGCACGACGCGATCGCCGTCGCCGAGGCCGGCGCGTTCTCCGTCGTGATGGAGATGGTGCCGGCCGAATTGGCCACCCAGATCACCGGCAAGCTGACAATCCCGACCGTCGGCATCGGCGCCGGGCCCAACTGTGACGCCCAGGTGCTGGTGTGGCAGGACATGGCCGGGATGAGCAGCGGCAAGGCGGCCCGATTCGTCAAACGGTTCGCTGATGTCGGTGACGAATTACGCAGGGCTGCAACGCAGTACGCAGAGGAAGTGGCCAGCGGGGTTTTCCCGGGCGAGGAACACTGCTTCTAGGGATCACGCGCGTCGTCGCCGGTTACGAATCGGCGCCTAGGCTCGCGGACACGCCGCGGCGGCCGCGCGCTGGCCGGCTCTTAACCCGCGTGTGGCACGCTATGTAGGCCTGTCCACGACCGTCGACGACCGTCCCAAGACCGCGACGACGCGCCCCCAACGGAGCCGAAAATGCCTGGAAACGCGCCGGAAACCTCGCGTCATTTGGAGGTAGAGCGCAAGTTCGACGTCGTCGAATCGACCGTGACGCCGTCGTTCGAAGGCATCGCGGCGGTGGCGCACGTCGAGAGATCACCGACCCAGTCGCTGGATGCGACGTACTTCGACACGCCGACGCAGGACCTGGCGCGCAACAAGATCACGCTGCGCCGACGCACCGGTGGCCACGACGCGGGCTGGCACCTCAAGCTGCCGGCCGGACCCGATGCCCGCACCGAGATCCGTGCACCGCTGGAGGCCTCGACCGAGGACACGGTGCCCGCCGACTTGCTGGACGTGGTGCTGGCCATCGTGCGCGACCGGCCCGTCAAACCGGTCGCCCGGATCGCCACCCAGCGCGAAAGCCAGGTGCTCTACGGCGCCGCGGGCAACGCGCTCGCCGAGTTCAGCAACGATCACGTCAAAGCGTGGGCGGCCGGAGCGGCCGAAGACGCCGATTCGGGCCCCGTCGAACAAGAGTGGCGCGAATGGGAATTGGAACTCATCGAAACGGATGGGGACGCTGCCGGTGAGGGCGGCAACGAGCTGTTGAGCCGGCTGAGCAACCGGCTGCTCGACGCCGGTGCCCGTCCCGCCGGCCACGGCTCCAAGCTGGCCCGGGTCTTGGGCAGCACGGTCCCGCCCGACGACCGGCGTCTCCCCGACGACCCGGTCCAGCGCGCGGTGGCCGAGCAGGTCAGCGAGCTGATGGTGTGGGATCGCGCCGTGCGCGCCGACGCCTACGACGCCGTACACCAGATGCGGGTGACCACCCGCAAGATCCGCAGCCTGCTGCGGGACGCCGACGAGTCTCTCGGGCTGACCGACGGCGACTTCGCGTGGGTCCTCGACGAACTGCGCGAGCTCGCCGGTGTGCTGGGTGTGGCGCGTGACGCCGAGGTGCTCACGCAGCGCTACGAAGCAGAACTCGACCGGCTGCCGGCCGAGCTGGTCCGCGGGCCGGTGCGCGAGCGCCTGGTGGAGGGCGCCCAGCGGCGCTACCAGACCGGGTGGCGGCGCTCGCTGATCGCGATGCGCTCGCAGCGCTACTTCCGGCTGCTCGACGCGCTGGAGGCACTCGTGGCCGAACGGCCGGCCACCGCCGCCGGCGAGGAGGCGGCGCCGCCGCCGGTGACGATCGACGCCGCCTACAAGAAGGTGCGCAAGGCGGCGAAGGCCGCCGCCCAGGCCGAGCAGGCCGCCGAGGCAGGCGAACTCGTCGAAGAGATCTCCGAACATCACGACCCCGATGAGGCGCTGCATCTGATTCGCAAGCGCGCCAAGCGACTTCGTTACACCGCCGCGGCGACCGGCGCCGACGAAGTGTCCAAGCAGGCGAAGGTCATCCAGACGCTGCTGGGCGATCATCAAGACAGCGTGGTCAGCCGCGAACACCTGCTGCACGAAGCCGACGCCGCGCAGGCCGCCGGCGAGGACACGTTCACCTACGGCCTGCTCTACCAGCAGGAGTCCGACCTGGCCGACAGCTCCCGCCAGCAGCTCGGCGAGGCGCTGCGCAAGCTCGACAAGTCGGTGAAAAAAGCGCACTGACGGGCGGCGGCCTCGGGCGGGGCGGGCGAGTTGGCCTGTAAGCCGGATTCTGTTCCCCGCCGCCGCGGCGTAGCCAACGACGGCGGGGCGGCGACCATCCATCTGGACACACCGTCGCCGGGTGCCTCGAGCGGCCTACCCGCAGGCTCGGGCGAGCAGCCCTCAAACGCCTGCGCGGCCGCACACGAGGTGCGGCCTTCTTGGCCTTGCTTCGGGTGGGGTTTGCCTAGCCACTCCGGTCACCCGGAATGCTGGTGCGCTCTTACCGCACCGTTTCACCCTTACCACCACGAGGGCGGCGGTTTGCTTTCTGTGGCACTGTCCCGCGAGTCACCTCGGATTGCTGTTAGCAATCACCCTGCTCTGTGAAGTCCGGACTTTCCTCGACTCGGATCACGAGCCGCGGCCGCCCGGCCAACTCGTCCGCACGAAACACGGTACCCGTCAGAGCAAACTGCTGACCAGCGGCCGCCCGGCGTGTTTCGACCATTGCCCAACAAGACGGTTGGTGTCACGCTGGCGGGATGACAGAAGCCAATGCTTACGTCGACCAGGCCTTGACGGGGCTCGCCGAGCCCCAGCCGATGTACA
The DNA here is from genome assembly GCF_002356315.1 of Mycobacterium shigaense. Taxonomy (NCBI): domain Bacteria; kingdom Bacillati; phylum Actinomycetota; class Actinomycetes; order Mycobacteriales; family Mycobacteriaceae; genus Mycobacterium; species Mycobacterium shigaense. Next base: position 3,312,241 of record NZ_AP018164.1, read on the forward strand.
AGGCACTGCGCGAGTCGACGCCGGTATTCCGGTCGCCGGGGGCGGTGGTTCTGAGCCGCCTGGCCGACATCGAGATGGCACTCAAGCACACCGAGCTGTTCTCGTCGAACATGGATGCGGTCGACCTTGGCAACATCCGGCCGCTCATCCCCCTGCAAATCGACCCGCCCGACCACGCGAAGTACCGCCGCATTCTCGATCCGCTGTTCACCCCCCGCGAAATGGCGCGACGCGAACCCGGCGTCGCCGAGCTGGTGAACGAGATGATCGACCGGTTCGTCGATCGGGGCGAATGCGACTTCCACGAAGAGTTCGCGGTGCCGCTGCCGTGCACGGTCTTCCTGCAACTGCTCGGCCTGCCGCTGGAAGACCTCGACCGGTTTCTGGCGTGGAAGGACGGCGTGATCCGCCCGGAGGGCGATTCCGGCTTCGACCGCCGCCATGACTCCGCGGCGCCGGTCGCTCAACAGATTTACGACTACTTCGACCGCGCCATCGACGAGCACATCGCCAACCCGCGCGACGATGTGCTGTCCGCGATGATCGCGGCGGAGGTCGACGGCCAACCGTTGACGCGCCACGAGCTGCTCGACATCTGCTTCCTGTTCCTGATCGCGGGCCTGGACACCGTCACCGACTCGCTGGACTGCTTCTTCGTCTACCTGGCGCGACACCCCGATCATCGCCATCAGCTGGTCGCCGAGCCCGACATCCTGCCGCACGCGATCGAGGAGTTATTGCGCTGGGAGACACCGGTTCCCGGCGTGGTGCGGGTCGCCATGCAGGACGTCGAGGTGGGCGGCTGCCCCATCAGCAAGGGCGAACGGGTGAGCCCGCTGCTCGGTGCGGCCAACACCGACCCGGCGGAATTCCCCGATCCGGAACTGGTCGACTTCCGCCGCAGCCCGAATCGGCACCGCGCGTTCGGCGGGGGCGCGCATCGCTGCCTCGGGTCTCATCTCGCCCGCATGGAGCTTCGGGTAGCGCTGCGCGAATTCCACCGGCGCATACCCGATTACGAGATCAAACCGGGCATGCACCTGACCTATACCGCGGCGTTGCGGTCGGTGGAATCGCTGCCGCTGACCTTCCCCGTGGCATGACTAAGGTTTCGGTGGACCCCGACCGGTGCACCGGCCACGGACGCTGCTATACGCTGGCGCCCGACGTCTTCGACGCCGACGACGTCGGTCACTGCCTCGTGCGCGTCGAGGACGTCTGCAATGACCTCGAATCAGCCGCCAAGCTCGGCGAGCAGAACTGCCCCGAACAAGCAATCAGTCTGACCGAGTGAGCTCGAGGCGATGATGGAATTAGCTGCCCTGCTGTGCAACCACGCCGAGGTCCAGAACAACCGGTTGTACGTCTCGGGCGGCGGCATCGATCAGACCGACATTCCCGTGGGCAGGCGCGGCCCGTGGTCGGTGTCGCTGGCCATCGGGCTCAGCGTCGAAGTTCCTTGGATCGAGACGGACAAAGACCACGTCATCCACATCGCCCTTGTGGACGCCGATGGTAAACCGGTTGAGGTGCAAACAAATTCAGCTGTCCGCCGGCCATTCGGTGTGGACCTGCGGTTCAGGATCGGTCGTCCTGCGCAGCTCGAGACGGGCGCGAGCCAGAACGTTGCGCTGGCCGTCAACATGCCGTCGCTACCCTTCGAGGAACTCGGGTCCTACGCCTTCGTTGTCAGCGTCGATGACGCCGAACTGCGACGCCTGCCCTACCGGCTGGTGCGTCAGCAGACGATGACGGTTGCAACGGACGGCCCCGCGGGCGGCGGCCGGGTGATTCCAACCGTGAGCTAGAGATAGCTCGTCTGGTTGACCAGGCGCACCGAAGACGCTCCGTCGGAATAAAATTCGGCGATGCTCAGCGAGGCCAGGTCCAGGTGCAGCCGGTACAGGATGCCGGGCCCGGCCTCCAGCGCCAGGCGCAACAGCATCTTGATCGGCGTGACGTGGGAGACGACCAGCACCGTCGTGCCTTCATGCGCGGCGACGATGCGCTCCCGCGCCCGGTACACCCGGTCGAGCGCCTCGTCGAAGCTTTCCCCACCCGGTGGCTTCGTGCTGGTGTCCCGCAGCCAACGCCGATGCAGTTTGGGATCCCGCTCGGCGGCCTCCGTAAACGTCAGCCCCTCCCAGGCGCCGAAGTCCGTCTCGATCAGATCGTCGTCCACGGTCACGTCCAGGCCCACCCCTTTGGCCGCCGCCGTGGCGGTGTCGTATGCACGTTGCAGCGGCGAGGACACCACGGCGGCGATCCCGCCGCGCTGCGCCAAATAGGCCGCCGCCGCTGAGGCTTGGCGCCGGCCGAGTTCGGTCAGTTCCGGGTTGCCCCGCCCCGAGTAGCGACGGTGCAGCGACAATTCGGTCTGCCCGTGCCGCAGCAGCAGCAGTCGGGTGGGAGTCCCGCGCGCGCCACTCCAGCCGGGTGAGGATTGCGCCGCAACGGCTTTCGCGGGCTCCGGGGGCGCGTCCCGGCCCGCAAGGCCGCCGGCCGCCGCGTCCATCGCCTCGTTGGCCAACCGGTCGGCATGTGAATTGCGAGCCCGCGGAATCCAGGTGTAGCTGACCCGATCGAACCGCGACGCCAGCACGCGGGCTTGGCCGTGCAGCTCGGCCAGGTCGGGATGCTTGACCTTCCACCGCCCGGACATCTGCTCGACCACCAGCTTCGAGTCCATCAGGACCTCGACGTCGCTGGCGCCGAGCCGGGCGGCGTCGTCCAGACCCGCTATCAGGCCGTGGTATTCGGCGACGTTGTTGGTCGCGATGCCGATGGCACGCTTGGACTCGGAGAGCACGCGCAGGTCGTCCTTACTGCGCACCACGGCGCCGTAACCGGCCGGACCGGGGTTGCCCCGCGATCCGCCGTCGGCTTCGACGACGACCTTCACTGCCCGAACCCCTTAACTCGCAGCAGGATCGCGCCGCATTCTGGGCAGCGCACCACCTCGTCTTCGGCGGCCGCCGAGATGCGGGCCATCTCGCCGCGGTCGATCTCGATCCGGCACGCCCCGCACCGGTGGCCCAGCAGTTGCCCGGCGCCCGGTCCGCCCCGCGCGCGCTGCCGTTCGTAGGCGGCCGACAAATCGGGGTTCAAGGTCGCCACCAAGGTGTCCCGACGCGACGATTGGGATTGGCGCGCCGCGTCCACTTCGGCGGTCGCCGCCTCGAGGGCCTGCTGCGCGCCGGCTAGTTCCTCCTGCAGCGCCTCGATGGCCTCCTCCTCGGCGGTCAGCTGGCTCTGCAATTCCTCGCGGTGCTCCATCACGTCCAGCAGGGAATCTTCCAGACTCGCCTGGCGGCGTTCCAGGGTGTCCAGTTCGTGTTGCAGGTCCGACAACTGCTTGGCATCGGTGCCACCTGACTGCAGCAACGCCCGGTCCCGTTCTTCGCGCTGGCGCACCGCATCGATTTCGGACTCGAACCGCGATACCTGGGCGTTCAAGTCCTCCAACGCGATTCGCACCGCGGCCACCCGATCGCCGACGGCGGCGTGTTCGGCTCGGATCCGCTCCACAGCGTCGCGCTGCGGCAGATGCGTGGCCCGATGCGCTATCCGGAACAGCTCCGCATCGAGCTCCGCGAGTTCCAAGAGCGAACGCTGCTGTCCCACTTCGGCCTTCATATCTACTCTCCCCCGCAATTGCCAAGGTTCCACGGGTCGGTACGCAGCGTGGACACCCGCACGGTCAGCAAGGCACCAAACCGAGACCGCAGCAGCTGCGCGGCCTGGTCGCACCACGGGAATTCGCTGGCCCAGTGCGCGACGTCGACCAGCGCCACCTCCGAGGCCCGGCGATGCTCGTCAGCGGGATGGTGGCGCAGGTCGGCCGTGACGTAGGCCTGCGCGCCGGTGCGGGCCGCGGCGGCCAGCAGCGAATCCCCGGCGCCGCCGCAGACCGCGACGCGCGAGACGGCCAGGTTCGGGTCGCCCGCGGCACGCACCCCCCACGAGGTCTGCGGCAGCGCCCGGGTCACGCGGGATACGAATGCGCGCAATGGTTCCGGTCGCGGCAAGGCGCAGATGCGGCCCAGCCCCGTGTCGCCGGGCAGAGGCACCATGGCGAAGACGTCGAAGGCGGGCTCCTCGTAGGGATGGGCGGCGCGCATCGCCGACAGCACGTCGGCCCGGATGCGTGCGGGAGCGACGACCTCGAACCGGTCTTCCTCCACCCGCTCGACCGTGCCGACCCTGCCCACCGCGGGCGCGGCCCCCTCGTGCGGCAGGAATTGCCCGATGCCGCCGACGCTCCAGCTGCAGTGCGAGTAGTCGCCGATGTGACCGGCGCCGGCGTCGAACACGGCCGCCTGCACAGCTGCCGAGTTCTCGTGCGGCACGTAGATGACCCACTTGTCCAGGTCCTCGGTGTTCGAAACCGGTTCGAGCACGGCCTCGACGGTGAGGCCGAGCGCGGCGGCCAGCGCGTCGGAGACCCCGGGTGACGCCGAGTCGGCGTTGGTGTGCGCGGTGAACAGGGAACGCCCGGTTCGGATCAGGCGATGCACGAGGGCACCCTTGGGCGTGTGGGCCGCGACCGAGTCGACCCCGCGCAGCAGCAGCGGGTGATGGGCCAGTAGCAGGCCGCCGTCGGGGACCTCGTCGACGACGGCCGCGGTGGCGTCGACCGCGATGGTCACCGAGTCCACCGCGTCGTCGGGATCTCCACAGACCAGTCCGACTGAATCCCACGCCCGCGCCAGGCGCGGCGGATAGGCCTCGTCCAGCGCCTCGATGACGTCGGATAGCCGTACGCTCACCGGTAGCTCCCGTTGGTCTCGCACCTGGTTGACGGAGCGATCTCGTGGATCGCCTGGACCAGCAGCGGCCACTCGCGGCGCACCGCCGCCCGCAGATACTGCTCGCCCAGGCCGACGAAGGTATCACAGCGGCGAACCGCAATCTCCTTGCGCTGCAGGTTGGTTCGTAGCCGAACCGCGTCGGGAGTGCGGAACAGGACGAATGGCGCCCGGCCAGCGACTACCTCGACTCCCACCGACGCCAGACCCACCGCCATCTCCGTGCGCAGCTGAGCCAACCGGACGGCATCGGCGGCCGCCTCGGCGACGGCGTCGGCGGCACAGCAAGCCTCGATGGCCGCCAGCTGCAACGTGCCCACCGGCCAGTGCGCGCGCTGGGTGGTCAACCGCGCCAACGCCTGCGGCGGGCCAAGCGCGTAGCCCACCCGCAGCCCGGCCAGCGACCACGTCTTGGTCAGGCTGCGCAGCACCAGTACGTCGGGCAGCGAAATACCCGCCAACGACTCCGGTTCGCCGGGAATCGCGTCGGCGAAAGCCTCGTCGACCACCAGGACCCGCCCCGGCCGGCGCAACGCCAGCAGCTGCTCGCGGTTGTGCAGCACCGCGGTGGGATTGGTCGGGTTGCCCACCACCACCAGGTCGGCGTCCTCGGGGACCGCGGCCCCGTCGAGGCCGAACGGCGGCCGCAGAACGACGTGGTGCACGGGCACTCCGGCCGCACTTAGGGCCACGGCCGGCTCGGTGAACGACGGCGCGATGAGCGCCGCCTTGGCCGGGCGCAGGTTGGCCAACAGCGCGAAGCCTTCGGCGGCGCCGGCCAGCGGCACCACCTCGTCGCGGGCTCGGCTGTGTCGCACCGCGACCGCGTCGCGGGCGCGGCGCTCGTCCGCGCCGCTCGGGTAGGCCGCCAGGTCGCACAGCCGCGCGGTCAACCGTGCCGTCAGCCATTGCGGCGGCCGACTGTGCCGCACGTTGACGGCGAAATCGAGCATGCCCGGCGCGACAGCCTGGTCACCGTGGTAGCGCGCCGCTGCGGGCGCGCCCGGGTCCAGACTTGCCATCCCCGAAACACTAATGGGCCGCCGGGGGACGGATTACGCGACCGGCAGATCAGACGAAGCGCTGGACGAACTTCACGGCGACGTCGGCCACTTCTTTCCAGCCGCTGTCGATGACCAGGGAGTGGCCGCGGGCCGGAATTCGCTCGATCTCGGTGACGCCCGGGTTGTGCTTGGACTGGATTTTGAAGGTGGCCTCGGTGATTGGCAACGGCACGGTGTGGTCGTTTTCGCCCGCGATGATCAGCAGCGGACCACGGTCGGGATTCTTGGAGTCCACCCGGGTTTCGCTGAGCGGGTTGAAGTTCGCCACCGCCGCCTGGAAGAGAGGCAACCCCGGCGCGGGCACGTGGAACGTCTCGTGCAGTTCTTTGGCTTCGGCCTCATCGAGATTGTTGGCCCATCCGTATTTGAACTGCTCGAAGTTCAGGGCAATCGCCTTGCCGTAGTTCGTTGGATTCCCGAGCACGGGGAATGCCGACCGCAACGAGGAGATCGGCAGCGGCAGCACACCCCGGAATGGGGCGTTGTCGATCGAAACCGTCGCCGCAGAAGCACCGGTGCCGGCGATTTTCTGCGCGATCAATCCGCCGAACGAGTGGCCCACCACCGCGGGCTTTTTCGTCAGCCGCCCGATGGCGTCCAGATAGTGGTCGGTCACGCCCTGAACCGTTTTGTGCGCAAACACTTGTGGACGTTCGAACGCCTCGGCGACGGTGGCCGGGTCATCGGGCCAGCCCGGAGCGATGGTCGTGTACCCGTTGGCTTCGAACAGGTCACGCCATCGTTGCCAGCTGCTGGAGAGCAGCCACAGCCCATGGACGAACACCACTGGGGTCAGCCCAGAGTCGTTCGCTCTTTCGATCTCCGCCTGTTCCCAGGCCGCGACGGTGCTGTCGGTCATGGTCGTTCCTCTCGAGTTCGCCGTGCCGGTAACTGGGGGCGGCCCGCCCCGGTCGACGAGGCGGCGGGTGGGACGAATTATTTGCCGGGCACCGCCAAAACGCTAGGCGAGGGAGCCCTTTGCGGGCCAGACATAGAATCCGCATAGAAATAACTCGACCGATGGCGCCGGGTCGGCTCGGCCGCCGGCAGAGCCACGCAATGCCGGTGCCGCCGCATCAAGGACAATGGTGGCGTGACCGGCACAGTCTCCACCGACCGCGCGGCGCCGCAGCTGGTGATCTTCGATCTCGACGGCACCCTGACCGACTCCGCCGAGGGGATCGTGACCTGCTTCGTGCATGCGCTCGCACACGTCGGTGCCGAGGTGCCCGACGGTGACCTCGCGGCCCTGATCGTGGGCCCGCCGATGGACGAGACGTTCCATTCGATGGGGCTAGGCGAGCATGCCGACGCGGCGTTCGCGGCGTTCGCGGCCGAATACGGCTCTCACGGCTGGTCGATGAACAGCCTCTTCGACGGGATCGAGCCGCTGCTCGCCGATCTGCGTGCCGCCGGCACCCGGCTGGCCGTGGCGACCTCGAAGCTAGAGCCGACAGCCCGGCGGATCCTCGCCCACTTCGGGCTCGACGAGCATTTCGAGGTCATCGCCGGCGCGTGTCCCGATGGCACGCGCAGGAGTAAGGAAGAGGTGCTGGCGCACGCCCTGGCGCAACTGCAGCCGCTGCCCGACCGCGTGCTGATGGTCGGCGATCGCAGCCACGACGTGGAAGGCGCGGCCGCCCACGGCATCGACACCGTGGTGGTCGGCTGGGGCTACGGACGGGACGACTTCGCCGACGACGCGCACCCGGTCGTCGGGGTGACGCACGCGGCGACCGTCGACGAGCTGCGGAGGGCGTTGGGTGTCTGAGCCGCTGCACGTGACGTTCGTCTGCACCGGCAACATCTGCCGGTCGCCGATGGCCGCGAAGATGTTCGCCGATCAACTCCAGCGGCGCGGGCTCGACCACGCGGTGCGGGTGACCAGTGCGGGCACCGGGAACTGGCATGTCGGCAATCGCGCCGACGAGCGGGCAGCGCGAGTGCTGCGCGCCCACGGTTACTCCACCGAGCACCGCGCGGCCCAGGTCGACGACGACCACCTGGGCGCGGACCTGGTGATTGCGCTGGGCCGCAACCATCTTCGCCAATTGCAGCAGCTCGGTGTCGACGAGGACCGCATCCGGATGCTGCGCTCGTTCGATCCCCGGTCGGGTGCCTACGCCCTGGACGTCGAGGACCCCTACTACGGCGACCACGCCGACTTCGAGGAGGTTTTCACCGTCATCGAGGCCGCCCTGCCCGGCCTGCATGCCTGGGTCGACGAGCAGCTGGCGCGGAACGGACACCGTTGATGCGCCGCTTGGCCTTTCTGCTGCGGCCGGGCTGGATAGCGCTGATCCTGGTCGTGATCGCCTTCACGTATCTGTGCTTCATGGTGCTCGCGCCGTGGCAGCTGGGCAAGAACACCCGGACCTCGCGGGAGAACCAGCAGATCTCGAATTCTCTCAACACCGCCCCCGTATCGCTGAAAACCCTGCTGCCGCAGCAGAATTCGTCGGCACCTGATGCGCAGTGGCGCCGGGCGACGGCGACCGGGCACTACCTGCCCGACGCCCAGGTGCTGGCGCGGTTGCGCGTGGTGGAGGGCGACCAGGCTTTCGAGGTGCTGGCGCCGTTCGTCGTCGACGACGGCCCCACCGTTCTGGTCGACCGAGGTTACGTGCGGCCCGAGCCCGGCTCGCACGTCCCGCCGATCCCCCGCCTTCCGCAGGACACCGTGACGATCACGGCGCGGCTGCGGGATTCCGAGCCGGACCTGCCGGGCAAGGACCCGTTCTCCCGCGACGGTTTCCAGCAGGTGTATTCGATCAACACCGAACAGGTTTCGGTGCTGACCAAGGTGCCGCTGGCCGGCTCGTATCTGCAACTGGTCGAAAATCAACCCGGCGGGCTCGGCCTCATCGGCGTCCCGCATCTGGATGCCGGACCATTTCTGTCCTACGGAATCCAGTGGATCTCGTTCGGCATCCTGGCGCCGATCGGGCTGGCGTACTTCGCGTACTCCGAGATTCGCGTGCGCCGCCGGGAGCGGCAGCAGGCGCCGAAACCGGACACCCCGCCGACCGTCGAGGCGAAACTCGCCGACCGCTACGGCCGGCGCCGCTGAGGCTGCACTCAGGCCAGGCGCCCTCGCCCATCGACGCACGCTCAAGCCGTCAACGCACACCGGCCAGCCCGGCCGCGACCACCGCGGCCGCCAACTGCACCGCCCGCGACAGCGCCACCGCCCGACGCAGGTCGGCGACGATCGGTTGCGGGCCGTCGCCGAGGGTGGGCCGGATCTGCAGCTCGTGGCGATACTGCGTGGGGCCGCCGAGCCGCACGCCCAGCGCGCCCGCGAAGGCCGCCTCCACAACGCCGGCGTTGGGGCTGGGATGCCGTGCCGCGTCGCGGTGCCAGCTGCGCAGCGCCTGCGCCGGCGAACCGCCGACCACCGGCGCGCACGCCGCCACCAGCATCGCGGTGACCCGGGCGCCGACGTAATTGGCCGCGTCATCCAATCGTGCTGCGGCCCAACCGAATCGGGCGTAGCGCGGCGAGCGGTGGCCGATCATCGAATCCAGCGTGTTGACGGCGCGGTACGCCAACGCCGCGGGCGCCCCACCGGCCGCCGCCCACAGCAGCGGCGCCACCTGGGCGTCCGACGTGTTCTCGGCGATCGACTCCAGCGCCGCGCGCGTCAGGCCGCCGCCGTCGAGCTGAGCCGGGTCGCGCCCGCACAGCGACGGCAGCAGCCGCCGCGCGGCCTCGACGTCGCCGCGGTCCAGCAGCGCGGCCATGTCCAGGCCGGTGCGCGCCAGCGTGGTCCCGCCCAGCGACACCCAGGTGGCCGCGGCCGTCGCGGCAACCGACCACAGCGGGCCGCGGCGCGCGACGGCGCGCTGCACAACAAATCCGAGCAGACCTACCAGTCCGACCGCGATACCCACGTGCACCGCGCCGTCGAGTTCGGCGTCGCGGTAGGTGACCCGCTCCAGCCGGGCGACGGCATGGCCGAACACCGCAACCGGATGGCCCCGCCGCGGGTCGCTCACGGCGAGGTCGGCCAAATAGCCGGCCAGCACACCGACGGTCCGCGCCCGCGTCACAAACACCCGCGAAGCGTCTCACAAAGCGGTCATACTCGTTCTCGTGAGGCGACAACCGCGATGAAGCGACCCGCGACCCGGGTCGCCGACCTGCTGAACCCGGCGGCGACGCTGCTGCCCGCCGCGAACGTGATCATGCAGCTGGCATTGCCCGGGGTCGGGTACGGCGTGCTGGAAAGCCCGGTGGACAGCGGCAACGTCTACAAGCATCCGTTCAAGCGGGCCCGCACCACCGGCACCTACCTCGCGGTGGCGACCATCGGGTCCGAGTCCGACCGCGCCCTGATCCGCGACGCCGTTGACGTCGCGCACCGCCAGGTTCGGTCATTGCCGTCGAGCCCGGTGTCCTACAACGCTTTTGACCCGAAGCTGCAGGTGTGGGTGGCCGCATGCCTGTACCGCTACTTCGTCGACCAGCACGAGTTCCTGTACGGGGCCCTCGACGACGCCGCCGCCGACGCCGTCTACAACGACGCCAAGAAGTTGGGCACCACGCTGCAAGTGCCCGAGCGGATGTGGCCACCGGACCGGGTCGCGTTCGACGAATACTGGAAGCGCTCGCTCGACGAGCTGCGCATCGATCCCCCGGTCCGCGAACATCTGCGCGGGGTGGCCGCGGTCATCTTCTTGCCGTGGCCGCTCAATGCGCTGGCGGGGCCGTTCAACCTGTTCGCGACGACGGGATTCTTGGCCCCGGAGTTTCGGGCGATGATGCAGCTGGACTGGTCGGACAAACAGCAACGCCGTTTCGAACGGCTGCTGTCCGCCCTGCGGTTCGCCGATCGGCTGATCCCGCATCGCGCGTGGCTCCTCGGCTATCAAATATACTTGTGGGACATGCGATTTCGGGCGCGCCGCGGCTGGCGGATCGTCTGAATGGGGCGGCACACCTTCGCGCCTGCAGGCCGACGCGACGCCGGCTGTGGCCGACCGTGAAACCGGCGCCGGCCGCCGGACGAGTCGCGTCGGCAGCTTCACACTCGACGATGGGCACTCAGCGCACCGTCGCGAAAAACGCGCGGACGTCGTCGACGAACAGCTCCGGTTGTTCGAATGCGGCGAAGTGGCCGCCGCGCGGCATCGCGGTCCAACGGGTGATGTTGTAGTTCGGCTCGCACCAGCTGCGTGGCGGCTTCAGCAGCTCACCGGGGAAAGCGGCTACGCCCGTGGGCAGTTCGACGCGGTCGCCGCCGCGCCATACCCGGAAGCTCTCCCAGTACAGCCGCGCCGACGACGTGGCGGTGCCGGTTACCCAATACACCATCACGTTGTCGAGCAGCTCGTCGCGGCTCAGCGCATTTTCGGGATGCCCGTCGCAATCCGTCCACGCCCAGAACTTCTCGACGATCCACGCCAGCTGCCCCACCGGCGAATCGGTCAGGCCGTAGCCCAGCGTCTGCGGCCGGGTGGACTGCTGCGTGGAATAACCGATGCCCCACTTGCGGTGGTTTGCCAGCCCTTCCAGGGCCGCCTGCTCGTCCTGAGTGGGGTTTTTTAGGCTCTCGGGCGACGGCGAACCGATCGGCATGTTCAGATGAATGCCCGCACAGTGGCCACCGTTTCGCCCGATCTGGGTGGTGACCGCCGCGCCCCAGTCGCCCCCCTGGGCGCCGTAGCGGTCGTAGCCCAGGCTTTGCATCAGGGTCGCCCACGCCTCAGCGATCTTCTCCACGCCCCATCCCGTGCGGCTGGGCTTGCCGGAAAAGCCGTACCCGGGCAGCGACGGGCACACCACATGGAAGGCGTCCTCGGAGCGCCCCGAGGGCGGATTGGTAAGCGGCTCAATCACTTTGTGGAACTCCACGATCGAACCGGGCCAGCCGTGCGTGATCACCAGCGGAAAGGCATCCTGGTGCAGGGAACGCTGGTGGATGAAATGCAGTTCCAGCCCGTCGATCTCGGTGACGAACTGGTCGAAGCGGTTGAGCGCGGCCTCCCGCGACCGCCAGTCGTATTCGGTGGCCCAGTAGTCGGCAAGCTCGCGCGTGTACGCCAGCGGGATGCCCTGGCTCCAGTCGTCCACGCACTCGGCTTCCGGCCAGCGCGTGCGCGCCAGACGCGCGCGAAGATCATCGAGAACGTCGTCGGCAACTTCGATTCGAAACGGCTTCACCCATCCATAGTGCCGCTGCGTGCGCGACACTCCACGCGCGGGCCGGGCCGCGCCGGCACGTCGCCGGGCGGCTATCCGGCCTGCTCGCTTTCGTCTTTGACGCGCAGTAGCTCGTCGCGCGCCCGCGCCACCCGGGAGCGGATGGTGCCGACCGGGCATCCGGCGACTACAGCCGCTTCGACGTAGGACAGGCCGAGGACCTGAGTGAGGATCAGGGCTTCGCGTCGTTCGGGAGCGAGTTGATCGAGCAGCATCCGGATTTCGACGGCGTTTTCGATCCGGCTGCCGTCGGCGGGCCCCAGCCCCTCCATTTCTTCGAGGTCGACGTGGATGGTGCGAGGCCGGCTGGCGTTGTAACGGATCTGGTCGACGACGACACGGCGGGCGATCGACAACAGCCAGGTCCGCGCGGTCGACCGGCCACTGAAACGAACCAAGGAGCCGATCGCTCGCAGATACGTCTCCTGAGTCAGGTCGTCGGCACTGCCCGGGTCAGCGAGATAAGCCACCAATCGCCAGACGTCGCGCTGGGTTGCCTCGATGAACCGCGACAGCGCGGCCCGGTCACCCTTTCCGGCGGCGATAGCGAGACGGGTAATTTGGTCATCGTCGCCGCTTGTCCCCACGGACAGTGAGCGTAGGCCATAAGTGTTGCCCAATGTATTGGGAACTTTCTGCTAGGCCGCAACGACTCTTGAGTGGGCGGGCGCGATACGGAGGAGGTTAAGGTTGGCGATGTCGACGACGGCCGCGAAGGCTGAAGAGCTGCCATTACGTGCCCAGCGGCTGCAACTTCAAGTCGGCGGGATGTCGTGCGCCGCCTGCGCCAACCGGGTCGAATCGGCGCTCAACAAGGTGCCCGGTGTTCGGGCCTCGGTCAACTTCGCCACTCGGGTGGCGACGATCGACGCAGGCACCGACATGACGGCGGCCGCATTGTGCGAAGTGATACAGCAAGCCGGCTTCGAAGCCGAGCTACGCGGCAGCGGCAGTCAAGACGCCCGCGATCCGGACGCCGATCACGCGCGCTACCTGATGCTCCGGTTGGCCGTCGCCGCCGTGCTGTTTGTGCCGCTGGCCGACCTGTCGGTGATGTTCGCCGTCGTGCCCAGCACCCGCTTCACCGGCTGGCAGTGGGCGCTAACCGCGCTGGCGCTCCCCGTGGTGACCTGGGCGGCGTGGCCTTTTCATCGCGTCGCGATACGCAACGCGCGCCACCGCGGCGCCTCGATGGAAACGCTCATTTCGGTGGGTATCACCGCAGCAACCGTTTGGTCGCTGTATACGGTCTTCGGCCATCACCACACGGCCGAGCGCAAGGGCATCTGGCAGGCGCTGCTCGGTAGCGACGCCATCTACTTCGAGGTCGCCGCGGGTGTCACGGTGTTCGTGCTGGCGGGACGATATTTCGAGGCTCGAGCCAAGTCCAGGGCGGGCAGCGCGTTGCGGGCCCTGGCCGCGCTCAGCGCGAAGGACGTCGCCGTGCTGCAGCCCGACGGGTCGGAAATGATCCTGCCGGCCGACGAACTCAAAGAGCAACACCGCTTCGTGGTGCGCCCGGGGCAGACGATCGCCGCGGACGGCCTGATCATCCAGGGGTCGGCCGCGGTGGATATGAGCGCGATGACGGGCGAGGCCAAACCAATTCGACTCGGGCCGGGCAACAACGTGGTAGGCGGCACGGTCGTGCTGGACGGCAGGCTGATCGTTGAGGCCGCCGCGGTGGGCGCGGATACCCAGTTCGCCGGCATGGTCCGTCTGGTCGAACAGGCGCAGGCACAGAAGGCCAACGCACAGCGCCTGGCTGACCGCATCGCCTCGGTGTTCGTCCCCTGTGTCTTCGCAGTGGCTGCGCTGACCGCCGCCGTCTGGCTGACCCTCGGGGGTGCACCGGACCGGGCGTTCTCGGCCGCGCTCGCCGTGCTCGTGATCGCGTGCCCATGTGCACTGGGACTGGCGACGCCGACCGCCATGATGGTCGCCTCCGGTCGCGGCGCCCAACTCGGGATCTTCCTCAAGGGCTACAAATCCCTGGAGATCACCCGCGCGGTGGACACCGTCGTGTTCGACAAGACCGGCACTCTGACGACGGGGCTGTTGCAGATCGGCGCAGTTGTGGCTGCTCCGGGATGGGACGCCGAGGAGGTACTCGCGTTAGCTGCGACGGTGGAAGCCGGTTCCGAGCACGCGATCGGGCTCGCGATCGCCGCATCGAAGACCGCGCTCGAACTGGTCGCCGACTTCCACGCAGTTCCCGGTCGCGGAGTCAGCGGTGTCGTCGGCGGTCGCACGGTGCGGGTCGGCAAACCGTCATGGATCACTTCCTCACCCGTACCGGAAACCATGGTCGCGGCCCGGCGTAACGCCGAAGCACGCGGTGAGACAGCGGTTTACGTGGAAGTCGATGACGAACCATGCGGAGTCATCGCGGTCGCCGACGCGGTAAAGGACTCCGCAGCCGATGCCGTGATCGCGCTACACAATCGCGGCCTGCGAACTATGCTCTTGACCGGCGACAGTCCGGCGTCGGCGGCCGCCGTTGCCGCCCGAGTCGGCATCGACGAGGTGATCGCCGAGATCCTTCCGGAGGGCAAGGTCGACGTCGTTGAGCAGCTGCGCGACCGTGGGCGCACCGTAGCGATGGTCGGTGACGGCATCAACGACGGACCCGCGCTCGCGTGCGCCGATTTGGGGATGGCGATTGGGCGCGGGACCGACGTCGCGATCGGCGCCGCCGACATCATTTTGGTTCGGGACAACCTACTCGTCGTGCCCCTGGCGCTCGACCTGGCCGCAGCGACGATGCGGACAATCAGGGTCAACTTGGTATGGGCATTCGGCTACAACATCGCGGCTATTCCCATTGCCGCCGCCGGATTTCTCAACCCGCTGGTCGCCGGTGCGGCCATGGCCTTCTCCTCGTTCTTCGTCGTGTCGAATAGCTTGCGGTTACGCAACTTTGGGACGATTCGGGACCAAGCTGAACCACCAAGCTGAACCACCAAGCTGAACCGCCACACCGGTCCGCACCCGACAGCTGACCGATACCCCGGCAAGAAAGGTCTTCCACACGTGACACAACAAACGTTTGCCGTCACCGGTCTGCGCTGCGGCGGGTGCGTGGACACGGTCAAACAAGTGCTGCTGAAACTCGACGGCGTGAAGGACGTGGACGTCACACTGCAAACCGCCGCGGCCTCTTCCGTCCGTATCGAGACAGACCGGCTTCTGGAACAGCAGCGCGTGCAGGAGGCGTTGGCGACCAAGGGCGACTTCCAGATCCAGCCCTGAAGGCAGCCCACGCCCGAACAGGTCCCTTTCGAACGGTCGTCCCCCGGGTGCACACTGGACGGGCAGCCGCCCGAAGCGGGCGGTCCGTCGCGCAAGCGCAGTTCACAATGCCTGGAAGAGAGACGAACATGACCCGGAAGGCCGGAGACCGCTACACGTGCAGCGAGTGCGGATCCACTCTCGTCTACGAGAAGGACTGTCCATGTTGCAGCGAGAGCGGCCACAATGAAGTCTGCTGTGACAAGCCCATGGAAAAGCAACCCGCCTGAATCGCCAGGATCCGCGCTCGTCCACGGATTCGTCTGGAAGATAAATTATTTCGCCGGGCGCACACTCCGGTCCCCGGACCGCGCACGCATGTCCGGCTGGGAACGTTCTATTGGTGTGAGGATGATTGCGAGCCAACCGACCGTTAACGCCACGGCGGTCAGGTCGGCAAAGACTAGCCAGGACAGTCCTATTCCGGTTGGCCCAGTGCGTACCCACCAGAAGGCCCCGATGCCGATCACCGCGGCCAGTCCACAGCCATGCGCCGCCGCGCAACACCAGCGGTAACGACTCAGTCGAACCGCCGCCGCTGAGATGACCGCCGATCCCAGGAGCGCGACGGCGGCGGCGGCGGGGACACGGTTGGCGGCGTACGGCAAGGCCTTGCCCGTCTCCTCGAGCCACCACACCGAGGCCGCCGCAGCCAACGCCGTTGCCAGTGCGGCCACCACCGCACGCCGGAGTCGCGAAATCGAAACCTCGTCGAGCACTTGGTTCTCGATCGCTTGCAACATCCGCCGGTGGCTGTCGAGTTTCGACTGATCGGTCAACCCGCACTCCCCTCGCCGGGCATGCCGTCGATACCCCCTAAATGGTCGGGTCGACGAGTGCCGCGGTTCCAAGATGGGGAAAACTCTCCTGCTCCGGCTTAATCGCTGTAGGCGGGCTGCCGAGCTAGCGGCTCAGTTCGGACAGGCGCGGTCGAGGTGCTGGCGGGTCGCGCCCGCACTCTGGTTGGCCACCAGAACCAACGGCCCAACAGTGCGGCAATCGACGGCGTCATGAAGGAGCGCACAATCAACGTGTCGAACAGTAAGCCCAGACCGATGGTGGTTCCCACCTGTCCTACAATCCTCAGATCGCTCACCAGCATTGACGCCATCGTGAACGCGAACACCAGGCCCGCGTTTGTTACCACCTTGCCGGTGCCGGCCATCGCGCGGATGATCCCAGTGTTCAGGCCCGCCCCGATTTCCTGCTTGAAGCGTGAGACCAAGAGCAGGTTGTAATCCGAGCCCACGGCCAACAGCACGATCACTGACATCGCCAGAACCAGCCAATGCAATGGAACGGCGAGAACGTGCTGCCACAGCAGCACGGACAGCCCGAACGAGGCGCCGAGGGAAACCGCTACGGTCCCGACGACGACCGCGGCCCCCACCAAGGCGCGGGTCAGGATCAGCATGATGGCGAAAATCAGGCAGAGCGACGCAATTCCCGCAATCATCAGATCCCATTTGGCGCCCTCAGAGATGTCTTTGAAAACTGCACCGATACCGGCCACGTAGATCTTCGCGTCTTCCAAGGGTGTTCCCTTGAGAGACTCTTCCGCTGCCGTTCTGATCTTGTCGATGCTTGAGATGCCCTCGGCCGACGCGGGGTCGCTCCGATGCAGGATGATGAGTCGAGCCGCGTGTCCGTCCGGCGATAGGAAGTTCTTCATCGCGCGCTTGAATTCGGAATTCTTGAACGCCTCGGGCGGGAGATAGAAATAGTTGTCGTTCTTTGCCGCATCGAAAGCATGCCCCATGGCGGTCGCGCTTTGGCCCATCTCATCCATTTGATCGAGAATCCCGGACATGGTGCTGTGCATGGTCAGCATCATCGTGCGGACACCTTCCATCGTGGTGATCATCGGCGGGAGCTGCGCGATCACCCGCGGCATGATCGCGTCGAACTGCGTGATATCACCAACCAGGATGTTGAGCTGCCCATCGATCTGGTCTAGACCGTCTACCGCGTCGAATAGCGAGCGGGTCGACCAGCAGACCGGGATGTCGTAGCAATGCCGTTCCCAGTAAAGGTAGCTACGAATCGGTCGCCAGGTGTCGTCAAAATCCGCGAGACGGTCGCGCAGTTCATCGGTGATTCTTCGCATCTGGACGGTGTCGCCGACAGTTCGGTGCGTGGTATCCGCCAGCTGCGTCATGAGGTCGTACATGCGACGCATCGTGGCCGTTGTCTGCGTCATGTCATCGGCCTGTTTCAGCAGGTCGTCCATCCGGTTGCGCTGGTACTTCAGATTCTGCAACTGACCGGCGTTCTGCATGCTGATTTGGAACGGGATGGAGGTGTGTTCCATAGGCGTTCCGTCAGGTCTGGTTATCGACTGCACCCGCGATATACCCGGAACTCGAAACACCCCCTTGGCCAGCTGGTCCAGCACGAGAAAGTCCGCCGGGTTTCGCATGTCGTGTTTCGACTCGATTAGCAGGATCTCCGGCTTCATCCGAGCCTGGGAGAAGTGCCGATCCGCTGCCCGGAAGCCCTGGTTTGCCGGGATCCAGCCGGGCAGATATGCCCGGTCGTCGTAACTGGGGCGGTAGCCCGGCAAGGTGATCAGACCCACGAGGCTGACAGCGCAGGTGACCCCGAGGATGGGTAAGGGCCAACGCACCACGGCGGTACCGATGCGCCGCCAGCCACGCACCTCGAGTCGGCGTTTGGGATCGAACACACCGAAGCGACCGGCGACTGTCAGAACGGCCGGGCCGAGGGTCAGCGCGACGATAACGCCTACCAGCATCCCCGCCGCGCACGGGACGCCCAAGGTTTGAAAGTAGGGCATCCGGGCGAAGCTCAGGCAGAATGTCGCACCCGCGATCGTCAGACCCGAGCCGAGAATGACATGCGCCGTCCCTCGGTACATGGTGTAAAAGGCCGCTTCCCTGCCTTCACCGGCCTGACGGGCCTCTTGATACCGGCCGACGATGAATATGCCGTAATCCGTCCCCGCGGCAATCGCCAGCGACGTAATCAGACTGACCGCAAAGGTGGAAAGCCCGACGATTCCGCTATGCGCCAGCAGCGCGACAGCTCCTCGCGTCACTGACAATTCAACGCCGACGGTGAGCAATAGCAGAACGACGGTGGCCAGCGACCGGTAGACGAACAGCAACATGATGGAGATCACCACGACGGTGGTCAGGGTGACTTTCACCATCGACCGGTCGCCGCTGGTTTGCAGATCTGTTGCCAGTGCGGCCGGCCCGGTGACGTAGCCCTTCACCCCCGGCGGCGGCTGAATGCCTTCCACGATTTTGCGGACCGCGTCGACCGATTCGTTGGCGAGCGACTGACCCTGGTTACCCGCGAGACTCACCTGGACGGTGGCGGCCATCGCGTCGTTGCTCTGCGCTCCTGGTGCCGTCAGCGGATCTGACCAGAGGTCTTGAACCCCCAACACGTGCGTGCGGTCGTCGCGTAACTTCCGAATCAGGTTGTCGTAGAACCGATGTGCGTCCTCCCCGAGCGGCTTGTCACTCTCCAGGACGACCAGCGCCACGCTGTCTGTTTCTCCTTCGTTGAAGGCATGACCGATGCGTTTGAGGGCCATCAACGAAGGTGCTTCCTTGGGGCTCAGCGAAACCGACCGCTGCTGTCCGACGATCTCCAACGGAGGAACGAGGACATTGAGAGCGACGAGAGCCGCGAGCCAGAACAAGATGATCGGCACGGCCAGGGTACGGATAATGCGTGCGATGGGTGTTGATTCGGCATCGCTCGAGCAGTCCGACGAGGACGGCGCCCTCGTCACGTGCAATTCACCAGGCGCTCGTAGTCCCTATTCCGCCATGGCGCAGAGGTTTTCGCCGCGGCCGCTCCACAGACGCGATTGCTGACGTTCAATGCCGCATGATCCAGCGCGCAAGTAACGTTGCGAATGCCCGGAAGGTCCTTAGCATGCTGGGTTTCTCGCGGACGGGCGAACGGTCGGCTTCGGTGATGCTTTCATCGCGCGGGCTCGCACCGTACCCGGCCTTGTGCACGGCATCACAGAGAGCGGCGGTGCTGATATCATTGTGCGCATCGATGGTGGCCACCCGGTTGGAGAGGTCGACCGATGCGTGCACTCCCTCGAGCGAATTCAGCTTCTTTTCCACTCGGCGCACACAGGCTCCGCACGACAAGCCAGTCAGGTCAAGTTGAACCCTTCGGCTACCTGACAACCCAGACTCTGGTGCAACCAGTTCCGTCAACGGCATACCTTCCTATCCGAACAGTGACGAGCGCCATCTTGTTAGTCGTTGAAACTGTGTGATGAGTTCCCAAGCTTCCAAAATCTGCGGCCGCCCGGCCGATCCCGCGGAGTTACGCAAAGCAGATCAACCGAATTCGACGAGCGTCGTGGGGGCACGCAGCGCTGCGAGTAGCGGCGCGCGGTAGAGCCATCGAGTAGCCGGCGGCAGTAACCTGCCGCGCCCCGGCGGCGCCGGCAGCTCGCGTACCGCACGGATGCCAGGGATGTCGCGTAGTTCGTCGTACTGCTTGGCGGTGAACCAGAATGGCATCGGGGGCGCCGTGTAGTGCTTGCTGAGCTTGATGCCGCGTCGCAGCGAATACGCACTCAAGAACCTGGGAACGCTGTCGAAGACCAACTGGCCACCGGGAAATCGTTTGGCGCACGCTCCGATCAGGTCGAACACGGCGTCGCGGTCCAGGTACTGAAACAGACCCTCGGCGGTGATCAACACCCCCCCAGCGGGGTCGACGTGGTCCATCCAAGAGTAATCGAACGCCGACTGGGCACAGTGGCGCAGTCGGTCCGACGCCGGAAGTAGCTGCTCGCGCAGCCGCACGATCGGCGGCAGGTCCACCGAAAGCCAGCTCAGCTCACCATTGTCGAGCCGCCAAAAGCTGGTCTGCAGTCCCTCGGCCAAAGCGACGACGGCGGCGCGTGGGTGCGCATCCAGGTATCGGCGAGCTGCATCGTCGAATGCCAACGCCCGCCAGGCCGTGACTTGATGGGTGCGGCCGAAGCGCTGGTAGTCGAAGTCAAGCCTGCGGTGCAGGGCGATGGCCATCGGGTCGTCGATGATGCCGTCGGGTCGGGCCGCCTCGGTCGCGCGCTGATGCAGTGTGAGAAGCGCGGTTTCGGAGATGCCGTCGAGATGTCGAGCGCCAATGACTCGCATGAGCTCAGGATCGTAGCGCAGGGTCCGCGAAGTCTTGACGTCCCATCCGTTCTCCTTCGGTCGTCGCGAGTTCCTGATGAACCGGCGTGCGCGCAGATGCTCCCATACAACCATCTTTCGGCGCCCTGGAACTTTTCGGCTCGTCTGCCCGACTACACACTGAGCACCCAACAACGTCTCTGTGCGTGCAGTCGCGTGCTGAATACCCCTGCAATGAAAGTAGAGTCGTGACGACCCCGATATGGATGGCGATGCCGCCCGAGGCGCACTCGGCGCTGCTGAGCGCGGGAGCCGGCCCGGGGCCATTGTTGGCCGCTGCCGCTCAATGGCAGGTGCTGAGCGATCAGTACGGCGAGACCGCCGTCGAGCTGGCCACATTGCTGGAAGGGGTGCACGCAAGCACCTGGGAGGGTCCCACCGCCGCCCAATATCTGGCCGCGCACGGTCCGTACCTGAGGTGGCTTGAGCAGGCTTCGATAGACAGCGCGGTCACTGCCGCACAGCACGAGACGGCCGCCGCGGCCTACACCAGTGCGCTTGCCGCCATGCCCACCCTGGTCGAGCTGGCCGCCAACCACATCGCCCACGGCGCGCTAGTCGCGACAAACTTCTTCGGTATCAACACGATTCCCATCACCATCAATGAAGCCGACTACGTGCGTATGTGGCTACAAGCCGCCGCCACCATGACGACTTACCAGGCTATCGCCCAGGCCGCGACCGCGGCGACACCATCCACCGGACCGGCGCCACACATCCTCGCCACCGAGGCCGAAACCCCAAGCGCACAGACCGGCTCCTCAGGCTCCATTTGGCAATGGCTCCAGGACATCCTGAACTTCCTCGCCCATCCGTTCAAATATTTTCAAGAATTCTTCCAGCGACTCGGCCTCCAGCCCGAGGTGGCGCTCTTGCTGGCGATCATCGCGCTGTTTCTTTACGACGTGCTGTGGTACCCGTACTACGCGTCCTACGCCTTGCTATTGCTTCCCTTTTTCGCTCCCGCGTTGTCCGCGTTGAGCGCCCTGATCTTACTGTTTGAGTTCCCGGACCTGAACTTCGATTTCGACCTAACGAATCCCGACCAAGCCGCGGCCACCGGCTCGGCCGAACCGAATATCGATGCTGGATTGGCACCCTCCGCGCCGGCCTCTTCCAGCCCGGGGACACAATCCACCAGCCCCGCGCCGGGCACACCATCCCCGGCCTCCGCCACCGTCGCCGCGCCCTCACCCGCCCTCAGCTACGCCGTCCCCGGCTTCGCGCCGCCTCCGATTAGCTTCGACCCCAAAGTTGGTGCGAAAGATCCGAATCCTGCAACCGGCACTCTCGGGGCGGCCACAGCGGCGGAAACGAGTGCTGCCGCGTCCCGAGCGTGCCGCAAAAAACGCCGCAAAGCCAGGTCCGGCGCGCGGGGCTACCGATACGAGTTCCTCGACGCGGTCGCCGAGACTAGCGACGGCAGCGATGCCGAAGCCGAACCCCAGGCCCACACGGCGAGCAGCCAGGGCGCCGGCACTCTCGGCTTCGCCGGAACTGTGCCGACAGATGATACGCAGGCCGCCGGACTGGTCCGCCTGTCGTCCGAAACGGCGGGCGTCACCATGCCGCTGGTTCCGAGCACCTGGGTCACCGACATCGACGAAATTCCGGGGACCAACGGGAGGCACAGCTAGACAACTCGATTCGACGTATCGACGACACACTTCCGTATACGCCAGTGCTATTTCGACTCAGGCATGTGGCCAGTTATGCAGTCCGTTATGCCACAACACTATTCCAAAGTAATAAGAAGGGCGGCCCATGGCACTCAATGTGAAAGGTAGCGGGCTCGGGGCGCAAGTCACGGGTATCGACCCTGCAAATCTGGACGACATCACCACGGACGAGATCCGCGACATCGTCTACGAGAACAAGCTCGTCATCCTCAAAGACGTCCACCCTTCGCCGGAAGAATTCATCACACTCGGCAAAATAATCGGCGAGATTGTCCCCTACTACGAGCCGATGTACCACCACAAGCAGCATCGGGAGATCTTCGTCTCCTCGACCGAAGAGGGTCAAGGTGTTCCGCGAACCGGGGCGTTCTGGCACATCGACTACGGGTTCATGCCGCAACCCATCGCCTTCAGCATGGTGCTGCCTCTCACAGTGCCAGGGCCCGACCGGGGGACCTACTTCATCGACCTGAACAGGGTGTGGGAGTCACTACCCGCCGAGAAGCAAGACCCCGTCCGTGGAACACTCAGCACCCACGATCCGCGACCGTATATCAAAATCCGCCCCGGTGACGTTCACAAACCCATCGGAGAAATTTGGGCCGAGTTCACCCGGACTACACCACCGATCAAGTGGCCCACTGTGATTCGGCACCCCAAGACGGGACTGGAAAGCCTTTACGTCTGCGTGACGGGTACCACGTCCATCGAGGACAAGGAGGGCAACTTCCTCGATCCAGCGGTGCTCCAGGAACTCCTGGAAGCAACGGGGCAACTCGATCCCGAATTCAAATCGCCGTTCATCCACACGCAGCACTACGACGTCGGCGACATCGTCCTGTGGGACAACCGCGTGCTGATGCACAGGGCGAAACACGGCACGGCTACCGGCACCCTGACGACGTACCGCCTCACCATGCTGGATGGCCTCAAGACACCGGGATACGCGGTATGAGCGCGCCGGAAGCGTTTCCCGCCGCTCATATCGCAACGGAGGGCGGCGAGGGCACCGTGCCTATCGCAGAAGAGCTCCTGAGTATGGTGCTGGAGCCCTACTCCTACAAGGGATGCCGTTATCTCGTTGACGCAGAGTACAAATCGACAGGAGATTCGGTTCTCGCATACGGAAGTTTTCGAATCGAACAGCCCGCTTACATCCGCAGCACGGGACACTTCAATGCAGTGGAATTGGTGATCTGCTTCAATCAACTCGCTTATGCCGCGTTCGCTCCGGCGATCATCAACCGCGAGCTCCCGATTGTCGATGGGTACTCGATCGCCGACTTCTTCGACAACCAGCTGCCCAGCATGCTGATCAGGAGTACGTCGTCGCAATTCAAGAAATCGATCAACGCGCAGAGTTTTTCGGCGCGCTTGTTGTGTGAGAACTTCCGCATCATCGAACGAACGCGGCGTTACCTCTCGATCCCCTGTTCCATCGAGTTCTGGGACCAGAGCGGCGGGGCGGCGTCCGGTCAGATCGAACTAGCGGTCCTCAATATCCCCTAACCCGTTGGGAAGAAGAACCTTAACGTCATGTCACAACTATCTCCCACCGTGCTGGGACGAGTCTTCGAGCAGGCCCGCCAGCGGCCCGAGGCAACCGCTCTGCGTCGCTGCGACGGCACCAGCCTACTGCGGTACGCGGATCTGATCGCAGAAGTGGAGAGAATTGCCACATTCCTTCGTGCGCAGTCGGTCTCGAGAGGGTCCCGGGTGCTCGTCGTCGCAGACAACGGGCCCGAGACCTACCTGTCGGTGCTGGCCTGTGCAAGGATCGGGGCGATCGCGGTCATGGCGGACGGCAATCTTCCGCCCGCCACCATCGATCGTTTCAGTCAGATCACCGAGCCGGGTGCGATTCTCGTTGCCCCCGGGAGTAGAATTGGACTTGCTTGTCTGCCCGAATCACTCCAATCGATTCCGGCGATCACGGTGGAGATAGCAGCCGGCATCAACGACACCGTAGCCGCCGTCGACGACGAATGGATGTCGGCAACAACACGGCTGGGCGCCGACGATCCGCTGGCAATGGTCTTCACCAGCGGCACCACCGGCGAACCAAAAGGCGTCCTGCTGGCCAATCGCACTTTTTCCGGCATTGCGGACCTGCTGCGGCAGGCCGACTTGACCTGGATCCGTTGGGTTTCCGGTGAGACCACCTACTCGCCCCTGCCCGCGACGCATATCGGCGGACTCTGGTGGATTCTCACGTGTTTGATGCATGGCGGCTTGTGTATCACCGGCGGGGAGAACACCACGTCCTTGTTGGAGATTCTCGATACGAACGCCGTCGAGACCACATGTCTGGTGCCGTTCCTTATATCAAAGCTCATCTCCGAAATGAAGACGGCCGGCAGGACGGTTCCGTCGCTGAAACTCCTGGGGTATGGCGGGTCGAGGGCGGTCGCAGCCGATATCCAATTCATGGAGGCGGCCGGCGTCCAGACCATCCAAGTGTACGGATTGAGCGAGACAGGTTGCACCGCATTGTGTCTACCGACCGATCCGGGCTCGATCTCGAAAATCGAGGAGGGCGCGGTCGGGCGTCCCTACCCCGGTGTGGACGTCTATCTGGCAGATCCGGCAGGCGGCGGGCCCACTGATCCGAGCGTCGGTCCGTCCGCCTCGTTCGGCACGCTGTGGATCAAATCGCCGGCAAACATGTTGGGATACTGGAACAATCCGGACCGCACCCGAGAGGTTCTGGTCGACGGGTGGGTGAACACCGGCGATCTTCTGGAGCTCAACGACGACGGCTTCTTTTACATCAAGGGCAGATCGTCGGAGATGATCATCTCCGGCGGTGTCAACATCGCGCCCAACGAGGTCGATCGCATCGCCGAGGATGTGCACGGCGTTCGGGAGGCAGCCTGCTACGAAATACCGGACCCAGAGTTCGGAGCGCTGGTGGGTCTGGCAGTGGTTGCTACGACGGAACTGGACGACTCGGGGGCGCGCAAGCTCAAGCAGGCGATCGCGGCCCGCTACCGCAGCGAGTCGGAATCGATGGCACGCCCGTCGACGATCGTGATCGTCGACAATATTCCACGGACGCCGTCGGGCAAGGTCATGCGAGTCTCGCTCGCCGCGTCGATCAGTGACGACAGCGCCGGCGCGGTGGCCCGTGCCTGACACGGTGCGCGAACGGGTCCTCGCTGCGGTGTATTCGGTGTTGTACATCGACGACGCCGATCTCGTCAACGGCGACACAACCGATCTCAGGGACCTCGGCCTGGACTCTGTTCGGTTCGTGCTGCTGATGAAAGAACTTGGCGTGGATCGCGAATCCGAACTACCGCTGCGATTGTCCGAAAGCCTGTCGGTCGACGGCTGGGTTCGGGAACTGGAAAAGTTCGAGCTGGAACGATCCCCGTGACCAAAGGTCAGATGAATCGCGTTGACCTCAGCAAATCGCAACAGAACATCTACAACGGAGTGATGCAGGACAGCGACCCCGCGCTGTACCTGATCGGCAAGAGCTATCGGTTCCGGCGACAGGAGTTATCCTCCTTCCTGACCGCGCTGAACGGCGCGATCTTCGAAAACCCGGTGCAGCTCTGCGTTCTCGAAGCGAGGGAGTCGTCGGCAGAGGCCGGTTATCCCGAGCTCGTGGCGCGGCTGCGGCCCGAGGACATCGTGCGTGTACGCCACGAAAGCCGGCACCGCCCGGACGACGCGATCGAGAGCACCTGGTCCACCGGCATCCTCGCCAAGCCGCTGGTGCGGCACACCGTGCGCACCGACGACGACGGCTATGTGTCGGGCCTCGACGTTCACACGCACCACATCCTGCTTGACGGCGGCGCAACCGCGATGATCGAAGCCGATCTGGCGCGCCACCTGTCGACAGATGCTCCGGCTGAGATTCCCTCTATCACAGAGGGAATGCTCAAGCTGGCACAGGCACATCGTCGCGAGGCCAGCAGGGTGGAGGAGTCGCGGCAGCGCCTCGCGGACGCCGTGCAACGTGAGCTTGCCGACCAGGCGCGGCAGAGCGTTCAAGGCTCGAACGACGCACCGCGGGCAGCCGCCAAGGGAGTTTTACAGGAGTCAACGCGGATCTCCGGCGGCGCCTACGACGCAATCGTCGCTCTCTCGGAGAGCCAGCGAGTGCCTCTGAACGTGCTGGTGGCTGCGGCGGCCGTCGCGGTCGACGCGAGCCTCCGGCAGAGCACCGAGGGCTTGCTGGTTTACCCGGTGGACAATCGGTTTGGCGATCCGGATCTGAGTGTGGCTACCTGCCTGGTGAATTCGGTCGCGCACGCGATCCGGTTTGCTCCGTTCGCGTCAGTGCGGGATGTCGTTCGGGACCTAGACCGGAGCTACGTCAAGGCCGTGCGACGTCGATGGCTCCGTGAGGAACATTTCCGCCGGATGTACATGGCGGTCAACCGCACCTCTCACGTGCAGACGCTGACGCTGAACTTCCTTCGCGAACCCTGCGCGCCCGGCCTTCGTCCGTTTTTGTCGGAGGCACCGATCGCAACGGACGTGGGGCCGGTCGACGGGATGACCGTGGCCTGCCTTCAGGACGAAGAACAGCGCACCCTCAGCGTGGCGATCTGGAACCGCGCAGACCTGCCGGCGAAAACGGCGGGAATCACACGCCGGATAGCGACGGCATTGGAATCGATGGCGGCGCTATGGGATAACCCGATCGCCATGGCCGTCGAGGAATGGATGTGCATCGGCGCGGACGGGGCACTCTGCCGCGACAACAACCCGCTGGAGACGACACACCCCGCGGCGTCGGCGTGGTTTCTAGACCCAGCAGGGGGCGTGCGCAGGACTCTGCAGAAACGCCCCCGCGTGTACTCCTGGATTGCGCTGCTGGTGCGCAGCGGTGCTCGGCCCGGCGACGTACTCGTCATCGCCGACGACGATACCGACAACACCGTCGACTTTTTGATCGCCTGTCACCTAACCGGCTGCGGCTACAGTGTGTGCGACACCGCGGACGAGATTGGTCCGCGAGCGGAAGCCATTGCCGCGCATCGCGATGGCGGCTTCGCACGGGTGATCGACGTGGCCGCTACCCGGCCCGCGCTGGTGGCCGACGAAGACCAACAGCTGCTGGCTGACCAGCGCATCGCGCAGGTGGCCCGAGATCCGCTGCTCGCCGGCAACACGGCGTACATCATGCCGACCTCGGGCTCTACGGGGCAGCCGAAGCTGGTGCAGGTCTCACACGGATCGCTTGCGGCGTTCTGTCAGGCGGTTGTTCGTGTCTACGGCTGGAAAGGACACGACACAGTCCTGCAGTGCGCCCCGTTGACGTCAGACATCAGCGCGGAGGAGATTTTCGGGGCCGCGACCTGTGGGGCGGCGTTGGTCCGATCCACGGCGATGCGAGTAGGCGACCTCACGGCGCTCGCGCGCGATCTCGTGGCCAACACGCCGACAATCGTCGACCTGCCGACTGCCGTGTGGCACCTGCTGTGCGAGGACGCGCATGCCATCGACGCAATCCGGCGCTCAAAACTTCGACAGGTCATTGTCGGCGGCGAGGCCATCCGTACCAGTGCCGTCGATGCGTGGATCGATTCCGGTGTTTCACAACGAGTCTCACTAATCTCGACCTATGGTCCGACCGAGACCACGGTCGTCGTCAGCTATTTACCGATCTGCCATGGCGGCGCCGCCCTCGAAGGCAGCGCCCGACGCAGGCTGGGCGCGCCGATGCTGCCCGGCACGGTGTTCGTCGCCTTTGGCGAAGTGGTCATCGTCGGGGATTTGGTGTGCGGTTATCTCGGGAGCCAGAGCGGCGGCTTCGGCACCGTGACCTTGGCGGACGGTTCGCAGCGCCATGCGTTCGCGACCGCCGACCGCGTGATCGACGACGACGGTTTCCCCGTCTTCGCGGGACGCAAAGACGCCATCGTCAAGGTATCTGGAAAGCGCATCGACATCGCAGAGGTAACACGTCGAATCCTCGGTGATCCTGCGGTGTTCGATGTCGCAGTGGAGCTTCACGACGGACGCCTCGGAGTGTGGTTCGAAAGCCAACTGACCCGGGCGGGCTCCGACGATCCCCCGCTGGCTTCACGCATCAGGTCGATTCTCGTAAGCGTCGGGGTCTCTTCGTTTTTCGTCATCGGTTTGACGAGTATCCCCAGGAAACCCAATGCGAAAATCGACAGCGACAAATTGCGCGCACAGCCCGAGTTTGCCGACACCGAGCAGATTGGTGCCGGCGCGAGGGAACGAGCGGCTGGTCTGACAAAGATCTGGAGCCGGCATCTCGGACGCGTTGTCCGGCCGGACGCATCGCTGCTCGAGGAGGGGATCGGCTCGTTGGACCTGATCAGAATCCTGCCGGATACCCGAAGCTATCTGGGCAGGCACCTGACGCTCCTGGATCTGATAAGTGCCGACTCCGCCGAACAGCTGGCCGCCAGTGCGGCCACGAGCGACGCATGGATGGATTCGGGCACCGCCGACGAGATCGGCCGCACCCTCGCCGCGTTGCGCCCACACGTCCCCGCGCCCAGACGCGCATCGAAATCCACCGGGCGGAAAGCAATCGTCGTGCTTGGAGCTTCGGGAATTCTTGGCACCGGTTTCGGGCAGGCAGTTTTGGACCTCAGGCGGTCAGGAGCCTTCAGGCGTGAAGTGGTTTTGGTGACGAGGTCACCGCTTCCTGAAACCGATCCGTGGACGTCGCTGCGCGATGTCGAAGGCGTCCGAATCGAACACGTCGCACCCGAATTCGGTACGACGGACGTCGATGGGCTGTTGCGGAGCGTCGGCGCGGAAACGGTCATCAACTGCATCGGCAATACCAATGTGCTTGTGCCCTATGGCCAATTGCAGCTGGCCAACGTCGAGTTTGTTTCCATGATTGCCCAGACATGCGCAAGTCTTGGTGCGAAGTTGGTGCACCTGTCGACGTTCGTCGTCAATGCGGAGGTCAACGCTGCACGCGTCATCGACCCCCGCGCGGCGCCATATCCCTACGCGGCATCCAAGTCGCTCGCGGAGCTGGTCGTCGCCGCCACCGGCGACCTCGACTTCGCCATCGCGCGGCTGCCACGAGTGCTTGGCCGCGCAGACCAGATCCACGACTCGGCCGACATCCTGGTGTCACTCGTCGATGCGTGCACCGCGCTGCACGCCTATCCCACGGTGACGCTGACCGAGGAGGTCACCACGGGCTTGGCGGCGGCAAACGCCGTCCTGGGCCTGTTGGCAGAGTCGGCAGGCGGAGCCGAACTGGGACGCGAAATCACTGCGGTGCGCGGTGCGGTGGTGCCCTACGCCGAGTTTCTCAGCGAGTTCGCCGCGGAAGACCTCGATCCTTTCGAGTGGAAATACCGGCTGGACCAGAGCGACTGGGCGAAAAACAATCCGCGAAGGTGGTCGGTGGTTGACGGGTGGATCACCCTGGGCATGCGACTCGGGGGGCGCCCCTATGCGGAGTATCTGGCCAACTACCCGAGCATCGCCGTCGATGCCGTATCGGTCGCCGACCTCGATGCGAACCCCTACCCGCTGTCGGTGCGCGCGCTGCTCGCCCAATGCGTCGCGGTACGAGACCTATCGGCGCCGGCTACGTGACAGCTCGCGCAGCATGGCGTTGTAGGCATCGAGATCGTCGTCTGCATAACCCGAGTCGGCATGGCGGTCCGAACGCGCCGCCGCCCGGCGATCCTCACGGGCCCACTGGGCAACCAGAGCGACGACCACCAACACCACCGGCAGTTCGCTGGAACCCCAGGCGATCGCCCCACCGAGATGTTGGTCGCCGCTGAGGCTCGACAGCCACGGCAGGCCGAGGTAGCGGTAGTACAGGCCGCCGATCACTGAGGTCATCGTCATGGTCGCGATGCCGAAGAACGCATGGAAAGGCATCACCGCGAACAGCAATCCGAGCCGGCCCAGAAACGGGAGCTTGCGGGGTCCGGGGTCGATACCGATGATGCCCCAGAAGAACAGGTAGCCGACCAGCAAGAAGTGCGTGCTCATCAGCTCGTGGCCCCAGTGGTAGCGGACCAGGGTGTCAAAGAGCGGGGTGAAGTACACCAGGTAAAGCGAGGCCACAAATAGCACGAAGGCCGTGATGGGATGTGCGAGGAAGGCCGTCACCTTCGAATGCACCAGCCACAGCAACCATTCTCGCAAGCCGGGCGGTTGGCCTTGGCCGGCCGGCGGCAGAGCGCGCAATGCCAGGGTCACCGGCCCCCCGAGCACCAGCAACGCCGGCACGAACATGTTCAACGTCATGTGTTCGGCCATGTGCACGCTGAACATCGCCGATCCGTAGGCCCTTACCCCGGAGCCGCTGGTGAAGACCAAGACCAGGCATCCCGCCAGCCAGGCGACCAAGCGTCCGACCGGCCAATGGTCTCCGCGTCGGCGCAGGCGGAGAAACCCGAGCCCGTAGGCCACAGCCAAGGTCACCGCGCCCGTGCCGAGGAAGGTGTCGAACCGCCAAAAGGTCAAGATCATCAGCACATTCGGCGGTCCCGGCAGCGTATAGCCGAGGAAAACGTCCCATGTCGTAAACCGATGCGTAAGCAGTCGCGGCGCGGTCTGCGTCGCCATGGACGAAATCAGCGCGACAACCCCGATCATGCACACCGCTTGGATACTGTTGCGGGAAAAGGAGTTCGGCATCGTACGAGCACGCGCGCTCCCCAGTGCTGCGAGATCGGCGAGCCACACCAGGACCAGCACGACGGCAGCGGCGATGCCTGCACGACCGTAGCCCGTCCCGGCGAGGTCCCCAGGATTCGTCAGCGTCAGCAGCAGCAGTGCGCCATAACCGAGACTGACTGCTCCGCAGACTGTTTCAATGGTCAGCACGCGTCGCGCAAGGGCGCCGGCGGGCGGACTGACCACCGCGGCTGCTTTGATTCCCGTCAACGCTGCGACGGCGACGACGAACACGATGGCTGCACTCGTCGCATAGTCGTGGTCGGGCCCTTGCCCGGCGTTACCGCTCACGGGCACGGCGAGCACTCCGATCACGGCCGGCAACAACAGCATGAATTGCGGGACCCAACGGACGGAGATCCGAACGCCGACCGCAACGACGAGGGCCGCAACGGTGACAACGATCCAGGCCCTCGACATCTCGGACGCAAGAATCGCGTCGCCTAACGCAGCACCGGCGAGTAGCCGCGGCGCCGCAACGCCGGCATTGCTGGCCGCCTGAACGACCACCATTACTGCCGCCGCAACCGCCCAGATCACCGACAAGCGCTCGATTATCAAGTGAATGCGGAACGCACGTTCATCGATGACGCCGTGGGTGTTGGGGCACGCGGTGACCACCATGTGGAGCAGTCCACCGAAGCAGACTGCCGCGGCCAAGGTTGCGATGAAGTAGCCGAGCGGCTCGGCCGCCGCGATTGCGGCTCCCGGATACGCCTCGCCGCTAGCCAGGTACCGACGGTCGCCACCTGTGAGCGCATAGCAGCACAGACCGATCAGCGCGGTCAGACAGCCCGCAGCTAACGACTGCCAGGGCCAACGTCGGTCCGCCGGATCCGACGGACCTGTCTGGCTCGACTGCACTGTCGCCGCGACCTTTCGCCCAAAAGCTGGTGTGATACCGCCAGTCTACGATCCGTCGTCGTAGACGAGCCGTGTCCCCGGAACTTTTGACCGATCGGTACCGACTAATGCACATGGACCACCATGTCTGTCCGGCCGGCTCAGCGAAACCACCCGATGCGGGGGACAACGTTGGCGTCCCTGAGCGGATCCACTACCGGTGATCCACAACACCGTCCTGCGGTGGATCGTTACGGTGCTGTTCGTATTGAGCGCCGCAAAATGTCTGTTCGCGGTCGCCACCGGCCCTCGTGCATGGACACCAACTGTGCGCGAAGTGCTGCACCTCGTCATGTCGGTCGCGATGGTGATTATGGTCTGGCCCTGGGGCATGACGCTACCCACGGCCGCTCCCCTGGTGTTCTTTCTGCTTGCCGCCGCCTGGTTCGCAGCGACCGCCGTCAAGGTCGCCCATCACCGCAGCCTCGACAGCTACCACGCCCTGATGATGTTGGCGATGGCGTGGATGTATGCCTTGATGAACGGCACTTTGCTTCCCGGTCAAACCGGCACACCCAACGGCTCGGACAATGTCAAACCGCCGCACGCAAGCATGCCGGACATGAGCATGCCCGGGATGGACATGCCCGATATGCCCGCCGCGTCGTCGAGCAATGGGCATCCCGCGTCGATCGACGCAGTGAACTGGCTTTGCGCAATAGGCTTCGGGGTCGCCGCCGCCTGGTGGGTCTATCGATACCTCGCTATGCGGAAAACGGAGCCGACATCGTCCTTCTATCGATTGACCGGGTCGGTAACCCAGGCGATGATGGCAGCTGGCATGGCCATCATGTTTGCCATGATTTTGTAATGACCCGCTAAGCCGTGGATCCGTCGGTCGGCCATAAATGGCCGCGCCGCCGTCCGCGGGATGCGTTGTGCGGCAACACGATATCGGGTTCGTTCTCGATCCCGTCCGATGTCGGCCGGGATGTCGGATGACGCCGCCAGACGAGGACCGCCATGGCGGCCCCGACCGCCACCGGGACATGGGTCAGCAACCGAACGATCGTGACGTTGCCCGAGAGCTCATCAACGATCACGTAACCTGTCAGAACACCGACGAATACCGTGAGAACGCCTGCGAGGCCTGCCGCGGCACCCGGCCACAGTGCCGCGCCCACCATCATCACACCGAGTGCAACCGACCACGATGTGGACTCGTTGAGCAGGTGGTGCCCGGAATTAGCGTGGTCGTGCGCCAATCCGACACTCAGCCCAAGCCCCTGCACTATCGCCAGCGCAACCTGCGCGATACCCGCGCACACCAGGGCCCAACGCGGCCAGGTCAGCTTGGGTGGTCGCTTCGTCATCACTCCCCCGATCGCAAAAGGACGCGGGCGCGCCAGATCCGGCCGAGACCGCGCCAGCCGGCGCAGACCGTGCGCATCCGTGGCCACGTGGTCAAACCAATTTTGGCACTCGGCACACCCGAGGACGTGCTCGTCGACTCGGGCAGAGGGCACCGGTTCTCGTTCGCCATCGAGTCGTGCCGACAACGCTTCACGGGCTAGCTCACAATCCACGCCCATATAATCGCGCAATTGCTTCGAACGTTCCCTTTTAGTTCCCAAAGCGCCGTGCGGAATCGGATCATGTGCGCCATGCTGACGGCCTCGTGTCCAGGTGGACGGCACGAGAAGCTCAAATCCCCGACCGTGAACGTCGGCGGCCGCGACGTTGGCAGCCCCCCAGCGCCCAAATCATGCCTCCGGCATCGCTTTAGCGCTTCTTGACCAGTCCACCCGGTGGACTTTCGTCGACGCCGCTGAGGATCAGCTCGCGCACAGCGGGACGCGGTCCGTACGGTCGCAGCATGGTGCTGGCCGGCCGCGGACGCACGTGCTGCGGCCACCAGAACCAGCGCCCGAGCAAGGTGGCCAGCGACGGTGTCATGAACGACCGCACGATCAGGGTGTCGAACAACAGGCCCAGCGCGATCGTCGTACCCACCTGTGCCATCACCCGCAGCGGGCTGAAGGCGAACGTGGCCATGGTGGCGGCGAACACCAGCCCGGCGGCGGTCACCACCGAGCCCGAACCGGCCATCGCGCGGATCGTCCCCGTCTTGAGCCCGGCGTGGATTTCCTCCTTGAACCGCGATATCAGCAGCAGGTTGTAGTCCGAGCCGACCGCCAGCAGCAGGATGACCGCCATCGCCAGCACCATCCAGTGCAACTTGATCCCCAAGATGTACTGCCACAGGAGCACGGAGAGCCCGAACGAGGCGCCGAGCGACAGCAACACCGTACCGACGATCACACAGGCCGCGACGACGCTTCGAGTGATCACCAACATGATGACGAAAATCAGTGTGGCCGCGGCAATTCCGGCGATCAGCAGGTCGATGTTGGAGCCGTCGTGCATATCCTTGTACGTCGCAGCGGTACCGCCGAGGTAGACGTTGGCGCCCTCCCAGGGCGTACCCTTGATCGCCTCGTGCACGGCCTGCTTGATCGGCTCGATATGGCTGACGCCTTCGGGAGTCGCCGGGTCGCCCTCATGCGAGATGATCAACCGGACCGCATGCCCGTCCGGGGAGATGAACTGTTTGAGACCCCGGGCGAAATCCGGGCTCTTGAACGCCTCCGGCGGAAGGTAGAACGTGTCGTCGTTCTTCGATTTGTCGAAGGCATCGCCCTGCGCGGTGGCGTTGTCGGCCTGCGCTTTCGCCTGGTCGTTGAGACCCTTGGTGGTCGCGTAGTTCGACATGATGGTGTCGAGGTTGCGCTGCTGGCTCTCGATCTGCGGGGGTATCAACGCGACCAGCTTGGGCTGGATCTGGTCCAGCTTGTCGAGATTCGCGCTGAGGTTCACGATGTTCTCGGCGATCTGGTCGATGCCGTCGAGTGCGTTGAAGATCGATCGGAGTGCCCAGCAGACCGGGATGTCGTAGCAGTGCTTCTCCCAGTAGAAGTAGCTGCGGATCGGCCGCAGGAAGTCATCGAAGTTGGCGATTTGATCGCGCAACGACTCGGTGATCTTCACGGTTTCCTTGGTGAGCCTGGTGGTTTCGTGCGTGGTGTTGCTGAGGTCTTGGGTGACCTGCATCTGCTCACGCAGCGTCGCCATCGTCTTCGTCAGCTCGGCCGCCTGTTTCAGTAGGTTGTTCGCTTGCTCGTCCTGATAGTGCTCGGTCTGGATTCGGCCCGCGGCCTGTGCGCCCATCTGAAAGCCGAGGGTGCTGTGGTCGAGCGGCGTGCCCAACGGCCGGGTGATGGTCTGCACTCGACCGATGCCGGGGATGTGGAAGACCGCCTTGGCGACCTTGTCCAGGACGATGAAGTCGGCCGGGTTGCGCAGGTCGTGATCCGTCTCGATCATCAACAGCTCGGGATTGAGCCGAGCCTGGTTGAAGTGCCGGTCGGCAGCCGCATAACCGACGTTGGCCGGGGTGTCGGCCGGCAGGAAGTGGCGGGTGTCGTAATCCGTCTTGTAGCCGGGCAAAGCGAGCAGGCCGACCAGCGCGGCGGCGATCGTCACCGCGAGAACCGGTGCGGGCCAGCGGACGATGGCGGTGCCGATGCGTCGCCAGCCCCGAGTCTGCAGCTGTCGCTTGGGGTCCAGCAGCTTGAAGAACGATGCCACGGTGAGGATCGCCGGGGCCAGGGTCAAGGCCGCGAGCACCGCGACCAGCATGCCGACGGCGCAGGGGACGCCGAGTGACGAAAAATACGGCAACCGGCAGAAGCTCAGGCAGTACATCGCGCCGGCGATGGTGAGCCCCGAACCCAGCACGACATGGGCCGTGCTGTGGAACATCGTGTAGAACGCTTTGACGCGGTCTTCGCCGAGACCGCGGGCCTCGTGGTAACGGCCGACCACAAAGATCGCGTAGTCCGTTCCGGCGGCGATCGCCATCAGCACGAGCATGTTGTTGGCGAACGTCGAAAGGCCCATGATCCCGTAGTTTCCGAGCGTCGCAACGACACCGCGGGCCGCGGCCAACTCGATGAAGACCATGAGCAGCATGATCAGCATGGTGATCACCGACCGGTAGACGAACAGCAGCATCACGATGATCACCAGGAAAGTGACCATGGTGACCTTTGCGACGCCCTTCTCACCCGCGTGGGACTGATCGGCAAACAGCGGACCCGCCCCGGTGACGTAAGCCTTGATTCCGGGCGGCGCCGGCACCGATTCGACGATTTTGCGGACGGCGTCCGTAGATTCGCCGGATTTGGCGCTGCCCATGTTGCCGGCGAGGTAGACCTGGACGTACGCGGCCTTCTGGTCGTGGCTCTGGGAGCCGGCCGCGGTCAGCGGATCACTCCAGAAATCCTGGATGTGCTGAACGTGTTTCTTGTCCTGCTCGAGTCGCTTGACGATCTCGTCGTAGTAGCGATGCGCCTCGGCCCCCAGGGGCTTGTCGCCCTCCAGCAGAATCATTGCCGAACTGTCGGTATCGAACTCCTTGAACGTCGATCCGACATGCATCATCGACTGGAACGACACCGCGTCCCTGGGACTCTGCGACACCGACTGCCTCTTGGAGACGACCTCCAGCTGCGGAGAGATGGTGTTGGTGACGAAGACGACGCCCAGCCACACCACAACGATCGGCAACGCGAGCCGGTGGATCATCCGCGGCAGGAACGGCGGGATCAGCGGCTGATCAACGCGCGGCGCAACCTCGGTGGGCTCGCTCATGCGGACTTGTCCAGGCAGTAGACGAAGGCATTGACGTTCTCGTTGGAGGGCGATTGATTAGCACCCTTGATCACCGCACCGCGCCCGTCGTGGTTGTCCACGACGAAGTGGCAGGCGATCCAACTGCCGTCTCCTTGCGCTACCAGGTTTGCCGGGATGCCGGGCTTCGTCGACTTCAATACTGTGCTCCAGGGCAAGGGGACGTTGAGGGCCTGCTGCGGATGGGAGTTCTCGTCGAGGTAGTTGATGGTCGCCGTGCTGCCCGGCGAGCCCCAGACCTCGAGCGTGATCGTCTTGGCGTTGAACTGGTCGAGCACGTCGCCGTTTACGCCACCGCCGAACGAACCCGCGTGGACGCCGAAGATGCCGTGCAGCCGGTAAACCATGAAACCCGATAGGGCGACGACGGCGGCAATGGTGAGGACGAGCCAGAACCGGCTGAACAGCCCTTTTTTCTTGGCGCGCTCCGGACGGGGTTTTTCCGCGCTGCTCGGGGGACCCTGGGACGCTAGCGATTCTTTCCATGGCTCGGTGGTCGTCATGGGCGCTTTCCTAACCAGGGGTGAAGGCTTCTCAACCAGTTAGCTCGGAGATAATCTTAGCCACTCTAAACTACGGCGAGATGATCTCGGGCTTCTCCCGCCGTCGGCAGCAGCCGCGCGTCGGTGCCCGCAGCGACGGCGCGCCGGGCGTGGACGCGGTTGTCATTGGCGAGACTCGTTCGGAAGTGTTGGGCGGCAGTGTGTTTGGCGTCGTGGCAGGTCTGGTCGATGACGGTGTCGCCGCCATGGGCGTTGGTGGGCGCGGACGGTATCGAACCGCCGACCGCTGGTGTGTAAAACCAGAGCTCTACCACTGAGCTACGCGCCCCTGAAACCAAACGGACCCGCAGGAGGTTACCTGGCGCGGGCCTGGCGCCCCAAACTCTCAGACCTGCAACGTCGCCAACGCGTCGGTCCACAATCTCTGATCGCGCGCCTCCCCGGGCTCCTTCAACTCCGCGAACCGAATGATCCCGGCCCGGTCGACGACGAACGTGCCGCGATCGGGATAGCCGGCCTTGTCATTGAACACGCCGTAGGCCGCACTGACCTCGCCGTGCGGCCAGAAGTCCGACAGCACGGGAAAGGTGAAGCCGCTTTCGATCGCCCAGACCTTGTGCGTGGGCGGCGGCCCCACCGAGATCGCGAGCACGGCACTGTCGTCATTCTCGAATTCGGGGAGGTGATCGCGCAACCGGTCCAGCTCGCCCTGACAGATTCTGGTGAATGCCAGCGGGAAGAACACCAGCAGCACGTTCTTGGCACCGCGGTAGCCACTCAGCGTGACCGACTGCTGGTTCTGATCGCGCAGGGTGAAATCCGGGGCCGGGGTGCCAACCGGGAGCATCAACGCTTCCCGGTGCGGGACTTCGGTTGCACCAGGCGGCTGGCGCTCCAGTCACCGAGGTTGACCGACGAGGTCGGCATCAGACCCGCCGTGGGCGCCGCCTCGGCGATCTCGGCGGGCAGCACGTGACCGGGCTTGCCGGTCTTGGGGGTCAGCACCCAGATGACGCCGTCTTCGGCCAGCGGGCTGATCGCGTCCATCAGGGTGTCGACCAGGTCGCCGTCGCCGTCTCGCCACCACAGCAACGCGACGTCCACGACCTCGTCGGTGTCTTCGTCGAGCAACTCGCCGCCACAGGCGTCCTCCACCGCGGCGCGAATATCGTCGTCGACGTCTTCGTCCCAGCCCCACTCCTGGACAACTTGGTCTCGTTGCACGCCCAGCTTGCGAGCGAAGTTCGAGGCGTCATCCGCCGCGACCACCGTAGGGCCTCCTTCTACCGTCTGGGACGTGCGATTGGGAATTATCGTCGCACAGCCAGGCGCCGTGCCATACTCCGCCTCAAAAGGAAGCCAGGCAGAGTTTCAGCGCCGCGGTCTTTGTCTTGTTGAGCCGGTCCACCCGCTTGTTGAATTCCCCCGTCGGCGCGTGGGTGCCGATCGCGTTCGCCACGTCGTGCGCGGAGTCGACATAGGCGTTGAACGCGTCCTTCAGCTGCGACGACAGCGCATCGTTGAAGCTGTTGCTCACCTGCGAGGCGCTGTCGTTCAGGGCATCGATGGCCGGCCCCTCGGTTGGGCCGGTGTTGCGGCCCGCATTGAACGCCCCGACAAAGATGTTCACCTTGTCGATCGCGTCCTTACTGGAGGTGGCGAGCGAGTCGCAGGCCGTGTGCACCGCCTTGGTCGTCAGCGATTGCTGGCGCTGGGATTCGCGGATGCTGGAGGTCGCCGACGAGGCCGACACCGACGCGGAGACCGATTGCCGGTAGGCGGGCGCCACCTTGGTGTCGGGGCTGGCCGTCCCGTTCGTGACGGTCGTACAGCCCACGACGCCCATCAGCGCCGCCGCGACGCAGCCGATCGCCAACAGGCCTCGCCTCGGGAACGTCCCGAGGCTCGCAGGAAAAGCACGCCATCCGGTGGGCACGGTTGCTGACGTTACCGGGTCGACCCGCCGGTGGCCGTGCACGCGCCGCGTTGTCGGCCGCGGGTCAACCTTCGCCGGGGATCGGGCCGCGGTTACCGCTCCCGGCGGCGGTACGGCACGATAGTGACGAACGGGCATGCAGTAGTTCCGCCGACAACAGGAGTAGTGCGGTGACGACCGAGTTCGCACGCCATGATCTGGCGAAAACCCCAAGCAACGGAAGCGAACCCGACCGGGTTCGGGTGATTCGCGAAGGTGTGGCGTCATACCTCCCCGACATCGACCCCGAAGAGACCTCGGAGTGGTTGGAGTCCTTCGACGAGTTGCTCGAGCGCTCGGGGCCGTCGCGGGCCCGATATCTGATGCTGCGGTTGCTGGAACGGGCCGGCGAGCAGCGCATCGCGATCCCGGCGCTGACGTCCACCGACTATGTGAACACCATCCCGACCGAGCTCGAGCCGTGGTTCCCCGGCGACGAGGATGTCGAGCGGCGCTTCCGCGCCTGGATCCGATGGAACGCCGCGATCATGGTGCATCGCGCCCAGCGCCCGGGAGTCGGCGTGGGCGGCCACATTTCGACGTATGCCTCGTCGGCGGCGCTGTACGAGGTCGGCTTCAATCACTTCTTCCGCGGCAATTCGCATCCCGGCGGCGGCGACCAGGTGTTCATCCAGGGCCACGCCTCCCCCGGCATTTACGCGCGCGCCTTCCTGGAAGGCCGCCTGACCGAGGACCGGATGGACGGCTTCCGCCAGGAGCACAGCCACCCCGGCGGCGGATTGCCGTCCTATCCGCACCCCCGGCTGATGCCCGACTTCTGGGAGTTCCCCACGGTGTCGATGGGGCTCGGCCCGATGAACGCCATCTATCAGGCCCGTTTCAACCACTACCTGCACGACCGCGGCATCAAGGACACCTCCGATCAGCACGTGTGGGCGTTTCTCGGCGACGGCGAGATGGACGAGCCGGAAAGCCGCGGCCTGATCCAGGTGGCCGCCAACGAGGGGCTGGACAACCTGACCTTCGTCATCAACTGCAACCTGCAGCGCCTCGACGGCCCGGTGCGCGGCAACGGCAAGATCATCCAGGAGCTGGAGTCGTTCTTCCGGGGCGCCGGCTGGAACGTCATCAAGGTGGTGTGGGGTCGCGAGTGGGACGCGCTGCTGCACGCCGACCGCGACGGTGCACTGGTCAACCTGATGAACACCACGCCCGACGGCGACTACCAGACCTACAAGGCCAACGACGGCGCGTACGTGCGCGACCACTTCTTCGGCCGCGACCCGCGGACCAAGGCGCTCGTTGCCGACATGAGCGATTCGGAGATCTGGAACCTCAAGCGCGGCGGGCACGACTACCGCAAGGTGTACGCCGCGTACCGGGCCGCGGTCGACCACCGGGGCCAGCCCACGGTGATCCTGGCCAAGACCATCAAGGGGTACTCGCTGGGCGCGCACTTCCAGGGACGCAACGCCACGCACCAGATGAAAAAGCTTGCGCTGCAAGATCTCAAGGACTTCCGCGACGCCATCCGGATCCCGATCACCGACGCCCAGCTGGAAGAGGACCCCTACCTGCCGCCCTACTACCACCCCGGTCCCGACGCCCCCGAGATCCGGTACATGCTGGACCGCCGCCGCACGCTGGGCGGCTTTGTGCCCGAGCGCCGGACCAAGGCCAAGGCCCTCAAGCAGCCCAGCCGCGACATCTATGCCCCGCTGAAGAAGGGGTCGGGTCATCAGGAGGTCGCCACCACGATGGCGATCGTGCGCACCTTCAAGGAAGTGTTGCGGGACAAGGAGATCGGCCCACGCATCGTGCCGATCATTCCCGACGAGGCCCGCACCTTCGGCATGGACTCCTGGTTCCCGTCGCTGAAGATCTACAACCGGCTCGGCCAGCTGTACACCGCCGTGGACGCCGATTTGATGTTGGCGTACAAGGAAAGTGAGATCGGCCAGATCCTGCACGAGGGCATCAACGAGGCCGGTTCGACGGCGTCGTTCACCGCGGCCGGCACGTCATACGCCACGCACAACGAGCCGATGATCCCGATCTACATCTTCTATTCGATGTTCGGGTTCCAGCGCACCGGCGACGGCTTGTGGGCCGCGGCCGACCAGATGGCGCGCGGCTTCGTGCTGGGCGCCACGGCGGGGCGCACCACCCTGACCGGTGAGGGCCTGCAGCACGCCGACGGGCACTCGCTGCTGCTGGCCGCCACCAATCCGGCGGTAATCGCCTACGATCCGGCGTTCGCCTTCGAGATCGCCTACATCGTCGAGAGCGGGCTAGCCCGGATGTTCGGGCAGGACCCGGAGAACGTGTACTTCTACATCACCGTCTACAACGAGCCCTACGTGCAGCCGCCGGAGCCGGAGAACTTCGATCCCGAGGGCGTGCTGCGCGGCATCTATCGCTACCACGCGGCCACCGAGCAGCGCTCCAACAAGGCCCAGCTCCTGGCCTCCGGGGTGGCGATGCCCTCGGCACTCAAAGCCGCCGAGCTGCTGGCCGCCGAGTGGGACGTCGCCGCCGACGTGTGGTCGGTAACCAGCTGGGGCGAGCTGAACCGCGACGGCGTGGCCGTCCAGCGCGAGCAGCTGCGCCACCCCGACCAGCCCGCGGGCACTCCCTACGTGGCCAAGGCGCTGTCCGGGGTCACCGGGCCGGTCGTCGCCGTCTCGGACTGGATGCGCGCGGTACCCGAGCAGATCCGGCCGTGGGTTCCCAACACCTACGTGACCCTGGGCACCGACGGCTTCGGCTTCTCCGACACCCGCCCCGCCGCGCGCCGGTTCTTCAACACCGACGCCGAGTCGCAGGTGGTGGCGGTGCTCGAGGCGCTGGCCCGCGACGGCGAGATCGACCCGTCGGTCCCGCTGGCGGCGGCCCGCCAGTACAAGATCGACGACGTGCTGGCCGCCCCGAAGCAGACCTCGGACCCCGGAGTCGCGTGACGGTATGACGGCGGCGCCCAACCCGGCGCGGCTTTGGCGAGAAGTTCCAGAAAACCGGCGTAGATTTTAGGGGTGAATGACAACCCCTTCGCCGGTCCCTTTGCGAAGCATCCCAGGTCACCCCTAAAACTGCTGGACACGGTCCCGGATTCGGTGCTGCGGCGATTGAAGCAGTATTCGGGCCGCCTGGCCACCGAGGCGGTGTCGGCCATGCAGGAGCGGTTGCCGTTCTTCGCCGACCTGGAAGCGTCTCAGCGAGCCAGCGTGGCGCTGGTGGTGCAGACCGCGGTGGTGAATTTCGTCGAGTGGATGCAGGATCCGCACAGCAACGTCAGCTACACCGCGCAGGCATTCGAGCTGGTGCCCCAGGACTTGCGACAGCGCATCGCACTGCGCCACACCGTGGAGATGGTCCGCGTCACGATGGAGTTCTTCGAGGAGGTGGTGCCGCTTCTGGCCCGGTCCGAAGAGCAGCTGACCGCGCTCACGGTGGGCATTTTGAAGTACAGCCGCGACCTGGCCTTCACCGCCGCCAGCGCATACGCCGACGCGGCCGAGGCCCGCGGCACCTGGGACAGCCGGATGGAGGCCAGCGTCGTCGACGCGGTGGTACGCGGCGACACCGGGCCCGAGCTGCTGTCCCGGGCGGCCGCTCTGAACTGGGACACCACCGCGCCGGCGACGGTCGTGGTGGGCATCCCGGCGCTCGGCGACGACGGCGACGCGAAGGGCGCCGGCGGTCACGGCACCGTGCGGGCCAGCCAACACGTGCGCGACATCGCCGCACATCACGGGCGGGCGGCGCTCACCGACGTGCACGGCACCTGGCTGGTCGCGATCGTGTCCGGCCAGGTGTCGCCGACGGACAAGTTCCTGGGCGACCTGCTCAGCGCGTTCTCGGACGGCCCAGTGGTCATCGGGCCCACCGCGCCGATGCTGACGGCGGCGTATCACAGTGCCAGCGAGGCGATTTCGGGAATGAACGCCGTCGCGGGCTGGCATGGCGCGCCGCGGCCGGTGCTGGCCCGGGAGCTGTTACCCGAGCGCGCCCTGATGGGTGACGCGTCGGCGATCGTGGCCCTGCACACCGACGTCATGGGTCCGCTTGCTGACGCCGGTCCCACCCTTGTTGAAACCCTTGACGCTTTCTTAGATTCTGGCGGTGCGATCGAGGCCTGCGCGCGCAAGTTGTTCGTTCATCCAAACACCGTGCGGTATCGACTCAAGCGCATCACCGACTTCACCGGCAGGGACCCCACCCAGCCGCGCGACGCCTACGTGCTGCGGGTGGCGGCCACCGTCGGCCAACTCAACTACCCCACGCACCCCTTTGGTGGCGCCAACAATGCCCCGCCGGCGGTCCCGCTCCCGGTCAGAACGGCTTCGGCGG
This sequence comes from Mycobacterium shigaense, assembly GCF_002356315.1. NCBI lineage: Bacteria > Bacillati > Actinomycetota > Actinomycetes > Mycobacteriales > Mycobacteriaceae > Mycobacterium > Mycobacterium shigaense. Next base: position 3,355,512 of record NZ_AP018164.1, read on the forward strand.
CCCCATCAGCGCAATAGTGATTTAGGCGACAGATCGCGGGGCGGTCTCAAAAGCGTAGCTTACGGGGGTGTTTTGTAGGGTGTATACAAAAACCTAAGACGAGGTTCATAATCTGTTACACCCGCCAAAACCGTTTCCACAGTGTTCTCTTAGACACGTGATTGCATTGCTTGCGCCCGGACAGGGTTCGCAGACCGAGGGAATGCTCTTGCCGTGGCTGGAACTGCCCGGTGCGGCCGACCAGCTGGCGCTGTGGTCGAAGGCCAGCGGCCTGGATCTCGTGCGACTGGGCACCACCGCCTCGACCGAGGAGATCACCGACACCGCCGTCACACAGCCGTTGGTCGTCGCCGCGACGCTGCTGGCCCACCAGGAACTCACCAAGCGCGGCCTGTTCGCGGGTGAGGAACTGATCGTGGCCGGTCACTCCGTCGGCGAGATCGCGGCCTACGCCATCGCCGGTGTCCTGGGCGCCGACGACGCCGTCTCCCTGGCCGCCACCCGCGGCGCCGAGATGGCCAAGGCTTGTGCCACCGAGCCGACCGGCATGTCCGCGGTACTGGGCGGCGACGAGGCCGAAGTCCTGAGCCGCCTCGAGCAGCTTGACCTGTGCCCCGCGAACCGCAACGCCGCCGGGCAGATCGTCGCCGCCGGCGCGCTGACCGCGCTGGAGAAGCTCGCCGAAGACCCGCCGGCCAAGGCCCGGGTGCGCGCCCTCGGCGTCGCCGGAGCTTTCCACACCAAGTACATGGCGTCGGCCCTCGAGGGTTACGCTGCTGCGGCGGCCGGGATCGCGACCAGCGAGCCCACCGCCACGCTGCTGTCCAACCGCGACGGCGCGCCGGTGACCTCGGCCGCCGCGGCGATGGAAGCACTGGTCGCTCAGCTGACCCAGCCGGTGCGCTGGGACCTGTGCACCGCCTATCTGCGTGAGCACACTGTCAAGGCGATCGTGGAGTTCCCGCCCGCGGGCACTCTCGCCGGGATCGCCAAGCGAGAACTTCGGGGGGTTCCGACGCGCGCCGTCAAGTCGCCCGCAGATCTGGACGAGTTGGCCGACATCTAGCGCCACCCGTCCAGGTACAACCAAAGAGCACATCAATTCGATTTGCACACAACACATTACGAAGGGAAGTAAGGCTGTGGCCGTTAGTCAGGAAGAAATCATTGCCGGTATTGCCGAGATCATCGAAGAGGTAACCGGTATCGAGCCCTCCGAGGTCACCCCGGAGAAGTCCTTCGTCGACGACCTGGACATCGACTCGCTGTCGATGGTCGAGATCGCCGTGCAGACCGAGGACAAGTACGGCGTGAAGATCCCGGACGAGGACCTGGCCGGTCTGCGCACCGTCGGTGACGTCGTCTCCTACATCCAGAAGCTCGAGGAAGAAGACCCCGAGGCCGCCGCGGCCCTGCGCGCCAAGCTGGAGTCCGAGAACCCCGAGGCTGTCGCCAACGTCAAGGCAAGGCTGGAAGCGGACAAGTGACCAAGCCTTCCACTGCTAATGGCGGTTACCCCAGTGTTGTGGTAACCGCTGTCGCGGCGACGACCTCCATCGCGCCGGACATCGAGAGCACGTGGAAGGGTTTGCTGGCCGGCGAAAGCGGCATCCGCGTACTCGAAGACGAATTCGTCACCAAGTGGGACCTGCCCGTCAAGATCGGCGGTCATCTCAAGGAACCCATCGACGAGCACATGGGCAGGCTCGACCTGCGCCGCATGTCGTATGTGCAGCGGCTGGCCAAGTATCTGAGTGGTCAGCTCTGGGACAACGCCGGCACTCCCGAACTCGACCCGGACCGCTTCAGCGTTGTGGTGGGCACCGGGTTGGGCGGCGCCGAGCGCATCGTCGAGAGCTACGACCTGATGAACGAGGGCGGCCCCCGCAAGGTGTCGCCGCTGGCCGTTCAGATGATCATGCCCAACGGCGCCGCGGCGACCGTCGGGCTGCAGCTCGGTGCCCGCGCCGGGGTGATCACCCCGGTGTCGGCCTGTTCGTCGGGCTCGGAGGCGATCGGTCACGCGTGGCGTCAAATCGTCATGGGCGACGCAGATGTCGCCGTGTGTGGCGGTGTCGAAGGCCCCATCGAGGCGCTGCCGATCGCGGCGTTCTCGATGATGCGGGCCATGTCGACCCGCAACGACGAGCCCGAGCGGGCGTCGCGGCCGTTCGACAAGGACCGCGACGGCTTCGTCTTCGGCGAGGCGGGGGCACTGATGATCATCGAGACCGAGGAGCACGCCAAGGCCCGCGGCGCCAGGCCGTTGGCCCGACTGCTCGGTGCCGGTATCACCTCGGACGCCTTCCACATGGTGGCGCCCGCGGCCGACGGAATTCGCGCCGGCCGGGCCATGACGCGCGCGCTGGAGCTGGCCGGCTTGTCCGCCAAGGACGTCGACCACATCAACGCGCACGGGACCGCGACACCGATCGGTGACAGCGCCGAGGCCAACGCCATCCGGGTCGCCGGATGCGAGCAGGCCGCGGTCTACGCGCCGAAGTCGGCACTGGGCCACTCCATCGGCGCGGTCGGGGCGCTGGAATCGGTGCTCACGGTGCTTGCCCTGCGCGACGGCGTCATCCCACCCACGCTGAATTACGAAACACCGGACCCGGAGATCAATCTCGATGTTGTCGCAGGCGAACCTCGCTACGGCGATTTCCGTTATGCGATCAACAACTCGTTTGGGTTCGGCGGCCACAACGTGGCCCTCGCCTTCGGGCGTTACTAGCGAAGCAAGGAAGGAACCTTCGTCACTCCCATGACAGAGCTGGTTACGGGGAAAGCTTTCCCCAATGTGGTCGTCACCGGCATCGCCGCCACGACCGCCTTGGCACCCGACGCGGAGAACACCTGGAAGTTGTTGCAAGACGGCCAAAGTGGAATCCGCATCCTCGACGACCCGTTCGTCGAGGAGTACAACCTGCCGGTTCGCATCGGTGGGCACCTCGTGGAGGAGTTCGACAGCCAGCTCACGCGTATCGAGCTGCGCCGCACGGGCTACCTGCAGCGGATGTCCACCATCTTAGGCCGCCGGGTATGGGAGAATGCCGGCTCGCCCGAAGTGGACACCACCCGGTTGGCGGTGTCCATCGGCACCGGCCTCGGCTCGTCCGAGGAACTGGTTTTCAGTTATGACGACATGCGTGCTCGCGGCATGAAGGCCGTCTCCCCGTTGGGTGTGCAGAAGTACATGCCCAACGGCGCGGCTGCCGCGGTCGGCCTGGAACGGCAGGCCAAAGCCGGTGTGATGACACCGGTTTCGGCCTGCGCCTCCGGTAACGAGGGCATCGCCCGGGCCTGGCAGCAGATCGTGCTGGGCGAAGCCGACATGGCGATCTGCGGCGGTGTCGAGACCCAGATCGAGGCGGTGCCGATCGCGGCGTTCGCCGCCATGCGCGTCGTGATGTCGACCACCAACGACGACCCGGCCGGCGCGTGCCGCCCGTTCGACAAGGACCGCAACGGCTTCGTGTTCGGCGAGGCCGGGGCGCTGATGACGATCGAGACCGAAGAGCACGCCAAGGCCCGCGGCGCCAACATCCTGGCCCGCATCATGGGCGCCAGCATCACCTCGGACGGCTTCCACATGGTGGCACCGGACCCCAACGGCGAGCGCGCCGGACACGCGATGACCCGCGCGATCCAGCTGGCGGGCCTGACGCCCAACGACATCGACCACGTCAACGCCCACGCCACCGGCACTCAGGTCGGCGACCTGGCCGAGTCCAAGGCCATCAACCGGGCGCTCGGCAACAAGATCCCGGCGGTCTACGCGCCCAAATCCGCGCTGGGCCACTCGGTGGGGGCCGTCGGTGCGCTGGAGTCGATCCTGACCGTGCTCGCGTTGCGCGATCAGGTGATCCCCCCGACGCTGAACCTGGTCAACCTCGATCCGGAAATTGATTTGGATGTGGTTGCAGGTAAGCCACGGCCTGGTAACTACCAGTACGCCCTCAACAACTCGTTCGGCTTCGGCGGTCACAATGTGGCGATCGCCTTCGGGCGGTACTAAGACCCGGCGGTAGTAACCCCAGCTTCACCGGAAAACAGGAGATTGGCGATGACACTCATGGCCCCCGAGGCAGTCGGCGAGTCGGTCGACCCCCGCGATCCGCTGTTGCGTCTGAGCAACTTCTTCGACGAGGGCACGGTCGAGTTGCTGCACGAGCGTGACCGCTCCGGTGTCCTGGCGGCCGCCGGCACCGTCAACGGGGTGCGCACCATCGCCTTCTGCACGGACGGGACCGTGATGGGCGGCGCCATGGGCATCGAGGGGTGCCGCCACATCGTCAACGCATACGACACCGCCATCGAGGAGCAGAGCCCGATCGTGGGCATCTGGCACTCGGGTGGCGCCCGGCTGGCCGAGGGCGTCAAGGCGCTGCACGCGGTCGGGACGGTCTTCGAGGCCATGATTCGCGCGTCGGGCTACATTCCGCAGATCTCGGTGGTCGTCGGCTTCGCCGCCGGCGGCGCCGCCTACGGCCCCGCGTTGACCGACGTGGTCATCATGGCGCCCGAGGGCCGGGTGTTCGTCACCGGGCCCGACGTGGTCCGCAGCGTCACCGGCGAGGACGTCGACATGGCCTCGCTCGGTGGGCCGGAAACCCACCACAAGAAGTCCGGCGTGTGCCACATCGTTGCCGACGACGAGCTGGACGCCTACGCGCGCGGCCGCAGGTTGATCGGCTTGTTCTGCCAGCAGGGGCATTTCGACCGCAGCAAGGCCGAGGCCGGCGACACCGACATTCACGCGCTGCTGCCCGAATCGTCCCGGCGTGCCTACGACGTCCACCCGATCGTCACCGCGATCCTGGACTCCGACGGCGACGAGGCCGCTTCTTTCGACGAGTTCCAGGCCAACTGGGCGCCGTCGATGGTGGTCGGGCTGGGCCGGTTGTCCGGCCGCACGGTCGGCGTGCTGGCCAACAACCCGCTGCGCCTGGGCGGCTGCCTGAACTCCGAAAGCGCCGAGAAGGCAGCGCGTTTCGTGCGCCTGTGCGACGCCTTCGGCATTCCGCTGATCGTCGTCGTCGACGTGCCGGGCTACCTGCCGGGTGTCGACCAGGAATGGGGCGGCGTCGTGCGCCGCGGTGCAAAGCTGCTGCACGCCTTCGGTGAGGCCACCGTGCCGCGAGTCACGCTGGTGACCCGAAAGACGTACGGCGGGGCCTACATTGCGATGAACTCCCGCTCGCTGAACGCCACCAAGGTTTTCGCGTGGCCGGACGCCGAGGTCGCGGTGATGGGCGCCAAGGCCGCCGTCGGCATCCTGCACAAGAAGAAGCTGGCCGCCGCGTCCGACGAGGAGCGCGAGGCGCTGCACGAGCAGTTAGCCGCCGAGCACGAGAAGATCGCCGGTGGGGTGGACAGCGCCATCGAGATCGGCGTGGTGGACGAGAAGATCGACCCTTCGCATACCCGCAGCCGGATCACCGAGGCGCTGGCTCAGGCACCGGCTCGCCGCGGCCGCCACAAGAACATCCCGCTGTAGGCCGCACGGCCTCGCGCTCGTAACGCCAGAGCGAGGATCAGCACGAAAAGCCGCCACCGCGTTAGGCGCGGCCGCACCGGCCCAGGATCGTCGAAATCGCCTCGCATAGTGCGCCTTCCGGGTCGTCGGGCAACTCCTGGGCGCGCCAGCCGACGAAATCGTCCGGACGCACGAGCAGCGCGCCGCCCGGCCCGAGCCGGGTGATCTCCGCCCATTGCGGACTGTCGATGCGATGCGCCGGTAGCGACGCCGAAGCCGCGGCGGCACACCATCGCTCAGCGCGGGTGAGCACGGTGAACTCGGAGTCGATCAGGTCCAGCGCCGAAACACCGCCGCGCACCCACACATGCGGGACGCGGGTACCCGGCTGCCCGCGCAACTCCTCCACCAGCGACACGGCATCCGGATCCGCGGGCTGGGGCGCACCGGAAACGACTGCCGCCGAATGGTATTGATACCCGATGAGCAATGCGAACATCGGCGCCTCGTCCTCGGGCGGCAGCAGCGGCCGGTCGTCATTGGACCTCAGCATGGCGAGCGAGGGCCCGGTCAGCGACTGGCGCGCGTTGAACCGCCCGATGGGATGCCGCTCGGCGTGGTAGGTGCGCAGCAGCGCGGGTTCGGCCGGGCCGTTCAACACGGCTGCCAGTTTCCAGGCCAGGTTCTGCGCGCTTTGGATCGCGGTGTTGGCGCCCCCGGCCTTGAACGGCGGCATGGTGTGGGCGGCATCGCCGACGAGAAACACTCGGCCGCAATGGAATTGATCGGCGACCCGCTCGTATGGTTGCCACGGGGCCACCTCGATGATCTCGATGTCGATCGGCTCACCGACGGCGTGGAGCAGCAGCTCGGCGCAACGCTGGGACGTGAATTGTTCCGCCGTTTCGCCTTGGCCCGGCAGATAGGTAGTGATGAACATGCCGAGATCGCCCTCGACCACCAGGAATATCCCATCCACGTCAGCGTTTTTGACCTGCACGGCGTCCCCGTCGCTCAGGTGCGGAACGAACTTGCGCCACGGTGCCTTGAAGTAGACGAAGACGACGTAGATCGGCAGTGCGCCATACCCGGCGGTGGTCACGCCGAGCAGGTCTCGCACGGGGCTGTGCACACCGTCGGCGGCGACGAGATAGTCGGCGCGCAACGTCTCCGTCCGGCCCGAATCACTCTCGCGGACAACCACTGTCACGCCGTCATCGTCTTGCTCGAACGACACCAGCTCCGTTCCATAGCGGACCTCGCCGCCGCGCCGGCGCGTTTCAGTCAGCAGCATGGGCTCGAGCTTGCTTTGCGGGCAGTATTGGGCGGCCGGCTCGGGAGTCAGGCCGGCGAACGGCACGAACAACGCGTCGATGTCCATGGCCTGCGCCTCCTCGACACTGTTCAGCGTTGGCTTGACGACCATCTCGGAAACCCCGTCGGCCACCGCATGCACCTGGTCGCTCAGGCCCAGGCCGCGCAGGATCTCCAGGGTGCGAAAGCTCAGGTTCCGAGCCTTGGGGTAGACGAAGATCTCCTGCCTCTTCTCCACCAGCAGGGAGCGAACCCCGTGCTTGGCCAGCAGGGCGGACGTGGCCAGGCCGGCTGCGCCGGCGCCGACGATGAGCACGGGGGTATGCGCAGTCTTCATCCCCGGGTCCTCTCTAGGCGGAACGAAATAGTTTCGTTCGATGTCCTAGCCTGGCACCGTCCGCAGCCGTGCGCAAGCTCTAGCCGGCGATGAGCGGTAGCAAGATCTGGTCGAGCATGCGTCGTACGTAGACGCGATCGACCGGCCGTCCCGTCATCAGGCGCAGGACGTTGAGCCCCAGGAGGGCGTCGGGTATCAGGGTCGTGTCGCGGTCGGCCGGGATCTCGCCGCGGGCCACGGCCTGGTCGAGCACCGCCCGGATGATCTGACGGGGAATCGACAGCACCAGATCATCCAGCGCCGCGGCGAGCACCGGATCGTGCACCGCCGCCGTCGCCACGCCGAGGATCACCTTGATCACGCTCGATGCCGCTTCATCGGCCTCCGGAACCGCCGCTACCAGGGCATTGATGTCGCCGCGGAGGGTTCCGGTGTTCGGTGGCGCCACGGGCGCACGCCCTCGTCGCCAGTGAGCGATCGCCTCGGCCACCACGGTGGCCTTCGACGACCAGCGTCGATAGATCGCCGCCTTTCCGACCCTCGCGCGGGCCGCGACGTCGTCCATCGTCATCCGGTCGTAGCCGCGTTGCGCCAGGGCTTGCAGCGCGGCCTCCAGGATGACGGCGTCGAGCGACGGGTCGAAGCGTCCCGGATTTTTGCCCGCGGAACGACGCGCCGGGCGCCCCGCTCGCTCATCGGCGGTCATCGTGAATCCCTTCGCAAAGACGATACAGATCAGTTCCACTAAGTCTACTAGCCGACAAGGCACCCGACCTCGCTAGTCGGACGTGGCCGCGAAATTGCCCGACGAAATTCGCGGTGTGGTTCGGGTCGCGCTCTTAAGCCAGGAATTCGGCGGCCGCGGCTGCGACGCGCTCGCGATCGCGCGGCACCAGACCGATCCGGGTACGCCGGTCCAGGATGTCGTCGACGGTCAGGGCGCACTCGTGCGTCACGGCGTGTTCGAACTCCGCCCGGATCACGTCGATGCCCTCGGCGACGGGGTCGGCCGGCCGCGCGCAGGTGGCGGCGGCAACGACGTGGGCCGCCTCGGCCCCGTACCGCAGGACCAGCGACTCGGGCAGGCCCGCCATCGGCGCCACCGTCGAACCGGGGTTGGCCGGCGCGCCGATCAGCGGCAGGTTGCGGGTCCGGCAGCGCGCGGCGGGCAACGGGCGCAGCCCAATGGCGCGGTCCAGCACGTCTTCTGCCATGTAGCGGTACTCGGTCAGCTTGCCCCCGATGACGCTGATGACCCCCGACGGCGACTCGACGACGGCATGCTCGCGTGAGACGTCGGCGGTCCGGCCCTCCCCGGTATCCACGAGCGGCCGCAGGCCGGCGTAGGCGCCGATGACCTCGGCCGCCGTCAGCGACGTCTGCAACGCGGTGTTCACCGTGTCCAGCAGGAACGAAATCTCGTCGGCGGACGGCTCGGGGACATCGGGTATCGGGCCGGGGGCGGCCTCGTCGGTGAGGCCGAGGTAGACGCGGCCCAACTGCTCGGGCATCGCGAACACGAAGCGGTTGAGCTCACCGGGAATCGGAATCGTCAGCGCCGCAGTCGGATTGCCGAACGCGGCGGCGTCGAAAACCAGGTGGGTGCCGCGGCTGGGCCGCAGCCGCAGCGACTCGTCGATCTCGCCTGCCCACACTCCCGCCGCGTTGATCACCGCGCCGGCCGTCACGTCGAACGACTGACCCGTGCGCTGATCGGTCAGCCGCACGGACGTTCCGGTTGCCCGCGTCGCCGCGACATAGGTGAGGATCCGGGCGCCGTGCTGGGCGGCGGTGCGTGCGACCGCGACCACCAGCCGCGCGTCGTCGATCAACTGGCCGTCGTAGGCCAGCAGCCCCCCGTCGAGGCCGTCGCGCCGAACCGTCGGCGCCAGCTCAATCGCGCGCCCGGCGCTCACCCGGCGCGATCGCGGCAGCACCGACGATGGTGTGCCGGCGAGGGCCCGCAACGCATCACCGGCCAGGAATCCGGCACGCACCAACGCTCGCTTGGCGTGGTTCGTCGACGGCAGCAACGGGACCAGCTGCGGCATCGCGCGCACGAGATGAGGGGCGTTGCGCGACATCAGGATTCCGCGTTCGACGGCGCTGCGCCGGGCGATGCCCACGTTGCCGGTGGCCAGGTAGCGCAGACCGCCGTGGACGAGCTTCGAGCTCCAGCGGCTGGTGCCGAACGCCAGATCTTGTTTCTCCACCAGCGCCACACGCAAGCCGCGCGATGCGGCGTCGAGGGCAATTCCCGCGCCGGTGATCCCGCCGCCGATCACGATCACGTCCAGTGGTTCGCCGTCGGCCAGTGCGGTCAGGTCGGCTTCGCGGCGGCCGGCATTGAGGGTGGTCAGCGCGGCGGCCATCAGGACAGGTATCCGTTGAGCGAGTAGGCGAGTTCGGCGGTCAGCGCGTCGGCGTCGAGGATCGGCCGGACGATCTGTTCGGACTGGATGGTCGACTGGGTGATCAGCAGCACCATGGTGGCCAGCTGCAGCGGGTCGCCGGCGCGGACGCTGCCGTGCCGCTGGGCGGCCCGCAACCGTTCGGCCAGGGCGTCGATCAACATCTGCTGGCTGGCCCCCAGGCGCTCGGTGATGTAGATCGGCGCCAGCTGCGAGTGCAGCACCGACATCACCAGCCGGTCGCGGCGCAGCAGGTCGGCGACCGCGACAACCTGCTGCACCAGGGACTCCCGGTCGTCGCCGCGCAACGGCGCCTCCTGCATCACGGCCGTGATGTGCCGGGTCAGCAGCGCCGCCACGATCGAGGGCGTGTCCGGCCAGCGCCGGTAGACGGTCGGCCGGCTGACCCCCGCGCGCCGCGCGATCTCCGCGAGCGTCACCCGGTCCACCCCGAAGTCGACGACGCAGCTGGCCGCGGCCGCCAGGATCCGCTCACCGTTGTCCGTGGGTGCGTTACTGATTGACAGCATATGTAATACTGTAACGCATGACGGATCTCGACGGGCTCCTGCCACCGATGAAATGGAACGCGTGGGGAGATCCCGCGGCGGCCAAACCGCTGTCCGACGGTATCCGGTCCCTGTTGAAACAGGCTGTGGGACTGCATGATTCGGGCTCAGCTGAACTGTCTGTCGACGACGTGGTGCTGCGCCCGTCGGCGCTGCCAGAAGCCGACCGAGACGCGCTGGCCGCGATCGTCGGAGCGGAATTCTGCCGCACCGGTGACCGCGATCGGCTCCTGCACGCCGGCGGCAAGTCCACCATCGACCTGCTGCGTCGCAAGGACACCGGCGAGCAGGACGCGCCCGACGCGATTCTGCTGCCCGGCGGCCCCGACGGTGAAGACGCCGTCCTGGAAGTTCTTCGCTACTGCTCCGAGCACTCGATCGCCGTCATCCCGTTCGGCGGCGGCACCAACGTGGTCGGCGGCCTCAACCCCACGCGCGCCGACTTCCATGCCGTCGTCTCCCTCGACCTGCGGCGCTTCGACCAGCTCGTGTCGCTCGACGAGGTGTCCGGACAGGCCGTCTTCGGGGCGGGCGTCACCGGGCCCGACGCCGAACGCCTGCTCGGCGAACACGGCTTCTCGCTGGGCCACTTTCCGCAGAGCTTCGAATACGCCACCCTCGGCGGCTTCGCGGCGACCCGGTCGTCCGGTCAGGACTCGGCGGGCTACGGCCGCTTCAACGACATGGTGCGCGGGCTGCGAGTGATCACGCCGGTGGGCGCCTGGGAGCTGGGCCGCGGGCCGGAATCGGCCGCTGGGCCCGACCTGCGCCAGTTGCTGATCGGCTCGGAGGGCACGCTGGGCGTCATCACGCAGGTGCGGCTGCGCGTGCACCGCGCGCCGGAAGCCATCGGCTACCAAGCATGGTCGTTTCCCGACTTCGCGACCGGCGCGGCCGCGCTGCGCGCCGTCACGCAGAATGCCAGCGGCCCCACCGTCATTCGCCTCTCCGACGAAGTCGAGACCGGCATCAACCTCGCGACCACCGAGTCCATCGGCGAAAGCCAGATCACCGGCGGCTGCCTGGCCATCACGGTGTTCGAGGGAACCGAGGAACACGTCGAGAGCCGACAGGCCGAAACCAGCGCGCTGCTGGCCGCTCACGGCGGCACGTCGCTGGGTGAGGAACCTGCGCGGGCGTGGGAACGCGGCAGGTTTGCCGCGCCCTATCTGCGCGACTCACTGCTGTCGGCGGGCGCACTGTGCGAGACCCTCGAAACCGCCGCCGACTGGTCGAATGTTCCGGCGCTCAAGGCCGCCGTCACCGACGCGCTCACCGCCGCGTTGGCTGAATCCGGGACACCGGCACTGGTGATGTGTCACATTTCGCACGTGTACCCCACCGGCGCCTCGTTGTACTTCACCGTCGTCGCGGGCCAGCGCGGCAACCCGATAGAGCAGTGGCAGGCCGCCAAAAGGGCTGCGTCGGACGCGATCATGGCCACCGGCGGCACGATCACCCATCACCACGCGGTCGGCGCCGACCATCGGCCGTGGATGGGTGCCGAAGTCGGCGACCTGGGGGTGCAGGTGTTGCGCGCGGTCAAGACGACGCTCGACCCGGCCGGAATTCTCAACCCGGGCAAGCTGATTCCGTGACCGCGAACCGTCCGGTGGCGGGGCATCGGCAGCGGCGCGAGATCGGCAAGGTCACCGCGCTGACCAACCCCGCCTCCGGACACGGCGCGGCCATTCGCGCCGCGCAGGTCGCCATCGCCCGGCTGCAGCACAAGGGCATCGAGGTCATCGAGATCATCGGCGACGACGCCGAAGACGCCCGCCATCTCGCCGGGGCGGCGCTCGAAATGGGCACCGACGCCTTGATGGTCACCGGCGGCGACGGCGTCGTGTCCAACGCGCTGCAGGTCCTGGCAGGCACCGGCATTCCGCTGGGCATCATCCCGGCGGGCACCGGAAACGACCATGCCCGTGAGTTTCGAATTCCGACAAAGGATCCCGAGGCCGCCGCGGATATTGTCGTCGACGGCTGGACAGAAACGATCGACCTGGCCCGAATCCGCGACGACAAGGGCACCAACAAGTGGTTCGGCACCGTAGCGGCCACCGGCTTCGATTCTCTGGTGACCGATCGCGCCAACCGGATGCGTTGGCCGCACGGGCGATTGCGCTACTACACCGCGATGGTCGCCGAGCTGTCGCAGCTGCGGCTCCTGCCGTTCCGGATGGTGATCGACGGCACCGAGGAACTCGACGCCAAACTCACCCTGGCCGCCTTCGGCAACACCCGCAGTTACGGGGGCGGAATGTTGGTCTGCCCCAACGCCGATCCCACCGACGGCCTGCTCGACATCACCATGGTGACCGAGGCCGGCCGCACCAGGCTGCTACGCCTGTTTCCGACAGTGTTCAAGGGCACCCATGTCCAGCTGGACGAGGTGAAGACGGCGCGGGCGAGGTCGATTCACGTCGACTCCCCCGGCATCAACGTCTACGCCGACGGCGACTTCGCCTGCGCGTTGCCGGCCGAGATCTACGCGGTGCCGGCCGCGCTGCAGGTGCTGTGCCCGGCGCCGTCGCGCTGATGTAACAGCCGATCGGTCGAATTCGACATGTGTGCAGAAAGCGTTTGCCGCTCCATGGGGAGGAACACATGTCGGGACGCAGGGCTGCGATGGTCGTCACTGCGGCAACGTCGCTGGGCGCCTTCATGTCCCCCGCGGCGATGGCCGCCGATCCACTGTGGAACGGGCAGTACATGCTGACGCTGTCGGCCAACGCGAAGGTCGGCACCAGTACTGCGGCCAGTCAGCCGGAATACGCCCACCATTCCACCGTCTCCATCAGCTCGAAGTGTTCGTCGGGCACCTGCATCGCCACGGTGGACGATCCGCCGCCACCCAAAAACGACTCCATGCCGCGAACCATCGAATTCACCTGGAACGGTGCCCAATGGGTGCGCGAGATGACGTGGAAGTGGGACTGCCTATTGCCCGACGGCACCATCGAATACGACCCCGCGAAATCCATCACCGCCTACACGCCCGGGCCGAACGGCGTCCTCACCGGCGTCTTTCACACGGACATCACGAGCGGGGCGTGTAAAGGCAACGTGGACATGCCCGTAACGGCCGCCCCGCTGCACCCCCCGACGGTCTGACGATCACGCATTGAGAATCCTCCAAGTGCGCCGCGGTCTACTGCACACCATGAACAAGAACAACGGCTGGCACTCGCGGATGGTGGCGATCGCGGCGACCCTCGCGGCCGGCGCGGGACTCGCGTCGCTGGCGGCGGCCCACGCCGACACGCAGATGTGCCCGCAAGTCGACGCCAACCAGATGTGCCATTTCGACGCGTCGGGACCGTATTCGAACATCACCATGGCCTTCCCGGCCGACTACCCCGACGAGCCCGCGCTCACCGGATATCTGCGCAAGGCCGCCGACGACTACAGCAACGCCCGGGGCCCCTCGGGTTCGCTCACGTCGCCGACCGCGCTGGACGTCACCAGCGAGCGCTACAACTCCGGATCGCCGCGAAGCGGAACCCGATCGGTCGTGACCAAGATCTACCAAAACCTGGGCGGCGCACACCCGTTGACCTGGTACAAATCGTTCAACTACAACCTGGCCACCCGGACCGCGATCACCTACGACTCACTGTTTCGGCCGGGAAGCCAACCGCTGCAGGCGATTTTGCCGATCGTGCAGAAGACCCTCGCCGACCGCTACGGGGCCGCCGTGTCGATCCCCGACGACGCCGGACTCAATCCGGCCAACTACCAAAGCTTCGCGATCACCGACGGTGCCGTCCTCTTCTTCTTCGACCAGAACGCGCTGCAGCCGGCGCTGGAGGCCACCCAGGTGTCGGTGCCGCGCACCGCGATCGCGTCGACGCTCAGTCCCGGACTGTAACCGCGCCTAGCCGACGCCGCGGCTGAGCCAGGTCACTTCGCCGGCGTCGCCGCCGTCGCGGTACACCTCGAGCGCCTCGTCCCACGCCGTCCCCAGCACCGAATCCAATTCGGCGGCCAGCGTATCGGCGCCCTGGGCCATCATCGAGCGCAGGCGCATCTCCCCGACCATGATGTCGCCGTTCGCGCTCATCGACCCGCTCCACAACCCGAGTTGCGGCGTGTGGCTGAACCGCTGGCCGTCCACCCCGGGGCTGGGGTCCTCGGTGACCTCGAATCGCAGCACCGTCCAGGAGCGCAGGGCGTTGGCCAGCCGCGCCCCCGTACCCACCGGTCCGACCCAGTTGGTGACGGCGCGCAGCTGCCCGGGCATCGCCGGCTGCGGCGTCCACACCAAATTGGCCTTGGACTGCAGGGTCGACGACAGCGCCCACTCGACGTGTGGGCACACCGCCGCGGGCGAGGCGTGCACGTACACCACGCCCGCCGTGATGTCGGCGAATTGATTCGACGTGCGCATCTACTGCTCCTTCGGTTCCGCGAGGGACGTCTTCCCCAACGACCTGGCGAACCCGGTGAGCAGAGTGCTGCATGAAGTTTTTGTGTCCTGCGTGTCTATTGTGCCTTGTGATACCCGTGTTGCGCTAGTGCTCGATGCCTATTTGATGTATTGCAGCAGCACCGCGTCGCTGAGCGCCGGCCACGGCGCGAGCGCCCACTCGCCGAAATCGCGGTCGGTGAGCACCACCAGCGCCAGGTCGGCGTCCGGATCGACCCAGATGAAGCCGCCCGCCTGGCCGAAATGACCGTAGCTGCGCGCCGAATTCCGGGCGGCCGTCCAATGCGGCGATTTCGCGTCCCTGATCTCGAAACCCAGCCCCCAGTCGTTGGGCCGCTGCACGCCGTATCCGGGCAGGACGCCGTCCAGGCCCGGGAATTGCACGCGGGTCGCCTCGGCGTGCAGCTGCGCCGAAACCGTCGACGGGCGCAGCAGGTCACCGGCGAAGGCCGCCAGGTCCGTGACCGTCGAGGTCGCGCCGAACCCGGCTGCCGCCGCGCCGCCGTCGAGCCGGGTTGACGCCATCCCAAGCGGTTCGCACACGGCTTCGGTGACGTAGCGGCCGAACTCGATGCCCGACTCCCGCTCGATGGTCTGGGCCAGGACGGTGAAGCCGTAATTGGAATAGATCCGCCGCGCTGCGGGCGCGGCCAGCACGTGGTCGTTGTTCATCGCCAGGCCCGACGCATGCGCAAGCAGGTGCCGGATCGTGGAGCCGGGCGGCCCGGCGGCGGTGGCCAGGTCGATGACGCCCTCCTCGACGGCGATGTGCGCGGCGCGGGCCACCAACGGTTTGGTCACCGATGCCAGCACGAACACCCGCTCGGTGTCGCCGTGACCGGCCAGCACGCCGGCCGGTCCGATCACTGCCGCGGCGGCATTGGCCACCGGCCAGTGGCCAAGAGCGTCGAGTGCCGTCACCTGATCAGTGATTCCGGCGGTGGCGGCGGACCTGCACCTGGGCCCTGACTCGGACCTCGACTTCGGCTCCCGGCCCCCCGACCTCTTTCACGATCAATGTGTGCAGATCGCCCAGCGGGCTGACCAGCACCTCGCCGACTCGCTGCTCGACGTACCACTGCACGCCCGGCTGATCGCAAGGGGGCTTCGAGGCCCTGCCTTCCTCGACGTACCACTTCACCCCCGGGTCGTCGACGGGAAATTCGATGTTGTCGCCCCGCTGGATGTCCTCAGCGGGGATGGCGTCGTAGCCCGGGGATCCCATCGGCGGCGTCACTTCGTGGCGATGTAGTAGTTGTTGATCGGGTCGGAGTCGACCTCGAGCACTCGAACATCGTCGAAACCGGCGTCGACGAGCATCGAGGTGGCCAGTTGGGTGCCCCACACCGTGCCGAGCCCGGCGCCGTCGAGCGCCAGCGACACCGTCATGCAGTGCATGAGCGAGACGGTGTAGAGGTAGGTGCTCATCGGGACGTCGACGTTGTCCTCGAGGCGGCTGGATGCCCGGATGTCGGCCATCAGGAACACGCCGCCGGGTCGCAGGGCGCGATTGATGTTGTCCAGCACCCGCGCCGGCTGGGCCTGGTCGTGGATGGCATCGAACACGGTGATGACGTCGTAGCTCTCGACCTTGTCCAGCTCGGCAAGGTTGTGGGCCTCGAAGGCCGCGTTGGTCAGCCCGAGGCGGCCGGCCTCGGCAACGCCGGTCGCGATGGCCTCCGCGGAGAAGTCGATGCCGGTGAACGTGCTCGCCGGGAACGCCTGTGCCATCACGTTGATCGCGTGACCGCTGCCGCAGCCGAAGTCGGCCACGTCCGCGCCGGCGCGCAGCCGTTCGGGCAAGCCGTCGACCAACGGCAGCACGACGTCGACGAGCGCGATGTCGAAGACCGCGGCGCTCTGCTCGGCCATCAGCGCGTGGAAACGGTTGAACTCGCTGTACGGCAGCCCGCCGCCGTTGCGGAAGCAGCCGATGATTTTCTGTTCGACTTCGCCGAGTTGCGGAAGGAACACGGACACCAAAGCCAGGTTGTGCGGCCCGGCGGCGCGCGTCAGCACGGCCGCGCGATGGGCGGGCAGCGCGTAGGCGTCGGTGTCGACGTCGTAGTCGACGATGTGCCCAGTGGTCATGCCGCCCAACCACTCCCGGACGTAGCGCTCGTTGAGGCCGGCGGCGTCCGCGATCTGCGCGCTGGTGGCTGGACCGAGTCCGGCCATGGTGTCCAGCAGGCCGGTCTGGTGGCCGATGCTCAGCAGGATCGCGAGGCTCGCGCCGTCGAGTGCGGCGATCATTCGTCCGGTGAAGTCTTCGGTGGTCTCCACAATCGTCACGCTCTCGGACGCTACACCTGCTCGTTGTCGCGGCGGTTGCTCAAGGTCCATGGGTGGACAGCCCGCCGCGAGATGTATGGCGGCGAACAGTAGGTTGTAGGCCATGAGTCAGACAGTGCGCGGAGTGATTTCACGCAAGAAGGGCCAACCCGTCGAATTGGTGGACATCGTCGTCCCCGACCCCGGACCCGGCGAGGCTCTGGTCGACATCATCGCCTGCGGGGTGTGCCACACCGACCTGACCTACCGCGAGGGCGGCATCAACGAGCAGTACCCGTTCCTGCTCGGCCACGAGGCTGCGGGCACGGTCGAGGCGGTCGGCCCGGGCGTGACGTCGGTGGCGCCGGGCGACTTCGTGATCCTGAACTGGCGCGCGGTGTGCGGCCAGTGCCGGGCCTGCAAGCGCGGCCGGCCGCACCTGTGTTTCGACACCTTCAACGCCGAACAGAAGATGACACTGACCGACGGCACCGAGCTCACCCCGGCGCTGGGCATCGGGGCCTTCGCCGACAAGACTCTGGTGGCCGCCGGTCAATGCACGAAGGTCAATCCCGAGGCCGACCCGGCCGTCGCCGGCCTGCTGGGTTGCGGCGTCATGGCGGGCATCGGCGCCGCGATCAACACCGGCGCCGTCGACCGCAACGACACCGTCGCGGTGATCGGCTGTGGCGGCGTGGGTGACGCCGCGATCGCGGGGGCCGCGCTGGTCGGCGCCCGGCGGATCATCGCCGTCGACACCGACAACACCAAGCTGGACTGGGCCCGTGAGTTCGGCGCCACCCACACCGTCAACAGCGCCGAGTTCGCCGCCGATAAGGACCTCGTGGAAACGATTGCCGACCTCACCGACGGTTTCGGTGTCGACGTGGTGATCGACGCGGTCGGCCGGCCCGAAACGTGGAAGCAGGCCTTCTACGCGCGGGACCTGGCCGGAACCGTGGTGCTGGTGGGCGTGCCGACGCCGGACATGACGCTGGAGATGCCTCTGGTCGACTTCTTCAGCCGCGGCGGATCGTTGAAGTCCTCCTGGTACGGCGACTGTCTGCCCGAACGCGACTTCCCCACCCTGATCGACCTCTACCTGCAGGGCCGGCTTCCGCTGGAGAAGTTTGTCTCCGAGCGAATCGGGCTAGACGCCATCGAGGAGGCGTTCGACAAGATGCATGCGGGCAAGGTATTGCGATCGGTGGTGATGCTCTGATGGTCGACATCGATCGGGTGGTCACCCACGGCACCTTCGAACTGGACGGTGGCAGTTGGGAAGTCGACAACAACATCTGGCTGGTGGGCGACAACTCCAATGTCGTGGTGTTCGACGCCGCGCATGACGCGGCGCCGATCGTAGAGGCCGTCGGCGGTCGGCACGTGGTGGCGGTGGTGTGCACGCACGGCCACAACGACCACGTCACGGTGGCGCCCGAACTCGGCAAGACGCTCGACGCACCGGTGCTGCTGCATCCAGCCGACGAGGTTCTATGGCGAATGACACACCCGGACAAGGATTTTCACACCATCTCCGACGGGCATACGTTGAAGATCGACGGCACCGAGCTGACCGCGCTGCACACCCCGGGGCACTCCCCCGGATCGGTGTGTTGGTACATCCACGACCTCGGCGTGGTGTTCAGCGGCGACACCCTGTTCGCCGGCGGTCCGGGCGCGACGGGCCGGTCGTACTCCGACTTCCCGACGATTCTCGAGTCCATCTCCGAGCGGCTCGGCAAGCTGCCGGGCGAGACCATTGTGCACACCGGCCACGGCGACAGCACCAGAATCGGCGACGAGATCGTCCATTACGAGGAATGGGTGGCGCGGGGTCACTGACGCGACGCGTACGGTCCAGGAGAGTTTCGACACATCGTCGCAGCGGGTAACCGACGCGGATAGCGCTGCGACGAGGGGGTAGGTACGTGACTGTGCAGGACGATAAAGCAGCTGGCCAAGCCGAGTACACCGACAAGACCGAGGTCGATGAGACCGAGGACGAGGGTCGGGCCGACGGTGGCCAGACCGAGAAGCCGGAGCCGGACGAGGAAGACAAGAAGCAGGCCTCCGAAATGATGGTGGCCTACGAGGACCGCCCGACCGTGGTGCTGCCGGGCTCGGGGGGAGCCGTCTCGGGGACCGCGGTCAACGACTGGCTCGACGACGACGGCAACCCGAAGTACAACAACGAGGTCGACGGCGGGGGCGAGGACGGCCCAAGCGACGAGGACAAGCAGGCCCAGATCGAAAAGGACAAGGCGCTCAACGAGGAACTCCGGAAGGCCGCGGCCGAGGAGAACAAGGGCGAGAAGCGCCAGCCATGACGTCTAGCTGTGCCCAATCCCCGGAATTGACAAGTTGATTCCGGGGATGTGTGGGATGGGCGGAATCGCCGGGATCGGGATGCGCGGCGGCACCGGCGGTGCCTGCGGCAGCTGAGGTACCGGCGGCGGGGGTGCCTGCGGCGGCGCGGGAACATCCGCGGGAGGCTGCGGGATGTCCGCCGGGGGCGGCGGGATGTCCGCCGGGGGTGGTCCCGCATCCGCGGGTTGGGCGGGCGCAACTTGCGGTGCCACCTGAGGTGGCGCCGACGGCGGCGCGGGATTCGCGGGTGCGGACTGCGGCGCGCCGGCGCTGGCCGGTGCGGGAGCGGCCGGCGAGTTCGCGCCCGGTGCCGGGTTCGTGACGGCCTTGTCGCCGGAAAATCCGATCGCCACCGCGATGCCGACCAGCAGCACGGCGACCGCCGTCCCGAGCCCCACGATCCCGGGCAGCCGATGCCACGGCAGGATCGAGTTCCTTCTCTTCTCCCGACGCGACTCGGCGTTGGCTTCGAAGTTCAGCGCCGGGCGCGCCGACGTGTAGCCCGACCCGGCCGGCATACCGCGCGAATTGTCGTCGGCCTCCGACCACGCCAGCACCGGCATCATGCTCGACACCGGCTCGGCCGACCGGATCTGGGTCCGCGCGGAATTCCCCTCTTCCACCGCCAGTGGCGCCACCGGCACGATCGGCGCCGCGGCCGAGGCCGCACCAAGCGGCGCGGCCGGCGTCAGGGCCGTGGCACTCGTATCGCCCGGCCCTCGGGACGCCCGCAATGCGGCCCCGATCGCCGCGGCCAGCTGGGGGCGCAGCGTCGTGACCACGGGGACCCGGAAATGTCCCGACAGCATCGTGGTGACCGCCGGGACGTGCGCCCCGCCGCCCACCGACACCACCGCGACGAGATCGCGAATTGCGTTGCGCGTCAACGTCTCATCCAAGGCCGAGACGAAATTACTCAGCGAGTCACGGATCGCGTCGTCGAGTTCGTTTCGGGTGAGCCGGACATCGCCGCCCACGCCGGGTAGCTCCGTGGCCAGCGTGGTCGCGGTACTCGACGACAGTTGTTCCTTCGCGACTCGGCAGGCAACACGCAGCCGGCTCAGCGAACCGATCGCCGACGTGCCGGACGGGTCGAATCCCCCGGTGCTCGGCACGTTGGCCAGCACGGCCGTCAACACCGCCTGATCGATCAGGTCGCCGCAGAAGTCCTGATGCCGCACAGTCGGCACCAACGGCCGATAGTCGCCGGCCGCGTCCATCAACGTGATGCTCGTTCCGCTGCCGCCGAAGTCGCACACCGCGACGGTGCCGCGCGCCGGTATGCCCGGGTTCGCCCGCACGGCGAACAGCGTCGCCGCTGCGTCCGGGATCAAGGTGATGGGTCGCGCCGGGCTCGACCATTCGGTCACGCTGCTCAGCGCCGAACCGAGTGCCTCCACCGCGGGAGTTCCCCAGTGCGCGGGGTGGGTGACGGCGAGGCTTGCGGGCAGGGTGTTGTTGCCGTTCGCGGTGTAGGCCAGTGCGCGCAGCGCGTCGGCCAGCAGGACCTCGCTGCGATGCACCGAGCCGTCGGCCGCCACGATGCCGATCGGGTCGCCGACCCGGTCCACAAAGCCGGTGATCACCAGGCCCTGTTCGTCCAGCCTCGGGTTCTCCGACGGCACGCCGACCTCGGGCGGGCGCTGCTGATACAGCGTCAGGACGGGCTTGCGTGAAACGGCGTGATCTGCGGTGACGGCTGCCAGGTTGGTAGCGCCGATCGAGAGCCCAAGCGCGGGCGTAGCTCCGTCTGCCATTGGTCCAATCCCCGTGTTCAGCGGAATGCCCCCGCATCCGCATAACCCGAAATTCTGCCGGTTGTACCTATAGCCACTCTCTGCCCTGGCTATGCGCGCGCTGTGTGACGAAACGGCCGCACGCTCAGCGGATGGTGCCGGCCCCCGGGATCAGGGGCAGGTCCAGCGGGGTGACCCAACCCGGCCGCAGGTCGTTGACCGCCGGCACGGCATTCAACGCTCGCAGCCCGGTCGCCAGGCAGCCGGCCGCGGCGGCGTCTCGGCCGGAGCCGTCGGTGAACCGGAACGCGGTCTCCTGGAAGATGCTCGGGGTGCCCTCGATGTCCACGCGGTAGACATCGTTGTCGTGACCGGTCGGCCAGTCCGGCGCGGCGTCGAGGCCGATGCGGTTGACATGCTCGAGCTGGATGCGGGTCTCACCCTGATAGACGCCGTTGATGGTGAACCGGACGGCAGCGACGTGACCGGGCTTGATGACGCCCCGGGCCGAATTGCGCTCGGTGGGCGTCACCCACTTGTCCCACGTGGTGGTGATCTCGTCGAGCGCGATGCCGGCGGCGTGGGCGATCATCGGCACGGTGGCGCCCCACGCGAAGATCAGCATGTCGCGGTCTTCCAGCATCGGCTTGAATTCGGGCTCGCGGCCGATGCCCATCTCGAATTCGTAGTCGCCCTCGTAATTCGTGTAGTCCAGCAGCTCGGACGCCCGCACCTTGCGGATCTCCGACGTCAGCCCCATCAATGTCATCGGGAACAGGTCGTTGGCAAAGCCGGGGTCGATGCCGGTGGTGAAACAGGACGACTGACCCAGCTCGCACGCCTCGGTGATCGGCGTAATCCAGTTAGGCGGGTTGAGGTGCATCGTCGGCCAGACCCACGGCGTCATCGCCGTGGAGCACACGTCGATACCGGCCCGCAGGAAGGCGGTGATCAGCTTGATGTTCTCCTTGGCGTGCATCGCCGTCGGGCCGTAATGCACCAACGCGTCGGGCTTCAACGCGATCAGGGCGTCGATGTCGTCGGTGGCGACAACGCCCACCTTCTTCGGCAATCCGCAGATGTCGCCGACGTCGCGTCCGACCTTGCCCGGGTTGCTGACGCCGACGCCCACCAACTCGAAGAGCGGGTGCTTGACGATCTCGGGGATCACCATCCGGCCGACGAAGCCGGTACCGAAGACCACCACACGCTTTGCGTCGCTGCCCGACATACTCACCTTCCGATCGTCAGCCCCCGCTTCACCCTAAGCGCGCGATTCCGTCGCCTCTAGCACCTCGTCCCGCTAGGTGACACGATGCAAACCATGACGAAGCATCTGTGCGCTCTGTTCGCCGTCGGCTTCGGGTTCGCGAACGCGTGCGCAGTGGCTCACGCGGACGGCTTCCCGAAGATCCGCTACGAGGTCAACGGTCCCGCCGTGGCCACCTACATCTCGTATCAAACCGACACCGGCCAGCAGCATCAGGTCAATGCGCCGCTGCCGTGGTCGACGGAGTTCACCGCCTTCGGCGGCCAGGTGTTCGTCATCAGCGCGCAGGGGCCGGGTCCGATCTCCTGCAAGATCACGATGGACGGCAACGTGGTCAGCAACGCGACGGCAACCGTCGGTGCCCCCGCAAGAACCGTCTGCACGCACTGATTCCGGTCTAGGCTCAGCGATGTCAGCTCTTCGAACCTCTTTCAAAGGCGAAGGGAGGCCTAGGTGAGCCTCGAGACTGGTATTGCGACACGTCCGAACGGGACGCCGCCGCCCGAGATTCCTCTTGCCGACATCCAACTTCAGTCGCTCGACTTCTGGGTGCGCAACGACGACGTTCGCGACGCGGCGTTCGCCACCTTGCGGCGGGAAGCCCCGATCTCGTTCTGGCCTGCGATCGAGTACGAGGGGTTTGACGCCGGCAGCGGGTATTGGGCGCTGACCAAGCTCGACGACGTCCACTTCGCCAGCCGCCATCCCGACATCTTCAGCTCCGCCAGCGGCATCACCATCGCCGAGCAGACGCCGGAGCTGGCCGAGTATTTCGGGTCGATGATTGTGCTCGACGATCCGCGACACCAGCGGCTGCGCTCGATCGTCAGCCGGGCCTTCACCCCGAAAGTAGTTGCCCGCATCGAGAACTCGGTACGAGAGCGAGCACACCGGTTGGTCACCTCGCTCAAGGCGAACCATCCCGACGGCCAGGCCGACTTGGTCAGCGAACTCGCCGGCCCGCTGCCGCTGCAGGTGATCTGCGACATGATGGGAATCCCCGAAGAGGACCATCAACGAATCTTCCACTGGACCAACGTGATTCTCGGTTTCGGCGATCCCGATCTGACATTGGATTTCGAAGAGTTCTTACAGGTGTCCATGGACATCGGCGCCTACGCCACCGCGCTCGCCGACGACCGCCGGTCCAACCATCACGACGATCTGACCACGGCCCTGGTCGAGGCCGAGGTCGACGGCGACCGGCTCACCTCCCAGGAGATCGCGTCATTCTTCATCCTGCTCGTGGTCGCCGGCAACGAAACCACGCGCAACGCGATCAGCCACGGGGTGCTGGCATTGTCCCGTTTCCCCGAGCAACGGGACAAGTGGTGGGCCGACTTCGACGAACTGACACCCACCGCGGTCGAGGAGATCGTGCGGTGGGCGTCCCCGGTGGTCTACATGCGGCGCACCCTGACCCGCGATTTCGAGCTGAGCGGCGTCCGGATGGCGGCGGGCGACAAGGTTGCCCTGTTCTACAACTCGGCCAACCGCGACGAATCGCGCTTCGACAATCCGTGGGCCTTCGACGTCGCGCGCGACCCCAATCCGCATCTGGGCTTCGGCGGCGGCGGCGCGCATTTCTGCCTGGGCGCCAACCTGGCTCGTCGTGAGATCCGCGTCGTGTTCGACGAATTGCGCCGGGAGATCCCCGAAATCACCGTGACCGAGAAGCCGGCGCGCCTGCTGTCGCAGTTCATCCACGGCATCAAGCGGCTGCCGGTGGCCTGGACGCCTCCGCAGGGCGGCTTGGTCTGACCAGATGACCGTCCCCGCGTTTCCCGCTCCCGAGGTGCTGGCCGCGCGACAGAAACTCGTGCTAGACCACTTTCACGACGAGGTCCGCCAGGACTGGGACGACGTGCTGGCGACGTTCCCGCATCCGCGCTACGAGCTGATCCCGCAGCTGGTCGTCCACGACGGAAACGACGCCGTGCGCGGCTACTACAACTACACCCGCACGGCATTTCCCGACCAGGACCACGAGATCATCGCCTTGCGGCACAGCGCCGACGCGGTGATCGTCGAGTTCTGGTTGATGGGCACGCATCGCGGCTTTCTCGGCAAGGTCCCGCCCACCGGCAGCCGCTTCCGGGTTCGCATGACCGCCTACTTCGTCTTCGACGACACCGAAACACTTGTCTGCGAACGCATTTACTTCGACACGCTGACGATGATCAAGCAGCTGCTGGGTGGCCTGAACCTGAAGAAGCCGTCCAACTGGCTGCTGGCCGCGCGGGCCGTGCGGGGGCTGCTGTCGATGTCGTCGGAGCAGCCGGACCCGGCGTTGACGAATACCGTGCCGCCGGCGCTCGGCGAGGGCTAAGCTCCCGCCATGAAGGCGCGGGCTTTCGCGACGATCTGCGGCGTGGCCGCCGTCGCACTGCCGACCGCCACCGGCAACGCCACACCACCGCTGAGTTCACACACCGAGAAGTGGATCGACCTGCAGACCGGCGAGTGCGTCGCCGACCTTCCGCCCGCCGACCTCAGCCGGGTGACGATCACCGTCGTCGATTGCGGCACAGCGCATTTGGCCGAAGTCTACCTGCGCGCGCCGATGGCCGTCGACACCGCCATCGCCAACGTAGCCAATCACGACTGCACCGACGGGTTCGCCCCCTATACAGGTAAATCCCTTGCGGGCAGCCCGTTTTCGATCACCTACCTGATCGATTCGAACCAGGATCGCACCGCGGCCAATCCCCTGCCCAGGACGCTGATCTGCCTGCTGCAGGCCGCCGGCGGTCAGCCGCTGACCGAGTCCGCGCACCGCTGAGCCGTCAGCAGCCGAGCTGCGCGGCGAGGTCGAGGAAGTCGGATGCATTGACGTCGAACTCGTCCGAGTAGGCGACGTCCGCGTCGCCGTCCGCGCCGAATTCCAGCGGCCGCGTGACGAACGCCGTGCGGAAGCCGAGATCGCCGGCGGCGCGGATGTCGTATTTGTGGCTCGCCACCATCATGATCTCCCCGCGATCCAGGCCCAGATAGGTCGCCGCCATCCCGTAGGCGGCTGGGTCGGGCTTGAACACTCCGGCCATCTCCGCGGTGAAGACGGCGTCCCACGGCAGGCCCGCCCGCTTGGAGATGTTGACCACCGCCGACACATCGGCATTCGACAGCGTGGCCAACGTGAACCGGCTCTTCAGCCGGGTCAGGCCGGGCACCACGTCAGGCCATGCCTTCAGCCGCTGCCAGGCCGACGTGAGTTCCTCGCGTTCGGCACTCGAAAATCCCGCGAGGCCGCACTCGTCCAGCACAGGGTCGAGGGCGTCGCGATAGACCGAGTGCACCGAGACCCAACGGTCGGCGCCCGCGGACGCGGCCTCCAGCGCGACGAAATAGCCCGTGCGCCAGCGCCGCACCATGTCGGGCCAATTGACGCCCGCATGCCGGCCGGCGCTGATCCGCCGCGCCTCGTCGCAGATCGTCGATAGAAAATCCGTCGCCGTTCCCTGCACGTCGAACAACAACGCTTGCAGCACGAGCTTCATCATGGCCCGGGCCCGCCGAACCGGGTGTCGCGGGTCGCATGGTTGGATAAAATCAGCTCAGTCGAAATACTTGCCCCTCAACGCCCTGCGAGGTACACCGTGGCCGATCACACCACCGATACCGCGGAAGAGCACGAGATCGACTACCGATTCACCATGGCAAACGAGCGGACGTTCCTGTCCTGGCAGCGCACAGCGCTGGGACTGCTCGCCGCGGCGGTCGCCCTGGTGCAGCTAGTTCCGGAGCTGGCCGTCCCCGGCGCACGCCGCCTGCTCGGCATGAGCCTTGCCCTGCTGGCGGTCCTCACCAGCGGCATGGGCCTGCTGCGCTGGCAGCAGGCGGGCCGCGCCATGCGCCGCGGCGACCCGTTGCCCCGGCACCCCTCACCCGCCTATCTCGCGTTCGGCCTGACGCTGGTCGGGCTGATCGCGCTGGGGCTCGTCATTCTCAAGGTGTTTACGCATTGACCCGGCCGCAGGCCGACCCGCGGGCCGCAACGCTGCCGGCCGAGCGGACGGTATTGGCTTGGACCCGGACGTCGTTCGCGTTCCTGGTCAACGGCGTGTTGCTGACCCTGAAGGATTTACGCGGCGTGACGACGATGGCGGCGCTGCTGCTGGCGGGCGTGGCCGGCGCGGCGGCGGTGACCACTTACGCGATCGCCATACGGCGCCAACGGATCCTGCAGCAGCGACCGATGCCGCCCGACATCACCCCGCGCCGTCAGGTGTACCTCATCGGGATCACCACGTTGCTGCTCATCGCGATGACGATGATCGCCCAGCTGTCCCGTTAACGCCGAAGCCCGCTGGCGTGATCAGCCGGTGGTTCCGGGGACCAGTTCCGCATCGCGCCCGAGGGCACGTCGCTGAACACGGCCGAGGTCGGGCCGTTCAAGAAGGAGGCCTTCCGGATCGCGATGGCCGCCGGCGTACCGATCGTGCCGATCGTGATTCGCAACGCCGAGACCATCGCCTCGCGCGACAAGTCACTCGAGATCACTCCGGGCACCGTGGATGTCGCGGTGCTGCTGCCGATTCCGGTCGACGGCTGGACGCTGGAGAACCCGCCCGACCACATCGCCGAGGTACGTCGGCTCTACCTCGACACGCTGGCCGATCGGCCGAAGGACGTGCCGGCCGCCTGGCGCGTCAGCCGGCCTTCGCGTTCAGGAACGCGACGATCCCCTGCGTGACCGCCGCCGCATACCGCGCCCGGCCGTCGGCGCTTTCTATCAGCGCGGCATCGCCGGCGTTCTTCATGTTCCCGAGTTCGACGAGGACGGCCGGGTACTGGGCCAGGTTCAGGCCGGCGAGATCGGCCCGCCCGTAGAGCCCGTCGGATCCGAGATAGGTGGACGGGTGAAAGCCCGCTTGGGCCAGGGCGTCGCACATGGTGTGGGCCAGCTGCACGGCGGGGCCGGCTTGCACGTCGTTCAGCGGCGGGTCGGAGTAGTTCACGTGGAACCCGCTGCCGGAGGCCGGACCGCCATCGGCGTGGATGCTGACGATTGCATCGGGCCGCATCGCGTTCGCCCGCGCCGCCCGTTCGTCGATGCAGGGCCCGACGCCGTTGTCGCTGTCGCGCGACAGTTGGGCGCGAACGCCCAGCTGGCTGAGCGAGTCGTTGATCAGGCTGACGACGACCCAGTTGAACGCGTGCTCCGGGTAACCGTCGTCGGTGGCGGTGCCCATCGTGTTGCACGGCTTGGTGCCGCCGCGGCCGTTCGGCACCAGCTGCGCGATCGACGCGTCGTACACGCCGTTGTGGCCCGGGTCGAGGAAGACGGCCGATCCGGCCACCCCGGCCACCGCGCGCGCGGCGTACGCGGTCGCGGCGGTCAGCATCGCCGGGCCGGCACCGGCGGCTTTCAAGACGTCGCGTCTCGAAAGTGATCGTTGCGGATCACTCATCGCGTGATGGTAGCAACGCGGATCTCCCGGAAGCCTCGCGGCGGTCGCATCTTCTGAATCCTGCTCTGCGCGTGGCCTTTTCATCGACCTCCCCCGCTCCCAGGCAGCCGAGTGGCGACCGACCAGTCGCCCGACCCAGACTTTAGAGAACTGTGAGTGTCGGCGTTTCGACTTGTACCCACGTCCACGTTGTGCACGAATGATTGTGAACGGATTCGTAATCATGTTTGGAATGCATTGCTATGGGCACATATCGCGGCATGATCACCGGTCACCTGACTCGTCTTGCCACGCCCCTCGTCCTTACAGCGTGCAGCCTCGGCGGCGCCGCGCTGGTCCCCGCGGTCGCGTCCGCGGAGCCGTGTCCCGATGTGCAGGTGGTGTTTGCCCGTGGCACCGGGGAGGACCCGGGCGTGGGGCCGACCGGGCAGGCGTTCGTCGACCAGCTGCGGGCGCGCGAGCCGGGCAAGTCCGTGGAGGTGTATCCGGTCAACTACCCCGCCAGCAATGAATGGTCCACCGGCCTGGACGGCATCAGGGATGCGGGCGCGCATGTGGTGTCCGAGGCCGGCGCCTGCCCCAACACCAAGATGGTGCTGGGCGGCTACTCCCAGGGTGCGGCCGTGATGGGCTTTGTCACCTCGGCCGCGGTGCCCGACGGCATCGACCCCGCGACCGTGCCCAAGCCGCTCTCGCCGGACATCGCCAACCACGTCGCCGCCGTCGTGCTGTTCGGCATGCCCAACGTGCGCGCCATGAACTTCCTCGACCAACCCCCGGTCGTCATCGGGCCGACCTACCAGGCCAAGACCATCAAGGTGTGCGCCCCCGAGGACCCGGTGTGCTCCGACGGACTGAACTTCTCCGCCCACGACACCTACGCAGACGACTCCAACATCGTCGACAAGGGGACAGATTTCGCGGCCAACCGCCTGAACTCGTCGCCGTCCACTCCGGCAACCGTGGTGCATTCCCACGACCCCGAGGCCTGAGCCCCCCCCCCGGGGGAGAACATACTAAATAGTATGTTATGGCCGCACGTCCGCGGTCGTCAGCCGCTCCACGTACGGCATCACGGACGAGTTCGTCGCGCGGCTGGCCGAACGCGCCGAGGAGGCCGAACGCCTGCATCGCCTGCCCGCGGCGACGGTCGACGAGTTCCGGCACACCGAGCTGTGCCGGTTGCTGCTGCCGGCCCGGTTCGGCGGCATACAGGCGTCGTTTCCCGAAGTGCTGGAACCGGTTCGGCGGATGGCACACGGATGTTCTTCCAGCGCTTAGACTTTAGGTTCTACGCGCTACACAACTGGATGCTGTCGCCATTCGACCCGCAACCGCGGGAGGAGTGTACGCCGCGGGCCATGTCGTATTCGACTACGACGCCAGCCGAGAGTTGGCCGGGGCGTTGGCCATCGGGGCCAAGATCTCCCCGATCGCGATGGTCTGAGGGTCAGGTGGGGTTGGCCAGCATGAGTTCCAGCAGGCGTTGCTGTGGTGCCGCCTTTTGCGCGTGGACCGCCGAGCCGGCGAGGTGCAGCAGCCCGATCCCGGCCGCGAACGTCAGCTCCGCCCGCAGCCGGGCGTCGTCGGCGTCGAACCCGTAGTCCTGGTACGCCTTGGCGACCGAGCGAACCAGGATGCGGTCGGCCTCGCGAACGTTGGCGGCCGCGACGGGGTCGGTGCGCGCCCATTCCCGCATGGCGCGCTCCAGCATCCAGTGCTGGGGGCTGACCAAGGTATTCATCATGGCGGACAAGCGGTCCCGTGGTGGCAACGTGTCGAGATCGGCCAGCGATTGCCGGTCACGCTCCAGGAACGCGTTCCACGATTCGACGAGTGCGGCGCGGTAGCTGTCCATGTCCTGGAAGTGCCAGTAGAAGCTGCCGCGGGTGGCGCCGATCTGCCGGCAGAGGTTCTCCACTTTCAGCGCGCGTCCGCCCTGCTCGGCGAGGACGGTGTAACCGGCTTGCAGCCAGTCGTCGACTGACAGCCGAGTCGAGGGGGATTTCCGCGCCGTCACACGGCAACGTTACGACGGTGGCACCGGCCCGTCGAGATGCCGTCAGCTCTCGTCGGCCCGCGGAATGTTCGGCAGCCGGGCGGTTTCGTCGAGGTCGACCTCGAGCGCGTTGAGCATCAGCGCCAGACCGGCATAGCGGCTGATCAGCATCAAGACTTCCACCGTGGCCTCGGTGCCCAGGGCCGAGTGCACGGACGCCAACACCAGCTCCGTGACGCCGCGGGTGGTCACCAGTTGGGTGGTCAACTCCAGCACCGCGAGTTCGGTGGCGTCTAATATCGTTGCACGCCAATCGGTGTCGGACGTGACGGCCGCGATCTCGTCGGCGGCGACACCGGCCGTGGGCGCGATGTCGTAGTGTTGGCCAAGCTCGTAGGGGCTGTCCATGAGGTACGCGGTGCGTAGGACGACGAGCTCGCGCAGCCGCCGCGGCAGCACCGGACTGGTCAAGGCGTCACGCCCGGCCTGCATCCAGCCGGTGAACACCTGCTCGGCGTTGGCCAGGACGCGGTAGAGGTTGAGATTGCCGCGCTCCCGGGTCAATTCGCGGGCCCGCTCGGTCATGTGCTCGGGCCGACGGTAGGGCAGGCGGGTCATGCGTCGTCCCCGGTTCCGGGCGCATCGATGTCGAGGTCGACGGCGTTGAGCACCAGCGCCAAGCCGTAGTAGCTACTGACGATCATCAGCAATTCGGTCAGCGCCTCGTCACCGAGCAGGGCGCGGGCGGCGGCGAAGGAGTCGTCGCGCAGCCAGTGCGTTTCGCACAGCTCGGTGACGACGTCGATCACGAGGCGTTCGTCGGGGCTGAAGCCGGCAGCATCGAGGTTCCCGCTGCCGGTCAGCGCGTCGATCTGCTGCGGGGTGAGCCCGGCAGCGGCGCCGAGAACCACGTGCTGCGCGAGCTCGTACGGCGAGTTCTGCAGGTGGCCCACCCGCAGGATGATCACCTCGCGCAGGCGCGCGCTGAAGGTCGGGCTGGCGAAGATCGCACCGGCCAGCTCTGCCCAGCCGTCAAACACGTTGGGGGCGTTGGCCAGCAGGCGCAGCACGTTAAGCGGGCGGCGACCGCCGGTCAACTGACGAACCCGCTCGAGTTGCTGGTCCGTGCTGGCCAGCGGAATGCGCGTCATGGCGTAACTCCCGCGAGGACGAAGGTCCAGTCGAGCGTCACGAAGGGCTCCTCGACCGTCGTTCCGTCCGGGGCGACGCCCGGCTCGTGGTGCACGAAATCGGCCTGCAGCGAGGTCTGGTCGGCAAACACCGCGTCGCGGCCGATGTAGGGATCGTCCTTGAGGAACAGCTGCGTGATCAGCGAGCGGTAGCCGTCGGCGTGGAACCAGAAGTGCACGTGCTGTGGCCGCATGACGGAGCGGTTGGCCGCGCGCAGGATCTCGCCGCAGGGCCCGTCGGTGGGCACGGGGTAGTAGCGCGGCGTGATCGAGCGGTACCAGAAGCGGCCGTCGTCGTCGGTCGTCAGCAGGGCCCGCATGGCGAACTCGCCGTGCAGCTGCTCGGTCAGTTGGACGTCGTAGAACCCGACGCCGTCGCTGTGCCAGGTGTCGACCTGCGCACCGGCGATCGGCCGGCCCCGCTCGTCGACGACACGGCCGGTGACGAACATCGGTGTTCCCGCAACGCCATTGGAGATGTCATCGCCATTCGCGGCGGTCGGCCGCCCCTCGGTGTAGAAGGGGCCGAGCAACGCGGAAGCGGTGGCCGAGCCCCCGGGGCTCTCGTTCATCGTGTCCAGCAGCATGGACAGGCCGAGGATGTCCGACAGCAGCACCACCTCCTGGCGCGTCGGGCTGGAGATCTTGCCGAGCCGCTCGATGAAATCCACTGCGGCGAACCATTCGTCGCCGCTCAGTCGCACGTGCCGCGCGAAGTCGTGCAGGTGCTGCACGAGGCTGACTAGGACCTGGCGGAACCTGTCGTCGGTGGACGTGTCAAAGGTCTGTTGCACGACCGGGGTGATCGTCTGCTCGGTCAGGTTGCTGGACATGTCCGTGCCTTTCCTCGAGGGGCTCACCACAAGCTAGCCGCGGACCTCGCGGCGCGGCGCGAGGGGTAGACGACGATGCCGGCGCTATCGCCGTTACCTCGCAAACTGCGGTGCATCAGTCCGTGGCGCGGCATCGGCCGGTGGACCGGTTATCTCAGTTGGAAGGACTCCCGCGAGATGCGGAAGTAGTGGCCGGTGCCCAAGTCGGTGCAGGTGATGCTCGCAGGCTCGCTGACGCAGGTGAGAGTTGCCGCCGAACGGCTCTCGCCGTATTCGAGAGTCGGCAGTGCGCTGCCGCGGGTGGTGTCGGTGTGACAGGTCATGGCCGGTGAGCTGCCCTGCGCCAGGTCGATCTGGTCGCCGAAGGCGCCTACGCAGTTCATCGGCCGCGGTGGTATCACCCAGGTGTGGTCGATGGCCCACACGACGCCCGAGGTGTGGTGCCGGGGAGCGCCGACATGACGCAGGTGATGTTTCCCGAGGGGGACTGAAACTGGTAGACGGTGTCCGCGTGCGCGGTCGCCGTGCGGCCGACAGCGGCTAGGGCGATCGCCGCCGATGCAACTGTCTTCGCGTCCATGGTGCAGTTGTAGTCCTTGTGGACTCACGTGTCTTCGTCGGCACTGGGGCCGTCGATCTGGACGCCTTCCGAATTGAGGATATCGATGACGTCGACGTCGCCGCCGGCGGCTTTTCCGCTCTTTTCGTACAAGAAGCGCTCCCGGTAGGCCCAATAGGCGGCATCTGCGATTCCGGCGACTGTCTTCCAGTTCAGGGCCGCGCCGATTCCCACTCCGACGACTGGCACCAGCTGCGCAAGCTTTTTCCGCGTCACCGACTGGCCGAAGTTGACGGCGAACCTCTGCGCCACCTTGGCGAACGTCTGCTCGTCGAGTCGGTCCCAATCATCTTTTCGCGCAAGGCTTTCCGTTAGCATCGTAAGGCGTTGGTAGGCGGCGGCTTTCGCTGAGGTGCTCGCCGCCAGCCCCAGTCCGATGACTTGCATCAAGAAGATCTCTTCGGCGGGCTCGCGCGGGTCGTAGCCGTAATAGAGGGCATCCTGGGCCACGACGCCGCTGCAGGCGGTCAACAGCGCGGCGACGTCGAAGCCCATGGCCGCGGCGACTGTGCCCAGTCCCGGGCCGGCCGCGGCTCCGACGGATGCCGCCGCGCCGGCGGTCGCCACGGCCTCGCCGCCGCTGACGGCCAGGCCGGTCGCCACACCTTCGACGGCCGCCGATAGCGAGTAGGCGTGGTGCAGCAGGCCGAAGGACGCCACGTCGTCGACGATCCGCAGGTCGAGCTTCCCGATGTCCTCCAGCTGGGTGACCGGGTGGCCTTTCTCCGCGTACGCGGCAATGACGCGGGTCGGAGACGTCGTGAGGTCACTCGTCTTGGCCATCAACTTGCCCGCACCGGAGGCCGTTGCGTCGAGGAGGGCCGCACCGGGCTTGGTCACGACGGCCAGACCCGGGACTTTCGGCAGCCTGTCGAAGAGCCCCGAGCGCACGTCGTCGACGCTGAAGGGAAGCAGTCGGCGTTGCTGGCGAAGGGCGCGCTCCTTGTGAGCGGCGACCTTCGTGAGCTGGTCTTGCTCGTAGGCAGATAGCGCCACGTGCTGCTCCCTATGACGTCGGTTGCAGCACCATCACAGCACAGCCGCCGGGTGCGAGCGGGCCGGTAGGCCGACGAGGGCGTGCCGCAAGTCCGCGGGCCAGCGGGTTTGGTTGTGTGCGTTGATGATCGAGAGCCAGGCGGCCGGGCTTAGTTGGGTGTGGGTGGTGGGTGGGGTTGGAAGGGTTGGTACCAACACCATTGGGCGCGTTCGCCAGTGGGGCCAGGGCACGGTGGAACGTCGGGCCGGGCCTGGGTCTGCGGGCGCGCCAGCGATCCTGGGTCTAGCCGGTGTCCGTCGCTGTCGGTGACGACGAGTTCGGCGGCGGGCCCGGTCAGGGTGATGGCGCCCTGGTGGTGTTGCCGGTAGTGATACGGGCACACCAGCACCAGGTTGCCCAATTCGGTGGGCCCGCCGTCCTGCCAATGCCGCAGATGGTGGGCGTGCAGACCGGGGGTAGCCCCACACCCGGGCACCCCACACGCCCGGTCGCGGTGCTCGAGCGCGCTGCGCAGCCGCCGGCTGATCAACCGCGTGCTCCGGCCGACACCAATGACCTCTCCATTGCGCTCGAACCAGACTTCACCGGTGGTCTCACAGGTCAGGTAGCCATGCTCGGCGTCGGACAGCAGCGGACCCAGATGCAACGCCGCAGCACCCGTGGTGGCGTCGACGTGCACCACCACCGTGGTGCGTTGCCCGTGGGGTCGGCGCACCGCCTCGACATCCCAGCCCGTCTCGACCAGACGCAGAAACGCCTCCAGGGTGCCCGACAACGGCGGCGCCGTCTCTGACGCGCGCTCACCTTGGCCGCGGTCGCGCTTCCATTCGGCGACCAACGCCTCCCGATGCGACGCCAACGCCGCCTCAAACGTCGCCGCCTGGGCGTGCGGAAGCCGGATGCGCCAACACGCGAACGCCTCATCAGTGGTCTTGGTGATCGACGGCCCCGGTTGCGGCCGAGGTTCGGGGTCCGAGCGCGGTTCCAGCGCGACCGCGGTACGCAGCCGATTAACCGTGACCACCTGCGCCCGCTGCACATAATGATCGTCAGAGCCCTCGGCGGCGCGCGCCGCAATCACCCCGACCTGATCCAACGACAACCGCCCCGCGGCCATGCCCTGGACGCAGCGCGGAAATTCCTCGAGCCGGCCCGCCACCGTGGTGATCGTCTGGGCGTTGCCCGACGACACCCCCAGCTTCCAGGCCATCAATGCCGCCACCGACCGCGCACCCGTCACGCCCCAGAGCCCGTCGCGATCAATCTCAGCGGCAATCTCCACAATGCGCCCATCAATCGCATTGCGCTGACCCACCAACTCCGCCAACTCCTCGAACAACACATCCACACGCCGCGCAACATTTTCGACCAACGGAGGCGCTGCAGGGAACGACATAACGCCATCAAAGCAGAACAGTCCGACAACATTTGGCCAGCGGCTACAGGTGCCCTCACTCCCCAATCAGCACAGCCCAATTGGCCGCCCGCCCACCGCCAGCGTCGCGAGGCGCGGGTGTCAGCGCCACGTCGAGGTCCGGCGGCTCGGCGAGGGACATGATCTTGTCCCGGCATCGGAAGAGGCCGCACGCAACGGTCCTCCGATGAGGCGCGCTCGTTACTGTGTCTCTCTACGGCTTTGACGCACAACGTATTTCTGCTGTGACCGCACGAGCTTGATGGCAGACTACGGCTTGGGCGGCAACGCCTTCAGCCATCCATCCGACAGCAGCTCCAGCAACTGGCCGTCAGGATCCCGGATCATTGCTGCACCCGGGGAAACTGAACCCTGCAGCACTTCTCCCCCGAACTCCGGCACTTTCTCCAGCACCCCGCGCAAATCCGCCACCGACAGTGAAATGTGTGTCAGGCCGACCTGATCCATCGTGCGCTCGGACCCCACGTGCACCTCAAGCTTCGAATAGTCCATCAGCTCAAGCACAAAGCCGTCGCGCACCAGGTAGGTCGCGCGCACTCCTAACGGCTCCGGCAGGCCCACCAGCTGGGCGGTCATATTGTCGGGTGGCTCGAGGTCCCACCAGAACTGGAAGCCGAGCAGGCCCTCGTAGAACCGGCGCGACCGCGCGGTATCCCGGACGCACAGGCCGACGTGGTTGAAGATCGTTCGATAATTGCTCATCGCCCCTACTTCCCGTCGGCCGCCAGAAGCTTAATAATGCAAAGATAGCCACAAAGCAATCACCGACCACCCCACCCGGCGTCAGCCCCAACGCCGTGGTCGACTTCGACCACCATTCGGATGCGTTCAACGAAAACCAGGACGCGGTCAACGCCGAGCTACGGCAAAAATGTCCCGTCGCGTGGAACACCAATTACCAAGGGTTTTGGTACCTCAGCAGCTACGAAGCGGTCAGCCACTCGGCCCGCGATGGCGACACCTTCGCCCACAAATACGAGCCCAACGCCCCCGACGGCGTCGACTACCAGGGTGAGATGGGCATCCCCCGGCCCGACAACCATCCAGCCCTGGGCATCGGCGAAATAGACGGCCCATATCACCTGGCCCTGCGGCACGCGCTGGCGCCGTTCCTCTCCCCCGGCGCCGTCGACAAACTCCGGCCATTCATGGAAGACCGGGCACACCACTTCCTCGACCGACGCATCGAAGACGGGCAGATGGACCTCGTCCTCGACTACGCGACAGCCCGGCGCGCCGATCCGCAAGGCGACCTCACCAGTTTTCTCATCCAGTTCGAGTTCGACGGCAAGCGCCTCGACGACGAGCAGCTGCTCAACATCCTGTGGAACCTCATCGCGGGCGGCGTCGACACCACCACATCCCAAACCGAGCTCATGCTAAGGAATTTGGGCACCCACCCAGAACTGCGGCAGCAGCTGATCGACCACCCCGAGCTGTACCGCACCGCCACCGACGAATTCCTGCGCTACTTCTCCGTCAACCGCTCGCTGAGCCGCACGGTGGCACGGGATGTCGAGCTGCACGGGCAACGCCTGCGCAAAAACGACCGCGTCATCGTCAGCTGGCTGTCGGCCAACCACGACGAAAAAGAATTCGAGCGGCCCGACGACATCATCCTCGACCGCTCCCCCAACCGCCACGTCGCGTTCGGGCTCGGGCCACACCGCTGCATCGGCTCGCACCTGGCGCGCGTGATGTCCGAGGTCATGGCCAAGGCGGTGCTCGACCGCATCCCCGACTACGTCGTCGACGTCGACAACGTCCACCAATACCTGGGCAACCCCGCCATGACCGGGCTGGGCACCCTGCCGATCACGTTCACCCCGAAACCTTTACCTCACAACGGAACCAGCACCGCGTCGAGCTGATCCGAGCGGATGGCGTTGCGTCCCAACGGCAGCCGCACCGCCTGACCGGGCCGCACGTCGTGCACGTGCCCACCGTTCTCCACGCTGGCCTCACCCGCCACGACCACCAGCACACCGCCACCCGCGAGCTCGACCTCCAACGGACGGCCGCCGGCCGGGGCGGTGAGCCGATAGGCCGGCCACCGGTGGCCTGGGTTCTGAACCCGAATCCCGGGTGCACTGGGCAGAGCGCCCGACGTCGGCCGGTCGCGGTGCAGTTCGACTCCGAGCATGCGGATCGGCGCGGCGTTGCCGGGGTCGCCGACGACGCGGTGGATCAGCGGGTGGGTGCGGTGCGGCTGCGCGATGAGCGTGCCGGTGGGCATCGAAATCCAGCCGCCGCCCAACTTACGGGCGAGCAGCCACCACAGCTGGCGCAGCAGCGGCGTGGACCGCCCCGGGCGGGTGCCCGGGTTCTGATGTCCCGGCTCCTCGGAGCGGAACCGCCCACCGGCGGTGACGACGTAGAGGGTGTCGAAGGTGTGGCGGTGAAACAACGTGGCGCCCCCGGGTGGGATCGTGGCCTCGTAGATCCGCACGTCCGCGTCGCCGAACTGCTCGACGTGATGCGGCTCGATGGTCACATCCACCCAATCGACACCGAAATCACTGCCCCTGTCGACGATAGTCATTGTTTCTCAACCCTTTCCGGATCCAACGACCCGACCTGGGTAAGCCAGGCGACGGTGTCGGCAAGCTGTTGTTTCAGCGGCGTATGGTTCAGCCCGAGTTCCTCGCGGGCCACTCGATCGTCCACCCGTAGGTCCCCGACCGCACGCCGATACTTGGGAATCGTCAATTCCGGCTCGCGACCGGTGAGCACGGAGGTGGCGGTCGATGCCGCACACAGCAGGGCGACCACCAGTCGCGGGGCCACCCGTGTCGTCTGCGGTTTGCCCAGCAGCTCCTCGATGGTGTTGACGACCTCTTTGAAGGACGCCCAGACCCCGCCTCGGCCCGGTCGGTGGGCCGGCACAACGCCGTGACGTGCCAGCCGTCGGCAACGAGGCGTTCGGCCTAGATGACGGCCGACGAAACCGGCCGCTCCGGTGACATAGGCGGTGCGAGGCATGAAGTCCTTAGTGGTGCTGGCTTCGGCAGAGGCTCACCAGGCATCCGACCACGTTTCAGAACCGCCACGACAGGGGCGGAAGTCCCTGCGCCGCGCGGCCGAGCGAGTTACTTGACCGGCGATCGACTGAGGTCCAATGTCGGGTACATGACCATCGATGACGACCCCGGTCACGACGCTGGACGACCGCAGCACCCGCTCCGACGAGTCGACGTGGCCGTTGCTGATGATCTTCAGCCGGTGCGGGCGGACCTCGTAGACGACGCCGTCGACCGGGTTGGTGACCTCGAATCCGTCGCCGACGTGCTCGGCGTTGGACAGTTCGATGTGGGCGCCGTCGCTGATCCGCTCGCCGCGGTAATAGTAAGTCCCGATGAGGTTTTGGCACACCACCGCGAGCGACTTCGCGGTCCGCACGACAGCGGCCGGCGGATTGCGCGGGTCGCAGCGCGCCGATTCGCCAACGAAGCCCAAGCCGTCGGCGCCCTTTAGCGGGTGCGATAGCGTCGGCGTCTTCGGTGGCGGCGGGGCCGAGGGCGCCGGTGCGGCGCTCGCCTGTGGCGGCAGTTGCGAACCGGTGTGATCGTCGCCGAATACCGATGCCACCGCCGCTAGTAAACCGGCGACCAACGTCGCCACCGCCGCGCCGATCAGCACGAGCCGCGCATCGACCCGGCGCGCCAGAGATGCGGGCGTGGTCTCCGCGGGCAACGGTTCGGAGAGCGCCCGGAAGGGACGCGTCCGAGGAAGGGGCAGCTGCCCCGCGCCGGCCCCGACCGGCTCGAAGACCGGAGCGACCACCTCCCTGGCCGCCCGCGCGAACTCCCCCGCCAAGGGATACCGTGCCGCGGGCTGCTTCGCCATCCCGATTGCGATGACGTCGTCGAGCCCCCGGCCGATCCCCCGGCGCATGATGCTGGGCCGCGGCGGCGGCGAGAACAGGTGCGCGTCGCGCACCTCGTGTCCATGGAACGGCGTCTCGCCGGTGAGGCACTCGTAGAGTACGCACGCCAGGGAGTGCACATCGACCTGCGGCCCAATTCGGCCGCCGCGCAACCGTTCCGGCGCCGTGTAGGCCCAGGAACCCGAACGCTCGACGCCGAAACCGGTCAGATACGCGAAATCGTCGCCGGTAAGTAGGATGTTTTCCGGCCGGACGTCGCGGTGCACCAGCCCGGCCGCGTGGGCGGAGTCCAGCGCACGGGCTACCTGCCCGGCGATCGACACCGCGCGCGAAGGTTCCAGCACACCCTGCTCGCGCAGCAAGTCCCGCAGGCTGCCGCCCTCGACGAGTTGCATGTCGAGGAAAAGCTCCCCATCGATCTCGCCGGAGTCGTGCACCGGAACGACGTGCGACTCCCGCAGCTGGGCCACCAGCCGGGATTCGTGCCAAAAACATTGCCGAAAACCGGCGTCCCCGGTGAACCTCCCGCGCAACAGCTTGAGTGCGACCATCCGATCGTTAACCGTGTCGTAGGCCCCGTAGACCTCGCCGGTGTCGCCCGTGCCGAGCAGTGAGCGCAGCTCGTAAGGCCCCAACCGCGTGCCGAGCCGGGAACGGTGCGAGGAGAACAATGCGCGTCCCTTCCGCCAACTCGAAAACAGTCAGCTCCGCGGGTTCCCGCTTTCGCCGTAGACGTAACGTGCGCCTGCTCACGCCGGCGGCGATAGAGTGCGTGCATGAGCGACACAGCGGCGCGGTTCGCAGACATCGTCGGCGGCAACCACCTGCTGACCGGTGATGCGATCCCCGAGGACTACTGGCACGACGAGGTCTTGACGACGGCACCGCAACGGCCGGCCTACGTCGCCAAGCCGGCCACCGCAGAGGAGGTCGCCGAGCTGCTGAAAACTGCTACAGCACACCAGGTTCCGGTGACCGCACGCGGATCGGGCAGCGGCTTGTCCGGCGGGGCGGTGCCGGTCGAGGGCGGGCTGGTGATCTCGTTCGAGCGGATGAACGCCGTCCTCGAGGTCGACACCACGAATCAGGTCGCTGTTGTCCAACCCGGCTTGACGCTCAACGAGCTGGACATCGCGACCGCCGAGTCCGGGCTGCGATACATGGTGCACCCCGGCGAGCTGTCGTCCAGCGTCGGAGGCAACGTCGGCACGAACGCCGGCGGCATGCGTGCCGTCAAGTACGGGATCGCCCGGCAGAACGTCCTGGGCCTGCAGGCGGTGCTGCCGACCGGCGAGATCATCCGCACCGGCGGCAAGATCGCGAAGATCTCCACCGGCTACGACCTGACTCAGCTGATCGTCGGCTCCGAGGGCACCCTGGCGCTGGCCACCGAGGTAATCGTCAAGTTGCATCCGCGGCTCGACCACAGCGCCACTGTGCTGGCCCCGTTCACCGACTTCGACCAGGTCATGATCGCGGTGCCGAGGATTCTCGCCAGCGGGTTGGTGCCCTACATCCTCGAGTACATCGACAACCTGACGATGGCCGCCCTGGTGCACACCCAGAAGCTCGAACTCGGGGTCCCCCACAAGATCCGCGACAATTGCCAGGCGTATCTCGTTGTGGCGCTGGAAAACCGGACGGCCGACCGGCTGGACGAGGACGTCGAGCGGACCGGCGAGCTGCTGGCCGAGCTGGGCGCGCTCGATGCGTATGTGCTCGAAGGCGGTTCGGCGCGCAAGCTGATCGAGGCGCGCGAGAACGCGTTCTGGACGTTGAAGGCGATGGGCGCCGACGACCTGATCGACACCGTCGTGCCGCGCAGCGCCATGCCGAAATTCCTGTCCGGAGCGCGAGAGCTGGCGGCGGCCGTCGGCGGCGCCGCGGTGGGCTGTGGGCACGCCGGCGACGGCAACGTGCACCTGGCGATCATCTGCAAGGAAGCGGGAGCTCGCAAGAAGATGCTGGCCGACATCTTCGCGCTGGCAATGGAATTGGGCGGTGCGATCTCCGGCGAGCACGGCCTGGGCCGCGCCAAGAGCCCGTATTACCGCAAGCTCGAAGACCCGGCCAAGATCGAGCTGATGCGCCGGATCAAGCAGAGCTTCGACCCGGCCGGCATCCTCAATCCCGGAGTGGTGTTCGCAGCGGAATAGGCTGGCGCCAGTTGTCGCTCAGAGGCGGGCAAATCGTCACTCGTCTCGGGCGCGTTAGTACCCGCCCGACAGCACCCGCCCCTCAGCCAATGACCGGGAAATGCCGCTGCGCAGCCAATGTTTTGAGCCCCTTTTGCATCACCCAGCGCACGTGCGCATCGAGCCGCTTGACGTCGGGGGCTTCGCCGAACTCGGTGAGATCGATGGGCGGCAACACCTCGGTGACGATCTTGGTGGGCAGCGGGATGTTAAGGGGCGCGAGCACGCTGAACCCGAAGGGGAAACCGAACGTTATCGGCAGGATATTCGTTCGGAATAGTCTGCGCTCCAACTTGGTCAGCCCGAGGGCACGCGACAGCCATTTGCCACGACTCAGGAAGAACTGGCTTTCCTGCCCGCCGATGGAGACGGCGGGGACGATCGGGACGTTCGCCTCCAAAGCCGTGGTGATGTAGCCGGTTCGGCCGTCGAAGTCGATGACGTTCTGCCGCACGGTCGGCCGGTACACGTCGAAGTCGCCGCCCGGGAAGACCAGCACTACGGCGCCGGCGGCCAGCGCCATGGCCGCGTTCTCGCGCGTCGCACGGATTACCCCGGTCCGCCGGAAAAAGTCGGCGGCCGGTCCGGCGAAGACGGTGTCGAAGCCCAGCGCGTAGAGCGGACGGTCGTAGCCGTACGCGTCGTAATAGTCGACGGCGAACACCGAAAGGTCGAACGTGAGCATGCCGCCGGAATGATTCGCCACCACCAGGGACGCACCCGGCGGGATGTTCTCCAGGCCCCGCACCTCGGAGCGGAAATACCGCTTGACGATCGGCCGGGTCAGCGCGATGACATGCTCGGTCAGCCCCCGGTCCCATTTGTCGACGTCGGTCAAGTCGTCGTGGCTGTCGCCGCTCATGTCTTCCTCGCTCGTCGTTGAGCGTGAGCCGATGCTACGCCGCCGGTCAACCGCCTCCACCGACGAGCCGCTCGACGTCGAGGACCTCACCACGGTTGATGCTGACCCAGTCGCGGCCGCCGAGATAGGGGCGCAGACTCCGGCCGATCAGCTCAGCGTCGGCGGCGGACTTCGGCCGCTGCAGCTCGTACACGTGCGGCAACGAGGCCATGCCGGTCACGACATCCCACAACCGCAGGGCATCCGGCCCCGTCGGCGGGTCCACCAACACCGGCCCGAACAGGCATTGTCCGTCGATGAACAGCGTGGGCACGCCGTACCCGCCCGCGTCGAGCACGCGCTGATGATCGGCGCGCACCTCGTCGTGCGTCGTCGGATCGGCCAGTGCCGCATCGAGAATCGCCTCGTCGGCGCCGATCTCACCCAACAGCCGGCGCGCGAC
Source organism: Mycobacterium shigaense (assembly GCF_002356315.1). Classification (NCBI taxonomy): domain Bacteria; kingdom Bacillati; phylum Actinomycetota; class Actinomycetes; order Mycobacteriales; family Mycobacteriaceae; genus Mycobacterium; species Mycobacterium shigaense. Next base: position 3,397,570 of record NZ_AP018164.1, read on the forward strand.
GGCCGGATCGTGCGGTTTGCCACCCAGCGAGTGCAGCTCGCGGCCGATCGCGGCATACCATCGATCCAACAACGCCATTTCCGACCGGCTCAGCAGCGCGCCGATCCGCATCAACGACCATCCATAGGACCAATCCCGCTCCCACGGATGCTTCTTGCCCTCGACGCGATTGACCTCCTCCAAGCTGAAGAACCGCCAGTTGATGTCAATCCCCAACTGCACGCGCACATCTCGGATCCACAGCGATGTCTGATAGGCGAAGGGGCACATTGGATCGAAATGAAAATCCACGCTCACGCTCATCACCGACTCCTTGCGCCCCGAAAGCGGCCCCACGACATTGTCCGCCACGGGATGGCGCAGGCGCTACCAAATCCGAGGCCAGATACCCGGTCCGGACACCCAGCACCTACGGCTTCGGACGCACCCCGGCCGCGCGATACACGAACACCGGCCGCACCGGAAACCGCAGCGTCGTGCGCGGCAACGCGGCCAGCACGTCGGCGGGAATCGTCTTCTGGTAGTGGAACTTCATCGATCCGCTGAAGGCGCGATCCACGCCGCGCAGGTCGATATCGATGAGCAGGCCCTTGGGCGTCATCGTCGCGGCCGCCGGCCCGCGCGCCACCTCCCACGGGCAGTCGATCGACCGCAGCCCCGGGTCAGCACGCGTCGGGAACGTTGCCACCACGCGCTCCGCACTGAACGCGAACGCCCCCGTGTACCGCGAGACGCCCGAGGCGGAAAACACCCCCGGCACATGGCCGCTGAAGCGCCGGACCACACCGACCCGTTGGGCGAGGAATAGCAACCCCTCGGCCTCGAGCTCGTCGCGAAGCTCGGCGGGCACGTTGGTCAGCTGCGGCCAGTTGCGGAGAAAGCCACGCACAGCCAGGACGATAGCCGAACCACAGCAAGTCCGCAGTGCTTTGCCACAGAGGCGGTCAAAGCAATTACTGCACCGTCACGACCACCGAGTACTGGCACACCGGCGCCGGGTTCTTGCCGACGAAGCTGGAGTAGCTGGTCGAGATCGTCGTCGTCCCGGACTTCAGCGCGTCGAACGTCCAGACCTCGCTGCCGGGCGCCCCCAGCGCGTCGGTGCTCGGCGCGACGTACTGGTGACTGGCTTGCCGCATGACGCTCTTGTCGCTGATTTTCGTCTCGGCCGCCCAGCGGTAGGGCGTGCTGTAGTTCGAGCCCAGCTGCACCTTGAGCGTGTTGCCGACCGCCAGCGTGACGTTCTGCGTGATCGACCTCTGCTTCGAGACCTCGTCCATGGAGACCTGCAGCGTCCGCGACGTCGGCGGGTTCCTCGACGCGAAGTGGCATCCCATCAACGTCGACGAGAGGAGCATCGCGATGGTCACCAACACTCTGATCTTCACGAAAGCCATCTCTTCCATTATGGCGTGCAGCCTAGTATTCCCCGTCGGCGTTCGAACCGGAGGTCGCAATGCCGGCGATCTCGGCAGCCCAGCCGCTCATTGCGGCAATGTTTGCTATCCGGGCGCTGGCAAAGCGAAAAGACCGCGACGACTGCCCATGACGGGTTACGCCCGTGCGGCACCGCGCTGACGTGTACGTAAAGATGGTTAAGTGTTTGGGCTCGAACTCATCGTTGCACTGGTGTCGGCCGTCATCGTCGGAACCGTGTTGGGCCGGCGGTATCGCGTGGGTCCGCCACTGCTGCTGATCGTGCTCGGTGCGCTGCTGGGTCTGGTCCCCGCCTTCGGGCACGTGCACATCAACGGCGAGATCGTGCTGCTGCTGTTCCTGCCGGCGATCCTGTACTGGGAAGGCCTCAACACCAGCATCCGGGAGATCCGCGCGAACCTGCGCATCATCATCTTGCTCAGCGTCCTGCTGGTGATCGCCACCGCCGTCGCGGTGTCCTGGACGGCGCGCGCGCTCGGCATGGAACCCCACGCCGCCGCCGTCCTCGACGCGGTGTTGTCCCCCACCGACGCCGCCGCCGTGGCCGGTCTGGCGAAACGATTGCCCCGCCGCTCGCTCACCGTGCTGCGGGCCGAGAGTCTGATCAACGACGGCACCGCGCTGGTGCTGTTCGTCGTGACCGTCCACGTCGCGATCGGCGGGGCCCAGATCACCCCGCCCGACCTGGTGCTGCGCTTCATCCTGTCCTACGGCGGCGGCATTCTGGCCGGCCTGCTGGTCGGCGGGCTGGCGACCCTGATCCGGAAGCGCATCGACGCGCCGCAGGAGGAAGGCGCCATCAGCCTGCTGACGCCGTTCGCGGCGTTCCTGATCGCCCAGGCGCTGGACTGCAGCGGTGTGGTCGCGGTCCTGACGTCGGCGTTGGTGCTGACGTACTCCGGGCCGCTGGTGATCCGGGCCCGTTCCCGGCTGTTGTCCTACGGCTTCTGGGACATGGCGACCTTCCTGATCAACGGCTCGCTGTGGGTGTTTGTCGGCGTCCAGATCCCGGGCGCGGTGCGCGGCACCGCCGGCGTCGACGGCGGGATTCGCCACGCCGTGTTCATCGCGCTGACCGTCACCGGCGTGATCATCGTGTCCCGGATCTTCTGGGGCGAGGCGACGACGCTGCTGCTACGTCTCATCGACCGGCGCGAGGCGCAGCGCGAACGCCGCGTCGACTGGCGTCAGCGCTTCGTCACCGCCTGGGCCGGATTCCGCGGAGCCGTGTCGCTCGCCGCGGCGCTCGCCGTCCCGGCGACCACGCTCAGCGGTGCGCCGTTCCCGGACCGCAGCCTGCTCATCTTCGTCGTGATCGTCGTCATTCTCGTGACCGTCATCGTCCAGGGCATCACGCTACCCGCGGTGGTTCGTTGGGCGCGCATGCCCGAGGACGTCACCTTCGAGCAAGAGCTGCAGCTGGCCCGCTGCCGGAGCAGCCAGGCCGCGCTCGAGGCGTTGCCCGTCGTCGCCACCGAGCTCGGTGCGAGCCCAAAGATGTTGGCCCGCCTGCAAAAAGAATTCGAAGAGCACGCCGCGCTGATCGAGGAGAACGACGACGGCACCACCAACGATCTCGCCAAACACAGCGATCTGGTGCGGCGGATCCGCCTGGGCGTGCTCGATCACAAGCGCCGGGCCATCACCGACCTGCGCAATCAGCGCGTGATCGACGACATCGTGCTGCGCGAGCTGCAATCCGAGATGGACCTCGAGGAAGTGCAACTGCTCGACCCCGCCGACAACTGACGGCGCGTCGGTCCCGCGCCGTACAGTCGGCGACATGTTGCAGACCGTTGCGATACGCGGGTATCGGTCGCTGCGCGAGGTGATCCTGCCGCTGGGCCGGCTGTCGATCATCACCGGGGAAAACGGCACCGGAAAGTCGTCGCTGTACCGCGCACTACGGTTGCTGGCGGATTGCGGACGTGGCGAGGTCATCGGCTCACTCGCCCGCGAAGGCGGTCTGCAATCGGTGCTGTGGGCCGGGCCCGAGCAGCTGGGCGGCGCTCGACGCTCCCGCAAAACCGAGGGGACGGTACGAACCCGGCCGGTATCGCTCGAATTAGGCTTCTCCGCAGACGATTTCGGTTATCTGGTGGACCTCGGCCTTCCGCAGTCGGCCGGGAAGTCGGTGTTCGCCCGCGATCCGGAGATCAAACGCGAGGTGATCTTCGCCGGGCCGGTGCTGCGGCCCAGCGCGACGCTGGTGCGCCGGTCACGCGTCTTCGCCGAGGCCTCGACGGGCTCGGGTTTCGACGAGCTGTGCCGGTCCCTGCCCTCGTATCGCAGCGTGCTGGCTGAATACGCCCACCCGCAGGCACTGCCCGAACTCGCGGCGGTGCGAGAACGGCTGCGCGGCTGGCGGTTCTACGACGGCTTCCGGGTCGACGCGGGCGCACCCGCCCGACGGCCCCACGTCGGCACCCGCACCCCGGTGCTCGCCGACGACGGTGGCGACCTGGCCGCCGCGATCCAAACCATCCTCGAGGCCGGATTCGACGACCTCAGCGACGCCGTCGCCGAGGCGTTCGACGGCGCCACCATCTCCGTCGGGATTCACGACGGTATGTTCGACCTGCAGCTGCGGCAGCCCGGCATGCTGCGTCCACTGCGTGCGGCCGAATTATCCGACGGTACATTACGTTTCCTGCTGTGGGCCGCCGCGCTGCTCAGCCCGCAGCCGCCCTCGCTGATGGTCCTCAACGAACCCGAGACCTCGCTGCACCCCAGCCTGGTGCGCCCACTGGCCTCGCTGATCCGGGCCGCGGCCGCGCACACCCAGGTCCTGGTCGTCACCCACTCCCGGTCGCTGCTGGAATTCCTCGACACCGTGCCAGTGGCCGAGGCCAGCGCCGACGAGGCCGTCGAAATCGAGCTGCACAAGGACTACGGCGAAACCCGCATCACCGGCCAGACGCTGCTGACGACCCCGCGCTGGGATTGGGGCAGTCGCTAAAGGCCGCAGCATTTGCCCGGCAGGCAATATTGCCTATTGGGCATGTTTCACGTACGTTGGTCGTCGTGACGGGACTGCGCGAACGCAAGAAGGCCGACACCCGGCGCGCACTCAGCGATGCCGCGCTGAGTTTGGCCTTCGAGCGTGGACTCGACAACGTGACGCGGGAGGACATCGCCAAACTGGCCGGGGTTTCACTGCGCACCTTCACGAACTACTTCAGCGGCAAGTACGAGGCACTGGCCTACCGACACACCGAGCGGCTGCGCCACAGCCTCGACGCGTTCCGGCAGCGCCCGACGGACGAACCGCTGTGGACATCGATCACGCATGCCGCGCTTGTTCCGCTACAGGAAGACTTCGCCGATTCCGGTGGCGACGACGACCTGGTGCCCAGCCGCCAGGAACTCGTCGAGGTCCGCAAGTTGCTGATGAATCCCCAGGTGCGTAAGGCGTTGCCGCAACAGCTGTTTGACGAGTGGCTCGACGAGATTGGCGAGCGGACCGGCACCGATCCGGAGCGCGATCTTTATCCGCGCCTGGTCGTGGCGGTCATGCGCGCCATCGGCGACGCCGCGGCCGAGGCCTATGTGCGGGCCGATCCGCCGGTGGCGATCACCGCATTGATCCGTGAGGGTTTCGCCGCTGTGAGCGTGACGCTGCCCGAACCCTCGAGGAAGAAGGCACACCGTGGCTGACGAACACGCCGATGTCGTGATCGCGGGCGCCGGACCCAACGGGCTGCTGCTGGCTTGCGAGCTCGCGCTGGGCGGCGTCCGGCCCGTCGTGCTCGACACGTTACCCGGACCCAGCCTGGAGCCGAAGGCCAACGGGCTTGTCGGGCAGGTAGTCCGACTGTTGGACATGCGCAACCTGTATCGGACCTGTACCGGCGACGAAGATCCGCCCCGGCCGGCCTCCGAGGGACGATTCGCAGCCATGATGCTGAACTTTCTTGGCGTGCCGGACAACCCGATGTACGTGCTGCCCATCCCGCAACCGCGGCTGGTGCGCCTGCTGGAAAAACGGGCGCGCGACCTAGGGGTGGATCCACGCTGGGGCCACCGGCTCGCCGGCATCGAAGCCGAGCCGGAATCCGTTGCGGCGACGGTGTCGTCGCCGCAACGCGAATACACGATCGCGGCCTGCTACGTCGTCGGCGCCGACGGCGGCCACAGCCTGGTCCGCAAGACGATGGGCATCGACTTCCCGGGCAGCACGGCACTCACCGTCAGTCGGATCGGCCACGTGCACATCCCCGACCAGATGCGTCGCGCCGACGGCGGCGTCAACATTCCGGGTTTCGGCAGGCTGCCCTTCGGCCACACGCGGCTCGACCGCGGCGGGATCATCTACGCTGAATTCGAGCCTGGCCGTTCGTTGCTCGGCACCATCGAATTCAGCCCACCGGTCCCCGAAATCCCGATGACCCTGACCGAGCTGCGCGACAGCACCCGCCGCGTCCTCGGCGTGGACTTTGCGTTCGAAGAGCCTCAAGGCGAAGGGCCGCATGCCCTTCGCCGGATCAACGGGCAGAACACCCGGATCGCCGAGCGCTACCGCGACGGGCGGGTCCTGCTGCTCGGCGACGCCGCGCACGTGCACAGCCCGATGGGCGGCCCCGGCCTGAATCTGGGCCTGCAGGACACCATGAACCTCGGCTGGAAACTGGCAGCGGAGGTCAACGGCACCGCGCCTGACGGGTTGCTCGACACCTATCAGTCAGAGCGGTACGTCGTGGGCGAGCGCGTCATGATGCACTCGCGGGCGCAGACGGCGCTGATGGCGCCCGGGCCCGAAGTGACTTCGCTCCGAACACTTTTGGGTGAGCTCTTCACGATTCCCGCCGTGCAGCTGCACATGGCCGCTTTGCTGGCCGGCTCCGACGTTCGCTACGACGTCGGCGACGATCACCCGCTGTCGGGTCGGCTCGTCCCGGACCTGACACTCGACGACGGTCGTCGGGTCACCGAATTGCTGCACGAGGCGCGCCCGGTGCTACTCGATCTGGAAGGCGACGTTGCGGTAGCGGCGCGCGGCTGGGCTGATCGCGTCGACACCGTTGTGGCGCGCATCACTGACGGGCCCGCCGCGGTGATGCTGATCCGTCCCGACGGCTATGTCGCCTGGGCGGCAGACACATTCGACGAGTCGGCCGAAATGGCGCTGCCTGCCGCGCTGCGGCGCTGGTTCGGGCCGCCGCGGGCCGACTAACTGCGCGGGTCCATGGGGTCAGCCTCTGCCGCGCGATTGTCGCTCAGAGCCGGGCAAATTGCCTGGTCCTCGCGCAACCGCCCACCGCCAAGCGGGAATTCATGGACTGTTAAGGCACGCGTTGATCCCGCATCGTTGACTGCACACGAGCGCCGCGTGTCCTGTCGAATATGCGCGTAGTACAGGTCGCCAACTTCTATGGCCCCCGCTCCGGTGGCCTGCGCACCGCGGTGGATCGACTGGGGGCGGAATACTGCGCCAGCGGCCACGAAGTGTTCCTGATCGTTCCCGGCCCCCGCCCCGAGCGCACCCTGCTGCCCACGGGTGTGGTGCGAATCACCATGCCCGCGTGGTTGATTCCCTTCACCGGTGGTTATCGCGCGGTGATGCCCGGTCCCGTCAAGGCGCTGCTGGAAGTGCTGCAACCCGACGCGCTGGAAGTTTCGGACCGGCTCACGCTGAGGTCGTTGGGCAAGTGGGGCGGCGAACACGGCGCCACCACCGTGATGATCTCGCACGAGCGCCTGGATCGTCTTGCCGGACAGATACTTCCCGGGCGTACCGCACGAAGCCTCGCAGATTTCGCCAACAGCCGCACCGCCGCCGAGTACGACGCCGTCGTGTGCACCACCGGGTTCGCCCGCGAAGAATTCGACCGCATCGGTGCGACGAACGTCGTGACGGTGCCGCTGGGCGTGGACCTCAAGACCTTCCACCCGAGCCGGCACTCGTATCTGGTGCGCCGCCGATGGGCCACGCCGCAACAGCTGCTGCTGGTGCACTGCGGCCGGTTGTCGGTGGAAAAACGCGTCGACCGCAGCGTCGACGCGTTGGCCGCGTTGTGCGACTTCGGCGTCGATGCCCGGTTGGTCGTGGTGGGCGAGGGCCCGATGCGGACCAAGCTGCAGCGGCAGGCCGCCGGGCTGCCGATCGACTTCACCGGCTTCGTCTCCGATCGGCAGACGGTCGCCGGGCTGCTCGCCTCGGCCGACGTCACGCTGGCGCCGGGGCCACACGAGACCTTCGGGCTGGCCGCGCTGGAATCGCTGGCCTGCGGCACACCGGCCGTTGTCTCGCGCACCTCGGCGCTCACCGAGATCATCACCCCCGATAGCGGGGCCTCGGCCGACAACCACCCCGAGGCCATCGCCCGGGCCGTCGGCACCGTGATCAGCCGGCCCGAATTTCACCGCCGGATCTGCGCGCGGCGCCGCGCCGAGGCGTTCACCTGGCAGCGCGCGGCCGCGGGCATGCTGGCGACGCTGGTACCGACGGCCTAGAAGTCGGAGACGGGCCACGCGCCGGGCGGATAGGGCGGGACCTGCCCGGCGAGGACGCCGTCGGTCAGCGTGCACAGCGTGTCGGAGATCGTCTGGGCGTTCGCCAGCACGGTGGGCGCGGAGCCCAGCGCCACGCGCGCGACGACGGCCTGCCAGGAATAGCCGGCACCCCCATGCTCGTACCAAATGAACCAGTCGGCGCCCCGGTGGCCGGCCCGGATCAGGCGCCGGAACGGCGCGTTGGGATCGCTGACCGAATCCGTCGAGTTGAAGGGCTGGCCGACATCGGCAATGGGCGGCAGCAGCTTGAGGAGTTCCGGCGGTAGCTGAGACTTACTGTGCACTTCTTGCACAGAGGTGGTCAGCGCGCATCTGGTATTGGGCGCCGCCGAGGCCGGAATCGCGGGCAGCACAGCCAAAGCAACGCCCGACGCCAGCCAGGCCGCGATGAGCCTCCGGATTTGCTGTGACATACCCGGACAGTACGCCGCCGTTTGCTGAGAGGAAACACTCTTGCGGCCGGGACTAGGCTGACCCGCATGGAAGCGCGCGACCGAGTGCTGATCACCGTCACGGAGCTGGCGGCCGTCCTCGATGCCGGCGAGCCGCTGAGCATCCTCGATGTGCGCTGGCGGGTCGACGAACCCGACGGAAGCCCGGCCTATCTGCAGGGCCACCTTCCGGGCGCGGTGTACGTGTCCCTCGACGACGAGCTCAGCGATCACACCATCGCCGGCCGCGGCCGCCACCCCCTGCCCTCGGGGCGCAGCCTGGAAGCCGCCGCGCGGCGGTGGGGGATTCGGCAGGAATCGTTGGTGGTGGTCTACGACGACTGGAATCGGGCCGGTTCGGCGCGCGCGTGGTGGGTGTTGACGGCCGCCGGGCTGACGAATGTGCGGATCCTGGACGGCGGCCTGGCCGCGTGGCGCTCGGCCGGACACCGCATCGAAACGGGTCCGGTCGAGCAGCAGGCCGGAAACGTGGTTGTGCCACAAGATGATTTGTATGCCGGTGCCCGTCCGACCCTGACGGCGCAACAAGCCGGCGCGGGCGGCGTGACATTGCTCGATGCCCGGGCACCCGAACGCTTCCGCGGCGACGTCGAACCGCTGGACCCTATCGCCGGCCATATCCCCGGCGCGAAGAACCTGCCGAGCACCACCGTGCTGGCCGGCGACGGCACCTTCCTGGGCGACTACACGCTAGCCCAACTGTTGTCCGATCACGGCATCGATCCCGACGGCCCCATCGGCGCCTACTGCGGCTCGGGAGTGACCGCCGGCGTCGTCATCGCCGCGCTTGCCGCCATGGATCGGGACGCCGCGCTGTTCCCGGGCTCGTGGTCGGAGTGGAGTTCGGACGCGAGCCGCGACGTCGCCCGCGGTCCCGAATAGCGCCACCGTCAGGCCCGGCTCCGCAAGAACGCCGCCGTCACCCGCGCGGCGTTGCGGGCCGCGATCCGGTTGTAGACGAAGAACTGAAACGGAAAGCCTGGCAGGCGAAGGGGATCGCCGACCCCGTCGGAGATGCCGCGGACAGCCAGGAACGGGACGCCACGCGCATCGGCGACGGCCTGCGCCGCGGCGGTCTCGTTGTCGGTGGCATCGAAGGCCGGATCACCAGCCAGCGCGATGCTCATGTTGCCGACAAGCCCGTGTCTCAGCCACGGCCACGCGGCCTCAAAGAAATTGCCCGTGTATCGACGCGAGCGGTTGGGGGCCGTGCGCGGCTGACAGCCAAACACGCTGCCGCCGTTCGGGATACCGGGGAAAGCCCGGCCGTTGTGATTGTCGTAACTGCAACCGTCGCCACCGGTCACGACCCGCGGCTGGTGCCGCAACCTGACCATCCGGCCGCCCGCGCTTGCCAGCGCTACGGAAACCGCCTCGGCCGCCGACAACAGACCGGGATCCACCGGACGAAATGTCTTGCCGCTGTCCGGGGTCCACCGCGCGGGTATCGCGACGTCGGCGATGCGGACGTGACCGCCGCCACCGGCCACACCCGAAAACACCACCGCATCGACGGCGGCGAATCGGGCGAGTGCGGCCTGCGTGGTGTCGGTCGCATTCACCATGCCGATACCGGTCATCGCCACGATGACCTTCTTTGCTCCGATCGCGCCGAGGTAGTAGTGCCGACGACCCACGGTCACCACGGGGCTGGGGTCGAGGATGGTGTGGGACAGCACCGCGTCGGCCTCCGCCGGGAAGGCGGCCAGGACGAGCGTGCGCTCTTCGAGGCTCAGGGCGGGCACATCCTCGGGTTCGTGGATTTCGGGCTCACTGAGTGTGACCTGAAGTTAGTGTCGCTCATGCTCGAAGTAATCGACACAGCGCCGGCGCACGAGTCCGGTAAAGCACCACTGCTGTTCGTGCACGGCGCCTGGCACGGGGCGTGGTGCTGGGACGAGCATTTCCTCGACTACTTCGCCGCAAAGGGTTACCGGTCGGTGGCGCTGAGCCTACGCGGCCACGGAAACAGCCCGGCGCCAAACTCCAAGCGGTTCTGCTCGATAGCGGACTTCGTCGCCGACGTCTCGGCCGTCGCGCAGGGACTGCCGGAGCCACCGGTCGTCATCGGCCATTCCATGGGCGGCTTCGTGGTGCAGAAGTATCTGGAAACGCACGCGGCCCCCGCCGCCGTGCTGCTGGCTCCCGCGCCGGCGGGCGGCATCGCCGGATTCCTGCTGCGCAGGCTCAAACGGCACCCGTGGTACACCGGCACCGAACTGGCCCGGGGCAGATCGTTGCGCGGTGTGGGCGGCACACTAGACCTGGCCCGCGAGACCTTCTTCTCGGAGTCGGCGACCGAGGAGGATGTGCGGCGCTACACCGCCCTGCTGGGCGAGGAATACGCGGTGAAGATCGTGATCGACATGCTGTGGCCGAACCTGCCCAAGCCCGACCGTGTCACCACCCCGTTGCTGGTATTGGGGGCCGACAAGGATGTCTGCTTCACCAAGCGGGAAGTCCGTTCGACCGCGGCGGCATTCGGGGCCGAGGCCGAATTCTTTCCCGCCATGAGCCACGACATGATGCTGGATCCGGGGTGGCGACCGGTAGCCGACCGCATTGACTCCTGGCTCGAAAACCGCTCGGCCGCAGGGTGAGTCAGCTTCGGCTGATGCTGCACGGCAGACGTTTGATGCCGTGGAAGAACGATGAGCGCAGCCGGTCGGGCGGTCCGACGACCCGCAGCCCGGGCACACCGACATAGAGCTCCTCGAGCATCACACGCAGCTCGAGCCGGGCCAGCTGGGCGCCCAGGCAGAAGTGCACTCCCCCGCCGCCGAACGCGGCGTGGCCGGCATCGGAGCGAGTGACGTCGAACTCGTCGGCCCGCTCGAACACGTCCTCGTCGCGGTTGGCCGACAGGTAGTGCAGCAATACCCAGTCGCCGGAGGGGATTTCGCGTCCGCGGATCTCGACGTCCCGGGTCACGGTGCGCCGGAAATGCAGCACCGGAGTCGCCCACCGCAGCAGCTCCTCCACCGCGGGTTTGATCTCATTCGGGTCGCGGACGAGCAGCGCCTGCTGCTCGGGGTGCTCGGAGAGCGCCAAGATCCCATGGCTGAGCGTGTTTCGCGTGGTCTCGTTGCCCGCGATCGCCAGGAGCAGGAAGAACTCGTTGAGCTGGTCGCGGTTGAGCTTTTCGCCGTCGACCTCGGCAGCCAACAACGCGGATAGGATGTCGTCGGTGAGCCCGTGCTTGCGCCGATGCGCAACCAATTCGTGGCAGTAGGCGAACATCTCGGCGGCTGCCTGTCCCAACGCCTCGGGCGACGGGGCGTAGTCGGGGTCTTCGATGCCGAGGCTGCCGATCGCGTTACTCCAGCGGAAGACGTCCATTCGGTCCTCGCGCGGCACGCCGAGGACATCGGCGATCACCTGCAGCGACATCTCGGCGGAAATGTCTGGGACGGCGTCGAATTCGCCCTTTTCCAAGATATCGGCGACGATGTCGCGGGCGACCTGGCGCATCCGCGACTCCAGCCGCAGGACGTTGCGCACGGTGAAACCCTGGTTGATCAGCTTGCGGTAGCGGACGTGTCGCGGTGGGTCGATGCCCGGCAGCATCGCCGAGTCGGGCCCGGCCTCGACCTCCACCAGGGTGTTGCCCTTGCTGCTGGTGAAGGTGTCGGTGTCGCGACTGACCAGCCGCACGTCGGCGTGTTTGGTCAGCAGCCACGCCCGGGGCACGCCGGGCAACTGCACCGGGTGCACCGGGTGCACCGGAGAGTCAGCTCGCAACCGGGCCAATGCGTCGAACGGCGCGCCGTGGACGAAGGTGTCGGGGTCGAGCACGGCCGCGGCGTCACGATCGGCCGAGCTTTGCTGGTTCTCGACGACCAGCGACCCGACCACATTAGGCTTCGGGCCGCTCATCGCTGCTCCGCGGAAGCCATGATGCCGGCGACGATCACGTCAAGTCCGGCGCGAAACTGCGCGCCAGCCTGACGCTTGCCCCGCGGCGCCGCGGCGGCCGCGCGTGATTCCTCCAAGGTCACCGAGCCCAGCAGGTAGGTGTACAGCACGGTATGGGCCGCCAGCGCATCGGCTTTGGCGAGTCCGGCCTCGCGCAGCAACGAGCGGCTGAGTCGGTCCAGCCGGCGGGCGGGCTCGCTGCCGCCGCTGGTCTGCAGGATGGCCGCGACCCCGGGTATATCGAGGATCGTTTCCCTTGCGGCGCAGTACAGCTCGATCAGCCGGGCGGCCCACGGGCCGGACGCGGGCACCGGGACTTCCGCCAGCACGGATTCGGCGAGCAGCTCGAACGCGGCCCGCTTTCCCGGGACGTGGTAGTAGACCGAGGGCGCGGCGGCGCCGAGTTCGGCGGCGAGCTCACGCATGGTGACGCAATCCACGCCGACGCGCCGCGCCACGGCGCGCAGGGCGGTCAACACCTCGGAACGGTCGAGTTCGCCGTAGGCGCGCCGGGGCGCGGCCTTGCTCGCGACGACCATGTCAGACGGATTCGATCGGCGTTCGAAAATATTCGATCATCGTTAGAATCTACCCGCTATCGCCCCGTCGCAGTCATCAGGCGGGTGGGTAAGATCCGCGCAATGGCAAAGCTGTCGGTCGCGACGCCCGTGGTCACGATGTTTCCGTGGGCCAGCGGCGAGTGGGAGAAAACCGCCTCGATCGAGGACCTGGCCCAGATCGCCGAGGCCGCGGATCGGCTGGGCTATTACCACCTCACCTGCAGCGAGCACATCGCGCTTCCCGCCGTCGAGCAGCAACGGCGGGGCGCACGCTACTGGGATCCGCTGGCGACATTCGGCTATCTGGCCGCACGCACCCGGCGAATCCGGTTGGCCACCAACGTGCTGGTGCTCGCCTACCATCACCCGCTCGAGATCGCCAAGCGATACGGCACCTTGGACACGGTGAGCAACGGCAGGCTCATTCTCGGCGTCGGCGTCGGCAGCCTCAAGGAAGAATTCGAGCTCATCGGCGCTCCCTTCGACGACCGGGGCGCGCGCGCCGACGACGCACTGCGAGCCCTGCGCGCGTCGCTGTCGGCTCCCGAACCCGCCTACCACGGTGAGTTCTATTCGTTCGAAGGCATGGTCGTCGACCCCTGTGCGGTGCAAGATCATGTTCCCATCTGGATCGGCGGGCACACACTGCGATCGCTGCGCCGGGCCACAACGCTGGCCGACGGCTGGTCGCCGTTCAACGTGAGCCTGGCGCAGGTGCGAGACTGGTTGGGCCGCTTCGAACTTCGGCCCGACTTCGAGGTGGTCCTGGGGCCTCCGGCGATGCTGGATCCGATCAGCGAGCCGGAGCGCACGCGCGACGTTCTCGGCGAGACGGCCGAGCATGGTGCCACCATTATCAGCGCCGTGTTCCGGCACACGTCGCTGCGGCACTACCTCGAGAACCTGCAGGCGCTCGCCGAATTACATCCTCCCTGCGGTGCAGCGTGATTCGTGTCAGGGCAGGCGTTTTCAGCCTTACCGCGCCCGCTCCGGCCGACGATGACGGCAGTTATCTGCGTTGGCACCTGCTGGATCACATGCCCGAGCAGTATCAACTTCCCGGCATCGTGCACGGGTTGCGCTGGATCGCCGACGGCGATTACGTCAAGCATCGCCTGGCGGCGCACGGTCCGCTGGGCGACGTCGGCAACGCCGTGCACTACCTCGTCGCCGACCCCGTCGAGGAGACCTTCGACGACTTCGTCGCTCTCGGTCGCGAGCTGCGGGAGAACGGTCGCTTCCCCGTCCTGCGGCCGTCGTTGCAAGTGGCAGGGCTGCGGCTGCTGCAGTGGCGCGCGTCGCCGCGCGCGCTGGTGTCCCCCGAGGTGGTGCCGTTTCGGCCGCACCGCGGCATCCTGCTGATCGTCGAGGAGCCCGTCGAGGGCCGCTCCGACGAATGGCTGCAATGGCTGCATGCCGCGCACTATCCGGCGTTGCTTGGCACACCCGGAACCGCGGGCGCCTGGACATTCGGATCGAGCGCGGGCTGGAGCCGGCTGCCGCGGGGGTGGCGCACCGATCGGCAGTACATCACCGTCGTCTATCTCGACGCCGACCCGCTTGCGACCACCGCCGCGTTGGCTCCGCTCATCGAGGAGCGGTGGCGCTCCGGAGCGGTGCGGCCCGTCTTCGCCGGGCCGCTGCGGACGATGATCAGCTGGGACGCCTGGTCCGGGCACTAGGCGATCTGCCCGCCTCACAGCGACAATGCGCGAACCATTGTCTAATTTCGCTTCCCTCTGACACGCTGGCGGCGTGGACATCTTCGCGGAGTGGCAAAGCGGCGCAACCGAACTTCGTTGGCGGTCGACTACCGCCGCCAACGGCGGACAGGAAGTCGGGGTGTTCAGTCGCCGATGCGGCACACCCGGGGCGCCCGCCCTGGTGTTTGTCCACGGCTTTCCCACGTCGAGCATCGACTTCTTCGCCCTGGCCGGTGAGCTCGGCGCCGAGTTCGACATCTATCTGCTGGACTTCCCCGGCTACGGATTGTCCGACAAGCCCGCGGAGCCCTACGTCTACTCCCTCTACGACGACGCGCGGCTGCTCGTCCACGCGATCACCGACGTGTGGAACCTTGACGAATTCCGCATGCTCACCCACGACCGCGGCAGCAGCGTCGGCATGATCGCGGTGGGCATGCTCGAGGCCCAGGATCCGCCGGTCGCACCCGTCGACCTCATCGTGACGAACGCCAACATCTACCTTCCGCTGTCGAACCTCACCGCGTTCCAGACCGCGCTGCTCGACCCCGCGACGGGCCGGGCTACCGCGGCGGCAACCACACCGGAGCTGCTGGCCGCCGGTATGGGCGCCAGCACGTTCATACCGCGGCGGACGCTGGACGACCCGGAGATCGCCGCGCTGGCCAAGTGCTTCGCCCACAACGACGGGATCCGGGTGCTACCCGACACCATCCAGTATCTGCATGAGCGCGCCGCAGATGAAACCAGTTGGCTGGAAGCACTTTCCAAAAGCAGCGTCAACACAACCGTGGTATGGGGCGTCCACGACAACGTGGCGCCGTTGCGGGTCCCCAACCACATCTGGCAGGCGTACCTGAAGGA
Organism: Mycobacterium shigaense; assembly: GCF_002356315.1. Classification (NCBI taxonomy): domain Bacteria; kingdom Bacillati; phylum Actinomycetota; class Actinomycetes; order Mycobacteriales; family Mycobacteriaceae; genus Mycobacterium; species Mycobacterium shigaense. The sequence continues at coordinate 3,413,014 of NZ_AP018164.1, forward strand.
CAAGCCCGGGCGCAACCGCTACTGGGTGGTGCCGGGCGCCGACCACTATCTACAGTGCGACGCCCCGGCACAACTGGCTGAGATCGTCCGGCTGACGGCGCAGGGCGAGGACATCGCCCTGCAGACGCTCGGGAACCAACCCGAGGGAGCGGTCCTGGTCGACCAAAGCTGACCGCGCCGGTCTCGTCGGACACCTGGTGTACGGCGCGGTCTTTGCGCCCCACCTCATCACGAAGCTGGGCGGCTGGGTGACCGCGGGCCCCACGGAGCAGCCGTACCCGTACGTACCGAACCAACCCAAGTAACGGCCCCGTGCTGAGCGTCAGCCGAGGGCTTGCGGCAGCACAACTTCGCCGACGCGCTCGAGATACGGCCAGGCGACCTCCGGCGGCAGCCCGCCACACAGCGGCGACAGATTGAGCACCTGGCCGGCCTTCACCCGCGAAATCGCTTCGGGCACAGAGATGATCACGTGCGACGTACCGGTCTCGCGCAGCTGGTCGAGGGTGTCGACGTGGCTGAACCCGGCCGTTGTCTCGTCCCCGGGATTCCACGCGGCATAGGTTCGCACGTCGTGCAGCAGGTGCTCGCCGATCTCTTTCCACGCCCGGTCGACGTCGTCGGCGACGAACACGACCGAGGGCGTGTTGCGATCGGGAAACATCGTCGGCCCGGGCTGGTGGCCGTGCTCGCGGCAGGCCTCTTCGTAGGCCTCCTGCATGCCCGGCGCGTTCGCGTTGCCCAGCATGCCCAGGCCATAGCGGCCGGCCCGGCGGGCCGCGGCGACCGTTCCGCCACCCCACATCATTGCGGGGCCGCCGGGGGTCAGCGGTCGGGGTGTCACGGTGATGCGCCGCCCGTCCTCGACAACGGTCCCGCCGGCGAGCAGTCGCCGCAGCAGCGAGAGTTTCTCGTCGCAGACGCGGCCTCGCTTCTTGATCGGGACGCCGAAGTGCTCGAACTCCTCGGGCCGATAGCCCAGGGCCAGGATGTAGGAAGCCCGGCCGTTGCTGATGATGTCGAGGACCGCCATGTCCTCGGCCAGGCGCACCGTTTCGTAGAACGGAAGGATCAGGATCAGGCTCAGCGCCAGCCGCTGTGTCCGCGAGGCGACGGCCGAGGCCAGCAAGAACGGTGACGGCAGGTAGCCGTCTTCGGAGCCGTGGTGCTCGCAGATGACCGCGGCCAAACCCCCATGTCGCTCGGCCCAGGCGGACATTTCAGGTGCCGCGGCATAAAGATCGGTTGGGGCCGCGGCCCATTCAGGATCGCGCATGTCGAAGCGCAGCGTGTACACGGCTAACTCCTAGCAGGGCTAATCGTTGTGCTGCACGTTACACGCTCAGTCGAAGGCGTAAAGCGGAAGTGTGGTCGAGTTGTCGCTCAGAGCCGGGCAAAACGGCGGCCGACCCTCGCACCGCGTCCAGTTCAGTGGCGACCCCGACATCGATTGCTCCCTGGCGGCGACGCTGAAGGATCCCGAGAAGGCCGGTGTCGGCGGCATGACGTCCGGAGCGGGTGCCATGGTCGCCACCGCGATGCGGGTCGTGAACGCGGCGCCGTACCTCGCTGCCGCCGAGCCGGGCCTGTCGAGCTCGGTGGACCTGCCGTTGACCATCCCCCTAGGGCGCGTTTGTCGGTTGAGTCCTAGTCTGCGGGGGTGACGCCGAATCCACTCGAGGAACTCACGTGGGCGCAGCTGCGGCGGCGCACCAGCATGAAGTGGCGCACACATCCCGCTGACGTCTTGCCGCTGTGGGTCGCCGAGATGGACGTCAACCTGCCACCGACCGTCGCGGATGCGTTGCGCCGTGCGATCGACATCGGCGACACCGGTTATCCGTCGGGCACCGGCCTGGCCGAGGCGGTCGGCGAATTCGCTTCGCGGCGTTGGCAATGGCACGATCTCGAGGTCGGCCACACCGCGCTGGTACCCGACGTCATGCTCGGCGTCGTGGAGACGCTGCGTCTGGTCACCGACCGCGGCGATGCCGTCGTCGTCAACCCGCCCGTCTACGCCCCCTTCTACGCCTTCGTGTCGCACGACGGTCGGCGAGTAATCGAGGCGCCGCTCGACGTCAACGGCCGAATTGATCTGGACACGCTGGAGGATGCCTTCAGCCGCGCGCGTGCGGCCGGTGGGAAAATCGCCTACCTGCTGTGCAATCCGCACAACCCGACTGGGACGGTACACACCGCCGACGAATTGCGCGGCGTCGCCGAGCGGGCGCGCCGGTTCGGTGTCCGGGTGGTGTCCGACGAGATCCATGCGCCCGTCGTCCTGCCGGGGTCGCGGTTCACCCCGTACCTGACCGTCCCCGGCGGCGAGGATGCATTGGCGCTGACCTCGGCGTCGAAAGCCTGGAACCTGTCCGGGCTGAAGGCGGCCCTGGCCATCGCCGGTCCCGAGGCGGCCGCGGATCTGGACAGGATGCCCGAAGAGGTCAGCCACGGACCCAGCCACCTGGGGGTCATCGCGCACACCGAGGCGTTCACCAGCGGCGACGAGTGGCTCGAGGCGCTGCTCACCGGGCTCGACGCCAACCGCGCGTTGCTGGGCGATCTGCTGGCCGAGCACCTACCGGGCGTGAAATATGAACGGCCGCAAGGGACTTACCTCGCCTGGCTGGATTGTCGCCGGCTCGGTTTCGACGAAGCGGCCGTCGACGGCCCTGCCGTGGTGGCGGATATGTCGGGGCCGGCGCTGTGGTTCCTCGACCGTGCCCGTGTCGCGCTGAGCTCCGGTCACGTGTTCGGCACCGGCGGAGCCGGGCACGCGCGCTTGAACTTCGCTACGTCGCAGGCGATTCTGACCGAGGCTGTGTCCCGGATGGGACACGCGCTCAAAGCAATGGCCGGTTAGCCTGCCGTGCAAGGTCATTCAGCTGGGCAACAGTTCCTCGGTGCCGCGACCCAGATTGCGAAAGCCCTCGGCAGGCCTTTTGAAGCCCAAGATGAACGGCAACGAATTCAATTCATACTGCGCGAACTTGCTCAGCCGACCGATGCGACCGCGTTCAGGCGCCAGCGGCGGTACCTCGGAGGCGGTCAGATCGATGTAGTGGGTCGAGGTTTCCCCGATGCCCTCGAAATCGTGCGTCAACGGTTGGCACAGCTGGCGCACCGAGTCGTCCAGGCCGTGCGCAACGACGTCGGTCATCAGCACGTACTCCGAGACGGGCACCATGTTCTTGAGCATGCGATGCACCAGGATGACGTCCAGACTGGCCAGCTTGCGCTGGCGCTTGATCTTCTGCTCGGCCACCTCGCCCTCGTGAGCGACGAATTTGAGCGTCAGGTTGTCCAGCTGCACACAACAATCGCATTCGCAGCCGAAGTCTTTCTTGATCTGCTGGCGCCGCGCGAGGAAGGACCGGCGCATCTGTGATAACCGGTCGCAGACCAGCGCTTTGGCATCGCCGTCGGGCTCCCAGAAGAAAACGGCGTCGCCCTCGAGTTCGGCCACTTTGAGGCCCTTGCCGGCTTCGATGACGGATTCCAGCAGCTCGGCCACGGCCAGCTGAGCGTGGGCTAGGTGCATCCGGTTCCAGTTCATGTAGTGCGTGTATCCGCTGATGTCCGCGATCAGCAGGACGGCGCGCCGGATGGCCATAAGTTCGCTATTTTAGTTGCCTGCCTTGGAGCACCCAACGAAATCTCGTACTGGACGAAGGCCCGTTTCGGAGAGAGGCTTGCAGAGGTGCCAGTTCACTGGAGGAGCTACGTATGCATGTGCTGCGAACCCCAGACTCCCGATTCGAGAACTTGGAAGGCTATCCGTTCGTAGCGAACTACCTCGACGTTTCGGCGAGCGACACCCAGCCGCTACGCATGCATTTTCTGGACGAGGGTCCCGTCGACGGACCGCCGATCGTGCTGCTGCACGGCGAACCCACCTGGAGCTATCTGTACCGCACCATGATTCCGCTGCTGGCGGAGTCGGGCTATCGCGTGCTCGCGCCCGACCTGATCGGGTTCGGCCGCTCCGACAAGCCCGCCCGGATCGCGGATTACACCTATCTGCGCCACGTCGAATGGGTGACGTCGTGGTTTGAGCGGCTCAAGCTGAGGGACGTCACGCTATTCGTGCAGGACTGGGGATCGCTGATCGGCCTGCGAATCGCCGCCGAGCACAGCGACCGGGTCGGGCGGCTGGTGGTGGCCAACGGTGCCCTTCCTGCGGGCCAACAGCGTCCGTCTCCCGGCTTCCTCGCCTGGCGGGCTTTCGCCCGCTACTCCCCAGTGCTGCCCGCGGGCCTGATCGTCGCGGGCGGCACGGTTCGTCGGGTGCCGCCGAAGGTGCGGGCCGGCTACGACGCGCCCTTTCCGGACAAGACGTATCAAGCCGGCGCCCGGGCGTTCCCGCAGTTGGTGCCGACCTCCCCGACCGATCCGGCGATCCCGGCCAACCGTGCCGCGTGGCGGGCCCTGGGACAGTGGGAGAAACCCTTGCTCGCCATCTTCGGAGATCGCGATCCCATTCTTGGCCGCGCCGACGCGGCCCTGATCAAACATGTCCCGGGCGCGGCGGGCCAACCGCACGCCCGCATCCGCGCCAGCCACTTCATTCAGGAAGACAGCGGGCCGGAACTGGCCGAGCGCGTGCTGTCGTGGCAGAAGGCGGTCCTTTGATCACCGGGTGTTGATCAGCCGCACGGCACCGCGCACGACGGCCCTGCTCACCGCGTGGCGCACGTGGTCGATCGCCGATCCGGTAGCCGGCGGCGGCGTCCCGCCGAGACGCGGGAACAGGGCGAGGGCGTTGCCGCGCTCGATCGCAGCGCGGCCCTGCGCGTCCAGACCGGCGTAGGTTTCCAGGCCCGCGGCGAACAGCTTGCCGGCCGCGACCGGCGCAAAGGGCCAGTCCGAACCGAACGTCACGTGCCCAGGTTTCGCGAATGCGAGCAGGCTGGGGAGTGCGGCAGCACTCGAGGACAGCGCGGTGTCGAAGTAGAAGCTCGCGAAGTCGTCCAAGACGTCGGCCAGGCTGCGTCCGGTGTCTGCCATGATCGTGACCGCCATCCGGTGCGACGCATACGGTACGAACCCGCCCGCGTGACTGAGAATGAATTTGACGTTGGGATATCTGCTGCAAATGCGATTGCGGACAAGCAAATACGCCGCGCGGGTGGTGTCGAGCAGGAAGTCGGCGGCGAAGGGCGCGATGCCGTCGACCGCGGGACCGGGCAGGACGGCCGGGTGGATGAACACCACCGCCGACCGTGCGTCCAGGGCGGCGAACACGTCGTCTTGCCCGTCCTGGCCGAGGTATACCCCGCCGTTGTTGGCGAGCAGCACAACTCCGTCGGCGTTCAAATCATCGAGGGCCCTGGCGATCTCGTCGACAGACTCCTCGACATTCGGCAGGGCGACGGTGGCGAAGAAGCCGAATCGATCACGTTGGGCAGCAACAACTTCGGCGAGATAATCGTTGATGTCGCGGGCGAGCGAGCCAGCGTCGGCGGGTTTCGGCAGGAACGCGGTGCCCGGCATCGAGACCGACAGTATCGCCGTGCCGACGTCGAGTTCGGCCATCGTCGCCAGCGAAGCCTCCGGGCTCCACTCGGGCAGCGCGCGGCCACCGGCTCCGTCAATGCGCGACTTTACTAACAAGCCTCGATAGAACGAGGGAATGGCGTGGTGGTGCGTATCGATGCGCAGCGTCGTGACCCCTTGGGTTGTCGGCAATCGAAGATCTTAACGGAATGCCGGATTCGCTGGTCGTCGCCCGATTCGAGTGCGACGATCAGCGCATGGACATGATGGCGATGGGCCTGATGGGCACGGTCGTGGGCGCGTCCGCTGTGGGTATCGCGGGAATTGCCAAGTCGGCCACCGATACGTTGCTCCCGGGGATGGTGGGCAGCTCCCACAACAGGCATCAGACGCGGATCCACCTGCACACGCGGCGCTGCGACACCGTCCACCACTGGCGAAACGGCCTGGCGCAGGCGCGCGACGTCTACCGCCGATGGGAGGGCGGGCCGCGCACCGACGGCCCACCGAACGTCGTCGGCGACGAATGGTTCGAGGGCTTGCGTCCGAACCTGTCCGCCACCGGCGACGCCGCGAAATTCCGGACTGCTCACGAAGTCCACTGCGACAACCCGACTCTCACGCTGCTCTCGCTCGAGATCGGCCGCATCGAAAAGGAATGGGCCGACGAGGTCAAGGGCCGCAGGCGTCGCCGGCGCTAACCTCTGGGCGTCTCAGCCGGTTGCGGCCAGCACCGCTGCGGCGAGCTCTGGGCGGCAGACGACCAGGTCGGGCAGCTTCGGATCTGGCTGGTTGTAAAGCAGCGGCGATCCGTCGATGCGGGAGGTGTGCAATCCGGCGGCGCGAGCCACCGCCACGGGGGCGGCTGAGTCCCATTCGAACTGCCCGCCGGCGTGCACGTACACATCGGACAATCCCTGGACGATCGACGCCACCTTGGCTCCGGCGGAACCCATTTCGACCAGCGTGCCGTCCAACGCGTCACGAACGGCGAGTGCAATCGCCGGGGGCCGGGTCCGCGACACGACGATGCGCGGCTTGGCGGTCGCCGCCGGAGGCGCGTCGACCTGGGGAGTCGCCAGGGTGACACCCTGCGCAGGCAGCGCCACGGCGCCCGCGATCAACTCGCCGCCCTGCCAGAGCGCCACATGCACGGCCCAGTCGCCGCGGCCAAGCTCGGAGAATTCCCGGGTGCCGTCGAGCGGGTCGACGATCCATACCCGCGCCGAGCGCAGCCGCACCGGGTCGTCGGCGCCCTCCTCGGACAACACGGCATCCCCGGGCCGCTCGGCGGCCAAGGCCGCCGTCAGAAAGTCGTGGGATCGCTTGTCGCCCGCAGCTTTTCGTTCGCTCGCGTCGGCGTCTGCGAATTCGTCGCGCACTCCTAGCAGCAACTGCCCCGCCTCGGTGGCCAATCGCGCGGCCAGTGCGTGATCGCTCATCGGTTACTCCTAAGTTGGTAGTGTTGGCCAAATTTACCGTGACACGGTACTTGTCTATCAGCACCCCCATAAAACGTTTCTGCCATAACCTAGTGAACGTGAGCGGGGGCTACGTCTCTTTGTCGAGCCGATTGGGGGGGACACCGCGGAGGCGCCGCACGGTAATCGGCATCGCGGTGGCCATTGTGGCGATCGGCGTGGTGGGTTTCGTCGGTCTGCGGCTGACTCCGGGCAATCGCAGTACCGCGGGGCAGCCCACTGCCCCACCGCCGCCGGAAAGCCTGGCCATCCCGGGCTGCTACAACCCGTCGGTACCGCCCACCGAGCGCCCCAGGAAGCTCAACATCGTGGGGTGCGCCAGTGTTGCCGTTGGCCTCCGAGACATGTCGTGGAGTACGTGGGGGCCACAGGGTGCCGACGGAACCGGCACCGCCGTCTTCAAGCTGTGCGATCCGAACTGCGCGGCCGGCTACCAGATCACTAAGCCGGTAGTCGTGCACGCATGGAACGCCCAGCCGCCGCGCCGTGATGCCATCTGCCAGCTCGGCCTCAAGATCTACAACGACATGATCCTGGCGTTCCCGCAAGGCGCCCCGCCACCCTCCACCCAGCCGATGGACACCCAGTACAACGGGATGCCGGCGGTGCATTACGTCGACTATTCGCCCAGCAACAGCGGCGACACGCAATTCATCGGCTACACGTTCTGCAACTGAGACGCGGGAAAACTCGCTAAACCTCGACGACGACCGCGCCGCCCTGGCCGCCGCCGGCGCACATCGCAGCGACGCCGATGCCGCCGCCCCGGCGGGCCAGCTCGTAGACGAGCGTGGTGACCATCCGCGCGCCCGAGGCCGCGATCGGATGGCCGAGGCTGCAGCCGCTGCCGGAGAAGTTCACCTTCTCCTCGTCGAGGCCGTACTCGCGGCAGGCCGCGATGGGCACGGAGGCGAACGCCTCGTTGATCTCCCACAACGCGACGTCGCCGGGCGACAGCCCGGCGCGCTCCAGCACCTTGCCGATGACCTTGACCGCACCCAGACCGCAGTCGCGCGGCGGCACACCCGCGGCCGCCCATGCCTTGACGGTGCCCATTACGTTGAGCTTGTGGGCCGTGGCGTAATCGCGGTCGACCAGGGCCACACCCGCGGCGGCGTCGTTGGTGCCGCTGCTGTTTCCCGCCGTGATCGAGAAGCCCTCGATCTCGGGGTGCAACACCTTGAGGCCGGCGAGCTTCTCGACCGTAGTGTCGCGGCGTGGGTGCTCGTCGACGGCGAACTCGGTGACCGACCCGTCGACCTGGGTGATCTTCAGCGGGAGGATCTCGTCGGCGAACTTGCCGGCGTCCTGGGCCGCGACGGCGCGCTGATGCGACCGAGCCGCCCACGCATCCATCTCCTCGCGCGTGATGCCGACGGCCTGCGCGGTGTTCCAGCCCACCGTGATCGCCATATCCTTGGCGGGCGCGTCGGGGGTTTCGACGTGCGTCGGCGGCATCCAGCGCTCCTCGAACTTGAGCTCGGGGCCGGGAATGCGCCAGTTGGTCAGCGGTGTCATCGACAGCGACTGCACTCCGCCGGCGATGAGGACGCGTTCCATGCCCGACCCGATCTGCGCCGCGGCGTTGCCGATCGCGGTGAGGCTGCCCGCGCAGTGCCGGTTCACCGACTGGCCCGGCACGTGCTCCAGGCCGGTGGCGCTGGCCGCGTAACGCGCGAGATCACCACCGCCGTAATGGGATTCGGCGAAGATGATGTCATCGATGTCGGCGGGGTCGACGCCGGACCGGCGGACCACCTCGGGAAGCACCGCGGTGATCAGGGTCTCGGGCGGGGTGTTGACCAGCGTCCCCTTGAACGAACGGCCGATGGCGGTCCGGACAGCTCCGACAATGACGGGTGTTCCCATGTTCTCAACCTCGTTGTTGTGGGCGGTCAGACGCCGCGAATCGTATCAAATACTGTATAGGCAATAGTAATGGTCTAGCTTCAGGACGCCGGGCTGTTGTGACGGCGCTAACAATTAAGCGGTTCGGGTAAATGCGGGCATCGTGGGTGGGACGACCGCAGTACGAGAGCTCGAGGGACACAACACCAGCGGCGTCGTCCGTTTCACCGACGCCGACCGGGCATAACGCCGGTTTGCTGGGCGAGCACAATGGGTCGATGACCATCACACCCCTCGTTCAGCGCGAGGCCCAAAGCACCGCCTACCGTGTCGCGGCAATGCTGATCGGCATCGGCACCGTCCACTTCCTGGCACCGAAACCGTTTGACCAGATCGTGCCTGTCGAGCTCCCCGGAACTCCGCGCTTCTACACCTATGCATCGGGGGTCGCCGAGATTGCGACCGGTGCGCTGCTGGTGCCGCGTGCCACCCGGCGGCTTGCCGCGCTGGCCGCCGCCGTGTTGTACATCGGCGTCTTCCCGGCCAACGTCAACATGTGCCGGTTGTGGTGGGGCAAGCCGTGGCCGATGCGCCTCGTGGCGCTGGCTCGGTTGCCGCTGCAGATTCCGATGATCACCACTGCGCTCAAGATCCGGCGCAACAGCTAAGAGCGGCCTGCGCGCCGGCACCGACCTGAGGCGAAGCTCGATCTGCGACGCGAACACGTGCGGGGCGTCAAAATGTATGCGACACAAGCGAAGCACCTTCACCACTTAGGTTCTCGCACGGGAGGTTGGCGTGGGAAGAACGGACATCGCGGCGCTGCTCGCGCTGGGGTCGGCGCTGATAGTCGGCTGCGGCGACGTCCTGCAACAGCGGTCCGCCCAGCAGGTCACGGACAAGCCGGTGGGCACCGTCGCCCTGTTCCGGCGACTGCTGCGCGATCGACGGTGGTGGACGGGCAGCCTCATAGCCGGAGCCGGGTTCGGCCTGCAGGCGGCGGCTCTCGGTCTGGGTTCCGTGGTGCTCGTGCAGGCGCTGCTGGCGACTTCGTTGCTGTTCGCGTTGTTGATCAACGCGAGGATGAACCATCGAAGAATCACTGCCCGCCAAGGCCTTTGGGCTGTTCTGCTCGCCGCAGCGGTCGCGGTGGTGGTGACCGTCGGCGACCCTCAGGAGGGCAGCCCGCGAGGGTCGCTGCAGACGTGGACAATCGTGGCCCTGGTGATGGTCCCGGCGCTGGTCTGCTGCGTCGTCGGGTCGCGGATGTTCTCGCCGTCGATCAGCGCGCTGCTGCTGGGGCTGATGTCGGGCTCACTGTGGGGCCTGTTCTCGGTGCTGACCAAGGGCGTCATCGACCAGCTCGCCCACGGCGTCCCGGCGCTGCTGCGCACCCCCGAGGTGTACGGGTGGCTGGTGGTGGCGGTCGCCGCCACGGCCTGGGAGCAGTCGGCATTTCGGGCCGGGCCGCTCACCGCGTCCCTGCCTGCGGTGTCCGTCGCCGAGCCGATCGTCGGAGCGGTGCTGGGCGTCACCGTGCTGGGCGAGACCCTGAAGACCGACGACGTGAGCTTGGTCGTATTGGGCGTGTCCGTCGCGGTAATGGCCGCCGCGACGGTGGTACTGGCGCACAGCCAGGCCACCGGGGTCACCGCCGACGGCTGATCAGTTGTCGCGCGGGCTCACCCGGCGTGCGGTGCCGTCGGGATCGAAAGGCGAATTCCCTTAGGCCGTAATGGGTTCGAACGGCGCTACGAAGCGGCCGTCGAGTCCCTGCACCCCGACCATTCCGCGTCGACCGTGTCGGCATCGCCTGGGTCTTCACGTATCTGGGCGGCGCCCGCAACGCTGTCGTATGCTCCCCTGGGCAAACAACAGCAGGAAGGGCACTCAATCATGCGCCAGCTAACAGCAGCAGTTGCCATCGCCGCCATCGGAATTTTGGTGGCTTCCTGCGGTGACAATGACGAGAAAAAGGGCAGCCCCTCCTCGTCTTCGTCGTCGACCACGAGTGCGACTCCATCGAAGACGCCGCTGGCCGAAGTCTCGTTGCCGAATCTGCTGCTGTCGCCGGCCGAGATCGACACGTTGCTGGGCGTCACGGGATCGAAGAAAGACAAGTCGATCGACGCGTTGAAGACCGACAACCCTGCCGACGTGTTCCCCAAGAGCTACAAGTTCCCCGACGAGTGTCTGTTCATCACGGGAGCCGCCGAGAGCTCGATCTACGCTGGCAGCGGCAACACCGCGGTGAAGGGCGAGCATGACGTCGCGCCCCTGCCCCCCGGCTCCAACGATTCGGACCCCGAGGTGACCCAGGCCTTGGTTCTGTTCGGGTCAGCCGATCAGGCGAACACGTTTTTCACCACCTCCACCCAGCGCTGGCCGGCCTGCGCCAACCGCCAGGACACGGTTCCGGCCGAAGGGGACTCGCCGGCGCTCACCTGGAAGGTCGGGCCGGTTAACAACTCGAACGGCGTGTTGAGCGCTACCTCCGACATCTCCGCGACGAAAAACGGGCAGAGCTTCTCCCAGAGCTGCCAGCGCGCGCTGACCGTGCGCAACAACGTGGTGATTGACACCGAGGCCTGCAAGCAGAACGTCGGCGATATCGCCGTCAACGTCGCCAATCAACTCGCCGGCAAGGTCGACAAACAGTAATGACGCGCGTGCCATTAGCCCTCTCGCACAAGCGATTCGGCAGCCGGCACCGCTAAGCCGCCGCAACCGTCTTCTTGCCGGCCATTTGCCGTTCACCCACTGGTCGTAGTCGGTCGCTGCACGCACCACGTAGGCTCCGGCCGCTAACCTGGTCAAGCCAAGTCTCGTGTGCCATCATCCGAAATTGGTTCAGGCCGTACGCACACCTGGCCTCGCGCTACTTGGGAACTCGCCCGCGGGCGGGCATCCCACAATTTTGAGGAGCGACACATGACCACATCGACGACGTCCGCCGAGGTCGACGGCGAACCGCCGGTCATCCATCTTTCCGAGCTGCTGCGCGCACCGGTGGTGGCCCGTTCCGGCGAGGCGGTGGGCCGGGTCGACGACGTGATCGTGCAACTGCGCGGCGCCGAAGAGTATCCCCTGGTGACCGGAATCGTGGCCGGCGTCGGCAGCCGTCAGGTTTTCATCGGCAGCAATTCCATCCACGAGTTCGCCACGGACCGAATTGTGTTGGCCAAGAACAAGATCAATCTCCGCGGATTTGAACGCCGCGACGGTGAGGTACTACTGCGCGCCGACGTGCTCGGACACCGATTGATCGACGTGGCGGCAGTCGAATTGGTGCGTGCCTACGACGTCGAGCTGCAAGATACCGGCGCCGGATGGGTTCCCGCGCGGCTCGATACTCGACGTCCACCACTGTTGTTCGGGATGATCAGACGCTCGGGCGGGCACGCCGCCCGCGATTGGAAGTCGTTCGAGCCGCTGATCGGCCACGCACACACCGACGCCGTTCGCCGACGGTCCGGCAGGTTCGGTGGGTTCAAACCCGCCGAGATCGCCGATCTTCTCGAGGAAGCGGACAAGGCAGAGGGCGGCGAAATTCTCGACCGGGTGCATAGCGACCCGGAATTGGAGGCCGACGTCTTCGAAGAGCTCGACCCCGAAAAAGCCAGCCGTCTGCTCAACGGGATGCCCGACTCCGAGGTTGCGGCGCTGCTCAGCCGGATGCGCGCCGACGACGCTGCCGACGCGATCGCCGATCTGCGGCAGTCGCGGCGCCGCCGAGTGCTCGACCTGATGCCCGCGGCGCAGCGCACCAAGGTGATCACCCTGATGGGGTTCAACCCGGAAAGCGCCGGCGGGCTCATGAACGTCGACTTCGTCTCCTGCGTGGCCGACGCGACGGCAGCCCAGGCGTTGGCGCTGATTGCCGGCGCGGACTCGATACAGCCGGAGGCACTCATCAAGGTGCATGTCCTCGACGACAACAAACGCCTCACCGGCGTGGTGTCGGTGATCGAACTCTTGCATGCGGACCCCGGTGAAAGCGTTGGGGCGCTGATGGATTCCGATCCCGTGCGGGTTGCCGCCGATGCCGACCTGACCGACATCGCGTTGTTGATGGCCGATTTCAATTTGTATTCGATCCCGGTGGTCGACGAGCAGGATCGGGTGCTCGGCGTGGTCACCGTCGACGACGTGCTCGAAGCCACCATTCCCGAGGACTGGCGCCGGCGCGAGCCCGCCCCTCGCCCGGCCCGCGAACTCACGCAATCCACCGACGACCGCGAGGCGTGGGTGCCCGGCGGTGACACACCATGACCGACGACAACGCCCTGAGCGCCGAGGCGCCGCCCGGCCGCGAAGCTCCGGCGCGCCCCCGCGAATCGAACGAGCCGCGGCACACCGCGGTACTCGACAGCGCGCATCTGGGCGATATCGAAGGCGCCTTCGGCCGCATCAGTGTCGGCGAGAGCGAGCATCCGCGGACGTTCAAGACGCGGCTGCTGACCCTGCTCGCCATCGTCGGCCCGGGGATCATCGTGATGGTCGGCGACAACGACGCGGGCGGAATCGCCACCTACGCGCAGGCCGGCCAGAACTACGGCTACTCGCTGCTATGGGTGCTGTTGCTGCTGATCCCGGTGCTGATCGTCAATCAGGAGATGGTGGTCCGCCTCGGTGCGGTGACCGGCGTCGGGCACGCCCGGTTGATCAACGAGCGCTTCGGTCGCGGCTGGGGCTGGTTCTCCGTCGGCGACCTGTTCCTACTCAACTTCCTGACGATCGTCACCGAGTTCATCGGTATCAGCCTGGCCGCCGAATACATCGGCATCTCCAAATACGTCGTGGTGCCGATCTCGGCGGTGGCGCTCGTCGCGATCATGGCCAGCGGTAGCTTCCGGCGTTGGGAGCGTGCCATGTTCATCTTCATCGCGATCACGCTGCTGCAGATCCCGATGCTGCTGATGTCGCATCCGCAGTGGGGTGCCGCGGCGAAGTCCTTTCTGGTGCCGAGCATCTCGGGTGGTATCAGCTCGGACGCGGTGCTGCTGATCATCGCCATCGTCGGCACCACGGTGGCGCCGTGGCAGCTGTTCTTCCAGCAGTCCAACATCGTCGACAAGCGCATCACTCCCCGCTTCATGGCATACGAACGCGCCGATACCGTGTTGGGGGCCTTCGTCGTGATCGTCGGCGCCACAGCGCTGTTGATGACGGGCGACTGGGCGGCCCGCTCCACCGGTACGGTCGGCAACTTCGTCGATGCCGGTGACATCGCCCATCTGCTCGGCCAACACAGCAGCCTGCTCGGCTCGTTTTTCGCGATCGTGCTGCTGGACGCCTCGATCATCGGCGCCGCGGCGGTGACCCTGGCCACCAGCTACGCCTTCGGCGACGTCTTCGGGTTGAAACATTCGCTGCACCGGGGTTTCGCCGACGCCAAACAATTCTACGTGTCCTACACCGCGATGGTGGTGCTGGCCGCCGTCATCGTGCTGATTCCGGGCGCTCCGCTCGGGTTGATCACCACCGCGGTTCAGGCCCTTGCCGGGCTGCTGCTGCCGAGTGCCAGCGTGTTTCTGCTGCTGCTCTGCAACGACCGAGAAGTGTTGGGGCCATGGGTGAATCGCCCGTGGTTGAATTGGGTCGCGGGATTGATCGTCGGTATCCTGCTGCTGCTGTCCGGGATCCTGATGGCTACCACGCTGTTTCCTCACATCGACGTCGTGCTGGTTTCCGGCTATCTGTCCGTGGTGTTGGTCGTGCTCGGGGTCGCCGCGGTGCCGGTGCTGCGCTGGATGAGTCGTCGCCAGCCCGCGGCGCCGGCGCCCAAGGTCCCGGCGCGCGAGGTCGATCGCAACACCTGGCGGATGCCGCCGTTGACCTTGCTCGAGCCCGTAGTCTGGTCGCCCGGCACCCGGCTCGGCATGATCGCGCTACGCAGTTATCTGGTGCTGGGCGCCCTGCTGCTGGTGGTGAAGGCCATCCAGGTCAGCCAGGGATAAGGCCGGCTCCCCGGCGTCCACTCTTGCTGGGCGCGCGGTATGGGTGTTAGCTCGTTAGTCGCTGGCAACCAACGGTGCTTTGCTCAACAGGAGGCCCATAGCCGTGCTTAGTGGACTGTTCATCCGTCCGCCGCTGGACCGCGACAACGACGGCATCGCCTGCGAAGTGTGCCACTGATGTCGAGCCGGTGGCTCGCCGCGACCGGGGTGGGCTTGGTCGCGCTGACCGCGTGCGGCTCGCCACAACCAGCGCGGCCGAGCGCGTCGGTTCCCGTCACGTCGACCACCACTGCGGCACCGAAAACCCTCAGCACGTCAGTATCCCCCGCCGCGACAACGACAACCTCGCCCTCGCCGATCCCAGCGTGCGTCGGATTGTCGATCTGCCCCCGGCCCCCGCCGGACGCCGACGGCAATCCGGCGTGCTACTACTCCGATGGCTGGCAAGGCACTTCGTCGGGTGCGGGCATCGAGGTTTGGTACTTTCACGAGCCGCAGAATCTGTCGAAGCCCGACAAGGTGACCGCGATAGTTCGCAAGAAGGACGGCAGCACCGACTCCCAGGCCGCCGACATCGATGCGGGCCAACAGGTGCATCGCTTCGAATTTCCGGCGATCGACAAGTCCTCGGTACAGGAGGTGCTGCTGACGTCGAGCACCGGAAAGTGCTTCGTGATTGGGCCGGGCAGTTAGCGCTCGAAAGCCGAGGAGCACGTAACGATTTGCCCATTGCGGCACGATCCTTTTGACGTGCAGCCAGACGTTACTCCACCGAAGCTTGCTGGTCGTCGTGGAAGGTGGCACGGCTAGCGCTCATCAGGTCCTTCAGGCCCTCCTGGAAGGTGAGCCATCGCGACCGGGCCGCACCCGCCGCCTCGGTAGCGGACGGGCCCGTCTCGCTCGTCGCGTTGGCCGTCGGCCAACCCGACGGCACCGCCAGCGAGCCCAGCGAAGCCGACCTGCCGAGGGCCGCGCACTCCACGCTCACGCTGGAGAAATCGTGGTACGACGGCAACCCCTCCAGCTTCGAATGGCGACCCATGCCCGTAGCCTTTTCTTCAAAGTCCCGCGCGACCGACAAGAATTTGCACAACCGTACAATAATGCCGACCCACCCGACGCGCATTGCTTGAACTTTCGGCGACGACGCATCAAACTCTTCGTCCGCCGGCGCGACGGCCCGAAAAATGGTGCTGGCACTGGGCTTTCCCCGGCAGGCTCCCGAGCGGCACCGGCAACCTGCTACACCAATTTCTTTGCCAGAACGGCTCGGCCGATTCGCGCCCTCATCTCTTCTCCCGATGGCGGCTCATCGGGGCGGTAAATCCGCCGGTGTCGTCGAAAAACGCCCATTGCCCGTCGTCGTTGACCTCCATGCGCCAACCCAGTTCAGAACTTTCGCCGAGCACGCCGATAAACCAGGCATGGGCAGCCTCGGCGTTGGCGAAATGTTTCGTCGCGACGACCACTCCATTGGGGTCGAGCGCTCGAAACTCGGGCATGGGATGAGGTTATCCCTTTCGATGGGCTTTCAATCGAGCCCGAAAATACGCCGAGCAGTGCCGAGACGGTCCTATAGCGTGCGAGCCAACCGGTCCGCGAGCAACTGGGCGAACCTTGCCGGGTCTTCGAGCGCACCACCTTCGGCCAAGAGCGCCGTGCCGTACAGCAACTCCGCGGTCTCGGCGACCGTGGGGTCGTCGGCGTGGTCCTGGTGCGCTTGGCGCAGCCCCGTGACGAGCGGATGACTCGGGTTGAGCTCCAACGTCCGCTTGCCGATCGGAACCGCCTGCCCCGACGCTTGGTAGATCCGCGCGAGCGCGGGCGTCATCCCGAAGGCGTCGGTGATCAGGCAGGCCGGCGAGTCGGTGAGGCGCGACGACAGCCGCACTTCCTTGACGTGCTCGCTCAACGTCTCCTTCAGCCAGGTCAGCAGATCGGCGAATTCCTTTTCCTGTTCCTCGCGCTCGGCTTCGCTCTTGTCCTCGCCGGAGTCGAGGTCCACCTCGCCCTTGGCCACCGACTGCAGCGGCTTGCCGTCGAACTCGGTGACGGCCCCGACCCACACCTCGTCGACCGGGTCGGTGAGCAGCAGGACTTCGTAGCCCTTCGCCTTGAACGCCTCCAAGTGCGGCGACTTCAGCAGTTGCTGACGCGTCTCGCCGGTTGCATAGAAGATCTGTTCCTGGCCCTCCTTCATCCGCTCGACGTATTCGGCGAGCGTGGTCGCTTCCTCCTCGCTGTGGGTCGAGGCGAACGAGGAGATCCGCAGCAAGGCGTCCTGGTTGTCGAAGTCCGACATCAGGCCCTCCTTGACGACCCTGCCGAACTGGGTCCAGAAGGTGCGGTAATCCTCGGGTCGCTCGGACTGCAGATCCTTGATCGTCGACAGCACCTTTTTGGTCAGCCGGCGACGGATCGCATTGATCTGCCGGTCCTGCTGCAAGATCTCGCGAGATACGTTGAGCGACAGATCTTGTGCGTCGACGACGCCCTTGACGAAGCGCAGATACTCGGGCATCAGCTGGTCGCAATCGCCCATGATGAACACCCGCTTGACGTACAGCTGAACCCCGACGCGGGCATCCCGGTTGAACAGATCGAAGGGGGCGTGCGACGGGATGAACAGCAGGGCCTGGTACTCGAAGGTGCCCTCGGCCTTCATCGCGATGACCTCTAGCGGGTCGTCCCACGCATGGGCGATGTGCTTGTAGAACTCCTTGTACTCCTCGTCGGAGACCTCTTCTTTGGGCCGGGCCCATAGGGCCTTCATCGAGTTGATGGTCTCGGTCTCGATGGTCACGACTTCTTCGCCGCCTTCCTCGGCGGGCGGCGTGCGTCGCTCGACCTCCATGCGGATGGGCCAAGCGATGAAGTCGGAGTACTGCTTGACCAGGCCCTTGATCTTCCATTCCGACGTGTAGTCGTGCAGCTCGTCCTCGGCGTCCTCGGGTTTGAGGTGCAGGGTGACCGCCGTTCCCTGCGGGGCGTCTTCGACGGATTCGATGGTGTAGGTGCCCTCGCCGCTGGACTCCCACCTGGTGGCGTCGTGCTCGCCGGCCTTGCGGGTCAGCAGCTCGACCTTGTCGGCCACCATGAACGACGAGTAGAAGCCGATGCCGAACTGCCCGATGAGTTCCTCGGAGGCTGCCTCGTTCTTGGCCTCCCTCAGCTGCTGGCGCAGCTCGCCGGTGCCCGATTTCGCCAGGGTGCCGATCAGCCCGATCACCTCGTCGCGCGTCATGCCGATGCCGTTGTCGCGGATGGTCAGGGTACGCGCGGCCCTGTCCACCTCGATGTCGATGTGCAGATCGGAGGTATCAACCTCGAGGTCCTTGTTGCGGAACGCCTCCAGCCGCAGCTTGTCCAGCGCGTCGGAGGCATTCGAGACCAGCTCGCGCAGAAACGAATCCTTGTTGGAATACACCGAATGGACCATCAGATCCAAGAGCTGACGCGCTTCGGCCTGGAACTCCAACTGCTCAACACCCACATTCATGAGACCCGAATATAACGGGCCTTACTCTGGACGCGTCAGCGTCACCGGTGAAGGGAAATCAGGTGTCTGTTGCTCAGCGTGAACGTGCCGCCCTTGTCGAGACCATGCGCAGCGTCGGGCCGGATGCGCCGACCCTGTGCGAAGGCTGGAAGACCCGGGATCTGGCCGCCCATCTCGTCATCCGCGAGTACCGGCTGGATGCCGCGCCCGGCATCGTCATCCCGTTCTTCGCCGACCACACCGCCAAGGTGCAAAACGAGGTGGCCGAGAGTGATTGGCACCTACTGCTGGACAAGGTGGCCTCCGGGCCGCCGGTGTACTCGCCGCTGAAACTGCTCGACCCGGTGGCCAATATCGGCGAGATGTTCATCCACCATGAGGACGTGCGCCGCGCGCAGCCGGACTGGGCGCCGCGGGTGCTCGAACCCGCTCTGGACAAGAGCCTGCGCCGCACGCTGCCGCTGATGGCCCGGATGACGTTGGGCAAGGTCCCCGGCCGGCTTGCGTTGCGCACCCCGGAGGGCAAGACCGTGCTGATCACCGGGGAGGGCGCGGCGGTGACCGTCACCGGCCCGCCCGCGGAGCTGCTGTTGTTCGCGGTCGGCCGGCAGGCCAAAGTCGAGTTCGACGGCGATCCGGCCGCGGTACAGGCGGTCCGGGACGCACCCAAGGGGCTGTAGCCGGCCGCCGCGCACCGTGACACCTTCAGCCGAGGGCGTCGCGGAGTTCTTTCTTGATGACCTTGCCAAACTGATTGCGCGCCATAGCGGCAATGACTACCGCGGCTTCGAGTGTGGTGGGCAGCTGCCACGAGACGACGGTGCCCGCTCTCATGCCGCGTTCGGCGAAGGCGGTGGCCGTCGCACCCGCGGCGTCGTGTAGCCGAGGTGCACTCAGGGTCCGGCCGTGGTCGTCGGCGAATAACGGCCGATTCGGTTGGCGCCGTGCCGCTTAGGCGATCAGTGCCCAGTAGGTGACCCCGCCGCCGTTGGTCATCCGGCCGGCGGCAGGACCGGTGGACGAAATCCCGAGTGCGCGATCGACACCGCGACGGCGTTGCCGACCGGCCCCTTGCGGTCGACGACGACGGCGGAACCATTAGCCACACCGTGGTCGCTGTAATGGGTCAGCGCCGCCAGCCCGATGTGCGGCCCTTCGGGAAGCCGGCTCAGCGTCAGCGTGTAGTCGACGTTGATGAACTGCAGCGCCTTGCTGCCCCAGTTGGCGATCGCGGCCGTGACATCAGCACAGAGCGCCGCACGAGCGAAGGGACTCAGCGGTTCGCCCCCGATCAACGGCCGCGTCTCGTGCAACCACGTGTACTTGGGGCCCGAGGTGTCCCAATCCGGGTCTGGGCTCTGCAGCTCACCGCCCCAGCCGTAGGTCCGCAGGAAAAGCGTCGGGTTTCCGCCGTCGGCCTCGGTCGGTAGCGCCGGCATCCGCACGGGTTGTGACCACACTTGGCCGTCGGGCTGCGGGCCGCGGCGCAGGAATAGCGCGCTTGCGCGTGCCACCGCTTCGCCGCGCTGGATGAGATGCGCCTCGACCAGCCGTAAGCGCCGACGAACGTGTTGTACCTGCGTGTGCACCTCGAAGGGCTCCAGCGCCGCCGGCGCGGGCAAGTCGACGGTCAGTCGTGCGGGCTGCAGCTCTGGGTCGTCGACCGTCCCTTCCAGCACCCCGGCCAGGATGCCGCCCACGACGTGTCCGCTCATCGACGGGCCCCAGCCGCCGCGCGCGATGGCCGTTGGCACGTAACGACTTCCATCGCGGACGAAATACGGCATCGACGCAAGCTCGGCAATGTCGTCCGGCAGCAGGTGGGGCTCGCTCACCATGTGGTTCTCCGCGAGTACCGGACTCCCATGAGACTCCTGTTCTGAGGCACGCAACAGTAGATATTACAGTTTGCCTTCCTGCGTATACCTAGATGGGCTTAGCTTTCTCGACAGCAGCCCAGGGATAGCGTCGAAAAGCCGGCGTTTGGGCAGTTGACCGGCGAATCAAGCCCTCGGGCGCCGGGCAAAGGAACCGCTGGGGGACGCCACAGGTGACTCATAGCCAAGCTAATTAGCCTCGGTACAGGTTGGGGTTAACGCCCTTCGTAAACCACAAGAGAAAAACTGGGGGAAAGATGAGACTCAAGCACCTGATTGCCTCAGGAATCATCGCCGGCGCGCTTGCCGCAGCGGCACTGGGAATGGGCGCCGGCTTCGCGAACGCCGCGCCAGGACAACCGTCGGCTCCAGCCGGTGGGCATGGCGCGCCGACTCCGGCGAACGTCCACGCCCCGACCGCGCCGAATGACCCAGGCGGCCCCGGCGGACCCGGTGGTCCTGGTGGTCCCGGCGGACCCCCTCCCGGTGGACCCGGTGGACCCGGAGGGCCTGGGCACCCCGGCGCACCCAACGGACCGGGTGGACCCGGTGGCCCCGGCGGGCCGTGGCACGGCGACGCGCAGCGCGGCTACTTCCACGGAGCTCCGTGGGGCGACGGGCCCGCGCCGTGGGGACCCGGTGAGCCACCGCGTCCAGCTTGGGACCGACCGCTCCCGCCTCCTGGCGCTCCCTGGAACTACGGCCCGATCAACTACTGGGGCTACCAGGAAACGCCCGTGTGGGACCCCGGATTCAACGCGTGGGGTTTCTGGTTCTTCGGAGTCTGGGTCCCGCTGTAAACCGGCCGTCACGGCGCCCGCTTCGCCGCTCGGCGAGGCGGGCGTCATCCTGTCGACACCGGCCTGCACCCACACGGCACGGCCACCGAAAGCGCTTTACACTATTCGCGTGAATCAGCGGGTAAATCTCACGTTCCCTCTGCTCTGGTGAAATTGCCGTGAACATACGGGGTTTCATCGCTATTGCCCTCGTCGCGGTGTCGGCCGCGAGCTGTGGATTGGCGCAAGCAGCAGGCCCGCACACCATCACGCTGACGCTGGTGCGGCACGGGCAGTCGGCGGGCAACGCCTCCGGTTTGATCGACACCTCGGTCCCCGGTCCCGAGCTCACGCCGAAGGGCTGGTGCCAGGCCACGGCTGTGGCTCCCCAATTGGTCGCCAACCACTACGACGGCATCTATGCCTCGACGATGATCCGCACCCAGGAAACCGCGACACCGACGTCGCAACTGCTGGGTGAATCCATCACCGTGCTACCCGGGCTGCGGGCGATCGAGGCCGGCCAGTACGAGGGCACACCGGAGGCCAACGCGCAGACCTACCTCGCCGCGCCGCGACGCTGGGTCCAGGGTGATCGCGATGCGCGAATCCCCGGTTCGGTGGACGGCAACGAATTCGAGTCCCGCTTCAATGAGGCCGTCCAACGCATCTACGACAGCGGCCAGCGGGATCCTGTCGCGTTCTCGCATTCCGGGGCGATCATGATGTGGGTGCTGATGAACGTCCGGAATGCCGACCCGTCGCTGCTGACCAGCAGGCCGCTGCCCAACGTCGGCCGCGTCGTGCTCACCGGAAATCCCTCCGACGGTTGGACTTTGACCGAATGGGATGCCGATCCCCCGCCGTGCTAGCTCTTCGTGCCCGTGGTGATCAAGTCGGACACGATCCGCGTCCACGGTGGCCGCGGGATGCGGTGCTGATCGGGTAATCGTGAAGCCGGTGGCAGGTCGTAGACGGGTGCCAGGAAACTCCACGTCCGGGTGATCGCGTTGTTGAGCCCGCGCCGCCGCGCTTCCGTCATGTGCCCGGCTCCACTTCACCCGAAATGATCTTTGGCTAGCGTAGGCGCAGTGCCGGCCGCGCCGGGCGACGCGTCTGGTATTCGGCCAAGCGCCGCCATGGAACTCTCGACCGACGTCGGTACCATCGACGACGTTGCCGACACAAATTTGCCGAGCAACTTTGGGATGTGGCTTATTCTGCATTCGGTAGCCGCACCCGACAGGCGGGGGAATGTTGTCACTGACACCGATACGACCTGCGGTGGCGGGGTTGGCGACGGTCGGACTGCTGGTGTTCGGTGCGCTGGTACTCGCCGACAGCGGTGCTTGGGATCACTCGCTGACCCGCCCGGTGGGACTCTGGGTGTTGAGCGTATTTGCCAACGCCTGTGCGGTGATTGCGGCCCGGTCCGCCCGGGGCCGCCAACGCTTGGCCTGGACGATGCTCAGTATCGGGCTGGCCGGTTGGGCGGCCGGCCAAGCTGTCTGGTGGTACGCCGTTGTGGGCGGGATCCCGTCGATGTCGGAAATGTCGGCGGCTGACCTGGGCTTCGTGGTCTTACCCCTGTGCGCCTTGGCCACCGCGGTTGCGATTCCCAGCCGCGAGGACGCCCGATTCGGGGTCAGCCTCCTGCTTGACGGCGTCCTCGTCGCCACGTCGCTGCTGATCGTGCTGGCGATTCTGGTCCTGGGCCACTTCGGCCAGACCGCAGCCGGAGTCAGCGCACCGCGCATGATGCTCATCGTCGCCACCGCCGTGTATCTGGGGCTTGTCGTCATGTCGTTCATCACCGTGCGGAAAGCGGAGCCAGGCCGCAAACTTTCGCCGACACTGATGACGCTGGGGTGGACCGTCATCGGGGCGGCCGGGGTGATCCGCATCTGTGACAACCATCCCGGGCAGGTGCCCAACGATGTCGTCATACTCGGATGGGCTTGCGGAATGTATTTCATTGCGCTGTCGGGAATTGCGTCCCGTCCGGCGCCGGCACTCGATCTCGGTTTCTCGCAGCCGTCGAGGTTGTCGCTCTGGCTGCCGTACCTGCCGGTTTTCTTGGCGATCGTCGTTGGCGCCGTGCATTTTTGGCCCGCACACAGGGGCGAGGCGTTCATCTTCGGGATCTGCGTGCTGTTGTTCGTCACGACGCTGATTCGCCATCTGCTGCTCCTGGATCGCAAGGGGCGTCTGCTCACCGCTGTGTCTGACGCAGCCCTGCGAGACCCCGTAACCGGGCTGGCAAATCAGCGACTGTTCGAGGATCGGCTGGACCACGCGGTACTGCTCCAGGTTCACCACGCGGTGCCTGTCAGCGTGCTTGCAATCAGTGTCGACGATTTCAAACTGGTCAACGACACGCTGGGCTACGCCGTCGGCGACGAGTTGTTGCGCAGCGTCGCCGAACGCATTCGCGCCAACGTCCGGGTAAACCACACCGTCGCGCGCATCAGCGGGGACGAATTCGCGATTTTGGTCGAAGACCGCCCCGAGGTCGCCGTGCGGGTCGCCGAGGGGATTGCCCGATCTTTCGTCGAGCCCCTCACCATCAAAGATCACCGCATCGACATTCGTCTGAGCATCGGCGTCGCTGCGGCTCCTTACGAACTCGGCGCGGGGCTGGCGTCGGGCGTTCTCGTGAAGCAGGCCGATGCCGCGCGCCACCGCGCCCAACTGGCGAGTTCGACCAACGTGCGAACGTACACCCCCGACATGGACGCACAACTCGCACAAGACCCGGCACAAGATGATGCGATTGCCCGACTACAACTGCTGGGCGAACTACGCCGCGCGATCGACGAAGGCCTGCTGACCCTGCTATACCAGCCGAAATTCACCGTGTTGACCGGATCTGTCTGCGGAGCAGAGGCTTTGGTGCGTTGGCGGCATCCACGATTCGGCGTGCTGGAGCCGGCACAGTTCTTACCCCTGGTGCGCGACCATGGCTTGATGGACGCGCTCACCGACCTGGTGCTGTCGCGGGCGGTTGCTGACGCGTCGCAATGGTACGCGGCGGGCGCGGCTGTCCCGGTCGCCATCAACTTGTGGGCACCGTCCGTCGACGAGGACGCCCTGCCGGACCGCATCATGTCCGTGCTCGACGCGCACGCGATGCCGCCTAGTTCACTCACCGTTGAGATCACCGAAGACCTTCTGGTAACCGATGTTTCGAAGGCGCGCACGGTGCTGAACCGGTTGCGCGAGAACGGGATCAGAGTGGCGATCGACGACTTCGGCAGCGGCTACGCGACTCTCACCTATCTACGTGAGCTGCCGATCGACGACGTCAAACTCGATCGAAATTTCGTCGCACCGATCGTGCACGACGAACGCGCAGCCACCATCGCGCGCTCGATCATCGAATTGGCACGAGCGTTCGGCATCGCGTGTGTCGCCGAGGGTGTCGAAGATTGGGAAACGGCGGAAAAACTCCGGGAATTCGGCTGTGATGCCGTGCAAGGAAACTTCTTCTCCCGCCCGATGCCGGCGTCCGAAATCC
Source organism: Mycobacterium shigaense (assembly GCF_002356315.1). Classification (NCBI taxonomy): domain Bacteria; kingdom Bacillati; phylum Actinomycetota; class Actinomycetes; order Mycobacteriales; family Mycobacteriaceae; genus Mycobacterium; species Mycobacterium shigaense. Next base: position 3,437,471 of record NZ_AP018164.1, read on the forward strand.
CCCACGTCGCGCCGAGCCGGGAGCTCATGACGCGGTAGCCACCGCGCGACGGATCAGCCGGGCGAAATTTCCGCGGTATTCCTCGTAGCCGGATTCGACGGTGAACAGTTATGCGCCATCACACGATTACCCCGGGGGCCTTATCTTCATCGTCCATGTCGGACAGATCGAGTTGCATCCACGCCACGTCATGCCAGCGGTCGAGTTTCCATTCGACTCGCCGATAGAGCCCGACGCACTCGAATCCGAACGAGCGATGGAAACCATTACTGGCTTCGTTGGGTTGGGTGATTCCAGCGAACACCCGACGGTAGCCACGCTCGGTGAGCCGGTGCAGCAGATGCGTGTAGAGCCTGCGGCCACCGCCCTCGCGATGATGGTCGGGGTCAACGTAGATACCGGTCTCGGCCGACCACTGGTAGGTGGGCAGGCGATGCAACGTGTGCCCATAAGCGAAGCCGATGGCGTGACCGTCATCCTCGAGCATCAGCCATTCGTGAGTACGGCGGGCGGCGGTGATGCGCGCCGCCATCTCGTCCACGCTCGGGACGTCGAGTTCCCAACTGATCGCCGTCTGCTCGACATACGGCCGATAAATCGCCATGCAGGCGGCCGCATCGTGCGCGGACGCCGGCCGCACACCGTCGGCGATCACCTCCATGCCAGCAGTGTGCCAGTGACCGCCGGGACGTGCAGACATCAATCGCCTCGATCGAAAAGCGGAGTCAGATCCGGCTGCGACAGATCCGCGAGCAGCTCATGCTGGTCGACACAGAGGGCCGCGACTTCGCAGGGGACCGACTCGGCCGGCACGGCGCGGTCCCTGACGAGGGAGGCGCAGATCATCGCGGCGACGAAGAACAAGACTGCGCTGACCCGAAGCACCCGCGAGAAGCTGGCGTCGGTCAGCGAGCCGGCCACGACCAACCCCACGCAGGCCACCGCGGTCAGAGCGGAGGTCCGGCCCACGACGTTCTGGATCGCTGCCGCCATCCCGCCGTACTCAGGTGCTACGGCCGACAGATTGAGTGACGTCAGCGGAGTGATGGTGAGGACCAGCCCGGTGGCCACCACGATCATTCCCGGCATCAGGCGCGTCGCGACGTTGAAGCATTGTGCGGACGGATGGATAAGCAGAAACCCGACTCCGGCCAGCACCGCACCACCCATGACGAAGAGCTTGGGCCCGTAGCGGGCGGCCGCGACGCCGACGTATCTAGCAAAAAGAAACGACAAGATCGGGGTGGGCAGCATCACCAAACCCGCGGCGGTGGCTGAGTATCCGGCGATCTCTTGGGCGTACAAGGCGATCACAATCGAGCCCAGCGTGAGGCCGCCGTAGACGAACGCCGTGGCCAGGTTGGCGCCGACAAGATTACGAATCGTCAATAGCCCCAACGGCAACATGGGATGGGGGGTGCGGCGCTCCCACGCAACGAATGCCAGCAGCGCGACGCCGCCCACCACGAACGCCGCATTGACGAGCAGGGCGTCCCACCCGCGCTGCTGCGCTTCGATCAGCGCCCAGACCGTCGCGGTCAGCCCGAACGCCGACAAGGCGGCTCCGGCGATGTCGACGCGGCCGGCTGTGGGCGGCCCGGGCATCGGAATCAGCCAGAACGTGAGGGCGAAGCTGACAACGATCGGGACTACCAACAGCAGGTAGATCCATCGCCAGCTGAGGTAGTCGACCGCTAACCCGCCCATGAGCGGGCCCAGCGCAAACGCGGTCCCGGTCCATGCGGTCCAGGTTCCGATGGCCGCAGGCCGGTCCGCCGGCTCGTAGGCCGAGTTGATCAGTGCGACGGAGCCGGGCACCAGGAACGCACCGCCGAAGCCTTGGACGACGCGGCCGACGATCAACATCAGGGGCGATGTCGCGCTGGCCGCCAGCACGGCGCCGACGCCGAAGGTGGTCAACCCGAAACGCATCACCGGGATGCGCCCGAACTGATCCGCGATGGAGCCGGCCGGCAGGACGGTGGCCGCCAAGGCCAGCAAGTAGGCACCGACGACCCATTGTTGCAGCCATAGCCCGCCGCCCAGATCACGTTGAGTGGCCGGCAGCGCCAGGTTCGCGACAGCGCTGCTGAGGAACGCAACCATCGACACCATGATCGCCACCACGAGGACCCGGGTCGTCGGCGCGGCGTCGCGCATGCTCACCTGTGAACTCTGCGGCAGCTACACGCGGGCTCTGCCACCATCGCCAGCACCTCACGCATGAAGGCGCCGGCGGACTGCTCCGCCGGCGCCAAAGAGAAATTTCAGTGCGTCGCGATCAACGACCGCCGCCGGCGCCACCGCCCGAGAGCTTGCCGCCACCGGCGCCACCACCGAAGAGCTTGCCGCCGCCGGCGCCGCCACCCGACAACTTGCCCCCGCCAGCGCCACCACCGAATCCGCGGACCACCAACATGGTTCCTCCTAGCAAGACGATCACCTGCCTCCTCCCAATAAGGAGACACTGGGTGACGCGCCCAGGCTACCCCGCTCGCTTCGTCGCCCGGAAGGTTAAAAATCCGCCTTTTGGAATGCCCAAAATGACTGACGCCGACGGCGTTTGCGCGCGTCAACCGCTAGCGGTTGCCTTCCTGCCGAGCCAAAAATTCGCGATGATTTTGTTTTTCCGTCACCGGGCGATCGACCACGCCGACCGACCGGTCACCCATACAGTGCCGCGATGTCGTCGGCGAAGCGCGTGGCGACCACGTTGCGCTTCACCTTCAGCGTCGGAGTCAACTCACCGGTGAGTACCGTGAAATCGACCGGCAAGATTCGGAACTTCCGGATCGATTCGGCGTGCGACACCGCCTGGTTGGCCTCCTTGACCACTTGTTCGACTTCGCTGACCAGATCAGGGTCGTCGATCAGTTCTGCCACCGAGGCGCTGAGCGTCTTTCCGTGTTGCCGTTTCCACACATCGAACCCTTCCGGGTCGATCGCGATGAGCGCGGCCACATAGGGCTTGTTGTCCCCCACCACCATCGCCTGGCTGATCAGCGGATGAGTCCGCATTTTGTCCTCGAGCACAGTCGGCGCGACATTCTTGCCGCCCGCGGTCACGATGATCTCCTTTTTGCGCCCGATGATCGACAAGAAACCGTCGTCGTCCACCGACCCTAGGTCGCCGGTGTGGAACCAGCCATGGACGATCGCCTCCGCAGTGGCCGCCTCGTTGTGCCAGTAGCCGTTGAACACCACGCCGCCGCGCACCAGCACCTCGCCGTCGTTCGCCACGGCCATGCTGTTGCCCGGCAACAACTTTCCGACGGTGCCGACCCGCTCGTCGCCGATCCGGTTTATCGTGATCGCAGCGCTGGTCTCGGTCAGGCCATAGCCTTCGTAAACCGTCAGTCCAACCCCGCGGTAGAAGTGGCACAGCTGCGTGCCCAATGAGGCTCCGCCAGAGACCGCGGCGCGGCACTCACCACCCAGCGCGGCGCGCAGCTTCCGGTAGACCAGCCGGTCGAAAAACGCGTGGCGCGCCCGCAGCAGGGCGCTTGGGCCGCCTCCGGTCTGCGCCACGCTCCACTCGATCGCCGTGCGGGCGGCGATGTGGAACACCGCAAGCCTGCTATTTTCGCGTGCGTTCAATTCGGCTGCGTTGTAGACCTTTTCGAAAACTCTCGGCACTGACACCAGCATGGTGGGTTTGAAGACGGCCAGCGTCGGCATCAGGTTCTTGATGTCACCGGTATAGCCGATCGTGACCTTGGTCGCGAAGGCGGACATGGACAGCGCGCGTGCCAGCACATGGGCGAGCGGCAAGAAGACAAGCAGGCGTTCACCCTTGCGTAGCAGAGTCGGGAAAGATGCTGCAGCGCCGCGTGTTTCGAAGAGCAGATTGCTGTGCGTCAGTTGGCAACCTTTAGGTCGGCCCGTCGTGCCCGATGTATAGATCAACGTTGCCGGGTCCGCCGCGCGCAGCCGCCCCAACCGGTCTTCGAGCAACCCGATCCCCACCGTCTGTCCGGCCTCGGCCAACTCGCCCAGCGCCGTCCGTCCGGCGCCGTCGTCAAGATGCAAGATCGTCCGCAGATTCGGCAGCTCGTCGCTTAGCTGTTCGACCAAGTGGGCATGTGCGTCCGTATGGGTGATGACTAGCACCGCGCCGGAGTCCTCCAGGATCCAACGCACCTGCTCGGCCGACGACGTGTCGTAGATCGGGACCGTGAGCGCACCTACCGAGAGGATCGCGTAGTCGAGAATCACCCACTCGTAACAGGTTCCCGCCAGGATCGCCACCCGGTCCCCGGCGTTTACCCCATTCGCGATCAGCCCGAGTGCGGTTCGCCGAATCGACTCGGCGGCCTGAGCGCAGGTCACACCCGTCCACACTCCGTCGACGAGGCGCTCGAAGATCACATGGTCGGGGTCGTCGCGTTCGTGCGCGTAGACGCTGCGGACGATGGTGTCCCGCTCGTCGATCGAGAACCCTACCGGAATGCTGAATTCGCGCATGTTCAGCAGCTTCGTGAATCGTGGGCGATCATCAAGCGCCCCCTAGGGTCTGGTCGGTTCGCTCTCGTAGGAAGCTAACCGGCAGCGTCGCCGGCTTCCTAGTGGCCAAAGTCCCGGGATGAAGAGTCGATCGGCGCCCGCACTGCCGACCAAGGACTTTTGACCGTCGCAATACCGCAAAACGGCCCTAGGCCGCCGGGTTGTGGGCTCAACACAATGCGGTGATGAGTGGCACCCGATGGCTGGTGACAGAGCCTTCGACCGTCGGCCCGAATGCGCCGCATCGAACGCGGTTGGCCGGCGCGGCCCGGCATCTGCCCGGCACGCACCTCACCACTGACGAACTCATGTCCTCAACCCGCCATCGCACCCACATCGACTTGGAACGGCTGACCGGGATCCGCGAACGACGCGTCTCTCGCGGCGACGAGGATTCCTTCAGTCTGGCCACCGCGGCCGCGCGGAACTGCCTGGACAAGGCGCAGCGCACCGCCGAGTCGATCGACGTCGTGATCAGTTGCAGCATCACGAAGTTCCGCGGCGGATTAACCCAATGGCTGGAGCCCACGATGAGCAACGCGGTCGCGGCCGCGCTCGGCGCACCCCAGGCGATGACGTTCGACGTGTCCAACGCGTGTGCGGGAATGCTGACGGCCGTGATGATCGCCGACAACTGGATCCGGCAGGGCGCTGTCGAGCGGGTGCTGTTGGTCAGCGGCGAATACATTTCGCAGCTCGGCCGAAACGCGGCCAATCACATCCGAAGCATCGTGAGCAGGGAGTTGGCGTCGCTGACACTCGGGGACGCGGGCGCCGCCCTGCTCTTGGAACGGGCCCCCGCCGACTCCACCGCCGGAATTACGCTGGCCGGTTTCACCACAGTGGCCGACTACAGCAGGCTCTGCCTGGCCTATCCCGCGAACGACGAGCCGGGCGCGCGAATGTTCACCGACGCCAGGGGTATTCAGCGTGCGGCGATCGCGAATACGCCGGTGCTATTGCGTGAAGTGCTTGAGACGGTGGGCATCTCGATGCATGACATTGATCACGTGATCACCCACCAGACTTCGGCGCGCGCTATTCGCAAGGGCATGGCCAGGATTTCCGAGGTGTTCGGCGACAGTCCGCGCCACGACGCCGTCATCACCGTCGACCGATACGGGAACACCGCTTCGACCACGCACACCGTCGCACTGGTCGAGGAACTCGGTGCCGGGCACATTCGGGCCGGCGAGAACGTCGCCTTGATCGCGCTGGCCTCCGGGCTCGAGATCGGGGTGGTCATCGTGACACTGGACGAGGAAATGGTGAATCAGTATGGGCACAGTGATTGACCAGATCGCCATCGTCAAAGGTGTTTGGCGGCAACGACACAGCGCGCTGCGCGTGGCCGTCCTCGCGGCCGACCAGTGTCTGAGAACCGGCGCCCGGTCAGCGCACGACGTCGACTTGCTGGTCAACGCCGGCATCTATCGTGATCGCAACCTCGGCGAGCCCGCGCTGGCGGCGCTGATCCAACACGACATCGGCGCCAATCCCGAGGATCCACACCTCGGGGCGCACGGCACGTTCTCGTTCGACATCGCCAACGGGTCCTGCGGCGTGCTGTCCGCCCTGCAGATCGTCGACGGCTTTCTGGGCTCCCGCGCCGTCGACTGCGCCTTGGTGGTGGCGAGTGACGCCAACCCGGGACACCGCATGAGCGAGCACTTTCCGTTCGCGCCGTTCGGCGCGGCCCTGTTGTGCTCGTGGACGGATGACGACAGCGGACTCGGACGCACGTATTGGGCCAACGACCCCGCTCACGGCGATGCGATCAAGGCGACGGTGCAAATGACCGGCGACCGCAACGTGCTGCGCGTGGCGGCGACCGCCGACAGCGATGAGCGTCTGGCGGACACCGCGGCTGAAGCCGCGAAAGCCTGCCTGCACGATTGCGGTTGTGCGGCAAGCGACGTCGCCGCCATCGTCGCCGCGCCGGCGGGTCGCGCGTACCAGAAAGCTCTTGCCGCGCGACTCGGCGTCCCCGCCGGCCGGGTCACAGTCGCCGCTGCCGAGAGGATGCACACCGCTGCGCTTGCGGCCGCTTTCGACCAAGCCCGCCGCGGGACCAGAGGTGACGCGAGGATCCTGCTCGTCGCCGCCGGCGCGGGACTCACGGCCGGCGCGGTGCTGTACCGCAACCGTGCGGCATAGGGTGACGTCGTGCCCGACGGCCTATCGGCAGACACCTTGACCGCGGCGGCGCCACAACTGCAGCCGCTTTACCTGTTGGCGGATAGTCAGCTGCTGTTCTGGAGGCGCCGGGGCCAATTGCTTCTGGACGCGGCCCTCGCCGAGCTGCCTCGCGGCACCCCGCTGCGGGCCGCCTACCTCGGCGCCTCCAACGGGGACCGTCCGGAGTTCTACGAGATCTTCGAGGCGGCCCTGGACGACGTGGGCATCACCGAGCGTCGGATGATCCATTCCGTGTTCGGCCCGGACGACCGCGACTTCCTGGAACACGCGCAGCTGATCGTCCTCGCGGGCGGAGACGTGCGCCTGGGCTGGAGCACGTTCGAGGAAACCGGGATGAAGGAGGTGATCCTCGGCCGCTATGCGCAGGGCGCGGTCCTGGTGGGCATCTCGGCCGGCGCCGTCCAGCTCGGGCGGTACGGAATCGTCGAGGCGCCGGACTCCGCCGCAACCGAGCTGATCGACGTGTTCTCCCTCGTCCCGGTGGTCATCGACACGCACGAGGAGGGAACCGACTGGGAGCGGCTGTCTCGCGCGATTCATTCCCTGCAAGGAGCGGCCACCGGGATCGGCATCCCGTCCGGCGGCGGCGTCATCGTGCACCCGGACAACACCATCGAACCGCTGCGGCGTCCCGCGCACGAGTTCTTCTTCGACGGCACGCAGGTCACGGACTCGCTGCTGTTCGCTGCCGACGACGACTGAGCCCGAGGATTTGCCGGCGGGCACCTTTACTCGATCTTGACCGCGCATTGAATTACCCACCAGACGATGTCGGGTATGAGTACGCTTCCATGCGTGGAACTGGGGGTTTTGGGGCCTCTGCAGGTCCGACAGGATGGCGTGCCCGTCGCGATCCCGGGCGCCAAGCCGCGCGCCATCCTCACGATGCTGGGTTTGCACAGCGGTTCGGTGGTGTCGGCCGTGACGCTGATCGAGCTGCTCTGGGACCGCGACCCGCCGCGAACCGCCGACAAGGCGCTGCAGACCCACATCTCCGCGTTGCGCCGCACGCTGGGCGACGGCCTGGTGTTGACCGAGGGCATGGGCTGGACGTTGGCCGGGACCGAGGTGGATGCCTCGCGCTACACCTTGGCCGCCCGGCTGGGCCGGCACGCCGCGGCTGCCGGTGACATCGGCCAGGCCGTCGCGCGGCTCGAGGAGGCCATGACCCTGTGGCGCGGGACTCCCGAGCTGCCCGACGGCCAACGCGGGGTGTCCGAAAAGACGCGCTGGATCGAGCGTCACGCCGCGCTCGTCGAGGATCGGGCCGATGCGCTGCTGGCCACCCGGCGTGCCGCCGAGATCATCGGCGAACTGGAGGCGGCGGTGGCCGAGGCGCCGCTGCGGGAAAGACGCTGGGGTCAGCTCATGCTCGCCCTCTACCGCGCCGGCAGACAGGGCGACGCCCTGGGCGCCTATCAACGGGCGCGGTCGCTGTTGGCCGACGAGCTGGGGATCGATCCCGGGCCGGAGCTCCGGCGGCTCGAGACCGCGATCGTCGCGCAAGATCCGTCATTGGATACCCCTGTGGCACAACATCTTCCATCGGTCACCCGGGCAGTGACCTTTTTGCTCACCGATATCGAGGGGTCGACCGCCGCCTGGGAGGCGGACGCCGCGGCCATGGGAGTGGCGCTGGCGCGCCACGACGAGTTGGTCGAGCAGGTGGTGACCTCGCGTGGCGGAAAGCTGATCAAGACCCGCGGTGAGGGTGACGCCACGTTTTCGGTGTTCGACCGCCCGTCCGCGGCGGCCGCGGCCGCCTTCGAGCTGCAGGACGCGATCGGTCACGAGCCTTGGGAGCTGCGCGAGCCGATGCGTGTTCGCGTGGCGCTGCACACCGGTGAGGTCGAGCTGCGCGACGGCGACTACTTCGGACGGGCGGTCAACCGGGCTGCGCGCCTGCGGTCGCTGGCCGACGGCGGCCAGATCCTATGCTCGGGCGCGACCGCCGAACTCGTCATCGACTCGCTGCCCGACGACGTGCTGCTGACCGACCTGGGCATGCGCAAGCTCAAGAATCTTCCGCGCCCCGAGCACGTCTTCGAGCTGCGCTTGGAAGCCTCAGACGACGGACCTGATGATCCGGAGGCAACCGAGCCACCGATGGAGCGACCGGCCCTGCCCGCGGTGCTCATCGGCGCCGGCCCGTTCGTCGGCCGCGGCAGCGAGCTCGAACAGCTCCTGCTGGCGTGGCAGACCACGCTCACCGGTGGCGCGCATACGGTGCTGATCGCCGGCGAACCGGGTGTCGGCAAGACGCGGCTGGCCGGCGAGTGGTCGCAGCGCGCCTACGGGCAGGGCGCGGTCGTGCTGTACGGCCGCTGCGACGAGGACCTCGGCGCGCCGTATCAGCCGTTCGCCGAGGCTCTGCGGTCGCTGGTGCCCTGCGTCGGCGCCGGCCGGCTGCGCGCCGTCCGCGGTGTCGAAGCATTACTGCCGCTGGTTCCCGGACTCGCGGACGTGTTGCCCGATCTCGCGGCCCCGGCCCGCTCGGATCCCGATACCGAACGTTATGCACTGTTCGACGCCGTCGTCGCAGCGCTGGAAATCACGTCCGCCGCGGCGCCGGTCGTCTTGATCCTCGACGACCTGCACTGGGCAGCCAAGCCGACGCTGCTCCTGTTGCGGCATCTGCTGCGCTTCGGCGATCACGCCCGTGTGCAAATCGTCGGCACCTACCGCAACACCGACCTGGACCGCTCCCACCCGTTGGCGGCGACGCTTGCCGATCTGCATCGTGACGGCACGGCCGACCGCCTCAATCTCGGCGGCCTCGACGAGGACGATGTGACCGCGTACGTCGCCGAAGCCGGCTACGACGACGAGGAACTCGCCCACGCATTGGCGTCGGTGACGGGCGGCAACCCGTTCTTCCTCATCGAGGCGTTACGCCACGTCGAGGAGAGCGGCGGCGTCTGGGATCAGAGCACCTTGCCACAGGGTGTGCGAGAAGCCGTGAGCCGCAGGCTTTCCCGGCTACCTGCGGAGACCAACAAGGCCCTTGCGGCGGCAGCGGTCGTGGGCAGCCGGTTTGCCCTGGAATTGGTCGAGCAGGTGACCGAGCAAGATCTCGTCGACCCTTTCGACGAGGCCGCCAAGGCCGGCATCCTGATCGAAGAGCCTAGCGGTCATTACCGGTTCAACCATGCCCTGGTGCGGCAGTCGCTGCTCGCCGAACTGCCGTCGGTGCGGCGCATGCGGCTGCATCAGCGCATCGCCACGACGCTGGAGGCCCTGCCCGGCGCCGACGAGGAGCTGCTCGCCGAACTGGCTTACCACTACTTCGAATGCGCTTGGGCCGGCAACGCGGTCAAGGCCGTCGAGTATTCCCGCCGCGCCGCCGACCAAGCCATGGCGCGACTGGCGTACGAAGGTGCGGCTGACCTCTACGACCGGGCCTTGCACGCGCTGGAAGAGATCGACGACGAGCTGCCGGATCGCGACGACCAGGTCGCCGAGTTGCTGGTGGCGCGGTGCGAGGCGCTGCTGGCCGCGGGCGAGGTGGCGTCAGCGGCCAGTGCCGTGTCTCAATTGCAAGCAGCGACAACCGATTCGGTGCGGCTCGCGGCGTGGGCGACGTGCTTTGACGGTCAGCTGTCCATGCTGATCCACCCGGAGCGATTGGACCAAGCCGAAGCCGCGTTGGCCGCGGCCGCCGCCAGGCTCGCCGGCCTGGACGATGCCGCGGGAGAAGCCAAGGCGCACACCGTCCGAGCCGGTTGCCTCGCGCGGCTGGGGAGAGTAGGCGACTGCGAAATCGCCCTCGACGACGCCTTGACCGCGGCGCGGCGGGCGCGTGAACATCGCCGCGTCAACGCCGTGTTGGCGAACGCCCCGCTAGCGGCCTTGTGGGGACCCAACCCGGTCCCCCGCGCCGGCGGGCGGTGTCTGGACGTGGTGCGGCTGCTGCGGATTACGACCGACTCACCCGCGGTTGAGGCCACGTCGACGCGGTGCCAGGCCGTCCTGGAAGCCTTCCGCGGCCGCACCGCCGCGGCCCGGCGAATGATCGACTCCGCTCGGCGCACCCTAGCCGAACTCGGGTTGCGCCACGCTCTGATGGAGGTGGAGCAGTTCGCTGGCATCGTTGAGCTCGTGGCCGACGAGCCCGCCGCAGCCGAGCCACATCTTCGGAAGGCCTACAACGGTTTTCGCCGGATGGGTCTGGACGCCGACACCGCGGAGACCGCCGCGCTGCTCGGTCGCACGTGCCTCGCGCTGGACCGGGACGCCGAGGCGGACGAACTGTGCACGGAAAGTGAGCGCCTCGCCGGCCACGCGCTGAAGGCGTCGATCGCCTGGCGCACCCTGCGGGCGAAGCTGCTGGCACGCCAAGGTGATCATGCGGAGGCCCGCCGGATCGCCGAAGCCGCGGTAAGTCTGGCCGAGCGCACCGACGCACTGGTCGATCACGGCGATGCATGCCAGGCGTTGGCGATGGTGTTAGGCTCCGCCGGCGATGTGGCCGGAGCTCGTGCCGCCGCCGAGCGCGCGGCCGACCTCTACGAGCGGAAGGGCGCTGCGGCACTTGCCGAAAAGGCGCGCGGTACCGCCGGGGAGCAGCAGCCAACGGCCGACTGGTCGCGTCCTCAACCGCTCGGCGGCGTGCCGACAAACGCGTGTGTGCTGGCGGCCGACGAACTCGACGCCGCACATGCGCGGCAGCAACAGAAGACATCGGCAGTTCGGAAACTGGGCAACTCCGCATCAGTCATACGCATTGACGAATTGCACCAGCGCGCCAGTCGACTCGCGAACACGGCGACCGAGCTGAACGCCCGTGTTATTGCGTGTATCAACCAGCGCGACTGGGGTACTCTCGCTTCGCTTCTGGCCGAGGATCACTACAGCGATGACCGGCGGCGATTCACAGGCCTCGGCATCCGTCGCGGTCGGGAAGCCGATATACAGAACTTGCAAGCCATTGCGGATCTGGGAGCACATCTGACGACCGAGGCCCTCGCGGTTCGCGGTAACCGCCTTGCTCTCACTCGCACTGATGTGTCCTTCGACGATCAGGAGCAGCAAGCGTTCCACGTCGACGCGCTCAGTGTCGTCGAGACCGATCTCGACGGCCGTGGCGCGGTGCTCATCGGGTTCGACGTCGACGACTTCGACGCCGCCATCGAGGAACTCGACCGCCGATACCTCGCCGGTGAGGCGGCCGCCCACGCGTCCACCTGGTCTGCGGTCGTAGCGGCCTACGCCGCAATCAACCGTCATGAAGTTCCGCCCATAACAATCGATTTCGAGGATGCAGACCATCGTCGGGGGGCGGCGTTCGCCCCAGGCAACATGGTCGAGTATCTTCGCGCAGGCTGGAAAATCGAGCACAACATCCGTTTTTATGTGGAGGCCGTGCACGCTATGAGCGATTCCGGAACCGTCGTCACTCACAAAGGGCATGGAAACTCGCCCGAAGGCTTTGACGCGGAGTGGCAAGAGGTCATGCTCTTTACCCTTGTTGGCGACTCGTTCGACCGTTGCGAGGTCTTCGACGGCTCGGAGGTGGATGCGGCGCTCGCGAGATTCGACGAGCTCAGGAACCCGTCGCGGTGGCTGGAAAACGCGGCCACCCGGGCAGCCGACCGCCTCATAGCTCACTTCACCGCCCAAGACTGGGACGCAATAGCGCGAACATTCGCCGCCGACTTCTCCAGCGATGATCGCCGTCGAGTGGTGGGAGCGGGAATCCGACACGGTCGAGATTTGGAAGTCGCGGACCTGCGGTCCATCGCCGGGGTGGGAATTACGAACATAACGTCGACCGTCATTGCGATCCGTGGGGAGCGCCTGGTGCTTACGTATGGCTACCTCTCATCCCCCAACCAGGAGCATGAGGCTTTTTTCACCGACACAGTCACCGTCATCGAAATCGACAGCAAGGAAAAAATAATCGGGCTTGTCTCGTTCGACGCCGACGATGTCGACGCGGCCTTTGCCGAACTCGATGCCCGCTACCTGGCCGGCGAGGCGGCCCCGTACGCGCGCATGTGGCAGAGCGCCGTCGAGACGCTAGCCGAGGCCAATCGCCACGAGCCGGGACCGATGCTCCGATCTCTGCGCTATACGGATCATCGTCGGGTTTCCTTCGGGCCCGAAGATTTCGGGCGGGCTATCGAAGAGCTTTGGACCCTGGTACCCGATGCGCGCTACCGGGTGCCATCGGTACATGCACTCGATTCCCACGCGACCGTCAGCAGCGTGATCATCGAAGGTACAGACGTGCACGGGAATCAACTGCAGTGGGCCCGTACGATTTTGCAGGTCCTCGACGAGCCGCGTTTCGAGGTGTTCGAAGAAGACGATGTCGATGCCGCGCTCGCCAGGTTCGAGGAGCTGCGACCCCGGACGCCTCGACTAGCAAACGCCGCGAGCCAAACGCTAGATCAATTCCTAGCGTATTTTGCGGTGCGCGGGTGGGATGCCATGGCAGAACTACTAGCTCACGACATCCTTTCAGAGGACCGCCGTCGAGTCGCGAATGCCGGGGTTCGACGCGGCCGCGATGCCGCAATGGCGAGTTGGCATGCCACAAGCGAAGTCTGGACGGGCACTCTCAGGTCATCCCTGATCGCGATCCGCGGGCAGCGTCTTGCGCTCTGTCGTTTCAGCTTTGCAAACCACGCTTCGCTAGCCGAGGCGTTCCAGGCCGCGGCGGTTGCCATCATCGAGGTCAACGGTGACAACCAGGTCGCGGCAGGCATGGTGTTCGACCCCGACGACTTCGAGTCAGCCTTCGCCGAACTCGAGGCGCGCTATCTCGCCGGCGAAGGGGCCGCCCACGCGCGGACCTGGTCGGGCATTGTCGCAACCCACTCCGCCGTCAACCGCAACGAACTTCCGGCGACAACCCCAGATCCGGTGTACATCGATCATCGCCCTGTCGTGGGGGTAGAGCGGGCCGATCTGGCCACAACTATTCGAGCACTGTGGGACATCACTCCGGCCTTCAGCATCTATCCCGCGGCAGTGCACCGGCTGGACGAACTCGGAACCGTAGCCACCCAGGTGCTCACGGGAACCACGCGCGAAGGCCTGGAAGCCGAATGGCGGATGGTCGGCATTCTCATCGTCGAAGGCGACCGGCTCAGCCGCTTCGAGGTCTACGAGGAGGCAGACCTCGAGGCTGCGCTGGCCCACTTCGAGGAACTGCGCGCCGGCTAGCTGACCAGCGAGCCGCGCGCCGAACAAGGAGTTCAGGCCGCTGACGCGGGGACGGGACACGCGAGTTTTCGATTTTTTGACAAAGTCGGGAAAATTAGGCGTCTGTCGACTAGCGTCCACTGCAGCGACATCGGGGGTTCGAGGGGCGCCGTAAGTTAGGCCCACTTACGGAAGCACGTCACACACAATTTCCAACGCGAAAGCGATTTGGGCTGCGCGAAAGGCCATGTGGGGCTGGCCTTTTCGCTACTCCCGTGGCGCCTGAAAACTATTGGCATGACGCGGAGCGAGGCTGGAAATGGTCGCACTCGGAAATATCAGTGAATGGCAGCCGCCGAGCGGTCCACTCACCATGTGGTCTCCCGCGCCGGCATCGCGTGAAGCTGCTCGCGGCGCCCGGCGAAGCGATCTTCCTCCCAGTTATCAACAGGTGCAACATCTTTGGTCCTCCCTCAACGGCAGGGCGATGAACAGGCAGCTGCCGCGCCTGATGGTGGTTTCCTGGGACATTCCCGGCACATGTGACATTTCGGCAATGACGGCAGCGGTCAATGCGCATGTCCACCGTCACGACACCTACCACAATTGGTTCGAAGTCGAGAACGGCGTCATCGTCCGCCGCACCATCGAGGACTCCGCCCTGATCGACCTCGTTCCCATGTCGCTGGGACACAAGACCCCCGACGAGATGCGGACGCACGTCCTGACGGCGACACCGGAAACGCTCGAATGGGGTTGCTTCACCTTCGGCGTCGTCCAGCACACCGACTACTTCTCCTTCTACGCCAGCGTCGACCATCTGCACATCGACGGTCTGTCCGCGGGGCTCATCTTCTTCGATATTCACCTGATGTATCAGGAACTGTGCGACGACACGCGCGAGCACACGCCCCCATCCCCGCCCCAGGTCAGGAGCTATCGCGACTATGCGGCTCGGCAGCGCGAGCAGATCGCCGAACTGACGCTGTCGTCGTCTCCGATCAAGGACTGGATCGCGTTCGCGCGCGAGACCGACGGCAACTGGCCCAGCTTCCCGCTGCCGCTCGGTGACACCTGGACCCACAGCAGGGGCGACCTGGTGACCGTCGAGTTGCTGGACGCCGACGAGACGGTGGCTTTCGACGAAACCTGCCGCGCCGCCGGCGCGCGGTTCATCGGCGGAGTGCTGGCTTGCGCGGCGCTGGCCGAGCACAAACTGACGGGCAGGGAGACTTACCACGGATTCACCGCCCGGGATACCCGGACGCCCGGCATCGACACGATGACGGTCGGTTGGTTCGCCAGCATGGTTCCGGTCAGCGTGCCGACCACCAGCGAGTCGTTCGCGGAGGCGGCGCGGGCGGCCCAGAAATCCTTCGACGCGGCCAAAGACCTCGCAGGCGTGCCGGTGGAGCGGGTGCTGGAGTTGGCGACGCCGGACGAGCTGGGGATCAAGCTGCCGACCTGTTTGCCGATGATGTTGTCGTTCCTGGACTTTCGCAAGATTCCGCTCGCGGGTCTGTGGGCGGAGACGAATTTCGGCACCTATGGCGATAGCCTGTCCCACGGCGGGATCAATATGTGGATCAACCGCCACGCGGAGCGAACCACCGTGACCATCTCGTTCCCGGACAACGAGGTTGCGCGCGAGTCGGTGCTGCGCTACATCGCGACCCTCAGCGAGACGTTCGCTCGTGCCATCGAGAAGACGCCCGATCAGCCGGAGGCTGACGACGACGAGGCGGCCTAGGCATGAGCAACGTGCTGGATCTCACCGACCAGACACTCTTCCTCGCCGAGCGCGCGACCAGCACCACCAATGTGCTGCAATGCATTTGGGTCTACGACCGCGGCGTCGACATCGACGGTCTGCGCGAGTTCCACCGCCATCTCGGGCGAGGACGGCTGCGCCGCCGCATCGAATGCTCGCCGTTGCCGTTCGGCCGTCACCGCTGGGTGACGCCCAGTGATCATTCGGATCTCGAGGTCGTCGCGACCCCTCGACCCCGCAGCGACATCGACGCGTGGTGCAGCGAACAGGCCGGTATCCGGCCCGATGCCGAGCGCGGCGTCGGATGGCATCTGGCGGTGCTGCCGTTCACCGAAGGCGGCGCAGCGGTGAGCTTGGTCGTCACACACTGCCTGACTGACGGCGTGGGACTCTGCGAGGCGCTGGCCGACGCGGCAGCCGGTCGCGACGGTGCGATCACCTGGCCGGCCGCGGGGTCACGACCGCGGCGCCACGCGCTGCGTCAGGATGCACGCCACACCGCCGCCGACATACTCGAAATCGGCCGCTCCTTGGTCGGCGCGGCTCGATTGGCCCGGCGTGGCCGCGACAGTGCCGTCGCGGCCACGCCACCCACAAAGCGGCCGGCCCCACTGAGCGAATCGGACGGACCTATCACGCTGCCGGTGGTGACGATCTTCATCAACGGCGACGAGTGGGATGCCCGCGCGAACGCGCTCGGGGGGACCAGCAATGCGCTGCTCGCAGGTTTGGCGGCCCACCTCGCCCGGGGATTGGGGCGGGTAGCCGTCGACGGCACGGTCACAATCGGGATGCTCGTCAGCGAACGCACGCCGGGAGATACCCGCGCCAATGCCGTCTCGAACGTCGACATTCAGGTCGATCCCGCACCCGTCACGACGAATCTGCGCGAGCTTCGCACCCTGATCAAGCACGCACTGATCCGCCATCAGGAGGTGCCCGACGAACGATGGGTGCTGCTGCCGCTGGTACCGCTGATCCCCAAGCGGCTGTTCCGGCGAATGCTGAGTGTGGCCACCGGTAGCGCGACCACCGTCGCGTCGTCCAACCTCGGCGTCATCGACCCGGACGCCATCCGGCCAGACGGCACGGATGCCGACCATTTCGCGTTGAAGTCGCTGTACCCGGGCGTCACCACCGCAACGATGCGGCGCACCAATGGGGCGCTGGTGCTGGTGTCGGGTCGCGCCAGCGGCCGCGTCTTCATTTCCGTCCTGTCCTATGAGCTGGGCCGCCCTAATTCCAACGACGAATTGCGGCAACGGATTTCACACGCTCTGAGCGACTTCTCGCTCACCGCCACCACCGGCTGGCACACCGGCAGCGGTTCGTCCTCCGTACTGGCGAGGTAGATTCCTCAGCCCTGGATCTGAATGCCGCCGGGGCCATGGATGTCGTTGCTGCCGCTCGGATTGCTGATGCGGGGCACCCCGCCGCCCGGCCCCTTCTCCCACGTGATGTGGTTGCCCGTGCCGGGCGCGTTGATGATGGCCACGGTCTGCAGATTTACGGTGTTCGCTACCCCGGTGACGTCGACCTCGCCGCAAGTGCCGTTCAAAGTGATGGTCGAGTCCTCGCCCACGACCTTGATCAGCGATTGGCTGCCGCAGTCATAGGTCACCGCGCCGAAGCTCGTATCGACTTTGGCGGGAGCAAGATCGAGGGGTATGGGCCGCTGCCCCGCGGGTGCGGCGGCGCCGGTTGCGGCACAGAGGCTCGCGCCGCCCAGCAGCGCCCCTGAAGCCAACGCCACGGCGCACGCGCGAAGAATCTTCCTCCACATCACAACCGGTCCTTCGCACTCGCACCTTCCAAGAGGACCAACGTTAGCGAGCTTGCGCCTGGCGTGCATGCCCACTGGCAGTCCCCGTCTGCAGCGGAAGGGTCAGCCGAAAACACGCGCCCCCGTTATGCGGCAGGCAGACGAGGTCGCCGTGGTGTGCGCGTGCCAATGCGCGAGCGATCGGTAGGCCAAGACCCGCTCCTCCCCGATCCCGGTCGCGGGAGGTGTTAAGTCGCACCAGCCTGCCGAATATGCGCTCGCGGTCGGCGGCGGGAACCCCGGGACCGGTATCGGTGATCGTGAGTTCGGCCCACGGGGCGGCGTTTTCGGCACCATGCCGGCCCGCGCTTAACTCGATGGTGATGCGGCCACCCGGCGGGGTGTGCCGGCGGGCATTGTCGAGCAGGTTGGTAAGAATCTGATCGATTCGATGTGCGTCGGCGTTGAGGGGTACCGCGGGCTCCCCGAGGCGAGTGATGGTCAGATCCGGCGACAGCATGGTCGCGCGTTCGCATTGCGCATCGACGAGGGCGCCCAGGTCAACGTCGGACGGCTCGAGCGTCACACCCGCGTCGATGCGGCTCAGGTCAAGCATGTCAGCCACGAGCCGTCCGGCACGGCGGGATTCGGCGAGCAGTAGCTCGGCGCGGCGATATTGACCCTTTGACGCGGGATCATTGCTGTATTGCATTGCCGCGCTGAGCATTTGCTCTGCGGCGGCCTGGATACCCGCGATGGGCGTGCGCAGATCGTGAGCCGCATCGGCGAAGAATTGGCGGGTGGCCGCCTCGGCGCGGTGGGCTGTCTCCGCCGAGCGCCGGGCTTGCTCCTCGGAGGCTTCCAACGCGTCGAGCATGCCGTCGAAAGCCGCGGCGGCGCGCCCCAATTCGGTGTTGGGCCGGTCCGGGTGCAGTCGTCGGCCGCGGTCGCCGGTGGTGATGGACCGAGCCAAGGTCGTGAGTCGATCAAGCGGGCGCAGCGCGGCGCCGGTGACGGCGATGAGCAGCAGGCCCGCCACCGCCAGGATCGCCAGGCTGGCCGCGATCATGATCCCGCGCAGTCGGCTCAGTAATTCGGTCGTCTGCGTGGTGTCGGCCACCAGGATCAGCCGTCCCCCGGCGCTCAGTGGGTGCACGACGACCGTGGCGGTGCCGTCCGGGGACGGCGGCGCCAGTGGCGGAGGACCCCAGGGCGGCGGCGGTGGCGGAGGACCCCAGGGCGGCGGAGGAGGCGGCCATCCCGGTGGTGGAGGCGGCGGCAGCGCCTCCGTCGGACCTGCCGTGGCGTCGGGACTTATGGCGGGGTCACCATATCGGGTTCCGCCGGCAGTGATGAGCAACGCGCGGATGCTGCCGCCGTTCAGTTGGCTGACGAGGCGCTCGGGTGGGGTGTTTGCGGCGGCCAATGCGTCGGCGCGCGCTGCGGTCGCCATCAGTCGGTCGTGCAGGTCGCGGTGGACCTGCCATCCGATCAGCACGTCGATGGTGACGCCGAGGCTCGCCAGCAGCACGGTGAGCAGGCCGAGCACCATCATGATCGACCGCCAGCGCAGCGACGGTGTCCGGGTTGCCGCCCCCGCGTCGGTCACGGCCGTACCGGCTGCAGGCGATAACCGATGCCGCGCACGGTGCACAACACCCGCGGACCGTGCGCCTCGAGCTTGCGCCGCAGTCCGCTGACGTGAACGTGAACCAGGTTGGCATCGTAGGCGTCGTAACCCCAGACGGCGTTCAGGATTTGGCCGGTGCTCACGATGCGACCGCGTTGCTCCACCAGAAAGGCCAGCAGCCGAAGCTCGGTACCGTTCAGCGCCAACGGTTTTCCGGCGCGCGAGGCCACGCCGGCGTCCAAATCCAGTGCCAGGTCGCCGAATTGAACCACCGAAGGTAGTCGGCCACGCCGGCGCAACACCGCACCGACCCGCGACAACAACTCGGCCAGTTCGAAAGGTTTGACGACGTAATCGTCGGCGCCGCCGTCCAAACCCCGCAGCCGGTCGGGCAATCCGTCGCGCGCGGTGAGCAAGACTATTCCCGACTCGCCCCAGTCTCGAACCACATCGATGAGTTCGAAGCCGTCGCGGCCCGGCAGCATCACGTCCAAGACCACCAGGTCGGGCCTGAACCCTTCCAGAGCGGTTTCCAGGCCGGTGCCGTCCGCGCGGGCCTCGCTGACATATCCGGCGTCGGTCAGTGCCTCGCTGACCATCTCGCGGATGGCCTCGGAATCCTCCACGATCAGCACCCGGGCAGCGATTCCCTTGTACGTCGCCTGACCTCGTCCGGCTCGATGTGTGCAGGACCGCTCGCTCATCGTTCCATTGTCGCTGCTGCTATTTGGGCGCCGGCTGAAGACAACCTGAAGAAACCGCTCGCGCCAGGGCTTCTTCAGGCCGGCTTCAGCTGGGCTTCCTACCGTCGCCGCCATCGAGAGATCGACCGACACAAGGAGGCACAGTGACAGGACAGGAAGCGCCACACAGCACACCTGAGAATCCCGGCCGCGGCACCCCGCCGACCACGGCCGCCGCGCCCGGCTCGTCGTTCGCGCACCGACACCCCGTTGGTATCGCGGTCGGTACCGGCGTCGGCGGGTTCGTCCTCGGCGTCATCGCAGCCGGCTTCGTCGCCCTGCTGGCACCTCCTCCGCCGCCGGGCTGGGGTCCCCCGCCCCCTCCGCCGCCACCGGGCGGCTGGATGGCGCCACCGCCGTTTGCGTGGGGTCCGCCCCTGCCGCCGCCCAGGGCGTGGGGGCCGCTGCCCCCGGGGCCGAGGGGACCAGGGGGTCTCGGAGGACCGCTTCTCCCGCCATCGGGACCTGGCGACCGGGGCGGGCCGTTCGAGCCCGGACCACACCCTGCGCCGCCACCGCCGGGGTTCTGATTCCGTTGTTGCGCTGACTGCGCTCACTGGTGGCCGCCTCTGTCACAACATGGAGGCGGCCACCACTCACGGAACCCGAAAAATATTGCAATTCGAATGAATACGATCTCCGTGAGGCTGTTGCCGGAATCGCAGGCGGGGACGGAAGCAACGCTATCCCCGCGAAGGGGCGACCCCCAAGTAAGGTGAGTTGCCGACGGGATAGCTGCCGGGAGGTCGATCTGAGCGTCAAAGGCAGGCCAACCAAGGCCGACGTCGCGCGCATGGCCAACGTCTCGACCGCAACGGTCAGCTATGTGCTCAATAACTCTGTCGGGCGGACGATCTCGGAACAGACACGCGCCGCGGTTCGCCACGCGGCCGCCGAGCTGGGGTATCGCCCCAACCTTGCCGCTCGTAATCTCGCGCGCGGCAAGAGCGGCGTCGTGTTGTACATCGTGCCGCGACTGGCCGGCGGCGAGATGCCCATGCAGGTCGGCACTCACATGACCACCGAGTTGACTCGCCGCGGGGTCATACAGGTGCAGCTCTTCGAGACCGAGGACGACGACACCATCGCCGACGCTATCAACCAGCTTCAGCCGATCGCGGTGACGAGCCTGTTTCCCTTGGGCCGCAAAGCCTCCCGTGCGGTACACGATGCGGGTATCCCCCACATCTGTGTCCACACTCAGCCGGGCCTCGGAGATCCACAGTACTCGGTCGGACAGATGCGCGTCGACCATCTCGTCTCGCGAGGTCATCGCAAGCTGGCCTTCGCCTGTTCCGGCGATCGGCGGTGGCGCGCCGTCGGTGACTACTGGATCGACGGTGTCCACCGCGCCGCGCGCCAACACGGGCTACCCGACGTCGTCGTGGCGGCGTTCGCGCCGGACGACAGCGCCACCGCGGCCCGTGAACTGCACGCAGCGGGCGTCACCGCCGTCTGCGCACAGAGCGACGACGTGGCCTTCGTCGTGCTCGACGGCATACGACGCGCCGGGCTGCGGTGTCCCGACGATCTCGCCGTCATCGGCGTCGACGCGACGGCCCTGTCCCCGTTCAGCGTCCCCGCACTGACCACGGTGGAGTTCGACCGCACCGCGATCGCCGACCTGGCGCTTTCAGCGCTTTTGGCCGAGCTGGACTTGCTCGACGAGCCGCGGCCGGTCGCGCAGGACATCGCGACGCTGATCGTCCGCGAGTCCACCTGAGTCTGCGCCGGGCGTGCTAGACAGCCAGTAGTTACGCGCGTAACCTCGGTCGCGCGAAGATGCATCCTGGCGACCGAAGGGCCCTACATTGACTAGCACCACGATTCCGGTCTTCAACCCGTCCAACGAGGAGCAGATCGCGGAGGTCCCCGATTCCGACCAGGCGACCGTCGACGCGGCGGTGGCCCGAGCCCGCGAGACCTTCGAGTCCGGTGTGTGGCGTAAGGCGCCCGCGTCGCATCGGGCCAACGTGCTGTTTCGCGCCGCGCGCATCATCGAGGAACGCAAAGACGAGCTGGCCGCGCTCGAAGCGCAGGACAACGGGATGAACCTGACGGCCGCCGGCCACATCATCCCGGTGTCCGTGGACATGCTGAAGTACTACGCCGGGTGGGTCGGCAAGATCCACGGCGAGTCGGCCAACCTGGTGTCCGACGGCCTGCTCGGCACGTGGGAGACCTACCACACCTTCACCCAGCTCGAGCCGGTCGGCGTAGTCGGCCTGATCATCCCGTGGAACGGGCCGTTCTTTGTCGCGATGCTCAAGGTCGCGCCCGCCCTGGCCGCGGGTTGCAGCGCGGTGCTCAAGCCCGCCGAGGAGACGCCGCTCACCGCGTTGAAGCTCGAGGAGATCTTCCGCGAGGCGGGTCTGCCCGACGGTGTGCTGAATGTCATCACCGGCTACGGCGAGACCACGGGTGCCGCACTGACCGCACATCCGGACGTCGACAAGATCTCGTTCACCGGGTCGACGGAGGTCGGACGGCTGATCGTCAAGGCCGCCGCGGGCAACCTGAAACGGCTGACGCTCGAGCTCGGTGGAAAGTCGCCGCTGATCATGTTCGACGACGCCAACCTGGACAAGGCCATCATGGGTGCGGGCATGGGACTACTGGCCGGCTCGGGACAGAACTGTTCGTGCACCTCGCGGATCTACGTCCAGCGCGGCATCTACGACCAGGTGGTCGAAGGCTTGGCCGGGTTCGCGCAGATGCTGCCGATGGGCGGCAGCGACGACCCGGATTCGGTTCTGGGACCACTGATTAGCGACAAGCAGCGCAAGCGCGTGGAAGGCATCGTCAACGACGGCGTGGCCGGCGGCGCCGAAGTGATCACCGGCGGCAAACCGATGGACCGCAAGGGTTATTTCTACGAGGCGACGATCGTCACCAACACCACCCCCGACATGCGGCTCATCAAGGAGGAGATTTTCGGGCCGGTCGGTTCGGTGATCCCGTTCGACGGCGAGGACGAGGTGATCGCCGCCGCCAACGACACACACTACGGCCTGGCCGGGTCGATCTGGACCGAGAACCTCTCCCGTGCGCATCGAGTGGTGAATGAGCTTCGTGCAGGCCAGATTTGGGTAAACTCGTCGCTCGCAGCAGACCCGTCGATGCCGATCAGCGGTCACAAGCAGTCGGGTTGGGGCGGCGAGCGCGGCCGCAAGGGCATCGAGGCCTACTTCAACACCAAGGCGGTCTACATCGGCCTGTGATTCGGGCCGCGGGTCGCGATACGGGCACTGGCGCTTGCCCGTCGGGCGCTCTTGCCCCCGCGTGCGTAACGATTGGCAAACGATATGCCGGGCCCGGGAATTCGCTGGGCCATTTGCAAAGCCGCTATCATCAGCTGTGACTCAGCGACACCGCGTTGCCATCGCCAGCGTGCGGTTTCGGTCGAGAGCTGACCGAGACATACGTTACTTAGCCTCTGAGAGTCCTAAGCGATGCGAGCGTGGCGCCACTGCGAAACGGGGGTTGGTTTTGGCAGTGGCGTCACGCGCGGCTATCCCATCAGGATGCGGTATTGGGCTGCCACCTGTTGTTGCGCATTATCGAGCTGGCGGGCGATGGTCTTGATGGCGTAGCGGTCGGCCGCGGCCAGGCACCAGTACCGCGGTACGAGGCCGTTGGATCCGGCGACGCGGGTGCAGCGGCTGTCGGGCAGGCCGGGTACCGGCGGCGCCGCTTGAGCAGCAGGCATTTTCGCGGCAAGGTCGGCGTAAGCCTGGGCCAGGGTCTGCGCGGCGGAAGGATCTTTGGCTTGGTAGACGGTGGTCAGGTTTACCGACACGTAGTCCACGACCGCCGCGGACAGTAGCGACCCGACCTGGATCGGGTTGTCTTCCAGATGAAGTGCCCCCGCTGGAGGGTAGGCGGCCCCAGACATCGACGTGACCTGATCGGGCGGTGTGCGCAGGGTGCGGGCGACCAGCCCCGTGGGATCGACTGCAAGCGTCGGGAATTCGCCGGGGTCCGTCGGGGCAAAGCTGTCGATGAGCGGCACCTGACGGTCGAGGGTGTGCCCGGCAAGCTCAGCCTCACAGTCCGGGCCGGCCGCGCACCGCGCGACTTGAATGAGTACGTACGAGCCGTGCGCGGTGAGCGCAGTCAGCTCACGCACGGTCTGGCTGCCCTCCTGAAAGGTGAGCACCGTGCCCCTGGCCTCGGGATGACCGGGAATATCTTGGGGGCGTTCGGGTTCCGTCACGATCGGGGTGACGCTGGGAATGCGCGGCATGTTCCTGGTCGCTGTGGTCATGTTCTGGGCCGCCTGGGATGCCACCGACGGGTTGACGAATCGCAGCACCGAATTGCGTAGCGTCAGCTGCGGATCCGGGCCCGGGGTTTGTCGTTCCGAGACGAACCCGACCACCAACGGCAGGTTGTAAGCGCCCCCGGCGATCGGCGGCCACACCGCGCTCGACAGCGCATTGGGGCTATCGATCACCTTCGGACCGGCCGAGCCCACACCGACCAGGGTGGGGTTGACTTGCCACGGTCCCACCACGTAGGCGGCCATCCGTCGGCCTTCGACGAGCCGGCCCGCCTGTTCGGAGCCGGCGTTGCCCAGCGCGGGCTGGGGGGCCGTGGGATAGTTCCCCGGGTCGAGCCGGGACGTGTTCACCGTCGTCGGGAAGCTGGAGGGTTCGTGGGTGGCTTCCCCCGCGGTGATGTGGTTACACGCTGCCAGCGCAACCGCGGCCAGTGCCGTAAAGCATTGCAAAGGTGTCTTTTTCATCGGGGTCAGTAACTGGTCTTGCAGATCTTCCAGCCGTCTTCGAGCTTCAACGGCAGGCTGGCGGTGTGCGAGCCCACGGTTTCGTTCTGCCCTACGAACGTGGCGTTGGCGGTGTCCCCGGTGACGACGATCGAGTTGATGTCTTTGATGGTGGTGACGCCGTTTTGGGCGCGGGTCTTTTTGACGTAGTTCATCGCGGTGCCGTCGAACTTCGTGCGCATCGCGGTGCACATCAATTGCAGATAGGCGTCCCAGTTTTGGGTGTTGTAGGCATCCTGAAACGCCATCAGGGTCTCGCGAATCTGATCCTGGGCAGAAGGCTTGGCCGGCGGGGCCGGTGCCGCTGACGTGCCGGGCGGGGCCGCCGCCGTCGCCGAGACGGGGGTGCCGGTTTGTTGGGGCCGCGCGGAGCCGCCGGTGGATGTCGTGCATGCCGCGGTCAAGATGATGGCGGTGCCGACGGCCGCGGCGCGGGCAATGACCGGCACGAACATGTGCACACCCCTCCCCCGTTGCTTGCTCATTGCCTGGGCACCCTATTGGCGGTTGCGTTGACCAATGCGGCGACATCGGGGCCGCCCGAACCTCGGCATTGCCGGATGTCGACTAAGACGTTGCCGCGCACCAGCATTCCGTGTTGGCACGATCCGCCGCCGCGCAGGGTCGCCGTCAGGGTCAGCACCCCGGCGGTGGTCAGAGGCTGGGCGAAGTCCCACATCTGGGCAGAGACGCCCGGTTGGTCCACGGTCACGGACGTGCCGCCGCACAAGGACAACTGCCCGCGCTGGGTGCCCAAGGAAGTAACGGCCTTGTCACCGGCAAACGCGATGACCGCCTGGGTGACGCTGTCTTGCCAGGCCTGTTCGTTCATGCCTCGCAATGTCTGTACCGCCACGCCCGTGTGACCGCTTGGCGCATATACGCTCTGCTGCGCGGGGGCCCAGGCGCCGACGCATTGCGGGTTGTCGACGGTCCCGGCATCGTCGAGCAAGCTGGCGCTGTCCTGCTCGAGAACCAGCGGATCGCCGTTGGCCGCGGCCGGAAGCTGGGCCGCGGACAACAAAATGGAGCGCAGCTGAGCGGGCCCGACATTGGTGGCCGCCGGCCCCTGCGGCGAGGCCGAGGCGGCCGGCGAGTTGGTACCCGCGCCCTTGTCGGCCCCGGTCCCGGTAGTCTGAGGCCAGGCCAGCACGATGACTCCGGCGACCAGCAGCACCACGCCGACCAGAGTGGCGCCGATCAGACCGTGCCGGCGCCGTTGCGGCGGCGACGCCGGGTGCTGCTGCCAGGGCGGCGGCGAGGTGTGCGGATAGGAGTGAACTTCACCGCTGGGTACCGGCGGCAGCGGCACATAACGGGTGGGATCGCGCAGCGCTGAGGCGGCGGCCTGGGCCAGCGCGCCCGCCGACGGGAACCGGGCGGCGGGATCCTTGGCCATCGCGATCGCAATGACGTGATCGAGGCCGACGGGCAGCGACGGCACCGCGTCGCTTGGCCGCGGCGGCGGGGTGAACATGTGGGCCATCATCACGGCGGCGGCCCCGTTGGTCGCCTCGAAGGGAGTATGGCCGGTCAGCAACCGAAACAGCGTGCAGCCCAATGAATAAATGTCCACCCGGCCGTCGATGCGGCCGTTGGACAGCACCTCAGGCGCGGCGTAACCGACGGTGGCCAGCACCGCCCCGGTGGCGGTCAGCCCCACGTCGTCGAGGGCGCGCGCGATCCCGAAGTCGCCGAGCAACACCCGTTCCTCGGGGCCGACAGGTCCGGACAGCAAGAAGTTGCCCGGTTTGATGTCGCGGTGGATGACGTGGTTCGCGTGGGCGAAGTCGAGCGCCTTGGCCACCTCAGTGATGATGCGAACGGCGCGGTGCGGGGTCATGGTTCCGGCGCGCAACGCGGCCTCGGCGTCGGTGCCGTCGACAAACTGCATCGCGATCCACAGCTGGCCGTCCTCGGTTTGGCCGCGGTTGTAGACCGACACGATCTGGGGATGGGCCAGGGCGGCGGCGGTGTCGGCCTCGCGGACGAACCGCGCCCGGAAGTCCGGATCTCGCGACAGCTCGGCCGAGAGCACTTTGAGCGCGACTCGGCGGGGCAAGCCGGGGTCGTCGGCCAGATACACCGCGCCCATTCCCCCGGTGCCCAGTACCGCCTGGATGCGGTAGCCGCAGACCAGCGACCCTATTCTCAGCACCCATAAACCCTACGACGCGGCCCCGTACCGCTGACGGATTCCCGGGCGAGCTAACCGAGGCTCTTGGCGAAGCCGCTGAGATCGCGCACGCTGGCGGCGAAAACCTCGGGCATCGCGCCCGCGAAAATCAGGTCTCCCCCGTGGCAGGTGCCCGGGACCAACCGGCCCACCGCGGGTACCCCCGCACGCACCAGACGACGGAAGTAGTCCAGCCCTTCGTCGCGCAACGGGTCGACCTCGTTCACCGAAATCACATGTGGCGGAAGACCATTCAAGTCCTCGTCGCTCGCTACGCCCGGGAAACAGGTGGGATCGTTCGAGTGCTGATTGTCTGGATCGTAGATCGAACCCAGCAGCTCCAGCTGTTGCAGGCTGATGAAGTAGCCGTCGCATTCCCGTAGCGAGGGCAACTCGTCGGGAGCTTCATGCCACCGGTTCGAGATGTACGGGCACTGCGCGTAGAACCCCGCGATTTCGTCGAGCCACCCTTCGCGTTTGGCTTTGTGGGCCACGCTGAGAGTGAGGTTTCCACCGCCGGATTCGCCGGCCACGATCAGGTGCGTGATGCCGAGTTCCGCGCGATTGGCCGCGGTCCAACGAACGCCGGCCACGCAGTCGTTCAATCCGGCGGGAAACGGGTGCGGGCCCAGCTTGCCTCCGGAATTGCGGAACTCCACGCCGATGACGACAACACCGGTGCCCGCCAGGTGCTCGCGCAGCCGCGAGTACGTGACATCGGCGGCGCTGGCGATGGCCATGCCGCCCCCGTGCAAATGCACGATGGCGGGCAGCAGACCCCCACCATCAGGGCGGCTGACGTACAGCGTCACATCATTGCCGTCCTCGCCGGTAATCGTTGTCGTCGTGGTCGTCACACCACCGGCATCCGGAACACCCGCAGCGAACAGGCTGAGAACGGCACCCATCCCCTCTTCGGCCAACGCGGCATACGCCAGGCGCTCCTGCAGCGGCGAATCGATCGTCAGCGGCCCGGTCGGCGCATTGCTGTCCAGACCCACCTGTGCGAGAGCTTCGACCATTCGCGGGTCCGCGCGAGGGTCCGTGCGAAGGCAGCAGTCCGGATCAGCGAGGCGACCGTGGGTCATTTCGCGACTGTACTGTTGCGCTCCGCACCGCCGCTAGAGCGAAATGATCGAGCCGATAAAAACACTGGGCCCCCGTGGCCTTTACTGGCATGGTTGTGATTCATGCGGGTGTGGCTGAGCGGCTAGGCAGCGGCCTGCAAAGCCGTATACACGGGTTCGAGTCCCGTCACTCGCTCTGCAAAAGCCGTCAGGGGACGGCGTGTGGGGTAACCAGGAACTTCTCTCCCGTCGCGCGTTTGACGTAGGCGTTGAACGCGTCGGGCTGCAGCATTCCGGCGAGTGAGACTTCCCGGGTGTAGCTGCTCGCGAACGTGGTGGTGAGTTCGGCGGCCACCCGGGCGCGCAGCCGTCCAAAGGTTTCGGCCCCTGCGTGCTGGATGAACGGGGTCAGCAGCCATCCGCCGACGCCCCACGCCATGCCGAAGTTCCTGGTGAGCACCGTCGGACCGGTGTCGAGCGAGCCGTAGATGTAGACCTGCTTGTGCACGCTCGATCCGTAGCGCGAGTATTCCGGCGCGGAGGCACTGGCCGCCTTCTCCATCGCATTGAGAATTCGGCTGGCCAGGGTGCCACCGCCCGTGGCGTCGAAGGCAAGTGTCGCGGATGTCGCCGTCAGGGCCGCGACGAGATCGGTCGCGAACGTGGGCGACTGCGAGTTGAGGACGTAGGTTGCGCCGAGCTTGCGCAGCAGCTCCTCTTGCTCCGGTTTGCGAATGATATTGACCAGCGGGATGCCGTCTTTTTGGCAAAGCTTGACCAGCATCTGGCCGAGGTTCGATGCCGCGGCGGTGTGCACGAGGGCCGAATGCCCTTCGCGGCGCATGGTTTCCGTCATCCCGAGTGCCGTCATCGGATTGACGAACGACGATGCCCCGTCCCGGGCGGTGGCACCGTCGGGCAGGACCAGGCATGCCGAGGCGTCGATCGCCCGGTATTGCGAATACATCGCGCCGCCGGCGATCGCCACCGTCTTTCCGACGAGGGCCTGGGCCGCGTCGGACGAACCCGCGGCCACCACGGTGCCGGCACCCTCGTTGCCCACCGGAAGCGACTGGTCGAGCCGGGCGGACAGCGCTTTCAACGCCGCCTCGGTGATCGGGACGGTGACGACGGGCCGCTGCGGCGTCCCCGCGACCGTCGCGGTGCTCATGTCCGCGCTCGCGACGAGCAGGCCCAGATCCGACGGGTTGATCGGCGACGCCTCCACCCGGACCAGCACCTCATTGGCGCCGGGGGCGGGAACGGGAACCTCGTGGAGCGAAAGTTCAAGCGTGCCATCGGAAGTCACCAAAGAGCGCAGCTGCAGCGCCGTGCCAGGTACGTCTGCGGTCATGGGCGGTTCCTCGTTTCCTGTCGTGGCCTAGTTGTGATGTCCAGGGAGGTTGTTTCTCCCGTTATCGGTGAGTCTGTGTGACAGGGAAGGCCTCCGGTTGTGAAGTGGAGCTGTCTAGGAACCGCTTCATCAACCAGGAGGCCTTCGTGTCCCACGCTAACGCTGCACTGACCCCGCGCGCTCGATTGAGGCTCGCCAGACTCGTCGTCGAGTCCGGTTGGACCTACGCGGCGGCGGCGAAGATGTTCATGGTCGCCCCGCGAACCGCCAAGAAGTGGGCCGATCGGTTCCGCGCCGAGGGGCCCGCCGGGATGGCCGACCGCAGCTCACGTCCGCACGTCAGCCCCACCAGGACCGCACCGGCGCTGATGCGCCGGATCGTGGATCTGCGATGGCGCAAGCGGCTCGGGCCGGTGCAGATCGGCGGGCGCTTGGGGGTGCCGGCCTCCACTGTGCACGCGGTACTGACCCGGTGCCGCATCAACCGGCTATCCCACATCGACCGCGTCACCGGCGAACCGCTGCGCCGCTACGAACATCCCCATCCCGGCGCGTTGATCCACGTCGACGTCACCAAGTTCGCCAACATCCCCGACGGTGGCGGTCACAGATTCCTGAGTCGAGAACAAAGCAAACGCAACGCCATCGCCACCGGCCACCGCACCGGGGAACGCGGTGGCATCTCGACGAATTACCGCCCGAAGATCGGAATCGCGTTCGTACACACCGTGATCGACGATCACTCTCGGATGGCTTACGCCGAGATCTGTACCGATGAGAAGGCCGCGACGGCCGTCGCCGTGCTGCAGCGCGCAGTCGCGTGGTTCGCCGAGTGCGGGGTCGTCGTCGAACGGGTGCTCTCAGACAACGGATCGGCCTACCGATCCTTCGCGTGGCGTGACGCCTGTGCCGAGTTGCGCGTCACTCCGAAGCGGACCCGCCCGTACCGGCCGCAAACCAACGGAAAGATCGAGAGATTCCATCGCACCATGGCCGACGGTTGGGCCTACGCCCGTCACTACCAGTCCACTAAAGAACGCGACACCGCTTTAGCGGGCTGGCTGCACTTCTACAATTTCCATCGAGCCCACTCCGCCATCGCAGGCAAGCCACCAGTCACCAGACTGACCAACCTCCCTGGACATCACACCTAGTCGGTGTCAACGCGAATAGCGGCTAGGAATCTTCCTGCTTGGCGGCGTCGAGGTAAAACCATCGGCCGGCGCGGCGTTCGAAACGACTGCGCTCATGCAGGCTGCCGGGGCGGCCCGCGGCCTCGAATCGGGCCGTGAATTCCACTTCCCCGAAGTCGTCGTCTGGGCCACCCGCGGCGGTGTCGATCACCGTCAGTCTGGTCCAGGTGACGCCCGGGTCGACAATCACGTCGTCCGGCCGGGTTCGCGGGTGCCAGGTTCGGAAGAGGTAGTCGGCCTCGCCGTGGGCGAACGCCGAATACCGTGACCGCATCAGTGCCTCGGCCGTTCGGGCCTGCGACTCACCTCGGTGCAGCGGCCCGCAACAGCTGCCATAGCTGTCGCCGCTGCCGCACGGGCACGGCGATTCGATCACGGGAAGAGCCTGACAGACGCTGAGCCGGCCGGTTTCGGCGGCACTTTCACGGCGTCAGTTCACGCCCCGTCGACGTCGGCGCGTTCCTCCTGCAAGCGGTCCTTGCTGCGCAGCAGGCGCAGCAGTGTCACAAACAGCAGACCTCCGACCAGGTTGCCGATCACCGTGTAGGTGAACCAGCCGAGCCAGTTCAGATAACCGAACGGCGCGTGCCCGGATAACAACGCACCGAAGATCAGCAGAGAATCCAGGATCGAGTGGAACAAGCGCAGCCCGGCAAGGAGAAACGCGACCGCAATGGCTGCGGCGATCTTGCCCGGCACGGAATCCGTGCCGTGTTGCATCCGGGTCATCAGCGTGATCGCCATGCCGCCGAGCACTGCGAGTGCGACGGTCTGCGCCGACCAGGGCGCCGTGACGAAGTGGGCGGCCGACTCGATCGTCTGTGCGCGCAGCTCGGGAAAGCCGGTCATGATCAGCCACATGATCACCCAGCCGCCGACGAGATTGGCCGCCAGCGTGCCGCCCCAAAGCTTGAGCAGCTGAGCGAGGCTGGCTCGTTTGGCCGCCACGGTGGCGACGGGCACCAGGAAGCCCTCGGTGAACAACTCGCTGTGGCCGAGCAGCAAAGCCAAGAAGCCGATCGAGAAGGCCAAGCCGGCCAGCAGAGGCCGGTGGGTCGCGTCGAGGACAGACAAATAGGCCAGCACGCCCAAGGCGACCTCGGTTCCCCCGAAAAAGCCGGTGACCAGCACGGCATGCCAGGCACGATGTAGGCGCTGGGTGCCTTCGCTGAGCATGCTGGCAAAGGCATCCTCGAGCTTGTCCTCGATAGGACTGCCGGATTCGCCGAGTTCGCGCAGGGTCGTCTTACTCATTTGGATGACAGGAGTACCCAATCCGGGAGCCAGCTACGACACCGTGCCCTGTGAGCCGCCCCACCAGCCTTTTGTCGACCTCAGCGGCGCCGCGGAGTGCGGTGCGCCGCTTGCACATCGGCGTTTGCGAGGGCCTGCGCTTCGGCGGCCAGCGTCGAGGCCCGGTTGGCGTCGGCGATGGCTCGGTAGGGGTCACTCGATTGCGCGCTGTGGGCCTGTGCCGCATACCGTTTCGCCTCGTCGAGCTGGGTGCGCGTCTGCGCGCCGATGCTCTGGCGATGCTTGGCTATGTAGTTGGAGATCTGGCTGAGCCTGGCCTCCGCGATGGACAACGCCGGGCCCAGGGAGTCGACGCGCTGCCCATCGTGGGGGCTGACGTGCAGCGCGGCGCGCCTGCGGCGGCGCGCACGAAGGAGCAGCAGAACCAGGACGACGACGACCACGACGGCAACGACGCCGATCACGATCGGCAGCCAGTTGCGCTTTGGCTTGCTTGCTGGTGCACTTTGGCCGTCTGGCTTGTTCAGCCCGTCGGCCGCGGCGATCGCAGCGCCGCTCCAGTCTCTTGAGTTGATTGCCGGTTCGATCTTGTTGCTTTGCAAGCTGTTTAGCTCGTTAGCGGTGAGGGGACCCTGCGCCTTCGGCGGCACGCTGAAGGCGTACTTTTTGGTGTTCGTGGCCACGGCGAGCAGGACGTCGTCGTCGCCCATCCCGCTGGCGTCACGGGCTTGCTTGGCCCAGTTGTCGGGTTGGAACCTGTTGAAGTTGTCGACATAGACGACCCACAGTTGCACGTGCCTGCTGCTGAAGAGCCGGTCGATCGCCGAGCCGATCGCCGCCTTGTCGGAACTCGTCAACACCGCGCTGTCGTCGGTGAGGTGATCCAAGAGCTTGGACGGTGGCTGCGCGCCGACGGGGGGCGCCAGCAGCAACGCGGCCGTCAGGATCGTCAGGGCTATGTGAGCCAGGCGAGCAATTCGCATAGGGGCAATCTAGCCCGCCGGCCGCTAGGTGTGGGCTTTCCAGCCGGCGAGCGGCGTGGGCGCCGCCGGAGCGTTGGGGTCGCTGAACTCGATGTAGACGTCGCCCTGCTTGACGTTGCTGTCGTAGGCGATGAAGCCGTGAGCGGTCTGACCGTTCGTGACGGCGCCCGCGCGCAGGGGCGGTGTCTTGTTGATCGCCTGGTAATCGACCAGGAATGATCCGCCCTGGATGTCGCGGTACGGGTCTTGCTTCCAC
Organism: Mycobacterium shigaense; assembly: GCF_002356315.1. Classification (NCBI taxonomy): domain Bacteria; kingdom Bacillati; phylum Actinomycetota; class Actinomycetes; order Mycobacteriales; family Mycobacteriaceae; genus Mycobacterium; species Mycobacterium shigaense. Next base: position 3,470,297 of record NZ_AP018164.1, read on the forward strand.
GGGGTCGAGGCGGCGGTCACCGAGGCCGAGCTGAAGCTGAACGGAGTGTCGGACTTGCCGACGATGGTGAGCTCGACGACGTTGCAGCCCCCGCCGGCGGAACAGCCCGACGAGACCCAGGTCGCGTTGTTGAGCGTGACGTCGGCGGTCGCGATGCTGTACTCCGTGACGTGGATGGTGGTCCCGGATTTGCCGGTCGGGAACGGTGACTGCTGGGTCGTCGGGTCGGCGTTGCCGTGGGGCGCCGTTGCTCCGGCGGTAATCGCCAGCAACGCCGCAAGAGCTGCGCTGACAGGAGACGATATGGCCACTTGCCGACGATAGCGCGCCTTCGGCCAGGCCACGGTTATGATTCCGCCATCGCGATACGACGGGAGCCCCCCATGCCCAGAGATCATCAGCGTGCGGACGACCTGCGGGCGCACCAGGTCGAGCCGGACCTTGGGCGACCGGTGTGGTTGGGCACTGTGCTGCAGTTCGGGTTGCGCGTGGTGTTGATCGTCTTCATCGTTGCGACGTTGCTGTTCGAGCCGCCGACCCGGCACCACATGATCTGCCTGGACGTCGTGGCGGTGTACGCGATCGCCATCGGATGTTGGAGTGTGTGGGCGTTGCGCAGCGGGGCGCGAACGTCGATCTCCACCAGGACGATGGTGACCCTGCTGGTGTTGACCGCCGACGTCACCGTGGTTTCCGTGCTGTCGGTACTCACCGGCGCAACGTCGCCGCAAGCCTGGACGTCGGATGTGATGAGGACTGGTTTCTTCCTGATCCCGTTGATCGCGGCGGCGCAGCTCGATCCCATCATCAGTGTGGCGGTGGCAATTCCCACCATCTCCGTGTTCACGCTGACATGCTGGATCACCAGGTCATCCAACGGGGAGCCCTGGTCGTCGATTCTGTTGAGCTCGTTCGTGTTGGCCGGGCTGGCCGGCGGGTCCGTCGCGCTGTCCCTCATTCAACGGTCCAGGGTAGAGATGATCACGGACTTGGCGCGGCAACGCCGCGAGCTGTTGGAGGAGCTACTGGGAGTGGAAAGGCGTGAGCGGCAGGCGATCTCGGAACGCCTGCACGACGGCGCCCTGCAATATGTGTTGGTTGCGCGCCAGGACATCGAGGAGGTTCGCGACGGCTCGGCCGATGCCGCCGACCGCGTGGCCACGGCGCTCGCCGAGTGTTCGGGCCTGCTGCGCGATGTGGTCCGCGAACTGCATCCCGACGTGCTGGCACGGATGGGATTGAAGTCGGCGATCTACGCCCTCACGCAAAGCCTCGGTTCCCGTGCGGGGCTCACCGTCGACTTCGACGCGGATAGCTGGCCCGACGGGCTGCGCACCGAGACCGATGACGTGCTGTACGGTGCCGCGCGAGAGGCGTTGACGAATGTCGTCAAACATGCTCGTGCCCACCATGTTCGGATCGAGTTGGACTGCTCCGATGGGCTGGCCTCGCTGCGGGTCGCCGACGACGGGGTGGGAATCTCCCCCGCGACTATCGCGCGAAAGGCCGACGAGGGTCACATCGGCATGGCGTCGATGCGAGCCAAGGTGCTCGCCTCCGGTGGCCAGTTCGACGTCCGATCGGCGTCCCCGGGTACCGAGCTAGCCATCTCCATACCGCTACGACCGACACGCCATCTCGTCGCGGCTTAGGCGGTCCCGGTCGGTGCGCCGGTCCTCGGCCTCAAATCACCTCAGTGAGTAGCGGATCGGCAGGTGCTTGAGTCCACCGACGAAGGTGGTTGCCATCAGTTCCGGCTCGCCGGCCAGCTCGATTGACTTGATCCGCGGCACGAGTTCGGAGAAGAAGCTGTTCATCTCCATCCGGGCCAGCGCGGCGCCCAGACAGAAGTGCACGCCGTACCCGAACGACAGGTGCTTGTTGGGATCCCGGCCGACGTCGAAGCGGAACGGGTCATAGAACACGTCCTCGTCGCGGTTGGCCGACACATAGGACAGCAGCACGGCTTCGCCCTTGGCGATCGGGACGCCGCGGACTTCCGTGTCCGCCTGCGCGGTGCGCATGAATTCCTTGACCGGCACCACGCAGCGGATCATCTCCTCGACGGCGGTGCCCATCAAGCCGGGGTCCTTCTGCAGCCGGGCCAGCTCGCCGGGGTTCTGCAGCAATGAAAGTAGACCGCCGGCGATGCCCGCGCTGGTGGTGTCGTGGCCCGCACTGGCCACGATCACGTAATACGAGGCCGTGTCCATATCCGACAGCGGTTCGCCGTCGATCTTGGCGTTGGCGATCGCCGACGCGAGGTCCTCGGTCGGGTGCTCGCGGCGCGAGGCCGTCAGTGCGGCGAAGTAGTTGAAGAAGTCCAGCAACACGGCGAGCATGTCCTCGACGTCGCCGCCGCGCTGGAACTCGGTGTCGTCGCCGCCGAACATCTCCTGGGTCAGCTTGAGCATGCGCGGGAAGTCCGACTCCGGCAGCCCCAGTAGCGACAGGATCACATAGAGCGGGTAGTTGACCGCGACCTCTTGGACGAAGTCGCACTCGGGGCCCTTCGCGACCATCTTGTCGACGTAGATCTTGGCCAGTTCGTCGACACGAATCTTCAAGTCCCGCATGGCTTTCGGCCGGAACCAATCTGCGCCGATCTTGCGCATGTCGCGGTGGTGCGGGTCGTCCATGTGGATCAGCGTGCGCAGGCCGATGCCGGCCTCCATCTGTGCGCGCAGCACGTCCTCGCCGTCGGAGACCATCAACAGCGGGCGGGGATCGTTGGTGAAGAGGTCGTTCTGCCGCTCGATGTCCATCACGTCGGCGTGCTTGGTGACCGCCCAGAATGGCTTGTAACCTGCCACGTCGACCCAGGACACCGGGGCGTGGGCGCGCAGGTGCGCCAGCGCGTCGTGCAGCCTCTTCTCGTCGGTATAGGCCTGCGGGTCGGCCAGAACCTGCGCGGCCTCGTCGATGATCCGGGCACTCATTTGCCGCTCCTCACGTGCGGGTGGAATTGCAGGGTGTCTCTTCGTCTCCGTGGGAGTAATCTGGAACACAGTCGTTCCAGATTATGCCTCACGCAATCGATGGGTCAAGATGTCGTCATGAGTGTTGCGGGCCGAAGCTACGGCGGCCTTAGCGCCCTTGAGCGTTCGCAGAGTCGGCGCGAACGACTACTGGCCGCCGCCCGCGATCTCATCGCCGAAGGCGGCGTCGCGCCGCTCACCGTCGATCTGGTGTGCCAGCGGGCGAACCTGAGCAAGAAATACTTTTACAGCGAGTTCGCCACGAAAGACGATCTGCTCGATGCCGGCGCCGAGGACCTGTTCACTCGGCTGTTGGCGGCGATGGACGAAGTGTTGGCGACCGTGGCACTCAGAGACAGGATCAATGCGACATTGCGCGCTGTCGTGCACATGCTCGCATCCAGTCCTGCTGACGCGCGTCTTTACCTGGAATCGCCGGGCTTCCCACGGCTTCGCGATCGCCAACAACGTGCGGTGCGCGAGTTCACCGAGCAAATGGTCGCCCACGGCGTGCCGTTCACCGGAGGGCCAAAGCCGTCCATCGACCGGGTACTCGCGACGAGGGCGCTGGTCGCGGGAACAACCGAGCTCATCATCGGCTGGCTGCACGGTGACATCGACACTGACGAGGACACACTCGTCGCCACCCTCACCGCCACCGCACTTGGAGCAGCGACCACGATTTGACGGTGGGACGGGCAGGGCTCGAAACCAGTGCGCGAATCGGGGCTCTGCTCAACGCTCGAAGCAGCCGACAAACCCTGTGCGCCAACGGGTTAGACCGCCGAACAGACGGCCCTGATTCGCGTCGATTCTCGATGAATCGGCGATGTACCCGCAGTTGCCTCAGCGTCGCCGTTAGGCTAGCCTAGCCTAGGCTAATTCCCCAGCGTTGAGGAGTGCCTACCGATGGCGAACATGGTTTCCCGAAAGCTCAAGATCAGCGGCGAACGCTGGTCGAAGCCCGCCCGCGAAAACATGAGCCATACAACGGATTTGCGCCTGAAAAACCCGGACCTACACGTTGCGATTTTCGGCAAACATAGCCGTGATTGGATGGTTGCACTCGGTCCTCGGGCACGGCTGTGGAAGGGGGCGCTTCCGGTTAAGAGCGTCCAGCTGTTACATGAAAATAGTGATTTGTCCTCGTGGAACGATGAAAAGCGAGCGAACACCGTCATCATCCCATTGCTGGAAAAACATATAACAACACTTCCCGATGGTTTCCGACACTTAACTTCTCCGCACGATCTCATAGCGAAAGTATCGGACAAGAAGAAATTGCACGACTTTCTTGCCCGCTCTGGATTCCAAGAATATCTTCCTGCCGTCTTCGGCGAGGGAGAAGCGGTACGTTATCCCTGTGTCGTCAAGCGACTCGACCTGTACGCCGGAGACGGCGTCAGGATCGCCCACGACATCGAGCAGCTTGTGTCGCACCTGCGTGATCCACTCTTCCGTCAACATCCCTATCAAATTCAAGAGCTCATTGCCGGCGAGTTCGAATACGTCACTCACTTGGTGTGTAAATCGGGCGAGATCCTTGAGGAACATTCGTTCGAGTACCGAATGCGAGGACCCGCGGAGATTCGGCGGTTCCGCAGCCCGGTTGAGTTCAACAGGTCGACACAGAGCGATGAAGTGATGTCGATATTTTCGCGGATCGTGAGGAGCTTGAACTTCACCGGTCCCTGTAATGTGAATTTCAAGCTTATCGACGGGCGTCCAGTAGTCTTCGAGATAAATCCGCGGCTTGGCGGATCACTGATGAAAAAAGAGAGCATCGAGGCGCTCGCCAAAGTCGTCCGGGCGATTCTTGATCATGCGGACCAGTAACCGAGGCTATGTTCTCGCCGAGTTCCGACCGCAGTGATGCTTGAGGCCACGGCGACAACTTTCGCGTGCAGGTTTGCCTGATCGCATCGTCAATTGGCGCGCTGTCCACCGCTTTCGACGACCAGCAAGTCGACACCGGCATCGGTGACCTTGACACGCACGCAGGATAGATCGGTTACGACGACGTCGGCGTCCGCCAGTTCGGCGGCGCGGTGAGTGGTCGTGACGGCGAGCACTTGTGCCCCTGCGGCTCGGCCAGCGCCGACGCCCGCGGGCGCATCCTCGACCACCAGGCACTCCTGCGCCTCGACGCCCAATGCGGCGGCGGCTTTGAGGTAGCTCTCGGGGTCTGGCTTGCCGTTCGTGACATCTTCCGCGCCGATCAGCAGCTTGGGGGCGGGGAGCCCCGCTGCCGCCAGGCGAGCAGCCATCAACGAGCGGGGACCGGACGTCACTGCGGCCCAGTGACCCCCCGGCAGCGCATCAAGCAGTCGGCGCGCTCCCGGTAGCTCCAGGACACCATCCAGATCTGCCAACTCTTGCAGCGCGAGTTGCCGAGCCGTCGCCGCGACCCGGTCGCGCGGTGCGATGAATTGAGCGACAGTGTCCTCGGTCCGCCTGCCATGGCAGACCCCGAGCAGCACTTCGTGGTCGACGCCGTATTCATCGGCCCACGTACGCCAGGACTGTTCGACTGTCGCGGTTGAATCGATCAAGGTGCCGTCGATGTCGAACAAGATTCGCTTGCCGCGCAGCACCACCATAGGCAGCAACCCTAACGGGCACGGGGGACCGAGCATCGGAAGGTGTGTCGCTGCCCAATTCTGCCCCAACTGAAACGCGTCTGGGCAAACACAATACTTCGTGCGAGCACTCCCCTGGCCCGTCGCAATCCGCGAGCGGGAGCTCGCCGGGCGCAGGGGCGACTTCGGTTTGCCCACGAGGACGGCGCCCGGCGATGGTCATACCGCCCTGAACGGGCACTTGCGCCTGTCGGCAGTGAGAACCGCACGTCAGCCGCCTGCGGCAATCAGCGCCGAGTAAAAGAGGTGTGGCCCCACTGCGGGTCGGCCATCTTTGCTAATACGCGGAGCGGGCGGTGTTGTAAAGCAAAACAAGAAAAATTTAGCTACCTTTCGCCTATTTCTTCAATTTGCATCGTCCTGATATCATGCTTTTAACCAATTGCTTTGCCTTCGCCTGTCACCACCCAACGACGCCGCGACGGGCTTTGAAGTCTGGGCGACGAAAGGATTGTTGGTGACAACGGCCACCAAACGGGCTCAATACGAGTACATTCATGAGACTCTGCAACACCAAACCACAGCTCTGGACTTCACTTTGTCGCTGCTCGAAAATAGTTACAAATTCCACTTTCCTGACAACTCCAGCGATGTACATACCGTCCTGGAGGATGTGCGTAAGTATTTGCTGGCGGCCGATAATGGGCGTGAGCTTTACCAGGCAACCGAAGAGGTGCACGCGCGATTCTTCACGTCCGAGGGAGACGGGTCATGGTTCAGCGAGGGGTACTCGGCGTATAAGTCGCAGCGTAAGCCGGTACAAGACTTCAACAACCTCGCCGACGCCATTAGCGGTAGCACGGTACTCGACTTCGGCAGCGGGCGCGGCCATTTAGCTGCGCTGATCGCGCGCGCCGGCTTTGATTGCTACACCACCGACGTCATGGACTACCGCGGCCCCGAGGCTGGTCATCTACCCTTCCGGCAGATGGCTTCGCCCGTTGACGTCCCCTACGCGGACGACATGTTTGACAGTGCGATCGTCAAAACTGTCCTTCACCACGTCGATGAGCCCGATTTGATTCCGTTGCTGCTTAATTTGCGGCGTGTTGCACGGCGACTGATCATCGAGGAAGATACCTACGGCGTGCCCGCGGCGAAATCGGACGCCGGAGCAGGACAAATCGAGCTACGCGAATTCAATAAATTGGATGAAGACGATCAATTTCGGGCTCTGGTGCTCATTGATTTCTTTGGTAATGCTGTCGCCCAGGGCCTTGTCGATATGAATTTCGGCTGTCAGTTCAAGCGGGTTAGCGAGTGGCATTCACTATTCGATAGCCTCGGCTTCCGTGTCGTGGATACTGACGTCGTCGGTTTCCGCCCCGGTAATATCCACAAAGCGTGCCAGGTTCGCTTCGTCGTCGAGCGCGGGGAAATATAAGCAACAGGTTATTTAGCCGGCCGTTCCAGCCCGAGGTGATCGCGCAAGGTGGACCCCGCGTACTCGGTGCGGAATCGGCCATCCCGCTGCAGGATCGGAACGACATGATCGACGAACGTCGTAAGCTCGTGCGGCAGCGTCGAGCCCATAATTGTGAACCCGTCTGCTGCGCCTGCGTCCTGCCACGAGGTCACATGGTCGGCCAGCTGCTCCGGCGTGCCGACGAAATGCGTCTGTCCCGCCAGCCCGCCGGTCACCTGGTTGGCGATCTCCCTCAACGAAGCCTCGGGCCGCGCCCGCGAGGCTGCGAACAGCTGCTCGGCGCGGCTTGACGGCGCCGACCGCCCGGTCCAGAGTTCGGCGGGCAACGGAGCATCGGGATCGAAGCCGTCGGGGTCAAACCCCGCTATGTAAAGCGTGTTCTGCCAACGAAATTCGGGGTTCTCCAGGGCTTCGAGGCGCTGCGCGCGTCCCCGGGCTTCGGCTTCGGTGCCGCCTAGCGTGATCATCAACGCGGGCAGCACCTTGATGTGGTCGGGTTGACGACCGACGGCCGCGGCCTGCTCGTGCAGCTTGGCCCGGAAAGCGACCGCCGCCTCGAGTGAGGGAGGCCCGGAGAAGACGATCTCGGCGTATCGCGCGGCCAGCCCGACGCCCGCGGCCGATTGTCCCGCTTGCACGAGTACCGGGTGGCCCTGCGGGCTGCGCGGAAATGGCTGGACACCCTCGACGTCGTAGTACTTGCCGTGAAAGCGCGGCGCATGCAACTTGGCGCGGTCTGCCCACACGCCGCGTTCGCGGTCGCCGATAACCGCGTCGTCGTCCCAGCTGTCCCAGACCTGGGTGACGGCGTCGACGAATTCGTGGGCCTGCGCGTAGCGATCGGCGTGCTCGGGGTGGAATGGCTCGCCGAAGGCCGCCGCGGCGAGCGGGGTGACGGTGGTGACGATGTTCCAGCCGGCGCGGCCGCCGCTGAGGTGGTCGAGCGTCGCGAAGCGGCGAGCCAGCTCCCAGGGCTTGCTGTAGGTCGTCGAGCCGGTCCCGATCAGCCCGATGCGGTCGGTGACCGCTGCCTGTGCCGAGAGCACCGCTATCGGGTCGAACTGCGTCTGAGGCAGGTACGTGGCGCGATATTCGGCGATGGCCATGTTGTCTGCCAAGAAGATCGAGTCCATCAACCCGCGTTCGGCGATGCGCGCGAGATCGGTGTAGTAGGACAGACCCAGCACATTGCGCACATCGCCGTCGACGACGCGCCACGCGGCCTCGTGATAGCCGTTCGGCCAGATGAAAGCGTTGAAGTGCAGAGACGTCGAGCTCACAGGTTGACTCCTTCGGGCGCGTGAATGCTTGCGAGGGAGGCATCGTGGCCATGCCAGTTCGTCAGGGCATGATCGCGGCGCTCAGCATTCCGATGAGGCAACACGGCCAGAGGGTGAAATAGTCCTTCGTCGGATGGCTACGTCGCAAGTGCCCGAGCTGTTCGGTGCCCGCACACGCCGGGCCGCCCAAGCGGCCACGTTGGCCTACCTTGCATATTTCAGTGCGAGTCTGCTGCACAGGCGGCGCCTCTTACGGCGCTGAATTGCCGGCCCGGACGCCGGCTATCTGAAGGCCTGACTTCGCGGACGTCGGTCACAATTCCGAGGCTTCAAAGCCGCGTATCTCAGGAGCCGACCAGCCGGAGTGACTGTCAAGCATCAGCCGAAGTCACACATCCTGACCTGCGCCCCCGGCGGGGCTCGAACCCGCGACCAACGGATTATGAGCTCCTCGGTCTAGCAAGATAGCAAACCCTGTCAGATCCAAAAATTGCCCTGGAACAGCTCCAATCCTCTTGTTTTCCAGCGCTTCTTGTTCAAAACCCAGGTATTACGCGGACGGCTAGCGCAACGCGGCAAGTCACTAGGTTGCCGGAACCATGACGACGAACCACCGACAAGACGTGGTTTTCGTTGGGTCGGCGGGCAAGGCTGCACGCCTACCAAAGTTCATAGGGCAGCCCCTTGACGGGCGCAAGCCTTCCTACTTGCCAACTGAGGGGTCTGCTGCACCGATAGGTGACAGTTTCGGTCACGCGGCCTGATTGGCCGGTGTGGTCATGATTGCTTCGAACTCGACGGGGGTCAACCGGCCGAGAGCGAGTTGTCGCCGTCGCCGGTGGTAGGTGCGTTCGATCCAGGTGACGATGGCGATGCGGAGCTGTTCTCGGGTGTCCCAGCGGCGGCGGTCCAAAACGTTCTTCTGCAACAGGCTGAAGAAGCTCTCCATGGCGGCGTTGTCGCCGGCCGCGCCGACGCGGCCCATGGAACCGACCATGTCGCAGCGGCCCAGGGCGTGGACGAATCGTCGGCTGCGAAATTGACTGCCGCGGTCGCTGTGGACCACGCAGCCGGCGACGTCACCGCGACGGGCTATGGCGCTGGCCAAGGCTTGGGTGGCCAGTCGTGATTTCATTCGCGAGTCGATGCTGTAGCCGACAATGCGGTTGGAGAACACGTCCTTGATCGCACACAGGTAGAGTTTGCCTTCGGCGGTGCGATGTTCAGTAATATCCGCCAGCCACAATTGATTTGGTGCCTCAGCGGTGAAGTCTCGGCCGACCAGATCATCGTGTACTGGCGGCCCGACCTTTCCGTTCTTGCCCCGCCTGCGCTTGCCGAACGCACTCCACCAGCCGTTGTCGGCGCAGATCCGCCACGCGGTGCGCTCGGCCATCGGTTGGCCGGCATCTCGGGCCTCTTCGACCAGGAAACGGTAGCCGAACTCCGGGTCATCGTGGTGGGCGTCGAATAAGGCGTTGGCCCGATGCGCCGCAACGTATTCGGCGTCGGTGACCGGATCAGCCAGCCAGCGGTAATAGGGCTGGCGGGCGAGCTTGAGGACCCGGCACGTCACCGCCACGGGAATCCCGTTGGCGGCGAGCTCTTTCACGAGCGGGTAGAGCCTTTTCCCGGCAGGTTGGACTGCGACAGATACGCCGCGGCCCGGCGTAGTACCTCGTTCTCCTGCTCGAGCAGCTTGATCCGCCGACGCGCCTCTCGTAGCTCTACCGAATCGGTGGTGGCCCTGCCGGGCTTGGAGCCATCGTCCACATCGGCCTGGCGCAGCCACTTCGACAACGTGATCGGATGCACCCCGAAATCGGCGGCGATCTGCTCAAGCGTCACACCGTCGTCGCGGTTGCCGGCCACGCGCACCACGTCGTCGCGGAACTCGCGGGGATAGGGCCGTGCCATGGTGACATCCTCCCAGCCTGCCCACGCTGGGCAAGCCATCTCAGGTGTCACCTATTCGTGCAGCAGACCCGTATGCCGCGTGAATCGGAGTACAGCTGGGCGGGTGGTCTAACGCCACCCGGTCTAGAAGATGCGCCGCCATCTATGGGCGGTCGGTATCGAGGCACCACGCCGCCAACCGACGTGCGCATCGGAACTAGCACCGACGCAAGAGGATAACGGCCCCTAGGCGTTGCACCCGCCCGATGCGGGCAAGGACCGCTCGTGATGGCATCGACCGGAGGTGGTACCTGCGCCTAGGGTCTCAAACGTGTTCGCCTTATCCGTTGGGCGGGCGAACCGCGAAAACCCCTCCAGTTCCTTACGCTGGAGGGGTCTTTCGCGTTGGCAGGACGGCACTGCTGCTCGCTTCACCGCAACGTGAAAAAGCAACGACCCCGTTTAATTGGGTCGTACACAACGTCCGGTAGGTAAGCAACAAGGGCACACTCACTGGCATCATCGGCGTCGTACTCGAGAATCGCTTTTTGCGGACCGTCCCGAAGTAGCAACTGCACTACTTCTTCAACTGTCATCTCTTTGATCGACCCGTCTTGGGTTACCTGCATTCTCCACTCTCCCTTGCGTCGGTATCCAGACCGCTCACCCTGAGCGGACACGGCCCAGCGTACCGCCGGGGCAACAGGCCGGATCGTCGAAATTTGTTGTGCTGCAGCGTGTTCAGAGATCAAAACTCGGGTTGTATTGAGGCTGAACCCTTTAATTCGGGTTCTAATGGCATCGAGCCTTATTCACCGCATATTTCGTCAGCAAACTTGAATACGAGCGTAGAAGGCATCCCAGCAGGTGGGCGCTAGGCCCAGCTAACGAGTTGGCGCGGAGGCTCCGGGCCGGGGCCTGTGACCAACGTCACAACGAATCTGTGGCTACGAGTTCCTGCCTTGCCTCCGAGCTTGCGCTGATTGTTGTGCCTGTGCAGTAGCGGCGGGCGATTGGTAGACATCGTTCAAAATCTCGCCCATAAGGTGAATAACCAATTGCGATTCTTCCGCGCTGATTGGGTCTACAAAGTCCCCGTGAGCCATCTCGTTGCCTAGCTCGCGCACCCCATGCGCAGCGTCCTTGATCATCGTCCGAATCAGCCCAGCAGTCGCCATGACTTCGATCTTGTTGTAGAGGGTTCCGTCCTCTACGCCCTTGTCCTTTGCGGTCGCCTCGATCACCGCACGGGCAAGCATGATCGCTGCACGATAGTGCTGATTGCTCTCACATTCGTATGCCTCTTTGGCAGCCTCCGCGATATGCGGAGGGACGTGAGGGTAGTCCGCCGTTTCCGTAGCTGAAGGACGCCACATAAGTTGATCGCCGCGCACGGAGGCCATGTACTGATACAGCGGGACATGGGGCGGCGTCCCGAAGGCAGCCAATGCGACTGATATGCCGCCGCAAACTGAACATTCGTATGCGGCACATGCCAGCTGTTCTGGCTGGAAACCCGCCTCTGGCCCAACGAACCTTGCATCACCGACCAGTTCGTGCCCTGTGTTGGCTTTGCATATCCAACAAATGTGATTGAGCATGCCGTAAATCTAGCTACTGGCCGCTACGTTGTCGGGCAAGACTTCCCTCTCAGATGCCCACTGCAGCCACCGGAAGCTGACCATCGCGGCTTAAGTCACGCGACTGACGACAAGACACCGACACAGCGTGTGGAACGGAAAGTTGGGCAACGGCAAGCGTTGGCCAAAAATGCCCTTTGAGCTGGGCAAATAGGTGGTGGGGCGGGCGGGGCTCGAACCCGCGACCAACGGATTATGAGTCCGCGGCTCTAACCAACTGAGCTACCGCCCCCGGCGGTTAACGGGTACGACCTTAGCGCGTCAGCTCTCACTCCCCGAGTCGCCAGCGACCGGGCGAAGTCGAAAGATCCGGATCTGTCGGGGCTCGCAGTTCTTCCGGTAATTCTCGTATCCGGCGTAGACGTCGTTGGCTGTCGCCCACGCTTTGGCGCGCTCGTCGCCCTCGAGCAGTTCGGCCCGGTATGGCCGCGGCGGACCGTTGAGCTCGACCGTGCAGTCCGGATGCGCCAGGAGGTTGGCGCTCCACCCCGGATGCTTCTCCTGGCCGTAATTCGATGCGATGGCGAGCAAGCCGTCGCCGTCGTCGAGCAACGCCAACGGCTGCGAGCGTGGCTGACCCGACTTGGCGCCGGTGGTCGTGACGAGCCCGACCTTGTCGATGCCCATCGTGCTCAGCCGGCCGTTGGTCCGCGGGATCACCAACTTGTCGAATCGCGGCGCCAGATGCTTCCCGAGCGCAGAGCCGACGCGGGTCATGGCCGCACGCTCTAAGAGAGCCTCGTCCCACCGGAGACGCCGACCGCGATAGGGGCTGAACCGTCGTAGCGACACGGCTAAAGCGTAGTCAGTGCGCGGGCGGCTGAGGGGGCGGCACCGGCGATGCGGGCACCCGCTTGTGGTACGCCATCGCGCAAGACGTACACCTCGCACAGCATAGCTGTGGGCCGATGCGCCGCCGAGATGGAAAACCCAAGCGGCGTAAGGGCGTTACTCAGCCGTCGATGTGCGTCGGGGGGTCGGCGAACCCCAGATCCGCAGGCGGCCGGCCGGGCCCCATCGAATCGCAGTGCCCGTCGGGCACCAGGTAGGAGCTGGCGCCGTTGGGAATCAACCGGGGCACCGCCACGCACCGTTGCCAGGTGCCGTCGGGCTGAATGGGGCCGTCACACCTACTGATCACGCCTCCCCCGTACTGGCAACCGGCACTGGCCGGCGGCGCCGAACTCATCAGCCCCGCGGACAGCAGCAGGGCGGCCAGCCCTCCGACGATGCAGCGCTTCATGGTTGCCTCCCGTCATACCAGCCAATATCAATGACGCTACCGCCTGCGTGATCGGTTTTTGAAGTCTCAGTCGGCGCTGCGGCCCGTCTGTTGTTGCAACGCGTCGATGAGATCCGAAGCCTGCGCCTTCGTCAGATCCTCGGGCACCTCGCGGTCGGCCTCCTGCGCCAGCGTGCGCAGGTAACTGCGCTGCGGGCCGGTCATCGGCTCGTCGCCGGTAACCCATTCAGACGTGTCCTTCTCGGGATTTTCCTGCGGTGCTTGCCGCGTGTCGTCGGTCATTTCCCGGGGGTACCCATCGCACACACGTACACGTTCGAAACCTCGTGTTTGCGGCAAATTCGGGCGACCTCAGCGTCATCACGATTTACGAAGTGGCGCAATGTATTTCAGTTGGCCGATCCTCGCCGGCCCGCGTACGGTGCCCTTATGACGAACTCGATGCTCAACGGTCTGAAGACCTGCCTGACGGCGACGCTGGTGGCGGTATTCCTCGGAGTCACGCCGCTCACGGCCTCAAGTCGGGCCGAGCCCGACCCCGTGCCGCCGCCCGCACCCGGCGGACCGACCGCCGACACCCCTTGGCTCACGGCGATTCAGCAGCGCGATCCGCAGTTCGCCGACTCCTACACCACGATGCGTGAGCGCATCCTGCGCGACGGCGCCATCCCGGCCAAGTACAAGTTCCTGATGGGCATGATCACCGACACGATCGCCGCCCACCCCGACGGCGTGAAGACGCTGGCCGACAACGCGCGCGCCACGGGCGCCACCGAAGCCGAGATCACCGAAGCGGTCGAGGTCGGCTACCTCTACGGCGGCACCGCGTCCCTGGTGATGGGCGCCAATGCCTTCAAAGGCGGATGACCAGGCACGTCTCGCGCGGGAGCCTCAGCTGAAGACGGTTTGACCGTCGGCGTCGAGCAAGTAGGTCTCGGTGCCTTCCGAAACCCGCGGGGCGTCGGCTTTCAGCGACACCGCGACCTTGTTACTGGCGTTGCGCATCACGTCGAAGGTGAGCTCGACGGCTTCGACCTCGGAAAACCCGGCGCGCACCTCGGCGACAACGTCGGCGTCGAGGTGCGCCGGCGTCCAAATTAACCCATCGACATAGCGCAGCGCTGCTTTTGCGCGGTCGTCGATCAGCGCCGAGCTCTCGAAACGCTCGATGTCGTCGTACAGCGTCTCCGAACCCCCGGCGTCCAGCGCCCGGCTCTCGCGCACCGATTTGCACAGCCGGCAGTTGTGCTGTGCGGCACCGCGCAGCCGCACCAGCTCGGAGGTGACCGGGTCGAGCGCACGCATCGCGCCGACTGCCGGCAGGAAGTCGTTGAACACCACGTCGGCGGGCTGCGTCGCGTGATCCCACTCGACCGGCCCGCGCGTCCAGCCCAGGTACTGCTCGCCGACGCCCAGCGCCTGCAGCCCGGCCCGCATCCGCGGCAGGAAGTCAGCCAGGTACATCGCCACCACGACACCGAAGGTGTTGTCCCCCAACGACTTGAACAACCGGGACCGCTGCTCGTCGGTGATCGCGGAGACATCGGTGCTGAACTGCTCGGCGAACTCGGCGACGACGGCCTCGGCCTCCGACTCGGGTTCGTCGACGGCGATCTCTGCGGGCAGCGGCGGCAACGACACCGTCTGCGCGCACACCCGCCGCACCAGACCCACCAGCCGACCGTCGCCCGGGCTCCCGGGCGACAGGGCCACCAATCGCGTCAGCAGATCTCCACGAACCGAAACCGGAGCCGCCATTCGTCACACGTTACGACTATTGCGCCTGGCTCACCGAGGACATGTGGAAATCCGGTATCCGCAGCGACGGCATCGCCGCGCGGGTGGCCCAATCGCCCCATTCCCGGGGCAGCGTCTTTTCGCTGACACCGGCCTCGGTGGCGCGTCGCAGCAGATCCAGCGGACTCTCGTTGAAGCGGAAGTTGTTGACCGCCGCGGTGACCTCGCCGTCCTCGATCAGGTAAACGCCGTCCCGGGTCAACCCGGTGAGCAGCAGCGTGGTGGGGTCGACCTCGCGGATGTACCACAGCGTGGTCAGCAGCAGGCCGCGCTCGGTGCCGGCGATCAGGTCGGCCAGCTCCGCCGACCCGCCCGTCATCGCGAGGTTGTCGGCGGCCACGGCGACCTTGGCGTCGAACTTCGCGGCGATGGCCCGCGGGTACGCCAGCGCGTTGATGACCCCGTCGCGGATCCAGTCGACCTGGCTGATCTCCATGCCGTTGTCGAAGACCGACACGGTCTCCGAGGAGCTACTCACCGCCACGAACGGCGCGCACGCCAACCCGGGCGTTATCGGATCGGAGAACAACGTCAGCGGCAGGTCGGTCAGCCGCTCCCCCACCCGGGTCCCGCCGCCGGGCGCCGAGAATGCGGTGCGGCCCTCCTGCGCGCCGCGGCCGGCCATCGTCCAGGCCAGGTAGATCATCATGTCGGCCACGGTCGATGGCGGCATGATCGTCTCGTAGCGCCCGGCCGGCAGGTCGACCCTGCGCTTGGCCCAATCCAACCTCATCGACAGCTCGTCGAGCATCGAATCTGTTGGCACGCCGACGAAATCGGGGGTGCCAATGCCGGTCCAGGCGCTGGCGTCGCCACGCTTGCCGTTGATCTCGACCGCCCCGGTGGGCTGGGTGTAGCGGCGGCGCAGGCCCGTCGACGACGCCAGGAACGTCGTCGAAACACTATGGTGCGCAAAGCCGTACAAGCGATCGCCGCCCCCGAACCCGCGGCTCAGCGAGCCGGCGACGTCGGCGAACACCTCGGGCCCGGTGCCGGGCACCGGCGCGTCCCAATCCGCGGGCGCACCGGTATCGGCGAGCAGCGGCGCCGCGTCACCGGCCTCGGGCGCGGAATGCGCCGCGTCCTGGGATGCGGCCACCAGGTCAGGCAGCACGCGCGGGTCGACCTCGGCCGAGACGACGGTGCCGATGAAGGCGCTACTGCCCTTGCGCACTACCGAGATCACGGTCACGCTGCGGCTGTGCGCGAGCCCGTTGGTGGTCATCGAGTTGCCGGCCCAGCGCAGCGTGGCCTCGACCTTGTCGGTGACCAGCACCATGGTCTCGTCGGCGCGGCCCAGCTTGGCCGCCTCCTGCAAGACGATGTTGACGACGTGCTGCGGCGCGATCATCGGCCGCCCTCGCTGCGCGTGTTGAGCACATTGACGCCGCGAAACAACGCCGACGGGCACCCATGGCTGACCGCGGCGATCTGCCCGGGCTGGGCCTTGCCGCAGTTGAACGCGCCGCCCAGCCGCCACGTCGACGGTCCGCCAACGGCTTCCATGGAATTCCAGAAGTCGGTCGTGGTGGCCTGATACGCCACGTCGCGCAGCTGACCGTCGAGGCGCCCGTCGCGGATGCGGAAGAAGCGTTGCCCGGTGAATTGAAAGTTGTACCGCTGCATGTCGATTGACCAGGATTTGTCGCCGACGATGTAGATGCCGTCCTGCACCCGCGCGATCAGGTCGTCGGTGCTGAGGTCGTCGGGGCTGGGCTGCAGCGACACGTTGGCCATCCGCTGGATCGGCACGTGATGCGGCGAATCGGCATACGAGCAGCCGTTGGAGCGCTCCTGCCCCAGCCGTGGCGCGAACACCCGGTCAAGCTGATAGCCGACGAAGATGCCGTCGCGCACCAGATCCCAGCTTTGCGCCGCCACGCCCTCGTCGTCGTAACCGACGCTGGCCAAACCGAATTCGACGGTGCGATCGGCGGTCACGTTCATGATCGGCGACCCGTAGCGCATGGTGCCGAGCTTGTCCGGCGTCACGAACGACGTCCCGGCATACGCGGCCTCGTAGCCGATAGCGCGGTCGTATTCGGTTGCATGACCTATGGATTCGTGAATGGTCAGCCACAGGTTGGTCGGGTCGATCACCAGGTCCGTCGGCCCCGCCGTCACGCTGGGCGACTTGACCTTCTCGGCCAGCAGCGACGGCAGCTGCGCGAGCTCATCGGTCCAGTTCCACACCTCGTCGCCGGCCAGCACCTCCCAGCCCCGGCCCATCGGCGGCACCAGCGTGCGCATGGAATCGAAGCTGCCCGCGGCGGCGTCGACAGTGACCGCCTCGAGCGACGGCATCACCCGCACCCGCTGCTGGGTGATCGAGGAGCCGAAGGTGTCGGCGTAGAACGTCTGCTCCTTGACCGCCGTCAGACCGGCCGACACGTGGTCGACGCCGTCGGCGCTGAGCAGCCGCCCGGAGTACTCCTCGAGCACGGCGATCTTCTCGGTCCCGGGGATGTCGAACGGATCGATCCGGTAGTTCGACACCCAGGTCGCGTCGGCATATACGGGCTCGGCGGCCAGCTCGACGCGCTCGGTGTTCAGCGCCGCCAGGGTGGTCGCCACATGCACCGCGCGGCGCGCCGTTTCGGCCGCCACCGCGGGCGCGAGCTCGGCGTGCGAGGCAAACCCCCAGGTGCCGTCGACGATGACCCGCACCGCCAGCCCGACCTCGCGGCTGACGACCGAGGTCTCCAGTTCCCCGTCGCGCAGCTGGACGACCTCGGTGTTGAGGCGATGAACTCGCAGGTCGGCGTAGCTGGCGCCCGCGGCGGTGGCCGCCGATAGCGCGGCGTCGGCCAGTTCATGGCGGGGCAGCCCCAAGAAGTCGGCATCGATCCCCCGATTCGGTGTCACGGCTCCACCGTAACGACCGAGCACTCCAAACCGCCGCCGAGCCCGCTTTAATTACCTTCATGGCCGGCGCCGACCCGAGGAAGCAGCCTCGCTCCGCGGTACTGGGCTACGCCCTGCTGGCACCTAGCCTGTTCGGCGTCGTCGCCTTTCTGCTGCTGCCCATCCTGGTGGTGCTGTGGCTCAGCCTGTACCGGTGGGACCTGCTGGGGCCGCTGCACTATGTCGGCCTGACCAATTGGCGCTCGGTGCTGACCGACGCCGGATTCGGCGAATCGCTGATCGTGACCGCGATCTTCGTCGCGATCGTGGTGCCCGCCCAGACGGTGCTGGGACTGATGGCCGCGATGATGCTGGCCCGCCTGCTGCCCGGCACCGGTTTTTTTCGCACCGTCTACGTGCTGCCCTGGGTGTGCGCCCCGCTGGCGATCGCGGTGCTGTGGCGCTGGATCCTGGCGCCCACCGACGGCGCGGTGAGCGCGTTGCTCGGGCACAGCATCGAGTGGCTGTCGGAACCGAGCTTTGCGCTGCCCCTGGTGTCGGCCGTCGTGGTGTGGGCCAACGTCGGCTACGTCTCACTGTCCTTCCTCGCGGGCCTGCTCGCGATCCCCGGCGACGTCCACAACGCGGCGAGCACCGACGGCGCCAACTCCTGGCAGCGGTTCTGGCGGATCACCCTGCCGATGTTGCGCCCGACGACGTTTTTCGTGCTGGTGACCGGAATCGTGAGCACCGCACAAGTTTTCGACACCGTCTACGCGTTGACCGGCGGCGGGCCCGACAACAGCACCGATCTGGTGGCTCACCGCATCTACGCCGAGGCGTTCGGTTCGGCGGCCATCGGGCGGGCCGCGGTCATGGCGGTGGCGCTGTTCGTCATCCTGATCGGTGTCACCATCGTCCAGCATCTGTACTTCCGGCGGCGGATCAGCTATGACCTTACCTAGCCGGCTGGGGGCGGCAGCGATCTACACCGGCCTGATCGCCGGTGCGCTGATCACGTTGGTGCCCTTCGCACTTGGGCTGCTGACATCGCTGACCTCGCGGCGCCAGTTCGCGACGGGTTCGCCGCTGCAGATTCCGCGGCCCTTCACGCTGTCCAACTACGGCGACCTCTCGGCCGCCGGTTTCGGCCGCGCGGCGCTGGTGACCGCGTTGATGACGGCGGTGATACTGCTGGGTCAGCTGACCTTCTCGGTGCTGGCGGCCTACGCGTTCGCGCGCCTGGAGTTCGCCGGGCGCGACGCGCTGTTCTGGGTATACATCGCGACGCTGATGGTGCCGGGGACAGTCACCGTGGTGCCGCTGTATCTGATGATGGCCCAGATGGGCTTGCGCAACACGTTCTGGGCGCTGGTACTGCCGTTCATGTTCGGCTCCCCCTACGCAATCTTCTTGCTGCGTGAGCACTTTCGCCTGATCCCCAACGATCTGATCAACGCCGCACACCTCGACGGCGCCAACACCCTGGACGTGATCACCCACGTGGTCGTCCCGTCGAGTCGCCCGGTGCTGGCAGCCTTGACGCTGATCACCGTCGTCACGCAATGGAACAACTTCATGTGGCCGTTGGTCATCACCAGCGGCCACAAATGGCGAGTGCTGACGGTGGCGACGGCCGACCTGCAGACCCGATTCAACTCGCAGTGGACGCTGGTGATGGCGGCGACGACGCTGGCGGTCGTGCCGCTGATCGCACTGTTCATCGTCTTCCAGCGCCACATCGTGGCCTCGATCGTCCTGACGGGAATCAAGTGAGCCGGCGGGGCGCCGAGATGGCCGTCATGGCTGTAGAACTGGCAGGTTCACGACCACCACGGCAATCTCGGCGGACCCCATGAGCAGGGCGCGGTCCTCGACGCTGGCGGCCGGCGCGCTCGTGGCCGTCGCCATGCTGTTGGCCGCGCTGGCGGTGCTGTTGAATTACACCGGCGAAGCGCACGGCCACAAGATCCTGGTGCGAGTGCGGCTGTGGGCCGCGCCGATCGCCGCGGCCTATGAGCAATCGTTCCAGGTGTTCAACCGCGCCCACCCGGACATCGAAGTGCACACCAACATGGTGGCTTACACGAACTACTTCCAGACCCTGCGCACCGATGTCGCCGGCGACAGCGCCGACGACATCTTCTGGCTGTCCAACGCCTATCTGGCCGCCTACGCAGACAACGGCCGATTGCTGAACATCAGCAACACCGTCGACCCCCACGAGCGCGCCGGCTGGGATTCGGCGGTGGTGGACCAGTTCACCCGCCGCGGCGCGCTGTGGGGCGTGCCGCAGCTGACCGACGGCGGAATCGCCGTGTACTACAACGCCGACCTGCTGGCCGCCGCCGGCATCGACCCCGGCCAGCTGAACGGCATGCGCTGGGACCCCGGCGCCGACGACACGCTGCGCCCGCTGCTGGCCCAGCTGGCCGTCGATGCGAGTGGAAACAAGGCAGACACAGCGGGTTTCGACCCGCTGCGGGTGCGCCAATGGGCCTACAACGCGGCGAACGACCCGCAAGGCATCTACCTCAACTACATCGGCTCGGCCGGCGGTGTGTTCCAGCGCGGCGACAGCTTCGCCTTCGACAACCCCGGGGCCATCGAGGCGTTCAGCTACCTGAGCGGTTTGATCAACACCGACCACGTCGCGCCGCCGGCATCGGACACCAACGACAACGGCGAGTTCTGCCTCAACCAATTCCTGGCCGGCAGGATGGCGCTCTTCCAGTCCGGCACCTACAGCCTGTCGCAGATCGCGCGCGACGCCGGCTTCCACTGGGGTATCGCGATGCTGCCCGCCGGGCCGGTGGGCCGCGTCAGCGTCACCAACGGCATTGCGATAGCTGGGAATTCGGCGACCAAGCACCCGGACGCCGTGCGTCAGGTGTTGGCCTGGATGGGTACCAAGGAGGCCAACGAATACGTGGGCCGCGACGGAGCGGCGATTCCCGCGGTGCTGTCGGCCCAGCCCGTCTACTTCGACTACTGGGCCGGCAGGGGCGTCGACGTCACGCCCTTCTTCTCGGTCCTAAACGGCCCGCGGATCCCAGCGCCCGGCGGGGCGGGCTTCGCGGCCGGAAACACCGCGCTGCAAAGCTATTTCGACGACATGTTCCTGGGCCGCGGCGACGTCGCCGACACGCTGCGCAAGGCGCAGGCCGCGGCCAACGCCGCGGCTCACCAGTAGGGTCAGGCGTCGTTGAGCGCGCTGTGGTGGCGGCCCCAGAGGAAGTAGAAGACCAGCCCTAGCGAGACCCAGCCGCTGAACGCGATCCAGGTGTACCAGTGCAGGCTGGCCAGGATGTACCCGCACACCAGGATCGAAAGCACCGGTGTCACCGGATAACCCGGCACCTTGAACGCGCGCGGCAGGTCGGGCTCGCGCACCCGTAGGGTGATCACCCCGATCGAGACGACGATGAACGCGGTGAGCGTGCCGATGGACACCATGTCCGCGAGCTTGTCGAGCGGGATGAAGCCAGCCAGCAGCGCCGCGGCGGCGGCGACGATCGCCGTGTTGTGCACCGGGGTCATGGTGCGCGAGCTCACCTTCGCGAAGGTCGAGGGCAGCAGCCCGTCGCGGCCCATCGCGAACAGGATCCGGGTTTGGCCGTACATCGTCACCAACGTGACCGTGAAGATCGAGATCACCGCGCCCGCAGACAGAATCGTGCTGGCCCAGCCGGCGTGCGTGACGTTGTCCAGGATGGTGGCCAGCCCGGCGTCCTGTTGTCCGGCGAAGTCCTGCCACGGCTGGGCGCCCAGCGCCGCGAGGGCCACGAGCACATAGAACCCGGTGATGACCACCAGCGCCGCGATCAGCGCGCGCGGCATGGTCGTCTGCGGATCCTTGACCTCGTCGCCGGCGGTCGACACCGCATCCAGCCCGATGAACGAGAAGAAGATGGTGCCCGCGGCCGTGCCGATGCCGGCGACGCCGAACGGGGCGAAGTCCTTGAACTGGTGGGCATCGAAGGCCGTCAGGGCGATGATCGCGAATGTGGCCAGCACACCGAGCTTGATCAACACCATGATCGCGTTGACCTTCGCCGATTCGCTGGCACCCCGGACGAGCAACAGCGCACACATCCCGATCAGGATGATCGCCGGCAGATTCACAAAGCCCGGGTTCGGGCCCCACGGCGCGGCCGACAGCGCTCGCGGCAGGTGAAACCCGAACAGGTTGTCCAGCAGTTTGTTGACGTAGCCGCTCCAGCCCACCGCGACCGCGGCCGTGGCCACCCCGTATTCCAGCAGCAGGCAGGTCGCCACACCCATCGCGACGGCCTCGCCCAGCGTGGCATAGGCGTACGAATACGACGAGCCGGAAACGGGTACGGCCGAAGCCAATTCGGCATAGCAGATGGCGGCCAGGCCCGCCGCGATGCCGGCGACCAGGAAGGAGACGATGACCCCGGGGCCGGCCTCGGGGACCGCCTCCGACAGCACGAAGAAGATACCGGTGCCGATCGTCGAGCCGACCCCGAGCATCGTCAGCTCGAAGACGCCGATGCCGCGTTCCAGCTGAGATGTGGCTCCAGGCGCGACGGGCGCGCCGATCACCGGGCGGCGCCGCAGCATTTGCTGAATCAGGCTGAACGAAGTGGCCGGCAATAGCGTCCCCTATCTGGATCAGCTGATTATGCGGCCTCCCGCAGCGCGTCGGCGAACTGGTCAACGGCCCAGTCGATTTCTTGCCGGGTGATCACCAGCGGCGGCGCGAACCGCAGCGTCGAATCGTGAGTGTCCTTGACCAACACCCCTCGGTCGGCCAGGCGCAGGCTCATCTGCTTACCGGTCGCCAGACTCGGGTCGATGTCCACCCCAGCCCATAGACCGAACCCGCGGACCGCCACCACGCCGTCGCCAATCAGGTCGCGCAGGCGCCGATGCAGATGCGCGCCCAATTCGGCTGAACGCTGCTGGAATTCGCCACGCGCCAGCATCGAGACCACTGTCGACCCGATCGCCGCGGCGAACGGGTTGCCGCCGAACGTGGACCCGTGCTCGCCGGGGTGCAGCACGCCGAGGATGTCACGGTCCGCCACCACCGCCGACAGCGGAATCACCCCACCGCCGAGCGCCTTGCCGAGCAGGTAGACGTCGGGGACGACGCCCCAACGGTCGCAGGCGAACGTGTGGCCGGTGCGGGCCAGGCCGGACTGGATCTCGTCGGCGATCATCAGCACGTTGTGCTCGCTGCACAGCGTACGAACCGTCGGCAGGTAATCGTCGGGTGGGACGATGATGCCGGCCTCACCCTGGATCGGCTCGAGCAGCAGCGCGACGGTGTCGTCGTCGATCGCCTGAGCCAGCGCGGCGGCATCGCCGAAGGGCACCGAGCGGAATCCCGGTGTGAACGGGCCGAACCCGCCGCGCGCCGCCGGATCCGACGAGAAGCTGACGATGCTGATCGTGCGGCCGTGAAAGTTGTTGTCGGCCACGATGATGTTGGCGCGACCCGCGGCCACGCCCTTGACGTCCGCACCCCATTTGCGCGCGATCTTGAGGCCGCTTTCCACTGCCTCGGCGCCCGAGTTCATCGGCAGCACCATGTCTTTGCCGCACAGCCCCGCCAGCGCGGCGCAGAACGACCCGAGGTTGTCCGAGTGGAAGGCGCGGCTGACCAGCGTGACGGTGTCGAGCTGGGCGTGGGCGGTGGCGGTGATCTCGGGGTGGCAATGACCGAAGTTGACCGCCGAATAGGCGGCCAGGCAGTCCAGGTAGCGCCGGCCGTCGACGTCGGTGATCCACGCGCCCTCGGCGCTGGCGGCAACTACCGGCAGCGGCGAATAGTTATGTGCCGCATAATGTTCCACCAACGCAATCGCGACATCGGTCCCGCTCGAAGTCCGGGCATCGAGAATGGTCATAAAAACACCTCCAATGTGCAGCACTTCACGGAACCGCCGCCTTTGAGCAGCTCGGATAGATCGACGCCGACCGGCTCGAAACCGGCTTCACGCAGCTGAGTGCCGAAACCTGTTGCCGCAGAAGGAAGCACGACATGCAATCCGTCGGACACCACGTTGAGACCCAGCACGTATGCGTCGGCGCTGCCCACCACCATAGCGTCCGGAAAGAGGCCGTGCAGCTGCTCTTGGGCCGCCTCGCTGAACGCCGGAGGGTAGAAGGCGATCGTGTCGTCGTCAAGTACCGCCAAGGCCGTATCGAGATGATAGAAACGCGGATCGACCAGCTCGAGGGACACCACCGGCGTGCGCAGCGCCGCGGAGATCTCCGCGTGAGCCCGCACGTCAGTGCGAAACCCGTAACCGGCCAGCACCTTTTCGCCGACCATCAGCAGGTCGCCCTGCCCCTCGTTGACGTGACGCGTGGTCACCGGCTGATAGCCCACCGACGACATCCAGTCGGCGTAGCCCTTCGACTCGCCGGCACGCTCGGGGAAGCGGAACCGGGCGACGATGGCGACGTCGCGCGTGACGAATCCGCCGTTGGCGGCGTACACCATGTCGGGCAGCCCGGACACGGGCTCGACCAGGTCGACCCGGTGCCCCAGCCCCAGATAGGTCTGGCGCAGGGTCTCCCACTGCGCGAGCGCCAGTTCGACGTCGACGGGCGCGCTGACGTCCATCCACGGGTTGATCGCGTACTCGACCGCGAAGTAGGTCGGCGCGGTCATGGCGTACCGGCGTGCGCGGGCCACCCTGGACCGCCGGGATGGCGCGGCGTTTTGCCATGCCGCGGGGGTCGGCGCGGTGACCGGCGCCGGCTCGGCAACATGGTAATCCGTCATAAATCCAGCATATTTGGACCATTTCTCACAATCAAACGCCGATCATTGCGTGTCCATAAATGGTTTATTGCGCTACAGTGTTTCTGACGGCGATTTATTGCGCGACAGGAAGCGGAGGCGATGGACCGTCTGGACGACACCGACGAGCGCATCCTGACCGAGTTGACCGAGCACGCCCGGGCCACGTTCGCCGAGATCGGCGAGAAGGTGAACTTGTCGGCGCCGGCGGTGAAACGTCGCGTGGATCGCCTGCTCGACAACGGCGTGATCCGCGGATTCACCACGGTGATCGACCGCAATGCGCTCGGCTGGAACACCGAGGCCTACGTCCAGGTGTACTGCCACGGCACGATCGCGCCCGACCGGCTGCGGGCGGCGTGGGTGGATATGCCCGAGGTGGTCAGCGCCGCGACGGTCACGGGTACATCGGACGCGATCCTGCACGTGCTGGCCCGCGACATGCGTCACCTCGAGTCGGCGCTGGAACGCATTCGGTCGAGCGCCGACATCGAGCGCAGCGAGAGCATCGTCGTGCTGTCCAACCTCATCGACCGGATGCGCACCTAACGCCCGGGTTCACGCATTCAGCGCTTGGCAAACCAGCGCCCCAGCCGGCCGCGTGACGGACTCGGCGGGCGGCGAGAGACATAGGGCCACGGCTTATTTCGTTCGGGGACGGAATTCGCGCGGGCCTGCTTGAGCTGCATCCGCAGGTGCTGACGAAGGTCGTGCAGGTCCGGGTCCGTCCACCGGTTGTCGGCTTCGATCGGGTCGGCGGTCAGGTCGTAGAGTTCCCACTGGTCGTCGAGCGGCGCGGTTCGGTAGGCCTCTCCCCCGAGGCCGTTGGCCGCGAGGTGGCGCACGCCGGGCTCGGTCCAGGTGCTCGGGTCGTCGAAGGTGCGGACCAGCTTCCACAGGTGCCCGGCGCCGCCGGCCTCGTCGACGCGCACCACCAAACCCTCGAAGTTGGAAGCGGTGTGCGCCGGGATCCGGATACGTAGCGGCGCAGGCGGATTCACGGTCTGCTTGAGGCGACGCCCCAGGCCCGAGGCGCCGCTGTCCCCCTCGAGCATGTTGTCGCGGGTCATCAGGTAGACAGCGCGCACCTCGTCGGCCGGGGCGCCGTCGACCACCGGCATGAGGTCGCGGCCGGGCAGCTCGTGGACTTCGGAGAACGACTTGGCCAGCGTGCCGGCGACCTCGACGGCGTCGATGCCGGCGGCCGACAGCAAGGTGGGCACCAGGTCGACGTGCGAGGTCGGGGCGGTGACGACGCGGGGCTGCGTCGCGCGCGCGCCGACGCGGGCGATGACGAACGGCACGCGGGTGGCCTCGTCGTAGAGGTTGAACCACTTCTGGTGCAGGCCGCCGTGGGCGCCAAGCAGATCACCGTGATCAGCCGTTCGCACCAATACCGCGTTGTCCGAACCGCTTTCGGTGACGGCGCGCCGGACCCGGTCGATCGGCCCGTCGACCTCGGCATGCAACCGGTAATAGAGGTCGCGGTAGCGCTGTGCGTTGCGGTCGTAAGTGCGGCCGATGGCCGGGGCCGGGCCGTACCCGGAGTAGTAGGCCTCGCGGAAGGCGATCTGCGCGGCCGGCTTGGTCGACAGATCTTCGCCGGCGGTGGGCGCCGCGGGCACCGGGGGCGGATCCACCGGCGAGGGCTTGATCGGGCCTCGGAGCGACCACAGCGGGAACAGCACGATGTCGTGCGGGTTGACGAAGCTGGCGACTAGCAGGAAGGGACGCAGCGCGGCGGGGTCGCCGGCGCGGCGGCGCGCGTAGCGATCACGCAGCCAGGCGACGACACGGTCGGCGATCAGGGGATCCCGGCGAATCCCGGCGTTGGCCAACAGCGCGCCGTGCGGTTCCGGGCCGACCCAGCCGGAGAAGCCAAACGGCGCAAGAGGATCCGCGTCGAGATAGCGCCGCACCGCGGCCGGGTCGACCGCGCCGGCGTCGTCATTGGTCGCCAACGGACCGCCGGTTACCGGGTCGGTGAGGTCCGCGTGGGAGATGTGCCACTTGCCGTCGTAATGGGTGTCATAGCCCGCGGCACGAAACCAGTTGCCCAACGTCGGCACCTCGCCCGGGCGCAGCCAGCGCATGCGGGAGTCCTCGGCGGTCTTGCCGATGCCGTCGGTCTGGGTGACGCCGTGCAGGTCCGGGTAGTGCCCAGTGAAGATGGTCGGGCGGCTCGGCACGCACGCGAGCGAACCGGTGTAGTGCCTGGCGAAACTGACACCGTGCTCGTCAAACCATTTGCGGCCGAACAACTTTCGGTCACGCCAGGCCAGCACGTCGGCAGACTCGTAGGGCGGCACGGCGCGCTCTTCGTCGGTCATCACGATGACGATGTCGGGGCGCTCAGACATGCACGTTCTCCATTCGCTTCGCGAGGCCGGCGAGCATCGAATCGGACTGCCGGGCCACCACGCGGCACAGCAGACGTTCGGCCAGCTTTTCGCCTGGACGGGGCCCGATTTCGACGGTGCTGGTGAGGGTGACGTCGGTGGCACCGGCCCCGGCGGGCGTCAGCGTCCAGCGGTTGCTCACCCGGCGCAGGCGTTTGGGCAAGCCCTCGATGTCGTAGCCGAGCGCGTGCGGCGGGGTGAACTCGGTGATCCGCTCGACCAGCGTGTCCCGTTTGACCTGGATGCGCCGAGCGGTGCCGACCGCCGCACCGTCGGCGCCGGAAAACAGGATGCACGAGTGATCAGCGTTGGACGCCCACGAACTGATCGAGCCGAAGTCCGCCAGAACGCTCCAGATTTCGTCTGCGGGCGCCGCGATGGTGCGAGAGCGATGGATATCGGCCACGCGTTCACGCTACGCGAACGGGCGCGTCGCGCCACCGTTATTGCGTCAGGTGGTAGATCGTCTCGATGGCGATCGCTGCCCCGCTCGCCGAGCACACGATCGCGAGCGTAAACCAGTCCGCGAGTTTCGGTCTCGTCGGCGCCGCCGCGAGCTGACCGGTACCGCCGCGGGCGGTAATCGCGTCGCCCATCTCGTCGGCGCGGCGCATGGTCACCGTGATGGCCGCGGCCAGCAGATCGATCATCTCGCGCACCTGCTGCTGCCGCCGCGCCCTGCGACTCTGCGGTATCTGCTTGGGGCGCAGCCGGCGCGCGGCGTAGAGCACCTGGAATTCGTCGATCAGCATCGGGAAGGCGCGCAGCGCGAGCGCGGTGGCCACCGCCCACTCGTCGACCGGGATGCGGAACAGCCTGAACGGACGGCTCAAAGACGCCAATGCGGGCCCGATTTCGGCGACATTGGTCGTCCAGGACACCAGCGCGCCCAGCCCGAGCAGCACCACCGACAGCGTGGTGAGCCGCACAAAGTTCAAGATCCCGCCGAGTCCGATGTTGTCCAACCCGCCGACGGAGACCACCGGGTGGCCGCCGGCCAGCGCGGCCGTCACACCGGCGAGCGCGAGAACCAGCCACATCAGGCGCGGCACCGACGGCAGGGCACCGCGCGGAATTCGGGCTAGCCGGGCCGCGGCCAACACCAGGGCGCCGACCAACCCGATCGACAGCCAGCCCGGATAGAACGTCAGCAACACCGAGATACCAAACACGACCAGCAATTTGGTGCCGGCCCACAGCTCGTGGATGGGCGAGGTGCCCGGAACCGGAACCAGCAACACAACCGGGCGCGCCGGACGCCGCGACGGGCCTCGGGCGGCGGCCGGGGCCGCGGTCACGGCATGCCTCCGGCCGCCGCCGACACCGGCTCGAGCGCGCCGTTTCGCAGATGTACCGTCCGCGGACACACCTCTTCGAGCCCGACGAAGTCGTGCGAGATGACCATCAGCGTCACACCCCGCTGCCGGCGCAGGTCCGCGAGCAGCCGCAGCAGGCTGCGCTGGCTGGGGGCGTCCAGTCCGGCCAGCGGCTCGTCGAGGATCAGCGCGCGCGGCGACCGGGCCAGCAGCCCGGCCAGCACCACGCGGCGCATCTGGCCGCCGCTGAGTTGGTCGATACGGCGCTCGGCCAGCGCGGGTTCGAGCCCGACCGCGGCCAACGCCGCGAGCACGCGGCCTTCGTCGTAGCGTGGAAAGCCGGCTGCTGACGACACTTCCAGGCCGACCCGCCTGCGCATCAACTGCAGCCGCGCCGCCTGGAACGACAGCGCCACCGCGCCGACGTGTTCGTGGATGGGCTCCCCGTCGATCAGGCAGGCGCCGGTGGTGGGAATCGTCAGCCCGGCCATGATCCAGGCCAGCGTCGACTTTCCCGACCCGTTGCCGCCGTGGATCAGCACGCCGTCGCCCTGCTCGACCACCAGGTTGATGTCGCGCAGCGCCGTCTTGGCCCACGGTGTGCCGCTGTTGTATTCGTGCCCGACGTCGACGAGTTCGATCGCGGTGGCGCGTCCGCCCGGCATGATCGCACCCGTAGGGGGTGGCGGCGCCGCGGTCTGGACCATGGTGGTGCTGTCCTGGGCTCCGCTGAGACTGATCGTGCGGTCCGCGGAAGCCGCCTCGTTGTCGAAGTGCGTGATGTGCACCAGCGCGGTTTGGTGACGCTGCGGAAGCTCAGACAGCAAGCCCAGCAGGGCGTCTCGGCCCGGTTGGTCGACCATGCTGGTGACCTCGTCGGCGATCAGCAATGCCGGCTCGCGGGCCAGCGCCGCGGCCAGTGCGAGACGCTGCAATTCGCCACCGGACAGGCTCCCGGTGTCGCGATCCGGCGACACCTCCAGACCAACCTCGCGCAACAGGCCCTCGATGTCGGTGTTGGTGCCCGGCGGCAGGCCCCACACCACGTCGTCGGCGACCCGGGTGCCCAGCACCTGGCTTTCCGGGTGCTGCAGGACCACGGCCGTGCCGCCTAGCTTGCCCAGACCCACCGCCCCCGGACGTTCCACGGTCCCCGACGTCGGTTCCCGACCCGCCAGGACGAGCATCAACGTCGTCTTGCCCGAACCGTTGGCGCCGGTGACCGCCACGTGCTCGCCGGCCCGCAGGTCCAGGCTGACTTCCCGCAAGGCGTCCTGGCTGGTGTTGGGATAACGGAAGCGCACCCTGTCGAACCGCACCGGAACCGGGCCCACCGGGGCTTGCTCGCCGTTGCTGCCGTCCCAGACGTCCAGCTTGTGCACGTCGGGCAGGCCGCCCATGCGCTCCAGCAGTCGGGACAACGCCCACCAGCCGATCACGGACACGGTCATGATCGCGATGACGGAATAGCCCAGCATCAACAGGGGCCAGTAGGTGAGCAACTCGGGGAAAAACCGCTTGATCTCGGCGGCCGGCCCGGCCAGGTGGATTCGGGTCATCAGCGAGGTGATCCCGTCCACGTTGGATGTCACCACCTGGAAGATCAGGTGCCGCAGCCGGACCATCACGGCCAGCTGGGCAATCACCGCGCCACCGAACACAATGCCGGCGATGAACGACGACACGACCACCGTGGGCATGCCGCGACCCTTGCGCTTGATACCCCCGGTCAGGCCGCCGATATAGGAGGAATGGATGACCGAGACGAAGCCGCCCAGGCCGGCGATCAGGAAGGCGATCACGCCGGCAGCAATCGTCGCGGCGAGCAGGACGCGGAGCCGAGACCGGTAAGCCAGCAACCCCGTCGGCACCGTGCCGAGCAGGGCCAATCCGGCGGCGAACGGGATGACGACGGAGATGATCGCGATCACCGCGCACAGTGCACCCATGACCGCGGCCTGTGCCAGCTCGGGCGGCCGCAGCGAACCACGCCGACGGTGCCGAGAAGGGGGCGAGGTCACTTGACCGATTCTGCCAGGCATGCCGCGCCACGGGCGGCAGCGCCAGACCGTGTGCGGGTCGTCACGCCGCGCTGTCCAGGATTCGTCTCGCTTAGCAAAGCTATGCAACCATGGACACATGAGCAAGCTTGTCGAGACCGCGAACACCGAGCAGCAGCAGGGCCTGGGCGCGGACCTGCTCGCCGTCGTGGCGCGGCTCAACAGGCTGGCCACACAGCGCATTCAGATGCCGCTGCCGGCGGCGCAGGCCCGGTTGCTGGCAACCATCGAGATGCGCGGCGAGGCCCGGATCGGCGACCTGGCCGCCGTCGATCATTGCTCGCAGCCGACGATGACCACACAGGTGCGCCGGCTCGAGGACGCGGGCTTGGTCAGCCGGACCGTCGACCCCGGCGACGCCCGGGCGGTCCGGATCCAGATCACGCCCGAGGGGCGACGGACGTTGAACGCGGTGCGCGCCGACCGCGCCGCCGCGATCGAACCGCAACTGGCCACGCTGGCCCCCGAGGACCGCAGGGTGCTCGGCGACGCCGTCAAGGTGCTGCGCCGCCTGGTCGACAGTGCCGCTCCGGCCCGCCGCGGCCCGGTGAGCAGCGCCCGGCCCTAGTGCATAGATCGCCACCGGCGGGTAGACACTCAGGTGATATGACCGGTGATGAAAGGTGGCGGCCATGCGCAACGACGCATTCGCCTCCCCGCTGACCGTCTTGGTCGGGCCGGCGCAGTACGTGTTTCCCGCGGGCCGGGACATTACCGTGGGCCACGGCCGCGGGTGGGATGTCCCGCTGGACGGCCCGGGGAACACCCCGGCGGCGCCGGCGCGCCCTGAGCTGCTGCTGCGGTTCACCGGCACCCATTGGGTGGCGATCGACGGTGGCGGCCACGGCGTATTCCTCAACGGCGCCCGGTTGTCGACGGTCGACATCCGCGACGGCCTGGCGATCGCGATCGGCGATCCGCAGCGGGGCCCGCGGCTGGTGTTCCGGGTTGGCACGCCCGCCGGCCCGCCGCCGCGTCCGTTCGTTCCGCCGCCGCCCACTCAGCAACCGACCCAGCGCCTGCGGATTCCGGCGCCCCGACCGCCGGCGGCGCCACCACCCACCCCGCCCGCGCCGTCCACAGGCCCGCCGTCGCCACCGCCGCTCATACCGTCGCTGCAAACCACGCCCATCGGCGTCGCGCCCCCGTCGCGGCCGGCGCCGGTGCGGGCGGACGCGGAGCAGACCCAGGGCAGGGGGCTGATCGGGCGAATGACCGAGGCGACGCGCAGGCTGCGCGCCGGGCGCTCCTTTCGCACCGGCGAGGCCGTGGCCACCTACCGGCTGCCGCTCGAAGCCGGCGCTCGCACCGCGGGCCTGGCTGCCTACCGGCTGGGGCTCACCGCCGACGGACGCGAATTGCTCACGGACGTCTCGTTCACGGCCCGCCTGGGCTCGCTCACCGCAATCACCGGGCCGTCCGCCGCGCACAACGCCGCGCTGCTCGACGTGCTCACCGGGACAAGGCAACTCAGCGCCGGGCTGATCACGGTGGACGGCCACGACGTAGCCGCCGAGCCCGCGGCCATGCGCACGCGCATCGGGATCGTGCCGCGCGAAGATCGCCTGCACCCGCAGCTCACCGTCGAACGGGCGTTGCGATACACCGCCGAACTGCGATTGCCGCCGGACACCTCGACCGAACACCGGCAACGCGTGGTGGAGCAGATCCTCGAAGAGCTGGAGCTGGCGCCGCACCGCGCCACCCGAATCTGCAAGCTGGCGCCCGAGGTTCGCCGGTGTGCGGCGCTGGCGGTCGAGCTCCTCAGTCGACCGACCCTGCTGGTGATCGACGAGCCGGGCGCCGGCCTGGATGCCGCGCAGGAAGATCACGTGATGACGGTGCTGCGCCGCCAGGCCGACATCGGGTGTGTCGTCGTCGCGACGATGACCTCGCCGACGTCGCTCACCCATCTCAACAAGTGCGACCAGGTCGTGATCCTCACGCCCCGCGGCACCGTGGCCTTCGCCGGGCCACCTCTGCAGGTCGGTGCCGCGCTGGCCACCACCGACTGGTCGGAGGTCCTGGCACGGGTGGCGGCCGACCCCGACGGCGCCCAACGCGCGTTCCGCGCCCGTCAGCTCGCGCAGGGCCCGCCCCCGCCGCCCGCGGTGGCACAGCCATGGCCGCCACCCGCCGAACCCGTGCTGACCCGACAACTGTGGTTGGTGCTGCGCCGTCAGGCCTACCTGCTGCTGGCCGAACGACTGTACTTGGTCTTCCTGGTAGCGCTGCCCTTCGTGTTGGCCGCGTTGACGCTGCTCATCCCCGGGGACTCCGGCCTGAAACAACCCAACACGACCACCTCCAATCCGCACGAGGCGGTCGAGATCCTGGCCGGGCTCAACATCGCCGCGGTCATCATCGGCATCGCGCTGACCGTCCGGGATCTGGTCGGCGAGCGGCGTGCCTTCGAACGCGAACGCGCCGTCGGGCTGTCGCCGTCGGCCTATCTCGCCGGCAAGATCATCTTCTGCGGCGTGGCCGCGGCGATCCTGACCGCCGTCACGTTCTGCATCGTCGTGGTCGCCAAAGGCAAACCCGCGCACGGCGCCGTGCTGCTGTTCGACGGCGCATTTGAGTTGTATGTGAGTGTTGCTGTCACGGCGGCGGTCTCGGCGATAGTCGGGCTTGCTATCTCGACCATGGGCAAGTCGCTGACCGGCGTCGTCCCGCTCGCCGCGCCCGTGATCCTGGCGTCGTTGTTGTTCGCGGGCGGACTGATCACGCTGGTGGGAACCTGGGGCTACGACCAGATCTCGTGGTTCGTCCCGGCCCAATGGGGCTTCGCGGCATCGGCGTCCACCGTCGATCTGCACCGGCTCGACGCGCGGGCCGTCAATGTCCAGATGTGGACCCACTACGTCGGCTGGTGGGTGTTCGACATGGTGATCCTCGTCGCCTTCGGCGCGGTGTGGGCCGGGATTGCCCGCTACCGCCTTCGCGCGCACGGGACGGCGGCACGGTGAAATATCGGCGCCAATCCGGCCGTTTCCGCGCGGCGGCCTGCGGGTTACCTTCGACGTATGGCGCCACAGACGACGAGCACCGCCCACCACCTGCGTAATGCCTTGGACGGGCGGTTCCGCGACGCGAAGAACCAGACCCGAGAATGGCTGAGCCAGGATCAGTTCCGCCCGCACTACACCCCCAACACAGTTCTGGCGCGCGCCAAAGTCTTCGAGCAGATGAAGCTGATTGCCGCCGCGGGCATCCCCGACGAGGGCTTCCGCAAGGAACACGGCGGCACCGGCGATGTGGGCGCAGCTATCACGATGATCGAGATGCTCGCGATGTCGGACCTGTCCTTGATGGTCAAGGCCAGAGTGCAGTGGGGCCTGTTCGGCGGGGCGGTCGAGAATCTGGGCACCGAGCGCCATCACGAGCCGTACGTGAAGAAGGTCATCAGCCTCGAGCTGCGCGGCTGTTTCGCGATGACGGAGACCGGGCACGGCAGCGACGTCCAGTCGCTCGAGACGACGGCGACCTACGACGCCGAGACCGAAGAATTCGTCATCGACTCCCCCACGCCGTCGTCCCGCAAGGACTACATCGGCGGGGCCGCCGAGACTGCCACTGTCGCAGCGGTTTTCGCTCAATTGATCACGACCGAGAACGGTGAACCGGTCAACCACGGCGTGCATTGCGTCCTGGTGCCGATCCGCGACGCCGACGGCAACGACCTGCCCGGGGTGACGACGTCGGACTGCCACTACAAGGGCGGTCTGCCCGGCGTCGACAACGGCCGCATAATGTTCGACCACGTCCGCGTTCCGCGGGTCAATCTGCTGAACAAGTACGGCGACGTCGACGTCGACGGCACCTACAGCTCGCCGGTCGAGAACCCCAACCGCCGGTTCTTCACGATGATCGGCACGCTGATCCGCGGCCGGATCACCGTCGGCGGCAGCGCCGGTAACGCCGCTCGCGTCGCACTCGACATCGCCACTCGATATGCGTTGCAGCGCAGGCAATTCACCGCACCCGACGACGATGGCGAAGTCCTGATCATGGACTACCTGGTGCATCAACGGCGCCTATTTCCCTTGATAGCAAGGTCATACGCGTTGCAGTTCGCCCAGAACGAACTGGTGTCCAAGTGTCACGATCTGCAGACGTCGGACTTCCCGGACGCCGAGGAACAACGCGAACTGGAATCGCGTGCCGCCGGGTTGAAGGCGGCCAACACCTGGCACGCCAGCCGCGCGATTCAGGAGGCGCGCGAGGCGTGTGGCGGCGCGGGCTACATGGCCGAGAACCGGCTGATTGCGCTGCGGGCCGACACCGACGTGTTCACCACCTTCGAGGGCGACAACCACGTGCTGACCCAGCTGGTCGCCAAGGAGCTGCTGACCGCCTACGCCGACGACATCAAGAGCATGAGCCCGGTTGACTGGGTTCGGTTCGCCGCCAACACCGTTGGCGAGCGGGTGATGAAACGCACCGCAGCCGAGCAGATCATGCAAACGATCGTCGACGCCCGCCAGGACAGCGAAGAGGAGGGCAGCCTGTTCAACCGGGGCACGCAGGTGAACATGTTCGAGGAGCGCGAGGAGTATCTGCTGTCGTCGGTGGCACGACGACTGCAGGGCAAGTCCAAGGAGATGTCGGCGTTCGACGCGTTTAACGCCGTGCAGGATCACGTGTTGCACGCGGCCAGCGCGCACATCGACCGGATCGTGCTGGAAGCCTTCGTCGCCGGCATCGACTCCTGTGACAACGCCGAAGCGCGTGAGCTCTTGGAGATCGTCTGCGATCTGTATGCGTTGTCGGTGATCGAAGAGGACAAGGCCTGGTATATCGAGCACGGCTACCTGTCCACGGGCCGCGCCAAGGCGGTCACCCGGGGGATCAACGATCGGTGCCGCGCGTTGCGCCCGCACGCCCGAACGCTGGTCGACGGATTCGGCATCCCGGAACCGCTCCGTTACGCCGAGATGCTGCACCCGGAGAATTTGCCGGGCTGACTCGCGCGGTTGCCGTGCTCAGCCGGCGGTGACCGAGGCCGCGCCGGACGGGGCGCCGAGCGGCCTGCGCACGTAGCGGACCCAGGTCAGCCCGGCGGCGAACACGTAGAAGGCCAGGAAGACCCAGAAGGCCGATGTCATCGTCCCCGTGGCAACGAAGGATTCGCGCAACGCCAGGTTGATCCCCACGCCGCCCAGCGTGCCGACGCCCGCGACGAAGCCGATGACGATGCCTGAGATCACCCGCGCCCAGTCCGAGCGCTCGGCTTCGTCCACGTCCAGGCGGTGGCTGCTGGCGGCGAACACCGTCGGGATCATCTTGTAGACCGATCCGTTGCCCAACCCGGCGAGAGTGAACAGCGCGATGAAGCAGGCCACGTAGCCGGCCATAGACCCGCCGCTGACCGGCCCCGCGTGCGGGTCCTCGACCGTGGCCACGCCGATCAGCATTCCGGCCGTGAGCACCATCGCGACGAAAACGGCGCACGTGACGCGACCGCCCCCGACGCGGTCAGCCAGCCGGCCGCCGTAGATGCGCGCCACCGCGGCCAGCAACGGCCCGATGAAGGCCAGTTCGGCGGCGTGCAGCGCGGCCGCCGAGACGCTTTGGCCGCCTGCGACAAAGGCGGTCTGCAGTATCTGGCCGAACGCGAACGCGAAGCCGATGAAGGAGCCGAAGCTGCCGAGATACAGCAGGGAGAGCAGCCAGGTGTCGCGGGTGGAGACCACCGCGGACAGGATCGAGCGCAGCCGCCCCGACTCCAGCCGGTGCTGGGCGACATTGTTCATGAACAGCGTGGCTCCCAGGCCGGCGATCGTCAGCAGCAGCAGGTAGAAGCCGCACACCCAGTACGGCTGCCGGTCGCCCGCCACGGCGATGACGACCAGCCCGACGATCTGGATCATCGGCACCCCGAGATTGCCGAGGCCGCCGGAAAGCCCCAGCGCCATTCCCTTGAGCCGGTGCGGATAGAAGGCGTTGGCGTTGCTCGCCGAGGCCGCGAAATTGCCGCCGCCCATTCCCGTCAGCGCCGCACACACCACGTAAGGCCACAGCGGCAGGCCAGGGTGCGCCAACAGCACCAGCGCCCCGAGCGTCGGCACCAGCAGCACGAACGCCGAGAACATGGCCAGGGTGCGCCCGCCGAAGACTGCGGTGGCCACTGCGTACGTCGGCCGCAGCAGCGCCCCGGCCAGCGTGGCTGTGATGCCGAGCAGCAGCTTGTCGCCCGCCGAAAAACCGTACACATCCCTGGGCATGAACAGCGCCATGACCGGCCACAGCGACCAGATCGAGTAACCCAGGTGCACGTTCACGACCGACCAGATCAGGTTGCGCCGCGCGATGGTCTTGCCGCCGGCTTCCCAGGCCACCAGATCCTCTGCATCCCAATGAGAAAGGTGACGCGAACTCACCGGAATGGATTCCTCTCGCTGCGCTGGCCGAACGTCTCAAAATACCGGAACATCGTGCGCCTATTGGTGCGGAATCGTGCCGAGCGCCTGCAACTTGCCGTCCGCACCGATCTGAAACTTCACGGTGCCGCTGCCCTTGGGGCAACAGGGTTCGTCGTTGCCGACCTGCCACCGATACTGGACCGTGACGGTGTCCTCGTTGGCAGGCAGCACGACGATGTACGCCTTCGGGTTCGGTGTCGCTGGTCCCAGCGGCCGGTCGTGGTCGAAGAACAGCAACTGCTGCGGCGTCGCCTCACCGGCGATGGTGGGGATGATCTGCACCCAGTGCAGCCGGCAATTCTTCGTGTGCCCCCGGGCGATCTCGACCCAACTCGATCCGGCCACCTCCACCGGAACGGAGGCGATGGCCTGTCGCACCGTGTCGGCCGTGGGCCCGTCGGACGCCTTGCACGAGTCGGGCTTCGACGCCTGCGGTGGCGCGGGCTTCGAGCCGCAAGCCGAGGCCAACAAAACCACCAAAATCACAAAGTGACGAAGCACTTTGTGAGCTTAGCGAATACTGTGAATGTCCCATTTGTTTCGTCCGAACCTTAGTTCTGATGGAGAATTCAATGCCGCCGCCGGGTAATCTGGCCCTAGTCGCGGATCGGTGTTGACCTGCGATTATTCGGGCCGATATCCGGCTCTGCTCACACTTCACAAATCGGTTTGGTGCGTGTGAGAGAAACCCGTAAAACGGCGGAAACACCGGATACCTAGTGCCGAAACATCCTTGTCGCACCATTTGACGCGTAGGCCCGTGCACGCTCGGAGGGAGGAAGCCAGGCGTGGCTCGCCAGTCTCATGACGATCGAAAAGCCGTCGTGAACAGCATGTGCGCCTATTGCGGCGTTGGTTGCGGCATGGTGTTGCAGGTCATAACCGACCCGGAGAGCGGTCGCCGTCACGTTGCGAAATCTGTTGGAAACAAAAGCCACCCGACCAACTTCGGTCGGCTCTGCACCAAGGGCACGACCACCGCGGACATGCTCACCGCACCCGGCCGGATGGATTCGGCCTACCTGCGGCCCGCACGCGGTGAATCCCTGGAACCGATCGACATGGATGCGGCGCTTGCCCAGACCGGCAGGCGGCTGCGCGCGATCGTCGACCAGCACGGTCCGGATGCCGTCGCCCTTTACGTATCCGGGCAGCTGTCGCTGGAAGCGCAGTATCTGGCGAACAAGCTGACCAAGGGATTCATCGGCACCAACCAGATCGAGTCCAACTCGCGGCTGTGCATGGCCAGCGCCGGCTCGGGTTACAAGCAGTCACTCGGCGCCGACGGCCCACCCGGCTCCTACCAAGACTTCGAACAGGCCGACGTCTTCTTCGTCATCGGCTCCAACATAGCGGATTGCCACCCGATTCTGTTCCTGAGGATGATGGATCGCGTCAAGGCGGGCGCCAAGCTGATCGTCGTGGACCCGCGCCGCACCGCCACCGCGGAGAAGGCCGACCTCTTCCTGCAGGTCTCCCCCGGCGCCGACCTCGCGTTGCTCAACGGGCTGCTGCACCTGATCATCGAAAACGGCCACACCGACGAAGAATTTATCGCCGAGTTCACCGAGGGCTGGGAGGTGATGCCGAGCTTCCTGCGACACTTCACCCCCGCCCGGGTCAGCAAGATGACCGGCATCGCCGTCGAGGACCTGCAGACCGCGGCCCGCTGGATCGGCGAAGCCGAGAACTTCATGAGCTGCTGGACAATGGGACTCAACCAGAGCACGCACGGCACCTGGAACACCAACGCGATCTGCAACCTGCACCTGGCCACCGGCGCGATCTGCAAGCCGGGCAGCGGTCCGTTCTCCCTCACCGGGCAGCCCAACGCGATGGGCGGCCGCGAAATGGGTTACATGGGGCCGGGTTTGCCGGGTCAACGCTCGGTGCTGTCGGCGGACGACCGCGAGTTCGTCGAGGAGCGGTGGGGCATCCCGCCCGGCTCGCTGCGCACCGATGTCGGGTCCGGCACCATCGACATGTTCTCCCGCATGGCCAACGGCGACATTAAGGCGTGCTGGATAATCTGCACCAATCCCGTTGCCAGCGTTGCGAATCGGAAGACCGTGCTGGCCGGCCTGGAGCGCGCCGAGCTGGTGATCGCCCAGGATGCGTTCCGCGAGACCGAGACCAACGAGTACGCCGACGTGTTGCTGCCGGCGGCCCTGTGGACGGAGTCCGAAGGGGTGATGATCAATTCCGAGCGCAACCTGACGCTGTTCCAGCCCGCGCTGCCGGTGCCGGGTCAGGCGATGCCGGACTGGCAGATCATCGCCCGGATCGCCTGCGAGATGGGATTTTCCGAGTCGTTCAGCTACGACTCCGCCGAGGACGTGTTCGAAGAGATCAAGCGCTTCGCCAACCCGAAGACCGGATACGACCTGCGCGGGGTCAGCTACGAGCGGCTGCGTCAGACACCGGTGCAGTGGCCCTGCCCGCCCGAGGGCGCCCACGACCGCAACCCGATCCGCTACCTCAACGACGGCGTCAGCCAGGATCGGTTGGTGCGCGACGACGGCAGCGTCCCGCGACTGGCGTTCCCCACCGCAACCGGGCGGGCGATGTTCTTCGCCCGGCCGCACCTGCTGCCCGACGAAATGCCGGACGACGACTACCCGTTCCTGCTCAACACCGGTCGCCTGCCGCACCAGTGGCACACGATGACCAAGACCGGCAAGGTGTCCAAGCTCAACAAGCTCAACCCCGGGCCGTTCGTCGAGATCCACCCCGACGACGCGGCCCGGCTGCAGATTTGCGAGGGCGACCCGGTCGAAATCGCTTCCCGCCGCGGGCGTGCCGTGCTGCCCGCGGTCATCAGCGACCGGGTTCGGCCCGGCGACTGCTTTGCGCCTTTCCACTGGAACGACGCCTTCGGCGAATACCTGTCGATCAATGCCGTGACCAACGACGCCGTCGACCCGATATCGCATCAACCCGAATTCAAGGCCTGCGCCGTCACGCTAACCAAAGTCATTGTCTCCCAGCATGACCCGGCCGCCGAGCCCGAGCGACCGGTCGCCGGCGACACGCCAGAGCCCGCGCCCACGGAGATTGCCCAAATCAGCGCGCCCCAAGTCGACCTCCTCGCCGAGATCCTCGGCGTGGCAAACGAACCGACCCCTCAGCTCGGCCCACTCGGCCGCAGCTATCTTGCCGGGGTGCTTGCCGGTCTGCGTTCGGACACCGGCCGTCGCACCGCGGGGGTGCCCTCCCTGCCGCTCAATGCCCCGCTCGACATCAACACCCGGCTCTGGGTGGACGGCCTGCTCGCGGGGATGTTCTCGCGCACCGAGGCGCCGGCGTCATTGCCGGTGGGCGCGCCCGCCGCAGCGGCCGTCGAGGCGCCGGTCACCCCACCCGGCGCGCCCGCGGCTGACGTGGCCACCGAGCGAGCGCCGGTGGTGGTGTTGTGGGCCTCGCAGACAGGCAACGCTGAGGAGTTGGCCGCCGACGTCGCCGCGCAACTCGCCGAGGCCGGGCTGCCCGTCGCCCTGCACGGGATGGACGACTTCTCGGTGGCCGAATTGTCCACCACGCATGAGCTTTTGGTGATCACCAGCACCACCGGCGACGGCGAGGCCCCGGACAACGGCGCCGGCCTGTGGCGGGCGCTGAGCGGGGAGGGCGCACCGCGGCTCACCGACACCCGCTATGCGGTACTCGCGCTGGGCGACTCCAACTACGACGACTTCTGCGGTTTCGGCCGCAAGCTCGACGAGCGGCTGGCCGAGCTGGGCGCGACCCGGCTCGCCGACCGGGTCGACTGCGAGCCCGAGTACGACGACCACGCCGCCGGATGGGTGAGCGACGTCAGCAAGGCGTTGACCCGGTCCCCCGAGCCCGTCAGCCCGGCCGGCGCCACGGCGACGCCGGCAGCGTCCGCCGTGGTCGCGGCACCGTCGCGCCCGAGCCGGGCCGCGTCGAGCACTTACAGCAAAAAGCACCCGCTCATCACCGGCATGATCCGCAACACCATGCTGAGCGGACCCAACTCCGCAAAAGACGTGCGGCAGATCGTGTTTGACCTTTCCGACGAGGCGGTCAGTTACGAGGCCGGCGACGCGCTGGGAGTGTGGCCGCGCAACAGCGACCAGCTGGTCGACGAATGGCTGTCGGTGACCGGGCTGGACGCGCACACCACGGTCGAGGTCGGCGAGCACGGCTTGATGTCGTTGCGCTCCGCGCTCACCGAGCGCATCGAGATCGCTCACATCAGCCGCGACCTGGTGCGGTTCGTGCAGGAGCGCACCGGCGACCAGAAACTCGCATCGCTGCTGAGGCCGGAAAACAAGGCTGAACTGAGCAATTGGACATGGGGTCGGCAGGCCGTCGACCTGCTCGCGCGGCTGCCTGTCTCCGCGTCGGCCCACGAGTGGCTGCGGGTCCTCAAACGCCTGCAGCCGCGGCTGTACTCGATCTCGTCGAGCCCCAAGGAGTGCCCGGCGGAAGTTCACCTCACGGTCTCGCCCGTGCGCTACAACTTCCAGGGCGTTCCGCGTCGTGGCGTGTGCTCCACCTACCTGGCCGACCGCTCCCCCGGCGATCGAGTCGCCGTCTACCTGCAGCCGTCGAGCAACTTCCGGCCGCCCAGCGACCCGGACACGCCGATGATCATGATCGGCCCGGGCACCGGGATCGCGCCATTCCGCGGATTCCTGCAGGAACGGCGCGCGCTGGGCCACAAGGGGCCCAACTGGCTGTTCTTCGGTGAGCAGCACGCCGCCACCGACTACTACTACCGCGACGAGTTCGAGCAGATGCGCGACGAGGGCTTCCTCACCGAGCTCGACCTCGCGTTCTCGCGAGACCAGCAGCAGAAGGTCTACGTGCAGCACCTGATGCGCAACCGCGGGGCGCAGCTGTGGAGCTGGTTGCAGGATGGCGCCCAGCTGTACGTCTGTGGCAACGCCGACCCCATGGCCAAGGACGTCGACCGGGTGCTCTGCGAGATCGCCGCCGAACACGGCAACCTCGACCAGGACGCGGCAAAGGGCTACGTCCAGTCGCTGAGCGCGGACAAGCGCTACCACCGCGACGTCTACTAGAGGCCGGGCGCCGCACCGGGAACTCGTAATTTGGCAGAAACATCGCCCACTCGCCGCTGAAACATGCCTGTCGCACCATTTCACGTAGTAAAGGGTGCATTCGAGGACGGACGTACGGTGGCGCAGGCGTTTGAGTGGACCGACGACGACGGCATTCAGGCCAGTTGCCCGGTGCACGGCGGACCGTTCGGCGAACAGCCGCTCGCAGACGACCGCGTCGACTGGGCGGGATTGCCGATCAACCTCGATTTCGCCTTCTCGCGTACCCATCGCGACAGGGTCTACATGCAGCACCTGCTGCGCAAGCGGCTGTCGCCATGGTCGCGGGGCGACGGCCAGCGGTGCAGCTGCGGCATCGCCGCCAACTACGACATATAAGAACGTATAAGCCGCGCACCCGGGACGCACACCTCCGGCGCGATTGTCAATAGCCCGTCTCACCGTCGCCCGCCCTCCCGTCCAGGTCGGTTGTCCGACAAGTAGATTCCAGACAACGACCTGCGTGGATGGGACACAGAGTGGTAGACGTTTCGATCATCGAAACATCGGGGCTGGGCGATCGCAGCTATCTGGTGAGCGACGGCGAGGTCGCGGTCGCCATCGACCC
Source organism: Mycobacterium shigaense (assembly GCF_002356315.1). NCBI lineage: Bacteria > Bacillati > Actinomycetota > Actinomycetes > Mycobacteriales > Mycobacteriaceae > Mycobacterium > Mycobacterium shigaense. The sequence goes on from NZ_AP018164.1 coordinate 3,512,676, forward strand.
GCAGCGCGACATCGATCGGGTGCTGGAGCTTGCCGCCGACTTACGGATCACTCACGTGCTCGAGACCCACGTGCACAACGACTACGTCACAGGCGGCCTGGCGCTCGCTGACGCCGTCGGCGCCGAATATCTGTTACCCGCTGGCGAACACGTCGAATTCGCGCACCGTGCCGTCGGCGACGGCGAACGCATCGAGACCGGCCAGATAAACCTGGAGGTGCTGCTGACGCCGGGACACACGCGCCATCACGTCAGCTACGTGCTCCGCGACCGGTCGGGCGAGACGCTCGGGGTGTTCACCGGGGGATCGCTGCTGCACGGCAGCACCGGACGGACCGACTTGCTGGGCAAAGAGCACACCGAGGAACTGTCTCGGCTGCAATATCACTCCGTCCGCCGCCTCGCCGACGAGCTGCCCGCGTCGACTCCGATCTATCCCACGCACGGTTTCGGCAGCTTCTGCTCCGCGGCGCCCACCGACGGCGACAGCTCGACCATCGCGGATCAACGCCGGACCAACCCCGCGCTCACCCAGGACGAACAGCACTATGTCGAGGAGCTTCTCGCCGGCCTGGCCGCCTACCCCGCCTACTACGCGCATATGGGGGTGCTCAACAGAAAAGGCCCGGCGGCACCGAACCTCTCGCCGCCCGCACCGGTCGACGCGGGTGAGCTGCGCAGGCGGATCGACGCCGGGGAATGGGTCGTCGACTTGCGCAATCGCAAAGCCTTTGCGGCCGGGCATCTTTCGGGCAGTTACGGGTTCGAATTGTCGGACTCCTTCGTCAACTACCTCGGTTGGCTGTACACCTGGGGCGCTCCGCTGACCTTGATCGGTGACGATGCCGCGCAAATCGCCGACGCGCAGCGGGAGCTGTGCCGCATCGGCGTCGAGCACCTCACCGGCACCGCCAGCGGAGACATCCGCGACCTCGCCGACGGATCGGAGCTGCGCAGCTACCGTGTCGCCGAATTCGGCGAGCTTGCCGATGCGCTCGCCGGGGGCGGCGTCGTGGTCCTGGATGTCCGCCAACGCGGCGAATTCGACGACGGCCATGTGCGGGGCGCGCTCCACGTCGCGTTGCACGAATTGCCCGAGCGCATCGACGGCATTCCGGCCGATCGTGAGCTGTGGGTGCACTGCGCCAGCGGCTACCGCGCGTCGGTCGCCGCAGCGCTGCTCGATCGCCACGATCGTCGCGTCGTCCTCATCGACGACGGTTACGACAGCGCCGAAAAGCTCGGGATCACCACGTCGAAAAATTCTGACTGAACATAAACCGCTCGCCTCGCGCCGACCCGGGTAGGAACACACCATGAGCGCACCAACTGCTGACAGCATCACTTCGCCGGAACTTCGCACGCTGCTGGAGTCGCCGACGGCTCCGCGCGTACTCGACGTGCGCACCCCGGCGGAGTTCGAAACCGCACACATCGCGGGGTCCTACAACGTACCGCTCGACGTCGTCGACCGGCACAGCCCCGAGATCGTGGAACGCCTCGACCGGGACGACGAGGTGGTGCTGGTGTGCCGCTCGGGTCAGCGCGCCACCAAGGCCCAATCGGCGCTGCGAAACGCGGGCCTGACTCACGGGCGCGTGCTGGAAAAAGGGATCACCGATTGGGAGGGCCGGGGCTTCGCGGTCGACCGTGGCGCGCAGCGCTGGGACCTCGAACGTCAGGTGCGCCTGGTGGCCGGATCGATCGTGCTGTCCTCCGTGGCGGGCAGCGTCGTCATTCCCCGGCTCAAGTGGGTGGCCGCCGGCATCGGGGCGGGCCTGACCTATGCGGCCCTGTCCAACACCTGCGCAATGGCAACCGCGTTGTCCAAGCTGCCCTACAACCGCGGCGCGACGTCGGACACCGGCACCATCCTGTCCCAGCTCGGCCGTTCGCCCCGCGAGTAATCGTCCGTCAGGCGGTCTTCGACGCGCGTTCACCGCGATCAGCGTTACCGTGACGGGGTGCGCCACGCCGTCGGACGGAGATTGTGATGGGCGAAAGCCACACGCCCCGGATCCCACTGGCGATGTCCTCGCCGAGTCTGAATCGCGGCGTCGGCTTCACCCACGCGCAGCGCAAGGAGCTGGGCCTGACCGGCCGGTTGCCGTCGGCGGTGCTTACCCTGGACGAACAGGCCGATCGCGTGTGGCGCCAATTGCAGAGCATGGCAACTGATCTGGGCCGGAACCTGCTGTTGGAGCAGCTGCACTACCGGCACGAAATCTTGTACTACAAGGTGCTGACCGATCATCTGTCGGAACTGATGCCGGTGGTCTACACCCCCACGGTCGGGGAGGCCATCCAACGATTCTCCGACGAATACCGCGGCCAGCGCGGCCTGTTCCTCAGCATCGATGAGCCCGACGAGATCAAAGCGGCCTTCGAGACGTTCGGGCTCGGGCCCGACGACGTCGACCTGATCGTGTGCACCGACGCCGAGGCGATCCTGGGAATCGGCGACTGGGGCGTGGGCGGCATCCAGATCGCCGTCGGCAAGCTGGCGCTTTACACCGCCGGCGGCGGGATCAACCCCTGCCGCTGCATCGCGGTGTCGCTGGACGTCGGCACCGACAACGAACAGCTGCTGCAGGATCCGTTTTATCTGGGCAACCGGCATGCCCGGCGTCGCGGCGCCGAATACGACGCGTTCATCCGGCGCTACGTCGAGACCGCGCATGCGCTGTTTCCGCACGCGATCCTGCATTTCGAGGACTTCGGCCCGCTCAACGCACGCAAAATCCTGCGCACCTACGGTGAGGACTATTGCGTCTTCAACGACGACATCCAGGGCACCGGCGCGGTCGTCGTCGCCGCGCTGAACGGGGGGCTGCGCATCACCGGCGCCCGGCTGCGCGATCAGAGGACGATCGTCTTCGGGGCGGGGACCGCCGGGATGGGCGTGGCCGATCAGATCCGCGACGCCATGGTCGACGACGGAGCCACCATCGAGCAGGCCACGGCACAGATCTGGGCCATCGACAGGCAGGGCTTGCTGTTCGACGACATGGACGACCTGCGCGACTTTCAGGTTCCCTACGCGAAGAGCCGCCGGGAGTTGGGCCTGGCAGCCAGGGGGGTGGCCGGCGAGCGGGTCGAGCTGATCGACGCGATCAAGCTGGCCTCGCCCACCGTGCTGCTGGGCTGCTCGGCGGTGTCCGGCGCGTTCACCCGCGAAGTCGTCGAGGCGATGACCGCCTCGTGTGAGCATCCGATGATCTTTCCGCTGTCCAACCCGACCTCGCGGATGGAGGCCGTGCCCGCCGACCTGCTGGAGTGGTCGCGCGGCAAGGCGCTGATCGCCACCGGCACCCCGACGGCGCCGGTCAACTACGACGGGGCCACCTACACCATCGGTCAGGCCAACAACGTGCTGGTGTTTCCCGGGCTCGGGCTGGGAATCATCGTGGCCGGCGCCAACCGGTTGACCCCGGGCATGTTGCACGCGGCCGCCAAGAGTGTTGCGCGGCAAGCTAATCCGACGAACGCTGGCGACCCGTTGCTGCCCGATGTGGAAAACCTGTACGCGGTCTCCAAAGCGGTCGCCGAGGCCGTGTATCACGCCGCCGTGGCGGACGGGGTCGCCACCGAGCACCACGACGACGTCGGCCGGGCCGTCGCCGCCGCGAAATGGGCTCCGCCGTACGACTAGCCAGCCGTCAGCGGCCGGGCGGGACGGGCTGCCCGTACACCGCCACGACGACGGTGCGGTCGACGCTGTTGTCCGACCAGACCCCGATGGCGGTATTGGCGCAGTCGCGGATGATCGCCATGTCGTCGGGGTTGTAGTACCACTGGTTGACCAGTTCCAGGCTGCTGATCGCGATGGCCGGATTGATCGCGACGGTTTCGGCGGCCCGGCCGCGGAAACCGGCGGCGTTGGCCCGATCCTGTGGGCTCGATCCGTCGGAGCCGGTGTCGTCGTTGATATTCCGGTTGTTCATCATGTCTTCGGCGTGCCATTCGGCGGCCAGCGTCAGCGCGTTGTTGCGGATGACGTCGTTCGTGCAGCCCGCCTGGTGTTGCAGCGTGTACACGGCCGACACGACGGCGCTGTTGAGCCGCTTGTTGTCGGCGTACGCGGCGGGAGCCGCCAATGTCCCCGCGGCCGAAACGATCACGCCGACGCCCAGCAGGCGGGCGCCTATCGTGTGACGGTCCGCCATCACACCGGGTCGAAGTGCGAGACCAGCCATCGGCCGTTGACCTTGTCCAGCGTTGCCCGGATGACGGGTTGGGTGTCGGTGGGGACGCCGTCGCCGATCGTCACGGACTGGTTGACGTACAACAAGACCGCCGCGTGCTCGGTGGTCGCCGAAATCGGCGCTGCTGCACTCACTTTGGCTGCCGCGGAGATGTGCTTCTCCTTGGCGCCCGGAATCACCACTTCGCGGATCAGCGAGGTGTAAGCGTCCTTGAATTCGCCGGTGAGCCGGTCCCTGGCGGCGTTGAGTTCCTTGTCCACCGAGTCCGCCTTGTACGACAACAGGGCGGTCACGTCCTCGCTGGCGACCCGGACCGACTCGGTGCGCGCCGCGGCCAGATCCTTGGCCGAGTCGGTCACCCACTTGAAGTAGCCCGCCGCTAGGGCCAGCACCAAAGCCAATCCGGGCAAGATACCGCGGGCGAAGACACGCGACCACACGACGGGGCGCCGTTCCCGCGTGGTGTCGGTATCTTCGGTCTCCCCGGCGGCGTCGACGGCCTCCTCGTCGATGTCCGGCGCCTCGGTGGTGTCGAGGGTCTCGTTGAGCGTCGTCACGGCACGAACACCACGTTCGACACCTTGGCGTCGTCGCCGACGGCCTGGACCTCGATGCGCATGCGCCATTCCCGCGGCGACTCTTCGCCCCCGGCCGTCCGGGATTTCACCGCCACGGCCACCAGTACCTGGGCGGAGTCACCGCGCTGCGATTCCAACCCGGCGTCGGTAACCGTGCCTTCCGATTTCGACTGCGCCGCCTTGACGACCTCGATGAACGGCTTGGACCGGTGCTGGAAGTCGTCGCGGAACGCTCCGGTGGCCAGGTCGACGATCCGCTGCACGTCGGTGTCGACCTCGGTGTAGTTGATCGTGGTCAGGTTCACCGCGCCCTGGCGAGCCACCTGGATGAACAGGTTGCGCTGCGCCTGGGCCTGATGTGTCTGGTAGGCGCGGTAACCGAGCCAACCGGTCAATCCGGCGAGCAGTGCGACAATGGCGACGCTGGCGACCAGGGCCGACCGGGCTCGGGAAAGCCTTCTGAACCGGGGCCGGCGCCTGGCGGGCTCAACCTCGTCGGTCACATCGACGTCGTCCGTGCCGGCCGTGTCGTCGGCGTGGACCGCCTGGTCGACTTCGAGGACCTCGTCGGCCTCCGATATCGTTGCCGCACTGGGCTTTTCGTTGGTTTCAGGCTCGTCGGCCATATTTCTCCCTCGAACTCTCACGACGGTGGGACAAGTAGTGACTGCCAGTTCTTGGCGCGCGGATGCGCCAAGTCAGCCTCGGTGTAGCGACGCCCGTCCGGTCCGATGTAGTCACCGGTGGCGGGGTCGTAGGTCGACACGGCAAGCGGCGGCGCCGACGGCGCCGGCGCCGTCCCCCGCGGCGGTGGCAGTCGCGGATCTTGACCCGGGGGATACTGCGGTACGCCCTGGCCGCTGGTGGTGGCGTTGGGGTCGCCCTTCCAGTTGTAGCCCTCGTTGAGCGGCACGTAGTCCTCGTCGCTTTCGCACAGCTCGATGGTGGGGGCCCGTTTCCACGGCTTGGTCTCGCAAGGGATGTTGCGCGCTCCCCGGACATTCATGTCGGAATCCTGCGGAATCCGGCAATAAAGGTCAGCCGCTGGTCTGTCCGGCGCGTCCACGCTGGCCGGTGAACGACGTTGCTTAGGCGGCAGAAACCCGGTATCGCAGGGGGGCGGGTAATTCAGGTTGAGGTTGAAGTCCAGAAAAAAGCCCTTGTATTCCTGCTTGGTGTTCAGGTTCGGCACCAAGGCGGCAGCCATGACCGCTATGCCTTGCGGAAACAGCACCAGCAGTTGTTCGATGTCGTGGCGGTAGACCACGGCGATGTCACCCAGGCTGACGAGATTGGCGAACAGCACCGGCAGGGTGGGCGTCACGCGGTCGAACAGGGCACGCCCCTCCTCGAGCCCGGACGTGCCCTGCGTCAGCAGATCGCGAAGGGCGGCGTCCTGCGCCTTGAACTGCGCCATGACGGCCGAGGTCCGATTGGCCCACGTGCCAATCGCATCCGCCGTCTGCACCTGGGAGTTGAGTACCGCGGGTGACTGGTCGATCAGCGCGGCCAGTGGATCGACGGTCTTACCCCCGGCGATGGCCAGTGCCGTGGACCCGTCGACGATCCGGGACAGTTCGGGACCAAGACCACCGACCCCCCGGTTGCTCTCGTCGATGACCGTGCGCAGGTTGTCCCGCGGAATGGCTTGCAGCGCTTTATTTGTCAGGTCGAGCAGGTGCCCGATGTCGACCGGAACGTCGACGCGGCCGGCGGGGATGACATCGCCGGCCTGCAGGGCCCGGGAATGCTCTCCGTCCTTCCCCGGCTGCGGGGTCAATTCGATGTACTGCTCGCCGACCGCCGAGCGGCTGTGCACCGACGCCTGGACATCCGAGGGCACCTTGACCCCGGACCGCAACGCGAGCAGGGCACGCACCCCGGTGGCCGTGACCTCGATCGACTTGACCTGGCCCACGTCGGTGCCCCGGTAGGTGACGACCGAGGTCTGGTAGAGACCACCGGATTGGGGCAGGTCGACCGTGACGTTGTACTCGCCGATGCCGAACAGTGTCGCGGGCAGCTTCATAAAGTTGAATGCCATTGAGCCGCAAGAAACTACGGTCACCAGGGTCAGAATCGCCAACTGTATCCACGTCCTGCGATTTAGGCGCAGCATTCAGTATCCCCCGGCGTGGTACGGAAAGGTCAATGGGTTGCCTCCAGTGGAGGGGCTCGGCTGCATTCCGATGGTGCGGCCCCACAGGAGTTCGAGCTGGGTGAGGTTGCCCTCCCAACGCGATCCGGTGAAGATCCCGGTGTCTATGCGGCTCAACGTCAAATCGACGATCATGGTGAGGTTGGCGTAGTCGCCGCGAAACCAGTTGGTCACCGTTGATGTCGGCCAGGGATAGGTCGCGAGTCCGTCCAGGCCCTTGGTCAGTGCCGGTCCGGCATCGGCGAGTGATCGCAGCACCGGCGCGATATTGCGCAGGTTATTCACCAGGGATTGCTTGCTCTGGTGGATGGTGTCGGCCGCGATGGCGCTGAACTTGCCGAGCTGATCGATCGCATCGGCGATCTTGGTGCGATCTTCGGCCAGCACGGCCAATGCCTTGGGCACGGTCGTCAGTGCCTTGTCGACGACCTGATCCTTGGCGGCGAACTGGCCCGCCAAGGAGTTGAGATTCTCGGCGGCGGAGATGATGTCGTCGGTCTGGTCGTTGGTCTTTGCGATGAACACGTCCAGCTGGTTGAGCAGACTTCGCATGTCGTGCTCGCGGCCGGCGAAGGCCTTGGCGACAGCCTGATTGATCTCTTGCAGCTGCCCGATTCCGCCGCCGTTGAGCAGGATCGAGACCGAGGCCAGGGTCTGCTCGGTGGTCGGATACATGCTCGCGCGCGACAGCGGGATCACCGAGCCGTTCTTGAGTTCGCCGACCGGCGGCTCATCCTTGGGCGCGGCGAGTTCGATGTGCTGCGAACCCAGCAGGCTGGTCTGCCCGAGCTTGGCCGTCGAGTTCGCCGGCAGGTGGATATCGCCGTTGATGCGCATGGTGACCAGCGCGTGCCAGTCCTGCAGCTCGATCTTGGTGACGTTGCCGATGTTGACGTCGTCGACCCGAACCCGGGTGTTCTCCTGGATGGTCGTCACGTCGGGCATTTGCGCCTGGATCGTGTAGGCGCCCGGCCCCCCGCCGGCGGTACCGGGCATGGTGAACGAATTGAGGCCCTTCCAGCCGCAGGAAGTCAGCGCGGCAATGCCTGCCGCGCAGAGCATTACACCCAGCGCGCGCCTCATGGCTCCTCCACCGGGAGCAACAGGTTCCGCAGCACCTGCGTGGAGTCGATCAGCGAGTTGGGCGGCGGAGGCGGCGGCTGGGCCGGTGGCTGCCCCTCGACGGGTGACGGCGCGGGCGGCGGGGCGTCCGCCGGCGGGGGCGCATCCGGAGGTGGTGGCGGCGTATAACCGGGGCGCAGCCAGTCCTCGCTGTAGGTGATCTCGTTCGGCCGTGCCTGGGTGCCGACAAATGGGTTGATCCCCGCAGGTATGTAGTTGTAGATGCGGTTCTTGATGATCGGGTTGATGTACTGCAGGCACAACTTCGATACCCGGGCCAGCCGTGCTCGGGAGGCGGCCTCGATTGAGTTGCAAATGAACTGGGGAATGTCGGCGAAGTTGCTCAGCGCAATGATCCCGGACATCGCACCCTGAGCCGGCTGGTAGATGTTCAAGAAGTTCTGGAACACGGTGGGCGTGGTGTGCAGAATCTGTTTGATGTCGGCACGGCTGTCGTTCAGCGCGGTCGTGATGGACGCGAACCGATCGACCGTGACGCCCATGGCCTCACGGTTGTCGGACAGTAGGTCGCGGACGTCGTTGAGCGCCTGGTCCAAAGTCTTGACCGACGTGCCGATTTCGTTGGGCGTATTGGTCAGGATTTTCGTCACGCTGGCCAGGTTCTGATTGAATTCGGCCAACAGATCGCTGCTGGAGTACAGCGCCGACACCAGCAGCTGCAGATTGCGCACCGTACTGAAGATGTCGTCGGCGTGATCACCGAGTGCCGAAATCGCTTCGGAGAGTTTGAGGATGGAATCCCGAGCGGTGTCCCCGTTGCCGCGCAGGTTGTCGGCGGCCGAGTTGACGAATTCGCCGACCGAGTTCACCCCGCCCGGGCTGGTGGGCTGCAGCGCTTCGGTCAGCTTTTCCAGCTGCTTACGGAAGTCGTCCCATTCCACCGGCACCGCCGTGCGGTTCAACGGAATTGAGGCGCCCGGGCTCAATCTGGGCCCGCCCGAGTACGCGGGCACTAGTTGGATCGCCCGGGATGTCACCAGCGACGGCGACAGGATGGCCGCGCGCGCATCGGCCGGGACCGGCACATCCTTGTCGACCGAGAAGGTAACCTTGGAGCTGGTGGGTTGTGGTTCGATCTTGTCCACGACGCCGACCGCGACACCGAGCACTCGGATCTCGTCGCCGATGAACAAGCCGTTGGCCTCCGTGAAATAGGCCGAGTACGTGTTGCGTTCGACCCTGGCGAGCATCTTGTTGCCGATCAGCACCGACGAGATCGTCAGCGTGGCGGTCAGGCTGATGGTGACCAGGGTTTGCAGGGTGCGCCGGCTGATTGTCATTGCCCGTCCAATGTGTGCGGGAAGGGCGGTGGGACGGTCCGGATCGGCGGGGTCGAAGGAGGTGGCGACGGCGGCTGCGACCACAGCGGGACGGGCGCCTGTTCCGGCGGGACGGGCGGGCTTCCGGTCGGCGGGTCCACCACCTCCGAGGGCAACTTCTGGTTGGGGTCCAGGAACCGGTCGTACATATCCGCGTCGATGACCGGCCCGCCGATCTGGCCGGGAATCAGGTTGGCCACATAGGCCTTGAAGAACGGCCCCGAGCCCAATACCTCGCCAAACGACATTGCATATCGTTTGAACTTGGGCAGGGTCTTCTGGATGTCTTCCTTGCGGTTGTCGAGAATCTCGAGCACCCCGTTGAGCTTGTCGAGCGCAGGCTTCAGGGTCTTGCGGTTGTCGTCGACGAGTCCGGACACCTGCCGCGACACCGCGGTGATGTCGTTCATCAACGCGTCGATCGAGTCCCGCTCGTCGAGCAGCGCCGCGAGCAGCGCGTTGGAGTTCGCCACCAGGCCGGCGATCTGTTGACTGCGGTGGCCGAGCACCGCGGAGACCTTGTTGGCATTTCCCAGCAGGCTGCGCAGCTGCGCGTCCCGGCCGTTGAGGGTGTCCGAGAACCGGGCCACACCCTCCAGCGCCGGCTTGAGATTTGGCGGCGTCTCCTTGATGGTGTCGGCCAATGTGCTTAGTGCCGACGACAATTGGGTGGTATCCAGCCCACTGATCGTAGTCGTCAGATCTCCCAGCGCGTCCGGAAGCTCATAGGGCGACGTGGTGCGTTCCAGCGGAATGGTGCCGCTGAGTTTCCCGTCGCCGCGCGAGGTGAGCTCCAGCATCTTGCTGCCCAGGATGGTTTCCGTCTTGATCGCCGCTTCCGTGCGGTCGCCGAGCTGGATGCCCGTGCGGACCGTGAATCCCACCCGGACTTTGGTGCCCTCCAGACGGATGTCGGAGACCCTTCCGACGCCCATGCCGGAAACCCGAACGGTGCTGCCGACTTTGATGCCCCCCGCCTCGGCGAAATAGGCCGAGTAGTCCCTGGTGTTCTTGATGAACGGCAGCTTGTCGTACTGGAATGCGGCCAGCACGATGCACGTCACGATGACGGTGCCGACCACTCCCACCAAGACCGGGTTCTGTCGATTGAGCGCTTTGATGCTGATTCCCTTCATCGCGGGGTGCACCGTCCGCTCGGTTGGCCCAGCAGTTTGACGAAGATCGGGTTGCCCCCCTTGCCGTTCAACTTGAGCAGCACCTCGCAGAAGTAGAAGCCGAAGTAGTCGCCGGTCAAGCCTTGCCGGGCCAGGACCTGATAAACGTCGGGCAGCGTCTTGAGCAGGTTGTCGACATAGTCGCGATCGGAGAGCACCTGCGCGGACATCCGGTCTGCTTCGTGCACGACGTCTTTGATCGGGGGGCGCGCCTGGACGAGCAGGTCGGCGACCGAGCCGGTGGCGGCGTTGATGTAGGCCAGTCCGGTGGAGATGTCATTGCGGCGCTGCGCCAGGCCATCCACGAGTTGAGCCAATTTGTCCAGTCCGTCGGAAAATTCGTGATCCCGGGCGGCGAAGGTGTGCAACACGGTGTTCAGGTTGGTGATGAGCTCGCCGATCAACTCGCTGTGTCCGGCCAGGGTCGAGGTCAGCATCGACGTCTGGGACAGCACTGAGGCCAGGGTCCCGCCCTGGCCCTGGAAGATCTTCAGCAGTTGGCCGGACAGGGCATTGACCTGATCTGGATCCAATGCGCGGAACAGCGGGCGGAAACCCCCGATCAGTGCGTCGATGTCCAGTGCGGGCGATGTCCTGGCCAACGGGATCGTCGAGCCGGGAGGCAGCCGGCCCGGGGGGGCCGGGAGAGTCCTCGAGCGCGAGATAGCGGTCACCGATGAGGTTTTCGTAGCGCACGGCGGCCCGGGTCCCCTGGCTGAGGCGAACCCCCTTGTCCACCGCAAAGCCGACGGTCACGGTGCCGTCACGATGCAGGCTGAGGTCCCCTACCTTGCCGACCTCTACCCCCGCGATGCGGACGAAGTTGCCGGACTTCAGCCCGGAGATGTTCGTGAAGACCGCTTGATAGCCGGTCCGGTCCTCGAAGCGCAGTTGGCCGAATACGGCGATGAGGGTGAACGTGAATACCAGGCAGACCGCGGTGAACAGCGCAACGCGAACGACAGTGGGCCGGGAGCCGGGCCTTTTTCCATTGCTCATGACGGCGGCACTCCGCCGCGCCAGTTGTACCGCGGGGCTTCGGGCGGGTTCTTGGTGGTCGGGAAGTAGTTGGCCCACCAGGGATTACCGACCCACGGAGTGGTCCGGATCTCGTCGGGCGCCGCACCCCAACCGGTATCGGTCACCAGCGAACGCACCGGATAGTTCGCGCTCGGATCGGGCAGCGAGCCACAGCTGGGCCTCCCGCCGGGGCCGCCGGTCGCGTTGACCTTGGGCAGATGCTTCGGATACCGGTACGGGTCGTCTCCGAATAGCAGGGCAGCGTCCATGATGAACGAATAGCCGTTGCCGCCCAGCATGTCTCGGCCGCCGTGGTCCACGTACCACTGCGCGCCCTGGAACAAGCAGGTGAACGTCGGCGAATACTTGTTCAGCAATGCGGTGGTCGGGTCCAGTAGGTTGAACGAACGCACGATGTTGGATTCGTTTCTGCCGATGAGGTTGATGCCGGTCTGGCTGAAGCCCACGGTCGACAGCAACAGTGAATCGAGTGACCGCTGATCGTCGGTGAGGGTCTTGCTCGTCGTCGCCGCCGAGTCGAGGATCGACAAGATGTATTGTGCCGCAACGGAATAGATGGCGGTCGTCTTGCCGAACAGCCGCCAGTTCTTGTCGATCGTATCCTGGCGGGGGTTGACGGTCAGCAGGACATTGTTCGCGTCGGTGATCGCCTGCCCGATCCGCTCACCCTTGCCACGAACGGACTGCGCGAACGCCGATAGGATCGCGTTCAGCTTCGCGGGATCGATGGCGGCGACCACCGATTGCAGGTTCTCGAAGACCGTGTTGACCTCCACGGTGACGTTGCGCGAGTGCAGCACCGCCCCGGGTTTGAGTGCCGTCGCGCTGGGATGCTCGGGCACGATCAGATCGACGTACTTGGAGCCGAATGCCGTGGTGGACTTGATTTCGGCCTCGAGGTTCGCCGGCAGGTATTTGAACGGACCCGGATCCATCTTCAACCGCAGCTGAGCCGCCTTGGTGTCGGTGCCGATCGATGCGACCTGGCCGATCTGCACGCCCCGCAGCTTGACCTTGGCCCCCGGCTCCATCACCAGTCCAGCGCGATCGGACACCAGCGTCAGCGGGATGAACGGGGTGAAGCTGCCGGAGAACGAACCGGCGGTGAGTGCGATCACGGCCGCGACCAGGATGAACAGTGTCGGCGCCCACCAGATCGGGTCGATCTTGCTCCCGCGGGTTCGATTTCGCCGAAGCGGCCCGCTGTCTCGGTGATTGCTCATCCGATCAACCCGACAGGTTGAAGTTGCCGGACTGCCCGTAGACGGACAGCGAAATCATCAGGGCCGTGAAGGCCGTGACGATCATCGATGACCGCACCGAGCGTCCGACTGCTTCGCCCACACCCGCCGGGCCACCTGTCGCGGTGAAGCCGTAGTAGGTGTGCACCACCATCACGCCCGTCGCCATCACCAGCACCGCCAAAAACGACCACAACAAATCCGTGGGACGCAAAAAAGTGGAGAAGTAGTGTTCGTACACCCCGCGGGACTGGCCGTAGATGTACAACGTGCCGAACTTCGACGCGAAAAACGACATCAGCACGGCGACGGCATAAAGCGGGATGACGACCAGAACGCCGGCGATGATCCGGGTCGACGCGAGGTAGGTGATCGACCGGATTCCCATGACCTCGAGCGCATCTATCTCCTCGTTGATGCGCATGGCGCCCAATTGCGCTGTCGCGCCCGCACCGATCGTGGCGGCCAGTGCCACCCCTGCCGTGCAGGGCGCGATCATCCGGACGTTGAAGAACGCCGAAAGAAATCCGGTCAGCGCCTCGACCCCGACGTTGGACAACGTGTCGTAGCCCTGGACCGCGACGAGCGCGCCGGTCGTCAGGGTCAAAAAGCCGATGATGCCGACGGTGCCGCCGATGACCGCCAGCGCTCCCGTGCCCATCCCCATCTCGGCGATCAGCCGCAGCAGCTCGCCCGGATAGCGGCGAACCGCATCCCCTGTGGCGGCCAGCGACCGCCCGTAGAACGCGGTCTGCTCGCCCAGCTTCCGGGTGGCGTCCACCAGCCGCGGGCCTGCGGTGACCAACCAGCCGGGATCGCTTGCCGCATCAGTCATTTGGCGGTCACCTTCACTCCGAGCGCGGTGATCACGATGTTGATGAAGAACAAGGCCATGAAGGAGAACACCACGGTCTCGTTCACGGCATTTCCGACACCGGTGGGTCCGCCCCCCACCGACAGACCCTTGTAGCAGGCGATCAGGCCGGCGGACAGCCCGAACAGCGTTGCCTTGATGAGTGAGATGACGACCTGGGGCAGCCCGGTGAGCAGCGTCATCCCGGCGATGAAGGCGCCGGGTGTGACGTGCTGGACGAAGACCACGAAGATGTAGCTGCCGACCAGCCCGGTCACCGCGACCACCGAGTAAAGCAGCAACGCGACGAAGGTGGCGGCGATGATGCGCGGAACCACAAGGGCCTGAATCGGATTGACGCCGATCACCTTCATCGCGTCGATTTCCTCGCGGATGGTGCGGGCGCCCAGGTCGGCGCACATGGCGGTCGAACCGGCGCCGGCTACCGCCATCGCCGTGACGACGGGTCCCACTTGAGTCACCGAGGCCAGTGCCGCACCGGCACCGGAGAGATCGCCGGCCCCGATCTCGACCAGCAAGATGTTGAGCACGAACACGATCAGCACGGTGTAGGGAATCGACAGCATGATCGTCGGGAAGATAGAGACCCGTGCAACAAACCAGATCTGCTCGAGCACCTCGCGCCACGCCCACGGCCCCCGCACCGTGGCGATCAAGGCTTCGACGCTAAGCAGAAAGAACTCGCCCAGCGCATTCATGGGCTTTGCGATGGCGGTGCCGTTCATCGGGTCAGGCCTGACCGCAATCGGTTCATTCGACTCAAGCGGTCCCCCAATTTCGTCACACTTTTCAGTCATTCGTCCGTCGCCGACCGATATAGGTCAGCTTCGTATACCTGCCGACCGCGCCGCCTGCTTGCACACATAGAACATCGCAGCAATTTACGGCCAAACGTATGCCCGGCATCAGGGTTGCGATCACCCAGAAGAAATGTGGCCAGAAGCCTAGAATTGACGAGAAGTCAGCCGACGCGCACGCGAATCCGGCGGCTCTGGCCCCCGTTGACCTGCACGGATTTACACGTCGACCCTGACGCGGAGGCGCCGAAGGCCGCCGCATTCAGACCGAGGAAGATTCGGCCGGTGGTGCGCGAAGACGCCGGGGCCACGCTTCCGGCAAATTCCCATAAGGCTCATAAGTCACAAGTGTCACAAGGCGGCGGCACGCGAAACTGACCAATTCGCAGCTGCTGTGAATTACGCGCACGGCGCAGCAGAAATAGCACCCAGCTGAGTTTCTTTGCGCGCCCACGCCACCGTTCCGTTCGGCCATTGCCGTCGGACGTCACAGTTCGCCAGAAGCCTCGCCCAAAGCAAGCGTTGCGCTCAGGGCGAGCGTAAGCACCTCGCCGGAGAAGTGGTCTCCGGGCAGCCGTCAGCCGACGTTGGCGCCGCCCTCGGCGATCCGACGCACCGCCCGCAAGAACACGTCGATCTCATCGAACGTGTTGTAGAAGGCGAACGAGGGACGCACGGTCGCCTCCAGGCCGTAGCGGCGCAAGATCGGCTGCGCGCAATGGTGTCCGGCGCGCACCGCAATGCCTTCGGCGTTGAGGGCCTTACCGACCTCGAGTGGCTCGTGGCCGGCCAGCACGAAGGACAGCACGCTGGCCTTCTCATCCGCGGTACCGACCAGGCGGACACCCGGGATGTCGGCGAGGCGCGGAGTGGCGTAGTCGAGCAGCGCGTGCTCGTAGGCCGCAATGCGTTCGATGCCCACGCGTTCGACGTAGCGCAGCGCCTCCCCCAGCCCGACGGCGTCGGCGATGTTGCCGGTGCCGGCCTCGAACTTGTTGGGCAGCCCCTGATACAGCGACCGTTCCAGCGTGACATCGGCGATCATGTTGCCGCCGCCCTGCCACGGTGGCGTCTCGGCGAGCGCCTCCTCCGACCCGTACAGCACCCCGATTCCGGTGGGGCCGTAGATCTTGTGGCCGGAGAACACGAAAAAGTCGACGCCCAGTTCGGCGACGTCGATCGGCAGGTGCGGAATCGACTGTGCACCATCGATCAACACCCGCGCGCCGTACCGGTGGCCGAGCTGGACGATCTTCTCCACCGGCGTCACCGTGCCCAGTGCATTCGACACCTGCGTCGCCGCAACCAGTTTCGTCTTCGGGCCCAAGAGGTCCTCGAACTCCGAGAGCAACAGGTTGCCCGCCTCGTCAACCGGCGCGACCTTCAGAACAGCGCCGGTCCGTTGCGAAAGCAGTTGCCACGGAACGATATTGGCGTGATGCTCCAGGTGCGTGATGACGATCTCGTCGCCCGGGCCCAGGTGCTTGCCGCCCCACGCGTAGGCCACCAGGTTGATGGCCTCGGTGGTGCCGCGCACGAAGATGTTCTGCTCCGCCTTCTCGGCACCGATGAACCGCCGCACGGTCTCGCGGGCCTCTTCGTAGGCATCCGTGGCCCGCGCGGCCAGCTCGTGTGCCGCCCGGTGGATGTTGGAGTTCTCGTGTGCGTAGAAGTACGAGATGCGGTCGATCACCGACTGCGGCTTCTGGGTGGTCGCCGCGTTGTCGAACCAGATCAGCGGCTTTCCGTTGATCGTCTCCTTGAGGATCGGGAAGTCCTCGCGCACCGCGTTGACGTCGAACACCTCGTGGTCGTCGGTCAATTGCGGAACGGGGTCCGACGCCGTCAGGAAGTGGTAGGTGTAGTCCTCACCGGCCAGACCGTTGAGCGCCTCGGGACCTGCGGGTGGGGCGTCGGACCAGTTGAGGTCGACAACCGGCGGCGCCTCGGGCGACCAGCCGAGCCCGGAATACGGCGCCGAACCACGTGGCGCCGCCGGTGCCGTCGGCTTGGCCGGACTCGAGGCCCCGGCCAGCACGCCAGGCGTCGTCGAAACGATGCCCTGGGTGGGTACCGCGAACGCGCTGAGGTCGGCGATGCCCGGCGGTAGGTAGGGGTCGCCGATGCCGGCGGCCGCCTCCGCCGCCGACGGCCCGGACGTCGTGTCGGGCACGCTGCCCCGGGGAGCGACCGGCACCGCGTGGGGTGGCGGTTCCGGTTCCGGAGATGTCGGAGCGGGGACGTATATGTCGGTGACACCGAGCAACGGGACGGGCGCCGAATACAGATCGGCGCTGCCCACAGCGGTCTGCCCAGCCGAGGTGGCAGCCGTCGCGTCCGGCACGCCGCCGCGCGGCGCAACGGGTGCCGTCTGTGGCGGGCTATCCGGACCCGGCCGGATGCTGGCCGCATACAGCTGGCTGGCCAGCGCCGCGATTTCCGCGGCGTTCAAGGGCAGGTCGCTTTCGGCGTCTACCGACCGGTACTCACTTGTACTCATGGAACTGGTCCACAGCGACGTCGTCGAGCACGGCGAGAGCGTCGTCAGTGAGGACAGCCAAGGAGGTGTACAGAGTCACCAGGTACCGGGCGATCGCCTGCTGGTTGATGCCGGTAAACCGCACCGACAGACCCGGCGCCTGCTCGCCTACGAGGCCCGGCTGGAACAGGCCGACGACGCCCTGACGCTCCTCACCGGTGCGCACCAGGATGATTTTGGTCTTGCCGTCCTCGAGGGGCACCTTGTCTGATGGAATCAGCGGAATACCGCGCCAGGTGATGAACTGCGCGCCGAACAGGCTGACCACGACCGGCGGCACGCCGCGGTACGTGGCCTCGCGGCCGAAGGCGGCGATGCCCTGCGGGTGGGTCAGGAAAAAGCTCGGCGTCTTCCAGACCCGGGTGATCAGCGCATCCAGGTCGTCTGGCGTCGGGGCGCCGCCGAGAGTCTGGATCGTCTGCTCCGGGGTCACCTGCGCCAGCAACCCGTACTCCGGGCTGTTGATCAGCTCGAATTCCTGGCGCTCCTTGATGGTCTCGATGGTCAGGCGCAGCTGCTGGGTGACCTGGTCGTGCGGGCTGGAGTACAGGTCGGAGACCCGGGTGCTGACATCGAGCAGCGTGGAGATGTTTCGCAGCGTGTACTCGCGGGGGCTGGTCTCGTAGTCGACGAACGTCTCCGAGAGCGGCGTGTCGCGAGCGGCGCCTTCCTGAGCCGTGACGGCGACCTGCTCGGGGTTGACCACCCGGTTCACCCGGTAGATACCGGCCTCCACCGGCACGAAGCTGAGCAGATGCAGTAGCCACCGCGGGGTGATGGTCGACAGCTGCGGAACCGTCTTGGTCGCATTCGCTAGCTGCCTTGCACCGAGGTCGCCCAGTGCCTGAGACTCGTTCTGAGCCGAGGTCATGTTGATCCTTCCGTCGTCGAATATCTAGCGAGGGGCGTCGAACCGAAAGAGACAGGCCGATCGAGAGCACCGCGCTGGGCCGAGGCAAGTGTAAAACTCATCGTGAATTTTTCAACCACCGGGTCGTTGTTACTGGTCCGAGCGGTCCGGTCGGAATCATGCCCTATAGTGGGCGGCATGCACCACGCCGCACAGCCGCGCTTCGTTCCTTCGCGCTGCCTTGCCGTGGACTGTTGTCGCTGTTGTTGAATTCCTGACGCCCCAATTCTGACGTTGTAATCGTCGCGCTTTTTTTGCGCTGGCGGGCGGACAAGCCCGCGCGAACATTGGCGCGCCCCAGTCATTCCAGGAAGACAGCTATTTATGACCGTGTTATCCGTATCCAACCGTGCATTGGTACCGGTGACGACGCGTCGGCGCGTCGAGGCCCGTCCCGCGACCGATCTACCGACGATGACGCGGTACCGCGGCGGCACCTACTCGCACACCATCGACAAGATCGTGTTCGCCGACGGGAGCACCGCGCGGACCGATTTGATCAGGTTGCACCCCAACGTGGATGCCTACTCCCTGGACTTCGGCGGCATTGCCCCACACATTCCGTCGCGCTACCGGCCAGGCACCTGGTCCGCGCTGCCCCACCTGCGCGACCGGGACTACGAGGTCGAGGTGGACTGGATCCTTCGGCACTCGTTCCCATTGGTGACCACCGCCGAGCTGAGTCAAAGGTTGCGCGAGGCCGGCTATCCGCTCGGGCCGGCGAACATCAGCGACCACGAGGCAATAGCCGCCACCCAGGCCGCGATCTGGTATCTGACCAACGGCCTCGCCCTGGACACCCAGCCGCTGAATGTGCCTGTGGCAGAACACCGTAGCGCCGGAGGAGTGATCACCTTCGAGTTCGACGGCGAACCGCAACTCGGCGGCTACGCGGTGTGGACCGCCTCGGACAGCCCCACCACGTTGCGACTGCAAAAGTCCGCGGATGGGGTTGACTGGCGCGACGTGTCCGGTTCACAACTGACCACAGTCGCGGCCAGGGGTCGCTACCAGCGATCGCTCGGGGTGGGCAGCACCCTGTCGGCCAGCAGTCACGGGCACCACGGACGCGGCTATCGCCACTACCGGCTCATCGCGGAGGCCGAGGGCGGCACACCCCGAATCGGCCGCGTGCAGTTCTGGCTCACCGGCACCCGGCAGTACCGCAACACCGCCCGAGTCGTCCATCTGTACAACTACCTGCTGGCCGGCGCCCTCGAAGCCCACGTCGAAACCGAAGACTTCGGCCTCGACGACAGCCAGGCCACCGCCGCGGACGAACTCGTCGGACCATTCCGAGTGCATAGCCCACTGACGCTCGAGGTCACCGACGGTCACGCGCTGGTTGATGCCGACGGCTTCGCCATCGACGGGGTCCTCGAGCCGGGAGTTGATTTCTATCTCCGCCCCGCTCCGAGTACGACGTCGACAACGGTGACCGGGCGACCCCTGCACAGCTTCTCCGGCCGGGTCCTGACCGGTGTGGCGCCCGGCGCCCCCGACCAATTCACTCCCGTCGCCCTCGCGTTACCTTCTGACATTGCAATCCACTTCGAGATTCGCTGGAATGGCGACTGTGACCATTGCTGAAAACATCACCCAACTGATCGGCAACACCCCCCTGGTTCGGCTGAACCGGGTCACCGACGGAGCAGGCGCGGATGTCGTTGCCAAGCTGGAGTCGTTCAACCCCGCCAACAGCGTCAAAGACCGCCTGGGCGTGGCCTTGATCGACGCCGCCGAGGACGCGGGTCTGATTAGGCCGGACACCATCATTCTGGAGCCCACGAGCGGGAACACCGGCATCGCGCTGGCGGTGGTGGCCGCCGCGCGCGGGTACAAGCTGGTGCTGACCATGCCCGAGACGATGAGCGTCGAGCGGCGCAAGCTGTTGCGGGCCCTCGGCGCCGAACTCATCTTGACCCCCGGCGCGGAAGGCATGCCGGGCGCCATCGCCAAGGCCGAAGAGCTGGCCAAGACCGACCAGCGGTATTTCGTGCCGCAGCAATTCGAGAACCCAGCCAACCCGGCCATCCACCGCAGGACCACCGCCGAAGAGGTGTGGCGCGACACGGACGGCAAGATCGATTTCTTCGTCGCGGGCGTCGGCACCGGTGGGACCATTACCGGTGTCGCGCAGGTCATCAAGGAACGCAAGCCTTCGGTGCGGTTCGTCGCCGTGGAGCCGGCGGCATCGCCGGTGCTGTCCGGCGGGGAGAAGGGCCCGCACCCCATCCAGGGCATCGGCGCCGGGTTCGTCCCCCCGGTGCTTGACCTCGATCTGGTCGACGAAATCATCCCCGTCGGCAACGAAGATGCCATCAACTACTCCCGGCGGCTGGCCCGCGAAGAGGGGCTGCTGGCGGGCATCTCGTCGGGCGCGGCCGTTGTTGCCGCCCTGCAGGTGGCGCGCCGCCCGGAAAACGCCGGAAAGCTCATCGTGGTCGTGCTCCCCGACTTCGGCGAGCGGTACCTGAGCACGCCGCTGTTCGCGGACGTGGCCGACTAGCCATGCTGGCGGCGATACGGCAGGACATCCAGGCGGTCAAGGACAGTGATCCAGCCCGGCCGTCCACACTGCAGGTCATCGTCGCCTACCCCGGCGTGCACGCCATTTGGGGACATCGCATCAGCCACTGGCTGTGGAGCCGCGGCGCCAAGGTCGCCGCGCGCGGCCTGGCGGAACTCACCCGCATTCTGACCGGGGTGGAAATCCACCCCGGGGCAACCCTCGGCACCGGTTTGTTCATCGACCACGCCACCGGCGTGGTGATCGGCGAAACCGCGGAGGTGGGCGACGACGTCACGATCTTTCACGGGGTGACTCTCGGCGGCACCAGCTCCGATCCCGGAAAACGCCACCCCACCATCGGCGATCGCGTGATCATCGGCGCCGGCGCAAAGATATTGGGGCCCATCAAAATTGGCGACGACAGCCGGATCGGCGCCAACTCCGTCGTGGTCAAGGAAGTGCCGTCCGGCGCCGTCGTCGTCGGGGTGCCGGGGCAGATCATCAGCCGGGCCAAACCCGGCAGTCCGGACGACTCGCTGATGCCCGACCTCGTCGGTGTCAGCCTGCAGCAGCTGCTTACCCGGGTGGCCACACTCGAAGCGCAGTCCACCAACCACCAACAGAGCGGCCGCAACATCCGCCCGCCAGAGGCCGGGGTGTGGCACGGCGAGGACTTCTCGATCTGAGGATCGGGCCGGTAGACAAAGCGACGGCGGGGATCGCGGTTTAAATCACTTGTACCCCAAACCTTTTGCTACGCCCGTATGCACCTAGACTGAGCTGATGCAACAGTTCTCGCGGCGCCTGGTCGCTCGGCGCTGCCGCGCGGCGCACTGTTGCCATTGAGGTCCCGGCGCCCGTTCGGTGCGTCGTCCAATCTGCTTGCCTCTCATGCTCTTCAATGAGCTACCACTTATAGGCGTCGAAACGCCTACCGGAAACCATATTTCGAATCAGGAGATCGACATGACTGAAACCCTCGCGAGTCAGCCACACCTCAGCCCAGGACGCAAACCGGACATCCGGGCCCTGGACACCGCAATCGGCATCCTCGTCGGCTGGCGCCGGTACAGCGCGCACGCCGCCTTTCGGGAACTGATCTCGGTCAGCGAGCGGCACCGTGTCCCCGTCTTTGCCCTGGCCGGCGCCCTGGTCAGCCTCGCCAGCCGGGAGGACGACGTCCAGGGCGACATCGCCGCCCAACTCGCCGCCGAACGTGAGTGGGGCCTGACCTACCTGCTGTGAAGCTCGACCTGTGCAAACGAGTCGATCCAACGATGCGGTGGTCGCGGGGAATTGGGCTCTCCGGCCCGGGCCACCCCCAGCACCGACCAGCCGGCCGCGACCGCGGCGTCGAGTTCGTCGGGGTCGTCGGACAGGAACAGGATGTCCTTGGCGGGTAGGCCAATCGCGTGCGCGATCCTCAGGTAGGACGCGCTCTCCCGCTTGGCCCCTACCAAGGCCAGATCGAACCAGCCGCTGATCACGGAGGCAAGTTCTCCGCCGCGGGCATGGGCAAACCAATCCTGTTGGTTGCGCACCGAACCCGACGAGAAGACATGCAGCCCACGGCCGGCCATGTGCCAGGACAGCAACGCGGGCCGGACGTCGTCGAAGAATTCACCTTGCAGCGCTCCGTTGCGGAAACCTTCGGCACAGACCAAGCCCTGGGCCAACTTGAGCGGTTCTGCCTTGACATCGGAAGTCAGCCATTCGCAGAGGATTTCGGTGACCTCGGCGGCGTCGGCATCGGGTCGTTTCGCAAGTTTGCGAGTGTCGCTGATGACCGAATCGGCTGCACCGCCGCGGTTCTCGGCGAGCCACCGCGGAAGGTGCTGCCGGGTGTAGCCATACAGGCCATCGCGCACCGAACTCGTCGGGCTGGTGGTGCCCTCGATGTCGATGACGACGGCGGCGATCACGCTGTCAGCTGGTCAAGCGTCGGGAAATGTTCGCCGATCGGATCGCCGGTGAAATCGCCGATCCAACCGTCCTGCTCTTCGAAGAAGCGGATCGCGACGAAATCGGGTCGCGCCCCCATGTCGAACCAATGCCGGGTGCCCGCCGGGACCGAGAGCAGGTCGCCCCCATTGCACAGCACCGCAACGACTTCCGGCTCCAGGTGCAGATAGAAACAACCTCGCCCGGCGACGAAGAATCGCACTTCGTCCTCGGCATGCCGATGCTCGGAGCGAAATTTCTCGCGGGCGGCCCTCGCAGTGTCGAGCCATTCCGGATCGCCGGGAGCGGGCTGCAGCCGCGCGATGTCGATGTGTTGGTAGCGGCCCGTAAGATTGAGTTCCGCAACGTGGTCGCGATAGTGTGCCATGATCTCGGCCGTCGAGGTTTGCGCCCCGACGCCGGGGAGGGTAGGCCAGCGGTCGAACACGATACCGCGCTTGGCCAATTCCACCGCGATCAGCCCCGCGTCGTCGGTGCGTACTCGTATGTCGGCGGCGTCACTGTCGGCCATGACCTGGACCAGCGTCATGCTGATTCCAAAGCGTTTGTGTGAGAGTCGATTTCGCGACGGCCCGTCAGCGTCGCCAACTCGCAGAGGGCCTCCAGACACTCGGCGCGATCACGGGCTTGCGCGAGGTCGGCGCCCCAGGCGGTGATGCCGTGGCCGGCGATTAACAACACCGGCGCTGCGTCCGGATGGCCGGCCAGGTATTGCTGGACCTCGGCACCGATGCGGGCCGCGTCGGCGTGATTGATGAAGACCGGAATCTCGATGGTGTGGCTGGTCCCCAGGCCTTTGATGAGCTCATATCCGCTGAATCTCAATGCATCCGGCGCACCGACCGACTGAGCGGTCGCATGCGGCGGATGGACATGCACCACCGCCTGCGCGCCGGTGGCGCGATAGATGGCGGTGTGGATAGCGGTCTCTGCCGAGGGCCGGCAGGTTCCCGAGACCGATTGGGCATCGGCGATCGTTACCGTGACCACGTCGTCCGCGCTGAGCTCTCCCTTGGACAACCCGCTGCCGGTGATCACCGCGGTGTCACCGGTGCGCACCGAGATGTTGCCGGCTGTTCCCGGCATCCAGCCGCGGGTGTACAACCGGCGGGCGACATCGGCAATACGTTGCCCGACCGGGGTCTTCGCCGACGAGGGCGCCTGCGGACCGACGACGCCATTCTCGGTGACGACCGCGGTGACCAAATCGGGCGGGGTGACGTCGAAGGCTGGGTTGAAGACGGCGACGCCCTCGGGGGCGGTCGCGACACCACCGACATGCGTGACCTCCCCCGGCACGCGCTCTTCGACGACGATGTCGCGCCCGGTCCGCGTCGCCGGATCGCGCGTCGACTCGGGTGCGACCACGATGAAAGGAATAGCGTGCCTACGCGCCGCCACCGCCAGGCCGTAGGTGCCGATCTTGTTGGCCACGGAACCGTCGGCGGCGATGCGGTCCGCGCCGACGATCACACAGTCGACCTGACCCGTCGCCATGGCCCACGCCGCGGCCGAATCGATGGTCAGCCGATGCGGGATGCCGGCCTCGGCCAGTTCCCATGCCGTAAGCCTGGCCCCTTGCAACAGGGGACGGGTCTCGCCGACCACGACGTCGTCGATCAGCCCGCGTTCGTGCAGCACGCGCAGGGCGCCGATGGCGGTGCCGAATGCGGTGGTGGCCAATCTGCCGGTGTTGCAATGGGTGAGAATGCGCAGTGGCCGGTCAGGTCCCAGTCGCTGGATCAGGTCCGCGGCATGAGTGGCGGCGGCCCGGTTGACTCGCCCGTCGTCGTCCAACAACTGCCGGGCCTCCGTCAGCACCGCCTGCGTTCCCTCGGGCAGCCGCGACAGCGCGCGCCGTACACCCCAGGCGAGATTCACCGCGGTGGGGCGGGCCGCGGCGATTCGCTCGGCCTCGACCTGAACCTTTTCGGTGTCACCCGGATGGGCCAGCGCGGCGAGCACCACCGCGAATGCACCGGACACCCCGATCGCCGGGGCCCCGCGAATGGCCAGGGTCTGGATCGCCTCGATGACGTCGTCGACCGTGCTGAGCCGCAGCCGACGCAACTCGTGGGGCAACGCGCGCTGGTCGATCACGACCAGCGCGTCATCGTCCCAGGTGATCGAACTCTCCGCGAAGCGCTCCGACCGCAAGCCAACTGCAGCCACGGGCCATATCGTGGCCCGGCACCCGGTGTGAAAACTAGATTTTGGCTCGGCCAGACCGAATGAAGGGGGCTCGACTCGGGTGGCTCCGCCGGGTGGACTCGAACCACCGACGCGCATATTCGGAATGATTCGGCGTGCAGCACACACCATATCGGCGTACGCTTCCCGCGCGGAACGGTGGAAAGCTCGTTAAGGGGCACACGCTGAAATGACAACACTGGCCGACTTGCGCCAGTTGGTGCGGGAATCCGAACCGGCCGACTGGCATAAAATCGACGAAGGCGACAATCAGAAAAGCCGATTCGACCACACCACACTCGTGTACAAACCGGACATCGACTTGACCATCTGCTACGGGCTGCGCTTTGGCTCCCCGTCCCGGTCTGGCACCGAATTCGGATGGTCCGCAGTCTTTCCCGATAACTCGGTGCTCATCGCCAGCGCCGACGTTTTCTGGCGCGGATCACTAGTCGACCGCGTCGACTACGCCAACGTCGACGGCTGCCGCGCAATCCTGCCGATCGGCACTGGTGTCGACGGCCTCGACATCACGAGCTGGGACCGCGACGCCGCGCGGGTTCTCCACTGCCAAAAAAATGACGCTTTCGGCGCCTTCAGCGACTTCTACGATCAAGTGCCGTTCCGCGTCATTTGACAAGCGGCCTTTGTGGCAAACGCGTGATCGTGGCGGTCACTGTAATCCGGATGCTGGCACGCGCTCGGCGCGATTCGGAGAGCGGGATGAATCGCGCCATTGCCCGGCTCCCCCGGGTGGACTCGAACCACCAACCCTTCGGTTAACAGCCGAATGCTCTGCCAATTGAGCTACAGGGGATTAACCTGGTCCGACGCTCGTAGCGCGGATCGCTGGACGACTCTAGCGTACCGACGCCCCCGGACCCAACTTGCGGGCCAGCGCCGGCGAGATCGATCGGGGGCGCACGCACCCTGCCGAGTGAGGCAGGATGGAGCCATAGATCCCCGGGAGGAACGCTTTGATCCGATATGTCGTTGTGCTCGGACTGGGCTACGTGCTGGGCTCCAAGGCAGGACGTCGCCGCTACGAGCAGCTCGTCGGCACCTACCGCGCGCTGACCAGCAGCCCGGTGGCCAAGGCGATGATCGAGGGGGGACGGCGCAAGGTCGCCAATCGCATCTCGCCGGACGCGGGATTCGTGACGGTGGCCGAGATCGACGAGCAGACGGCCGTCGTCGAGCGTCCCGCCGATGTGACCCTCATACCGTCAGATCGTCGCCGCTAGCCTGCTCCAGCAGGCTGCGCCGGTAGGCCTCCATGGCGACCAGATCGCCGAACAGGGCGTGATACTCGTCCCCGTGGTCGATGGGTGACATGCGCTGCAGTTTGGACTTGACCTCGGCGATCTGGCGGCCCATCCACACCTCTTGCAGGCGGGCCATTACCCCGGCGATGTAGCGGGGCAGCCGCTCCTCGTCGACGGCGATGGCCTCGACGCCCAACTCGCTGATCAGGCTGCCCGTGAGCGCCGAGGTGGTCTGCTGGCGCACCGCCTCCAGCCACTGTGCGCCGCTGGAGCCGGCCCCGGTGCCACCCGCCGCATCGAGGGCCGCGCGCACGGCCGCGTACCCGGGATGGGTGAAGCTCTCCACGGTCAGCGAGTCGAACACCGGGCCCGCGAACGCCGGGTACTGCAGCGCCGCCTTGAGCGCCTCGCGCTGCGGCCACAGGGTGGGGTCACGCGGATCCGGGCGGGCGGCGGCGGGCTCGGCCTTCGCGGCGGGCGGCCGCGCGGCCCGGCGGGACGCGGTGGCCGCGACGGCGCCGCGAGCGGGAGCCTTCGGATTCTTCGCCGAGCTGCGCACCCGGTCGATGACCTGCGCGACATCGTCCCAGCCGACCCACCCGGCCAGCTGCCGTGCGTACTCGTCGCGCAGCGTCGGGTCTTTGATCTGGCTCACCATGGGCACACAGCGCCGAAGCGCGGCGACCCGGCCCTCGGCGCTGTCCAGGTCCATCTCGCCCAGCGCCGTGCGAATCGCGAACTCGAACAACGGGGTTCGGCGGGCAACCAGATCGCGCAGCGCACCGTCGCCGGATTTCAGCCGCAGATCGCAGGGATCCATGCCGTCGGGGGCCACCGCGACGAAGGACTGGCCCGCGAGATTCTGCTCGCCGTCGAAGGCCTTGAGCGCGGCGGCACGGCCGGCCTGATCGCCGTCGAACACATAGATCAGTTCGCCGCGAAAGAAGCTGTCGTCCATCATCAGCCGGCGCAGCATCGCCAGGTGCTCGTCGCCGAAGGCGGTGCCGCAGGACGCGACGGCGGTGGTGACCCCGGCCAGGTGCATCGCCATCACGTCGGTGTAGCCCTCGACGACGACCGCCTGATGACCCTTGGCGATATCCCGCTTGGCCAGGTCGATACCGAACATCACCGACGATTTCTTGTACAGCACCGTCTCGGGCGTGTTGATGTATTTGGCTTCCATCGGGTCGTCGTCGAACAACCGCCGGGCCCCGAACCCGATCACCTCGCCCGCCGACGTGCGGATGGGCCACAGCAGGCGCCGGTGGAAGCGGTCCATCGGTCCTCGTCGTCCTTCCCGGGACAAGCCCGCGGCCTCCAGCTCCTTGAACTCGAAACCCTTGCGCAGCAAGTGTTTTGTCAACGTCTCCCAGCCGGACGGCGCGAAGCCGCAGCCGAACCGCCGCGCGGCCTCGGCGTCGAAATTCCGCTCGGTCAGATACTGTCGCGCCGGCGCCGCCTCGTCGGAGTCCAGCGCCTGCGCGTAAAACTCCGCGGCGGCCGCGTTGGCCGCCACGAGCCGACTGCGGCTCCCCCGGTCGCGCTGGACGTTGGTGGCGGCGGCGCCGGTGTAGGTGATCGTGTGGCCGATGCGGTCGGCGAGCATCTCGACCGCCTCAACAAAGCTGACGTGTTCTATCTTCTGCACGAACGCGTACACGTCACCGCCTTCACCGCAGCCGAAGCAGTGGAAGTGGCCGTGGTTGGGTCGCACATGAAACGACGGGGACTTCTCGTTGTGGAAGGGACACAGGCCCTTCAGCGAGTCCGCGCCGGCGCGGCGCAGCTGCACGTAGTCGCCCACCACGTCCTCGATGCGGGCGCGTTCACGGATGGCGGCAACATCACGATCGGAGATGCGGCCAGCCATCGGGTCAGTCTAGGACGCCGGCGCCGGGCGCTCAGTCAAACCCGGGCCGAGCTGCTCAGCCGGCCGGGCCGATCACGCCGCAGGCCACCCGGTCCATCGCCATGTCGCTGTCCTGCGGGCCGTGCAGCATGAACGCCGTCCGGTTTCCCGCCAGCAGGTCGTCCCGGGTGAACGCGTCGGTGGTGGTCACCAGATAGGCGGATCCGTCCTTGCGGACATCGAGCGACGACAGATCGCCGCTCTCGGGCTTTCCGGTGTGCCCGGGCACCTGGTAATGCCCGCCCGCCGACAGGAAGTTGCCGGGTGCGCCGCCGGTCGGGGCGACCGAATTCGGTTCACACTTGCCGATCTCGTGTACGTGCATGCCGTGCAGGCCCGGCGCCAGGATGCCGGGCGTGTCCGTCTTGACGGTGACGGTCACGTACCCGTCGGTGAAGTCGAAGGTGGCCGTGGCCACTTGCCGGCCGTCCGGCGCCTTGAGGACGGCGGAGAGGGCTTGACCACTTGGCACCGGGCCCGCCGTCGTCGAGGGTGCGGCCGAGCCGCTGAGAACCGGCGGGGTGGTACCCGGCTGGGTGCTGGCGTGCTGCGGCGAGCTGCAGGCGGCCACGGCCAGGAGGGGCAACGACAACAACAAGGCGGCGCTTCTGGTCATGTCGGCAGCGTAACCCCGCAATGCGGCCACGAATACACCTACCGTCCCGCCGGGGAGTCGATTCGTTCCAGCCGGCCCTCGGTGTAGGAGGCGATCTGATCGACGACGACGCGGAGCCGGGCACCGTCGTCGGCGGCGGTGACGAACGCCGCGGCGAAGACGGGATCGAGGGTCTCGGGCGCCCCCGCAAGCAACCAGTGCGCGACCCGGTGGATGCGTTCACGCTGCCGGGCTTGCGTCTCGAGATGCCGCGGGTCGGACATGATGAACTGCAGCGCAAGGATTTTCAGCAGGGCAACCTCGGCGCGCACCAAGTCCGGCACTTGCAGGTCGGCTTGGTAGCGCACCAGCGGACCGGAGCCGGCGGCCGCGCGGGTGGTCGCGATCGCGGCCGTCGCGAACCGCCCGACCAGTTCACTGGTCAGCCGCTTGAGCGCGACCGACGCGGCGAGCGTGGCGTCGTACTTGCCGACGGCGGCCACCACCGGCAGCCCCGAAAGCCGGCGCGCGGCGGCCAGGAAATCGTCGGCGCGCACCCGGGAGAACTCGCTCTCCCCCAGTTTGGCCAGCGCGGCCGCCTCATCCTCGTCGGCCAGCACGCGCAGGTCGATGCGCTGCGAGACGACGCCGTCCTCGACGTCGTGCACCGAGTAGGCGATGTCGTCCGCCCAGTCCATCACCTGAGCCTCCAGGCACATCCGGTCTTCCGGTGCCCCGTCCCGGACCCACGCCGCAGGCTCGCGGTCTTCCTGGTAGAACCCGAACTTACGTCGCCCCTCGACGCGTGTCCACGGATATTTGGTGACCGCGTCCAGCGAGGCGCGAGTCAGGTTCAGCCCGGCGCTATTTCCCTGTGGGTCAATGACTTTCGGCTCGAGGCTGGTGAGGATCCGAAAATTCTGGGCGTTGCCCTCGAAACCGCCGTGCTCGTCGGCGAGTTCGTTGAGGGCACGCTCGCCGTTGTGACCGTAGGGCGGATGCCCGATGTCGTGTGCCAGCCCGGCCAACTCCACGAGGTCGAGGTCGCAGCCGAGCCCGACCGCCATGCCCCGCCCGATCTGCGCCACTTCCAGCGAATGCGTCAGCCGAGTGCGGGGGGTGTCCCCTTCCCGGGGCCCCACCACCTGCGTCTTGTCCGCCAGCCGGCGCAACGCGGCGCTGTGCAGCACACGCGCCCGGTCCCGGGCGAAGTCGCTGCGATGCTGACCATCCGCGCCCGGCAGACCCGCGGTCTTCGGCGGCTCCTGCACCCGCCGTTGACGGTCGAAGTCGTCGTAGGGGTCTTGCTGGTTCGTGGCCGCCTCCTTAGTCACCGCAGCACAGTCTGCCAGGCAACGCGAACAAGGGAGGTGGGTGTCCGCGGAGCTAGATTGACCTATGCGCATTGCCCGGCTGCTCGGCGTAATCCTGACGATGCTCACCGTTACCCTGCTGCCGGCACCGCCGGCCGGCGCCCAGCCACCGTTTCGGCTGCCCGATCAGATCACCGACAAGGCGGGCGCGCTGTCGACGTCCGGTCACGACGACGTGGCGTCGGCAATCGACAAGCTCTACAACGACCGCCACATCCGGCTGTGGGTGGTCTACGTCGACGACTTCTCCGGCCTGAGCGCGCTGAACTGGGCGCAGCAGACCATTCGCTCCAGCGATTTCGGTGATTACGACGCGCTGCTGGCGATCAGCACCACCGGGCACGCCTATGCCTTCTTGGTGCCGAACGGCATCAAGGGCGTCACCGAAACCCAGGTGGACAACCTGCGCCACAACCAGATTGAGCCCGACCTGCGCGACGGCGACTGGAGCGGCGCGGCGGTGGCCGCAGCCAACGGACTCAACTCGGCACCCAGCCCGCTCGGGCGGGTGTGGATGCTCGTCATGCTCGCCGTCGTCGTCATCGCGGTGGTGGTTTTGGTGCTGTTCGTGCGCTACCGCCGGCAACGACGGCGCGCTGCCGCGCTGGCCGCCGCTCGGCAAGTCGACCCGACCGACGCCACCGCGCTAGCCGCGGTGCCGCTGGAGGCCCTCGACGACCTGTCCCGCGCGCTGGTGGTGGAGGTGGACAACGCGGTGCGCACCAGCTCCAACGAGCTCACCCTGGCGATCGACGAATTCGGCGACCAACGCACCGTGCCGTTCACCCAGGCCGTGAACAACGCGAAAGCCGCGCTGTCTCAAGCCTTTACCGTGCGCCAGCAGCTCGATGACGCGATACCCGAGACGCCGGTGCAGCGCCGGGAGTTGCTCACCCAGGTGATCGTGTCGGCGGCGCGCGCCGACCGGGAACTGGAATCACAAGCCGAGGCGTTCGAGCAGCTACGGGAATTGGTGATCAACGCCCCGGAACACCTGCAGACGCTGACCCAGCAGGTCGTCGAGCTGACCGCCCGCATCGCGCCGGCCGAACGGCGGTTGGTCGAGCTGCACAACGAATTCGATCCCGCCGCACTGACTTCGGTATCCGGCAACATCACAGCGGCCAAAGAGCGATTGGCGTTCGCCGACCGCAACATCGACACGGCCCGCGCCCTAACCGACCAGGCGGTGAGCGGGCAGCAGACCCGTCTGGTCGATGCTGTCCGCGCGACCGAATCGGCACTCGGCCAGGCTCGGGCCCTGCTCGACGCAATCGACGGCGCGGCCGACGACATTCGCCATGCCATCGACGCCCTGCCGGCTGTCGCGGCCGACACTCAGGCGGGGATTCAGTGGGCCAATCAACAGTTGCAGAACACCACGTCGACGCACCGCAGCGAACTGGTTGCCGTGCGCCACGCGGCGACCGCCGCCCTTAATGCCTCCGGCGGCGCGGGTGCCGCCGACCCGCTGGACTCCTTTGCCCGGCTGACGAAGGCCGATGCCGAACTCCATCGAATCTCGGCCGCCCTGGACAGCGAGCGGGCGGACGCCGAGCGGCTGCAGCGGGCTTTGGAGGAGGCGTTGTTCACGGCCGAGGCGCGGGTGCACGGGGTCTCGGAGTACATCGACACCCGGCGGGGCGGCATCGGCCCAGAGGCGCGGACGCGGCTCGCCGAAGCCAGACGGCACCTGCAAGCTGCCCAGGAGCAGAAGACGTCCGACCCGGCCGAGGCCATCACCCACGCCAACGCGGCCTCGACGCTGGCCGCCAAGGCTCAGTCGTTGGCGAATGCCGATGTCGAATCGGCTCGGCGAGCCTACACGCGACGAAGCGGCAGCGACACCGGCGCGATGCTCGGGGGCATTATCTTCGGCGATCTGCTCAGCGCGGGAATGCGAGGCGGGTCCGGCGGCTGGACACCGGCGTCGTTCGGCGGCCGCTCCAGCGCGTCCGGCGGCGGCTACCTCGGTGGCGGCGGACGGTTCTAGGGGTTGCTCAGCCGGCCGCCGGAGAGTGCGGTACGACACCGCGCCGCGGCAACTTGGTGAATTGTCCCCACTCTTCCGAACTCAGCTCGCTGCCCGCTGCTTCCTGGGCCTCGTCGCCGTCTTGCGGCTTCGGCGCCCAGTGGTCGTAGTCGTCCGGCGGAACAGCCACGCCCCAAACGAGCGGAACTGACAAGGCACCAAGCAGGCCTGATTCACCCCGAACGGCTAACACAGCATCGTCTGGCAACGGCGAACCGAGAGGCAATAACATGACGCCCCCTTCCACGCCCGATCTCTGTATAGCCGAACTCGGCGGCGCAGAAATCACCGCCAAGCCCTCGGTGATCGTAAATCAGCGCTGAGGAAAAATTGTGGGGATTTCCTATTTTTCTTGTGTTCAATATCGTCGGTCGCCCGACGCCGTTAGTGAAGCGCTTCCACCCGCGCACGCCGCCAGTACGCGATTGAGCGATGTATGGTACTTTTGGTATCGTATTCGCGCCTTTTCCCAGCGAAAGTCTTTGCTGGGCAAGGTGTTCCGCGACTTAACGCTATCGGGAGAGCGTTACCGCCGGATCGCAGAATCTCTGGGGAAATCGCCTGCGTGGATGCCGTCGATGTGTTCAACACGTGTGTTCAATCGAGATTTACGATGCCGCGCGGCTCGGAATTCGACGCCGAGCGAAAAGGAAATTGGTCATTAGGCGGACGCGGCTCGCGATCCAACCGAAATAGAAAATCGGCGACGTCCGGTCAGGGCCCAGGCCGGTTGCGGGGCCGCCGCCACCCGGGGCAGCCGGATCGCCTTGCGGTGGAGCGCTATTCGGCGCCCACGGGGGCGCCCCGCGCTATCCGGCTTCGGTCCGCGGCACCACACGGGGCCGCGTTTGCACCACATGCTTCGCGTGCGGCCCGCCGCGGCCCGACACCGCTCCCGGTACGCCGGGTCTGGCGCCGGCGCCACGTGCCGACCCTGACATCACGGGCACACCCGCGGGCCCGGACGAGCCGGCCGGAACCGGAACACCCGGTGTCGCGCTCTCCAACCCGGTCATCGCGGCGGTCACGATCCGGGCCGGGATCGAACCCTGCCATGCCGGTGGCACCGAAATGGCCCCCACGAACCGCGCCGAGCCCAGCCCGGCCGAGATCGGGGAACCGAATCCCCCGCTGCCGCCGAGCGCCGACATCGCCGGGGCGGTCGACCCGACGAACGCCGGAGCAGCGGTCAGCACCCCCTCGGCTCCGGCCAGCGCCGTCGCGGGCGCGGCGCCGTGCGCCAGCGCCATCATCGGCGGTAAGACCCCACTCGCCGGATACACGCCGATCTGGGCCACGGACACCAGGGACGACACCGGAACCGACGAGACCAACGATCCCACCTCGGCGACCGCGGACTGCGCCATCGACACCAGCGACGAAAAGCTCGGGCCCAGCGCTGAGCCGACCGACGACAAGAAATTCGACAGCGGCGCCGTGAACAAACCCGCCAGGCTCGACGGTGCCGCGGTGATCGTCGGGAAGGCGGCGGCCACCGACGATGCCCCCGCGTGATAGCCGAACATTGCGGCGACGTCCTGCAGCCACATTTCGATGTACTCGAGCTCAGTGGCGAAGATGGCTGCGGTGTTCTGACCCAAGATGTTCGTCGCGATCAGCGTCATCAGCGTCGTCCGATTCGCCGCCACCGCGGCCGGATGCACCGTGGCCGCCAACGCCGTCTCGAATGCCGAGGCGGCCACCTGCGCCTGCATTGCCGCGCCCTCGGCGTGGCTGACCGCGGCGGCCAGCCACTGCAGGTAGGGCACGGCCGCCTGGGCCATCGCCTCTGCCGAGGGACCCGTCCAGTTACCGCTGGTCAAGCCGGAGATGACGTCGCTGAACGACGACGCCGAGGACGACAGATTCGACGCCAAGTCGGCCCAGGCCGCCGCGGCCGCAAACAGCGACCCGGCCCCGGCACCGCCAAACATCAGGCCGGAATTGATCTCCGGGGGTAAAAACATGAACTCCGGAACCATCACAAACCTCAGTACACCCAGCTCAGCAAACGAATCCGGTAACCACGAGCCCACCCCGACAGTCGCCCGCGGCGACCGGAACCGCCTAGATTACCTCGATCTTAAGGCGTAGGCGCCCCAAAATCCGCGCATTCGCGCAAATGCCCGCCGCGTCCGCCCCGCGGCGCTAGCTGCCCTTGAGCCGCACCGCCAGGTAGTCGGCGACGGCGTCGATCGCCACACGTTCCTGAGTCATGGCGTCGCGTTCGCGCACGGTGACGGCGTGGTCCTCGAGGGAGTCGAAGTCGACGGTCACGCAGTACGGCGTGCCGATCTCGTCCTGGCGCCGGTAGCGCCGCCCGATGGCGCCGGCATCGTCGAACTCGATGTTCCACGATTGCCGCAATTCGGCAGCCAGGTCGCGGGCCTTGGGGCTCAGGTCGGCGTGCCGCGACAACGGCAGGACGGCGGCCTTGACGGGCGCCAGCCGCGGGTCGAGCCGCAGCACCGTGCGCTTGTCCATGCCGCCCTTGGCGTTCGGCGCTTCGTCCTCGGTGTAGGCGTCGATCAAAAACGCCATGAACGACCGGGTCAGGCCCGCTGCCGGTTCGATGACGTACGGCGTGTACCGGGTGTCGGTCACCTGGTCGTAGAATGACAGATCGACACCGGAATGCTTTGCGTGCGTTGATAAGTCGAAGTCGGTCCGGTTGGCGACGCCCTCCAGCTCGCCCCACGGGTTGCCCTGGAAGCCGAACTTGTACTCGACGTCGACGGTGCGGTCGGAGTAGTGCGACAACTTCTCCTTGGCGTGCTCGTAGAGCCGCAGGTTCTCCGGGTTGATGCCCAGGTCGATGTACCACTGCCGCCGGGTGTCGATCCAATATTGGTGCCACTCTTTGGCGGTCGACGGCTCGACGAAGAACTCCATCTCCATCTGTTCGAACTCGCGGGTGCGGAAGATGAAGTTGCCCGGCGTGATCTCGTTGCGAAAGCTCTTGCCGATCTGGGCGATACCGAACGGCGGTTTGCGGCGTGCCGTGGTCACCACGTTCGCGAAGTTGATGAAGATACCCTGCGCCGTCTCGGGGCGCAGATAGTGCAGCCCCTCCTCGGTCTCGATCGGCCCGAGATAGGTCTTGAGCATCATGTTGAATTCGCGCGGTTCGGTCCACTGGCCAGGCTCGCCGGTGTCGGGGTCGCGGATATCGGCCAGGCCGTTGGGTGGCGGATGCCCGTGCTTGGCCTCGTATGCCTCGATGAGGTGGTCGGCGCGGTAGCGCTTGTGGGTGATCAGCGATTCGACCAGCGGGTCGTGGAACACCTCGACGTGGCCGGAGGCCACCCACACCTGCCGCGGCAGGATGATCGACGAATCGAGCCCGACGACGTCGTCGCGGCCGGTGACCACCGAGCGCCACCACTGCCGCTTGATGTTCTCCTTGAGCTCCACACCCAGCGGGCCGTAGTCCCAGGCCGACTTGGTGCCGCCGTAGATCTCGCCGGAGGGAAAGACGAAGCCCCGCCGTTTGGCCAGGTTGACGACGGTGTCGATGACGGACGCCACGGGGTGGTCCACTCCCTTTCCGATCGAGCTTTGCGATTGAGCTTTCCGATTGAGGCAGATGCGTGCGGCGGCGAAGTGCCGCACGAAAAACCTCAGTCATGGTATCGGCCCGCGACGGCCGTCTTTGACATGCATCATCATGCATGTGACAGTGGAGAAAGCTGATCGCTGTTGGTGACGGCGGCGCCACTACTAACCGGCACTTTCTCGAGGTGATGACTCTCGCATGGTGATGTCCTCCTCAACGCCGACCGTGGGCCATGGACACGGGGGGGCAGGTGCCGGGGGCCATGCCCGGTTCGTCGAATACCCGGAGCCACCGCAGCGGGAAATTCTCGACGCCGCCGGCGAACTGCTGCGGGCCCTGGCCGCACCCGTGCGCATCGCCATCGTGCTGCAGCTGCGCGAATCCCATCGCTGCGTCCACGAACTGGTGGACGCCCTGGGGGTACCGCAGCCGCTGGTCAGCCAGCATCTGAAGATCCTCAAGGCGGCCGGGGTGGTCACCGGGGAGCGCTCCGGCCGCGAGGTGCTCTACCGGCTCGCCGATCATCACCTTGCCCACATCGTCGTCGACGCCGTGGCCCACGCCGGTGAGGACGCGCAGTGACCCGCGCCGGCGACGACGCAAAGCCCAGCGATGCTGAGGAGCGGCGCGAATGACCGGTGCCGGCGACGACGCAAAGCCCAGCGATGCTGAGGAGCGGCGCGAATGACCGGTGCGACCGTCCGGTCCACTCGACAGCGGGCCGCGATTGCCAAGCTGTTGGAGACCCTGCAGGAGTTCCGCTCGGCCCAGGAGCTGCACGACGAGCTGCGCCGGCGCGGCGAGAACATCGGGCTGACCACCGTCTACCGGACGCTGCAGTCGATGGCGACGGCGGGACAGGTCGACACGCTGCGCACCGACACCGGCGAGTCGGTGTACCGCAGCTGCTCGGAGCACCACCACCACCATCTGGTGTGCCGCAGCTGTGGCTCGACGATCGAGGTGGGCGGCCATGAGGTCGAAGAGTGGGCCGAGCAAGTGGCCGCCCAGCACGGGTTCACCGACGTCAGTCACACCATCGAGATCTTCGGCACCTGCTCGGAGTGCCGGTCCTGAGCCGGCTCAGCCGACCAGCGCGCAGCGCAGCTGAGCGCCGGAATCGAGCACCAGCAGGATCAGCGTGCGCAGGGCGTCATCGGACAGGCCGGCCCCGGGAAAGTTGTATCGCTGCATGACATCTGCGGTCTTGGACGAGTTCTTACCCGGATTTCGTTGCGCCGCTCTATCGCTGACCTTCTCCACCAGCGTCACGTTGCCGAAGTTGCTGTCGCGGGCCTGTTTGGCCACCTGATCGCTGATCTTCTTGGTCAACGGCAGGTCCCACGCCACTATCTGGGTGAGTGACACCAGGTCCAGGCCCTCGGCGATGTTCACCACCCGCAACGAGGCGAAGGTGCCCTCGTGATGGACCGTTATCGCGCCGTCGGATTCGTGTTCGACGGGCAGAACATCACCAAAGATCGAGTCCAGCCGCTCCTGCAGTGATGACACTATGCGCTCCCGAACCTTCGGTTGCGGTCCGCATACTCAACGCAGGCCGCCCACAGATCGCGACGGTCATAGTCGGGCCACAGCTTGTCCTGAAAGATGTATTCGGCGTAGGCCGCCTGCCACAGCATGAAATTGCTGGTGCGCTGCTCCCCCGAGCTGCGCAGAAAGAGATCCACGTCCGGGATGTCGGGTCGCTGCAGGTGCTGTGCCACCGTCGCCTCGGTGATGCGCTCCGGGTTGAGCCGTCCGGCGGCGGCAAGACGGGCGATTTCCCTTGTGGCGTCGGCGATTTCGGCACGTCCGCCGTAGTTGACACAGTAGTTGACGGTGATGACGTCGTTGTGCTTGGTCATCTCCTCGGCGATCGCCAACTCGTTGATCACGCTGCGCCACAGGCGGGGCCGCGAACCGACCCAGCGGATGTTGACCCCGATCGTGTTGAGGTTCACCCGGCGCATCCGCACCACGTCGCGGTTGAAGCCCATCAGGAATCGGACCTCCTCGGGGGACCGCTTCCAGTTCTCGGTCGAGAAGGCATAGAGACTGAGCCACCTGATTCCGATTTCGATTGCACCACAGACGACGTCGATGACAACCGCCTCGCCGGCCTTGTGCCCGTCGGTGCGAGTCAGTCCCTGCCGGGTGGCCCAGCGGCCGTTGCCGTCCATCACGATGGCCACATGGTTGGGCAACCGATCCGCCGGGATCCGCGGCGCGGACGCCTTCGAAATGTGTTGCGGTGGACGGCTCGGACCGCCGCCGGGCGCGGGCGGCAGGTCGGGGAACGGCACCGGCCACGTCGACTTGTCGGGAAAGGTCGGGTAGTCGTCGGGCGCGGGTGGCAATTGCGGGAAGTCACGGTTTGTCACGTCGGCCCCACCGGCTTCGGTGCAGACGACTCTGCGGCCGAGGTGATCGGATCCGCCATCCCGTTAGCCACAGGCCTCATCCTGCCCGATCAGCGCGGCGCGCCGATCGGCGATGGTGCGATCGATCCGATAGTTGCGCTCCACCAGCGGTAAGGTTTTGAGCTGTCGTTCCAAATGCCATTGCAGGTGCGCGGCCACCAATCCGCTGACGTGGCTGCGGTGGGATTGCGGCGCCGCTTCGGCGGCCTCCCAATCGCCGTCGTGCAGCGCGGACATCAACTCCAGCACGCCCAGCGGCGGCGTCGTCGAACCGGCCGGGCGGCAATGCGGGCAGACACTGCCGCCGGCGGCGATGTGAAACGCGCGGTGCGGGCCGGGCGTGGCGCAGCGGGCGCATTCGATCAACGCCGGCGCCCACCCGGCGATGCCCATGGCACGCAGCAGATAGGCGTCCAGCAGCAGGTCGCGGGAACGGCGACCGTCGGCAACCGCCCGCAGCGCACCCACCGTGAGC
Source organism: Mycobacterium shigaense (assembly GCF_002356315.1). Classification (NCBI taxonomy): domain Bacteria; kingdom Bacillati; phylum Actinomycetota; class Actinomycetes; order Mycobacteriales; family Mycobacteriaceae; genus Mycobacterium; species Mycobacterium shigaense. Next base: position 3,550,948 of record NZ_AP018164.1, read on the forward strand.
CGATGCAGGGCCGGGGCGGGCGCCCGTTCTTCCCCGGCGAGGCGTTCCGCGGTTTCCAGCATCGCGCACCCGCAGGTGTAACGGCCGTAGTCGTTGACGATGTCGGTGGCGAACGCGTCGATGGAAACGACCTGCGTGACGATGTCGAGATTGCGGCCGGGGTGCAGCTGCACGTCGATGTGCGCGAACGGCTCCAGCCGGGCGCCGAATTTGCTGCGGGTGCGACGCACGCCCTTGGCGACCGCGCGAACCAGCCCGTGGTCACGGGTCAACAGGGTCACGATTCGGTCGGCTTCGCCGAGCTTGTGCTGGCGCAGCACAACCGCTCGGTCTCGATATAGCCGCATCTGAATAGTTTTGCACCCCGCCGCGACATCTCGGGGATCCGCGCCGATAGTCTCGTACCCCGTGATTGGCGCTTCCGGGTCTACTTTCGGGTCTCCTGCAGGGTCCCGTGGCCAGCGCCTGCCCACGCTCACTGACCTGCTCTATCAGCTGGCCACCCGCAGCGTGACGTCGGACACGCTGGTGCGGAATTCGCTGCGGGCGATCGACGAAAGCCAGCCGAATCTGAACGCGTTCCGGGTGGTGCTCACCGAGTCCGCCTTAGCCGATGCCGCGCGCGCCGACCGGCGGCGCGCCGCCGGGGACACCGCGCCGTTGCTGGGCATACCGATCGCCGTCAAAGACGACGTCGACATCGCCGGGGTGCCCACCGCGTTCGGCACCGACGGCCACATCCGCCCCGCGACCCAGGACGCCGAGGTGGTTCGCCGCCTGAAAGCCGCCGGCGCGGTGATCGTCGGCAAGACCAACACCTGCGAGCTCGGGCAATGGCCGTTCACCAGCGGGCCCGGATTCGGGCACACCCGCAACCCGTGGTCACGGCGCCACACGCCGGGCGGATCGTCGGGCGGCAGTGCGGCCGCGGTGGCGGCGGGCCTGGTCACGGCCGCGATCGGTTCGGACGGAGCCGGCAGCGTCCGCATCCCCGCGGCGTGGACCCACCTGGTGGGCATCAAGCCGCAGCGCGGCCGGATTTCCACCTGGCCGTTGCCGGAGGCGTTCAACGGCATCACGGTCAACGGCGTGCTGGCCCGCACGGTGGCCGATGCGGCGCTGGTGCTCGACGCCGCGTCCGGCAACGTCGAGGGTGACCGGCACAAGCCGCCCCCGATCACGGCGTTCGACTTCGTCGGGAAGGCGCCCGGCCCCCTGAACGTCGCGCTGTCGACGCGCTTTCCGTACACGTTCTTCCGGGCCAAGCTGCATCCCGAGATCCTGACCGCGCTGCGTGCCGTCGGGAAACAACTCGAACTGCTCGGCCACACGGTCGTGTCCGGCAACCCGGACTACGGCGTGCGGTTGGCGTGGGACTTTCTGGCCCGGTCCACCGCGGGTTTGCGGGACTGGAAGGAGCGGCTCGGCGACGACGTGGTCCTCGACCCGCGCACCGTGGGCAATCTGCGGATGGGCCATTTCCTGGGGGAGGCGATTCTGCGCAACACGCGGCTGCACGAGCCCACGCTGCAGCGCCGGGTGGGGTCGATCTTCGACATCGTCGACGTGGTGCTGGCGCCGACGACCGCTCAGCCGCCGCCGCTGGCCCGGTACTTCGACCGGTTCGGCAGCTTCGGCACCGACCGCGCGATGATCCGGACCTGCCCGGTGACGTGGCCGTGGAACGTGCTGGGCTGGCCGTCGATCAATGTGCCGGCCGGGTTCACCTCCGACGGGCTGCCGATCGGTGTCCAGCTGATGGGTCCGGCCAACAGCGAGGGCATGCTGATCTCGCTGGCCGCCGAGCTGGAAGCGGTCAGCGGCTGGGCGACCAAGCAGCCGAAGGTGTGGTGGGATCGCGACCACATCCGCCCGCACGACTAGGGACGTATTGCTTACCAATGGGTTTCGCGCCCCCGCCGGGCGGCACTAGCCGCGGGGTCGCCAAAGTAGCTTTTTGCCAATGGGTTTGGCGGTGTGGGACAGCACGTGGCTCACCGTCCCGATGTCGGCGCCTGCGTCAGGTATGTCGGCTACCCGTGGGCGCCTCGGCGAAACGTTCGTTTGCCGCCGAACGCCTCGGGTACCCGGCCCAGCAACCCCGACCAGCCCAAGCCCGAGGAGGCGCCAATGTTCACCCACCACAAGGATCTTCAGTTCGAGGTACGGGTCACCGAGCCCGACCCGCGCTTCGCGTCGCTGCTCATGGAGCAGTTCGGCGGAGCCAACGGCGAACTCACCGCGGCGCTACAGTATTTCACCCAGGCCTTCGTGCTGCGCCAGAAGAACCCAAAGATGTACGACCTGTTCATGGACATCGCGACCGAGGAGCTCAGCCATCTCGAAATGGTCGGATCGATGATCACCATGTTGCTCGACGGGCTCAACGACAACCTCAAGATTGCCAACCAGATGTGCGACTGGATGCCGGCCGTCGCCAGCACCGACGGGCGCGACAGCATCGTCCACCAGGTCGCCATCAACCCGATGTTCCTGGTCCTCAGCGGCGGCGGACCCGATGTCAAAGACTCCGCCGGAAACAACTGGACCGGCGCATTCATCGATGCCAACGGTGACCCGACCGTCGACCTGCGCAACAACGTCGCAGCCGAGTCCCGGGCGAAGGTTGTCTACGAATACCTCAAGCAATTCACCGACGACCCCGGCGTGCAAGACACGTTGACCTTCTTGATGACTCGCGAGGTGGCGCACTACCAACAGTTCACTGCCGCGCTCAACGAGCTTCCGGTCAACTTCCCGCCGGGGCAGCTGCCCGGCGACCCCCGCTTCCAGAACGTCGCGTTCAACATGTCCAATGGCGGCGAATCCGTCCGCGGCCCCTGGAACGAAGGCCAGGGACCGTGGCCGAAGGGCATGGAATGGGAGTACGTCGAAAAGCCCGAACAGCAATGGCTGGGCGGCGACACCCGCCAGAACAAGGGCGCCGAACAGAACCCCGGCGGCTCACCGGCCGTCGAGGCTGAAAAGCCGTTCACCCACGAACAGCATGTCCCCAAGGGCTGAGCGAAAAGACAAGGGAGGGCCGGCATTGCATGTCTGCAATGCCGGCCCTCGCCATGTTCTGGTCAGCTCGCCATGTTCTGGTCAGTGCGCCTGAGGATCCGGCGGGTTATCCGCGGCGCGACCAGTGACGGCATCGCGCAGATGGTCGATCGCCGCGACACCCATTCCCACAGTCTTGAGCACCGCGGGATTGGGCGGGGTGTCCGGATGCGGCCGGGTCGGCGCGATTTTCTTTGCCACTTCGAGCTTTTCGCCGATCTTCTCCAACTCCTCACGCCTGATTGCCGCCTCCACCTGTGGCCATACCACGTCCTGCTCGTAGGCGATGTGCGCACGCCCGGCCGCGATGAATTCCTGCAGCGCCTCGTGGTAGTCCGGATCGCCGGGCTTGCCGTCCTGCAGCCGTTGCAGCAGCCTTTTGCCGGCCTGCTCTTGGTCGATCGCCTTGTCGGCCAGCGCGTCCCCGTCGTCGAGCGCCTGCCGCACCGCCGGCCAGAAGAATTGCTCTTCGACTGCCTCGTGCTGCGATTCGGCGATGATGAGGTTGTTCACCGCGGTCTCCAAACCGCTGGCCACTGCTCCCGATCCCGACGGCGCCCCGTCGAGCGACTCGAACAAACCGAGCACACTTTTGTGATCCTGACGAAGAAACGTGATCGCGTCCATGTCTTTCCTTCCGATGGGCTGTTTCGGTTACCCATTGCCTACCCGCTGAGGGAAGGGGAAAACGGCGGCGCGCTAAAAGCCAAGTCGGCCAAGCTGTTTTGGGTCACTTTGCCAGTTTTTGGCGACCTTGACTCGCAGGTCGAGATAGACCTTGGTGCCCAGCAACTTCTCGATCTGGACGCGGGCGGCCGTACCCACCTCGCGCAGCCGGGCCCCGCCCTTGCCGATGATGATCCCCTTCTGGCTGTCTCGCTCGACGTAGAGCAAGGCGTGCACGTCGATCAGGTCGTCACGATCCTCGCGCGGGTTGACTTCGTCGATGACCACCGCCAGGGAATGCGGCAGCTCATCGCGCACGCCCTCGAGTGCGGCCTCGCGGATGAGCTCGGCCATCAGCACTTCCTCGGGTTCGTCGGTCAGCTCGCCGTCGGGGTAATAGGCCGGTCCGGACGGCAACGCCGCCGCCAGCACGTCGACCAGCACATCGATCTGTGCGCCGGTTGTCGCTGACACCGGGACGATCTCGGCGGCGTAGTCGACCAGTTCGGCCACCGCGACCAACTGCGCGGCCACCCGATCTTTGGGAACTTTGTCGATCTTGGTGACGATCGCGACGAGCGTGGTCTTGGGGGCGACCGACCGGATCTGCTCCACAATCCAGCGGTCCCCCGGTCCGATCGCCTCGTCTGCCGGGATGCACAGCCCGATGACGTCGACTTCGGTGTAGGTGTCGCGCACCAGGTCGTTCAGCCGCTTGCCCAGCAGGGTACGCGGCCGGTGCAACCCGGGAGTGTCCACCAGGATGATCTGGAAGTTCTCCCGATGCACGATCCCGCGAATCGTGTGCCGGGTGGTCTGAGGCCGCATCGAGGTGATCGCCACCTTCGTGCCGACCAGAGCGTTCGTCAGCGTCGACTTTCCGGTATTCGGCCGGCCGACCAAACACACGAAGCCCGAACGGAATTCAGTCATGTCGCCGAACGTGCACAGAGTGCGGCTTTTGGGTCGATTTTTGGCGGTGAGTACACGTTCGGCGTCATGACAGCTCATCACCGCTCTGTTCGGACCCATTGGTATCGGCCGGACTCAGCAACACGGTGCCGATCCGCACCCGCCCGCGATGGTCGGGGCCGCCCTCGGCTTGCAGCCGCAGACCGTGCGAGACCACCTCGGCACCCGGCAGCGGGACCCGGCCCAACTCCAAGGCCAGCAGGCCGCCGACGGTGTCGACGTCGAGGTCGTCGTCGAACTCCAGGCCGTACAGCTCGCCGACGTCTTCGATCGGCAGCCGCGCCGACACTCGGAAACGCTTGTCGCCCAGGTCTTCTATCGGGGCCTTCTCCGCGGCATCGTACTCATCGGCGATCTCGCCGACGATCTCTTCCAGCACATCTTCGATGCTGACCAGGCCGGCGATCGCGCCGTACTCGTCGACGAGCAGCGCCATGTGGTTGCGGTCGCGCTGCATTTCCCGCAGCAGCGCATCCAGTGGCTTAGAGTCGGGCACGAACACCGCGGGACGCATCACCTGGGCCACGGTCGTCTCCCGGCCGCCGCCGTCCGCCAGGAATGTCTGCTGGACAAGATCTTTCAGATACACGACGCCGACGATGTCGTCGACGTTCTCGCCGATCACCGGGATGCGGGAATGCCCGCTGCGCACGGCCAGCGTGGTGGCCTGACTGGCGAGCTTGTCGCTTTCGATCCAGATCATCTCGGTGCGCGGCACCATCACCTCGCGGGCCGGGGTGTCGCCGAGTTCGAAGACCGACTGGATCATCTTGCGCTCGTCGGCGGCGACGACGCCGCGCTGCTGGGCCAGGTCGACGACTTCGCGCAACTCGATCTCGGAGGCGAACGGCCCGTTCCGCAGGCCGCGGCCCGGGGTGATCGCGTTACCCAAGACCACCAGCAGCCGGCTGAGCGGCATCAGCAGCCACGAAATCGCTTGCAGGGGAATGGCGGTCACCAGCGCGATGGAATACGCGTGCTGGCGGCCGAGGGTGCGCGGACCCACCCCGATGACGACGAAGCTGATCACCACCATGATGGCCGCGGCGCCGAACAGCCCCCATTTCAGCCCGAAGTTGTCGTAGAGGAACACCACCAGCAACACCGTCGCGGTGATCTCACACGTGTTGCGCAACAGCACGCACAAGTTGATGTAGCGCGGGCGGTCGACCATCACCTTGGCCAGCGCGTGGGCGCCGGGCCGCTCGTCGCGCAGCAGTTCCTGCACGCGGGCCAGCGACACGGTACTGATGGCGGCGTCGATCGCCGCGAACAGCCCGCCCAAACCGATCAGCGCGATCGCACCGAACAGCTGACTCAGTCCGGTCAAAGGTCGAAATACCTTGACTTGTCGAGCAACCGGCGGTCCTTTTCGTCCTGACGGTCAAGTCGATAGGCCTCGACCTGGTCGGCGACCCATTCCTCGAGCAACCGGTTCTGCAGGGCGAACATCTCCTTTTCCTCGTCCTGCTCGGCGTGGTCGTAGCCGAGCAGATGAAGCACCCCGTGGATGGTCAGCAGCGCGAGCTCGTGCCCGAGGCTGTGGCCCGCCGCGGCGGCCTGCCCGGCGGCGAATTCCGGGCACAGCGCGATGTCACCCAACATCGACGGACCGGGATCGGGCGCGTCGGGGCGCCCACCGGGCTCGAGCTCGTCCATCGGGAAGCTCATTACGTCGGTCGGTCCGGGCAGGTCCATCCAGCGCATGTGCAGGTCCGCCATCGCCGCGGTGTCCAGCAGCACCATCGACAGCTCGGCGCCCGGGTTGACGTCCATCTTGGTGATGACGAAGCGCGCGACGCTGACCAGTTCGGCTTCCGAGACGTCGATCCCGGATTCGTTGGATACCTCGATGCTCACGAGACGCTCACCGCACGATCATCGGCGACTGCGAGTGCCCGACGCTCGCCGGGCCGCCCGGTTCATACCCGAGCCCGGCTCCTCGTGTCGTTCGTAGGCGTCGACGATCTCCGAGACCAGCCGGTGGCGCACCACGTCCACACTGGTCAGCTCCGCAATGTGGATGTCTTCGACGTTGTCGAGGATGTCCATCGCCGAACGCAGGCCCGAGCGCGCACCGCCGGGCAGGTCGATCTGGGTGATGTCGCCCGTCACCACGATCTTGGAGCCGAAGCCCAGCCGGGTGAGGAACATCTTCATCTGCTCGGCGGTGGTGTTCTGCGCCTCGTCGAGAATGATGAAGGCGTTGTTCAGGGTCCGGCCCCGCATGAACGCCAGCGGCGCGACCTCGATGACGCCGGCGGACATCAACTTCGGAATCAGTTCGGGATCCATCATGTCGTACAGCGCGTCGTACAGCGGGCGCAGGTACGGGTCGATCTTCTCGTTCAGCGTGCCCGGCAGAAAGCCAAGGCGCTCACCGGCTTCCACCGCCGGACGGGTCAGGATGATGCGGCTTACCTGCTTTCGCTGCAGGGCGTTGACCGCCTTAGCCATAGCCAGATACGTCTTGCCGGTGCCGGCCGGTCCGACGCCGAACACGACGGTGTTGGCGTCGATGGCGTCGACGTAGCGCTTCTGGTTGAGCGTCTTGGGCCGGATCGTCTTGCCGCGGCGGGCCAGGATGTCCAGGGTGAGCACCTCGGCCGGCGACTCGTCGCCGGTGCCGACGAGCATGGCGACGCTGTGGCGCACCACTTCCGGCGTCAACGGCTGCCGCGCGGCGACGATCGCGATCAGCTCCGAGATCGCCCGCTCGGCCAGCGCGACGTCGGCCGGTTCGCCCGACAGGGTGACGGTGTTGCCGCGCACGTGCAGATCGGCGTTGAGCGTTCGTTCCAGCGCGCGCAGGTTTTCGTCGGCCGAACCCAGCAGGCCCACGACGAGATCGGGCGGAACGTCGATGCTGCTGCGAACCTGAACGGCGGCCTGCAGGGCCCCAGATGCGTCAGCAGCGCTGGTCTCGCGTGGCGTCACGTGCTTTTCGATGCCTGCCTTCTCGGGCTCGTCAGGGTATATGCGGCTGTTTCAGTCTACGCCGGGGGCTGTGGTTGGTCAGCTAGCAGCGGCGCTGCCGGACCGACTTCGCCGAGCTGATCCCAGCGCGGCGTGAGCACCCCGAGCGCGCCCAACGCCACCGCGGCCGCGGTACTCGTGCGCAGCACCTGCGGGCCCAGCCGGACCGCTACGGCCCCGGCTGCGGTGAACGCGTCGATCTCCTCCGGCGCGATGCCGCCCTCGGGGCCGACCAGCAGGACCAGCGAGTCCGCGGGCGCGACCGCGGCGTCCGCCAGCCGGGTGGTCGCCGACTCGTGCAGTGCCAGGACCACGGCACCGGCGGCGACTTCGTCGCGGATCCGCTGCGCCAGCGCGGAACTGGACAGCACGCCGTCGACCGGCGGGATGTAGGCGCGCCGGGATTGCCGGGCCGCCGACCGGACCACGGCCCGCCACCGGCGCAGCCCCTTGTCCACGCGGGCGCCCTGCCAGGTCGCCACGCAGCGGGCCGCCTGCCAGGCCAGGAACGCGTCGGCGCCGGCCTCGGTGGCCAATTCGATCGCCAACTCCGAACGCTCGGATTTGGGCAGCGCTTGCACGACCGTCACCGGCGGTCGCGGCCGCGCGACGCTCCAGCGCCGCAACACGCGGGCCGACAGCCCGTCGCGCCCCGCCGCTTCGACCTCGCAATGGGCCAAGCCGCCGGCGCCGTCGCCGAGCACCAGCTGCTCGCCCGGACGGATCCGGCGCACCGTGGCGGCATGGAATCCCTCGTCGCCGCCGACGACGGCCACATCGCCGACCTCCGGCAGTGCGTCGAGGTAGAACAGCGTCGCCACCATTGGCGGGGGCTAGCGCCCGGTGAACGTCTCACGCAGCCGGCTGAACAACCCACTGCCGGTGCCGTTGTGCGTCGAGCGGACCTCGGCCACGTCGCGGCTGCGGCGATTCTTCAGCTCGCGCAGCAGCTCGGCGTCCTGATGGTCGAGCCGGGACGGCACCACGACCTCGACGTGCGCGTGCAGATTGCCCCGCACGGTGGACCGCAGTTGCGGCATGCCGTGGCCCCGCAGCGTAATGATCGCGCCCGGCTGCGTGCCGGGCGGGACGACGATTTCGCTGACGCCGTCCAGGATGGCGTCGACGGTGACCGTGACGCCCAGCGCCGCGTCGACCATCGGCACCGAGATCGTGCAGTGCAGGTCGTCGCCGTCGCGCACGAAGATGTCGTGGGCCTGCTCGTGGACCTCGACGTACAGGTCGCCGGCCGGTCCTCCCCCGGGCCCGACCTCGCCCTGGGCGGCCAGCCGCACCCGCATGCCGTCGCCGACGCCGGCGGGAATCTTCACGCTGATCTCGCGGCGGGACCGCACCCGGCCGTCGCCCATGCACTGGTGGCACGGGTCCGGGATGACCACGCCGACGCCGCGGCAGGTGGGGCACGGCCGCGCCGTCATCACCTGGCCCAGCAGCGAGCGCTGCACGGTCTGCACCTCGCCGCGACCGCCGCAGGTGTCGCACGGGATCGGGGCGGAATCGCCGTTGGTGCCCTTGCCCTGGCAGCGGTCGCACAACACGGCGGTGTCGACGCTGACCTGCTTGGTCACGCCGGTCGCGCACTCCTCGAGATCCAGCCGCATCCGCAGCAGCGAGTCCGAGCCCGGCCGCACCCGGCCGATCGGGCCGCGCGAGGTGCCGCCCCCGCTGAAACCGCCGCCGAAGAACGCCTCGAACACGTCGCCCAGCCCGCCGAAGCCGCCGAATCCGCCGGCCCCCGCAGCCGCGGCGTTTTCCAGCGGATCGCCGCCCAGATCGACGATGCGGCGCTTCTCCGGGTCGCTGAGCACCTCGTAGGCGGCGCTGATCTCCTTGAATTTCGCCTGCGCGGCCTCGTCGGGGTTGACGTCGGGATGCAGCTCACGCGCCAACTTCCGGTACGCGCGCTTGATCTCCGAATCGCTGGCGTCTCTGCTCACGCCGAGCAGCCCGTAATAGTCGCGTGCCACGCCTGACTCTCCTATAAGGGGGTTGGTGCCGCGCCCACTATTTCGGGGCGGCCGTCCACAAGCTTCGCAGGTGCGCGGTCATCGAGCACCCAAGACCTCGCCAATATAAAGAGCAACTGCCGCGACGCTGGCGATAGTTCCCGGATAGTCCATCCGGGTAGGTCCCAACACACCCATGCCGCCGAAGACGGTGTCGGCGTTGCCGTAGGCGGTGGACACCATCGAGGTGCCCAACATCTGCTCGACGGCCGTCTCATGACCGATGCGCACGGTCACCTTGCCAGCCTCCTGCTGGGCGGCAAGCAGCTTGAGCACCACCACCTGCTCCTCGAGCGCCTCGAGGATGGACCGCAGCGAACCGCCGAAATCCGCGGCGTTGCGGGTCAGGTTCGCGGTGCCGCCCATCACCAGGCGTTCCTCGGTGTGTTCGACCAGCGATTCCAGCAGTACGGTCGCCGACCGGCCCACCGCGTCGCCCAAGCCGCCGGCGCCGTCGAGCTGCCCGGCCAGGTCGGCCACGGCGACCGACGCGGCCGACAGCTTCTTGCCGACCAGCGCCTGCCCCAGCATCTCCCGCAGCTGGGAGAGCTGGTGGTCGTCGATAACGTCGCCGAGTTCGACGACGCGCTGATCGACGCGGCCGGAGTCGGTGATGACCACCATCAGCAACCGGGCCGGGGTCAGTGCGATGACCTCCAGGTGGCGGACCGTGGAGGTCGACAACGTCGGGTACTGGACCACCGCGACCTGACGGGTCAGCTGGGCCAGCAGCCGCACCGCGCGGCGCAGCACGTCGTCGAGGTCGACGCCGGATTCGAGGAAACCCTGGATCGCGCGTCGCTCGGCCGACGATAGCGGTTTGACGTCGTCGAGCCGGTCGACGAACTCGCGGTACCCCTTCTCGGTGGGCACCCGCCCGGAGCTGGTGTGCGGCTGGGTGATGTAGCCCTCGGCCTCAAGGACGGCCATGTCGTTGCGGACGGTCGCGCTGGACACCCCGAGGTTGTGCCGCTCGACGAGCGACTTGGAACCGATGGGCTCCTTGGTGGCGACGAAGTCCGCGACGATGGCGTGCAGCACCTGGAAGCGACGGTCGTCGGCACTTGCCATGGCCCCTACCTCCTTGATCGTGTCCATTTTACGGTCTCGGGCGATATTGACCGCTGAGCACCGACGGGAGTCCACGCCGTTGGCAACTTCTCCGACTAGCCTATCCAGCATGTATCCGTCGGGCCGAGGCGTTGCGACCGTGGGGATCTGCCGATGATCTTCAAGGGTGTGCGGGATGGCAAGCCGTACCCGGAACACGGGCTGTCGTACCGCGATTGGTCTCAGATACCGCCACAGCAAATCCGACTGGACGAATTGGTCACCACGACAACGGTGCTCGCGCTGGATCGCCTGCTGTCGGAGGACTCCACCTTCTACGGCGACCTTTTCCCGCACGCGGTCCGCTGGAAGGGCGTCACCTATCTGGAGGACGGCCTGCACCGCGCGGTGCGTGCCGCGCTGCGGAATCGCACCGTGCTGCATGCCCGGGTGTACGACATGGATGTCCCGCTGAGCCAGCAGACGCAGGGATCGGGTTCGACCTTCGGGCACTGAGGCGGTCACGTTCGGCGGCCGCCGGATCGCGTTCTTCTTCACCAAACGCAAACTCGCGCAGATGACCGGTCTCGAGACGGCCGGGATGCTCGAGCCGCTGCGGATGTACGCGCACATCCCGCGGCTGCTCAACGCGTACGCCAGACTGGAGCAGGCGGAGTCCAAGCTCGACATCGGATCGTCGGGCTGCTCCGGCGGCCGGGTGTGCGCCCTGGCCGACCGCGACGCCGCGTGACCACCGAGGCGGCACTGGCGGCGCGGTGGCCAAGCTGGCCCGCGGCTACGCGGGCCCCGAGCGCGAAGTGCGCGTGGCGACCATCAACGGCGCCGCCGGGGCGGTCATTTTCGTCGCCGACCGACCCGCCGCGATCATGGCGTTCGCGGTGCGCGACGGCCGGGTGGCCGGCATCGACGTCCTGGCCGATCCGACGCGAATCGCGCGAATCGACGTAAGTGCCGTAGCCGGCTAGTTGTTTGTCTCGGAGGCGGCTTGGATCAGGGCGATCGCGGCGTCGTGCTGCAGCACCCAGTTGCCGTTCTGGTTGACGAACACCAGCTGCTTGGTGACCGGTCCGGCGAACTTCGGCCCGGCGATGGCCACCTTGGCACTGGCCAGATTCGGGCCGGCCGGCGCGATGTTCGTCACGGTGAACGTCTCCGGGAAGTTCCCGTTCCGGTAGGCCTTGCGCAGGTCATGGTCCGCCACATGGCCCTCATCCGGGGTGATCCCGTTTTCGACCAGGTTGTTCTTGGTCGAGTAGCCGACACCCGGGTCGGTGGCCTGGTTGCAGAGGCTGGCCAATTGCTCCGGCGACGGCAGTTGCCCCGGGACGGCCGGCGCCGGGGGCGGCGGCGGTGGCGGCGGATCCTGCGGCAGCGGTGCGCCGAGCGCGGCCAGTTCCACCCGGCCCGGTCCGCCCGCTGCGGCGACGGCGGTGATGCCTGCGGCTGCGCCGCCGATGACGGCCAGCGCGGCCATGCTGGTAACGACGGATTTCATGGTTCCCCCTTCAACGCCTTTGTGAACGTACCTGATCCGGGTCAGTGCCCCGCGGCTTGGAGGAGTTCCATCGCCGACGCGCGCGACAGCATCCAGCTGCCCTGGTTGACGAAGGTGACATTTTGGGTCACCGGGCTCGGGATCTTCGGGCCCGACACCGCGACATCCGCGGTCGCCGACCCCGCGGCGCCGGGCTGGATGTTGGTGATGTTGAACGTCAGCGGCAGGTCGCCCTTCTCGGCCGCTTTCTGCAGCTTGTGATCGGCGATGTGCGCCTCGGTCCCGCCGATGCCGCCCTCGACCAGATTGCTCTTGCTGGCGAACGGAACGCTGGGGTCGGCGAGCGTGTTGAGCAGCCCGGTCAGCTGGTCCGCGGTGGGCACGTTGGCGGCGGAAGCCGGGGCGGGCGGCGGCGGGTCCTGCGGCAGCGGCGCGCCGACCGCGGCAAGCCGGACCTGCGTCGCGCCGGCGGCCGGCAGCGACGCAATCGAGGTCACGCCCACGGCCGCGCCGCCGATGGCACCCACGGCCGCCACGCCGGTGGCGATGGCTTTCAGAGACTTCATGGTTCCCCCTTCGCTGACCATGGATGCGCCCATCGGCCATCGCATGGTGTAGATGGTGCAATTGTGCACCTTGAGACAGATGCTACGGGAGATTTGCTTGGTTGATCTGTGCGCAGGCTGTGTGGCAGCCCAGAATTTTCGGCTTCGCTACTGCGCCGATCGGCGGGCCTCCACCGCGTCACGCAGGCTCTTCGGGCGGATGTCGGGCCAGTTCTGTTCGATGAAATCCAGGCACTCCGCCCGCGCAGCCTCGCCGTACACCACGCGCCAGCCGTCGGGCACGTCGCTGAACGTGGGCCACAAACTGTGCTGCTCCTCGTCGTTGACCAGGACGAAGAACGTGCCGTTTTCGTCATCGAAGGGATTGACGCTCATCACATCTCCTCATCGTGGGGTGATTGCCCGGGGTGGTCGTACTACCGAGTACCCGATCTGACAGCAGCCCGAGACAGCTTAGGTTGGGAAATCCCGGCCCCTGCGTCAGTCCGGACAGGTTCGGCAGGAACAGCTTCGGCGCGACGTCGATGACGGCCAAGTCGTAGCCTATTGCTTCGTGCAGGCGATCTGAGGTCAGGGGTCCGCCCAACCCGAGTTCGAGCAGGTCGAGCGCGTCCTGACGGAAAAGTGAGGTAAACCACAGCGGGTCGGCACCCGAACCGTCGATGACGAGATCGAAGCCGTGCACCGTCTCCAGGTTCTCACTTCCCCGATTGGTGGACAGCGTCAACCGGATCTGCCCGTCGCGGCCGACCGCGTGGGCCACCCGGCCGCGCAGGTGGTGGATGCGGTCGTCGGCGAGCAGCGCCTCCTGGACGTTCGCCGAGAACACCCCGCGGTCGGTGCGGGCCAGCGCGTCGCGGCGTTCTTGCAGCGTCAAGGCGGTCCAGTCGGTGGGGTCGGAGAACAGCGAATTCTCGAAGAACCCCTCGCCCCGGGTGAACAGCGTGACCTGCGGCGAAATCACGGTGATGGTCGAAACCCGGTGCCGGAACAGCTCATTGAGCATCGACGCGGCCGTCTCGCCGCCGCCGATGACCGCCACCCGCTCGGCCGTGATGCGGTCGTGCCCGGCGGCGCGATCCCAGAACTGCGCGATCGACAGCACGCGTGGATTGCCGGGCAGCAAAGACTTTTCGGCCTGGCCCGGTCCGGTGATCATCAGGGCGTCCGCGCGCACCGTGGTCTCGTGGGTGTGCAGCGCCCATTGGTCCCCGGTCACCGACAGGCCGTCGACCTCGCCGTGCACGACCTCGAGTCCGACGTGGTCGGCCACCCAGGACAGGTACTGACTCCACCGGTGATGCGGGGGCGCCGGCCTGCCCCGGTCGACCCATTGGGCGAACAGGGAGTTCGCGATGAGATACGACTGCCAGCTGTACCGGGTCATCCGCTCATCGAGTTCGGCGTTGCGGCGCGGCACCAGCGACGAGCGGTAGGGAAACCCGACGTCCTTTTCCGGGCTGGTGCCCAGCCGGTGCGCCCCGTCGGTCCAGCCGCCGCTCGCCTGCCAGTTCGCCCCGACCCCGGTGCGTTCGACGGCGATCACCTCGGGGGCGTCGACGCCCATGTCGCGCAGCACCGACGCCTTGGCGGCCACCGCCACCGCTTTGGCGCCCGCGCCCAGGACCGCAAGTGTGCTCATGTCACCATCTCCTGCAGAGAATCAATCCAAAGTTGTTGCAACGCAGTGATATCCGCGTCATCAAGGATGTCGGGCAAAGCCCGCCACTGTGCCGCCAGGACGCGCTGGCCGTCGAAGGTCAGCATCGCGGCCACGATGGTCAGCTCGTGGCGCACCGCGGCCCCCGGTTCCGGCTGCGGCGACACCCCGGCCAGCAGTTCGCGTTCCGGCGTCAGCACGGTCCCGCCCCCGGTGTGAGCCGCGCCCAGATAGTTCAGCAGCAGCTGCGGGCCGGGCAGCGCGGCAAGGCGCTCGGCGGTGTCGGCCCGCAGATAGCGCAGCAAGCCGTAGTCGAGTCCATCGCCCGGGATCACCGCGAGCCGCTCGGCGACGCGACGCGGATCGGCGGAGTCCACGCGGACCGGATAGATGGAGCTGAGCAGCCCGACCGTGTCGTCGGTGTCGACGGTGTGGGCGTCCGGAGAGTCCACCAAATTGTCCGCGCGGCCGTGGGTTTCGAGCGCCAGCAGCGGCGGCGGGGTGGGCTGGTTGCGGGCCTGCCGCCACCGCGTCACCATCGCCGCGGTGGCCGTGACCAACAGGACGGGCAGCGCCACGCCGGACTCCTGCAGCCGGCGGGTGGTGTCCGCGTCGGCGGCGACCATGCGCACGCTCAGGTCGCCGGCCCGGTCGCGGCCCGGATCGACCCGCCGGGTGCCGAGGGTGGGATCGTCGCCCGCGAGCTGCGCGGCCCAGAACGGCGCGGTGTCCAGCCGGTGGGCGCGTTCGGTCAGGGCGGCGGCCCAGCGGCGGTAGCTGGTGTGCTCCCGGATCGGCGCGGGCGCGCGGCCGGCGGCGAGTGCCTGCAGCGCGGCGTCCAATTCGCCGATCACCACTCGCCACGACGCCGGATCCATCGCCAGCACGTGCGCGGCCAACAGCAGGACGCTGCGCCCGGCCGGCGGACGAAGCCACACCGCGGCCAGCAACGCTCCCCGCTCGGGGTCGAGGCGGTCGACCGCCCGGGCGACCTGGGCGGGAACCTCCGCCTGCAGGTCGCCGGTCGCCTGCGCCTCGGTGAGCAGGTCGGCGCTTTCCGAGGGCGATGCCGGGACCAGGGTCTTCGTGGTGCGGTCCAGGCGGGTGCGCAGCACCTGATGCCCGGCGACGACGCTTGCCAGCGCGGCGTCCAGCTGCTCGCGAGTGACGTCCTCGGGCAATCGGATCGCCTCGGTCTGCGCCAGCCGGCGCGGCTCGCCGTATTCGTAGAGCCAGCGGCCGTTGGGCAGCAACGGCATCGGCTCGGTGCTTTCCTCGTCCACGCGGGCGGCGGCTCGGGCCTCAGCGGCCTCGGCGGCCTCGGAATCGATGGCCTCGGCCAGCTCGCGGACGTTGGCGCAGTCGAGAACGAGCCGGGCGCGCAGCGCGATACCCCGGGCCCGCGCCGCCTGCACCACCGACAGCGCTGTGATGCTGTCCACGCCCAGCTGCAGGAAGTCGGCGGCGACGTCGACGCTGGGCTGTTGCAGCAGTTCCGAAAGCAGTTGGGCCAGAGCGGTTTCCGTGGCGGTCTCGGGTTCGGTCCCGACGCCGGCCGCGGCGACGTCCAACGCGCTCAGCGCGGCCTCGTCCAGCTTGCCGTTGGCGGTCAGCGGGATTTCGTCGACCGTAACGATGCGATGCGGAATCATGTAGCGCGGCAGCCGGGCGCTCAGCGCGGCCCGCAGTTGCGCGGCCGACGGGGTGTGCATCGCCGCGTCGGCCACCACGTACGCGGTCAGGCGGGCGCCGCCCTGCCGCTGCCGCACCAGCACGCCCGCGTGCCGGACCGTGGGGTGGGATTCGAGCGCGGCGACGATCTCGCCGGGCTCCACGCGGTAGCCGCGGATCTTGACCTGCGCGTCGGCGCGGCCCACGTACTGCAGCGCGCCGTCGGCCGCTCGGCGCACCAAATCGCCGGTGCGGTACATGCGTTCGCCCGTCGTAAACGGGTCGGCGACAAAACGCCGACCGGTCTCAGCCGCACGCCCGAGGTATCCGCGGGCCAGCTGCGCGCCGGCCAGATACAGCTCGCCGGTCGCGCCGCACGGCACCGGCCGCAGCGCGGAATCCAGCACGTACCCCCGAGTGTGTCGCGTCGGGCACCCGATCGACGGCACCTGGTAATCCGCGATGGCTCCCACGACCGCCTCCACAGTGGTCTCGGTGGGGCCGTAGCAGTTGTGCGCCGTCATGCCCGTGCGCGCGCACTCGGACCGGATCAGCTCCCACGCCGACCTGCCGACCGCCTCGCCGCCCAGTGCCAGCACCGCCAGCGGGACGGTGGTCAGCAGACCGCACGCGCTGAGTTGGGCGAACATCGACGGCGTCGTATCGATCATGTCGACCCCGTGCTCGGCGATCGCCTTGACCAATGCCTCCGCGTCGGTCTGCGTGGCCTCGTCGACGACGTGCACGCCGTGCCCGTCGAGCAGCCCGACCAGCGGCTGCCAGGCCGCGTCGAACGCGAACGACCAACCGTGCGCGATACGCAGCGGCCGGCCCAACCGGGCCGCCGCGGGCCGCAGCACCGCGTCCAGATGATCGTCGGCGTAGGCGCCCAGGGCCGCGTGAGTTCCGATGACGCCCTTGGGTTCTCCCGTCGTTCCCGAGGTGAACACGACATAGGCGGCCTGCCCGGGTGACACGTCGACCGGGCGGAATTCGTCGTGCCCGCCGGCGCTGACCAACTCCTCGTCCACCATGATCGACGCGCCGGTCTGCCGCAAAATCGAGTCCACCCGTTCGGGGGGCATGCCCGGTTCCATCGGCACACACATGCCACCGGCCTTGAGTACGGCCAGCATCGCGACGACGTAGTGCGGTCCTCGCGAAAGCCGAATGGCCACCGGCGTTTCGGCGGCCACCCCGCGGGCGGCAAGCCGGGCGGCCAGCGCGTTGGCGGCGGAGTCCAGCTCGCGATAGCTCAGGGTGCCGCCCACCCAGCTGATCGCAGTGTGGTCCGGTGTCGCCGCCGCGACATCGGCGAACCGCGCGTGGATGCCGCGCGTCCCCGTCGGGGTCAACGCGCTCGCGCCGCGCGGCGGAATCGTCTCGTCCTCGAACAGGACGCTGACCTCGCGCAGCGGTCGTTCCCAGTCCTGCAACAGTCGCTCGGCGGTGGCCAACACCCGTCGACCGAGGGCGACGGCGGGTGTGGCGCCCAGCGCCCCGTCGATCACTTCGATCAACACCACCAGCTCGCCGTCGGCGAGGTGCGCGGCGATCGCGACCGGAAAGTGTGACAGGCTCTGCAGCGCGTGCGGACGGAATGTCGCACCGCCGGCGCGCAATTCACCGCCGGCGGCCAACCCATCCAGTGGAAAGTTCTCGTAGACCAGCAGGGTGTCGAACATCTCCCCGACCCCGCCGAGGGCCCGCAACTGGGCGTGCCCGAGGTAGCTGTGCTCCCGCAGCAGTGCGGCGTCGCGCTGCACCGCGCGGCACTGCTCGCCGACAGCGGCGGCCGGGTTGAGCCGCACCCGCAGCGGCACCGTGTTGATGAACAGGCCGATCATGGTTTCTACGCCGGCCAGCTCGGCCGGCCGCCCCGACACGGTCACGCCGAATACCACGTCAAGGGTGTCGGTCAGCCGGGACAACACCAGGGCCCAGGCCATTTGCAGCAGCGTGCTGACGGTGACACCGCGCGACCGGGCACCGTCGATCAACGCCCCGGTCGCCTCGGCGGTCAGCCGTAGTTCGGTCGTGCGCGGCAACGCCGCCTGCTGTCCGCCGGCCGCCTCGACCGAGCCCAGCGCAGCCGCGAGCAGGGTGGGGCCGGCCAACCCGGCGAGGTGCCGACGCCAAACCTGTTCGCTGGCAGCCTGATCCCGGCCGGCCAGCCAGCCGATGTAATCGCGGTACGGCCGCGGAGCCACGGGCAGCGCCGACAGGTCGCCCCCGGCCTGGTAGAGGATCATCATCTCGTTGACGAACACCGGCAACGACCAACCGTCGATCACGATGTGGTGCGCGGTGAGCACTAACCGCCAACGGGTGCCGGGCAATTCAATGAGCAGAAACCGGATCGCGGGGCCGCGTTCCAGGTCGAACGGCCGCCGGCGCTCGCCGGTCTGCAGCGCGGGCACCTCCTCGGGCGCGGCGGCGACGGTCCGCCAGGGCAGCTCGAACCGGGACGGGACGATCTGGACCGGACGTGCGATCCCGCGGCTGAAGAAGCTGGCTCGCAGGTTGGGGTGCCGGGTCAACATCTTCCTCGCGCACTCGCGCAGCAGGTCGACGTCGAGCACGCCGGAGATGTCCGCGGCGATCCCGATCAGGTACGGGTCGTCGGCAGGCTGGCCCTCGGCGAATTCGGCCAGCGTGGTCAGCGAGTACAGGCCCTCCTGCAGGGGGCTCAGCGCCATCACGTCCTCGATGCCGGACGCCGTGTCGGTGCGGGCGGCGGTCATGACGTGCCGTCGCGCGACGAGGACCAAAGTTCGGTCACCGCAGCCAGATCCGAGGGTGACAGGCCCGAGGTGCTCATCGGCTCGAATCGCGTGTCGGCGTGCCCGTTGGTGTGTTCGAGTTCGGCGTGCGTGCCGTCCGACGCATCCAGCGCGGCGGCCAGCTCCGCCACGGTCGGGTTCTCGAATACCATTCGCGGGCTAACCGCCAGGCCGGCGGCGCGGGCCCGCGCCGCCAACTGGACCGACAAGATGCTGTCCCCGCCGAGCGCGAAGAAGTCGTCGGAGCGCCCGACTTCGGCGGTGGACAGCAGTTCGGCGAACACCGTGGCCAGGGCGCGCTCGGTGGCGGTCCGGGTCGGCTCGATCCGGCCGCTGGTGACGACCGCCGGCCGCGGCAGGCCCGGCCGGTTCAGCTTGCCCGACTCGGTCTTCGGCAGCGCGTCGAGCACCGTCAGCGACGAGGGCAGCATGTACCCGGGCAGCGTCCGGGCGATAGCGCTGCGCACCGAGCCGGCGAACGCCGCTCGCTCGGCGTCGTCGGTGATCGGCCGTTGTGGCACAACGTATCCGGCCAGCGAGGCGGCCCCGTGCAGGTCCCAGGTGCGGGCGGCGGCCGCGGCAACGCCGTCGACCGCGGCCAGTGCGGCCTCGACCTCGGCGAGCTCGACGCGGAAACCGCGCACCTGCACCTGGTGGTCGGCGCGCCCGACGAATTCCAGCTGACCGTCCTCGGTCCACCGGGCCAGGTCGCCGCTACGATACAGCCGCGAACCGGGCTGGGCGCCATAGGGATTGGCAACGAAACGGGTCGCGGTGAGCCCGGATCGCTTCCAGTAGCCCCGGGCCAGCTGGTCGCCGGCGTAGTACAGCTCGCCCACCACGCCGACGGGCACCGGGCGCAGCCCGTCGTCGAGCAGATAGGCGTCGCAACCCGGAAGCGGTTTGCCGACAAGCGGATTTGGCGGGTACAACGGGCCGCGGCTCACCGCGCCGGAGGTTTCGGTGGAGCCGATGTTGTTCAGCAGTTCGGTCCCGCCGTCGGCACACACCGCGACCAGCCGCGCCAGCAGCGATATGCTCACCGGCTCGCCGCCGCACACCAGCCGCGCCAGGGAGCGCACCGCGTCGGGCTGGGCGTCGATCAGGGCCGAGACCAGGCTGGGCACCGCGGTGACCTGGGCGACCGAATGCCGGTTCATCAGCGCACCAAGGGCTTCGGCATCGCGCAGCTCGGTGTCGTCGGCGAGGATCATGGTGGCGCCCGCGGCCAGGCCGGCCAGCATTTCCATGCCGCCCTCGAGGAACGTGATCGAAGCCTGGGCCAATCGGACGTCGCGGGTGCGCGGCGGGTAGTGACGCAGCTGCCAGTCCAGCCGGGCCGACATGGACCGGTGGGTGCCGACCGCGCCCTTGGGCTTTCCGGTGGACCCGGACGTGAACACCAGGTACATCGGGTCGTCGGGGTGCGGCGCCGGGAAGCCGTCCACCGGCGCGGCGTCGTTGTCGACCGCCGCGCGCACCCACGGGTCGTCCAGCAAGAGCAATGTGACGCCGGTGATATCGGGCATGGTGTCCAGCGCCTCGACCGTCGCCAGCACGACCGGCGGCCTGACGTCGTCGAGCATGAGTTCCTTGCGTGCCGGCGGATAGGCCGGGTCGATCGGGAAGTAACCGGCGCCGGCCTTCATGATGGCCACCAGCGCCACCACCAGTTCGATGCTGCGCCGCATGGACAACCCGACCAGCGACCCGGGCCCAACACCGTGCTCGACGAGCAGCGCCGCCAGGTTATCCGAACGACGATGCAGCGCAGGATAATCGATTTCCTGGTCGGCACAGCGCACCGCGATCCGGTCGGTCCCCAAGTTCCGGCTGGGCCGCAACAGGTCACCGATGGTGCGCGGCCGGTCCTGCGGCGCCGGCTCACCGCGGCTCCAGTCCGCCACGACGCGGTGTTGCTCGTCGTCGTCGACCAACCGGACGTCGCGCAGCGTCTGGTCGACGTCGTCGGCGAACTCGGTGACGACGCGGGCCAGCCAACCGGCCAGCCGCTCGATGGTGGCCCGGCGGTACAGCTCGGTGCGGAAGATGACCGCGCAGTTGTAGCCGATGTCCCCCGCGCCGTCGGTGCCGAAGAAGTTGACGGACAGGTCAGCGTGCGCCATGTCGAAGGTCGGGTCCAGCGAGGTGCACACCGTGTCCTCGCCGCCGGCCTCCAGTGCCGCCTCGATCACCCGGGTGGCGGCCAGGTGATCGCGCACGTGCACCACCACCTGGAACAGCGGATTGCGCGACAGCGAGCGAACCGGGCTGACGCTGTCGACCACGCGGTCGAAGGGCAGGTCCTGGTGGGCGTAGGCGGCCAGCGCCGTCTCCCTGGCCCGGGTCAGCGCCTCGCGCAGCGTCGGGTTGCCCGTTAAGTCGTTGCGCAGCACCAGGATATTGACGAAAAAGCCAATCAACTGCTCCAGCTCGGTCTCGGTGCGGCCGGCCACGGGGGTGCCGAGGGGAATGTCCACTCCCCCGCCCGCCTTGTGCAGCACTACCGCGACCGCCGTCTGCAGCAGCATGAATTCGGTGATGCCCAGCTCGCGGCAGAGTTCGGACAGCTTGGTGCGGGTGGCCGTGTCGATGCTGAACTCGACGGATTCGCCCGCCCCGCTGGGCACGGGCTGCCGCGGAAAGTCCGGCCGCAGCCCGGCATCCTCGGCGAGCCCGACGAGCTGCGATGTCCAGTACTCGCGCTGCTCGGCGGCGACGGCGGACTCCTGACCGCTGGAGTCGCCCAAAAACGCGCCCTGCCAAGCCGCGTAGTCGGCATACTGCACCCGCAGCGGCGCCCAGGCCGGGGCTTCCCCGCCGCGCCGGGCCCGATAGGCGGCGATGAGATCGGCGAACAGCACGCCCGCCGACCAGTGGTCGGAGGCGATGTGGTGGACCACGAGCGACAAGACGTGCTCGCCCGCGCCGGTGTCGAACACCGCCACCCGGATCGGCCATTCGGCGTCCAGCTCGAAGCAATACCGGCGCTCGGTGTCCAGCCGCTCCGTGAGCCACGATTCGCTGTCGCCTTGGGCGCTCCAGGCCTCGCGGTGGACCGTCAAGCCACTGGCCGGATTGACGACTTGGTATGGCACGCCATCTATTTCGACGTAGCTGGTGCGCAGGATCTCGTGCCGGGCGACGACGTCGCCGGTGGCGGCGATCAACGCGTCGATGTCCCACGGGCCGCTCAGCTTCGCGGCGAACGGGATGTTGTTGACCCAACTGGGCCCGTCGACGCGGTAGGCGAACCAGCTGCGCAGCTGCGAAGAGGACAACGGCTGCGGCTCGTCGTGGGCCGTGGCAACCAGTCTGGGCCGCGACTGCCCGGGTTCCCCGGAACCGAGCCGGTCGATCCGTTCGGCCAGCAACGCCACCGTGCCCAGCTCGAAGACGTCGCGGATGCCGATCTCGACGCCGCAGTCCGAGCGGATCGCGGTGACCAGCTTGGTGGCCACCAGCGAGTGCCCGCCCAGGTCGAAGAACGAGTCGTCGACCCCGACCCGGCCGTGGCCGAGCAGCCCGGAAAACAGTGCGGCGACGCGGCGTTCGGTCGGCGTGGTCGGCTCGCGGTATTCGGCCCCGGGTGCGATCTGCGGCTCGGGTAGCGCGGCGCGGTCGATCTTGCCGTGCGCGGTGATCGGGATCTCGTCGAGCACGACGTAGCCGGCCGGGGTCATGTAGTCGGGCAGCGCCGCGGCCACGCGGGCCCGGATGCGTTCGACCTCAACGGTTTCCGTGCCCGCGCCTGCGGCCGGGGTCAGGTAGCCGACCAGGCTCTTGCCCA
The DNA here is from genome assembly GCF_002356315.1 of Mycobacterium shigaense. NCBI lineage: Bacteria > Bacillati > Actinomycetota > Actinomycetes > Mycobacteriales > Mycobacteriaceae > Mycobacterium > Mycobacterium shigaense. The sequence continues at coordinate 3,573,688 of NZ_AP018164.1, forward strand.
GGCCGGGCAGGTCGGCGACGACCACGACGGCCTGGCCGACGCTGGGGTCGACCGAGATGGCCGCGGCAATCTCGCCGAGCTCGATGCGGAAGCCGCGGATCTTCACCTGCTCGTCGGCTCTGCCGACGAACTCGATGTCGCCGTCGGCGTTGCGGCGGGCCAAGTCTCCCGACCGGTACAGCCGCGCGCCAGGGGCGAACGGGTCGGCGACGAATCGCTCGGCCGTCAATCCGGGCCGGCGGTGATATCCGTGCGCGACATGTGTTCCACCGATGTAGATCTCGCCGATCACACCCACGGGTACCGGCTGCAGCGCGTCGTCGAGCAGATAGACCTGCGTGTTGATCTTGGGCCGGCCGATAGGCACCACCCGGGCTCCCTGGGCGCCCTGCACCGGGTAGCTGGTGCAGTTGACCACGGTCTCGGTCGGTCCGTAGAAGTTGTACAGCAGCGCGTCGAAGGTGGCGTGGAACTTGTCGGCGATCTCGCCGGGCAGCGCCTCGCCGCCGATGGGCACGCGGCGCAGGGTGCGCCATTGCTTGACGCCCGGCAACGACAGGAACAGCCCCAGCAGCGACGGTACGAAATGCATCGAGGTGATGCCCTCGCGGCGCAGCAGTTCGGTCAGGTAGCCGATGTCTCGCAACCCGTCGGGCCGGGGAATCACCAGCCCGGCGCCCATGATCAGCGTGCCGAAGATCTCGCCCATGGACACGTCGAAGCTGGGCGACGCGACCTGCAGCAGCCGTTCGGTCTCGTCGACGCGGTACTCGTCGCCGAACCAGACGAAGTACTCGGCGATCGGCGCGTGCGGAACGGGCACGCCCTTGGGCAGCCCCGTCGATCCCGAGGTGTAGATCAGGTATGCGGTGTTCCGCGGGTCCAGCGGACGAAGCAGCTCGGGTTCGGTGACCGGGTAGCTCTCCAGGCCGGTGATCGGTTCGCGCAGAATCAGTTTGGCGTCGGCATCGCCGAGGATGAAGGCCAGCCGATCCCGCGGGTAGGTGGGGTCCACCGGCAGGTAGACCGCGCCCGATTTCAGGATGCCCAGCGCGGTGATGACCAGCTCGGGCGACTTGTCCAGCAGCACCGCGACCCGGTCCTCGGTCCCGATGCCCTGCTCGATGAGCCAGTGCGCCACCCGGTTCGACTCGTCGTCGATCTCGCGGTAGCTGTACTGGCGGCCCTCGTAAACCACGGCGACGGCATCGGGCGACCGGGCCGCGCGCCGGGTCACCAACGCGGGCAGGGTGGCGGCCGGGGTGCGGAACTGCGCACCGGTCGACACTTGGCGCAGCCAGTGCGCGTCGTCGTCGCTCATCAGCCGGCACGCCGACAGCCGGGCGTCGGGGTCGGTCAGCGCGCTGTCCAGCAGCACCACGTAGTGCCGCAGGAGTTGCTCGACGAGTTCGCGGTCGAGCACCTCGACCAGGTATTCGGCCTCGACCAGTCCGGCGCCGTCTTGCGCCAGTTCGACCATGAAACTGAGTGGCAGCTGGTTGAAGTGGCCGCGCAGCTCGGCGCGCTCGCAGCGCACCCCGGCCGGCGCGAAGCCCGGCCCGTCCGCGTCGCGCTGCCCGAAGCTCACCCGGGTCATCCGGTCCGCACCGTGCCGGCGGTCCGGATTGGATTCGCGCACCAGCCAATCCAGATCGGCTCGCGAATGCGCGAACGCGCCCACCGCGTTGTCCCGCGTTTCAGCCAGCAGGTCGCGGAAGGTCTGGCGCGACTGCGGCCGCAACCGGATCACCACGGTGTTGCCGTAATAGCCGATCGCGTCGTCGGTTGCGACCCCGCGGTTCAGCACCGGGGCCGCGATCAGAAAGTCGGTCGATCCGGTGTAACGGTGCACCAATGCGGCGAAGGCCGCCATCAAGACCATGTACGGGGTGGCGCCGGTTTCGCGCGCCAGCGCCGCCGCCCGCTCGATGGTGGCCGCCGACAGCTGCGCGGTCGCGCGCTGCGCGCGCAGCGTGCTGGGCACCACCGAGCCGTTGGGACCCGGAAGCTCGAGCGGCTCAGGAAGATCCGTGATCAACGGCCGCCAGTAGGCCAGGTCCGCTTCGCGACACGCGTCCCCGTCAGAAGCCGCGACCGGCGCGGGAACCACGGGTTCGGCGGCATACCCGTCCGGGTTGGCATAGGCACGGGTCAGGTCGGCGAAAAACGGCGCCCAGGAGCCGTCGTCCCAGGCGATGTGGTGGACGGTGATCAGCATCATCAACTCGTCGGCGGACAACCGCGCGACGGTGACCCGCAGCGGCGAATCCTTGCTCAGGTCGAACGCCCGGCCGAAGTCCCGCTGCGCCAGCACATCCAGCCGCAACCGCCGCGCCTGATCGGTCAAGCCGGACACGTCGTGGTCGGCCCACTGCGGCCGCAGGTCGTCACGGACCACCGGGCGGGGATCGCCCTCGGGCGTCGTCTCGAACGTCGTGTGCAGGACGGCGTGGCGGGCCGCGACGGCGTCGACCGCGTCGTGCAACCGCGCGACATCGACGGCGCCGCTGAGGCGATAGGACACGCAGATGTTGAGCAGCGCGCTGTCGGGGTCGACCGACTGCACGAACCACATCCGGTGCTGGCCCGCCGAGACGGCCGGCTCGTCGTCGGTCGCCACGGCCGCGCCGCCCTCGGGCCTGGCCAGCCCGCGTTCAGCGATCTTGCGACGCAACAGTTCCAGGCGCTGTTCGTCGAGCCGGGTGGTTTCAGTCACGCTAGGACTCCAACCTTTCTCGCATCGCGAGCTTGGGGTGAACCGGCGCGCACGGCGTCGATCAGTTCGTGCACGGTGATGCCGCCGAGCATGTGCGCCACCGGGACCGCGTTGCCCACGGTCCGGCGCAGCCGCTTGCGCAGATCGAGCGCGAGCAGGGAATCGACCCCGAGGTCGATCAGCGAGGCGCTCGGGTCGATCGACGCCGGATCGCCGAGGTGCAGGGTCGCGGCGAGCTCGGCACGCACGACCTCGGCCAGTTGCTGCGGCACCCCGTCGCCACCGCCGGCTGCATCGCCGTCGTGCGTCGCGCTGAATGGCGTTGGCATGCCCTGGCTTTCAAAGAACACCGCGAGGCGGTCGAAGTCGGCATCGAAGATCAGCGGGTCGGCGTCGTAGCGATACAGGCCGGCCTCGATGGCCAGCCCCGGGTCCATCGCGACCAGTCCGGAGCGTTCGGTGCGAGTGATCTCGTTGCCCGCCACGACTCCGGCGCTTTGCCACAATCCCCAGCGGATCGCGATGCAGTCCCGCCCGCCGCGCCGCAATTGCGCGGCCAGCACATCGAGCAGCCGATTCGACGCCGCATAGGCCGCGTGACTGTAACCGCCCCAGACCCCGAAGACCGAGGAGCAGGCCAGCATCCGGCAGTCCGGCCGCAGCGGCCACAGGTCGGCCAGCCGCGCCAGCCCGACGACCTTCGCGGCGCACACCTCGGCCACGTCCGCGCCGGTGAGATCGGCACGCCGGCGCGCCCGGGCGATGCCGGCGGTGTGGATCACCAATGACGCCCCCGCGCCGGCATATTCGGCCGCGACGGCGGACAGCGCGGCCGCGTCGGTGATGTCGCACCGCGGCGCCTGCACCACCACGTCGTAGTTCTCGGCGAGCCGGGCCAGGGCGGGCGCGTCGACTCCGTTGCGGCTCAACAGGGTAACCGTGCGCGCCCCGTGTTCGACGCAGTAGCGGGCGTACTGCAGCCCGATGGCCCCGTTGCCTCCGGTGATCACCACGTGGTCCAGTGCGGCGGCGTCCAGCGGTCGGGCGGTCGCCGATTCCCGGCAGTCGCGGAAGGTTCGAACATACCGTCGCGGCGACTCGGCGCCGCGCAGCGCGACCTCGGCCGCCTCGCCGAGCAGCGCGTCGACGACGGCGCGCGCCGTGCCGGCGTCGACGTCGCGGTGCGGCAGGTCGAGGTGCCCGAATGCCTGATCCGGGAATTCGAACCCGACGCTGCGATGCATTGCGGCCAGCGCCGCCTGCGCGCCGGAGACATTCGCCGCGTCGGCGCCGAACTGTTCGGCGCCGGCAGTCAGCAGCCAGACCGCCCGGCAGCCGGGGCCGACGATCGCGGCGTAATCGGGAAGGCCCGCGTCAGGCCGGCCGGCGATCTGTTCGATCGCGGTGGTGACGTCGTGACGATCGAGTTCCGGCGCGATGATCGCGACGATCTCCGCCTGCTGCGGCGCCACCGCAACGCAGCCCGGGGACGCCGCGACCGCGTCGATCAGCTGCTGCGTCCAGGCGCCGGGCTCGCCGACAACCGCGATCCCGCGGGCCGTCGCGCCGCCGGCGGGCGCCGGGGCCGCCGGCTGCCAGTCCTCGACGGCGACGGTCAACGTGGCAACCGGGGTGACGTCGGACAGCGGTTCCGGCGTCGCCCAGAGTTGCAACGCCCGCATCGGCGCGTTGGGGAAATTGCGCAGTGGTGGGCGCACACCTCCCGGGATGGCGTCGGCCCACCGGCAGCGGGGGTGGGCCGTTGCGACGGTCGCGATGTTCGCCGACAGCGAGTCGGTGATCGACTCGTCTCGATGACCGGAGCCGACTATCAGCGCGTCGTCGACGATGTCGGCCAACGGATACAGCAGCGCCGGGTGCGCGGACAACTCGATGAACGCGTCGGCCCCGCACTTCTGGGCGAACTGCACGGCCCGATCGAACCGTACTGTGCCGCAGAGATTTTCATACCAGTACTCGGGGAAGTCGGTATCGCTGCCGACCTGGCCGCCCACCGTGGATCCGATGAATGTCACCGGCCCGTCGCGGAATGTCGAGTCGGGTATGCGCTCGATCAGGTCGGTGCGCAGCTGCCGTAGCGCGCTGGTGTGCCCCGGGTAGTCGACGGCCAGGTGATGGGTGAAGATGCCCCGCTGCCCCGCCAGCCGCACCGCGGCGGCCACCGCATCGTGGTCACCGGAGACCACGGTTGACGACGGCCCGTTGACCGCCGATACCTCCAGCCACCCCGCGGTGTCGGCCAACACGGACTCAGCCCCGTCGACGCCGACACCGAGCACCGCCATCGCGTAGCGGCCGGTCAGTCCATCGACGACGGTGGCTCGTGCTGCCACCAGGGCGACGGCGTCCGGCAGCGATATCGCCTCGGCCACATAGGCCGCCGCGACCTCGCCGAGGCTGTGCCCCACGGTCAGATCGGGACGGACCCCGAAACACTGCCACGCCGCGGCCAAGCTGACCGCGTGGGTGAACTGGGCCGCCTGGATCTCGGTCCGCGCCCAGTCCCGATCCAGCTCGCCCACCAGATAGGCCAGCGGAGAAGGGAATCCACCCGCGACGAACGCATCCGCGCAGCTGTCCGCCGTCTCCCGGTAGTCCGCCAGCCGGCCGTAGGCGTCGGCTCCCATCCCCCGCCATTGATTGCCCTGACCCGGAAAGACGAACGCGACACGGGGCGTCGCGATCCCGGCGGCGCCGACGACCAGGTCGTGTTCGTCGCCGCGGGCGATCGCCGACAACCCCTCGATCAACTCGGCGCGGTTCGCGGCGCGGACGACGGCGCGGTGCCTGCGGACCCGCCGCAGCCGCAGCAGCGTCGATGCGACCGACGAGGTCACGTCCGCGCAGTCGCCCGCGCTGCGGTCGAGGTAGGTCAGAATCGCCGCCGCCTCCTGGCGGATCAGCTCGGCGTCGTGCGCGGAGAGCAGTACCGGGACACGGCCGTCGGGCAGCACATGATCGAGCACTAGGCGACCTCGGGGACGGACACGATCAGATGCGCGTTGGTGCCGGCAATGCCGAAGGCCGACGCCGCCGCGGTCCGCAGCCCGCCGACCGCCGGCCATGGCGTCAGGGTCTGTGCGAGGCGCAAACCCTGGCTTTCCCAGTCGATTTCCGGGCTGGCCTGAGCGGCGTGCAGGGTCGGCGGCACGGCGCCGTGTTCGGCGGAGACCAACACCTTGGCCAACCCGAGCGCGCCGGCCGCGGCCAGCGCGTGGCCGACGTTGGATTTCACCGAGCCCAGCAGCGCCCCGGTGCCTGGCGCCGTGTCGCCGTACGTCTGTGCGAGCGAACGTAATTCGGTGCGATCACCGAGCCGGGTGCCGGTGCCGTGGCCCTCGATCATCCCCACCTCCCCAGGTTTGATCTCCGCCCGCTCGATGGCCCGCCGGAACAGCCGAATCTGCGCTTGTTCGCTGGGCGCGCTGAGCCCGGCGCTGCGGCCGTCCTGGTTAACGGCGGTGGCGCGAACCTCGGCCACGATCGGTCGCCCGTCCCGCACCGCGGCCGACTTGCGTTGCAGCACAAACATGGCCGCCCCCTCGGCCCACACCGTCCCGCTGGCCCGCGCGCTGTAGGGGCGGCACACACCGTCATCGGACAGGGCGTGCTGTTTGGAGAACTCGACGAAGAAGCCGGGCGAGCCCAGCACGTTCACGCCGCCGGCCAGCGCCAGATCGCAATCGCCGTCCTGCAACGAGCGCACGGCGACGTGAAACGCCACGAGCGCGGACGCGCAGGAGGAGTCCAGGGTGAGCGCCGGACCGGACAGGCCGAGGGTGTAGGCGATTCGCCCCGAGATTACGCTCAGCGCCGTCCCGGCGAGCAGATGACCGCTGTGGCCGGAGAACTCGGCCATCGGGGGTCCGTAGCCGGTGGCCGACGCGCCGACGAAGCAGCCCACGTCCTGGCCGGCCAGGTCGTCGGGGTTGATGCCACTGTTTTCCAGGGCACGCCAGGAGACCCGGAGCACGACCCGCTGCTGGGGATCCATCGCGACGGCCTCGCGGGGCGAGATGCCGAAAAACTCCGGATCGAATGTGGCTGCCCCGCTGAGGAATCCGCCGCTGTTGTGAATTTCTTTGAATCCGCCGCGGCGCGATCCGGCGAGCAGGTCGGCGACCGCCCACCCGCGATCGGTGGGGAACGGACCCAGCGCCTCGCGGCCGTGCGCCAACAGCTCCCACAGTCCGTCGGCGGTGTCGATACCGCCGGGCGCCTCGATTCCCATGCCGACGATCACGACGGGGTCGGTGTCAGGCATCGGCGTTCACCAGCGCGGCGATCGCCTCGACGTGGTCGTAGAGGTAGAAATGCCCGCCGTCGTACAGCGACAACTCGAACGCTCCGGTGGTGTGCCGTGCCCACAGCCGCAGCACCTCGACAGCGATGCGGTGGTCGTCGCGCCCGCCGAGGACGTGGATGTCGGCGTCTACCCGGATGTCGGGGCTGGGCTCGTAACGGTTGAACGCCTGGTAGTCGGCGCGCATCGCGGTGGCCAGCAGCTCCGAGAACTCGTCGTCGGCGAGAAGTTCGGGATCGGTGCCACCCAGATCGGCGAGCTCGGCGAGTACCTCGTCGTTGCTGGTCGGCAGCTCCGGCATGTCGGCAACCACGCACGGCGGCGGCCCCGCCGATGCCCACAGCTTCCGCACGCGCACGCCGTGCTCCTCGGCGACACGGGCGAATTCGAACGCGACGACCGCACCCATGCTGTGCCCGAACAGTTGCAGTGGCGCGAGGCTGCCCCACGGGCCGGCCTCGAAGAGGTCGAGGGCGAGTTCGTGCACGGTTTCGTGCGCCGGTTCGGTGATGCGGTCGGCGCGCTGCGGGTACTGAACGATGTAGATGTCCGCGCCGGCGGCCAGGGCGCCGGCCAGCACCCGGTAGCTCGCCGCGGCCGCCCCGGCATGGGGGAAGACCACGATCGCGCCTGCCGAACCGGCGCTGCGGCCCGGTATCCGCTTGATCCAGGATGGGAATGTGGAGGACATGCTCACCAGCTCTTGGAATCTCATTGCGCCGTTTCACATTTCGCGGGTTGTCCAGAGGCCGCCAGAACGGAGTCGGCGTCCATGCCGATGACCTCCAGATACAACTGTGCGACCTGCTCGAGCCGGCCGGGGTAACGCTCGGCGCGGGCGAGCAACCCGGCGAGCGACGAGACGGTGCGGTTGGCGAAGATATCGGCGACCATGACGTCGGGGGTGTCCAGCCAGGAGCGGATGCGCGCGACAGCCTGGGTGGCCGAAACCGAATCCCCGCCGAGCGCGAAGAAGTCGTCGTCGATGCCGACCCGTTCAAGACCGAGCAGGTCCGCGACAATCGCGGACAGAGCCGATTCCAGCGCCGTCGACGGCGCGCGGTAGCCGGGCCCGTCCGTGTCGGAGGTCGAGACCGCGGCGCCGAGCAGCGCCGCGACGGCACGCCGGTCGATCTTGCCGGCGTCGGTGAACGGGATGGTGTCCACCGGCACGATGTGGCGCGGAATCATATGCGCGGGAACCAGATCGGCCAGGGTTGCGCGGATGAGCTCGGGCGTCGCACCGTTCGCCGAGTCTGCGCGCACTGCCGCGGCCAGCACCTCGGCCCCTCCGGGAAGCGCGGCGGCGACGGCTATTTGGACGCCGGGTATCCGCCTCAGCGCGGCCTCGATCTCGCCGAGCTCGATGCGGTAACCGCTGATCTTGACGCGGTGATCGGCGCGGCCGACGAATTCCAGGGTGCCGTCCGGCCAGTAGCGGACCAGATCGCCGGTGCGGTACCACCGCCGCCCGTCGTGCTCGACGAACCGCTCCGCGGTCAGGTCGGGACGTCCGCGGTAGCCGCGCGCGATGCCACGGCCGGACACCCAGAACTCGCCGGTGACCCAGTCGGGGCAGTCGTCGCCGGTGCCGCTGACGACGCGGCAGACGTTGTTGGGCAGCGGAACCCCGAACGGCAGGGCGGCCCAGTCGTCGGGTATCGCGTCGGTGACCTCGAAAATAGTGTTGTGCGTTGGGGTTTCGGTCGCGCCGCCTAGCCCGGCGAAGCGCAAGCCGGGCGCCTCGGCGCGCAGCCGGCGTACCAGCTCGGGCCGCACCCAGTCGCCGCCGGTGGGTATCACCCGCACCGAGGACAGCCGGCCGCGGGCGACTTCGATCAGCATCTCCAGCCAACCCGGCATGAAGTGCAGCACCGTAACGCCGTGCGCCTCGATGAGCTGGGCCCACGCGTCGGGGTCGCGGCGCTGGTCCTCGTCGACCACCACGATCGACCCGCCGGTGCGCAAGGTGACGAACAGGTCCATCACCGAGATGTCGCCCTCCAGTGTGGACAGGGCCAGGCAACGGTCCCCCGGCCCGATGTCGAAGTGTCGGCCGATGAATTCGACGGTGTTCATCGCGGCGTCGTGGGTGACCTCGACGCCCTTGGGCTCACCCGTGGACCCCGAGGTGAACAACACGTAGGCGAGATCGGCCGGATCGACTCGTGCGCAATCGATTTCAGAACTAAACGCCGCGTCGGCCAGCACGTCGGCCAGCATGAGCGCGGGCACCGGCAGCGACAGCCGCTCCCCGCCACACACCAGCGCCAGGCGCACCCCGCCGGTTTCGAGGATGCGGTGCGCGCGATCGCATGGCTGATCGGCGCCGATCGGCAGATAGGCCGCGCCGGCGGCCAGGATGCCCAACACGGCGGGCACCTGCTCGGCCGTCTTCGGGCCCACGACGGCGACGGTGTCGCCGGCCCCGACGCCGGCCGCCCGGACCGCCGCGACGACCGCCAACACCTGGGCGCGCAGCTGTGCATAACTGAGGTCGCCGGAACTGGCGAACACCGCCGGCGCCTCGGGCCGCCGTTCAGCCTGACGAAAGAAGCCGTCGTGCAAGGCTTCTCCGCTGGGTGGCGCGGTGCGGCCGTTGACCGTGTCGCGCACCGCCCGCTGGGCGGCCGGCAACGCCGGGGGATCCGGCGCGTCCCACCCGTCGTCGCCGGAGGCCAATCGGCGCAACTCGTCGATCTGATGGGCGAACATCGCGTCGATGACGCCTGGCGCGAAGACGCCGTCGCGCACATCCCAGTTCACCAGGACCCCGCCGTCGAACTCGGTCACCTGCGCGTCCAACAACACCTGGGGGCCCTGCGAAATGATCCACACGGGTGAGCCGAATTGTTCGGTGACGTCGGTGCTGAACAGCTCCCCGAGCCCCAGCGCGCTGGTGAAGACCACCGGCGCCAGCACCTGGGTGCCGCGATGGCGGCTGAGGTCGCGCAGCACGGACAGCCCCGAGTACGCGGAGTGCGCTGCCGCCGTACGCATCGACTCCTGCACGGCAAGCGCCCGTTGCGCCGCGGTGGCCGCGTCGGTCAGGTCGACGTCGAGCAGCAGCGAGGAGGTGAAGTCGCCGACCAGGTTCTCGACGTCGGGGTGTATCCCCTGGCGGCCGAACAGCGGGACATTGAGCAAGAACCGCGACGTCGACCAGCGTGCCACGGCGTTGGCGAACGTCGCGGCCAGCGCCATCGCCGGGGTGATGCCCCGCCCGCGGGCGCGCTCGAACAGCGCGTCGCGCGTCGCCGGGTCCAGCCAGTGCCAGCGGCGGGTGCTGCGGCGCGAGTCCCGGCTACCAGCGGTGGGCAGCATCGGCGGGTCGGGCAGCTGCGGGATGCGCCGCGCCCACCAGTCGCGGTCGGCGCCGCGGACCGGCTGCGGCTGCTCCTCCGCGCGGGTCATGGCCTGGCGGTATTCGCGGTAGCTGAACCCGAGCTCGGGCAGGTCGCGGCCGAGGTACAGGGCGGCCAGGTCCGACATCAGGGTGCGGTAGCTCATCGCGTCGGCGGCCTGCATGTCGAGGTCGACGTGCAGGCGCGAACACTTGCCGGGCAGCAGGGTCAGCGCGAGTTCGAATACCGCGCCGTCGAGCTCCTGGTGCGACTTGGCATCGCGGATCGCAGCGAGCCGCCGATCGACGTCGTCCGCATCCAGGTCGCGCAGATCCGCCACCGCGACCGGGAAATCGCCGCATCCGCCAGCCGGGGCGATGTGCTGCGTGCCGTCGGGCGAGAATCGCACCCGCAGCATGGGGTGCCGCAGCGCCAGGCGGGTCGCCGCCACCCGCAGCCGCTCGGGGTCGGTGGCACCCCCGTCGAACTCGACATACAGGTGCCCGGCCACCCCGCCGAACTGCTGATTAGCGGCGCGGCCCACCCACATCGCGTGCTGCATGGGAGCCAGCGGAAAGGGCTCGTCGGCGGCTTCGGCATCCCGGGCCGTCTCGCCGGCCGGCGGCTCAACGCCCCGCGAGCGCGCCGCCACCAGCTCGGACCAGGCCTCGATGGTCGGACTGGCGGACAGCGCGGCGAAATCGACGTCGATGCCCTGCCTGCGCCACCGGCCGGCCAGCGACATCATCCGGATCGAGTCCAGGCCCTGGCCGATCAGATTGTCACCGGGGTGCACCGCGTCGACGCCGACGCCGAGGAGCTCCGCCACTTCCGCACGGATGTCCTCCGAGTACGCCGGGGAACGCACCACGATCCTCCTGAATTAGCACAGGCTGCCCTAATTTTCGCAAGTTAGCCTATCCTCTGTCCCGGCACAGCTACCAAGCCCCCCCCTAAGGAACCCAGGTGATCCCGAACACAGCACCGCCTCTGAAGGGCTTCGTGCCGTTCCCCGCCGACAGGGCCGCCGCCTACCGGGCCGCGGGGTACTGGACGGGGCGCCGCCTGGACTCCCTGCTGGCCGACGCGGCGCGGCGGTGGCCGGACAAGATCGCGGTGTGCGACGCCGGGGCGGACCGGGGCACCGGCCTGACCTTCGCCGGTCTGGACGCGGCGGCAAACCGCGCGGCCGCGGGGTTGCGCGGCCTGGGCATCGCCCCGGGCGAGCGGGTGCTGCTGCAGCTGCCGAACGGCACACAGTTTGCGGTGGCGCTGTTCGGCCTGCTGCGGGCGGGGGCGATACCGGTGCTGTGCCTGCCCGGCCACCGCGCCGCGGAGCTGGCGCATTTCGCCAGGGTCGGCGACGCCGTGGGCCTGCTGATCGCCGATACCGCAAACGGTTTCGACTATCGGGCGATGGCGCGTGGCCTGATCGCCGACCACCCCGGACTGAGGCACGTCATCGTCGACGGCGACCCCGCGGAGTTCGTCTCGTGGCGGCGGCTGCGTGACTCGGCGGCAGCCGCCGAAGCGATCGCTCCGCCCGACCCCGGATCGCCTGCTCTGCTGCTGGTTTCGGGCGGCACCACCGGTCTGCCCAAACTCATCCCGCGCACGCACGACGACTACGTGTTCAACGCGACCGCGAGCGCCGAACTCTGCCGCCTGGGCAACGACGACATCTATCTGGTGGTGCTCTCGGCGGGCCACAATTTCCCGCTGGCCTGCCCCGGTCTGCTCGGCGCCATCAGCGTCGGCGCCACCACGGTGTTCGGCACCGATCCCAGCCCCGAGGCCGCGTTCGACGCGATCGCGCGCCACGGCGTCACGGTGACCGCCCTGGTGCCAGCGCTGGCCAAGCTGTGGGCCCAAGCCTGCGACTGGGAGCCGGTGACGCCGAAAACGCTGCGGCTGTTGCAGGTTGGCGGGGCCAAGCTGGAGCCGGACGACGCGCGGCGGGTACGCGAAACGCTGACCCCCAGTCTGCAGCAGGTGTTCGGGATGGCCGAGGGGCTGCTGAACTACACACGACTGGACGACCCGGCTGACGTGGTGGACGACACCCAGGGCCGGCCGCTGTGCGGGGCCGACGAGCTGCGCATCGTCGACGGTGCGGGCGAGCCGGTGGCGCCCGGCGACGAGGGCGAACTGCTGGTGCGCGGCCCGTACACGCTCAACGGCTACTTCCGCGCCGAGCGGGACAACGAACGCAGTTTCGATCCGGACGGGTTCTACCGCAGCGGCGACCTGGTCCGCCGCCGCGGCGACGGCAACCTGGTGGTGACGGGCCGGATCAAGGACGTCATCACCCGCGCCGGCGAAACCATCGCCGCCCAGGACCTCGAGGAGCGAATGCTGACCCACCCGGCGATCTTCTCGGCGGCCGTCGTCGCGCTGCCAGATGCGTACCTCGGCGAAAAGATCTGTGCTGCGGTCGTTTTCACCGGCGATGCGATCGAGCTGGCCGAGCTGAACACCTACCTCGACGAGCGAGGGGTGGCCGCGCATGCCCGGCCGGACATGCTGGTCGCACTGCCGGCGTTGCCCACCACGCCGATCGGGAAGATCGACAAGAAGGCCATCATCCGCCAGATCGGAATGTGACTCGATGGATTTGCCCGTCGTCTTTGACTCCCCCGCCGGGGAGCTCTCCAGCAGAAACAATGCCATTGACGAATGTCACCATTTGCGATTGACTGCATGGCATGGCGGACATCGTCGTCCTGGCTCGGGGGTCATTGCGATCCCGCGGCGCGACAGCGGTAAGTGCCTATACGCTGCGGCCGATCACCGGCCTGATCCCGCCCGAACGGGCGTGGGGGCTGTGGCTGTCGCGCCAGCTCGTCGCCCGAATCATGGACACGTTCGGGCCGTCGCTGGCGGGCACCCGTGTCGAACAGGTCGACACCAGGCTGCCGGACGGGCGACGCCTCGAGGGTGAGTGGGTGTGCGGCCCACGCACGCCTACGGGCGCAACTCCCTATCTCGAAACGAGTTCGGGCGAAATCTATTACGTGCATGGCAGCGGCTATGCCGGGTGTTCGCCGAGAACGCACCGCCCAATCGTCCAGCGGCACATCGCCGATAGCCGCACCGCCGGCTCCGACGCCGACGTTGTTGATGACCAGCGTGGGTGCCGCGCCGGTCACCACCGCGGCCGCGCCACGGCTGGTTTTCGGCCTGCCGCGCAGGCTGTCCAGTGCACCGATCATGGTCAGCCCGCGTCCTCGGCACGTGCCCACGCGGCCGCCTACAACGCCCACGACCGCGGCGAGCTCTACTGCATGCCACAGCTCGACGCCAGGATCGGCTGGAACATCAAACGCATTGCCCCGCAAACCTACACCCGCGCGGCTGGCTTGCTATCCCGCGCAAACATCCACTGATAACTCCGAGGGGAAGGAGCCGCTGATGGCCATCGACATGGAAGCCATGCTCGCCAAGATCAAGGACCGCCAGTGGGCGCTCGCCGACATCGACTGGGACGCGCCGGGCGCCGAGACCATCAAGCCCGAGTTCCGGCCCAAGCTGCAGGCTTTCATGGCCGATCTGTGCTGGATCGAGAACATCGGTGCCCGGGGTTTCGCAGCGCTGGCCAAAAAGGCGCCGACCCCGACGATCGCCGAAATCTACCGGTATTTCCACGCCGAGGAACAGCGTCACGCCAACGCCGAGTTGGCACTGATGAAGCGCTGGGGCATGCTCGACGACGGCGTGATTCCCAAACCCAACGTCAACATCCGGCTGGCGATAGAGTGGCTGGATACGTTTGCCGACGACATGCCGCTGTCGGTGCTAGGCACCGTGATCCCGATGCTCGAGGTCGCGCTCGACGGCGCCCTGCTGAAATTCCTGCTGGAATCGGTGGAAGATCCCGTCTGCCATCAGGTGTTCGAGAAGATCAACAATGACGAATCGCGGCATATCACGGTCGATTTCGAGGTGCTGGAGATGATCGGCAGCGCCAGCGCACGCCGGCTGGCCATCGAGTTCGTCGGACGCTTCGCCTCGCCCGGCCTGATCATCGGCATGCTGATGTATGTGCCCCTGCTCAATCGGGTCCGCAACGAGATGGCGGGCATGGGCATGGATGCCGAGCGATTGTTCAACGCGGTCAACCGATTCAAGCAGCTCGGCGACCGGGGCGAACGTACCCGCCGGGTGCCCACCTACCAGTTGCTCAAGCGGCACGGCAGGTGGGTGGTTAATCCTAAACACCCTTACCAGCTGCTGGCCAATTCCATGGTGTGGCTGTCCGACTTCTACCCCAAGCCGCTGCTGAGACCCGCGCCGAGCTGGTCGAAGGAACTCACCCACGACCCCGCAGCGTGAACATGAGCAACGACCACACCTACGCGACGCTGATCGTCGGAGCCGGTTTCACCGGGCTGGGTGCCGCGATTCGGTTGGCCGAGGCCGGGATCACCGACATCGTCATCTTGGAGCGCGCCGACCGGGTCGGCGGGACCTGGCGCGACACCACCTATCCGGGCGCGAGTTGCGACGTGCCGTCGCTGCTGTACTCGTACTCGTTCGTGAAGAACCCGACGTGGTCGCGGACGTACGCGCCCGCCCCGGAGATCTACCGCCACCTCGAAGACATGGCGACCAGGTTCGGCATCCGCCGGCACATCCGGTTCAAGCACGAAGTGAACGCCCTGGCCTTCGACGAAGACGAAGGACTATGGACCGCTAAGACCAAAAACCGCAAACGCTTTCGGGCCCGCACCGTCGTGCTGGCGTCGGGTCCGCTGTCGGACATCAGCGTCCCCGACATTCGCGGCCTGGACACCTTCCGGGGCCACAAGATCCACAGCGCCCGATGGGACCACGACTACGACTTCACCGACAAGCGGGTCGCCGTCATCGGTACCGGCGCCAGCGCCATCCAGATCGTTCCCGAACTGGTCAAGCAGGCCGGGTTCGTCAAGGTCTTCCAGCGCACGCCCGGCTGGGTACTGCCGCGTCTGGACATGGCGACGCCGCCGGCGCTACAGGCCGTGCTCGCCAAAGTTCCAACGATCCAACACCTTGCCCGCCAGGCGCTGTTCTGGGGCCACGAAGCCAGCGCCACAGCCCTGGTGTGGGATACCCCGCTGACCTCCCTGGTGGCGCGGCTCGGCCGGGCGCATCTGCGTGCCACGGTCAAAGACCCGTGGCTGCGCCGCCAGCTGACCCCGGACTTCGCCCCCGGATGCAAGCGCATGCTGGTCTCCAGCGACTACTACCCCGCGCTGCAGCGCGACAACTGCAAGCTGATCTACTGGCCCGTCGCGACGCTGAGCCCGGCGGGCATCCGCACCAGCGACGGCATCGAACACCACCTGGACTGCATCGTGTTCGCCACCGGCTACGACGTCCACCTCACCGGCCCGCCGTTCACCGTCACCGGTCTCGGTGGCCGCTCGCTGGCCGACGAATGGGCCGGCGGCGCGCAGGCTTACAAGAGCATCAACGCGCACGGCTATCCCAACCTGTTCCTCATGACGGGCCCCAACTCCGGGCCTGGCCACAATTCGCTGCTCGTCTACATCGAGGGGCAACTCGGCTACGCGGTGCGCGGTATCCGCACCATCCTCGACGAGGATCTGCGCTATCTCGACGTGCGCGCGGACGTCCAGCTGCGCCACAACGAGGACATCCAGCGCCGGCTCACCAAGACGACCTGGATGTCGGGCTGCCGTAGTTGGTATCTCACCAAGGACGGGTTCAACGGCTCGATGTACCCGGGCTTCGCGACACAGTATCTTCGCCAGATGAGCGATTTCCGCTACGCGGACTACCAGGCGGTGACGCGGCGGGCCACGGCGCGCGTCACCTCCAGCGCCTGAGGCGGCGATGGCACAGAAACCCGAGCCCGGCACTATCGCCAGCGTCCTGTACAACCTGCGGCGGGCGCCCAAACGCGTTCGCCGCCAATCGCGGGACTTCATCGAGACCGCGGTGTCTCAGCTTTTCGACGCGGCCGCGCGCCAGCCGCAAGGGGTCGCGGCATCCGGCGAGTACCGAATCGACGACCTCGCCCGCCTGGCCGGCACCACCACCCGCAACATCCGGGTGTACCGCGACCGAGGACTGCTGCCCCCGCCACTGCGGGTCGGCCGCATCGCCCTGTTCAACGACACCCACCTGACCCGGCTGCGGCTGATCACCTCGATGCTCGATCGGGGCTACAACATCGCGCACGTGCGGGAGATGCTCAGCGCGTGGGAAGAGGGCAAGAACCTAGGCGACGTACTGGGCCTGGAGACGGCCATCGTCGGCAGCTGGACCACCGAGAAACCGGAAGTCATGGCGCTCGCCGACGCCCAACGCCTTGTCGACGACGCGGCCGCGTTCGAGCGGCTGGTCGGGCTGCAGGTCATCCGGGTGGACGGCGAGCGGGCCACCGTCGTCCGGCCCAAGCTGATCGAGGCGTTCAACGAGATCCGCGGTTACGGAGTCGAATTGGGGAAGCTCGTCGACCTGCATGAGCAGATCGTGCCCGAGATCGACAAGATCAGCGACCTGCTGGTGCGCGCCGGCGCCGAACACGTCGTCGACACGATCAAGCCCGGCCAGGCCCTGCCCGCGGACGCCGAGGTCGCGGAGCTGATCACCATGCTGGTCCGGTTCCGCACTCAGGCGGTATCGACCGTCACGGCAACACTCGCGTCCTCGATCGAATCGAACATCGAGTCGTTGGCCGCCCGGATCCTCGCCGACTACCTAGAACAGTCGCCCGATGCCGTCCCCGACGAGCTCGCCGCCCGCCGCCGAAAGGCGAACTGAAACTACTGGCACGCAACCAGATACGGCGCGAGCGTGGACAGCTTCTCGCAAGTCTCCTCGAACTCGCGCTCCGGATCTGACTCCTCGATGATGCCGGCACCGGCCCGCAGCCAGGTCTTGCCGCCGGATTCGTAGGCGGCGCGCAGGGTCAGTGCGGCATCAAGCCCGCCGTCCGACGAAATCAGCACCACCGCACCGGAATACAGCCCACGGGGTCCCTCGTCAAGCCGCAGGATGGCCTCGACACCGGCGGTTTTGGGGATACCCGACGCGGTGACCGCCGGAAAGAGCGCCTCCAGCGCATCCATCCGGTCGCTCGACGAATTCAGTCGCGCGCTGATCGTGGAGCCGAGGTGCTGCACGCTGCCGCGCTCTCGCACTGTCATGAAATCGGTGACGACCGCGGTGCCCGGCTCGGCGACCTCGCTGATTTCCTGCAGCGAACTTCGCACCGAAATAGCATGCTCGACAATCTCTTTGGAATTCGATTCCAGGTCGTCGCGGGCCTCTCGGTCATGGGTCGCGCCGCGGCCGAAGGCGCGGGTGCCGGCCAGTGGCTCAGTCACCACTTCGCCGTCGCGGACCGCGGTAACGAGCTCGGGGCTGTAACCCATCGCGCGGATTCCGCCCAGCCGCAGCAGAAACGACCGCACCGGCGTGTTGTGCCGACGGCCCCGGCGGTAGGTCGCAGGGAAATCCAGTGCGAAAGGCACTTCCAGGCTGCGGGACAAGATCACCTTGTGATAGCTGCCGGCGGCGATCTCGGATACCGCCGTCGCCACGCGCTCGCGATAGCCGGACGCGTCGGTGCTGACCTCGATTCCGCAGGCGTCGGGCACGGCGGGCAGGCCTCGACGTAGCAATCCGAGCACGGCCTCGCGGTGGCCGGCGGCGTCGCCGAAGAACGACACGTCCTCGTGCGTCACCACAATGCGGGCGCGGGGCGAGAACACCCGGGCCAGGGGGGTCGCCGGCGCCAACCGGGGCTGCAACCCGTAGCGGTACACGCCGAACTCGAAGGCGATCCAGCCGAAGACCTGCTCGGTTTCCAGCAACAACCGGTCGACGGCCTCGCCGAGCACCGGCCCGGGTCGCCCGGTCCACGGTCGGCACTGGACCATGCCGTCGCTGATGACCCGCAATTCTTCGCTGTCCAGCTCCACCACGGCTTGCACTCCGCTGGCCAACACCCATTGACCGCCATGCTCGTAGAGCAGATATTCGTCGCCGTCTCGCTCGGGCAGCGCAGCGGCGAGTTCGGCCGCCAGATCGGCCGGATCGATATGTGCGGGGAGGGGAATCGGCGGAGACACCATGCCGGGGGAGGTTGTCTCGACGCTGACGTCAGTCACGGTTAGTAAATGTAGCCTAACCTATGAAAGTACGCGCCCCCGCCCCCGTCGATGTCGCCAAACTCTCGCGCCCACCTCGCCCGCCGGACATGGCCGCGGCACAAAATATCGGCCGGACGCGAAACCTCACCGACGCGACCGCACCGGCGCAGCCGACGTCATCCGCGCCGGGCAGGCGCCAATCGCGCGCCCGGCCGCCAGGAATACCGGAAACGTTCCCCGCTCGTCCGCTTTCGGCCGCCGCGCGGACCGGTTACCGTAACCTGAGCCCTCCGGTCATTCCGAACCCGTCGGCGTTGCTGGTGGGCTCGCACGGGGGTTGGCAGGCGCAGCGCCCGAACGGGCTCGGGGGCTCCGACACGCCATGAAAGAAACTCTTAACAGAACGTTAATGCGTCCCGTGTGAACTGCCCAGCTAACACTTGGCCGCCCATCAACAACCCTAGGGTTCGAGAGGAACACCATGTTCGTAATCCGACTCGCGAACGGTGAAGAAGTTCAGGGATCCGATGGTGATGAACTGGAAATCAACCAAGAGACCGGCGTTCTTTCCGTTTCCCGAGTCGACGGGTTCGAGGAAATAACTACGCATTATTCGCCGTCGGCATGGGCGTCTGTGACGCATCGAAAGAGGGGCACCGAGGTGCGGCCCTCGCTAATTTCGTCCGGGCCCTAATTCCACAGTAAACCCACAGGACACTCACACCGCACTCCCGCTTACCGGGCTCTGATCGGGCCGTTCGAGCTCCTGTGAGCTGTGCTTTTTCGGCGCCCAGTCATTCCTGTGAGCCTGCTGTCGGCCTGGCTTTTTCGCGTTTTTACTGAGTGGCGGTCCAGCACCGGCGGGGCTAAATTTTGCTCGGTCGTCGGGACGGTTCGTGGTTGCCCGCTTGCAGACAGTGCTTCCCAGGACGACCGCAGGAATCCAAACCGGAGGCGACAATGCTGCAGGAGTTCTGGCACAACTTCACGCACAACCTGTTCAAGCCGTTGTTGCTGTTCTTCTACTTCGGATTCCTTATTCCGATCTTCCGGGTGCGGTTTGAGTTTCCCTATGTGATCTATCAGGGCCTGACCATGTACCTGCTGCTGGCTATCGGCTGGCACGGCGGCGAGGAACTCGCCAAGGTCAGACCCGACGAGATAGACAATATTGCCGGCTTCGTGGTCCTGGGCTTCGTGCTGAATTTCTTGATCGGCGGGTTGGCCTATCTGCTGTTGTCGTTTATGAGTTCGATGCGGCGAATCGACAAGGCAACTGTCGGCGGCTATTACGGGTCGGACTCGGCGGGAACCTTCGCCACCTGCGTTGCGTTTCTGGCGGGCGTGAACATCGCCTTCAACGCCTACATGCCGGTGATGCTCGCGGTAATGGAGATTCCAGGCTGCCTGGTGGCGCTGTACCTGGTGGCCCGACTGCGGCACCGGGGTCTGAACGAGGCGGGGTACATGCCCGACGAGCCCGGATACGTCCCGCCGGTCAAGGTCGGGGTCGGTCCCGGCACCGCCGCCCGGCCCTCACAGGGACAGAGCCTCGACGATCAGGAAGCACGCGGCGTCGAGCAGGAGCTAGAACTCTCGATGGAGAAGCTCGAGCATCCGAACTGGGAGCCCGACCACACGCCGGCTCGGGGTAAGCCCAAGCGGATGAGCATTTTCTCCCGCGAGCTTCTCCAAGAGGTGTTCCTCAACCCGGGGCTGGTCCTGCTGATCGGTGGCATCGTCATCGGCCTCATCAGCGGGCTACAGGGACAAAAGGTCGTTGCGGATGACGACAAGTTCTTCGTCATGGCGTTCCAGGGCGTGCTGTGCCTGTTCCTTCTGGAAATGGGTATGACGGCATCGCGAAAGCTGAAAGACCTGCGAGCAGCGGGCCCAGGTTTCATCGTCTTCGGCCTGCTGGCACCGAATCTCTTTGCGCCGCTAGGGATCATCGTCGCTCACCTCTACGCCACCCTCACGCAGACCGATTTCAAGCCCGGAACCTACGTGCTGTTCGCGGTGCTCTGTGGCGCGGCGTCCTACATCGCGGTACCGGCGGTCCAGCGGCTGGCGATCCCCGAAGCCAGCCCCACCCTGCCACTGGCCGCATCACTCGGTTTGACGTTCTCTTACAACGTGACCATCGGAATCCCGCTCTACATCGAGATCAACCGCCTGATCGGACACTGGTTCACCTAGAGGCGACCGGGGCGGCTGAACACCCCAGCAAACCACTGATTAGCGAGGCCCGGACGGCGGAAGTGCCTTACGCAGGGTGTTAATAGTTTGTAAAGGCGAATTGACCTGGATACGCGCCGTTCTCGAACCTCTAGGGTTGTTGGCTGACGCCAACGTGGGTTGTTGCTCCCTCCAACAACCATGAACGCACGGATCAGCGGGAGGCGCTAATGCTTCACGAGTTCTGGGACAACTTCACGCACAATCTATTCAAGCCGCTATTGCTGTTCTTCTACTTCGGATTCCTGATCCCGATCTTGAAGGTGCGGTTCGAGTTTCCCTATGTGATCTATCAGGGCCTGACCATGTACCTGTTGATCGCCATCGGTTGGCAGGGCGGCGAAGAGCTGGCCAAGATCAAGCCCGAGGACATCGACAACATCGCCGGCTTCACCCTCCTGGGCTTTGTCCTGAATTTCGTCATCGGCATCGGCGCGTACTTCCTGTTGAAGTACATGACCAAGATGCGTCAGGTTGATAGAGCGACCGTCGCGGGTTATTACGGCTCCGATTCGGCGGGAACCTACGCCACCTGCGTGGCATTTCTGGTCGGTGTGCACATCGCCTTCAACGCCTACATGCCAGTCCTGTTGGCGTTCATGGAAATTCCCGGGTGCCTGGTGGCGCTGTACCTGGTCGCAAGACTACGGCACCGAGGCCTCAGCGAAGCCGGCTACATGCCGGACGAGCCTGGCTACGTCCCGGCCAAGGCCGGCGTCGGTCCCGGCACCGCCGCCCGCCCCCGCCACGGCCGGAGCCTCGAGGCCACCGACGAGCACGGTGTCGAGCAGGAATTAGAACTCTCGATGGAAAAGCTCGAGCACCCGAACTGGGAGCCCGACCAAAGCCCGGCGCTTGGGAAGGCCCGGAGGATGCCGTTCTTCTCCCGTGCTCTGCTGCAGGAAGTGTTTCTCAATCCCGGGCTGGTCCTCCTCGTGGGCGGCATAGTCGTCGGCTTCATCAGCGCATTGCAGGGACAGAAAGTCGTCCACGACCAGAACAGTTTGTTTGTTTCGGCGTTCCAGGGTGTGCTCTGCCTCTTCCTGCTCGAGATGGGGATGACGGCGTCGCGCAAGTTGCGGGATCTCAGGACCGCCGGGCGCGGTTTCATCCTATTCGGCCTGCTGGCTCCGAACGTCTTTGCAGTGCTGGGTATTCTGCTCGCTCACGCCTATTCCAACCTCAGCGATACGCACTTCGAGCCGGGCACCTACGTGCTGTTCGCGATGCTGTGCGCCTCCGCGTCGTACATCACCGTTCCGGCCGTGCAACGACTGGCGATTCCGGAGGCGAGCCCGACGTTGCCATTGGCCGCAGCGCTGGGCCTGACGTTCTCCTACACCGTCACCATCGGAATCCCGCTGTATATCGAGATCGCCCGCCTGATCGAGCATTGGTACCCGGGCTTCTGACGACTACCCCAGGATGGTCCGCACCACCGCGTCGGCCAACAACCGCCCGCGCAGGGTAAGGACCAGTCGGTCGCCGTCGGGCACCAACAAGCCATCGGAGACGACGGTTTCGGCGCGCTCCCGCTCGGCGCTGTCCAAGCAGGACAGCGAAAGCCCTTCGCGCAGACGGATTTTCAGCAGCACCTCTTCGGTGTGCAGGGTGTCGACATCGAGCTGCTCGAAGTCGGCCACCGGCAGCGTGAACTCGGCCAGCTTCTGCGCATAGGCGTTGGGGTGCTTGATGTTCCACCATCGCGTGCTGCCGACATACCCGTGGGCGCCCGGGCCCGCGCCCCACCACTGACCACCGGACCAGTAGCCGAGGTTATGCCGGCATGCACCGCCCGGCCGCGACCAGTTGGACACCTCGTACCACCTCAGCTGCGCGTCGGACAGCCGGGCGTCCAGCAGTTCGTAGCGGTGCGCCAGCACGTCATCGTCGGGAGGGCTCAGTTCGCCTTGGCGGACCCGGCGCGCCAGCGCGGTGCCCTCCTCGACCACGAGGGCGTAGGCGGACAGGTGGTCGACACCGCTTTCCACCGCCGCGTCGACCGAGCGCAGCAGATCGTCGTCGGTCTCGCCCGGGGTGCCATAGATGAGGTCGAGGCTGACGTGTTCGAAGCCCGCGGCAATCGCCTCGCGCGCCGCGGCCGCCGACCGACCCGGCGAATGCACGCGATCCAGCGTGGCCAGCACCCGCGGCGCCACCGACTGCATGCCGAGCGAGACCCGGGTGTAGCCGGCGCCCCGGATGGCGTCGAAGAATTCCGGCCAGGTCGATTCGGGGTTCGCCTCGGTGGTGATCTCGGCGTCAGTCGCCAGCGCGAAGTGCTCGCGCACCGTATTCAGCAGCGTCGCCAGGCGCTCGCCGCCGAGCAGCGACGGCGTGCCCCCGCCGAGGAAGACGGTATCCACCGTGGGCCCATCCAGCCGCGCCGCCGCCAGCTCCAGCTCGGTACCCAACGCCTGCAGCCACGCGTCCGGATTGACACCCCCCAGCTCGGCCGGGGTGTAGGTGTTGAAATCGCAGTATCCGCAGCGTGTTACGCAAAACGGGACGTGGACGTAGAGGCCGAACGGGTGCCCAGGATTCGGTTCAATGCCGGGCAGATGCACCGGCGCCTCGCGAACGGCCATGCCACATAGTCCCACGGTCGATGGTGCCGGCCTCTACCGAATCCGGGGTTTGTGTGTCTAACATGCCAGGTTTATAGGGTATTTTAGATCATCGTGAGAAGAAGTTTCACCTGGTTGCGTCGCCGCTCACGATCCATGGCACAATGGAGCCGTGACCGTCGCCAGCCCGCACCTGCGTATCGCCTTGGTGGCGCGACGGCACATCGATCTCAAGCGTGTCTGCAGCTGTAGCTGTCTGCCTTGATGTCGTAGACCTGCCCACCTACACGTCCAGGATGGCGCCGGATCTGCGCCCACCGAATTAGTCGGTGAGCTGCGCCGCCACGCCTGCAAAGAGTTTGCGAAGGAGATCGCGTTAATGACCACAGCCCGTCCCGCGAAGACCCGCAACGAGGGTCAGTGGGCGCTGGGAAATCGTGAGCCGCTGAACCCCAATGAGGCGTTCAAACAGGCCGGCCCCCCGCTCGAAGTGCGGGAACGAATCGAAAGCATCTACGCCAAAGAGGGCTTCGACAGCATCGAAAAAGACGACCTACGGGGCCGGATGCGATGGTGGGGCCTGTATACCCAGCGTGAGCAGGGCTTCGACGGCAGCTGGACCGGCGACGAGAACTTGGACAAACTCGAGGCCCGGTACTTCATGATGCGCGTGCGCTGCGACGGCGGCGCCCTGTCGGCAGCCGCCCTGCGCACGCTCGGCGAGATCTCGATCGAGTACGCCCGCGACACCGCCGACATCTCCGACCGCGAGAACGTGCAGTACCACTGGATCGAGGTCGAGAAGGTTCCCGAGATCTGGCGGCGCTTGGACGCAGTCGGCCTGCAGACCGCGGAGGCTTGCGGCGACTGCCCGCGGGTGATCTTGGGCTCCCCACTGGCAGGCGAATCGCTGGACGAGGTCTTGGATCCGACGTGGGCGATCGACGAGATCGTCAAGCGCTATGTCGGCAAACCCGACTTCGCCGACCTGCCGCGCAAGTTCAAGACCGCGATATCGGGACTGCAGGACGTCGTCCACGAGGTCAACGACATCGCGTTCATCGGCGTCAACCACCCCGAGCACGGGCCCGGCCTCGACCTTTGGGTCGGTGGCGGCCTGTCGACCAACCCGATGCTGGGCCAACGGGTCGGCGCCTGGGTGCCACTCGAGGAGGTCCCCGAGGTCTGGGCCGCGGTCACCTCGGTGTTCCGCGACTACGGCTACCGCCGGCTGCGGGCCAAGGCGCGGCTGAAGTTCCTGATCAAGGACTGGGGCATCGAAAAATTCCGTGAAGTTCTCGAACGGGAGTACCTCAAGCGTCCGCTGATCGACGGCCCGGCGCCCGAGCCTGTCAAGCACCCGATCGACCACGTCGGCGTGCAGCGGCTCAAGAACGGGCTCAACGCCGTCGGCGTCGCGCCGATCGCGGGCCGGGTGTCCGGCACCATCCTGGCCGCAGTGGCCGACCT
Source organism: Mycobacterium shigaense (assembly GCF_002356315.1). NCBI lineage: Bacteria > Bacillati > Actinomycetota > Actinomycetes > Mycobacteriales > Mycobacteriaceae > Mycobacterium > Mycobacterium shigaense. Next base: position 3,598,452 of record NZ_AP018164.1, read on the forward strand.
GGCCGAGCGGGCCGGGTCCGACCGCATCCGGTTCACCCCCTACCAGAAGCTGGTCATCCTCGACATTCCCGACGACAAGCTGGACGACTTCGTCGCCGGGCTCGAGGCGCTGGGGCTGCAATCGCGGCCGTCGCACTGGCGCCGAAACCTGATGGCGTGCACGGGTATTGAGTTCTGCAAGTTGTCGTTCGCCGAGACCCGGGTCAGGGCGCAGTCGTTGGTGCCGGAATTGGAGCGCCGACTCGAGGACATCAACTCCCGGCTGGACGTACCGATCACGGTCAACATCAACGGCTGCCCGAATTCGTGTGCGCGAATTCAGGTGGCCGACATCGGTTTCAAGGGCCAGATGGTCGACGACGGCGACGGCAACTCGGTCGAGGGCTTCCAGGTGCACTTAGGCGGCAGCCTCGGTCTCGACAGCGGCTTCGGCCGAAAACTGCGCCAGCACAAGGTCACCAGCGACGAGTTGGGCGACTACATCGATCGGGTGGTCCGCAACTTCGCCAAACACCGCACCGCCGGTGAACGGTTCGCTCAGTGGGCGATTCGCGCCGACGAAGGGGACCTCCGATGAGTGAGGCGACCAAGCCGGACGAGGACCAACTGCGCGAGATCGCCGCGCGCGGTGCCGTCGAGCTCGAGGGTGCCAGTGCCGACGAGCTGTTGCGCTGGACCGACCGGAACTTCGGCGGCGTCAACGGACCGCGCGGGTGGGCGACCTGCCAGTACGTCGTGGCCTCCAACATGCAGGACGCCGTGCTGGTGGATTTGGCGTCGAAGGTGCGCCCGGGCGTGCCGGTGCTGTTCTTGGACACCGGTTATCACTTCGTCGAAACCATCGGCACCCGTGATGCCGTCGAATCCGTCTACGACGTGCGGGTGCTCAACCTGACCGCCGAGCAGACCGTGGCCGAGCAGGACGAGCTGCTCGGCAAGGACCTGTTCGCGCGGGACCCCGGCGAATGCTGCCGGCGACGCAAGGTGCTACCGCTGGGCAAGACGCTGCGTGGTTACTCCGCCTGGGTGACCGGGATACGCCGGGTCGAGGCGCCGACCCGGGCCAACGCGCCGCTGGTCAGCTTCGACGAGGCGTTCAAACTGGTGAAGATCAACCCGTTGGCGGCCTGGACCGACGAGGAAATGCAGAACTACATCGACGAGCACGATGTGTTGGTCAATCCCCTTGTCTACGAAGGCTATCCATCAATCGGATGCGCCCCGTGCACGGCCAAGCCCGTCGAGGGAGCCGACCCGCGCAGCGGGCGCTGGCAGGGGCTGTCCAAGACCGAATGCGGGCTGCACGCGTCGTGACCGCCACCCTCGTGCTGACCGCACACGGAAGCAGGGATCCGCGGTCGGCGGCCAACGCGCGGGCCGTCGCCGCGGCGGTGTCGCGGCTGCGGCCGGGTCTCGATGTGCGACTGGCGTTTCTGGACCACAGTTCACCGACCCTGATCGACGTGCTGACGTCCCTGGACGGCCCAGCGGTGGTGACCCCTCTGCTGCTGGCCAACGCCTACCACGCTCGCGTCGACATTCCCCGCCAGATCGCGAGTTGTGCCGTCGCGCAACATGTTTGGCAGGCGCCCGTGCTCGGCGAGGACGACCGGTTGGTGTCGGTGCTGCGCCGGCGCGTGACGGAGCTGGGCGTGTCGCAGCTCGACGAAAGCCTGGGCGTGCTGGTGGTGGCGATCGGCACCTCAGATTTGGCGGTGAATGCGCGCACGGGCCGGGTCGCACCAAAGCTGTTGTCCGGCACCTCCTGGGCGGGCGCGAGCACCGCGTTCGCCTCCCATTCCGAACGCTCGCTGGCCGACGCCCTGGGCCGGTTGCGCCGCCAGGGCGCGCGGCGGGCGGTCATCGCGCCCTGGTTCCTGGCGCCGGGGCTGCTGCCCGACCGCGTCCGCGCCTATGCGCAACAGGCCGGCATCCCGATGGCGCGGCCGTTGGGATCCCACGAACTGGTGGCCGCGACGGTGCTGGATCGTTTCGATCAGGCGTCGGCGGAGCGACTCGCCGCCTGAATCACGCCGAGGTCAGCGTGCTGTGACCCTCGCCCGCGACGGCCTCGCCGTTGGCGATCGGCGGAACACGGGTCGCCCGCACATACACGGTGTCGCCATCGCACAGCGCCAGGGCCTCCGCGTCGCCCCGGGTGATCTGGGCGGTGAACGCGCCGCCGGTGGCCGCGTTGGTCAACTCCACGCGCACCTCGAAGCCGAGCGCCACCACCCGCTGGACGGTGGCGCGCACGACGCCGACGGATTCCGCAGTGCCGTCCCCGCCGGCGACCGCCATGTCCGGGTTGCGGCCGACCCGGATGTCGTGCGGGCGAACCAGGGCACCGTTCAGCGTCGACACCGCCCCAAGGAACGACATCACAAACGGGTTGGTCGGGGCGTCGTACACCTCGGTCGGTGACCCGACCTGTTCGATGCGGCCCTTGTTGAGTACGGCGATGCGGTCGGCCACATCCAGCGCCTCGGATTGGTCGTGCGTCACCAGCACGGTAGTCACGTGCACCTCGTCGTGCAGGCGCCGCAGCCAGGTCCGCAGATCTTCGCGCACCTTGGCGTCCAGCGCGCCGAACGGCTCGTCGAGCAGCAACACCTGGGGGTCGACCGCCAGCGCCCGGGCCAGCGCCATGCGCTGACGCTGACCGCCCGAGAGCTGATTGGGATAGCGGGACTGAAAGCCGCTGAGCCCCACCACCTCCAGCAGCTGGTTGACCTTCTCGTTGATTTCGGCCTTGGGCCGCTTGCGGATCTTGAGCCCGTAGGCGATGTTGTCGCGCACCGTCAGATGCTTGAACGCGGCGTAATGCTGGAACACGAATCCGATGCCGCGGCGCTGCGGCGGCACCCGGGTCACATCCACACCGCCGATCGTCACCGTCCCGGTGTCCGGGTGGTCGAGGCCGGCGATGGTGCGCAGCAGCGTTGACTTCCCCGAGCCGCTGGGCCCCAGCAATGCCGTCAGCGAACCGGTGGGCACGACGAAGTCCACGTGGTCCAGCGCGACGAAATCGCCGTAGCGCTTGTTGGCGTCACGCACGACGATGGCGTGGTCGGTATCGGTGGCCGTCATGTCTGTGTCTCCTTGTCAAGCAACCTTGTTCGCCCGTGCACGGCGAACATCGAGAATCACCTGGACGATCAGAACCGCCACGGCGACTCCCATCAGCAACGTAGACAGCGCGTAGGCGCCGTACTCGGCCCCGCGGTTGTATCGGTCCGAGACCAGCAGCGTCAGGGTCTGCGACTTGCCCGGCAGGTTGGACGACACGATGATGACCGCCCCGTATTCGCCGAGCGTGCGGGCGACGGTCAGCACGATGCCGTAGGTCAGGCCCCAGCGGATGGACGGCAGCGTGATCCGCCAAAACGTCTGCCACCAACCGGAACCCAAGGTGGCCGCCGCCTGCTCCTGGTCGGTGCCCACCTCGTGCAACACCGGTTCGACTTCCCGCACCACGAAGGGCAGCGTCACGAAGATACTGGCGAGGACGATGCCCGGCAGGCCGAAGATGACCTTGATCCCAAGGTCGCGCTCGACGAACCCCAGCGCGCCCGCCGATCCCCACAACAGGATCAGCGCGACGCCGACGATCACCGGCGAAACGGCGAACGGCAGGTCGATCACCGCCTGCAACACTCCCTTGCCGCGGAATTTGGTGCGCGCCAGAACCAATGCCGTGGGAATGCCGAAGACGACGTTGAGCGGCACCACGATGGCCACCACCAGCAGCGACAGGTTCAGCGCGGAGATCGCGGCTGGCGTGCTGACCCAGTCGTAGAACTGACCGAACCCAGGTTCAAAGGTCCGCCAGAGGATCACCGCCACCGGAACGATCAGCAACACGAGGATGTAGCTCAGTCCGACGAACCGGGTGAGGTAGCGAACCCACGGCGACGACGTCACGAGTCCCGCTCCTCGCGTCGGGCGGCGCGCGCACCAACGATGCGCAGGACGAATAGCAGGGCGAACGAAATCAGCAGCAACACAATCGATATCGCGGCGGCACCGGTGCGGTCGTCATTCTCGATCAGAGTCCGGATCCACTGCGACGAGACCTCGGTCTTGCCCGGCACCGCCCCGCCGATCAGCACCACCGAACCGAATTCGCCGATGGCCCGCGAAAATGCCAGGCCCGCGCCGGACAACAGCGACGGCAACAGCGACGGCAGGATGACGGAGGTGAAGATCTTGGGGCCGCTGGCGCCCAATGACGCGGCCGCCTCCTCGGTTTCCCGGTCGATCTCGATCAGCACCGGCTGCACGGCGCGCACCACGAACGGCAGCGTGACGAACGCCAGCGCTACCGCCACGCCCCACGCGGTGTGCTGCAAGTGCAGCCCGATCGGGCTGTTGTTGCCATAGAGGGCCAGCATCACCAGGCTGGCGACGATCGTCGGCAGCGCGAAGGGCAGGTCGATGACCGTGTCGACCAGCCGCTTGCCGATGAAGTCGTCGCGCACCAGGATCCAGGCGATCACCAGGCCGAACACGAGGTTGACCAGAGTGACCCCGACGCTGATGGTCAGCGTCACCCGGAACGATTCCAGCGCCGCGTTGGACGTGACCGCCAGCCAGAAGGCGTGCCAGCCGCCACCGGCGGCCTGCCACGCGATCGCGGCCAGCGGCAGCAGCACGATGACCGACAGCCACAGCGTCGCCACACCGACTCGCAGTGACGTGGTGCCCGGCGGTACGAAGCCGCGTGCGGACCGCCGGCGTGCACCGTCACCCGTCGGCTCGTCGAGTTCGGGGCGGATCGCCTCGGGATCAGGCGTGATGGCCGTCGTCATCCGGTGGCCTTCGTGTAGATCTTCGTGATGCTGCCGTTGTTCTTGTCGAACAGCTGCGGGTCGACCGTGGCCCAGCCGCCCAGATCGGCGATCGTCCACAGCTTGGCCGGCGCCGGGAACTCATTGCGAAACTCGGCGGCGACCGCCGGGTCGACCGGCCGAAAACCGGCCTGCGCCCACACCTTCTGCGCGTCGGCGGTGTACTGGAAGTTCTTGAACGCGGTGGCGGCGCCGAGGTTCGGGCTGGTGGTGACGACCGCTACCGGGTTTTCAATCTTGAAGGTTTGCCGCGGGATGACGTGCTCGACCGGCTTGCCTGCCCGCTCGGCGACGATGGCTTCGTTTTCGTAGCTGATCAACACGTCACCACTGCCCTGGACGAAGACCTCGGTGGCTTCCCGCCCGGAACCGGGACGAAGCTTGACATGCTCGCGCACCAGCTTGCCGATAAAGTCAATCCCCGCTTGGTTATTGCTGCCGCCGTCGCTCTTTGCGGCGTACGGGGCCAGTAGATTCCATTTCGCCGAGCCCGAACTCAGCGGGCTGGGGGTGATGACCTCGACCCCGGGCCGCAACAGATCGTCCCAGTCTTTGATGTTCTTCGGATTGCCCTTGCGCACCACCAACGACACCACTGAACCGAACGGAATGCCCTTGGTGGCATCGGTATTCCAGTCCTTGGACACCTTGCCCGCCTTAACCAGCCGGGCGATGTCGGGTTCCACCGAGAAGTTGACCACGTCGGCCGGCTTGCCGTCGACGACGCCGCGCGACTGATCGCCCGAAGCCCCGTACGAGGTGATCACCTGAATGCTCTTGCCCTCCTCAGAGGCGTTGAATGCGGGAATCACCTTGCTCCACCCGGGTTCTGGGACGGAGTAGGCGACCAGGGTGATGGTGGTGTGCGCGTTGGATGGTCCGCCCCCACCGACGACGTCGCTGGGGCCGCCCTGGCACGCGGCGACGACACCGGCAGTCAGTGTCAGCGTCCAGACATGTCGGAAGGGCCGCCAACTCCGTGCGCTGCCGATGTAGTGAGGCATTCGCGACCTTCCAGTGCGGGACTTCAGGGAACTCGTTCCCGTTACTGCGGAAGGGCATTCAGAGCTGCAGGAGAATTCGCCTATTCCCTACCAGACCGCGCAACGGGTTGGTAATCAGCGACAACAGTGAACGCAGATACGACAGTCCAAGTCCAGGGAACCGGATGCCAGGTGCATGGCGCGAAGCCTAACAGGAATTCGCTGGCCCGCCACCGGGCCACCCCGCGTGCCGATCGCGGCGGCGCGTGTCAGTGGGTCATCAGCCAGGCGACGATCACCAACACCACCAACGCGACGAGCACCAAGGTCACATGTGACCGCGGCATAGGGCTTACCCGGGCGTCCCGTCGGCGTGACGGGCGCGGCGCATCAATCCGATACCCCGGCCGAGCACGGTGTCCAGCAAAGCCGCGGTGCCGTAGGCCACCACCAGGACGACGGGCATCACCACCATGGCCTGCAGCACGAAAGCCAGGCCGGAAAGCCACAGCTCGTTGCCGTCCCACCAATTGAGGAACCCGTTCACCCGCCCCACACTATCTATTCGCCTCGGCGGTGAAAACCAGTGTGTCAAGATCGGCGAGTGGCCGCCCCATCCCCTGCACCCGAGGCGACGACCTGTCTGGTCGCCGGCGGCGGTCCGGCCGGCGTGGTGCTCGGCCTGCTGCTCGCGCGGGCCGGCGTAAGAGTCACCGTGATGGAAAAACACGCCGATTTCCTGCGCGACTTCCGGGGCGACACCGTGCACGCGAGCACGTTGGGGCTGCTCGACGAGCTGGGTTTGGGGCCGCGGTTCGCCGAGCTCCCACATCGCCTCATCGACACCATTCACCTGGAGATGCAGGGCCAGCCGGTGAACCTCGATCTGTCCCACCTGCCGGGCGCGCATCAGCACATCGCGCTGGTGCCGCAGTGGGACTTCCTCGAGATGGTGGCCGGCGCCGCCGAGGCCGAACCCACCTTCCAATTGTTGCGGAGCACCGAGGTGACCGGCCTGATCCGGGATGGCGACCGCGTCGTGGGCGTCAGCTACCGCGACCCGAGCGGCGAAACCAAGCAGATGCGCGCCGTGCTCACCGTGGCCTGCGACGGCCGCGGGTCGACGGTGCGCGCGGCGATGGGCGTCACCCCGCGCAGCTTCGGCGCCCCGATGGACGTGTGGTGGTTCCGGTTGCCACGCCACCCCGAAGACCCCGGCGGACTCGCCGGCACCTTCCGGTCCGGCCACGGGGTCATCCTGATCGACCGCGGCGACTACTACCAGATCGCCTACCTCATCCCCAAGGGAGCCGATGCCGCGATCCGCGCCGAGGGCATCGAGGCGCTGCACCGGGTGCTGGTGGACATGGCACCCTGGCTGGCCGGCCGGGTCGACACATTGAGTTCATTCGACGACGTGAAACTGCTTGACGTGCAACTGAATCGACTTTCCCGCTGGTACGCCGACGGAGTGCTGTGCATCGGCGACGCGGCACACGCGATGTCGCCGGTGGGTGGTGTCGGGATCAACCTGGCGGTCGCCGATGCCGTGGCCGCCGCGCGCATCCTGGCCGGCCCGCTGCGGGCCGGGCGGGTCAACACCCGCGAGCTGGCCCGGGTGCAGGTGCGCCGCTGGATACCGACAGCGATCATCCAGACCGTGCAACGGATGATCCACGCCCAGGTGGTCGCCGGCGTCGTGGCGGGAAGCACTGCGAACGCGCCGGGCGCCATCCGCGTGGTCAGCCGGTCGCCGACGCTGCGGCGATTCGTGGCCTATCTGGTCGCCATCGGCCCGCTGCCCGAGCACGCGCCCAAATCCGCCCGGCGTCCGTAACCGCGTCGGCTCGGCGAAACCGTGGACGCGGGCCCGGTGACAGATGATGATTGCTGAATGGTCCTGCGCGCTCAGCCTGCCGATCAGCCCGGCGGCCAACCTGGTGCGGACGGCCCGAACGGGGCCTTTGAAACGCTTCCGCCGACGGTCGGTGAACCCGCCCTGGCCTCGCCGCTCGATTTCAGCGGCCCCGCCGCCTTCGCCTCCAGCGGTGCCCTGCGCAACCCGTTCCCGCCGATTGCCGATTACGCCTTCCTGTCCGACTGGGAGACCACCTGCCTGATCTCGCCGGCCGGCTCGGTGGAGTGGCTGTGCGTGCCGCGACCCGACTCCCCCAGCGTGTTCGGCGCGATCCTGGACCGCAGCGCCGGGCATTTCCGGCTGGGGCCCTACGGCGTCTCGGTGCCGTCGGCGCGACGTTACCTGCCGGGCAGCCTGATCATGGAGACCACCTGGCAAACCCACACCGGCTGGTTGATCGTGCGCGACGCCCTGGTGATGGGACCGTGGCATGACATCGAGCGGCGATCCAAGACACACCGCCGCACGCCGATGGATTGGGACGCCGAGCACATCCTGCTGCGCACGGTGCGCTGCGTCAGCGGCACCGTCGAGCTGATGATGAGCTGCGAGCCGGCGTTCGACTACCACGGCGACAGCGCGGTCTGGGAGTACTCGGGCAACGCCTACAGCGAGGCCACCGCCCGGGCCGGCAAGGCGCCCGACGCGCATCCGGCACTGCAGCTGACCACGAACCTGCGGATCGGGCTGGAGGGGCGCGAGGCGCGGGCCCGCACCCGAATGAAGGAGGGCGACGACGTCTTCGTCGCCCTGAGCTGGACCAAGCACCCGGCACCGCAGACCTATGCCGAGGCCGCCGACAAGATGTGGCAAACCACCGAATGCTGGCGGCAGTGGATCAACATCGGCAACTTCCCCGACCACCCGTGGCGGGAATATCTGCAGCGCAGCGCGCTGACGCTGAAAGGCCTGACGTATTCGCCGACCGGCGCCCTGCTGGCGGCCAGCACCACCTCGCTGCCGGAAACCCCGCAGGGCGAACGCAATTGGGACTACCGCTACGCTTGGGTGCGCGACTCGACGTTCGCCTTGTGGGGCCTGTATACGTTAGGGCTGGACCGCGAGGCCGACGACTTCTTCGCCTTCATCGCCGACGTCTCCGGCGCCAACAGCAACGAACGCCACCCGCTGCAGGTGATGTACGGCGTGGGCGGCGAACGCAGCCTCGTCGAAGAGGAGCTGCATCACCTGTCCGGCTACGACCACGCGCGTCCGGTGCGCATCGGCAACGGCGCGTACGACCAAGTGCAGCATGATATTTGGGGATCGATCCTGGACTCGTTCTATCTGCACGCCAAGTCGCGCGAGCAGGTCCCGGAGACCTTGTGGCCGGTGCTGAAGAAACAGGTGGAAGAGGCGATCGCGCATTGGCGTGAGCCCGACCGCGGGATCTGGGAGGTGCGCGGGGAGCCGCAGCACTTCACGTCATCGAAGGTGATGTGTTGGGTCGCGCTCGATCGCGGCTCCAAACTCGCTGAGCGACAGGGCGAGAAGAGCTACGCACAGCAGTGGCGGGCCATCGCCGAGGAGATCAAGGCCGACATCCTCAAGCACGGCGTCGACTCCCGCGGGGTGTTCACGCAGCGCTACGGCAGCGACGCGCTGGACGCCTCACTGCTGTTGGTGGTGTTGACGCGATTCCTGCCGCCGGACGACCCGCGGGTGCGCGACACGGTGCTGGCCATCGCCAACGAGCTCACCGAGGAAGGCCTGGTGCTGCGCTACCGCGTCGAGCAGACCGACGACGGCCTGTCCGGCGAAGAGGGCACCTTCACCATCTGCTCGTTCTGGTTGGTGTCGGCGCTGGTCGAGATCGGCGAGGTGGCCCGCGCCAAGCGGCTGTGCGAGCGGCTGCTGGCCTACGCCAGCCCGCTGTATCTCTACGCCGAGGAGATCGAGCCGCGCACCGGCCGGCACCTGGGCAACTTCCCGCAGGCGTTCACCCACCTGGCGCTGATCAATGCCGTGGTGCACGTGATCCGCGCCGAAGAGGAGCTTGACGGCTCGGGCATGTTCCAGCCCGCCAACGCCCCAATGTAGCGTCCGACACGCTAGCTGGTGCTCGCGACATTCTGCAGCATCACCCTGGCGAGATCGACTGCCCGCGTCGCGGCCTGGGCGCCGGGCCCGACGGAAACCCGCACGTCGACAACGACGTCGGAACCCATCCCCACAGCGCGCTCGTCGGGAGTAGGCGGGGTGTGGTGGTTATCCCAGCTGACGACCGTCGCCGAGAGCAACGGTCCGTCGACCTTGACGTCCTCGACCCGCAAATACAGCTCGGTGTTCTCCGAGTCGTGCGTGCGCAGTGTGACCGTGCTCCCCGCGCACTTTTGCCACTGCCGGACGAACGACACGAAGAGTCGCTGCGCGTCCGTCGATGACGACAGCCGGACGGCGCCCGCGCGCACGCTGAACACCGCCACGCTGAGGTCGGAATTCCAATAGTTCTGGGCAGCCACGGCGCGAACCAGTGCCTCTTCGTACACGACGCGCAGCAGCGCGGAGGTCACCCCGATGCACTCGACGGGCGTCGCGTCGTTGTCATCGCGAATCCCGTTCGGCAGCACCGCGATACCGCCCACTTCGGGTGGGCCCTCCGGCATCAGTTTGTTGCCCACCGCCGCGTTGACCTCGTCGCCGCTCGGCAGGATCTGCTCGAGCGGCACCACCCGCACAGCGCCGCCCGCGCCGGTCGGCCTCCCGGCCACGGTGTCAACGCAGCCGGCGCTCAGCAGGCAGACGGCCAGCAGGCCAACTGCTCGCGTCCCGCCGCGAAAGCCCATGGCTACTTCTTGCCCTTGTCCCCCGCTGAATCGGTGGACAGCGCCGCGACGAACGCCTCCTGCGGAACGTCGACGCGCCCGATGGTCTTCATCCGCTTCTTGCCTTCCTTCTGTTTTTCCAGAAGTTTGCGTTTACGGGTGATGTCACCGCCGTAACACTTCGACAAGACGTCCTTGCGGATCGCCCGAATATTCTCGCGCGCAATGATTTTCGACCCGATGGCCGCCTGCACCGGCACTTCGAACTGCTGGCGTGGGATCAGCTCCTTGAGCTTGGTGGTCATCTTGTTGCCGTAGGCCGAAGCGGCGTCCTTGTGCACGATCGCGCTGAACGCGTCGACGGCCTCGCCCTGCAGCAGGATGTCGACCTTGACCAGGTCGGCCTCCTGCTCGCCGGCCTCCTCGTAGTCGAGGCTGGCGTAGCCGCGGGTCCGCGACTTCAGCGAGTCGAAGAAGTCGAAGATGATCTCCCCCAGCGGCATCGTGTAGCGCAGCTCCACCCGTTCGGGCGACAGATAGTCCATGCCGCCCAACTCGCCGCGGCGCGACTGGCACAGCTCCATGATCGTGCCGACGAACTCGCTCGGCGCGATGACCGTCGTCTTCACCACCGGCTCGAACACCGAACGGATCTTGCCTTCGGGCCAGTCCGACGGGTTGGTCACCACGATCTCGCTGCCGTCCTCTTTGATCACCCGGTACACAACGTTCGGCGACGTCGAGATCAGGTCCAGGTCGAACTCGCGCTCGAGGCGCTCGCGGGTGATCTCCATGTGCAGCAGGCCCAGGAACCCGCACCGGAACCCGAACCCCAGCGCCACCGATGTCTCCGGCTCGTAGGTCAGCGCGGCGTCGTTGAGTTGCAGCTTGTCCAGCGCGTCGCGCAGGTCCGGGTAGTCCGATCCGTCGACGGGATACAGGCCCGAATAGACCATCGGCTTCGGCTCGCGGTAGCCCGTCAACGCTTCCTTGGCGCCGTGGCGGGCCGTGGTCACGGTGTCCCCGACCTTGGACTGGCGGACGTCCTTCACGCCGGTGATCAGGTAGCCGACCTCCCCGACTCCCAGGCCCGCGCTGGGCTTCGGCTCGGGCGAGACGATGCCGACCTCGAGCAGTTCGTGGGTGGCACCGGTGGACATCATCAAGATGCGCTCACGCGGGACGATCTTGCCGTCCACCACGCGGACATAGGTCACCACACCCCGGTAGATGTCGTAGACCGAGTCGAAGATCATCGCGCGGGTCGGGGCGTCGGCGTCGCCCTGCGGCGGGGGCACCTCACGCACCAGGTGATCGAGCAGGTCGGCCACGCCCTCCCCGGTCTTGCCGGACACCCGCAGCACATCACCGGGTTCGCAGCCGATGATGTGCGCGATCTCGCCCGCGTAGCGGTCCGGATCGGCGGCGGGCAGGTCGATCTTGTTGAGCACCGGGATGATGTGCAGGTCGCGGTCCAGCGCCAGGTAGAGGTTCGCCAGCGTCTGCGCCTCGATGCCCTGGGCCGCGTCGACCAGCAGCACCGCACCCTCGCAGGCTTCCAGCGCGCGGGACACCTCGTAGGTGAAGTCGACGTGGCCCGGCGTGTCGATCAGATGCAGCACGAACTGTTCGTCGCCGACTTTCCAGGGCAGCCGCACGTTCTGGGCCTTGATGGTGATGCCGCGCTCGCGCTCGATGTCCATCCGGTCCAGGTACTGCGCGCGCATCGACCGCTCGTCGACGACGCCGGTGAGCTGAAGCATCCGGTCCGCCAGCGTCGACTTGCCGTGGTCGATGTGGGCAATGATGCAGAAATTCCGAATCTGCGCCGGCGCGGTGAAGGTCTGGTCGGCGAAACTGCTGATGGGAATCTCCTGGTCGGCTGTGCATCACTACTGCGTCAAGCGGCGGTTTGCGCGCACGTCCAGGGTATCTATGACCCGCCGCACAGACACATTCGGACACAGTCGCTCACCGCTGGTCGCGTCTATGCTGCGAATATGGCGTCGACCGGGAAATCGGGATGGAAGACGTTCCAGCGCATTGCCGAAAATCTGGTCGTCAACACGGCTCCGCGGCTGGCCCGGCACGTGCAGACCTCGCAGGTCGTGTTGCGGGAGCTGCAGCACGCCGTGAAGATCACCGCGAACGTCATAGCCGCGGCCACCCCGCCGCCGCCCGCCGCGATCGCGGAGGGCCGCCCGGTGACCAGCGCCAGCTTTCCCACCGCGCAACGGGCCCGCAAGGTGGTGTACGCCCCCAACCTCGACGGCCGGGCAGACCCCGGCGAGATCGTGTGGACGTGGGTGGTCTACGAGGACGATCCGACCCGCGGCAAGGACCGCCCAGTGCTGGTCGTCGGCCGGGACCGCAGCATCCTGTTGGGCCTGATGCTGTCCAGCCAGGAACGGCACAAGTCCGATCGGGACTGGGTCGGGATCGGCGCCGGGGACTGGGATTACGAAGGCAGGCCCAGCTGGGTCCGGCTGGACCGAGTACTCGACGTTCCCGAAGAGGGCATTCGCCGCGAGGGCGCGATCCTGGAACGCAAAATTTTCGATGTGGTGGCCGCGCGGTTACGCGCCGACTATTCGTGGGGCTAGTCCACGCCTAGCCCTGGGTGATGTAGGAGTGCAGCTGCTCCTGCTCGGCCTCGAGCTGTTCCATCCGGGTCTTGACCACGTCGCCGATGCTGACGATGCCGATGAGCTTCTTACCGTCGAGCACCGGCACGTGACGCACCCGGTTGGTGGTCATCAGCACACTGATGGCGTCGACCGTGTCGGTCTTGCCGCAGGTGGCCACCATGGTGGTCATGATCTTCGAGACCGGCCGGGACAGCACACTGGCGCCGTGAGTGTGCAGCTGACGCACAACGTCGCGCTCCGAGACGATCCCGACGACACCCTCGTCGCCCACCACCACCATGGCGCCGATGTTCTGTTCGGCCAGACCGGCGAGCAGCTCGGCGACCGTGGCCTCAGCGTTGATCGTCGTCACCGCCGCACCCTTGTTTCGCAAGACGTCCGCGATCCGCATCAAGCCCTCCAGCACGTTGTGATCTGCTTCACACAGGCTACGGCCAACTCGCGCGGCGGGAAAGATAACGCCCGAAACCGCAACCAAAAAGGCCCCATACCATGACGTTCGCGGTCGAGATTCGCCCCCGGTGGGGTGAGTTCGTCGCCCTCGGCGGCGTGTCCCATCAGCCGAATCGACCGCCACGCGGCCCGCGGCTTGCAAGGATTGTGAGCATGATCGAGATCACCCTGCTTGGTACCGGCAGCCCGATACCCGACCCCAACCGCGCCGGCCCCTCGACCCTGGTGCGGGCCGGTGGACAGGTCTTCCTGGTGGACTGCGGCCGGGGTGTGCTGCAGCGGTCCGCGGCGGTGGGCGTCGGCGCCGCCGGCCTGTCGGCGCTACTGCTCACCCACCTGCACAGCGACCACATCGCCGAACTCGGCGACCTGCTGATCACGCGGTGGATCAGCACCTTCGACCCCGACCCGGCGCCGCTGCCGATCATCGGCCCGCCGGGCACCGCGGAGACCGTCGACGCGATGCTCAACGCGTTCAGCCGCGACATCGGATACCGGCTCGCCCATCACGCCGATCTGAACGCGCCGCCGGCCATCGAGGTCCACGAATACACCGACGGCCCGGTGTGGGACCGCGACGGCGTGTCGATCCGGGTAGCCCCGACCGATCACCGCCCGGTGGCACCCACCATCGGGTTCCGGATCGAATCCGGCGGTGCCTCAGTGGTATTGGCCGGGGACACGGTGCCCTGCGCCACCCTGGACGAACTGGCCTCCGGCGCAGATGCGCTGGTGCACACAGTGATTCGCAAGGACATCGTTTTGAGCATCCCGCAGCAACGGTTGCAGGACATCTGCGATTACCACTCATCGGTCGAGCAAGCCGCCGCAACCGCGGCCCGCGCAGGGGTGGGCACGCTGGTCATGACGCACTACGTGCCGCCACTGGCGCCGGGCCAGGAAGAGCAGTGGCGGGCGCTGGCCGCTTCGGAGTTCGGGGGCCGCATCGAACTCGGCAACGACCTGCACCGCGTCGAGGTCTCGGCTCCCACGGCGAGCTAGGGCTAGGCCAGCCGCGTGATCTCCACTACGACGTCGAGGTCGGTGGCGCCTTCGCCCGAGTAGATGCCCTTCAGCGGTGACACATCGGTGTAGTCGCGACCGACGCCCACGCTGACGTAGCGCTCGTTGATCTCGCTCTCGTTGGTGGGGTCGTAATTCCACCAGGAGCCGATCCAGGCCTGCAGCCAGGCGTGGCTGCGCCCGTCCACGGTATCGCCGACGACGGCGTCCGCTTTGGGGTGCAGGTACCCGGACACGTAACGTGCGGGAATTCCCATGCCGCGCAACAGCATCAGCGACAGATGCACGAAGTCTTTGCAGGCACCCCGACCCGCGTGCAGCGCGTCAAGGCCCGAGGTATGCACACCCGTGGCGCCCGGCAGGTAGTCAAGCTCCTCGCGCACGAACTTGGCCACGGCCACAACCGCTTCGGCGGGCTCGGCCCGCTTGGCGAGCCTCTTGGAGATGGGCCTCAGTCGCTTGCTGTCCGGGGTGCGCTCGGTGGGGGTCAGAAATTCGTCGAACCGATCGATCACGGCCTCGGATTCCAGGTCGTCCCAGCCAACGTCGGTCTCGGGTGGCTCTGGCATCTCGGTTTCCACGACCGACGAGGAAGTGACCGTGAGATCGGTGTGCGGAGCGTGCAGGTCGAATGCCGTGACGGCGGTTCCCCAGTAATCGGTGAAGCGGTACGACCGGGTCGCCGGGATGGTTTCCACCCGGTTCAGGATGACGTTTTGCCGGGTGTCAGACTGCGGCGTCAGCCGGGCCTCGTTGTAGGACGCAGTCACCGGGGATTGGTAGGCAAATCCGGTGGTGTGCACCACGCGCAGCCGCCACATCAGATGTCTCCGTTGCGGGCGACCAGTTCCGCACTGCGACCGGCATCCGACCAGGCGACCCACGGCGTGACGTGAAAGTACTGCAGCGCCAACGCCTCTCCGACGTCATAGCAAGTCTTCTGCAACGCCGCCAGGCGCGTTTCGAGCGTCTCAAGCAATACTCCCGGCGGCAGGAATTCCAGTTCGCTGCGGGCTTGTCCGAGCAGTCGCTGGGCTTCGACGGTGGCCCCCACCCGGCTCTGCGGGTTGCGCACCAACTCTTCGATGCTGTGTTCGGCCAGCTTCAGCGAGTAGAACACCGACCGGGGGAACAATCGGTCGAGCAGCATGAACTCGACCACTCGGCCGGCGTCCAGCGCGCCGCGGTAGGTACGCAGATAGGTGTCGTGCGCGCCCGCCGAGCGCAGCAACGTCACCCAGGCCGGTGAGGACGCACTGTCGCCCACTCGAGACAGCAACAGCCGCACGGTCATGTCCACGCGCTCGATCGCGCGGCCCAACACCATGAACCGGTATCCGTCATCGCGGGACAGCGTGGAGTCGGCCAGGCCCGCGAACATTGCCGCCCGGCCCTCGACAAACGACAAGAATTCGTGCGGCCCAAGGCGTTTGGCGGCACGCTGGCGTTCGGGCAAGGCGTTGTAGGTGGTGTTGAGGCACTCCCAGATCTCGATGGAGGTCACCTCGCGCGCCGACTTCGCATTCTCGCGCGCCGCCGTGATCGCCTCGACGATCGACGTACCACCCCGGTCGTCGGTGTTGTAGGCCACCAGATCGGTCAGCGACCAGACATCCAATTCGTCATCAGGCGGCTCGATACCGAGCACCCGCAACAACACCCGTGATGCGTGGTCGGGGTCGACGCTGGAATCTTCCAGCAATTGATGCAGCGCGACGTCCAGGATCCGGGCGGTGTCGTCGGCCCGCTCGACGTAGCGACCGATCCAATAAAGCGATTCGGCGTTGCGGGCCAACATCAGTGCACCACCCCTCGCTGCTGGTGTTGCTCTTGCTGCTGCTTTTGCTTCTTCTTGTGCGGCGCAGCATCGCGCGGCTGGTCGCCGTTGGACTGTTGCTGGGTCGCGCCGTCCGCCGTGTCCGTCTTGGATTTCGGCAACGAACGCACCACCTCGGCGGCGCCCAGCTCGCGGTCGGCGGCCGCTGCGCGCGACGACGCCAGCACCCAGGTGTCCTTCGAGCCGCCCCCTTGGCTCGAGTTGACCACCCGCGAGCCCTCCTCGAGCGCCACCCGGGTCAGCCCGCCCGGCAGTACCCAGACGTCGTCACCGTCGTTGACCGCGAAGGGCCGCAGGTCGACGTAGCGGGGGGCCAACGCGCTGTCGATCTGCGTCGGCACGGTCGACAACTCCATCATCGGTTGCGCGATCCAGCTGCGCGGATCGTCGCGGATCTTCTTGCCGACGGCAGCCAGTTCCTTCTCGGAAGCGTCGGGCCCGAACACGATGCCGTACCCGCCGGACCCTTCGACCGGCTTGATGACCAACTCGTCGAGCCGGTCCAGCACCTCTTGGCGTTCGTCGGCCAACCAACAGCGGAAGGTCTCCACGTTGGCCAGCAACGGCTTTTCGCCCAGGTAGTACTCGATCATGGTCGGCACGTAGGTGTAGACGAGTTTGTCGTCCCCGACACCGTTGCCGATCGCGCTGGAGATGACGACATTGCCGGCACGGGCGGCGTTGACCAGGCCGGCGACACCGAGTACCGAGTCGGCCCGGAACTGCAGCGGGTCCAGGAAGATATCGTCGATACGCCGGTAGATGACGTCGACCTGGGTCTCGCCCTCGGTGGTGCGCATGTACACCTGGTTGTCACGGCAGAACAGGTCGCGGCCCTCGACGAGTTCGACGCCCATCTGCCGGGCCAACAGCGAATGCTCGAAATAGGCCGAGTTGTAGACGCCGGGGGTCAGCACCACGACGGTCGGGTCGGCCTCGTTGGTGGCCGCGGAGTTGCGCAGGGCACGCAGCAGATGCGCGGCGTAGTCGTCGACCGCGCGCACCCGGTGACTGGCGAACAGGTTCGGGAAGACGCGCGCCATCGTGCGCCGGTTCTCCATCACGTAGGACACCCCCGACGGCGAGCGCAGGTTGTCCTCGAGCACACGCCAGGTGCCCTTCTCGTCCTTGATCAAGTCGATGCCGGCGACGTGGATGCGTACCCCGTTGGGCGGGACGATGCCGAACGCCTGCCGGTGAAAGTGCTCGCAGGACGTGATCAGCCGGCGCGGGATGACGCCGTCGTTCAGGATCTCCTGATCGCCGTAGATGTCGTCGAGGTACATCTCGAGGGCTTTGACCCGCTGGATGATGCCGCGCTCCAGCCGGGTCCATTCGGCGGCCGAGATCACCCGCGGCACCAGGTCGAGCGGGAACGGCCGCTCCTGCCCGGACAGGGAGAACGTGATGCCCTGGTCGATGAAGGCACGGGCCAGCGCTTCGGAGCGGGCTTCGAGGTCGGAGGCGTCCGACGGCGCGAGCTCGGCATAGATGCCCTTGTACGGGCCGCGCACATTGCCGTGGGCGTCGAACATCTCGTCGAAGGCCGACGCGTAGGCGTCCGACGTCAGGTTGTAGCCGCCAAAGATCCGTTCGAAACGCGCCGGGGGTTGCTTAGCAGCGCGGGATCCACGCCTGGTTTTCTCCAGTTGAAGACTCACGTGTCAGATGCTGCCTCAAATTGACGTTCTGGCAGGCCACGGGTTCCCGTTTTGGGAGAAATCGTAACCGACTGCTAACCTGGGCAGTCGCAATCGGGTGTGGGGCGCCCCGAAACCAAGACTGCAAAATCGGCGAAACAACTGAAGGAATTTTCCGTGGCCAACATCAAGTCGCAGCAGAAGCGCATCAAGACCAACGAGCGCGCTCGGCTGCGCAACAAGTCGGTGAAGTCCTCGCTGCGTACCGCCGTGCGCGCGTTCCGCGAGGCCGCCGACGGTGGCGACAAAGACAAGGCCGCGGAGCTGCTGGTCGCGACCAACCGCAAGCTGGACAAGGCGGCCAGCAAGGGCGTCATTCACAAGAACCAGGCGGCCAACAAGAAGTCCGCACTGGCCCGCGCGCTCAACAAGATCTGAGACCGCCTCACCGGCCGCCGTCGGCCACCAATTCGGCAACCTGCCTGACCGCTGATTCCAGCGCATAGTCGGCGTCCGCAGCGGCACCCTTGACGTCGGCGTTCAGCGCCGCCACCACCTTCATGGCCTCGGCCACCGAATCGCGCGACCAGCGCCGCGCCTGTTTCTGCGCCTTCTGCACCCGCCACGGCGGCATCCCCAGCTGACCGGCCAGGCGGTAGGGGTCGCCGGACAGCGGACCGACCCGCCCGATGGTGTGCACGGCCTCGGCGAGGGCATCCGCCAGCACCACGAGGGGCTCGCCGCGCATCATCGCCCACCGCAGCGCCTCCGCGGCTCCCGCGACATCGCCCGCGACGGCCTTGTCCGCGATGTCAAAGCCCTTCACCTCGGCCTTGCCGCTGTGATAGCGGCGCACCGCGGCGGCGTTCACCTCGCCGCCGGTGTCGGCGACCAACTGCGAACACGCCGCGGCGAGCTCACGCACATCGGAGCCGACGGCGTCGATCAGGGCCGTCACCGTCTGCTCGTCGGCCTTGACCCGCAGCGCACGGAACTCCTTGCGGATGAAGTCGACGCGTTCGCCGAGCTTGGTGATGCGCGCACACCGATGTACGACCGCGCCCAGCGATTGCAGCTCGGCGGCCAGCGCCTTGGCCCGTCCGCCACCGGAGTGCACGACGACCAGCTCGGTGCCCGGCGGGATGTCGGCGCAGGCCGCCGCGATCATCGCCGCGGCTTCCTTGCCCGCCTCGCCGGCCGCCTCGAGCACGACGATGCGTTCGTCGGCGAACAGCGACGGGCTGAGCAGCTCGGCGAGCTCATAGGTGCTGACATCGCCGGCCCGCACGCGGTTCACCGGGATCGTGTCCGCGTCGGCGCCCGCCCGCTCGCGCGCCGACCGCAGCACCGCGGCCACCGCCCGCTCGACCAACAGCTCTTCGTCTCCCAGGACCAGGTGCAACGACGGAACCTCGCTCACCCCTCGATGGTGTCACGCGGCGCCGACGAGTCCGGACAGCGACCACGCCAGCACGCACATCGCGGTCGCGGCGACGCCGACGCGGAGCGGCCGCCATCGCCGGCACCCGATCACGAGCACGGTGATGCCGCCGACCACCAACACGCCGGGCACGCCCGACGGAACCGGCGCGGTTGCCGCTGGCACCGCGGCCGTCCACTTCGCGACGTTGAGCACCCACCACAGTTCGGGGCCGGTGAAACGGATCAGCAGCTGCGCGCCGGCCGGCCACGACACGCACAGGACGGCGGCCGCGCTGCCCAGCACGGTGATCGGCGCGATGACCGCGGCCACCGCGAGGTTGGCGATCGGCGCTACCAGGCTGAACCGCCCCGAAATCCCGGCGACCAGCGGCGCGGTCACCATATGCGCGGCGGCGGCCACGGCGAGCGCATCGGCGAGCGGCTTGGGGCAGCCCCGGGCCGCCAGGCGCCGCGACCATGCCGGGGCGATGACGACCAGCGCGGCAGTCGCCACCACCGACAGCGCGAAGCCGACGTCGACGGCCAGCTGCGGGGCAACGGTCAGCAAGATCAACACCGTGGCCGACAGGGCCGGAACCGCTTGCCGCCGGCGCGACGACAGCATCCCCAGCAGCGCGATGGCGCCCATCACGGCCGCGCGCAGCACGCTCGCCGTCGGCTGAACGACGATGACGAACGCGGCGAGCGCCGCGGCCGTGGTGAGCACGGCGGCTCGCCGGCCGATCAGCCGCGCGCAGAACAGCACCGCCGCGCACACGATCGTGACGTTGGCGCCCGACACCGCCGTCAGGTGGGTCAGTCCGGCCGCGCGAAAATCGCGGCTGGTGTCGGTGGTGAGCGCCGAGGTGTCGCCGAGGACCAGCGCGGGCAGCGCCGCGGCCTGATCGGCCGGCAACACCTCGCGCACGGTCGCGGCGAACCGGCTGCGCACCGCATGGGCCGCCTCCTGGACGGCACCGGCCCGGCCCACGGCCGGCCGGCCGGCGGCATTGAGCACCGCGACCGTCAGGTCGTGCCGAGTCGGGCGGGCGATGCGAGCGGAGAAGCCCACCGGCCGGCCCACCATCACCTCGCCGAAGTCCGCTGCCCGCGCGAACACGACGACGCGGCCGGAGATCTCGTCGCCGTGCAGGCGCAGCAGGCTGGCCCGAAACATCAACCGGCCCCGGCCCAGCGATTGCGCGCTTTCGGTCGGGGTGACCGTCACGGGCGCGGTGGTGCCGAATGCCGCGGTGATCGGGTGGTGATCGACCGCCTCGGCGCGCAGCCCGACCGCCACCCCGAAGCCCGCGCCCACGACGCCGCAGGCGGCCAAACCGGCGGCAATCCGCCGCGGCGGCGAGCCCGCGCGCGTGACGCAGTACAACACGGCCGCCGCCGCACCCATCGCGACCCCGCACAGCGCCAGCGCGCGGCCGACCGGCCACACGATCCCGGCAGCGCTGACGATCCAGCCGGTGAGCGCCGCCGGGACCAGGCGGACGTCGAGGCGTGCCGGCGCCGCGTCGCCGGAGCCGAGGTGGCGCACCGCGGTCAGACACGGACCAGCGCACGCAACTTGTCCAGCCGCGCCGGGCCAATGCCGTCGACGTCGGCGAGCTGGTCGACGCTGGAGAACTTGCCATTGGCCTGCCGCCACGCCACGATCGCGGCGGCCGTGATGGGCCCGACGCCGGGCAGCGCGTCCAGCTGCTCGACGGTCGCGGTGTTGAGGTCCACCACCCCGCCAGCCTTCGGCTTGCCCGGGCCCGTGCCCGGGCCGGGGGCCGGCGGTTTCGATGCCGGCGGCGACCCCGACGTCACGGCGCTGCCCAACGCCGCGGGCTGCCCGGATGCCGGGGCGAGGCCGACGACGATCTGCTCGCCGTCGCCCAGCGGGCGGGCCATGTTCAGCCCGATGGTGTCCGCGCCGGTCAGGGCTCCGCCGGCGGCCTGCAGCGCATCGGCGATGCGGGCACCGGGAGCCAGGGTGACCAACCCGGGGGTGTGCACCAGACCCACCACACTCACCACGACCGGGTGATCCGCGGCGGCGGTGGGGCTCACCGAGGACCGGGGCGTCGCGGTCGAGGTCTTCTCGACCGGCGGCAGCTTCGCCGACATCACCGGCGCCGGCCGATCGCGCACCACGGTGAAAATCGTGATCAGCACGGCCAGCACCGCCACCACCGCTAATCCGATCGCGCCGGCGCGCCCGGGGTCGGCACGCATCCGGGTCAGCCAGCCATCGCCCGCGGCGGCGTCGGGCAACCAGCGCGGCAGCAGGGAGTTCTGATCCTCATCGGGCGCGTCCTGGTCGGGTTGCACGTCCGGATCGCCGCCGTGCGGCTCGGTAGCCGGGTCGGCGCCGAGCCGACGCTGCAGTCGGTCGGCGGGAAGTTCTGCTCGCATGTGCCGACGGTAGGTGCGCGGGCCGCCGCAATCGCCGCGACCGAGACGTCGCCGCGGTGTTCTGTGGACTAACTGGAGGCTGTGCACAGGCACAACGGCCGATAGGTCAAGATGGGGGTTGGAACGCGACGTTCATCACACGACGCAGCGCCGCGTTCACCCCCACGCAAAGGAGGCCGCCATGCAACTGGCGCTCACACCGGAAGAAGCCGCGTTTCGCGACGAACTTCGCAATATCTTCACGACCAAGATCCCGCAGGAGATGCGCGACCGAGTCCGCCAAGGCGCCGCCGAAGCCTACCGTGACGACATCGTCGCGAGCCACAAGATCCTGCACGAGCACGGCCTGGCGGTCCCCAGTTGGCCGGTCGAATGGGGCGGCAAGAACTGGACGCCCACCCAGCACCAGATCTGGTCCGACGAGCTGCAATTGGCGTGCGTGCCCGAGCCGCTGAACTTCAACACCAAGATGGTGGGCCCGGTCATCGCCGAATTCGGCTCACCGGAGGTCAAAGAGCGCTTCCTGCCACCGACGGCCAGCCTGGACATCTGGTGGTGCCAGGGATTCTCCGAGCCCGAGGCCGGGTCGGATCTGGCGTCGCTGCGCACGACCGCGGTCCGCGACGGCGACAGCTACGTCGTCAACGGCCAGAAGACGTGGACGACGCTGGGCCAGTACGCGGACTGGATCTTCTGCCTGGTGCGCACCGACCCGCAGGCGCCCAAACGCCAGGCCGGCATCTCGTTTCTGCTCTTCGACATGAAGACGCCGGGCATCACCCTGCGGCCCATCAAGACGATCGACGGCGGCCACGAGGTCAACGAGTTGTTCTTCGAAGACGTTCGCGTGCCCGCCAATCAGCTTGTCGGAGAAGAGAACAAGGGCTGGACCTACGCGAAGTTCCTGCTCGGCAACGAGCGCACCGGCATCGCGGGGGTGGGACGCACCAAGGTGCGACTCGCCGAAGTGAAGAGATTCGCCACCGAGACCGGGATCATCTCCGATCCGCTGTTCGCCGCCCGCTTGGCCGAGGCCGAAAACGACCTGCTGGCACTGGAACTCACGCAGGCGCGGGTGGTCACCGACTCCGCGGACGGCCAGCCCAACCCGGCGTCGTCGGTGCTCAAGCTGCGCGGCAGCCAGTTGCAACAGATCGCCACCGAACTGCTGGTGGAGGTGGCCGGGCCGGATGCGTTGCCGGCCAACGGGGAAGACATTTCGTCGCCTTCGTGGGCGCAACACAGTGCGCCGCACTACCTCAACTACCGCAAGACGTCGATCTACGGCGGCAGCAGCGAGGTGCAGCGCAACATCATCGCGTCCACCATTCTGGGATTGTGAGGCAGCCATGGACTTCCAATTGAGCGATGAGCAGGCCCTGCTCCGCGACACCACGCGCGACCTGCTCTCGCGCACCTACGACCCCGAGAGCCGCAACAAGATCATCGGATCGGATCTCGGCTGGAGCCGCGAGGTGTGGAGCCAGCTCGCCGACACCGGAATCCTGGGCCTCGGCTTCGATCCGGACGAGTCGGGCCAGATCGAGATCGCCGTCGTCCTCACCGAGGTCGGGCGCCGACTGGCCCCCGAACCCATCCTGCACGCGGCGCTGGGGCCCGGCGCACTGATCGCCGAACTGGGCACCGGCGAGCAGAAGCAGCTGCTCGACGAGGTCGCCGCCGGGCAGCGGCTGCTGGCATTCGCCCACCTCGAACCCACGCAGCGCGACCTGACCAAGGCGATCGCGACCAAGGCTGCGCAGCAAGGCGATTCGTGGGTGCTGAGCGGCCGGAAGAACCCGGTGCTCGCCGGCGACTCCGCCGACACGCTGGTGGTCAGCGCCGCGTTGCCGAACGGCGGCACCGGCCTGTTCCTGGTCGACGCGGCGGCCGCGACCCGGCACCCGTACCCGACGTTCGACGGGCAGCGCGGCGCCCAGATCGACCTCGACTCCACCCCGGCACAGCCGCTCGGCGAGGCGGCGGATGCCACCCGGGCCGTCCGCGAGAACATCATCCGCACCCAGTCGGCGTTGTGCAGCGAGGCCGTCGGGGCGATGGAGGAGGCGCTGCGCCTCACCACCGATTACCTGAAGACGCGCAAACAGTTCGGCGTCACGCTCAACAAGTTCCAGGCGCTCACCCAGCGCGCCGCCGACATGTACGTCTCGCTGGAACTGGCCCGCAGCATGGCCTTGTATGCGTCGATGTCGATCGCCGACGGCAACCTCGACCCGGTGATCGCCTCGCGGGCCAAGCTGCAGATCGGCCGCTCGGGCCGGCACATCGCCCAGGAGTCGATCCAGATGCACGGCGGCATCGGCGTGACCGCGGAATACCCGGTCAGCCATTACGCGGCCCGGCTCACCGCGATCGAAAACACCCTGGGCACTTCGGGCGAACACCTGCACAAGCTGATCGACGGGATCGGCGACTACGACCTGGTCCGCCTCTAACTAGAACTCCATCCCGGACGCGGCCGGAACATCGGTTGCAAAAGCGGTATCGAGACAACGCAACAGACGAGAGTCCTTGGTGCGCAACCGGTTCGCCGCGGCAAGCGTTGACGCACGATGCGCCCCCAGATACAGACTGCCCAGGACATCAATACCCATCTCGACGTCAGCGGTCTCGTCGGTCGGAGTGCAGCGAGCGTGGCCGTCACGGATCTGCAATGCGAACCGACCACTCCCCGAAACCTCAAGCACTGCAGAAAGATCCGCGCCATAGGTGCGCGCCTCGAGCACTGCGGCGACGTCGATGATGCGCAGCCATACCGCATCCTGACGGCCGGTCGTCCGCGCGACGCGGTGATCGGTCAGCAGATACGGCAACGCGTCGTCTGGATGCGTGGTGATGACCACCTTCTCTTTCTTGTCGAGGCCCAGCAGTACCCGCCACAAGGCGACGTGCGCGTCGGTGGTCAGCGCCCTGAACTCGACGACCCGCACCACCCGGGCATCGGCATCGTCCATCTGGTAGAGCGCATAGCCGTCGGGATGCAGCAGGCCAAAGGCTTTCGGCTCGGCCAGTAGCAGATCCCACAGCACCGGTGGACGAGCCAATCCACCCGGCACCCGTTGGCACCAACGGTCGTGGATCGCCACCAACTCGCCACGGCGCTCCGCGGGCCGGACCAGCCGGACCCCGCCGATATGGGGTACGTCAGCGTGGAATTCGGCGAAACGTCGCTCAACAGTAAATTCGTGCGCGATGGTGGCGGGCCCGTAGCCGAACCGGCCGTAGATGCCGCCCTCGCTGGCATACAGACCGGCTAGCGGATAACCGGAAACCGCTATACGCCGGTGCAATTCGGCACACATTGCGCGAAGTAATCCGCGCCGGCGGTGGGTCGGTGCGACCGCGACGAAGCTGAGACCGGCCATCGGAAGCACCGCTGAGCCCGGCACCGTCACACGCAGATCCAAACACAGCGCCATGCCGACAACCTGAGAGCCATCACAGATCACCACCGCGCCGTCGGCGGGGATCAGGGCGCGCCACGCAGCCACTTCGGCGGCGATGAAGTTGCTGAAGCTGGCGGCACCCAACAGGTACATCGCCGACCAGTCGTCGTCGGTTGGACTGCGAACGGTCAGCCCCGCCGGTAGTTGATCGGGATTCACGGAATGCGACTGTGGCATACCGTGCGCCCGCGCGCAGCCGAATATTCCCGATAGCTGGTACGGGGGTAACGACGCGCAACCGCGGTTCGCATAATGAGTGAACCCGCACCGGCAAAGGAGCCATGATGACCACAATCAGCACCGACCGTCCGTTGCGCGTGATTCAGTGGACGACCGGCAACATCGGCCGGCGGTCGCTGCACGCCATCATCGGCCGCGACGACATGGAGCTGGTGGGCGTCTATGCCCACGGCGCCGACAAGGTCGGTGTCGACGCCGCCGAGCTGGCCGGCTGGCCGGATCCGACCGGGGTGACGGCCACCAACGACATCGACGCGCTGATCGCGCTGGGCGCCGACGCCTGTTGCTATAACCCGTTGTGGCCCAGCGTCGACGAGCTGGTCCGGCTGCTGGAGTCCGGGGTCAATGTATGCTCCAGCGCGGCCTGGATCACCGGTGGCAAGCAGACGCCGCAGGACCGCAAGCGCATCGAGGACGCCTGCCACAAGGGCAACACCACCATCTTCGGCAGCGGCGCTCACCCCGGGATAACGAACATGGTCGGCATGGTGCTGTCGGCTTCGTGCGAGCGCGTCGACGAAATCCGGATCACCGAGTCGGTGGACTGCTCGACTTACGAGTCCGCGGAAACCCAGACCGCCATGGGCTTCTCGCAAGACCCCGAGACCCCCGGTCTCGCGGAGAACGTGCGCCGGGAAAGCGAGGTCTTCGCCGAGTCGGCGGCAATGATGGCCGACGCGATCGGGGCGAAGCTGGACAGGATGACCTTCGACGTCACGTTCACCGCCGCCACCGGTGACTCCGACCTGGGCTTCATGAAGATCCCCGCGGGAACTGTCGGCGGAGTCTACGGCTACCACCGCGGCTGGCAGGGCGACCGCAACGTCGTCAGCGTCGGCTTCAACTGGACCATGGGCAGTCACGTAAAGCCGCCCAAGCCACTCGAGCACGGCCACGTCATCCAGGTTTTCGGGCTGCCCAACATGCGCACGGTCCTGCACTGCCTGCCGCCGAAAGACTGGACAGAACCCGGATTCATGGGGTTGGGAATGATTTACACGGCCATGCCGGTTACCAATGCCGTCCCGGCGGTGGTGGCCGCCGCACCCGGGATAATGACGCTTGCCGATTTGCCGCCGGTAACCGGTCGCGTCGCACCCTGACGCTATGGCGTTTGCCACACGGAGTGTACCCGGAGGAACGGTTCCGTGCCTTAAGGTCTAGAGTACTTAGCCGAGCAAATTGTCGGTCGACAACCAGTGTTGCCAAGGGCGGTGGTCCGCAGCGGCGAGCGGAAGGCGGTCAAGATGGGTGCCATATCCCGGGCGCTCAGGAGAGCGTGGATACCCCTGTTGTTGGTGGTGGTACTTGCCACGTCGACCCTGGTGGTATCGCGCCTGCACAGAATTTTCGGGTCCGAGGACCTCAACGCGAATGCGGGCAAGGGGATCGAGATCGTGCAATTCAATCCGAAGGTCGTCGTCTACGACATCTCCGGCCCACCGGGATCCACCGCGAACATCAATTACTGGGACGAGAACGCCAACACCCACCAGATCAACGATGCCCCACTGCCCTGGTCGACGACCATCTCGACGACGTTGCCATCGGTGAGCGCCAACATCATGGCGCAAAGCGACGGCCGCACGATCAGCTGCAAGATCACGGTGGACGGCGTGGTCCGCGATAGCCAAAACTCCGACGGCCACAACGCCCAGACCTTCTGCCTGGTGAAGTCCGCATGACCGACATCGACAAGGCCGAGCGCGACGCCAGCGCGGCGGATACCGGCCCGATCAAGACCGCCAAGAGCCCCAGCATGGCCGACCGCGGCCACCGCCCCTACCTCCCCCACGCGGTCCGGATCTTCGCGATACCGATCATCCTGATCTGGGTTTTCGTCACGGTCCTGGTGAACGTCATCGTTCCCACCCTGGAGGTCGTGGGCGAGGCGCACTCGGCGCCGATGACCCCGCTGGACGCGCCGTCGATGAAGGCGATGATGCGGATGGGCCATAACTTCCGCGAATTCGATTCCAACAGCACGGTGATGATCGTGCTGGAGGGCCAGCAACCCCTGGGCCCCGACGCACACAAGTACTACGACAAGCTGATTCGCGATCTGCGCGCGGATCCCAAGCACATTCAGCACATTCAGGACTTCTGGGGTGACCGGCTGACGGCGGCCGGCGCGCAGAGCGCCGACGGCAAGGCCGCCTATGTGCAGATCAACCTCGCCGGTAACCAGGGCACCACGCTGGCCAACGAGTCGGTGGATGCCGTCCGCAAGGCCATCGAGGAGAACAAGGCGCCGCCCGGCGTGAAGGCCTACGTCACCGGTCCCGCCGCGTTGTCCGACGACATGCACATCATCGGTAACGCCAGCCTGGCGACGATCACGCTGTTCACCCTGGGCGCGATCGCGATCATGCTCCTGCTGGTCTACCGGTCCATCGTCACCACGTTGGTCCAGCTGTTCATGACCTTTGTCGCGTTGGCGTGTGCGCGGGGTGTCGTCGCGGTTCTGGCGTATCACAACGCATTTGGGCTCACGACGTTCGCGGCGAACATCCTCACCATGCTGGCGATCGCCGCGGGAACGGACTACGGCATCTTCCTGGTCGGCCGCTATCAAGAGGCCTTGTCGGCGGGCGAGGATCGAGAAGACGCGTACTACACCACCTTCAAGGGCGTGACCCCGGTCATCTTGGGCTCGGGCCTGACGATCGCCGGCGCGACCTATTGCCTGAGCTTTTCGCGGTTGCCGTGGTTCAACACTATGGGCGCGCCCGTGGCGATCGGCATGCTGGTCGTGGTGCTGGCCGGAATCACGCTGGGCCCCGCGGTGGTTTTCATCGGCAGCCGCTTCCACCTCTTCGAGAGGCAGGCCAAGCGCGGCCGGCTGTGGCGCCGGGTGGGTACCGCCGTAGTACGTTGGCCCGCACCGATTTTGGCCGTCAGCGCCGCCGTCGTGCTGGTCGGCATGATCGCCCTGCCGAGCTTTCACACCAGCTACAACGACCGGCATTATCTGCCGCTGTCGGCCCCGTCCAACCAGGGGCAGGAAGCCGCGAACCGGCACTTCTCCGAGGCGCGGATGAACCCCGACCTGTTGATGGTCGAGTCCGACCACGACATGCGCAACCCGGCCGACATGCTGGTGCTCGACCGGGTCGCCAAGAACGAGATGCGCACGCTGGGCATCGCGATGGTCCAGGACATCACCCGGCCGCTGGGCATTCCGATTCAGCACAGCTCGATACCGTTCCAGAACAGCATCCAGAGCCAGACCACGATGCAGAACATGGGCTTCCTCAAGGAGCGCATCGCCGACATCCTCAAGATGGCCGACGACCTGCAGACGCAGATCGACACCTCCCAGCGCCAGTACGAGGTGTCACTGGATCTGGCCAACGCAGCCGACGACAGCGCGAAGACCACGGCGGTGACGTCGCAGATCACCGACAGCCTGCGAGATCACATCGCGGATTTCGACGACACGTTCCGGCCGGTCCGCACGTACTTCTACTGGGAGAAGCACTGCTACGACATCCCGATCTGCATCGGGTTGCGGTCCCTGTTCGACACCTTCGACGGTTTCGACCAACTCGCCGAACAGTTCCACTACCTCACGACCGACATCCAGCACACCGCCAAGGCCTCACGCGACCTGACGGCGCTGTTCCCCACTTTGATCACAACGCTGAAGACGACCCGGGGCATCACGTTGACGCTTTACCAGACGTTCAAGGCGATGATCGATCAGATGGAGGCGATGAGCAACACCGCCATCGTGATGGGGCAGAGCTTCGACAACTCCAAGAACGACGATTTCTTCTATCTGCCGCCGGAAGCCTTCGACAACCCCGATTTCCAGACGGGTCTGCGCATGTTCCTGTCGCCGGACGGTAAGTCGGCACGGTTCTTCATCACCCATCAGGGCGATCCGATGTCGCCGGAGGGCATCGCCCGGGTCGACGCCGAACGCACCGCCGCGCAGGAGGGGCTGAAGCAGTCGTCGCTGTCGGATGCCCGGGTGTATCTCGGCGGAACCGCCGCGACGTTCAAGGACATGGCCGACGGCGAGAAATACGACCTGATGATCGCGGTGGTGTCGGCGCTGACGCTGATCTTCATGATCATGCTGCTGCTCACCCGAAGCGTGGTGGCCGCGTTGGTGATCGTGGGCACCGCGGCCAGCTCGATCGCGGCGTCATTCGGTCTTTCCGTGCTGATTTGGCAGGATCTGTTCGGCATCCGCATCCACTGGATCGTGATGGCGCTGTCGGTCATCATCCTGTTGGCCGTCGGATCCGACTACAACCTGCTGCTGGTCTCCCGATTCAAAGAGGAGATCCATCACGGGCTCAAGACGGGGATCATCCGATCGATGGCCGGCACGGGTGGAGTGGTGACGGCGGCCGGGCTGGTGTTCGCTTTCACGATGGCGGCGATGCTGGGCAGCGAACTGCGGGTGTTGGGGCAATTCGGGTCCACGGTCTGCATCGGCCTGTTGCTCGACACCCTGATCGTGCGAACGCTGCTGATGCCGTCGATCGCCACGCTGCTCGGACGCTGGTTCTGGTGGCCGCTGGTCGTGCACCCGCGCGGCGACTACGGTCGTCGGCCCGTGCCCGCTGCCGCTCCCGTGGCGCCGGCCGCGTCAGGCGCCCGGAGCTAGGTCCAGGCACACCGCGACGGCGCCGGGGCCCACATGCACCCCGAGCACCGGTCCCAACGAGGTGACGATCGCCGGCTGGCATGCCGGGAGCTGCCGCGCCAGCGCGGCCGCCACCTCGTCGGCCCCGTCCGGGTTGACGACGTGGTGCACCGCCAGCGCCGCGACGCCGTCGCCGACGACCTCGCAGACCCGGTCGAGCATCGCAGTGG
Organism: Mycobacterium shigaense; assembly: GCF_002356315.1. Lineage (NCBI taxonomy): Bacteria > Bacillati > Actinomycetota > Actinomycetes > Mycobacteriales > Mycobacteriaceae > Mycobacterium > Mycobacterium shigaense. Next base: position 3,628,940 of record NZ_AP018164.1, read on the forward strand.
TCGCTTTGCTCACCGTCCGGACCCGTTGCGCCAGAACCAGTTTGCCGTCCTCGATGCACAGCAGTGGCTTGAGCGAGAGCGCGGTGCCCAGCCACGCCTTGGCGCCGCCGATCCGCCCGCTGCGCCGCAAGTTGTCCAATCCGTGCACCACGATGAACGCGCGGCCGCGGACGACGGCCGAATTCGCCGCGTCAGCAACGGAATCCAGGTCGCCGCCCGCGGCCGCGGCACGCGCGGCGGCCAGCGCGACAAATCCGGTGCCCATTGCCGCCGATTTCGAGTCGACGACCCGCACCGCCGGCCCGATCTCGGCCGCGGCCCGCACGGCCACCCCATACGTGCCCGACAGTGCCGACGAAATGTGCACCGCCACCACGCCGTCGCCGTCGCTGTCGGCCAGGGCCTGGCGGTAGGCGGCTTCGAGCTCGGCGGGAGTGGCCGCCGCGGTCGTTGCTTGGTGTTCGTAGATTTCGTCGGGAATCTCGTCCACACCGTCGCGCAGGTCAGCGCCGTCGAGCAAAACATGCAGCGGGACAACGCGGATCGCCCACCTGCTCAGCAGATCGGCTGGCAGACGCGCTGACGCATCCGTCACCACCACGACGGGCATGGTCAGCCGCGCGGTTTCTCGGTCGCCACGCCGGCCTGATCGCGCGGCTCCTCCTCATCGCGCTGCGCGCTCTGCATCGTCACCACGCCGGCCTGATCGCGCGGCTCCTCCTCATCGCGCTGCGCGCTCTGCATCGTCACCACGCCGGCCTCGGCCAGCGCCTTGAGCATCAGCTCCGCGACCGCCCGGTGGGCCTCGAAATTCCAGTGGATGCCATCGGGATTACCCCGCCCGGTCATCACTTGTTCGGCCACCGCGGCCTTGAGGTCCACCAAGGGCACGTCGTGTTGCTGGGCCCATTCGGTGATCGCGGCTACCGTGCCGGTGCGGCCGTGATGAGCCTTGCCGTACGTCTCGGCGATATGCACCGACGGCAGCGATGCCACAACCGGAATGCCGGGGCGGTTGAAATCGATTGCGGCCCTGGTCTGTTCGAGATACTCTGCGGTCAGGTGCGGCGGCAGCGCCGGCCGAGCCAGCGGCGAAAACCTCGGCTGCAACCAGCCGTAGCCGTCGCGGACCCAGCGCCGCAGCCACGGTGGGCGCACATAGCGGATCAGCTCCCGTAACGCGGTCGGCAACACAGACGGCAACGAGTCCATCCCGCTGGTCGCGAAAATCACCGCGCCCGCCCGCGGCAACGCCGCCCACGCCCGCGGATCCTGGGTCGCCGCCCACCAGACGTCGCGGCAGGTCCAGCCGATGCGCCCGATCAATTCCATGTCCCAATCGAGTTGCGAGGCAACAAGGTTCGGCCAGATGCGCGGGTCGTCGGCGGGCAGCCCGCCGGTCGGGCCATAGTAGGACAGGGAGTCGGCAAAGATCAGCAGCGTGGGCCGTACGTCAGAGCACATCGTTGGATACCTGCGCAGAGGCGTTCCACACATCGAGACGCCAACGGATGCCGTCCAGGTCGGCGACGCCGTCGTCGGAATGACCCGACAGCTGTACCCAACTGGCATTGCCCATACCGCCCAGGACCGGCCAGTTGGCGACCGGAAGCCTCAGCAGCGCGGCCACCAAGGCCGCGATCAGGCCGCCGTGGGCCACCAGCACCACCGGCCGGTCCGGTTCGGCGAGTTCGCCCCATTCCGGTTCGCCGGACACCAACTCCGCGACCAGCGGCACGCTGCGCGCCGCGACGTCGACCCGGCTTTCCCCGCCGTGGGGCGCCCACGTCGCATCGTCGCGCCACGCCAGCCGTGCGCCGGGCGCCAGCGCGTCAACTTCGTTGTGCGACAAGCCCTGCCAGTCGCCGAGGTGAGTCTCGCGCAGCCGCCGGTCCACCCGGACCCGCAGCCCGGTCCGCTCCCCCAACTTGAGCGCGGTGTCGTAGGCGCGATGCAGATCCGACGACACGATCAGCAACGGTTGCAGCTTGCCCAGCACCTCTGCCGCGGCGACGGCTTGGGCGCGGCCCAGCTCGGTGAGCGCGGAGTCCAGCTGCCCCTGCATGCGGCTATCGGCATTGAAGTCGGTTTGGCCGTGTCGCAACATCACCAGACGACGGATGGTCATGGCGCGCTCGCCGAATCCTGCGAGTCTCCCGGATCGTCGGTCAACTTGACGGGCACCGCGGGGCAATCGCTCCACAACCGGTCCAGGGCGTAGAAGTCGCGGTCGTCCTGATGCTGAATGTGCACGACGATGTCGCGGTAATCCAGCAACGTCCAGCGCCCCTCTCGAGTGCCTTCGCGGCGGGCCGGCTTGTAGCCGGCTTCGCGCATCTTCTCCTCGACCTCGTCGACGATGGCGTTGACCTGTCGCTCGTTGGACGCCGAGGCGATTACGAAGCAGTCGGTGATCACCAGCTGTCCCGAGACGTCGATGACGACGACGTCGTCGGCCAGCTTGGCCGCCGCCGCGTTCGCCGCCACCGTCGCCATGTCGACGGCTTCCCGGGTCGCGCTCACGCCGGTCCCTCGTCACCCGGCTTGGTGTAAAGCCGGCGCTTGGAGACGTATTGCACGACACCGTCGGGCATCAGATACCACAGCGGCCGGCGCTCCAGGGCGCGCTGGCGGCAGTCGGTCGACGAGATCGCCAGGGCGGGGATCTCGACCAGGGTCAACGCGTCCTTGGCCAGCTCGCCGACGGCCTCGGTGATGTGCTCGTGGTGCAGCTCGTAGCCAGGGCGGCTGACCCCGACGAACCGCGCCAACTCGAACAGCACCTCCCAGCCCTGCCAGGACAGGATCGACGACAGCGCGTCGGCGCCGGTGATGAAGAACAGCTCCGAATCCGGGTTGACGACCCGCAGGTCCTGCAGGGTGTCCTTGGTGTAGGTGGGGCCATCGCGGTCGATGTCGACACGGCTCACCGAGAACCGCGGATTGGAAGCCGTGGCGATCACCGTCATCAGGTAGCGGTCCTCGGCGGCCGAGACCCGCCGCGTCTTCTGCCACGGCTGACCGCTGGGCACGAACACCACTTCGTCGAGGTCGAACAGGTCGGCCACCTCGCTGGCGGCGACCAAGTGGCCGTAATGGATGGGATCGAACGTCCCACCCATAACTCCCAGCCTGCGACGGCGCTTTTGCACGATGTGCCAGCTTACCGGGCTGTCCGGATGGCCCGGTGCCGCGGCGGTGTCACCTGGAGCCTCATCAGCCGCTGCGCCGGCAGGAATGCGTGGTGCCCGTCCCTCCGAGCGCCGGCCTCACACCGGCAGCAGCTGGTCGATGACGGAGGCCAGCTGCTTGGCGGAGCGGCATTCGTGCATGGTGATCACGTTTTGATACCGCGGCACCGCGGAATCGCCGCTGCCCCACAGGTGTCTGGGCTCGGGGTTGAGCCAGTGCGCGTGACGGCTGGCGGTGACCATGTCTTCCAGGATGCCGAGCGCCGGGTCGCGGTAGTTGGTGCGGCCGTCACCAAGGATCAACAGCGAGCTGCGCGGCGACAACACATTCGGGTTGGCCTGCACGAACGACTCGAACGCGTTGCCGTAGTCGGAGTGGCCGTCGCGACTGTACACGCCCGCCTCGCGGGTGATCCGCTGGATCGCCACGGCCAGGTCGCACTCCGGGCCGAACATGTGCGTCACCTCGTCGGTGGTGTCGATGAAGGCGAACACCCGCACGCGCGAAAACTGTTGCCGCAGTGCATGCACCAGCAGCAGAGTGAAGTGGCTGAAGCCGGCGACCGAACCCGACACGTCGCACAGCACCACCAGCTCCGGGCGCGCCGGGCGCGGTTTTGCCAGCACGACGTCGATCGGCACACCGCCAGTCGACATGGACTTGCGCAGCGTCTTGCGCAGGTCGATCGCGCCGGCGCGGCTGCGGCGCCGGCGGGCCGCCAGCCGGGTCGCCAGCGTGCGGGCCAACGGCGCCACCACCCGCTGCATCTGGCGCAGCTGGTCGCCGGAGGCGCGCAGGAACTCGACGTTCTCCGAGAGCTGCGGAATGCCGTACATCTGGACGTGGTCGCGGCCCAATTGTTCGGCGGTGCGACGCTTGGTTTCGGCGTCGACCAACTTTCGAAGCTGCGATATGCGCTGTGCGGCAAGCGCTTTGGCGATCTGCTCCTGTGTCGGCGTGGGCTCGTCGCCGTACGGGGCGAGCAGTCCCGCCAGCAGCTTGCCCTCCAATTCGTCCAGGGCCATCGCTTTGAGCGCCTGGTAGGACGAGAACGACGGGCCGCGGCTGGAGCTGTATTTGCCGTAGGCCTCGACGATTCGCGCGATCATGGCGACCAGGCGCTCGTCCATGTCGGCGAGCTCGGGGTTGTCGGCAAGCAGATTCACCAGCATCTCGCGCATCGCCTCGACGTCGTCGTCGGGCAGCGCGCCGTCACCGGAGGCCGCGCCCGACTCGTCGTCGGCGACGACCGTCCGCTCGCCCAGCGCCGCGGGGAACCACAGGTCGAACATCGCGTCGTAGGTCTCGCGGTGGTCGGGCCGGCGCAACACCGCGCAGGCCAGGCCCTCGCGGAGCACGTTGCGATCGCCCAGGCCGAGCGTGGCCATCACCCGTCCGGCGTCCACCGTCTCCGACGGCCCCACCGAAATCCCGCTGGCGCGAAGCGCTTCCACAAACCCCACCAAGTGGCCCGGCAGCCCGTGCGGGGCCAGCGGGCGGGAGGGACGGACTCGGCGGATGGCCATTTGTGTTGAGCCTCTTCCCTAATTGAGCCGGAGCTCCCCGGACGCGCGCTGCTGATCCGACTGGTGTTTGAGGACCACGCCCAGCGTCTGGGCGACGACCGCGTCGTCAATGGTGTCCAGACCCAGCGCGAGCAAGGTGCGGCCCCAGTCGATGGTCTCGGCGATCGACGGCACCTTCTTGAGCTGCATTCCGCGCAGCACTCCGATGATGCGCACCAACTCCTCGGCCAGGTGCGCGGGCAGCTCGGGCACGCGGGACAACAAGATGCGACGCTCCAGGTCGGGGCTGGGGAAGTCGATGTGCAGGAACAGGCAGCGACGCTTGAGCGCCTCGGACAGCTCGCGGGTCGCGTTGGACGTCAGCAGCACGAACGGTGTCCGGCTGGCGGTGATGGTCCCGAGTTCGGGGACCGTCACCGCGAAATCGGAGAGCACCTCCAGCAGCAGGCCCTCGATTTCGATGTCGGCCTTGTCGGTCTCGTCGATCAGCAGCACCGTCGGGTCGGTGCGCCGGATGGCGGTCAGCAGCGGACGCTGCAGCAGGAACTCCTCGCTGAACACGTCGTCTTTGGTGGCCTGCCAGTCGCCGGAGCCGGCCTGGATGCGCAGGATCTGCTTGGCGTGGTTCCACTCGTAGAGCGCGCGCGCCTCGTCGACACCCTCGTAGCACTGCAGCCGAACCAGGCCCGCGCCGGTGGCCTGCGCGACGGCACGGGCCAACTCGGTCTTGCCCACTCCGGCCGGGCCCTCCACCAGCAACGGCTTGCCCAGCCGATCGGCCAGGAAAACCGCCGTCGCGGTGGCGGTGTCCGGCAGGTAGCCGGTCTCAGCCAGCCGTCGGGCGACGTCGTCGATGTCGGCGAAAAGCGGCGCGGGTCGGGCGGGCACACTCACGATTCAATTCTCCTAAAGCCTTCTCGGCGCGGGGTTTTCAGGCCGGACGGATCTGGCCGTCGCCCCACGCAATCCATTTGGTCGAAGTCAGTTCCGGCAGCCCCATCGGGCCCCGCGCGTGCAGCTTCTGGGTCGAGATGCCGATCTCGGCACCGAAACCAAACTGCTCACCGTCGGTAAACCCCGTCGAAGCGTTCACCATCACCGCCGCCGAATCGACCCCATCCGTAAACCGTTGCGCCGCAGCCATGTTGCTGGTGACGATGGCTTCGGTGTGGCCGGTGCCGTACTCGTTGATGTGGGCGATCGCCTCGTCCACCCCGTCGACGACCGCCACCGCGATCTCCATCGCCAGGTATTCCCGGCGCAGGTGGTCCTCTCCCGCGTCCAGGTGCACGGTGACGCCCGCATCCTGCAGGGCAGCCACCAGCCGGGGCACCGCCTGCTCGGCAATCGCGGTGTCCACCAGCAGGGTCTCGGCGGCGTTGCACACGCTGGGCCGCCGGGTTTTGGAGTTCAGCAGGATTCGTTCCGCCACATCCAGATCGGCGCCCTCGTGCACATACACGTGACAATTGCCCACACCGGTCTCGATGGTGGGTACCTGCGCGTCGCGGACCACCGCGTCGATCAGGCTCGCTCCCCCGCGCGGAATGACCACGTCGACGAGTCCGCGGGCCTGAATCAGATGCGTGACGGTCGAGCGATCGTCGGCCGAAAGCAGCTGGACCGCGTCGGCGGGCAGGTCCTCGCTGACCAGCGACGTGCGCAAGACGTCGACGAGTGCCTGATTGGACCTCGCTGCCGACGAGCTGCCCCGCAGCAGCACCGCGTTCCCGGACTTCAGTGCCAGGCCGAAGGCATCGACGGTGACGTTGGGCCGGCCCTCATAGATCATCCCGATCACGCCAAGCGGAACCCGCTGCTGACGCAGCTGCAGGCCGTTGGGCAGCGTGTAGCCGCGCAGCACCTCCCCGACCGGGTCGGGCAGCCCGGCCACCTGACGCAGCCCGGCGGCTATCCCCTCCACCCGGGCGGGGTCCAGGGCCAACCGGTCCAGCATCGCCGTCGAGGTGCCCGCGTCGCGCGCCGTCTTCAGATCCTCGGCGTTGGCCGAAAGAATCCGCTCGGTGTTCGCCACGATCGCTTGGGCTGCGGATTTCAGGGCCTGATCCTTGGCAACCGTCGGCAACAACGCCAGCACACGCGACGCCACCCGGGCACGCCGCGCCGCATTGTGCACCTCCTGGCGCAAGTCAGGACGCGACGGTGCTTGCAGACTCATTTATCCAGCGTAACGGGCTTTAGCGGGTCACGTTAAGCGGGCCGCTGTTGACGGACCGCTTCTCCACCAGCTCACCGCGCCCCACCTCACGCACCTTGCTCTGCCGTTCGTCGAGGATGTGACCAAAGTCCTGCAGCAGCAACGGTTCACGCATCACCATGGCCTCCAGGTGTTCGCGGTCGATCACCAACGCGGTCACCTCCTCGAGCGCATACGCGCTGGCGAGGTTGGGCTGCCGCGTCAGCGCGGTCAATCCGAGAAACTCGCCCTCCTCGAGAGTGCTGATCTCCACGACCGACCCGTCCTCGGCCGTGGCGGACAACCGAACCCGGCCGCTGACCAGGAACGTCATCCCCGACGGCACCTCGCCGGCGTACTCCACGGTCTCGTCGGCCCCATAACGCACCATCCGCGCACTGGACTGCAGCGACTGCTGATCGGCCACGCTCAGCCGCAGTACCGGCGCGACCACGGTGCGCAGCGCGAATTCGATGCGCTCGCGGGTCGAGAAGTCGTCATCGGCACCGTCGAGATGCAGCTCCTCGCGGCGCGCGGCGTACCAGATCCAGCGCAGGAACGTGGCGCGCGCACCGCCCTCGTCGGCGGGCGAATTCAGCCCGATGCTGGTCGAATACTCGCCGCCTCCGGCCGGCACCGAGCGGGGCTCGCTGCCGGCCTTGAGCTGCGGCAACCCGCCGGCGACCCGTGACAGCATCGCGCATACCTGGTCGGGCGCATCGGCGGTCGAAAACGTGGTCTTGATGGTCAACTTGTGCTTGCCCGGCGGGCGGCTCAGGTTGGTGAACGGCGTGCTGGCCAGCACCGAGTTCGGGGTGATCCGCGTCCCGCCGCCCGTATCGATGTGGACGGCGCGCCAGTTCACCTCGACGATGCGTCCGCGTGCCGTGGACGTATCGAGCCAGTCGTTGATGCGGAAGGGCTGCTCGAACAGCATGAACAGGCCCGACACGATCTGGCCGACCGAGTTCTGCAGCATCAGGCCGATGACCACCGAGGTCACGCCCAGCGCGGTGAACAGCCCGCCCACCCGGACGCCCCAGACGTAGGACAGGATCAGCGTCAGCCCGACACCGATCAACGCGAACCGGGCGACGTCGATGAAAATGGTGGGCAGTCGTTTGCGCCAGCTGTTTTCGGGCGCGCCCTCGAACACGGTGGCGTTGAGCCCCGACAACAGCAGCACCAACACCAGGAACCCGAATGCGGTGCTCAGGATTCGCACCAGGCCGTCGCCGGACGGCATCTGCGCCGCGTTGACGAGCAACAACAGCAGGGCACCAAGCGGCCACAGGAAGTTCCGCACCAGGCCCACCTGGCGGGCCAGGCGGCTGCGACGCCGGATGAGGGCATGATGCAGTTCGGTCAGCAGGATGATTCCGACCGGTAATCCGAGCGCGACCCCGACCGCCCAGTGGAACCACGAGCTGTGAAATGCGTTCATTACCGCTCCAATAGCCGGTAGATCGGCTGATCGGTGCCGCCGACCGAGATGGTGCCGGCCGGTGCGAATTGCCGGACATCCTCCAGTACCTGATGCACCTGCGAGCTGACGTAGATACCGGGTTGCGGCGCGCCACTGTTCATTTGGTGTGCCAGGTTCACCGCACCGCCCCACATGTCGTAGACCAGGCTGGACCGGCCCACCAGCCCGCTCACGACGTTGCCGGTGTTGATGCCGACCCGCAGCCTCAGTTCGTGACCGGTTTGACTGTTGAACCGATCGATGATCTGGCGCATTTCGAGGGCGAACTCGACACTGCGGTGGATGCTGTCCAGGCGTGGCGTGACGACTCCGCAGCTGGCCAGATAGCCGTTGTGGAAGGTTCGGATCCGTTCGACCCCGCGGGCTTCGGCCGCCGCGTCGAATTGCCGGAACAGATCGTCGACGATCCCGACGAGCTCGTCACCCGACATGGTGTTGGACATCTCGTCGAGCCCCACGATGTCGGCGAAGATGATGGTGACGTCCTGGTGTTGTTGGGCGATGGTCTGCTGACCCTCCCGATACCGTTGCACCATCGACTCGGGCATCAGCGCCAGCAGGAGCCGGTCGTTCTCCTTGCGCTGCTCGGCGAGCAACTCTTCCTTGAGCGCCAGATTGCGACTCATTTCGTTGAAAGCCGCAGTGAGGTCACCGATTTCGTCACGCGAGACCACCGGGATGTTGACCTCGTAGTCGCCGGAGCTGATCTTCTGCGTTCCCGCCTGCAGCCGCCGCACCGGCCGCAGCAGTAATTGCGCGAGCACCATCGAGGCCACGCACACGACGAAAATCATCACCGAGACGGCGATCACCAGCGATTTACTGAATCTGGCCAGCCGCGCAAAGGCATCGGAGTCGTCCCGCGTCGCCAGGATCGACCAGTGCAGATCGGAGTCCGGCACACTCACCGGCGCATAGGCTTCCAGTTCCCGATTGCCCGTGTAGTCCGTGCCGTCGACGGTTCCCTCCCGTCCCGCCTGCGCCGCGCGCAGACCAGCGCTCGGGACCGGCTGCACGAGCGTGGTGCCACCCAACCGGATCGCCTTGTCCACCACGCTGGCCGGCGTCCCGGCGCCCATCACTTCACGTCGATATTCCTGCGGATCCTCTAGGAAAAGCCTTGAATCAGAGCGCATTAGATTGTCGGGTCCGGCCAGGTATGTCTCGGTCGACGGACCCATGCCCGCGTTGTCCCACTGCTTGTCGGCGGTCATGATCCGGTTGATCTTGGAGACGGGCAGCGGCAGCGCCATCACACCCACCGTCCTGCCGTTCTGGCCGACCGGCGACACCGCCCACGCGGTGGGGACATCAAGCTGCGGCTGATACTGCTGAAAGTCGGTGATCCAAGTGAAGTCCACGTCGTTGGATCGCACGGCGTCTTGATACGCATCGCGCAGATTGGACCCGCGGTAGGGGCCGGTGAGGATGTTCGTGCCTAGGTCGGGCCCCTTTTTCACCGAATAGATGACGTTGCCCTGCAAGTCGAGCAGCAACGCGTCCGGATATTCGAAGAGAGAGACGATGTCGCGAAAGAAGTAGTCGTAGCGCGCATTCGCGGCCGACCATGCGCTGCCGTCACCCGCGTCTCTGGCTGGCATCGCATCGGGGCCGGAGCGCGGCGGCGCGGTGTAATAGGCTTGCAGGTACTTCTGCGCGTTGGACGTCGGGAATATCGAGTTGAGGTCGAGCTCGTTTCCGGTGAGCTGTTTGATGGGTTCGATCATCTTGGTGGTGTAATAGTCGACCAGCGCCTGTTCCTGGGCGGGGCTGATGGTCGCGTTGCCCAGTTGCCCGAAGGCGGCGGTGAACGCCCCGGTCGCCTCGTTGGCGCTGAACGAATCGCTGAACACGATGAGCGCGTCCTTCAATTCCTTGAACAACGCCTCCACCTGCCGTCGCTGTGACTCGCGCAATTCGACCAGCCGCTCGCCTTCGACTTCTCGCAACGCGGAGCGGCCGGACGTAGCCCCGATGAACCCGATGACCGCGATCGAAAAGATGCTGCAGACCAACAGCATCAGCAGGAGTTTGGACTGGACACCGATGCGGAGAGAATGCCGGCGGCGCAGCTTCAGCGTCTTGTGGAGATCACTTCCTGGCGCCGACGGTTCCTCGGTCGCGGCGGCTGCACCGTCCTTGCTGGAGGCGGGTTTGGCGTCTGCCAACTGGCTCGATGTCACCGCAGCCCACTTTCCTCGGGGGAATCCAACATCGCTAACGCAGCAGACTAGCGCGCAGGGGCGAAGATATTGGCGATTGCGCGCCGCAATTACCGCCGAGGTGCAGGGCAGACGCGACTAACGTTGGCGAGATGGCGCGGGTTTGCGTGGTGGGCAGCGTCAACCTGGACCTGACCGTCGACGTCGATGCCCTGCCCCGCCCAGGCGAGACGGTGCTGGCGTCGTCGTTGACCTACACCCCTGGCGGCAAAGGCGGGAATCAGGCCGTGGCCGCGGCGCGCGCGGGTGCCCGGGTGCAGTTCGTCGGCGCCGTCGGGGATGACCCCGCCGCCGAAAATTTACGAGCGCATCTGCTGTCCAATGGCGTCGGGCTGGACGGAACCATTACCGTGCCGGGGCCGAGTGGCGCGGCGATCGTGGTCGTCGATGCCCGCGCCGAGAACACCATCGTGGTGGCGCCCGGCGCCAACGGGCAGCTGCGCCTGGATACCGCGGACCTCCCCGCCGTCATCGCCGACTGCGATGTGTTGTTGACGCAGTTGGAGATTCCGGTGGCCGCGGCGGTGGCGGCGGCAGGCCGGGCCCGCTCGGGCGGGGCGGTCGTCATGCTCAACGCGTCACCGGCCGGCCGGGACCGGAGTTCGCTGGCGGAGTTGGCCGCGATCGCGGACCTGGTGATCGTCAACGAGGCCGAAGCGCAAGACTGGCCCTGGCGGCCGACTCACCTGGTGACCACACTCGGTGCCCGCGGCGCCCGCTGCGTGAGCGCCGACGACGAGTTCTGGGTGCCGGCGCCTGAGGTCGATCCGGTGGACACCTCCGGTGCCGGTGATGTCTTCGCCGGGGTGCTGGCGGCGAACTGGCCGGGCAACCCGGGCACCCGGGCCCAGCGACTGGCCGCGGTGCAGCGGGCCTGCGCCGCCGCGGCGCTCTCCACCCTGATGCCCGGCGCCGGTGACTGCGCACCGTGCGCGGCGGCTATCGACGCGGCGTTGGCCAAGGACACCTGACGGGCGCGGCAATCCCGTTGCGAGTCAACAGCATCGCTAGCGTGCGCCCCGATCCACATCGTGGGCGATCGTCAGACCGTCGGCGAACTGGAGCTCGTCGGCCGTCTGGTTGAGCAGCACCCGACTGCGGCTCGGCGACAACAACGCCGACAGGTGATGGTGCGGCGCCCCGGCCGCGAACACCAACCGATTGACGCGCAGCAACGCCGCTCCGATCGCGGTGTCGAGGAGCTGGGCGTTCCGCGGGCCGGCGATCTCGGCGGTGATTTCGTGTCGCACCCGATCGATCACCACCCCAGCATCCGAGAGCAATTCGTAGAGCGGCGAGCGACACAGCGCGGCATCGGTCAACGTGCCGGCGAGCGCGGCCGGCAGCCAAACGTCGGTGACCATCAGCGGCTCGCCGGTGCGACGCTGCCGGCGCACCCGCACGATGTGCAGCAGTTCCGCGGACATCTCGAGCGCCTCGGCGATGGCCCGGGGTGGGCGGCGCACTTCGAGCTCGACTACGTCGACCTCGGTTTCGAACTGGGTCTGGCGCAGCCCCTCCAGGTAGGAGCGCCCCGGCGACGATTCGTCCGCCGGACCATGTTGGCGCACAAAGGAACCGACGCCGTGGCGACGCTCGATGTAACCGTGTTCGGCGAGGTCGGCCAGCGCGCGGCGCACCGTGATGCGCGAAACCCCGAACTGGTCGCACAGCGTCTGCTCGGTGGGCAACGCCTTGCCGGGCGCCAGGACGCCGCGGTCGATCTCGTCGTGCAGCACCAAGTACAGCTGGCGGTGCAACGGCACGCCCGCGGCGGTGGATACCGCGCCGGCCTTTTCGCTGGTCTCGCGCACGTCGGTCATGTTTCCACATCGATTCCCTTGCGCCCGATAACGAGTTGTTATATGTATATAACAACTCGTTGCGTTCCCAGGGAGGGCGATGACCGCGGTGCAGCAGCACAACGCCACCGATCCGGCGGGCCCGACCGGGCAATTGGTCGGCTGGGTCGCCGATCTCCGGCTCGACGACGTGCCCGCACCGGTGCTCGAGCGGGCCAAATACCTGCTACTCGACGGCCTGGGTTGCGCACTGGTCGGCGCCCAGCTGCCGTGGTCACGGGTGGCCACCGACGCTGTCCTCGGCCTGGAGGGCCCCGGCGACACCGTCATCATCGGCACCGGCCGTACCGCCGGCGCCCCCGCCGCTGCGGTGCTAAACGGCACCTTCATCCAAGGATTCGAACTCGATGACTTCCACCCGCTGGCCCCCCTGCACAGTTGCTCGCTGCTCCTCCCCGCCCTGCTCTCGACGGCGTCGGTGCGGGGGCAGCCGACGACGGGCGCGGAGTTTCTGCTCGCGGCCATCGCCGGCTTCGAAGTCGGACCGCGCGTCGGCCACACCCTGCACGGAGTGCAGATGCTCGACCGCGGCTGGCACTCGGGTTCGGTCTTCGGCACACATTCGGCGGCCACGGCGTCGGGCAAGCTGCGCGGGCTGAAACCGGAGCAGCTGGAGGACGCACTCGGCCTGGCCGCTACGCAGTCGGCGGGACTGATGGCCGCGCAGTACGAGGCGATGAGCAAACGCATGCATCACGGCCTGGCCGCACGCAACGGGTTTTACGCCGCTGGCCTTGCCGCGGCCGGCTACACGGGCATCAAGCGGGTGTTCGAGCGCGAATACGGCGGTTTTCTCAGTGTTTTCGGTGAGGGCCACGATCCCGATGCGTCGCTGCTGACCGACCAGCTCGGCCGGCGATGGGAGACCACGGTCATCATGGTCAAGTCGTACGCCGCGATGGGCGGCCTGCACGGCGCCATCGACGCAGCCAGGCAGCTGCGTCAAAATATTGACCCACAAAATATTTCGAAGATCGACATCACCGTTGGCGAGACCATCTACAAGCACGGCTGGTGGCCACCGGAACGGCCGCTCACCCCGATCGGTGCGCAGATGAACCTCGGCTATGCCACCGCCGCGGCCCTGCTGGACGGCAACGTGTTACCGGAGCAGTTCACCGCGGCCCGGCTGGACGCCGAAGACATCTGGTCGTTGATCTCGGCCACGTCGGTCCATCTGGACGAGTCGCTGGCGCGGGGCGCCATCACCGAGCGCTACCGCACCGACTTCTCGGTGACCACCCGCGACGGGCAGCTGCACCACGCTCGCATCGTGGCGCCGCACGGCGCACCCGGCGACCCCGTCACCAACGACGAACTCGTCGAGAAGTTTCACGCGCTGGCCGACCGGGTCACCAACCGAGCGCGTGCCGGGGCGATCGAGCACGCGGTGATCGGACTCGAGAACCTCGACGACATCGGTGACCTCATCGACTCGCTCGCCGCGCCCGTCGCCGGCGCACTGGACTGAAAGGACGGATATGCCCACCACACCGGCGCGTCAGCGACTGCGCGAGCTGTTGGATGCGCGCGAATTGATCATTGCGCCAGGCGTTTTCGACGGCATCTCAGCACAGCTGACCAAGCGGACCGGGCACGCCGCGGCGTACATGACCGGCGCCGGCGTCGCCGCCTCCGGGTTCGGGTTGCCCGATATCGGGCTGGTCACCGCGAGCGAGATGGCCGACCGGGCCCGGATCATCAGCGGCGCGCTGGGCGACGTCCCGTTGATCGCCGATGCCGACACCGGCTACGGCGCTCCGATGAACGTGGTGCGCACCGTCCGCTCCTACGACGTGGCGGGCGTGGCCGCAATTCAGTTGGAGGATCAGGTGTTTCCCAAGCGGTGCGGGCATCTGCCGGACAAGAAGGTAGTCGACGCCGCGGTCTTCGAACAGACGCTGGCGGCTGCCCTCGATGCCCGGTCGGACGACAGCCTGCTCATCGTGGCCCGCACCGACGCGCGCGCCCCGCTGGGACTCGACGAAGCGATCGAACGGGCCAACCGCTACGCGCAAGCCGGAGCCGACGTCATCTTCATCGAGGCGCCGCAAAGCGTGGACGAAATCGAGCGCATAAGCCGCGAGGTGGAGGCTCCCTTGCTGATCAACCTGGTGCTGGGAGGCTTGACGCCGCTGGAGTCGGCGCCGCGGCTGCAGGAGCTCGGTTACGCGATCGCCATCCATCCGGGCAATCTGCTGATGCACGCGACCTTCGCCATGCTGCAAGACCTTTGCGAACTCAACGGAGGCTCAACAGAACAGGCTGCAGCCCTCCTGCCGACCAGCCCCGCTGACTTTTTCAACCTTGTCGGTATGGCCGAGTGGCTGGAACTCGACACCACCTACGCAGGCAAGGGCCCGTCATGGGTATGACCATCATCGAAAAGATCCTCGCGCGCAAAGCCGGTCGGCGGTCGTTGGCGCCCGGCGACACCGTCGTGGTGGAGGTCGACATGACCGTGCTCATCGACTTGCAGTTCGCCACGATGTGGGTCCAGCCCAACCGGATTCACGATCCCGACAAGCTGGCGATCGTGATGGATCACGCTGTACCGGCACCCACGATCAAGGACGCCGCCGGCGGTCCGCAGGCTCGCAAGTTCGCCGCCGAATTCGGCATCGAACGCTTTTATGACGTCGGCCGGCACGGCATCTGCCACCAGGTGATCGCCGAGAACGGCCTGGCGCGGCCCGGAGAGGTATTGGCCTGCACGGATTCTCATACGTGCGCCGCGGGCGCCTACAACACCGCAGCCCGCGGGCTGGGGCCGGCCGAGATCTATTCGATCATGTGTACCGGCGCCACCTGGTTCCAGGTCGCACCCACGGTCCGGTACGAACTGGGCGGCGCCAAGCCGGATGCGGTGAGCGGCAAGGACATTTTCTTGCACATTGCCAACGAGTACGGCGAGGCAACCAACATGAACCTCGAATTCGGCGGGGCCGGACTTGCCGGCATCCCGATGCACGACCGACGGACCATCGCGACCCAGGGCGCCGAGATATCGGCGGACTTCAGCACCTTCGAAGCCGACGACGTGTTGGCCGGTTTCCTGGACGACGCCGGCGCCACGGGGTACACCGCGGCGGCACCGGATCCCGACGCCACCTACCACGATGTCCGGCACATCGACCTCGCCGCACTGCAGCCCTACGTCGCCCGCCCGGGCACCATCAGCCGCAACGGGCTGCCGGTGTCGCGGCTGGGCCGCCAACGAATCGACCAGGCCTTCATCGGGTCGTGCGCCAACGGGCAGCTCGAGGACCTCGAGATCGCCGCGCAGGTGTTGCGCGGCAACACCGTAGCCGCCGGGGTGCGCCTGCTCGTCACGCCCGCCTCCCAGGAGGTCTACCGCCAGGCCATGCGACTGGGCTACCTGCAGGACATCGCCGACGCCGGAGGTGTCGTCACCAATTCGACCTGCGGCGCCTGCTTCGGCTATCACATGGGTGTCGTCGGGCCCGGCGAGGTGTGCATCACGTCCAGCACCCGCAACTTCACCGGCCGCATGGGCAGCACCGAGGCAGAGATCTTCATGGCTTCGCCGGCGACCGTCGCCGCATCGGCGATCACCGGATACATCACCGACCCGAGGAGCGTGGGGACATGACGCTGACCTTCAGCGGGAAGGTGTGGGTGTTCGGCGACAACCTCAACACCGACGCGATGTATCCGGCGTTCGCAATGAAGATGGATCCGCCCGAGGCGGCCAAACACATCTTCTACGAGGTGCGCCCAGGCTGGACCGACGAGGTCTCGCCGGGTGATATAGTGCTGGCCGGCAAGAACTTCGGGCTCGGCTCGTCGCGCCCGGTCGCCTCCCTGTTCACCGAGCTGGGCGTCGCCGGGCTCGTCGCCGAGGAGTTCAACTCGTTGTTTTTCCGCAATGCCGTCAACGCCGGCCTGCCGGCCATGACCCTGCCCCAGGCCACCGCCGTGTTCAGCGAGGGTGACACCGGCACCTTCGATCTGCGCGAGGGTAGTTGGCGCAACGACACCACCGGGGAGTCCGGCACGGTGAGCACGCTGCCCAACCTGGTGCTCGACATCATCGAAAGTGGTGGCGTCATGCCCCGATTGGCAGCCCAGGGTTATCTTCCCCCCGAACTTGGCGAGCTGCTGCGCTCGAGCACGGTCGCGATGCGCGGCGCGGGAAGCGGTGCGTGATGGCGATACCGGGCCGGTTACTGCGGCACGTCCGGTCCAACGCGACGCGCAGTCCGTTGTCGCGCAGCGCCTTTGCCGCGCCACGATCCATCGCGGTCACCAGTGCGACCTTCGCCGACGGCGGCTCGCTGCCCAGATCGAGTGCCGGTAAGGGCGTCGGCGACAATACGTCGCCTCAGCTGCGCTGGGAAGGCGTGCCACCCGAGACCCGACAGTTGGTGCTGATCATCGACGACCTGGATGTGCCGCTGCCCCGACCGCTGTTGCATACCGTCGCAGTGATCGAGCCGACCGTGCCCGGTGTCGAAGCGGGGGCTCTGTCGCCGGGCACGTCCGGGATGCGCTTCATCCGAGCGGGTCTGGGCAATCGCGGTTATGCCGGTCCGCGGCCCATCCCCGGCCACGGCCCGCACCATTACCGGTTCCTCGTGTTCGCGATCGACCGGCCTATCGCGGACGGCGTCGACAAGCCCAAAGCCCTGCTGGCCGCGATGGCCGGACACGTGCTGGCCTGGGGCGTGCTGACCGGCACCTACCAACGCTAGTACTCGGGAACCTCGCGGTCGATCTCGTCGAGCCAGATGCGCGCCGACATGTCGGAGGGGGCGCGCCAATCGCCGCGCGGCGACAACGCACCCCCGTGCGAAACCTTGGGCCCGTTGGGCAGCGCCGAGCGCTTGAACTGACTGAACGAGTAGAACCGCTGGACGAAGATCCGAAGCCAGTGCCGAATCTCTTTGAGCGAGTAGGACGGCCGCTTGTCTTCGGGGAACCCGGCCGGCCAGTTGCCGTACTCGGGGTCGCTCCAAGCATGCCAGGCCAAAAAGGCGATCTTCGATGGCCGGAACCCGAAGCGCAGCACATGAAACAGCGAAAAATCCTGCAGCGCGAACGGGCCGACCTTCGCCTCGCTGCTTTGCAGCTCTTCCTCCTCCCCACTGGGCACCAGCTCCGGGGTGATCTCGGTGTCGAGCACCGACCGCAGCACCCTGCCCACCTCGGAGTCGAACTGGTGCGACGCGATGATCCAGCGGATCAGATGCTGGATCAGCGTCTTGGGTACCCCGGCGTTGACGTTGTAGTGCGACATCTGATCGCCGACACCGTATGTCGACCATCCCAGTCCGAGTTCGGAGAGGTCGCCGGTGCCCAGCACGATGCCGCCCCGCTGATTTGCCAGCCGGAAAAGGTAGTCGGTGCGCAAACCCGCCTGGACATTTTCGAAGGTGACGTCGTAGACCTTTTCGCCGCGGGAGAACGGATGATCCATCTGCTTGAGCATCAGCTCGGCGGTCTCGCGGATGTCGATCTCGGCAAACGTCACGCCCAGCGCTCGGCACAGGTCGACCGCATTGCGTTTGGTGTGATCCCCGGTCGCGAAGCCGGGCAGCGTGAACGCGAGAATGTCGCTGCGCGGGCGGTTTTCGCGGTCCATTGCGCGGGCTGCGACGATCAGCGCATGCGTCGAGTCCAGGCCGCCGGAGATTCCGATGACGATCTTCGGAAAGTTCAGCGCGCGCAGCCGCTGTTCGAGGCCGGACACTTGGATGTTGTAGGCCTCGTAGCAATCCTGTTGCAGCCGGCGGGGATCGGCGGGTACGAACGGGAAGCGTTCGACCTGGCGGTACAGCCCGATGTCGCCGCCGGGGGGGTCGAGCCGGAACTCGATGCGGCGGAAAGACTCCGACGAGGCACGGTGGTGGCGGCGGTTGTCGTCGAAGGTACCCATCCGGAGGCGCTCGGCGCGAAGCAGTTCGGTGTCGACGTCGGCGACCGACCGTTGCCCGCCCTTGGGGAAGCGCTCTGACTCGGCGAGCAGCACCCCGTTCTCGTAGATCATGGTCTGGCCGTCCCACGCCAGGTCGGTCGTCGATTCCCCTTCCCCCGCGGCGGCATAGACGTAGGCGGCCAGGCATCGCGACGACGCCGAGCGGGCCAGCAGGCTGCGGTCCTCGGCGCGGCCGATCGTGATCGGGCTGCCCGACAGGTTCGCCAGCACCGTTGCACCCGCCAACGCGGCCTGCGCGCTCGGCGGAATGGGCACGAACATGTCCTCGCAGATTTCCACGTGCAGCACGAAATCGGGAAGATCGGACGCGGCGAACAGCAGATCCGGTCCAAACGGGGTGTCGATGTCGCCGATGCGGATGATGCCGCGTTCGCCGTCGCCGGGCGCGATCTGGCGGTGCTCGTAGAACTCCCGGTAGGTGGGCAGGTACGACTTCGGCGCTACTCCGAGCACCGCGCCGCGGTGAATGACCACGGCGGTGTTGTAGATGCGCTGGCGGTAGCGCAGCGGGGCGCCTACCACCAGGACCGGCAGCAGCTCGGCGGCTGCGGCGACCAGCTCGAGCAGGGCGGTCTCGACGTCGTCGAGCAACAGGTCCTGCAGGACAATGTCCTCGATCGAGTACCCGGACAGCGTCAGCTCGGGGAAGATCGCCAGGCCGACACCGTCGTCGTGGCATTCGCGGGCCAACCGCAGCACCGAAGCCGCATTGGCCGTCGGATCACCGATCGTGGTCCGGTGTGTGCATGCCGCAACGCGGACAAAGCCCTGGCTGTAACTGTTGTAGAAGTCCATCGCCCTTCCATTGTCGCTCGGCCAGTGTCAACAAGTATTCGCCGGGTATCACCCAAGCATGAGCGATACAGCAGTGTTGGTGGTCGACATGATGAACAGTTATCAGCATCCCGACGCTGAAGCACTGATACCCAACGTCGGCAAAACCGTCGATCCGCTGCCCGATCTGATTCGCCGGGCGCGCGAATCAGACGACGTAGACCTGATTTATGTCAACGACAACTACGGCGACTTCACCGCCCAATTCGCCGACATCGTCGAATCAGCATGCAACGGTGAACGTCCCGACCTGGTGGACCCCATCGTGCCGGCCGAAGGCAGCAGGCTGCTGACCAAGGTGCGCCACAGTGCGTATTATGCGACTCCCCTGGCGTATCTGCTCTGCGTGGCCCACATCGACGATGAACTCGGCGAGGCCGCGCTGAAGATGATGGAGCGCAACATGTCAGCCGAGCTGACGACCGCGGCCCACTGCCTGGGTTAGTGCATCGCAGCGGGGCCGACGCCCGGAATGGACGGCAGGCCGGGCGCCTGCAGCGGGAACGGCATGTTGCCGTTGGCGAGCGAGGTCATGAAGCCGGGGCATTCCATCTGAATCGCCATGCTGGTGACCAGCCCGGCCATGTTCGGCGAAAGCCCGTTATTTCCAGACACTTTCGAAACGATCGAGGCGAGCGTTGCGCCCGGCTTGACCAGCGATGGGCAGATCGATCTGCCGATTCCGGCAATGGCGTTGCTCACCGAACCGTTGTTGGCAACTCCTGCTCCGGTCAGGGCGGAGCTGATCGGGTCGTTGGGCGTGTCCGCGTGCGCGAGGGCAGGCAGCGTTGCCCCGGCGGCGGCGACGCCCGCCGCAACGGCCAGTGGGCGAAGCGCCGCTGAAGCCGCATTGATGACGTCTGCCCAGGTCGTGGAAAATCGGTACGTCATCAGTGCAGGCATGCATTGCTCCTCGGGGCTCGCGAAAGTGCACGACCGTGCACCCCTCTCACTTCGGCGCCGGTGATCGATTCGTTACGCGGGGGATCGGCGAGCCTCATGGTCAAAAATGCGTAACGTTTGGGTGCCGAATGCAGAACAGTATGGTGTGGCAAGAGGCAACTTGACGTGAAAAGTCCAGGTCATCGCGGTCTGTGCCGCGCTCATCACGACTCTCGACGCCGGTGCCGGTCCGACGGCGCGCGCCGACGACCTGGGCACCGCGATGTACAACGGCGTCACCGCGCTTCGCCCGGCATGCGGCGCGATTGGCGACGACCCACGGTTGGCAGCGGCGGCGCAGCGGCACGCCAACGACATGCTGCGCAACGGCCTAAACGGCCACGTCGGCTCGGACGGCTCCTCGCCGCGGGCGCGGATCACCGAAGCGGGCTACCGAGCCCACGCGAACGGGGAGATCGTCTTCTGGAGCACCGGATCCGCCGCGACCGCGAATTCGATACTCGACATGTGGATGGGCAGTCCGCCACACCGGGCCATCATCCTCAACTGCGCGTTCAACTCGGTCGGTTTCGCCACCGCTTCGGATGGCGTCAGAATGACTGCCGTCGGCGACTTCGCGAGCTGAACCCAAGCCAGGTCAACGTCACTCGGCCCCAGTAATTCGGCTTGCGGTCAAATCGTTTGTGCCCGATAGGTATTGAACGTTCACCACTCATCACGGACGGAACCCAGCTTTCGGCCAGACCGTGAATATCGCGGCGCGGGTACAAAAGCCTGTCTACATCGCAGGAGATACACATCACCGGTCCCGTGATCAGTGCACCCGGCGTCGCCGCCATTCTTCAGAAGGAAGCGAGCCGGCCGATCCGGAAGGAGGCGGCGCTGCGCGGCATCGCCGACAATATGGTGGTGTACGAGATTCCATAAGTCGCACGCCGCTGATTTTTGCTCTGCCACAAATATTTCGGGGCTACTTGACGGCGACTGTCGTCTCAAGTCGTTCCCGTCGAGTCTCTGCTTTCGGATGATGCCGGTGACGCTGTCGCGGTCCATGCCGTCGGTGCATGGAAGTCCACGGTGTCTGCTGAATGGTGTGAAGACGTCGCGGTGGTGCGGCCGTCGTGAGCGGGCGGGATGGAACCGTTTCCGGCGCGTTGTCGTTCGACGATGTCGATCAGGGCACCCAAACCGTTGTATTCGCGCATCTCGTCGGCGATGCGGCGGCTGGCCTGCCGGTAGCAGGATTCGCGAAGGACGGTGAGGATGGCCCGCCGCAGGGCTTTGGGGGTTGGTCGTTCGGTCCGCAGGCGCAGACCACTTCCGGACCACGCGACCCGCGCGCCCACTTCGGGTTTGTCCTCCTTGCCGCCGGTGGCGACGATCGGGACTCCGTAGCGCAGGGCGTAATGAACTCCGCCGTATCCGCCGTTGGTGACGAAAACGTCGGTGCGGGCTAGTAATTCGTCGTAGGGCAGGTATTCCGCGGCGCGCGCGTTGGCGGGCAACGGTGGCAGGGTGTCCAGCGGGCGCCCGCCTGTCGTCACCGCGATCCGCACATCGTCGTCCGCGAGCGCCTCGAGAGCCGGCTTGATCACTTGCTCGTAGTTTTTGTTTGCGACCGTTCCTTGCGTGACGTGGATGACCGGGCGCGAGCCGTCGAGGTCGCCCCACCAATCCGGCAGCGGCGCCTGCGAGCCGGTGGCGCCCAGCGGGCCGACGAAATGTAGCGAGGCCGGCGCGTCTGACCGAGGATATTCGAACGACGGTACCGTGAATTGAGCGATCGCATCGGCCCAGCTGTACCAGTTGAGGACGTGGCCCGGCATGGGTTGACCGTGCACGGCACGGTGGAGCCGATCCAGGGCGTCATCTGCGCGGGCCCAGACCCGGCGGTTCAATGCCGCCAAGACGGCATTGCGTGGACGGTTGAACAGCCGTGCCGGCGGAAAACCCATCCCGAACGGTGCGGTGTCGGCGCTGGGCATCCCGAGCGGGATGACGCCGCACATGACGACAAGCGGGCGGGTCGGACGGCGATGTGCGAGCAAGAACATCGCGCCGAAGAACGCCGGTTCGGCCAGTACAACGTCTGCCGGTTGCGCCGAGTGGGCAGCCATGAGCGCCTCGTACTGCGGCCTCGCCGGGTTCGCGCCGATGTGCTCCACATCGAAGGCGACCGCCCGCAAGCCCTTCAACCGGGCACGTTCGGGGAACGTCGCCTCCAGATCGTCGACGTCGAAGTCGGCGTCCGGCGGCAACGCGATGTGTGTTGCGCCGGTCGCCCGGACTCGATCGGCGAAGGCCGCTCCGGTGATGAACCGCACGTCATCGCCGCGCTCGACGAATCCCTTCGCCACGGTGAGCAGCGGCGTGACATGACCGTGGACGGGACTCGAGGCGATGATGATCGACAACATCGCTCGAGGGTGCCGCCGCCCGGGTTGCTGACCATCGGTCAAACGACGTAGATCACGCATGTCCGGGTCGTACGTCGCGGCGCAATCTACGACTAAGTGCTGATGTTTCTGGGCCGGTGGGGGGTCGAAGCTGGCTAGCATGAGCGAAATTGATCCGCCGAACTGGAGCGATCTGGGTGTGAGTGAGCTGTTGCCGACGGGCACGGTGACGCTGCTGCTCGCTGACGTCGAGGGCTCGACCCGGCTGTGGCAGATCGCACCCGACGAGATGACCGCTGCTATCGCGAAACTCGATCGCACGCTGGCTGAGCTGGTCGCCACCCATCACGGGGTGCGCCCGGTCGAGCAGGGCGAAGGTGACAGCTTCGTGGTGGCGTTCGCCAGGGCATCTGATGCAGTCGCGTTCGCGTTGGCGCTGCAGTTGGCGCCGCTGGCCCCGCTGCGGCTGCGCGTCGGGCTGCACACCGGGGAGGTGCAACTGCGAGATGAGGGCAACTATGTGGGCCCGGCCATCAACCGGACCGGGCGGCTGCGGAGCCTGGCCCACGGCGGGCAAACGGTACTGTCGGCCATCACCGGCGATTTGGTGGTCGATCAGCTTCCCGCCGACGCGTGGCTGGCCGACCTGGGCAGCCACCGCGTTCGTGACCTGCCTCGCCCCGAACACGTCATGCAGCTGTGTCATCCTGACCTGCCGTCCGAATTCCCGGAGTTACGAAGCACCGAAGCCGTTGCGGTGCAGCATCTCCCGGTTCAGCTGACGAGCTTCGTCGGGCGCGCAGGGCAGCTGGCCGAAGTGCGAGGGTTGCTCGGCGCGGATCGGCTCGTGACCCTGACGGGGGCGGGCGGCATCGGTAAGACTCGGCTGGCCCTGCAGGTGGCGGGCGAGGCGGCAGCGGAGTTCGACGGCGCGTGGTGTGTCGAGCTGGCGCCGGTCACCGATGCAGCAGTCGTGGCGGTCACCGCCGCACGTGCCCTGGGTCTGCCCGACCAGCCTGGTCGGTCGGCCACGGATTCCGTGGTGCGTTTAATCAGCGACCGACGCGTGCTGATCGTGCTGGATAACTGTGAGCACGTTCTCGACGCGGCAGCGGAGCTGACCGCGACGCTGCTGCGCGCGTGCACGGCCATGACGGTGCTGGCGACCAGCCGAGAACCGCTCGGGATCCCCGGTGAAGTGACCTGGCGGGTGCCGCCGCTGTCACTGGCCGATGAGGCCATCGACCTGTTCACCGAACGGGCCCGACGGGTGGTTCCCGACTTCACCATCACCGGTGACACCGCTGACACAGTCGCCGAGATCTGCCAGCGACTTGACGGCATGCCATTGGCGCTGGAGTTGGCCGCCGCGCGCGTTCGGGCCCTGTCGCCGGCCGACATCCTCGATAGCCTGCACGACCGGTTCCGGCTGTTGACCGGTGGTGCGCGCACCGCGGTGCGCCGCCAGCAGACGTTGCGCGCATCCGTCGACTGGTCACACGCGCTGCTCACCGAACCCGAACGCGTGGTGTTTCATCGGTTGGCGGTCTTCCTGGGCGGTTTCGACCTGGACGCCGCCCGCGCCGTCGCCGGCGACGCACCGGTGCAACGCCATCAGGTGTTGGACCTGCTGACGCTGCTGATCGACAAGTCCCTGGTTGTGGCCGAAAACGCCGGCGGCCGAACGCGATACCGACTGATGGAAACGGTGCGTCAGTATGCGCTGGAAAAGCTCGGCGAGTCCGGCGAGGCCGATCACGTCCGTGATCGCCACCGCGACCATTACACGGGGCTGGTGGCCGACCTGGACGAGCCGGATCCATCGGCCCACGGGGGGATTCGACCCGAGCAGGTCGAGGCCGAGTTCGACAATCTGCGGGCCGCGTTCGGGTGGAGCCGTGACCACAACGACGTCGAGCGCGCGGCGCGGCTGGCGTCGTCGCTGCAACCGCTGTGGCTGTCGGGCGGGCGCATCGTCGAGGGGCTGTCCTGGTTTGGCGCCCTCATCGCCCAGTTGCAGGGCGATGCCGCGACGGTAACGCCGGAGGTGCAGGCGCGCGCGCTCGCCGACATCGCACTGCTGACCGCGGTACTCGACAGCCCGGATTCATTCGAGCAGGCGAGGCAATCGCTGGCCATCGCACGAGAACTGGGCGAGCCGGCGTTGATTGCTCGGTCCCTGTTGGCGTGCGGCGCCGCTGCCGTCTACTACGCGGACACGGCGCGCGGCTACCTCACCGAAGCGATCGATCTGGCCCGGGAGGCCGGCGACAAGAGGCGATTGAGCCAATGCCTGTGGTTTCTGGCCAAAACCGCAGCCGCCGCCGGTGAACCACGCGCAGGGTTCGCGGCCGGTATCGAAGGACACCAGGTCGCCGAGGAGATCGGCGACCGAATCGTCTCTTTCATGTGCCGCTTCTGGGGCGTCGGCACCCCCTTGTGGCACCAGGGAAAGTTCGTCGAGGCTGTCGACCAGTTCCGTGCCCTGGCCAGCGAGGCCGAGGCCGCCCACGATCCCTACGGACAACTCGCGGCGCTGTCCCACCTGTCCTACACCTTGGCATACATGGGTGACACGCACGCCGCGCGCGAAGCCGCGACGGCTGCCGCCACGTTGGGCGCCGAGTTCGGCGGCTTCGTCGAAGGCATCGGATACGCGCCCTTGGCGAGGGCGGCGCTTGCCGCGGGCGACGTCGCCGCGGCCACGGACGCCAGCTAGATAGCGCGCCAGCGTTTCCTCGAACAGCCCGTGCCGGCCGCCGGCGTCAACCCGCTCGCCGAAGTCGCCCTCACCCACGGCGATCTGGCGATGGCCCGACGGTATGCCGACGAGGCCGTGCCCTTGTTGGGAGGCGTCGGTCGGGCGGTGGCGCTGGTCGCACGGGCCCGGGTGACCATCGCACAGGACGACTCCGAGCAAGCCGAACGCGACGCGCACGAGGCGCTGGCCGTGGCCGTCGCCGTCGACGCCCACATCGCAACGCCGGATGCCCTGGAATGCCTTGCCGCGGTGGCAAATGCCGCTACCAGCCACCGGCAAGCGGCCCGATTGCTCGGCGCCGCCGGCGCGCTACGACAGTCTATGAGAATCGTACGGTTCAAGGTGTACGACGCAAGCCATCAAATGATGATTACATCTCTCCGAGACGGCTTGGGCGACAGCGAGTTTGAGACCGCCTGGGCCGAGGGCGCGGGGTTGACTCTCGAGGCGGCGATCGCCTACGCACGGCGCGGGCGAGGGGAACGCAAACGGCCGGCCACCGGGTGGGGATCGTTGACGCCGGCTGAACTTGACGTCACGGAACTCGTCCGGCAGGGCCTTCCCAACAAAGACATCGCCACACGACTGTTCATCTCGCCGCGCACCGTGGCGACCCATCTCACCCACGTCTACACCAAACTGGGTCTCACCTCCCGGGTGCAGCTCGCCCAAGAAGCGGCCCGCCGCGGCTGACCCACGGCCACGGCCCTTGGCCCGAATCGACGGGGGACGTCGCCCCGACATATGTTCGCGGCGAACCGTTTCGGCTACACCCGTACTTGTCGAACAAGTAACCCGAATCGCCGGAGCTGATGACGCATGACGCCGCCGGTTTCCGAGCGCTGGCCAGCCGCCGGATCTATCGTGTCTTGGACCGTGGACGCCGGGAGGCTGAAAATGGATGGGACGCCCCTACGACGAGAAACTGAAGTATGAACGCACCGGCGACTAGTACCGCGGGACTCTGTCGGTGAGACCCGTACGCTTGAATAGGTGACCACTCGCTGCGCCGAATTGCCGGAGCTGCTCGCGCTGCTGGCCGATCGCCGGATCGCGGTGCTGACCGGCGCCGGAATGTCGACCGATTCCGGCATCCCCGACTACCGCGGCCCGGACTCGCCGCCCAGCAACCCGATGACCATCCGGCAGTTCACCTCGGATCCGGTATTCCGGCAACGATATTGGGCGCGCAACCATGTCGGCTGGCGGCACATGGACGACACCCTGCCGAATGCCGGCCATCGCGCGCTGGCCGCCCTCGAGGATGCCGGCGTAGTGATCGGCGTGATCACCCAGAACGTCGACCTGCTGCATACCAAGGCCGGCAGCCGAAACGTCATCAACCTGCACGGCACCTACGCACAGGTGGCCTGCCTGGGCTGCGGGCACACCATGAGCCGCGCCGCGCTGGCGGAGCAACTCGAGGCGCTCAACCCGGGATTCATCGAGTGCGCCGAGGCGATCGGCGGCCTTGCGGTGGCTCCCGACGCCGACGCCGTCGTCGCCGACACCGCGTCCTTCCGATACCTCGACTGCCCGCGCTGCGCCGGCACGCTCAAGCCCGACATCGTCTACTTCGGCGAAAGCGTCCCCAAAGCGACTGTGGCCGAGGCCTATTCATTGGTCGATGACGCCCAGGCGCTTTTGGTCGCGGGGTCGTCGCTGACGGTGTTCTCCGGCTATCGGTTCGTGCGCCACGCCGCAGCACTCGGCATCCCGGTCGCGATCGTCAACCGCGGACGCACCCGCGGCGACGAGTTGGCCACGGTGAAGGTCGACGGCGGCTGCTCGGAGCTGCTGACGCTGCTTGCCACCGAACTGACGGCGCCCGCGTTGCGCTAGAACGTGGAGGGCATGGCGCCAACGGCGTGCACGAAATTGCCCGCTACATACGCCGGTTCGCCGGCCCGAATGTCAGGCAGCTGGCGCAGCAGCTCCCCGAAGATCGCGCGCAGCTGTGCGCGCGCCACGTGCGCGCCGAGGCAGAAATGCAGTCCCCCGCCGCCGAACCCGACATGCGGATTGGGGCTGCGACTCAGGTCGAATCGCTCCGGGTGGTCGAACGCCTCGGTGTCCCAATTGCCGGATGCGTAGAACATCACCACCTTGTCTCCCGCGGTGATGGTCTGGCCACCCAGCTCGTAATCCCTTGTCGCGGTGCGGCGGAACGTCATCACCGGCGTGGCCCAGCGAATGAACTCCTCGACGGCGGTGCCGATGCGATTGTCGAAATCCTCTAGTAGCCATGCTCTTTGATCGGGGAAGTCGGTGAGCGCCTTCATCGCGTGACTGATCGTCTGGCGCGTGGTGTCGTTGCCCGCCACCGACAGCAGCACGAAGAACGCCGCGACCTCAGCATCGGTCAGGCGGTCGCCGTCCACCTCGGCGTGCACCAGGCGGCTGATCAAATCGTCCCCGGGCTGCTCGCGACGTTCCGCGGCAAGCGTGCCGACGACCTGGTGCAGGTAGATCTGTTGCTCGAAGATGACATCCAGCGCGGGCCGCCCCTGTAGGAAATCCGGATCCGCCCATGACACGAGGGCGTCGGTGGCGTGCGCCATGCGCTCCCGCTCGGAATCGGGGATGCCCACCATGTCCGAGAGTGTGCGGATCGGCAGCTCCTTGGCGCAGAGGTCGACGAAATCCGCACCGCTGCCGGCCGCACGGAGCTCGTCGACGATCGCCCTGGAGTTAGCCCGGATCGACTCCTCGATGCGACGTACCTGCCTGGGACTGAGCGCGGCATGGGCGAGCTTGCGCAGCTTGGTATGCCGCGGCGGGTCCATCGCCAGAAACGACTGCGAGGCCTCGAGCAGCTCCACCGGAATGCTCTCGAACATCACGCCCTGCCCGGAGATGAATGTCTCGTTGTCGCGGCTGACCGTGACGATGTCGTCGCGCCGGGTGACCGCCCAATAGCCCGGATCGCTGGGATCCGGCATCAGCGACTCTTCGACCGGCGGGTGCCAGCTCACCGGCCGTTCAGCGCGCAACTCGGTGAATGAGCGTTCCCGGTCGGCCGCCGTCGTGGACCAGAACGCCCGGGAGGACAGGTCGATCGGGTCGTACGCGCGGTGCCTGCCCGAGGTTTCGGTCGTCGTCATCGTTGGCCCTTCGTCACCCTTGACCGCCAGTCAAAACTGTGACCGACAGTATGCCTAGACAGTATGTCTAGTCAATATGTCAAAAGTTCGGTTATGCTCGGACGATGCCGTCCGTCACCCGCAAGCCGCTGGCCAAGCGGGAGAACGCGCGGCAGCAGCGGCGCGAGCAAATGGAGCGCCGGTTGCTCGACGCCACCGAGCGGCTGATGCGCGACGGCGCCAGTTTCACCGAGCTCAGCGTGGACCGGCTGTCGACCGAGGCCGGGATTTCGCGGGCCAGCTTCTACATCTACTTCGAGGACAAGGGTCATCTGCTGCGCCGGCTTGCCGGCCAGGTGTTCGCCGACCTGGCCGACAGCGCGGATCGCTGGTGGAAGGTGGCGGGGCGCCGCGATCCCGACGACGTCCGCGCGGCGATGACGAGTCTGGTCGCCAACTATCGGCGCCACCAACCGGTGCTCGTCGCGCTCAACGAGATGGCCGCCTACGACCCGGTCGTCGGCGCGACCTACCGCAACCTGTTGACGGCGATCACCGGCCGGTTGACCCGCGTCATCGAGGACGGCCAGGCCGACGGCTCCGTCCGCGCCGAACTCGCCGCAGCCACCACCGCCAGCGCGTTGACCTGGATGGTGGAACGAACCTGCCAGCAGAACCTGCCCGCCGAGCCGGTCTCCTACGATGCCGAGCTGGCCGCGACCCTGGCCGAAATCATCTGGAACACACTGTATCTGAAGACCGCGTCCTAGACGGCGACTAAGTCGTCGGCATGCACCGCGGGCCGGCGCAACTCATCCGGCAATTCGGAGGTGGACCGGCCCATGACGGCGGCGAGCTCCGTCGCATCGTAGGCCACCACGCCGCGGGCGACGACGACGGCGTCCGGCCCGCGCAGTTCCACCACATCGCCCCCATGGAACTGCCCCGAAACCGCGGTGATACCCGCGGCCAGCAGCGAACGGCGTTGCTGCACAACGGCACGCACGGCACCGTCGTCGAGGGTCAGCGACCCGGCCGAATCGGCGGCATGGCGCAGCCAGAATCGCCGGGCCGACATCCGTTGCGGCCGAGCGGCAAACACCGTCCCCACCGAGGCCTCGGCCAGTGCCGTCGCAGCATCGGCGGCGGCGGCCAGCAGCACCGGCACCCCGGCATCGGCGGCCAGCAGCGCCGACGACATCTTGGATGCCATTCCGCCGGTCCCCAGCGCGCTGCCGGGCCCGGCGACGACACCGGCCAGATCCGACGTCCCCGTCACCTCGGGAATGAAACGCGCCCCCTTGGCTTTTCGCGGGTCGGCGTCGTACAGCCCGTCGATGTCGGAGAGCAGCACCAACGCCTCGGCTCCTACCAGGTGGGCCACCAGCGCCGATAGGCGATCGTTGTCGCCGAACCGTATTTCGTTGGTGGCCACCGTGTCGTTCTCGTTGACGATTGCCACCGCATGCAGCGCGCGCAACCGGTCCAGCGTGCGCTGGGCGTTGGTGTGCTGGGCCCGCATCGAAATGTCCTGGGCGCTCAGCAGCACCTGACCGACGGTGCGGCCGTAACGGGAGAAGGCTGCGCTCCACGCATTGACCAGCGCGACCTGCCCGACGCTTGCCGCCGCCTGCTTGGTCGCCAAATCCTTTGGGCGACGGTTCAACCCGAGTGGTTCGATGCCGGCGGCGATCGCACCCGACGACACGATCACGACGTCGGTGCCAGCCTTCATCCGCGACTCGATCGCGTCGGCCAGCCCGGCCAGCCGCCCGGCGTCGAATACCCCGGCCGCCGTGGTCAGTGCGTTGGTTCCGACCTTGACGACCAGGCTGCGAGCGGTGCGGATTGCAGCACGATGGGTGCTCACGGCTCGCCACCGTGCTCGCGGCGCCGACGCCGGGCCTGCTTGCGCTCGGCCGCGCCGACGCGATCGGTCTGCTCCAGCCGGACATCGGTGCCCCGGCCCGTCAGCGTGACCTGCTGTCCCGCAGGCGTTTGCGGCTCCCAGTCGAAGGTCATCTCGCCGATGGTCACGGCGCACCCGGGCTGCGCACCCAGCCGCAGCAGTTCCTCCTCGACACCGAGACGCGCCAGCCGGTCGGCGAGATACCCGACCGCCTCGTCGTTGTCGAAGTTGGTCTGCCCGATCCAGCGCTCGGGGCGCGCGCCTTTGACCAGAAAACCGCCCTGTCCGTCGGGTTCGACGGTGAATCCGCTCTCGTCCACCGGCACCGGACGAATCACGGGCCGTCGCGCCACCACGGGTGGGCGCGCGGCGTTGTAGGAATCGATCATCTGCCACAGGCCAAAAATGAACGGCTGCAATCCTTCCCGGGTCACGGTCGACACCAGGAACACCGGCCAGCCGCGTTCGGCGATCTCGCCACGGACGAATTCGGCCAGCTCACGAGCCTCGGGTACGTCGATTTTGTTGAGCACCACCGCGCGGGGCCGCTCGGCCAGATCGCCTAGCGTCGCATCGCCCTGCAACGTCGGCGTGTACGCGGCGAGTTCGGCTTCCAGCGCGTCGATGTCGGAGATCGGGTCACGGCTCGGGTCCATGGTTGCGCAGTCGACCACGTGCACCAACACCGCGCACCGCTCGATATGCCGCAGGAAGTCGAGGCCCAGCCCGCGACCCGCCGATGCACCGGGGATCAGGCCGGGCACGTCGGCCACGGTGAAGGTGTGCTCGCCGGCCGAGACCACACCGAGGTTGGGCACCAGGGTGGTGAAGGGATAGTCGGCGACCTTCGGTTTGGCCGCCGATATCACCGACACCAGTGAGGACTTGCCGGCGGAGGGAAACCCCACCAGGCCGGCGTCGGCGACGGTCTTGAGCTCGAGGGTCAGGTCGCGGGCCTGCCCGGGCTCGCCGAGCAGCGCGAAGCCGGGCGCCTTACGGGCCCGCGAGGCGAGCGCGGCGTTGCCCAGTCCGCCACGGCCGCCGGCGGCGGCTTCGAACCGGGTGCCCGCGCCGACCAGGTCGGCCAGCAGCCGGCCGTTGTCGTCCAGCACGACCGTGCCGTCGGGAACCTTGACCTCCAGGTCCGCCCCGGCGGCGCCGTCGCGGTTGCTGCCCATCCCCTGCTTGCCGTTCGGCGCGGTGACGTGGGGTCGGAAATGAAAGTCCAACAGGGTGTGCACGGCGGGGTCGACGACGAAGACGATGCTGCCGCCGCGGCCGCCATTACCGCCGTCGGGGCCGCCGAGCGGCTTGAATTTCTCGCGATGGACCGACGCACAGCCGTTGCCGCCGGAGCCCGCCTGTGCGTGGATGACGACGCGATCGACAAACCGAGGCATCCGGGGTCCTCTCAGCTACCCGCATGCACGGGGCGCAGCGACCTCAGTCGGTGGTTTGACCGGCCGCGACGATGCTGATGGTCTTGCGGCCGCGCTTGACGCCGAACTCGACGGCGCCCGTCTCCTTCGCAAACAGCGTGTCGTCGCCGCCGCGCCCGACGTTGGCGCCGGGGTGGAACTTGGTGCCGCGCTGCCGGACCAGGATCTCGCCGGCCTTGACGACCTGGCCGCCGAACCGCTTGACCCCCAGCCGCTGAGCCGCCGAATCGCGCCCGTTGCGCGAGCTGGAAGCGCCCTTCTTGTGTGCCATTGTGTCGCCTCCGCTACTTGATCCCGGTGACCTTCAGGACCGTCAGCTGCTGACGATGTCCCTGACGCTTGTGGTAGCCGGTCTTGTTCTTGAACTTGTGGATACGGATCTTGGGTCCCTTGGTGTGTTCGAGAACCTCGCCGGTCACGGCCACCTTGGCCAGGGCCTTGGCGTCGGTGGTCACGTTGGCGCCGTCGACGACCAGTGCGACCGGCAGCGACACCTTGGCACCCGGTTCCGAGTCGAGCTTCTCGACCTTGACCACGTCCCCGACGGCGACCTTGTACTGCTTGCCGCCCGTCTTGACGATTGCGTAGGTCGCCATCGCTGCTCCTGCTCTTTCTCACGTCTTCCACGCGCATGCCAGTCGCGATGCGTGTGGTGGGTCTGGGGTGCGGGCCTGCGCCGGTTCCCCGGGAGTCCCGCTGTCGCCGGCCACAGTCTGGTTGCTCGGCGTGACGACAACTGTCCAAGGGTACGTGACCAGCGGCTAGAGGGTCAAACCGGCGTGTTGACTCCTACGACATCGGTGCCGCCGCACGTCACGGGCACCCGGCCAGCTGGTCAGTCGGCGTGGATCGGGGGCCCGGCCGGCCGGCCGGCGGCGCGGCGCCGACGTGGACGCCCGAACCCGCCGTTGACCGCGCCGTCGTCGGAGTCTTCGACGGAGTCGGAATCCTCGACGTCCAGATCCTCGTCCTCGATGTCGAGATCCTCGTCGTCATCGTCGAGGTCCTCGTCGTCATCGTCGAGGTCCTCGTCGTCCAGGTCGTCGTCCTCGTCGTCCTCGTCGCCATCATCGTCGTCGTCGCCATCATCGTCGTCGTCCGAGTGGTCTTCGTCGACGTCCTCGGGGCCGACGTCGGTGTCCTCGACGTCGGTATCCTCCACGTCGGCCGGACCCCGTGCCTCGGCCCGCTCGTCATCGGCTTCCGCCTCGGATTCACCGTCGGCGATCTCGGTCACCGTGGCCGAACCCGCAGCCATCGCCTTGAACATCGGATGCTCGCCGGGAGCGTGCGTCGGCACCTTGGCCACCGGCGGCTCCTCGCCCCGGCTCTTCTTGGACCGCTTGCCGCGCCGACCGCCGGATTCGGACTTGCCACGCCCACTGGCCGGCGCCGAATCGACAGGGTCGGCATGCAGCAGGATGCCGCGACCGGCGCAGTGCGGGCACGACGTCGAGAACGCCTCGATGAGTCCGGTACCCAGCCGCTTGCGGGTCAGCTGCACCAGGCCCAGCGATGTCACCTCCGATACCTGATGGCGGGTGCGGTCACGGGCCAACGCCTCGGTCAGTCTGCGCAGCACCAGATCCCGGTTGGACTCGAGCACCATGTCGATGAAGTCGATGACCACGATGCCGCCGATGTCACGCAGCCGCAGTTGCCGGACGATCTCCTCGGCGGCCTCCAGGTTGTTCTTGGTGACCGTCTGCTCCAAGTTGCCGCCCGACCCGGTGAATTTGCCGGTGTTGACGTCGACCACCGTCATCGCTTCGGTCCGGTCGATCACCAGCGTCCCGCCCGACGGCAGCCACACCTTGCGCTCCATCGCCTTGGCCAGTTGCTCGTCGATGCGGTGCACCGCGAATACATCAGGCCCCGGCTGATCGTCCGGCCCGGTCGCGGGCTCATACTTGGTGAGTTTCGAAACAAGTTCGGGCGCAACCGAATTCACGTACTCGTTGATGGTGTTCCAGGCTTCGTCGCCCGATACGACGAGTCCGGCGAAGTCCTCGTTGAACAGGTCGCGAATCACCTTGACCAACACGTCGGGCTCTTCGTACAACGCGACTGCGGCGCCGGCGGCCTTGCCCTTGACATCGGCGGCCTTAGCCTCGATCTGTTCCCAGCGCTCCTGCAGGCGGGTGACGTCGTGGCGGATGTCGTCTTCCTTGACACCCTCGGACGCGGTGCGGATGATCACGCCGGCATTCGACGGCACCACATCGCGCAGGATCTCCTTGAGCCGCTGACGCTCGGTGTCGGGCAGCTTGCGGCTGATCCCGGTCGACGAGGCGCCCGGCACGTAGACCAGATAGCGCCCCGCCAAGGACACCTGGGTGGTCAGCCGCGCGCCCTTGTGCCCGACCGGGTCCTTGCTGACCTGGACGACGACGTAGTCGCCGGGCTTGAGGGCCTTTTCGATCTTGCGCTCGGAGCCGCCCAATCCGGCGGCGTCCCAGTTGACCTCGCCGGCGTACAGCACACCGTTGCGGCCGCGACCGATGTCGACGAACGCCGCCTCCATCGAGGGCAGCACGTTCTGCACGATCCCGAGGTAGATGTTGCCCACCAGGGACGCCGAGCCGGCCGACGTGACGAAGTGTTCGACGACGATGCCGTCCTCGAGGACCGCGATCTGCGTGTACCGCGCGCCCGGGTGCGGCGGTTCGGTGCGGACCCGGTCGCGGACGACCATCATCCGCTCGACGGCTTCCCGGCGCGCCAGGAACTCCGCCTCGGTCAATACGGGCGGGCGGCGCCTTCCGGCGTCGCGCCCGTCGCGGCGTCGCTGCCGCTTGGCCTCCAGCCGCGTCGAGCCGTCGATGCCCTTGATCTCGGCGTTGCTCGAGCCGTTGGAGCCCTTGTCATCCGACCCGGACTTACCGCGGGGCGCCCGCTCGTGCACGACGGTGTTCGGCGGGTCATCCGGCGACGGCGACTCGTCGTTGTCGTCTGCCGAGCCCGACTTCCGGCGCCGCCGCCTGCGGCGGCGGCGGTTGCCCCCGTCCGCCGAGCCGTTGTCGTCGTCGCTGTCGCCGTCGTCGGAGTCGTCCGAATCCTCGTCATCGGCGTCTTCGGCATCCGCGGCGCCGCGCCGGTCCGAATCGCTGTCGTCGTCGCCCTGCCCGTCGGATCCGCCCTGCTCACCGCGACCGCGGCCGCGCCCCCGCCGGCCCCGGCGCCGCCGCCGGCTTGCGGGCCGGTCGACCTGGTCGTCCTCCTCGTCGTCGTCGGAGTCGCCGCCCGAAGCGTCGAAATCGACCCCGCTCGCCTCTGCCGCCTCCACCGGTTGCGGCGCGACGAACAACGGCATGTAGTGCGGCCGCTCGGCCGAAGCGTCCGACGTGCCCCCGACCTCGTTGCCGGCCGCCACGTTCACGGCGTTGACCAGGTCCTCGGGCGGTCGGGCCGAGAGCAGGTCGCGCACCCTGATGGCTTCTTCGTAGTCCACCCCGGAATGCGCGCTTCGAATGCGCCCGTCGAGCGCGGCGAGCGCGTCGACCACGCGCTTGCTGGTAGTTCCCAGCGCCCGCGCCAGCGAGTGGACTCTCAGCCGATCCGGCAGGTCATCCTGCTGGACAGGTTCTTGTGATGATTCTGAAGTTGGGCCACCGTCTATCACGTATTCTCCTCAAGCCCCCGGGCGCGTCATTGCGACGCGGCCACGCGAGGGCTTCGCTATGTGCTCGGGTCACTATCTCCCGGGCTTGTGATGGTCTCGCCCCGAATGGCTCATCTGGAGCTCACTCGGCGCCGTGCTGAATGTCGGCCTGACATGCCGCGCAACATCGAGAGCTGGCGATGGTCGCGCTTGTCTAAGTCTTCATTCGGGTGTCTGAAGCCGGTCCGGCGACGTTCACCCGCAGTCAGTATCCCACATCACTACGGCGGTCTACGCGAACCTGAACCAGAATCCGCCAATCGCGGGGCTCGGCCCGGCTAGACGCCGGGAAACCACAGCGCGATTTCGCGCTTGGCCGAGTCGGTCGAGTCCGAGCCGTGCACGAGGTTGAACTGCGTCTCCAACCCGAAATCACCGCGGATGGTGCCGGGTGTGGCCTTCTCTACCGGGTCGGTGCCGCCGGCGAGCTGCCGAAACGCCGCGACCGCTCGCGGGCCCTCCACGATTGCTGCCACCACCGGCCCAGAGGTGATGAACTCGATCAACGCCTCGAAAAACGGTTTGCCGTCGTGCTCGGCGTAGTGCTGGGCGGCCAGCTCGCGGCTCACGCCGCGCAGCTCCAACGCGGCAATGGTGAGGCCCTTGCGCTCGATGCGGCTGATGACCTCGCCCACCAGCCGGCGCGCGACGCCGTCGGGCTTGACCAATACCAGCGTCCGTTCCGTCACGGCGCACAGCGTACTTCAACCGCACGCCGATCAGCTGGGTGGTGCGGGCCCGTCGTCCTCTCGCCGCCGCACCTCGGCACGGAAATAGGCGATCAGGGCCCACAACCCGGTGAACAGCACACCGATGAATCCCACGCCCGGATACAGGGCAAAGCCTGCCAACAGGATCACCTGCACGCCCAGGTTGACCCAGATCGCCCAGGGCCGTCCCTGCAGTCCCGCCAGTGAAACCAGCAGCACCGCCAGCCCGATCAGGTAGCCCAGCGACACCGGGTTCAGGCCGCCACCGACCGCGCCCACCACCGGTATCGCCAGCAGCACCACGATCGCCTCCAACAGCAGCGTCGCGGCCATCACGCCTCGAAAGCTCCGCCACGGATCCGGGCGGGCGACGTTGTCCGGGCTGTCGGGTCGCTCGGTCATTGCGGGTCCCGACCGAACAGGGTGCGGGCCGCGCCGGCGGTGACGACCGAGCCGGTGACCACGATCCCGGTGCCGGAGAACGACTCGGCTTCGCCCGCCACCGTCGCCTCGTCCACCAGCGCCGTCGCGACGTCGATGGCGTCGCGCAGGTTCTCCGCCGTCGCCACCCGGTCGGGCCCGAAGCGCTGCTGAGCCGCCAGCGCCAGGGACTCGACGTCCAGCGCCCGCGGCGACCCGTTGTGGGTGACCACGACCGAGCTGAAGGCCGGCTCCAGCGCGGCCAGTATGCCGTCCACGTCCTTGTCCGCCATCACGCCGATCACCCCGACCAGGAATCGGAAGTCGAACTCGTCGGTCAGCGTCTGGGCCAAGGCGGCCGCGCCCGCGGGATTGTGCGCCGCATCGATGAACACCGTTGGGGCACTGCGCATTCGTTCCAATCGGCCGGGGCTGGCGACACCGGCGAAACCGGCGCGGACGGCATCGACGTCGAGTTGACGCTGCGCACCGGCGCCGAAGAACGCCTCCACGGCGGCCAGTGCCACCACCGCGTTGTGCGCCTGATGTTCACCGTGCAGCGGTAAGAAGATGTCGGAGTACACCCCGCCGAGGCCCTGTAGCTGCAGCACCTGGCCGCCGATGGCGACCTGCCTGCCCAGCACCGCGAACTCCGAGTCCTCCCTGGCCACCGCGGCGTCAGCCCGAACCGATTGGGCCAGCAGGACTTCCATGGCCTCGGGGACCTGCTTGGCGATCACGGCGACGGTGTCGGGTGCACCGTCGGGGGCCTTGGTGATGATTCCCGCCTTTTCGCCGGCGATCCCGGCGATGTCGTCGCCGAGATATTCGACGTGATCGATCCCGATTGGGGTGATCACCGCGACCGGCGCGTTGACGACGTTGGTGGCATCCCAGCTTCCGCCCATGCCGACCTCGACCACCGCGACTTCGACGGGCGCATCGGCGAACGCCGCGAAGGCCATCGCGGTGAGCACCTCGAACTTACTCAGCGCCGGGCCGCCGGTGGCCTGCGACTGGGCGTCGATCATCTGCACGAACGGTTCGATCTCGCGGTAGGTGTCGACGTATTGCGCTGGGCTGATTGGCTTTCCGTCGATCGCGATGCGTTCGGTGGCCGATTGTAGATGCGGGCTGGTGGTGCGGCCGGTGCGCCGGTGCAGCGCGGTCAGCAGCGCATCGATCATCCGCGCCACCGAGGTCTTGCCGTTGGTGCCCGCCACGTGGATCGACGGATAGCCGAGTTGCGGCGAGCCGAGCAGGTCCAGCAACGCGCTGATGCGGGTCAGGCTCGGCTCGATCTTGGTCTCCGGCCAGCGCTGGTCGAGCAGGTGCTCGACCTGCCACAGCGACGCGATTTCGTCCGGCGTGGGAACCGTGCTGGTGTCCGATTCCCAGTCGGGCGGCTCGAAAGTCATTGCAGCCCGGCCAGCCTGGCGGTGATCCGGTCGGTCTCCTCCTGCGCCACCCGCTGGCGGTCCCGGATCTTGGTGACCACCTGATCCGGCGCCTTGGCCAGGAAGTCCGCGTTGGACAGCTTGGCTGCGGTGGACGCCAACTCCTTTTGCGCCGCCGCCAGGTCCTTTTCGAGGCGGCGGCGCTCGGCGGCGACGTCGATGGTGCCCGAGGTATCAAGCTCGACGACGAGGGTGCGGTCCATGTTGGGGCCCAGCCGGACCTCGACCGACGCCGACGCGCGGAAATCCGGGCCGGGCGCGGTCAGCCACGCCAGCGACGTGACCGCGGCCACCTGAGTGTTCAGATCGGCGTCCTCGACACCGGCCAGGCGGGCGGGCACCTTCTGCCGATCGGCCAGACCCTGATCGCTGCGGAACCGGCGCACCTCGGTGACCAGCCTCTGCATATCGGTAATCCGTTGGGTGGCAACCGGATCCGGGGTTATTCCGGACGGCCTGGGCCAGTCGGCGATCACCAGCGATTCCTCGTCGGTCAGCGCCTGCCACAACGCCTCGGTGATGAACGGGATCACCGGGTGCAGGAGCCGCAGCAGGGTATCCAGGGCGGCGGCCAACACGGCGGTGGTGTGGGTGAGCCCGTCGGCCAGCTGCGTCTTGGCCAACTCGACATACCAGTCGCAGAATTCGTCCCAGGCGAAGTGATAGAGCGACTCGCAGGCCCGGCTGAACTCATAGCTGTCGAAAGCCGAATCGACTTCGGCGCGAACCTGTTCCAGTCGTCCCAGAATCCAGCGGTCGGCGTCGGTCAACTCGGTAGGCGAGGGCAACGGAGCCGGCCGCGCACCGTTGAGCAACGCGAATCGGGTGGCGTTGAACAGCTTGGTACCGAAGTTCCGGGATGCGCGGACGTGATCCTCACCGACGGACAGGTCGCCGCCGGGGCTGGCGCCGCGGGCAAGCGTGAACCGCAGGGCGTCGGCCCCGAAGTTCTCCACCCAGTCCAGCGGGTCGATGCCGTTGCCCTTGGATTTGCTCATCTTGCGGCCGAACTCATCACGAATCAGCCCATGCAAGAAGACGTCTGTGAACGGCACCTGGGGTCCGCGACGACCGTCGAGCGTGATGGCTTCGTCGCCGGCGACGAATGTGCCGAACATCATCATCCGCGCCACCCAGAAGAACAGGATGTCGTATCCAGTCACCAAAACGCTTATCGGATAGAACTTTTCCAGTTCAGGTGTCCGCGACGGCCAGCCCAGCGTGGAGAATGGCCACAACCCGGACG
Source organism: Mycobacterium shigaense (assembly GCF_002356315.1). NCBI lineage: Bacteria > Bacillati > Actinomycetota > Actinomycetes > Mycobacteriales > Mycobacteriaceae > Mycobacterium > Mycobacterium shigaense. The sequence continues at coordinate 3,668,203 of NZ_AP018164.1, forward strand.
AAAACCAGGTGTCCAGCACGTCGGTGTCCTGCACCCAGCCCTCCGGCGGCGTCTCGTCCGGGCCGACGCAGACCTGTTCGCCGTTGGGCCCGTACCAGATCGGGATGCGGTGGCCCCACCAAAGCTGCCGCGAGATGCACCAGTCGTGCATGTCGTCGACCCAGGCGAACCAGCGCGGCTCCAGGGTGGCGGGATGAATCACTGTGTCGCCGTTACGGACTGCGTCACCGGCGGCCTTGGCCAGCGACTCCACCCGGACCCACCACTGCAGCGACAGTCTGGGCTCGATCGGTTCGCCGCTGCGCTCCGAGTGCCCGACGCTGTGCAGATAGGGGCGTTTCTCGGCGACGAGCCGGCCCTGCGCGGCCAGCGCCTCACGCACCGCGACCCGCGCCTCGAATCGGTCCATGCCGTCGAACTGTGTTCCGGTGTCCACGATCCGGCCCCTGGTATCGAGGATCGAGATCATCGGCAGGTTGTGCCGCAGCCCGATCTCGAAGTCGTTCGGATCGTGGGCGGGCGTGACTTTGACTGCCCCGGTGCCGAACTCGGGATCCACGTGCTGGTCGGCGACGATGACGAGTCGGCGGTCGAGAAACGGGTGCGGCAGCGTCGTGCCGACCAGGTCGCGGTAGCGCTCGTCATCGGGATGGACGGCGATCGCCGTGTCGCCCAGCATGGTTTCGACCCGGGTGGTGGCGACCACGATGTGGGGTTGCGAATCGTCCATCGAGCCGTACCGGAACGAGATCAGTTCGCCTTCGACCTCGTCGTAGATCACCTCGATGTCGGACAGTGCGGTCTGAAGCTTGGGCGACCAGTTGACCAGCCGCTCGGCCCGATAGATCAGTCCGGCATCGTAGAGCCGTTTGAAGATCGTGCGCACCGCGCGCGACAGGCCCTCGTCCATGGTGAACCGGTCACGACTCCAGTCGACCCCGTCACCGAGCCGCCGCATCTGGCTGCCGATGGTGCCGCCGGACTCACGTTTCCAATCCCAGACCTTGCCGATGAACAGGTCCCGGCCGAGATCTTCTTTGGTCTTGCCGTCGACCGCGAGCTGCCGTTCCACCACGCTCTGGGTCGCGATGCCCGCATGATCGGTACCCGGCTGCCAAAGCACCTCGTAGCCCTGCATGCGCTTGCGCCGGGTCAAGGCGTCCATCATGGTGTGCTCCAGCGCGTGACCCATGTGCAGACTTCCGGTGACGTTCGGCGGCGGCAACACGATCGAGTACCCGGGCTTGGTGCTGGTCGGGTCCGCAGTGAAGTAGCCGGCGTCCACCCACTTCTGATAGATGGCGCTCTCTACCGCGGCCGGATCCCACGACTTGGGCAGGTCGGCGGCGGGGGTACGGCTGGCGGTCACCGGTCAATTCTAGGGAGCGCAATTTACCCGCGTGTAAGCACCCAAATTCGCAGGTAAAGCCCTACCCGGGGAGCCGCTCGGTCCGCAACGACACCCCGGCGGCGCCGAATCGTGCCAACAAAACGTCGCCCATCGCGGCCGCGGGGGTGAGCACTCCGCGCAGTTCGGACAGCTTGTCCCGGTCCAGCGCGAGGGCAAGGCCGCACTCCCCCAACAGCACCGAGGTGGCCTGGTAGCCCGGGTCGCCCTGCTGTTCCATGCGGGCGACGTACCGCGCGCCGTTGGACGTCGTGGTGTAGGTCTCGATGCGGTAGTAGCCGCGCTCCCGCGCGGCCGCGCTGGGACCCGTGCCGGGTTTGGGCAGCATGCGATCCAGCACGCGGCGGGGCAGCAGCCGGAAGTAGCGGCCGCCCAGCGCCATCGTCGCGGTGCCGACGCCGGCCATGGCGGCCGACGCCACCGGCGCGACGGCCGAAGACCCCAGGCTCATGTATTCGCTGTAGCGGAACCGGCGACCATAGGCCCAGTCCTGTAATGCGTTGCTGCGCCGCACTATTCGCGTGTCGATCGACCCCATGAGATATCCGGCGGTCCACAGACCGCTCAGTTCCGGTGCGATCCGACTGCCCCGCCCCCAGGGCTGGTCCGTCTGACGGCCGAGTTCGGGCTCGGCGCCGCGGTCAGGGCTCAGCGTGTAGGGGTCGGCTAGCACGCGGCGTACCTGGGCATCCCTCGACGAGGCGTCCAGCACGTCGAGCACCGAGGCGATGGTGCCGCCGGAGAACCCGCCGGACAGCGCGCGCAGCACGAAACTGGTGTCGGTCAACTCGCCCGCCCCGTCGGCGTGGGCCGCGCGGTAGAGCGCATACACCGTCATATCGGAGGGCACCGAATCGAACCCGCAGCAGTGCACGATGCGGGCGCCGGTGTCGGCGGCCTGCTTGTGATAGAGGTCGATGGCGTCGCGGATGAACATCGCCTCGCCGGTGAGGTCGGCGTAGTCGGTGCCGGCCGCGGCGCAGGCAGCCACTAGCGGCAATCCGTAGCGGTTGTAGGGCCCCACCGTCGTCACGACTACCTGGGTGCGGGCCGCCATCTCCCGCAGGGTCGACGGCTGAGCCGCGTCGGCGGCGATCACCGGCCAGGACTGTGCGCTCTCACCGAGAGTATTGCGGACGGCCAGGAGCCGCTCGGTCGAGCGGCCGGCCAGCGCAATCCGCGAGCCGCCGCCGGCTTGGGCCAGGTAGTCGGCGGTCAGCTTGCCCACGAAGCCGGTGGCCCCGTACAAGACGATGTCGAATTCACGCGGCGTTGCGGTCACCGCCCCGACGCTACCTGCCTGAGCACACAAAGAATGCCGGGCCCGAAGACCCGGCATTCTTTGTCAGATGCTGTCCGTCAGCCGCGACGGCCGCACACCGGCCAGGCGCCGATGCCCTGGGAGCGCAGCACGTTCTCGGCAACCCGGATCTGCTCTTCACGGCTGGCACCGGCCGGCGATCCCGACCCGCCGTTGGCGCGCCAGGTGCTCGGGGTGAACTGCAGCCCGCCGGAGAAGCCGTTACCGGTGCTGATCGCCCAGTTTCCGCCCGACTCGCACTGAGCGATGGCGTCCCAGTTCACGCTGTATGCCTTGACCGGCGGCGGAGCGTCCGGGGCCGGGGCACCCGGCGGCGGAGGCAGGTTCGGGTCGAAGCCCACCGGGGCGGGCGGCGGGGCGGGCGGCGCAGGCGGGGGCGGAGGAGGAGGAAGGTTCGGGTCGAAACCGGCTGGCGCGGCGCCGGGAGCCGGCGGAGCGGGGGGCGGGGGCGCGTCCGGTGCGGGCGCCGCGGGGGCAACGTTCGGGTCAATGCCCATCGGTTCCGCGCTTGCGGTTGCGGACGGCACGCTCAGCAGCGTTCCCGTGATCGCGGTCAGGACGAGCGTCTTACGGACGTTATTCAAAATGCTCCTCTCGCACTCGCGCGCGCCAAAGACAACCCACCGGGGGGTGGATTGGGGTGGTGACGATGTGGAATAGCTGCTTGGACCGTGCCGTCTCGTTCGGGCACGACAGCGGCGGGCAAGATCTACCCGGTCGGCCAACAGCCGATGGCCGCTCGCGGCAATCGCCGCCCGCAGCCCCGCTCACACGCGGATTCGTGGATTCAATTGTTTTATAAGCCTTTCGGGCTAAAAGGCACCGTACGAGACCCGATTCCATTCGTCATATCCGACACGCCGATATCTCGGTTCTATAACGAGCCGATTACGGCGCAGGGCAGAAATTATTCATGCAGGTCAGCCACGCGTTTTTCGCAGGCATCCAGCCATCGCCAGATCTAGACATTTGTGACCCAAATCACAACCTATCTGTGAGTTGTCCCACCATTTGCCACGGCCCGGAACCGATATTTGGTTCACCTTCTGGAGCTCGCCCCGGTTCGGGCCACAACCGCCCATCGTGAGCTGGCACACAGCGTGCTGTTGACGTGGCGTTGGCCGTTAAATGATGGATAACCGCAGCTCAAACCCGGTTCACCACAACACTATTCGTGGCGGTGGGTACGCGTCCCCGCCTGAGAATCGCTGCGAGAACACGTGTTAGCGACTTGTAACCGATGTCGGATACCCGATGCTTTCGACTTGCGCTCTACCACAGGGGTTTTGATGTCGGGCCCCTATCGGTCGACGCACCCCGGCGCGCTTGGGGCGGACCCGGCGGCGCTGCCCCCACTCCAGGAGGGCAGACGCACCCGATTTGCGTTACGCAATTTGCTGAGGAGAAATTCGCGCGACCGGCTGAGCGCGAATTGACCAGCGCGCAGGCGAATTCCAGGACGAGATGCGCCCGGGCCCGGCATCCGAAATCCCTTCTCCCCCAACGCTATACGGCTTTGCCATGCCGTCCGAACGCGGAGTTGGTCAAGCGCCGCCTCGAGGCGTCTCGGTGAATATGGACCGCCAATAACGTTTTCGAATGCACCAACGGCCGACAGCGCAATCGTCAAGACAGAAAAAATGTAGAAGTATTGCGATTAGCAATTAGTTCAAGCTCGAGAAAACGCTGAGAGTCGCTCAGGCTCCGGGGTGCACGAGCGCGCGGAAGTCCGCCTCGGTGTTCACGTTGGTCACCGACCGTGAATCCGGCAGCACGATCTGCTGCACGTCCGAGGCATCGATCAGGGCGCTCATCTTGCGCTCCCCCGCCGCGACCAGTGCGTCGATCCGGTCGGCCAGATCGGTCCGGTACAACGAAGCTAGGTAGTGGCTGCGCCCGTCCCACGGCATCACGACTTCGGCGCCGGTCTCGGCCGCGAGGTGCACCAGATCGTCGATGAAATCCGTTGTCAGCAACGGCATGTCGACAGCGCATACAAAGGCGTACCGGGCACCCGCATCCGCGGCGGCGCGCAGCCCCCGTCCGGTTGCGGGCAAGGGGCCCATCCCTTGGATCTCGTCACGCAGCACGCGCGCGTGCACGGCGGGCACCGGCTGCCCGGTGGCGGCGACGACGAAGACCGGGTCGCAACGCTGAGCGACGACGCCGACCACATACTCGGTCAGCGTGCCGACGCCGCCGGGGCCCGGCAGGGTGGCCTTGTCGCGACCCATCCGCCGCGACTCGCCGCCGACGAGCACTACTCCTGCAAGTGACAGTGTGTCGGGCACCCGCGCAGCTCCCTAGTCGACGGTCCAGGTGTCGCGGCCGCGCAGCAGCGATTGCAGCGCGACGGCGTCGAACGGGGTTGACGTCCGGGCGGCCTCGACCTGAGAGCGCGCCGCATCGTCGTAAGTCGGTCGGCTCACGCTCCGGAAAATGCCCAGGACCGTGTGGTCGAGGTTCTGATCGGACAAGCGCGACAACGCGAACGCGTAGGCGGAATCATCGACGTGGGCGTCGTGCACGACGATCTCGCTGGCCGCCACGTCGGCGGTCTTGGCCACCTCAAGACCGAAGCCGGACTTCACCACGCAGTATTCGCCGTTGGCGCCGAACACAATTGGCGCGCCGTGCCGGATGTTGATCACCCGGTCTTCGGCGCCCTCCTTGCGCAGCGCGTCGAACGATCCGTCGTTGAAGATCGGGCAGTCCTGCATGATCTCAACCACGGCGGCGCCACGATGTTCGGCGGCACCGCGCAACACCTCGGTCAGGCCGGCACGGTCGGAGTCCAGCGCACGCCCGACAAAGGTCGCCTCGGCGCCCAGCGCCAACGAGGTCGGGTTGAACGGGTGGTCCAGCGAGCCCATCGGCGTCGACTTGGTGATCTTGCCGACCTCGGAGGTCGGCGAGTACTGACCCTTGGTCAGCCCGTAGATGCGGTTGTTGAACAGCAGGATCGTGATGTTGACATTGCGGCGCAGCGCGTGGATCAGGTGGTTTCCGCCGATCGACAGGGCGTCGCCGTCACCGGTGACCACCCACACCGACAGGTCCTCACGGGCCAGCGCCAGGCCGGTCGCGATGGCCGGCGCGCGGCCGTGGATCGAGTGGAAGCCGTAGGTCTCCAGGTAGTACGGGAACCGGCTGGAGCAGCCGATACCGCTGATGAACACGATGTTCTCGCGGCGCAGCCCCAGGTCGGACAGGAAGTTGCGGATGGTGTTGAGGATGACGTAGTCACCGCAGCCCGGGCACCAGCGGACCTCTTGGTCACTGGTGAAGTCCTTCCCCTTCTGCGGCTGATCCGTGGTTGGCACCCCGAAGTTCTTCGTCAACTTCGGCGTCAACCCGAGGTCGGTCCCCGCCAGTTCGCTGCCGATCACGTCAGTCATGAGCGCCGCCCCCCCTCATTGCTTCGCTCTGCATCGTCACTGCGCGCGTCATGCGTTAGCTCCCGCTCCCACCGTCGCTGCCGCCATTCTGGCGACCATGGTCTTGTCTTGTTCAATTTCCGCCAAAGTTCCGGCCAGGGCGGCGCGGATGACCCGGCCCACCTCGTCAGCCAGGAAGGCAAGCCCCTGAACCTTGGTAACCGACTGCACGTCCACCAGGTATTTTCCGCGCAGCAGCAGCGCCAGCTGGCCCAGGTTCATCTCCGGGCACACCACCTTGGGGTAGCGGCGCAGCACATCGCCCAGGTTGGCGGGGAACGGGCTCAGGTGTCGAAGGTGGGCGTGTGCGACCTTGACGCCCTTTCGCCGGGCGCGCCGGCAGGCCTCTCCGATGGGCCCGTACGAGCTGCCCCATCCGATCAGCAGCAACTCCGCGTCGCCGGTCGGGTCGTCGACTTCCAGGTCGGGAACCTCGATGCCGTCTATCTTGGCCTGGCGCAACCGGACCATCAGGTCGTGGTTGACCGGCTCGTAGGAGATGGCTCCCGAACCGTTCGCGGCCTCCAGGCCGCCGATGCGGTGCTCCAGGCCGGGTGTGCCCGGGATGGCGAATTGGCGCGCCAGCGTTTCCGGGTCGCGAGCATACGGCTGGAAAGGCTCGTCGGGCCTGGCGAAGGTGTGCTTGATGGGCTGCAGGGAACCGACATCCGGAATGCGCCACGGCTCAGAGCCGTTGGCGATCGCGCCGTCGGACAGCAGGATCACCGGCGTGTGGTACGACACCGCGATGCGCACCGCCTCCATGGCGGTCTCGAAGCAGTCGGACGGCGACCGCGGCGCCAGCACCGCCACCGGCGACTCCCCGTTGCGGCCGAACAGCGCCTGCAGTAGGTCGGCCTGCTCAGTTTTGGTGGGCAGACCGGTCGACGGGCCGCCTCGCTGCACATCGACGATCAGCAGCGGCAGTTCGGTCATCACGCCGAGCCCGATCGCTTCGGACTTCAGCGAGATACCCGGCCCGGACGTCGTAGTGACACCCAGCGCGCCGCCGTACGAGGCGCCCAGCGCGGCGCAAATGCCGCCGATCTCGTCCTCGGCCTGGAAGGTGATGACGTTGAAGTTCTTGTGCTTGGACAGCTCGTGCAAGATGTCCGACGCCGGCGTGATCGGGTAACTGCCGAGCACGACCTGCAGATCGGCGAGCTGACCGGCCGCGACGATCCCGTAGGCCAGGGCGGTGTTGCCGGAGATCTGACGGTATTCACCGGCCGGCAGGGTCGCCCGGGTGACCTCGTAGGTGGTGCCGAACGCTTCGGTCGTCTCGCCGTAGTTCCAGCCCGCCTTGAGCGCGAGAACGTTGGCCTCGGCGACATCGGGCTTGCGGAGGAACTTCTCGCGAATGAAGTTCTCGCTGGTTTGAATGGGGCGCCCGTACATCCAGGACAACAGGCCCAGCGCAAACATGTTCTTGGCGCGCTGACCGTCTTTCTTGGTTGCACCGATCGATTCGACGGCCCCGAGGGTCAGCGTGGTCATCGCGACGGAGTGCACGACGTACTCGGCCAGCTCGTCGGTCTCCAGCGGGTTGGTGACGTAGCCGACCTTCGTCAGGTTGCGTTTGGTGAATTCGTCGGAATTCGCGATCACCATTCCGCCGCGGGGCAAGTCGTCGATGTTTGCCTTCAGCGCGGCGGGGTTCATGGCGACCAGCACGTCGGGCCGGTCGCCGGCAGTCAGGATGTCGTAGTCGGCGATCTGAATCTGGAAGGACGAGACGCCGGGCAGGGTTCCTGCCGGGGCGCGAATCTCGGCGGGATAGTTCGGTTGCGTCGCCAGGTCGTTGCCGAAAAGCGCTGCCTCCGAGGTGAACCGGTCACCGGTCAACTGCATGCCATCGCCGGAGTCTCCGGCGAATCGGATGACGACTTGTTCCAGGCGTTGACGGTTCGACGAACCGATCGTATGAGAATCCGACCCGGCTCCACTGCCGTTCGATTCCACGTCTCCGCCTTCCATTTGTTAACCTGACAGCGCTCTGCGAGGCTTCAGGTTACGCGCCGCCAAAGGGATTCCCGCGCTCACACGAGTGCATGAAACTGGTAGTACCAATTATGGCACTGGTTTTCGGGTCGGACGGACGTTTCTGGTTGCTTACGCTTACCAATATCTTAGGCAAAATCCATAGTCAGCGAGCTCCTACTGGCGAGTACGTGACAAAACTGTGGTTTTGATCACGTAGTCGTCGGCGGCTCTCGCGCCGCTCTGTCCGCCACCCTCCGATGTCCTGTTTTTCCGGGTGCCGTTTCGGGCATCCCGAGCAAATACAGCACGAAGCCGGCCACGGCCAGGACGCCCAGTGCCAGGAACGCCGCGTTGTAGCCCGCCGCGACGACGATCGCGCCGGCGACGTAGTTCGACACCGCGGCGCCGGTACCCGTGGCGGCGGTGACCGCTCCCAGGCTGACGTTGAATCGGCCGGTCCCGTGCGTGACGTCCTGCACGACGAGGGGAAACAGCGCGCCGAAAATACCCGCCCCCACCCCGTCCAGCAACTGGACGCCGACGAGCCAATACGGGTTGCCGGAGAGCGTGTACAGCAGGCCGCGGGCGGCCAGGACCGCGAAGCCGAACAAAAAGATCGGCTTTCGTCCCCAGGAATCGGCCTTGGCTCCGGCGAGGTAGGCCACCGGCACCATCACCAGTTGCGCGGCGACGATGCACACGGCCATCAGGGCGGTCCCCACATCCTTGTTGTGCAGCGCCAGCAGTTGGCCGACCAGCGGCAGCATCGCGGCGTTGGCAAAGTGAAACGCGACGACCGCCGCGGCGAAGATCATCAACCTGCGGTTGTGCCACAGCACGCTCAGCCGCGACGGCGCGAGGTGGGGTTCGCCGGCGGCGTGGTCCATCCCGCGGGCCACGTCGTGGTCAATGGCGTCGCCCGGGATGCGCAGGGTCGCAACCACACTGGCGGCCGCCATCACCGCCAGCACCCAGAACACCACCACGGGCCCGAAGAAGTAAGCCAGCCCACCGGTGATTGCAGCCGCCGAGGCGTTTCCCGCGTGGTTGAACGACTCGTTGCGCCCAATCCGTCGTGAGAAGCGCTTGGCCCCGACGATGCCCAGGGTGATCGCGGCCAGTGCGGGCGCGAAGACCGAGCCCGCGATTCCGGTTAGGGCTTGCAACACCGAGATCGACAGGAATCCGGGGAACACCGGCATGGCCAGCGACCCGGCGGTGATGGTCAACGCGCCGGCGATGATCAGGGCCCGCTTCGCCGTTGTCCGGTCGACGAGGGCCCCCACCGGCGCCTGGGCCATGATCGCGCCGACCCCGCCGAGGGCCATGACGAAACCGATCGACTCTTGATCCCAGCGGTGTGCCAGCAGCAGATAGATCGACAGGTACGGGCCCAGCCCGTCGCGCACGTCGGCAAGCAGGAAGTTCAGTAGATCCAGGCCGCGCGCCAAGCGCGCAGGGACGGCATCGATGCTGTCAGTGCGCGTGCTCGACTGCCCGGGTCGCTAGGGGATTAGGCGCTCTTGTCGCGACGCTCGGTGCGCGACGGCTTGCGCGGCACGATCGTCGGCAACACGTTGTCCTGCACGGTCTCCTTGGTCACGACCACCTTGGCGACATCGTCGCGGCTCGGGATGTCGTACATCACCGGCAGCAGGACCTCTTCCATGATGGCGCGCAGACCGCGGGCGCCGGTGCCCCGGTGGATGGCCTGATCGGCGATCGCTTCCAGGGCGTCGTCGGTGAACTCCAACTCCACGCCGTCCATTTCGAACAGCCGGGTGTACTGCTTCACCAGCGCGTTCTTCGGCTCGGACAAGATCTTGACCAACGACTCCATGTCGAGGTTGGTGACGGAGGCGACAACCGGCAAACGACCGATGAACTCGGGGATCAGACCGAACTTGATCAGGTCCTCGGGCATGACTTCGGCGAAGTGGTCGGTGGTGTCGATCTCGGCCTTGGAGCGGACTTCCGCGCCGAAGCCCAGCCCGCGCTTGCCAACGCGCTCGTAGATGATCTTCTCCAGGCCGGCGAACGCCCCCGCCACGATGAACAACACGTTGGTGGTATCGATCTGGATGAACTCCTGGTGCGGGTGCTTGCGGCCGCCCTGCGGGGGCACCGATGCCTGGGTGCCCTCGAGGATCTTCAGCAGGGCCTGCTGCACGCCCTCGCCTGAGACGTCGCGTGTTATCGACGGGTTCTCGCTCTTGCGGGCGATCTTGTCGACCTCGTCGATGTAGATGATGCCGGTCTCGGCGCGCTTGACGTCGTAGTCGGCGGCCTGGATCAGCTTGAGCAGGATGTTCTCGACGTCCTCACCGACGTAACCGGCCTCGGTCAATGCGGTGGCGTCGGCGATGGCGAACGGCACGTTGAGCATCTTGGCCAGCGTCTGGGCCAGGTAGGTCTTGCCGCAACCGGTGGGGCCGAGCATCAGAATGTTGGACTTGGTCAGCTCGACCGGCTCGCACCGGGAGTCGCGCCCCTTCTCGCCGGCCTGAATCCGCTTGTAGTGGTTGTAGACGGCGACGGCCAGCGTCCGCTTGGCGCTGTCCTGCCCGATCACATACCCCTCGAGGAACTCCCGGATCTCAGCGGGCTTGGGCAGTTCGTCGAGCTTGACGTCGTCGGCGTCGGCGAGCTCCTCTTCGATGATCTCGTTGCAGAGGTCGATGCACTCATCGCAGATGTAGACACCCGGGCCCGCAATAAGTTTCTTGACTTGCTTTTGGCTCTTCCCGCAGAACGAGCACTTCAGCAGATCACCGCCGTCTCCTATGCGCGCCATGGTGCCTCAGTGCCTACTTCCCTGTCCGCCGTACGCCTTTACGTGTCGCATGTATTCCACCGACGCTACCCGCTGGATCGTTCCCGCCGCGACCGTTAGGGCCGAATCGCGTCGGTGGTATTCATGCCTGTCCGAAAACATATCGCCCGACAACCCCCCGCAGCGGCTGAGACGCGCTTTCCGTGTCTTTGGCGTGTCGCGCCTGTAACCTCACCGAGCTACCCACGCCGTGCGGCACGGTTGCCAAGCCACCACCCTACAGTGGCTTGGGCGGGATCGGCCGCAGGAATTTCCTGGACCGATCGGCGAGTTTGCTGACGAATGCCTCGGCGGCCGCGGGCCCGCGAGCGTAGCCGTGCTGCGATTTTCGGCCCGGATTTCCGCGGTGTGCTTACGCTCGCGGCAAACGGCTAAGCGGTCTGCGCGGACAGCTTCCGGTACTCGAGGACGGTGTCGATGATCCCGTAGTCCTTGGCCTCTTCGGCGGTCAGGATCTTGTCGCGGTCCGTGTCCTTGCGAATGACCGCGGCGTCTTTGTTGGTGTGCCGGGCCAGCGTGGTCTCCATCAAAGTGCGCATCCGCTCGATCTCGGCGGCCTGGATCTCCAGGTCGGAGAATTGGCCCTGGATCACACCCTGCAGCGACGGCTGGTGGATCAGCACCCGCGCGTTCGGCAGCGCCATCCGCTTACCCGGCGTCCCGGCAGCGAGCAGCACGGCCGCCGCCGAGGCGGCCTGGCCCAGGCACACGGTCTGGATGTCGGCCCGCACGTATTGCATGGTGTCGTAGATTGCCATCAACGAGGTGAATCCGCCGCCGGGCGAGTTGATGTACATGGTGATGTCGCGGTCCGGGTCCAGCGACTCGAGCACCAGCAGCTGAGCCATGATGTCGTTCGCCGAGGCGTCGTCGACCTGCACGCCGAGGAAGATGATGCGCTCCTCGAACAGCTTGTTGTACGGGTTGGACTCCTTGACGCCGAAGCTGGAGTGTTCGATGAACGACGGGAGGATGTAGCGCGCCTGAGGTTGGGTTTCGGGGTTCATCGTGCTTCTCCATTGGTGATGTGGGCGGCGCGGGTGATGATGTGGTCGACGAAGCCGTACTCCAGGGCCTCCTGGGCGGTGAACCAGCGGTCGCGGTCCGAGTCGGCTTCGATGCGCTCGATCGACTGGCCGGTGAACTCCGCGTTGAGCCGGAACATCTCCTTCTTGATGACGTGGAACTGCTCGGCCTGGATGGCGATGTCGGCCGCGCTGCCCGTCACCCCGCCCAACGGCTGGTGCATGAGGATCCGGGCATGCGGCAGCGCGTAGCGCTTGCCCTTGGTGCCCGCCGCCAGCAGGAACTCGCCCATCGAGGCGGCCATGCCCATCGCGTAGGTGGCGATGTCGCACGGTGCCAGCACCATCGTGTCGTAGATCGCCATCCCGGCGCTGATCGATCCGCCCGGGGAGTTGATGTAGAGGTTGATGTCCTTGTCGCCGTCCTCGGCGGCGAGCAGCAGAATCTGCGCGCACAACCGGTTGGCGACCTCGTCATTCACCTCCGAACCCAGGAAGATGATGCGCTCGGAGAGCAAGCGCTCATAGACCGAGTCCGTGAGGTTCAGCCCCACCGAGTTCGAACGCATGTCAGTCACGACCGGGTTACCTGCTTTCTCAAATCTGTTTGAACCGACACTAACCAACCGGGCCCGCCGTTTCGCGCCCACGCACCCCCGAAACGGGCACGTTCGCTCACAGCGTCAAGTTCCCCGTCACTTCTCGGCGTCGGCGTCGGCGGATTGGACATCGGACTCGCCGTCGTCCGCGGCGCCTTCGTCGTCGGTCTCCGCCTCGTCGGCTTTGCCGCGCTGCGGGAAGAATTCGGTGGTGTCGATGACGTTTCCGGCGGTGTCCTTGACGGTCGCCGCCGCGACCACCGCGCCGATGGCCAGCCCGCGGCGCACGTCGGCGAACATGGCCGGCAACTGGTTGTTCTCCTGCAGATAGCCGAACAGCTGCTGCGGCTCGAGACCGTACTGCTGCGAGGTCGCGACCAGCCGCTCGGTCAGGTCCTCCTGGCCGACCTGGACCTCGAGGTCGTCGGCCAGCGCGTCCAGCAGCAGTTGCCGACGGACGTCACCCTCCGCGGCGGCTCGGGTCTCGGCCTCGAAGTCCTCGCGCGACTTGCCTTGGCCGGCAAGCACTTCTTCCAGCTTGGCGTCGTCATGGTTGAGGCCGTGCAGCGCGCCGTGCAGGGCGCTGTCGTACTGTGCCTGGACGATGGCCTCCGGGACCGGCACCTCGACCTGTTCGAGCAACGCCTCCAGCGCGGCTTCGCGGATCTGCTCAGCCTGCTGGGCCCGCTTGAACTGGCCGACCCGCTCGCGCAGGTCGCTGCGCAACTCGTCAATGGTGTCGAATTCGCTTGCCAATTGCGCGAATTCGTCATCGGGCTCGGGAAGTTCGCGGTGCTTGATCGACTTGACGGTGACCGTCGCCTGCGCGTCCTTGCCCGCGTGCTCGCCGGCGGCCAGCTTCGCGGTGAACTCCTTGGATTCGTCCACGGACAGCCCGACGAGCGCGTCATCCAGACCGTCGATCAGCCGGCCCGACCCGACCTCGTGCGACAGGCCTTCGGCGGAGGCGTTGGGCACCGGCTCGCCGTCGACGGTGGCGGACAGGTCGATCGAGACGAAGTCGCCCTCGGCCACTGGGCGGTCCACGTCGCTCAGGCTGCCGAACCGGGAGCGCAGCGCCTGCAGCTCGGACTCGACGTCCTCGTCGGTGACCTCGACCGGCTCCACCGACACCTGCAGCGCGCTCAGGTCGGGAAGGTCGATCTTGGGACGGACGTCGACCTCGGCGGTGAACGCCAATTCCTCGCCGTACTCCTTCTTGGTCACCTCGATCTCGGGTCGGCCAATCGGCTGGACCGCGGACTCGGCGACGGCCTGGCCGTACCGGGCGGGCAGTGCCTCGTTGACGACCTGGTCGAGCAGCGCTTCGCGGCCGAACCGGGCCTCCAGCAACTTCACCGGCGCCTTACCGGGCCGGAAGCCGGGCAGCCGGACCTGCTGGGCCAGCTCCTTGTAGGCCCGCTGAAAATCAGGTTCGAGTTCGGTGAACGGCACCTCCACGTTGATGCGCACCCGGGTGGGGCTCAACTGCTCGACGCTGCTCTTCACGGGTGTACTCCTTGGTGGTCGTTCTTGACGATCTGCGGCCAGGTGCCGGCCGGGTTGCGGCGCTGGTCGGGGTGACAGGATTTGAACCTGCGGCCTTCCGCTCCCAAAGCGGATGCGCTACCAAGCTGCGCTACACCCCGCACTGACCTCGCGATCCTACGGCTTTTGCTCACCTGGTCGGCCACCGGCTTGGCTGGAACCTCGCCGGACCGCACAGACCTCACGATGCGGCAACAGATTCGTGTCGATTAGATTTGATCTTCGTCGCCAGATACAGTCTCGCTCGACTAATACATGCGGGCGTAGCTCAATGGTAGAGCCCTAGTCTTCCAAACTAGCTACGCGGGTTCGATTCCCGTCGCCCGCTCGGGCTGAGTAGTGCTCGAAGAGAGGCGCCATGAGCGATCCGAAAGCGGACGTGGCGATCCATGGCTCGTGCACGCCGGGGTTTGCCGGGGTGCGCGACGCATTCGAGCGCAATTTCACCCGCGGGCTGGAGTGCGGCGCGGCCGTCGCGGCCTGGGTGAACGGCGACCTGGTCGTTAACCTCTGGGGCGGCTGGGCCGACGAGGCACACACCCGGCCCTGGCGGCAGGACACCCTGACCACGGTGTTGTCCGGCACCAAGGGCCTGTCGGCCACCTGCATGCACCAGCTGGCCGATCGCGGTGCAGTGGACCTGCAGGCGCCGGTGCGCCACTACTGGCCCGAATTCGGCAACGCGGGCAAACACGACATCACATTGGCGATGGTGATGGGTCACCGTTCCGGCGTCATCGGGCCGCGTACCCCGATGAGCTGGCAGCAGGTCACCGATTGGGACTTCGTCTGCGACCAACTGGTCGCCGCGGAACCGTGGTGGGAGCCCGGCACCGCGCAGGGCTATCACATGACGACCTTCGGCTTCATCCTCGGCGAGGTCTTTCGCCGTGTCACCGGGCGGACGATCGGCCACTACCTGCGGACCGAGATCGCCGAACCCCTCGGCGCCGATGTGCATATTGGCCTGTCCGCCGCCGATCAGCTCCGTTGCGCCCAGCGGGTGAACAAGCCGCACATGCGCGACCTGCTGATCCACATCCCCAGCGAGCCGACCAGCCTTTCCGACCATCCGAAGGCCGGCCTGGCGGTCTCCATGGGATTCGCCCCGGACGACGAGGTCAGCTCCTACGACCTGGACCTGTGGCGCCGGCTCGAGTTCCCCGGCACCAACGGGCAGGTGTCCGCGCTGGGATTGGCCACCTTCTACAACGCGCTCGCTCAGGAGAAGCTGCTCAGCCCCAAACACATGGACCTGGTCCGGGAATGCCAGGGCGGCCTGGAAACCGACCTGGTGCTCGGGCCCCGGGTGGCCGACCACGGCTGGGGCCTGGGATACATGCTCAACCAGCGTCGAGTCAACGGACCCAACCCGCGGATCTTCGGTCACGGCGGCCTCGGCGGGTCCTTCGGCTTCGTCGACCTGGAACACCGGATCGGCTACGCCTACGTGTCGAACCACTTCGATGCCACCAAGGCCAACGCCGACCCGCGCAGCCTGGCACTCAGCAACGAGATCTACGCCGCGCTGGGTGTCGCCGTCGACTAGCGCCGGTTTCGGCGAAAACGCGCCGGCGCGCTGTTCTGCAGCGGCGTGATGGAATCAGTGCGGTACGACGATGGGTGGCGGGGGTGGCGGCGGCTGCTCCCAAGGTCGGGGCGCCTCGGGATCGCCCATACGCAGGTCATGGCAGCTGGCCCAGTCCCAGTTGCTGCCCCAGGACGGGTCCCAATACTCGCCCGGGCACCAAAGCGGGAAGGGTCCGGATAGCGCTCGAGCGTCCGAGGCGACACCAACGCCGGCCACACCCAACAAGGCGGATCCGGCGAGAATCGTTGCAGCAAGGCCTGGAATAGCTTTCACGAGCCACTTCCTCATCCATCCGACCGGGAAACTATAAGCGTCCAGACGCCGAAATGCGCCCCGCATTCGCGAGGCGCCTTTCGGTCGATCGGTTCAATGGATCAGGGGTGCCACCCGGGAGGCGGCGGCGGCCCCCAGCCGGGAGGCGGCGGTCCGCCATGGCCCCAGCCCGGAGGCGGCGGCGGTCCGCCACGCCAGTCGTGGCAGCTGTTCCAGTCCCAGTTGTTCCCCCAGCCCGGGTCCCAGAGCTCCCCCGGGCACCACTGCGGGAAAGGTCCCGGCTGCGCTTGGACGTCGGCTGCGACGCCCACCCCCGCCAGGCCCAACAGCGCGGCCCCGGCGAAAAACGTTGCGGCAAAACGCGGAATGTCGTTCACGAGCCGGTTCTTACCCGGGGCGGCAGAAAGGTAAACTGTAGACGCCAGCGTTTCTTGCTGTCAGTTTCCTGTCAATCCGGGCGGGCGGTTCAGCTCTGACAAGTTGGGCACCAGAACACATTTCGGCCCTCCAGCACGGCCGTTCGGATCGGTCCCCCGTTCACCCGGCAGGGCTCGCCGGCGCGCCGGTACACGTAGGTGCGGGGCCGTTCGGCCGCATACGACGGCGCCCCGTGGTCGTGCTCGGGCCGCACCACGTAGATCTTGCCGCGACGCAACCCGACCTTCATCAACGCCACCAGATCGGCCCACGCCTCGTCGAAATCCGACCGGCTGACGTCTCGTCCGGAACGAAACGGATCGATGCCGTGGCGGAACAACAACTCGCTGCGGTAGACGTTGCCCACCCCGGCCATGACAGTCTGGTCCATCAGCAGTGCTCCAATTGGCCTGCGGGACTTAGCAATTCGATTCCAGGCCCAAGACGGATCGGCATCGCTGCGCAGCGGGTCGGGGCCCAGCCTGGCCACCACTTCGCTCACCCGAGCCTCGTCGATCACCTCGCACACCGTCGGGCCGCGCAGGTCGGTGCCGTATTCGGCACCGAGCATGCGCATGCGCACCTGCCCGACCGCCTCGGGCAGCACCACCACGCCGGCGGCGGCGGACGGAACTTGCCATTCGGTGAAAGTGCCGTAGAGGCCGAGATGCACGTGCACGATCGGGCCCCCAGCGTCCGGGCCGTAGTGGTGAAACAGGTGCTTGCCCCAAACGCTGGTGCGCTTGAGCACCTGGCCGTCGACCACCGCGGCCTCGCTCGCGAAGCGGCCCTGCGGGCTGGACACCGCGACGGGGGCGCCGCCGAACCGGCGCTGGTGCAGCCGGGCCAGCCGGTGCAGGGTATGGCCTTCGGGCAACGCAGCCCTAGGCCTGGGCGCCGGGCACCGGCGGCGCCTGGTGGGTGCGTTCGTACTCGGCGAGAATGTCGATACGCCGTTGGTGGCGCTCGGCTTTCGACCACGGCGTGCTGAGGAACGCGTCGACGAACGAGAGCGCCTCGTCCACGGTGTGCATGCGGCCACCGATGCCGATCAGCTGTGCGTTGTTGTGCTGACGGGCCAGCGACGCGGTCTCGACGCTCCATGCCAGCGCGCACCGGGCACCGGGCACCTTGTTCGCCGCGATCTGCTCACCGTTGCCCGACCCGCCCAGCACGATGCCCAGGCTCTCGGGGTCGGCCACCGTGCGGGTCGCGGCATCGATGCAAAACGCCGGGTAGTCGTCCTCGGCGTCGTAGGTGAAGGCACCGCAGTCGATCGGTTCGTGCCCGGTCTTCTCGAGGTGCTCGATGATCTGTTGTTTGAGCTCGAATCCAGCGTGGTCAGAACCGAGGTAGACGCGCATGCCCGACATACTCCCCCGCCGGATCCGGCTCGCGCAACGCGGGACCGACTAGTCGAATTCGGGCTTCTCGTGACGGGTTCGCTTGAGCTCGAAGAAATGCGGATAGGCGGCGAAGGTCACCGAGGCGTCCCAGAGCTTGCCGGCCTCCTCGCCCCGCGGAATCCGCGACAGCACCGGGCCGAAGAACGCCACGCCGTTGACGTGAATGGTCGGCGTACCGACATCGTCACCGACCGCGTCCATGCCGGCGTGATGGCTCTTGCGCAACGCCTCGTCGTAGGCGTCACTGGTTGCGGCGTCGGCCAGCTCGGCGGGCAGACCGACCTCGTCGAGCGCCAGCTTGATGACGTCTTCGAGCTCCTTGTTGCCCTGGTTGTGAATCAGGGTGCCCATCGCCGTGTACAGCGGTGCCAGCACCTCGGCCCCGTGCGCCTGCTCGGCGGCGATCGCCACGCGCACCGGCCCCCAGGCCCGCTTCAGGTTCTCGCGGTACTGCTCGGGCAGGTCTTCACGGTTCTCGTTGAGCACCGCCAGGCTCATCACGTGGAAGTTCACGTCGATGTCGCGAACCTTCTCCACCTCGAGGATCCAGCGGGACGTGATCCATGCCCAGGGGCACAGCGGGTCGAACCAGAAATCGGCTTGGTCTTTCGCGGGGGCCTGCTCGGGCATGGCGAAATCCTCTCCTTCGAGGGGTGACGGACGGTCAAAAGCACCGCCTTGCACAACCGTAATCGTCGGCCCGCTGTTCCCGTTCTGCAGGCCCAGCAGCCGACGCTTTAAGTTGGACGGGTGGCCCTCCCTAACCTCACCCGAGACCAGGCCGTCGAACGCGCGGCCCTGATCACCGTCGACAGCTACCAAATCAGCCTCGATCTGACCGACGGCGTCTCCGGCGGGCCCGGCGAGCGAACCTTCCGCTCCACCACCACCGTGGTGTTCGACGCGCTGGCCGGCGCCGACAGTGTGATCGACCTCGCCGCCGCAACGGTGCACACCGCCACCCTCAACGGCCGCGAGCTCGACGTGTCCGGATACGACGAATCGATCGGCATCGCCCTGCCCGGACTGGCCGACCGCAACGTGCTCGTCGTCGACGCCGACTGCCGCTACTCCAACACCGGCGAGGGACTGCACCGCTTCCTCGACCCGGTGGACGACGAGGTGTACCTGTATTCGCAATTCGAAACCGCCGACGCCAAGCGCATGTTCGCCTGCTTCGACCAGCCGGACCTGAAGGCCACATTCGGCCTGCGGGTGATCGCTCCCGCGCACTGGAAGGTGATCTCCAACGGCGCCGCGGTGGCGGTCTCGCAGCAGGACGGGGTGGGCGTGCACACCTTCGCCGTCACGCCGCGGATGAGCACCTATTTGGTGGCCCTGATCGCCGGCCCCTACGCCCACTGGGAGGACAGCTACACCGACGAACACGGCGAGATACCGCTGGGCATCTACTGCCGGTCCTCGCTGGCGCAACACATGGACGCCGAGCGGTTGTTCACGCAGACCAAGCAGGGCTTCGGCTTCTACCACAAGAATTTTGGCCTGCCCTACGCGTTCGGCAAGTACGACCAACTGTTCGTTCCCGAATTCAACGCGGGCGCAATGGAAAACGCCGGGGCGGTGACGTTCCTCGAGGACTATGTGTTCCGCAGCAAGGTCACCCGGGCGTCCTACGAGCGACGGGCCGAGACGGTGCTGCACGAGATGGCGCACATGTGGTTCGGCGACCTGGTCACCATGACGTGGTGGGACGACTTGTGGCTGAACGAGTCGTTCGCGACGTTCGCCTCGGTGCTATGCCAAAGCGAGGCAACCGAATTCACCGAGGCATGGACGACGTTCGCCACCGTAGAGAAGTCATGGGCCTACCGCCAGGACCAGTTGCCGTCGACGCATCCCATCGCCGCCGACATCCCCGACCTGGCCGCGGTCGAGGTGAACTTCGACGGGATCACCTACGCCAAGGGCGCCTCGGTGCTCAAGCAGCTGGTGGCCTACGTCGGCCTCGAGCACTTCCTGGCCGGCCTGCGCGATTACTTCCGCACGCACGCCTACGGCAACGCCACCTTCGACGATCTGCTGGCCGCGCTGGAGACGGCGTCGGGGCGCGACCTGTCGGATTGGGGCCGGCAATGGCTGAAAACCACGGGGCTCAACGGGCTGCGGCCCGATTTCGACGTCGACGACGAGGGCAGGTTCACCCGCTTCGTCGTGCAGCAGAGCGGCGCCGAGCCCGGCGCAGGCGAGACACGGGTGCACCGGCTGGCGATCGGGATCTACGACGACGACCCGTCCGGATCCGGCAAGCTGGTGCGGGTCCACCGCACCGAACTCGACGTCGATGGCCCGGCCACCGAAGTGCCTGCGCTGGTTGGGGTTTCGCGCGGCAAGCTGATCCTGGTCAACGATGATGACCTCACCTATTGTTCGCTGCGGCTGGACCCCGAGTCGCTGCAGACCGCGCTGGCGCGCATCGCCGACATCACCGAACCGCTGCCGCGCACCCTGGTGTGGTCGGCGGCGTGGGAGATGACCCGCGACGCCGAACTGCGGGCCCGCGACTTCGTGGCACTGGTGGCGGGCGGCGGGCACGCCGAAACCGAAGTCGCGGTGCTGCAGCGGCTGCTGCTGCAGGCCCAGACGGCGGTGGGCTCCTACGCCGAACCGGTCTGGGCCCGCGAAGAAGGCTGGCCGCAATTCGCCGACCGGCTGCTGGAGCTGGCGCGCGACGCGGAGCCCGGATCGGATCATCAGCTGGCCTTCGTCAACGCGCTGTGCTCGTCGGTGCTGTCCGCCCGGCACGTCGCCACACTGGCCGACCTGCTCGACCGCGACCCCGCTGACGTCGGTCTGCCGGGCCTGGACGTCGACACCGATCTGCGCTGGCGCATCGTGACAGCGCTGGCCACCGCCGGCGACATCGACGCCGACGGGCCCGAGACACCCTTCATCGACGCCGAGGTGCGGCGCGACCCGACTGCGGCCGGTAAGCGCCACGGCGCGCAGGCCGCCGCGGCGCGGCCGCAGCTGGAGGTCAAAAAGGAGGCGTGGAAGACCGTCGTCGAGGACGACACGCTGCCCAACATCGTCGGGCGCTCGCTCATCGCGGGCATCGCCGCGCCCGGGCAGGGCGAGCTGCTGGCGCCGTTGGCGGCGCGCTACTTCGAGGCCATCGCCGGGGTTTGGGAGCGGCGTTCCAGCGAGGTCGCCCAGACGGTGGTGATCGGGCTTTATCCGCACTGGGACATCAGCGACGAGGGCGTCGCCGCCGCCGACCGGTTCCTGGCCGACCCCGAGGTGCCGCCGGCGCTGCGTCGACTGGTGCTGGAAGGCCAAGCGGGAGTCAAGCGTTCGCTGCGGGCGCGCCGGTTCGACGCGGGTCAGCAGTAGCCGCGGCGTTACTGGACGGTTTCTGAGGTCACCGTCATCTCGAAGTCGTCGGCGCTCCAGGCCGACATGAATTGCGGGATGGGCACCTGCAAGTCGCGGCCGTTTTCGACGCCGCTGTCATTGAGATGCGCGACCCTGTTGGTGGCGTCTATTCCGGTCACCACGATCTCGTGGTCGTCCTTGCCCGGCGGCGAACCGTCCCGCAGCGTCTTGGCATGAACGCCGACCATTACGGCGTGTCCCGAGCCGAGGATGCCCTCCAGCTTGGTGAGCGCGGCGTCGTTCTGGGCGTCGCTGGAGATCGTGGAGTGGATGCCGTAGTGCAGCAGCAGCGGCGGCAGATCGCGGGTGATGACGCCACGGCCGTTTTCGTCTTCGTAGACCGTGCGCCCGTCACCACGGACGCTGGGTGTGTTCTTCGCGAGGTCGATGACCTCTTGCTCGCTAGGCATGTGGCCGGTGACCTGGCCGACCACACTGGCCACCGACACCAGCGCACAGTTGTTGTCGTATGACTGGTACTCCCAGTACAGGGCGGCCTTGGCCGGGTCCCCGTACATCCCGGGGTCGGCCAGCGCTGGCGCCGCGCCGACGAGCGCGACCAGGAGCACGAAACCCAGGATCGCCAAGACACGGCCCGCGTGTGCGAGCCGTGTCCGTACGCCGTTCATCTAGGCCGGCGAGATGCCGTCACTGAGCACGTTGATCGCGTTGACCAGGCCCTCGACCAGTTGCCCTTGCTCGAATGCGGCCGCCGCGGCGGCCACCCCTTGCGGTGCCGCCGCCTCGGCGCCGCGGCCGCGGACCTGCGCACCGTAGACCACCTCGATGACGCTCTGGTCGGGCGAAACGGCGAGCAGCACGGCGTTATTCGGCGTAGGCACCTTGGCCAGGATCTCGCGGGCACGCGCCGCGGTGTCGCCACCCAGATCGCCGAGGTACACCGCGAACCGGGTCATCGACTTGCGCGAGCCGTACTTCAGCGCGTCGTCGATCGCGACGAGGTCGTTGTTCGAGAACGGGTAGTGCACCGACAGCTCGCCGGGCTCGGTGACCCCGGACACCCGCCCGCTGGTGGTGATCACGAAACCCCTGGGCAGGTCGACAGGCTCGACCGTCGCTACCTCACCATGTGCCACTAGCGCCACCTCCGACTGAGAACTCCGTGCTGTGATGGCCATGGGGCCGGTCGACCACCTCGTCGGTGGCGGCCCACAGGATCGGTGGGTGTGTCCACGGCTCGGACAACTTGTAGCTCGCCGGGTGCGGTCCCTTGCGCGCGTAGATCGGCACCGCCAGCACGATGACCAGCAACACCGGGATGCCGACCGTCAAGAGGTGAATCTGAATCTCGTTCACGACGCAAACCGTATCCCACCGGGGTGGTCACTGGCGCGCCCGGACACGAGATTGGCGATCAGGCCGCGCCTTCGCCGAGATAGCGCACCCAGGCCGGATCCATTTCCTTGACCGTGGACAGCAGTCGCCAGTGCTGCCCGGTCGGCGGAACGGGTGCGCGCCGCAGCGCCCAGCCGAGTTCGGAGAGCAGTTTGTCGCCCTTGCGGTGGTTGCACGTCGAACAGCACGCCACGCAGTTTTCCCAGGAGTGGTCCCCACCGCGGCTGCGCGGCACGACGTGGTCGACGGTGTCGGCCTTGGCCCCACAGTAGGCGCAGGAGAACCGGTCGCGGTGCATCAGGGCGGCGCGGGTCATCGGAACCCGGGCGCGGTACGGAACGCGGACGTAGGACCGCAGCTGGATCACCGACGGCACGGTGATCGACGTGGTCGCCGCGTGGATGATCGGCCCGCCCGGGTCGGCGTGCACCACGTCGGCCTTACCGCAGATCACCATCACGATCGCCCGCCGCATCGGCAGCGCGGTCAGTGGCTCGTAGGTGGAGTTCAGCAGCAGCACTCGGCGGCGGCTCCAGATCGAGGCGCTGTCGTGCCGGTTGGGTGGATGAGTTTCGACGCCCGGGGCGGGGCGGTGGGAAGCACTGTGCAGGCATGACACGGTTGGGGGCCCGGTTAACCCTGCCGCGACCACAGAACTGCGGTGGCTGCGGCGTCTCTTGCCCTGCGCCATAGATCCTCCGCGGATAGTCCACCATGATTCGCCGCTAATCGCACGCCTATTGCCGGCGCGTGCCGTGTCCATTGCCGGTGCGTGCCGTGTCCAGTGGGTGAACAGCGGGGGCGATCGGGGCCTGGTGGAAGTTGCTGCGCAACGCATGCACCACAATGGAGGGCGATGGATTCTGAGCAACAATCGTTCTACGACGCTGTCGGTGGTGCCGAGACTTTCCACGCGATCGTGTCCCGGTTTTATGAACAGGTCCCCGAGGACGAGATCCTGCGCGAGCTGTATCCCCTCGACGACCTGGCGGGCGCCGAGGACCGGCTGCGCATGTTCCTCGAGCAGTACTGGGGCGGTCCGCGCACCTACTCTGACCAGCGCGGTCACCCCCGGCTGCGGATGCGCCACGCGCCCTTCCGGATCACCCCGATCGAGCGCGACGCGTGGCTGCGATGCATGCACACCGCGGTCGCGTCCATCGACTCACGGACACTCGACGATGAGCACCGCCGCGAGTTGCTCAACTATCTGGAAATGGCGGCGCACTCCCTGGTCAATTCGTCCCTGTGAGAGCCGAGCAAACCGAACGGAGCAGCATGAGCCCCGCAGCATGGTGGTCGAACGCGGTCTTCTACCAGATTTATCCGCGATCGTTCGCGGACAGTAACGGCGACGGCGTCGGCGACATCGACGGGATCGTCGCCCACCTGGACCACCTGGTACGGCTGGGCATCGATGCGATCTGGCTCAGCCCGGTCACCGTCTCGCCGATGGCCGACCACGGTTACGACGTCGCCGACCCCCGGGACATCGACCCGCTGTTCGGCGGGATGGCCGCGATCGAGCGGCTGATCACCGCGGCGCACGAGCGGGACATCAAGATCACCATGGACGTGGTGCCCAACCACACCAGCTCGGCGCACCCGTGGTTCCAGACCGCGCTCGCGGCCGGCCCGGGTACCGACGCCAGGGAGCGCTACCACTTCCGCGACGGCAAGGGGCCCAACGGCGAGCTGCCGCCGAACAACTGGACATCGGTCTTCGGCGGATCGGCCTGGACGCGGGTGGTCGAGCCCGACGGCAATCCGGGCCAGTACTACTTGCACCTCTTCGACGCCGAGCAACCGGACCTGAACTGGGACAACCCCGAGGTCTTCGATGACTTCGAGACGTCGCTGCGGTTCTGGCTGGACCGCGGCGTGGACGGCTTCCGCATCGACGTCGCGCACGGCATGGCCAAGCCGCCCGGCCTGCCCGACGCGAAGGAAATCGTCAAGGTGTTGTCGCACACCGACGACGACCCGCGGTTCAACAATCCCGCCGTGCACGACATCCATCGCAAAGTCCGCAAGATCGTCGACGAGTATTCCGGCGCGGTGACCATCGGCGAGGTGTGGGTGATGGACAACCTGCTGTGGGCGGAGTACCTGCGGCCCGACGAACTGCACCTCGGCTTCAATTTCCGGTTGACCAAGGTCGGCTTCGACGCCGCCCAGGTCCACGACGCCGTCGAGAATTCGCTTGCGGCCACCGCGATCTATGACGCCGTTCCGACCTGGACGCTGTCCAACCACGACATTGACCGCGAGGTGACCCGCTACGGCGGCGGCGAGATCGGGCTGCGCCGGGCGCGGGCGATGGTGATGGCGATGCTCGCCCTGCCGGGCACGGTGTTCATCTACAACGGCGAGGAGCTCGGGCTGCCCGACGTGCTGGACCTGCCCGAGGAGGTGTTGCAGGACCCGACCTGGGAACGGTCCGGACGCACCGAGCGGGGCCGCGACAAGGTCCGGGTGCCGCTGCCGTGGTCGGGCGACGCTCCCCCGTTCGGCTTCTCCAGTTCGGCCGACACCTGGTTGCCGATGCCGGCCGATTGGGCGCCGCTGACGGTGGAGAAGCAGGAGGCCGATCCCTCCTCGACGCTGGCCTACTTCCGCGATGTCATCCGATTGCGCAGGGAGCGAGCCGAATTCGACGGCGCCGCGCTCACGTGGCTGACCGTGTCGCCCGACGTGGTGGTGTTCCGGCGACCCGGCGGCCTGGTGTGCGCGCTCAACTCCGGCACGGGTCCGGTCACGTTGCCGGCCGGCAACGTGATCTTCACCAGCGCACCGCTGGTAGACGGTCAGCTGGCGCCGGACAGCGCGGCCTGGCTGGTGTAGCCGGCGGTCGCCGGCTACGCACTTTCGAGGTTCGTGCTCTATACCTAATGCATGCCGACTTACGCGTGGACAGTTATCGGGGCCGGGCCCGCCGGAATTGCCGCGGTGGGACGGCTGCTCGATCACGGGATCTCGCCGGCGAAGATCGCATGGATCGACCCCGCGTTCGCGGTGGGCGACCTCGGCGGGAAATGGCGGCCGATTTCAAGTAACACCATCGCCGCGACATTCCTGAGTTTCCTCAACGCCTCCTCGGCGTTCCGCTTCTCCGAGGCGCCGCCCACGCCGCTGCAAGAGGTCGATCCCCGGGAAACGTGTGCGCTGGCCCTGGTCGCCGAGCCGTTGGTCTGGGTCACCGAACAACTGCGCGAACAGGTGCACATTTTTCAGACGACGGCGACGTCGCTGTCGCTACGGCAGCGGCGGTGGACGATCGAAACGGCGCTCGATGACGTCCGCTCCGAAAATGTCGTCCTCGCCGTGGGCGCCGTCCCCAAGAGACTTCACCATCCCCATCTCAAAGAGATCCCCGTCGAAGTGGCGCTGGATCCCGAGAAACTGGCCGCGGAGCGACTCGACGGCGCGACGGTCGCGGTCTTCGGCTCGTCGCACTCGTCGATGATCGCGTTGCCGCACCTGCTGCGACACCCCGTCGAGAAAGTGGTCAACTTTTATCGCAGCCCGCTCAGGTACGCCGTGTATCTAGACGACTGGATCCTGTTCGACGACACCGGCCTCAAGGGGCGAGCGGCCGAATGGGCCCGGGAGAATATTGATGGTCAGTATCCGGAGAAACTCGACAGATACTGGGTGTCCGGGCCCGAATTCGAACAAAAACTCGCCGCCTGCGATCACGTTGTTTACACGGTCGGATTCGAACGGCGAAAATTGCCGGAGACACCGCAGTGGGGACAACTGGACTACAACCAGCAAAACGGGATCATCGCCCCCGGCCTGTTCGGTCTGGGCATCGCCTTTCCCGAACATGCGAAAGATCCGTACGGGTTTGGCCAATACCGGGTGGGCCTGAAGAAGTTCATGGACTACCTGGATTCGATTCTGCCGCTGTGGTTGCGCTACGGCCCGTGAGCGGGTGCGCGCAGCCCCGATAAACTCGCCCTGGCCTAAAGGCGGTCAGCGCAACACCAGCGCGGGATCGCCGCGGCGGCGGTACACCGAGCCGAACCGGGCATCCAGGCGCAGCCACGTGGGCATGATCCGGACCCGGATGATTTCGTCCTCGCCGACCGCTTGCGGTGACTGCGGCAGGAAACCCATTGCGGTCAAAGCGAACACACACCGCATCGGAAGCCCCACGCTGGTGTCGGCCGAGCTGACCTGGATGACCTCCTGATCGAGCAGCGACGCCGGCGGGCCGTGAGAGCTGCTGTGCTCCTTGGCAAGTCGCGCGCCGCGCTGCGCCAGGTCCAGCATCACGTGGGCCGGCACATCGTCGAGATGGGTGAAGCCGGATTCCGGCGGCAACGCACTGCGCCATGCCGAGTCCATCGCGAAGCCGGGATCGACATAGCCCGAGTCGTCCATCGCGGCAAGGCCCTGAGCCAATCCGTCGGCGCTCACCGTGATGTCGCCCGGCCGCACCTTGCCCACCACTACCCTGCTGGCGAGCACATCGAAACCCGTTGCCATCCAGGCGGTCAACATCCCGGACGAGCGGGTCCGCAGCCGGATGACGGCAACCTCGTCGAGCCGCTTGGCGCGGTCGACGAACGCGGCCAGGTCGCCACGATGGGCGTCCAGCGATGCCGGGCCCAGCCACAAGCCGCGGTCTGCCGCTATTCCCGAAGCCACCGCTGCAAGTATTCCCGGTGATGTGGCGTCAACCGCACCAGCCGTTGCTCGTGGATGTGCACCGCGGCCAGCTGTGACTCGGCGGTGACGGCCGGCTTGGACTGCGGATCGGCACCGACCGAACGCACCTCGTAGCCGAGCGTGAAGTCCACCGTCCGCAGCTGCTTGGTCCACACCGTCACCTGCAGTGGCGAATCGACCAACTTCAGTTGCGCCTTGTAGGTGACCCGGACGTCGGCGATCAGCAGCCCGATCTCCAGGATGTCGATCTCGAAGGCGGGCTTGAGGAACGGGACCCGCGCCTCTTCCAGGATCGTGACCATGGTGGCGTGGTTGACATGCTGGTACATGTCGATGTCCGACCAGCGCACCGGCACCGGGGCGACGAAACCGACGGTCACCCGGACGACCCACGTCCGCTAGTGCGGGTCATGCGCCGGATCTGCCGCGCGGCCACCGACAGCGTCGCGAGGTCCTTGGCGCCGCTGGCGTAGATCTCGTCGAGGGTGCGGCGAGCGCGGTCCACCCGGGAGGCGCTGATGTGTTCCCATTCGGCGATCTTTTCTTCCCCACTTTCGTCAGGCTCCCCGACCGCCAGCACGTCGAAACACAATGAGCGCAGCGAGGAGTAGATGTCGTCGCGAATGGCCAAGCGCGCCAGCGAATGCCAGCGGTCGTAGCGAGGCAGCTCGGATATCGAGGTCAGCAGGCCGTCGGTACCCAGCCGATCCATCAGCGCGAAATATGTGTCGGCGACGTCGGCGGTCTCGACCTCGGTGATGTCGGCGATCTCGATGATGTCGAGCAGGCTGAAACGGTACAGCCCGGCCGCCACCAGGTAGGCCAGGTCCGTCGGCGCGCCCGCCGCGGCGAATTCTGCGGCCTCCTGCTCGACGATCGCCTTGTCGTCGCCACGCAGCCATTCCGACATCCGCGGGGTCAGTGCTTTGACTTTGGCGGCGAACCGGTTGATTTCGGCCCCGACCGCCAGTGGCTGCGGGCGGTAGTTGAGTAGCCACCGTCCGGCGCGGTCGATCAGCCGCCGGGTGTCCAGGGTCATCCGGTCGGACAGTTCCACCGGGATGTCCGCGGCCCGGATCCGGCGCCAAATCTCGCCGACGCCGAAGATGGCGTCGGTAGCGACGTAGGTGCGGACCGCGTCGAGCGGCCCGACTCCGACGTCCTCGGTGATCCGGAAGGCATAGCTGATCCCGCCGGTGTCCACCAGATCGTTGATCAGCATCGTCGCGACGATCTCGCGGCGCAGCTGGTGCGTGCGGATCTCCGGGGTGAACCGCTCGCGCAGCGGCGTCGGGAAATACTGCGGCAGCCGGGACGCGAACACGTCCTGCTCGGCCATTTCGGTGGTCAGCATCTCCTCTTTGAGGGTCAGCTTCACATGCGCCATCAACGTCGAAAGCTCCGGCGAGGTGAGCCCGATCCCGATCTCGGTCCGCCGCTGAATTTCCTTCTCGGACGGCAGCGCCTCCAGTTCGCGGTTGAGCCCGCGTCCCTCCAGGTACTTGATCTGCAACGCGTGCACCGGGAGCAGGCTGGCCGCGTTGGCCCGGCTGGTGCCGATCAGATCGTTCTGATCCTGGTTGTCGGTCAGCACCAAGCGCGCGACCTCGGCGGTCATCGACTCGAGCAGCGCAGTGCGCTCCTCGGGCTTGACCTTGCCCGCGGTAACCAGCCTGTCGATCAGGATCTTGATGTTGACCTCGTGGTCCGAGCAGTCCACACCGGCGGAGTTGTCCATCGCGTCGGTGTTGATCCGCCCGCCCGACAGATCGAACTCGACGCGGCCCAGCGCCGTGACCCCGAGATTGCCACCTTCGCCGATCACCTTGGCGCGCAACTGGTTTGCGTTGACTCGCACCGGGTCGTTGGCGCGGTCGCCGACGTTGGCGTCGGATTCCGTTTCCGCCTTGATGTAGGTGCCGATGCCGCCGTTGAACAACAGGTCCACCGGCGCCAGCAGGATCGCCTTGATCAGGTTGGGCGGCGCCATCTCGTCGACGTCTTCGTCGATGCCCAGTGCCCGGCGCACCTGCGGGCTGATCGGGATGGCCTTCTGCTCGCGGCTGTACACCCCGCCGCCCTCGCTGATCAGCGACTTGTCGTAGTCGTCCCAGCTGGAGCGCGGCAGGTCGAACATCCGTTGACGTTCCACCCAGGACGACGCGGCGTCGGGCTCGGGGTCGAGGAAGACGTGCCGGTGATCGAACGCGGCGATCAACCGGATGTGTTTGCTCAGCAGCATGGCGTTGCCGAACACGTCACCGCTCATGTCGCCGATGCCGACGACGGTGAAGTCCTCGCTCTGGGTGTCCACGCCCATCTCCCGGAAGTGCCGCTTGACGGCCTCCCACGCGCCCTTGGCGGTGATGCCCATGGCCTTGTGGTCGTAGCCGACCGACCCGCCGGAGGCGAACGCGTCGCCCAGCCAGAAGCCGTAGGACTTGGCGACGTCGTTGGCGATGTCGGAGAAGGTCGCGGTGCCCTTGTCGGCGGCTACCACCAGATACGCGTCGTCTCCGTCGCGGCGGATGACTTCCGTTGGCGCACTGACCTTTCCGGTTGCGTGGTCGACGTTGTCGGTGACGTCCAGCAGGCCGGAGATGAAGAGCTGGTAGCAGGCGACGCCCTCGGCCCGGTTGGCGTCGCGGTCGACGGCGGGGTCTCCGGTGGGCAACGGCGGGCGCTTGAGGACGAAGCCGCCCTTGGCGCCGACCGGCACGATGACGGCGTTCTTCACCGCCTGCGCCTTGACCAGGCCCAGGATCTCGGTGCGGAAGTCGTCGCGACGGTCCGACCACCGCAGACCGCCACGCGCCACCGGCCCGAACCTCAGGTGCACGCCCTCGACACGCGGGGAGTACACGAAGATCTCGTATTTCGGTCGCGGCAGCGGCAGTTCGTCGACCAGCTGCGCGTCCAGCTTGATCGACAACACATTGCGGACCCGGGCCGAGCCTTCGCGTGTCACAAAGTAATTGGTCCGCAGCGTGGCCTGCACCAGGGACGCGAAGGCCCGCAGAATCCGGTCGGTGTCCAGGCCTACCAGCGCGTCGATGTCCGCGGCGACCGCGGCCGCGGCGGATTGCGCGTCGCGGCTCGTCGGCGATCCCGAGGCACGCGGGTCGAAAAGCGCCTCGAACAGCAGCACCAGCGACCGTGCGGTGGACGCGTGTTCGTTGAGCACCGATTCGATGTAGGACTGGCTGTACGGAAAGTTGGCCTGCCGCAAGTACTTTGCGTAGGCGCGCAGCAGCACGACCTGATGCCAGGTGAGCCCCGCGCGCATCACCAGCTCGTTGAACCGGTCGACCTCGACGCGGCCCTGCCAGATCGCGGTGACCGCGTCGGCGAACCGCTCAGCCATCTCGTCGCGTTCGGCCTGCGTGGCAGCCAGCTTGATGGTCGGGTGCGGTTGAATCTTGAATTGATAGATCCACACCGGCAATTCGTCGGGCCGGGTGACGGTGAAAGGTCGCTCCTCGAGCACCACCACGCCCATGCTCTGCAGCATCGGCAGCAGCTGACTCAGCGAGGCGGTGCGCCCACCCAAAAACCACGTCAGCTGGGCGGATTCCTGCTCACCGCGGTCGGAGAACACCAGCTTCACCGAATCGTCGGCCAGCCGCTCGATGATCGCGATGTGCTCGAGGGCGTCGGACGGGGTGATCGCGGATTTGTACGCCTCGGAGAACGCCGCGGCGTAATGCTCGGCGACGGCCTGCGGGACCGAGCGCGTGATAGCCGCGCCGATGAGGCGGTCCGACCAAGTGCGCGCGGCCTCGCTGAGCAAGCTCTGGATCCGGATGCGGTTGGATTCCGAGATGTCGACCTGGGGCGCATCTTCGGGCAGCCGGACCATGAAATGCATCAGCGCCCAGGGCGATTCACTGACGCGGGCGGTGAATTCCAGTCGCGTACCGCCAAATTCGCGAACCAGGATGTCCTCGATCTGTAAGCGCACCGCCGTGGTGTACCGGTCGCGGGGCACGTAGACCAGGCAGGAGACGAAGTACTGCAGCCGGTCGGTGCGCAGGAACAGCAACGCCTGGCGGCGCGAGCCCAGGTCCACCACGGCCTTGGCCATCGTGAAAAGCCGTTCGGCGCTGAGCGTGAAAAGCTCGGGGCGCGGGACGGTTTGGATGACGTCGAGCAGCAGCTGACCCGGGTGGGCGGCGTCGTTGTCGGCCATCGCGAGCGCCTCGCGGACCCGCCGCGAGATCGTCGGGATCTCCAGGACGTCCTCGTTCATCGCGGCGACGGTGAAGAGCCCGACGAAGCGGTGCTCGATGACGCCGGTGTCGCCGTCGTCGGCGTATTCCCGGACCGCGATGGCGTACGGATAGGCCCCGTAACGCAGGTAGCTGCCGACGGCGGCCTGGGCGAGCACCAGCAGCTTGGTGTCGTCGGTCAGCCGGGGGCGCGAGCCCGGCCGGTTGCGCAGGACACCGAGCCCGGGCGACCCGTCGCTGACGACGTGGCCGTCGTCCACCTTGCACCGCTGGTAACCCAGTAACAGGAAGTTGCCTTGATCCAACCAGCGCAGCAGGGCCGCGACATCCTCGCGGTCGGGCGCCGCAAAGTGGTCGTCGACGTTAGCCTCGACCGCCGCGGCCAGATTGCTCAGGGCGGCGATGATGGTCGCGGCGTCGGTGGCGACCTGCCGGACATCGGTCAGCACCTTGGGCAGCAGCTCAGCGACCTCGGCCAGGGCGTGGCTGTCGACGGACGGCAACAGCTGGACGTGGATCCACGCCTCGCCTTCGTACTGCGAGGTGCCGGGTGCTTTCGGTTCGACGCTGAGCAATTCTCCGGCCGGGTTGCGGCGCACCGCGAACACCGGGTTCATGATGCCCGCGTAGCCGACCCCCAGCCGGTGCAGCAACACCATGACGGAGTCCATCAGCATGCCGCCGTGATCGGTGACGACCTGCAGCGCCGGCCCGAAACCGGCGGGATCGTCGGCCGGGTGGACGCACACGCAGTTGGAGCCCTGCGGCCGGCACTCCCCGAGCCGATAGTGCGCACTCAGCATGGCCGGCGTCACCATCATGGCGGGGATGGTCAGGTTGATGGTGCCGGTTTCGCCACCGCCCGGTTCGTCGCCGCGCGGACCTCGATAGCTTTCGACGTAGGCGTTGGTGATCCAGTCGGGGATGTCGGAGCTTCTGGTGAAGGAGGTCCACGGCGTGGTGTCCTGATTCGCTCTGGAATCGATCGTCATGCCGATAGCTCCCACTTCACGACTAAGCGCCTGCGCTGGCTGGACCTGACCTTAGCCCCGCGTGAGCTTGCGGTGGGTGACCCGGTGCGGCCTGGCGGCCTCGGCTCCGAGCCGTTCCACCTTGTTTTCCTCGTAGGCGCCGAAGTTGCCCTCGAACCAGAACCATTTGGCCTCGTTGTCGTCGTCGCCCTCCCAGGCCAGGATGTGCGTGCACGTCCGGTCGAGGAACCAGCGGTCGTGGGAGATCACCACGGCGCAGCCCGGGAACTTCTCCAGGGCGTTTTCCAGCGAACCCAGCGTTTCGACGTCGAGGTCGTTGGTCGGCTCGTCGAGCAGGATCAGGTTGCCGCCCTCTTTCAGCGTGAGCGCCAGGTTCAGCCGGTTGCGCTCGCCACCGGACAGCACGCCGGCCGGCTTCTGCTGGTCCGGCCCCTTGAACCCGAACGCCGAGACGTAGGCGCGCGACGGGATCTCGTTCTGGCCCACCTCGATGTAATCGAGGCCATCGGAGACGACTTCCCACACCGTCTTCTTGGGGTCGATACCGGCGCGGGACTGGTCCACGTAGCTGAGCTTGACGGTTTCGCCGACCTTGACCGTCCCGCTGTCCGGCTGTTCCAGCCCGACGATCGTCTTGAACAGCGTCGTCTTGCCGACACCGTTGGGACCGATGACGCCGACGATGCCGTTGCGGGGCAGGGTGAACGACAGGTCCTTAATCAGGGTGCGCCCGTCGTAGCCCTTGTCGAGGTGCTCGACCTCGACGACCACGCTGCCCAGACGGGGCCCGACGGGGATCTGGATCTCCTCGAAGTCGAGCTTGCGCGTTTTCTCGGCTTCGGCGACCATCTCCTCGTAGCGCTGCAGCCGGGCCTTGTTCTTCGCTTGCCGCGCCTTGGCCCCCTGCCGCACCCAGGCCAGCTCCTCGGTCAACCGCTTCTGCAGCTTGGCGTCCTTGCGGCCCTGCACCGACAGCCGCTCGGCTTTCTTCTCCAGGTAGGTCGAGTAGTTGCCCTCGTAGGGATAAGCGCGGCCCCGGTCGAGTTCCAGGATCCATTCGGCGACGTTGTCCAGGAAGTAGCGGTCGTGCGTCACCGCCAGCACCGCGCCCGGGTAGCTGGCCAGATGCTGTTCGAGCCACTGCACGCTCTCGGCGTCGAGGTGGTTGGTCGGCTCGTCCAGCAGCAGCAGGTCGGGTTTGCTCAGCAGCAGCTTGCACAGCGCCACGCGGCGCCGCTCACCACCGGAGAGGTTTGTCACCGGTTCGTCGGGGGGCGGGCAGCGCAGCGCATCCATCGCCTGCTCGAGCTGGGAGTCCAGGTCCCACGCGTCGGCGTGATCCAGCTCCTCCTGCAGCCGGCCCATCTCCTCCATCAGTTCGTCGGAGTAGTCGGTGGCCATCAGCTCGGCGACCTCGTTGAAGCGGTCGAGCTTGACCTTGATCTCGCCGAGGCCCTCCTCCACGTTGCCGCGAACGGTCTTCTCCTCGTTCAACGGAGGCTCCTGCTGCAGGATGCCTACGGTGGCGCCGGTGGCCAGGAAGGCCTCGCCGTTGTTCGGCTTGTCCAAACCGGCCATGATCCGCAAGACGCTCGACTTACCGGCGCCGTTGGGGCCCACGACACCGATCTTGGCGCCCGGATAGAAGCTCAGGGTGACGTCGTCCAGGATCACCTTGTCGCCGTGCGCCTTGCGGACCTTCTTCATCGTGTAGATGAACTCAGCCATGCCGCGGTATTGCCTTTCTGGTCTTCGAGAATGATCTCGCCGACCATCCTAGGCACCGCCGCAGGGTCGAGGCCCGACGACCAACCCGTCGGCTAGGCCGACAGGGGCAGCGGGTCGCGGCGTTCGGAGCCGTCGCCGGCTGCCACGGCCTCGTCGCCGTCGGTACTGTCCTCGGCGGTCTTGTCGGCATCGGCGGCCGGCGCGGCGTTCGCGTCGGGGCCGGTGTAGCCGGGCTTCTCGATCCGCACGATGGCCCGCGACACGTCGGGGCCGACCGAGGTCGCGCGCATCTCCAGCGACGAACGGCGATTGCCGTCCCGGTCCTCGTACTCGCTGGTGTACACGTGGCCCACCGCGATGACCGGGGCACCCTTGCCCAGCGCGGCACCCACCCCGGTGACCAACTTTCCCCAGCAGTTGACGGTGATGAACAGGGAGTTCCCCGCCTCCCAGCCGCCGTCCGCGGTCCGGCGGCGCGAATTGCTGGCCACCCGGAACTTGATGACCTCCTGGTTGCCGACCTGCCGACGCTCGGGGTTGTTGACGATGTGACCGACAACGGTCAGTGGGGTTTCGAACATTGCCTCAGTTTCCTTTCCTAGCTATCCGCAGATAGCGCTCTCGTGTGGTGCCCATTCAGCGGCACGGCACCGTCACGCCAGATGCGAACGGCGCGCCGGCCGCTTCCACTGTTGAGATACCTGGGACTGTGGATAGCTTTCTTGCTGCGGACGCGCGTTTCAGGCCGAGTTATGAGAGGTAGTCAGCCGGGTCGTTGGCTTCAACCTGGACCAACGCGCCAATGACCAAACGGGTTGTCCCCATGGGCGATTGATGGCATTGGTACCGGTGCGGATTTGGTGGCCAAATGTTGTCGGACTGTTCTGCTTTGATGGCGTTATGTCGTTCCCTGCAGCGCCTCCGTTGGTCGAAAATGTTGCGCGGCGTGTGGATGTGTTGTTCGAGGAGTTGGCGGAGTTGGCGGGTCAGCGCAATGCGATTGATGAGCGCATTGTGGAGATTGCCGCTGAGATTGATCGCGACGGGCTCTGGGGCGTGACGGATGCGCGGTCGGTGGCGGCATTGATGGCCTGGAAGCTGGGGGTGTCGTCGGGCAACGCCCAGACGATCACCACGGTGGCGGGCCGGCTCGAGGAATTTCCGCGCTGCGTCCAGGGCATGGCCGCGGGGCGGTTGTCGTTGGATCAGGTCGGGGTGATCGCGGCGCGCGCCGCCGAGGGCTCTGACGATCATTATGTGCAGCGGGCGCAGGTGGCCACGGTCAATCGGCTGCGTACCGCGGTCGCGCTGGAACCGCGCCCGGACCCCGAACCTCGGCCGCAACCGGGGCCGTCGATCACCAAGACCACCGATGAGGCGTTCGCGTGTTGGCGCATCCGGCTTCCGCACGCCCAGGCGGCAACGTTTGAGGCGGCGTTGGCGTCGCATCGGGAGGCGTTGGTCGCCGAATGGAAGCGCGACCGCGGCCAAGGTGAGCGCGCGTCAGAGACGGCGCCGCCGTTGTCGGGCACCCTGGAGGCGTTTCTGCGTCTGGTCGAGACGGGCTGGGATGTCGAGGCGGTGCGCCGACCCCACGGGCAACGCACCACGGTGGTGGTGCACGTCGACGCCACCACGGGTGCTGCGGCGTTGCATCTGGGTCCGCTGCTGTCCGACGCCGAGCATGGCTACCTGACCTGTGAGACCACCGGTGAAGTCTGGTTCGAGCGCAATGGAGAGGTCATTGGTGTCGGCCGGAGCACGCGGTTGATCAGCCGGCGGCTGCGCAGCGCGCTCGAGCACCGCGACCGGGCGTGTGGGGTGCCCGGGTGTGGGGCTACCCCCGGCCTGCACGCCCACCATCTGCGGCATTGGCAGGACGGCGGGCCCACCGAATTGGGCAACCTGGTGCTGGTGTGCCCGTATCACCACCGGCAACACCACCAGGGCGCCATCACCCTGACCGGGCCCGCCGCCGAACTCGTCGTCACCGACAGCGACCGACACCGGCTAGACCCAGGATCGCTGGCGCGCCCGCAGACCCAGGCCCGGCCCGACGTTCCACCGTGCCCTGGCCCCACTGGCGAACGCGCCAATGGTGGTGGTACACACCCTTCCAACCCCCACCACCCCTACCCAACTAGCGTGAAATCGAAGCTGGAACACGTTGACATATAACGGCTTTCGCATGCGCCATGCACGTGTCACCGAGGCCGCGGGTCAGCCCGGTCCCTGGGGTGGACGCCGGGCCATCTCGGCCAGCATCGCGTTGTAGGCGGTCAACTCGGCGTCATTGTCGCGGTCGGCCGCCCGGTCCAGCCGCCGAGCGGTCCGCTCGTCACTGCGCGCCCACTGCACCAGCAGCGCGAGCATCACGATCACCAGTGGCACCTCGCCCGCCGCCCAGGCGATTCCACCACCGAGCCGCTGATCGCCAAGCAGATCGGTATGCCAGCTCAGGCCCAACGACCGGTAGTAGACGGCGCCGAGCACCCGTTGCGTGCTCATCAGCTCGACCCCGAAGAACGCATGCAGCGGCAGCGAGGCGAACACCACGCCCACCTTGGCCAACGGCGGGATCGGCCGCGGCGTCGGGTCGACGCCGATCACCACCCAATAGAAGAGGTAACCGCTGAGCAGAAAGTGCACATTCATCGCCAGATGCCCGGCATGACTGCTCACTGCGTCGTCAAAGATGCTGCCGAAGTACAGCCCGTAGAAGCCCGCGACGAACAAGATCGTGGCCACTATCGGATTGGTCAGCAACCGCGACACCCTGCTGTGCAGGGCGGCCAACAGCCATTCACGCATCCCGGGTGGATCGTCGCGGCCGGCGGCGGGCAACGCCCGCAGCGCCAGACTCACCGGCGCACCCAGCACCAGCAGGATCGGCGTCAACATCGACAGCCCCATGTGCGCAACCATGTGCATGCTGAACATCGCGGGCATGTAGCGACCGACGCCCGAGGAGGTGACAAACAGCAACGTCAGGCAGCCCAATAGCCAGGCAACCACCCGGCCGGGCGGCCAGAGATCGCCACGGCGACGCAACCGCACCACCGCCGCCACATACAGCGCCGCGAAAACAATTGCGGCCGAACCGAAGATCAGATCGAAGCGCCAGTCGAACAGAATCCGGGCCACCGTGGGCGGGCCGGCGAAGTCGTAACCGATCTCGGCTTCGGGGATCGACGGCAGCCGGGCCGGGGGCGGCGGTGGCGGGGTGCGGCCCAGCCCGACGGCGATACCGAACGTCACGCCGAACAGGGCCGCCTCGATCAGCGCCAACCGGGTCAGCACCCGCTTGGATCCCGGATTCGCTTGCACCGCAACGACTCCGGATCGTCGCTGCCGCCAGCCCAGGACACCGAGCAGACCGAGCGCGACGAACTTGGCTACCACCAACCGCCCGTATGCGGTGCCCAGCAGATCGGGCGGCGACACCCGCACCAGCGCGTTGGCACTCCCGCTGAGTCCCATCGCAACCCAGCACCACAGGGCGATCGCGGAGAAACGGCGGGCCGCCAGGTCGAGGTGAGCACCGCCGCGCAGCGCGTGGGCCAGCAGCGCCAGCAGACCGCCTGCCCACACGCTGGCGGCGGCGAGGTGAATCAGCAGGCCGTTGGTGGCCAGGTCGTGCGCGCCGCCGGCCGACGAGTGGCCGGTCAGGCCGAGCGGGATCAGGGTGATCAGCGATCCGGCCAGCAGCGGCGGCGTCCACGACCAGCGCAGCACGGCCAGGCTCGCCAACGTGACCAGCGCGGCCAGCACCGCGGTCCAGCGCCAGGCGGAGGCCGTGTTGATCAGGTCGGCCAGCGTCCAGATCGTCGCCGGATTGAGGTGATCGCTCAGCGGGTGACCGGATACATCGGAAATCGTCAGCGGGATCAGCAGGGCCGCGCACACCGCCCACACCCCCGACGCCGCCGTGCCCAGTCGCAGCGCCCGGTATCCGGCCGCGTCGAGCACCCCGGTCTTTTGCGGTGACACCAGGAACGCCGCGAACAGAAACGACCCGACGGCCAGCACCGCCGCGATCTCGCCCACCGCCCGGACGAACGGCAGGCCCAGCGTGGTGGCCGGCCCGGGATCGGGCAAGCCGGTGGCCGTCAGCGCATCGGCCAGCGACAGGGCCCCGATCCCGGCGGCCGTGCAGCCGGCCAGCGCCGCGACTGCGGCGAGCAGCGGCCACACCAGCGCATGCCCCCTGCCGGTGGACTGGTCGACCGTCATGTGTCCAGGGTATGAGCGCGCCCCGGGGCGGCCCGCACTACCCGGCGTGCCCGTCCGGACGAGCCCGGCGGGCTCGGGACTCGCGGGCGACGAACTGATTGCGGGAGATGCGCTCGACGTAGTCGAAATCGCGCAGAATGGCTCGCAATTCCCGCCGGAACGCGACCCGGCGTTCGTCGAGATCGTCGGCTGAACCGATCAGACCCTGGTCGACGACGACCTGGCGGGCGGTGGCAAACAGTAGCGTCGACACCGATTCGCTGCTGCGGACCCGGGTTTGCGCCACGTACTGCTGGCCGATCCCGAGGGCCAGGTTGGTCAGCTCCTTTTCGCCGACGTCCGCCGGGGTGTCGCGCAGGACGTCGGCGAAAAGCTCGTAGGCCTCGAAGAACACGCGCAACATCGCGTCCGACATCAACGGCCGCTTGCCGAACAGCAGGGCGTCGATCTCCTCGCCCCCGGCGACGACGTGCGCTTCCCAGTCATCGTGCCATGCCATCTCTTCGGCGACGTTGTTCCGGAAAGCCGCCGAGTCGGCGAAATAGAAATCGAATTTCAGCAGATCGCGCAGCCGCAGCGCCTGCGCCCAGAACGCGGCCATGCGATCGCCCTGAGCGTCCGGGGCGTTACGTGCATGCGCGAGGGCGAGTTCGACGATCGAAGTCTCGAGGAACGCGTGGATCACCGAGTTCCGATAGAACGCCGCGGCATGCTCGTCGTCGGGCGCGATGAGCCACACGGGCTCGCGCCCGCTGTCGACCCGGCTGATCGGGTGCCCGTTCGACAAGGCGTCGACTGCCGATCGAACGCCGTCGCGGGTGCGCAGCCGCAGCGCGCTGGTCGACACCGGAGCTTGTTTGCGGTCAAGGTAATCCAGCGAATCCTGCAGGGTGTGGTGCAACTGATCCAGGGTCAGCGCCGCACCGCGCGTGGTCAGCAGCAGCGCGCACACGAGACCGGTCGCGGTCACGGGGGTCGCCCGCAGGATCCGCCACGCAACCTCGAACGACATCTTCTGCAGTGCAAGCCTTTTCGCGTCCTTGTCGTGGGTGAGCGGGCCATGCGGCGGCCCGAGATGCTGCCGCATCGACACCGCCTCGGGGAAGCGGACGTAGATCTTGCCGTAATTGCGCTCGCCCTGGGCTTTGATGAAGTTGTACAGCCAGCCGACACCCTCGGGTGTCTTCTCCCCGCCGCGGGCGTAGGCGGCGTACTCGGCCGTCTCGTGCAACTGATCGAAGCTGATCGAAACCGGTTGCAGCAGAATGTCTTCGCTGCGGCCGTCCAGGTACGCGTCAGCCACGTAACTCGTCAGGCCGAGCTTGGGCGGCAGCATCTTGCCGGTGCGCGACCGGGTGCCCTCGATCGACCAGCTGAGGTTGAATCGCTTTTCGACGATGTAGCCGACGTACTCGCGCAACACATATTTGTAGAGTGGGTTCTCACCGATGTTGCGCCGGATAAAGATGACACCGGACCGTCGCAGTAGCGGGCCCAGCAACCCGAACGACAGGTTGATGCCGGCGAACACGTGGACCGGCGGCAGCCGGTTCTCCTGCATCGCCACCGGCACCACCGCGCCGTCGATGTAGGAACGGTGCGAAAACAGCAGCACCGCCGGATGGACCTCCAGCCCGGCGCGCACCGCCGCGACTTGATATTCGTCGTAGTCGATCTCCGGTTCGAACCCGCGGCTGATCATTCGGCCCAACACGCCGACGAGGTCGACGGACGCGCGGCTCCACCCGGTGGACAGTTCGTCGAGCATCTCGCCGGCCTCGTCCACGGTCGCGCCGGGGATCTTGGCCAGCCCCGCGCGAAAGCGGGCGGACGCCAGGATCTCTGGCTTCATCAGCCGCGGGGACTTGTACTGGGGCCCCAGAATCCGGTATTCGGCGCGTTCCAGCGCCAAGACCGCGCGGCGCGCGACGAACTCGGCGAAATCGCGGTCGTCCTCGCCGACGGTGGTCTCGCTCCATTGCTGACGCAGCTCGGACACCTTCGCCGCCTCGCCGGTGACCACCCGGGCTCGGCGCGGGTCGTCGCGCACGATGAGACGCTGCTGACGTTCGTTGGGGTGGTAGGGATCTCGGCTCGGCAGCAGCCCGGCAAGCTTGGCGATTCGGCCGCGGTCGGGAGGCGGCAGCCAGAACACCCGCACCGGCACGATCGACCGGTCTCCCCCAGCTTCGAGGCCGCACCGGAGCTGTTCGACCAGCGGCTGCAGCGCTGTCGGCGCTCCGTCGACGGACGGCAGCTTCAGCACGTCGAACTGCACGCCCGGACTGCGGGCCCGCTGATGATCCAGCCAATCCATCACCAGCTGTGTTTCCACGGCGGACTCCATGGACGCTAATACCAGCGAGTCTCGCGCGGTCAGGATCGCGCTGGTATCTGCGGCCGGTTGGCTCACGTGTGTCCTTCGGACTGCCCGATCGTCGACTCGGCGCCGCCCACCTGGTCCGGCGCAGGTGCCTCGCCGTCGGTGCGGGCCGCCTCGGCGGCATTCGAATTCGTTTGCGGCGGACTATTTTTGGCTGGAGCCTTGTTGGCCCTAGCGGGAGCCTTCTTCGCCGCGGCCTTCTTGACAGGAGCCTTCTTCGCCGCGGCCTTCTTGGCAGGAGCCTTCTTCGCCGCGGCCTTCTTGGCAGGAGCCTTCTTCGCCGGAGCCTTCTGGGCGGCCGGCTTGGCTCGCAACCGTGGCGCCGCCTCCGGCTCGGCGGACACATCGACCGCGGGCACCTCGTCGACGGGCCAGTCGGCCAAGGTGTCCAGATACAGCTGGCGCACCTCGGCAATGTGCTCCGGCAGCGTCTCAAGGGTCCAGTCCTGGACCGAAATCGGCGGCAATACCGCGACGTCCACCGTGCCGGGATTGATCGTGCTGGAGTTTCGGGCTGCGACGAGTTCCGCATTGCGAATCACGATGGGCACGATCGGAATTCCCACCGCCATCGCGATGCGGAACGGCCCCTTCTTGAACGGCCCGACCTCCGTGGTGTCCAACCGGGTCCCTTCGGGGGCCATGACGATCGAGAGTCCCTTTCGGGCCCGGTCCTCGACCGTATGCAGCGTTTCCAGCGCCCCGACCGGGTCGTCCCGGTCGATGAACACGCCGTCCAGCGCCCAGCCGAGGGTACGCATGATCGGATTTTTCTCTAGTTCCTTTTTCGCCACGGCAATCCAATTGTCGCGCACCAGCGCACCAGCGATGATCGGGTCGACCTGGTTGCGATGGTTGTAGATGAACATCGCCGGGCGCTGCGCCGTCAGGTTTTCCTGTCCGATGACGTTGAGCCGCACACCGGTGGTCGCGAGCACGGTCTGAGGAAAAGTCGACGTGAAGAAATTGGCGCCCCGCCGCCGGCTATTGGTCAGCAGGCCAAGCCACACCGCACCGGCTCCCACCGGGAACAGCGAACTCAAGCCGGCGATGGTCCGCACCTGCCGCCGAAGGCCCACGGGGCCTCGGCTGTCGAACTCCAGAATCGGCCAGCCGCGGCGCCTTGCCACCGCGGCCATCTTCCCTTCGGGATTGGTAGGCCGCGGATTGCCGACCAGGTACATCAGGGCGACGTCCTCGTCGCCGTCGGCGTAGAAGTAACTGTCTTTGAGGTCGATGCCATTGTCGGCGGCAAAGCGTTGTACCGCAGCCGCCTTCCCCGGCCCCCACAGGATGGGCTTGACGACATCGCCGGTCAGGAACCCGTCGTCGTTGGTCTCGAACGCGTTGGTGAGCGTGTTCACGATCCCGAGGAAGCGCGCGACCGGGTTGACCTGGATGGTCAGGGCCGACGAGCTGAGCACGACGGTGTGGCCGCGGGCCACGTGAGCCCGCACCAGCTCGCGCATCTCCGGGTAGATCCGGGACTCGATCCGCTGGACGAACAGCCGCTCGCCGATCTCCTCCAAGTCATCGATCAGCCGGCCGGCCAGCGCCGCCGAGGCCTTGACGATCAGGTCTTCGAATTCGAGTCGCCCGAGGCGGTGGTTCAGGCCGGCCTGAACCATATTGAGCAGCTCGCCCACCCCCATGTCGCGTCGGCGCAGGCGCTCCTGAGTGAGGATGATCGCGGTGAAGCCTGCGACCAGGGTTCCGTCCAAATCGAAAAACGCACCGACATGGGGACCCGGTGGGCTGGAGAGGATCTCGGCGACCGAGCCGGGCAGCCGTAAATCTGCTGGCGCAGTAGCTGTCTCACGGTCCTTGGCGGCGCTCACGAGCTCGCCACTGTTCGTGCCGACGTCGCCGGCTCGGCGAACGAAGCGGGCACCGCGCGCGGCGGCGGGTCATCGGCCAGCGCCAGGATCTCGTCGAAGCCCTCCAGCAGGCACTGGGCGAACAATGCCTCGTTGCGCACCGCCGCCCTGTCGTAGCGCGCGGTGATGGTGCACCACCCGCCGCGCGAAATCAGCACCACCATCATCGCCACACCTGGTAGCGGGCCAATGCCGTACTGCCGCAACACTTTTGCACCGGCGATGTAGGTGTCGCCCGGGTAGACCGGGACATTGCTGGCCTGCACGTCGGAGCCGACCACCGATCCGGTGATGCCCTCCAGCACGGTGGTCGGCAGCACGCTCAACACCGGCGCCAGCGAACCGATGATGTTCATCGCCGGCTCGTCGCGGCGTTGCGTCAGCTGCGCCCGGATTTTCTTCATCCGCGAGACCGGGTCGACGGTGCCGATCGGCGCGGCGAGGTTGACGCCGGTGAATCGGTTGCCGCCGGCTGTGTCGGCGTCGGCCCGCAGACTGACCGGCACGGCCATCGGCAGCGTGGCGATCGGCACACCGAGGGCCTCGTGGTACCGGCGCAAGGCGCCGCACAGGCCGGCGAGATATGCGTCGTTGATCGATCCTCCACCGGCTTTCGCCGCCTTGTGCAGATCCGAGAGCGGGATGTCGATGGCCTCGGAGCGGGTGGCCAGGCTGCGCCGGCGCAGCAGCGGCGACGGTTCGGCGGCCCGGTTGATCTCCCGCACGCCCGAGGCCGCGTAACCCAGAAGTCCCGACACCGTCGACACCGGTTCCAGTAGCGCTCGCCCGGCCACCGACACCGCCCCCGACAGTGCACTCAGCGTGCCGCCGATGAGCGACACGGGCAGGCGACCGAAGCCCTGGCGCATCAAATCCTTGGGTGACAGATCCTGCGGAACCGGCAGCGGTGGCGTCGGTCGCGCCGGCGGATCACGCTCGAGGTCGTAGATCTCGGCGAACATCTCGACACCGCCGACGCCGTCGGTGACCGCGTGGCTGACATGCAGCAGCGTCGCCGCCTTGCCGTCGGGCAGGCCCTCGACAAGCGTGGCTGTCCACAGCGGCCGCGAGATGTCCAGCGGCGATTGCAGGATCAGCTCGGCCAGGTCGAATACTTCGCGCAGGGTGCCCGGTGGCGACACGTGTACCCGGCGGACGTGGAAGTCGAGGTTGAAATCGGGGTCGACGACCCAGCGCGGGGACGCCGTCGGCAGGGTCGGCACGACCACCTTCTGCCGTAACCGCAACACCTTGCGGGAGGCGTTCTCGAACCGGGTGCGGAATCGCTCCCAGCTGGGCGTGGTGTCCAGAAGCTCCAGCGCCATGATGCCCGAGCGGGTGCGGGGATTGGCCTCGCCGCGGTGCAGCAGATAGTCAACGGGCCCCAGCTCGTCGGGCAGCGCCGCGCGCACGGCGGGCTCAGCCATGATCATCAACTTGATGCGCCAACGCAGTCACCGCAGCTCAAGCCTCCTGCCTCGACCTCACCAACCCCATTGCCACACCAACGCTAGTCGGGTTGACGCGCCGGTGAAAGGCACGATTCGGTCCCTGAAACGGTGCTAGTGACAGGCGATTCAGCCGGCCGACGTAGCCGAGAGCGGCCACGAATCGATCAGCGAACTTTGGCGCTGCCCGTAGACGATCCCCAGGAAGTCGGCCACGGCGGCGGCAGCCAGCTTCGACCGGACGGTGGACAGGATGTCGAATGCGTGGTGCGCATTGGCAAGTTCGGCGTAGGCCACCACGGGGGCCCCCGCATCGCGCATCGCCGCGCAGAAGGTCCGGGCCTGGCCGCACGGAACCAGTTCGTCCTTTTCGCCGTGCAGCACGAAGAACGGTGGAGCCTGGTGGTGCGCGTAGGAGATCGGTGAGGCCGCCTCGAACCGTTCCGGCGTATCGGCGTACCGCGCACGCATCACGAACTGCTCCAGGAACGGCAGCATCAGCTCGTGCATGGCCTCGGGGTTGGTGAAGTCGTAGACGCCGTAATACGGGACGGCGGCCTGAACGGTCGTGTCGGCGGTTTCGAACCCGGGCTGGAACTTGGGGTCGTTGGAGGTGAGCGCGGCCAGGGAGGCCAGGTGTCCGCCCGCC
Organism: Mycobacterium shigaense; assembly: GCF_002356315.1. Lineage (NCBI taxonomy): Bacteria > Bacillati > Actinomycetota > Actinomycetes > Mycobacteriales > Mycobacteriaceae > Mycobacterium > Mycobacterium shigaense. Next base: position 3,713,009 of record NZ_AP018164.1, read on the forward strand.
GACCCGCCGGTGATCGCGATGAAGTCCGGGTCGCCACCGTAATCGGCGATGTTCTCGCGGACCCAGGCGATGGCCCGTTTGACGTCGATGAGGTGCGCCGGAAAGGTGCTGCGCGGACTCTTCCGGTAGTCGATCGACACGACGATCCAGCCGAGTTCGGCCATCCGGCTCATCAGCGTGTACGCCTGGCCGCGTTTGCCGTTGACCGCCCACGCCCCACCGGGGACCTGGATCAGCACCGGCGCGCGGCGGCCCGGCGCCATGTCGTGTCGACGCCAGATGTCGAGAAGATTGTCCCGACCACCGGGGCCGTAGGAGATGTCCGAGGTTTGCGCCGCGTACCGGCGGTGCGGCCCGGGGCGCTGCAGCCAACCGCCGCGAGGGGCGCACTCGGTCGCCTCGCAGTTCGGGTGGCAGACCAGGTCGGCGTAATCGGCGCCGAACGACTCCACGAGGGCGGCGGTCAGCGCCTGGTCGGCCTTTTGCGCGGCCCAGGATTTGCCGACACGTCCGATGGACGGGCGTGGCACCCGGGACAGCGCGTGCCCGGTCACCACATGCGGGGGAAATTCCGTGGACAGCCAGCCGGCGAACCAGCCCAGCGCGGACGGGGAGCCGCGCACCAGCAGCACGCCGGCCTGGTAGGCGCCGCGGGCATCGGCGGTCAGCCGCCACGCCTGGACGCCCGCCCGTGCGTACCGCGACGTCATGCTCATGACCATGCTCATTGCTACGCCACCCCTCGACGCCTATGCACACGCCTCGTTGCGGTTAACGGCCGTTTACCGGCCGGTGATGTACGTGTGTCGAGGGGCCAACGATAACCGATAAATGGCGTGCGCGAAGGTTTTTCGCACGCGTGGCGGCGGCGGATCGGACACTCGGTCCCCGTTCGATAGACTGACCTGCGCATTGCCTCCGTAGCTCAGGTGGATAGAGCAAGGGCCTTCTAATCCCTAGGTCGCACGTTCGAGTCGTGCCGGGGGCGCCAAAACGGTGTATGACCTCGGTTGATGCTTGACATTTTGTCTTCGGGTGATGCCTGACAGTGTTTCGGCTGATGGTTGACAGTTACATCGGTTGATCCTTGACACTCCTTCGATGAGGGAGTTATCCGTGGCCGAGCAGAGGTATCAGGCCGTGTTAGCGGTGATCAGCGATGGGTTGTCGATCTCGCAGGTCGCCGAGAAGGTTGGGGTGTCGCGCCAGACGCTGCACTCCTGGTTGGCCCGCTATGAGGCCCAGGGTCTTGAGGGCCTGGTGGATCGGTCGCATCGGCCGGTGAGGTGTCCGCATCAAATGCCCGCGCAGGTCGAGGCGGTGCTGTTGGAGTTGCGCCGCTCGCGCCCGTATTGGGGGCCGCGGCGGTTGGTGTTCGAGCTTGCTAAACGCCAGGTGTCGCCGCTGCCTTCGGAGTCAGCGGCCTACCGGGCCTTGGTGCGGGCGAACATGATCGATCCGAGTCTGCGGGATCGGCGCTCGCGCAAGTGAAAACGCTGGGAGCGCGGGGCGCCGATGGAGTTGTGGCAGATGGACATTGTGGGCGGATTCCCCCTGGCCGATGGCACCAGCGCCAAAGCCCTGACCGGAATCGATGATCACTCGCGGATGTGTGTCTGTGCGCGGCTGATGGCCCGGGAGCGCACCCGGGCGGTCTGCGACGGGCTACGCGCAGCACTACATACCTACGGGGCACCCGAACAGATCTTGACCGATAACGGCAAGGTGTTCACCGGGCGGTTCAATCACCCCGTGGTCGAGGTGCTCTTTGATCGGATCTGCCGCGAACACGGCATCGAGCATCTGTTGACCCAGCCACGCAGCCCCACCACGACCGGCAAAATCGAGCGGTTCCACCGCAGCATGCGCGCGGAATTCCTCAGCAGCACACCACCGTTCGCGAACCTCAAGGCAGCCCAGCAGGCCCTCGATGAATGGGTGGCCTACTACAACAGCGCCCGCCCGCATCAGTCGCTGGACATGGCCACCCCTGCACAGCGGTTCACCCCGGCGGCTCCACCCCCGCCGATGCTGGCGTTACCTGCGGCTGATCGCACCGGTGATGAGTGGGTCAGCCGCCGGGTGTGTTCCAACGGCATCGTGTGTGTCGTGGCAGCAAGTCTGCATCGGACGCCACCACGCCGGCGCCCGCTGTGATGTCCACGTCGACGGGGAACTGCTGCGGTTTTTCATCGGCGACGAACTCGTCAAAACCGCCGCACGTAAAAGTAGCGACGAGAAACAAACGGGCCCTGCGCACCAACACAGGGACCTAAAACACAACACGAGTGTCAAGGATCAACCGACACAGAAACGTCAACCATCAACCGACACTGAACAGGGGCGCCAAAACGATTGGATGACCTCGGTTGATGCTTGACATTTTGTCTTCGGGTGATGCCTGACAGTGTTTCGGGTTATGCGCGACAGTGTTTCGGCTGATGCGTGACAGCCAGTTCGTCGGCAACGCCTCGAGCACCGCGGCCACGATCCAATATTGCCCGCAAAGCCCGGATTCCCAGAGTCTTAAATGCCGGTTGGTCGCGCATCGACCCAGCGTGCCTGCTCCTGTTGCGAGGATTGCGACGATCTTGCCTGCGGTTCCAGAACATCGCGCGGTGCAAGAATTGTCACACTATCGGCTCGTGCACTGTGCGGTGGGACCAGAGCCGAGAAGATAACTCGTGGGGTGAACACATCTACTCCGTGGGGTGAACACTTCTACCCCGCTGCCTGCCGAAGGCCTTATGAGCGACGAAACACATGCGTAATGCACACGGCACGCGGTCCCGCGTGACCCTCACCATCCACCGGTTTGCCGTGCCCATCATCTTGGCATGGCTTGCGCTCACCGCCATTCTGACCGTCTGCGTGCCCTCGCTCGAGCGGATCGAAAAATCGAACGCTGTATCGCTCAGCTTGAGCGACGCGTCGTCGTTCGAGGCGACCACTCGTATTCATAAAGACTTCAACGAGTCCGACTCCAACAGCTTGGCGATGATCGTTCTAGAAGGTCAGCAACCCCTAGGCGAGACTGCGCACAGGTACTACGACGGTTTGATTCGTCAGTTGGAAAGCGATCCGAGCCATGTGTCCCAAGTCCAGAATTTCTGGGGCAACCCGCTGACGTCGAGCGCCGCCCAAAGTGCTGACGGTAAAGCCGTTTACGTGCAGTTGAGCCTTGCCGGTAATCCGGGGGCGGCCTCGGGCGAAGAATCCGTGGCGGCGGTCCGCAACCTGGTGGATCTCACAAAGCCCCCGCCAGGGATTCATGCCTATGTCACCGGCCCCGCGTCGATCGTCTCGGATATGAGCCAAAGCGGCGACCGAACGCTTATCACGGTCACGGCGGTGAGCATCGGGGTGATCTTCATCATGATGATGCTGGTCTATCGCTCGATCGCCATTGTCATCATTTTATTGGCGACGGTCGGGATAGAACTACAAATGGCCCGGGGAATTGTGGCATATCTCGGCTATCACCAGCTTGTCGGCCTGACGACTTATACCGTCAATCTGTTGGTGTCCGCCTGCATCGCGGCCGGGACCGACTATGGGATTTTCTTTATTGGCCGCTATCAAGAGGCTCGCCAAAGCGGCGAGGATCGGGTAACCGCCCTTGACACCACCTATCGCGGAACTGCGCAGGTTGTGATGGCCTCTGGCGTGACGATAGCCGGATCGGTATATTGCCTGAGTTTTACTCGGCTGCCCTACTTTCGGCCCCTGGGCATCCCCTGCGCGGTAGGCATCCTCGTAGCGGTCGCAGTAGCCCTTACCTTGGTTCCGGCGGTCCTTGCTGTTGGGGGCCGTTTCGGCTTGTTCGAGCCCAAAAGCAATGTCAAGGCCCGTGGATGGCGGCGAATAGGCACCGCGATCGTCCGATGGCCCGGACCTATTCTCGTGGCGACACTGGCCATCGCGCTCGTCGGATTACTGACATTGCCGGGATACAAACCCGGCTACAACGACCAAGCCTATATCCCCTCTAATATTCCGGCTAATATCGGGTTGGCGGCAGCCCAGAGACATTTTCCCCAGTCTCGCATGATGATGCCCGAGATCCTGTTGGTCGAAGCCGATCATGATCTGCGCAATTCGGCTGATTTCCTGACATTGAACCAGCTAGCCAAAGGCGTTCTCGCGGTTCCAGGAATTTCCATGGTACAAGCGATAACACGGCCCCAGGGAACACCGATAGAGCACGCGACAATACCGTATCTGCTCAGCTTGCAAAATAACTTGCAGCAAGAAGCATTGAAATTTCAAGAAGCTCGCATGAATGACATGTTGAAGCAAGCTGCTGAGATGGCACAGATGATCGCGATCATGAAACATATGTATTTCTTGATGCAACAACTCAACGACATCACACATGCGATGACGGCTACCACGCATCAAGTAGAAGAGAAGACGAACGAAGTGCGCGATCATCTTGCGGATTTCGAAGATTTCTTGCGGCCGATTCGCAGTTACTTCTACTGGGAAAAGCACTGCTATGATATTCCTGTCTGTTTTGCGGTCAGATCTGTATTCGATACCGTCGACGGGGTCGACGAAATTAGCGAGAAGCTGCACAAGCTGGTCGCCGACCTCGATGTGATCGACGTGCTCATGCCGCAGCTGCTGGCACAGCTCCCCCCGCAGATCGCCCTCATGCAGTCGATGCGGATCATGCTGCTGACCATGCACAGCAGCATGGCCGGGGTCTTCGGCTTGATGGACAACATGAATGGCGATGCCAAAGGCATGGGCCAGGCGTTCGATTCGGCTAAAAATGACGACTCTTTCTACCTGCCGCCGGGCGTTCTCAAGGATCCCGGCTTCAGGCGGCTTATGAAGGTCTTCGTGTCGGCGAACGGGAAGGCCGCCCGGATGCTCATTTCACAACGGGGTGACCCGGCGACATCGGACGGTATCTCGCGCGTCGACGAGATAAAGACTGCAGCTGAAGAATCGCTTAAGGGCACGCCGCTAGAGAATGCCAAGATCTATCTCACCGGTACTGCGGCAATGACAAAAGATCTGGTCGACGGGTCTAAATACGATCTATTGATCGCAGCAATTTCTTCGCTCTGCTTCATTTTCGTCGTCATGCTGCTCATCACGCGAAGCTTTATCGCCGCCCTAGTAATTGTGGGCACAGTTCTGCTTTCGCTCGGCGCGTCTTTCGGACTGTCCGTGCTGGTCTGGCAGTATCTTCTGGGCATTGAACTTCACAAGATCGTGCCGGTGATGTCGGTGATCATCCTTTTGGCAGTGGGTTCGGACTACAATTTATTGCTGGTAGCCCGGATGAAAGAGGAAATAGCCGCAGGCATCAATACGGGCATCGTTCGTGCGATGGCCAGCACCGGCAGGGTCGTGACGAACGCGGGCCTGGTGTTCGCGTTCACCATGGCCTCCATGGTGGTCAGCGATCTGCGCAGCTTGGGTCAGGTAGGCACCACAATCGGGCTTGGTCTGCTGTTCGACACGTTGGTAGTGCGGGCGTTCATGACACCGTCCATCGCCGCGCTGCTGGGTCGCTGGTTCTGGTGGCCCCAGCAAGTGCGGCCTCGACCCGCCTCCGCGCTGCTCCGGCCCGCTGGAGCCCGGTGGCTGGTACGTTCGCTTCTGCTGCGTGACAGCCCCACGTTCTGACCACCAGCAGGATGGCGAGTCCGCGCCGTTGCGACGAGCCTGTCCGAGATTCGCGGTGATCGGCACAGTGTCGGCCCGAGCCGACGGGACCACCAGACCGGTTGCGGCTCAACAGAACACAAGCGAGTCAGGCCGGCCACACCGGGACCGGCCAATCGGAGCCCAGGAAGCCTCGTGCTTCATTGCGCGTGTGCAGATGCGTTGTCAAAGGGCGGCGGCGGCTTCGGCGACGGCCTGGTCCTCTTTGCCGCTCCCGCCGCTGACACCGACGGCGCCTACTATCTGGCCGGCATGCCGCAGTGGGATTCCTCCCGCGAAAATCATGACCCTGCCCAGGCTTTGGCCCTGCCCGCGGCAACCACTCGCTTTGCGTCATCGAGAGAAACCGACGCCTGATTTAGGGTCATTTCGCATCCAATTCGTCAATCAGGTTGTCCCGGAACGTGTTCAACACTGGGTTGGCGACAAGGGCTCTCCGATCCGCCGCGCAATGCCCGTCAAGTGAAACCGTGACGCACTGTCCGAGTCAGCACGAAGCTTGTTTGCCGCTGAGCGCCGCAGCCATGAACGTGAGGTAGGGGCGACCGGACAAAGCTGCCGCCAACCAGCGGTGCGCCCGGGGCGGTCGCCGAGCAGCGCAATGGCAAATTACGGCAAACGCAATGTTGGACATTAGGTTGCCGCGACCGACGAGCCGCGCGGTCTCGAAAGATCCAGTGATCAAGCCATTTTCACGTACCCAAGCTAATTCGTCGTAAAATCTGCGGGTCAAGCATGCAGCTACCAACCTGCACGGGTACTCTGCAGCTGAAAATCGGCCATAAACCCCTCGAACGAAAAGACATGGTGGATTTCGCGTTGTTACCGCCGGAGGTGAACTCCGGGCTGATGTACGCCGGACCGGGTCCCGGACCGTTGCTGGCTGCCGCGGCAGCCTGGCAGGCATTGGCCTCCGAGCTGGAGTCCAGCGCGATCGGGTATTCCGCCGTGATCGCGGAGCTGACCGGCCTGTCGTGGTTCGGGCCGTCGTCGCTGGCGATGTCGGGCACGGCCGCCCGCTACGCGGCGTGGCTGCAGGCCGCTGCGGCCCAGGCCGGGCAAACCGCCGCCCAGGCCTACACCGCAGTCGCGGCCTACGAGGCCGCGTTTGCGCTGACGGTTCCCCCGCCGGTGATCGCGGCCAACCGCGCGCAGCTGCTGGCGTTGGTCGCCACCAACTTCTTCGGGCAAAACACCGCGGCGATCGCGGCCACCGAAGCGCAATACCTGCAGATGTGGGTCCAAGACGCCACTGCCATGTACGGCTATGCGGTCGACGCCTCGGCGGCGAGCACCTTGACGTCGTTCGACGAGCCGCCGCAGACCACCAGCGACACGGCGCAAACCGACCAAACGAAGGCGCTGTCGCAGACGGTCTCCAATACCGGTGCGCGCATGCAGAGCTTGATGCAGGCGGTTGACCCCAAACCCACCACCACCACCACCATCGACCCGGGCTCCGTCTACGACGCCGGTTCCTCCGGCGCCGGCCTCTTCGTCGACCAGGGCGGCGTCACCGTCGGCGTGGGCTCCACCTTCGAGTTCCCGGCTGGCTCCACCGTCCAAGCGGGCGCCAACGGCGCCGTCATAACCATCCCCAGTGTGTCCGACTTCCCCGGCCTCACCCTTGGGCCCGGCGCCCTCGTCCCCCAGGCTTACAGCGGTTACACGTTCAGCGTCACGTCCGGCTCCGTGACCGTAAGTTCCGGCGGCACCGTTACGGTCGGTCCCGGCGGCACAGTCACCGGCGGCGTACAAGGCGCCACCGTCAGCGTCACCTCCGGCACCCTGACCCCCGCCGCGGTGACCCCGGCATCGACGACGCCCGCGTCGGCGGCCCCGGCGGCGACTACGACGACCGCAACAACAACGGCAACTACTTCGACGACGTCGACGACGTCGACAACTTCGGCAACATCGTCGACCTCGACGACATCCACGACATCCACGACATCCACGACATCCGGGACGACGTCGGCCGGGACATCGGCGCCCGCGGGGCAACCTTCGGTTCCGGCGGCGCAGCCGCAGTCGGTTGCGGGGGCGCCGCAGGCTGCACCGGCGGCACCGCAGGCCGCTCCGGGTCTGGCCCCGCCGTCGCTCGCGGCACCCGGGGGTGTACCAGCAGCGGTCGTCGGGGGGCCGGCTTCCGTCGGGGGGCCGGCGGCGCTCGGAGATCCGTCGCAGTGGGCTCCCGGGGTGCAGCAGCCTCCATCTTCTGCGCCGAACGTGGCGCTCGGGAAACACGCGAGCGCACAACCGTTCATCTTGGCCCATCCAGGTCAGGCGGCCACAGTCACTTCGGGCGCGACACTGCTGGGTGCCGGCGGTGGCAGCCTTACCACATTCTTTTCCACCAAGCCCTTTTTCAATGGCGGGGAAACCGTGCAAACCAAATTGCAGCATGAAGCATTAGTGCGCGACGCATCGCTTCAATTCGTGACGATCTTGGATAGGTTACAGGGTGAGATCAGTTTGTCGTCGAAGTTCGAATTATCGGCGAGACTTGACGAACTCGTGTCATCCAATCAAGCCGTCAAAAATCTTTTCGAGCAGGTACAGGCCGGCGCGGATGCCGCAACAGCCGATCAGGCGCTTGGGCTCCTTTCGGGTGCCGCGGAACCAACTCCCACACTTGATCAAATTGTAGCCGCCACGTTCGGCTCGACGCTTGGCGAGACACCTCAAATGGCAGAATTCAGCAGCCTTATGACTGAGATCAAATTCATAATGCCCAGCGATGTCTTGTTAAAAGCCCAGTACGCCGCGATCGCCACACTTTTTGCGGCCCATATCTCCGAGGCCGACGCACCGGCGAGCCAATGGAGCCAAGTCTCGAGTGCGGCCATCGGTGACCTGATAGGCGCAGTACGAAGCGATTTCGGTTTGGACCCAATAACGCTGACCTAAGGATGGCAAGCACATGCACGTGGATCAGGCTGTACTCACTTCGCTCGCGACGTTGCTGGGTGCCGGAGTTGGCGGCTTTACCACATATATGTCCTCCCGAGCCGCATTTCATCGGGGTGAAACCCTTGAAACCAGGAGGCGGCACGACGCATTGATGCGCGACGTATCGGTTCGCTTCGTCAAAAGTCTCGATATAGTGCAGGGGGAGATCAGTTCGTCAAAGTTCAACCAATTATCTGCGGGTTTCGATGAACTGGTGTCGTCCAACCAAGAGGTGAAGAAGCTCTTCGAGCGAGTAAAAGTCGGCGCGTCCGTGGAAACAGATGGCCAAGCGGTCGACACGGCTCCGCGCGCAACGGAACCGACGCCTCTTGCACTTGAGCAAATTGCGGCTGTCACATTTCGAGCGGCGCTTCGCGCGTCACCGCACATGGTTGAACTCAACAGCATTATTGCGGAAATGAAGCTGATCATGCCGAACCACATCCTGCAGAAGGCTCAGTACGCCGCGATCGTCACGCTTTTTGCGGCCCACATCTCCGAGGCGGGCACACCGAACAGCTACTGGAACCAGGCCTCGAGTGCGGCCGTCAGTGACTTTGTCGAGGCGGTACGAACCAATTTCGGTCTGAACCCAACTGAATTGACTTAAGATCGCACGGTTCGCGGTGGCTGGAGTCCAGCCGTCGGTGACAGGCTGTGCTGTAGGCGTTTTGGAGATTTGCTGCAGGACGGCAATTCACAGGAGGCAGGATGGCCGACCTCGCGCGCGATACGGAAGAGTTCGGCGGGGTCATCAACCCGTTGCTGGCCGATTCCGCCCCGGTCACGCCGTCAATCAGCCACCCGCCCTCCGGCGCACCGAACGTCGTCGTCGTGCTGCTCGATGACGTCGGCTTCGGCGCGGCGTCCACATTCGGTGGACCGGTCCCGACGTCGGCGTTGGATCGTGTCGCCGCTACCGGACTGCGCTACAACCAATTTCACACGACCGCGCTATGTTCGCCGACTCGTGCCGCGCTGTTGACCGGTCGCAACCACCACAGTGCGCACATGGGCACCATTTGCGAGGTCGCGTACGGATTCCCGGGCTACGACAGCATGATTCCACAGAGCACGGCCACAGTCGCACAGCTGCTGCTACTGAATGGTTACAGCACGGCGCTCTTCGGCAAGGCCCACATCACCCCGACGTGGGAGATCGGCCCCGCCGGCCCGTTCGAGCGCTGGCCGACCGGCCTCGGATTCGAACGGTTCTACGGTTTCCTGGGCGGCGATACTTCGCAATACGAACCGGCGCTCTATGACCAGACCACTCCGATCGAGCCGTACCTCGACCGCGACGACTACCACCTCAGCGAGGATCTTGCCGACAAGACAATCGAGTGGATCCGGCTGCAAAGGACCTCGGCGCCCGATAAGCCGTTCTTCATTTACCTCGCACCTGGCGCGACACACAGCCCCCACCAGGTATGGCCGGAATGGTCGGACCGATTCGCCGGCCAGTTCGACGACGGCTGGGATGCGTTGCGCGAACAGACATATGCCCGCCAGATCGCGATGGGTATCATTCCCGACGGCGCCCGCCTGACCCCCCGTCCCGAGCAGATACCCGCGTGGGCCGACTACGACGATCGGTACAAGCCGGTGGCGCGGCGGCTGATGGAGGTCTACGCGGGCTTCTTAGCCCACACCGACGCGCAAATCGGGCGGGTCATCGACGCTATCGACGAACTCGGGCAATGGGACGACACGTTGTTCATCTACGTGTGCGGCGACAACGGCGCCTCGGCGGAAGGAACCCTGCACGGCGCGTGGAGTTCGCCGGCATTTCAAAACGGGCTGCCCGAGGACCCCGAGTGGTTGCTGGCCCACATCGATGACTTCGGCACGGCACGCGCCGAAAACCACTACAACGTCGGCTGGGCATGGGCGCTGGACACACCGTTTCAGTGGATGAAGCAGATCGCCTCGCACTTCGGTGGGACCCGCAACGGGCTGGCCATCTCATGGCCGCGGCAGATCAAAAGCGCGGGGCAACAGCGCAGTCAGTTCCACCACGTCATCGACATCGCACCGACAATTCTCGAAGCCGCCGGAATCGACGCGCCCACCCACGTCAAGGGTGTCAAGCAAAAGCCAATCGAGGGCATCAGCATGGGGTACTCATTCGACGACGGCGGCGCCGAAAGCTGCCGCACCACACAGTATTTCGAGATCTTTGGCAATCGGGCGATCTATCACGACGGCTGGATCGCGTCGTGCTTTCACGGTCGGCTGCCCTGGCAGCGTACCCAACAGAGCAAACCGTTCGGCGATGGCGAGCGCTGGGAGCTTTATCACCTGGTCGACGACTTCACGCAGGGTGTCGATCTCGCCGAGCAGCACCCCGACAGATTGGCCGAATTGAAGGCCGTCTTCGATGCCGAAGCGCGTAAATACGATGTGTACCCCCTCAGCGACGCCACGGTGCTTCGCGCGCTGCCCACCAATCGTCCCAGCCATCTTGCCGGCCGCACCTCGGTGACCTACTACCCCGGGCAGGTACGCATTCCCGAACCCGTGACGTTGGGCTACACCAGCGCGTCCTTCCGGCTACGGGCACACGTGCACATACCGTCGGGCGGTGCGCAGGGGGTGATCATCTGCATCGGCGGATCGATGTCCGGGTGGTCGCTCTATGTGCAGGACGGCGTTGCCCGCTTCACCTACAACTATCTGGGTCATCAGCTCACTACGGTGGCGGCGGCTGATCCGCTACCGGAAGGGCCTGTAGTGCTTGGCCTTTCGTTCGACTACGACGGCGGCGGGCTGGGCAAGGGCGCCACGGTGACACTGCGCGTCAACAACGTAGCCGTAGCAAGCGACCGGGTCGAGCGGACCGTGCCGTTCCGATTCTCGATGAGCGGCGAAACCTTGGATGTCGGCACCGACACCGGCTCGCCCGTCGCGCCCTACGGTCACAATTTCGAATTCACGGGCCGTATCGACCGCGTCGACGCCACCGTTGATCCGCGACCGGCCGACCTAGCCGCCGGGCTCGCCCAGGCGGAGCTGCGCGCCGCAGTCTCCGCCCAATAATCACGAAGGCGGGTCGACCGGTGTTGGACATGTGGAGCAGCCTGGTCCCGCTGATCCTGGGCTGCGCCCTGGAGCCGATCAAGCTCGTGATCACCATCATGCTGCTGGGAACGCCCTCGCGCCTGCGCGCCGCCGGCGCCTGGGTCGGGGGGCATGTCACCACGCGGCTGCTTCATGGCCTCATTTTCGGCAGCATTCTGCACTGGGGGGCACGCAGCGCCGACAGGGCTCACGCGCACTACTGGATCGTGTCGACCGTGCTTCTGGTGACGGCTCTACTGTTTCTGGTCACCGCGGCGCGGGAGCTGCTGAGCGGCGACGACCCCAACGCCCCACCGCCGACGCGGATGGCCGGCCGGCGGGAATCTGCTCATCATCGGCATCGCAGCCTTCTTCCCGCAACGGTCGCGATCCACTCTGGACCGCGCGCTGCGCTGGCTACGGGAAACAATCGACCCGTCGTGATCGTCGTGGGTCTCGCATTCGGGATCTGGTTCGGGATCAAGGCCTTACGCGGCTTCGGGATTCTGTAGCCGCTCAGGTGCGCAGCCCTCAGCTCGGCAGATGCCGGCTGATCACCTCAACGAGGTGGCGGCCGACGTCATCGAGCGCATCGGTCGACTGGGCGGCGAGCGCCATGATGACAGCGCCTTCGATCGCCGCGATGGTCAACGTCGCCAGCGAACGCGCTTCCTCGCGGTCTGCCCCAGATCTCAACAGGCGGTCGGCGAGAATCGACTGCCAGTCGTGCATCGCCTCGGCGGCCGCTTGTGCGGCGCCCGGCGCATCGGTACGCCCGAGGATGGCGGCGACAATGGGGCAGCCCGCCTGCAATTCGCTCTGCCGAAGGGTGGTCTTCCACTGGTCGACGAAGGCTTGGACGGCGTGGGCGGGATCGCCGTCGGTCGACCCGATGACCGCGGTCAACGCTTCCCCGGCCACGCGAACGGCTTCGGTGACGAGTTCTTCTTTTCCGCCCGGAAAATTGAGGTAGACGGTGCGTCGAGCGACCCCACTGTCTTCCAGCAACGCGTTGAGGCCGGTTCCGGCCACACCCCTGCGTTGAATCAGCCCCGTCACACTCGCAATGAGTGCTTCGCGTGCGGTCATGGGTTGTACTATACCAATCGGTCTACTACTATACCAATTGGTCTACTGCCGCCTATGCGGGCGGAAGGGCCGCGGGCCGAACGGGTTTCGAGTACGGAGACAACGATGACGAGGACGAGCGAGGACAAGACGCTGCGGAAATTTCGCAGGGAACGTGCGGTGGGCCGGTATTTGTTCAACCCGACGGTCAAAGCGCTGAACCGACTGGGCGTGCGTACCGCGCTGGCCACCGAACTGGAGACCATCGGCCGCAGGACCGGCCAGGCGCGCCGCGTTCCCGTGTCGGTGCAATTCGAAGACAATGGGGCATGGGTGATCTGTCAGCATGGCGCCCGCTCCGGCTGGGGCAGCAATATCGCCGGGAATCCGAACGTGCGTGTGCGCCAAGGGAATAACTGGCGTACCGGAGTCGCCGCGTTCCGGCCGGATGACGATGTGGTCGCGCGCGGACGCCAGTTCGGGCGGCTGGCCGCCAGGATGGTCAAGGCGCTCGAAACGACACCTGTATCCGTGCGGATCGACTTCACCGACTAGCTGTGATGTCCAGGGAGGTTGTTTCTCCCGTTATCGGTGAGTCTGTGTGACAGGGAAGGCCTCCGGTTGTGAAGTGGAGCTGTCTAGGAACCGCTTCATCAACCAGGAGGCCTTCGTGTCCCACGCTAACGCTGCACTGACCCCGCGCGCTCGATTGAGGCTCGCCAGACTCGTCGTCGAGTCCGGTTGGACCTACGCGGCGGCGGCGAAGATGTTCATGGTCGCCCCGCGAACCGCCAAGAAGTGGGCCGATCGGTTCCGCGCCGAGGGGCCCGCCGGGATGGCCGACCGCAGCTCACGTCCGCACGTCAGCCCCACCAGGACCGCACCGGCGCTGATGCGCCGGATCGTGGATCTGCGATGGCGCAAGCGGCTCGGGCCGGTGCAGATCGGCGGGCGCTTGGGGGTGCCGGCCTCCACTGTGCACGCGGTACTGACCCGGTGCCGCATCAACCGGCTATCCCACATCGACCGCGTCACCGGCGAACCGCTGCGCCGCTACGAACATCCCCATCCCGGCGCGTTGATCCACGTCGACGTCACCAAGTTCGCCAACATCCCCGACGGTGGCGGTCACAGATTCCTGAGTCGAGAACAAAGCAAACGCAACGCCATCGCCACCGGCCACCGCACCGGGGAACGCGGTGGCATCTCGACGAATTACCGCCCGAAGATCGGAATCGCGTTCGTACACACCGTGATCGACGATCACTCTCGGATGGCTTACGCCGAGATCTGTACCGATGAGAAGGCCGCGACGGCCGTCGCCGTGCTGCAGCGCGCAGTCGCGTGGTTCGCCGAGTGCGGGGTCGTCGTCGAACGAGTGCTCTTAGACAACGGATCGGCCTACCGATCCTTCGCGTGGCGTGACGCCTGTGCCGAGTTGCGCGTCACTCCGAAGCGGACCCGCCCGTACCGGCCGCAAACCAACGGAAAGATCGAGAGATTCCATCGCACCATGGCCGACGGTTGGGCCTACGCCCGTCACTACCAGTCCACTAAAGAACGCGACACCGCTTTAGCGGGCTGGCTGCACTTCTACAATTTCCATCGAGCCCACTCCGCCATCGCAGGCAAGCCACCAGTCACCAGACTGACCAACCTCCCTGGACATCACAACTAGCCGTCGGATGTCGAGCTTCATCTCGGCTGTTCTTGACCTACAGCCCCTGCGGGAATACGTCCACTGACCGCCTGACCAGGCATCTTCCCGATCACACAGCCGATGAGGCACAATCGCGCTGGTGACGAATCCGCAAGGACCTCCAGGCGGCGACCCGTCGGAAGGGGCCCGCCCGCCCGCACCCGGCGGCCCACCCAACCTGCCTGCTCCCCCGCGGCCCGCGCAACCGTCCGAGTACGAGACTCGCCAAATCCGGCACCCCGGCCCGCCGCCGCGGCGACCGCCGCAACCGCCGGGGCCTCCGCAGGGCTTCCCGCCGAACCCGCAGTCCGCTGCTCGGCCACGGCCGTACGAGGAATCGCCCACTACCCAGCTGGCGGCGCCGGCGCAGCCTCAGGACGCACCGACGACGCGGAAGCGCGGTTTCTTCCGCAAGAAGCGGTCGATCGCTTTGATCCTCGGCATCGTGGTCGCCGTTGTGGTCGCGGCCCCGGTCGGCGTCGAGCTGTACGTCCGCAACCAGGCGAGCGGCAAGGTCGGCGACGCGGTGCAGTGCGAGGTGCAGGACAGCGCGACCGTCTCGTTCGCCACGGCTCCGCCAGTCGCCTGGCAATACCTGACCGGGCACTATCCCGACATTTCGGTCCAGACCGCGGGTAACCAGATCCGCCAGGCCAAGGGCATGAAGATCGGCATCGACATTCGGGACATCCGGCTGAACCAGAGCACCAACTCGGCGGGCACCATCGCGTCGCTCAACGGCACCATCACCTGGTCATCGGACGGCATCAAGCAGTCGATCCAGAGCGCGATCCCGACGATCGGCAGCCTGGTGGCCAGCAGCGTGACCACCAACCCGAGCGATGGCACCGTCTCCTTGAAGGGCCTGCTGGACAGCGCCACCCTCAAGCCGGTGATCGCCAACAACGGGGTGTCGCTGCAAGTGGCCAACTTGACCGCGCTGGGATCCACGATGTCGACGGAGAGCGTGCAGAAAAGCCTCGATGACTACACGGCGAAGGCGACGCAGAACTACCCGCTGGGCATCCACGCCGACGGCATCAAGGTCACCGACAGCGGCATCGAGGCGACCTTCTCGAGCACCAACGCGACGATCCCGGCCGGCGGCAGCCAGGACAGCTGCTTCGCCAACGTCTGACGGATTCACAGCCGCGTACGCCCGGCCCGTGGCGTCACGCCCAAATCCCTTGCTGGTAACCGCAATTCCACACCTCGGTGATCCTGCCGTCCACGACTCGGAAGATTTCGATGCTGCCGACGGTGGTCTCGGTGCCGTCTTTCAGCCGCATCGGCGACTGGTACACGATGGCCACATGCTCGCCATCGTCGCCGGCCACGACCAGGTTGAGGTCGAAGCGGATGGTTTCGAACATGGCCCAGTGATCGATGATTCGATTCACCGCGTCCTCATGCGCGAGGACTTTCGCCCCGCCCACCTCGTGCCTGGTCACCGTCTGGCCCATCAGCTCGTCGGCGAGCGCGAAGTCGCGCTGATTCCACACGACGAGGTTGTACAGCTCCACCACTTCTCGCGCAGTCCGCGTCATGCAAACACCTCCAGGGCACCAGGTCGCCGGCATCGCGCAGCTCGCCGACTACGGCCCGCGGCACCGAGTTCTGCCGGAACGTTACGCCGCGTTCCAATTGGGTAACACTGAACGCTCTTTCGGCGCGGCAAACGCCGAACGGAATGGCCGTCAGGTAATTTGAATTCAATTCGCCCAACGTTGGACGTATCCCCCATTTCGCTGGATGGAGAATGCCAATGTACAAACGTGAAACTGAACGATGCCGAAAATGTCAGGGTTTAGCAGATGCCCTCGTCTGGTATCAGTACACATCGGAAGGCAACCCGGTCGGACGAATCATTCACCGGATCCGCTGCAGGCACGGCTGCCGGGGCCTGGTCGTGGACGGACCCGGCGCACGCTGCTAGCCAATTCGCTGCGGGTCAACGCCGAGTTTTAATGCTCAGCGCTATTATTCTTGCGCACTGAATTGTCATCGCCAGCTAGCGGGCAAGTCGACCAGATGGTTCGGGCAAATGTCTTGCACCGCCACGGACATGATGTCCCGCGCCGCCTGAGCTGACATCTTGGCGCGCAGCATCATAAAGGCGTATTCGGCCGGGGCGTATCCCGCCTGCGGTCCCGCCGGGTCGTCCATCAGCTGGCACGCCTCCTGCTCCCGGGCAGTGTCCGCATGGGCCACGCCGGTACCACTCAGCGAAAAAAGGCCCGCCACGCCGCCGACGATGAGCGTCGCAATAACCTTCACTGGCGATCCTCCCCGGCCGACGAGCCAACGACCAGGATAGGGCGCCGCCGACGGCCGCGCCCCGGCCGCAGCGGCGCGCGTCGGTCATCGTTTCGGTAACGCGATTCTCGACTCTGCGAGAGCCTAGGCGTCACCGCCCACGCTTTAGGGGCGCGCAAGCGGTTGGTTCGCGGCTTCTGAACTGGAATAACCGGGACTGAACGGGAGTTTTGCGGCGTTACAGTTGAGATTGGTAATGTCATTACCCCTACAGTGTCCATGAGACTTCCAGGAGACGCCTGATGCCATCACGCGAGCTGTCCTACCCGGTGTTCGATGCCGACAACCACTTCTACGAGCCGAAGGAAGCCCTGACCCAGTTTTTGCCGGATCACCGCAAGGGCATTATCGACTACATCGACGTCCATGGGCGGACCAAGATCGTCGTCCGCAACACCATCAGCGACTACATCCCCAACCCGACGTTCGAGGTGGTCGCGAGGCCAGGCGCGCAGGAGGAGTATTTCCGCCACGGTAGCGGCGGCAAGAGCTACCGCGAGGTGATGGGCAAGCCGATGAAGGCCATCCCCGCCTTCCGCGATCCCGCGGCCCGGCTCGAGGTGCTCGACGGACTCGGCCTGGACTACACACTGATGTTTCCCACGCTGGCCAGCCTGGTCGAGGAGCGACTCAAGGACGACCCAGACGCCATCCTGGACATCATCCACGGGCTGAACCAATGGATGTACGAGACTTGGCGATTCGACTACGAGGGCCGCATCTTCTCCACGCCGGTCATCAACCTCGCCAGGATCGACCGTGCCATCGAGGAACTCGAATGGTGTGTGGAGCGTGGCGCCAAGACCGTGCTGGTTCGTCCGGCGCCGGTGCCGGGCTATCGCGGCACCCGCTCCTTCGGCCTGCCGGAGTTCGACCCGTTCTGGGACGCCTGCGTGAAGGCCGGCATCCCGGTTTCGATGCACGCCTCGGACAGCGGTTACGCCGCCTACCTCAACGACTGGGAGCCCGGCGACGAGTTCAAGCCGTTCAAGCCCACTTCGTTCCGGATGGTCGCAATGGGCAAGCGGCCCATCGAGGACACCATGGCGGCACTGGTGTGCCACGGCGCCTTCAACCGCAATCCCGACCTGCGCATCCTGTCGGTCGAGAACGGCGCGTCGTGGGTGCCCTACCTCTTCTACCAGTTCAGGGACGTCTACTCGAAGATGCCGCAGGAGTTCCCCGAGGACCCGATCGAGGCATTCAAACGTTGCGTGTACGTCGCGCCCTTCTGGGAGGACAACTTCAAGCAGATGGCCGACCTGTGCGGCATCGACCGGGTCATCTTCGGCTCGGACTGGCCGCACCCCGAGGGCCTGGCCGACCCGATCAACCTCGTCGGTGATCTCGAAGCGCATGGGCTCGACGATGACGGCGTCCGAAAGGTCATGGGCGGCAACATGGTTGACCTGTTCAAGGTCGAGAACAAGAAGGTCTACAAGCCCGACGTTCCGGCCCTTGTCCTGGCCTGATCGAGCAGATGATGCAAGCGTCGCCGGGCTCGAGGAAGTTCTCAGGTCTGCACTGAAGTTCTGAGCTGCTCGCCGTACATGGTCAGCGCCGCAGCGGTGAGCATGTCGTTGTGAGCACAGTCGACGGCGTATTCGGTGATGTCGCCGGTGACATAAGGTTGCCAACCCTCTAGCTGGGATAGGTCGCTGCGCTGTCCATCTCGCGCAGCGGAGAAGATGAACACGTCGCCGTCGAACACATCGGGTGCGTGGTGTCGGAAATAGACCTGATTGTCCGTGGCATTTTGCACCATGAACTCGAAGAGCTCGCGCGATGGAAGAGTGACCTCGGTTGCTTGCTTCGATACGTCACCTGTCTGAGCTGACTCGGTGAAGTACTTCAAAATGTGACTCTCGACTTGACTTTCGTCCAGCGCCTGGTTGCTCAGTGAGTTGTCGGGACTGCGCGGCGGATCCAGCAGGATCAGGCGTTCGACTACGCAACCGCGGCTAAGTAGTTCAATGGCGAGCTGGTGGACGACGATCGCCCCGAACGACCAGCCGAGGAGCTTGTAAGGCCCAGTGGGATAAGCCTTTTGGAGCCTATCGGCGTAGTTGGCGGCCATACTTCGAATGGATCGCGGCTTGGCGTCATCAGTTGGCGGGGTCTGATTGATGCCGATGACCGGGCAGTCCACATAGTCGCCGAGGGTTCGATACGGCCAGCTGAGCCCGGATCCTTCGTGAATGCAGACCAGCGGAGCGCCCGAACCTTCTTTGAAGAACTCAACAGGAACCACTTCCACCGAGCTGGCCCACTCGCCGACCTGCCTGCTGAGGCTGCTGACGGACGGCGCTTCGAACAGCACGCGCACGGCGAAGGTGGTGCCGAGGGCCTTGTTGATCGTGGCGATCAAGCGGACCGCGGCTAGCGAATCTCCACCGAGGTCGAAAAACGAGTCGTCCACACCGACGCGCGGCACGCCCAGCACCCGAGCGTAGATCCCGGCGATGATCTCTTCGGTCGGACCACTGGGCGCACGGTAACGCTGGACCTGCTGATAATCCGGGACCGGCAAAGCGCGAGTGTCCAACTTGCCATTGACCGTCAACGGCAACGCCTGCACCACCACAACCGCAGCCGGCACCATATACGCCGGCAACCGCTGCCCGAGCTGCACCCGAGCGGTCTCCGCATCGACCGAACCCGTGACATAACCGACCAGACGCTTGTCACCGGGGCGGTCCTCACGCACCACCACCGCCGCCTGCTCCACCCCACCCACACCAAGCAACGCCGCTTGTATTTCACCAAGCTCGACCCGGTAACCACGGATCTTGACCTGCTCATCGGCCCGACCCAAATACTGCAACTGCCCATCAGCGCCCCACCGCACCACATCCCCGGTGCGATACATACGCTGCCCCGGCCCCCCGAACGAGCACGCCACAAACCGCGACGCCGTCAACCCCGCACGGCCCACATACCCCACACCCACACCCCGACCCGCCACATACAACTCCCCGGCTACGCCGACCGGCACCGGCGCCAGCCACGGGTCAAGTACGAAAACCGCTGCGCCCGCAATAGGTGTGCCGATCGGTACCACCGGCGAGCCTGCGGTCAGCGGCGCACTCATCGCCGCATACACCGTCGCCTCGGTCGGCCCGTACGCATTGATCGCGACCCGCCCGGGCGCGGCCCAGCGGTCGACCACCTCGGCCGGACACGCCTCACCGCCGAGCAACAACGCTGTCGACTCCAGGCCCTCCGGCTCGAGCATCGCCACCGCAGACGGCGTCTGCGTCAACACACTGACGCCTTCGGCCACCAATAACTCGTGGAAATCCCGCGGCGAGGCGGCCACCGCTTCGGGCACCACCAGCAATCGCCGGCCTGTGCACAGCGCCCCCCAGATCTCCCACACCGAGAAGTCGAACGCTGACGAATGGCATTGCGTCCAGACTTGCCCGGGCGGCAGGCCCGCATCGAGCGACTCGACGAGCCAGCTAGCGTTGCGGTGCTCGATGGCAACACCTTTGGGACTTCCGGTGGTGCCCGAGGTGTAGATGATGTAGGCGATGTTCTGCGCGGCCGGCGCCGGTAACGCGGTGTCGGGATAAACCAGTAGAGCGGCATCAGCGACATCGACCACCGGCACCTCGTAATCGCGCAGCCGGTCGGCAAACGCCTCCGTCGTGATGATCGCGCTTGTCGTGGTATCAGCGAGCATGAATCGGATACGGGTGTCGGGCAACTCTGGGTCGATCGGCAGGTAGGCTGCGCCGGTCTTGAGCACCGCCAGCATCGACACGATGGCCTCGGCGCACCGGGGATACAGCAGGGCCACGCAGTGGCCCGGTCCGATGCCTCTTGCGACGAGCAAGTGTGCCAACCGGTTAGCGGCCCGATCCAGCTCGTGATAGGTCAGTGTGCGATCCCGGTAAGTCACCGCTGCGGCCTGGGGTGCGGCGGCCACCCGGGCGGCGAACAGTGCCGGAATCGACACTGTGGCACTGACCGGTGAGGTAAGCGCGGCCCGGTTGCTGAGGTCGTCGAGGCGGATATGTTCGAGTTCGTCGAGCACATCCAACGACGACAGCCGCCGACTGGGGTCGGCCGTCATCGCCACCAGCAGCCGCCGCCAACGCCCGATCAACGTCTCGATGGTGTGCGCATCAAACACATCGGTGCGAAATTCGACCGTCCCGCCGATCCCGGCCAGCGCCCCGGTATCGGTGAAACTCTCCGCTAGCGAGAACGCCAAATCCATACGCGCAGTAGCGGTGTCGACCGACAACGGGGTGACACTGAGATCACCTAACGCCTGCTTGCCCGGACTGTTGTTCTGCCAGGCCAGCAACACCTGAACCAGGGGGTGGTGCGCCAACGACCTGGTCGGGTTGAGCCGATCAACGACCGCCTCGAACGGCACATCCTGATGCTCGTAGGCGGCCAGGCTGCGCTGACGTACCTGGGTCACCAGTTCGGCCACGGTGGGTTCGCCGTCGGCCTGCACCCGCAACACCAGAGTGTTGACGAAAAATCCCACCGCGTCTTCCAGGACCGGATCACCGCGCCCCGCGATCGGGAAGGCCACCGCCACATCAGAACCCGCACCGAGTTTGACCAACAGCACCGCCAGCGCGGCCTGGACCACCATAAAGCTGGTCGCATTCTGCGCCGCGGCCAGCCCACGCACCTGCTGCTGCAACTCGGCCGGCCAGTCGATGGACACCGTGGCGCCGCGCTGATCGGCCACCAAGGGGTAAGGCCGATCGGTGGGAAGCGCCACCCGCTCGGGCATCCCGGCCAACGCCTCTTCCCAGTACGCCAACTGCGTGCTGACACGGCTGTGCGGATCTTGCAGCTCGCCCCACTGCGCGCGCTGCCACAAGGTGTAATCGGCGTACTGCACAGCCAGCGGGGCCCAGCCCGGGGCCTGCCCCGCACACCGACTGGCATAGGCCACCCCGAGGTCACGCGCCAGTGGCCCCAGCGACCCACCGTCGGCCGCGATATGATGCACCACCGCGGCCAACACGTGCTCTTCCGGCCCGATACGGAAAAGCCTTGCCCGCGAAGGGACATCGACAGCCAAATCGAACGAATGCCGGGCCACCTCGGTCACGGCCTCGTCCAATTGACTTGCCGGCCAACCGCAGGCATCGATGACCTGCCACCCGAAATCGGCCCGCTCGGCAGGCACAACCACCTGCTGAGGAATTCCGTCCGGCGCGACGATGACAGTACGCAGGCTCTCATGACGACCCACCACGTCGGCAAGCGCGGCACCGAGCGCCTCGACATCCAGCTCGCCACCCAGCCGCACCGCGATCGCCACGTTGTAAGCCGGTGAAGGACCCTGCAATTGATCAACGAACCACAAACGGCGCTGCGCGAACGACAACGGAATAACCGCCGGCCGCGCACCGGCCACCAGCGGTTCAAACCCGCCACCCGCATCGCCTTGCCCAGCCAAAACCGCCAACTGGCCCGCAGTGGATGCCTCGAACAAGGTACGCACCCCGAGGCTGATATCCAAAGCAGCATTGATCGTGGCAACCAGCCGCATCGCCGACAGCGAATCTCCACCGAGGTCGAAAAACGAGTCGTCCACACCGACGCGCGGCACGCCCAGCACCCGAGCGTAGATCCCGGCGATGATCTCTTCGGTCGGACCACTGGGCGCACGGTAACGCTGGACCTGCTGATAATCCGGGACCGGCAAAGCGCGAGTGTCCAACTTGCCATTGACCGTCAACGGCAACGCCTGCACCACCACAACCGCAGCCGGCACCATATACGCCGGCAACCGCTGCCCGAGCTGCACCCGAGCGGTCTCCGCATCGACCGAACCCGTGACATAACCGACCAGACGCTTGTCACCGGGGCGGTCCTCACGCACCACCACCGCCGCCTGCTCCACCCCACCCACACCAAGCAACGCCGCTTGTATTTCACCAAGCTCGACCCGGTAACCACGGATCTTGACCTGCTCATCGGCCCGACCCAAATACTGCAACTGCCCATCAGCGCCCCACCGCACCACATCCCCGGTGCGATACATACGCTGCCCCGGCCCCCCGAACGAGCACGCCACAAACCGCGACGCCGTCAACCCCGCACGGCCCACATACCCCACACCCACACCCCGACCCGCCACATACAACTCCCCGGCTACGCCGACCGGCACCCTGCGCAGGCTGGCATCCAACACGAACAGACCCGCACCGGGCACGGGCACACCGATCGGCACCACCGGCGAGCCTGCGGTCAGCGGCGCACTCATCGCCGCATACACCGTCGCCTCGGTCGGCCCGTACGCATTGATCGCGACCCGCCCGGGCGCGGCCCAGCGGTCGACCACCTCGGCCGGACACGCCTCACCGCCGAGCAACAACGCTGTCGACTCCAGGCCCTCCGGCTCGAGCATCGCCACCGCAGACGGCGTCTGCGTCAACACACTGACACCTTCGGCCACCAACAACTCGTGGAAATCCCGCGGCGAGGCGGCCACCGCTTCGGGCACCACCAGCAACCGCCCACCACTGCACAGCGCCCCCCAGATCTCCCACACCGAGACGTCGAACGCGTAGGAGTGCCATTGCGACCACACCTGCCCGGGACTCTGGGGTAACGGTCCGGCCTGCAGTAACTGCAGCAGTGAGGTGACGTTGTCATGCGTGATGGCAACACCTTTGGGACTTCCGGTGGTGCCCGAGGTGTAGATGATGTAGGCGATGTTCTGCGCGGCCGGCGCCGGTAACGCGGTGTCGGGATAAACCAGTAGAGCGGCATCAGCGACATCGACCACCGGCACCTCGTAATCGCGCAGCCGCTCCCGCAAGCCCGCAGTGGTGATCACCGCACTCGGTGCCGCATCCGACAGAATCGCGTTTACCCGGGCGTCGGGTTGCGCCGAGTCGATCGGCACATACGCCGCACCAGTTTTCAGAACTCCCAATATCGCCACGATTGCCTGTGCGGAACGCTCTAAGAGCAGCACGACTCGCTGCCCGGGGACCACCCCACGGTCAATCAACAAGTGCGCCAACCGGTTAGCAGCCTGATCCAGTTCACGGTAGGTCAGCGAACGGTCGCCGTGGGTCACCGCCGTCGCCCCCGGCGCGGCAACGACCCTTGCCTCGAACAATTCCGGAAGCGATGCCAATCTTGACCCCGGCCGGGTCAGCTCGCTCCGGTTGCCGAGTTCGTCGAGGCGGATATGTTCGAGTTCGTCGAGCACATCCAACGACGACAGCCGCCGACTGGGGTCGGCCGTCATCGCCACCAGCAGCCGCCGCCAACGCCCGATCAACGTCTCGATGGTGTGCGCATCAAACACATCGGTGTCGTATTCGACGCGGAGCCCTAGTTCGGTACCCGGAATGGCTTGCAACGACAGCGGATAATGGTTGAATTCGCGGGTGCTGAACCCGCTGATCGCCAAATCCCCGACGGCGCCCAACGCCGCGGCATCGACCGGATAGTTCTCGTAAACGAAAAGGGTGTCGAACAATTGCTCATGACCGCTGAGGCGATGAATATCGCTGAGCGCCAGATGCTGGTGCTCAAGTGTGTAGTTGTGCGCAGTGCGCAGCTGGTCCAGCAGGTCTGCGGTGGTAGTCGTCGAGACGATATTGGCCCGCACCGGCACGGTGTTGATCAACAGGCCCAGCATCGTTTCAGCGCCTGCTATTTCGGTTGGGCGCCCGGAGACTGCGGTGCCGAAGACGACATCGTGCTGGCCGGTAAGCCCACCCAGCAGCTGCGCCCAGGCGCCCTGCAGCACGGTGTTGACGGTGGTATGCGAGGAGCGGGCCAGCTCACCGACAGCCCGCGTGAGGTGCTCGGGCACGCGGAAAACCGCAAGGCCGCGCCGGCCCCGCCGCGACCGGGCCGACGGCGCCACCAGGGTGGGTGTGTCGAAACCGGCCAGGACTTCACGCCAAACCGCCTCGGCCGCAGCATGATCCCGATCGGCCAACCAGCTGACATATCTGCGATAGGGCACCGCGGTGCTCAGCCGCTGCCGGTAGTAGCCGGCGAATATCTCCTGGAGCAGGATGGGCAGGGACCAACCATCGAGCACGATGTGATGATTGGTCAACACCAGCCGATGACGGTCGTCGGCGATACGGATCAGCGCCACCCGGAAGGCCGGTTGATCGGCCAGCTCATGTACCGCGGCACGCTCACTTGCGCAGAGGTTTCCGATCGCATCGTCGATGTCGACGTCGTTGTCCAACTCGACATACCGCCAGGGCAACACCGGCGCGAGCGGGACGACCTGTACCGGCTCGTCGAACCGTTGGCAGAATCGCGCGGCCAAGTGCGGGTGCCGACCGAGCACGGTGTGCACGGCCTCGTGCAGTCGGTGCTGGTCGAGTCGGCCGGCCAGGGCGATGTCCAGCTGGACCGCGTAGATGTCGTCGTCGTCGCGTTGCGCGGAGTGGAAGAGCAGTCCTTGCTGCAGCGGGGTCAGCGGCAACACATCGGCGATCGGATAGTGCTGCAGCTCGTCGAGTTGGGGTTGGGTCAGCCGGGCCGGAGCGATATCCGAAGGCGTCAACCCGCCTCCGCCACAGCGCACGTGCGCGCAGATCCCGGCCAAGGCCTCGAACCACAACCGATTGAGTTGGTGGATCTGTGCGTGGTCGATGGCCGACGGCGCCCACGTCCAGTGGGCGTGCAGCTGCGGCCCGGTCTCGGTCTCGACGGTGGCGGCGTTGAGTTCCACCGTGTGCAGCAACGGGATGGGTAGCGCGCCGGTGACGGCAGCGACCGCTGCGCCGTCCTGCGAGATCCGCCACAACTCGCCGGAAAGATCCGCGGCGCCGCCGCTCGGCCGGCCCAAGTAGTTGAACCCGATCACCGGGTCCGACCCACCGAGATCCACCTCGGGGTTCAGGTAACGCAACAGTCCGTATGACCACGAGTCGGGCAGGGCGCGAAGTTGTTCCTTGGCGTTTTTGACCAGCGCGCCCAGTTCGTGGCCGCCGGCGGCCACGGTGGCCCCGTCCAGTCCACCCACCGACAATGCCACTG
This sequence comes from Mycobacterium shigaense, assembly GCF_002356315.1. NCBI lineage: Bacteria > Bacillati > Actinomycetota > Actinomycetes > Mycobacteriales > Mycobacteriaceae > Mycobacterium > Mycobacterium shigaense. Next base: position 3,738,789 of record NZ_AP018164.1, read on the forward strand.
GATATTTGTTGGTGAACCAGCCTACCGTGCGCGACAACTCCACTCCGGCGGCCAAATCCTCGTGGCGCCCATGGCTTTCCACATCGATGCCGATCGGCAGCACCCGATCGGCGCCGCCGAATTGGGCCCAGGCCAGACCGAAGGCGATCAACAGAATGTCCTGCACGCCGGCATGAAACGCCGAGGGCACCGCACCGAGCAGCATCCGGGTGGTCTCGGTGTCCAAGGCCGCCGAGAGGGTTCCGGCATTGGCATAGGTGTCGATCTCCGGTCGCACCGCAGGTAGAGCCGCCGGTACCGCTGTGACGTGCCGCCACGCCCGTGCCCGGGCCACCACCTCCGGGTGGTGGGCGTGCTCCGCCAACAGCGCCGACCACCGGGCGAACGAAGTCCCGCCACTGGGCAACGTCACTCCCTGACCCGCGCGGTGTTGCGCCCAGGCGATGTTGAGGTCTTCCACCAGCACCCGCCACGACACCGCGTCGACGGCCAGATGATGTGCGATCAAGACCAACTGGCGGGTGGACGTCACCCACAAAGCGCTCAGCACAGACCCAGCGGCGGGGTCCAACCATGAGCGGGCGTCAATGAGCGCTTCGTCGCTCAATGCATCCACGGCGTGCAGGCAATCGGTCGCCCGCACCGCGCCCGCTTCGGACACCGCCGCTGACCAGTCGCCGGTGCCGCCAGAGCCGAAGCCGTCGACCCGCAGCCGTAACATGGCGTGCCGATCCAGTAGTGCCTGAACCAGCACAGCCACATCGGATTCGCGCACCCCTACGGGGGCCTGAACCACCACGGTTTGGTTGAACTGATCGATCGGACCGTCTACCTCGCGCAGCCAGCGCATGATCGGGGTGGGCACCACCGCGCCGTTTCCCGCGTCGGCCACTTCGGCGGCATCCGCGGTGACCACCGCCACCCGGGCCAACTGCGCTACCGTCTGCTCGACGAACACATCTCGCGTTCGGAAGGCGACGCCGGCCGCCCGCGCCTGCGCCACCAACCGCATCGCGGACAGCGAATCCCCGCCCAGGTCGAAGAATGACTCGTCGACGCCCACCCGTTCCAGCCCGAGCACCTGGGCGTAGATCCCGGCCAGTACCTCCTCGACGGCAGTGGCCGGCAGGCGCGAAACAGCAGTCGTGTCATGGAAGCTCGGTGCTGGCAATGCACGTTTGTCGAGCTTGCCGTTGACGGTGAGCGGGAGGGCGGCCAGCGCCACCACAGCGGAGGGCACCAGGTATGGCGGCAGCCGCTCGGCCAGCAGGGTGCGCACCTCATAAGGATCTGCCGTTCCGGTGATGTAGCCCACCAGAGTCTTGTCACCGGGCCGGTCCTCACGGGCGATCACCGCCGCGGATTGGACTCCGGCCAACCCGGCGAGCGCCGCCTGCACCTCACCAAGCTCGATGCGATACCCGCGGATCTTGACTTGTGCGTCAGCACGCCCCAAATACCGCAACTGGCCGTCCGGACTCCACCGCACCATGTCCCCGGTGCGATACATCCGGGTTCCGGGCACTTGCGCACCGCCGGACGGACATGCCACAAACCGCGTCGCGGTCAAACCGGCCCGGCCCAGATACCCCGTCCCCAAACCGGCACCGGCCACGTACAACTCACCGACCACGCCCGACGGCACGGGCCGCAACCATTCGTCGAGCACAAAGAAGCCGAGATGGTCCAACGGCACCCCGATGGGGCTGGCAATGCTGTCGGTGTCGGCGCGCACGATCTCCCGCAACGAGGCATGCACCGTCGTTTCGGTGGTGCCGTACAGGTTGACTAATCGCGGCGGCCCTGGATGTTTGTGCAGCCATGCCTGAAGACGTTGTGGTTCAAGGGCTTCGCCCGCGAACACCACGGTTGCCAGCTTGAGCTGGTCGCCCAATTCGGGCTGCAGTCTGTCAGCGGTTTGCAACGCATAGAAAGCCGAGGGGGTTTGGCTCAACACGGTGACTTGTTCGGCCACCAGCAACGAGTGAAAGTCTTCGGGTGATCGTGCCACCGATTCGGGCACCAGCACCAGACGCCCACCGCGCAGCAGGGCCCCGAAGATCTCACAGACCGAGACATCGAAGGCCAGAGAATGCCACTGCGACCACACTTGGCCCGGACCCAGCTCCAGCTCGGCGTCCAGTGACTCAAGTAGCTGAATGACGTTGTGATGTTTGATGGCAACACCTTTGGGTGTGCCGGTGGTGCCCGAGGTGTAGATGACGTAGGCAAGATCCTCAGCAGCCGGTGGGGGCAACGTGGTGGCGGGCCGAGTCTCGATCGCCGGGTCGTCGACGTGGATAACCGTCAGGCCGTAGCCCGTCAGCCGGTCGGCCAGGTCCGCCGTCGTGAGCGCGGCGATCGGCGCGGCATCGGCAACCGTGAACGCGATCCGGGCGGCGGGAACCACCGGGTCGATCGGAAGATAGGCCGCACCGGCCTTGAGTACCGCCAGGATCGAGACGATCGCGTCAGCCGACCGCGAATACAGCAGCGCCACGAGCTCACCCGGACCCACACCGTAGTCGGTCAGCAGGCGGGCAATCGGTTGGCGGCCTGCTCGACCTCGCGGTAGGTCCACGAACGTTGCCCATCGCTGATCGCCACGGCTTCCGGCGCCCGCGCCACCTGCGCCGCCCACACCTGCGGGATCGATACGCCGGTCACCCGCTGGGCCAGCGCGGCCCGGTTGCTCCAGCCGTCGAGTGCGGCCCGCTCACCGAGACGCAGTAGATCCACCGACGAAAGCCGTTGCGCCGGAGCGTCAGCGAACAGTGTCAACACCCGTTCCAACCGACCCGCCAAATCAGACACGTCGAAATTCGAAAAGGGCTCGCCGACGCCGGCGGTGCTCAAAAACAGCTGATCGCCCGCACTGAGGAAGAGCAACCCAAAACCGCCCACGTGGCCGGAATTGGTGTACGACGCCGTCGCCCGCCCCACACCGAAGGGGAAGGTGAATCCCGACGGCTCGAAATTGACCACCACCCGCTCGGCCGACGATCGGACATCGCGAATTTTGCGTTGCAGCGTATGCACCGGGAATCGCTGGTGCCGCAGCGCTTCTCCTATCCGGGTGTCCACGTGCCGGCAGAACTCGGCAACCGTGGACTCGGGCGACACCTGCAACACCAGCGGCACCACCCCGGCCATGGTCGCCGGCAGGGTCTTCGATTCCGGGCGAACCCGCCTATTGACCGGAAAGTCGAGCACCACCTCCGGCCCGTCGGCGCACCAACCTCGCACCAACAGTGCGCACGCGGCAGTGATGACCGAAGTCCTTGGCAAATCCCATATCTGGCACAGTACGTCGATTCGCCAGAGGACTTCGGGATCCAGTCGAACGGGCTCGGACGGCCACGGATCGCGCTCGACGGGAACGTCGGGCAACCAGTGTCGCCCAGCGATCTCTGCCGGTTGATTCAGCGTCCAATACGCCTTGTCATCTGCGTAATCGGGGGAGGCTTCATATGCCAGCTCGCAATCCACCAAGTCCTGTAGAGAACCGAAAAGAGTGCGCGAAATGGATGCACCGGAGACGATAGCCGAATAGACGGCCGCGATCCGGTGACCCACCAAGCCGACACCGGTTCCGTCGATGACGATGTGGTGGCCGCAGGCGAATAGGTAAAACTCGTCAGGTCGCGTCTGAAATATCGCGAATTTAACCAGCGGCCCGGTCAACGGCATTGGGATGCGCTGCAACGACAACGCGATGCTGCGAGCTTCGGCGACCGCATCGGCGGAGCCGCTCACGTCGTAGAACGGCACCTCGACATGCAATTCGTCGATTGGCTTTTGGAAGACGTTGCCGTCCACCTCGAAGAAAGAGGCCCGCAGTGGTTCGGCCTCTTGCACGACGCGCCGGATGGCCCACTCCAGGGCACGACGTTGCACCGTGCCCTCGATTTTCACGAAAAGGCCGAGCTGCCAGTCGGTGCCGGTATGACCCGTCTCCTGCGCCAGCCATATGTCCAGCTGCCCGCGCGTTAGGGGAAACGCCCGGCCGTCAAGATCCATCCACTTCCCAACTCACCTAGACCCCTGGCCCGCTCCAGGGATCTAGACCGATGATGTTGGCCCGCATCACGGTTAGCAACAGTTTTACTCATGTTGACTACGTGGTCAGACGCGATGAGATCGAGCCATTCAGCAGTGAAAAGGGCTGGTTACCGGTCTGGCGACCTACGTTCAGGAGCCGGCGCGACAGGGCTACCACTCACGAGGATTTCAATGCCGTTCGACGACCGGACGAGCCGAAAAAGAGCCGTGAGTGCCGGTCGCCATAGTGCGGAAAACGCGAGAAGTACGCTTGCCCGATGGCACAATCCGACCCCGTCCTGTACCGCGTGAGCAACCACGTGGCACTGCTCACCGTGAACGACCCGGATCGGCGCAATGCGGTGACAGGCGAGATCTCGGCACTGCTGCGCGGCGCCGTCGAGCAAGCCGAAGCCGATACCGACGTGCATGCCGTCGTCGTGACCGGCGCGGGCAAAGCGTTTTGCGCCGGCGCCGACCTGAGCGTGCTGGGCGCCACGGGCGGCGGTGCGGCGGAGTCCGGCCTGCAGCAGCTCTACGACGGATTCATGGCGGTGGGCAGCTGCACGCTGCCCACCATCGCGGCGGTCAACGGCGCCGCAGTCGGCGCCGGACTGAACTTGGCGTTGGCCGCCGACGTGCGGATAGCCGGCCCCGGGGCACTGTTCGACGCGCGATTTCAGAAGCTGGGGCTGCACCCCGGCGGGGGCGCGACCTGGATGTTGCAGCGAGCGGTGGGCCCGCAAGTCGCCCGGGCGGCCCTGTTGTTCGGCCTGCGCTTCGACGCCGAGTCGGCCGTCCGGCACGGTCTGGCGCTCACGATGGCCGACGACCCCGTCGCCGCGGCACTCGAGCTGGCAGCTGGGCCCGCCTCCGCGCCACGGGAAGTGGTGTTGATGACCAAGGCCACGATGCGCGCCACCGCGAGCCTGGGTTCGCTGGACGACGATCAACATCGGTTGGCCATGCGCACTGAGCTTGGGCCGCAGGCACATTCGATTCAGTCGCCGGCATTCGCCGATCGCCTGGCCGCCGCGAAACGCAAATAGCGAGCGCTTAGGCAGGTTGTTCGTTCACCGCGGCATCGGTGCGCGGAACATGGCGGAAGGCCGGGTCGAACCGTCGGATGGCAGCGATGAACGCCAAGGCGAGCAGTGGTGCCACCGCGCCGTAAACAGCGGGCGGGGTCGCCATTTCGGCATTGTTCAGCAATTGTGGACTCAGGGCTATGCCGATCGCCAGCATGGCGTTGTGCAAGCCGATCTCCAAGCTGACCGCAATGGCCTGGCGCGGACCAAGATGCATCCAGCGCGGCACCAGATAGCCGACCGTCAGACTGACCGCGCAGAAGGTGAGGACGGCTCCGATCAGCACGCCGAAGTTGTTGTACAGCGAAGTCTGGCCGCCGGCGATGGCCGCGACGACTGCGAACACCATCAGCACGATCGCCAGCACTCTGACGGGCCGCTGCAGCCGCTGAGCCAGCGTGGGAAACCGATTGCGTATCGCGATGCCGATCGAGGTCGGGATGAGCACGAGGCCGAACACCGCCAGAAATTTGTCGACCTGTAGCGGGATCAGGCGCCCCTCTCCAAGGAACCAGGTCATCGACACCGCCAAGATCGCCGGCAGCGCGAAAATCGACAACACGGCATTGACCGCGGTCAACGTCAGATTAAGTGCCAAATCCCCGTTCACCAGGTGACTGAGGACGTTCGCCATCGTCCCGCCCGGTGCCGCCGACATCAGCATCAGCCCGATGGCCAGGTTCGGGTCGAGATGAAAGGCCTCGGCGATGAGCAGACACAAGGTGGGCAGTACCAACGCCTGACAGAGCAGCGCGACCAACAACGGTCGACGCAACGTCGCGGCCCGCTTGAAGTCGTCAACGGTCAGCGTCATCCCGAGCGCGAGCATGACCACCACGACGACCAACGGAAAGTACCTGTTATCCATTACGCTCCACGATCTCAGTGCGCAGCCACCATTGGTCGCGAATCCGCAGCAGGCGGCGGCGCTTTGACGCAACAGGTAGTTAGCTTGCCTTACCCCTGAACAAGACGCAGTGGCGCATGCGACTTGCCACGGCACTCCATGCCCTGCCCGCGAGTCGTTGCCGGCGCTGCCGTGCGATCACCGCGGCGGCTGGCGTCATCGCCAAGTTTTCGATGTGGTTGCGGCGGCCGACCGTCGGAAACGTACTCCCCTGCGGTGTCGAGCATTCCGAGAGTTGCGCCGGTGGATACCCAGGCGGCCCCGGCTCACGAAGCCCCGACCGTAGCCGATCTGCACCGTGCGGTCGTTCTTCAGTAGGTGCGGTCTCGAATCATCGTGAGCAAATTCCGGCCAGCAACTAGGCCGCGCCGGCGCGCCGCAATATCATCGCCGCGTGCTTGAGCACCGGGGAGTCGACCATCTGGCCTTCGAAGGCGAACACGCCGCGCTGGGTGCGTGCCGCCGCCAAAACTCTTCGCGCCCAATCCAGCTTCTCCTGGCTGGGGCGAAAGGCCTCGCGCACGACGGGAACCTGGCTTGGATGGATGCACACCGTCCCGTTGAAGCCCAGCGCCGCGCCATCTTCGGCCTCGGCGCGCAGGCCGTCGAGGTCGCGGATGTCCAGATGCACCGCGTCGAGCGCGACCCGGCCGAACGCGGACGCGGTGAGCAGGGCCGTCGACCGCACGTGGCGGGCCACGTCGCGATAGGTGCCGTCGGCGAAGCGACTGGAGCTACCGCCGAGCGTGGCGACCAGGTCCTCGGCGCCCCACATAAGTGCCACCGTGTTCTCCGCGGCCGCGATCTCGCGGGCGAACACCGCGCCGCGCGGCGTCTCCAGCAACGCGATCACCTCGCGGGGGGCCAGGGCCGTCACCTGTGTGGCCGACTCGGTCTTGGACAGCATCACCGTCGTGTAAGAGGTACCGGCCAGGGCGTCCAGGTCGTGCGCGTATTCCCCGGTGTCGGCACCGTTGATCCGCACCACGGTGCGCTCCGGGTCCAGCGGCGTGGCCTGCAACGCCTTGCGTGCGGCGGGCTTGTCCGCCTCGGCCACCCCGTCCTCGAGGTCGAGAATCACCACGTCGGCTGCGGCGGCGGCCTTTTCGAAACGCTCGGGGCGATCGGCGGGACAGAACAGCCAGCCCGGTCCGGCGGCGCGCACGTCCATCAGGACTCCCTTTCGGACGGCCGCTTTTGCACCAAGGTCTTGCGAACCGCGCGCGCAACGACGTCGCCGTGCTGATTGCGTCCGATGTGCTCGAGGCTCACGATGCCCTCGCCCGGGCGGCTCTTCGACTCACGCTTGTCGGTACACACGGTCTCCGCATACAGGGTGTCGCCGTGGAAGAGCGGCTTGGGAAATGACACCTCGGAGAAGCCGAGGTTGGCCACGATGGTCCCCAGGGTCAGTTGGGTCACCGACAACCCGACCAGCGTCGACAGCGTGAACATCGAGTTCACCAGGCGCTCGCCCCGAAAACCCGGCTGCCCGGCCGCCCAGGCGGCATCGAGGTGCAACGGCTGGGTGTTCATCGTCAGCGTCGTGAACAACACGTTGTCGGCCTCGGTAACGGTGCGACCCGGCCGGTGCAGATAGGTCGTACCGATCTCGTACTCCTCAAACCACAAGCCGCGCTGCACAATTGATTTACCATCGCTCATGAGAGCCCCAGCGATCGCGCGATCAGCATCAGCTGCACCTCGGTGGTGCCCTCACCGACTTCGAGGATCTTGCTGTCGCGGTAGTGGCGCGCCACCGGATACTCGTTCATGAAGCCGTATCCGCCGTGAATCTGGGTGGCGTCGCGGGCGTTGTCCATCGCCGCCTCCGACGCGATCATTTTCGCGATCGCTGCCTCCTTTTTAAAAGGCTTGCCAGCCAACATCTTTGCGGCCGCATCGTAGTAGGCCGTACGGGCGACGTGTGCACGCGCCTCCATCCGAGCGATCTTGAAGCTGATCGCCTGATAGGCACCGATCGGCTGGCCGAACGCCTGGCGCTCCTTGGCGTACTTTACGCTCTCGTCGACGCAGCCCTGGGCCGCCCCGGTAGACAGGGCGGCGATCGCGATGCGGCCCTCGTCCAGGATGGACAGGAAATTCGCGTAGCCCCTGCCGCGCTCGCCCAGCAGGTTCTCCTGCGGGACACGAGCATCGGCGAACGTCAGCGGATGCGTGTCCGAGGCGTTCCAGCCGACCTTGTTGTAGACCGGTTCGACGATGAATCCCGTTGTGCCGCTGGGCACAATGATCGTCGAGATCTCCTTCTTGGCGTCGCTGATGTTTCCGGTGACCGCGGTGACGGTGACCAGCGAGGTGATGTCGGTGCCCGAGTTGGTGATGAATTGCTTGTTGCCGTTGATGACCCACTCGCCGTTGTCGAGTTTCGCGGTGGTGCGGGTGCCGCCGGCGTCCGAGCCCGCGCCCGGTTCGGTAAGCCCGAACCCGGCCAGCGCCCGGCCGGCGATCAGATCCGGCAGCCACTTCTGCTTCTGCTCTTCGGTGCCGAACCGATAGATGGGCATCGCACCCAGGCCTACCCCGGCCTCCAGTGTGATCGCCACCGACTGGTCGACCTTGCCGAGTTCCTCGAGTGCGAGCGACAGCGCGAAGTAGTCGCCGCCCATGCCGCCGTACTCCTCCGGGAACGGCAAGCCGAACAGTCCCATCTCGCCCATCTTGGCGATGACCTGATACGGGAAGCTGTGCTCCTCATCGTGTTTGGCCGACACCGGCGCGACCACGCTCCGCGCGAAATCGGCCACCGTGGCGCGCAGGTCTTCGTACTCCTTGGATAGCGTCATGATTCCTGATCCCTCGCAGTTGAAATAGGGACAAGCCGTGCGAGCACCTGATCGACTTTCACCTGATCCCCGACGGCGACCAGCACCTGCACTCGTCCCGAAGCCGGGGCGGCTAACGAGTGTTCCATCTTCATCGCCTCGACGACGACCACCACGTCGCCCTCGGCGACCTCAGCACCCGACTCCGCCGGCACGGCAATCACATTGCCCGGCATCGGACTGAGAACTTCGGCCTGCCGCTCGCCGGCCCCGCGGTGGATCTTCTGCTCCTCGGCTTCGCGAAGGTGCCAGGTCCCGCGGTCGTCGGCGATCCACAGTTGCCAGCCGGCCTCGGCCCACCGGTAATCGCGGCGCAGGCCGTTCAGCGTCACGTTCATCGCATCCGGCCCGACGTGCGCACTCGCCGAAGCGATCTCGCCGTCGCCGACCTGAACGGTCGCAGCCTCGGGCAGCCCCCACACCGATACCGTCTCGGTGCGCAGCCGATTGCCCAGCGCGGTGCGCACCGGTGCCACCACGCCGCCGACGCGCCATCCCGTCGGCGCCGCCCACAGAGCGCCCTTCGCGTCCCGGGCCAGGGCCCACTGCCGGTACAGGCCGCCCGCAGCGAGCACGTCGTCGGGCACCGGCAAGGGTGCGAAGTCCGCAACCCGCTCGTCCAGCAGCGCGGTGTCCAGGTCGCCGGCGCGCACACGTTCGTCGGCGAGCAGAAAGCGGAGGAACTCGACGTTGGTCTGCACGCCGAGCACCGCGGTGTGCGCCAACGCCCGATCCAGCCGCGCGAGTGCCTCGTCGCGATCGGTCCCGTGGGCGATCACCTTGCTCAACATCGGGTCGTAGTCGCTGCCCACCGCCGTGCCCGCCAGCAGCGAGGAGTCCACCCGCACGCCGGCCGCCTCCGGTTCGACGACACCCAGCACCTGCCCGCCGGTGGGCAGAAAGCCGCGCGCGGGATCCTCGGCGTACACCCGCGCCTCGATCGCGTGGCCGCGCAGTTCGATGTCGTCCTGGGCCAGCGTCAGCTTCTCGCCGACCGCGACCCGCAGCTGCCACTCGACCAGGTCCAGCCCGGTGATCGCCTCGGTGACCGGATGTTCCACTTGCAGACGGGTGTTCATTTCCATGAAGAAGAATTCGTCGGGACGATCGGCCGAGACGATGAACTCCACGGTGCCGGCGCCCAGGTAGTCCACGCTGCGAGCGGTGTTGCACGCGGCGGCCCCGATGCGCGCCCGGGTCTGCGGGTCGAGCAGCGGCGACGGTGCCTCCTCGATCACCTTCTGATGGCGCCGCTGCAGACTGCACTCGCGCTCGCCGAGATGGATGACGTTGCCGTGGCGGTCGGCGAGGACCTGGACCTCGATATGTCTGGGCCGCAACACGAACCGCTCCAGGAACAGCGTGTCGTCGCCGAACGACGCGGCGGCTTCGCGGCGAGCGGTCACCAGCGCGTCGCGCAGCCGGGCCGGCTCGGTCACCAGATGCATGCCCTTGCCGCCGCCGCCCGCGGACGGCTTGATGAGCACCGGGTAGCCGATGTCGTCGGCCGCCGCCACCAGGTCGTCGTCGGTCAGTCCTGGCTTGGCGATGCCGGGCACCACCGGCACGTCGAAAGCCGCGACCGCGTTCTTGGCGGTGATCTTGTCGCCCATCACCTCGATCGCACGCGCCGACGGACCCAGGAAGACCACCCCGGCGCGTTCGCATGCCGCCGCGAAACGGGTGTTCTCCGAGAGGAATCCGTAGCCCGGGTGAATCGCCTCCGCGCCAGTCCGCGCGGCGGCGTCGAGCACGTGAGCGATGTCGAGATAGCTCTCCCGTGCCGCGGCCGGGCCCAGCCGCACGGCCCTGTCGGCGTCCAGGACGTGGCGCGCATTCGCGTCCGCGTCGCTGTAGACGGCGACCGAACGAATACCCAGCCGGCGCAGCGTGCGGATCACCCGGACCGCGATCTCGCCGCGGTTGGCTACCAAGACGGTCTCGAACACTGCGCTCACATCCGGAATACGCCGTAGGAAACGTGCTCCAGCGGCGCCTGCGCGCACACCGAAAGGGCGAGGCCGACATGCGTTCTGGTGTCCGCCGGATCGATGATGCCGTCATCCCACAAGCGCGCCGTCGAATAATACGGATTGCCCTGGTCTTCGTACTGCGCGCGGATGGGCGACTTGAACGCCTCCTCCTCGTCCGCAGACCATGGTTTGCCCGCCGCCGTCAGCTGCTCGCCACGCACGGTGCCAAGCACCGACGCCGCCTGTTCGCCGCCCATCACCGAGATCCGCGCGTTGGGCCACATCCACAGGAAGCGCGGCGAGTAAGCCCGGCCGCACATCGAATAGTTGCCCGCGCCATAGGATCCGCCGATGACAACGGTCAGCTTCGGGACGCGGGCGCAGGCCACCGCGGTCACCATCTTGGCGCCGTGCTTGGCGATGCCGCCGGCCTCGTAGTCGCGGCCCACCATGAAGCCGGCGATGTTCTGCAGGAACAGCAGCGGGATGTTGCGCTTGTCGCACAGCTCGACGAAATGCGCGCCCTTCAAGGCGGATTCGCTGAACAGCACGCCGTTGTTCGCGACGATGCCGACCGGGTGGCCGTGGATGTGCGCGAACGCGGTCACCAGGGTCTTGCCGTACTTCTCCTTGAACTCGCTGAATTCGCCGCCATCGACCAGACGCACGAGGACCTCGTGGACGTCGTAGGGCACCCGCGGATCGGGCGGCACGACGTCGTACAGCTCGGCCTGGTCGTGCGTGGGCGCGACGGGTGCGCGCACTTCCCAGGGGCTGGGCTCGCGCGGGCCGAACGTGGCCGCAATCGACCGCACGATGCGCAGCGCGTGCTCGTCGTCGTCGGCGAGATGGTCGGTGACGCCGGAGACCCGCGAATGCAAGTCGCCGCCGCCGAGGTCCTCGGCCGAAACGATCTCTCCGGTGGCGGCTTTCACCAGTGGCGGGCCGCCGAGAAAGATTGTGCCCTGCTCGCGGACAATAACCGCCTCGTCGCTCATCGCGGGCACGTACGCGCCACCGGCGGTACATGAGCCGAGGACCGCCGCCACTTGCGGAATGCCCTTGGCGCTCATGGTGGCCTGGTTGTAGAAGATTCGCCCGAAATGATCGCGGTCGGGAAACACCTCGTCTTGGCGCGGCAGGAACGCGCCGCCCGAGTCGACTAGGTAGATGCACGGCAGCCGGTTCTGCAGCGCGACTTCCTGCGCGCGCAGGTGCTTCTTGACCGTCATCGGGTAATAGGTGCCGCCCTTGACCGTCGCGTCGTTGGCGACGATCACGCACTCGCGCCCCGACACCCGACCGATTCCGGTGATGATCCCGGCACCCGGCGACTCGTCGTCATACATGCCGTCGGCGGCCAGCGGCGACAGCTCGAGAAACGGACTGCCCGGATCGAGCAGCCGGTCCACTCGCTCGCGGGGCAGCAGCTTGCCGCGGCTGACGTGGCGTTCCCGCGCACGCTCGTTGCCGCCCAGGGCCGCGGCCGCCAGCTTCGCGTTCAGCTCACCCACCAATCGGCGGTGCTCCTCGGCGAACGACGGCGCAACCGTTACGGAGGTACTCACAACGGGCCTCCTTGCCGGCATTCAGTTAATGGTCATTAACTGGCGCTGAGAATACCACCGGCCGCGCCGCCACGTCCAGGGACATCATCCGGGGCCTGCCCGTCGCCGGCATCACCGGCGTGTCCCTCTTCCCGCGGAAGTCGAGTTAATCTGCAATAACTCGTGTTAGGTTAGTGGCGATTAACTCAAGGGCGGAGGGTCCGTCATGCCAGCAGCCCCAAATCGTCGCAGCCAGTTGAAATCTGACCGCCGCCTGCAACTTTTGTCCGCGGCCGAAAGGCTTTTCGCCGAACGCGGTTTTCTCGCGGTCCGCCTGGAAGACATCGGCGCGGCCGCCGGCGTCAGCGGCCCGGCCATTTATCGGCACTTCCCCAACAAGGAGTCGATGCTCGTCGAGCTGCTGGTCGGCATCAGCGCCCGGCTGCTGGCCGGGGCGCGCGACGTCACCGACCGGAGCCCCGACGCGGCCACCGCACTGGACGGCCTGATCGATTTCCACCTCGACTTCGTGCTCGGCGAGCCCGACCTGATCCGCATCCAGGACCGCGACCTGGCCTACCTGCCGACCGCCGCCGAGCGGCAGGTTCGCCGGGCACAGCGCCAATATGTAGAGGTCTGGGTGGGCGTGCTGCGCGAGCTGAACCCCGACCTGGCCGAAGCCGAAGCCCGGCTGACGGCACACTCGGTTTTCGGCCTGCTCAACTCGACGCCACACAGCATGAAGTCGCCGGAGCGGCCGGTCCGCGCGGCGCGCTCGCGGGCCGTCCTGCGGGCGATGACGGTCGCCGCCCTGGGCGCCGGGGGGCAGCTGCACTGAATCGCGCATCGGCCGATGAACCCGCACCCACCCCGTCGGCCCAGGTACCCTGCAAACCATGAGGTGGACATGAACGATCCGCGGCCGACCGAGCGGTTTAGTCCTCCTCTACCGCGTTCGGGACCGACCGGGCCGCAGGGGCCGCCCTATGCGCCTCCCGCTGACCCCGCCTATGCCGATCAGGCACCGTGGGCGCCCACATACGGCGGCTACGCCCCGCAGTGGGCGCCGGGTCCGAACGAGACGAACCCGACCAAGCAGCTGCCGGCCCATTGGCAGCAGGACCAGCCGCCGCCGGGCGGGGCCCTGCCGCCGGAGGACCTTTCTCCCCCGCCGCCGGAGGGCCCACGATCGCCGCGTTGGCTGTGGGTCGCCGCCGGGGCGGCGGTGCTGCTGGTCGTCGCGTTGCTGATCGCACTGGTGCTCACGAACGGCGCGGTCAAGGACCAGACCGCCGTCCCGCCATTGCCCGCTATGCCCGGGTCGAGTTCGGAAAGCCCGACGCCCCCGCCGTCGACGCGCCCACGCACCCGGTTGCCGGTGCCGCCGCCCAGCGCTACCAACCCGACCGGGACGGCCACCCCCGGCGCGCAGCAGAACGTCGTCTACAACGTCGACGGCGACGGACGCGCCATCAGCATCACCTACTGGGACACCGGCGACGTCATCCAGACCGAATTCAACGTCGCCTTGCCGTGGAGCAAGCAGGTCAGCCTGTCGCAGTCGGCCGCTCATCCCGCGAGCGTGACGATCATCAACATCGGCCACAACGTGACCTGCACGGTCACCGTCGACGGCGTTCCGATGCGCCAGCGCACCGGGGCCGGCATCACCATCTGCGACGCCGGGCGCTAGGACGGCTCCAGCACCACGACGCTGTGCCGCGGCGGGACCCGAACCACCAGCATCGCCAGCAGACCCGCGATGAGCACCAGTGCGATGCCACCCAGGCCCGCGCGCACGGCGCCGAAAACATCGACGAAGACGGAGAACAGCCACGGCGCGACGAACGCGACCGCGCGGCCCGTCATCGTGTAGAGGCCGAACGCCACGCCCTCCCGGCCATCCTTGGCCATCTGCAACAGCAGGGCCCGCGCCGACGACTGCGACGGCCCGATGAACAAACACAGCAGCAGCCCGCAGACCCAGAACGCCACCGGACCCGATAGGACCATCAGCGTGATGGCCATCGCGACGATCGCGATCAGGGAGGCGACGATGACGGGCTTCGAGCCGATTCGATGATCGACGAAGCCGCCCAGCACCGCGCCGACCGCGGCCACCACGCTGGCCGCCACACCGAAGATCAGCACGTTGGCCTGGGAGATGCCGTAGCCGTTGACGCCCAGCACGGCACCGAAGGCGAATATCGCCGAAAGCCCGTCCCGGAAAAGGGCACTCGCGCCCAGGAAGTAGACCAGGTTGCGGTCCCGGCGCCATTCCGCGGACACCTCGGTCCACAACCTGCGATAGCCACCCAGCATCGACGTCGGCTGGTGCACCTCGACCGCGTCGGGCAGCCGGTGCGCGATCAGCAGCAACGGCAGCCCGAGCAGCGCCAGCCAGGCCGCGGCCGCCAGCATCGCCTCGCGGACATAGAGCCCGTCGTGCACCGGTACCCGCAGCAACCCGCGCACCGCGTCCGGGCCCGACCCGGAGCCGGCGATGAAGCCCGCGTAGATCAGCAGCAGCAACAGCACGCTGCCCAGGTAGCCCGACGCCCAGCCCAGGCCGGAGATCCGGCCGGCGGTCGCCGGCGTCGAGAGCTGCCGCAGCATCGCGTTGTACGGGACGCTGGCCAGATCCCCGCAAGCCGCGGTCGCACCCAGCAGCGCCAGGCCCACCCACAGGTAGCTCGGCTCATCACGGACCAGATACATCGCGCAGGTCAGCGCGACCGCCACCGCGGTCAGCACGCTCAGCACCACCCTCCTGCGATGGGGAGACTCCACCCACACGCCGACCAGCGGCGCCAACACGGCGACCGTCAGCCCGGCCAGCGCCCCCGCCCGGCCCAGCCAGCTGGCCGGGGTGGTGGCACCGGCGACGCCCACCCCCACGCTGCTGGTCAGGTAGACGGCGAACACGAACGTCGCCACGATCGCGTTCAGACCCGTGGAGCCGCAATCCCACAGCGCCCACGCCGCGACCTGGGAGCGCACCACCCTCCCCGAGGCCGATTCCGGCTCACCCATGCCCGGCACTCTATGTGCCCGGCGGCCGCCCTGCCGCGACCGGTTGTGCCGCCTCGCGGTGCGCGCGGGCCGGCGTCCCCGGCCTGTCTACGATTGGCTCATGCCGATACCAAACCCCAGTCCCGACGCTCGCGCCGTTGTCACGGGGGCATCGCAGAACATCGGCGCAGCGCTGGCCACCGAGCTGGCCGCACGGGGGCACAGCCTGATCATCACCGCGCGACGCGAGGATTTACTCAACGACTTGGCCGCACGGCTGACCGACAAGCACGGCGTCGTCGTCGAAGTTCGGGCGGCCGACCTCGCCGATCCGGCCGAACGCGCCAAGCTCTGCGACGAACTCGCCACGCGCAACATCTCCATCCTGTGCGCGAACGCGGGCACCGCAACCTTCGGCCCGATCGCCGGACTCGATCCGGCCGGCGAAAAGGCTCAGGTGCAGCTGAATGCCATTGCAGTACATGATCTTACGCTGGCGGTGTTGCCGGGGATGATCGAGCGCAAGGCCGGGGGCATTCTGATTTCCGGTTCGGCGGCCGGGAATTCGCCGATCCCCTACAACGCCACATATGCGGCCACCAAGGCGTTCGCCAACACCTTCAGCGAATCGCTGCGCGGCGAACTGCGCGGCACGGGGGTGCACGTCACGCTGCTGGCGCCGGGCCCGGTGCGCACCGATCTGCCCGAAGATGCCGAGCGCTCGCTGGTGGAGAAGCTGGTGCCCGACTTTCTGTGGATCTCGACGGAACACACCGCCCAGCTTTCGCTGGATGCGTTGGCGCGCAACAAGATGCGCGTGGTGCCCGGTTTGACGTCCAAGGCCATGTCGGTGGGCAGCGGATACGCCCCGCGCGCCATCGTCGCGCCGATCGTGGGCAGCTTCTACAAGAAGCTCGGCGGGGGTTAGGCCTGCTTGCGGCCGCTACTTGCGGCCGCCCCGGCCGCCGCCGAAGAGGTTGCGGACCACTTCGCGTATCACCGTGTTGATGCCGCTTTTCACCGTCGGGTTCTTCAGGACTTCCTCCAACACGGACGGCCCCTTCGGTTCGAAGGGTGCGGGCATCGGTGGAATGTCGAAATCCGTTGGCCGCGAAGGATAGCCCGACCCGGCGGGCGGCCGCTGCGACGGCGCCGCGGGGGCCGACGGCGGCGCCGGCCTCGAAGGGCGTTCGATCGTCCGGCCGTACTTGGCCTGCAGCGGACTCTTCTTGGCCGCGTCGGCGACGGCATCGTTGCCGATCGAGGCCATCAGCGACCGGGGCACCCGCATGCGCGTCCACGCGACCGGTGTGGGAGCGCCTTTTTCGGACAGCACCGTGACGACGGCCTCGCCGATACCCAGCGACGTCAGCGCCGACTCCAGATCGTAGGCATCGGTTTTCGGGTAGGTGCGCACGGTTTTGGACAGCGCCTTCTGGTCATCGGGCGTGAATGCCCGCAGCGCATGCTGAATCCGCGCCCCCAGCTGGGAGAGCACGTCGTTGGGCAGGTCGGTGGGCAGCTGGGTGCAGAAGAACACCCCGACGCCCTTGGAGCGAATCAGCTTGACGGTCTGCTCGACCTGCTCGAGGAAGGCCTTGGACGCATCAGTGAACAGCAGGTGCGCCTCGTCGAAGAAGAACACCAGGTTCGGTCTGTCCACGTCGCCGACCTCGGGCAGCGACGCGAACAGCTCCGCCAGCAGCCACATCAGGAACGTGGAGAAGATGACCGGCCGCAGCGACTGACCGCTGAACTCGAGCAGCGAAATGACGCCCTGGCCTTGGTCATCGGTGCGTTGCAGATCCTTCGGTTCGAACCTCGGCTCCCCGAAAAAGGTGTCACCGCCCTCGCCGCCGAGGTTGACCAGTGCCCGCAGGATCACGCCCGCTGTCGTCGGCGACACCCCGCCGAGGGTCTTCAGGTCTTCCTTGCCCTCATCGGTGGTTAGGTAACTGATGACATCGCGCAGATCGCCCAGTGTCACCAGCTCGCGGTTGCTCTCCTTGGCCCAGTGGAAGATCAGCCCCAGAGTCGACTCCTGGGTGGCATTGAGCCCCAACACCTTCGACAGCAGAACCGGGCCGAATCCGTCGACCGTCGCGCGCACCGGCACTCCGAGCCCGCCGGTGCCCAGCGACAGGAACTCCACCGGGAACCCCGTCGGCTGCCAGGCATCGCCGGTGTCCCTGGCGCGCGCGGCGGTCTTGTCGTTGGCCTCTCCCGGCGTGGACAGTCCGGACAGGTCGCCCTTCACATCGGCCATCAACACGGCCACCCCGGCGGCGGACAGCTGCTCGGCGATCAGCTGCAGGGTCTTGGTCTTTCCCGTGCCGGTGGCCCCGGCCACCAACCCGTGCCGGTTGATGGTGGCCAGCGGGATGCGCACCTGCGCAGTCGGATCGACGGCACCGTCGACGACGACGGTGCCCAACTCCAACGCCCGGCCGTCGACAGCGTAGCCGCTCGCGATACGCTGCGCGGCCCCGCCGGCAACCGATTCGCTACTCATCGTGGCGTGTCCCTTTTCTGCAATCGCGCACCCAGTTCGGCACCGCTCACCATACTTGCCAGGGGGCCACAGCCCCAACGCTCACATGGGCTTACGCTGAGCGCTGTGCGCGACGAATTGGTGTGGATCGACTGCGAGATGACCGGGCTCGATCTGGGCTCGGACAAGCTGATCGAGATCGCGGCGCTGGTCACCGACGCCGAGCTGAACATCCTGGGCGACGGGGTCGACGTGGTCATCCACGCCGACAATGCCGCGCTGTCGTCGATGATCGACGTCGTCACCGAGATGCACACCCGCTCGGGACTGATCAACGAGGTGAAGGCGTCCACCGTCGACCTCGCGACAGCCGAGGAGATGGTGCTCGACTACATCCGCGAACACGTCAAGCAACCCAAGACCGCGCCGCTGGCCGGCAATTCGATTGCCACTGACCGCTCGTTCATCGTGCGCGACATGCCCGGCCTGGACTCGTATCTGCACTACCGGATGATCGATGTCAGCTCGATCAAGGAACTCTGCCGACGCTGGTATCCCCGCATCTACTACGGCCAGCCCGCCAAGGGTCTGGCCCACCGGGCCCTGGCCGACATCCGGGAGTCCATCCGTGAGCTGCAGTTCTATCGGCGGACCGCCTTCGTGCCCCTGCCGGGGCCGTCTACCAGCGAAATCGCGCAGGTCGCCGCGGAGCTGGACGGCACGCCGGAGCCGCCAGACGAAAACGATTCGGCGACCGAGCCGCCGAGCCGCTAGTATCGACAGTCGCTGCTCGTGCCGGTCTGCCCGGCGCACAGCCATGGTGGGTGTAGTTCAGCTGGTAGAGCGTCAGGTTGTGATCCTGAATGTCGCGGGTTCGAGTCCCGTCACTCACCCCACAGGTCAGAGGTGGTATTAGCCCCTCTGACCTTTTTATTGCCCCGCCTGTGCGCCGCGGGTTTCCCGGAATTCCGCGCAAATCCCGAACAAGACGCCACGACCCTCACAGCCATTCAGACAACGGATCCGCTCGATGCTCGGCGTGAGCCACGCGCCCGCGGCGGTGCATTCCTGTTTCAGGTAGAGCACGACGGGGCCGTCGCATATCTCGCAGGTGTCTTCCTCGGTGTAGTACTTCGACGGCATCGGTGCTCCGTTGATCCTCATGAATCACCCCCCTGGGTGAAACTGCTGCGTAAAGCGTCCTCCATGGGACGGCCGCGCGTGGCAGCGCCACGCCGAATAGCGTGCCCGATGTTGACTGCCGCCCGTCATTCCCGGGGTGACGACAGCACTCGGTCGAGACAAGATCCCTTGCCTCACAAGAGGTCGGGGCGACGACTGCAACGGCTAGCCCCGGAGCGTCACTTGCCCGGGCGGATCGGCCTTTTCAACGTGCAGACAATGCTCCATTCGAAACGCAACTCCCCGCCCTTGTCATAATCGCTGAAGTGGTGGGCGACCTGGGTGCGTTGCACCGGCGACGCCACGACCTCCCACCCTTGTTCGCCGTAGGCGTTCAGCTGAGCGGTTGCCTCTGCTATCAGGGCGTCCAGCGACTCATTGGTGTAATAGACGAATTTGGTCTCCCAGCGCTGGGGATACCACTCACCGTCGGACGCCAACCACCAGCCCGGCCCGGGCGACGAAGTACTCATAATCTCGGCACCCTACTGGGTTCACATCGTCTGATCAGTGGTTCACATCGTCTGACAAGTGAATGCGACATGACGGAACGGTGCCGTGGCGGGTCAGGTGTTGGCGTTGCCCGCTTTCCACTGTGCCCAGGGCATGTTCCAGTCGCCGAGGCCCTCGGTGGCCGGCAGCGTCGGCCCCACGGTATTGATGACCTCGACGATATCCCCGCTCTTGCTGTGGTCGTAGAACCACTCGGCGTTGCTCGGACTGACGTTCAGGCAGCCGTGGCTGGTGTTGGTATGCCCTTGGGCACCGACCGACCACGGCGCCGAGTGCACGAAGACACCGCTATAGGACATCTGCGTGGCCCAGTCGACCTCGGTGCGATACCCGTTGGGCGAGTTGACCGGAACGCCGTAGGTCGAGGAGTCCATGATGATGTGCTTGTAGCGGCTGCCAATGATGTAGTCGCCGTTAGCCGTTGGGGTGCTGTCTTTACCCATCGACGTCGGCATGGTCTTCACGACCTCACCGTTGACGCGAACGGTCACCATCTTGGTGCTGTCGTCGGCGGTCGAGATGACCTCGTCGCCGATGGTGAAATGCGTCTTGACGTTGTCCTCACCGAACATCCCGTCGCCCAGGTCGACGCCATAGGTGTTGACCGCCACATCGATGGCCGTTCCCGACTTCCAGAAATGCTCTGGGCGCCAACGAACTTCGCGATTGTTCAGCCAGTAGAAGGCACCCTCGACGGGCGGGTTGGTGGTGATCTTGATGGCCTTTTGGGCCGCGGCGCGGTCCGCGATGTTCTCGTCGAACCGGATCGCCACCGGCTCGCCGACGCCGACGACCTCGCCGTCGCCCGGAGCGACGTAGGGCATCGTCAGGTGCGCAGGCGAGCTGGTCGAGAACGCCATCTGCCGGCTCGCCGCGCCACCCAGCCCGAGCGCCTTCACGGTGAGCGTGTAGTGCCGGTTGTAGCCGAGTTGCTCGGTGGTGGACCAATGCAGCCCGTCGGGGCTGAGCTGGCCGTTGATCGTCCGGCCGTTGTCGTTGACCATCGTGACCGACCCGAGCACCCCGTAGGCGACGCTTACCGTCACGGGGGCGTCGACCGTGACGCCGACAGCGCCGTCGGTCACCGAGGAGGTGAGCTTGGGGACCAGCAGATCGGCGAACGGCGTGCCCTTGTCGAAGATGACCTTCGCCGGCGCGGCGGTGTGGTTGCCGCCGCACGAAACGGCAACCACAGCAAACACGACCATCGAGGCAGCCAGCCAAAATCGGCTCCTGCGCAAAGGGGTCATCCAGCGACCTTCCGACTCGATCCAGGTATCTTGGTCACCGCTGACCAGCAATAGTGCAAATATTCTAATGGTTGGTCGCCGCCCTCAATGCCGACTTTTCGACGGTCGCGGTTCGGTGTCGCGATCGCCGGTGGCTACGCCGGCTGACCGACCGGCTCATGCGGGTCCTCGACCCGGTTGCCGGTCCCGACGGCCTCGATGCGCGTGAAATTGACGACGGCCGCGGCGATCACCGTGGCCGCCGCGGCCAGATCGGCGATTTCGCCCTGCGTTAGAATGTTTGTTATTGTCGCGGACGCGGTTCCGGCCGCCCACGCGCCGTTAGCTCAGTTGGTAGAGCAGCTGACTCTTAATCAGCGGGTCCGGGGTTCGAAACCCTGACGGCGCACCATGTGAACGTCACCGACGTGCCGACTCTGTCGTCCGTCGTAGATTCTGTCCCACCCTGTGGTTGCCGGTAGTAGTTTTTTCTCGGTGCCTGGCTGACGATGGGCACCCCTGGTGGAATTGCTGCGCCGAAGGAGCCGCGATGGGGTTCATCCAGCCCAACCTGCCCGTCGTCGACATGGCCGAGTGGGGCAACCTGCCCCGCGCCCAGCGCATCGTGCCGATGGTGCGTCACATCGCCGAGAACGGCTTCGGCACCCCGCTGATCATGCACGTGATGTACGGCATCAAGATCATGCTGTACATCCTCGGCGCCTGGACATTCGCCTGGACCACCGCGGGCATGGACGTTAAAGGCGGCTTCACCGACGTCGCCTCCTGGTGGACCGAACCCATCGTGTTCGAAAAGGCCGTGCTCTACACGATGCTGTTCGAGGTCGTCGGCCTGGGCTGCTGCTTCGGACCGCTGGCCGGACGCTACTTCCCGCCGATGGGATCGATCCTGTACTGGCTGCGGCCCGGCACCATCCGGCTTCCCCCGTGGCCCGGCCGGATACCGCTCACCAGCGGCACCAACAGGACCCCGGTCGACGCGCTGCTCTACGGCGCCCTGCTGGTATTGCTGGCCACCGCCCTGCTGTCGAACGGCACGGGCCCAATTCCCGCTCTGGGCACGACAATCGGCGTGCTGCCATGGTGGCACTCCGTCGCGATCCTGGCCGTCCTGGCCGTCCTCGGCCTGCGCGACAAGGTGATCTTCCTGGCCGCGCGCGGCGAGGTGTACGCGCCGCTGGCGCTGGTGTTCCTGTTCGGCGGGACGAACATCGTCGTCGGGGCCAAGGTGATCTTCATGGTGATCTGGCTGGGCGCGGCGACCTCGAAGCTGAACCGGCATTTCCCGTTCGTGATCTCCACGATGCTGGCGAACAATCCGTTCATTCCGTCGGGGGCGCTCAAGCGGTCGATGTTCAAGCACTATCCGGATGACCTGCGGCCCAGCGGTTTAGCGGGCTTCATCGCGCACTTCTCCACCGCCGTCGAAGGATTGGTACCGCTGGCGTTGTTCTTCTCGCACGGCGGCTGGCCCACCGCCATCGCCGCCTTCGTCATGATCGTGTTCCACCTGAACATCCTGCTGGCCTTCCCGATGGGCGTGCCGCTGGAGTGGAACGTGTTCATGATCTTCGGCGTGCTGTGGCTGTTCGTCGGGCATGCCGGCCTGGGGCTCGCCGATCTGACCAACCCGCTGCCGGTCGCCGTTCTGTTCGCGGTCAGCGCGGGAACCGTCGTCGTCGGAAACCTCTACCCGCGCAAGGTGTCGTTCCTGCCCGGCATGCGCTACTACGCCGGCAACTGGGACACCACCGTGTGGTGCGTCAAGCCGTCGGTCGACGACAAATTCCGCACCGGCTCGCGCGCGCTCGGCCCGCTGCAACACCTACAGCTCGAACGGCTCTACAAATCGAAAGAGGACACCGCCGTCCCGCTGCACCTCGCCCTCGCGTTCCGCGGCATGAACACGCACGGGCGCGCGCTGCTCACCCTGGTACATCGGGCGCTGGCGGGCTACGACGAGGACGACTACACCCTGTGCGAGGGCGAGACGCTCTGCGCGACCGTCCTGGGCTGGAACTTCGGCGACGGGCACCTGCACAACGAATACCTGATCGAGGCGCTGCAGCAGCGCTGCGGGTTCGAGCCCGGCGACGTGCGGGTGGTCATCCTCGACGCGCAGCCCATCCATATCCAACGGCAGGAGTACCGGCTGGTGGACGCGGCGACCGGCGAATTCGAACGCGGCTACGTCGACGTCCACGACATGGTGACCACGCAGCCGTGGGCCGATGACCTGCCCGTGCACGTGCAACCCCGCACCGGCGCCGACACCGCTCAGCGTGCCGACGAAAGCAGCCGCCGGGCGCCCAGGTCCAGCACGTAACCGATGAGGCCGATCACGACGATCAGGGCGACGACCTGACCGTAGGCCAGCTGGTCGCGCGCGTTGAGGATCTGATAGCCCAAACCCGAACGCACGCCCAGCATTTCGGCCGGTACCAGGACCACCCACGCAATGCCCAGCGCGACGCGCAGGCCGGTCTGCAGATGGCCGCGAATGGCGGGCAGCACCACCACCGTCAGCAGCTCGGTTCGGGTTGCCCCGAACGACTTGGCCACCAGCAGGTAGCCGGGATCAACGGCGTGCACGCCGGCCGCGGTGTTGATCAGGATGGGCCACACCGCCGCCGCGGCGATCAGGAAGATGACGGGCTGGTTGCCAATTCCGAACAGCGCCACCGATATCGGGGCCCACGACAGCGGCGAGATCATCCGCAGAAACTGCACGACGGGACGGGTGGCGCGATCGGCTAGGTCGTTCAGCCCGATCAGCAGCCCGGCGGGGACCCCGATGACGCCGGCCACGAGCAAGCCGACCAGCAACCGCCACAGGCTGACCTCGGTGTCGGACAGCAGCACCCCCCGGTCGTAGAGTGCGACGAGCGACCTGGCTACCCGACTGGGCGTGGTCTGGCGCAACAGCGACTGCGGCGCGGCGAGCACCGCGGTGGCCAGCCACCAAACCCCAACCGCCACAACGATTGCTAGCACGGGTGGCCACCAGCGTCGCAGCAACGACCACCTGGGCGTCGTCGCCGGTGCCACCACCGGGGTGTCGACGGAGCGGATTTCTTCGGTGGTCATAGCGGCTGCACCTGTTCGACTCGGGTCAGATCGGTTGGTAGGTCGAAGCTTCCGGCCCCGCCGTGCGCGGCCAGCGCAGTACGCACGAAGCTGTCGTCGACCAGCTGGGCGTGTGCGGTGGTCGGGTCGAGCCGGTTCAGGAATTGCCGGTCGCCGTCGACGACGGTCTCGTGCATGGCCTCGACCAGCCGCCGGGTGAAGCTCGGGAACGGGAACGGCTGGAAACCCAGCCGTTGGGGCTGCCAATCCGGATGCGCGAAGCGGTAATCATGCGCGCGGTAGGTCAACGCCGTCTTGATGGCCGGCACCGGCTGAGGCAGGTAGGCCCCGGCCGACAAGGTCGTCGCCGCCGCGGGCCGGTCGCTGTTGATGCGTTGCTGCGCAAGGACAATCGAGTTGACCAGGGACGCGGCGGCCTGCGGCCGATTGTCGATGAGGTCCTGGTGTGCCAGCACCACGCAGCAGGCGTGGTCGCGCCACACGTCGCCCAGGAAGGTGTGGATGCGCCCGATCCTGCGCAGCTGAGCCATCGCGTTGAACGGGTCCGCCACCACGTAGCCGCCGATCGATCCGTTGGCCAGCGCGGGCACCATGTCCGACGGGCTCATCACGATCAGCTCGACGGTCCGGGCGCCGCGGGAGGCGCTGCGGCGTACCACCGGCACCAGGTCGTGGGCGCGCAGCAGCTCCTGCAGGATGATGTTGTGAATCGACCACCAGAACGGAATGGCGACCTGTGTTCCCGCCAGCTGCGCCAGATCGGTGATGTGCGGCGCGACGGTCAAGGCCGAGCCGTTGGTATGGTTCCAGCTCAGCACCCGAACCGGGCTGCCCAACAGGAACCGCAGCTGGATGGCCGTCGGCATCAGCATGTGCACGGCGTCGACCTGGCGGGTGACGAACGCCTCAGCCAGCGACGCCCAACTGCGGAACAGCACCGGCTTGGCCGAACTCACCGCGCCCGGCTGATACAAGCCGGCGGCGTGGGCGATCAGCAGCGGCGCGGCGTCGGTGATCGGCAGGTAGCCGATGCGCAACTGTCCGCTGGTGTTGGTCCGGTCGACGCTCGCGGCGTGCGCGAGGTCGGCCAGACCGGCCAATCCCCCGGCCGCCGCCAGGCCGACCGTGCCGGCCAGCAGCGACCGTCGGGACAGCGGGCGGATGCTCATCGGGCGGCCACGCGGTAGTGGCCCAGGATCTCCTGTCGGAGTTCGTCGCCGCCCTCGCTCGGTCGCCATTCCTGGCGAATCCGCCCGTCGGCCCCGAGCAGCACGATGCGGCTGGCCAGCCGCATCGCCTCGTCGACGTCGTGGGCGACAACGACGACGGTGATGCCGAGTTCGGCGGCGAGGTCGGCCAGCCAGGCCTGCAGGTCGCCGCGGATCGCGGGGTCCAGTGCGCTGAACGGCTCGTCGAGCAGCAGCAGGCGGGGCCGGGTGGCGACGGCCCGGATGATCGAGACGCGTTGGGCCTGGCCGCCGGAGAGCTGATCGGGGAACTGGCCAGCCACCTTTTCGAGATCGAAGCGCCGCAGCAGTTCCTGCGCGTACCCGGCCTGGAAAGACTGCCGGTTGGCGGCGAATCGCCCGGCGAATACGACGTTTTCACCCGCGGTCAGCCACGGCATGAGCAGCGGCTGCTGAAAGACGACGCCGGTGTGCGGGCGGGCTGAGCCACTGCCGCCGTTGGCGGCCTGAGCCCATTCGACGGTTCCCGACGTGAGGCTTTCCAGTCCGGCGATCACCCGGAGCAGGGTGGATTTGCCGCTTCCGCTGCGCCCCAGGATCGCGAGGAAATCCCCATCATCGATGGTCAGGTCGATGCCGGCGAGCGCGTGACTATCAGTACCAAAACGCTTGTGGCCGTCAACTATTCGGACCGTGCCCGTTGCCACCGCAGTTGTCCTTTCGCCGGAGCCTGACACCGGCAACAGCCCGACGGTGTCACAGACAGACCGCTCTGTCTATTCGAGAGGGCGGAGGGTGTGGCCCGTCGGTCGGGCACCCTCCGCGGTGTCATCGTCGTCGCCGTGTCGACGATGCTGCGAAATGGTCTGCGATACAACCGCTTAGGGTCAATCGCGCGACCTACCGGGGGACCCACGCCACGCTGCGGCGACCACCATCCCTTACTTCGCGGAATCGGATCGCGCTGATCTGAATCAGCCGCAGGCGCGGACGATGCATTCGGCGGCCAGGCGACGGCCGAGGCGGATGGGTTCGACGGATTGGTCCAGCTTGGAGCCGGCCAGCGCGCCGTCGTAGAGCAGCTGAAGCTGCCGCGCCGTTTCGTCCGGACGCTCGGCGCCTGCCGACGTCATCAGCTCGGTCAGTCGCGAACGCACCCACTCGCGGTGCGCATCGATCGGTTCGAACCGTTCGCCGGGAAACTCCGTCGCCACATTGGCGTACAGGCAGCCCGGGAAGTCGCGGCGCAGCCCGTTGGCGATCGCCAGGTCGAAGAAGGCCAGCGCCTTGTCGGCCGGATCGGTCAGCTCCGCGGCGGCGGCTTCCCACTTGTCGCGGTCGGCACTGTCGAGCTGGGCGAGATAGGCGAGCACCAGCGCCGCCTTGGAGCCGTAGAAGTCGTACAGGCTGGCTTTGGCGCAACCGGATTCACGCAGGATTCGCTCGATGCCGATGGCGCGAATCCCGTGCGCCGCGAAGAGCTTTGTGGCGACCGCGAGCAGGCGATCGGCCGGGGGCGTCGACCGTCGCCTGGTCGGCGTCGCGGCCTGCCGGTCGAGGATCTCCATGACCTCCGACGCTAGCAGGCCGTAGACAGAGCTGTCTGTCTGTTAACGGTCCCTGATCCGCCGGATCACCACGAACACCGCCACAGAGCCGATCCCGGCCAGCGCGATGGCTACCGGCGGCCTCGTGACGAACGCGATGACCTTGATCTTGACGTGGTCGGCGAGGCGGCGGGGATTGGCGCGCTCGGCAAGCGAATCGACCGTCGCCGCGAGCTGGTCGCGGGCGAGGTCGATCTCCTGCTTGATGGCCTCGGGATCGCGGTCCGCCACGTGTCTGTCCTCCGTAGTCCCTGGTGCACCTGAGGAACTACCCTAGTGCCGACGCCAGGACGAACAGAAAGGACCCACGTTGACCGAGACCACACGGCTCGCGCCGGGCGACAAGGCTCCCGCCTTCGCCCTGCCCGACGCCGACGGCAAGAAGGTATCGCTGGCCGACTTCAAGGGCCGCCGCGTCGTTGTGTACTTCTACCCCGCCGCCTCCACGCCGGGCTGCACCAAGCAGGCCTGCGACTTCCGGGACAGCCTGGCCGAACTCAACGAGGCCGGCCTCGACGTCATCGGCATCTCCCCCGACAAGCCCGAGAAGCTGGCCAAGTTCCGCGACGCGCAGGGGCTGACCTTTCCGTTGCTGTCCGATCCCGACCGCAAGGTGTTGACGGCCTACGGCGCCTACGGCGAGAAGCAGATGTACGGCAAGACCGTCAACGGCGTGATCCGCTCGACGTTCGTCATCGACGAGAAGGGCAAGATTGCACTCGCGCAATACAACGTCAAGGCTGCACATACGTCAACATTCATTCAGAAGAAGATCTTGAGCTCTTAGGGTGTCGGGATGACCTCGGAATTTCGTGTCGAGCGCGTGACGTCCGCTGCGCCGGAACTGATTTACAGCATTCTCGCCGAGGCAGCCGCGTGGAAAGAATGGGCTCCGCTGGTGAGCTATTCCGAGCTAGTCAGGCAGGGAACACCCGACCCGTTGGGTGCGGGTGCCGTCCGCCGGATCGGCGGCCTGGGGTTTTTGAGGGTCGATGAGGAAATCCTCGAATCACGGCCACCTCACTACCACCGCTACACGGCCGTGCGCGGCATCCCGGTATCGAACTACCTCGGCGAAGTTCACCTCGACCCGGCCGAGGGCGGCACTCGGCTGGTCTGGACCGGCAGCTTCGAGCCGCGCGTACCGGGTTCCGGTCGGCTGTTGGCGACCTCTCTCGGTCTCGTGATCGGCGCTATCGCCAACCGCGCCATCGCCCTTGCCGAACGAGACGCAAGCACTCGCTAGGCGCGAAGGTCTGCGTGTCCGGTCTCGCGCAATACAACGTAAAGGCCACCGGCCACGTCGCCAAACTGCGGCGCGACCTGTCGGTCTAACCGATGGCGGCGGCCTCGTGGTACTCGGTGATCGGCCGCGCGACTCCCGGTTTGTCGCAGGTGAATCGCTCGCGGTACTCCGGGGTGTGGCGATCGAAGTGGTAACGGGCTCGAGTTGGGATCGGTAGGCGCCGGCGAGCGTCAGTATTTCGGCAATGGATCGCCGTGCGGTACGGCGCCACCGACAACGAAAGTCTTCCGATGCAAACACCTCGCACTGTGGGTCGCCTCGTCGCGGGCGCGCTGATCTCCGGCGGCATCGCCGCGGCCACCCTCGGCGTGGCCGCACCGGCCCATGCTGGGCCGTCGTACTGGCACTACTGCCCCGGCCAGAAGTGGGGCTATACCGTTCCGATCCCCCCGGGATTCGACCTAGGCGTCTGCCACTGGTTCGCCGTCACCGTGACCAACGGCCCCGGCGGCCCGGCGTATCACTTCGCGGAGGCCAATCCGGCAGACGTACCGGCGCCGTCGCCCGGCTTCCCCTGGCCGTAACGGGCGCCACTGCGCGGTGTGCGCTCGGCAATACTGATCCCCATGGACTCCCTTGCCCAGAAAGCGCTCAACGGATTCATCCGGTTCCACGACACCGTGTATCGGCGAACCCACGGGTGGATCGGGCACCGGATGATGTGGATCCCCAGCCTGTTGCTGCACACGGTCGGCGCCAAGACCGGCGAGCCGCGGACAGCGGCGCTGGCCTACGGTCGCGACGGTGCGGACTATCTGGTGACCGCGTCCAATGGCGGCGCTGCACGCT
Organism: Mycobacterium shigaense; assembly: GCF_002356315.1. Taxonomy (NCBI): domain Bacteria; kingdom Bacillati; phylum Actinomycetota; class Actinomycetes; order Mycobacteriales; family Mycobacteriaceae; genus Mycobacterium; species Mycobacterium shigaense. Next base: position 3,767,615 of record NZ_AP018164.1, read on the forward strand.
CGCCGGGCTGGTACCACAACCTGAAGGCTCGCCCGGACGTGGAAGTCAATGTCGGCCGCAGGCGTTTTCCTGCGACGGCACGGCCCGTCCTGCCGGACGACCCTGACTACGACCGGCTCTGGAAGATCGTCAACAAGGTCAACAGGGGCCAGTACGCCAGGTACCAGGAGCAGACTTCGCGCCCGATTCCCATCGTGGCGCTGATGCCCAGCGCTGAAGGAACCACGTTGTTGGCGGCGGACTAAAATTTGCCGATCCGTGCAAGGAGGGTGTAGGTGGTTGATGACGCAGAGCCACAGCACCAGGGCGGCGATCGAGGCCATCACCCCTTGGTCGGTCAGCCGCACGGCGACGACGAGGGACCGATCGCCGACGCCGAGCGGCAAGCGGCGCAATTGCGTTCCCGCGACCACAAACTTGGTCAGCGCGGTGAGCGATTCGACCGCCGTTCCCCGTTCGTCGTCGGATTGACCGCATCGGCCGGCGTGGCCGTGACCTACGGCGCGGTCTGCGTGCTCGGCGCGATGTCGTCGGTGTTGGTGTTGATCGGCGTCGCAATGTTTTTCGCGCTTGGACTCGAGACGGCCGTGTCGTGGCTGGTCAACCGGAAGTTGCCGCGCTGGGCGGCGGTGACCGTCGTGGTGACCCTGGTGTTCGCCCTTATTGGCGGGACCTTGGCCGCAACCATTCCCCCGCTCGTGCAAGAGGCACGCCAGCTCGCCGAGCAACTGCCGCATTACCTGCAGCACGCCCACGACCGCTCGTCGCTGATAGGCCGGATCGATGAACGCGTCCACCTTCAGCAGCGAATCACCGAGCTGGCCAACGGGTCCGGTCGCTTCACCGTCGCGGGGATCGTGCGCACAGGGTCGCAGGTGTTCGGGGTCGTGTCCCACGTCGGCATCGTGTCCATGCTCACCGTGTACTTCCTCGCGGACATGCGTCGCATCCGCGCCGGCTTCTACCGACTCATGCCCAACTCGCGGCGCCCGCGCGCGGTCCTGATCGGTGACGCGGTAGTGGCCAAGTTCGGCGCATACCTCTTCGGGAATGTGCTGACTTCGATCATCGCGGGGCTCGCAACGTCCGTGTGGTGTCTGCTGCTCGATGTGCCCTATGCGGTCCTGCTGGGCGTGGTCGTGGCCATCTTGGACCTCTTCCCCTACGGCTCAACCGTCGGCGGATTCATCGTCGCCGCCGTTGCGCTCAGCGTCTCGATCCCAGTCGCCATCGCGACCGTCGCCTTCTACATGGGCTTCCGGCTGGGCGAGGATTACCTGTTGACGCCCAGGATCATTGGCCGCGCTGTGCGCGTGCCAGCCGGCGTCACGGTGGTCGCGGTGCTCCTCGGCGCCGCGTGGCTGGGCGTGGTCGGAGCGCTGGTGGCGATCCCGCTCGCGGCGGCCCTGCAGCTGCTCGCGCAGGAGCTGCTGTTCCCGGCGCTGGACGAGGCGTAACAGCCCCAACCGGTTCGGCGCGAACCGCTCTAAGCCCGCGCCGCCTCGGGGTCGCCGGTGAGGTCGAGGGCGATGTCGACCAGCATGTCCTCCTGGCCACCCACCATGCCGCGACGTCCGGCCTCGACGAGCAACGTGCGCGCATCGACGCCGAATCGTTCGGCCGCCGCCTCCGCATGGCGCAGGAAGCTGGAGTACACGCCGGCGTAGCCGAGCGTCAGCGTCTCACGATCGACACGCACCGGACGCTCCTGCAGCGGGCGCACGAGGTCGTCGGCGGCGTCCTCGAGGAGGTTGAGGTCGCAACCGTGTCGCCACCCCATCCGGGTCGCGGCGGCGATGAAGACCTCCAGCGGGGCGTTGCCGGCACCGGCGCCCATGCCAGCCAGGGACGCGTCAATGCGCCGACAACCGTGCTCGACTGCGACCATCGAGTTGGCAACGCCCAATGCGAGGTTATGGTGGGCGTGGATGCCGACTTCGGTCTCAGCGCATAGCTTTTGGCGCATCGCATCGACACGCTCGGCGACATCGCGCATGGTCATGGCGCCGCCGGAGTCGACGACGTACACACAGCCGGCGCCGAAATCTTCCATCAACGCGGCCTGCTCGGCCAGCGCCTGCGGAGTGGTCATGTGGCTCATCATCAAGAAGCCCACGGTGTCCATGCCCATGTCGCGGGCGGCCGAGATGTGGTGTGCGGAAAGGTCGGCCTCGGTGCAGTGGGTGGCAACCCGCACCACGCCGGCACCCGCGCGGTGTGCAGCCGCGAGGTCGCGGATGGTGCTGGCTCCGGACCGAACTTGAAGTGGCGCCCGGTGATGTCGGTCGGACCCGCTCGATCATTGCCGCGATGGACGCATCGATGGCGGCATGGTCGCAGTCGCCCTCGACGAGGCAGTACACCGTGTTGCGCATGAGGACCGGTGGATCGGCCGGGTTGAGAACGATCACCGCCTTGCCCCGCTGCGCGCCGCCGACGACTTTCAGTGCGGTGGCTGTGGTCTCGGTGAACTCATCGATGTTGGCTCGGGTGCCCGGGCCCGCGGACTTCGACGAGATCGACGACACGATCTCGGCATAGGCCACCGGCGCCGACCGGCTCACCGCCGCCACGATCGGGACGGTGGCCTGACCCCCGCACGTCACCATGTTGAGGTTCGGCGCGTCGATGTGGTCCTCGAGATTGACCACCGGGACGCAGAACGGGCCAACGGCAGCCGGGGTGAGGTCGAGCACGCATATGCCCTTGTGACGCAACGTGTCCCAGTGCTTCAGGTGGGCCTCTGCGGATGTGGCGTCGAACACCAACCGGATCTGGTCGAAGCCCGGCATCGCCAGTAGCCCGTCGACTCCCTTCGAGGACGTCTGCACGCCAAGGTGTTTCGCACGCGCCAGCCCATCGGAAACGGGGTCGATACCGATCATCGCCGTCAACGTCAGCGGTCCGCCGCCGCGCAGGATCTTGAGCATCAGGTCCGTGCCGATATTGCCGGAGCCGATGATGGCCACGGGGAATGCCGGACTGGCCATGGGTTTCCTTTCGGTCTACGCGAAACTGAGGGCGACAGTGCCCAGGCCGGTGATCGTGGCCGATGCCCGGTCGCCGGCCTCGACAAACGCCGCGGTGGTGTAGGAGCCGGACATCACGAATTGCCCTGCCTCGATTGCGGTTCCGTACTCGGACAGGGCGTTGGTCAGCCACGCGACGGCCGCCGCCGGATCGCCCATCACGGCGGTGCCCTGCCCGGTCTCGACGAGGGCATCGTTGACCCGCAGCGCCGCGGTGGTGCCGGGCAGCGGCGGGGCGTCCGAGATGGGCACCCACTCGCCCACCACCACCGCGCCGGAGCTGGCGTTGTCGGCGACAGTGTCTGCCAGCGTGATCCGCCAATCGGCGATGGGGCTGTCCACGATTTCCAACGCCGCAGCCATTGCTTCGGTGGCCGCCATCACCTGGGTGACCGTCACCCCCGGCCCGCACAGCGGTGCACGCAGCAGGAACGCCACTTCGGGTTCCACCCGAGGCGTGCAGAATGCCCGCCTCGGCACCGCCGCCCCGTCGGCAAGCAGCATCGTGTCAAGGACGTAGCCGAAGTCGGGCTCATTGACGCCCAGCAGAGCCTGCATGGGTGCGGAGGTCAGCCCGATCTTGTGACCCAGCAGCCGCGCCCCCGCGCCGAGGTGTCTGGCGAGATTGCGTCGCTGCACCGAATAGGCTTGGGCCACAACGAGGTCCGCGTAGGTTTCGGTCAGCGGGGGGATCGGGCTGCTGGTCTCCCGCGCGGCGTACAGCCGCCGCGCGGCCTCGTCCAGTTGGCACTCCCGGGTGGTCAGCTCGGTCATCTGAACTCTCCCGACTCCAGGAGTTGGGCCGCCGACTGAAAGACCAGGCGGGCGTGCAGGTCGAACAGCTTGATCAGGTCCACCGAGTCACCACCGACTTCCTTGGCGATAAACAGCCCGTCGGCCCCGGCGATCGCGTAGGTGGTCAGCAGGCGCACGCCCTCCTCGTCGAGCCCGGGCGCGACGCCGCGCACGACCGCCTCGAAACGGTGAAAGGCCGCGTCACGAACCTGGAGGAACATCTCCCTGGCCCGCGGCTCGACCGGGCGGCGTTCCAGCGCCAGCATCAGCCCGAGGCGGATGAAGTCGGGCGCATCCAGCAGCGCCTTGGCGACCTGCGTCCCCAGCTCGGCCACCCGCTCCTGCACCAGGGCGCCGCCGGGCAGGTCCAGCGCCGTCAGCCACCGGCCGAAACTGCGTTCGATCACCGCCGCGATCAGGTCGTCCTTGTCGGCGAAGTGCCAGTAGATCGACGTCGGCGGCAGCCCGCTCTTCTTGCTGACCAGGGAGATCGTGGTGCCTTCGTAGCCGCGTTCGGTGGCGACCTCCGTCGCCGCATCGAGGATCCGCTCGCGCGACTGCTCCCCGTTTGCCCGGGTGCGTCGGCCGGCGCGGGATCCGGTGGAACCGGCGCTGCCGGTGCCTGCGGTCACGGTGCCTCCTTTTGGGTGTTGACGGTCACATTACGACAGCTTAATGTATGGAACATTACATTAATAGTCCCGCGAAGGGGTCGAGATGACTGACCAATACACCTATGACGTGGCGATCATCGGCTACGGCCCGGTCGGCTGCACGGCGGCGAACCTGCTTGGCCAGCTCGGCCTGAATGTCGTTGTGGTGGAACGTGATCCCAACATCTATGCGCGGGCGCGGGCGATCTCCACCGACGAGGAAGTCGTTCGCATCTGGCAGCAGGTGGGCCTGGCGGGCCGGCTCAACGCCGACATGCAGCCCGGCTGCGGGGCGAACTTCGTCGACGCGAACGGGCTGTCTTTCGTGAAACTGCTGCCCGTGTCCAGGGGTAACGGGCACCCGCCGCAGCAGTTCATCTACCAGCCGGCGCTGGAGACGGTGCTGCGCGAGGGGGTAGACCGCTTCCCCAACGTGTCCGTCCTGCTCAATCACGAATGCCTGCGGTTGGTCCCGCAAGGCGACAGCGTAGAGCTGATGCTCATTGATCTGACCGCCGACAAGTTTCGCCGGATCCGGGCCTCCTATGTGATCGCCGCCGACGGGGGCTCCAGCGCGACCCGCGCCCAGCTGGGTGTCGGTTTCGGTGGCCGCACGTACGCCGAGCGTTGGATCGTCATCGACACCAAGGTGCTCAAGGAGTGGCCGGGGCATGACCGGCTTCGGTTCCACTGCAACCCCGAACGACCCACGGTCGACTGCCCCACCCCGCTGGGCCACCACCGCTGGGAATTCCCGGTGCGCGACGAGGAGGACGAGAAGGACCTGCTGCACGAGGACGCGATCTGGAAGGTGCTGCGCGGCCAGGGTATATCGCCGGAGAACGTGCAGATCCTCGGCTTCGCCTGTTACAGCCATCACGTCCGCTTCGCCGACCGGTGGCGGGTGGGCCGCATCTTCCTGGCCGGCGACGCCGCCCACGCGATGCCCCCGTGGATCGGACAGGGCATGTGCGCTGGGATACGGGATGTGGCGAACTTGTGCTGGAAGCTCGGGGCCGTCCTGAACGGGTCGCTGCCGGAATCCGTGCTCGACACCTATCAGACCGAGCGGCTGCCGCACGTGCAGGAGGTGACCAACCGAGCGGTCAAGACCGGCAAGATCATCATTCAGCGCAACCGCTTCCGGGCGGCGGCCCGCAATCACATCTTCCGCACGGCGAGCAAGCTGCCCTACTTCCTGACCTGGCTGCGCGAGCACCGGTGGATACCCGACGCGCACTACCGGGAGGGTCTGCTGGCCCGCAACGGAAACCGGGCCGTGGGATGGCTCATCCCGCAGCCCCGGGTCCTCGACGAAAAGGGCGACAGCGTGCGCCTCGACGACGTGGTCGGCGGCCGCTGGACCGTGCTGCACGCCGGGCGTACATCCCATTGGCCGGACTGGCAAGCCGCCGGGGTTCACGCCCTGGAAGTTATTCCCCCCCAAAGCATTCCGCGCGCCGATTGCATCGTCGACAGCGACGGATCGCTGACCGCCTGGCTGGACAAGAAGGGCGCCTCGGCGGTGGCCGTGCGGCCGGACGGGTTCGTCTACGCCGGCGCCGCCCACGGTCAACCCCTCCCGCCGCCGCCGACCGGCTTCAAGGCGTAGGAGGGCCATGAACACGAACACGAACACGAACACCGAACGCATCGTCAGCGTCAGCGTCAAAGGAAAGGACATCTTCGTCGCCGAGACCGGTGCCGGACCGGCCGTCGTACTGCTGCACGGCGGCGGGCCGGGCGCGTCGGGTGCCTCGAACTACTCCCGCAACATCCAACCGCTCGCCGAGAACTTTCGTGTCCTCGTTCCGGACATGCCCGGCTACGGCCGTTCCGCCAAAGGCGTCGACCGGCGGGATCCGTTCGGATACCTCGCCGATCACATCCGGGGGATGCTCGACGAACTCGGCATCGACAGCGCGCACCTGGTCGGCAACTCCTACGGCGGATCGTGTGCGCTGCGGCTGGCTTTGGACACCCCGCACCGGGTGAACAAGCTGGTGCTGATGGGTCCCGGTGGCGTCGGGACTACCCGCGGGCTGCCCACCGAGGGCCTCCGGAGCCTGCTGGCCTACTACGGCGGCGACGGGCCGAGCCTGGAGAAGCTGCGCACGTTCATCCGCTCCTACCTCGTGTACGACGGCGACGCCGTGCCGGACTCGCTGATCGAGTCGCGCTACCAAGCGTCGATCGACCCGGAGGTGATCGCCAATCCGCCGCTCCAACGGCCGTCCGGCATGCGGACTCTGTGGCGGATGGACTTCACCCGCGACCACCGGCTGGTCGACCTTGCGACGCCGACGCTCGTAATCTGGGGCCGCGACGACAAGGTGAACAAGCCCAGCGGCGCGGCGATGCTGGCCGCCAACACCGGCCACTGGGTCCAGTGGGAGCGCGCTGAATTGTTCAACGCGGTCACCGCTGCGTTCCTGAAAACCTAACCACCGCAACGGATCAGGGATCATAATGTCCACCACTCAACACCCTTCGGTGTTCGGCAACGCGCATCTGGGTTACGTCGTAATCGAAACCAGCAAGATCAACGACTGGAAGCGGTTCGGCCGTGACGCGATCGGCATGCACCTCGACGAGATGGCGCCCGACACCGTCCGGTTCCGCCTCGACGACAACGAATGTCGCGTGCTGCTGCGCCGGGGCCCGGCGGAGGACGTCGTCGCGCTGGGTTGGCAGCTGGACGGCCATGCGACGTTCGACGAGATCGGTCGACGCGTCGCCGACCACGGGGTGCCCAGCGTCGAGGGCAACGATGAAGAGGCGAAGCTGCGCGGAGTCGAGCGCTTCCTGCAGTTCCCCGGACCCAACGGGCTCGGCCAGGAGATCTACACCGTCGCCCGTATCGCGCCGCTGTCCCTGGACATACCGGGCAGCGGATTCGTCACCGGAGCAGGCGGAATGGGCCACGTCGCCCTCACCACCAAGAGGCCACACGAAGTACGCGGCTACTACAGTCACGTCTTCGACGCCCGGCTCTCGGACTACATCGACGAAACCATCAGCGGGATGAGGTTCAAAATCCGGTTTCTGCGGGTCAACGAGCGACACCACTCGATTGCGATTGCGTCGGTGAATGCGTTGCCGATCAACCCGATCCGCACTCGCGTCCAACACGTCAACGTTCAGGTCGCCACGCTCGACGACATGGTGGCCTCCTACCAGCGGGTGAAGGAACTGGGGTTCGGCATGGCCCTTTCGGTCGGCCAGCACACCAACGACAAGGAGCTGTCCTACTACGCGTCGACGCCGTCGGGGTTCGAATGGGAGGTGGGATGGAACCCGATCGTCGTCGACGAAGCCACCTGGAGCCCCACCACGCACAGGGGAATCAGCATCTGGGGGCATGCGCCGGAAGGGCAAACCGTGATCGCCAAGCTCGACCAGTTTGCAACGGCCGCGCGCTCCTTACTGCAGCGGGAGGATACGGTCGGGGCGCTTAGCGCACCCGGAATCTCCGATGACTAGCAGTGGCTTCGACCCGTCCTCAGGCCAGGTTGGCCAGCAGCAGTGCCTCGGCGATCGCGGCGCGTTCCAGCACACCGAGATGCAGGCTCTCGTTGATGCTGTGCGCCTGGCTGGCCGGGTCTTCGACGCCGGTCACCAGAATCTTGGCCTGCGGGAACGCCTCGGCGAACTCGGCGATGAACGGGATCGAACCGCCCATGCCCATGTCGATCGGGTCGACGCCCCACGCCTGGCGAAACGCCGCGCGCGCCGCGTCGTAGACCGGCCCGGTGGCGTCGATGGCGTAGGGCTCGCCGACGTCGCCGGGGATGACGTCGACGTGCGCGCCCCACGGCGTGTGCTGCCGCAAATGGGTGGTCAGCGCGCCCAAGTGCGCCGCGGCGTCCCCGCCAGGCGCCACCCGCATGCTGATCTTGGCGCGGGCCCGCGCGATCAGCGTGTTCGACGCCTTTTCGATGGGCGTGGTGTCGATGCCGATCACCGTGATGGCCGGTTTGGCCCACAGCCGCTGCGGCGCCGAACCCGAGCCGATCTCGGACACCCCGTCCAGCAGCCCCGAGTCGGCGCGCACCCGCTCGGGCGGGTAATCGACTTCGGCCGCCGTGCTCTCGTGCAGCCCGGCCACCGCCACATTGCCGTCGGCGTCGTGCAGGCTGGCCAGCAGCCGCACCAGCACGCTGAGCGCGTCGGGAACCACACCGCCCCAGATGCCCGAGTGCAGCCCGTGGTCGAGCGTGGCGACCTCGACCACGCAGTCGACCAGGCCGCGCAGCGTGACCGTCAGCGCCGGAATCTCGGTGCTCCAGTTGTCGGAGTCGGCGATGACGATGACGTCGGCGGCCAGCACGTCGCGGTGCGCGGCGAGCAGGCGTCCCAACGACGGCGAGCCGGATTCCTCTTCGCCCTCGACGAATACGGTCACCCCGACCGGCGGTTGGCCGCCGTGCGCCCGGAACGCCGCCAAATGCGTCGCGATACCGGCCTTGTCGTCGGCACTGCCCCGGCCGTAGAGCCGGCCGTCGCGCTCGACCGGCTCGAAGGGTGCTGAGAGCCATTGGCTGCGGTCGCCTTCGGGCTGCACGTCGTGGTGCGCGTACAGCAGCACGGTCGGCGCGCCGGGCGGCACCGGGTGGTGGGCGATGACCGCGGGCGCCCCGCCCTCGCTGACGATGCGGACGTCACCAAAACCCGCCTGGGACAACAGGTCCGCGACCGCCTGCGCGCTGCGGCGCACCTCGTCGCGCCGGCCGGGATCGGCCCACACCGACTCGATGCGCACCAGATCCTCGAGATCTCGCCGGACCGACGGCAACACGTCGCGCACGCGCTCAACCAGATCGCTCATGGGCTCGAGGCTAGTCGAGTGATTCAGCCCTCGGTCGTCTCGAGGATGGCCACCGCGGCCGCGGTGTCCCCCTCGTGCGTCAGCGACACGTGGATCGTCACGTCGGCCAGATGCTTGGCGATGTCGCCGGTCAGCCGCACCCGGGGCCGTCCCCACATGTCGGTGACGACCTCGATGTCGCGGTGGATGTCCTCGCGCAACACGGGCCGCTGCGAGAACCGCGACCCGGACCACGCCTTGATCACGGCTTCCTTCGCCGCCCAGCGCGCTGCCAGGTGACGCGCCGCCGACGAGCTCTTGTCCGACGCGTCACGGCGCTCACCAGGGGTGAAGGTCTCGGAGAACGCGGTGCCCGGTTGGTCGACCTGCTCGGCGAAATCCGGGATGGAGACGAGGTCGATCCCCACTCCGACGATGCCCATGGCGAGCCAGGCTAACTTATCGACGGAGTCATTCGGCAGCGACCCCATAGGCCTCGTCTTCACCGAGCCGGGCGTCCGCGCTCAGCAGCATCGCGGCCTCCTGGCGCTTCTCCGGCAGGTCGTGATCGAAGCGGCGGTCCGGCGGGCGCTGGTACAGCGGCTCGCCGCCGGCGATCGCCGACACCAGGCGGCGCTGCCCGGCCAGAAGGCGGGCGTCAGCACGCCGCTGATAGTCCTCGCGCTGCTCGGGGTCGAGCGCGGCGATGAACGCCTGCGGGTGCACCAGCGCGACAAGACCGGACACGTGGCCGAACCCTAGGCTGGTCAGCATGCCCGCCTTCAGCGGGAAGTTCCCGCCGAGGCGCAGCGTGTCGCGCACCCAGACAAAGTGCGCCGAACCGGCCAGTTCGTCGTCGACGCAATCCAGGCTGCGGTTGGGCGGGATCACGCCGTCGCGCAGTATCTGGCACAGCCCCATCATCTGGAAGACCGCCGCGCCGCCCTTGGCGTGGCCGGTGAGGCTCTTTTGCGACACGATGAATAGCGGGGCGCCCTCGGAGCGGCCCAGCGAGTCGGCGAGGCGCTCGTGCAGCTCGGTTTCGTTGGGGTCGTTGGCCAGCGTCGAGGTGTCGTGCTTGGAGATCACCGCGATGTCGTCGGCGCCGACGCCCAGCCGGGCGAGCTCGCGTGCCAGCGGCGATTCCTTGCCGCCCCGGCCCGCGCCGAGCGCGCCCAATCCCGGGGCCGGGATCGAGGTGTGCACGCCGTCGCCGTAGGACTGTGCGAAGGCCACCACCGCCAGCACCGGCAAGCCCATCTTGAGCGCCAGGTCGCCACGCGCCAGCAGGATGGTGCCACCGCCCTGGGCCTCGACGAAGCCCAGGCGGCGCCGGTCGTTGGCGCGGGAGAACTTCGAGTCGTGGATGCCGCGGTTGCGCATCATCTGGGTGTCGGCGGTGGCCGACATGTCACCGAAGCCGATGATGCCTTCCAGTGTCAGATCGTCGATGCCGCCAGCCACCACCAGCTCGGCCTTGCCGAGCTTGATCTTGTCGACGCCCTCTTCGACCGACACCGCGGCCGTCGCGCACGCGGCCACCGGGTGAATCATCGACCCGTAGCTACCGATGTAGGACTGAACCACGTGCGCGGCAACGATATTCGGCAGCACTTCCTGGAAGATGTCGTTGGGCTTGTTACGGCCCAGCAGGTTTCCGTGGTACATCGTCTGCATCGAGCTGCCGCCACCCATGCCGGTACCCATGGTGTTGGCCACCAGGCTCGGGTGCACGTAGCGCATCACCTCGGCGGGGCTGAAGCCCGCGGTCAGGAACGCGTCGACGGTGGCGACGATGTTCCACACCGCCAGCCGGTCGATAGAGCTGAGCATGTCCTGGCTGATGCCCCACACGGTGGGGTCGAAGCCGGTCGGGACCTGCCCGCCGACCACGCGCGACAGCTTGTTCTTGCGCGGTACGCGAATCTCGGTGCCGGCCTTGCGGATGACCTGCCAGTCACTGGAGTCGGGCACCGGCCGGATCACGGTGTGCTCGGGGTCGAATTCGGCGAATGCACGGGCGTCGGCCTCCGAGGACACGACGAACGCGAAGTCCTTGTCGAGGAACACCGACACCAGCAGCGGCGACGCGTGGTCGGGATCGATCGAGCCGTCGTCGACGAACTCCCGAATACCGCAACGCTCCACGATGGTGTCGTGGTAGCGCTCGACCAGCTCGGCCTCGTCGACCAGATCACCGGAAGCCGTGTCGTACCAACCCGGTTGGGGGTCGTCTTCCCAGCGGATCAGACCGGTGGTCCAGGCCAGCTCGAGCACGCCGGCCGCCGACAGCTCGTTGTCGACCTCCATCTCGAAGCGGGTGCGCGAGGAGCCGTAGGGACCGAGTTCGGCGCCGCCGACGATCACCACCAGATCGGCCGGGTCGACGTCGAGGTCGTCCCATTCCGGAGGCGGCGCCGGGGTGAAGCCGCGCGGCGGGGACGGCAGCGCGGCGATGGTGCCCTCGGCAGTGGTGTCCTCGGCGGCTTCTTCACCGGGGGTGGCCTGCTCGCGCGCCTTGGCCGCCAGCTCGGCCATGTCGAGGTTGGCCTCGCCGAGCCCGCCGGTCAGGTCCGCCTCGATCGGCTTGCCTGCCGCGGCCACCTTTGATTCCACGTCGCACAGGCCCAGCAGCATCGCGGCCATCTCGTCGGTCGAGTAGGTTGTGACGCCGGCCTCCTCGACCGCGTCGACGATCGCGTCGTTGTGGCCCATCAGCCCGGTGCCGCGGGTCCAGCCGATCAGCGCGTGCGCCAGGCTGACCCGGGCCGCCCACGAGGCCTCGGCGTGCCAGCGGCTCACCAGGGCGTCCAGCGCGGATTTGGCCTCGCCGTAGGCGCCGTCGCCGCCGAACATGCCGCGGTTGGGCGAGCCGGGCAGCACGACATGCAACCGCGACGCGATGTCGCGCTCGGCGCCGATCTTCGACAGGCCGCCGACCAGTCGCTGCACGGCCCACAGCAGGACCTTCATCTCCATCTCCGAGCGCGAGCCGGCCTCGGAGAGGTCACCGGCCACCCGCGGTGCCGCGAACGGGAACAACAGCGTGGGGGTCTGCGCGTCCTTGATGTGAATCGACTGCGGCCCAAGGCTTTCGGACTGCTCGGTGCCGACCCACTCGATGAGCGCGTCGATGTCGGAGTAGGACGCCATGTTGGCGGGCACCACCCACAGCGCGGCACCGTAGCGGGCGTGGTCGCGGTACAGCGCCCGGTAGAACGCCAGCCGCTCATCGTCGAGCTTGGAGGTCGTGGCGATCACGGTCGCACCGCCGTCCAGCAGCCGCGCCACCACCGAGGCCGCGATCGAACCCTTGGAAGCGCCTGTCACCACGGCGACTTCGCTGCTGTAGTGACCCGGGTCCGGGTTCTCGGCACCCGCGGCGATGCGGCCGTACAGCGACGCGTGGATCTGGCGACCCGCGGCCAGCGACTTACCCTGCCACCAAGTGGCCTGGGTGGCGACGACGTGCCCGGCGCCCTCAAACCGCTCCGAGAGCCGCAGCCAGTCGGCGTCGATGTCACCCTCTTCGGTCAGCCACAGCTTGACCAGGTCCTCGCGGGCGCTGGCCCAGCGGTCGTCGAACACGACCGCCTTGCGGGCGTCGAACACCGGCGACACCAGACGCGGCCAGTCCGCGCCCAGTTCGGCGGTGACCAAGTCGATGAGCTCGGCGTCGGTGGATGCCGCTGACGCGCTGACCGGGTCGTCGTGGCCCAGCTGGCCCAGGATCAGGCGGGCGGCCGAGGCGAGCACGCCGTCGCGACCGGTGATCTGGTCGGTGAATTCGCTCAGCGCGGCCGCGTCGACGGTCGCACCGCCACCGCCGCCCGCCGAGGGCAGCGCCACCGAGATCCCGCGGCGTGCGGCGACCGCGGCGACCGCGGCGTCGATGACCTTGTCGACAGAAGCGGCGTCGGCCAGCGCACCCTCGTGCAGGTGGCCCATCGCGCCGCCGCGCACGCTGGTGCCCTCGCGGGTGCCGAGCGCGACCTCGATGGTGACGTGCTTGGCCCATCCCTCGCCAAGCTCCCAGGTCTTGGTGACCCGCTCGGTGATGGCGGCCGGCCGCTTGCCGGACGGCCCGAAGACCGTGCGCAGCTGGTCATTGATCGCATCGGAAAGCACTGGGCCGTAAGGCTTGTAGGTGCGCGCCAGCTTGGTCACCTGCGAGCGCAGCCCGGCCAGGTCGGCCTCGGCCGCACCGTCGATGGCACCGAGGTTCAACTCCGAACCCAGGTCGACCAGCAGCTGGTTGCGGCGCGACGACGCGCCGTCGGTGATGGACTCGATCGAGTCGAGTTCTTCGATCTGGTCGATGCGCATCTTGGCCGACAGCGCGATCAGCGCCAAAGTCGCGTCGGCGGCGTCGAATCCGATGTCCTCGGGGCGTGGAGCACCTGACGGAGCTCCGGCGGGAACCGGAGCGACGGCTGGGGCGACATCAGACACGGGCGCGCTGTCCGTTGCCGCCGGCGCGTCATCGACCTCGGGCTCCGGCTCGGGGTCGGTATCGGTGGCGAACAGCACCGCGGCGTCGCGCTCGGCGTTGAGCACTTCCACTGTGCTGTGCGCGTATTCGGGCAGCTTGAGGGTGTTGGTGGCCAGCCCGGCGACGGTCGGCGACGTCTTGACGCCGATCTCGACCAGCCGCTCCACACCGAGGCCACCCGCGGCCTCCTCGATGAACAGCAGGTCCTGGGTTTCGATCCAGCGCACCGGGCTGGCGAACTGCCATGCCAGCAGCTCGATGAAGACCGTGCGCGCCATCTCGTTGCGCCGGTCACGAAGCCAGGTGTCGTAGTCGGCGAGGATCGGGTCGAGCGGCTCGGCGGGCACCAGATCCCGGATCTCCTGGATGAAGTCGCGGTCCAAGGTGAACGGCCGCGGCACCAGGTTCGGGATGTAGCGCCCGATGATCAAACCGGGGTCCGCGTCGCGCGGCATGACCCGCTCCAACGACCGGCGGAAGTCGGCCACGCCTACCCGCAACACGCGGGAATGGAACGGCACGTCGATGCCGGGCACCAGGATGAACGAGCGCTTGCCGCCGGAGATCTCGCGACGCCGCTCCACCTCGGCTTCCAACTCTTCCAGGCCGCGCACCGTGCCGGCAATCGCGTACTGCGAGCCGCGCAGGTTGAAGTTCACGATCTCCAGGAATTCACCAGTGCGCTCGGCGATTTCGGCGACGAAGTCGGTGACTTCGTCGTCGGGCAGGTCGATCTGCGACGGGCGGATAGCCGCCAACCGGTAGTTGGACCGGCCCAGCTCGTCGCGCGGCACGATGTCGTGCATCTTCGAGCCGCGGTGAAACACCATCTCCAGCAAGGCTTCCAGCTTGTAGATGCCCGTCACGCAGGCCAGCGCGGTGTACTCACCGACGGAGTGGCCGCAGGCGATGGCGTCTTCGACGAAGGCGCCCTGCTCGCGCATCTCGGCGACCTGGGCCGCGGCTACCGTCGCCATCGCGACCTGGGTGAACTGCGTCAGGTAGAGGACGCCCTCGGGGTGGTGGTAGTGCACGCCGCTGGCGATGATGCTGGTCGGGTTGTCGCGCACCACGTGCAGCACCGAGAAACCCAGCGTGTCGCGGGTGAACTTGTCGGCGGTGTCCCACACCTTGCGGGCGGCCTTGGACCGGGCCCGCACCTCCATGCCCATGCCTTTGTGCTGGATGCCTTGACCGGGGAACGCGTAGACCGTCCTGGGCGCGGCCAGTCGCGCGGTGGCCGACATCACCAGGTCGGTTCCGATCTTGGCGGTGATCTCCAAAACCTCTGCACCCTGGTCGATTCCGACGCGGTCGACCCGGAAGTCGACCTGATCGTCGGGGCGGACCATGCCCAGGAACCGCGCGGTCCAGCCGACCAGCCGCGCCGGCGGCCGGGCCTGGCCGTCGGTGGCGGTCACCGCGTGCTGCGCGGCCGCCGACAGCCACATGCCGTGCACGATCGGCGTTTCCAGACCGGCCAGCAGCGCGGCGGCCTTGTCCGTGTGGATCGGGTTGTGGTCACCGGACACCACCGCGAACGGGCGCATGTCGACCGGCGCGGTGAGCGTGACGTCGCGCCGGCGCCGGCGCGGGGTGTCGGTCGCGTTCTCCGACATCGCGCCGCCGGCCCGGACCGGGTCGGCGAGTTCGGCGGTACCGGTGCGGCCGAGGATCGCGAACCGTTCGGCGAGGGCGGCGATCGCGACACCGTCGGGGCCCGTCACCGTGACCGAGACCGGGACGACCCGGCCCAGGTCGGTGTCGATGGCCGCCGCAGCCGTTGCGGTGACGGTCAATTGGGCAGGTTCTGCCGGCAGCGTGCCGACCAGGTGGGCGGCGTGGTCCAGGTGTACCAGGCTCAGCAGGCCCTCGACCACCGGGACGCCGGCCTCGGTGACCGCCGCTCCGATGGTCGCGAAGACCGCCGGCCAGCAATGGCCGACCAGCGCGTCGGGCACGGTGGTCAGGCTGGGCGCCAGGCGCTCGCCGAAGGTCGCCGTCACCCCGGTGTGGTCGGCGACGCGCTCGGGGTCCCAATCCACCGTCACGGTCGTGGTCCCGTCGGTGACCGTCGGGAGGAATTCCGGCCCGTCTACGCCGGCGGCGATCGCCAGCACCGCACGCATGGCGGCGGTGGCGTCGTCGGTGGAGACAACCGGGATGCCGCCGTCAACGGTGTTGGCGTGCAACGTGAACGGAATGTCGATCCAGACACCCGAGATCGGCACGGACAAAACGACCTGCTCATTGCCGGACTCGCCGGGCTGGACCTGCAGCCGCGCGCCGGTGGAAGAGTGTGTGGCGCGCAGACTTTCGGATCCTTCAGAGCCTTCGTGCACCAGCCAGTCGCCCGGCTCGGCGATGCGGTGCACCGGGTTGGTGGTGGTGCGCCCGGCCCACAGCACATCCGGGGCGTCGAGCACCACGGCCAGCGGCCCCGTCACGTCGGGGCGGCCCAGGCGGCGCGACCGGACGGGCTTCGGCTCGGCACCGGATCCCAGCACCTCGTCGATGGCGGCTTGCTCGAAGCGATCGAGCAGTTCACCGACAGGCTCGTCGATCCGGGTGATGCCGGCGACCGCGGCGGTACCCGGGATGATGCAGACCTGGTCGGCGTCGTAGCGCGCGTCGTGCGCCTGCCACAGCGAGTCGCTGCGCCACCAGCGCCGCACATCCTTGTCGATGACGGGAACGAAATTGACGGGCTTACCCAGCGTCTTGCACAACGTGACGAAGAACGGCACGTCCGCGGGGTGCAGCACGACGGTCTCGGCATCCGGGTAGGCAGCGAGCAGCGCGGTGATGGCCGCCTCCGGGTTCTCCAGCAGGGCCTCGTCGGCGAACAGCGTGTCGATGGGGCCATGGTCCTGCGCGTGCAGCCGCGCCTCGGCGCGCTGCAGCATCTGCTGGAACCGGTCGCGCCAGGTGTCAGCCAGCCACGGGCTGCCCGGAGACGCAGTGTCGGCGGTCGAGTCGCCCTCCCCGATGGCCAGCTCGACGTAGCGGCGCAGCCACTGCAGGTAGGTCATCTCCTTGACGTCACCGAAGTAGGGCTTGGCGGTGTTGGCCATCGCCGCAATGATCTCGTCGCGGCGCTCGGCGACGGCGTCGGCGTCACCGGCGACCTCGTCGAGCAGCCGGCCGCAGCGCGAGGCCGAGTTGTCGATCTCGTGGATGTCCGCGCCGAGCTGGCTGCGGCTGGAAGCCATGCCGCCCTGCGCTTTTCCGGCGCCGATCCACTGATCGGTGCCGGTGGTCTCGACCAGCATCCGCTTGACCGACGGCGACGTGGTCGCCTCGAGGGTGGCCATCGCCGCGGTGCCCACCAGGATGCCGTCGATCGGCATCGACGGGAAGCCGTAGGCCTGCGACCAGCGCCCGGACAGGTATTCAGCCGCCCGCTCGGGGGTGCCGATGCCGCCGCCGACACAGACGGTGATGTTCGGCCGCGACCGCAGCTCCGAGTACGTCGCCAGCAGCAGGTCGTCGAGGTCTTCCCAGGAGTGGTGACCACCGGCGCGCCCGCCCTCGATGTGCACGATCACCGGCTTGGTGGGCGCCTCGGTGGCGATCCGGATGACCGCGCGGATCTGCTCGATGGTGCCGGGCTTGAACACGACGTGGCTGATGCCGACGTCGTTGAGCTCGTCGATCAGCTCGACGGCTTCCTCGAGGTCCGGGATGCCCGCGCTGATCACCAGCCCGTCGATGGCCGCGCCGGACTGGCGGGCCTTTTGCACCAGGCGCTTGCCGCCGACCTGCAGCTTCCACAGGTACGGGTCCAGGAACAACGTGTTGAACTGGTAGGTGCGGCCGAGCTCGAGCAGACCGGACAGCTGCTCGATGCGGTCGGCGAAGATTTCCTCGGTCACCTGGCCGCCGCCGGCCAGCTCCGCCCAGTGCCCGGCGTTGGCCGCGGCGGCGACGATCTTGGCGTCGACGGTGGTGGGCGTCATCCCGGCGAGCAGGATCGGCGACCGCCCGGTCAGCCGGGTGAACTTGGTGGACAGCTTGATCCGGCCATCGGGCAGGCGCACCACGGTCGGGGCGTAGCTCGACCAGGCCCGGGCCACCTCAGGCGTGGCGCCGACGGTGAACAGGTTGCGCTGCCCGCCGCGGGTCGCGGCCGGCACGATGCCGACGCCCAGACCGCGGATGACCGGCGCAGTCAACCGGGTGAGGATGTCGCCGGGACCCAGGTCCAGGATCCAGCGCGCGCCGGCGTCGTGCACCCGGGTGATCTCTTCGACCCAGTCGACGCCGCTGACCAGGATGGCGTCGGTCAGTTGCCGCGCCAATTCGACGTCGAGGCCGACCTTCTCGGCCCAGTTACCGACGATGTCGATGCCGTCGGCCAGCCGCGGCGTGTGGAAGCCCACCTCCACCCGAACGGGGTCGAACACCGGCGCGAAGACGTCGCCGCCGCGCAGCTTGTTCTTGCGGTCGGCCTCTTCTTTCTCGGAGATCTGCTGGCAGTACAGCTCGAAGCGGGACAGCTGCTCGGGCGTTCCGGTGATGACGACCGAGCGCCGGCCGTTGCGGATGGACAGCACCGGCGGCAGCACGGTCCGCACGTCCTGGGCGAACTCGTCGAGCAGGTGGCGGATGCGCTCGGGGTCGGCGTTGGTGACCGACACCATCGGCGAGCGGTCGCCCAGGACGGAGATGCCGCGGCGACGGGCCACCAGCGTTCCGGCGGCGCCGATCAGCTGCGCCATCGCCAGCAGTTCGACGTCGCGGGCACCGGCGGCGTTCAACGCCTCCACGGCCAGCACGCCCTGGGAGTGCCCGGCCACCGCCACCGGCGGCGTCTCGACGAGGTCCAGGCCCTGGCGGCTCAGCGCCCGGATCGCCGCGATCTGGGTGAGCAGCACCCCGGGCACCGACACCGCCGCGGAGGTCAGGTGCTTGTCCGACGGAACCGGGTCCTCGGCGGCCAGCGCACGCACCCACCGCAGCGGGTCGAAACCGATCGGACGCACCACGACCAGTTCCTTGGCCACCGGCTCCAGCAGCAGCTCGACCTCGCCGACCACCGTCGCCAGGTCGGTCTCGATGCCGGCCGAGGAGACCAGCTCTTCCAGCGTCTCCAGCCAGGCACTGCCCTGGCCGCCGAATGCGACTGCGTACGGTTCGCCGGCCGTCAGACGGTCGACCAGAGCGTGGGTGCTGTGCGGACCACTTCCGTCGCGGTCAGCGGACACCCGGCCATGCTCATAGATCGTCACGTTCTGTATCTCCCTGTATGCGTCTTTTCGTCTCGGTTCGGATTCCGCAGTGAATCGCAGCCACAAAGCCGGTGACCGGTGAGTCGTCGGTGGGCCACTTAGGTAAGCCGTGCGGCGCGGCCGACTCGATCGGCTGCACTAAGAGTGTCATAAGGATTCGTGAGCTTTTGGCGTGCTGATCGGTTACTGGTGAGTTCTACGCGCGGGTAACCGTGTCGTGGGTAACACCGGGATTAACCGCGCCCGCGGGCGTCCCGAACAAACGTCCTGCATGCAGGTGGTTACGGTCGAGTAGCTATAACTTCGCTGATCAAGGCGGCATTGTTATCAAATCGTTACGTGAAAATTTTCCACATCGCGCCGCGCGAGACGCAACGTCTACGACGCGCTCGCGGGGGAGCCGGCGTCCGCGGCGCGCGGCGGACGGCGAACGAGTGTTTGCTGGAGCGCGGGCCGGGGCGGCGCGAGCCCGGCCGGCCGTCGCGAAGGTCTATAGGCCTGACTGCAGCTCAGGTCCACTGCCCGAACTGGGGCTTGAGGATCTCGTTGATGTCCACACCGACCCCGCCGACGCTGCGCTTATCGATCTCGACCTGGTGCAGATGCGCGGCCGGGTGGGCGTATCCCTTGGGCGATCCCCAGTTGTGCTGCCAGAAGTAGGAGCCCAGGCCGTCGTGCAGCGCCCAGTCGATGGTCTTCGAGTTGGCGTAAACACCCGTCCGCTGGTGTCCGATCACCGATTCCCACGCCCGCAGGTAGGGCGCGACCTGGTTTTTGTACTGCTCGTAGGTCGGGTCGTCGTCGATCGAGGCGTAAATCGGGGCGGTGGCGGGGCCGCCGGCCGCGGCGTGCAGCTGTTCGCCGCGCTGCGCGTGCTGCTGACCGGCGCTGGCGCCGCCCAGCCAGTCCGACGTGCTGCCCTTGCCGTACTGGTAGCAGGACACGATTTTCAGGCCGTTGCTGTTGAGATCGCGCGCCTCGGAGACCCCGATGGGCTTGCCCAGCATCCAATTGCCGCCCGGCCGGCGATCGGAGACGTACCGGATCGACCCGACGGCACCGGCGGCCCGGATCTGGCTGGCGGGGATCACCCCGGCCGCGTAGTCCAACAGGGTGCCGAGCGACGCCGAGGCGGGTGCGGCGCGCAGCGACGACGCCGCGACGCCCAGCCCGACCAGGGCCGGGGTCGCGGCGGCGAATCTCAGCACGTCACGGCGGCTAAACGACACATGCGAAAGGGTACGGCAGAAACCCCATTAGACACATCAGCAACAGTGGTTACATCTGCATCACACTTTGTTTAGCGCCAACCAGACGGCGCGCGGCTGGGTCATTATTGTTAACTTTATAAAGTTAGCGTCCGGAGGGATCAACCATTCGACCGCAGGGGGCCGCCGATGGATCGTGACCAGCTTGTCGACCTGACCCGGCGCGCCTTGAAGCTGGCGCGCGACAAGACCACGGACCTGGCGCCCGGGCAGCACCGGGTCGAAGCGCGGGACTACGCCTCCGTCGAGCGCCACCACCTCGACCGGGCGCTGATGCTGGCCAGCCCGCAGCTGGTCGGCTACGTCTCCGAGCTCGCCGGTCCCGGCGCGTACTGCACCAAGACGGTGATGGGCCGGTCCATCCTGCTGACCCGAACGACCGACGGCTCGGTCCGGGCATTCGACAACGTCTGTCTGCACCGGCAATCGCAACTGGTGACGGGGTGCGGCACCGCCAAGCGATTCACCTGTCCTTATCACGCCTGGACCTACGACAACAGCGGCACGCTGGTCGGCCTGCCCGGCCGGGAGGGCTTCCCGGATATGACCGTCAAGTCCGCCGGGCTGAACGAGCTGGCGGCCGCCGAGTTCGCCGGGTTCCTCTGGGTGGCCTTGGCGCCGGGTGCGACGCTGGACGTCGCCGCGCATCTGGGACCGCTCGCCGAAGAGCTCGACTCGTGGGGCATCGGGCGCTGGTCCCCGTTGGGCGAGAAGGTGCTCGACTCCCCGATCAATTGGAAACTGGCCGTCGACACCTTCGCCGAGAACTACCACTTCGCCACCGTGCACCGCGACACCTTCGCCACCATCGCCCGCAGCAACTGCACGGTGTTCGACGCCTTCGGACCGCACCACCGACTGATCTTTCCGCTGAAGGCGATTCTCGACCTACAGGACGTGCCCGAAGAGCAATGGGATCCGTTCCACAATATGGTCGTGATCTACGCGCTGTTTCCCAACATCGTGCTGTCGGTGACGATCGCCAACGGCGAGCTGTTCCGCATTTACCCCGGCGACGAACCGGGACGGTCGATCACCGTGCACCAGAACTCGACGCCGCTGGACCTCTCCGACGAATCGGTGGCCGCCGGTGCGCAGGCCGTCTTCGAATACGCGCACGCGACCGTGCGCGACGAGGACTACCGGCTGGTCGAGGGTCTACAGGCCAACCTCGAGTCGGGTGCTCGCGATCATCTGGTGTTCGGGCGCAACGAACCGGGACTACAGCACCGCCACCTGACGTGGGCCAGGGCGCTGGGCGGCTAAGCCCGCCATCAGCCTTCGGACAGCACCGCGATCAGATCACCGAAAAGCGTTGCCAGCGTGTCATTTTGCACGGGCATCGCACCGGTCAGCAGCGTCACAGCTTCACCGCGGCGGCCGCCGGCGACCAGCGGCGCCAGCTGATCGACCACCGATTGCAAGCCGGAATCGACGTCGGCCACGGTGGTGGCCAGCACCTCGACCAGCTCCCAGTCCCGGTACAGCGCCAGCGAGCGCTCGTTGAACGCGAAACCGGTCACCGGCTTGCCCCACAGCGTCCCGCTGTAGCGGTACGGGCCCTCCATGTATTCGATGGGCAGGCCGTGCGCGGGGGCGGCCACCAACGGCTCCCCGATCAAGTCGAGTTGCATTGCGGCGCAGGTGATCCGGTGCCGATCCGGCAGGTAGCGGGCCGGGGCAGGAGGACGCAGCAGTGGCCGCACGCTCTCCGGCCAGCGCACGTAGCTGCTGACCGTGACCTCGACGTCCTCGGCGCATTGCGGCGCCATGTCCGGGTCCGGGTAACTCATGGTCACTCCGGTAAACGGTTGCAGCGCATTGCCGTTCACGCGGTCGAACTGCCGCCAGATGCTCACATCGACACCATTGTCGAAATTGATGGTGCGCCACTCGTGCGACCGGGCCCGCGGGTCTCCCCCGGATCCCCCGCCGCCGGCATACTTGGGAAACCACTGCCGGTCCACGTGCCCGGAGTCGCCGCTGACCTGCTCGACCACGTCACCCCACCGCAGGGTGCCCGTCATCGCCATGCCGGTCTGGAAGTAGGAGTAGGTATCGGGTTGGCCGAAGCAGGCGATCTTGCCGTTGTAGGTCGACGCGCCCAGCGGAGTCGGCGGCCGGGTGGGGGTGACGACGAGGTCCAGCCGCATCGAGCGCCCCTGCTGGTCCCGGCCCACCAGGCTGATCCGATAGGTGTAGGGCAGTAGTTGCCCGTCGCCGTCCAGGCAGGTGGTCCACGACGCGGTGCCGGCGCTGCTCCGGTAGCTGATGTCGAGATGGCCTGCGGCCATGGACATCTTGCGCTGCGTTCCCGGCTCCATGTTCTTCGGCGGGATGTCGTAATCGGTGTAGGTGCCGTAATCGCCGGTGTCGAGGTCGAACAACGCCATCGTGTAGAAATCGGCGACGAACGTCCCGCCGGGTTGGTTCTTGTTGAAGATGGTCAGAAAGGCAAACGACCGGTCGCTCTCGGCGGCCCGCAGCTGCCCGGCGATGAACCAGGTGTCGGACTCCTGGTCTGGATGCTCACCCTCGGCGGCCGGAAAGTCCAGCTGGGGATCGCCGGGCACCAATTGAAACGGGTAACGGCGCCAATCGTTTGTCATGCCAACCTCGTCTCGCCGAACTGAGTGACAGCCTGGGTCTTTTTTCGCTATGTTAGCGTCAATAGCGAATTTACGGTCATGCTCCACCCTTCCGTAGGAAGTGCTCCGATGACAGACAATTCCGGCCACCGTTCCTATGACGAGTTGTTCGTGGGAGGGCAATGGCGCAAGCCCGCCAATCCGCAGCAGCTGGCCGTCATCTCGCCCCACTCCGAAGAGCCGATCGGGCACGTCCAAGTGGCCGGCCCCGAGGACGTCGAAGCCGCCGTGGCGACCGCGCGCCGCGCTTTCGACCACGGCCCCTGGCCGCGGTTGACGCACGCCGAGCGGATGGCCAAAGTCGAAGAGCTGGCCGCCATTTACGCCGGACACGTCGACGAGATGGCCGACCTGATCACCGACGAGATGGGGTCGCCGCGCAGCTTCAGCCGGATGGGTCAGGGGGCGGCCGCGGCGGCGATGATTCACCTCACGCTTGCCGCGGCCCGGGAATTCCCCTGGGCCGAGCGCCGCCAGGGTGTGCTCGGCGAGGTGCACCTGCACCGGGCCCCGGTCGGGGTGGTCGGGGCGATCGTGCCGTGGAATGTGCCGCAATTCCTGATCATGCCCAAGCTGATCCCGGCGCTGATCGCGGGCTGCACGGTCATCATCAAGCCCGCCCCCGAAACGCCCTTGGACGCTTTGTGGCTCGCCGAGATGATCGAACAGCTCGACCTCCCGGACGGGGTGGTGTCGGTGCTGCCCGGCGGCACCGATGTGGGCGAGGCACTGGTGCGCCACGCGGGTGTCGACAAGATCGCGTTCACCGGCTCCAGCGCCGTCGGGCGCCGCATCGCCGCCCTGTGTGGCGAACAGCTCAAACGGGTGAGCCTGGAACTCGGCGGCAAGTCGGCGGCAATCGTCCTCGACGACGCGGACTTCGGCAAGACGGTGGCCGGACTGAAGTCGGCCAGCCTGATGAACAACGGGCAAGCCTGCGTCGCGCAGACCCGAATCCTGGTCAGCGAGCAGCGCCATGACGAGTTCGTCGACGCGTTGGCCGGCATGATGTCGGGGCTGAACGTCGGAGACCCCACCGACGAGACCACCGACATCGGCCCCCTTTTCGCCCAGCGGCATCAACGCCAGGTCCAGGAGTACATCCGGTCCGGGCAGAGCGAGGGCGCCCGCATCGTGCTCGGCGGCCTGAACACCGGCGAAGAGCGCGGCTGGTACGTGCGCCCGACGCTGTTCGTCGATGCCACCAACGACATGCGCATCGCCCGCGAGGAGATTTTCGGCCCGGTGTTGACCGTGCTGCGCTACCGCGACGAAGAGGACGCGCTGCGCATCGCCAACGAAAGCGACTACGGGCTGGCCGGTTCGGTGTGGACCGCGGACATCGCCCACGGCCTCGAGATCGCCGCCCGAGTGCGGGCCGGCACTTACGGCATCAACATGTACACGCTCGACATCGGCAGCCCGTTCGGCGGTTTCAAGCACTCGGGCATCGGACGCGAGTTCGGGCCCGAAGGCCTCGACGAATACGTGGAGCTGCAGACCGTGATCGCCGGCGGAAAGATGCCCCCGCTGAACGACTGAGCGTCAAGGGTTTTCGGGCACCTGCAGGGTGAGTTCGACCGGGCAGCACAGCGCGCCGTACTGGTTGGTGATTTCGAGTTGAATGTCGACCAGGCAGCGCGGCGGATCCACCGAGTCGTCGCGGCGCTTGGCCACCGCGCGGCCGCGGCCGATCATCGTGTCACCGGCATACACCGACGCGGCCAGCCGCAGGGATCGGCGCACCACGCGGCTGCGCGGGCCCGCCCAGTCGGTCGCGACGCGGTCGGCAAAGCCGGCCAGGTGCATGGTGTTGAGGTAAATCGTTGGATTGCCCTGGCTTTGGGCGTAATTCGGGTCGAAATGTCCGGGGAAGTAATCCCAGGTGGCCCCGGCGTTCTCGACCACTCGCTGATAGCTGATGTGGTCGACTACCTCGGGCAGCTCGACGGGAACGGTGATCTCGTCCCAGTTGAGGTCCGCACCGCTCACCCCGGCGTCCCGGGGGTGAAGCGCAACAAGGTGTTGCGGCAGGTGGCGACGACGGCTCCGTCCTGACGGCGATAGGTCTCCAGCGTCTCGACGAAATGGCCTACGCCCAGCCGGGTTTGCTTCTCCGGCGACACCGACACCAGCTCCTCGACGGCGGTGAGCAGATCGCCCTCGACGATGGGATGCACGAACTCGACCTCGTTGGCCGCGTTGATGAAGGTAGTGCCGGGCAATGGCACGCGCAGGACGATCGACACCGTCGGCGGCCGGCCACCCGGCTGCCAGGGCGGAGATATCAGCCATCCCATCAACAGGGCCGGCGGGGCCGCCAGGCCGCCCCAGGTCCGCCGCGCGAATTCGGGATCCCAATACGAGCGATTGCCGTCGCGGACCATGGCGGCGAATAGCTGGATGCGCGCCGCGCTGACCGGTGTCGCCGCGGTGCGCGGCGGGGTTGCCTGCCCCACCATCCGCAGCGCGTCCTCGTAGCTGCCAAAGGCCATTTGGTAGCTGCGGTCGGAATCCACGTAGCGCGCCCGCTTACATGACGAGCGGGTGCCGGCTGGGCACCACATCCCACGCGAGATTGCGGGACGTGAAATACCAGCCGCCACGCTCGTAGATCAGTTCGTCGTGGAACGCCCCGGTGGCCCGCAGGGTGGTGTCGCCGTAGGCGGCGGCGAAAAGCACAGCGACGCAACGCTGGGTGGCGTTGACCCCGTCGACGTGGATCTCGTGATCGACGGTGACCAGTCTTGCTCCGTCGCCGCCCTCGAAGGCGTGCCGCAGGTCGGAAAACCGCTCGCCGTCGCGCACAAAGGTGGCGCCGGAGTGGCGGAAGGTGGCGATCCAGCGGTCGCGGTCGCCGTCGGAGTAGGCTCGATTGTGCCGCGCGTTGAGGTTGAGAATTCCGTCCCGCCCCGTCGCTGCCTGCAGGAATTGATCTTGCTGATATGTCAACGTCATCGTGGCTCCCCGGCCTCTCTACGAAATGACAAAGAAAAACTCATGTAACCCCAACTTAACTTACATCAGCGGCTCACGATATAGCCGTAACTTTCCCGATCCCAGACGCCGGAATTCAATCCCCGAGCGCGCAACAAATCTTTACGTATACGCCCGATGACGTTCTTGGGAAGTTCACCGACCGTCTCCACGTAGCGCGGCACGCAGAAGTAGGGCATGCGGGCGGCACAGAAGTCGAGCAGCTCGGCGCAGTCCAGCTCGACACCGGGCGTCAGCACGACGATCAGCAGGATGTCGTCTTCGCCCAGATCGCTGGGCACCCCGATCACCGCGGCTTCGGCGACGGCCGGGTGGCCCATTACCACCGCCTCCACCTCGACCGAGGAAACATTCTCGCCGCGGCGGCGCAGCGAATCTTTGATGCGGTCCACATAAGTCAGGTTCTGATCCGCGTCGAGCCGGCCGAGATCGCCGGTGCGAAACCATTCCGGGTGCGGGTCCACTCGCGACCCCTCACCCACATAGCCTTCGCTCATCACGTACGGATACCGCGGCCGGCAGGTGATCTCGCCGACGACCCCGGGGGGCAACCCAGTGCCGTCCGGGTCGACGATGCGCACGTCGAAGTTCGGGTTGGACCGGCCCGACGCACCCGGAACCCCTTCGTCGGCAACGCCTTTGACGGCGATCGGAAAGGCCTCGGTCATCCCGTACATGGTGACGATGCGACAGCCGTAACGCTTCTCGATCGCGCGGTAGGAGTCGGCGGCGATCGGCGCGGCCGAGATGAACCGCAGCGGCAGTCGGGCGTCGCACGAATCGGCGGGCAGATTCTGCAACATCGACACCATCGCGCCGGCGCCGACGAACCCGACCGCACCCCGGGCGCGCACGTCGTCCCAGACCTCGCCGGGGCGAAAGGCCTGCGCCAGCACCGTCGTTCCGCCGACCAACATCGGGGCCAGCACGCTGGGTGCCGCGCTCAGATGAAACAGCGGCATCGCAGTCCACAGCGCCTCGCCCGCGCCGAACTCCCACGCCGAAGCCGCGGTCGCGGCGACGGTGAACAGGTAATCCCAGGTGGTGGCAACCGCTTTCGACGGCCCGGTGGTGCCCGAGGTGTAGAACAGCGCTCCCACCTCCCCCGCCGCGGCCGGGCTGTCCGCGCAGCGGACAACCCCGGCGTTCAGGGTTGCACGCAGCGAATCATCCTGCACCACAACGCCTGTCATGGTGTGCAACGCAGCGGCGACGTCGTCGACACGGGCACAACGTTCGGGATCGGTGAGGATGACCTTGGCCCGCGCCAGGCGCAGGGTATGCAACAGGAACTCGCCCTTGTTGGCCGCGTTGATCGCCGCGCTGACCGCCCCGATGCGCGCCGCGCCCAGCCAGAAATAGACCCATTCCGGGCAGGTGCCGGTGAACAACGCGATGCCGTCACCCCGGCCGACACCCAGCCCGGTCAGCAGGGTTGCCGCCGCGACCGAGCGCTGCCGCATCTGTTCGAAGGTGATGTCGGTGCCGGCGATCGACATCATCACCCGGTCGGGATGCTGCTCGGCCCGGCGATCCAGCACCGCCGGCACGGTGAACCGGTCGACGCCGAAGTCGGAGGGCCGTGGCGGTCCACTCCGCTCAGCGCACATCAGGCCTGCGCGGCCGCCGGGTCCGGTTCCCCCGCGGCGGTGTAGCCGAAATCGGTGGACGAGGGCTCGGAGCCCGGGTAGAAGCGATGCGCCCAGCGGCGCAGGGCGGCGTAGTCGTGTGCCTCTTCGGGGGCCAGGTTCGGCTTCTCCAGGTATTTCATGTTCTCCCAGGTGAAGAAGTCCTGCTTGATGACCTCCTGCTGCAGCGCCAGGAATTTCGCGGCGCGTCCAGTGGGCGCATCGCCGCCGTCGCCGGGTTCTCGGATGGAAGCCTGGGTGTAGAAGTAGTCGGTGTAGTCCTCGTCGACCGGCGTTTGCCCGGTGACCTGGACGGTGGCGACCAGCTCGCTGGGGAAGCGGACCACACCCAGGCCGAGCGAGTAGTTGTCGTAGATGATCTTCGCGTCGACCGGGCCGTTCGGGGTCAGCCAGGTGGATGCGCGGCCGCCGCCGAAATGGGCGTTGACGTTGGCGTGCAGGTGATAGCCCGACACCTCGAACGACGCGGTGGTGGCCGGGTTGGCGGCCTTGTGTACGTATTGGACGTGGTAAGGATCCGCGGCGTTCTCGATGATCATCTGCGGGTGCACCTTGACCCGGTTGACCATCTGCGTGTGCGGGTGCAGCGGGTAGTACTCGCCCGTTTCCAGTTCGGGCAGCACGGGCGGTTGCCAGTACGGCGCCCGGCCGTGGCGCTCGTGCCAGACGAGGATGAAGCCGTACCACTCCACGGCCGGGTACGTGCGGATGCGGACGTTGTTCTTGCAACCGATCTTGCTGTAGGGGATCAGCGCGTTGGTCCCGTCGCCGCGCCACTGCCAACCATGCCAGGGGCACACGATGTTCTCGTCTTCGACGGTGCCGCCGACCCCGAGGTTGGCGCCCAGGTGCTGGCAGTACGCGTCGAGCACGTTGACCTTGCCCGACGCGGTGCGGAACAGCACCAGCTCTTCGCCGAAGTAGTGCAGACGCTTGACGACGCCGGGCGCCACGTCGTCGGCGAAGGCGACGATAAACCACCCCGTCGGGAATCGGTAGGTGGACAACGCAATGCCGGACGAACCGAACTCGCGTTCCGACGGGTCCGGCTCTGAAAACGTATCGGTCACGACTGCTCCGTATCCCACGCGGCGACGCACCGCGGTTCGACGACAAGGTCTATTTTTACTATTTTAGGCATTGAACGTCAACGCGGGCGCCGCCAGGTGTCCCCGAAGCACCGAGCGAGCGAGGTTGAAAATGACTGCTGCTGCGGTGGACCTATCCGATTTCGCCTTGTGGCGGAACGGTTTTCCCGACGATCTATTCGCCGACCTGCGCCGTGACAACCCGCTGTTCCGCCACGATCTGACGCCGGGTGTCGCCGACACCGTTCGGCGCCAGTTCTGGGTCGCCACCAAACACCGGCACGCGGTCCGGCTGCACCGCGACACCGAGTCGTTCACCGCCGCCGACGGCCCACTGATCCAGCCGGTCGCCATGTTCTCGTCGTCCCCGACGATCATCACGCTGGACCCACCCGAGCTGAACAAGCGCCGCAAACTCATCTCGAACGCGTTCAACCCGCGAGCCATCGCGAAGCTGGAGGCCGGCATTCGGGCACGGGCCGCCACGATGATCGACGGCCTGCTTGCCAAGAGCGGCGGGGACTGGATCGACGACGTCGCCGACGCGCTGCCGATGACGGTGATCGGCGACATCATCGGCATCCCGGACGAAGACCGGCCGCGGATCTTCGACGTCTTCGACCGCATCCTCAAGGCGCTTGCGCCCGAGACCCGCCCGAGCGGGCACGTCGAACTCGAGCTCTTCGCCGAGGTGTTCACCTACGCCATGGAGCTCACCGCCGAAAAACGCCGCAATCCCACCGACGACATCTGGAGCACGCTGGCGACCGCGGTGATCACCGGCGACGACGGCGAGCAATTCCGGCTGCCCGAAAACGAACTCGAGTTCTTCTTCTTCGTGCTGGCGTTCGCCGGCAGTGACACCACCAAGAACGCACTCGCCATCGGGCTGCAGGCCTTGGTCGCCAACCCCGAGCAGATCGAACGCTACCGCGACGACGAGACCGTGCGGTCGAGCGCCGTCGAGGAGGTGCTGCGCTGGGCCTCGCCCGTGGCGTACTGGACGCGCACCGCGAAGGTCGACGTCCAGATGGACGGCCAGCGCATTCCCGCGGGCGACCGCGTGGTGTCGATGTTGCGCTCGGCCAACCGCGACGAGGACGTCTTCCCCTCCCCCTTCACCTTTGACATCGGCCGGCAACCCAACCCCCATGTCGCTTTCGGCGGTGGCGGGGCGCACCACTGCCTGGGCGCGATGCTGGCGCGCGCCGAACTGCGTGCGGTGCTCGACGAGCTGTTGCTGCGCTGCGGCGACATCGCGATCGGGCCCGCCAAGGTCGCGTATCCGAACCTGACGACCAACATGTCGATCTACGACGAAATGGCGATCTCGCTGACCGAGCGCTGAGTCAGTACGGCGCCGGTGTATTGCCGAACGCGGCCATCACCGCCAACGGATCCAGATAGTCGCGCCAGTGCGCGATCTTGCGGTCCTTGATCGTGATCACCGAGATGAACCGATTTACATAGGGCCTGCCTGTGCTCAGCACCGTGCCATGCATGGTGTATTCGAGGATTACCGCGGACTTTGTGGGGTCGTAGTAGCGATACACCTCGCTGCTGCCGCTTTGCACGATCGAATCACCGTAGCCGGAGTACAGCTCGGCCAGCGCCTCGCGCCCGATGATTCGCCTGGGGTAAGTCGGAACGGTGATGACGTACTCGACCACCACGTCCTCGGCATGGATATCGAAAAAGTCGGTCCCATCGACCAATCCGTCGAGTGAACCGATGACCAGTTCGAAGTAGGGCCGCATCGCCGCGTACTTCGCCATGTCTCGCGACGACATCAACGCCTCCTTTTCGCTGGTGCTGAGTCACTCCTGGATGCGCAGCGCGGCCTTGGGACATTGCTCCACCGCGGCGCGGACGTCGATCTCGCGGTCGGGCGCCACCGGGCCCTCCGCGATCTGCACCACGTCCTGGTCGCCCAGCTCGAATACGTCGGGGGCGAGCGATTCGCAGAAGCCCTGGGCCTCACATAGATTCGGGTCGACGGTCACGCGCATCGGTTGCCTCACTCTCATAAACCCTTGGGTCGGGTCCCTATCACCTCGGTGGTCGCGAGGTTGGCGAGTTCCTCGTCCGTCAGCCCGCAGCGATCGCGCAATACCTCCCCATTGTGCTCGCCCAGTTTCGGCGGCGGGCGCCGCAGCCACCTGTCCTGGCCGGCGAGCAGCGCGAACGGCGGGCAGGGGTAGCGCGCCGAGCCGATGCTGGAGTGGTTCAGCGTCTCGAAGAATCCCCGCGCGCGCAGCTGCGGATTCTCCGTGACCAGCGACGGCGACAATGCGGGCGCCGCCGGAATGCCCACGGCGGCCAGCCGCTCTACGGTGGCCGCCAGCGGCTGCCCGGCAAACCATTGCTGCAGCCGCAGATCGATGTCGTCGGCGCGCTCTCGTCGCGCGCCGACCGTGGCCAGACCCTGCGCAGACCAGGCCGGCCGGCCCATCAGTTCGACCAGCGCCGCCCACTGTTGATCGTCGCGGATGGTGACCGCGATCCAGTCGTCGTCGCCGGCGCAACGGTAGAGGTTCTGGATCGCCTCGCCGAAACCGCGATTGCCGCGGCGGCTAAGCGTGATCCCGAAGACCTCGGACTCGATCGCCTGAATCGCGGTGGCGTTCAACACCGTTTCGAGCATCGGCAGCTCGACGAGCTGACCGGTGCCGGTACGTTCGGCAAAGTTGAGCGCGGCCAGCACGGCGAAGGCGGCGTGCACCCCGGCCAGTGGATCGCACGCGCCGCGCGGCGTCACCGGCGGGCCGTCGGGCAGGCCGGTCACCCAGGCCAGCCCGGCAATCTGCTCCATGGTCGGCGCGAACCCGACGCGCTCGCGCCACGGACCGTCCAACCCGAACGCGGGCATGCGCGCGACGACGAGCTCGGGATTGGCCTGCAGCAGCACGTCCGCGGTGAGCCCGAATTGATCCATCACCCGCGGCGAGAAGTTCTCGATCACCACGTCGGCGTCGGCCGCCAGCCGGAGGAACAGGGCGCGGCCCCGCTCGGAGCCCAGATCCAAGGTGACCGACCGCTTGTTGGTGTTCATCGCGTGGAACACCCAGCCGTACTCCCACCAGTCGTCCACGTCCTTGCGCATCCCGCCCGAATACCGGATGCCGTCGGGACGCTGGATCGATTCGACCTTGATCACGTCGGCCCCGAACGCCCCCAGCAGGTGCGTCGCGGCCGGGCCGGCCCAAAAGGCGGTGAGATCGACGATGCGTACGCCCTCCAGCGGCCGGCTCGGTGAGTTCGGTTCGGTTGCGAGTTCGCGCTGCGGCCAAGGAAATTCGTGGTCATCCGCGCCGCCTTCCGCCGTCGCGCGCACCGGTGCGGGCGAGCACTCCGACATCAGCCACGGCGGGCGGGGCTGAGAAAATCCGGCCGGGTTGTCGACGAACACCCGGCGCTGTCGCACGTATTCCGAATCCCGGATGGTGGACCCGTTGCCCAGCGCCGCGATCGGCAGGCGGAACAATTGCCCGAGTTCGACGATCTCCTCGACGGTCCGTGCGGCGAGCCACGGGCCGATCTGTTCGCGGATCAGGTCGCGGAAGCCCCAGCGACCGATCTGAAAGCGCAGTTGCTCAATCTCTTCGAGCTGCGGGCACTCGACCATCGCCAGGAAGTCCAGCCACTGTTGACCGGTGACCATGGTGATGCCGACGTAACCGTCCTTGGCAGGCTCGATCGACGGCACCTCGGTGGTGCGGCTGATCGGCGGCACCCGCAGCAGCTGGGAGTGCAGCCATTCGCTGCTTTGCATCAGCGTCATCGCCTCGAGCATCGACAGATCGAGATGCCCGCCGGGCCCGCCGTGTTCGACGCGCCGGCGCACGGCCAGCGCGCCGAAGGCGGCGAACACTCCACCCATGTACTCGCCCAGGTCACCGCCGATCGAGATCGGCGGCCCGGCGGGATCGCCGCGGAACCCGGGCGAGCCCGCCCAGGCCTGCAGGGTGAACTCACTGGCCGCCCGGTCGGCATACGGCCCCGTCCAGCCGAAATCGGAGATGGTGACGATGACCGCGCGCGGCGCGTCGTTCAGCAACCGCTGCGGATCGATGCCCAGCGTCGCGGCCTGCGACCGGCCGGCCGTAACAACGATCACGTCGGCCCCGGCCAGTTCGGCGCTCAGCCGCTCCGGATCTACGGCGATGGTAATGCTCTGCTTGCCGGCGTTGAGGTAGCTGTAGAACGGCGATCCGGGCCCCTCGCCGACCGGCGCGCCGGTCGCGGTGTATCGCCGCAGCCAATCCCCTTGCGGCGGCTCGATTTTGCGCACCTGCGCCCCGGCATCGACGAGCAGCTTGCCGCAGTAGCTGCCGGAAATCCGGTCACTGATCTCGACGACGCGCAAATCGTGCAGCGGCGTCGGCCGGCTGCCGGATCCCTCGCTCACTCGCGCCCGCCCTTCCGACCGGCAATCGTCAGAACGCGCTATTTATACCATTACTGCTAAAATAGCTAAGCCAGACGAGTACCGACGCGAGGATTGGACTACCGCCCTGGGAATTGGTCCCGATGCCCGGCGCCGCCTTTCGGCCCCACGCATCGCTGAAATCGTAGCCGACGAGTTGCGCCGTCAGATCATCGACGGCGAGCTCGCCGACGGCGACCTGCTGCCCCGGCAGGAGGTGCTCGTCGAACAATTCAACGTGAGCCTGGTCTCGCTGCGGGAAGCCTTGCGAATCCTGGAAACCGAGGGCCTGGTCTCCGTGCGGCGCGGCAACCGCGGCGGCGCGGTGGTGCACGCACCGGCCAAGACCAGCGCGGCCTACATGCTGGGCCTGCTGCTGCAGAGCGAATCCGTCGAGATCGGCGATCTGGGCATGGCGCTGCAGGAACTCGAGCCGGCCTGCGCCGCCCTGGCGGCCCAACGGCCCGACCGCGCGAACACCCTGGTGCCCGAACTCAAGCAAATCAACGACTCCATGGCCGAAAACCTGGAAGACGGGCGGCTTTTCACCGAAATCGGCCGTGAATTCCACGATCTGATCGTCCGGGGTTGCGGCAACCACACCATCATCGCGGTGGTCGGCAGCCTGGAGACGCTGTGGACCAGCCACGAACGCCAATGGGCGGACGAGAGCGCCGCGCGCGGCACCTACCCCTCGCTGACCCAGCGCCGTGCGGTGCTGAACACCCATATCAAGCTCGCTGAGATGATTGCCGAGGGCGACGTCGACCGAGCCCGGCGCATCGCCGGGCGTCATCTCGCCGACACACAGACCTACGTGCTGTCCGGCGGGCCCACGCAACGGATCTATGCGCTTTCGCCGCAGGCCCTTTCCCGATCGGGCCGGCGACCGCCCGGCATCCGGCGCTAGGAGTTCGTCACGTCCAGGCGAACCGCATTGGTCACCGGCGGCAGCGGTGGGATCGGAAAAGGATGCGCCGCCAAGCTGTCCGAACTGGGCTACGACGTGGTGCTGGCAGCGCGCCGCGAAGCGCCGCTGCGCGCGGCCGCCGAGCAGATCGGGGCTCGCTACCTCGTGGCCGACGCATCGGATCCAGACGAATTCGGCTCCGCGATAGCCGGTTTGGAGAGCATCGACCTGGTCGTGCACGCCGCGGGCACCCTGGGCGGGACATATGCGCGCAAACAGACATTCCAGCAGTGGCAGACGATCATCTCGGCCAACCTGGACTCGTGCTTCGTGGTGACCGCCGCGGTGCTGCCGCGGATGCGCGCCGGATCGCGGTTCGTGTTCATCTCGTCGTCGGCCGCCCACGAGCCGATGATGGCCCGCACCGCCTACTCCGCGTCGAAGGCCGGCATGAACGCCTTCGCCCGCGCGTTGGCGCTCGAAGTCGACCGGGACGGCATCGCCGTGCATATCGTCACCCCGGGTCCGGTGGAAACCGAGATGCTGCAAGATGTTCCCTTCGAGATGTACGCCATTCAGATCTCCGACGTCGCCCACGCGGTCGCCTGGCTGGACACCGTGGACCCGTCGGTCGATCTGCCGGAGATCCGGCTGTCCGCGGTGCGGCGCGGCCCGTATGCCCGGCCGCCCGTCGTCCCTACCGAGGTCCGGCGCCGCCGGCAGGGAACGGCTTGATCACCGACTCCCCGAACTCGTGCAGCGACTCCGGGGCGGCGAAATCGGCGAACCACACGTAGAAGCGCTCGACCCCGTGGGCGGCCAGGCCGGCGAAGTGCGCGATCAACCCGTCGGCGTCGCCGCAGACCAGCCCGGGGCCCAGGTTGCCGAACCGCCGCGTGCTCACCTCGCGCACCGTGTCCGGATCGTCGCCCGACCGCGCGAAGCCGATCATCTGCTGAACCGACACCCGGGCGTTACCCGCCTCCGGGGCCAGCTTCGGCAACCGATCGAGGTGGTTCGCCTGCAGATTCCACCAATCCGCATGATTGCGAACCAGTTCCATCATGCGGCGCCCGCTGCCACCCAGAACCAGCGGTATCGGATGATTTCGTTTGGGTAGCTGAATCGCCGCGCCCTCCGCGGCGTCGTCGCCCCAGTACTGCCGCAACAACGAGAGGTGCCGGCCCAGCTGCTGCACGCGCACTACCGGATCAAGCTGGCCGACTTCGAATCTGGTGAATTCCGCGGGCCAGGACCCCGACCCCAGGCCGAGATCGAATCGGCCTTCCGACGCGTCCGACAAGGTGACGGCCTGCTTGGCGAGCACGGCGGGATGTCGGAAGGCGTCACACAACACCAGGTGGCCGATGCGCAAGCTCTCCGTCTTGGCCGCCACCCAGGTGGCGATAGCCATTGCCTCCCAGATGCTTTCGCTCGGCAGCCCGGGCGCTTCGAGGTGATCGATGAACGCGATCCCGGTGAAGCCGCTGGCCTCGGCGCGCCGCGCCCGCTCGGTGATGTCAGCTGCGGCCAACCGCACCTGCGGCAGAAACAGATACCACTCGACCATGCGCCCGCCTATGCGTGAGGTGACGTTGCTCTCCAGCGCGATTGCGCCCGGATCGCTAGTTTACTATCTTTGCTATGTTAGGGCTCTTATGGATGTCGGATTAACTTCGGAGCAGCTGTCGCTGCGGGACACCGCGCGCGACGTTCTGCGCACCGAATGTCCGCCCGACGCCGCCCACCAAGCGATCAGCGATCCCGAGCGCTGGCGCGCACTGTGGAAGACGGTTGTCGACCTGGGCTGGACGGAGCTCGCGGCGCCTGACGCCGACGGCGAGTTCGGCCCCGTGGAGTTGACGCTGGTGCTCGAGGAGTGCGGCGCCGCGCTGGCGCCCATCCCATTGCTCAGCAGCGTCGGATTGGCCGCGGGGGTGTTGCGGGCCGCCGGACCGGCCGCCGAACCCGTGCTCGCCGACATCGCCGCCGGGATGGTCGCCACCCTGGCCGCGCACGGCCCGGGCTCCCGGTTACCCGGTGCGACGACGACGCTGCGGGACGGCCGGCTACGTGGACGCGCGGTCGCGGTGCCCCACCTCACGCGAGCCGAACTGCTCGTCACGCTCGCCATCACGGAGGACGGGCCGGCGGCCGCGGTGCTGCGCTGCGGCGACGGAGTAACCGTCTCACCGCGTGAGTCGACCGATCCGGCCCAACCGACCGCCGATGCCGAAATCGACGCCGAGCCATTGGTCGTCGTGCCAGTCGACATCGACGCGGCGTTGACGGCTCCGCTGGTGGCCGCGGCCGCCGAGCTGGTCGGCACGGCCACCGCCGCCCTGCACCGCTCGGTCGAGCACGCGAAATCGCGACGGCAGTTCGGCTCGCCGATCGGCGCGTTTCAGGGGATCAAGCACGCGCTGGCCGACAACTACGTCGGCATCGAGCGCGCCCGGAGCCTGACCTACGCGGCCACCGCGCGGCTCGGCGCAGCCGACGGGTGGACCGCCGCCGCGCTGGCCAAGGCCGCGGCCGGGGATGCCGCCACCAACTGCGCGCGCACCGCGGTCCAGGTGCACGGCGCGCTCGGCCAGACTTGGGAGCACGACGCCCACCTCTACGTCCGGCACGCGTGGCAGGGCGCAACCCTGCTGGGCGACAGTCGCGCCCTCTACCACGAGGTGGGCCATCGCTTCGCGGCCGGCTTCACCGGAGGGGCCGCATGACGACCACCGCCACGACGCCCGAGGTCGTCGCCGAGTACGCGGCCTGGCTGGCCCACTTCCTGCCGAACGACTACTACGACAACTACCACCGATACCGCTGGGACATCGCGCTGCGCCGCGACCACCAGCGCGCCGCCTTCGAGGCCGGCTGGCTCCAGCCCACCTGGCCCCGCGAGCACGGCGGGCGCTCGCTCGGCCTGCGCGACGCGCTGGAAATCCGGATCGAGGGTGCGCTGCGGTCGGCGCCCAAGCTGCCCAATGTCCAGGGCCCCGGGGTGGCCGCCCCCGGCATCCGCCAGTTCGGCACTCCCTCCCAGATCGAGCGGCTGCTGGTGCCAGTGCTGCGCGGCGACGAATGGTGGGCGCTGGGCATGTCCGAACCGGAAGCCGGATCGGACTTCGCCGGCCTGCGCACCCGGGCCGAGCGCGACGGAGACGTGTTTCGCGTCAACGGCCACAAGATCTGGACCACCCAGGCACACGAATCCCGTTGGTGCACTTTGTATGCGCGCACCGATCCCGACGCGCCCAAGCATCGCGGCATCTCCTGCCTGATCCTGGATCTGACCGCTCCCGGCGTGCGCATCGAACCGATTCGCATGTCCTCGATCTCCGACGAGACGTTCTGCGAAGTCTTCCTCGACGACGTCGCGGTGCCCGCGGACAATCTGCTGGGACCGCT
The DNA here is from genome assembly GCF_002356315.1 of Mycobacterium shigaense. Classification (NCBI taxonomy): domain Bacteria; kingdom Bacillati; phylum Actinomycetota; class Actinomycetes; order Mycobacteriales; family Mycobacteriaceae; genus Mycobacterium; species Mycobacterium shigaense. Next base: position 3,805,019 of record NZ_AP018164.1, read on the forward strand.
CAACGGCGGGTGGAACGTCGCGCTGACCTCATTGCACCATGAACGCCAGATGATCTGGGTGATGAACTGGGTCGAGATCAAACGCGGGCTCGATGCGGTGCGCAGCGCCGGCCAAACCGGCAACACAGATCTACACACCGAGCTGGGGTCGTTGCTCGCCGACGCCGAAGCCCTGCGGGCCACCGGGTACCGCTCGCTGGACAATGAACTGTCCGGCCGGCCCAGCCCGGAGGGCGACATTCTGAAGCTACTGGGATCGATTACGCTGCAACGGGTTTGGGAGATCGCCGCGGCCGCCCAGGGACCGCACTCGACCAACGACCCGGATCTGCTGTTCGAGCGCCAGGACGCGCTGGCCGCGACCATCTACGGCGGGACGTCGGAGGTCCAGCGCAACATCATCGCCGAGCGGCTGCTCGGGCTGCCGAAGGGATGACGATGGACTACGACCTCGGCGAGGATGCCGTCGAACTGCGACACCGCCTGCGGGAGTTGATATCCCAGCATGTACCCGCCGACTTCCTGGGTGCCTGCACCGAGGACCCGCAAGACCTCGCCACCACCGAGACGTTCTGCAAGCTGCTCGCCACCGAGGGCCTGTTGGCCCTGGCCTGGCCGAAAGAGCATGGGGGCGGCGGTGGTTCGGTCTGGCAGCAGACCGTGCTGCGCGAGGAGATGTGGGCGCAACACGAGCCGCGCGGCCCGCAGTACATGGGCATCAACTGGGTCGGGCCCGCCCTGATGCGGTACGGGACCGACGAGCAGAAGGCCAAGCACCTCGGCGCGATCGCCTCCGGCGACGTGATCTGGTGCCAGGGCTTCTCCGAGCCGGAGGCCGGAACAGACCTGGTCTCGTTGCGCACCCGCGCGGTACCTGACGGCTCGGGTGGTCAGGGGTGGCGGATCACCGGTCAGAAGGTGTGGACCTCGTACGCTCAGATGGCGTCCTGGTGCGTGCTCGCGGCCTGCACCGACCCCAACGCCCCGAAACATCAGCGGCTCACGCTGTTTCTGCTCCCGATGGACCGGGCCGGTTTCACGGTGCGACAGATCCCGTCGATGCTGGGGCCGCATCACCTCAACGAGATGTTCCTCGACGATGTGGAGGCGTTGCCCGGCGACGTGCTCGGCGAACCGGGCGACGGCTGGCGGGTGATGCGGGAGGCACTGGCGTTCGAGCGGGTCGGCATCGCGCGGTACGCGCGTTGCGAATCGCTACTGGACCGGATGCAAAAGCAGCTCGGCGACGACTGGGACCGACTGCCCGAAACCATCCGCGCCCGTTGGGTGCGCGCGCTCGTCGACCTGCGGGTGGCTCGCCTGCTGGCGTATCGCGCCGTGTCGCTGCAGGACGACCCGGCCGCTGGGGCGGCCGCCAGCGCCGCGCGCATCGCCACCACCACCTGCGATCAGCAGGTGGCCGAGCTGCTGTTCGACGTGCTAGGGCCGACCGCGCTGGACAGCGGGGCCGCCGCGGCGCTGCACGGCGCGATCGAAGACCATTGGCGCTACGCGCAGGCGGCGACCGTGGCGTCGGGCACCATCGAAGTCCAGCGCATGCTGGTGGCGCGCGACGCGTTGGGAGAACATCGATGAAACCGACTCTGCCACAGGACATCACCGACTTCGCGGCGGCCGCCGCCAAGCGACTGGGCCGGCTGGGCGGGCCGCAGGCCGCGCTGCGTGCCGAGGCCGACGACAGCATCCGGGACGCCGCACGCTCGGCGCTGAACGAGCTGGGCGCGTTCGAGCTCGACGTCCGCTCCGGGCTCGACGACCTGCTGGCCGCCGCCGTGCTGTGTCAGACCGCCGGCGCGAACGTGCTGCCCTACCCCCTCGTGGAGGAGCTGCTGGCGATCGATGGCGCCCGGTTGACGTTGGTCGATCCCGACGCGCCCCGCATCGATCACGGTGACCTGCCCGGTGAGTGGGTCGCCGCCGATCTCGACGGCACCCGCTACCACCCGCAGCCGGGGTCGCGCACCGCGGCCAAACTGGGGCCGTTCCTGGTTCCGGCCACCCTGAGCGGACCCGATGGAACCGTACCGGCGGCCGACGTTAATCTTCATCTTGTGCTGGGATCATGGCGGATTCTGGGAGCGATGCAGCAGTCGCTGCGGATCGTCACCGCACACGTGCAATCCCGGATCCAATTCGGCAAGCCGCTGGCCGACTTCCAGTCCGTCAGGTTCGCCGTCGCGGACGCCGCCGTGGCGGTGCGCGGGCTGTACGAACTCGCGAAGTACACCATCTGCCGGCCGGAATCCCTGCCCGTCCAGGTGCATTCGGCCGATGCGCTAGTACTGCGGTTCAAGGCCACCGACACCGCACGACAGGTGCTGCGCACGTCGCACCAACTGCTCGGGGCCCTCGGGTTCTGCGACGAGTCCGATGTCAGCGTGCTCGATCGGCACACCCAGCCCCTGATCCGGTTGCCGCTGGGCGCCGAAGCGCTGGGCCTGCGGCTGATCTCCGATGTGCGCGACGGCCACCTGGAGACGCTGTTCACCGAGCCGGTATCAGCGTGACCACTCAGTCCGTCGGGGCCGAGGTGACGCCCGACCCGTTCGAAGACGGAATCCCGTTCGGGCGCAAGCTTCAAGAGCTCGCCGCGGAGCTGCCCGACACGGCGGCGGTCACCGTCGTCGCGCTCGACGGCACGGCGCAGACCCTGACCTTCGGCGAGCTCGAGGCCCGCGCCAACCAATGGGGGCGGGCGCTGGCCGCCGCCGGCGCCGAGACGGGTTCGCTGGTGGCGCTTGCTATCCCGAACTCCCACCACCTGGTGCTGGCCACGCTCGGGTGCTGGAAGATCGGCGCGGTCCCGATTCCCATGCACTGGGATCTGCCTGAATGGGAGCGGGAGCGGGTGCGCGGGGTGATCAATCCCGCCGTCGTCGTCGACGAGGACAGCCGTTGGGAACTCGACGCGCGCGCGGCAGCCGAGTCGCAGGATCCACTGCCGGAGGCCGTGTCCCCGACCGCGAACGGGATCTGCAGCAGCGGTTCCACTGGTGTGCCCAAGGTGATCCTCAATCTGGCTCCCTCGCTGTGGATCCCCCAGCACGGCGAACCGTTTCTGGCCAACTGGACACCCGTGGCCAAACCGCAGATCATTCTGGTGCCCGCGCCGATGTATCACACCAACGGATTCGCGACGTTGCTGATGCTGCTCAGCGGCGACCATCTGGTGATCCTGGAAAAGTTCGATGCGGCAGTGTTCGTCGACTCCATCGAGCGCTACCGGATCACCAACTTCACGGCCACGCCCACGATGCTGGCGCGCATCGCGGCCCTGCCCGACATCCGGCAGCGCGATTTCTCCAGCGTCGTGTTCATCCTGCAGGGCGCCGCGGTGATGCCGCCGTCGCTGCTGCACACGTGGTTCGAATTGCTCAGCCCCGAGCAGATCGTGACGGCTTACGGCATGACGGAGAATCTGGGGCTCACCGCACTGCGCGGCGACGAGTGGCTGTCGCATCCCGGCAGCGTCGGGCGCGGCTTCCGGGACACCGAGATCCTGATCCTGGACGCCGACAAGAACCCCGTCGGTCCCGGCGTACACGGGGAGATCTACCTGCGCTCGATGATGAGCGCTGGCTATCGCTACCTGGGCGGGGCGTCGCCGTTGCCGTCGACCGAGGACGGCTTTCGCTCCGCCGGCGACATCGGCCACCTCGACGAGGACGGCTTCCTCTACATCGTCGACCGCCGGGTCGACATGATCGTCAGTGGCGGCGCCAATGTCTTTCCCGCCGAAGTGGAGTCGGCGCTTGCCGGTCACCCCGACATCGCCGACGTCGTCGTCATCGGACTCGCGGACGAGCGGTGGGGACGCCGGGCGCATGCGGTGGTGCAGCGCGCCGAGGGGGCATCGCTGGCCGAGCATCACGTGATCGAGTACGCCAAGAACCGGCTTGCGCCGTACAAGGCGCCCAAGACGGTCGAGTTCGTCGACGCCATCCCCCGCACGGCGGCGACCAAGGTCAATCGATCGGCGATGATCCAGGCCCGAGGCGGCTGAGCGTCGGCAATTCCGAGAGTTGTCGGACCCGCGCCCTAGTATCGAACATATCCGTTTTAGACGTGGTGGCCGAAGACGTCTTCCATGACTTCGCCGACCGCCGCCAGGGAACGGCTGGAGTGCTGCTTGACCAGCACATGTCCGCCCAGCACGACGAGGGCAATCGGCAGCTCGACGGCTCCGACCACCAGCAGTGCCGCCAGGCCCGCGACATAGACGACATCGTGCTTGTCGGGCCGGTGAAACTTCCCGATCAGCGGCAGTTCGATCGCGCGGTCTTCCAACTCCCGCAACGTCTGCAGGGTGCGGGCGCGCTTGGAGTTCGGGTGCGCCTCGGCATACGCGGCCCATCGTTGGGCGAAAGTCGGCCCAGCGGCAAGTTCTTCCTGCAGTTCTTCGTGGAGCTCGTCGTGCAACTCGTCATGCAACTCGTCATGCAACTCGTCATGCAGCTCCTCGTGGAGCTCGTCGCGCAGCTTGTCCGAGCCTTCGTTCACCATGGTCATATCCGTCTCTCTCTGTTGTGGTCGGTTCAGCCGGCAGGGGTGAGTTCGAGTTGAGGCGCCCGGTTCCGGTCGGCATCTTCGCCGTCGGCCACGCCGGGGAGTTCCTGCGCCCAGGCGTGAACCGCCTCGACCGCATTGGCCAACGCGCGGTCGGCGTTCGCCCCGTATTTCGTCACGCGCTTGCCGATCACCGACGCCATCCGCAACAAGAAGTCGGGCTTGGCGGCGGTGAGCACGGTCAGACCGACGGCCGGGGCGACGCCTTCGATCCACCCCAACGGACCCAATGGCACGCAGCCGACGAGTTGGCTGAGGCCCGGAGTCGTGATCAAGGCACCCATTGCGAGGAAAGTCCCAGCGACGGTGCTGATGACGAGCGGATCCCGCGATTCCAGCAGCGTTTGGCCGAGCTGCGTGGTAACGAGGCCCACCAGACCGACCGTCGCCGCGCGCTGCGGATTGGCCCGGGTGAAGGTGGCCATGCTCCACGAGGCGCTGGCACCAATGGTCGTCGCCGCCCCGCGGATGGCAACCGTGTGTGAGAGGTCGTTCATGTTGATCCCGCGCTCTGACGGAGGTCGCATGTTGCGAACGGCGCTCACCGCCACGGCCGTCGTGGGGAAGACGTCGGTCAGGATGTTCACCAGCAGGATCTGCCGGGCGGTCAGCGGCGCCACACCTCGCACCATCGTTCCGTACATGTTGAAGGCGATTTCGCCGGCATTACCGCCCAGCAACATAGCGACCGCGGCCTGCGCCTGCTGCCACAGCCGGTGCCCCTCCTCGATCGCCTCCAGCAGACTTCCGACTCGCCCTTCGGTCAGCACCACGTCGGCGGCGCCGCGGGCCGGGTCGCTGCCGTGCGAGGACACGCCGACCCCGACCGCCGCGGCGCGGATCGCGGCGGCATCGTTGGCGCCGTCGCCGACCATTGCGGTGACGACGCCGGAATTGCTGATCTGCTGGACGATCTGGACCTTCTGCTCGGGGCTCATCCGCGCATAGATGACGTTGGTCTTGACGACCTCGGCGCGTTCGGCGATCGACAACCGCTCCCAGCGGGCTCCCGTGATGATGGAGTCTTCGGAGACGTCGAGGCCGATCTGACGGGCGATCGCACGGGCGGTGGCCGGATGGTCACCCGTGATGACCCGAACGCCGATGTCGCGCTTGGCCAGCCCGAGTAGCAATTCTCTGGCATCCGGCCGCGGTGTGTCGGTGATGCCGAGGAAGCCAAGCAGGCGTAATCCTTTGCCGCACAGCGGTTCCAGGCCCTTGTCCTGAGCGATCGCGAGCTCGTCTTCGGTCACCTTGCGTTCGGCGACCGCGATCACCCGAAGGCCGCGGGTGGCCATGTCGTGCACGTGAGCCAGCAGCGTCTCGCGAGTGGCGTCGTCCTCACCCTCCACACACGCCGACAGGACAATCTCGGGTCCACCCTTCACGGCGAGCGTGTCGCCGTCCAGCCCGGCCGCGTACGCCCGGCCCGCGCGGAACGGCAGCTCGCGGTCCCGCTTAGGCTGGTTGCCGGCCTTGTTGACGACGGCGGCGTCGGTGGCCTGCAGCGGAGCGTGCTCGCTGACCGCCACCGGCGTCGCCAGCGCCGCGCGCTCGAGGATCAGTTCTTCGTCGAAGCCCGGCTGCGGGGAGATGTCGGTGACCACTAGCCGGTTCTCGCTCAGCGTCCCGGTCTTGTCGAAGCAGACGACCTCGACGCGGCCGAGCGTCTCGACCGAGCGTGGCGCCCGCACAAGAACATTGCGCTCTGTCAGTCGCCGTGCCGCTTCGCGCTGGGCCAGGGTCGCCACCAGCGGCAGGCCCTCGGGTACCGCGGCGACCGCGCAGTAGACACCGCTGGTGACGGCCTCCTTGATGCCCGAGCCCCGCAGCAATGCGGTCAGTACCACGCCCGCGCCGCCGGTCATGGTCCAAGGCAGCACCTTCGCGGTCACCCCCGCCAGCTGGGCGTGCAGGCCCACCTCGTCGCGCCGCTTGGGTGCCAGCGCCATGGCCCGCCCGCCGGCCGTCGCGTCACCGACCGCGACAACGATCGCGCGGCATACACCGCTGAGCACGGTCGAGCCCTCGTAGATCATGCAGGACCGTTCGGCCAGCGCGCGCCCCGGTGTCGGGTCGGGGTGCTTGGTCACCGGCAGTGATTCGCCGGTGAGCGACGATTCGTCGACCTCGACGGCGACCGCGCTCAACACACGTGCGTCGGCGGGGATGACCTCGCCGGCCCGCACTTCGATGATGGCGCCCACCGTCAACTGCTCGATTTCCGCCATCTCGAACTGATCGGGACCGGTGCTGACCCGCGCCAGCGGCGTCTGGGCGCTGAGCATCTTGTTCAGCTGGCGGTCCGAGCTGAGTCGCTGCCCCGCGGCAATGCCGGCGCTGCCCAGGAGAACAATCCCGACGAGAATTCCGTCCATCGGCGAACCGACGAGCGCGCTCGCCATGGCCCCGGTGGCCAGGATCGGGGTGAGCGGGTCCTGCATCTCGTGCCACATCGCCCCGACGATGTCTTTGCTGTTGTCCGCGAAGGCTCTCGCCAACGCCCGCGTCCGCGACTGCGGCAACTGGGGCGCCACAACGGCTGGGCTGCTGGCGAGATCCGGCCTAAGCAGCCGGAGGTGCTCCTGCGCCTGATCGACGTCCAGCGCATGCCACTCGGTGTCCGCGGCGGCAGCCGGATCGGCTTGCATGGTCACGCCGCGCGCGATCACATAGCCGGGGATCAGCGCCAGCGCGGCCGCCGCGATACTCGGTCGCACACCTGCGGCCCGGACGCCCGGCAGCAGCGTCAGCGCCCCGAGAACGGTTCCGGCGGCGGCCAATTCGACGCCGCGCCGGGCCGCCGACTTCGCCGCGGGTATGGCGTCGACGATGCGGCAGGCCACCTTCAGATTCGGCATCAGGACGTCCGCCGACCACGCGGGCGCTTTGTCGTTCGACCAGACGGCCATCGCCAGATCCGCGGCCGCGAACGCCTGCGGCAGGTCGCGACCCACGACGGCGACGATCCGGCCGTCCGACTGCAAGCGCCGCACCGCGTCGGTGACCGCGAGATCGACGTCGTCGCCGACGGGGACGAGTTCGTCGAACGTCCCGCGCAGGTGGCCGGGGTCGGCCCGATCCACCGAGACGAGTCGCAGCTCAGCGGAGCGGGCCGCGGCGATCAGCGGTTCGGCGAAGGGGTCGGCGCTGCGCGCCACCACGACCTCCAGGTCACGCAGCTCGGGCAGCTGGTGCGCCGGGGACAGCGAGCACCCGCTGTGGACTCCGGGCTCGAGCAGCCCGGCGTTGACATCGGTTTGGGCGCACTGCCACACCTTGGTGCGCAGTTCCCCGTCGACGCCGCTGATCTCGGCGACACGCAGGGTTTCGCCGATCAGCACCGCGGGGTCGATGATCAGCACATCGACCCCGTCGAGCCGGCGCAGCGCGTCCGGCCGCAGCACCAGGGTGTGATGGTGCCGGTTCAACCCGGCGCAGAACGTGGTGGCGAACGACTCGCGGGCGTAGTTCAACGCCCGTGGCGCGGCGACGATGACCGCCTCACTCGCCAGTGCGGCGCCGCCGCTCACAGTGAGCGCGATGGCACCGGCAAGGCCCGCCGCGGTCGCCGCTCGCGCGTAGTTCTCCGACGACGTGTCTGGCACCGCCCGCGGACGCGTGGCTTGCGGCTGCGGCTTGCATTTAGCGCTGACCGCGAGCCGGGGTTCGTGCTCGTTCCAGGCGTCCACCGCCGCGAGCGCTTCGATGAGACGCAGGCTGCGCAGCAACATGTCGGCGGCGATGACCGACGGTGTGTGGCCCAGCGACTGCGTGACGGCCGTTCCCAACGCAAGCACGGCGTCGGCACGCGCCCGACCGAGCGCCCGCTCGAAGACCCGGCGCACATCGGGCTGCGCCTCGGCGAACGTGGTCGCGGCCGCGAATGCCCGCGGCAACCGGGGTGCCCGCATCACCTGCAGCACGGTCGTCACGCCCAGCGACGCGGCCTTGGCCGCCAGCAGGCTCAGCCGGTTGACGACCTCTTCGCCGTCCCCGGGGATATCGATCGTGGACAAGCGGGCCGGCTTGGGCGGCTCGGAGTCACCGAATACCTCGACTTCATCGGCCGGCTCGAGGTAGATCCGCTCGATCACCTCGACCCTGCGGACCAACTCCCCGACGGACGGCCCGTTTTCGTCGATGTCGACGACCAATCGCGACAGCGGCCAATTCACTTGAGCGCGTGTGATACCCGCGGTACTGATAAAGGCGTTTTCCAACACGGCCGCGAACTCGGGCGTGCGCGACGCATCGGGTACACGCAGCTCAATCCACCCACGGCCATTGCCGGACCACCGGCGGCGGGGACGCTCCCCGCCTAGCAGCTCGGCTGCCGCGGCTGCGCCGCCTGCGACCACCATACGAAGCCCCGAGACAATCGGCTCGATGACCATATTTGTGCTTTACCGCCCTCTCGCGATGATTGGCCTTGACAAAGGAGACTTACGCAGCACACTCAGTCGAGGTGTGCACGTGACGTACACCGTATGTAGCGAGAGGATCTAGGAAGCTTAGTTAAACAATCTGAAAAGCTAACGTACGGCGAACATTTGGCTAAAGCGCAGATAACAATTAGAACCCGGGAAGATCATGACGCTGATAGAACGCACCACCAAGTCCGCCAATTCGCTTGCCGATCAAGCGGTTTCGACAGTAAGCCAGGTAGGAACCGCGATCGCCGAGGGCATTGTCGTCACGGCCGAAGACCTCCGGGCCGGTCTCAAGGATGGCAAGATCCGACCCCGGACTGTGCTCGCCGCGGCCGCGATCGGCCTGGTCGCCGTCGTCGAGTGGCCGGTCCTCCTCGTCGTCGGCGGCGGCGCCTTCGTCGCCAGCAAATTCAGGAAGCCGACGACTGACGGCGCCGATTCGGCCGAATCGACGCTCGGCGAAGACACCCCCGCGCCGGAATCCGCCGAGCCGCAGGACTAGCCGGCGCCCCCATGCCGAACCGCCCGGCGCCGGGCGGTTCGGGGCGGCGCGGTTCGAGACGGGCAATATCACGGTAACCTCGTTCTCACTGCGCAGACGGTGCGCGGCGGGAAGGGGACACAGCGCTCATGACCGACGTCAGTGAGGACGCCGAGGTAACGCGCGGCGACCGCTTCATCAAGACCGCGGTGGCCATCTTGGGCGAAACCGGGCGCACCGACTTCACCGTGCAGGAGGTCGTGGCGCGCTCCAAGACCTCGTTGCGGGCTTTCTACCAACACTTCGGCAGCAAGGACGAATTGCTGCTCGACCTGCTGGACCGCACGATGGTGCAATCGGCCCAGGCCTGGCGCGCCGAGATCGCCGGCCTGGACAGCACGTCGGCGCTGAAGCTGGTCATCGATCGCGTCTGTCAGCAGCCCGAATCCTCCACCCAGGACAGCCTGAACCGGGCGCTGACCCTGTACAACCAGCACCTCGCCGAGACCCGTCCCCGCGAATACGCGCGGGTCCTTTCCCCGCTGCATCAACTGATCCGCGACGTCGTGGGGCAGGGCATCACCGAGGGGGTGTTCAACCCCGCACTCGACGTCGGGGCGAGCGCCGCGATCATCCTGCAGACCGTGGTCAACGCGCAGCGATTGCATTGGCTGGGAAGCGAATTGAACGGGACACCAATCAACGCCGGCCAGCTCTACGAGTTCGCCGCGCGTGCCCTCGGCATCCGCGACGAGCGGGACAAGTCGACCACGCCCTCGCTCGGCGAGCTGTTCGCCCAGATTGGCTTGCGAGCGGCCACCCGCGACGGCGAATTCGCGATGACCATGCCGGTCAGCCCTAACGTGGTGAACACCTCCGGCGCGCTGCAGGGCGGCCTGATCGCCACGCTGGTCGACGTGGCCGGCGGGCAATACGGGCTGGACTTCCTGGAGCCCGGCACTACGATGACGACGGCCGACCTCTTCGTCCGCTACCTGCGGCCGATCCGGCAGGGCTCGGCGCTCGCCGTGCCGCGCATGCTGCGCTCCGGGCGCCGGGCGATGGTCATGCAAATCGACATCTACGGCGACGGTGACGAGCTCGCCGCGACGGCGACCGTGAATTTCGCGATCATCAACGGCGCGACACCCAAAGGTCTGCGGTCAGACACCTAGCTCTGTGAATGTCGTTGCCCGAGAGGTAACGTCATTACCATTCGCCGAGAATTGAGTCCTCGAAGGAGATCGCCATGCCGTCTCGCGAGCTGCCCTTTCCCGTCTTCGACGCCGACAACCATATGTACGAGCCGCAGGAGGCGCTGACCAAGTTCCTCCCCGACAACCGCAAGAACGTCATCGACTACGTGCAGGTGCGCGGTCGCACCAAGATCGTGGTGCGCGGCCACATCAGCGAGTACATCCCCAACCCGACGTTCGAGAAGGTCGCCAAGCCGGGCGCCCAGGAGGACTACTTCCGCAACGGCGCGCAGGGCAAGACCTACCGCGAGATCCTGGGCGAGCCGATGAAGGCCATTCCCGCATTCCGCGAACCCGGCCCGAGGCTCGAGGTCATGGACGAGTTGGGCATCGACTACGCGCTGATGTTTCCCACTCTGGCCAGCCTGGTCGAGGAGCGCATGAAGGACGACCCGGAGATGACCCACGACGTCATCCACGCGCTCAACCAGTGGATGCACGAGCAATGGACGTTTAACTATCAGGACCGCATCTTCGCCACCCCGGTCATCACGCTGCCCATCGTCGACCGAGCGCTCGAGGAACTGCAGTGGTGTCTCAAGCGCGGTGCCCGCACCGTCCTGGTCCGCCCGGCGCCGGTGCCCGGCTTCAAGGGCAGCCGGTCGTTCGGCCTCGAGGAGTTCGATCCGTTCTGGCAGGCCTGCATCCAGGCCGAGATCCCGGTGTCGATGCACGCCTCGGACAGCGGTTACTCCGAGTTCGCGAACGTGTGGGAGCCGGGCGACGAGTTCCTGCCGTTCAAGCCGACCCCATTCCGCAGCTTCGCGATGGGTCACCGGCCAATCCTGGACGCCATGGGCGCGCTGGTCTGCCACGGCGCACTCTCGCGCAACCCCGAGCTGCGGATCCTGTCCATCGAGAACGGCGCCGACTGGGTGCCGGACCTGTTCAAGGGCCTCAAGGGCGTCTACAAGAAGATGCCGCAGTCGTTCAGCGAGGACCCGATCCAGGCATTCAAGCGCTGCGTCTACATCACACCGTTCTGGGAGGATCGGTTCACCGAGATCGTCAACATGGTCGGTACCGACCGGGTGATGTTCGGCTCCGACTGGCCGCACCCCGAGGGCCTCAAGGATCCCATTTCGTTTGTCGACGAACTCACCGACTTCTCGGAGGAGGACGTCGCCAAGATTATGGGCGGCAACCTGATGCAGCTGATGAAGGTTTCCACGCCGGCGAAGAAGCCGGTTTCCGCCTGATCGGTTTATGCCTGGTGAGCTGCGACTCTTCAATTGGCAGGTGGGTCAAAGCCGGCATCGATCGGCACGTTAGGCAGCCGTTGCCGAATTGATGCCATGGGGTCCGGATAGCCGTTGCTACCCTAGTTACTTGCGCGTGAACAATAAGCCCGCGCATGGCTCATAGTTGCAACTCGGTCCATAGCCAAGGGTCCGCAGGAAGGCTCTGTAGGAGGGACGGCCAGATGGTGGCCGAAAAGGACTGGGACAAGACGGTTGGTGTGGGCGACGACGTGCGCCGCATCTTCGAGGACGTCCCGACGATGCTCATCGGGCTGGAAGGGCCCGAGCATCGCTTCGTCGCGGCCAATGCAGCCTACCGCGCCTTGGGGTTCAGTCCGGTCGGGATGCTGGCGCGCGAGGTCTATCCCGAACTGGAGAGCCAGCAGATCTTCCAGATGCTGGACCGGGTGTACGAGACCGGCGAGGGGCAGGGCGGGGCGGAGTGGCGGCTGCAGGCCGACTTCAGCGGCGCCGGAATCGAGGAGAGGTACTTCGACTTTCTGGTCACGCCGCGCCGCCGCGACGACGGATCGATCGAGGGCGTGCAGATCATCTTCGCCGACGTCACCAACCGCGTGCACGCGCGGCAAGCCGCCGAGGCGCGCATGGAGGAGCTTTCCGAGCGGTATCGCAACGTCCGCGATTCGGCGATCGTCATGCAGCAGGCGCTGCTCGCCGCCTCGGTGCCCGTCGTTCCCGGCGCCGACATCACCGCCGAGTACCTCGTCGCCGCGGAGGACACCGCGGCCGGCGGCGACTGGTTCGAGGCGATCGCGCTCGGGGATCGGCTGGTCCTCGTCGTCGGCGACGTCGTCGGCCACGGCGTCGAGGCCGCCGCCGTGATGTCGCAGTTGCGCACCGCGCTGCGTATGCAGATCGTCGCGGGCCACAGCGTCACCGAAGCGCTCGAAGCGGTAGACCGCTTTCACGTTCACGTGCCGGGTTCGAAGTCGGCCACCCTGTGCGTCGGCTCGCTCGACTACGCGACGGGCGAGTTCCAGTACTGCACCGCCGGGCACCCCCCGCCGTTGTTGGTCAGCGCCGACGCCACCGCGCGCTACCTGGAGCCCTCGGGCGCGGGCCCGCTGGGCAGCGAGACGAGCTTTCCCGTGCGCAGCGAGATCCTGGGCATCGGCGACTCGGTGCTGTTGTACTCCGATGGCCTGATCGAACGCCCCGGCCGCCCGCTGGTTGCCAGTACCGCCGAGTTCGCGGAGCTGGCCGCGAACATCGTCCGCGGGGTCGGCGGCTTCGTGATAGACGCACCGACCCGGTCCATCGACCGGATCTGTTCGGAGACGCTCGAACTGCTGCTGCGCGAGACCGGTTACAGCGATGACATCACGCTGCTCGCGGCGCAACGGCGTACCCCGCCGGCGCCGCTGCACATGACGCTGGATGCGACCATCCACGCCGCGCGCGCCGTGCGTTTCCGGCTTCGGGAGTGGCTGACCGAAATCGGTGCCCACGCCGACGACATCTCCGACGTCGTGCATGCGGTCTCGGAGTTCGTCGAGAACTCGGTCGAGCACGGCTACAGCACCGAGGTTGCCGACGGGGTTGTCGTCGACGCATCGCTGGCCGGCGACGGCAATCTGCGCGTCGCGGTGGCCGACCGCGGCCGGTGGAAGGATCATCGCACCGGCGAGCAGGGGCGCGGGCGCGGCCTGGCGATGGCCGAGGCGTTGGTATCCCACGCGCACGTCGAGCGCGGCAAACGCGGGACGACGGCCAGTGTCACACACCGCCTCACCCGCCCGGCGAACTTCGTCTCCGACCCTATGGTCAGCCGGGCGCCGCATCCGCGGCCGACCAAGTCTGAATTCACCTTAGTGATCAGCGAGCCCGGTCACCTCGTGGTCACCGGCGATGTCGACTCCACAAGCGCATCGACTCTGGATCGTCAAATCGCCGTCGAAAGCCGTTCGGGTATAGCGTCTTTGACGATCGATCTCACCGCTGTCACCCACCTGGGGTCGGCGGGCGTCAGCGCCCTTGCCGCCGCACGCAACCGGGCGCGCCGGCAGGGCGGCGACTGCGTGTTGATCGCCCCGCCCGGCAGCCCCGCGCACCATATTCTTTCGATGGTCCAGATACCGGTCGCCAGCGGCGACAACGAAAACGTCTTGATCGATGAATAGCCGGGCCAATCAGCCCCGCGATCACCGTGTCTGGCCGTGCCGAACCTGGTTGAACGGCACCCCGCGGTCGGCGGCATATTCCCGCGGGAAACCTAGCACCCGCTCACCGATGACGTTGCGCGCCATCTCGGTGGTGCCCCCGCCGATCGCGACAGTCTGCCGGGACAGGTAGCGCAGTCCGGTCTCCAGGCCGTCGCCGTCCTGTCCCACAGCTCCGGCGGCTCCCGAAATGGCTAGGGCGGTGTCCACATCCAAAGCCACCGTCTCGGAATGGAAAAGCCTGATGAGGGTGCCGGCGGTCGGGGGCAACACACCGTCGCGCACGCTGCGGTATACGTGGCCGATCAGGTGCTCGGCGACCGCGCGGTGCACCAGCACCCGGCCGGCCATCTCCTGCACGCGTTCGCTGTCGGCCTGACCCGTCTTCTCCGCGAGGGCGACGTAATCAACAGGATTCGCGTTGCCGCCCTCGCTGCCGCTGCCGCTGGCGAACTCCGAGCCCTGGCCGACCGCGCGACGTTCGTGGTAGAGCTGGCGCGAGGCCACCGCCCAGCCGCCGTCGACCTCGCCCACGACTGCGTCGTCGCCGACGTCGACCCCGTCGAGGAACTCCTCGCAGAATTCGGTGGAACCGCTCAGCATCGTGATGTGCCGCAACGTGATTCCGGGGTGCTTGATCGGCACCAGGAACATGGTCAGGCCCTCGTGCTTGGGCACCTCCCAATTGGTGCGTGCCAGGCACAACCCGTAATCCGCGGCGAACGCGCTGGTGCTCCAGGTCTTGGCGCCGTTGATGATCCAGCGATCGCCGCGGCGCTCGGCCCGGGTGATGACACCGGCCAGGTCCGACCCGCCGCTCGGTTCGCTCAACAGCTGCACCAGCACCTCTTCGCCGCGCAGCGCCGCGGCGATGTGCTGCCTCTTCTGGTCCTCGGTCCCGGTGTCGAGCAGCGTGGCGCAGCAGATGGTGAACGTCGGGGTGTTGAGGATCAACGGCAACTCGTAGTTCAGTGATACCTCGTCGAATGCCTTCTGGTATTCGTAATCCAGCCCCAGGCCGCCGCACTCCCGCGGAAAGCAGATACCCGCGAATCCGCCTTCATAGAGCCGCTTTTGCAGTTCGCGTGCCCGGTTCCAGGCGGTCTCGTCATCGCGCGGCGCGGGTGGCGGCGAAGTGGGGTCGATGGCGGGCATGTGGTCCGCCAACCACGCTTGGGCCCGGGCGGCGAACTCCGGGACGGATTCGGTCGAGGTCAAGTGGTCAGTCGTCATCGCGCCGAGCGGGCCGTTCGCTCCGCCTCGTACACCCGCAGGTTGTGTTCCTCCGGCGTGCCAAACATGGATCGGTACAACGTAACCCGCCTCAGATACAAATGGAGGTCGTGCTCCCACGTGACGCCGATGCCGCCGTGCATCTGAACGCATGCCTGCACCAGCCGGCCGGCCATCTCGCCGACGTAGGACTTCGCGATGCTCGCCGACAGGCCCGCCGTGCCCGAGCGCTCGGCGACGGCCGCGACCGCCGCAGCCGTGGTGGCGCGGCAGGCTTCCAGCCAGAGCTTCATGTCGGCGAAGCCGTGCTTGAGCGCCTGATACGACGCGAGGGGGCGGCCGAACGTGTGCCGGTCCATCGCCCATCGGGCGGTGAAGTCGAACACCGTTTGCAGGATGCCGACCACCTCGGCGCACTGCAGGACCTGGGCGATCTGGCTCTGCCGGTCGATCAGTGCGGGGGTTTGCGCCGCGCTGCCGACCACCGCGGACGGCTCGACGACCACGCCGTCAAAGTGCACCCGCGCATATTGCTTGACCAGGTCCACCGACTTTTGCGGCGTCACTCGGACACCCGGCGCGTCCGCCTGCACCAGCAGTTGCCGAATCTCGTCACCGCAGCGCGCTACCACCAGGAACAGCCCGCTGTCGGCGCCGGCCTCGACACGATCCTTGCTGCCGTCGATCCGATAGCCGGTGTCGGTCCGGCTGGCGGTGACCGCCGGATTCAGCGGCGCCCAGCCCGTGCCGGGCTCGTAGACCGCCCAGGACGCCACGGTTTCACCCGCGATCAGTGACTCGATGACGCCCGCATGTGCCTGGGCGTCGACGCTGTCGGCGAGCGCGGCCAGCACCGCGCTAACCGGGTACAGCGGCCCGGGCGCCACGGTCTTACCCAGCTGCTCGGCAACCATCGCCAGATCCGAGACGCCGCTGCCCGACACACTGCCGCCGCCCAGCTCCTCGGGAACCAGCAGCGCCGTCCATCCGAGTTCAGCGGCCCGCCGCCACCACGCGGGTTCGAAGGACACGCCCGCGGCATGCAGTTCGCGGACGCGGCGCAGCGGGGCTTCCTTCTGCAGGAACGACTGCGTCGTCGAGGCGAAGAGCGCCTTTTCGGGGGAGTCGAGGACGGTCATGATGTCTCGATGTTAGCAATGAGCGGTACCGTAAGAGATACCGGAGTCCAGTCGGTAGTGGTGCCGACGGATGCCCGCCGGCGAGCTGTCAGATGGCGAAGACCCGGCGCACCGACTGGGCGTGCAACGCCCGGTTCTCCTGAGACACAACCCAATCCGGCACCACTGAGTCGAAGCCGTTGAATGTCGCTGCGATGACGTGCAATTCGGTGTGCACGAAGGCATGCAGCAGCCGGTTGGCATAATCGATCGCTTCGTCGCGGCAGGGGTCGATCTCGCTGCAGCTGATGAAGGTGGGCGGCAGCCCCTCCAGGTTCGCCCGATGCGCCGGGACGTGCTGGCCGCTGGCGCTATCGGAGCCGAGGTAGTGGCCCCATGCGCGGCTCACCGCGGGGCCGTTGAGTCCCGGGGTGCGCTGAAACTCGCGCCGCGACGGCGTGGCGTCGCTGTCCAGCATCGGCTGGTGCAGGATCTGCATGCGGATCTGCGGACCCTCGTTGTCGAACATGCGCTGGGCCAGGCCCGCGACCAGGGCCGCACCCGCGTCGCGGCCCATCACCGCCAGGCGGCTCGGGTCCACCTCCAGTTCCGCGCAGTTGCGGACGGCGTAGTAGAAACCCGCCTCGACGTCGTCGAGCGCTGCCGGACATGGATTTTCCGGAGCCAGCCGGTAGTCGACGGAGACCACCAGGCAGCCGCCCGCACGGGCTAGTTCCACGCACTGCGCGTGATCGGTGTCCAGGTTGCCGGTCACGAAGGCACCGCCGTGGGCGTACAGCAGCAACGGAGCGCCCGACGAGCCCTCGACGCGGCCGCGGTAGAGCCGCAGGTTCAGCTGCCGGCCGCCCGGACCGGGGATGGAGCGCGATTCGACGGTCACGCCGTCGGTGTCGGCCGCCGCCGCGCGCTCCGCGGCCAATCGGTTGACATGCTCACGCTCGGCGGCCAGTGTCTCGGCCCGGAATTCGACGACACCCAGTTCGCTCGCGGCCTCCCGCAGCACCGGGTCGATGCGGTTGATACCTTGCGGGCGGCTCACATCCGTTTGTGTCATACCTTCTCAACTTCCGGACTCAAGGCGCAGGCTCGGCGTCGGGGCCCGGCGGGTCGCCTGATCCGAAGCCATCTACAAGGTAGACCTGGGATTCCAGGTGGTAAACGACGAGGTACCGGTTGCTGCGCGACTTCGGCAGCGGCTCACCCTTCCGGGGCGTCGGGCCGCTCACCGGGGAGCGCTCTGACCGTCGACGGCAGCCCGTACAGCGCCATCGCGTTGCCGCGCATGATCCGCTCGCGTTGGGCGGCGGGGAACCGGTTGATCGCGTAGGCCGGCGCGTCGTAGCTCCAGTGCGGATAGTCCGTCGAGAACATCAGGTTGTCGCCGAGGTCCATCATCTCCAGGTACTCGCGGAACTCGACGGTGTCGACGTCCTCGAGTGGCTGTGTGGTGAACCTGACGTGTTCGCGCACATAGTCCGACGGGCGACGCCGCACCTGGGGCAGGTCGCCGCGACGGGCTTCCCAGATCCGGTCCATTCGGGACATCACCGGCATCGCCCACGTGAAGCCGCCCTCGATGAAGACCACCCGCAGGTCAGGATGCCGATCGAACGCACCGTCGAACACCAGGCTCATCAGGTGCGAGACATACAGCAGCGGCCAGGACGCGAAGAAGTCATGCCAATGCGCGGGGTTGCCGACCGGGTAGATCGGGATCAATTCGAAGGGCGTTTGGCCCATCAGGTGCGTGGAGATCGGCAGGCCGTGGCGCGAGGCGGCGTCGTAGAGGGGATCGAAATGCGGGCTCCCGAACGGGATTCCGCGCGTCTGCGGCGTCATCAGCACTTGGGCCAGGTAGGGATGTCCCGCCCAGCGTTCGACTTCGCGCGCCGCCAGCGCCGGTGTCTGCGCGCTGACGCTGATCGACCCGCGCCAGCGACCGTGCGTGTTGTGCTTGTCCAGCCATACGTCGGCCAGCCAGTCGTTGTAGGTCGACTTGAGCACGTGCTCGGCCTGCGGCAGCTGCGCGTCGCACATCGGCTCCAGCGACGCGATGCTGACGCCGGCGTCGACCAGCAATTGCTGCGCCGCGAAATCCGGGTCACTGCCCGCGACCCCGCCGTCCGGCGGCCACGAGTCCATGCGCAGCGACGACGTCTTGTACGAATCGGGTGTGTCGTAGAAGTGCGGTATCGGCGCGACGCCGTTGCCGGTCGGCCAGATCTTGTCCACCCACTCCGGCGGCGCATAGGACTTGAGCACCTCGGCCGAGACGGGCAGCGGGTGCACGTCGGTGTCGACGATGGTGACCGCGATCTCGTCGTGTTGCTCCGTGGTCGATTCGAACCGTTCGATGGTCGTCATCAGACGCGCTCCTTGAGTCCGTACAGCTCACTTGCATTCCGCCACAACAGCTTTTCGCGTTGCTCGGCATCGAGACCCGCGGCCGCCACTGGTGGCTCCGACGTGGACCAGTGCGGGTAGCCGGATCCATACATCAGCAGATCGGCTTTCTCGGTGAAGTTCATCCAGCGCTGGGTGTGGGCCGGCTCCAGCGGGCCGTCGAACGCCGACGAGCAGAACCGGACGTGGCCGGGCAGGTATTCGCTGGGATAGCGGTCGACCCATGGCGTCTGGTCCCGCATCGAGAGCCAGAAGGTGTCCAGCCGCCACATCAGCGGGGTCAGGATGTCGTAGCCGCCGTCGGTGAAGACGAACTTCAGGCCGGGCAGCCGGCCGAAGACGCCCTCGACGATGAGCGTGGCCAGATGCACAAAGTAGTTCAGCGGCATGAACGCCGCATAGCCGGGATAGGTGTGGGCGTGCCCGGCGAAGGTGGGTGCGTAGTCGACGCCATTGCCGCCGTTGATGTGCACGGCGACCGGCAGCCCGTGGGCCGCAGCCGCCTCCCAGATGGGTTCGAACATCGGCTTGCCGTACGGCTCGCGCGACTGCATCGGAATACCGACCTGCGCGAGTTTCGGGTGAGCGGCGAGGCGTTCGATCTCCGCGACCGCCCCCCTGGGGTCTTCGGGGTTGACTCGAATGGTGCCGAGAAACCGGTTCGTGGTGTCGGGCTCCAGCCACCGTTCCACCAGCCAGTCGTTGACCGCCGCGCAGATCCTGCTGTTGAGCAGGTAGTCGGCGATGTTGCCGCGGGTCAGCGGATTCAAGACGGCGTAGTCGACTCCCGCGTCCTCGAACAGATGCCGGCCGACGGTCTCAGGGTCCGATCCCGGGTAGTGCTCGCCGTAGAGTTCCTGGCGGTAGTCGCCACCCGGGGCCTGGTACCACTGCCGCTCGACGTCGGGGATCGCGCGGAGTCGGTGGGGTTCGGACAGGTAGCGCCGGATCTCGGCGTTGTAACGAAAGTGCGGTTGCACGCAGGTGTCTATAACCATGTGGCTCATGCCGTCAGGAACACCTTTCCGTCGCTGACATCGACCTGATAGGTGCGGACGCGGCGCCGCGGGTCGGCGACGTTGCGGCCCGTGGTGACATCGAATTCCCAATTGTGCCAAGGGCATCGGACGATTTGCCCGTCCCGCACCCGGCGGACCCGATCAGGTGATTCGGGCGCCGGTTCGTTGGTGCCGCCGATCAGGCCCAGGCACAGCGGGGCGCCCTCGTGTGAGCAGTAGTTGACGATCGCGTACAGCGCGCCGCGCACGTTGTATACGCCGACGCCGAACTTGCCGACGTCGACGAGCTTCATCCCGCCGGGCGGCAGCTCGTCGAGGGAGCACACGAATCGTCGCTGGGGCACTGGTGAATCACCGCCTCTTGACTTGCTGACGTCCATCCTGTGCCTATTACGGTAACCAGGACAAGCAGTTGGGCTTCGTTGCTATCTATACTATGATAGCGACATTCCCTCGGCACCTAACCGCCCATCCCGGCTGCTCAGAAGGAGCGCTGATGACGCTCGGCACCGACCCCGTCACTCTCGACACCAGCGGTGAAACCAGCCCCTACCCCTACTTCGAATACATGCGGCGCACCGATCCGGTATGGCACGGCACGTTCATGGACTCCTCGCAGCTGCCCGAGGAGCTGCGGCCCCGCGACGAGTGGGTCTTGTTCGGCTACGACGGGGTGTTCCAGGCCTTTCGGGACGACCGGACGTTCACCTCGGCCAATTACGACAAGACCATCGGGCTGGTCATGGGCCACACCATTCTGGCGATGGGCGGCAAGGAACACCACGACCATCGCAGCCTGGTGGCCAAGGCCTTTCGGGCCACGGCGCTGGAACGCTGGGAGCCCTCGGTCATCGGGCCCGTCTGCAATCAGCTGATCGACGAGATCAAATACCAGGGTCACGCCGATCTGGTGAAGGCGTTGACGTTCGAATTCCCCACCCGGATCATCTCGGTGCTGCTCGGGCTGCCGCCGGAGGATCTCGACATGTTCCGGCGGCTCTCGCTGGATCTGATCTCCATCCCCACCGACATCGTGGCGGGCCTCAATGCCGCGGCGGAGTTGCACGGTTACTTCCTCAACCAGGTCGAGCAGCGCCGCCGCAAACGTACCGACGACATCATCGGCGATTTGGTGGCCGCCGAGATCGACGGGGAGAAGCTCACCGACGATGCCATCATCGCGTTCCTGCGCCTGCTCCTGCCCGCCGGGCTGGAGACGACCTACCGCTCGTCGGGCAACCTGCTGTACTTGCTGCTGACCCACCCCGAGCAGCTGGCCTTGGTGGACCGGGACCGGTCGCTGATCCCGATGGCGATCGAGGAGGGCCTGCGGGTCGAAACCCCGCTCACCATGGTCATGCGCACCACCACCGAGGAAGTCGAGATCGGCGGCAAGACCGTACCGGCCGACACGCAGGTCGACCTGTGCATGGGCTCGGCCAACCGGGACGAAAGCCGATGGACCGACCCGAACACATTCGACATCCGGCGACCGCGCCAGGCCCACATCGCGTTCGCCGGCGGGATCCACATGTGCCTCGGAATGCACTTGGCGCGCTTGGAAACTCAGGTAATGCTGAACAGCCTGCTCGACCGCATCACGGATGTGACATTCGTTCCCGACGACGGAACCGGTGAGGAGGCCAAGATCGTCGGTCTCACCTTCCGCTCGCCCAACAAGCTGCCGGTGACCTTCACCCCCGTCGCATGAGAAGCCGCGCGGCGATCCTGCATGACGTCGGCGGACCCTGGTCCGTCGAGGAATTCGAGCTCGACGCGCCCCGGGCGGGGGAAGTTCTGGTCGAGATGGCCGCGGCCGGCCTGTGCCATTCGGACGACCACATCCTCAAAGGCGATATGGCGGCGCCCAACGAGACGCTGCGGAAACTTGGGCTGCCCACCATGTTCCCCACCATCGGCGGTCACGAGGGCTCGGGCATCGTGCGCGACGTCGGGGACGGCGTCACCGAATTCGAACCTGGCGACCACGTCGTGATGTCGTTCGTCGCGGTGTGCGGGCAATGCCGCTGGTGCGCCAGCGGCATGGAGTACATCTGCGACATGGGGGCAAGCGTCATGACGCCCGGCATGCCGACCGACGGCACCTTCCGCCACCACACCGCCGAGGGTAAGCCGTTGGGCCACATCGCCAAGGTGGGCGCATTCGCCGAACATACTGTCGTGTCGACGAATTCGCTGGTGAAGATCGAGCCGCACCTGCCGCTGGCGCCGAGCGCGCTGTTGTCCTGCGCGATCCCGACCGGGTTCGGTTCGGTCGCCAATCGTTCCAACATGCGGGTGGGCGATACCGTCGTCGTGATCGGCGTCGGCGGTATCGGCACGGGCGCGGTGCAGGGCGCCCGCGTTGGCGGTGCCGCGCAGATCGTCGCGGTGGACCCCGTAGACTTCAAGCAGAACTCGGCCCTGCAGTTCGGCGCCACCCACACCGCGGCGACGGCGCAAGAGGCACTGGACCTGGTGCGCGACTTGACCTACGGCGTGATGGCCGATGCGGTCGTGGTGTCCCCGTCGCTGATCACGCCCGCCGATGTGCGCGACGCGGTGAAGCTGACCCGCAAGGGTGGGACCTGTGTGCTCACCGGCATGACCTCGCAGTTGACCGCGTCAGTCAAGATCGATCTGCAGGACTTCATCCTGATGAACAAGACGCTGGCCGGCACCGTGTTCGGTTCCTGCAACCCCAGGGCCGACGTCTTCCGGCTGGCTCGGCTCTACCAGACCGGGCAGCTCCAGCTCGACGAGATGATCACCCGGCGTTACCGCCTCGACGACATCAATGATGCCTACGACGATCTCCGGAACGGCAAGATCGTCAGGGGCATCGTCGATTACGGGATCGAGTGACTCCGCGCCCAGTGCGTTCCTTTCCATTGCAGGGTCGCTACATCTTGATCGCTGGGATCAGCCTGCTGAGATTCCAGACGCGGTCTCGCCGCGCGGACAGCGATGAGATCGCCAGCGCCACAGCCGTTATCGCGACAAGCACGATGACCGCCTGCCAGAGCCGCGCGTCGATGCCACCGAGGATGAGCTGACGTAAGCCGTTGACGCCGTAGGTCATCGGGTCAAAGCGATGCAGGATCTGGAACGGTCGCGACGTGGTTTCCACCGGGTACAGCCCACCGGCACTGACGAGCTGCAGCATGAGCAAGGCCATGATCAGCACGCGCCCGACCGCCGGGCCCACGAGCGCGTTGATCGCCTGCGTCGCGGCCACGAACGCGGCGGAGATGAGGATCATGAACCCCAGCATCGCCACGGGGTGCACCGCGTGCACGCCGAGGGCGAACCGGACCACGCTGTAGAGAATGATCGCCTGGAACAACGCGATCGCGGCGGCCGGCAGGTAGCTGGCAAGCACCACGCGGATCTCGAGCACCTCCGCGGCGATCGCGCGACTCTGCAAGGGCCGCAGCACCATCCACAGCACCAACGCGCCGAAGAACAGGGCCAGCGTCAGGAAGAACGGGGCCATCCCGGTGCCGAAGTTGGGCGCGGCGTTCTCGTGCGAGGCTTTGAGTTGCACCGGGCCGCCGATGGTATCGGCGACCGCATCCTTCTGCTGAGTCGTCCAGTTGGGCAGCTGCTTGGCCCCGTCGGCCAGTTTCGTCGCCAGCTCGCCCGATCCCTGCTTGAGCTGGTGTGCACCGTCGTCGAGTTTAGCTATCCCGCTTGCCAATTCGGCATTACCCGAAGCCAGCTGCTGGGCTCCGTTGCGCAGTTGGGTGAGCTTGTTCGTCAGCTCCTGGCCCTTGTTGCCGACCTGGTCGAGCGCCGATCCCAGCGGGCTGCCGGGTGTGCGCAGCGCGGAGGTCATCGCGATCGCGGCGTTCTGCGCATCGGTGAGGTGCTGGCGGATCTGCGGCGTGAACTGGTGGCCCCGCAGCTGGTCCTGGACGCCGCGCAGGTTGTTGGCCAACGGATCCCCGCGCGCGGCGAGCTGATCGATCACCGGCGACAGCGAGTCCGCGGCGCCGTCCTGTGCCGTGGCGATGGCGCCGATCTGGTCGTTGGCCTGCTGCAGCGCGGCCGCGCCCTGTTGCAGCTGCTGGGTGTTCCCACCGATCCGCGACAGCGCCCCGGTTACCGCGAGCAGCGGGTCGGTGGCCTGGTTGATTCCGTCCGATAGTTGCTGGGCGCCGGCAGCAAGCCGCGCCGAGCCGGATCGAGCCGTGTCGAGGCCGGACACCAGCTGGCCGGCGCCGTCATCGAGTCGAGCGGCGCCGTCGGCGGCCTGCTTGATCCCCGCGCCTGACGAGATCACCACCGACAGTAGGTGATTGACCGCCTGCCCGGAGATCCGGCTGGACACGGCGTTGAGCACCTGGCTGATGGCACTGCGACCGATGCTCGTGGAAATATAGTTGTTGGCGTCGTTGTAGACGGCAATCAGGTTGGCCTTCTTCGGCTGCCCGGTCACCGGTGACGCGATCGCCGCACTGAAGTCCGGCGGCAACTCGACCATGAAGTAGTACTTGCCGTGGTCGACTCCGTTTCGTGCCTCCGCCGAGTCCACGACGTGCCAGTCCAAGCCGCCGTCCGCGGTGAGGCTGTTGGCGATCTCGTCACCGGCGTTGAATTGCTCCCCGGAAACGACGGCGCCGCGGTCGGAATTGACCAGCGCCACCGGCATCTTGTTGGTGTGGCCAAAGGGATCCCAATACGCCCACAGATACAGCGCCCCGTACACCAGCGGCAGCAGCATCAGCACGACGATCGCCACGCGCGTCAATCGGCTGCGACCGAACCGTTTGATCTCCGAGCCGAATGCGAGTCCAGCCAACATCGTCAATCCCCTCCGGTCAGGACGCGGCGATCGTGAAGTCCGTGCTCGGGCGCGTCGGTCCCGAGCGGGTTGGTGACGCCGACCACGACGGTGCGCTGCTGCGCGATCACGCCCAGCCGCTCAACCGCGATCGCTCGCCGGGCGTTGTCGCGCACTTGCTCGAGGTCGCCGACCACCAGGATCGGGCGATCCGATAGCAGCGCCAGCGTGATGCGCAGTAAAAACAGTTCCAGGTCTGACAATTCGACGATGTAGGTGTCCGGGGACGGCGGAGGTACGCCGCCGAAAACCTCCGTCAGCTCGGTCTGACCGGCCTGCAGCGGCACCAGCGAATACCACGGCGCCAGCCACCGGCGCTGTTCGGCGAGCACCGTCGCCACGGTCACCGACTCCTCCAGGTCGTCGATGTCGTCGAAGGCCGCGATCGCGCAGTGCCGGCGGATCGCGCGCGGTGTCGTTTCGCCGAGCACGCTCAGCGAGCCGTGCGTGGCTATGAAGCGGCCGGCGAGCGTCAGCAGCAGCGTGGTCTGTCCCGGTCCCCCTGGCATCTGGATCGCCTGGAAACCCGGCGCCAGGGCGAGGTCGACGCCCGAGAAGATGGGCCCGTGCTCGCCATCGACCCCCAGCCCGCTGGCGGTGATCACCGGCGCGCTGGTGTCCGGCTCGTCTTTGGTGTCCATGTATGTATCTCCCTAATCGCCCGAGACCGAAATCGATTCCAGCAGTGCGGTGATCAGTTGCGCGAGCAGGTCGGGGTTGATGCTTCCGGGGCGCAGCACCTCTTCCATCGCGACGCCCAGGTTGAGCGTGACGACGAGCTGGGCAATGTCGGCAAGCCGCCGATCCGACGGCACGGTGTCGGTCGATTCGACGATGTGCAGCGCCTGGTCGGCGGCCGCGCGGCGGCGCCCGATCAACCGCTCGCGCAGCTGCGGATCACGCTGGGCCCGCAGCCAGTACTCGACGAGCAGCACGTAGTAGTCGGAATGATCGCGAACCGAGTCGAGCACCGAGCGACTCACCTCGCGTGCGGCCGCGGCCGTGTCGCCGCCACTGCTGTCCAGCGCGATCGCGATCTGCTCGCCGCGAAGCTCGAACTCGCGGTCGACCAACGCCAGGAACAATTCGTCCTTCGACTCGAAGTTCGAGTAGACGGCGCCCTTGGTAAAGCCGGCGGCCTGACCGATGGCGTCGATGGTGGCGCCGGCAAACCCCTCGGCAGCGAATACCTTCGAGGCCGCATCCAAAATCCGGTCGCGAACCTCGCCCCGGGTGGGGCGGGTGCGATGGGGTTTCACCGGCGACATGCCCAGCAGCATACTCTACAGTATCGGTTAGATACTATTGGGTATCGAAGCTCACTGCCGTCGGGGCCGTCAGCGCAGCCTGTCCCAATGTGAGCACATCGATCGTGAGCATCGCTGCACCGCTTGGTATTTCGAGCACGGCTGGAACGAGAAGTTCAGAGTGCATTAATCAAGTGTTCAGCGCCACAAAGTGCGAGATGCTGGCTTTCTTTGTAATCTTTGCCAGATATTTCAAAACCCGGGGAATGGGGGCCTTAAGGAGAGACATGGATTTTGGGTTGCTGCCGCCTGAAGTCAACTCGGCGCGAATCTACGCGGGGCCGGGATCGGCACCTCTGCTGGCGGCCGCAGCCGGCTGGGACGCCGTCGCGGCCCAGCTGGAGTCCGCCGCCACCGGCAGCTCCTCGGAAATCTCAGGGCTGACCAGTCGGTGGTTCGGCCCCTCCTCCATGCGAATGGCGGCCGCAGCCGCCCGCCACCTGGCGTGGCTACAAAGCACCGCGGCCCAAGCCGCCCAAACCGCCGCCCAGGCCTACTCCGCCGCGGCCGCCTACGACGCGGCGTTCGCGATGACGGTGCCCCCACCGGTGATCGCGGCCAACCGAGCGCTACTGATGTCATTGATCGCGACCAATTTCTTTGGCCAGAACACCCACGCGATCGCCGCCACCGAGGCCCAGTACATGGCGATGTGGGTGCAAGACGCCGCCACCATGTACACCTATGCCGTCGACTCCGCTGCCGCGAGCACGCTGCAACCTTTCGATGAGCCCCAACAGACGACCAATGAGTCTGGGCAAACGGACCAAGCCAACGCCGTCGCCCGCGCCACCGCCCAAAACGGCAGCGGCCGTGCGCAATCGGTGATTCAACAACTCAGCTCGAACACCCAGCAGCTGACCTCAGCCCCTGACGGCGCCGACCCGCCGCTACCTTCCGGTAGCAGCGCCAACGTCGCACCCGGCGGCGCCACTATCCAGAATGACGTGACCGTCACCGTCGCCAACGGTGCCGTCGTCGACATCACAACGCCCCAGACCGGGCCGGAAATCCTGGCTGACACCAACCTCACCTACGTGGCCGGCGGCACGACCTACACCATCCCTCAAGGCCAAATAGTGTTGTTGGGCGAAGTTGGCGGTGTCGGCACTCCCGGCCAAATAACCAGCGGCACCTTCACGGTTGTGGCGCAGGTCCCGGGAGACGTCCTCACCATTCCCAGCGGCTCCATCACCGGTGCCACCGGCGGCGCTATGGTCACCGAAAACGCGGCCGGACTTGTGACCGCCATTAACAGCGGCTCCATCACTGCTGGCCCGGCCGTCGCCCCAGTTGCCCCCGCCTCCTCGTCGGGCGCGGTTGCCGCAGCACCGGCAGCGGCCGCACCGGGCCTGGCGGGGACTGCGGGAATTCAACCCCAGCTCGACGCGCCAGCGCTACTGGAATGGGCTCAGGGCCTGTCCGGCGCAGACGTCGCCGCGGCCGACCTGGCGGGAGCGGTGAGCTAACAACCCGACTCAGACCAGCGAGTAACGCACCGGCAGGTGCTTGAGGCCGCCCACGAACGTCGTCGCCATCAGTTCCGGATCACCGGTCAGCTCAATAGATCTGAGCCTCGGCAGCAGCTGGGAGAAGAAGCTGTTGACCTCCATGCGGGCCAGGGCCGCGCCCATGCAGAAGTGCACGCCGTAGCCGAAGGCCAGGTGCTTGTTCGGGTCGCGCCCGACGTCGAAGCGAAACGGGTCGGTGAAGACGTCCTCGTCGCGGTTGCCCGACACGTAGGACAGCAGCACCGAATCACCCGCGGCGATCGGCACGCCGCGCACGGTGGTGTCCTCGTTGGCGGTGCGCATGAATTCCTTGACAGGGGTGACCCAGCGAATCATCTCCTCGGTGGCCAACGGCATCAGGTCGAGGTTGTCACGCAAACGCCTCTGCTGGTCGGGGTTCTCGATAAGCACCTGCAGACCACCGGAGATCGTCGCACTGGTGGTGTCGTGCCCGGCGGTGGCCACGATCAGGTAGTAGGACACGGTGTCGATGTCCGACAGCGGTTCGCCGTCGACGCGGGCGTTGGCGATCGCCGACGCGAGGTCCTCGGTCGGGCGCTCGCGGCGCGCGGCGGTCACGTTGTTGAAGTAAGCGAACATGTCGAGCAGCGCCGGGATCTGATCCTCGTTCGAGCTACCCCGCTTGAATTCGGAGTCGTCGCTGCCGAACAGCTCCTGGGTGAGCTTGAGCATCAGGGGGAAGTCCGCCTCCGGGATGCCCAGCAGGGACATGATCACGTAGAGCGGGTAATTGACGGCCACCTGCTGGACGAAGTCACATTCCGGCCCAACGGCCAGCATCTTGTCCACATAGATCTTGGCCAGCTCGTCGACACGCATCTTCAACGCGCGCATAGCCTTTGGCCGGAACCAGTCGGAGCCGATCGCGCGCACCACCCGGTGTTGCGGGTCGTCCAGGTGGATCAGCGTGCGCACACCGATGTTGGCCGCCATCGCGTCGCCCTCCGCGGTCGCCAGGACCGGGCGCGGCCAGTTGGTGAACAACGCGTTGTCGCGCTCGATATCCATGATGTCGGCATGCTTGGTGATCGCCCAGAACGGGTTGTAGTTCGGCACCTCGACCCAGGAGACCGGCGCGCTGGCGCGCAGCTGAGTCAGCGCCGCATGCAGCCGCGTTTCGTCGGTGTACGCCAGCGGATCCGCCAGTACCCGGCCAGCATCGTCCATCGTCGTCGTGCTCACTGGCGAAACTCCTTCATTGCGGCGGTGATACAGGATTGCGAAGCGGTCATGAAGATCGGCAGGACGCGGTCGACCACACCCTCGCAGCGCTGCCGAAGCGCGCCGCCGACCTCGCCGGCCGGGCCGACGACCGCGAAGGTCGTGAGCATCTCGTCGTCGATGAGCGAGGCCATCGCGTCCCACTCCCCTTGCTTGGACAACCGGTTCAGCTCGTCGTGCAGATCGCCCCAGCCGTGCAGCTCGAGAACCTTGCGATAGGCGGGCGTCGACCCGTAGAAGGCGATCTGCTTGCGCACCGCGGCGATCGCGGTCTGCATCTCGGCGTCGCTGTGGCCGGTGGCCACCAGCACCTCGGCAGAGACCTCGACTTCGCCGCGCTGCCGGCCCGCGCGCTGCAGCCCGCGCAGCAGCGCCGGCGTGGTGACGTCGGTGATGTACCGCTTGGACACCATCGGGTGACCCAGGTGGCCGTCGGCGACCTCGCCGCACACCTCGGTCATCACCTCGCCGACCGCCGCGACGAACACCTTCGGCTTCGGGTAGGGCTGCGCTTCGGGCGTGAACATCGGCGTCATGATCTTGTGGGTGTAGAACTCGCCCTCGAAGCGAAGCTTGCTGCCGTCGCTCCACGCGTCCCAGATCGCGTGCAGCGCCGCGACGAACTCCCGCATCCGGCGTGCGGGATGACTCCACGGCATGCTGAACCGCTTCTCGATATGCGGCTGGATCTGGGTGCCCAGGCCGAGAATGAAGCGGCCCTTCGCGTACGCCTGCAGGTCCCAGGCGATGTTCGCGACGATCATCGGGTTGCGGGCGAACGCCACCGCGATGTTGGTGCCGACCTCGAGGCGCGTGGTGTGTTCGGCGGCCAGCAGCAGCGGCAGGAATGGGTCGTGACTGGTTTCGGGCGTCCAACCCCCGTCGTACCCCTGCTGTTCCAGCGCACCGGCCGCCGCAGCGGCGCGGGCCAGTTGATTGGGGATGCCCCCGTCGACCTTGAGGCGAGGGCCGTCAGCCATGCGGGTAACTTTACAGTAAGCAATCCAGTATGTGACCCTGCAGGTCTGGTGGTGATCGCAAGCGCGGCGCAGCCGGGCGCAGCGGGTCGCCACCATCGGACAGGGCGCGCCACTCAAACCCCGCGAAGGTAGGAATTAGGCATGACAAAACCCCCGGATTGGGAGCAGACGCTCGACGATCTCGACCGTCGACGTCGGCACGCGTGGGGAATGGGCGGTCCCGAGCGGCTCGACAAGCACCGCGGCAAGGGCAAGCTCGACGCCCGCGCCCGGATCGAGCAGCTCCTCGACCCGGGGACCTTCCGCGAAATCGGCACGCTCGTCGGCGGTGAGGTCGCCGCCGACGCGCTCATCGTCGGTTCCGGCCTGATCAACGGATCGCCGATAATGCTGGGCGCCGAGGACTTCACCACCATGGCCGGCAGCATCGGACCCGGCGGCAACTCCAAGCGCTACCGCATCGCCGAACTGGCGCTGCGCGACAAGGTTCCGTTGGTGATGCTGCTGGAAGGCGCCGGCTTTCGTCCCGGCGGCGGGCACTACGGCCGCTCCCCCACCGACCTGCTCGCCCAGGCCCAGTGCTCGGGCCGGGTGCCGACCGTGGCCGCGGTGCTCGGGCCGTCGGCCGGACACGGCGCGCTGGTGGCACCGGTGTGCGACTTCCGGATCATGAGCCAGCAGAGCGCGATCTTCACCGCCGGGCCGCCGGTCGTCAAAGAGTCCACCGGAGAAGACATTTCGAAGGAGGATCTCGGCGGACCCGGCACCGCGTTGCCCAGCGGGGTGATCCACAACGTCGCCGAGGACGACGCAGCGGTGATCGCCGACATCCGCCGCTACCTGTCCTACTTCCCGCCCAGCGCGTGGTCGTACCCGGCGTCGCTGCCCGCGGACGAGGACAGCGAACCGCGGCCGACACCGGAGCTGCTCGACATCGTCTCGCGCGACAATCGCCGCGTCTACGACATGCGCGCGGTGCTCGACGTGGTGTTCGACCGGCCGGACTGGTTCGAGGTCCAGCCGCAATACGGCAAGGCGATCATCTGCGCGCTGGCGCATCTCGGTGGCCACCCCGTCGCAGTCGTGGCGAATCAGCCCAACGTGCTGGCCGGCTCCATCGACGCCGACGCCGCGGACAAGGCGGCACACTTCATCCTGGTGGCCGACTCGTTCCATCTGCCGCTGATCTTCTTCGCCGACAATCCCGGCATGCTGCCCGGCAGCCGCTCCGAGCGCAGCGGGGTGCTGCGCGCCGGAGCGCGGATGTTCGCCGCGCAGACCGCGGCAACCACGGTCAAGCTGCACGTCACGCTGCGCAAGGCATACGGATTCGGCTCGATGGTCATGTCGCTGTTGGGTTTTGATCACCAGAGCGCGACCTTCGCCTACCCGGGCGCGACGATGGGCGCGATGAGCGCAGCGGCGTTGGGCCGGGCGACGCATGCCGGCGAGGACGTGACGGCGAAGTTGCGTGACGCCGAGCTGCAGGCGTCCTATCGGTCGGCCGAGCACCTGGGATTCGACGAACTCATCGACCCCCGTGAGACCCGCGACGCCCTGCTGGCCTCGCTGCTTCGTGGGCTGTCGGTGCGGCAGGCCGCCGCCGAGCCCGTGAGCCGGACCGTGATCCTGCCCTAGGGTGTTGCCCGCTACGCCGAGGCGCGGTACGCCGCGACCACGGGTTCGAGCTCGTCGGGCGTCGCGCCGTGCATGATCACCGCGTCGGCGCCATAGTCGAACTCCTTGCGGATCCGCTCGACGCAGTCCCGCGACGATCCGGTGGCCGACGGCTCCAGCCACTCGTCGGGGATCAGCGTCGCGATGTGTTCGATCTGCTCGGGCGTGGCCTTGTGGTCGATACCGCCGGCGATCGACGTAACGACCGCATCGTCGCGGAACCGTTGCAGCACAGCGGGATCCCAGTTGTTGGTCTGCACCATCAGGTCGCCGTACCCCTGCAGATAGGTGGCCAGGCGCGCGACGGTCTTCTTCAGCCGCAACTGCTCGGGCAGATGGTCGCCGACGGTGGCGAAACAGGACCACACCCGCACGCTGTCGGGGTCGCGGCCCGCCTTCTCCGCGGCGGACTTCACGGTTTTGACGCAGCGCTGCAACGTCTCCGGCGTGAAGTAGGTGTGCAGGATGACGTCGTCGAAGGCGCGACCCCCGAGCTCCAAGGTGTTGGACCCGAATGCCACCAGCGCCAGCCGGATGTCCTCGTCGAAGTCCGGGTCGAGGAACAAGATGGGGTATTTTCCCATCGGGCCGTCGTGATTGAAGATCAGCTCACCGTGGAAGAGCCGCCGCATCACCTGGGCCCAATCCTCCATCTGCGCGGTGGTGACCGCCGGGATGCCGAACGCCCCGTATATCGCCGCGATGCCGCGCCCGATGCCCAGCGTGAAGCGACCTCGCGACAACCGGTGCATGGTGGTCGCCCACGATCCGGTGATCAACGGGTGCCGGGTGTTGTGGTTGGTTGCGGCGGTGGCGATTTGCATGCGGTTGGTCACCGCGCACGCGGCGCCGACGAGGGAGGAGGCCTCCTTGACGTTCCAGCGCTCGGAGATGAACGCGGTGCCCAAACCCAGCTCCTCGCCGCGGCGGGCCTCGTCCATCAGCGCGGCCGGTCCCTCCCCGCCGGCCCCGGCCAGCAGGTAGTAACCCAATTCGTCGAGGACACGATCAGTCAATTCCGAACCCCTTGCTGCTGGTGGCCGCCGCCGAGCCCAGGAAGCGCTCGGTCACCCGTTGCACGCGGCGCGAGAAGATGTGGCCGACGTGGCTGCCGTCGTACCAGTACAGCTGGCAACCCCACCGCTCCTGCAGCGCATTCGCGGGTTCGCGCATAGCCATTCGGTCGTGCCACGCCCCGACGATGAGACGGCGCTCCGGCGGCGGTGCGGGGTCGACCGCCAGCGGATCGATCACCGACGTCAGCTGCGCGACCACCGGCGACTCCAGCAGCACGCGGAACCCTTCGCGGGCGGAGCCCCAGCGCGACAGGTGCCGCGCGATCATGCCGTTGAGTCCCAGGATCGGGGTGTACAGCCCTACCGCGTCGACCTGACGCTCCAGATGCGAAACTAGCGCTGCCACCGGGGTTCCCATCGAAATCCCCGACACCACAACCGCGGTGGCCTGCGGCTGAATCCACCGCACCACGGCGCGCACCTCCGACACCGAGCGCATCATGCCCGCGACGTTGCCCAGCGGATCCATGTCCGGATAGGCCGGCCATTCGCGACGACGGACGCCGTGGCCCGGCTGCACCGGCATCGCGACATTGAACCCCAGCTTGTGGTGGATACGGCCGATCCGCGACAGCACCAGGTCCTCGGTCCCGCCCTGCCCCGCGCCGTGCACCCAGACCAGCCACGGCCGGGGGCGGTCGGTGTGCCGGCACACGTGCACCACCGCCCGGGCTGGGCCACCGAGGCCCTCGGCCGCGAGCGTCTCGGGCAGCGCCGGGTCGTGCTCGAACGTCATCCGCTCGAACGCAAGCCCGCCGACCCGCCGCCGCTGGAGCGCGCTCGCCCGCAGCGGGACGGGGTCGGCATGGGCGCCGTCGATGCCCAGCCGCGACAGCTCCTCGGCCGCCGGCTCGCACTCACTGGGCGGGCGCAGATGGTCGCTCAGGTTGCCGCCCAGCAGCGAAAAGCCGCTCAGGGCAAGCTCGTCCAGCATGACCTCGCCGAACTGGCGCACCCCGCGCAACGACGCCGGGACCCAGCCGGTCGATTCGTTGAGGCCGGCCACCGTGCGCGGGACCACCATGCCCAGTTCGCGGGTGATGTCCAAGGACCGCCTCGCCAGCGAGATTCCCGCCATGCCGCTCACCTTAATCTCTCCGGGAACCAGCTACGCCAGCTTGAATCCGGCGTATCCGCCGGCCGCGATCTCGTCGCAGCGCCGGCGATATTCGGGAATGCCACCGGTATAGCCCATGTACATCCGCTTCTTGCCGGGCACGTTGCCGCCGTTGTACCACGAGTTGCAGGACGGGTGCACCAGCACCGTCGGCGCCACCAGCGAGGTGGCGTGGTCGATCCACTCCTGCTGTGCGGTGGCCAGTGCCTCGATTGTCCGAATCCCGTTGTCGCGCAGGTGCGCTATGCAGTCGCTGATCCACTCGACGTGTTGTTCGAGGGCGGCGACGAAGTTCGTCGCGGCGCTCGGGCTGCCCGGGCCCTGGATGGTGAACAGGTTCGGGAACCCCGCGACCGCCAGTCCCAGGTACGAGAAGGGGCCCTCGCCGGACCAGAACTCACCCAGCGATAGCCCGTCGCGGCCGCGAATATCGATGCGGGACAGCGCGCCAGTCATCGCGTCGAACCCGGTGGCGTAGACGATGACGTCCAGCTCGTAGGAACCGCCGTCGGTGCGGATGCCGGTCGGCGTCACCTCGCGGATCGGTGTCTTGCGCAGGTCGACGAGCGTGACGTTGTCGCGGTTGAACGTCTCGAAGTACCCCTGGTCGATGATCGGGCGCTTGCAGCCGAAAGGATGCACGGGCACCAAGGATGCCGCGGTGTCGGGGTCCTTAACGATGCGGGCCACCGCCTCGCCGTAGAGCTTGGCGGCCAGCTGATTGGCCTCGATGTCGAATAAGATGTCGCCCCAGTTGAGCGCGCCCAACACGCCGTGCTCGGAGATGGCGCGCAGCTGCTCTTCGCGCGTCGCCGACTTCAGCGGCGGCTTGGTGAGCATCTCGAGCAGCACCGAGAACGCGCTGAGGCGCGCCGCCCCGATGGGGTGCTCTCGCTGCGCGGCCCGGATTTCGTCGTAGCGGGCCTTCATCTGGTCCAGCTCACCGGCCTCGAACCGGTGCACCCGCCACGGCAGGGTGTAGGCCGGTGAGCGCTGAAACACGCAGAGCTGCAGGACTTCCCGGGCAACGATGGGGATCAGCTGGATGCCGGTCGATCCGGTTCCGATGACGCCGACCCGTTGCCCGGTGAGGTCGAAACCCTCCTTCGGCCAGCGGCTGGTGTACAGCGAGGTGCCCGTGAAGGTGTCCATCCCGGCGATGTCGGGTTCCAGCGGCGCCGACAGGATGCCGGTCGCGGCGACGACGAACGGCGCCACATACGACTCGCCGGATTCGGTACGCACCACCCACACGGCGGCTTCCTCGTCGAAGCTCATCGCGACGACCTTGGTGTCGAACGCGATGTCGCGGCGCAGGTCCAGCCGGTCGGCCACGAAATTCAGGTAGGCCTCAATCTCGGGCTGGGCGGGCATCGACTCCGTCCACACCCAGTCCTGCTGAATCTCTTCGGAGAAACTGTAGGAATACTCGATGCTCTCGATGTCGCATCGTGCTCCCGGGTAGCGATTGAACAACCATGTGCCGCCCACATTTTCGGCCGCCTCCAGCACCCGGACCTGGATGCCGAGCTGTCGCAGCCGGTGCAGCATGTAGAGACCGGAGAACCCGGCGCCGATCACCACCGCGTCGTAACGCGTGGCCTCGCCGTCAACCGTCACGCGCCACCACTCATCCGCAGCACCGTTCGGGTCAGGTGCAGGGTCTTGATCCGCCAGGAACCGTCCTGCTTTTCGTAGCTCTCGTGGTAGTGGCCGGCGCCGTGCAGCTGGCCACCGTCCACGAAGAAGAGCATGTCCTCCATCGCCCAGATCCCGGTCGCGGTGGTGGGAGAGGTGAGCGTCAGTTCCGGGGTGTGGCAGTGGTGCACCGTGGCCACGCCCTGCAGCCCGCCGAGCACCGTCGGCGCGAAGTTGTCGACGCCCTCGATCGGTGGGGCCGTCTGGGGGTCAGCGCCCCCGACCCCCACCGCCATGTCCAACGTGACCACCACGTCGGGGGTGAACACGTCGCGCCAGGCAGCGAGGTCTTTGGTGTCCAGAAAGCGGCAATAACGCGCCTTCAGCTGCCGAAGCGCCTCCAGCTCATCAGCCTGCGAGGCGACCTGACTCATATGGCTCCTTGCCGTGCGTGCGAAGACTCCGCTGAAATCTATACTGTAACGGGCTTAGTATCAGCCAAACTACTACGGAGGGCTGTTCGGCATGGTGGTGTCCACCTCGGGCATCCGCCCGACCCGCACCGCCTACCTGCACGTGGACTACCGCAAGATCACCCC
This sequence comes from Mycobacterium shigaense, assembly GCF_002356315.1. NCBI lineage: Bacteria > Bacillati > Actinomycetota > Actinomycetes > Mycobacteriales > Mycobacteriaceae > Mycobacterium > Mycobacterium shigaense. The sequence continues at coordinate 3,840,984 of NZ_AP018164.1, forward strand.
GATCGAGGAGCCGCTGACGGCGCAGGGCCACATCTCCAGTGTCGACGGCCGGAAAGTTTTCATTGACGCTACTATGACAACTGCCGATGGAAGCGTGCTCAGCGAGGCCAACGGCCTGATGGTTCATTTGCTACCGCACCAGCCGTGAGAGGGACCTGATAAAGACATGCCAAAGACCGCAACGCAATTCACGGTCCCCGCCGTCACGAGGGCCGTCGCGGCCGCCGTCGGCGACCGTGACCTCCTGATCCAGGGCGACCGGCGCTTGAGCTATGCGCAGGCGCTCGAGCGTTCGAGCGCGCTGGCCGCGTATCTGCACTCCCGCGGGCTGGGCTGCCACACCGAGCGCGCCGGCCTCGCCGGCCACGAGGCGGGCCAGGACCTGCTCGGCCTGTATGCCTACAACGGCAACGAATTCGTCGAGGCGCTGCTCGGCGCCTTCCAGGCGCGGGTCGCCCCGTTCAACGTCAACTTCCGCTACATCAAGGCCGAGCTCGCCTACCTGCTCAAGGATTCGGGCGCGACCGCACTGCTCTACCACGCCGCGTTCGCCCCCCGGGTGGCCGAAGTGCTGCCCGAGCTGCCGCAGCTGCGTGTCCTGATTCAGATCGCCGATGATTCTGGCAACGAACTGCTTTATGGTGCAATAGATTACGAGGATGCAATCGCGCAAGGCGCACGGCTGGCCGCGCCGCAGGTGCAGCATTCACCCGACGACTTATACGTCCTGTACACAGGTGGCACCACGGGCATGCCCAAGGGCGTGTTGTGGCGCCAGCACGACATCTTCATGACGTCCTTCGGTGGCCGTAATTTGATGACCGGCGAGCCCTTCGGCTCGGTCGAGGAGATCGTGGCGGGGCTAGCGCCGGGGCCCGGCACCAAGTTGATGATCTTGCCGCCGCTGATCCACGGTGCGGCCCAGTGGAGCGTCATGACGGCGATCACCACGGGGCAATCCGTCGTCTTCCCCTCGGTCGTAGACCATTTGGATGCCGAGGACGTCGTGCGCACCATCGAACGCGAGAGGGTCTCGGTGGTGACTGTGGTGGGCGACGCAATGGCCCGGCCGCTGGTCACCGCCATCGAGAAGGGCCTCAAAAACGGGACAGCCGACGTGTCATCCTTGGCCGTGGTGGCCAACGGCGGCGCCTTGCTCACCCCGTTCGTCAAGCAACGCCTGATCGAGGTGCTGCCGAACGCCATCGTCGTCGATGGCGTCGGGTCGTCAGAGACCGGCGCGCAAATGCATCACATGTCGACGTCGGGCGCGGTGTCGACGGGCACCTTCAACGCCGGGCCCGACACGTTCGTGGTGTCGGAGGATTTGACCACGCTGCTGCCGCCGGGCCACGAAGGCATCGGCTGGCTGGCGCAGCGGGGTTATGTTCCGTTGGGCTACAAGGGCGACGCGGCCAAGACGGCCAAGACTTTCCCCGTCATCGACGGAGTGCGTTATGCGGTGCCCGGCGACCGGGCGCGCCACCATGAAGGCGGCCACATCGAATTGCTGGGCCGCGATTCGGTGACTATCAACTCCGGCGGGGAGAAGATCTTCGCCGAGGAGGTCGAGACCGCGATCGCGTCGCATCCGGCGGTGGCCGACGTGGTGGTCACGGGCCGGCCGAGCGAGCGCTGGGGCCAGGAAGTCGTCGCCGTGGTCGCGCTGGCACAGGGGGCCAACGCCGAGGCCGGCGAGCTGGTCGCGCACGCCGCGAACTCGTTGGCCCGCTACAAACTTCCCAAGGCGGTGGTGTTCCGTCCCGTCATCGAGCGCAGCCCGTCGGGCAAGGCCGATTACCGATGGGCGCGCGAGCAGGCGGTGAATGGCTGACTCCTGAAGGGCCGGCACATTGGCCGATCGCGCCGAAGCCCTGCCGATATTGCCTACTGTAAGAATTACAGTAGGATCTTACGCAGAGGACTCCCGCTCGGGCTGACATCGACATCCTGGAGATCAGGTGACGACCCACGTTCACGAGGCCGCCGGCACCGGCAACCAAACGGTCGACCAGCGCGACCCTTATCCCTACTTCGCGCGCAAACGCCACGAGTCGTCCGGCGTCTTCTGCGGCACGGTCATGGACTATTCCCAGACTCCCGAGTCGATGATGCCCAAGCGCGAATACTCCGCGGTGTCGTTCGACGCGGTCAACACGGTGTTGCGCGACGGCCGGGTCTACAGTTCCGCGCCCTACGACAAGACCATCGGCCTGTTCATGGGTCCGACCATCCTGGCGATGGAGGGCAAGAAGCACCGCGAACACCGCAACCTGGTGTCGGCGGCGTTCAGGTCCAAGGCGCTGGCCCGGTGGGAACCGAAGATCGTGCAGCCGATCTGCAATGAGCTGATCGACGAATTCATCGATACGGGCGAAACCGACCTGGTCCGCAACTTCACCTTCGAATTCCCCACCCGTGTCATCGCCCGGCTGCTGGGACTGCCGGACGAAGACGTCCCGATGTTCCGCAAGCGCGCCGTGCAATTGATCAGCTACCACGTCGACTACGGGCGGGCCTTCGAGGCGTCGGCGGCGCTCAAGGACTATTTCCAGGACCAGATCGACAGGCGCAAGTCCAAGCCCACCGAGGACATCATCGGTGACCTGGTCACCGCCGAGATCGACGGTGAAAAGCTCACCGACGAAGCGATCTACTCCTTCCTGCGCCTGTTGCTGCCCGCCGGACTGGAGACCACCTACCGATCCTCGGGAAACCTGCCGTATCTGTTGCTGACCCATCCCGAGCAGTTCGCCGCCGTGCAGGCAGATCCCGGCCTGATTCCCCAGGCCATCGAGGAAGGCTTGCGCTTCGAGACACCGCTAACCACCGTGCAGCGGTTCACCACGGAAGACGTTGAGCTGGAAAGGCTTACGATCCCGGCGCGCGCCGTGATCGGGGTGTGCATCGGCTCGGCGAACCGGGACGAAAAGCGCTGGGAGCGTCCCGAAGAGTTCGACATCTTCCGCAAGGCCATACCGCACATCTCCTTCGCCGCGGGCGAGCACACCTGCTTGGGTCTGCACCTGTCCCGGCTGGAGACGCGCGTCGCGATCGGCTGCCTGCTCGGCCGGTTGACCAACTTCGACCTGCGCACCGACGACGATCCGCACATCCACGGGCAGCCGTTCCGTTCGCCGACCGTTCTTCCGGTCACCTTCGACGCCAAGTAGGGTCCGGAAAATGGTCAAGGTAATGGCGGGCTTTCGGGTCCTCGAGGTTGCGCAGTTCACGTTCGTCCCGGCCGCGGGAGCCATCCTCGCCGACTGGGGCGCCGACGTGATCAAGGTCGAACACCCGCTGCGCGGCGACACCCAGCGCGGATTCCTCAACATGGGCGGCATCCAGGTCGACCCCGAGCGGCATCCGCTCATGGAGCATCCCAATCGGGGCAAACGCAGCGTCGGCATCGACATCACCACGCCGGGCGGCCAGGAGGTGATCTACGAACTGGCCAAGAACTCCGACGTGTTCCTCACCAATTACCTGCCGTCGGTTCGGCAGAAGAACAAAATCGATGTCGAGCACATTCGCGCGGTGAATCCCGACATCGTCTTTGCGCGCGGCAGCGCCTACGGCGACAAGGGCGCCGAGCGCGACATCGGCGGTTACGACGGCACGGCGTTCTGGACCCGCAGCGGCATCGGGTACGCGCTGACCCCGGAGGAGCTGGGTGGTGCACTAGGACAAGGCATTCCGGCTTTCGGAGACTCCGTCGGCGGCATGTTCATCGCCGGCGGCATCTCGGCCGCATTGCTGCATCGCGAACGCACCGGCGAGGCCGTCGAGCTCGATGTGTCGTTGCTCAGCACCGCGTGGTGGGCCGCGGGCGCGAGCATGACCCAAGGCATGGAGACGGGCGAAGTGATGCGCGCGTTCATGCCCGGCTCCGCCGCCGCGATGTCGGTGAACCCCTTCATGGGCAACTACCTGACCTCCGACGGCGGCACGATCAACCTGTGCATCATCAGCCCGACGGGCCTGATCCGCGACACCTTCGAGCACCTCGGCATCCCGGAGACCGCCGATGATCCCCGCTTCTCAGAGGTACTCCCGCTGATACAGAATGCGAGCGAGGCCGCCGAGCTGATCGCAAAGGCGTTCGCCGCCAAGCCTTTTGAGTACTGGCGCCGGCATTTGAAGACCATGAAGGGTCAGTGGGCGCCTTTCCAGAGCCTGATCGACCTGGCCTCCGACGAGCAGGCCATCGCGAACGACATGATAGCCGAGGTCGAACTCGCCAGCGGCGGTGCGCCTTTCAAGGTCGTGCGCGGGCCAGTCCAATTCAACCACGAGCCGCTGCACACCACCCGTGCGCCGCAGGCCTCCGAACACACCGAGCTTGTCCTGATGGAGAACGGGATGGACTGGGACCGCATCGAGGAGCTCAAAAACGCCGGGGCCATCGCTTGACCGACGCTTACGAAGGGAACCGCGGATGACGAACGAGGTCGCCATCATCGGGGTGGGCTTGCACCCGTTCGGCCGTTTCGAGGGCAAGTCGGCGATGCAGATGGGCGTCGACGCCATCCTCGCCGCGGTCGCCGACGCCGGAGTGGCATGGCAGGACGTCGAGTTCGCCTCCGGCGGCAGCTGGACGGTGGCCAATCCGGACGCGATCGTCGGCATCGTTGGCCTTACCGGCATCCCGTTCACCAACGTGTTCAACGCGTGCGCGACGGCGGCTAGCGCCATCAAGGCGTGCGCCGACGGGATCCGGCTGGGCGACTACGACATCGGCATCGTCATCGGGCTGGACAAGCATCCGCGCGGGGGCACCGCCGCGGCCACCGTGCTGACACCTAGCCGGACGTCGGGCCGGTCAGGGCGCGGTTGGCACGGGCGCTGTCGGCGAACTCGCAGAACGCGTCATACGCACGAGCGCCATAGATCGTGGCCGGCCCACCGTGCATGACGATGCTTACCCCGATGGCCTCGGCGGCCTCCTCCTTGGACGCGCCCGCCCGCACCGCTCCTTGGGCGTGGGATGCGATGCAGCCGTCGCATCCGGCGACGACGCCGATCGCCATCGCGATGAGCTCCTTGACCTTTTTGTCCAACGCGCCCGAGTTCAGCGCGCCGTTGCTCATCTCCGCGAAGCCCCGATACACATCCGGGATCATTTTGCGCAGTGCCCGATGCTGCGGGCCTAGATCGTCGAGTACCTGGTGGTAGTGGTTGCCTTCACTCATAACCGGTATGATACCCATACGGGTATGGGTATCATGTTGAGGGCATACGCACCGGCGTGCACACCATCTCAGAAGGGAGACAGCCATGACCATTGGGCTGACCGCCAAGCTGGACACCACATTCGAGGATGCGGTGGAACGGGCCACCCAGGCGTTAGCGGATCAGGGATTTGGCGTCCTCACCAGGATCGATGTCAAGGCCACCCTGAAGCAAAAGCTCGGCGAGGACATAGAGGACTACCTGATCCTGGGCGCGTGCAATCCGACGCTGGCGCACAGAGCACTCGATGCGGACCGCCAGATCGGTCAGTTGTTGCCCTGCAACGTCGTGGTGCGCGCCGATCCGAGCGGGCATGGCGGGGCTGTGCTGGTCGAGGCGATGGATCCGCAGATCATGAGCAAAGTCATTGACCAGCCGCGGCTTCGGCCGGTCGCCGACGAAGCGGCGGCCAAACTGCGGGCCGCGATGCAAGCATTGGCCGACACTCAGGGTGCGTGATCCATCGGGCCCATCGGACCCATGTCGCCGGGTCGCATCATGCCGTTGCTCATCATGGGGCAGGTAGCCGCCCTGCCGCCGCCGGGCCAGTCCGACCCGCCGCCGTGTCGCCATCCGAAGCCGTCCGAGGACCGGCCCAAGATGACGCCGGAAAAGAAGATCACCGCGACCACGAACACGACTCCGGCGACGATACCGACCCAGGCCGCCGCTTGACCGAGCCGACTTGTCTCGGGTTCTGATACGTCAGACATGTCTGCACGATGCAGCACCCAGACAGCCCGGCGGTAGAGTCCATCGGCCCTAGAGCACAACGCAGAGCGATCGCCGGTTTCGCCAAGGTGACCTACGCATCAGCTTTTTCGAACACCCTGCGCTACCACCGGTAGCAGATACCATACGGGGTATAGCATTTAGTCGCTTGACTACGTCGACGCACGGAAGCGGGGCGTTACGCCAGCGCGAGAAAGAGCTTCTCCAGTTCCTCTTCGGTCAGGGGCTTCTTTCCCTTGGCCCCCTTTCCGGTCGAACATTCGCGCATGCCGGTGGCGACAATCTTGAATCCGGCGCGATCGAGTGCGCGCGAGACGGCGGCAAGCTGGGTTACCACGTCCTTGCAGTCGCGGCCCTGCTCGATCATCGAGATCACGCCGGCCAGCTGCCCCTGCGCGCGCCTCAGTCGATTCAGCACTGCGGCGATGCTGTCCTCGTCACCAACCATCGAAATCCCCTTGCTCGTTGCGCACCATAATAGCCGCTATTCCCCCGGGGGTATCCGGATGCCGCCCGAGTGTGCACTCAACGCCGGTTCAGGAGATCTTCGCCGCCGGCGGCGCGTACGCGGGCTTGCCCAAGCCGAGCACGTGCTGGGCGATCATATTGCGGAAGACCTCTAGGGTGCCGCCATAGATTCCGACCAGCGGGGCAAAGCGGTAGACGTACTCGGCGCTGCCGTCGTCGGCCGCGCCCTCGGCCCCGAACGGCAACGCGGCCGCCGCCCCGTGCAGGTCCATCAAGTCCGGGGAGACATCCCGCATGGTTTGGGCAATGGCGACGCGCCCGAAGATGCTCGACGCGCTCAACGCGGCTTCGATCCGCGCGAAGCTGCGCCCCAGGCGATACGCCACCGACGCGTCGTCGATCAGCCGGTGCCCGCCTCCGTCCGGTTGGGTCAGCCGCACGACCACCTTGTCGACCGCCGTGGCCATGAAGCCGGCCTGGTGCATCATGATCGAGTTGTCCTGCAGCCCGTCGGGTGCGGCCGCCACGGCGCCGTGCTCGACGTTGAGCGGCTCGCGCAACACCGTCCAGCCGCCATTGACGTCACCGAGCCGATACTTGTCGTCGACTCGGACGTCGCTGTAGTAGACGATGTTGGTGCGGTCGCCGTCGATGGTGCGAATACCCTGGATCTCGACGCCAGGCGAATCCAGCGGAACCAGGAACATGGTGAGGCTCTTGTGTTTTCGCGCCTCTGGGTCGGTGTTGGTGATCAGGAAGACGTATTGGCAGTTGTGCGCGCCGGTGGTGAACATCTTCGAGCCGTTGATCACCCAGCCGTCGCCGTCGCGCACCGCGCGCGTCTTGCAGGTGGCGATGTCGGATCCGCCCTCGGGTTCGGTGTAGCCCAGGCACAATCGCACGTGGCCACTGAAGACCTTCGGCAGCACCTCCGCGACCAGCTCGGGCTTGCCGAACTTTTCCACCGATCGCGCCACCATCGCAGTGGTGCCCCAGGTCACCCATGGCACATGCGCGCGGCGCTTTTCCAGCTCCCAGATGCGGCGCTGCACGCGGCTAAACCCGCCGTCGGAGGCCGGCTTCCATTCCTTTTCCAGATAGCCGGCGGCGCCGAGGGCCAGATGCACGCCCTCGTCGAAGTTGTCGCCGGTCTCGCGGTCCCGGCGGATAACCTCGTCGGTGACGTGCGCGGCCAGAAAGCTCCGCGCCTCGTCGAGAAAGGCCCTTTCCTCGTCGGCAAGCTCGACGTGAGAAAAATCCATCGGTTGGCTCCTGTCGCTGAGGTGTCTAGGCTCGAACGGCGGCGCTCTCGCGGGCGGTGACGATTTCGGCGACCCGGGTCGCGGTGGCGCCGGGATCGCCGGCGGCCAGCGGCCAGCCCCGGGCGCGCACCAGGTATGCGGTGGCCGCCGCTTCCGACGAAACACCAAGCCCGCCTTGGATGTGGACGGCCATCGTGGCGGCCTTCGCGGCCTCTTCGGCCATGAACACGAACGCCGACGGCGCCAGCTCCGCGCGTTCGTCGGGCTCGTTGTCCAGGAACCATGCGGCGCGGCGCGCCAGGTTACGCCCCCCGGCAACGGTGATGGCCATGTTCGCCAGCGGGTGCGAGATGCCCTGCAACGTCGAAATCGGCACCCCCAGCGTGTAGCGGGACTTGGCGAACTCGGCCGCGATCGTCATGGTCTCCTCGACCAGGCCGACCAGAGCCGCGGCGGTCAGCAATCGCCATTCATCAAGCGCGCGTTGATATCTCGTCAGTGCGTCGGCCCCGCTGGCTACCACCGTCCGGGTATCGGCGGCACCCGGGTCGACCCACGCCATCGGCAGCCGACCGATGTTGTCGACCTTGGCTGGACGGGTGCCAAACGTCAGCCGAACGATGTCGTTCCCGTCGCGAACGATGATGTGGTCGGCGATCGATCCGGTGGGAATCAGCCGGGCGCCCGCCACGCTGTCGATCCGCGCATCCAGGGCGGCGAGCTGGTCCCCGTTGACGATGCCCGCGGTGTCGTCGTCCAGCGCGCCCAGACCGGCCAGCAGCCGGGCCGCGCAGACGTGGTCGATCCACGGAACCGGGGCCAACGACCGGCCGATCTCCTCGGCCACCAAAGTGAGGTCGACCAGCGTCGCGCCGTCGCCGCCGCACGACTCCGGTGCCGCCATGGTCGTGGCGCCCATCGCGCACAGCCGCTCCCACAGGTCCTTGTCGAAGCCCGAAGCCTCTGCGGCACGGACGGTTTCGATTAGGCAGTGGGTTTTGAAGAACTGCTTGTAGACAGTCTGCAAGTCCCCGTGGTGTTCGGACAGGCTGTAATCGATCCGGCGCAGTTCGTAGCGGTCCATCGTCAGTGCTCCTCGTGGAGGGTTTTCAGGAGTCCTAGGTCAGGCTGGCCGAAGAAGAATGCCTCTGCATTGTTATAGAGGTAGTTGTCCAACACCTCGGCGGGAAGGTCGAGTGCGCGGGCTTCTGGGAGCACGCGGCGCATCCGCAGGACCGGCCAGTCCGAGGCGTAGATCACCTTGTCGGAGCCCCGGGTCCGCATATAGTGCAGCAGGCTTTCGGGCAGCCGCTTGGGCGACCACGCCGAGGTCATCAGGCGCAGGTTTTCGTACTTCAGCAGCAGCCGGATCGCGACGTCCCACCACGGCTCGGCGCCGTGGATCATGCACAGTTTCAGTTCGGGAAAGCGCACGCAGACCCGGTCCAGGTGGATCGGGTTTTGCACCTCCCCGGGGATCGGTGGTCCCGGGAGGCCGGTGTTGATGCACAGCGGCAGGCCCAGTTCCGCGCATTTGGCATAGAGCGGGTAGTACACTGCATCGCTCGGCGGATATTGACCGTCGCCCCAGAAGCTGGGTCCCACTACGGCATAGGCCACCGGCAACTCGGCCTGGACGGCGGACAATTCGCGCAGCGGCCGCACCGGGCGCAGCAGGTCGATCCCGCCCATCGCCAGGGCGAACCGATCGGGCTTGGCGTCGACGAATTTTCGCGCGGTCGTCGATGGGGTGGTCAGGTTGTCCATCAGGATTGCCTTGTGTACCCCTTGGGAGTCCATCTCGTCGAGCAACTCCGACAGCTCCACCGGCTCGAACATCGATTTCGGGCCCTTGAAGTAGTCGTCGCGGACCTTGATCATCCAGGTCGGCTGGGAGCCGGTCTCGCCGAAGTGCACATTGATCAGGCAATCGATCGCTTTGTCGCTCATACCGGAATCTCCTGCAGCGCGGCCTGTTTGGCCCAGCGGTAATTCGGCTTGCCGTTGCCGAGGCGCCGCACCTGATCGACGAACAAGATGACCTTGGGCGCCTTAAAGTGGGCCAGCTCGGCTTTGCACAGTGCGAGCAGCTCGGCTTCCTCGACGCCACCGGCGCCCGGCTGCAGTGCGACCAACGCGACGACTTCCTGGCCCCATCGGTCACTGGGCCGGCCCACCACCAACGCGTCGGCGACGCCGGGGTGCGTGCGCAACACCTCTTCGACCTCTTCGACGAAAACCTTTTCACCGCCGGTGTTCACCACCAGAGAATCGCGCCCGTAGAGGCGCAGGGTGCCGTCTTCGTCGATGCTTGCCCGGTCGCCGGGGATCACGATCCGCAAGCCGTCGACTTCCGGGAAGGTGATCAGCGTGGCATCGGCATCACCGAAGTAGCCCAACGGGATTCGGCCGCTGCGGGCCACCCAGCCGATCTCGGGATCACCGGGTGCCAAGAACCTGCTGCGGTCCTCCGAGACCACCGCTCCGCCCTCGCGGAGCTGGAACGTCTGGCTCTGTGCGCCGCCCCGGCTGTGCCCGAAGCCCATGTTCCCGGATTCCGACGACCCGTACCCGTCGATGATCGTCACGTGCGGCAGCTTTTCCATCAGCGCGCGCTTGAATTTGGGATTCGTTGCGGCCCCGCCGGTTCCGATTGCGTTGAGCGACGACAGGTCGTAGCGGCTTCGTTGCAGCTCGGCGGCCAACGGGCCGGCGTAGGCGTCGCCCACCATGGTCATCATGCCGACTCTTTCGCGCTCGGCGGTCTGCCACACCGAACGCACATCGAGTTTGCCCCGGCCGTCGTAGAGCACCGCCGTGAATCCGTTCATGATCGCCGAGAAGGCGGTCCACATGCCGGCGGCATGCATCAGCGGCGAGACCGCGAACCAGGATTGCCCGCCGCCACGTACCTTGGCGTGGATCTCGCCGACGCTGGCGTGGTCGGCGCCGACCATCGACGCCACGTACATGTCGCTTTGCCGCCACAACACGCCCTTGGGGCGCCCGGTGGTGCCGCCGGTGCAAATCATGATCAGGTCGTCGGGTGAACCGGGCGCCGGGTTGCCCGAACCTCCCTGCCCCAGCGCATCATCCAGCGATATCGCGCCCGGCAGCTCTGCGGCGCCGCTGCCGTCGTCGATCGAGATCAGCAGCTCGGCGCGCAGCACCTCGGTGAACCTCGCGCCGAGCGAGCGGTGATAGATGATGCCCCGGGGCCGCACGTAGGAAAGCAGATCGGCGATCTCTCGGGGCGAGTAGCTGTAGTTCACGTTGACCGGCACGGTCCGCGCCTTGAGACAGCCGATCACCGCGTCCGGGTACAGGTCGTTGTACATGATCAACGCGACCCGGTCCTGACCGCACTCCCAGCGGTTCAGCGCCTCCCGCTCGCGGTGTGCCCCGAAGCCATTGGCGTTCAAAAAGTTCGCCAACCGGCTGGTCCGGTCCGCCGACTCGGCGAAGGTGCTGCGGCGGGGTCCGCAGACGGTCATCTCGCGGTCGCCGATGACGTCGGCGATGGCGTCCAAAACCGACCCGACGGTCCATTCGCTCACGCGCGGCTGCCTACGCCGCCACGGTGGCTTTGACGCCGAGCAGATCCAGCGCGTTGTCGCGCATGATCTTTCGGACGTCGGACTCGCTGAACGCCGCGAGTTCCTCGGCGAACGACAGCGGCGACTCGAGGCCTTCGCCGTGCGGCCAGTCGGAGCCGAACAGGATCTTGTCGACGCCGATAACCTCGACGAGTTCCGACAGGTCATCCTCGTAGTAGGGGGCGATCCACACGTTGTTGCGCAGCTGCTCCACCGGGTCCTCGGGGAAATCGCGCGGTTGGGTGTTGGCCGCCTTCTTCAGGCGCTTGATCAGCCGGTGCACGAAGTACGAACCATTTTCGATGCTGACGGCCTTCAGTTTCGGGTGGCGGGTGAACACGCCATGCACGATCATCGAGGCCATCGTGTCGTGGATCGCGCGGTCGTCGAGCAGGACGTTGTCCAGCGGGTCCTTGGCGCCGAACCCCTCGAACGTCGACTTGCCGCCCCAAGCCGCCGCGATGTGCAGGTACCCGCTGTCGGACAGGTGAAAGCCCACAGGCACCCCCGCTTCGGCGAGACTGGCCCAGACCAGGTCGTGGCTGCGATCGCCCAGCGAGCGCGGCTTCACCGCACCCGGGACCGGAGCCGGCCGCACCAAGACCAGCTTGGCGCCGCGGGCCAGCACGAAATCCACCTCGGCGAGAGCCTTGGCCGGATCGGCCAGCGAGATGATCGGGGCGGAGATGATCCGGTGGTCCGGGCGGTCGAAGCCCCAGTCCTCGTCGAGCCACTGATTGAACGCGTGCACCGATGCCATCGTCGCGTCGATGTCGTGCTTGAGCGCCTCCTCGACACCGCACCCGAACGTCGGCAGCATGAACACCGTCTCGATGTCCTGGGTGTCCAGCACCGCAACGCGGGCATCGCGGTTCTGGTATTCCGGATGCTCGGCCAGCCGCTCGACCTTCATCAGCGACGCCGGGTCGACGCCCTCGGGAATCTGGCCGCGGAACAACAGGTCCAGGCAGCCCGGCACGATGATCGGGTCGAAGGTGGGATTGGGAACGAAGTGATTGACCCGGCCCCCGATCACGGCCAGGGTGCGCTTGCCCTGCGTGACCATCTGCACGCCGCGGCTCTTGAACTCCTTGTCCAGGTGGCGGGTGAAGGCGTCCAAGGGTTCGTAATAGTGGTTGTCGACGTCAATCGCCATGTAGCTCAGGCCATTCATGATGTTCCTTCCCTGGTAACTAAGCGTCTGTCGGGCGCAGCGAGGGAAACTGCGGGGGCCGCTTCTGAAGAAAGCTGGTGATCCCTTCGATCACGTCGGGTCGTGACATCGCTTCGTGCACCAGGACTTCGGAGAGGTCGTTGGCCTCGGCGACCTCGCGGTTGTCGTCGCCGTAGATCTGTCGTTTGATCACCGCCATCGAGGCGGGCGAGCAGTTCGCGGCCATGTCCTCGGCGTATTCGAGTGCGCGTTTCATCAGGTCGTCGGCCGCCACGACCTCTTTGACCAGGCCCAGCTCGGCGGCCTCCGCCGCGAGGAACGTGCGGCCGCTGAGCAACAGGTCGAGGGCGGCGGCCATCCCGGTCAGGCGCGGCAGGATCCAGGAGATCCCGAATTCGGCGATCAAGCCGCGGCGGGCGAACACCGCACCGAACTTGGCTCCGGCGGCGGCGAACCGGACATCGCACATCAGCGCTTGGGTGAAGCCGATGCCGACGCACGCGCCGTTGATGGCAGCGATGACGGGCTTGCGCAGCGTCGTCACGAAGTGGGGCGGCCGCTCGCCGACCAATTCCGCCAGGTTCGTCTGCCCCGCCTTCTCCATCGATTCGCCGACCCCGGCCGCCCCGCCCGGCGCGCCCAGGTAGGCGCCGGCGCAAAAACCCCTGCCCCGACCGGTCAGCACGATCACCCGGATTGCCGGATCCTGTTCGGCGCGGTCGATGGCGGCATAGAAGCCGGCGGCGATGTCCGGGCCCCAGGCGTTGAGGCGGTCCGGTCGATTGAACGTCAGGATTGCCACTCCGCTGTCCGTGGCCTCGTAGAGCACCGTTGCATCGGAAGCACCGTCGCTGCTGGACATCTCCCGCGGCACCTCCTCGTGCGTGAACTATCGGATTCGCCGTCGCTTTGCACCCATACTGTATACCTATCGGTAGCGCATTCCACAACTGCAGCCGGGGCCCCGCGGACCGCGACTCGACAGTGAATTCCGTGGCTCGCGCGGCGCGGCGGAAGGGCCACGGGCCGAACGGGATTGGCGAGCCCTAGCGGGACACGCGGCCCCCGCGGATGAGCTTGACGATCGCCAGCAGGATGACCGCCCCCAGCAGACACGTCAGGAACGAGAACAGCAGGCCGCCGCCGGCCACGTCCACACCGAACCCCCGCAGCAGGAACCCGCCGATCAGGCCGCCGATGACGCCGACCACGATGTTGAGCACCAACCCCATCTGGGCGTCGGTGCCCATGATCTTGCTGCCGACCCAGCCGGCCAGGCCGCCGATGATGAACCAGCCAATAACGCCAAGAGTGAGCATGACTCTCACCGTATGCCCCGCGGACCGTCTTGGTAAGCGGGGTTTGGAACGCCCGTCGCCGGGTTACCGACACTTGGTGAATTCGACGACCACGAAAATCGTGCATCGCCTGCGTCAGGCGCGGGTGGTGATACTGCGCGCCCAGCTGGCGGTAACGGGCGCGCAGCTGCTGTTCTGGGTGGCGCTGATCGGCGTTCTCGTCGGCCTCGGGACACGGGTGCTGGGCCGCAGAAGGCACGCCCGCGCGAACGCCGTGGCGAGCACCACGCCGGTGACCGGCTTTCCCGCATCGACCGACCAGGAGGGAGCCGTTGAGCCCACCGACCTAGGCAAGGCCGCTCCCAGTCGCTAGCAGAGTCCCTGTGCCGCGGCGACTTTCGGCTACACGGCGACCAGGCCCAGACGGCGGTAGGCGCTTTCGATCTGCGCCTTGGCCTCCGGCGGCAGCTCCGCCTGCGGCGGCCGGGAATGCGGGTAGTCGCCGATCGGAAGACCCAGCAGCGAGGCGGCATATTTGAACGCGCCGCCCCAGTGGGTGAAGTAGTCCGCCCGTCCCGGATAGCACGTCCACCACGAGCCGATGTCCAGGTCGAACTGGTCCATCCCGGATTCCCGGCCGTAGTCCATCGCCTCGAGCAGCTTGTCGTTGTACACCAGTTCCCAATACTCCGAGAACAGCCGCCGCCGCGGTGTCTCGAACAGGTAGCCGGCCGTACCCAATTGCGCGGGACAGACGATGCCCGCCCGCAACCACCCGGCGCGGTACACGGTCCGGTCGCATTCCCAGACGGCCAGGCCGGGCGCCAACTCGTGCAGCCGCCGGCTCGCCTCGGGCCGGAAGGCGCCTTCCTTGGTCGCGCACACCGCGGGAACCTCGTCGTAGATGCGCGCGCTCTCGGCGGGGGTCAGGACATAGCCGGAGGACGGGGAATTGAACATGCCCAGCGCGATATCGGTACGCGCCGCAATGTATTTGAAGAATCGAAGCACACCCTCGCCGCCGTGGGCCTCCATCATCGGCGTTTGGATGTAAGCGATGTCGGCGCCCACCTGTTGGGCATGCCGGGTCAATTCCAGACAGTCCTTCGCCGACGTCGCCGCAGTGCAAGCCTGCACGACGACGTCCGGGTTCAGGCCGCGCGCCTCCTCGATCGCCACCTCTAACAGGCGTTTACGCTCGTCGATGGTCAGGGACCAGAATTCGGCGATGCCGCTGGTGCACCACAACATCGGGTGCCCGAGGTCGCCGACGCAATACCGTACCAGCGCCCGATAGGCGTCCCAGTCGATGTCGTCGCCGTCGGTGCCGCAGAACGGCGTATACAACGAATCCCCGATCCCGCGCAGCGCACTGCGTGCCCACGCACGCGCCTGGCTAGCCGTCGCCACTGTTCACTCCTTCTGTCGAACAACAGATTTCACATCAGGTGAAATCCGAACCGCCGTCGACGTTGATGTTCGCCCCGGTCATGTACGAGTTGCGCCGCGACGCCAGGAAGGCCGCGACCGGACCGATCTCCTCCGGCAGTCCGGCGCGGGGCATGTGTGCGGGATGCCCGAAATGCTGGTCGATGGCCTGCATCAACGCATAGGGATCGCCGCCGTCGACGCCGACCGACTGCGCCCAGCTGACCAGCGACCCGGAAGCGATGCTGCCCGGCGACACGACATTGACCAGGATCTCGTCGGGGGCCAGCAACAGCGACAGGTTCTTCGAGACGCTGGTGAGCATCGACTTGGCCGCGGTGTAGGCCGGCAGCATGACGCTCTGCCGTTGTGTCGAATGCGCCGAGAAGCTGACGATCCGCGCCCATTCCGCGTTGCGCAGCAGCGGAAGTGCCGTACGCACGCAGCGCACCATGCCCAGCACGCCGTCCTCGACGGATTGCAGCCACTGCTCGTCGGTGAGCTGTTCGAAGTTGCCCGCGGCCCCCGGCCCGACCGTGTTGACGAGGACGTTGAGTTCACCGCCGAATCGCTCCCCGAGTTCGGCGAACGCCTTCGTCACCTGCTGCGCGTCACCGATGTCGACGACCAGACCCACCGCATCCGGGCTGCCGCGTTCCGAAAGCTCAGCGACGGCGCTGTCCAGGACGGCCTGTGTGCGGCCGATCACAGCCACCCGGGCGCCGTCGTCGGCGAGGCAACGGGCCGTGGCCAGACCCATACCGCGACTGCCGCCGACCACGACGGTCGCGGCATTCGTCAACCCGAGATCCATGGCTTCAGCCCGGTCATCGTCGTCCGCCCAGCTGTATTACCAAAAACCCTACGATAGGTATTACAGTAGCAGAGGGAAAAGTGCAGGAAAGCCGGGTTGACGGTCACCGCCGAGCGGCGACACGGGCTAGGTATGTGCAGGTGAGCGCATCGGTGGCCGCTGTACAGGATACATTTCGACGGAGGTGCCGGGAGTGGCAAAGCAGGCTAACGCCGACAGGCGTCAGCGACGCGAACGGGGTTCGATCAATCCCGACGACATCATCAGCGGCGCATTCGAACTCGCGGAGCAGGTGTCGATCGACAACTTGAGCATGCCACTGCTCGGCAAACATCTCGGCGTCGGTGTGACGAGCATCTACTGGTACTTCCGCAAAAAGGACGACCTGCTCAACGCGATGACCGACCGCGCCCTGAGTAAATACGTATTCGCCACCCCGTACGTCGAGGCCAGCGACTGGCGCGAGACGTTGCGCAATCACGCGCGTCTGATGCGTAAAACGTTCATGGGCAACCCGATTCTGTGCGACCTGATTCTGATCCGGGCCGCGCTCAGCCCGAAAGCGGCGCGGATGGGCGCCCAGGAAATGGAGAAGGCGGTCTCGAATCTGGTCGAGGCCGGCCTCTCACCCGAGGACGCCTTCGACACCTACTCCGCGATCTCGGTACATGTCCGGGGATCGGTCGTGCTGCAGCGGCTCTACGAAAAGAACCAGTCGTCGGACGCCGGGCCCCGCGCCATCGAGGATGCCGTGACCATCGACCCCGAGAGCACTCCGTTGCTGTCGCAGATCACCCGGATCGGTCACCGGATCGGGGCGCCGGACGAGACCAATTTCGAGTACGGACTCAACTGTATCCTCGACCACGCCGGCCGACTGATCGACGAAGGGCCGAAGGGCGCCAAGTCGGCGCCGTCACGGGCGCGCAAGGCGGCCAAGTCACCGGGGCAGCGCGGCAGGCCGAAGGCGGCGGCGGGCCGCTAGGCCACGCGAATTCGGTTGTCACGCTTCGGGCTCGGGCACATGGAAGTGTTCGTCGCGCAGCCGGAACGCTTCCTTGGTGCCGTGCTGGGCCCGGGTCTTGACGAAGTTGAACTCGTCGGGCCCGAATTGCAGGTTGGTGCCGTGGGCGCGCGGTGACGGCGCCGGGATCGCTTGTGTCGGTGAAGATTCCGAGATGTTCTAGCTCGCCCGCCTCGATGACGTCACCGGTCAACAGCAGGCGGCGGGCCAGCACCGGCCCCAACCGGTGGAAGAACATGTGCAGGCTGGCTTAAGGGACCCGCGTCCACGGCTCGCAGTTCTGCGACTCGAAGGCCTTGATCGTCGTGTTGATATTCGCGTACATCGGACCGACGGACATATTCGTCTGAACCACATGGTCCTTGTTCGCATCGGGCGTGCTGTAGGTGAACCACGCGCACATCGACTCCTGGGTCGGCACGTTGTTGATCCAGACTCCGAACGTCGACGCCGTGCCGGCGGTGTGGTAGAGGCCCGGGGCAATGTCACGCCCGACGACGAAGACTCCATTGCCCGGAATCGGGTCGAGCAAATCGGCGTGCGCTGGAGCCGCGAACGCCACGGCTGCAACGACGAGGACCGATCCGCGAAGTAGTGGGAACATTTCTTCTTCCCTCTCCAAACCGTCGCCCACCCTGCTGGCAGCGTATGCGCAGCGTCGTCGCGCGACAACCCGCCTCAGTCGGATTCCACCACCACCCCGCGCGCAACGAGGTGATCGATCAGCGGAACCGCGCCGGCCGCAAGGTGTTCCGACATCGCCGAGCGGGCGAGCGCCTCGTCGTGCAGTTCAAGCGCGTCCAGGATCTGCCGGTGGTCCTGTATCGACTGACCGGGCCATCCCTCGATCGCCGGAAACACCGATTCGGGCGCGTAGCGGGTGATCTGCGACATCAGCTGGGCAAGCTTCGGGGAGGCCGCGGCGACATTGATGGCCCGGTGGAACTCGTGATTGAGCCGCACGGTCCGCTCCTGGTCATCGCCAGCGTAGGCCTTTTCCAGTTGAGCCTGAATCTGCTTGAGCTCGAGCAATTGTTCGGCGGTGATGTTGACCGCGGCCCGGGCGGCCAGCTCGCCGCCGACGTGGGCCTGCACGTTCGCCACGTCCGTGACATCGCGGCCTGTGACGGGCAGCACCGCGAATCCGCGGTGCGGCTGCTGGGCGATCAGGCCCTCGGCGCGCAGCGCGAACAACGCCTCGCGCACCGGTGTGACGCTGATCCCCAATTCCGCGGCCAGCTGGTCCAGCCGGACATAAGTGCCCGCGGCGTAGCTGCCGTCGAAGATCCGGCTGCGGATCAGGCGCGCGACATCATCAGAAAGGTGTGGCCGCGCAGCGAAATCCGGGTTGCTCATGGGTTCACACCTGGTACTCGGCGAGTAACCGCTTGCTGATGATGTTCTTCTGGATCTCGCTGGTCCCCTCGCCGATGAGCAGGAACGGGGCGTCGCGCATCAGCCGCTCGATCTCGTACTCCTTGGAGTAGCCGTAACCGCCGTGAATCCGGAAGCTCTGCTGGGTGACCTCGGCGCAGTATTCGCTGCACAGGTACTTAGCCATCCCGGCGGCGACGTCGTTGCGCTCCCCGGAGTCCTTGAGCCGCGCCGCGTTGACCATCATCAGGTGTGCGGCTTCGACTTTGGTTGCCATTTCCGCGATTTGGAAGGCGATGGCCTGATGCTCGGCGATCGGCCTGCCAAAGGTGTGCCGCTGCTGGGCGTAACGCACCGCGAGTTCGAAGGCGCGGATCCCGACGCCACAGGCGCGCGCCGACACGTTGACCCGACCGACCTCGATGCCGTCCATCATCTGGAAGAAGCCCTGGCCCGTGCTGCCGCCGAGAACATCATCGGCATCGGCCGCATAGCCGTCGAAGATCAGCTCCGTGGTTTCGATGCCCTTGTAGCCCAGCTTGTCGATCCTGCCGGGAATCACCAGCCCCGGCACGACTTCGCCGAAACCCGTTGGCTTCTCGACCAGGAAGGCGGTGAGGTTGCGGTGCGGTTTGTCCGAGCCTTCGTCGGTACGCACCAGGACCGCGACCAGCGTCGAGGTGGCACCGTTGGTCAGCCACATCTTCTGGCCGTTGATGGTGTAGTTGCCATCGGCATTGCGCGTCGCCCGCGTCCGGATGGCGGCGACGTCGGAACCGAGCTCGGGCTCCGACATCGAAAAGGCGCCGCGGGTTTCGCCGGCCGCCATTCGCGGCAGGAAGCGTTGCTTCTGCCCCTCGGTGCCGTGCTGGCGCAGCATGTAGGCCACGATGAAATGCGTGTTGAGGACCCCGGATACGCTCATCCAGCCGCGTGCCAACTCTTCGACGCACAGCGCATACGTCAACAGGGACTCGCCCAGCCCGCCGTATTCCTGGGGGATCATCAGGCCGAACAGACCCATCTCACGCATCTGGTCGACGATGTGCTGGGGATAGATGTCGCCCCGCTCGAGCTCGGCCGCGTTCGGAATGACTTCCTTGTCGACGAATTGCCGCACGGTCGCGATGATCTCGGTCTGAAACTCGGTCAGGCCGAGGGTCTGGGCAAGTTTGGTCATTGCGCTGTGGTTCCCTTCCGCCTGCTCAGCAGGCGATCGTTCTGGCGTCCGCCAAACGCGCGATGTCTGCGGCGGTCAAACCCAGCTTCTCGGTGAGGATGTCAGCGGTGTCCTGGCCCAGCGCGGGGGCGGCGTCGCTAGCGGCGTGGACGCCGTCGAATGCGGCCGGCAGGCCGGCGGCCAGATAGTCGCCGACGCCCGGCTGGTGCAACCGGGAAAATAGCGGGTTCTCAGTCACTTTCGGGTCTTCGACAACCTCCGCGAAAGTGCGGTATCGCTCGAACAACACAGTGGTGCCCGACAGGGCCGCGGTGATCTCCTCAGCGGTATGCTCGGCGAACCAGGTGCCGAACAGGCCGGACACCACGTCGCGATAGCGGTAGCGGTCGCCCTCGGTTTCGAAGTCCACACCCAGCGCATCGGCGAGGGCCGACACCGGGTGCCCGGTGCCAGTCACCTCGACCAGGTCACGGAAGTGCCTGCGGGTCAGGGTCACCAGCATGAACCTGACGCCGTCGGAACTGACGAAGTCTTGTCCGTACTGGCCGTAGATCGCGTTGCCCAGCCGCTCCCGCTGGGTTCCGGTCACCTGCGGTTCGGTCAGCAGCCCCAGGTTTCCCGCGGTGGCCAGTGCCACATCCTCCAGTGCAAGGCTGACCCGCGCGCCCGTCCCGGAACGCTCACGTCGGTATACCGCCGACACAACGGCGAGCGCCGCGTAGAGACCACAGGACACATCCCAAGCCGGCAGCACGTGGTTGACGGGACCGGCGTGGTCGGCAGGACCGGTGACCAGGGGGTAGCCGATGGCCGCGTTCACCGTATAGTCCACGCCGGTGGAACCGTCGCCGCGGCCGAGCAGCTGTACGTGGATGACGTCGGAACGCTTGGCGGCCAACGACTCATGGCTCAGCCAGGGCAGCACCGCATTGGTCACGACGATCCCGTCGCCCTCGGCGACCAGGCGCCGGACCAGTTCGCGCCCCTCGGTGGAGCGCAGGTCGATGGTCGCCGACCGCTTGCCCTTGTTCAGCCCGGTCCAGTAGATCGACGTGCCATCTTCGGTCAGCGGCCAGCGCTTGACATCCGAGGCGCCCCCAATCGGGTCGATGCGGATCACTTGCGCACCAAGCTGGTTCAGCGTGACGCCGCACAGCGGCGCGGCGACGAAGCTGGACACCTCGACGACCGTGAGACCGGTCAGCGGGCCACTCATGCCGGCATGACGCGTTCGAACACCGCGGCCAGCCCCTGGCCGCCGCCGATGCACATGGTCTCCAAGCCGTAGCGCGCCTGGCGGCGATCGAGCTCACGGGCCAGCGTCGCGAGCATCCGCCCGCCCGTCGCACCGACGGGGTGCCCCAGCGAGATCCCCGAGCCGTGCACGTTGGTCCGGTCGAAGTCGGCCGCCCCGAAGTTCCAGGCCCGCATCACCGCGAGTGCTTGTGCGGCAAAGGCTTCGTTGAGTTCGATGAGGTCGATATCGGACAGGCGCAGGCCCGCCTTGGCAAGCGCGACCTCGGTCGCGGGCACCGGGCCGATGCCCATGATGTTGGGCGCCACGCCCGCCGATCCCCACGACACCAGGCGGACGAGCGGCCTCAGGCCGTAGTCGGCCGCCTTCTCCGGTGTAGTCACCACGCACATGGATGCCGCGTCGTTCTGACCGCTGGCGTTCCCGGCGGTGACCGTCGCCTCCGGATCCTCTTTGCCCAGAATGGGTTTCAGCTTGCTCAGCGACTCCACCGACGTGTCGGCGCGGGGATGCTCGTCGGTGTCGATCCGTTCCTCGGCGCCGCGCGTGCGCACGGTGACCGGAATGATCTCCTCGGACAAGACACCGTCCTTCTGCGCGGCCACGGCACGCTGATGCGACCGCGCGGCGAGTTCGTCCTGCTCCCTGCGCGAGATGCCGTACTGCCGGCGCAGGTTCTCGGCCGTCTCCAGCATCCCGCCGGGAACCGGGTAGTGGCGGCCACCCGCGGTGGTGCGGCCTCGGGCCAGCCCGTCGTGCACCTGCACTCCGTTGCGCGCACCCCAACGCATATCGGTGGAGTAGAAGGCGACGTTGCTCATGCTCTCGCAGCCGCCTGCGACGACGAGATTGCTGTCCCCGGCGCCCACCTGCAGACACGCCTGGATCACCGACTGCAGCCCCGACCCGCAGCGGCGGTCGACCTGCATGCCGGGAACGGTCACGGGCAGGCCGGCATCCAGGGCCACCACGCGCCCGATCGCCGGCGCCTCGCTGTTGGGGTAACAGTGCCCGAGGATCACGTCCTGCAAGGCGTCGGGCGCCAGCCCGGTGCGCTCGAGCAGCCCCTTGAGGGCGGTGACGCCGAGGTCGACGGCGGTAAGCGAGCTGAATACGCCACCGTAGCGGCCGATCGGCGTCCGGACCGGTTCACAGATCACGGTTTCGCGCATGTCAGACCTCTCTACAGATGCCGGCCGCCGGTGATTTCCATGACGGTGCCGGTCATGTACGAAGACAGGTCGGAAGCCAAAAACAGCGCCACGCTGGCGACCTCGCGGGGTTCGCCGGCCCGGCCCAACGGCACCTCGGCGACCTTCGAATCCCAAATGCGTTGCGGCATGGCCTCGGTCATGGCCGATCGGATCAGGCCGGGGGCAATCGCGTTCACCCGAACCCCAAGGTAGGCAAGCTCTTTGGCGGCGGCCTTGGTCATGCCGACGATTCCGGCCTTGGCCGCCGAGTAGTTGGTCTGGCCGATCATGCCGACCTTGCCCGACACCGAGGACATGTTGATGATGCTGCCGCGCTTGTTTTCCCGCATGATCGCCGCCGCCAGCCGGATGCCGTTCCAGGTGCCCTTCAGGTGCACATTGATCACCTGATCGAACTGTTCCTCGGTCATCTTGCGCATCGTCGCGTCACGGGTGATCCCGGCATTGTTGACCATGATGTCCAGGCCGCCGAAACGTTCGATCGCGGTCTGGATCAGTTGTTCGACGTCGGATGCCTGCGTCACATCGCAGCGGACCGCCACGGCGATGTCGTCCCCGCCCAGCTGTTTGGCCACGGCCGCGGTCGCCTCGAGGTTGACGTCGCCGAGCACCACCCGCGCACCCTCGGCCACAAAGCGTTCCGCGATCGCCAGACCAAGTCCCTGCGCTCCACCGGTGATCACCGCGGTCTGTCCGCTCAGCAACGTCACTCGTTCACCCATCCTCACCCGCTATTGCCGCAGCCCCGGGGGCCGGCGATCCAATATCATATTTCATATAGGATCGCCTCCGAACACCAGGAGGGAGCGTCATCGATGACCACTGCCGACATTCCCGAAGTGTCTGACGAGGATTTCCGGGACATCCTCGCGCAGACTCGTGATTTCGTCCGCACCGCCGTGGTTCCCCGCGAGCAGGAGATCCTCGACGAGGACCGGGTGCCCGACGACCTGCGCGACCAGGCCAAGAAGATGGGACTGTTCGGCTACGCGATCCCCCAACAGTGGGGCGGCCTCGGCCTGAATCTGCGGCAAGACGTCGAGCTCGCAATGGAATTGGGCTACACGTCGCTGGCGCTGCGGTCGATGTTCGGCACCAACAACGGCATCGCCGGGCAGGTCCTGGTCGGGTTCGGCACCGACGACCAGAAGGCCCGCTGGCTGGAGCCGATCGCCACGGGTGAGGTTGTCGCCTCCTTTGCGCTGACCGAGCCGGGCGCCGGCTCGAACCCTGCCGGCCTGCGTACGAAAGCCGTTCACGACCAAGATGATTGGGTGGTCACCGGCCAGAAGCGCTTCATCACCAACGCGCCCGTCGCGGACCTGTTCGTGGTGTTCGCCCGCACCCGTCCGGCCGACGAGCAGGGCCCCGGGATCGCGGTCTTCCTGGTTCCCGCGGACATCGCGGGCGTCGAGGTGGGCGCCAAGGACGCCAAGATGGGCCAGGAGGGCGCGTGGACGGCCGACGTGAGCTTCGACGAGGTCCGGGTCGGCGCCGAGGCGCTCGTCGGCGGCAGCGAGGATGTCGGCTACCGGGCCGCGATGACCTCGCTGGCGCGGGGCCGGGTCCACATCGCCGCGCTCGCGGTCGGCGCGGCGGCGCGCGCGCTCGACGAGTCCGTCGAATATGCGGCCACCGCGACACAGGGCGGCGAGCCGATCGGCAACTTCCAACTGGTGCAGGCGATGCTCGCCGACCAGCAGGCCGAGGTGATGGCCGGCCGCGCGTTGGTCCGCGAGGCCGCGCAACTGTGGGTCAGCGGCGAGGACCGGCGCATCGCGCCATCGGCGGCCAAGCTCTTCTGCACCGAAATGGCCGGCCGGGTAGCGGATCTCGCGGTGCAGATTCACGGCGGCAGCGGCTATATGCGTGGCGTAGCCGTGGAACGCATCTACCGCGACGTGCGGCTGCTGCGCCTCTACGAGGGCACCAGCGAAATCCAGCGCCTGATCATCGGATCGAACCTCGTCAAGGCGGCCCAGCGGGCCACCCCCACAAAGGAGCAGCAATGACCAGAAGGCTCGAGGGCCGCGTCGCTTTCATCACGGGGGCGGCACGCGGCCAGGGTCGCGCACATGCGGTGCGGATGGCCCGGGAGGGCGCCGACATCATCGCCGTCGACATCGCCGGCAAGCTCCCAGCGTGCGTTCCCTACGACCCGGCCACCGAGGAGGACCTCGCCGAAACCGTTCGCCTCGTCGAAGAGACGAACCGCCGGATCCTCGCCACGGTCGCGGACACCCGCGATCTGGCGGCGCTGCGCGAGGCCGTCGACGCCGGGGTCGCCGAACTGGGCCGTCTCGACATCATCGTGGCCAACGCCGGCGTCGCGGCGCCCCAGCCGTGGCACGAGATCACACCCGACGACTTCGCCGACGTCCTGGACATCAACGTCACCGGCACCTGGAACACCGTGATGGCCGGCGCGGAGAAGATCATCGAAGGCGGCCGCGGCGGCTCCATCATCCTGATCAGTTCGGCGGCGGGCGCGAAGATGCAGCCGTTCATGGTGCACTACACCGCCAGCAAGCACGCCGTCACCGGGCTGACCCGCGCCTTCGCCGCCGAGTTAGGCAAGCATTCGATCCGGGTCAACAGCGTCCACCCCGGCCCGGTGAACACCCCGATGGGCTCCGGCCGGATGGTCGAGGAGGTCGGCCGCGCGATGGAGACCAACCCGCAGCTCGCACACGTCGTGACGCCGTTCCTGCCCGACTGGATCGCCGAGCCGGAAGAGATCGCCGACGCCGTGTGCTGGCTGGCCAGTGACGAATCGCGCAAGGTCACCGCGGCCCAGATCCGCGTCGACCAGGGGTCCACCCAGTACTGACCGCCGCCCCGAGGCATACTGCAGGCGTCCGAGCCCGTGGTCGTAACCAGTCAGCGATAAAGTGATCTATATCACATTGTTATGAAAAAGTGATGGGCGTCACGCTCACTGGTCGGCGAAGAAAATTTATTCCTCTCTTATTCTTTGTTCATGAGTCGGAATCCCCCGCCGACGACTGTCGTTCAGCCGGACCTGGCTGACCTCAACGATTACGTCCAGGCCGACGGCAGCATCGTCATCCCCGATGGCATCACGCTGACCTCGTTCTTCGATCGAAATCGTCGGGTGCTCGGGGACTCCCCGTCGTATCGGTTCGTCGACTACGCGAAGGACCACGACGGCCGCACGGTCGACATGAGCTGGAACCAGTTGTGGACGCGGGTGCGCGCGATCGGCGCGCGGTTGCAACAGGTCACCCGCCCCGGAGATCGAGTGGCGATCGTGGCGCCCCAGGGCGTCGAGTATGTGGCCGCGTTCTTCGCGGCCGTCCATGCCGGCAACGTCTCGGTGCCCCTGTTCGCGCCGACCCTGTCCGGGCACGCGGAACGGCTGACGGCCGTGTTGACCGACGCCCGACCCACGGTGGTGCTGACGACCACCGCGGCGGCGGAGTCGGTGCGCGAATTCCTGCGGACGCACCCGGTGGCCGGGCGGCCCCGGATGATCGCCGTCGACGCCATCCCCGACACCCTTGCTTCGATGTTTACCGAACCGGCGGTGAGCACCGACGATCTCGCCTACTTGCAGTACACCTCCGGCTCCACGCGCATCCCCGCCGGAGTCGAGATCACTCACCGCGCCGTGTGCACCAACGTCGTGCAGATGATTCTGGGCGCCGGGCTCGATCGCGGAATCCGCAGCGTCAGTTGGCTTCCGCTGTACCACGACATGGGCCTGTTGATGCTGATGTTCCCCGCGCTGGGCGGCGGGTACCTGGTGATGCTGGACCCCATGGCGTTCGTCCGCCGCCCGTACCGATGGCTCAAGCAGCTCAGCGCGGAGGCCGCGTACGGTCGGACGTTTGCCGCGGCCCCGAACTTCGCCTACGAGTTGGCGGCCGAGCGCGGGCTGCCGCCCGCCGGCCAGACCATCGACCTCACCAACGTCGTCGGCCTGCTCAACGGGTCTGAGCCGGTGACGATTGCGGCCATCGAGAAATTCACCAAGGCCTTCGAGCCCTACGGCCTGCCCCGCAACGCGGTCAAGCCGTCGTACGGGATGGCCGAGGCGACGCTGGGGGTGACCACGCTCGCCCCGTCCGATACGGCGAGCGCGGTCTACTTCGACCGGGCCGAACTCGCCGAGGGGCGCGCCGTCGTCGTCGCGCCGGACAACCCGGGCGCGGTCGCTCACGTCTCGCCCGGGCCCGTGTTGCCGGACCTATGGGCGGTCATCACCACCACGGAGGGCGCGGAGGCCGCCGACGGCCAGGTCGGGGAAATCTGGTTGCACGGCAACAACATCGGCCGCGGCTACTTTCGCCGCGAAGCGGAGACCCAACGCACCTTCGGCAACAAGCTACAGTCCCGGCTCGAAGTGGGCAGTCATGCCGAGGGCGCCCCTGACAACGGCTGCTGGCTCGCCACCGGCGATCTCGGCGTCTACGTCGACGGCAAGCTGTACCTGACGGGTCGCGCAAAGGACCTCATCATCGTCGACGGCCGCAATCACTACCCGCACGACATCGAGACGACGGTCAGTCAGTCCTCGAAGGCGATCCGCGCCGGCTACGTGGCCGCCTTCTCGGTCCCCGCCGACGCGCTGGACAGTCCGGACGGAAGCGCCGCCGAGCAACTCGTCGTCGTCGCGGAACGTGCTGCGGGCGTGGGGCGAACCGATCCGTCCGAGGTCGAGGCGGCCGTGCGGGCGGCGGTGTCGCGCGAGCATCATCTCCGGCTCGCAGATCTGCGGCTCGTCGCCGCCGGCAGCATCCCGCGCACCACCAGCGGCAAGCTCGCCCGCAACGCGTGCCGCAACGAGTACCTGGCGGGGCGGTTCAGCCGCTAACCGATCAGTTCCAGCGTGTCCAGGTCGCGGATCGCTCGGCAGCCGCGCGTCAGCATGGTCAGCACCATGTCGTCGCCGCGCTCGGTGGAGACCGCGAACGCGAAGCCGAGGGCGGAGATCAGCAGCGCCTGGACGACGCCCAGCCGGTAGTCGCGCCAGCAGGTTTCCCGCTCGTAGCCGGTGACCCCGTAACCCAGCAGCGCCCGGTGATAGTCGTCGACGAGGTCGTTTTCGATCCGGGAACGCAGCGTCGAATCCAGGCTGGTGGCCGTGAAATAGGCCAGGTCCCTGGCCGGCAGACCCACGCCCAGGGTCTGCCAGTCGACCACGCTCACCCAGGCGCGACCCGGATCGAACAACAGGTTGTCGAGCCGGTAGTCACCATGCAGCAGCGCGAACCGGTCCCATTCGGTCATGAGCCACGGCGCCACCAAACCCATTGCGGTACCGAAGGTCTCGCGATCCTCGGCGGCCATCCTGTCCCCTAGCTTTTCCAGGGTGATGTCGGCGCTCATCTTGGCGACCTCACCCATGCCCGAGGCGGTCGCCGCGTCCGGACGGGCGAACGCAATACCGGGAAGATCCAGCCAGAACGGGTCACACCAGCTGGGTCCGTGCAGTCCGGCCAGGGCCACGACCGCCAGCCGCGCTTCCTGCTCGCCGCAGCCGGCGATCTGGTCGCCTTGGACCGCGGGAGCCTGGTCGGCCAGTAACAGCGCGTAGTCCATCGCGTCGTCGGTGATCTCGCAGTAGAAGCACTGCGGCGTCGGCACCCGCACCCGGTCGGCCACCGTGGCGTAGAACGCGCACTCGCTGCGATAGCCGATCACCACACGATCCCGCACGGCGTCGTCCTGCGCCGGCAGCTTGATCACGAAAGTCCGCGGCAACCCACCCGGGTCGGTGGCGTAGCTGGCCGCAACGCGATAGGTCGCGCCCGTCTGCCCGGTGCCGATGGCGACGACGTCGACGGCGGACACCTCGACGGAGGCACCCCGCCCGCTCAGGGCCGTGGAGAGCCATTCGGCGGTCACGTCGGCCGGATGGCGCGGAATCGACACCACAGCACTCATGTACAAAGACCTCCAGTACTCCCCGGTCCGACTGTCCCATGAACTGTAAGGCATACCGCAAGAGCGGCGGGCCGTGCCCGGAATTTAGTCGGCGAGGATGTGCCAGTCGGCCGCCTCGTGTTGCTGGCGCCAGAACTCGGCGAAACGCCCACCCGCGGCGAGCAATTCGTCGACCGCGCCGTCCTCGGCGATTTTGCCGTTGTCCACGAACAGAACGCGGTCGGCGTGGCGGATGCTGGCCAGCCGGTGCGCGACGATCACCCGGGTGCGCGCCCGCGGATCGGCGGTGAGCGCATCGACGACCGCCGCCTCGTTCTCGGTGTCCAATGCGCTCGTAGCCTCGTCGACCAACAGCAGCGGGGCGGGCTTCAGTAAGGCACGCGCGATGCTGACCCGTTGCCGCTCGCCGCCGGACAACGCCGACCCGGCTTCGCCGACAACCGTTTCCGCGCCGTCGGGCAGCCGGCCGATCAGCTCGTCGACGCGGGCCAAGCGCATCGCCCCGGCCACTTCGTCGTCGCCCGCGCCGGGGTTTCCGGCGAGCACGTTCGCGCGGATCGTCCCGCCGAAGAGATAGGGATGCTGGAAGACGACGCTGCTGGTCGCGCGCCGCTCCTCGGCGTCCAGCGCGGCGGCATCGGCGCCGTCGAGCAGGACTCGCCCGCGGGTCGGCTGGTGCAGCCCGGCGATCAGCGCCAGGATCGTGCTCTTGCCCGAGCCCGACGGCCCGACGATCGCCGTCGTGGTGCCCGGCCGCAGGGCGAAGTTGACCCCGTCCAGCACCGGCATGCCAGCGCCGTCGTAACCGAAGGCGACGTCGTCGAATTCGACGCCCGCTGCCTTGAATCCATCTCGAGCTCCCTCTCGGACGCCCTCTCCCAGCCGGCCCACCCCGGCCGCGATCACCGGCGCCGCCAGCACGCCCCGGATGCGGTCGAGGGTCGCGCGGGTGCTCTCCAGCGCCGGCGCGAGTTCGCTGACGGTGGTGAACGGCTCCAGGTAGCGGGCGATCACGACGATCAGGGCGATCGCCTCGGCGACGGTGAGCGTGCCGTTTACGGTCAGGGCCGTGGTGGCACCGGCCAGCAGGATCAGGGCCAGCTGGCTGGCGATGCTGAACAACAGCTGGCCGGGAATCTGCAAGCCCAGCAAACGCATCGTCGCGCGGTGCTGCGCGGCCAGCGCGGTGCCCACCAAGCTGCGAGCCGGTTCGGCCCGACGCGCCGCCCGCAGCGCCTGCTGGGTGCGGGCGAATTCGATGATCCGCTCGGTGAGCGCGGTGTTCGCGTCGCCGGCGGCCGCGTCGGCGCGTCGCGTCGATCGCGCCGAGGCCCACAGCGCCCCCAGCATCAGGGGTACGCCGGCCAGCGCGGCGGCGCCCAGCTGCCAGGAGATGGGCAGCAGGGCCAGCGCGATGACCGCGGGCAGCAGCACCGCCGTGGTCAGCGGGGTGAGCAGGTTGACCACCAACCCGACGAGTTCCGGACCGGTCGCGGCGATCGCCTGCCGGGACATCGCGGTGTTGTCGGCGGTGAACCAGTCCAGCCGAACCTGCGGCAGCCGGTCGGCCACGTCGTGCTGGGTGTGGTCGAGGACCGCGAAGCCCAGATCGAAACCGATCCGCGCGGTCATGTTGTCGATCACCCACCCGGTGACGGTCGCTGCGGTCAGCCAGCCCAGCCAGGCCAGCGCGCTGCGCGGCGTCTGGCTGAACAGCGCCCCCACCAACGGAACGAGCAGGACGGCGCCCACCGCGCGCACGACCACCGAGACGACAGCGAGGACGGCGTAGCGAATCAGCTCGCCGCGCCGCTCGGCGGGAACCAGGTTCATCCAGGTGCGGATCATCGGGCGGCCTTATGAGCCGCGCCGGTCACGGCCACGGGGCTGCCCTGACCCGTTTCCCAGAGCCGGCTGTAGCGTCCGTCGGCGGCCAGCAGCTCCGCGTGGGTGCCGCGTTCGACAATTCGTCCGTGATCGAGCACGACGATCTGGTCGGCGTGGGTGAGGGTGTGCAGCCGATGGGCGATGACCAACACGGTGCGGTTGCGCGTCAGTCGGTTAAGTGCCTGTTGGACAAGGTATTCCGACTCCGGGTCGGCGAATGCCGTGGCCTCGTCGAGGATCAGCACCGGGGTGTCGGCCAAGATGGCGCGGGCGATGGTGAGACGTTGCCGCTCACCGCCCGACAGCGCGGAACTCGCGCCCAGCATGGTGTCGTAGCCTTCGGGCAGCCGTAGCACCCGGTCGTGGATCTGCGCTTCGCGGGCGGCGGCCTGGATTTGTTCGCCGGTGGCGTCGGGGACGGCCAGCGCGATGTTCTCGGCGACCGTCCCGTGCACCAGCTGGGTTTCCTGCAGCACGAAACCGACGCGCGTGTAGAGCTCGTCGGCGCTCAGTGAGCGGATGTCTTGGCCCCCAACGCGTATCGCGCCGTGCTCGACATCGTGGAATCGAGCCAACAGCGCGGCCAGCGTCGACTTCCCGGAGCCGGACGGTCCGACGAGCGCGCTCACCGTGCCCGGCCGCAGTTGGAGTGAGACGTCGTCGATCACCGGCACGCCGGGGCGGTAGCTGAAGCCGACGCGATCGAACTGCACCAGTCCCGCTTGGCTTTCCGGCGTTGCGCCGTGTCCTTCGTGCACCGTGAGGTCCGGCTCGTCGAGCGCGATCTGCAGGCGACGCGCCGCCAGCATGCCGGCGCGGATACCGCCCAGGCCGTATGCGATGCCGAGCAGCCGGACACCAAACGTGGTGCCCAACAACAGGAACGGCAGCAGGCTCACCGGATCCATCCGGTGCGTGACGACCAGCACGGTGCCCGCGGTCGCGATGAGCCACAGGAACGTCGAGGGCCGGGTGGTGAGGTCCATGGCGGTTTTCTTGCCGGCCATCGGCCGCTGCCAGGCGACCAGGAACCCGATGTACTCGTCCAGGCGGCGCCGGAAGCTCGACGCGGCCGCACCACCGAAGACCCGGATCACGGGTTGGCCCTCGAGGTACGCGCCGGCCTCGCCGTTCATCCGCTCGGCCCACCGCTGGGCCTGGAAGATCCGCGGACCCGACTGGATGGTCAGCGACGACGTCATCACCCCGTACACCAGCACCGGCCCGAAGAGCACCAGCGCCACTCGCCAGTCGATGACGAAGAGATAGAGCAGCACCGCCACCGGCGCGACGACCGCGTTGACCGCGTCCGGGATGGCGTGGGTGACCAGATAATGCAGCGACAGCGTGTCATCGGACACCAGTTGCTTGATCGAGCCCGATCCGCGCGCCGTGAACCAGCCCAGCGGCAGGCGAGACATCTTGCTCAGCAGCCGCGAGCGCAGATCGCTGGCGAATCGCGCATCGATCACGTGCAGCCAGAGCGTGAGCGCGGCGCCGAGCACCGTGCCCAGGCCCAGCACCGCAACGGCCGCGATGCCGACGTTCCACAGCCGCGACTCGTCGGCGCCCGTCGCCAGCAATCGGGCCAGCTCCACGAGCAAGACGAACGGCGCCAGCTGTACCAGCGTGATCACTGCCTGCAGCACGCCGGACAGGATCAGCGCGGACCGCAGCGGCGCGAGCAACCGGCCGGCGGCCTGGGCGCGCCAACTTCCCGGCGACTCGGGTTGCGCCACCGCGCTTTCCGGCTCGGGGGTCACCGGGGCGTCGGTGTCGGCGGCGGGGATCTCGGGACCACGAGTGGTACCCATCTGGCGGCCGGCACTCCAGTACGCCTGCGCGTGCACCTCGGACCTGGGAAACCCGAACGCGTCCCGCAGCCGCTTGCGGACGCTCTTCAGCGCGGTGGCCTCGGGGGTGGCCCACGCATACCAATTCGACCAGTCCCGGGTCTCGATCGCGTTGGCCAGCGAGTGTTCGTCGCGGCGGGGAACCCAGTGGACCCGCAGCCGGGGGTGCTGCGCAACCGGGATAAGCGTGTCGCGCTCGTCGTGCTGCTCGAGATACATCTCGACGGGGACGTCGGCGGGAACCGTCCCGATGATCCCGTTCATGCCCGGGATCGACGCCGAGTCGCCGATCAACAGGTAGCCGGCGGGCTGCTCCTCGGGCGCGGCGAAGCGCGATGAGCCCATCAGCGACATCACCGCGATCGTCGCGCCCGGCTCGACGGTGCGCGCCCACTTCGACGCCGGACCGGCCGGCTCGTGCAGCACCACGTCGACCGCGAAGCGGCCGGCCGCGGCGTCGGCCTCCGAGAGCGTGTAGGCGCGCTGGAACTCGGTGTCGGACCCGTCCGGGTCGGGGAACCAGAAGCGCAGCCAAGCCGCGGGCTCGGCCTCCGCATCCTCGAACAGCGTCGGCGACACCATCCGTATTCGCACGAAATGGGGTGCGATCGGCACGGTTTCGAGCACCGTCGCCGTGTGATCGCGCGCGCCGAAGCCGCGCAATATCGCACCCTGGAAGCCGCGTGCCATCGACGGTCCTCTCCCGCGGCGACGAATCCCGCCACCACGACTGCCCACAAACTAAGGGTTGCCTTACCATAGGTCAAGCCGGCCGTCAGTCGAGCAGCGGGTGCGCCGTTCGGGTCGCATCCGCCGCGTCAGGCGGTCCGGCGGCGGTCCGCCTGAAGTTCGCGCAGGGCGGTGCGCAGACCCCGCCGTTTGCCGGTCGCGGGGTCGACAAAGCTCTCCCGCAGCCCCTCGCGCACGTGGAACTTCAACTCGGAACGGGTCTCCGGCGCACCGTCGGACGTCGCGGTGGGCAGGCGCCACTCAGTGGCGTGGATCTCGGGATCGTTCATCCAATCCCACTGTGTCGTCCAATGATTGTCCAATGATTGGGAGTCGCGTGCATCGGCCGAGAACACGGTTCTCAATCGGCTTCCCCACCGCCGCATTCAATCAACACTTGTTCGCTGAGTGTCACGCTGGCGCCACGGTGGCGGCAACGCGCGGTCGCGGGCCGATCTGACCGACAGCTGCCCAGCCGACCCAAGAGTGCGCAAGGGGGGACTCGAACCCCCACGTCCGAAGGACACTGGAACCTAAATCCAGCGCGTCTACCAATTCCGCCACTCGCGCGTGGGCGCCACACAGATTACCGTGCCGGTTACGCCCGAGCCGGGTGAATCCGCAGCAACACCGGCCCGCGACTCACTATGGTATGCCTACCCTAACTAGTGCCGCGCATCCTCCGGTAGGCTCTGCGGTCGATGACCGAAGCAGCTGCGAACACCCACGCCGACGACACGACCTACGCCCTTCCGCGGGAGCGCACGGATCTGCCGGAAGAGGTTGCGCGACTTGGCCGGCCGCCGGTCCCCGCGCTGGAGTCGCCCCACGGATTTCGGGTCGCCGAACGCGCCGACGCAGAGATGGTGGCCGAGTGGATGAACCGCCCCCACCTCGCGCAGACCTGGGAGTACGACTGGCCGACCTGGCGCTGGCAACGGCACATCGGCGCGCAGCTCGACGGCACCTACTCGCTGCCGTTGATCGCGGCCCTGCGCGGCGTTGAGTGCGCATACCTGGAGATCTATTGGGCGGCAAAGGATTTGATCTCGCGCCACTACGACGCCCAGCCCTGCGACCTGGGGTTGCACGCGGCCATCGCGGATCTGGCGTTGGTCAACCGCGGCCTCGGGCCCCGGCTGCTGCCGCGAATCGTCGCCAGCGTGTTCGCTTTGGAACCGCGCTGCGGCCGGATCATGTTCGACCCCGACCACCGCAACACGGTCGTCCGCCGGCTGTGCGAGTACGTGGGATGCCGATCACTGGGCGAGCACGACATGCCCACCCGTCGCATAGTGCTCTACGCGTTGGAGCGTCCCATCCAGTCCTCGTAGCCGGACATGGCGACGGACCCGCACCGGGCCACGTAAGGCAAGCTAGCCTTTCTCTGGGCGGTGAGAGCTACGCCACTCCGCGTACCGGGCAACCCTGGGTGCCGTCGGCGCTCCGGCCCGGGGGTACCGTCGAGGGGTGTCCGCGCAGGCTAATGGGAGGCGTCACCGCAGGCCGGCACTGATCGCGTTGGTGATCGTCGCCGCCTGCGTCTGCCTGGCGTTGGCCTGGTGGCAGTGGACCCGTTTCGAATCGGTTTCGGGCACGGTGCAAAACCTCGGCTACGCGCTGCAGTGGCCGATGTTCGCCTGGTTTTGTGTGTACGCGTACCGCAAGTTCGTTCGCTACGAACAGACGCCACCGGAGCCGCACCGCCCCGGCGCCGTGACCGAGATACCCGCCGGGTTGCTGCCCGAACGGCCGGCGCCCGCGCAATCACCGCCCGACGACCCCGCGCTGCGGGATTACAACGCCTATTTGGCCGAGCTCGCCAAGAACGACACCGAGAAGCAGAACAGGACGACCGCATGACCACACCCGAAAACCCCGGGGCGCCAGCAGTTCCCGCTAACCAAGTCCGCACCGCGCTGCTCGGCTACCGGATCATGGCGTGGACGACGGGCCTGTGGCTGATCGCGCTGACCTACGAGATCATCTCGCACCTCGTCTTCCAGCACGAGATCCGGTGGATCGGCGTAGTGCACGGCTGGGTGTACTTCGTCTACGTGCTGACCGCGTTCAATCTCGCGATCAAGGTCCGCTGGCCCATCGGCAAGACCATCGGAGTGCTGTTGGCCGGAACCATTCCGCTGGCGGGCATCATCGTCGAGCACTTCCAGACCAAGGACATCAAGGCACGCTTCGCGCTGTAGGTAAAAGCGCTTGCGGCCCAGCGTGATTCAGGCTAGGGCCCGCAGTGCCGGCAAGAGCAGGGCCAGCGCGCGACCGCGGTGCGACGCCGCGTCCTTCTCGGCTGGGCTGAGTTGCGCCGCGGTGCGCTCGGTTCCGTCGGGAACGAAAACCGGGTCGTAGCCGAACCCGCCGTCGCCGCGTGGTGCGCGGGCGATCGCCCCCGGCCACTCCCCGCGCACGACGACCTCGCCGCCGGCCGACACCAGCGCGCAGGCCGACACGAACGCCGCGCCGCGCCGCCCGTCAGGCACGTCGCGCAGCTGCGCCAGCAGCAGCGCGGTGTTCGCGGCGTCGTCGCCGTGGTTGCCCGCCCAGCGCGCCGACAGCACGCCTGGCATGCCATTCAACGCGGCCACCGCCAGACCGGAATCGTCGGCCACACTCGCCAGACCCGTGGCGGCGAACGCGTCGCGCGCCTTCGCCAACGCGTTCTGTTCGAACGTCGCACCGGTTTCCGGCGCCTCATCGAACGGCTCAACGTCGTTGAGCGACAACAGCGTCAGGCCGGACAGTCCGGCTCCGTCGAGCACCCGGCGCAACTCGGCCAGCTTCTTGGGATTGCGGCTGGCGACCAGGAGCTGAGTCACAAGCGCCGCTCCTCCTCATCGCTTGCGGTCTGCATCGTCGCCAGCGCGGTCAGGTTCCAAAGCCCTTCGGCGGCGGCGGCCCTTCGGGCAGCACGCCCGGGTACGGCAACGCCAATGCCTCGCGCTGCTTGGCGAACAACGTGTCGCATGCGCCGAGTGCCATGTCGAGCAGCTTGTCGAGCGTCGAGCGCGGGAACGTCGCACCCTCACCGGTCCCCTGAATCTCCACCAGCGTCCCGGTGTCGGTGGCGACGACGTTCATGTCGACCTCGGCGCGCGAATCCTCCTCGTACGGCAGATCGACACGGACCCGGCCGTCGACCACGCCGACGCTCACCGCCGCGATGGCACACGACAGCGGACGCGGGTCCGACAGCTTGCCCGCCGCCGACAGGTAGGTCACCGCGTCGGCCAGGGCCACGTAGGCGCCGGTGATGGCCGCCGTCCGGGTTCCGCCATCGGCCTGCAGCACATCGCAGTCGACGGCAATCGTGTTTTCCCCCAACGCCGCCAGGCTGATGCACGCGCGCAGCGACCGGCCGATGAGGCGGCTGATCTCCTGGGTACGGCCCGACGGGCGGCCCTTCAGCGATTCCCGGTCGGAGCGAGTGTGGGTGGCAGACGGCAACATCGCGTACTCCGCGGTCAACCATCCCAGTCCCGAGCCCTTGCGCCACCGCGGCACACCGTCGGTGACGCTGGCCGTGCACAGGACCTTGGTTTGGCCGAATTCGATCAGCACCGAGCCCGCGGGGTGTTCGGTGAAACCCCGCGTGATCGTCAGCGGGCGAAGCTCGTCGTCGAGGCGACCGTCTTCTCGTTTGGACACGACGCCAACCCTAGCCCGCAGTCCCCAACGGGTGCCGTGCGGAGCGGGCGGGTGGGGTCAGACTCGCTCGGAGTGCCGGACGTCGAACGTCTCACCGCACACCACCGCGTGCACGGGTCCGTCGAATTCGGCCTTGGCCTCGCTGATCACGTCCTCGCGCGAGGTCCACGGCGGGATGTGGGTGAGCAACAGCTCGCGGACACCGGCCGCGGCGGCGGCCCGGCCGGCGTCGGTGCCCGACAGGTGCAGGGCGGGCGGCCGGTCCGGCGCATGGGTCCAGGAGGCCTCGCACAGGAAGACGTCGGCATCGCGCGCCAACTCGACGAGCTGGTCGCAGGTCCCAGTGTCACCGCTGTAGACGAACGAGGCCCCGCTGGGATCGGTGATCCGCAGGCCGTAGGACTCCGTCGGGTGGGCGACCACGCGCGGGGTCACCGTGAGCGCGCCGATCGTCACCGGTTCGCCGTCGACCCAGTGCCGCACGTCGAAGATGTCCGAACAGTCGTCGATTTCCCCGCCGTAGGGCGACGACGCCGCGCCCAGCCGCGACCACGTGTCACTCGGGCCGTAGAGCAACGCCTTCCCGAGCGGCTTCGTGGGATGGTAACGGCGCCACACGAACAGCCCCGGCATGTCCAGGCAGTGATCGGCATGCAGATGCGACAACAGCACATGAACCGAGCCCGGGTCGGCGTAGCGCTGCAGCGCGCCGAGCACGCCCCCGCCGAAGTCGAGGACCAGCGGCGGAGTGTCCGGGGCCCGAAGCAGATAACCGGATGCAGGCGAATCCGGACCCACCACGCTGCCCGAGCAGCCCAGGACGGTAATTCGCACGGACACTACTGTGCCATGCCCAGTCGCACCATGAGAAAAACATCGAGGTATTGATGTGATGAGAATCTCTGTGCGCTAGTCGATGCGGGAATGCTGCACCGGCCTGACACCGGTCACGGCCGGCCCCAAGAATCGCGCCGCCAGTGTGGTGAACGCCTCCGGATCGCCCGTGGCTTCGAAGATCCGGGTGGCCGGTGGCGCGTCATGCGGACGGAGCAGATCTCGTTCCGTGAGCACCCGAAGCACTTCCTTGGCGGTCTCTTCGGCGCTGGAAACCAGCGTCACGTTCTCGCCCATCGCCAGTTGGATCAGCCCGGACAGCAGCGGGTAGTGCGTGCAGCCCAGCACCAGCGTGTCG
Organism: Mycobacterium shigaense; assembly: GCF_002356315.1. NCBI lineage: Bacteria > Bacillati > Actinomycetota > Actinomycetes > Mycobacteriales > Mycobacteriaceae > Mycobacterium > Mycobacterium shigaense. Next base: position 3,878,266 of record NZ_AP018164.1, read on the forward strand.
ACCTGGGCGCGCTGCAGCGGCTCGAGGTAACCCTCGGCCAGCCCGAGGACCTGTCGCCCGCTGGTCACCCCGCGCTCGACGAAGTCGACGAAACGCGGGCAGGCCACCGCGGTGACCTCGGTGTCGCGGGCGGCGGCGAACGCGTCCTGGTAGGCGTGCGACGTGATGGTGGCCTGCGTCCCGATGACACCGATGCGGCCGTTGCGGGTGGTGGCCGCGGCGCGCCGCACCGCCGGCAGGATCACCTCGACGACCGGCACGTCGTAGCGTTCGCGGGCATCCCGCAGGCAGGCGGCCGACGCCGTGTTGCACGCGATCACCAGGACCTTGACCCCGCGACTCACCAAGTCGTCGCCGATGGCCAGCGCGTGCGCCCGGACCTCGGGGATGGTGAGCGGGCCATAAGGACCATTGGCGGTGTCGCCCACGTAGACGATGTCCTCGTCGGGCAGCTGGTCGATGATCGCGCGGGCGACGGTCAACCCGCCGACGCCGGAGTCGAAGACCCCGACGGGCGCCAGTGGCGAGGTCATGTTTTCAGCCGTGTCACGGCAGCGCGGGCCTGTCGTTGAGCCCGCGCCCGGCGTTCGGGGGCCGACAGCAGGTACGCCGCCACGACCCCGGCGACGGCCCCGCACAGGTGGCCCTGCCACGACACGCCGCCGCACTGACCCAGCACGGGCATGGCACCCAGCAGGACGCCGCCGTAGGCGAACAACACGACCAGCCCGACGGCGATGTCTACGAATCTGCGCACGAAGATGCCGAACACCAGCAGGAAGGCCAGCCAGCCGAAGATCAGCCCCGAGGCGCCGATGTGATCGGTGGGACCGCAGCTGCTGCCGATGTCGCCGATGAACCAGGTGCCGAACCCGCCGAGAATCCACACGATCGCGGTGGCCCACACGAACCGGGACAGGCCGGCCAGCGTCATCAGGAATCCCAGGACCAGCAACGGCAGGGTGTTGGCCATCAGGTGCGCCCAGTTGGCGTGCAGCACCGGGGCGAAGATGATCCCCCACAGCCCGTCGGCCTCGAGCGGCCTGATGCCGTTGGCGTCCAGGGAGTGCCGGGTCAGCTGGTCGATCAGCTCGACGAGGTAGAGCAGCGCCACGAAGGTGAGGATCGTGGCCCCGCCCACCGCCCAGTGGGGCCGCTTTTTCGGCGGCGTGGCCATTGTCTGCTGATGTCCCGGGCTCATGCCCATAACTGCCCTTCTGGAGCGCCTTGGCATCGTCCAGGGTACCGGTGCCGGGGCCGGTCACCGCCCCGCTTCGCTCAGGGCGCGAATGCGCCGGGCAACAGATCGCGGTAAGTCGGTATCCCGGCGACCGACTCGGCGGCCAGCACGCCGACCAGCACCGCGCGCGCCAGGCAGTCGGCCGCGGCGGCGCCGACCTCGGTCACCAGCCGCGTCTCGGGAGACATCGCGGCCGGCGCCTCGGCCGGGGGCGGCACCTCGACGGCCCCGGTGGCCAGGGCGAACACCGTGTCGCCATCTAGCGGCGTGTGCGCCGGCCGGATGCTGCGGGCCAGACCGTCCTGCGCGGCGACCGCCATCCGCCGGCATCCCGCCGGGCTGAGCGCCGCGTCCGTCGCGACCACCGCGATCGTGGTGTTCAGCGGCTCGAGCTTGGACGGCAGCGCGGCGAGCGCCTCGATCTGCTCGGCCGGCGGCGGCCGCAGCGCGAACTCGCCGATCGCGGCCGCCATCCAGGGCAGGCCCGTGCTGCGGTCGACGACCTCACCCACGGAGTTCACCACGGCCAGCGCACCGACGGTCACGCCAGACGGCAGGGCGGTGGACGCCGTCCCGACCCCGCCCTTGAGAACGCCGGCGCGTGCCCCCACGCCGGCACCGACCGTCCCGATGGCCGTCCCCGCACCGGCGGCCGCAGACGCGGCTTCGCAAGCCAAGAAGCCGAACTCCGCGGTCGGCCGGCGGTCCCAGCCGCCGACCGGCAGATCGAAGATCACCGCGCCCGGGACGATGGGCACCACGCCGCCGTCCATCGCGACGCCGCGGCCGTGCTCCTCGAGCCAGCGCATGACACCGTCGGCGGCCGCCAGGCCGTAGGCGCTGCCGCCGGCGAGCAGCACCGCGTCCACGTACCGCATCGTGTTGGCCGGATCGAGCAGGTCGGTCTCCCGGGTGCCGGGCGCGCCGCCGCGACAGTCGACCGCGCCGACCGTCCCGGGGGGTGTCAGGACCACGGTCACCCCGCGGGCCCATCCCGCGCCCATCGACGCGTCGGGCTCCAGTCGCTGGTGGTGGCCGACACGGACACCGCCGACGTCCGTGATCGAGTCCATCAGGCGGACTTGCCCATCAGCACCAGGACCAGACATTCCTGCAGCACGGTGAGCCACTGATACACGTCGAAATGGGTGGCCAGCGGATGGTCCTCGGGCAACCGGTCCGGGCCGTGCGGCCCGATGTCGAGCATCACCCCGAGCGTCAGCCGGATGTCGTTGACCGACGAGATCCACGCGTTCGCGTCATCCTCGGTCAGCTCGAACCGGCCGCCATTCTCCGGGATCGTATCCAACAATCGCTGTGCCGCAACACGTTTGGCCTCGATGATCCGCGGTTCGTGCAGATTTCGCAGCGCGGCATTGAGGCTTTCGGTGCTGGCGGCCAGCGGATCGTCGTGGTCGGACTTGTAAAAGTCGGGCAGCAGCCGTCGCAGCGTCGGATCGTCCGGGGGCTGCGAGCTTCCGATCTTGATGCCGGTGATCGCCTCGAGTTCGTCTGAGGGCGACGAGGATTCGCGCTCGTCGAGCAAACCGATCAGCGCCGTGCCGAGATTCCTGAGCAGGGCGGCCTCATGCGCCGCCAGGGCGGACCGAAAACGGGGACCGTCGGCGGTCTCGACGCGCTTCCATTTGCGCACAGGCAGCCCGGATGCCCTGGATTCTCAGCGGTCCTGCTGCAGGGTCGCCCATAACCCGGCGGCATGCAGTTTGGACACGTCGACTTCCATGGACTCTCGGCTACCCGCCGACACCACGGCCCTGCCCTCGTTGTGCACCTGCAGCATCAGCTTGGTGGCCTGCGACTCGCTGTAGCCGAACAACTTCTGGAACACATACGTCACGTACGTCATCAGATTGACCGGGTCGTCCCACACGATGGTGACCCACGGACTGGCCGTGACGTCGACCGGAGCAGCCCCGCGCTGCCCGCTGGTGTCCGGCTTGGTAGGCGCTGACGCAACAACCATGGCCTCCAGGATACCGAGACAACCTCGCCGCGCAGCCAGCCGTTACCGTTGGGAGGATGAACGAGCCCCTCTTAGCTGGGCTGCTGACCGACAAGTACGAGTTCACCATGCTGGCAGCCGCGCTGCGGGACGGCTCCGCGGATCGCCGAACCACCTTCGAATTATTCGCCCGCCGGCTGCCCGCGGGGCGCCGCTACGGCGTGGTCGCCGGGACCGGCCGGCTACTGGAAGCGTTGCCGCAGTTCAGGTTCGACGATGAGGCGTGCCGCCTGGTGGCGCAATTCCTCGACCCTGACACGGTGCGCTACCTCCGGGATTTCCGGTTCGGCGGCGACATCGACGGATACGCCGAAGGTGAGCTGTATTTTCCCGGCTCCCCGCTGTTGACGGTGCGGGGCAGCTTCGCTGAATGCGTGGTGCTCGAGACGCTCGCGCTGTCCATTTTCAACCACGACACCGCGATCGCTTCGGCCGCGGCGCGAATGATCAGTGCGGCGGCCGGACGTCCGCTCATCGAGATGGGTTCGCGACGCACCCACGAACGCTCAGCCGTCGCGGCGGCCCGCGCCGCCTACCTCGCCGGGTTCGCGGCGTCGTCGAACCTCGAGGCGCAGCGCCGGTACGGCATACCCACCGAAGGCACTGCCGCCCACGCCTTCACGATGCTGCACACCCGCGGCGATGCATCGCTGGAAGCCGCCGAACTGGCCGCCTTTCGGGCACAAGTCGACGCGCTGGGAGCGGGAACCACCCTGCTGGTGGACACCTACGACGTGACGACCGGGGTGGCCAACGCCGTCGCCGCCGCCGGGCCGACGCTCGGCGCGGTGCGCATCGACTCCGGCGAGCTGGGTGTGCTGGCCCGCCAGGTGCGCGAGCAACTCGACGAGCTGGGCGCCGGCACGACGAGCATCGTGGTCTCCGGCGATCTCGACGAGTTCGCCATCGCGGCGCTGCGCGCCGAGCCGGTGGACAGTTACGGCGTCGGCACCGCGCTGGTCACCGGCTCGGGAGCGCCGACGGCGGGCATGGTCTACAAACTGGTCGACGTCGACGGTATGCCGGTGCAGAAGCGAAGCAGCCACAAGGAATCCCGGGGCGGCCACAAGGAGGCGCTGCGGCGCTGCAGGGCGACCGGCACCGTCACCGAGGAGGTCGTCTACCCGGCGGGCCGTCCGCCCGTCGCCGCCGAGGCCTGCCGGGTGCTGACCACCCCGCTGGTCCGCGGCGGAGAGCCGGTGGCCGACACCGGCCCCGCGGCGTTGGCCGCCGCCCGGGATCGGGTGGCGTCGGGGCTGCACAGTTTGCCGTGGGAGGGCCTGAAACTGGCGCCCGGCGAACCGGCGATCCCGACGACGCATATCCCGGCCTGAGCTGCACTACGGTCGACGACGTGTCGGAGTCCGTTTCCGGGTCCGTGCCCGAGCTGCTGGCCGTCGCGGTGGCCGGGCTCGGCGGCAGCGAACGCAGCGGCCAGCTGCAGATGGCCACCGCGGTGGCCGCGGCCTTCGAATCCGGTGAGCACCTCGTCGTGCAGGCGGGCACCGGCACCGGAAAGTCGCTGGCGTACCTGGTTCCCGCGATCATCCGCGCGATCGACGACGAGGAGCCGGTCGTGGTCTCGACGGCGACCATCGCCTTGCAACGCCAGCTCGTCGACCGCGACCTGCCCCGACTGGCCGACTCGCTAGCCGCCGCGCTGCCGCGAGCGCCGCAGTTCGCCCTGCTGAAGGGCCGACGAAACTACCTGTGCCTGAACAAGATTCACGGAGGCGGGATGACCGAGGAGGGTGAGTCCGGCGCGGACGCGGAACAGCCGCAAGAGGAACTCTTCAACCCGATGGCGGCCAGCGCGCTGGGCCGCGACGTGCAGCGGCTGACCGCCTGGGCCGCGGCGACCGACACCGGCGACCGCGACGACCTCAAGCCCGGCGTGCCGGACCGATCCTGGTCGCAGGTCAGCGTCTCCGCGCGGGAATGCATCGGCGCGGCCCGCTGCCCCTTTGGCGCGGAGTGCTTCTCCGAACGGGCCCGTGGACGGGCCGGTGCGGCCGACATCGTCGTCACCAACCACGCCTTGCTGGCCATCGACGCGGTGTCCGAATCGGCGGTGCTGCCCGAGCACGCGCTGCTGGTGGTCGACGAAGCGCACGAGCTGGTCGACCGGGTGACGTCGGTGGCCACCGCGGAACTCACGTCAGCCACGCTGGGGGTGGCCGCGCGGCGGGTCGCCCGGCTGATCGGCCCGGAGCTGGTGGACCGGCTGGACGCGGCGTCGGCCATCCTGACCTCCGCGATCCACGACGCGACTCCCGGGCGCATCGACCACCTGGACGACGAGCTGGCGACCTACCTGACCGCGCTGCGCGACGCCGCCGGCGCGGCCCGGTCGGCGATCGAGAGCACCGGACAGACAATCCCAGCCGGGGCCGCCGCCACGCGCGCCGAAGCCGCGGCGGCCCTGAACGAGATATCCGATACCGCATCGCGCATCCTCACCTCGTTCGTCCCCGCGATCCCCGACCGCACCGACGTCGTCTGGCTCGAGCATGAGGACAATCGCGGGTCCCCCCGGCCGGTGCTGCGGGTGGCCCCGCTGTCGGTAGCGGGCTTGCTGCGCAGCCGGGTGTTCTCGCGTTCGACGACGGTGCTCACCTCCGCGACGCTGACCCTGGGCGGGTCATTCGACGCGATGGCCGCGGCGTGGGGACTCACCGGGGCCGAGGCCGGGCCCGCCGACACCGTCGAGCAGCAACCGTGGCGCGGCCTCGACGTCGGATCGCCGTTCCAGCACGCCAAGGCCGGCATCCTCTATATTGCGGCCCACCTGCCGGCACCCGGGCGCGACGGCACCGGCTCGGCCGAGCAGCTCGCCGAGATCACCGAGCTCATCACCGCCGCCGGCGGGCGGACCCTGGGACTGTTCTCGTCGATGCGGGCCGCCAAGGCCGCCGCGGAGGCCATGCGCGAACGCCTGTCCACACCCGTGTTGTGCCAGGGCGACGACAGCACCTCAGCGTTGGTCGAGCAGTTCAGCGCGGACCCGGAAACCTCGCTGTTCGGCACGTTGTCGCTCTGGCAGGGCGTCGACGTGCCGGGTCCGTCGCTGTCGCTGGTGCTGATCGACCGCATCCCCTTCCCGCGCCCAGACGATCCATTGCTGGGCGCGCGCCAGCGCGCGGTGGCGGCCCGCGGCGGCAACGGTTTCATGGCCGTCGCCGCCGCGCATGCCGCTCTGCTGCTGGCGCAGGGTTCCGGGCGGCTGTTGCGCCGGGTCACCGACCGCGGGGTGGTCGCGGTCCTCGACTCGCGGATGGTCACCGCCGGCTACGGCGGCTATCTGCGGGCGTCGCTGCCGCCGTTCTGGCAGACGACCAACGCCGAGCAGGTGCGCGGCGCGCTGCGGCGGCTGCGTGCCGCAGCGGCTACCCCGCCAGGGTGACCAGTCTCAGCTCCGCGCTGGACAACAGCATCGGGTGCGCGGGCAGCACCCGCACGGTGTATCCGACCGCTCCGGCCACCGGCAACGGGGTCGTCGTGGAGAACACCTGATTGCCGCCCTCGGTGGTGCCGGTGTAGGTCATCTCGACGGTGACCGGATCCTGCAGCACATCGCCGGAGTCGACGCGGCCGACGACGGCCTGCACGGTGACCTCGTCGGGCGCCAACCCGGCCAGCCGCACGGTGGCGGTCAGAGTGAGTTTCGAGCCCAGCAGCGGCGTGTCCGGAAGCCCGGTGCTGTCGACGTCGGTGATCTCGATCTTCGGCCACGCTTCTTCGGCGCGGCGGCGGTAGGCGGCCAACTCGCGGGCAGCGCCGAATTCGCGTGTTTCTATTGTGTTTTCGGGACCATCTTCGGCGGGCGCGAGGGTTCGGCGCAGCGACTCCGCCGCCGGCGTGTAGTACTGCTCGACGTAGTCCCGAACCATCCGGGAGGCAAGCACTTTCGGCCCCAGCGTCTGCACGGTGTGCCGTACCATCTCGATCCAGCGCTGCGGCACCCCGTGTTCGTTGCGCTCGTAGAACTTTGGGGTCACCGCCTCTTCCAGCAGGCTGTACAGGGCGCTGGACTCCAGCTCGTCGCGACGCGCCTCGTCGGCCAATCCATCGGCAGACGGTATCTCCCAACCGTTTTCGCCGTCATACCACTCGTCCCACCAGCCGTCCCGGATCGACAGGTTCAGCCCGCCGTTGAGCGCGCTCTTCATTCCTGAAGTGCCGCAAGCCTCCAGAGGCCGCAGCGGGTTGTTCAGCCACACGTCACACCCCCAGTACAACAGCCGGGCCATCGACATGTCGTAGTCGGGCAGAAAGGCGATGCGGTGCCGCACCTCGGGCCGATCGGCGAAACGCACCACCTGCTGGATCAGCGCCTTGCCCCCGTCGTCGGCCGGGTGGGATTTCCCGGCGACGATCAGCTGGATCGGCCGCTTTTCGTCGAGCAGCAACTGCTCCAGCCGGTCCGGATCGCTGAGCATCAGCGTCAGGCGCTTGTACGTGGGCACCCGGCGGGCAAACCCGACGGTGAGCACGCCTGGATCGAATGCCGTACTTATCCAACCCAATTCGGCGTCCGTAGCGCCGCGCTCCAGCCAGGAGTTGCGCAGCCGGCGCCGCACGTCGTCGACCAGCAGCGAGCGCAGTTGCGAGCGAATCCACCACAGGTGTCCCTCGTCGACCTCACGCAGCCGCAGCCAGACGCCTGGGTCGCTGAACGCCGCGTCGTCCGGCCCGGCCAGCTCGCGGCCCAGCTGCAGCCACTGGGGCGCCGCCCAGGTGCGCGCGTGCACGCCGTTGGTGATCGAACCAATCGGCACCTCGCCCCGGTCGAAGCCCGGCCACAGCTCGTTGAACATCGCCCGGCTGACCCGTCCGTGCAGCTGCGAAACACCGTTGGCGCGCTGCGCAAGCCGCAGACCCATGTGCGCCATGTTGAACTTTTCCGGATCGTCTTCGGCGCCGAGCGCGAGCACCCGCGCCGTGGGAACGCCCGGCAACAACTCCGGCGTGCGATCGTCGGCGTCGTCATCGAGATGATCGTCGAAGTACTGCCGCACCATCTCGAGCGGGAAGCGATCGATACCGGCGGGCACCGGCGTATGGGTGGTGAAAACGGTGCTGGCCCGCACGACCGTGAGGGCGGTGTCGAAGTCCAGTCCCGCATCGGTCATCAGCTCGCGGATGCGCTCGACGCCGAGGAACCCGGCGTGCCCTTCGTTCATGTGGAACACCTCGGGCGCGGGCCGCCCCTCGACGGCGGTGAACGCGCGGATCGCCCGCACGCCGCCGACGCCCGCCAGGATCTCCTGTTTCATCCGGTGTTCCTGGTCGCCGCCGTAGAGCCGGTCGGTGACGCCGCGCAAGTCGTGTTCGTTCTCGGGCACGTCGGAGTCCAGCAGCAGTAGCGGAACGCGACCTACCTGCGCCACCCAGATCCGGGCGTTCAGCTGCGCCGAGTCCGGCAGCGACAGCTGCACCAGAACGGGATCCCCGGCCGCGTCGGTGAGCAGGCGCAGCGGCAGCCCTTGCGGATCCAGCGACGGGTAGGTCTCGTTCTGCCAGCCCTCGGCGGTCAGCGACTGCCGGAAGTAGCCGGAGCGGTAGTACAGGCCCACCGCGATCAGCGGTACTCCCAGGTCGGACGCGGACTTCAGATGGTCACCGGCGAGGATTCCCAAGCCACCCGAGTAATTGGGCAGCACCTCGGCGACGCCGAACTCCATCGAGAAATACGCAATCCCGGTGGGCACCGCCACGCCGGCCTGCTGCTGTTGCTGATACCACAGCGGACGGCTCAGGTAGTCGTCCAGCTCGCCCGCGAGCTCGTCGAGCCAGCGCAGAAAGTCTTCGTCGAGCGCCAGTTCGTCTAGGCGCGCGGGGCTTACGGCGCCGAGCAGCTCCACCGGATCGCTGCCGCAGCTGGCCCATAGCGCCGGATCGATCGCCGCGAAAAGATCCTGCGTCGCTTTGTCCCAGGACCACCGCAGGTTCGTCGACAACTGTTCCAGCGCGGCGAGGCGTTCGGGCAGATGAGCGCGGACGGTAAAGCGGCGGAGGGCTTTCACACGTCACTACCTTACTAAGGATCGGACGCACCGCAGGACGCCGGAGGCGACCGATTGCCCTGCAGAGTGTGGCCAGACACTAGGGTGGGTACCGGGTACTTATCGGGGCCGCAATGACGCCTCCCCAGCTAGAGGAAGTTCCCCACGAGAGGAAGTTTCCCGAGACGACAGGCTTTCCGCGAAGCAGCACACCGCGGTCTGGCCCCAAAACAAATCGGACGAAACGGAGTGGTGGTGCCCGGTCGTGTCGAGATCGATAACGTCCAGCCGGTCGTTTCCTGCGGCGCATATCCTGCCAAGGCGGTCGTCGGCGAGGTAGTGCCGGTCAGCGCCGCGGTGTGGCGAGAGGGCCACGATGCCGTAGCGGCGACCCTGGTGGTGCGTTACCTGGGCCCGCGTTATCCGCAGGTCACCGAGACCCGCCGAGTCAAGGCGGTGCAGGCGCCCGAGCGGGTAGACTCGGTGCCCCAGACGGGCGCGGCCGAGCGTGTCAAACCGCTGGCGCTACCCATGACGATGGGGCAGGAACCCTACGTTTTCCACGGCCAGTTCACGCCCGACCGGGTCGGGCTGTGGACGTTTCGCGTCGACGGGTGGGGCGACCCCGTCGAGACGTGGCGGCACGGCCTGGTCGCCAAACTGGATGCCGGACAGGGCGAGACCGAACTGAGCAACGACCTGTTGGTCGGCGCGGCTCTGTTCGAGCGCGCCGCGACCGGCGTGCCGCGCGCGGGCCGCGGGCCGCTGCTGGCGGCCGCCGCCGCGCTGCGGGCCCCCGGCGACCCGGTGACGCGGACCGCGCCGGCGTTGGCGCCCGAGACCGAGGAGCTGCTGAACGCCTATCCGTTGCGCGACATCGTCACTCGCGGCCAGCAGTACGGCGTCTGGGTGGACCGGCCGCTGGCGAGATTCGGCTCCTGGTACGAGATGTTCCCGCGGTCGACCGGTGGCTGGGACGGCGACAGCAAGCCCGTGCACGGCACCTTCGCGACGGCGGCTGCAGACCTGCCCCGCATCGCCGACATGGGTTTCGACGTCGTGTACCTGCCGCCGATCCACCCGATCGGCAAGGTACATCGCAAGGGCCGCAACAACTCTCCCACCGCCGAGCCCGGCGACGTCGGATCGCCGTGGGCAATCGGCAGCGACGAGGGCGGCCACGATGCCGTTCATCCGAACCTGGGCACCATCGATGATTTCGACGATTTCGTAGCCGCGGCAAGCGATCTGGGCATGGAGGTCGCCCTGGACCTGGCGCTGCAGTGCGCGCCGGATCATCCGTGGGCGCGCGATCATCGGCGGTGGTTCACCGAGCTGCCGGACGGCACCATCGCCTACGCGGAGAACCCGCCGAAGAAATACCAGGACATCTACCCGCTCAACTTCGACAACGATCCCGCCGGCCTCTACGACGAGGTGCTGCGCGTGGTCCGGCACTGGGTTGACCACGGCGTCAAGTTCTTTCGGGTCGACAATCCGCACACCAAGCCGCCGGACTTCTGGGCGTGGCTGATCGGTCAGGTCAAAGACACCGATCCTGACGTGCTCTTCCTCTCGGAGGCGTTCACCCCGCCGGCCCGCCAGTACGGCCTAGCCAAACTCGGCTTCACGCAGTCCTACAGCTACTTCACCTGGCGCACCGCCAAGTGGGAGCTCACCGAGTTCGGCAACGACATCGCCGCCCTCGCCGACTTCCGCCGGCCCAACCTCTTTGTCAACACGCCCGACATCCTGCACGCAATACTGCAGCACAACGGTCCGGGTATGTTCGCCATCCGCGCGGCGCTGGCGGCGACCATGAGCCCGGCCTGGGGCGTGTATTCCGGCTACGAGCTGTTCGAGCACCGCGCCGTGCGCGAAGGCAGCGAAGAATACCTCGACTCGGAAAAGTACGAGCTGCGTCCCCGCGACTACGCGCGTGCCCTTGCCGAAGGCCGATCGCTCGAGCCGTTCATCAAGCAGCTCAACACGATTCGCCGGACACATCCGGCGCTGCAGCAGCTGCGCAACATCCACTTCCACGACGTGGACAACGATGCCCTGCTCGCCTACAGCAAGTTCGATCCGGCCACCGGCGACTGCGTGCTGGTAGTGGTGACGCTCAACGCACTCGGGCCCGAAGAAGCAACGGTGTGGTTAGACATGGCGGCATTGGGTATGGAGCCATATGAGCGCTTTTGGGTGCGCGATGAGATCACCGGCCAGGAATATCAGTGGGGGCAAGCAAATTACGTCCGCATCGACCCAGGATATGCGGTCGCCCACATCATCAACATGCCGCTCATCCCGCAAGAATCCCGAACCACGCTGCTGCGCAGGAGGTAACAGCGCCCGAAAGGGGAAGATCCATGAGTCGAACCGAGAGCCGAACCGACCAACTCGCCCGGGCCCAGCTGGCGCCGGACCCGGTCGATCTGGCCCGGTTGGTCGCCGGCACGCATCACAATCCGCACGGCGTCCTGGGCGCCCACGAATACGGCGACCACACTGTCATCCGCGCGTTTCGGCCGCACGCGACCGAGGTCGTCGCGATCGTCGGTGACGACCGGTTCCCGATGCAGCACGTCGACAACGGTCTGTTCGCGGTGGCGCTGCCGTTCACCGATCTCATCGACTACCGCCTGCAGATCGACTACGGGTCGGGCGCCTACACCACGGCCGATGCCTACCGCTTCCTGCCCACGCTGGGCGAAGTCGACCTCCATCTGTTCGCCGAGGGCCGCCACGAGCGACTCTGGGAAGTCCTCGGTGCCCATCCCCGTTCGTTCACCACCGCCGACGGCGAAGTCCACGGCGTGTCGTTCGCCGTCTGGGCGCCGAACGCCAAGGGCGTCAGCCTGATCGGCGAGTTCAACGGCTGGACCGGTAGCGAGGCCCAGATGCGGGTGCTGGGTTCCACCGGCGTGTGGGAGCTGTTCTGGCCCGGGTTTGCGACGGACGGCCTGTACAAATTCCGCGTGCACGGCGCCGACGGGGTGGTGACCGAGCGCGCCGACCCCATGGCGTTCGCGACGGAAGTGCCGCCGCACACGGCGTCGCGGGTGACGCACAGCGAATACGTGTGGGCCGACGACGACTGGATGACCCGGCGCGCGCAGCGCAACCCGGTGTTCGAGCCGATGAGCACCCTGGAGGTCCATCTCGGTTCGTGGCGACCCGGACTGAGCTACCGACAACTCGCCCACGAGCTGACGGATTACGTGGTGGAAAACGGTTTCACCCACGTCGAGCTGCTGCCGGTGGCAGAGCACCCGTTCGCCGGGTCGTGGGGGTATCAGGTCACGTCTTATTACGCGCCGACTTCGCGGTTCGGCACGCCCGACGATTTCCGCATCCTGGTCGACGCCCTGCACCGAGCCGGGATCGGCGTCATCGTGGACTGGGTGCCGGCGCACTTCCCCAAGGACGCCTGGGCCCTCGGCCGGTTCGACGGCACCCCGCTCTACGAGCACTCCGATCCACGGCGTGGCGAGCAATTGGATTGGGGCACATATGTGTTCGACTTCGGCCGTCCGGAAGTCCGCAACTTCCTGGTGGCCAACGCGTTGTATTGGCTCGAGCAGTACCACATCGACGGCCTGCGGGTGGACGCCGTCGCGTCGATGCTGTATCTGGACTACTCGCGGCCCGAGGGCGGCTGGACGCCCAACATCTATGGCGGACGGGAAAACCTGGAAGCCGTGCAATTCCTGCAGGAGATGAACGCAACGGCGCACAAGGCCGCGCCGGGCATCGTGACCATCGCCGAGGAGTCGACGTCGTGGCCGGGTGTGACGCGGCCGACGAGCCTTGGTGGCCTGGGCTTTTCGATGAAGTGGAACATGGGCTGGATGCACGACACGCTGGACTACATCAGCCGCGACCCGATCCACCGCAGCTATCACCACCACGAGATCACCTTCTCCATGCTGTACGCGTTCAGCGAGAATTTCGTGCTACCGCTGAGCCATGACGAGGTGGTGCACGGCAAAGGCACGCTGTGGGGCCGGATGCCGGGCAACAACCACGTCAAGGCGGCTGGCGTGCGCAGCCTGCTCGCCTACCAGTGGGCGCATCCGGGTAAGCAATTGTTGTTCATGGGCCAGGAATTCGGGCAGCGCGCCGAGTGGTCGGAAGAGCGCGGCCTGGATTGGTGGCAGCTCGACGAGCAGGGGTTCTCCAACGGGGTGCTGCGTCTGGTCCGCGACATCAACGGCATCTACCAGAGCCACCCGGCGCTGTGGAGTCAGGACACCACCCCCGAAGGCTACTCCTGGATCGACGCCAACGACTCGGGTAACAACGTGCTGAGCTTCCTGCGTTACGGCAGCGACGGTTCAGTCCTGGCCTGCATCTTCAACTTTGCCGGATCGGAGCACGGCGGCTACCGGGTAGGGCTGCCCGTCGCCGGCCGCTGGCGCGAGGTACTCAACACCGACGCCACCGTCTACAACGGCTCGGGCATCGGCAATATGGGCGGAGTCGACGCCACCGCCGACCCGTGGCACGGCCGCCCGGCGTCGGCGGTGTTGGTGCTGCCGCCCAACTCGGCGCTGTGGCTGGAACCCGAATAGGTCAGTAAAGCGCGTTGGCGAGATTGCGGCGGCCGGCCACAACCTCGGGATCGGCGGGGTCGAAAAGCTCGAAGAGCTCGACCAGCCGGGTGCGCACCGCGGTGCGCTCGTCACCGGAAGCGCTGCGCACCAACGCGATCAGACGATCGAATGCCGCACTCACGTCCTGGTTGAGGATCTGCACGTCGGCAGCCGCGAATGCGGCATCGATGTCCGCGGGCGCAGCGTCCGCAACGGCCACGGCGTCCGGGCGCTGCGCGGTGGCACGGGTGAGGAAGTCGATCTGGCGGATGGCGCCTTTGGCCTCGACGCTGCCCGGGTTGGCGTCCAGTATCGCCTGATACGACTGCTTTGCCGCGGCGAAGTCACCGGACTCGAGAAGTTGGCGCGCCTGCTCCAGTTCCGGGTCGACCTCGGCTGCGTCCTCGGAACCCGCCGGTCCCCTTAACTTTCCGGCCGTCGCCGACAGCAGGGAGTCCACCCAGCGGCGCAACTGGTCGGCGGGCTGCGGACCCTGGAAGCTCGAAATCGGCTGTCCCGCAGCCAAAGCCACGACCGTGGGGACCGCCTCAACGCCGAATATCTGGGCCACCCTGGGCGCGACGTCGACATTGACTGTGCCCAGCGACCACTTGCCGTTGTCCTCGGCGGCCAGGGCGGACAGCGTGTCCACCAGCTCCACGCACACCTCGCTGCGCGGCGACCACAACGCCACCACGACCGGCACCTCGTCGGAGCGCACCAACACTTCGCTCTCGAAGTTGGCCTCGGTGATCTCGGTGCCTGTCGCGGTGCCCGACGGGGGGGTCGCCCGGCCCGCGGGAGCACCCGCTGGCGTGCTCTGTTGGGCTCGCTGCTTGAGGCCGGAAAGGTCGACCGCACCGCTCAGTGCGGGCCCGATGGAAGGTCGCGGACGCGTCACGCCGTCAAGTCTGTCATGCGCGCCGGCTATCGCTACACCCGGTGGCGCTCGCGCCCCGGCGGACCACCCAGGCACCGGAGATCATCGCTCTACTGACCGGTAACCAGGGCTTATGACCAAAGTCACAACAGCACACAGGCATCGTATTTCAGCACCGCCGGCCGCGCCTGCCGGCCCAGCTAACTCGCGCGCAGGATAAGGGCGTCGCCCTGGCCGCCCGCCCCGCACAGCGCGGCGACACCGTAGCCGCCGCCGCGGCGGGCCAGCTCCAGCGCTACGTGCAGCGTGATGCGGGCTCCGGACATGCCGATCGGGTGCCCAACGGCGATGGCGCCGCCGTTGACATTGACGATCGCGGGGTCGATGCCGAGTTCGCGCGTCGAGGCCAGTGCCACCGCGGCGAACGCCTCGTTGATCTCCGCCACATCGAGCTGGTCAACCCCGATGCCCTCGCGGCCAAGCGCCTTGCGGATTGCGTTGGCCGGCTGCGATTGCAGCGTCGAATCCGGGCCGGCCACCACGCCGTGCGCGCCGATCTCGGCCAGCCAGGTCACACCGAGCTCGGCGGCCTTGTCCTTGTTCATCACCACGACCGCGGCGGCGCCGTCGGAGATCTGCGAGGCCGAGCCGGCGGTGATGGTGCCGTCTTTGCGGAAGGCGGGCTTGAGGCCGCCCAGCGAATCGGCCGTGGTGTTTGCGCGAATGCCCTCGTCCTGGGTGAACGGCAGCGGATCACCTTTGCGCTGCGGGATGTTGACCGGCGCCACTTCGTCGGTGAAGACACCGTCCTTCCACGCGGCGGCGGCCTTCTGGTGCGACCGCGCGGCGAACTCGTCCTGCTCGGCGCGGGTGAACTTGTCCACGTCATTGCGCTGCTCGGTGAGCGCGCCCATCGGCTGGTCGGTGAACACGTCGTGCAAACCGTCGTAGGCCAGGTGGTCCAAGACGGTGACATTGCCGTACTTGTAGCCCGCTCGGCTGTCCATCAGCAGATGCGGCGCCTTGGACATGGACTCCTGACCGCCGGCCACCACCACGTCGAACTCGCCGGCTCGAATGAGCTGGTCAGCCAATGCGATGGCGTCGATACCCGACAGGCACATCTTGTTGATCGTCAGCGCCGGGACGTCCCAACCGATGCCCGCGGCCACAGCGGCCTGCCGCGCCGGCATCTGCCCGGCGCCGGCCGTCAGCACCTGTCCCATGATCACGTACTCGACCAAAGAGGCCGGAACCCGCGCCTTCTCCAGCGCCCCGGCGATCGCGATACCACCCAGATCGCTACCCGAAAAATCCTTCAGCGAACCCATCAACTTCCCGATCGGGGTCCGCGCCCCAGCAACGATCACCGACGTCGTCATAACTACCTCCTAGGCGGGGGCGGGCGGCCGATTCGGCCTCCCCGAGAAGCGCAACCTTTGCCGCCAGGTTACCTTTATGAGATGACGACCGATCAAGTTGACGCCCGTCACCTCCTGGCCACCTCTCTGGTGACCGGCCTCGATCACGTCGGCATTGCGGTCGCCGATCTCGACGCCGCCATCGCCTGGTATCACGACCATCTCGGCATGATCCTGGTGCACGAGGAAGTCAACGACGATCAGGGCATTCGCGAGGCGATGCTGGCCGTGCCCGGCACCAGCGCGCAGCTGCAGCTGATGGCCCCGCTCAACGACACGTCGACGATCGCGAAATTCATGGAGAAGCGCGGACCGGGCATCCAGCAGATGGCGGTTCGGGTCAGCGATCTGGACACCATCTGCGACCAGCTGCGGGAACAGAACGTGCGACTGGTCTACGAGGCGGCTCGTCGCGGTACTGCCAACTCGCGGGTCAACTTCATCCACCCCAAGGACGCCGGCGGCGTGCTCATCGAGCTGGTCGAGCCGGCCTCTTAGGGCGATTCGATCACGACCACTTTCGGGTGGGGCCTCGTCGCGCCCGACTAGCCCAGCACGGCGTGTGCCAGTGCCGCCGCTCGTCGACACCGGCCTGTGGCGAGTCAGTCGGCCACACCACCAAATGGGCGGTGCCGGAACGGATTTCATGATCGCAGCCCGGGCAACGGTAGATCTTGAGCGCACGTGCCGCGACGACGGTACGCACCTCGTAGGCGTAGCCGCCGGGCCCCGTTTCCACCCGGCGCAATACCGACGACAGCTTGGGCGGCTGCTGTCGGCGTGGCGGGGTGCGGCGCCGGGCCATGGCAACAAGTCTAGTCCGGCAAGTCAGAACAACCGGTACTCGTCGCTGTCCATTCCCCGCATCTTGTCGTAATCCAGTGTGAGACAACGTATCCCGCGGTCTGTAGCTAAAGTTCGCGCCTGTGGTTTAATCTGCTGGGCGGCGAACACTCCCTGTACCGGAGCGAGAACGGTGTCGCGATTGAGCAATTCAAGATAGCGGGTCAGCTGCTCGACACCGTCGATCTCGCCGCGCCGCTTGATCTCCACCGCGACCGAGCCGCCGTCGGCGTCGCGACACAGCAGATCGACGGGCCCGATCGCGGTCATGTACTCGCGGCGGACCAGCGTGTAACCCTCCCCCAGCAGCTGCACATGCTCGGCGAGCAACGCCTGAAGATGGGCCTCCACGCCGTCCTTGACCAACCCGGGATCGACACCCAGGTCGTGGCTGGAGTCGTGCTCGATCTCCTCGACGGTGATGCGCAGCTGTTCGCCCGTCTTGTTCTCGACCACCCACAGCGGCGTCTCGCCGGTGACCTCCTCGGTCAGCCAGCACGGCGGACTCATCCAATTCAACGGCTTGTAGGCTCGGTCGTCGGCGTGCACACTGACCGATCCGTCGGCTTTGAAGAGCAACAACCTGCGCGCCGAGGGCAGATGCGCGGTAAGCCGGCCCACGTAGTCGACCGTGCACTGGGCGATCACTAGACGCACCCGACTCACCTTAGAGCGTCGTCAACGAATTAGGCTGACGCCACCATGTCGGCGAACACGAGCCTGGCACAACGCCTGGGGCGGCTGCTGGAAAGGGTGACCCGCCAGAGCGGCCGCCTGCAGGAGACGCCCGCCTACGGTTCGCTGCTTCTCGGCCGGGTCAGCGAGAGCCAGGCCCGCCGACGGGTACGTATTCAACTCATCCTGACCATCTTCATCCTCGGCGCCAATCTGATCGGGATCGGCGTCTCGCTGTTACTGCTGGCCGTCGCATTCCCGTCGCCCAGCATCTTCACCGACGCGCCCGGATGGCTCACCTGGGCCGTGGCGCCCGGGTATGTCGTGGTCGCGCTTGCCCTGGGGGCATTCTGGATCACCTGGCAGACGGTGGCTGCGCTGCGCTGGGCGATCGAAGGGCGCACACCCACGCTCGATGACGAGCGCAAGACTTTCCTGGCCCCGTTCTACCTGGCGCTCGGGGTGCTGGTGCTGTGGGGAATCGGGGCGGCGTTGCTGACCACGCTCTACGGGCTGACCGACAAGCTGTTCATCCCGATCGTGGGTTTCTCGGTGAGCTTCTGCGGCATCCTGGTGGCCACCGCCTGCTACCTGTTCACCGAGTTCGCGTTGCGGCCGGTAGCCGCCCAGGCGCTGGAGGCCGGACGGGCACCGAAGCGGTTGGCGCCGGGCATCATGGGCCGGACCCTGACCGTGTGGCTGTTGGGCTCCGGCGTCCCGGTGCTCGGCATCATCGTCACCGCGCTGCTGGGCGGCGTGGTGCTCGACAATCTCAGCAAGACCCAATTGGCGGTTGCCATCTTGGTGATATCGGCGGCCGCGTTGATCTTCGGCTTCGTGCTGATGTGGATCCTGTCCTGGCTGACCGCAACGCCGGTCCGGGTCGTCCGCGCTGCGCTCAGGCGAGTGGAGCAGGGTGATTTGCGGGGCGACCTGGTGGTATTCGACGGCACCGAGCTCGGCGAGCTGCAGCGCGGGTTCAACGCGATGGTCGACGGTTTGCGGGAGCGGGAGCGGGTGCGCGACCTTTTCGGCCGGCACGTCGGCCGTGAGGTCGCCCTGGCCGCCGAACGCGAGCGCCCGAAACTGGGTGGCGAAGAACGGCACGTCGCCGTGGTCTTCATCGACATCGTCGGCTCCACCCAATTGGTGACCAGCCAGCGCCCGACCGACGTCGTCGCGGTGCTCAACCGGTTCTTCGCGGTCGTCGTCGAAGAAGTCGATCGCCATTGCGGTCTGGTTAACAAGTTCGAGGGCGACGCGTCGCTGGCGATTTTCGGGGCGCCAAATCATCTTGACTGTCCCGAAGATGCGGCATTGGCCGCCGCGCGGACCATCTGCGAACGTCTGTCCGACGAGATATCCGAACTCACCGCCGGCATCGGCGTGGCGGCCGGGCAGGTCGTTGCCGGCAATATCGGCGCCAAGGAACGATTTGAATACACCGTGATCGGAGAGCCGGTCAACGAGGCGGCGCGCCTGTGCGAGTTGGCCAAATCGCACGTGGGCCGTTTGCTGGCGACCGCCGACACCGTGCAGGCGGCAAGCGAAAGCGAGCGCGTCCGTTGGTCTTTGGGTGACACCGTGACGCTTCGCGGGCATGACCACCCCACCCGGCTGGCTTGGCTCCCCTGACTTGCGGACGCGTCACACGCCGCGATTTCTTCCGGTCAGCAACAGATCGCGCCCGTAATATCTGGTCGATATCTGGTCGATATCTGGTCGCCCGGAATCACGCTCCATCAGGAGGTTCGAGGCTGGCAAAAGTAATGCGGCCTGCGGTTGTCTTGACGATGCGCTCCAACGAGCGGGGACAACGGAAGCCCGCTAGTGTTTCTGGCAGATTTCTGTGGTTTGGGGGAATTTTCGACTTACCGCACGAACAGTTCATACGCAATTTAGGCTGTGAGGCAGTGGTACTGATGTCCCACAAACCACGGTGAGCCTAAAGGTTCCGTAGGAACCTGCACGACAGGACTTCCCTCGGCGCTCAAAGTCATTTAGCGACTAGAGAGCGGTGACGTTAAGGTCTTCGGACCGGCGTCGCTAGTGGACAAATGGAAGGTGGCGCATGTTTTTGGGGACGGTTGACGACTGGACAGCCGAGGGCACCGTCGTGTCCTGGTATCCCACGGCGAGGACTCACGCGTCCGCAGCCGAAGCGCAGCCACATCCGGCCCCGGTGAGCCACCAGCAGTCTCAGCATCTCCGCTATTACCGCCGCCAGGTCGGCCGTGGCCGCGACATCCCGCGCCTGTGTATTGGCGCCTGGGAGATCGACGGCATCTGCGATATCTCCGCAATGACGGACGCCCTGAATGCGCACCTACGGCGACACGACACCTATCACGACCGATTCGACTTCGGCGACGACGACGAAATCCTTCGCTATGTGATTGCCGAGCCGGAGAAGATCACCGTCTCGCCAAAAGATCTGGGCAGAATGACCCCCGCCCAGATTCGCAAACTGATTCTTGATACGCCCGACCCACTGCAATGGGACTGCTTTACCTTCGGAGTCATTCAGGGGGACGACCGCTTCACCATCTATATCGCCATCGACCATCTACGCGCCGACGGTATGTCGGCCGGGGTGATCTTCCTCGATATCCAGACGATGTACTTCACGGCGCTGCAAAATGGAAACGAAATCCTGCCGCCGGCGCCCAGCCACCGCGAATACAGCGCAAATCAGCGTGCCTACATCCAAAGCCTGGACGAGGACTCACCCGAGATCCGTTCATGGCGGGCCTTTCTCGCGGCGAACAACGGATCGCTGCCGAGATTTCCGCTGGAACTGGGCGAGGCGAACGCCGATACGCCCGGGGCCATCGACGTGTTCGATCTGATCGATGACGAGCAGGCCCGGCGGTTCGAAGCGGCGTGCCGCGCCGCAGGAGCGCGCTTCAGCGGTGGCGTGTTCGCCTGCGCCGCGCTGGCCGAGCATCGATTGACAGGCGCTGCAACGTATTTCGGTCTCACCCCGTTCGACAACCGTCGAGATCTCGCCCACGCCACCGCGGTCGGCTGGCTGGCCAGCTTCATCCCGTTGACGATTCCGACCGCGGGCGCCACATTCGACGAGGCCGTGAGTGCCGCCCAGACATCCTTCGATGCCAACACCGCCCTCGGCGCCGTGCCGTACTACCACCTGCTCGAGTCACCGAGCCAGGAGCCATTCCCGATCGAGGTGCCGGATCATCCGGTTCCCATGCTGTCCTACATCGACATTCGCAAGCTGCCGTTCGGGCAGAGCTTCGACGGTCTGCGTGCCGGTGTCTGGGGCGACAACCGGCTGTCGGAGACGGTGTGCATGTGGGTCAACCGCATGCATGACCGGACGCACCTGGTGGTCGCCTACCCTGGCACGGACACCGCCCGCCGGTCCGTGCTGCGCTACGTCGAGGCGATTCGTGCCGAGTTCCAAAGGGTGTCCGACGGCGCCGAGCTGCGCATCGATGGCTAATGCCGTCCCCCAGCGCCGCCACCGGTAGTCCTGGGGGGCGCGCGCTGGCGGCACTGACCTGGCGCACGATTGCGGGTGCCCGGCGTGACGCCGACCTGCTCTTCGCGGCCTTGGCGCCGGTGGGTTGCTTTCTGGGGTTCACCTTGGTGCTGGGCGGCCTCATCAACACCGGCCGGACGACCTACCCGCAATACGTCCTTCCGGTGGTTATTGTGCAGGCGATCCTGTTCGGCGCGATGACCACGGCCGATCGCGCAGCGCGAGACCGGTTGTCCGGCTTTGGCTTTCGCCTGCGCGCTCTGCCGATACCGGCAGCAGTGCCGCTGGGCGCACGGATGCTCTACTGCTTGATCCGCTCGGCGATCGCGCTGATCGCCGGCATCGCGGTCGGATCGTCGTTCGGCTTCCGGATGGCCGGTGGTGCCGGCGACGCAGCCCTCTTCGTCATCATCGTCATGGCGTTCGCGATGGCGGTGTGCCTGGGCGCCGACGCCCTCGGCTCCCGGGCCGGCTCGGTCGAATCGTCCAGCCAATTATTGCTGCTGCCCCAACTGCTGCTGGTCCTGCTGTCTACCGGCATCGCTCCTGCGGATGCGTTTCCGCAATGGCTGGGCGCTTTCGTTCGCTACCAGCCGGTCTCGCAGGTCACCGAAACGTTGCGGGGTCTCGCCGACGGTCGCGTCACGGGTGCGGGCCTGACGATGACGGGGGTGTGGTGCCTCGCGTTGCTGATCCTGTTCGGCGGCCTGGCGGTGCGGATGCAGCGACGCTACGGCGCAGGGCTTTCGGGCTCCGCGCCGCCCGGCGATCCGGCACCCCCCGCCGCCGACGCATGCGCGGGCCCGCGGGTGACGGCGAATCTACCGCCCCACCCAGAAATTCCGAGCCAAACATCGCTGCGGGCATTTGTCACCCACAGCGGATTGGAGGCGGGACGCCTACTGCGCCGTTGGCGGCGCGACCCGGTCGTCGCCGTGCAGGCGCTGCTGTTTCCCACCCTGCTGCTCGTCGTCTACAAGCTGCTGATCGGCAAGGCCGTGCTCGCCGTCACCGGGCACGACAGCCTCTACGGCCTGGTGCCGATGTGCGCGGTCGTCGGTGCGATCTTCGGTACCCTCGGCGCCGGACTTGCCTTGCCGGCAGAGCGGGAGTCCGGCCTGCTGGCAAAGTTGTGGGTGCTGCCCGTCCATCGTGCGAGCGCGCTGGCGGGTCGGCTCATCGCCGAGGCCACCCGCGCCACGGCGTCGGCGATCGTGCTCACGGTATTGGGGATCGCGCTGGGCTTGCGATTCACCTACGGCTGGATCGGACTGCCGGCCTTTGTGTTGCTGCCCGTGGTGATTTCGGCGGGGATGGCGACGGTGGTCATCGCGATCGCCACCCGCGCGGACGGCAAGGCGATGGTGACGTGGCTGGGCGCGGGGTGCATCGTCTTGCTGTTCCTCAACACCGGTGTGGCGCCCGCCGAGGTGTTCCCGGGCTGGCTGCAACCGGTAGTGCGCTTTCAGCCCATCTCTCCGACGATCGAGGCGATGCGCGCGCTGGCGGCGGGCGGTCCGGTGCTGCGGCCGCTCTGGCAGGTGGCCCTGTGGACCGGCGCTCTGGTCGCGGTGTTCGCGCCGGTGGCGGTGCGCGGGTATCGCGCGGCGGCCGAAGTGGGCAGTCAGTGACGCGGCTGGCGCTGCTGGACCAGGCCGCTTTCCTCCGGCTGCGGGCCACCGGGCAAGGCAGCACGGTGCAATGTACGTGGGTCTATGACCGCGACGTCGACATCGACCAATTACGGGCCTTCAACGCGAGTCTGGGCGCGGGCCTGCTCGGGCGGCGCATCGAGCGCTCGCCGCTGCCGTTCGGGCGCCATCGCTGGGTACTCGACCGCCGCTCGCCCGACATCGCGGTGGAACCGCGGCAGCCGCGGCGCGAGATCGGCGCGTGGATCGACCGGCGCGCCCAGGTGGGCGTCGACCCCGAGCACGGCCCGACCTTTCACCTCGGCATGCTGCCGCTGGACGATGGCGGTGCCGCGGTGACCTTGGTGGCATCACACTGCGTCACCGACGGACTTGCGCTGACCGTGGCCATTTCCGACGCGGCCGCCGGCCGCGACCGCGATCTTGGCTATCCACAAGCCAATTCACGCGGTCGGTGGCGCGCGATCCGCGAGGACCTGCTCGATGCCGTTCTCGCCCTGCCGGCGGCGCTGAAGGCACTGATCGCCACTCTCGTGATAGTGCTCAAGGCCACGTCGGACCGGCAGCCGCGGCGGCCGTTCGCCCCGGACCCGATTCACAACGGACAGGACGCATTCCAGGCGGTGACGGTCCAAACCGACTCCGTGGCATGGGAAGCGCGGGCGCGCAGGCTCAACGGAAGCAGCAACACGCTCTTCGTCGCGTTTGCGGCCCGGCTGGCCCACCGGATGGGCCGAGTGGCGCCCGACGGCCACTCCGTGACTATCGTGCTGCCGGTCAGTGACCGCACCACCGACGACGACCGCGCCAACGCGCTGACCTCGATCACGCTGACCGTCGATGGCCGGACCATCGCCGGCGACTTGAGCGGCGCGCGTACGGAGATCAAGAAACTGCTCACGTCGCTGGAACAACAACCCAACGAATTGCTCGCCGGGCTGCCACTCATCCCGTTCACGCCACAATGGCTGGTCCGGCGCGCCGAAGGCATCGCCATGGCGACCGCAGCACTGCCGGTCGGGTGCTCCAACCTCGGCAGTCTCGATCCCGCCATCGGCCGCATCGACGGCGCCGACGCGACCGAGGTCTCCCTGCGGCTGGCTGAGCAGGGCATCACGCGGTCCCGCATCGAGCGGGCGTACGGCCAATTGTTCTGTGGCACGGGATCGATCAATGACAGCCGGTTTCTGACGATCGTTGCCTACCAGGGCGGCGCAGCAGTATCGGTGCGCGAGCTCGCGTGTAGCGCGCTGGCCGACCTGCAGCTGTCCGGCACCAGCGGCTACGACGACCAGACCTGATGGTGGCCCTGGACGGCAAGGCGAACGGTCACGCGGCCCGACTGCGTTACATCGGCGTTGGCGGCGCGATCGCGGCGTGGGCCGTCGCCGTGCTGTGGTTCGCGATCAAAATCATCCCGCTCGACGCCTACTGGATCTCGTACTACACCGCCGACTACACGCACGGCTTCGTCCGTCGCGGGCTCGCCGGTGAGCTGGTCGGCTTGGTCCCGGGACACTGCTTCGGGGTTGCGCTCGGTCTGCGATGGCTCACCACGATCGTCTACCTGGGCGCCCTGGCAACGGTCACTAGCGTGGTCCTCTTCAGTGGGCACGGGTCGCAACGCAGAGTCATGGTCGCGCTGCTGATTCCGTTGCTGCCGTTCGGTGTCCCGTTCGCGGTCTTCTCCGCTCGGTCGGACCTGTTCGGCGCGACGGCCCTGGCGCTGTTCAGCTCGGCACTGGTCGTCACGCGGTCCCGTGCGGTCGCGGTCGGATGGTGCGCGACCTTCGGCGCCGCGATCGCGGCGTTGACCCTCGTGCACGAGGCGGTAGGGCTGCAGTTCGCGTTGGGCGCCGTGCTGGCGATCCTCGTCATGGGTGGCGTGCCGGAAGGCGTACGGCGGCTCGGCATCCTGCTGGCCGTGCTGCCGGGGGCTGTCACCACGGCCGTCGTCGCGGCCTTCGGTCGCCGTGACGTCGCCGCTCAACTCTGTGCGGCGGTGCCTCATCATCCGGTGCCCAATCCGTTGGCCACGGTGACCTCGCTGCCGGCGCTGGCGCACCTGGTGATCGAGGACCACCCCAGCCAGACCGACTATCACGACTGGGTATG
Source organism: Mycobacterium shigaense (assembly GCF_002356315.1). Lineage (NCBI taxonomy): Bacteria > Bacillati > Actinomycetota > Actinomycetes > Mycobacteriales > Mycobacteriaceae > Mycobacterium > Mycobacterium shigaense. The sequence goes on from NZ_AP018164.1 coordinate 3,903,220, forward strand.
CCGCAACGTGACGCCCGGCTACGACTACGGAATCGCCGATGCCATCCGCACCGTCGGTCACGTCGGAATACCGGGGCTGGCCGCTTCTTTGGCCTTCGGCGTCGTTGCCGTCGCGGTGACGATGTATGGACTCGGCGCGGTTTCGGGCGTGCCGTTGCGCGCTCTTGCCGAGCCGCTGCGGGGCCGACTGGCCTGGGTCACGGCGAGCCTGCTGTTGATCATCCCCGTTTTCCTCACCGGGTTCGACTGGACCCGGTGGCTGACGATCACCGGGTTCGACATCGCGATCGTGTTCGTCCTCTTCGCGGCGCGCAGAGCAGAGATCGAGCGGCCGCCCTCGCCACGCACGTTTCGGCTATTCGTCCTTCTCGCCATTGTTTTCGCGTTGATCCCGGTGGGTGCCGTTCCGGGCTTCGGCGGACCGCGGCTGGTGTAACCCGCCGGTGGGCCACCGAGCTCGTCGTGTTCCCTGTGACCGCATCTAGTCGAGCCGCACGGTGACCTTCACTCGACCCTTCGGGCTGCGAGAGGCGATCGCGTGCCCGGCGCGGTCGGCCCCGCGGAAATTCAGGAGCGTGAGTTCGGAGCCGTTGCCCAGGAAATTGCGCCACCAGGTCTTGCCGTTCGGAGCGGCCACGTTGATCGTGATCACATCGCCGCGTCCGCGATAGCCGACCGGTATCTCGATGGTCCGGCCCGAGCGTCGCCCCGTGTAGCGCACCACGACAAGACCCTGCCGCACCAGACGCCCCAGCAGGGGCGCATTGCTCAGGCGGACCGCGAACGCGTTGATGGCCCCGGCCAAGCGGTTGTCGTCGGATCCCGCGGGCATGCGGGCCACGCTACTCGGGCGGCTTTCCGTCCGCCTGATCACAACAGGTTTCCGCAGGTCAAGTTCGCCAGGCGAAGAATCGCCGGGCCGCGACGGCCGGAACTATGTATACGCTCGACTACGCGCGTGACTGCAGAGGAGACATGATGAGTGGCGATTTTCGTGTGGTGCAGCTGGGTGAGAACATCGGTGCGCGGATCGACGGCGTGCGCCTCGGCGAACTCGACGCCGAGACCGCGGCGGCCGTCAATCACGCACTTGTGACCCACAAGGTGGTGTTCTTCCGCGGGCAACATCATCTGGATGACGACACCCAGTACGCCTTCGCGGAGAGTCTGGGCGTGCCGACCACCCCGCATCCGACGCTTAAGTTCGCGGGAAGCCGGGTCATGCGACTGGAGTCCATCGGGGGCGGCGGCGCCAACCAGTGGCACACCGACGTGACCTTCGTCGACCGGCCACCGAAGGCCTCGATCCTGCGCGCCGTCGAGTTGCCCTCCTATGGCGGCACCACCACCTGGGCTTCCACTGTCGCCGCCTATCGCCAACTTCCCCAACCGCTGCAGGACCTGGCGGAGGCCGTGTGGGCCGTGCACAGCAACGCGTTCGATTACGGCCAGGTCGACCCGGCCAAACTAGCTGCGGTGCAAGCCAATCCCGAAGCGCTGGTGAAGTACGCGGCCGAATTCCAATCCATTTATTTCGAAACGCATCACCCGGTGGTACGAGTGCATCCGGAAACGGGCGAGAAGGCGCTGCTGCTCGGTTCCTTCACCAAGTCCATCCTCGGGTTCAACGGGGCCGAATCACAGGCGCTGTATCGGATCTTCCAGGATCGCATCACGTGGCTGGAGAACACGATTCGGTGGAATTGGGAACTCGGCGACGTCGCCGTGTGGGACAACCGCGCCACCCAGCACTACGCGGTATCCGACTTCGGCGATCAGCCCCGGCGCATGCATCGGATCACGCTGGCGGGCGAAATCCCGGTAAGCGTCCACGGCGAGCAAAGCCGGGCGATCCAGGGCGACGCCAGCGAATACTCCATCGTCGACACGCCGAAACCGCTTGTGGCCTAAGGGCCGTTAGCCCGACCGGCCGAAGTAGAGCTCCTGCGTCGCGATGCATACGAGTGCGCCGGTGTGGTTGTACATCGTCGATGTGGTCAGCCCGCGGCCGGCAACACCGCTGGACGATAGCTGATCCGACAGCACCCAGTCCGTCAGGTCGACCGGCCGGTGAAACCACAGCGCATGGTCGATGAGCGCGTTGAAGGTGCTGACGGGCGTGGCGCGCCGCATGACCAGCGCCGGCTCGACCATCGTGGTTCCGGACAAATACATCAGCAGGCAGTCGTGTAGCACCTCGTCGGGCGGTACGGACCCGTTGGGGCGCCACCACATCCGTAACCGCGGCGACGGCTCGGCCAGGTCGGCCGCGAGCCGCGGCGGCGGGTCGACGTAGCGTAGGTCGAAGGGCCGGGGCTGCACCCAATGTCCGCCCAGTTCGTCCGCATACGCCGCCAACTGCTCCTGCACCGGCGGCAGTGCGTCGGGATCGGCGACGTCGGGCCTGGGCTGGTGGTAGTCGAGCGAGGCGAATGGCTCGTTGAACGACGAGAGCGCTTCCAAGAGGATCTGGCCGTCCTGGCGGGCGGTGATCTTGCGGGTGGACAGCGCGCCGCCATCGCGGGCCCCGTCGACGTGGAGGTCGACCGGCTTGCGGGCATCCCCGGCGCGCAAGTAGTACACGTGCACGCTGTGCGGCCTGCGGCCGGGCACCGTGCGGCTGGCCGCCATCAGGGCCTGGGCGGCGATGTGCCCGCCGGCGATGTGATGGCCCGAATTGTCCAGCTGCGTGGCGCGGAAGTGGTAATCGTCGACGCGGCGCACGTCGAGTGTGGCGATGACGTCGGCCAGCGTCGGCCAGCGAAAACTCACTCGGCAATCCTTTCGTTGCCGGCAAGCGGCAGCACGAAGTGTATCGGCATGCATCGCCGCAGTGGCGGCGCGTTACTGTGGTCCGATCGGCCCCAGTAAACAGGCCGGTAGAAAAGTTGAGCAATTTATGACGGCAGCACCAGAAGCCCCGGCGCTTGAATCGCGGGTCGGCCACTACTACCAGATGGACGACACCTACATCGTCGGACGCGAGAAGGTGCGCGAGTACGCCCGTGCCGTGCAGGACTACCACCCCGCGCACTGGGACGTGGCCGCCGCCGCCGAGCTCGGCTACTCCGGACTGGTCGCGCCGCTGACTTTCACCTCCGTCCCCGGCATGACCTGCAATCGCCGGATGTTCGAATCCGTGGTCGTCGGCTACGACACCTACCTGCAGACCGAAGAGGTCTTCGAGCAGCACCGTCCGATCGTCGCGGGCGACGAACTGCTGATCGATGTCGAGTTGACCTCGGTGCGCAGGACCGCCGGCAGAGATTTCATCACCGTCACCAACACCTTCACCGACACCAACGGCGAGCGAGTGCACACCCTGCACACGACCGTCGTCGGGGTCACCGCCGAGGACGTCGATCCGGCGATCAAGTCGGCCGTGCCGAACATCATGATGCACGACGTGGACATCCTCGCCGTCGGCGAATCGGAGACCGGGTATGTGAAGACGGAGCGCCCCGGGGCCGACGTGCGGATCGCCGACGGCGGCGCCACCCGGACACCGGGGACCCCGGTCTTCGAGGATGTACAGGTCGGCGACGAGTTACCGGCGCGCCATGTCCGGCTGTCCCGCGGCGACCTGGTGAATTATGCCGGCGTGGCCGGCGACGCCAACCCGATCCACTGGGACGAGGGCATCGCCAAGCTGGCCGGGCTTCCCGACGTGATCGCCCACGGGATGCTCACGATGGGCCTGGGTGCCGGATTCGCCTCCGCGTGGTCGGGTGACCCCGGGGCGGTGACCCGCTACACGATTCGGCTGTCCCAGCCCGCGATCGTCTCGGCCGCCGAGGGCGCCGACATCGAGTACAGCGGCCGGATCAAGTCGCTGGACCCGGAAACCCGCAGCGGGGTCATGCTGGTCGCCGCCAAGTCCGCCGGCCGCAAGATCTTCGGCATGGCGACCCTGAACGTCCGCTTCCGCTGAGCCGCCGCGCGCCGCCCCGCGGCAACGCGGCCCGACTGTCGTGTCGTTTTTCCGCCAGTCTTGTCGGTGTGCGGGTGTAACTGTGGAAGCGTGCATGACGATTTCGAGCGCTGTTACCGAGCCGTGCAGTCCAAGGACGCCCGGTTCGACGGCTGGTTCGTCACCGCGGTGCTGACGACGCGGATCTACTGCCGGCCCAGCTGCCCCGTGCGGCCGCCTTTCGCACGCAACGTGCGGTTTTACCCGACGGCAGCGGCCGCGCAACGGGCAGGATTTCGGGCATGCAAGCGGTGCCGTCCAGACGCGACGCCGGGGTCGCCGGAGTGGAATGTGCGCGGTGACGTCGTTGCACGCACGATGCGGCTGATCGCCGACGGCACCGTCGACCGCGAGGGCGTCGGCGGTCTGTCGGCCCATCTCGGATACACCACGCGTCAACTGGAGCGGCTGTTGCAGGCCGAGGTCGGCGCCGGACCGGCCGCGCTGGCTCGCGCGCAACGGGCTCAGACCGCCCGCGTGCTGATCGAGACCACCGACCTACCCTTTGGCGATATCGCCTTCGCCGCCGGCTTTTCCAGCATCCGGCAGTTCAACGAGACCGTGCGCCTGGTATTCGAGTCGACGCCGTCGTCGTTGCGCACCCGCGCGGCGGCCCGCGCCGAATCCGATGCCGCACCGCCGGGAACGGTGTGCCTGCGGCTGCCGGTTCGCCTGCCCTTTGCCCCGGAAGGGGTCTTCGGCCATCTTGCCGCCGGCGCCGTCCCGGGTTGCGAGGAGGTCCGCGACGGCGCCTACCGACGCACCCTGCGGCTCCCTTTCGGTCACGCGATCGTCGCGTTGACCCCCGCGGTCGACCACGTCCGATGCGTGTTGATGCTCAACGACTTTCGCGACCTCACCACCGCGATCGCCCGCTGCCGGCGGCTGCTGGACCTCGACGCCGACCCCGAGGCGATCGTGGACGCGCTGAGCCGCGACCCCGACCTCGCGCCGATTGTCGCCAAGGCGCCGGGACAACGCATTCCCCGCACGGTCGACGAGGCCGAGCTCGCGGTGCGCGCAGTGCTGGGTCAGCAGGTGTCTACCAAAGCCGCGCGAACCCATGCCGGCAGGCTGGTTACGGCCTACGGGCAGCGGGTGCACGACCCCGACGGCGCGTTGACCCACACCTTCCCGTCCGTCGGCGAGCTCGCCGAGATCGACCCTGCCCACCTGGCGGTCCCCAAAGCCCGGCGACGGACGCTAACTGCGCTGGTCTCCGGACTCGCCGGTGAGAGCGTGGTTCTGGACGCCGGCAGCGACTGGGGATCCGCGCGTGCACAATTGTTGGCCCTGCCGGGCATCGGACCGTGGACGGCGGAGGTGATCGCGATGCGCGGACTCGGCGACCCGGATGCCTTCCCCGCGAGCGACCTTGGTCTCCAGCTCGCCGCCAAACAGCTGGGCCTGCCGACCCGGCAACGGAATCTGGTGGAGCGCAGCGCACGCTGGCGACCCTGGCGCTCGTACGCCACCCAACACTTGTGGACGACGCTCGAGCATCCGGTCAACCATTGGCCCCCAGGGGAGGTCGCATGATTTCCTACCGCACCATCGACAGCCCGATCGGATTGTTGACCCTCGCCGGCCGCGGCTCGGTGCTGACCAACCTCCGCATGGTCGACCAGACCTACGAACCCAGCCGCGCCGACTGGTCACCCGATCAGGAAGCTTTTGGCAAGGCCGTCGTACAACTCGACGCGTATTTCGCCGGCGAACTCACCGATTTCGATCTTGACCTGGATCTGCGGGGCACCCAGTTTCAGCGAAGAGTCTGGGAAGCGCTGCGGACCATCCCCTACGGCGAGACCCGGTCCTATGGCGAAATCGCCGAGCAGATCGGCGCGCCCGGCTCCGCACGCGCAGTCGGATTGGCCAACGGGCATAACCCGATTGCCATTGTCGTGCCGTGTCATCGGGTTATCGGCGCCAATGGCGGCCTCACCGGCTTCGGCGGGGGGCTGGATCGTAAGCGAACCCTGCTCGATTTGGAGAAGCAGCGAACAAACTTGACGCTGTTCGACTAAATGAAATACAGACATACACATACAAAAACACCCCCTTTGCAGGGGGTGTTTTTGTGTATGTTCGGCGGTGTCCGACTTTTCCACCCGAGTGGGCAGTATCATTGGCGCTGACAGGCTTAGCTTCCGGGTTCGGGATGGGACCGGGCGTTTCCCTGTCGCTGTGGCCGCCGTAACTCTATTACGGAATCACTATTTTGTTAGTTGTTCTGGTGGGGGGTGTGGTGCCCAAGGAGCTACATCGTAGCTCTTGAACATCAGTGGTTGCGAGTTGTGTTGGTAAGTTTTCGGCCGGTTAGTGCCAGTTCCCTACACCCATTACTGGGCTTCCAGGTCTGGCCTATCAATCCCGTGGTCTGCGGGGGGCCTTATCCCTCTAAAAGGGTGAGAAACCTGATCTTGGAGAAGGTTTCCCGCTTAGATGCTTTCAGCGGTTATCCTGTCCGAACGTGGCTATCCAGCCGTGCCCCTGGTGGGACAACTGGTATACCAGAGGTTCGTCCGTCCCGGTCCTCTCGTACTAGGGACAGGTTTCCTCAAGTTTCTGACGCGCGCGGCGGATAGAGACCGAACTGTCTCACGACGTTCTAAACCCAGCTCGCGTGCCGCTTTAATGGGCGAACAGCCCAACCCTTGGGACCTGCTCCAGCCCCAGGATGCGACGAGCCGACATCGAGGTGCCAAACCATCCCGTCGATATGGACTCTTGGGGAAGATCAGCCTGTTATCCCCGGGGTACCTTTTATCCGTTGAGCGACACCCCTTCCACTCGGGGGTGCCGGATCACTAATCCCGACTTTCGTCCCTGCTTGACTTGTAAGTCTCGCAGTCAAGCTCCCTTGTGCATTTACACTCAACACCTGATTGCCGTCCAGGTTGAGGGAACCTTTGGGCGCCTCCGTTACATTTTAGGAGGCAACCGCCCCAGTTAAACTACCCACCAGGCACTGTCCGTGAACCGGATATACGGTTCGACGTTAGGTGTCCAATACGATCAGAGTGGTATTTCAACAACGACTCCGCTCCAACTGGCGTTGGAGTTTCACAGTCTCCCACCTATCCTACACAAACCGTACCGAACAACAATACCAAGCTATAGTGAAGGTCCCGGGGTCTTTTCGTCCTGCCGCGCGTAACGAGCATCTTTACTCGTAGTGCAATTTCGCCGAGTCTATGGTTGAGACAGTTGAGAAGTCGTTACGCCATTCGTGCAGGTCGGAACTTACCCGACAAGGAATTTCGCTACCTTAGGATGGTTATAGTTACCACCGCCGTTTACTGGGGCTTAAATTCTCCGCTTCACCCTTACGAGTTAACGGGTCCTCTTAACCTTCCAGCACCGGGCAGGCGTCAGTCCGTATACATCGTCTTGCGACTTCGCACGGACCTGTGTTTTTAGTAAACAGTCGCTTCTCACTGGTTTCTGCGACCGGTTTCCGCTCCCAGCGCAAGGCTGTTCACGGCGTACCGGCCCCCCTTCTCCCGAAGTTACGGGGGTATTTTGCCGAGTTCCTTAACCATAGTTATCTCGTACGCCTTGGTATTCTCTACCTGACCACCTGTGTTGGTTTGGGGTACGGGCCGTGTGTGAACTCGCTAGAGGCTTTTCTTGGCAGCAGAGGATCACCGAATTCGCCTCAAACGGCTATGCATCACCTCTCAGGAACATGAACGACGGATTTGCCTATCGCTCTCCCTACAGGCTTGCCCCAGTATTACCACTGACTGGTACGGCTACCTTCCTGCGTCACCCCATTGCTTGACTACTACCAACCCGGGTCCCACGCAGCCGGCGGTCCTCGCACCCCGAAGGGATTGATAGACCACCATTTGGGTAGTTAGCAGAATTGATTCATCACGGGCGCTCATACACGGGTACGGGAATATCAACCCGTTGTCCATCGACTACGCCTGTCGGCCTCGCCTTAGGTCCCGACTCACCCTGGGCGGACTGGCCTGGCCCAGGAACCCTTGGTCTTTCGGCGGGCAAGGTTCTCACTTGCCTAATCGCTACTCATGCCTGCATTCTCACTCCCCCACACTCCACCACCGGTTACCCGACAGCTTCGCTGCGTGAGGGACGCTCCCCTACCCAACCTTGCGGTTGCCGCGACTTCGGCGGTGTGCTTGAGCCCCGCTACATTATCGGCGCACAATCACTTGACCAGTGAGCTATTACGCACTCTTTCAAGGGTGGCTGCTTCTAAGCCAACCTCCTGGTTGTCTCTGCGACTGCACATCCTTTTCCACTTAGCACACGCTTAGGGGCCTTAGTCGGCGATCTGGGCTGTTTCCCTTTCGACGTACGGAGCTTATCCCCCGCCGTCTCACTGCCACGCTATACACCACGGCATTCGGAGTTTGGCTGACGTCAGTAACCTAGTAGGGCCCATCGGCCATCCAGTAGCTCTACCTCCGTGGTGAAACACGTAACGCTGCACCTAAATGCATTTCGGGGAGAACCAGCTATCACGGAGTTTGATTGGCCTTTCACCCCTACCCACAGCTCATCCCCTCAGTCTTCAACCTAAGTGGGTTCGGGCCTCCACGCGGTCTTACCCGCGCTTCACCCTGGCCATGGGTAGATCACTCCGCTTCGGGTCCAGAACATGCCACTCAAGCGCCCTATTCAGACTCGCTTTCGCTGCGGCTACCCCACACGGGTTAACCTTGCGACATGTCCCTGACTCGCAGGCTCATTCTTCAAAAGGCACGCCATCACCCCACAAGGAGGCTCTGACGGATTGTAGGCACACGGTTTCAGGTACTATTTCACTCCCCTCCCGGGGTACTTTTCACCATTCCCTCACGGTACTAATCCGCTATCGGTCATCGAGAAGTATTTAGGCTTACCGAGTGGTCTCGGCGGATTCACAGCAGATTTCACGGGCCCGCTGCTACTCGGGAGTTGATACTAGGCAGGTGCCGGGTTTTCGCGTACCGGGCTCTCACCGTCTATGGCAGGCCGTCCCAGGCCACTTCCGCTAACTACGACACTTTATGACTGCCTCCCAGCCAGGTAGAGCTGAGACATATCAATCCCACAACACCGCACACACAACCCCTACCCGGTTATACATGCGCGCGGTTTAGCCTGTTCCGCTTTCGCTCGCCACTACTAACGGAATCACAATTGTTTTCTTCTCCTACGGGTACTGAGATGTTTCACTTCCCCGCGTTACCTCCCGCACCCTATATATTCAGGTGCGGGTAACACGACATCACTCGTGCTGGGTTTCCCCATTCGGAAATCCTCGGATCAACGCTCGGTTGACAGCTCCCCGAGGCATATCGCAGCCTCCCACGTCCTTCATCGGCTCTCGATGCCAAGGCATCCACCATGTGCCCTTAAACACTTACTAACACAAGAATTAAAAAAATTACACAAACGAATACGTCACCGCGCGGGCAACGCATTCATTAGATGCTCGCAACCACTATCCAATACTCAAACACCACACCCCACCACCAAGATGGAGGGACAGCACTCGGAAGAACTGAGTGTTGCCTCAGGGCCCAATAGTGTGTCTGGCGATTTGCCTGCTGTTGTGCACCCGGCCCTCGTCCACTACAGACGAGAACCCCTCACGGCTCACACCCCACCAATTGGGATGTTTCTCGTGGTGCTCCTTAGAAAGGAGGTGATCCAGCCGCACCTTCCGGTACGGCTACCTTGTTACGACTTCGTCCCAATCGCCGATCCCACCTTCGACAGCTCCCTCCAAAAGGTTAGGCCACTGGCTTCGGGTGTTACCGACTTTCATGACGTGACGGGCGGTGTGTACAAGGCCCGGGAACGTATTCACCGCAGCGTTGCTGATCTGCGATTACTAGCGACTCCGACTTCACGGGGTCGAGTTGCAGACCCCGATCCGAACTGAGACCGGCTTTAAAAGGATTCGCTTAACCTTGCGGCATCGCAGCCCTTTGTACCGGCCATTGTAGCATGTGTGAAGCCCTGGACATAAGGGGCATGATGACTTGACGTCATCCCCACCTTCCTCCGAGTTGACCCCGGCAGTCTCTCACGAGTCCCCGCCATTACGCGCTGGCAACATGAGACAAGGGTTGCGCTCGTTGCGGGACTTAACCCAACATCTCACGACACGAGCTGACGACAGCCATGCACCACCTGCACACAGGCCACAAGGGAACCGACATCTCTGCCGGCGTCCTGTGCATGTCAAACCCAGGTAAGGTTCTTCGCGTTGCATCGAATTAATCCACATGCTCCGCCGCTTGTGCGGGCCCCCGTCAATTCCTTTGAGTTTTAGCCTTGCGGCCGTACTCCCCAGGCGGGGTACTTAATGCGTTAGCTACGGCACGGATTCCAAGGAAGGAAACCCACACCTAGTACCCACCGTTTACGGCGTGGACTACCAGGGTATCTAATCCTGTTCGCTCCCCACGCTTTCGCTCCTCAGCGTCAGTTACTGCCCAGAGACCCGCCTTCGCCACCGGTGTTCCTCCTGATATCTGCGCATTCCACCGCTACACCAGGAATTCCAGTCTCCCCTGCAGTACTCCAGTCTGCCCGTATCGCCCGCACGCCGAGGGTTAAGCCCCCGGTTTTCACGAACAACGCGACAAACCACCTACGAGCTCTTTACGCCCAGTAATTCCGGACAACGCTCGCACCCTACGTATTACCGCGGCTGCTGGCACGTAGTTGGCCGGTGCTTCTTCTGCAGGTACCGTCACTTGCGCTTCGTCCCTGCTGAAAGAGGTTTACAACCCGAAGGCCGTCATCCCCCACGCGGCGTCGCTGCATCAGGCTTGCGCCCATTGTGCAATATTCCCCACTGCTGCCTCCCGTAGGAGTCTGGGCCGTATCTCAGTCCCAGTGTGGCCGGACACCCTCTCAGGCCGGCTACCCGTCGTCGCCTTGGTAGGCCGTCACCCCACCAACAAGCTGATAGGCCGCGGGCCCATCCCACACCGCAAAAGCTTTCCACCACAAAGCATGCGCTAAGTGGTCCTATCCGGTATTAGACCCAGTTTCCCAGGCTTATCCCGAAGTGCAGGGCAGATTACCCACGTGTTACTCACCCGTTCGCCACTCGAGTACCCCCGAAGGGGCCTTTCCGTTCGACTTGCATGTGTTAAGCACGCCGCCAGCGTTCGTCCTGAGCCAGGATCAAACTCTCCAAACAAAAACCCCTCGTTAGACGAGGTGAATTCACAATCAGAGAAAATCTGACCTAACAAAAAGACGCCAATGTTACTGGCATCAAAAAACGACCATACTCACACACGGGGAGTGTTAAAAGTATGGTCAAAAAAACAACAACAAACAAAAACACCAAACACACTATTGAGTTCTCAAACAACACTCTTGCTTGTTTCGCCCGCTTCGGGGCAACCCTGCCAGCTTAATACGAATCCGGCAGAGGAGTCAACCCCCAATTTTTGGCGATCTTGGCGATCGCTGCGGGAGTTGCCGTGCCAGGTTAGTACCAGTCCGGCGAGGGAGTCAAGGCCCCGGTCTCGGTCTCCTTGGAGGGCGACCGCGCCTGTGGGGCACTGACTTTGGCTACTGTACCCGCTCGATCTCCGCTCCCAAAATCGCCAGGTTTTCCACGAACAACGGGTAGCCGCGATCGATGTGGAAGACGTCGTGGACCTCGGTGTCGCCGTCGGCGACCAGCCCGGCGAGTACCAGGCCGGCGCCCGCCCGGATGTCCGAACACCACACCGGAGCGCTTGACAACTGCGGGAGTCCGCGGACCACGGCGTGGTGCCCGTCGGTGCGGGCGTCGGCGCCTAGCCTGATCATTTCCTCGACGAAGCGAAAGCGCGCCTCGAACACGTTTTCCGTGATCATCGACGTGCCGTCGGCTATCGATGCCAACGCGATCGCCATCGGCTGCAGGTCGGTCGGGAATCCGGGAAAGGGCAAGGTCGCGACGTTGACGGCCTTCGGCCGCTCGTACTGAGTTATCCGAAAGCTGTTGTCGGTCTGGGTGACCGTGGCCCCCGCGTCGTGCAGCTTGTGCAACACCACCTGCAAGTGAGCCGGATCGACGCCGGTAATCGAGATGTCACCGCGAGTGATGGCGGCCGCGATACCCCAGGTGGCGGCGACGATGCGGTCCCCGATCACGCGGTGCTCGGTGGGATACAGCCGCGGAACGCCGGTGACCGTCATCGTCGGTGAACCCGCGCCTTCGACCTGGGCACCCATCTGGTTCAGCATCGTGCACAAATCAACGACGTCCGGTTCGCGCGCGGCGTTGTGGATCGTGGTGACGCCCTCGGCCACGACTGCGGCCATCAGAATGTTCTCGGTGGCCCCGACGGAGGGAAACTCGAGCTGAATCTCCGCGCCCCGCAGGGTGTCTGCCTGCGCCACGACACAACCGTGCTCGATATTGCACTGCGCGCCCAGCTGCCGCAGACCGGCCTGATGCATGTCCAGCGGGCGTGATCCGATGGCATCGCCCCCGGGCAGGGCGACCTTGGCGCGTTTACACCGGCCGACCAACGGGCCCAGCACACAGACCGAGGCGCGGAACTGGCGTACCGCCGCGAAGTCCGCGTCGTATTTCGGTTCGTCCGGCGAGGTGATGCGGGCCACGTCACCGTCCAACTCGACGGTGGCGCCCAGGCCGCGCAGCACTTCGGCCATCAGGGGCACGTCGAGGATGTCGGGACAGTTGGTGATCGTGCTGGTGCCTTCGGCCAGCAAAGTGGCAGCCATAAGCTTGAGCACGCTGTTCTTGGCGCCCCCTACAGCGACGTCGCCCGACAACCGGTTGCCCCCGGTCACCACGAATCGCTCTGCCACCCGCGTCAGTCTAGTGAAGCGGTTTCGGCTTGTCAGTCAGCATCGGCGCTCTGCCGAGTACGGTTTTCTCATGGCGATACACCTGACCCGCATATATACGCGGACCGGCGATGACGGAACGACGGGGTTGAGCGATTTCTCACGGGTCTCGAAAAACGACGCCCGGCTGGTGGCCTACGCCGATTGCGACGAGGCCAACTCGGCGATCGGGGCCGCGATCGCGCTGGGGCAACCCGAGGCGAAGATCGCCGCTGTGCTGCGGCAAATCCAGCACGACCTGTTCGACGCCGGTGCGGATCTGTCAACGCCGGTGGTCGCCGATCCCAAACATCCGCCGCTAAGGGTCCCCCAGGCCTACATCGACCGGCTCGAAGCCTGGTGCGACAGCTTCAACGAGGCCTTGCCGGCGCTGAACTCCTTTGTGCTGCCGGGCGGCTCGCCGCTGTCGGCGCTGTTACACGTGGCGCGTACGGTCGTGCGCCGCGCCGAGCGATCGGCGTGGGCCGCCGTCGACGCCCACCATGACGGGGTCAGCGTGCTGCCGGCGAAATACCTGAACCGGCTTTCGGATCTGCTGTTCATCCTGTCGCGGGTGGCCAATCCCGACGGGGATGTGCTCTGGCAGCCGGGCGGACAAAAGCCGTAGTCCCGAAGGGTTTCGCGGTCAGACGCTGCGCTTACGCGCGCGTGGTGAGGGGCGCGACTCCAGCCAGGACAAGAATGCGGTCAGCGCGCCCTGGTCGAGTGCCAACTCGTAGCCCGACCCGCGGTCCTGTGTCGTGTCGCGCAGTTCCAGCACGACGATCTCGTCGGTCATGATGTCGAACTCGTCGCCGCGTGGCGCGCGCCGGGCGACAATTTCCACGCCGCGCCGGCCCAGCCGACGATCCGGCCACAGGCGCAGGCTCGACAGGCGGTAAAACGCGGCCTCACCACCGCGGTAGCGAATCACCCCGTGCCGCCAGCCATGACCGCCGACCGCGGGGATATCCCGCATGATCCCGGCCGTTCCGCCCTGCCGGAGCTTCCACAGCCGGTAGCTCAGGGCGAGAACCGCCGCACCCAATACGACCACGAGCACGACCATGCCGACCATGGGCGCGCTCATCGGCAGTTAGTCAATCGCGCCGACGGCGCGCAATCTCGCACGTCCCCTGGCGGCAGTGCGGGGATCGTCGGATTCAGAGTCCGCCTTGGCGGCGCTCTCGTCGATCTCGGACTCGAATTCCGCGGACTCAGCCAACACGGTCACGCTCTCCTCGGTCACCGACAAGAACCCGCCGTCCACCGCAATCCGCAGATCGTCCTGACCTTCCCGCTCGACGCGCACCATGGCGTCGTCGACCAACTGAGCCACCAGCGGGATGTGCCGTGGCAGGATGCCGATCTCGCCGACGGTGGTGCGAGTGAACAAGAACGTTGCTTCACCCGACCAGATCTTGCGGTCGACAGCGACGATCTCGACGTTCAATTCGGCCATTTCACACCACCTTTCGGCTCGACGCGGGCGTTAGAGCTTGGCGCCAAGGCTCTCGGCCTTCTTGGCCAGGTCGTCGAGCCCACCGATCAGGAAGAAGGCCTGCTCGGGCACGTGGTCGAACTCGCCCTTGGTCAGGCGGTCGAACGACTCGATGGTCTCCTTCAGCGGCACGGTCGAACCCGGCTGACCGGTGAACTGCTCGGCCGCCATCATGTTCTGCGACAAGAATCGCTCGATGCGCCGGGCACGCTGCACGAGCTGCTTGTCTTCTTCCGACAGCTCATCGATACCGAGAATTGCGATGATGTCCTGAAGGTCCTTGTAGCGCTGCAAGATTCGGATGACTTCCTGCGCCACCCGGTAGTGCTCGTCACCGACGACGCTCGGGTCGAGGATGGTCGAGCTGGAGGCCAGCGGATCGACCGCGGGGAAGATGCCCTTGGAGAACACCGAACGCGACAGCTCGGTGGTGGCGTCCAGGTGCGCGAACGTCGTTGCCGGCGCCGGGTCGGTGTAGTCGTCGGCGGGCACGTAGACCGCCTGCATCGAGGTGATCGAGCGGCCACGCGTCGAGGTGATGCGCTCCTGCAGCTCGCCCATCTCGTCGGCCAGCGTGGGCTGGTAACCCACCGCCGACGGCATGCGGCCAAGCAGCGTCGACACCTCCGAACCCGCCTGGGTGAACCGGAAGATGTTGTCGATGAACAGCAGCACGTCCTGACCGGCCTCGTCGCGGAACCACTCCGCCATGGTCAGCGCGGACAGCGCCACCCGCATACGGGTGCCGGGCGGCTCGTCCATCTGACCGAACACCAGCGCGGTGTCCTTGAGCACGTTGGCTTCCTTGAGCTCGACCCACAGGTCGTTGCCCTCGCGGGTGCGCTCCCCCACCCCTGCGAAAACCGAAGTACCACCGAAGTTTCGGGCAATACGATTGATCATCTCCTGGATGAGCACCGTCTTACCCACGCCGGCACCGCCGAACAGGGCGATCTTGCCGCCGCGCACATACGGGGTCAGCAGGTCGACGACCTTGAGACCGGTCTCGAGCATCTCGGTGCGCGGTTCCAGGTCCTCGAAAGCCGGCGGCTTGCGGTGAATCGACCAGTGCTCGAAGTCTTCTCCGTATCCCGGTTCGTCCATGCAGCGCCCCAGCGCGTCGAAGACGTGACCCTTGACTTCCTGACCGACCGGCACCGAGATCGAGGCGCCGGTGTCGATGACCTCGACGCCACGCACCAAGCCGTCGGTGGGTTGCAGCGAGATCGTGCGGACCAGGTTGTCACCCAAGTGCTGCGCGACCTCCAGCGTCAGCGTCTTCTTGAGTTCCTCGAACGTGATCTCGGCGTGCAGCGCGTTGAACAGCTCCGGGACGGAGCCGCGCGGGAACTCGATATCGACGACCGGGCCGGTGATACGTACCACGCGGCCGCTGGTGTCGTTCTTGGTCGCCTTCTTTTCGGCAGTAGCAGTCATGTCTCTTCTTCCTCGTGGGGCTACCTGGCGCGGGCGTCAGCGAGCGCGTTTGCGCCACCGACGATTTCGCTAATCTCCTGGGTGATCTGGGCCTGCCGCTCGCGGTTCGCCATCAGCGTCAGGGCCTTGATGAGATCGTCGGCGTTGTCGGTGGCCGACTTCATCGCGCGCTGCCGCGACGCCAGCTCGGAGGCCGCGGACTCCAGCAGTGCGGCGAACACGCGGGTGGTCACGTACCGCGGGAGCAGCGCGTCGAAAAGTGTCGTTGCATCCGGCTCGAACGAGTACAGGGTGTGCAGCGGTTCGGGCTCCTCGGAATATTCGACGACCATGGGCGCCATCCGGTGGGCCGCCGTCGACTGCGACAGCATCGACTTGAATTCGGTGTAGACGATGTGCAATTCGTCAACACCCTCGGCTCCCTCGGCGCCGCCGTCGCTGCCGGGAATGAACGCTTCCACCAGGGTGGAGGCGACCTCGGCGGCATTCTCGTAGCTCGGCTGCTCGGAGAAGCCCGTCCACGACTCGGTGATGTCCCAGTTGCGGAAGCTGTAGTAGTTCAGCGCTTTCCGGCCGATCGTGTACAGCACCGGCTGCTTGCCTTCTTGTCGCAGCAGCGCGAACAGCTCCTCGGCGCGCCGGAACGCACCCGAGTTGTAGGCGCCGCACAGGCCACGGTCGGAGGACACCACCAACACGGCGGCCCGCTTCGGATCGGCCCGCTCGACGAGCAGCGGATGATCCAGCGCAGCCTCGGTGGACAGCGTGGTCAGCATCCGGATGATGTCTTCGGAGTACGGACGGGCCGCCTGCAGCCGGGTCTGCGCCTTGCCGATACGCGACGTCGCGATCAGCTCCTGCGCCTTGGTGATCTTCTTGATCGCGCCGGCGGAACGGATCCGTCCGCGCAACTCGCGAAGTGTGGCAGCCATGCGCTACTTCTTCTTCTCTTCCGGCGCCGGCTTGTTGACCTTCACCGACTCCTTGGCCAGATCCTCTTCGTCCAGCGCCTCGACGCGCTCGTCGGGAACCACCGACCCGCCGCCCGTGGCGGCGAAGCCCTTCTTGAAGTTGTTGATGATCTTCTCGAGCTCTTCGGCCGCCTCGTCGGAAAGCTTTCCGCTGTCCCGGATTCCGGTCAAGATCTGCTCTTCGGACGCCCGCACGTGATCCAGCAGCTCGGTTTCGAATCGCCGGACGTCCTCGACGGGCACCGAGTCCAGGTGACCGCCGGTGCCCAGGAAGATCGAGACCACCTGCTCCTCGACGGGCAGGGGCTGGTACTGCGGCTGCTTGAGCAGTTCGACCAGCCGCGCACCGCGGTCCAGCTGCGCTTTGGAGGTGGCGTCCAGGTCCGAGGCGAATGCGGCGAACGCTTCCAGCTCGCGGAACTGCGACAGGTCGAGACGGAGACTTCCTGCCACCTCTTTCATTGCCTTGATCTGCGCGGCACCGCCGACTCGGGACACCGAAACACCGACGTTGATGGCCGGTCGCACACCCTGGTTGAACAGGTCCGACTCCAGGAAGCACTGGCCGTCGGTGATCGAGATGACGTTGGTGGGGATGTAGGCCGAGATGTCGTTGGCCTTGGTCTCAATGATCGGCAGACCGGTCAGGGAGCCGCCGCCGAGTTCATCGGATAGCTTGGCGCAACGCTCCAACAGGCGCGAGTGCAGGTAGAAGACGTCACCCGGGTATGCCTCGCGGCCCGGCGGGCGACGCAGCAGCAGCGAGATCGCGCGGTACGCCTCGGCCTGCTTGCTCAGGTCGTCGAAGACGATCAGCACGTGTTTGCCGTCGTACATCCAGTGCTGAGCGATCGCCGAACCGGTGTAGGGCGCAAGCCATTTGAATCCGGCAGAGTCAGATGCCGGCGCGGCGACAATGGTCGTGTACTCCATCGCACCGCCCTCGTCCAGCGCGCGGCGCACGGAAGCGATCGTGGTGCCCTTCTGCCCGATGGCCACGTAGACGCAGCGCACTTGCTTCTTGGGATCGCCGGTCTCCCAGTTCTTGCGCTGGTTGAGGATCGTGTCGACGCAGACGGCGGTCTTGCCGGTCTTGCGGTCGCCGATGATCAGCTGACGCTGGCCGCGCCCAATCGGGGTCATGGCGTCGATGGCCTTGATACCGGTCTGCAGCGGCTCGCTCACGCTTTGGCGCTGCACCACCGACGGAGCCTGGATCTCCAACGCGCGCCGGGTGTCGGTCTCGATGTCGCCCTGGCCGTCGATGGGGTGACCCAGCGGGTTGACCACGCGACCGAGGAAGGCGTCGCCGACGGGCACCGACAGCACCTCGCCGGTGCGCTTGACCTGCTGGCCTTGCTCAATCTTCTCGAAGTCACCCAGGATCACCGCGCCGACGCTGTGCTCGTCGAGGTTGAGGGCCACGCCGAGCACGCCGCCGGCGAACTCGAGCAGCTCCTGGGTCATGACCGACGGCAGACCTTCGACGTGGGCGATGCCGTCTCCGGCGTCGACGACGGTACCGACCTCTTCGCGGGAGGTGTCGGAGGTGAAGGAACCTACGTACTCTTCGATCGCGCTCTGGATGTCATCAGCGGAGATTGTCAACTCGGCCATGGCTTTTCGTCTTCCTACTTGATTTCCGGCGTTCGCGGGGTTGGGGTGGCTGGTTCGGGTTAGTCGGGCAGCTCGGCCTCGGCCGCGGCCAGCCGCGATGAGAGCGATCCGTCGATCACCTCGTCGGCGACTGCGATGAGAAGCCCGCCCAACAGCTCGGCGTCGATCTCGAGTTGCACCGAGACCGGATGCCCGTAGATACGGCTGAGCACCTCGGTGAGGCGCGTGCGCTGGGCGTCGCTGAGCTCGGCCGCCGCGGTGACGGCGGCGACGACCTCGCCGCGACGGGCCACCGCAACTTCCGCCAGGAACTGCACGGCCTCCTCGGCCTGCTGACCCCGCAGCAGCTCCACGGTCTGCGACAGCAACGCGAGCACGATCGGATTGACCTTGCCGCTGCTGGCGTCGAGCACCTTGCGCAGCAACTCCACCCGCTTGTCGGCGGGAGTGGCGTAGTCGCCCAACAGAATCCCGAGCCGCGGCTGGGCGTCGAGAACCCGGGAGAAGCGGAACAGCTGGTCTTCGACCTCGTCGATCTTGCCGTCCCGTTCGGCGGACTCCAGAAGCGCCTGGCGCGACACGTGCTCGATCGCGTCGACCAGATCGGAGTTCGCCGACCACCGCTCCGAGACGGCAGCGCGCAGCACCTCGAGTGTGGGGTCGCCGACCTTGTCGGACACCAGCCCCTCGATCAGCCGAACTCGCGGCCCCGCGTCCTCGGCGGGCACGGTGAGGTACCGGGTGACGACGAGCTCCTGGTCCAGCAATTGCCCCACCGCCACCAACTCGCTGGACAGCGTCGAAAGCCCCTTGCTGTCAAGGTTTTTGGCGATGGTGGTGAACCGATCGGACAGGCTGCGCAGCGCCTCGCGACTCGACGAGCGCATCTTGGTCATCAGCGGGTAGGAAACCTCGGCCGACGCCGGCGCCATGGCGTCGAGTTCGTCCAGGAACCGATCCACGGTGGACGACTGCTGATCGGCGTCGGCGACGTAGTTACGCACCAATTCCTCTGCCTGACGCACAGATTCGTGGCCGAGCTCGAGACGGAGCTGACGGGTCAGCTGGGCCCGGAGCAACTCCACCTGACGGCCGCCCTGGTCCGTGATGCGTTCCGCCTCGACATCGGCTTGGGCGCGCAACTGCTCGGTGATGCGCTCGGCGTCGGACTTGGCCTCTTCGACGACCTGCTCTGCCTCTGACTTCGCTGCCTCGACAGCCTTGCTGTGGGCGGTGGTCGATTCCCGGAGCCGGTCGGCGGCCTTGGCCGAATCCTCCAGCTGCTGGCGCACCGCGTTCTGCCGCGCGGTCATCAAATTGCGCACCGGCGGAACGACATAGCGCACCACCAGGAACACGATGGCGGCGAACCCGATCAGCTGCCCGATAAACGTCGACATTGATAATTACCTTGTCGCGGCAGAGGTTGTGACTTCGACGCCGAGGATGCGGCTGGCGAGCGTCGCGGACATGGTGGCCACGTTGGCACGCAGATCCAACTCCACGGCATCGCGTTCCCGCTTCAATTGCTCGGATGCCGTCTGCACCGTCGACATCACCTGCTGCTCGGCTCGGGCGCGCGCCTCCTCGACGACCTTGCGGCCCTCGGCGCGGGCGTCGTCGCGCAACGACGACGCCCGGACGCGCGCTTCCCGCATGGATTTCTCGTAATCCGCTTGGGCGGCTTCGAACTGCTCGTTCGCCTTCTTCGTGTCGGTAGCCGTCTTCGCGACCATCGCGTCGCGTTCGCGCAGCACCTTCATGACCGGCGGCACGACGAACGTACCGATGACGGTCAGCACGATCAGAAAGATCGCCAGCACGAAGAAGAACGTGCCGTTGGGGACAAGGAAGTTATTGCCCCCCTCTGCTGCCAACTGGCTGGACGCCAGAACGCTGCGGCTCGCGTCACCCATCACAGCGAACTAGCCGACGGGGGTGGCGAAGACGAACAGCGCCATGAAGGCCAGGTTGATGAAGTACGCCGCCTCAACCAGACCGACGGTGATGAAGAATGGCGTGAACAACCTGCCTTGCGCTTCGGGCTGCCGGGCGATGCCTGCGACCAGCGCGTTACCGGCAATACCGTCACCGATACCGGCACCGATCGCACCGCCGCCCATGATGATTCCACCGCCGATGAGTGCAGCGGCAGCGACTTGGGGGTCCAGGGCCATTCTTATCCTCCTTGATATCTGGTAGGGGTCTACCAGGTCTCTGTAATGGTGCGTGGGACAAAACAATTCATGGTCGTCTTAGTCATGGTGGTCCTCGATCTCCATGGCTTGACTGAAGTACAAGATGGTCAGGATCGAGAAGATGAAGGCCTGGATCGCACCGACGAACAAGTCGAATGCTTTCCAGATCGCATTGGGCGCCCACATGATGTAGGGCGGAAAGAGCGCAATCAGGGCGACCAGGATGCCGCCGGCGAAGATGTTGCCGAAAAGTCGGAGCGACAACGAGATTGGCTTGGCGAGCTCCTCGACGAGGTTGATCGGGGCCAGGAACGCGACGTGGCCCTTGAGCACCGCCAGCGGGTGGCCGACGATGCCGCGCCGCCAGATGCCGGCTATGTGGTAGCAGACGAAGACGAACAGGGCTAGGGCGAGTACGTAATTGATGTCCGCCGCGGCCGAGCTGAGCAACTCGGTGGTGCGCCCGGATTTGTCGGTGTACTGCAGCGGCAGCACCGACAGCCAGTTGGAGATGAGGATGAACACGAAGATGGTGACCGCCAGCGGCAAGACGAACGGCGCGATCCGCATGCCGACTGCGGCCTCGATCTGATCGCGCATCTGGACGGTGATCGCTTCCCAGAACAGCTGAACGCCGCTGGGAACGCCGGTTGAGGTGATCTTCGCACGCAGGAAGAAGGCCAGCGCGAGGACGATGACCGCCGCGATCGCAGTCGACAGGATCGTGTCGGTGTTGACCGTCATCCCGAGCCAGGTGGCGTGGGTGTGCTCGCCGACCTCGATTGCGGATTCGGCCAGCAACGTCGTCTCAGTCATCGCTGGTGTTCCCTCTTTCCGTTCCTTGCACTTCGGCCTCGGCCCAGTCGCCGCTGCGCAGCTTCTTCCACACCGGCAGCGCGGTGGACAGCACCAACACCACCTGGAACAGGGCCAAGCCGAACACGACGCCGAGTCCGGCGGGCCGGAAGATATAAGCGATGATCAACCCGATCACGGTGATGATCGCCAGCCGGGTCGCCGAGTTCAGCGCCATCGTGCTTTTCATCGGGTGCTCTTTGGCGGTGATCGAGGCTACCGACCGGCGGACCAGCAGGGCGTTGAGCAAACCGAGCAGCAATCCGACGCCGAAGAAAACCCCGACCATCAGGTGACCGCTGAATCCGGCGACAGCCACCGCCACGGCAGTGATCGCGGCACTTGTCAGCAACAGCCGGACGGGATTGAAAGCAACAGAGGGAAACACCAACGGCGCGTCCTGCGCTGGTGTCGTCACTGCAGCACCTCACTCCGGGTATCTCAAGCGGAAACCTTCCGACCGACCGATCGGTGGCTCGCCGAGCGTATCGCACGTCACAGTGGGTCCGTGCAAGGGGTCGCTCCCCTTGTCGGTCGTGATTCGGCACGTCGATTTCTCCATCCGACGAGCCGAATTGGCCGGCCACCCGCGAGGTTGTTTTCGGGGTTCTACCTGCACCGTATCACAGATTCGATGCCGCTACTACTGCCCGTCGTAGTCCTCGTCCTCGTAGTCGCGGCGACGCAGCAGCGGGACCGCCGTCGCGATGCCAGCAACCACGATCGCGCCCAGCATCACCGCGCCGGTGTCGCGCGGTTTGAAAAAGATCGTGCTCGCGGCGCCGAACGCGACGATGCCCACCCACAGATAGATGAGCAACACCACCCGGCGATGGGAATGACCGATCTGCAGCAACCGGTGGTGCAGGTGCATCTTGTCGGGGCTGAACGCGCTGCGGCCCGCGCGGGTACGGCGCACGATCGCCAGGAGCAGGTCGAGCATCGGCACGAAGATCACTGCGGCCACCAGGAGAAACGGCGAGAGCAAGGCGAAGACGTCGCGGGCGCCGTAGGCATTCTGCGAGATCGGGCCCGCCGCCGTCGTGGAGGCGGCGGCGAGCATCAGGCCGATCAGCATCGAGCCGGAATCGCCCATGAAGATCTTGGCTTTGTGGAAATTGTGCGGCAGGAAGCCCAGGCAGGCCCCCGCCAGCACCACCGAGATCACCGCGGGCGGATAGAACAGCACATCGCCGCCGTGGTCGCGGAGCAGGCCGACCGAGAACATGCAGATCGCCAGGGCGGTGATGAGACCGAGGCCGGCCGCCAACCCGTCGAGTCCGTCGACGAAGTTCATCGCGTTGACGACCGAGACGGTCAGCGCCAGCGTGAGCAGGATCGAGGAGGCCTGGTCCAAGACGATGGTGCCGACTCCCCCGAACGGGATGTAGAGCACGCTCCAGGCAACGCCCATGGTGACCAGGACGCTCGCCGCCGTGATCTGGCCCGCGAATTTCGTCAACGCGTCCAAGCCCCAACGGTCGTCGATGAGGCCGATACCCATGATCACCGCGCCCGCCACCAGCACCGCGGGCATGCCGGTCGAGTAGACGAAGCCGCGGGTGAGCGCGGGCAGCTGGGACGCCAGGAAAACGGCGGAGATCACACCGACGAACATCGCCAGCCCGCCCATCCGCGGGGTCGGCGTCACGTGCACGTCGCGTTCCCGCGGGTAGGCGACCGCCCCCAGCCGGGTGGCCAGCACACGCACCGGTCCGGTCGCGAAGTAGGTGATGATCGCCGCGGTCAGTCCGACGAGCGCGAGCTCACGCAGGGGGACGCCGGCGCCGCGATCGGCCAGGGCGTGCAGACCACCCATCAGGTTGCCCATCAGGCTGGCCGGGTCGCTGGACACCACGAGACCGTACGCCCCCTTCCTGAGACTTCAATGCTCGTGCCCGCCACGGGTTCGCGGGTCAGGCGATCAACGTTGCGGGCTCCACCCCGAGCACTTCCGCGATCCGCTCCACACTTACCGGACCGGCCCGCAAGACGCGCGGCGCGACTCCGGTCAGGTCGACGATCGTCGAGGCGGCGCCCTGCAGGGCGGGCCCAGCGTCGAGATAGACGTCGACGAGATCGCCCAACTGGCCGCGCGCTTCGTCGGCGTCGACGGCGGGCGGTTGACCGGAGACGTTGGCACTCGATACCGCCATCGGCCCCACCTCGCGCAGCAATTCGATCGCGACCGGGTGCAGCGGCATCCGGAGCATGACGGTGCCGCGGGCGTTGCCGAGGTCCCACTGCAGCGAGGGCGCCTGGGCCACGACGAGGCTCAGCGCGCCCGGCCAAAAGGCGCGGATCAGTTCCCGCGCCCCGTCGGGCATGGTGTATACCAGGCCCTCGATCGTGTGCCAGGAGCCGACCAGCACGCCGACGGGCATGTCGCGCCCGCGCCCCTTCGCCGCGAGCAGCGCCGCCACCGCGGTGCTGTCGAACGCGTCGGCGGCGATCCCGTACACCGTGTCGGTCGGCATCACGACCAGGCGGCCGCCCTTGAGTGCTCCCACGGCCGAGGCGATTCCCAGCGATCGCCGGTCCGGGTCGTCGCAGTCGAAGATTTCAGTCACCGGCGCCGCTCTCTCCCACGAGGGGCCGCTGCCCCCGGCGGGCCGTCACGAATCGCGGCCGGCCCACCAGGTCCCGCCTGGCCTGGATGTCGCCGAAAAGTCCTGTGCTGCAGATCAGTTCGAAGGTGCGTGCCGCGGTAGTGTCGTCGTGCTCGACCGCCAATAGGCCGCCGGGCCGCAGCCAGCGCCCGGCAAGGCTCACCACCGCGGGGATAACCGCCATCCCGTCGGGGCCGCCGAACACCGCGTGCGCTGGATCATGTTGGGCCACTTCGGGTTCCACCAGCATGCCGTCGGGAACGTAGGGCGGGTTCGACACCACCAGGTCCACCTGCCCGTGCAGCTCGGCGAGCAGGCCGGGGTCGGTGGCGTCGGCGCGCACCAATTCGACCGGACTGCCCGCGATGTTGCGGCGCGCGTAATCCAGGGCGGCATCGGAATCGTCGATGCCGATGATGCGCGCGCCGGGCCAGTGCTTGGCCAAGGCGACGGCCAACGCGCCGGATCCGGTGCACACGTCGACAATGACGGGCCGGCCCCCGAGTTGCTGTGCGGTGGCCCAGGCCAGCAGCGCCTCGGTCTCCGGGCGGGGGGTGAATACCCCGGGTCCGACGTGCAGGTCGACGGGGCCGAAGGCCGCGGTCCCGGTGAGGTGCTGCAGCGGCACCCGCCGCGAGCGGGCGGCGACGACGACGACATAGCGCCGGAAGAAGTCGTCGTCGAGCGATTCGATCAGGGCCAGCCGGCCGCGCTCGGTGCCCGCCAGATGCGCCGCCAGCTGCTCGGCATCGTGACGCGCCGAATCGATTCCCGCTTCGGCGAGTTGCGCCGCGGCCGAGTCGATCGCGCGCCGCAGCGGGGACTTGGCGCCGCTGCTCGGCATCGCTTCGCTCTGCATCGTCGCCGACGCGATCATGCCTGTTGCAGCCGGGACTGCTTGTCGGCGGCGCTGAGGGCATCGAACATCGCGTCCAGATCCCCGTCCAGGACCTGGTCGAGATTGTGCGCCTTGAAACCGATTCGGTGATCGGTGATCCGGTTCTCCGGGAAGTTGTAGGTGCGGATCCGCTCGCTGCGGTCCACGGTGCGGATCTGGCTCGCGCGATCCGCCGACGCGTCGGCCGACGCCTGCTCTTCGGCGAGCGCCTGCAGGCGGGCCGCCAGGACCTGCATCGCCCGAATCTTGTTCTGCAGCTGCGATCGTTCGTTCTGGCAGGTGACGACGATGCCGGTGGGCAGGTGGGTGATCCGCACCGCCGAGTCCGTCGTGTTGACGCCCTGCCCGCCCTTCCCGGACGAGCGGTAGACGTCGATACGCAGATCCGACTCGTCGATCTGCACTTCGCCGACTTCCTCGGGTTCCGGGTAGACCAGCACGCCCGCGGCCGAAGTATGCACGCGCCCTTGAGATTCCGTCACCGGAACGCGTTGCACCCGGTGCACACCGCCCTCGAACTTCATCCGCGACCACACTCCGTCGGCCGAGTCGCCCTTGCTGGCGATGGCCAGCGTCGCGTCCTTGTAGCCGCCCAGGTCCGAGGTGGTTTCGTCGAGCACCGTCACCGTCCAGCCATGCCGCTCGGCGTAGCGGATGTACATCCTGGCCAGATCCGCGGCGAACAACGCCGATTCCTCGCCGCCCTCACCGGATTTCACCTCGAGGACGATGTCGTCGGCGTCGTGCGGGTCGCGCGGGGCCAGCATGTCGGTGAGCTGGGTGTCCAACTCGGCCACCCGCGATTCCAGTTCGGTGACCTCGTCGGCGAACGACGCGTCGTCGGCGGCCAGTTCACGCGCCGTCTCGAGGTCGCCCCGGGCCGCCTCCAGCTTGCGGTGGGTCGCGACGATGGGTGCCAACCGGGCGAATCGGCGGCCGGCCTTGCGGGCCTCGTCGGGGTTGCTGTGCAATTCGGGATCGGCCAGCCGGTGCTCGAGTGCAGCGTGTTCGGCGAGCAGCACATCGATCGTTTGAACGGGCTGCGTCATCTCACACCTCCTGCCGCCGCTGTGGCCATTACCGCAAACGCGAACCGACGCCCGGCCTGTGCAAGTTCGCGCACAGTTCGGGCGTCGGCGATCCAGCTATTTGTCAGCGTTCTCCGCGGCAGCGCCCTTGCGCTTGCCGTAGCGCTTCTCGAACCGCGCCACCCGGCCACCACTGTCGAGAATCTTCTGCTTGCCGGTGTAGAAGGGGTGGCACTGCGAGCAGACCTCGACGACGATGTTGCCGCCGGGCTTGGTGCTGCGGGTCTGGAAGGTGTTCCCGCACCCGCAGTGCACCGTGGTCTCCCCGTAGGCGGGGTGAATGTCAGTCTTCATGGTGTCCTCTTCGATCGTGTGCCGCCCTGGCGCGCCGTGAACTCCGGCGGTCGGGCGTGAACTCAGAACCTGAAACGGTTCCGGGCAGTCGGGGTTCGATTATGCCAGGTCAACCACCTACTGCCCAAACACCGAGATGCGCCCGCACATTCCCGACCGCGCGAGGGCTCCCCGTGTCCGCCGGTCAGGCCGGTGTGCAGGGCCTGCTCCCGGCGTGCACGAAGCAACTGCGCCGCAGCGTGCGCCGCTAGTCGTTGTCCATCGACCCCGGTGTCGTCTTCGAGACCTGGACCAGGAATTCGTAGTTGGTCTTTGTCTTGCGCAGCTGCGACATCAGCAGGTCGATGGCCTGATGAGAGTCCAGACCCGACAGGACGCGGCGCAGCTTGTGCACGATGCCGAATTCGTCGGGCGAGAGCAGCAGCTCGTCCTTGCGGGTGCCCGAGGGGTTGACGTCGACGGCCGGGAAAACCCGGCGCTCCGAGATCTTGCGGTCCAGCTTGAGCTCGGCGTTACCGGTTCCCTTGAACTCCTCGAAGATGACCGTGTCACCGGTGGACCCCGTCTCGACCATCGCCGTGGCGATGATGGTCAGCGACCCGCCTTCCTCGATGTTGCGAGCAGCGCCGAGGAAACGCTTCGGCGGATAGAGCGCGGTCGAGTCGACACCACCGGACAGGATGCGGCCCGAAGCGGGCGACGCGTTGTTGTAGGCGCGGCCCAGGCGGGTGATCGAGTCGAGCAGCACCACGACGTCTTTGCCCTGCTCGACCAGGCGCTTGGCACGCTCGATGGCCAGCTCGGCGACCGCCGTGTGGTCCGTGGGCGGCCGGTCGAACGTCGAGGCGATGACCTCGCCCTTCACCGAACGCGTCATGTCGGTGACCTCCTCCGGCCGCTCGTCGACGAGCACGACCATGAGGTGGCATTCCGGGTTGTTCTTGGTGATCGCGTTGGCGATGTCCTGCAAGATCGTTGTCTTACCCGCCTTGGGCGGCGACACGATCAGCGCACGCTGGCCCTTACCGATCGGCATGATCAGGTCGATGACCCGGGTGGTCAGCCGGTCGGGGGTGGTCTCCAGGCGCAACCGCTGGTTGGGGTACAACGGCGTCAGCTTGCTGAAGTCGGGACGCTTCTTGGCGTCTTCGATCGATCCACCGTTGATGGTGTCCAGGCGCACCAGCGGGTTGAACTTCTGCCGCTGGTTGGGCTGCTCGCCCTCGCGCGGTACCCGAACGGCGCCGGTCACCGCGTCACCGCGGCGCAGGCCGTTCTTGCGCACCATGTTCATGGACACGTAGACGTCGTGCGGCCCGGCCAGGTAGCCGGAGGTGCGGACGAACGCGTAATTGTCGAGGACGTCAAGAATGCCGGCTACCGGCTGGACGACGTCGTCTTCCCGCAGTTCGGTGTCGCCGCCACCACCGCCGTCACCGGAGCGTTCGCCGCGGCGCCTGCGGTCACGGAACCGGCGTCCCCGCCGGCCCTGCCGTCCATCGCCTTCGTCGTCCTGCTGGTTGGAGCCGCCGCGGTTCTGCTGGCCGCCCGAATTCTGTTGGTCGCCGCCCTGGTCGTTGTCCGAACCGCGGTCGTCGGATTTGTTGTCCTGGCGCCTGGCCGGGCGATCGTCGCCCTCGCCACGCGGAGTCCCGTTGCGGCCGCGCCCGTCGCCGCCGTGGCGGGCGTCCGAGGACTCCGCCTCGTCGCCACCGCGGCCGGCCGACCCCGCCTCGCGGGACGCGCCGCGCCGCTCCCGCCGCGGCGCCTCGGTGGCCGAATCGTCCTGTTTCCCTTGCGCGGTAGACGTTTCGGCGCCGGCCGCCTCGGTCTTGGTGTCGTCCCCGGCGTTCGGAGTGGCTGGACGGTCACTTACCGAAGTGCCGTTGGCCTGTCCCCTGATTTCCTTGATCGCGGCGATGAGCTCGTTCTTGCGCATCCCCGATGTCCCTTTGACGCCGGCTTGGCTGGCCAGGGCGCGCAATTCGGGCAGCACCAGGGTGGACAGGGAGCCCTTCGACGCGCTTTTTACGTCGGGAGTGTCTGTGGTCACGGCTTTCGACAGCTGGTCGCCGTCGGTGCTTTCGCCCACCGTGAAGAGGTCCGTATCAGTCACGGATTTCCTTTCTTCCCTCGCTGATCACTTCATACGAGGGTTCGTTGCATTCAGCCAAATTGCCGAGTGCGCCCAATCTCTCTGCAACGGTGATCGCCTAATCGGCGAAGGGAAGCGGCGAACCTCGTTCACGAGAAGAATTGGTGGTTGTCCTAGCTGCAATGCAGTTAATGCAGATGCAGATGCAGATGCTGCGATTGCGGGACGGGTCCGAGGATAACCTGCATCCGAGCGGGAAGCAAGCAAACCCTCCGGCCGAGCCGCGGATCAACCGGCGACTTTGATTCCCGGGCTCCAGCGAACTCCTTCGCCCGGTGCCATCGCGGTGACGGTGAATCCATGCGCGACCCCGTAGTCCACTGCTTCCGCAGGCAGTTGCGGTTGGGTGCTGAGTGCGATCAGCGATGGACCCGCTCCCGAAAGCGTCGCCGACACGTTGAGACGCCGCAGCAGCCGCAAATATTCCGCCGAGGCCGGCATCGCCGCGGCACGCTGCGGTTGATGCAGCAGGTCCTCGGTGGCTGCCATCAGCAGATCGGGGCGTTCGGTCAGCGCCACCACCAGCAGCGCGGCGCGGCTGACGTTGAACGTGGCGTCGTCGTGGCTGACGTGGGTGGGCAGCAGTCCCCGCGTCTCGGCGGTCAACGAGCGTTCCTCGGGAATCGCGCAGAACAACTGGATATCGGGATGCAGGCGCAGCGCCACAGCCGAGTACCGGGGCGCGCTGCCGCCGCGGTCCACCCAGGACACCACGGCACCGCCCAATACGGCGGCGGCGGCGTTGTCGGGATGACCCTCGAATTCCGAGGACAGCTGGATCAGCTGAGCTTCGGTCAGCTGCGCCGAATCCGTCTGTGCGATAAGGCCATTGGCCGCTGCCAGGCCGCTGACCACCGCGGCCGCCGACGAGCCGAGACCACGGGAATGCGGGATGGCATTGCGGCAGCGCACCACCATGCCCGGCGCGCCGACGCCGGCGGCCCGCAGGCCGTGCTCGATGGCGCGCACCACCAGATGTTCCGGACCGAGCGGAACCTGGTTGGCCCCCTCGCCCTCGACGATCACTTCGAGGCCGGAATCTGTTGTCTCCACGACGATCTCGTCGTGCAGACTCAGTGCCAGGCCGACGCTGTCGAAACCGGGGCCGAGGTTGGCGCTGGACGCCGAGACGACGGCGCTTGCCACCAGCCCGGCGGGCAGCATCTGTGTCACGGCTAGGCCAGCCCGAGCTTCTCGACGACCAGGGCGGGGTCCACCGGCAGCGGGGAGACACTCGGCATGTCCTTCAGCGCTGTATCGGGGTCCTTGAGACCATTGCCGGTCACCGTGCAGACCACGGTCGAGCCGCGGGTGACCCAGCCGTCCTCAACGGCCTTGAGCAGGCCCGCGATGCTGGCCGCCGACGCCGGCTCGACGAACACCCCCTCGGACTGGGCGACCAGGTGGTAGGCGGCCAGGATCTCCTCGTCGGTGGCGGCCAGGAAGCGCCCGTCGGACTGCTCCTGCGCCGCGACCGCGGCCGTCCACGACGCCGGCGAACCGATCCGGATCGCGGTCGCGATGGTCTCGGGGTTAGGCACCGGCTTGCCGTGCACCAGCGGCGCCGCGCCGGCGGCCTGGGTGCCCAGCATGCGGGGCAGCTTCTCGAACACGCCCTCCTGGTGGTATTCGGTGTAGCCCTTCCAGTACGCGGTGATGTTGCCGGCGTTGCCGACCGGAAGCGAATGGATGTCCGGGGCGGTGCCCAGCGCGTCGACGATTTCGAACGCCGCCGTCTTCTGGCCCTCGATGCGCACCGGGTTGACCGAGTTGACCAACGAGATCGTCGGGAAGTCGGCGGCCATCTTGCGGGCCAGCTCTAGACAGTCGTCGAAGTTGCCGTCGATCTGGATGATCTTGGCGCCGTGCATGACCGCCTGCGCCAGCTTGCCCATCGCGATCTTGCCCTGCGGGATGAGGACCGCGCAGGTGATGCCGGCGCGCGCGGCATACGCCGCCGCCGAGGCGGAGGTGTTTCCGGTCGACGCGCACAACACGGCCTGCTGCCCGCGCGCCACGGCGTCGGTGACGGCCATCGTCATGCCGCGGTCCTTGAACGAACCGGTCGGATTGAGGCCCTCGACCTTGAGATGGACGGTGCAGCCGGTCTTTTCGGAGAGCCGGGTCGCCGGAATCAGCGGGGTGCCCCCCTCGAGCAGCGTGATCGGCGTCCAGTCATCGCCGACCGGCAGCCGGTCGCGGTAGGCGGCGATCAGGCCCGGCCAGGGCTGATGGGTGGCCGTGCGCGGGGCGCTCATAGACCGGTTCCTTCCAGTCGCAACACGCTGGCCACACCCAGCACGGATTCCAGATCGGCCAGTGCAGCGACGGTTTCGGAGAGCGCGGCATCGGTGGCGCTGTGCGTCACCACGACCACGCGGGCGCCCACGCGCCGGCCGCCCTCGTCCTCCACGCCCTCCTGGCGCACCTCGGCGATACTGACCTCGCGCTTGGCGAATTCGGCCGCCACCGAGGACAACACGCCGGGCCGGTCGGCGACGTTCATGCTGACGTAGTAGCGAGTTTGGATGAATCCCATTGGTGCAATCGGCAATTGGGCGTATTTGGATTCCTTGGGCCCGCGGCTGCCGAGCACCCGGTTGCGGGCCGCCATCACCAGGTCGCCGGTGACCGCCGACGCGGTGGGCGCGCCGCCGGCGCCCTGGCCGTAGAACATCAACCGCCCCGCGGCCGCAGCCTCGACGACGACGGCGTTGAACGCCCCGCTGACGGTCGCCAGCGGGTGCGACAACGGCACCAGCGCCGGGTAGACGCGCGCGGAGACCCGCTCCTGGCCTTCGTCGTCGGTGATGCGCTCGCAGATGGACAGCAGCTTGATGGTGCAGCCCAACGCATGCGCGGACTCGAAGTCGGCCGGGGCGATCTTGGTGATGCCTTCGCGATAGACGTCGTCGATGGTGACCCGGGTGTGGAAGGCGATGGACGCCAGGATCGCGGCCTTGGCCGCCGCGTCGTAGCCCTCGACGTCCGCGGTGGGGTCCGCCTCGGCGTAGCCCAGGGCGCTGGCGTCGGCCAGGGCGCTGTCGTAGGTGGCGCCGGTGCTGTCCATCGCGGACAGGATGTAGTTGGTGGTGCCGTTGACGATGCCGGCCACCCGCACCACCGTGTCGCCGGCCAGCGACTGGGTCAGCGGTCGGATGACGGGGATGGCTCCGGCCACCGCGGCTTCGAAATACAGGTCGACATGGGCGTTTTCGGCCGCCTGCGCCAGTTCCCCGGTCGAGGTGGACAGCAGCGCCTTGTTCGCGGTGACGACCGATTTGCCGCGTTCGAGCGCGGCCAGGATCGCCTTGCGGGACGGCTCCACCGGGCCCATCAGCTCGACGACGATATCGACGTCGTCGCGCGAGACGAGCCCGTCGATATCGTCGGTGAGCAACTCGACCGGGACACCGCGATCGGCGGCGACGCGACGGACTCCGATGCCGCGCAACGCCAGCGGCGCCCCGATCCGGGCCGCCAGGTCGTCGGCGCTGTCCTCGATGATGCGGACCACCTCGCTGCCCACGTTGCCGAACCCTAGTACGGCGACGCCCACCGGCTTGACATCATCGGACACAGTTCACCTCACTTCCAGACTAAGTAGATCGTCGACCGTCTCCCGGCGCAGGATCAGCCGCGCCTTTCCATCGCGAACCGCAACCACAGCGGGACGACAGATCATGTTGTAGCGACTCGACAGCGAATAGCAATAGGCGCCGGTCGCGGCCACCCCCAGCAGGTCACCGGGCTGCAGGTCGCCGGGCACCCAGGTGTCGCGGACGACGATATCGCCGCTCTCGCAGTGCTTTCCGACGATGCGGGCCAGGGTTGCCGGTGCGTCGCTGACCCGCGACACCAACCGCGCGTCGTACTGGGCGTCATACAGTGCGGTGCGGATGTTGTCGCTCATGCCGCCGTCCACGCTGACGTAGCGGCGGTGTGCGGTGCTGCTGATGTCGACGTCCTTGACGGTGCCGACCTCGTAGAGCGTGATGGTGCCCGGCCCGGCGATGGCGCGCCCGGGCTCGACCACCAGCCGCGGGGTGGGCAACCCGACGGCGGCCGACTCATCGCGCACGATGGCGCTCAGCTTGGCGGCCAGCTCGGCCATCGGGGGCGGGTCGTCGGGCGCCAAGTACGAAATGCCCAGGCCCCCACCGAGATCCACGGTCGAGATCTGAGCCGTCTTCTCGACGCCGAACTCCTGGACGACGTCGTGCAGTAGACCGATGACGCGGCGGGCGGCGAGCTCGAAGCCGGCGACGTCGAAGATCTGCGAGCCGATGTGGCTGTGCAGGCCGACCAGGCGCAGGTGATCGGTGGCGAAGACGCGGCGCACCGCGGCCGCTGCCGCGCCGCTGGCCACCGACAGCCCGAACTTCTGGTCTTCGTGTGCGGTGGAGATGAATTCGTGGGTGTGCGCCTCGACGCCGACGGTGAGGCGCACGAAGACGTCCTGGACGACGCCGGCCTCGCCGGCGATGGTCTCCAGTCGCTCGATCTCGGTGGTCGAGTCCAACACGATGTGGCTCACCCCGGCTTTGACCGCAGCGGTCAACTCCGCGACGGATTTGTTGTTGCCGTGGAAGGTGATTCGCTCGGGCGGGAAGTCGGCGTGCAGCGCGACGGCCAGCTCGCCGCCGGTGCAGACGTCGAGCGACAGGCCCTCCTCGTCGATCCAGCGGGCCACCTCGCTGCACAGGAAGGCCTTGGCGGCGTAGTGCACGTTGCGACCCCCGCCGAACGCGGTGGCGATCTCCCGGCAGCGGAACCGGAAGTCCTCCTCGTCCACGACGAACAGCGGGGTGCCGTAATCCCGGGCGAGATCGGTGACGGATACCCCGGCGATGCTCGTCACCCCGGCGTCATCGCGAGAAACGTTGCGTGGCCACACGTTCGGCGCCAGCAGCAGCAGTTCCTCGGGCGACTGCGGGCGTGGCGGGCTTTGCGCCGGACGAGACTCTTCGGCGTGCCGGGGGCCGGCGGGATGGACGTTCACATGCGCTCCGGGGCGGTCACGCCAAGGATCGCCAGGCCGTTGGCGATGACCTGGCGGGTGGCCTGGCACAGCGCCAGCCGCGCGGCGTGCAGGTCGCCGGGTTCCTCATCGCCCTGCGGCAGCACCCGGCAGGAGTCGTAGAACCGGTGGTAGTCGCCCGCCAGGTCTTCCAGGTACCGGCACACCCGGTGCGGCTCCCGCAGCGACGCAGCGGTTTTCAGCACCCGCGGGAATTCGCCGAGGGTGCGCAGCAGCGTGCCCTCCTTGTCATGGCTGAGCAGCTCGAGGTGATCGGTGTCGGCGATCAGGCCGAGCTCGGCGGCGTTGCGGGCCAGTGCCGACAGTCGTGCATGCGCGTATTGCACGTAGTAGACCGGGTTTTCGTTGGACGCCGAGGACCACAAGGCCAGGTCGATGTCGATCGGGGTGTCCACCGACGAGCGAATCATGCTGTAGCGGGCGGCGTCCACGCCGATCGCTTCCACCAGGTCGTCCAGGGTGATCACCGTTCCGGCGCGCTTACTCATCCGGACCGGCTGGCCGTCGCGGACGAGGTTGACGAGCTGGCCGATCAGCACCTCGACGGTGGCCGGGT
The DNA here is from genome assembly GCF_002356315.1 of Mycobacterium shigaense. Taxonomy (NCBI): domain Bacteria; kingdom Bacillati; phylum Actinomycetota; class Actinomycetes; order Mycobacteriales; family Mycobacteriaceae; genus Mycobacterium; species Mycobacterium shigaense. The sequence continues at coordinate 3,937,239 of NZ_AP018164.1, forward strand.
CGTCGCCGAAGGCGGCGGCGACGGCCTTGAGTCGCGCGATGTAGCCGTGGTGGTCGGCGCCGAGCATGTAGATGCACAGGTCGAAGCCGCGCTGCCGCTTGTCGAGGTAGTAGGCGATGTCACCGGCGATGTAGGCGGGCTTACCGTCGCTCTTGATCACGACGCGGTCCTTGTCGTCGCCAAAAGAGCTGGTGCGCAGCCAGGTTGCGCCGTCTTTCTCGAAGATGTTGCCAGTCTCGCGCAGCTTGGCCAGGGCCTGGTCGACGAGGCCGCTGGTGTGCATCGAGTCTTCGTGCGTGTACACGTCGAAGTCCGTGCCGAATTCGTGCAACGTCTCTTTGATGTGGGTGAACATCAAGTCGACGCCGATCTCCCGGAAGGTCTCGTGCATGTCGGCGTCGGGCAGGCTCAGCGCGTCGGGCGCCTTCTGCAGCACCTGCCCGGCGATGTCGCTGATGTATTCGCCCGCGTACCCGTCTTCCGGCGTCGGCTCGGCCTTGGCGGCGGCGATCAGCGAGCTGGCGAACCGGTCGATCTGGGCGCCGTGGTCGTTGAAGTAGTACTCGCGCGTCACGGCGGCGCCCTGCGTGGTGAGCAGCCGGCCCAGCGCGTCGCCGACGGCGGCCCAGCGGGTGCCGCCGATGTGGATCGGCCCGGTCGGGTTGGCCGAGACGAACTCGAGGTTGATGTTGACTCCGGCGAGATCGCCGGAGTGCCCGTAGCTCTGGCCGGCATCGAGGACGTTGTTGACGACGACGGCCTGCGCCGAGGCCTCCAGGCGCAAGTTGATGAACCCGGGGCCGGCCACCTCCGCGGCGGCGATGCCGTCTTTCGAGGCCAGCGCCTCTGCCAGCCATCCGGCCAGCTCACGCGGGTTCGCGCCGACCTTTTTGCCGAGCTGCAATGCCAGGTTGCTGGCGTAATCGCCGTGCTCGGGGTTGCGTGGCCGTTCGACGGTGACCGCCGCCGGCAGCGCCGACGCGTCCAGGCCATGCTCGGCCAACACCGCGGCAGCGGTGGTTTTGAGCAGCTCAGCCAGGTCAGCGGGGGTCACGAGCGTCCATCCTATTGGCTGGGGTGCCCGCGCCCCGAATCCATTGCGATGCGGGTGCAGTCAACTGGATGCGTTAGGCTGGCGGGGCCCATTGGCGCATCATGGTCTCGCATGCGCCCCCGTAGCTCAGGGGATAGAGCGTCTGCCTCCGGAGCAGAAGGCCGCAGGTTCGAATCCTGCCGGGGGCACCACGTCTGAACTGCACAAACAAGATACAACGCGGTGTTCTACCTATCCCCTACCTATGCGATCTGCGCTAGCGCTGCCCTGATTCGTTAGCTGACTCACAGCCACCTGTCATCACCTGGTGCAACCTCACGACGACCCCCACCCGCCTTGGCGGCATCGTGAGTAGCGAATGACACGGTTGTGATTATCCGGTACATTCGGCTCCAGAACACGCACCGTGGGCGACACGGCATAAAACGCGCTCCCTATTAAACCGACATAAAGCCAGACTCTTTAGCCTGATCCAAAGGGTAGCGCGCACCGTGTCTATTTCTGATTCCAAATCAAAGCCCACTCAATTGATTTCGACGACCGAAGCTGCCAAAAGGCTTGATGTTGCACCGATTACGATTCGTCGCTTCTGTGCGTCATGCTGACGGGCGTGGAGATCACCCGTCGCCGTCTGCTCATGGCAGCCAGTGCCGCCGTGGCTGCCTTAAGTGCCTATGACCGGCCGCACCGCCAGGATCCGGTTCGACTCGTCGATTCCGAAGCACCGTTGGCGAGTGATGAACAGCTGGCCACGCTCGAGGACCGCTACAACGCGAAGGTCGGCTTCCACGGACTCAACCTGCACACCGGACGGATGCTGGACTATCGGGCCGACGACCTGTTCGCCACCTGTTCGGCGTTCAAGGCCTACGTCGCCGGCGCCATCCTTGCCAAAGACCAGCGCGGGGAACTGTCCCTCAACGACCCGGTCTTCATCGACCCCGCCGTCCTCGTGCCCGTCGCCTCCACGATCACCGAACCCCACGTCGGCGGATACCTTCCACTCTCGGCGCTGTGCGCAGCCTCAGTGCGCCAAAGTGACAACACCGCCACCAACCTCATGGTCGCCATGCTGGGCGGGCCCGGTGCGGTCACCGAATTCGCCCGCTCCACCGGGGATGACCGGATCTGGATGGTGCGCTGGGAGCTGGAACTGAACTCCGCCTACCCCGGCGACCCGCGCGACACCAGCACCCCGCGCTCGATGGGCGCCGGATTTTCAAACATGCTCACCGGCGACGTCTTCGACGACGCGCACCGGGCCCAGCTGTGGGAGTGGATGAGCACCATCACCACCGGCAACAACCGCATCCGCGCCGGACTGCCGCCCGAGTGGGGCGTCGCCGACAAGACCGGCGCCGGTGACTACGCCTCCACCAACGACATCGGTGTCGCGTTCGGCCCCAGCGGCGAACGCCTCATCCTGTCGATCATGACCCGGACCCGCTCCGAGGACCCCAAGACACCCGCGCTCAACGCACTGATCGCCGACATCACCCGCCTAGCAGTACCGGCACTGCTCGTCTAGCCGCCGGGTCTCGCTGCGCTCGGCGACCATGAAAGCCGAGAACAGTTTCAACGGACCGATCCGGCCACCAACCGGACCAACACAAGCAACCACACTGCAGGTTTCTCGTCGGAACGGCCAGTCGAGCCGTCGGAGTCGAGGCTGCAGCCTGACCGACACGCCGTCCGTGCTCGAATTCAGGGGGTCGACATTCAGAAGTTGATCCGGGGTCAAAGTTCGGAAGTTATTGACAGGGCGAGCGATCCGAGCCGCGACGGGCCCATTCAGCGGTTGGCCGGCCCTGGCCGAGACCTACGCTCTGTGGGCTCGTTGACCCAGTTTCGATAGAGCTTGTGCACGCCGCCCGTCTCAGCGAGGCGTTGTTTCCAGTCGCCACAGGCGGGCCGCGCACCGAGTTCGATGCAACCTTCGATCACGTCTTCCAACGCGATGCGAGAACTGGGAAGATGCGCCCTGAGGTTGAACGACGGTTGGATATGCGGCCGGTGTCCGGGGCTGTTCCTATCAGGGTGCCAGTGCCAGCGAAACTCAGGTCCGGCTTCAAGTTTCTACCCGGTAGATGTATTCGCGCGTGGTCACGCGGTAACGCTCACTGGGTGCATACTCGCGATGCTCCCCGTGCCGGTGCGATCGGTGCGCGATACGGGTCGTCACCGGCCGGCGTTCGCCGGCACGCAACTGGAGTCTTTAGTCCCTATTGGCCAGCCCGGCGCCGGTGCGACGATGGGCGCCTGGGAGCCAGGTAGCAGGCAACCAGATGGGCCCGCGCCGGGCATGGATTCAGCACCCTTCCGGCGCGGGCCCGCTCACCGCATCAGCGAAAGCCATCGCTTAAGTGCCACGGTGGCCCGACGGTTGGGATCGACAACATGAACTGGCTTGTGAACATCTACGCGGATATCCCGCACCAGGGCCCCGCAAGACCGTTTGTCGAGCAATCTCCGATGTTCACTGACTGGGAGTCCGTCGGCGGCACGCAGCGCAGAATCACGCTGACGGTGCCGCACACCGCCGCCGGCGACGCCGATTCGGCGTGCGAGGTCGCCAGGAGGGAACTTGAAGACCGCCTGACCATGTTGCGGGGCATCAGCGAGTGCCACGCAACCCCTCTGGACTAGTCGGTGAAGGGACCGCACCGCCTCGCCACGGCGGCATGGCTTCGCGGGCTCGCGACGGCTGGTGCCGTGGTGATCGCTTCGGCGGCGGTCACGGCCACGGCGCAAGCCGCCGGACCGCCGATGCCCGGCATCGAAGTGGATGATGAAAGTGGGAGGTGCACAGCGGGTTTCGCGACGCAGGGCAGCGACGACAGTTACTACCTGTTGACCAGTGGACACTGCGACGCGCACGACGGTTCGGTATGGACCTACGAGCAGGACGTCCCGCTCGGAAGAATCACCGCCAGCGAGAACGAGGGCGACAACAAGGACGCCGCGATCATCCGCCTTGACCCCGGCGTCGGCGCACCGGTAGGAGATGTCGGCGGCAAGTACCCAGTCCGCGATGTGCTGAGCGCCAACCAAATTCAGGTCGGCATACCGTTCTGCAAGCTCGGCGCGGTGAGCGGTGAGACCTGTGGAGCGATCAAAGGCGTGGAGAACGGGGTGGTCGAAGCCAGCGTGTACAGCTTGAAGGGCGACAGCGGCAGTCCCGGCTTCGTGAAGAACGCGGACGGAAGCGTCAGTGCGGTCGGCATCTTGATGTCTTCGCCGGAGGGCGACGACCACACGACGTACTTCACGCTAGTGCATCCGCTGCTCGACAAGTGGGGCTTGCGCGTTCTCCCCTGAGGTCGGCTCAACTCCTGACCAGAACGAACGCCTCGATATGGCGGTCGCCGGCCGTCTTCTCGTACTTGCGCCAGCCGGGATAGATGGCGACGCCCTTCGCCCAGATCTCGTCACGCTCGCCGGGAGGTGCGATTCGGGCTACGGCATCCCAGGTTTCGCCCGCCACGGACACCGTGGCATGCGGATCGGCCTTCAGGTTGTGGTACCAGGCCGGGTGTTTGAGGCCGCCGAAGTTCGACGCGATGACGGCCACGCCGTCGGGGTGCGGGATGGGAAACACCGCGACGGTGCGGGGCTCCCCCGACTTCGCCCCCGTCGTGGTGAGCATGACGGCGGGAACACCGGTCACGATCGCCGAAGCACTACTCCGATTTCCGGTGAGCCTGCTGGTGATCCGGTCGAGGTGGTGTGCTGTCGGCCGAAAGATCGCCACCCCCAGCTTCGTGGCGATGAACGTGCGCATGAAGCGATGAAATGCGTTGGCTTCACTGAAGGATCGGCTCGACACGGTCACACCGCCTTCGCGCGGTCGACCTGGTCCCGGTCGTATTCGATGACGGGTACCGAGTCGCCGTACACGTCGAGGGTGTGGATGAACCGGTGCAGCCCCATCGCCCCGGCGCAGGTGAATCCGAGCTCGATGATCTGCGCGGCGGTGAAATGCCCGCCCAGCCGCTGGTAGAACTCGTCGTCCATGGCGTGATGATCGGCGGAGAGCAGGTCGAGGAACTCGACGGCCAGCTGCTCCTGCGGCGTCAGCGCGCCGTGGCCGGGCGCGAGCAGGCACGCGACATCCTCGTCGGTGATCGAATCATGCTTACGCGATTGACTGCACGGTTCGCACTTGCCCAGTTGCGCGCTGCGGATGCGCAGCAATTCCAGGATCCGGCCGCCGAGCAGGGTGCCGGCGCCCAGGTGCGTCCTGGCCAGGTTGACCTGCTCGAGCTGGGCGCTGCGATACGCGAAGATCTGCGAGGGCACCGGACTCGCGTAGAGCCCGGCGGCCACGCCGGCATCGACGATTTCGCGGGAATGTGGACTGAGCTCTTCTATCGGTATTGGTGCAATGCGCAGCATTAATTCAGGCTATCTTTTTTATGCGGCACTGAGAAGGAGAAATCGATGTCCAGACTCGCCGGAAAAGTCGCGATAGTGACGGGAGGTGCCGGCGGGATTGGTGCGGCGACGGCACACGAATTGGCCGGGGGACCGGCGCCCGCGCCATCGCGCTCGGCGATGATCTCGCCACCGAAGACGTGGCACGGGCCTGGGCCGCGCCACGTTGACGCCGTATGTCGGGCAGCCGAAAGACGTCGCGGAACTCGTCACCTTTCTGGCTGCGCAACAGTCCCGCTACATCAGCGGAGGAATGATTTCCATCGACGGCGGAATGTCGGCGCATGTCGCTATGAATACGGGTAATTAATTAGAGCCATTATCGGCGCAAGCGCGCCATTTTGCGCATGCGAATTCATGAAAGCTGTATCAGGTTGGCGGCCCGAGCGCGTACGCGCCGGTCTCCGGGTGGTGATACCAGCCACCGGCGGCGTGGGTGCCGCCGTCGACGTGGATCGTCTGTCCGGTGATGTAGCTGGACATCTCCGAGGCGAGAAAGACTGCCGCCCCGGCCATTTCGTCGACGTGCCCCGCGCACCCCAGCGGAACCGTGAATCCCATCCGCTGCCGGGATCCCGGCGGTGCCATCTGCTCGAGGCCTTCGGTCCAGGTAATGTCGGGGGCCAGCGCGTTGACCCGGATGCCGTGCGGCGCCAGTTCGAGCGCCGCGGTCTTGGTGTAGTTGATGACGCCCGCCTTGGCCGCCGCGTACGTCGCGTAGCCGGGGGCGGCGCGGACCCCCTCTATCGACGTGACGCTGATGATGCTGCCGGGCAGGTGCTCCTCGACGAGCGTGCGGGCCACCCGCTGCGTGCACAGGTACACGTGGCGCAGATTCGATTTGTACAGGGCGTCCCACCCGTTCTCGCTGGTGTCCAGGATGCCCGACCAGAAGACGCCGCCGGCGTTGTTGACCAAGATCGTCACCGGGCCGAGCTCTGCTGCGGTCTGCGCGAGCGCTTCGTCCACGGCGGCGCTGTCCCGCACGTCGGTCGGGATACCGAGAGCGCCGATCTCCTCGGCGGCGGACGCGCAGGTGTCGGGGTTGCGTTCCCAGATCGCGACCCGCGCGCCGAATGCCGTCAGCCCAGCCGCGATGCCGCGGCCGATGCCGGAGCCGCCGCCGGTGACGACCGCGACGCGGTCGGTCAGGAGCGCGCTTGAGGGATCGAGTGCCACGCAGCCGACTATATGACAATCCCACTTCACGGTTTACAGTTCTCACTAAATCTGTTCGATATGTAAAGCGGAGTCAGCCGAGGGAGCCCACCATGGCCAGCACGATCTTCGTCACCGGCGCGACCGGCCAGACCGGCGGCAACGTCTGCAGGCAGCTGATCGAACGCGGCGACCACGTCCGCGCCCTGGTGCGCGATCCCGGCACGGCCACGGCCCTGGCCGACATCGGCATCGGCATCGAGGTGATCCAGGGCGACATCAGCGACGCCGACGACGTGCGCACCGCGGCCAAGGGCGCCGACGCCGCGATCCACTGCGCGGCCCTGCTGGGCGGCGCGAGCCAGGACCTCGAGGACTTCAAGGCCGTCAACATGGTCGGTACGACGAACGTCCTCGACGCCGCGACGGCGCACGGCATGCGCCGGGTCGTCGCGCTGAGCACCGCCACCTTCCTCGATTTGGGCACCGGCCTGGACTTCGAAGAGGCGCCCGTGTTGCAGAACCCACCGCAAGACCCCTACACCGTCACCAAACTGGCCGCGTTCCAGGAAGCCCACCGGCGCGCGGCCGCGGGCGACGACGTCCTGACGTGTCACCCCGGCGCAATCTTCGGTCCTGCTCCCGTCGTGGAGCGCGCGTTGCACCGCACCAGCTTCAACCGGGTGCTGTTGGCCGGAATGAGAGGAAAGATTAAGCGCTACTTGGCTTTTCCGGTGACCTGGGTCGCCGGGGCCGACGTCGCGAAGGGCTCGATCGCGGCGCTGGACAACGGGGTGACCGGCGAGCGCTACCTGTTGGTCGGCCGTCCCGAAGACACCTTCAGCACCGCCGGCGGCATCAACCGCGCGTGCGCAGTCGCCGGAATCGACCACCGCGTCGAGGACCTCGACTACCGCACCGATGCCGAGGCGCTGACCGCCGAGTTCGGCCCGACCCTGATGGCCATCGCGAAGGCCGCCGCCAACAGCGAGCGCAAGCCCAGAAGCAAAGACAACTTGACCACCCGGCGACTCGGGTATGCGCCCATGTCCCTCGATGACGGCGTGCGGCTGCTGATCTCGTGGCTGCGCGGCCTGGGCAAGCTCTAGGGGCTGCCCCAGTGTCGATCGCCGAGTCACGCGGCGCGGATCATCGAGATCTGGCCGATCGAATCCTGGACGCGGCCCAGCGCCTGGTTTTTCGCACCGGGGCCCGCCGGACGTCGCTGTCGGACGTGGCGGCGCTGGCGGGGGTGTCTCGGCCCACGATCTACCGCTATTTCGCGTCCAAGGAAGACCTGATCGACGCGCTGGGAAAGCGCGAACGGCGCCGCTTCAGCACGGCAATGGACGAGGCCATGTCGGGAGTCACCGGCGTCGCACGATTGGAGGCCGCCGTCGACGTCGTCGCGACATTCGTCGAGATTCAGCCACCGGGGCGGCTGCTCGACCTCGAGCCCACCTTCGCACACGACCAAATGGCCGCGGCGCTACCCATGCTCGTCGAGGGACTGGTGGTCATCCTGCAGCGCTGCGCCGGCGAAGGCGCCCTGGCCTCGGGTGCCAACCCGCGCGACCTGTCCGGCGCCATCGCACGAACGGCGTTGAGCCACTACATATTTCCCGACCGCGACCCCGCCGCGGCGCGCCGCGAAATCCGCGCCGCTGCCGGCCTTTCCGGCCGGGCGTGAGGATCGGCGCGGCCCGGCGCTTCGATTCACGGCCAACGGGTATCCGAAGCACTGGCGGCTGAGGTGCCGATAGGCGAAAATGATGCTGAAATCCTGTGGTGCGCGCGGGTGAGGGCAGAACGGCGGTCGATTCAACTCCGGGGGGAGGCGGGCTGAGCATGCAGCCCAAGACGCAATCCGCCAAGGTCGTGTCGACGAGAGTTCAACCGCCGGCCTACGAGGGCAAGCGCGTCACGCGCGACCGGTTGATCGACGTTCTGCGTGCCGGGCGGGCGAAGCGGCTGGCGTTGGTCCACGGGCCGGCAGGCTTCGGCAAGAGCACCCTCGCCCTGCAATGGCAGCGGGTGTTAGCGGCTGACGAGGTACCGGTTGCCTGGGTGAGCCTCGACCGCGGCCACAATGACGTTGTCGCCTTTCTCGGTGATCTGATCGCGGCGGTTGGGCGCGTCGAACCCACGCTGGTCGCGGACCTCGGCGACCTACTGGAAGAGCAGTCGGCCGACGCGCAACGATATGTGCAGGCCGAGCTCGTCAACCGGTGCGCGGGACGCGAGCGACCGCTGGCGATCGTGCTGGACGACTGGCACCTGATCGAGAGCCCCGACACCGCCGCGGCGCTGGACTTTCTCCTGACCGCCGGCCCCGACAACCTGCACCTCGTCGTCACCAGCAGAACCCGAGCACCCGGCATCGGCAGGCTCAAGGTCAGCAACCAGGTCGTCGAAATCGACGCCGCACAGTTGCGCTTCGACCAGCAGGAATCCGCGGCCTTCCTGCTCGACCTCAACGAGCTGGATCTCGACGGCAATGATGTGCACAGCCTGTGGTCGAGCACCGACGGCTGGGTGTCCGCCCTCCAGCTGGCCACCCTGTCGCTGCGGACCACCAGAGACGCGCCGGCGTTGATCAGGGGCTTTTCCGGCCGTCACCATTCCATCGGCGACTACCTCGCCGAGAACGTGCTCGACGCGCTGCCGGACGAGCTGCTCGACTTCCTGCTGACCACCTCGATCTGCGATCGCCTCTGCGGCGATCTGGCCGCCGCCGTCAGCGGCCAGCCGCGCGGGCAGGCCTTCCTCGAGGAGCTGGAACGCCGCGACATGTTCCTGCAGCCGCTGGACGACGATCGCGAATGGTTCCGGTACCACCACCTGTTCGGCGGCTACTTACGGCAACGGCTGGAACGCGACCATGCCGACCAAATCGTGAGCCTGCACCGCAGGGCCTCGGCGTGGTTTGCCGATCAAGGACTGCTCACCGACGCCGTCAGTCACGCGCTGGCCGCGGGCGATGACGTCGGGGCAGTCGATCTGGTGGAACGGCAGGCCATGTACCTCGTCGAACACAGCCGCATGGCCGGCCTGCTCGGGCTGGTCAACAAATTGCCGAAGGTCCTCGTCCTGAACCGACCGATGTTGCAGACCGCGATCGCTTGGGCCAACTGCCTGCTGCAGCGACCGGAGGATGTCCAGATCGCACTCAGCCATGTTCGAGCCGCCCTGGCGTCGGCGACCGATGCGAGCGCCGCCGAAATTCTCGGCGAAGCCGACGTCGTGCAGGCGTGCACCGACGTCTACGGCGACCGTATCGACCGCGCCGCATCCTTGGTGGCGCCCTACATCGTCGAAAGCCCGAGGTGCAGGCCATTTCTGGCGGCGGTGTCGGCCAACATCCGCACCTTTGTCGACATCCACACCTTCGCTTACGACACGGCGCTGGCACGCCAACAGTGGGCCAACGCTTTTCACGAGACCGCCGCAGGTCCCTTCGCCGGGGTCTACGGCCGGTGCTTTGCCGGCCTCGCGGCATTCGCCCAACTCGATCTGCGCACCGCCGAGATCCGCTACGCCCAGGCTCGCGCGTTGGCACACAGCGCGGCCGGTCCGCGTTCGCACGCGACTCGCCTGGCCGGGGCGCTGCTCGGCAGGCTCCGCTACGAACGCGGCGACATCGATACGGCCGAAGCGCTCTTGGAAGAATGTCACGAACTCGGCGTCGAATGTGGCGTGGCCGACTTCATGATCGCGGCCTACAGCACGCTCGCGCACATCAAAGTCCTGCGCGGTGACATCGACGATGCGATTTCTCTGCTGAACGAGGGAGCCATTGCAGCGCAACATCTTTCGCTGCCGCGGTTATCGGCCGCCCTCGATTACGAATGCCTGCGCCTGCACCTCGCCGTGGACGACATCGACCGGGCACGCCAGGTTCTGGCACGCCAGCCCGAAGTCGGCGACTCGGCGAGTGACGGTATCGCGATGGCCACGCGTCACTACCAACTAAGCATGCAAGCGCGAATCTTGTGCGCTTCCGACGACTACGACGCGGCAACGAAACTCGTGACGTCAATTCGTGACGAATGCGGCGCTGTCGGATGTCGTTATGCCGAGACGATCAGCACTATCGAGCTCGCCAGGGTGGTCTATTTGACCGGTGACAGCGACGCTGCCGCCAAAATACTTGTGCCCGCGCTGATTGCGGGCGCACGCTCCGGGCTGCTACGCACGGTGGTCGACGCCGGCCCGGAGATACTGAAAATAATCGTCGAACTTCGCGAGGCGCGCCGAACCCATCGGTGGGCGGCCGGGCTCCCCCAGGTTGCCACCGACTACCTGTCCGCGCTGCTCACCACCGCCCACACCGACGCGCGGAAGGCTGCGATCCCCGTGATCGCCGGCGCCGCCGAACGCACCTTGCCCGAACAACAGCTCAACGCCCGAGAGATCGAAGTCCTTCGCCTGCTGGACCGCGGGTTGTCGAACAAGCAGATCGCCAGAAGCCTTGGCGTCACCATTAATACCGTCAAGTGGTATCTCAAGAGCATTTACGTCAAGCTCGGCGTCGCGAGGCGCGGCGAATCAATCGCAGAGGCGCGCCGGCGTCGTCTACTGCCTTGAGCTCGTCCGCCGGGCTCAGATCAAGCGAGCGAGTAGCCGTTGCGCCGCCATGGTGACGAATTCGCGGTCGAAGGTGACTGCCATGTCGAAGCGCCGGTCGGCATCACTGGCGGAAATGCCCTTGACGCCTAGCCGCTCACGCGCTATCAGCGCGGCCGCGGTGTCGGGACCCAGCACCACGATGGTCGACTCGCGCGACATCGGATCACTCGAATCGAGCCTGACTTCCCTGACCCGTGGCCCGATTCCGAGTGGCCAGCTTTGACTGAAAAGCGCTAACAGCGGGCACCTTTCGGCGATGGCAAGGTATTTGAGCTTCGTGACCATGCGTGAGTCCGTGTCTTCGTGCAGTGTCGTGAGCACGATCGGGGGATTCTCGGCGGTCATGGCGATGCGTTCCACGTGTTTGGACAGCTCCGACAGCGTTTTGTGCCGGACCGGCCGGGTGGGCAGCACCCCCGATGCCAGCTCGAAGGTCGTTCCGGTCGCGCCGCTGGGCGGGTAGCTTTCCCTGCCCGGCCACCGGAACCCCTTTGGGACGCCGGTGAGTTCGCCGGGAACGCCGAAGAGATTGCCCTGACCGAACGCCGCACCGTACGCCAATGCCTGCTCGAGCTGGTCGTCGGTTTCGATCCCCTCGGCGCAGATGACGGCGCCGCTTCGCTCCTGGTGGGCCATGACCGCGGCGATGATGCGCGCCTGCACCCGATCTGGCTGGTGCTGGATCGAACACATGTCGAGCTTGACCATGTCGGGCGAGACGACGTCGAGCAGCGCCAGGGAATCGGGGTCCGACCCGACATCGTCAAGTGCTATCGCGAGCCCCGAAGAACGCAGCGCCGCGACTTTCCGGAGAAGCGCGCGGGGATTACTGAGCAATCCGCGCTCGGTGATTTCGAATGTCAGATTGAAGCAATCGGCGGCCCGCATGATATTGCTGTCGCGGGACGGGTCGATACGACTCGTGGCGGGTTCGGTGTTGACCAGTAATAACATCCCGGGCGCAAAAGTTGCCTGCAGCGCTCCCTTAACTGCCGCGCGAATGCAGACGCGATCCAGAAGGTCCAATTTGCCCGTCTCTTCGGCGTAGGCGAAAACCTCGGTGGGCGCTGGATTATTCAGCGCGGGCCAGCGCGCGAGCGCCTCGTAGCCGACGACCGTCCGGCTCGGCAAAGCCACGACGCGCTGAAACGCCGTGACGAGACCCTTGCCCGCGATCGCATTGTCAAGAATATTTGTCATCAAAGCCGTCGGGATAATCATGGGTCTGGACGTACTGCTCGAACTCACACGTTCGACGCTAACGGCGCATAACGGAATTTGACCGCCCGGCTACCCGCATTCACGGCGTTGACTACCCGAAAGTGTGGTGGGGTAGGCAGGACCAACCGAACACTTCACCCGCGATTCATTACCACCGACTCGAAAAAACCGGCTCGAATTTGATTATCACCTTATTAGACGCACGTCTATTTGCTAAAGCCCGTGATTTCAATTCCCGCCACCTCCGCGCCCTGCGGTCTTGTCGACCCGCACGACTTCTTCAGCCTGACGCGAACCGGCTAGCCGCGGGCTCGATCACACTTTGGAGCTGAGCCCGGCGATCAGATTGATCGTGACCGCGAGGACGACCGCGCCCAGCAGGTACGACAGCAGCGCGTGCCGCAGCACCGTCGCCCTGATCGACGTCAACCCGATCTCGGTGTCGGAGACCTGATAGGTCATGCCGACGGTGAAGGCGAGGTAAGCGAAGTCGCGGAAGCGCGGCGGCTCGGGGTCGTGGAAATCGATCCCGCCCGGCTCGTCGGAGTAGTAGAGCCGCGCATAGTGCGCGGTGAACAACGTGTGCACGGCGACCCAGGACGCCGCGACGGTCGCAATGCCGAGAAGTGCGGCCGCGACGGCCCGGGCCCCGGAATGCGATCCGGCGGCAACCACGTAACCCACCCCGAGCAGGCTCGCGACGCTGGCCGACACGATGACCACATCGGCGATCCAGCGGGTGGGATCCTCTCTGGTCGCGTATCGCCGGGTCTCCTCGGCGTCCATTCCGCCGATGATGAGCCACGTCCAGCACACGTAGACCGCGGCGCTGGCGATCCAGCCGACGAGCGCGAACCGCCAGCCGACCGTGTGTCCCACGGCGAACGCAACGGCAACTCCGAAGACCACGGCAACCGCAATCCGCAGCACGGCGGTCTCCCGGGAAACCTGAAACCTCACGATCTCGACCTAAGCACCAACTGCCGCCTGCCGTTGACGCAGGTGGCAGAGTCGGCGGAACACAACGTTGCCAGCGGAGGCTTCACCACTCTCAGCTGGAGTTTGCCATATCTGCTCATTTCGCCGCGCGAGCCGACCATCCGAAGCCCATAATATTAAGGTCAAACCCTAATATCCCAGAACGGAGGCGATCCCATGTCTGTTCGCGGACTACGCCTGATGTGTATCCCCGTTGTCGTTGCTGCGGCCCTCACCGTGGGTAGCGGTGTCGCCGTCGCCGACGATGACTCGTACATCGCGCAACTTACCAAGCTGGGCTTCAGCGGCGACCGGGACAGCCTGATCGCGCTCGGACACGCGATCTGCTCCGACCGCAGCACCGGCTACACCCCCGACCAGCTGGCCCAGGTCGTCCAGACCAAGTTCACCAACGCGACCTACGCGGACGCGACGTCCGTTATCAGCGCCGCCGAATCGGCCTACTGGCCATAATCTTTGGGTCAGCCGGCCGCGAATGCCGCCACCGGCATCTCCACGCTTCCCCGGCAGGGGCCGCTGTTGATGTCGGTGTGCCAGGTTCCGCGCAGCGATCCGTCGGACTGGGGGGCATAGAACGCCCACGACCTCGCCGGTGCCCATACTTTCGGAACGCCTTCTCCCATATAGCAATCCCACTGAAAGTCGAAGTGCTCGACCCACCTGGCGCCGTCCCAGGCGTAGTGCGACGGCTGCGGCAGCGTCGGGTTCTTGGGGGTGGGTCCGTTGGTGGCCGTGGCGATGCACGTGCCCGCCGAACACGACGTCGTGAATATGTAGTCGGCACTGAACGTCGGTTCCGGCTGGCGGGCCGCAATGCTGCTGCCCGTCTTGTCGACGGCGTAACGCACGAGCGAGTACTTGCCGCTCCACGACGGCATCTCCGCGGGCACCGCACCGGCGGGCGTCGCAAGCAGAGCGAGCGCGATGGCGCCGACTACCGCGGTCCGCCACGAATTCACGGTTCGCGCAACAGAAATAGGCCGTAGGCGGCGATCGACTGCGCGTCGACGATCACTCCCGCGCGGATCATCTGCTCGACGTCGGCCCGGGAGAACCAGGCGCTGCGCATGTCCTGCTCCTCGTGCTCCGGGGCGGCTTCGCCCTCGGTGATCCCGGTCGCCACAAAGACCCAGCCGAGCTGACTGGTCATCCCGGGAGCGACATCCACCTTGCCGAGAATTTCGAACGAGGACGCGCGCAGCCCGGTTTCCTCGCGGAGTTCGCGCGCGGCCAGCTCGAACGGTTCGAGGTGCGCATGGTCCGGTGCGGCACCCTGCGGGAACTCCCAGCGCCGCGCGCCCACCGGATACCGGAACTGTTCCACCAACCGGAATCGCCGGCCGTCGTAGGGCACCACGAGCGCATAGTGCGGCTTGTCCACCACGGAGTAGATGCCGGGACTGCCATCCGGACGGCGGATATCGTCCTCGCGGAGCACCAGCCACGGATTGCGATAGATCTCGCGGGTCGCGACGCGTTCGATGAAGGGCACATCGCCAGTATTGCGGGTGGCACGATCTGGGACAGTGCCCGATAGTCGTAGGCACCACGGGCCCAACGTCGGCAGAGCGGAGTGGGTATGCAGCAGGGCGTGCACCGCCACATCATCGTCAGCGGCGACGATGCGCTGGCGACGACAATCGCCGCGGAGTTGCAGACTGCCGGCGCGACGATCGTGAAACTCGTCGATGACACCGTCGCCGACACGAAGGACGACCTCGCCGAGGCCGGGATCGCGCGGGCGGCGGCCGTGGTCTGCGCGGGCAGTGATGACGCGATCAATCTCGAAATCGCCTTGTTGGCAAGAAAAGCTAACCCGAGTGTGCGGGTGGTGGCGCGACTGGCCAACGACGTGCTGCGCGAGGCGGTCGCCGACGACAACGGACCCGGCGCGGTCCTCGACGTCGCCGAGCTGGCTGCGCCGTCGGTCGTCGAGGCGGCTCTGGCGCGCACCGCGCACCCGTTCGAGGCGGCCGGCATCGAGTTTCTGGTGACCGGCGCCGAGGTCCCGTACGACGCGACACTGCGCGAGATCTACGCGGACCTGGCGCCGGTGGCGGTGATCCACGGCAAGAAGTCGCTCACACCGGGATTGCTGGAGACCTGCCCGGGCCGCGACCTGCCGGTGCGCGCCGGCGACTGGACGGCGATGATCGGCACCGCCGACGAGTTGGCGAGCCGCGGCATCAGGCCGCCGCGGCCCCACCCGACCCGCGTGCGCAAGCGCCGGCTGCGGCGAGCCGTCGGCGTCGCGCGCGGCCTGCGCAACGACGTCAACCCGATGTTCATGCGCGCGATAGTCGCGGTGCTGGCGGTGCTGATCGGCTCGACGGTGCTGTTGCGGTTCTGCTTTCAGCCGCACGCGACAATGACCTGGGTTGACGCGCTGTACTTCAGCACCGAAACAATCGCGACCGTCGGCTACGGCGACTTCAGTTTCCTCTCCCAGCCCACCTGGCTGCGCCTGTTCAGCATCATGCTGATGTTCGCCGGCCTGACCACCACCGCGGTCATGGTGGCGTTCATCGCCGACGTGTTGATCTCGCGCCGCTTCGCGTCCACGGCCGGCCGCCGACGGGCCCGCCACCTGCGCAATCACGTCATCGTCGTCGGGCTCGGCTCGTTCGGCAGCCGCGTCATCGCCGACCTGAACGCCGCCGGATACGAGGTGGTCGCGATCGAGCTCGACGAGAACAACCGCTACCTGTCGACCGCCGCCGAACTCGAGGTCCCGGTGGTCTTCGGGGACGCGACGCTGCGCCAGACGCTGGCAGCGGCCCGCGTCGACCAGGCGCGCGCGGTGGCGGTACTGACCCACGACGACATGGTCAACATCGAGATCGGGATCGTGCTGCGCGAGATGCTGGGCCCGCGGGTAATGCCGAAGGTCACGCGGCCCGACGTTCCGATCGTGCTGCGCATCTTCGACCGGACACTGGGCGGCGCGGTGGCCGAGCGGTTCGGTTTCGACACCGTGCGCTCGACGGTCGAGCTGGCCGCGCCGTGGTTCATCGGCGCCGCGATGGGCCTGCAGGTGCTGGGCACGTTTTCGGTAGGTCAGCGCTATTTCATGGTCGGCGGCATGCACGTGGCGGCCGGCAGCGAGCTCGACGGACTGCGGATGTTCGAGATGTCGACCCAGACGCGCGTCATCGCGATCACCCGGGACGACTCGGCCGTCCAGCTGCACCCGCGCCGCGATGCCCGGCTGCGCGCCGGCGACACCGTCTATCTCGTCGGGCCCTACCGCGAGCTGGTCGCGACACTGCAGAAGGGGCAGCCTCCGCTGGAACCCGACGTCGGGCGCGACCGGCTGCCGGCCTAGCTAGAGCCGGGCGGCCACGTCGGCGGCGCGCCGGACCTGGTCCAGGTCGGAACTCGTCGGGATGAGCTGTACCTCGTCGGCGCCGATATCGGCGAACCGGTGCAGCACCGCCAGCAGCTCCGCCTCGCTGCCAGCCCACCCGGTCGTCGGGGCCATCGCGTCGACGTATTCGGCCGGGATCCAGTTCATGTAGCGCAGCAGGTGGCGATGCACCTGGGCGCGCGCCTCGTCCGGCTCACCGAAGGCGAACCAGAACGACGTCGTCAGGTGGGGCGCCGGCTTGCCAGCCTGCGCCCACGCCTCCCGGGCGACCTCGAAGAGCTCGTTCTGCTTGGCGACGTCCAGGTCGAGCGTGGTGCCGGCCAGCCCGTCGGCCCAGGCGGCCGCGTTGCGTAGCGTCTTGGGCCCGATCGTCCCGACAAACAGCGGCGGACCGCCGGTCTGGACCGGGCCCGGCCCGGTCGGCAGCACGGATTCGGTGATCTTCTCGCCGGCCCACACTCGTTTCATCACCGCGACCTGGTCGGCCATCCCCCGGATCGTCTGCGTCGACGGGTCCGCTCCCACGGCGCGATAGTCCTCCAGCCGGCCCCCCACCCCGACGCCCACCGTCAGCCGGCCGCCGCTGATCAGGTCGCCGGTCGCCAGCCCCTTGGCCAGCATCACCGGGTCGTGCAGCTGAGGCACGATCACCGTCGTCAGCAGTCGCACCCGGGTGGTCCAGGCCGCCAGCGCACCCAGCAGCGTCAGGCTGTCCGGGTTGGAGAAGGTGATGCGCTCGCCCCAGCACAGCGACGAGAACGGCCCCTCGTCGACGGCCCGCGCCCAACTCTCCAACACCGTGGCATCCAAGTCCGGTTCCATCACCGGCATCGTCATCGCTATCCGCACGACGGCGATTGTGGCACGCCCTCTACATGCGGTTCCTCCAGTGGCACCATGGGATGGATGGCCGTCAGGAGTTCTTCCATCGCCCACGTCCGACTCACCGTCACCGACATAGAACGATCGCGGCAGTTCTACGAGAGCGTGTTCGATTGGCCGGTGCTGCTGGAAGTTCCGGAGAACGCCGATGAGGCCAGCCGTAACCAGTTCGGCTTCCTGTTCGGGGGCGTCATCTATGACCTGGGCGGCACGCTGCTCGGGCTGCGGCCGGTCGCCAACGACCGCTTCCACGAGGATCGCTGCGGCTTGGACCACATCGCCTTCCGGCTCGGCAGCAAGGACGAATTAGACACCGCCGCAGCATATCTCGACGATATCGGAGTGCAGCACGAGACGGTCAAGGACATCGGGCCGTCCTATATTCTCGAGTTCCGCGACCCCGACAACATCGCCCTGGAACTGACGGCGCCGAAGTAGCGTCGAAGCATGGAGATCCGCACGCGACCGTACGATTCGGCAGGCTGAGTCCTAGTCGCCGACGCCGCGCCGGGCGCCGTGCCGGTTGTGTTCCTGATCCCGGTAGTCGTCGGCGAATTTCGCGACATGCTTGGGCAGGTCACCGGAGGCGACGTCGGCCAGGGTGGTCTCCTCCAGCACCGACCGCATGCTCGCCCGCAACGCACGCCAGACGTCGGTCAGCGCCGCCGTCGGGCCCGAGTAGGGCAGGTCGCCCAGCCCGATGTCGCGGACGCTGGCCAACGGCCCGTCGATGCAACGCAACACGTCGGCGATGCTGATCTCGCTGCCCGGGCGCGCCAGCTCGTAACCCCCGTCGCGCCCGCGATGACTGCGCACCAGCCGATCGGTGCGCAGGTTGGTCAGGATGTCGACCAGAAACTGCGGCGGGATGCCCTGCGCCGCGGCCAGGTCATCGGTCTTGACCAGCACGCCATTGTCGACGGTGGCGAGCTGGACCATCGCCCGCACCGCGTACTCCGCCTTGGCTGACATGCGCACGCTGAGGATTGTGCCACCCGTCCGCACCCCGAGGTGCTGTGGCGGCGTGTTAGGGACTCAACTCCAGCAGGTCGATGACGCTTTGCGCCATTTCGTCGAGGGTGTGCTCCGGGATGAGCCGCAGGTCCGGGTTCTTAGGCCGTTGATACGGGCTGTCGACCCCGGTGAAGTGCGTGATCTCGCCCGCGCGCGCCTTGGCGTACAGGCCCTTCGGATCGCGACGTTCGCATTCCTCGATCGGGGTGTCGCAGAACACCTCGAAGAAGGGGAAGCCGGCATCGGCGTGGACCTGGCGGGCCATATCGCGGTGCTCGGTCAGCGGGCTGATTGCCGGCACCAGCACGACCTGGCCGGAATCGGCGAGCAGCGTCGCGACGTGCGCCAGCCGGCGCAGGTTCTCGGCCCGGTCGGCCATGGAAAAGCCAAGATCGGCGTTGAGGCCGTGACGCAGGTTGTCACCGTCCAGAACGTAAGCGGGAAAACCCTTTTCGAGTAGCTTCTTTTCGACCAGCACGGCCACCGACGACTTGCCGGCGCCCGACAGGCCGGTGAGCCACACCGTCTTACCCCGGCCCGCGCGGTCTTCGGCCGTCACCAGGGACTTATGCCGAACGGTGTTCGGGCTGGCCGCCTGGGCCGAGACGTCGCGCAGCACCATGCCCGCCGCCACCGTGCCGTTGGTGTGCGGGTCGATGAGAATGAACGAGCCGGTGCTCGCATTGCGGGTGTATTCGTCGAGCAGCAGCGGCACCTGGGTGCGCAGCGAAATACGGCCCAGCTCATTGAGTTTCAGCGCCGATGCCGTCTTGTCGCGGTGCAACGTGTTGACGTCGAGCCGATAGTCCAGCGCCGTCACCTTGGCCCGGGTGGTTCGAGTGGTGTGCTTGATGACGTAGTCGCGGCCCGGTTCCAGGGACGCGCCATCGGCCATCCAACACACGGTCGCGTCGAACTCCTGGGCGACCCTGGGCTGGTTGTTGGTGCGCGCGATCAGGTCGCCGCGCGAGATGTCGATCTCGTCGGCCAGCCGTATCGCGACGGCCATCGGCGGAAATGCTTCCGACACCGACCCATTCGGTCCGTCGATCGCGGTGATCGTGGTCGTCTTGCCGATCGGCAGCACCACCACTTCGTCGCCGGGACGCAGCACGCCGCTGGCCACGGTGCCGGCGTAGCTGCGGTGGTCCTGGTGCTCGTGGGTATGCGGCCTGATCACGTACTGAACGGGGAACCGGACGTCGACCAGGTTACGGTCACCGGCGATGTACACCTCTTCGAGATGCGAGAGCAGCGCCGGCCCCTCGTACCACGGCGCCCGGTCGGATTTGGTCACCACGTTGTCGCCGTGCAGCGCCGACATCGGGATGGTGGCGACGTCCTGCACATCCAGCCGCGCGGCGAAGGCGTGGAACTCGTCGCGGATCTCCTCGAATTTGGTCCTGTCCCAATCGATCAGGTCCATCTTGTTGACCGCCAGCACGATGTGCTGGATGCCCAGCAGCGAGGCCAGGAAGGCGTGCCGGCGCGACTGCTCGAGCAGGCCGTGGCGCGCATCGACCAACACGATCACCAGTTGCGCGGTCGACGCCCCGGTCACCATGTTGCGGGTGTACTGAATGTGCCCCGGGGTGTCGGCGATGATGAATTTTCGCTTGGGAGTGGCGAAGTAGCGGTACGCGACATCGATGGTGATGCCCTGTTCGCGTTCGGCCCGCAGGCCGTCGGTGACCAGCGCGAGGTCGGTGTAGTCGTGCCCGCGCTCCTCGGACGCCCGCTCCACCGACGCCCACTGGTCTTCCATGACGGCTTTGGAGTCATACAGCAGCCGACCGATCAGCGTGGACTTGCCGTCGTCGACGGACCCGGCAGTTGCCAGTCTCAATAGCGTCGTCATCAGAAGTAGCCCTGTCGCTTGCGGTCTTCCATCCCAGCCTCCGAGATGCGGTCGTCAGCCCTGGTCGCGCCCCGCTCGGTCAACCGTGACACCGCGGTCTCCGCGATGACCTCCGACACGCTGGCGGCCTCCGACTCCACACATCCGGTGCAGGTGACGTCGCCGACCGTGCGGAACCGGACCGTCTTCTCCACCACCTGCTCGCCCTGCCGTGGCTGCATGTGCTTGTGCACGGCCAGCAGCATGCCGTCGCGCTCGAACACCTTGCGCCGGTGCGCGTAATAGATCGACGGCAACTTGATCTTCTCGGCACCGATGTAGGACCAGATGTCGAACTCGGTCCAGTTGGACAGCGGGAAGACGCGGATGTGCTCGCCCTTGTGGTGCCGCCCGTTGTAGAGGTTCCATAGCTCCGGCCGCTGGGCCTTGGGGTCCCACTGCCCGAACTCGTCGCGGAAGCTGAACACCCGCTCCTTGGCGCGGGCCTTCTCCTCGTCGCGGCGCGCGCCGCCGAAAGCCGCGTCGAACTTGTTCTCCCGGATCGCACGCAGCAGCGTCACGGTCTGGATCGGGTTGCGCGACGGGATCGTCTCGACGACCCGGCCCGCGTCGATGTCCTCCTGCACCGACGCCACCACCAGGCGGACGCCCGACTCGGCGACGAGCTCGTCGCGCGTCGCGATCACCTCGTCGAAGTTGTGTCCGGTGTCGACGTGCATCACCGGGAACGGCAGCCGGCCCGGCGCGAACGCCTTGAGCGCCAGGTGCAGCATGACGATGGAATCCTTGCCGCCCGAGAACAGCAGGACGGGCCGCTCGAACTCGGCGGCGACCTCGCGGATGATATGGATCGCCTCGGCTTCCAGCGATCTCAGATGACTCAATTCGTACTGCCCGGCCGTGGGGCCAGCCTTCACGTCGCTGGTCATGGCGTCCTTATGGTCAACCGGAGTCGTAACCGGATAAAGTCGGTAGAGTTGACCATATTTATGGTCATAACCGTTTATGGAACCAGCCCGCGTCGGCGGTGTCAATGGGCGGGTCAGGCGCCGGCGATCGGCTGGCGGGCGTCGTATCGCGCCGAAGCTTCCCGGAACAAGCGGGTTTGCCCGTCTTCGAGCGACAACAGACCGCCCCGGACCGTCACGCAGCGAGACATGCTGGGTGACAAAGGCGCTGTTGTCGAGGCGACGAAGCGACTGCTGGATGCCCTCGGCGCCCTACAGGTCGTTGCCCGCGTACGACTGGTTGAAGCTCTTGTTGGCCAGCGGGAAGTCGGGAACGATGGTGTCGGCCATCGCCACGGGCAACGCGGGCCAGTTGAACCAGGACGGGTCAACAATTTTCGCGCGGGTGATGCAATTGGCCGCGTCGATTTCGACGCGGTGCACGATGGTGCCCCGCCAGCCCTCGACGATGCCGACACCGCTGCGGAGCCCTTCCGCCGATTCGGCTTCGTCGACGTATTCGATTGGGCCGGTGTGCGACTCGATGATGTGTTGGGCGAGGATGGCGGACGCCGCGAACTCGTCGCGCCGCACGGTGTAGCGGGCCAGGACGTCGCCTTCCGCCGCAACGACTTCGGTCACGGGCAACTCGACGGTCGGGTGCTCGACGCGGGCGTCGGTGCGCAGGCCGCTGGAGCGGGCGACGTAACCCAGACAGCCGAGGGCGGCGGCGTCCTCGCAGCGCAGGATGGCGGTGCCGGCGAACCGGTCGTAGACCACGGCGTTGGACAGCGTCAGCGCGGCGACCTCGGCAACGTCGGCAGCGATTCGTCGAAGATCGCCGGAGTCGGGAAGGGTCTGCAGCGCAACCCCGCCCGGACGGATCGCGCCGCGCAGCAGGCGGTGACCGGTGACGGCGGCGTTGAGGCGCAGCAGCGCCTCGCGGATCCGCTGAGCGTGCGTGTTGGCGATTCCGTAACCGACGTCGTTGGCCAGGGCGCCCAGATCGGCGGCGTGGTTGTAGAGCCGTTCTAGTTCCACGATCAGGGCGCGCAGCCGGTGCACCTCGTCGGGCAGTTCAATGCCGAGCGCGTCTTCCACGGCGAGGCTGTGAGCCAGGGCGTGCGCCGCCGAGGTATCGCCGCTGACGCGTTCGGCGAGATCGACAGCGCCGCCGGCGGGACGGCCGTGGAACAGCTTCTCGATGCCGCGGTGCACGAACCACAGCCGCGCCTTCAGCCGCACGACGGTCTCCCCCGCCACCGAGAAGCGAAAGTGGCCGGGTTCAATGAGGCCGGCGTGGACGGGGCCGACCGGGATCTCGTACACCCCGGGTCCTTCGACGATGACGAACGGGAACGCACCAGTATTCGCCAATTCGGTTGTGGGCCAATCATTATCGCGCATGGGATGCCAGTCGGGCCAGTGCGCATGTCGGACCAGGCGCCGCGGCTTGGGATGGCCGACGGGCCGGATCCCGTACAGGTCCGCCATTTCGCGTTCGAATCGGCCGGCCGGAAACGATACCTTCGCCAACGACCGAATGCTCGGATGATCAACCGGTAAAACGCATTCGATCTCCACGCGACGGTCAGGGCGACCGGCCAGAAACAGGTAGACCACCCGCAGAGCGTCTCCATCGTCGTGCGCGGCGACCAGGGCCAGCCGAAACGAATCCTCGAGCAGCTGCTTGGCCAGTTCGGCCAGCGAGTCCTGGGAAATCCGGTGCTGCGACACGATTCGGCTCAACGAGAGACTCCGATGTTGCTGCTGGCAGCGGTGAACAGGTTGGTGAGTGGGCCCGCCGTGACGCCGAGGGCCGTCGAGGCGACGACGCCGGCGATCAGGGCGGCCGCGGCGGTGGCCGGCACGGTGATCGACGGCGCGCCCGACGCGGGCGTCCCGAGCAGTACGCGTCCGGCATTGCGGACCAGGGCCGCGAAGGCAATCGCGATCAACAGCGTGACGACGGCCAGTACCCAGGCCAGCCGCACGCCGGCAAGCGAGCGCGCGATCGCCAGCTCGCTGGCGAACATCGCGAACGGCGGCAGGCCGAGCAGCACGATCAGACCGGTCGCAAACGACACCCCGACCAGCCGCGACCGATGCACGACACCGGTGATGTCGGCGATCGCGGTGGAGTTGTGCGCGGCCTGCAGTTGGCCACCCGCCAAGAAAAGCAGCGTCTTGGCGATCCCGTGGGCGAGCACATGCAGCAACAGCGCCGAGATCGCCAATGTGGTGCCGGCGGCCGCTGCGATCGCGATCAGGCCCATGTTCTCCATCGACGAATACGCCAGCATCCGCTTGATGTCGCCGGTCACGATCAACATCAGCGCCGCGATCAGCAGGGTCGCCAACCCGACGACCAGCAGGCCGCTGCGGAGAAAGGTGGGGCCGGTAGCCGCATCGATGATCGGCCGCAAGCGGATCACCACCGAGAAGGCGACCGACAGCAGCACCCCGCTCATCAGCGCGGAGACAGGCGCGGGGGCCTGGCTGTGCGCATCGGCCAGCCAGGTGTGGAAAGGAAACAGGCCGGCCTTGGCGCCGTAGCCGATGAGCAGCAGCCCGCCCGCCAGCCGCGCGACCCCGGGGTCGAGACCTCGTGCGTGTGCGGCGAGGACGTCGAAGTTCAGCGCCTGGGCGGCCGGCGCGCCGGCACAACGGGCGGCGAAGTACAGCAGCACGGTGCCCAGGAAAGCCACGGCGATACCGACCGAGCAGATCACGACGTACTTCCAGGTCGCTTCCAGTGCGGTGCGGGTGCGCCGATGCCCCACCAGGAACGCAGTGATCACCGTGGTGGCCTCGATCGCCACCCACACCACACCAATATTGTTGGCGCACAACGCAAGAACCATCGCCGCGAGAAATGCCGGCGTCAGGACACCGTACCGGCGGGCGCCGCGCGCGTCGGTGTGGGCACGGGCGAGCTCAGCATCGATGTACGAGATGCTCGCCCAAGTAGCCAGCGTGCCGACGATACCGATGACGATGAGCATCGTCACCGTCAGCGCGTCGACCCGCAACAGCCCGCCCAGCGCGAACTGCGCACCCGATTCGACGCGAAATCCCAAGGCGGCGGCGCAGCCCAGCACCGTGACCGCCGACAGTACGGTCAGCGTCGCGGTCGTACGACCCCATCCGGCGAGCAGGGTAATGGTCGACGCGACAAGGGGCGCAAGGATCGCGGTGAGCAACAGCACGGTCATCAGTCGCGCAGCTCCTGCAGCTTGTCCAGATAGGCATCGCCGAAGGTGCTTCGCAGCCGGCCGGTCAGCACGCCGATCACGACGACGGCCAACAGCACGTCCAATGAGGCGCCGAGTTCGACGATCAACGGAACGCCGGCGGTGAGGAGAAACGCGGTCGCGGCAATCCCATTGTCCAGCATCAGGAATCCGGCGGCTTGTGAGACCGCGTGCAGCCGGGTGGACAACACGAACAGTGCGATGAGCACGACCGCGAATGCGGCGGGTACCGCGTTGGTGCTCGGGCCTGGTTGCAGATCGACCACCGGTTGCGTGATCGCGAACGCGGCCACCGTCAGGCCGCCGGCAATCAGTAGCGAGCTGGTGGTGTTCACCAGCGGGGCGGCCTCCCGTCGAGCGGCGAACTCGGCGCTCACCACACGAGCCAGCAGCCACGGCAGCACCACCACGCGGAGCGCAAACACAGCGACTGCCACGCCGATCAACGCGACGTCGTGATCGTGGATGCCCCGCACCGCCGGGATCGCCGTCAGCGCGAGGCCCTGCCAGGCCAGCAGATGCACGATGGCCGGCAGGTCGCGGCGCCACACGATCAATACCGCGGCCAGCACGAGCCCCCCGGCGGCGAAGTCCACCGGAATCGAGAAATTGGCGTCGGTCATCGCTGGGCCCTCAGGTGCGGACCGTGAAGAAGTTGGCGGCGGTGACCGCGAGTAGGGCCAGCAGAAACGAACCGGCCAGCAGCTCGGGCACCCGGAACAACCGAAGTTTGGCGATGAACACCTCAAAACTGGCGAGCAGCGCAGCGAGCACTACGACCTTGGCCACCACCGCCACGACACCGGTCAGCAATTGAAGCGCGGTCGGCTGGGAGACCGCAATCCCCCACGGCAGGAACAGATTCGCCAGTAGGGCCAGCAGAACGGTGAGGCGCATCCCGGCCGCCCACTCCACCAGCGCCAGGCGGGGGCCGGCGTATTCGAGGACCATCGCCTCGTGCACCATGGTCAACTCCAGATGCGTCACCGGGTTGTCCACCGGCAGCCGCCCGGTCTCGGCGACGATGACGATGACCAGTGCGACGAAGGCGAGCACGGCGGTCAAGGACACGACGCGGTCCGGGTGGGCAATCGTATTCGTCACCAGCGCAGCCAGATTCGTCGATCCGGCCGGGATGGACAGCGCGAAGACAGCTAACAGGATCGTCGGCTCCACCAGAGCGGCGATGGTGATCTCGCGGCTTGCTCCCATCCCGCCGAACGAGGTGCCGGTATCGATGCCGGCAAGCGCGAGCGCAACGGTACCCAGGAAGAGCAGACCCACCACGGCGAACAGGTCGGCACTGGTGTCCAGCGGCGACCCGATCGCGACGATCGGCGCGATGGCAGCGATCAACAGCACGGTCCCGGCGATGATCGCAGGGGCGGCGGCGAACACGATCGTTGTTCCGGAAGGCGTGATCTGTTGTTTGCCAAGCTGTTTGACCAGATCGCGCCAAGGTTGCAGTACGCCGCCGCCGGCTCGGCCTTCCCAACGGGCCCGCACTTGACGGGTTACACCGACCACCACCGGCGCGCCGACGGTGACCACGCCGAGCTGAGCCGCCCCGGCGACATAGGACATCACGTTCACCTGGCGACCACCAGCACGATCAGCACGCCGAGTGCCCCGAACGCCAAGTAGCGGTGCACGCTGCCGGTGTGGGCGCGCCGCACCAACCCGGCCGCGGCGACTACGGCGGCGACCACCGGGGTATAGAGACGCCGTTCGATCGAGTCGGAAATGGCAGTGCGGTAGCTGATCCTGTCGGCGATGAACCGTGATTCGGCCGTATGGGTGACCTCGATGTCGGTGTCGGGGCGCAGCACGTCGTCGAACACCCGCTGCAGCGGCTCGGCGAACGACGTGGCCGTGTATTGCATGCGCTCGGTGAGACCGT
The DNA here is from genome assembly GCF_002356315.1 of Mycobacterium shigaense. Lineage (NCBI taxonomy): Bacteria > Bacillati > Actinomycetota > Actinomycetes > Mycobacteriales > Mycobacteriaceae > Mycobacterium > Mycobacterium shigaense. The sequence continues at coordinate 3,963,956 of NZ_AP018164.1, forward strand.
CTGCGCCGCAGGCCCATAACGGCAGCACAACCGGTGCGGGCCGGCGACGGGAACGCGACCATGCCAGCCCCGTCGCCGCCAGCGCCGCGGCGATGACGCCGGCCGCGATCACGCCGGGCGCAATCGATCCGGGCAGCCCTGGCAGCCGTATCACGGTGCCCAGACCGGTGAACGGCACGGACCGCGCCAACGGAAAGGCGGCCACGGCCCGGCTGACCGTCGGAGCGACGAACGCCGGTACCACCGCCAGCACCACGCAGGCGGCTGCCGCGATCGCCATGCCGGCGCGCATGCTGGCCGGCGCCTCGCTCGCACCGGCGGCCTGACTGGTGCGGGGCCGGGCCAGAAACCCGATCCCGAAGGCTTTGACCATGGCCGCCACGCTCAGGCCGGTGGCAAGCGCGACCGCGCCGAGCGCCACCGGCGTCACCAACGCCACGACGGGATCGCGTCCGGGCGCGGCATGGATCAAGGATTGGACCAGCAACCACTCACTGACGAAGCCCGCGCCGAGCGGCAGCCCACACGCACCCAGTGCGGCCACTCCGAAAAACGCTGTGGTCAAAGGCATCCGGCGCGCCAGCCCGCCGAGCAGGTCGAGATCGCGCAGCCCGGTGGAGGCCAGCACCGACCCGGCCGCCAGGAATCCGAGACTCTTGAACGCCGCGTGCGCCATCAGATGCAGTACCGCTGCCGCCGCCGCGATCGTTGCCGGGCTTCGGGCGCCGGTGGCGGCGAAAAGTGTTGCCGCACCGAGCGCCAACGTGACCAGGCCCATGTTCTCCGTCGTCGAATAGGCCAGCAGCCGTTTGATATCGGTCGCCACCGACGCCTGCAGCACCCCGTACAGCGCGGATACGGCGCCGACGGCCAGCAGAGCGAACCCCCACCAGCTCGGGCCCGGACCCAGCAGCTGCAGATCGAAGCGAGCGATGCCGTAGATCCCCAGATTGACCATCGCCGCGCTCATCAGTGCCGACACCGGGCTGGGCGCTTCGGGATGGGCGCGCGGCAGCCAGGCGTGCAACGGCACCAGCCCAGCCTTCGACCCGAAGCCGACCAGCGTCAGGATGAACACGGCGGTGCGGGCGCCGCCGGAGACACCGGTGAGGTCGGCGAGCCGGTCGGCTCCACCGGCCGCCGATAACACCATGAGCCCGACCAGGATCGCGACGAACCCGAGCTGGGTCATCACCGCATAGGACAGGGCGGCCGAGCGGACTTCCGGGCGGCGGTCCTCGGCCAGCACCAACATCAGCGACGCGAGCGCCATCAACTCCCACGCCAGCAGAAACGTGGTCACCGATCCCGCGGCCGGCACCAGCACCATCGCCGCGACGAACACCGGCAACACCGCCGATGCGACCCCACCGCGGTGCTCGCGTCTTGCGTACCCGATCGCGTAACAACCGACCGGGACCGCGACCGCGCCGCTGAGTGCCATGAAGAACCCGCCCAGCGGGCCGAATTCGATCCGCACGCCGAACAAGGGGAACAGCCAACCGATGTCTACCGGGCGCACCGACCCGAACATGCCCCGCAGGCCCAGCCAAACCCCGGCGATACCCACTCCCGAGGTGGCAATGCCGGCGATGATCGGACCAAAAGCCGCTCGTGGCAACGTGGTCGGCCGTGCGGCCGTGGCAGGGATCGAGGTGGTGGTGGCCGTCACTTGCCCGTCACCGATCGCAGGGCCGCAACGATGTCGGCGGGCGTGGGCGGGCATCCCGCGATCTCGACATCGACGGGCACCACCTCACCCACCGAACCGGCGACAGCATAGACGTCCTTGAACACGCCTCGGTTCAGGGCGCAATCCCCGCACGCAATCACCACGCGCGGGCGCGGGGTCGCCTCTAGGGTGTTGTGCAGCGGCTCGGCCATGTTGCGCGTCACCACACCGGTGACCAGCAGCGCATCGGCGTGCCGCGGCGACGCTACGAGCCGGGCACCGAACCGCTCGGCGTCGTACACGGGCCCGAACACGCCCGAGATCTCCACCTCACATCCGTTGCATGAACCTGCGTCGACGTGGCGGATCTGCAGGGAACCCCGCACTCCCCCCGGCGGTGGAATTGCCGGCGCCGGAGCCGCGGTCGCGGGCTCGACGACGCGACCGACGTGAAAGATCTTGGCAAGCCAGCCCATTGCGCTAACTCACGCTCCGGTCGGCACGCAGGTCCTCCAACACCGCCACCCGGTCGGCGAGCACTCTGGCGAGAACCGTGCGAGCTACCGCGAGCAGCTCGGCGATATCGGGCGAGGCAATCGAATACGTCACGACGTTGCCCTCGCGGTGCGCGATGACAACCCCCGCGCGACGCAGCACGGCCAGTTGCTGGGAGAGGTTGGACGCCTCGAGTCCGACGTCGGACACCAACAACTCCCCGACGGAGCGGTCCCGCTCTACCAGCAGCTCCAGAATCCTGATCCGCGCCGGATGCCCCAGGGTCTTGAAGAATTCAGCTTTGAGCTTGTAGAGGGGTTTTGATTCCACCTGAGCGCTCCCGAGGACTTCATCGTTGCCGCACTTTAACAATTGAAGAATTCATCATACCGCCGCCCGGCGTCGGGGGAGCACCGCTATCGAGCCAGCCCGCGCCGCTCTCGATAACCTGTCCCAATGCGACGCAGATGCGGTCTGGCGTGATCCGATTCCTGGCGCGCCGCTTCCTCAATTACGTCGTGCTGTTGGTGCTGGCGTCGTTCCTGACCTTCTGCCTGACGTCGGTGACGTTTCACCCGCTGGACAGCTTCGTGCAGCGCCACCCGCAGCCGCCGGCGGAGGCCATCCACGCCAAGGCCGCCTCGCTGGGCCTGGATAAACCGATACCCGTCCGGTACGCGAACTGGATTTCCGGCGCCGTCGCCGGTGACTTCGGCAAAACGGTGACCGGTCACCCCGTCTCGCAGGAGCTGTGGCGGCGGATCGGCGTCAGCCTGCGCCTGGTGGTGATCGGTTCGGTGCTGGGCACGCTGATCGGTGTTCTCGTCGGTGCGTGGGGAGCCGTCCGGCAATACCGGCTGAGCGACCGGGTGATCACCGTGTTGTCCCTGACCGTCCTGAGCATCCCGTCGTTCGTGTTGGCCAGCCTGCTGATACTGGTCGCGCTGCGTGTCAACATGTTCGCCGGGGTGGGAATCTTCCAGTACACCGGTGAGACCGCGCCGATTCCCCCGACGGGATGGTGGGATCAGCTTGTCGAGCGCCTGCAGCACATCGTGTTGCCCAGCGCGACGTTGGCGTTAGGCGCCATCGCGAGTTTCAGCCGGTACCAACGCAATGCGATGCTGGACGTGCTGAGCGAGGATTTCATCCGCACTGCCCGCGCCAAGGGCCTGACCCGGCGGCGCGCGTTGTTCAAGCACGGCCTGCGCACCGCGCTGATCCCGATGGCGACCCTGTTCGCCTACGGCGTCAGCGGACTGGTCGTCGGGGCGGTGTTCGTGGAGAAGATCTTTGGCTGGCACGGCATGGGCGAGTGGGTCGTGCTCGGCATTTCGACCCAGGACACCAACGTCGTCGCGGCGATCACCTTGTTCTCCGGGGCCGCCGTCCTGATCGGCGGATTGCTCTCCGACGTCATCTACGCCGCGCTGGATCCCCGGGTGCGGGTGTCATGACCACCCACGCCGGCGAGGAAGCAGAGCGCAGCGACGAGGAGCGGCGCCGATGACGCAGGACACCACCCAGACGGCGGCCAGATCGCGGGTCGACCAGGCGGGCTTCACGTCGCGCCGGGATCTGGTGCTGCGGCGGTTCATTCGCAACAAACCCGCGCTGGTCGCGTTGACCCTGCTGATGCTGGGCTTCGTCGGTTGCTACGCGCTGCCGCCGCTGCTCCCCTATGGCTACACCGAACTCGACTACACCGCGTTGCTGCAGCCACCGTCGCTTCGGCACTGGTTCGGCACCAACGCGCTCGGCCAGGATCTGTTGGCCCGAACGCTGCGCGGCATGCAGAAGTCGATGCTGATCGGGATCTGCGTCGCAGGGATCTCGACGACGATCGCCGCGACCGTCGGATCGGTCGCCGGGTACTTCGGCGGGTGGCGCGACCGGGCCCTGATGTGGTTGGTGGACCTGCTGTTGGTGGTGCCCAGCTTCCTGTTGATCGCGATCGTCACCCCACGCACCAAGCAGTCGAACAGCATCCTGTGGCTGATCGTGCTACTTGCCGCGTTCGGCTGGATGGTCAGCTCGCGAATGGTGCGCGGTCTGACAATGAGCCTGCGAGACCGCGAATTCGTCCGTGCGGCAAGGTATATGGGAGTGAGCAGCCGCCAGGTGATCATGCGCCACGTCGTGCCGAACGTTGCGTCGATCCTAATCATCGACGCAACGCTCAACGTCGGCTATGCGATTCTGGCCGAAACCGGATTGAGCTTCCTGGGGTTCGGCGTCCAGCCGCCCGACGTGTCGTTGGGCACGCTGATCGCGGACGGCACCCCGTCGGCCACCACCTTTGCGTGGGTGTTCCTGTTTCCGGCCGGCGCGCTGGTGCTGATCGTGTTGTGCGCCAACCTGACCGGCGACGGCCTGCGCGACGCGTTCGATCCCGGCAGCCGGCAAGGACGCCGCAGGAAGCGACGGACATGACCGCCCTGCTGGAAGTCAAGGACCTCGACGTCACTTTCGAGACATCGGACGTTGCCGTGCCCGCCGTGCGGAGCATGAACTACCGCATCGACGCCGGCGAAGTAGTCGCTCTGGTGGGCGAATCGGGTTCGGGCAAAAGCACTGCCGCGATGGCCGTGGTGGGCCTGCTGCCCGAATACACCGACGTGTCGGGATCGGTGCGGCTGCACGGCGAGGAACTGCTCGGGCTGCCCGACCAGGCGATGTCACGGATTCGCGGCAAGTCGATCGGCACCGTGTTCCAAGACCCGATGTCGGCGCTGACGCCCGTCTACACCGTCGGCTCCCAGATCGCCGAGGCCATCGAAGTGCACAACCGCGGCATCAGGCGGGCCGACGCCCACAAGCGGGCGGTCGAGCTGCTGGAACTGGTCGGGATCGCCCAACCCGAGCGCCGTGCCAAGGCGTTTCCGCACGAGCTGTCCGGTGGCGAGCGCCAGCGGGTGGTGATCGCCATCGCCATCGCCAACGATCCCGACCTGCTGATCTGCGACGAACCGACCACCGCACTCGACGTCACCGTGCAGGCGCAAATCCTGGACGTGTTGCGAACGGCGCGCGATGTCACCGGTGCCGGGGTGCTGATCATCACGCACGATCTCGGTGTCGTCTCCGAATTCGCCGACCGGGCAATCGTGATGTACGCCGGGCGCGGAGTCGAGATCGGCACGGTCGACGAGCTCTACCGTGACCGCCGAATGCCGTACACCGCGGGCCTGCTGGGCTCGGTGCCGCGACTGGACGCACCGCAGGGCACCCGCCTGATTCCCATTCCCGGCGCGCCGCCAAGCGTGTCCGCGCTGTCGCCCCACGCCTGCCCGTTTGCTCCGCGCTGTCCGCTGGTGATCGACGAATGCCGCTCGGCGGAGCCTGATCTCGTCGCCGTCGGCGACGGACACTGGGCGGCCTGCATTCGTACCGAGGACGTCGCCGGGCGCAGTGCCGCCGAAATCTTCGGCGCATCAACGCAACCGGATCCCGTGGATGCGGACGGCGGGGCGGCCGGGGAAGCCGCGGTGGTGCTGCGGGTCGCCGGCCTCACCAAAACCTTCCAACTCACCAAGGGTGTGCTGTTGCGCAGGCAGGTCGGTGAGGTGCGAGCGGTGGACGGCATCAGCTTCGCCCTGGAGCAGGGCCGCACCCTGGGCATTGTCGGCGAATCCGGTTCGGGCAAATCGACCACGCTGAGCCAGATCCTCGAACTCACCGCACCCCAGGCGGGCGCGATCGAGATTCTCGGCGACGACGTCGCGACGCTCGACGCGGTCGCCCGCCGCCGACTACGGACCAAGCTGCAGGTGGTCTTTCAGGACCCCGTCGCATCCCTGGACCCCCGGCTTCCGGTGTTCGATGTCATCGCCGAGCCGTTGGCCGCCAACGGATTCGATCGACGGCGCTCCGAAGACCGGGTCGCGGAGCTGCTGACGATCGTCGGGCTCGACCGAAGCGTCGCCGGTCGGTATCCGACCGAATTCTCCGGCGGCCAGAAGCAGCGGATCGGCATTGCGCGAGCGCTGGCGTTGCAGCCGAAGATTCTCCTCCTCGACGAGCCGCTGTCCGCGCTCGACGTGTCGATTCAGGCGGGCATCATCAACCTGCTGCTGGACTTGCAGCAGCGGTTCAGGCTATCCTATCTCTTTGTCTCACATGACCTTTCGGTGGTCAAACACCTGGCGCACCGGGTGGCCGTGATGTATCGGGGAACGATCGTCGAACAAGGCGACAACGACCAGGTGTTCGGAGATCCCCAACACGAGTACACCCAGCGGCTGTTGGCCGCCGTCCCGCGGGCGCACCCCGATGTCGCCGGTCGCTAGCATCGGCCGGGTGAGGCACCCGGTTCGCAGGCTCGCCGCGCTGACGTTGGCGCTCGCGGTGAGCGTGACCGGTTGCTCGAGTGGGTATCGCGACCTGCCACAGGCGCACGCCGCGCGGTTCGGCAGCACCAGCGACATCAACCCGCGCGATCCCGCGACGCTGCGCGACGGTGGCAACCTGCGGCTCCCGCTGTCGCTGTTTCCGGACAATTTCAACGAATTGAACATCGACGGCAACTCCGCCGACACCGGTGAAGTCATTGCGCCCACGCTGCCCGGCGCCTTCAACACCCAGCCCGACGGCACGCTGAAGCTCAACACCGATTACTTCACCGGCGTCGAGCTGACCAGCACCAACCCGCAGGTCGTCACCTACACCATCAACCCGAAGGCAACCTGGAACGACGGTTCCCCGATGACGTGGGAAGACCTCGAGGCCGAGGTCAACGCGTCCAGCGGTCGCGACAAGCGATACCTGATCGCCAGCAGGGCCGGGTTCGAGCGAGTGAAGTCGGTCACCAGGGGCGTCGACGACCGGCAGGCCGTGATCACCTTCGACAAGCCGTACGCCGAATGGCGCGGCATGTTCGCCGGCGGAATCCAGCCCCGCAGCATGACTTCGGATCCCGAGACCTTCAACAGCGGACAGCTCGAAGCGCCGGGCCCGTCGGCCGGACCGTTCGTGGTGTCGACGATCGACCGATCCGCGCAGCGCATCGTGCTGACCCGCAATCCGCGGTGGTGGGGCGCCAAGCCGCGGCTGGACTCCATCACGTTCCTGGTGCTCGACCCCGCCGCCGTCATCCCCGCGCTGCAGAACAAGGCGGTCGACGCGGCGGGTGTGGGCACCCTCGACGACGCGGTCATCGCCGAGCGCACACCGGGAATCGTGATCCGGCGCGCGCCCGCACCCACCTGGTCCCACTTCACCTTCAACGGCGCGCCCGGGTCGATCCTCGCCGACGACAGGCTGCGGTTGGCGATCTGCCGGGGCATCAACCGGCAAGCCATCGTCGACGTCGTCCAGCACGGCCTGACGCCGCACCCGGTGCCGTTGAACAACCACGTCTTCGTCGACGGCCAGGTCGGCTACCAAAACAACAGCGCGCCGGGTGACTACAACCCCGAACAGGCCCGCAAGGATCTGGACGCCCTGGGCTGGAAACTCAACGGCTCGGTGCGAGAGAAGGACGGCAGGCAGCTGGCGGTGCGCGACGTGTTCTACGACGCGCAATCGAATCGGCAGGTTGCCATGGTCGCCCAGAACAATTTGGCGCAGATCGGCGTCAAGCTGGTACTGGACGCAAAGTCGGGCAACGGCTTCTTCAGCCAGTATGTCAGCGTCGGCGACTTCGACGTGACTCAATTCAGTTGGGTGGGTGGTGCTTTCCCGCTCTCGGCGCTACCCCAGATCTACACCTCGGACGGCGACAGTAACTTCGGCAAGATCGGCAACGACGCGATCGACGCCAAGATCGACCAGACGCTGTCCGAGCTGGACCCGGACAAGGCGCGTGCGCTCGCCAACCAGGTGGACGCAATGCTGTGGCAGGAGAGCTTCAGCCTGCCGCTGTTCCAGACGCCGGGCAACATGGCGGTACGCAGCGACCTGGCGAACTACGGGGCGCATGGAATCGCCGATATCGATTACACAGCAATCGGATTCACCAAGAGCTGACTCGACACGGCGTCAGCCGTCGCCAGGGCCGTGCCAGCGACGGCAAGGACGGTAGCGTTCCCTCGGCAATGGCCGCCACCTCGACCGCCTTCCACAGCAGGCGCACGGCGGGGCGGGCCGGAAGCGCGTCCAGCATCGAGACCTGGTCGGCAAGCTCGTCGATCTCGCCGCGGCACACTGCCCCCGCAATGGCCAGCGCGGCGGGCTCACGAAAGTCCAGCGCACTGTGCCCCATCGTCGGTAATGCCAGCAGCATCGACTGCGGCACCAACGCTGCCACTTTTTCTGCCACCGACCGCGGGGTGACCAAGTCCCGACCGCCGGAAATCAACACCGTCGGCCACGTGAATTTCGGCATCTCGGCCACCAGGTCATATGGCTCGGCCTCGAACGTCTCTGTGCTGCTCATGATTTCGCGTATCGCCGCGGCCGGATCGAACGGCAGACCGTCGGGCTCGGCGGCGTAGTCCAGTTCACGAAAGGCGATGCGGCCGACCAGATCGATCTCGTAGTGGTAGGGAACCTTGCGACTGACCACCGCGCTGAACCGGGACAATATGTGCCACAACAGGGTTCGGCCGGAGAGCAACAAGTCGAGTTCGCGATTCAGCAGCGGGGCCCCGCCGTAGGCGTAGATGGTCGCGGCAACTTCCCCCGCCAGCGGGGCCATCAGCCCGGCGTCGATGAGCTTGCGGATCTTGGGGGCCAACGCGGCGGTCTCCGGGGCGGTGCCGTCAAGGAGCAAGCCGCGAATCGCCTCGCGGACGAGCGTGATGTCGTGGTGCGACAGCAGCGGTGAATCCAGGATCATGGCGTGCACCCGGCCGGGATGCCGCACCCCGAGCCCGGCCGCGATGTAGGTGCCATACGACGTTCCGTAGACGACGGCCGAGTCCACGTGCGCGTCGTCCAGCACGGCGGCGACATCGTCGACCACCTGGTCGACGGTGAGCGCGGCCGGCGGCAGATCCGCCCCGGCGTCGTCGTGCCGCGACATTCCCACACCGCGGTGCTCGATCATGATGACGTCGAGCCCGGCCTCAGCCGCGCGCCGCCGCAGCCCCTTGTAGACCTGCATCGACGCCACCCCCGGGCCGCCCGGGATGATGACCAGCGGATGGGCGGACTTGTGGCCGGTCCGGACGTAGTACAGGTCGAACTCGGCGATGCCGTCGGGTGAAACCGGCCTGCGCACGGGACGAACTCCGGGCATGCCCGCCAACTTTTCCTGCACCCGGCGGCGTCTCGCGTTCATCGTCATCGGTATCGGCCCGCCATGACCCCATTCTGCCGACGTCGAACCTCGTCAGCAGCGCGGGAGGTGGTCCGCCGGCTACTTGTGGCGCTACACGCGCAGATCGATGCGGTGCGCGCCGCGCACACCGTCGTAACGGTCGGGACTGCAGGTCAGCACGATCACCTGCCCGTGAGCGCCGACGGTGTCGAAGACCTCGCCCATCTTGGCCAGCCGGTCCGGATCGGTGAACCCGAGCGCGTCGTCGACCACGACCGGCACGGCGTCCTCCTTGGCGACCAGCGCGGCGCCGGCCAGTCGGGCCAGGATGCCGAGCTGTTCCTTGGCTCCACCCGACAGCGACTCGTAGGGCACGGTGACGCCGGCCAGGGTGCGGCTGCGGATGCACAGATCGCTGTCGACGTCGACCTCGAACGTGGGCCCGAATACCGGGCGACCGAGGCGCTGCAGTTCGGTGCGGTACGGCTCGACGTAACGCAGCCGGGTGCTGTCGCGGTGGCGTGCCATCACCGATCTCAACAGTTGCGCGGCGCGGGCGCGTCCGCCGACCCGGGAGTGGGCGCTGGCGGCGTGCTCGCGTTCTATCTCCGCGGCGTCGAGCTTGCCCTGGCGGCCCTCGCCGCCGAAGACCGACAGCTCGATGCTGACCTCACGCAGCGCGGCGGCGGCTTCTTCGTAGCGGTCGCGCAGCGACTCGACCGCCTCGGTGGCCTCCGCCAACTCGGCGGTCACCGTGTCCGGCGTCGCGGCGGCTAGGGCTTCAGTCAGCTCGGCGGCCCGCCGCTCCGCCGCCGCTGCGGCCTGGGCCTCGGCATTCGCCGACAATGCCAGCTGTTCGTCGGCGGCCAACGCGCGCTCCTGGGCGAGTTGCGCAGTGGCCCTGTCGAGTTCGGCTCGCTGAGTGGCCGCTTCGCTCTTCAATACCGTTGCCCGGGTAAATATCGCGGACAGGCGCGACTCGGCGTTCGCCGCGGCCTGCCGATCGGCGTCGCATTCGGCCTCGGCCGCCACGCGCGCCGCCTCCGCGGCGTCGAGCTCGGCACGGGCGGCGGTGATATCCGGCAGCAGACCGGCTTCGGCCGGCTGATCGGCCCGCAGCCGCGCCAGGCGGGTCCGGATCTCGTCCAGCTGTTCGCCACCAGACAGGCCGGACAACGTCGCACTCAATTGGTCTCGGCTTCCTTGCAACTCGCGCCGGCGCCGGTCCTCGGCCCGCGCCGCTTCGAGGTCCGCGACCTGGCCTGCCGACAGGCCCAAGGCGAGCTCTTCTTGTGCTGCAGCATATTTCCCCTGAACATCCAGCGCCGTCGTCGCCGGGGTGATCCGGGCGGACAGAACACCGGGAACCTCGACTGCGGTGGTGCCCGTGACGGTGGTCGACCAGCTCTGCCCCGCTGCCAGCGAAACCCGATGCTCGCCGAGGGCGAGTTCGATGTCGGCGGCCGCGGTGAACTCCACAGTGGTCGAGATCAGTGCCAGCTGATCCCCGGCGCGATCGACTGCGGCGGCGGCCTTCTCGATTCGCTGCATGAGCTCTTCGCTCAGCACCACGGCGGCGAGCTCGGCGCAGACCCTGTCGTGGTCACCCCGGACGGCCTCGATTCTGGCGAGCCGCGCGCTCAACCGGTCGATCTCGTCACGTTCGGCGATGTGGTTGACGGTGCGCCGCGCGGATTCGGCATGACGTTGCCGCTCGGCGAGGGCGGACAGCGATTCGGCCACCGCGGCGCGGGACGCTTCAGCCTCTTCCTGTGCCGCCTCGCGAGCCTCGGCAGCCTCCCGGGCCTCAGCCTCGGCTGTGGTGACAGTGGTTGTACGGGAGTCGATTTCGGTGAGAAGACGCAGGCGACCGTTGTGTGCGCTTGTCGCCGCGGTGCTCGTCGCCGCCGCGGCGGCCGCGACGAGCTCGGCTTCGCGTGCCTGACGGGCGAGTTCCTCGATCTTGTCGGCGGCGGTTTGCGCGGCGACGAGCCGGGGCTCGGCGGCCAGCCGCAGCTGTGCAAGCTCGGCCACCTGATCGGTCAGTTCGGCATGCCGGCGCACCCGCTCGTCGACCTCGGCGACGGCAGCCACACGCTCGGCCAGCACCGACTCGGCGTCGGCCAATCGCGAGATCGCCGCGGCCCATTCCCCGGTGGGGCGCCCGGTGGGGGTGAAGTAACGCGCGTACTCGGAATCGATTCGCTCGATGAGCAACGGCTCGGTGCCGGTCAGCGCGGCGACGTCACCGGCCGCCACGTCGAGCGCGCGCGACAGCGCATCGCATCCGGACAGATCCACGGCAGCTGTCGACGTGGCCTGCAGCACCCGCTGGGCATGCCAGAGGTCGTTGTCGACCGTCTCGGCCAGCATGGACCGCACCCGTTCGTGGGCTTCATCGCCGGTGAGCTGTTCGCGGCGCGGCGTCAGCACCGTCAACTCCGTCTCGGGCCTTTTGTGGAAGCGCTTCCGGTAGATGAAACGGTATGCGCCGCAGCTGATTTCAGCGGTGACCTCGGAGCCGACATCGCTGTTGGTGGGTTTGGCCTGCTTGACTTCCTTCTTCGTCGAGCGGTCCCTCGACTCCAGCAGCAGGTCCAGTGCCTCGATCATCGACGACTTGCCGATCTCGTTGGCACCGCACACCACCACGACGCCGTGGTCGGGAAATTCGATCTCCCGGTGGGCGATACCGCGATAGTTGGTCAACACCAACCGGTGTAGCTTCACGCCGCACCGCGATCGGTCAACCGCAACAGCAGCGCCAGCGCCGCCTGCGCGTCGACGGCGGATTCCGTGTCACCCTCGCGCGCGGTGGTGACCAGCTCGTCGACGGCCGCCGCGGCGAACCCTCCGATGCCGAGGTCGGTGAATTCGCCGTCGGCCGGAATCACCGCGAGATCCGTGTGGCGTTCCCACAGGCCGAGGTGAGCGAACAGCCGCGCGTACCGATCCAGGCACGCGTCCAGCGCCGCGCGGTCGGTGACCGACAGCGAACCCGTCAGTGCCAGCCGCACCACCGTGCGGTCCTTGTCGGTCATCAAATCGAGATTCATGTCGAGGTCCGCGATGTCGCGGCTGTCGTCGACCTGCCGGTGCAGGGTGACGAACCGCCAGCGGCCCACGTGCCGTGCCGTCACGGAGACGGTGGCACGCGGGTCGCCGTCGTCGATGTCGACTACCAATATGTGGCCGGGGTCGGATTCGACGTCGTCGAAATTGGTGACCTCCGGTGAACCGGAGTACCAGACCCGACCGGTGTCGCCGACCTGGGTGAGCGAATGCTTGTCGCCGAGTGCGACATAGTGCACCGCGCCGCGGGCCAGCGCGTCATCGAGTTGCGCCCGCCGGATGAGCGACGGCTTGTCGCGATCGGGGTCGAGGACGTCGACGCCGCCGTGGGCGACCAGAACCCGGATGGCCGGGCCTGGTTCGAGGTCTTCGAGAACGTCGGCCACCAGGTCGGTGGTCGGGGCCTTGGATCGCCACGGCGCGGAGACGATCTCGAGTCCCGGCCGCACCTCGTGAATCCCGGCCCGATCCAGCACGTGAACGTTGTCGGGACGTTCGGCGGTGAACAGCGCGCTGGTGTACACCGACGACGCGTCCAACGGATCGTGATTGCCCGGCAGCAGGTAGACGGGAATGCCGATGGCGCGCATGGCTTCCAGCGACTGGCCGATCACCTGTGGGGCAAGCTGGTTGTGTTCGAAGACATCGCCGGCCACGACGACGAACTCCGCGCCCACCTCGGCAGCCAGCGCGCCCAGGCCGGCCACGGCGTCCCGCCGCGCAGCCGAATACCGCGGCTGGGCATCGCCGGCGAGGAAGTGTCGGGTCATGCCCAGCTGCCAGTCGGCGGTGTGCAGGAATCGCATCCCGGACCCCCTTTCGAAGGTGTGTGGCTGGCAGGCACTGCGAGTCTATGGCGGCGCACCGACAACACCGGGGAAGCGCACCGGCATGCCACGACCTGGGATTCGGACCATCCAGACTCCCGCTGCCGATGCGCCGCCAGATCTCGACCAGCCTCGGCATATTGCGGTCCACTTCTTCCTCTATGCCGGGTCAGTGTCGGATCCCGGAGATGTGTCGTTGTGCCCGCCTCTGAGCGACAATGGTGGGCAGTCAAAACTCTTGTGTCACTGTGGTTTCAGTGGTTTCTGGGCGGGGGTTTTTGTCGGTGGGTGTCGCTAGCTTGACGGTATGAGTTCAGCGGATGACCAGGAAGCCACGGCGGCCTTCGACGCCCTGGACAAGGCGCTGGACACCGTGGCCGGGCTCAACTTCGCGGCATCCAACACCCGAAACCGGCTCGCCTCGCTGCGGCGCTGCGAGCAGATTCGTCGTCGCCTGCCAGCGGTGGAACATGCGCTGATCAACCAGCTTGGCCGCGAGGCCACTCCCGAGGAGTTGGGGGCACGCTGACGCACGCGGTGGCCGAGGCGGCGTTGATCAGCCGGGCCGCGACCTCCCGGCGGGTGCGCGAAGCCGCCGACCTCGGCGCGCGGTGCGGGTTGACCGGCCGAACCCCTAGCGCCCGTGTTAGCCGCGACGGCCGCCGGGCAGCGGGAAGGCCGGTTGGGTGCGGGGCAGGTGGCGGTGATCCGCCGCTGCTATCACCAGCTGCCCGGGTTCATCGACGCCGACACCCGCGCGGCCCCCGAAGCCCACCTGGCCGCACTCGGTGTCTGCCACCGGCCCGAGGACCTGGCCGGGCTCGCCCAGCACCTGATGGACTGCCTGAACCCTGACGGCAACTACACCGACGATGACCGCGCCCGCCGCCGCGGCCTCACCCTGGGCACCCAGCAGGCCGACGGCATGTCGGCGCTGCGTGGCTGGCTCACCCCCGAAGCCCGCGCCACCCTGGAAGCCGTCCTGGCCAAACTCGCCGCCCCCGGCATGGGCAACCCAGACGACGAGCAGCCCCTGCGTGGACGGAAGTCCCAGTGAGCAGGCCATCGAGCAGGATTCACGCAGCGCGGGGCAGCGCAATCACGACGCACTCAACGCCGCCCTGCGCGCGGTATTGGCCTCCGGAGACTTGGGGCAGCACAACGGATTACCCGCGGCGATCATCGTCTCCACCACCCTGACCGAACTGGCGGCAGCCGTCGGGCAAGGGGTTACCGGCGGGGGCACCCGGCTACCCATCAGCGACGTCATCCGCCTGGCCCGCCACGCCCACCACTACCTCGCCGTCTTCGACAACAGTAAGGCGGTGGCGCTGTATCACACCAAACGCCTGGCCTCACCAGGGCAACGAATTGTGTTGTACGCCACGGACCGCGGCTGCAGCGCTCCCGGCTGCACCGTGGGCGGTTACTACTGCGAAGTTCATCGCATCACCGACTACGCCCAATGTCGCAGCACCGACATCGACGAGCTGACCTTCGCCTGCGGGCCGCATCACCGACTCCTCCGACCAAAGGGCTGGACCACCCGAAAACACCCCAACGGCAAAACCCAATGGATCCCCCCACCACACCTCGACCACGGTCAACCCCGCACCAACACCCACCACCACCCCGAACAGATGCTCCTCGAGGAAAATGACGACGAAGCCGCATAGCGCACCCGACCACCCGCTAGCGTGACTCGGGTGAGCGAATTCCGGCGCACCCTGCTGCTCATGCGGCATGCGAAATCCGCGTACCCGCCCGACGTTTTCGACCACGAGCGCCCGCTGGCGCCTCGCGGCATTCGGGAAGCCGGGCTGGCCGGTGATTGGCTGCGCGCCAACGCGCCCCGCATCGACGCTGTGCTGTGCTCCACGGCCACGCGCACGCGGCAGACCCTGGCCGAGGCCGGCATTGACGCCCCGGTGCAATACCGCGAGCGCCTCTACGGCGCTGCCCCCGGGACGATGATCGACGAAATCAACGGAGTCGCCGACGAAGTCGCCACCTTGCTGGTAGTCGGGCACGAACCGACGCTGTCGGAGGTCACCCTGGGGCTGGCGGGGGCCAACGGCACCGATGCCGAAGCATTGCAACGCCTTTCGGAGAAGTTCCCGACGTCGGCGATCGCGGTGTTCACGGTGACCGGCGGCTGGGCTGGCGTGGAACTCGGCAGCGCCGCGCTAGTCGAGTTCCACGTCCCGCGCTGAAAGCAACAGCTAGGAGTTGGTGGACAGCGTCAGCTCCATGAGCTTGAGGGCCTGCGCGCACGCGTCGATGCCCGGGGCCTGGGGATTGACCCACCAGCCGACCACGCCCGCCGCGTCGCTGGCCACGCCGCAGGCACCGTTCGGGTCGTCGGTGCGCATCACGATGGACGCCACGCCCGCGATGGCGCGCTGCTCGACCTTGTACTTCAGGAAGTCGGCGACCTTGCGCTCCTCGCTCAGGCTGCCCTGCTCGAACCAGAACCGGGTGATGTCGATCAGCCCGGCGGGGTTGGCCGCCTGCCACCGACAGATCGCACCGACGAACGTGCTCTGGATGTCCAGTGGATCGGCGCCCACGGTCTTGGCCAGGATGTCACTGGTCAGGACTTCGCATTCCTTGAGCAGGTTCGGATACTGCTGCTGCGAGTTGTTGTTGCGCGGGACGTTGCCACCGGCCTTGACCGCCTTGCCGCCAATGGATTCCGAACAACCGGTCAGCACCGCCAGCGCGGTGATCACCGCGGCCGCACAGCGCGCACCACGCCACGTCATTTCGAATTCGCAATCGACTGGCGGGCCAGCTCTTTGGCGATATCGCACGGAGGCGGGAACGGCTTCTGGCTGAAGCTGATCGACCATTCGATGAAGTCGTCCTGGAACTGGATCCCAACCTCGCACAGCGAGTCACCCAGGTTGGGCTCGTTTCCGACCGCGATGAAGCCGCTGTGCCCGTTGATGTTGATGTCGTCGACGCTGGCGCGCGATAGTTCCTCGGTCTTGCGTTCCCGTCCGATGGGGCTGCCGCGATACCAGGAAAACGAGAAGTGCGGGCCGAGGATGCCACCGCCAGCCAGCCACTGGCATCCGACGGAGTTGCGGGCGGTGTTGTTCAGCCCCGACACCTTGGTCAGTTGCGCCACCGTCTGATCGTTGATGCCGCCACATTGCGGGAACATCGGTCCGTGGTGGCCCTCGGAATCGCCGGGCGCCGCCGACGTCGTCGCTCCGGGCTTGTTGTCACCGGAACTCGAGCAGCCGGCAAGGACCAAAATCGTGGCCAACGCCGCGAGGGCCAGCGCCAGTCGGTTACGCCGCACCACTACCCCGCTTCGCCTCAGCCCGTCGCTGGTCCACACGATGCACTGTAGCGGCCGCCCAGCGGGTCAACCACCGACGCGCCAGCTGAGCAGGCATTTCAATGGTTTCGCCGGATGCGGTCGGAGCGCGCAACCCGGCGGCGCCGCTCCAGCCCGCGTCGGCGACAGTGTGCGACAGTTACCAAATGCTCCTGGCACTGCTGCGCCAGTACATCCGGCCCTACCGCCGGCTGGTCGCGGCGCTGATGGCGCTCCAGCTGATCAGCACCCTGGCGTCGCTGTACCTGCCGACGGTCAACGCCGCGATCATCGACGACGGCGTCTCCAAGGGCGACGCGGCGACGATCGTCCGCCTCGGCGGGGTGATGCTGGCAGTCACCGGACTGCAGGCATTGTGCGCGGTCGGGGCCGTCTACTTCGGGTCGCGGACCGGGATGGGGTTCGGGCGCGATCTGCGGTGGGCGATGTTCGAACACGTCACCACGTTCTCCGAGCCGGAGACCGCCCGGTTCGGCGCGCCGACCTTGCTGACCCGCACCACCAACGACGTCCGGCAAATTCAATACCTGGTCCAGATCGGGGCCACCGTCCTGGTGACCGCGCCGATCATGTGCGTCGGCGGAATCTTCATGGCCATCCACCAGGAGGCCGCGTTGACGTGGCTGCTGGTGGTCAGCGTTCCAGTGCTGGGCATCACCAACTACTTGATCATGTCCCGCATGCTGCCCTTGTTCCGCAGCATGCAGAGCCTGATCGACGGCATCAACCGGGTACTTCGCGACCAGCTGGCCGGCGTGCGCGTGGTGCGGGCGTTCACCCGCGAGGGCTTCGAACGCGACCGGTTCGCCCGCGCCAATGCGGCGCTGTCGGACGCCTCGCTGACCGCCGGCACATGGCAGGCGCTGATGCTGCCGGTGACCACGCTGACCATCAACGTGTCCAGCGTCGCGCTGATCTGGTTCGGCGGGCTGCGCATCGACCGCGGCCAGATGCAGGTCGGCTCGCTGACCGCCTTCCTGGCCTACTTCACCCAGATCCTGATGGCGGTGTTGATGGCGACGATGACGCTGGTGGTGCTGCCGCGGGCGTCGGTGTGCGCCGACCGGATCACCGAAGTGCTGTCGACCCGCCCCGCCATCGGCAGCCCACAACGACCCCAGTTCCCCGCCGCCGGGATCACCGGCGCGCTGCGTGTGGACGGCGTGGGCTTCCGCTACTTCGGTGCCGATCGCCCTGTGCTGCAGGGCATCTCGTTCACCGCGCGGCCCGGGACCACGACAGCGGTGGTGGGCAGCACGGGTTCGGGCAAGTCGACGCTGCTTTCGCTGATCTGCCGGCTCTACGACGTGACGGCCGGCGCGGTCGTCGTCGACGGCGTCGACGTCCGCGAATACCAGACCGAGCGGCTGTGGTCGGCGATCGGGCTGGTCCCCCAGCGCGGCTATCTGTTCTCCGGGACCGTCGCGGAAAACCTGCGCTACGGCGCGGCCCCGGGCCAGGTGCTCACCGACGACCAGATGTGGGAGGCGCTGCGCATCGCCGCCGCCGACGACTTCGTGCGGGCCGACAAAGACCGGCTGCAGATGCGGGTGGCCCAGGGCGGGGGCAACTTCTCCGGTGGACAACGGCAACGGCTGGCCATCGCGCGCGCCGTCATCCGCCGCCCCGCCATCTATCTGTTCGACGACGCCTTCTCCGCCCTGGACGTGCACACCGACTCCCGGGTCCGTGCCGCGCTGCGCGAAATATCCGGTGACGCGACGATCATCGTTGTCACCCAACGCATTGCGACCGCCGCCGAAGCCGACCAGGTCATCGTCATCGACAACGGGCGCCTCGTCGGCGCGGGCACGCACGAATCGCTGCTGGCCGACTGCCCCACCTACGCGGAATTCGCCGACTCCCAGACGGTGGAAGTCGGGCGTGCACCGTGACGGACTTCTGGGAATCGGCGATCCGACTGGTCAAAAGGCTTGCACCACAACGAAACCTGGCGCTGTCCGTCATCGCGTTGGGCATCACCGGGACGGCGATCGGCGTCGTGGTGCCGCGAATCCTGGGCCACGCGACCGATCTGCTGTTCAACGGAGTGATCGGGCGCAGGCTGCCCGCGGGGATCACCAAAGCCCAGGCCGTCGCCGCGGCCCGGTCGCACGGCGACAACGCCTTCGCCGACTTGCTGTCCGGGATGAACGTGGTACCCGGACGCGGCGTGGACTTCGGCGCGGTCGCGCGCACCCTGATGCTCGCTCTGGCCCTGTATCTTGTTGCTGCGCTGCTTATTTGGGCGCAGGCCCGGCTGCTCAACGTCACCCTACAGCGCACGATCCTCGCGTTGCGGTCCGACGTCGAAGACAAGATCCATCGGCTGCCGCTGTCCTACTTCGACGGGCGTCAGCGCGGCGAGCTGCTCAGTCGGGTGACCAACGACATCGACAACCTCCAGTCGTCGCTGTCGATGACGATCAGCCAGCTGTTGACGTCGACTCTCACCGTGGTGGCCGTGCTCGCCATGATGGTCTTGATCTCGCCGCTGCTGGCGCTGATCACCGTGCTGGCCGTGCCAATTTCGCTCGCGGTCACGCGGGCAATCGCACGCCGTTCGCGTCGGCTGTTCGTGGCGCAGTGGACCAGCACCGGGCGGCTCAACGCGCACATCGAAGAGACTTACAGCGGATTCACCATCGTCAAGACGTTCGGCCATCAGGCCGCGGCGCGCGAAAAGTTCCGCAGGTTCAACGACGACGTATACCACGCGAGTTTCGGCTCTCAGTTCTTTTCCGGTCTCATCGCACCGGCCACGGCGTTCGTCGGCAACCTCGGTTACGTCGCGGTCGCCGTCATCGGTGGCCTGCAGATCGCCGGCGGCCACATCACTCTGGGCAACATCCAGGCGTTCATCCAATACGTGCGGCAGTTCAACACGCCGCTGGGCCAGGTGGCTGGCATGTACAACACCCTGCAGTCCGGGGTGGCCAGCGCCGAGCGGGTGTTCGACCTACTCGACCAGCCCGAGGAGGCGGCGGACCGGCAACCGGTTGCCGGTCCGCCGGGACCCCCGCCGAACGGCCAGCGCGCGCCGCTACCCGGCCGCGTCGAATTCGAGCACGTGGACTTCGCTTATCGCCCGGGCACCCCGGTGATCGAGGACCTGTCGTTGGTGGCCGAGCCCGGCCGCACGATCGCGATCGTCGGTCCGACGGGGGCCGGCAAGACCACCCTGGTGAACCTGCTCATGCGGTTCTATGACGTCGATTCCGGCCGGATCCTGCTCGACGGCGTCGACATCACCGCGATGAGCCGCCAGGACCTGCGATCGCGCATCGGCATGGTGCTGCAGGACACGTGGCTCTTCGAGGGGACGATCGCGGAGAACATCGCGTACGGACGACCGGACGCCACGGAAGAAGAGGTGATGGCCGCCGCAGCGGCCGCCTACGTGGACCGGTTCGTCGAGACCCTGCCGGCCGGCTACCGGACCCGGGTCAGCGGGGACGGCGCGACCATCAGCACCGGCGAGAAGCAACTCATCACGATCGCGCGCGCATTTCTCGCCCGCCCGCAGTTGTTAATCCTCGACGAGGCAACCAGCTCGGTCGACACCCGCACCGAGGCCCTGATCCAGCGCGCGATGGGCGAGTTGCGACAGGACCGGACGAGTTTCATCATCGCGCACCGCCTTTCGACCATTCGCGAGGCCGACCGCATCCTGGTGATGCAGGCCGGCCGCATCGTCGAACAGGGCACTCATGACGAGCTCCTCGCCCGGCACGGCGCCTACCATGCCATGCTTCGGGCCTAGTCACGCGGCGTGCGGGCCGGAAACCGGCCAGTAATCTCACCTAATCAGTTTCCGCACAACGGAATTAAAATCCAGGAGGTCCTATATCGGGACCGGCTGCAGCGACGCGTCACGCCCGAATCATGCGGTTTTACTATCGAATCCACGCGGGTGGTATCACAATTGGTATCGGGCCTGGAATCAGGCCGACATTCGGCCAGACCGGGAAGGGGTGATGGGCGGCGATGGCAGACAGACGCCTCGAGTTCGGCCTGCTCGGCCCGTTGGAGATGCGTGTCGACGGTGCCTTGGTGCCGCTTGGCACCCCGAAGCAGCGCGCGGTGCTGGCCATATTGCTGATGAACCGCAACAGTCCGGTCGGCGTCGAGCGGCTTATCAGCGCGTTGTGGGCGGGCCAACCGCCCTCGGGGGCGAGGGCGAGTATCCACTCCTACGTCTCGAATCTACGCAAGCTGCTCAGCGGCGAAGGAATCGACCCGCGCGTCACGTTAGCCGCGGCACCGCCGGGATACCGCCTTAGTGTTGCCGAAAACAGTTGTGATCTCGGGCGTTTCATCGCCGAAAAGACCGCCGGCATCCACATGGCCGCGGCCAGTCGCTTCGAGGACGCCAGCCGGCACCTGTCCGCCGCCCTGGCGCAATGGCGCGGGCCGGTGCTGGAGGACTTGAGCGACTTCGAATTCGTCGAGACCTTCGCCACCGCTCTCGTCGAGGAGAAAATGCTGATCCACACCGCGCTGGCCGAGGCCGAAATCGCTTGCGGGCGTGCATCCGGCGTGATCTCCGAACTCGAAGCGCTGATCGCCGAACACCCGTACCGCGAGCCGCTGTGGGTCCAGCTGATCACGGCCTATTACCTCACCGACCGCCAATCCGACGCCCTGTCCGCCTACCGGCGCGTGAAGACGCTGCTGGCCGACGAACTCGGGATCGACCCGGGACAGACCTTGCGCACCCTCAATGAGCGGATCCTTCGCCAAGAGCCGCTCGACGCAAAGAAATCGGCCAAGACCACGGCCGCTCATACGATTACCGTGCTCGACAAACACACCCAGGTGTCGGAGCGCTCGGCGGTGGCGTTCCTGCACGAAACCTCCGGCCGCAGCTACCCACTGCAGGCGACGGCGACCCGGATCGGGCGCCTGTCCGACAACGACATCGTGCTGGACAGCGCGAATGTCAGCCGTCACCACGCCGTCATCATCGACACGGGCACCAACTACATCCTCAACGACTTGCGGTCGTCCAACGGAGTGCACGTCCGGCACCAGCGGGTCCGTTCGGCGGCCATGTTGAACGACGGCGATCACGTCCGGATCTGTGACCACGAGTTCACCTTCCAGATCGTCCCGGGCGGCGGCGCCACGACGGTGCACTAGGCCTTGGCTGCGCGCCGGCCCGCGCGCAGAATGTTTGCCGTTCTCGGCCGGGCAAGCCGCCGGGCGCCCCGCGTCCGGAATGCCCGCCCCGGGCGGGCCGCGTTGATATTGTCGGCTGGTCTCGGGTTGGTTTGGAGGATCGGCATGAGCGACGAGCAGGCCTCACGCATAGGGTCGATGTTCGGCCCCTACCACCTGAAACGACTGTTGGGCCGCGGCGGAATGGGCGAGGTCTACGAGGCCGAGCACACCGTCAAAGAGTGGACCGTGGCGGTCAAGCTGATGTCGGATCAGTTCAGCCAGGACCCAGTGTTCCGCGAGCGGATGAAGCGCGAGGCGCGAATCGCCGGCGGTTTGCAGGAGCCCCACGTCGTACCGATCCACGAGTATGGCGAGATCGACGGCAAGATGTTCATGGAGATGCGCCTCGTCGAGGGCACCGACCTGGAGAGCCTGCTTAAGCGGTTCGGCCCACTGACCCCACCACGCGCGGTGGCCATCATCAGCCAGATCGCGTCGGCGCTCGACGCCGCGCATGCGGCCGGGGTCATGCACCGGGACGTCAAGCCGCCCAACATCCTGGTCACCCGGGACGATTTCGCCTACCTGGTCGACTTCGGCATCGCCAGCGCCACCACCGATGAAAAGCTCACCCAGCTCGGAACCGCGGTGGGCACCTGGAAATACATGGCGCCGGAACGATTCCGCAATGGCGAGGTGACCTACCGCGCGGACATCTACGCGCTGGCCTGCGTGCTGTTCGAGTGTCTCACCGGGGCGCCGCCGTATCGAGCCGACAGCGCCGGCGTCCTGGTCAACGCCCACATGACCGGCCCCATCCCGGAGCCCAGCGCGGTGCGGTCGGGCATCCCGAAAGGCTTCGATGCGGTCGTCGCGCGCGGCATGGCCAAGAACCCCGATGACCGCTACGCCAGCGCGGGCGATCTGGCCGCCGCCGCGCACGAGGCACTGAGCGACCCCGACCAAGACCACGCCGTCGACATCCTGCGCCGCAGTCGGGAAGCGACGATGCCCGGCACCGTGCAGATGAGCGCCGGAGTGCCGCTGCGGCCCCAGCCGCCGCCACAGCCACCGGCCGGCCAGCCCTGGGCACCCAGCAGTGGGCCGGTCCCCACGCCGAGCTACGCCGTTCCCACGCCGCAGTACCAGACCGGCGGGAACTGGGGTGGACCGCCGCCGAGTATTCCTGTGCCACAACATCTTTCCGGTCCAAATCCATGGAACCAGGGCCCGCCCGCCAAGCGCAAACGCAACCCATGGCCGATCGTGGCCGCGGTGGTGCTGGTGTTCTTCGTCGCTGTCGGTGGCGTGGGCATCTGGTTTGCCACCCGACCCGATCCGGCACCGCCGCCGCTGGATCCGGTACCGCCCGAACGCCTCAGCG
Source organism: Mycobacterium shigaense (assembly GCF_002356315.1). Taxonomy (NCBI): domain Bacteria; kingdom Bacillati; phylum Actinomycetota; class Actinomycetes; order Mycobacteriales; family Mycobacteriaceae; genus Mycobacterium; species Mycobacterium shigaense. Next base: position 3,987,119 of record NZ_AP018164.1, read on the forward strand.
CCCTGCTGCTCAACCCCGTGGACATGAACTCCGTCATGGGTTCCTCGACCATGGAGCCGGGCAAGCCTATCTTGTCGATGGATAGCTCCCCGGTGACGCTGTCGCTGCCCAGCTGCCAGGGCGCGCTCTACACGAGCCAGGATCCGGTGTACTCCGGCAGCGGCTACACGGGCGTGAGCGGACTGGTGTCCTCGGAACCGGGCGACAACTACGACCACTGGGTCAATCAGGCCGTGGTGCTGTTTCCGTCGGCAGACAAGGCCAACTCGTTCCTGCAGACGTCGGTGGAGAAGTGGAAGAACTGTGCCAGCAGGACGGTGTCCGTCACGAACAAGAGCAAGAACAAGACCTACCGGTGGACGTTCGCGCAACTCGCGGGGACGCCACCGAAGATCTCGGTGATGGAGACCCAGGAAGGCGCCGACGGCTGGGAGTGCCAGCGGTCCATGGGCGTCGCCAACAATGTGATCATCGATATCAACGCGTGCGGCTACCACATCACCAATCAGGGCGACCAGATCATCGACAAGATCGCGGCAAAGGTCAACAGCGAGTAGCGGTTTCGTCAGGAACCTAGATCGGGGCCTTCCGCGCGCAGGTCGTCGACCGCCGACATCGCGTCGCGCAGCTTGGCCAGCCACTCCTCGGTGTGCTCACCGACCAGCTTGACCGACCACGCGAGCGCGTCAGCGCGGGACCGCGCGACGCCGGCATCGACCAGCGTGTCGAGCACCTGACGTTCGGGTTGCTTGAGGCGCGTCATCACCGGTACGGCGATGTGGGTGAACAGGATTCGCTCGGTACCGACCTCGACACCCCAGGAAACCTTGCGGCCGTAGCGGTCCTGCGCTTCGTCGGCGATATGCATTCGCTCCGAACGGGTTTCCTCGCGGAAGCGCGAGACCCGGCCCGCCGCGCGGGCTTCGCTCTCGTCGTTTCCGGTCGAGTCGGATTCGGCCAGCTTTCCGATGACCGTGATCTCTTCACGGTCGACGATGACCGTCGGGTCGCCGTCGAACCAGGCTTCGGGTAGGCGTCCGGCGAACCATTCCGGCGCGTCGCCGGCGTCGGGCTGCTGCGCCTGCTGCCAACCCCCGGGGCGGCCGTAACGCCGGTTGGAGTGATGTGATTTCATAATTACATGATTACATGATTACAGCTGCAACGACAGCTCGTTTCGCCCCGGGCGAACACACCCTGCCGCGGTGCCGGGTTCAGGCTGAGAAGACCGTTGATATGTGCTGATCGCAGGCGTATTTTTGAACACGAAGCAGGCCCGGAAGCGACCAATTCAAAGCGCCGGAGAAGGGGAAGTAAGCCGGCCGCGTAAGACCCGCGCAAGACGGAGTTGACGCCCCCCAAGGTCGCCCGGGCCTGCCCTATGGCGTCGCGGCCCCTATCCGATCGCGGGGTCGCCGCCGCGGCGAACCCGAAACAGCTTGACGTCGGCCTTGATGCCTTTGAGGCGCCGCGCAGCAACGAACGACCCGTGAAACTCGCCGCTGCCGCTGACGGCATCCCACACCGAATCCGCTACCAGCACCGTGCCCGGGCGCGCCACCCCGGTGACCCGGCTCGCCAGGTTGACCGGGCTGCCGAACCAGTCGCCGGCCCGGCTCACGGCCATCCCCGACGCCGCCCCCGCCCGCAGCCGGGGAAAGTCGTTGTCACCGTCGACGATGTCGACCAGCTTCACGACGACGTCCAGCAATGGCGCCGGCTCGGGACAGACGAACATGACCGCGTCACCGATCGTCTTGATGAACCGCACCGGCGGTGCGGTCACGTCGCGGGCGAGGTCGGCCAGCCGGTTGGCCAGCTGTCCCAGCTCCTCGGCCGACACCACCTCACCGAGCCTGGTGAAGCCGACCAGGTCGGCGAAGGCCACCGTGACCTGACGCGCTCCCGGAAGCGGCTTACCGGCGGCCCGCTCGCCGGCGTTGACGGCCTCGGTCTCCATCATGTGGCGCAGGTGCATGAACAGCATGTCCTGAATCATCGGGCCGAGCATCGGGGCGATCTGGCCGACCAGCGCCTTGGACGCCTGGGCGATCTCGACCTCGGTGGCGCCCGGACGCATGATCGCCGACAGCGCGGTGAAGCGCATGACCTCGGCCGCGCGCGACAGGCCCTCGGCCAGCACCCGCACCACGAGCACCACCTGATCCGGGTTGAGGCCGAACTCGACGAAACGCTGCGCGTAGGCCGCGGTTTCGCCGTCGGCCCGCATGTGCACCACCGCGTCGGGATCGTCCACCCGGGCCAGGCCGATGGCGCGCTGGACGCGCTGCAGCAGGTCCAGGTCGATGCCGTACGTCTCGCTGATTTCGCGGGTCGATACGTAGGTGCCGTCGTCGCCGACGAGGTGGCGGCTGGCCAGCAGCAGCGGCGGATTGGTCACCCGGATCTCGTCGGCGGTGATGCCCTGTTCGAACAGCCACGCCACCAACTCGGCGCGTTCGGCGCGCGCGGCGCCGTCCAGCCCCTCAAGCAGATCGTCGATATCGCGATGACTGCCTTGGACACCGTCGCCCATCTGGCCAACGTACAGCGCCGCCGAGCGATCAGGTGCAAGCGATGATGGACAGCGATGATCACCGCGCTGCTCCAAGGATTCCCACCGGTCGTCGACGATCGCGCCAGGGTGCTGATCCTCGGCTCGTTCCCCAGCGTCCAATCACTGGCGACCCGGCAGTACTACGCCAATCCGCGAAATGCGTTCTGGGCAATCGCCGGCGAGCTGTTCGGATTCGACGCCACCGCACCCTACGACGACCGGCTAAGGACGCTGCGCTCCCGGCATGTCGCTCTCTGGGATGTCCTGCGCCAGTGCCGCCGCGTCGGCAGCTCGGATTCCGCGATCGATCCGAAAAGCTTGGTGGTCAACGACTTTGGCGCGCTGTTCGCCGACTACCCGACCATCTCGCGGGTGTACTTCAACGGCGCCAAGGCCGCCGAGCTCTACCGCAGGCTGGTACCCGCACAGCAGCGACTCGACTTCCAGCGCCTGCCGTCCACCAGCCCGGCGCACGCCGCGCGCCCGGGCGTCAAGCTGGCCGCCTGGCGGGCGATAGCGCAGTAAACCCCGTCACGACACCGGCGGTCGGCGGTGCCCCCACGGTCGGGCCCGTTCGATCTGCGCGCTGAGCGACAACAGCGTCGCTTCGTCGCGGGGCCGCCCGACCAGCTGCACGGCGACCGGAAGTCCGTCGCCGTCGAGGTCCCACGGCACGACCGCGGCGGGCTGACCGGTCAAGTTCCACACCGGGAAGAACGGAACGCGTTGCGCCACCAGTAAAAGCGTCGACACCGCGCCGCGACGCCGGTAGGCGCCGATGCGTGACGGGCCCTCGGCGGTCGCCGGGGTGAGGACCACGTCGACGTCGTCGAAGATCGACTGGATCCGCGCGGCCACCGATTCCTCTGCCGCCCGGACGGCGGCCATGCGCCGATCCGAGAAGAACGAGCCGAGGCGGGCCATGTTGCGGGTGCGCGGTTCCAGCCGTTCCGGGTGCGCCTGCGCGCCGGCGTCGTCGCTGATGCCGCGCAAATAACGCGGCAGGAAGTTCGCGTAGATCGCGGCCCTGGGGTACCGGGGATCGCGGGCGATCACCTCGTGGCCCAGGTCGCGCAGCAGCGCACCGGCCTGCTCGACTGCCGTCAACTCTTCCTTGCCGACCCGCACCGGAGCCGTTGGAACGCTGGTGCTCAAGGCAATTCGCAGCTTTCCCGGCCCGCGGGTGGCAGCAGCGACGAACTCGCCCTCCGGGGCGCCCACGGTGGACGTCGCGTCGAGAAACACCGCCGCGTCCAGCACGGAACGCGCGATCGGGCCGTCGACGCTCAACCCGTACCACGCGTTCTCGCGGGGCTCCAGCGACACCCGATCGCGTTGCGGCTTGAGCCCGAACAGGCCGGACCACGCCGACGGGATGCGGATCGAGCCACCGCCGTCGGAACCCAGTGCCAGCGGAGCCAGCCCGGCGGCCACCGCGGCGGCACTGCCGCCGCTACTCCCCCCGGGCGTCCGTCCAGGATTCCACGGATTGCGGGTGGCCCCGAACGTCAGCGACTCGGTGAAGGGAAAGATCATCAGTTCCGGCGTGTTGGTTTTGCCGAGGATGACGGCGCCCGCGGCGCGCAGTCGCCGCACCACCTCCGCGTCGGCGGTGGCGGCCGGACCGTGGCCGCCGCTGCCGTAGGCGGTCACCTGGCCGGCGATGTCGACGTCGTCCTTGATCGCGATCGGCACGCCGAGCAGCGGCAGCCGCTCGCCGGCGTCGAGCCGGTCCTGGGCCGCATAGGCCTCGTCGCGAGCGCTGTCGGTCAACACCACGCGATAGCAACCGAGCTGGTTATCCAGCCGCGCGATCCGTTCCAGGTAGACCTCGAGCAGCTCTGGTGCGGTCAGCGCGCCGTCGGCCAGGAGCTGCGCCTGCGCGGCCGCGCCGGCAAAAGCAAGGTCGCGAGCGTCCACTGCGGCAGCGTATCCCCCGCCCAGTACCGTGGCGGCATGTCCTGCGTTTTCTGCGCGATCGTCGCCGGCGAAGCTCCGGCCATCCGAATCTACGAAGACGACGGCTACCTGGCCATCCTCGACATCCGCCCGTTCACCCGGGGCCACACCCTGGTGATGCCCAAGCGGCACACCGTCGACCTCACCGACACCCCGCCACAAACATTGGGCGAGATGGCGACCATCGGCCAGCGGATCGCCCTGGCGGCCCGCAGCACGGAATTGGCCGACGCGACAAATATCGGCATCAACGACGGTCGCGCCGCCTTTCAGAGCGTGTTCCACATTCATCTGCATGTACTGCCGCGCCGCAACGGCGACAAGCTTTCGGTCGCCAAGGGGGTGGTGCTGCGCCGGGATCCGGACCGCGAGGCCACCGGTCAGATCCTGCGCGCTGCGCTGGCACGCATCGACGCCGGTCAGTAAGCCCGCAGAAAGCGCTGGCAAACGCAATCCGGCGGTCTATCCTGCGTTAACGTGGTGAAGCTTAGTGCGGTCACCGCCAGGCGTTGACGGGGTGGCTGCTATGACACGCGGGAGAAGGAATCCGTGGCGGCGATTCCGGCTGCCCGCCCGCGTCGGCTGGCTCATCCTCGGGTTCTACTCGCTGGCGGCCGGGCTGGTCGTGGCCTCCTCCTTCTGGGGCTGGGAGGGCACCTACGAGATCCGGCCGGTCGACGACATCGCCGTGGTGTTGTGTCTGGTGTTCACCGCGGCGTGTGCCGGTCACGCGGCCCGCTGTGCGGTCGGCCGCGCCAGACTCGGCTGGCTGGCACTGGTGACGGGCGTACTGGGGTGGGCGGTCGGTCAGGTCATCTGGGCCGTCTACGAGGCGCGGCCGGACCTGGAACACGCCACCCACCCGGCGGCCGCCGAGATCGTGCTCTGCCTGTGGCCCCTCGGCGCCATGGCGTCGCTGGTCCTGCTGTCCCAGGCCTCCTGGCACAGCCCGCGGCGCCTACTACTGGACGGCTTGATCGTCACGACGTCGTTGTTCGTGGTCTCGTGGGTCTTCGTACTGGACAAGCAGCTGCGCGAGCACAGCGATTCGCGACCCGCGACCGTGGTGCATGTCTTCAACGACGTCATCTTGCTGACGATCGCGATCCTGTTGCTGTCGCGCCGCCGCCCCAACGACCCGCCGAGCCGGAGCCTGCTCGCCGGCGGGACGGCCACAATCAACATTTCCGACATCCTGACGGTGTTTCACACCGGCGTGGGCAGCTATCACGCCACCGCGCTGGCCGACCTGGGCCGGGTGGCCGGGCTGGGAATGCTCGCGGTGGCCGCGCTGTCCAGTGTGAAAGAGCCGCGGTCGTCGGCATCCCAAACCGAGAATTTGTCGCGGCCCCTGCTGTGGCTGCCCTATCTGCCGCTGGTGTTGGCCGCCGGCGTCGGGTTGGGGCACGCGGTCGGCCTGATGAAACACGGCCCGATGCTGATGGCGTCGGGCATCCTGGTCGCCGCGGTGCTCGCCCGGCAATTCGTCGTGCTCGTGGAAAACCAGAAGTTGTTGAAGGAAGTCGCGCGGGAAGCGTTTCGCGACAGCCTGACCGGACTGCCCAATCGCGCGCACTTCCTGCACCGTCTCGACGAAGCGGTCACTCGAAACGGCCACGAGGTCAAGTCGCTCGGCGTGCTGTGGCTCGACCTCGACAACTTCAAATCGGTCAACGACGCATTGGGCCACCCCGCCGGGGACGAGCTACTGGTCTGGGTGGCCGGGCGCCTGACCGGTGCGGTCGGCGACCTGGGCACCGTTGCGCGCCTGGGCGGTGATGAATTCGCCGTCCTCGTCGAAGGTTCCGTCGAACAGACGCAGGCGACCGCACACCGCGTCCTCGAGGCGTTCCGGACCGAGATAGTGATCGAAAACGTCCCGATAGTGGTGCGGCCCAGCATCGGCTTCACGGTGGCCAGCATGGCGTCCAACAGCTCCGCCGACCAATTGATGCGCCACGCCGACTTAGCCATGTATGCCGCCAAGCGCGAAGGCGGCCAATGCATCCGCAGCTTCATCCCCGACGCGAGCCTGCCCTACCCGCCTGCGCCGTCGGACGCCGCAGAACCGGTTCCGGCCGGCCGACCCGCCGGGCGTACGCCCAGCACGTCGCCGCCGCGGGCGCCACGCCCGATCGCCCAGCTGGCGATCTCGACCGGACGCCCGCCGAGTGAAGCACCCGGGGGCATTCAGTGGCCGTCGCCGGCGATCCGATTTTCCCTGGCGCTGTTGGCAGTTGGCGTGATCGTCTTCGCCATCATGGGCGTCCTCGACCCGCAGCTCAGTCAGACTGCGTTCGTCGCCAAATTCTTGTACTCGGCGTTGAACGTGTTGGCGGCGGCGCTCATTGCCGTCCGCGCATATCGGGTCGGGGCCGATCGTCTGGCGTGGGGGTTGATCGCGGCAGGCATGCTGTGCTCGGCCATGGGCGACATCGTCTATGCCTTGTGGGTGCCGGACGGTCGGTCGCCCTCGCTGGCCGATCCGGAATATCTGGCGTTCTATCCGCTTGTCTACCTAGGCCTACTGCTGCTCATCGGGGTGCGCCTGAAATGGGCGAACCTTTCGGTCCGGCTCGATTCGCTGGTGTGCGGGTTGGCGGTGGCCGCGCTGGCGGCAGCGCTGCGGGCGGGGCCCCTGCACGCGGCCGCGACGCGCGCGCCGGCGACCGTACTGGTGGGCCTGGCCTATCCCTGGGGCGATCTGGTCTTGTTGATTCTGGCCGCCGGAATGCTGCCAATCCCGTTCTGGCGCAATGAATTCCGATTGGCCTTGCTGATCGCGGGGCTCGCCGGGTTCGCGGTGGCGGACATGGCATATCTGTTCGAAACCGCCGCGGGCTCATACCGGGTCGGCACCACCCTGGACGCCGTCTGGCCCGCTTCGTCGCTGTTGGTGGCGACGGCCAGTTGGGCGCCTCGCTCGTCGGCGCCACCCCCGGCGCGGCGCGGCCTGCGTTCCTCTGCCGTCCCGCTGATGTGCACCGCTATAGCCTTGGGAATCATTGTCCTGAGCCACAATTCGGTCCTCGCCGACATCCTGGCCGCCCTGACCGTGATCGCGGTCGCGGTACGCTTCTCGGCAACCCTGCGCGACGTCAGCATGGTGGCCGAAACACACAAGAGCGCAATGACCGACGAGCTGATGGCGCTGCCCAATCGGCGGTCGCTGGCGACCTCCCTGACAACGCTGTCCGGCCCCCCGCCGGCGGAACCGGAGTCGCCCCTGCGGGAGTCGACGCGCACCGCACTGCTGTTGATCAACTTCTACGAAATCCACGAGATCAACGACTCGATCGACCCCCGTTTCGCCGATGAGCTGTTGCGCCACATCGCAAATCGACTCGCCAACTGCGTGCGCCGCGAGGACGTATTGGCCCGCGTGGGGGACGACGAATTCGCGATCCTACTGGCCGAGGAAGCGGACCTGATCAGCGCACGCGCGCAGGCGACGAGTCTGCTCGAGGCCCTGCGCGAGCCGTTCGCACTGGACGCGATCACCGTCCGACTCGAGGCGTGTGTCGGCATTGCGCTGTGCCCCGACCATTGCGATCATCCGCAGGAGCTGCTGAGCCGCGCCGAAACCGCCATTCCCTACGCCAAATTCGCCCTCAGCAAGATCGCGGTGTACGACGGCGCATTCGACTCGCACCGGGAAAACGACCCGAACTTCATCGACGAACTGCGCACCGCGCTGGTCAAAGGCAACGAGCCGACGCTGTATTACCAACCCAAGATCAACGCGTTCGACGGCAGCGTGCACAGCGTCGAGGCGCTGCTGCGGTGGAACCACCCCACCCGCGGATTGCTGCATCCCGAGGAGATCCTGCCCGCCGCCGAACGCGCCGGCCTGATGCGCAAGCTGGCCAACCGCACGCTCAAACTCGCGCTCGAACAGATCCAGGTCTGGCGCCAACAAGGCATCGCCTCGTCCGTCGCGGTGAACCTGTCGACGACCAACCTGATCGACCTGGACCTGGTCGGCACGATCGACTGGCTGCTGTGGACGCACAACCTGCCCGCGGACGCCCTCATCATCGAAATCACCGAAAGCGCGCTGGTCGACTCGGCGCGCTCGCGCAACACCGTGGCCGAGTTGCAGCGCCGCGGTGTCCGCATCTCGCTCGACGACTACGGCACCGGGTGGTCTTCGCTGGCCCGGCTGCAGGATATCTCGGTCGACGAGTTGAAACTCGACCGGGTATTCGTCGCTCGGCTGGCCCACGACCCGCGCTCGGTCGCCATCGTTCGCTCCACGGTGGCGCTGGCGCACAGCCTCGGCGCCGACCTGGTCGCCGAGGGGGTCGAGGACGAATTCACGCTGAGCGCGTTGCGCCGCTACGGCTGCACGATCACGCAGGGCTTCGTGCACAGTCCGCCGGTGCCGTCGGCCGAGTTGGAGGAATGGATCGCGGCGCACGCGGTCGATCCCCGCTCGCGACAGGCCGAGCAGACCGGCGCGTGGGATTGAGCGGCTAGAACAATTCCTTGGCCAGCAGCTCCAGCGTCGCGACCCGGGCCGGCGCGGTGGCCGGGTCGGTGCCGCGCCGGGCTGACGCGACCGGGTTGACCATCACCTCGTCGACGCCGAAGTGTTCGGCGAGGTCCCGCAGCTGGCCTGCGGCCTCCGCGGGCGTACCCAGCACGGCGCGCCGCAGCCCGCTGTCCACGATGTGTTGCTGCTGCTCCGTCAGCTGCGCGACCGCGGCCTCTTCGACCAGCGGCACCGGCCCCAGCGGCTGACCGGTGCGCAGCCGCGCCATCATCTGCAGGTTGGGCAGCATCAATGCCGTTGCCTCGTCCCAGGTTTCGGCCACCGCGGCGTTGACCGTCAGAAACGTCACGGGTTCCGGCGTGGCGGCGCTGGGCCTGAAGCCGGACCGATAGGCCTCGAGTGCTTCCTCGGTGCCCTGGCCGGAGAAGTGGTGGGCGAACACGTAGGGCAGCCCCTTTGCGGCGGCTAGATGCGCCGAATACATCGACGAACCGAGCAGCCACAGGCGGGGTTCGCCCACGGCTGCGGGCGTCGCCCGCAACCGGTAGTCCCCGGAGCGCAGCGGGACGCGCACGCCGCGCGCACTCATCAGCGCGGCGACGTCGTCGAGATACTCGGGGAAGTTCTCAATGTCGCGGTCGTCCCGGCCGCCCCGCAACGCGTACGAGGTCACCGGGTCGGAGCCCGGGGCGCGCCCGATGCCGAGGTCGATCCGGCCCGGCGCGGCGGCTTCCAGCAGGGCGAACTGCTCGGCGACGGCCAGTGGCGCGTGATTGGGCAGCATCACCCCGCCGGAACCGAGCCACACCTGCGTGGTCTGCGCGGCCAGATAGGCCAGCACTACCGGCGGGCTGGTGGCGCCGACGGCCGGCATGTTGTGGTGTTCGGCGACCCAGTAGCGGGTGAAGCCCAGGCGGTCGGCGGTCTGGGCCAGCTGCACGGTGGCCGCGAGCGCGTCACCGGTCGACTGGTCGGTGCGCACCGGGACGAGGTCAAGGACGGAGAGGCGCACGAAGACCTCAACGCCCGCTCCGGCGAGAACGTTCCCGTCCGGCGCTCAGTAGTCCAGCGGCCTGATCGAGCGCACGATCGCGTCGAACTGCTCCTGCGAGATCGGCGCACCCCCCGGAATGTTGTCGGTGGCCAGGAATTGGGTGCGTTCGATGTAGCTGTGGAAACGCTTGAAGTAGTTGATGAAGCCGCGGCCGTGGTCGATCCATTCGCCCTGGGTGGCCATCTTGAGCTCGCCGGCCAGGATGTAGGCGCCGAGCAGGGCGACGCTGGTGCCCTGGCCCGACAGCGGCGAGCAGCAGTACGCGGCGTCGCCGACCAAGGCCACCCTGCCGATCGACCAGTGATCCAGCACGATCTGCGACATCTCGTCGAAGTAGAAGTCCGGCGCGGTCCGCATGTACTGCAGCAGTTGCGGCCGGATCCAGCCGTCGTCGGTCATCCGCCGCTCCAGCTCCGCGAAGTGCCCCTCGGTGTCGCGGTAGGCGATGCGAAGTTCGCTGTCCATGAACCCCAACATCGCCCGCGCCTCGGAGTTGTTGCGCGCGCTGTACACCCCGGCCATCGTGTTGTCGCCGTAGTGCCACACCTGCCAGTGGTCCAAGTTCAGGAAGTTGGGAATGGTGAAAATGGCCGCGTAGGTGCCCAGTCTCTTGATGAAGCGATCCTCCGGCCCGAAGACCAGCCGACGCACGTTGGAGTGCAAGCCATCGGCGCCGATGACCAGGTCGAATCGGCGGGTCGACCCGCTCTCGAAGGTGACGCCGACGAATTCACCGCGGTTGTCCAGCGCGGCGACGCTGTCCCCGAACAGATACTCGGTCCTGGGCAGCGTCGCCTCGTAGAGCAGCTCGACCAAATCGTCACGCAACAGCTCGATGTCGGGGTTGTCGATGGGGCCGCCGGTCGGCGTCGACTCGGTGTCGCGGGACAGCTCGTTGCCGTCGCGGTCGACGACCGACGACCCGCGAATTCCGGTCTTGCGCTCGGCGGCGGCGGCCAGCAACCCCATGCGTTCGAGCACTTTGAGCGCTGGGCCCCGCACGTCGATCGCTTGCCCGCCGGGCCGCAGCCCGGGGTGGCTTTCCACGACCGTGGCCGAATACCCATGCTGTCCAAGCCAATACGCCAACGCAGTACCGGCGACACTGGCACCGGAGATCAAGATTTCAGTCACCGAATCCCTGCCTGCTTCCTGGCGGTGCGAAATACATCGTCGAGCATTGCCGGAGTCAACCTACCGGTAAACATGTTCTGCTGGCTGGGGTGGTAGCAACCGAGCAACCGGACGCCGGACGGCAGCTCGGCGAGCACGCCGTGCCCGAACCGCGGCTTGGGGGCCGCGGCGAGACCGGGCAGGCACAGCGCGACCTGCCAGGCGAATCCGCCCAGCGCCACGATGCAGCGGACGTGCTCGGCGACCAACCGCCATTCGGCATCCAGCCACGGCGAGCAGGTCACCCGTTCCGCCGGGGTCGGTGCGTTGCCCGGCGGCGCGCAGCGAACCGGTGCTACGACACGAATCTGCTTGGCGCGCAAGCCATCCGCCGCGTCGACGCTGGTTGCTTGGTTCACCAGGCCCGCCCGGTACAGGGCGGCATACAACTGGTCGCCGGACCGGTCGCCGGTGAACATGCGTCCGGTGCGGTTGGCGCCGTTGGCGGCGGGCGCCAATCCGACGATCAGCAGCCGGGGCCGCTCGGACCCCCAGCCCGGCACCGGGCGTCCCCAGTACGGCTGGTCGGCGAAGCTTCGGCGCTTGACTCCGGCCACCTCTTCGCGCCAGCTGACCAGCCGCGGGCAGGCCCGGCAAACGCTACTCTGCGCATCGAGTTCGGCGATGGAACCGACCCGGCCGGCCAGCGTGGAAACCTGCGCGGCGTCGGCGGCAACCGCGGTTCGCGAAGTGGCCGGATCGCCCGGCCATCCGGTACCGGGCTCGACGGGCGAGTCGAACAACTGGCCGGTACGCGGGTGAGCGAGCACATGAACATCCTGCATTCAGCGGACCGTGATGGTGAAATCCGGTGGTCGCAACGGCACTTGGGAGCTAGATTCAGCCGCGATGTCCGGTCAAGAACAGCACATGGAAAACCGATGAAAAGCACCAGCCGCGGCCCGGCCACCCTCATCCTGTTCGCCACGCTGATGGCGACCGCGGGTACGGGCATTTCGCTGATCGCCTTCCCGTGGCTGGCGTTGCAGCAACACGACCCCGCGAGCGACGCGTCGATCGTGGCCGCCTCCATGACGCTGCCCCTGGTGGTATCGACCCTCGTCGCCGGCACCGCGGTCGACTTCTTCGGCCGCCGCCGGGTTTCACTGGTCTCCGATGCACTGTCGGGCACGGCGGTCGCCACGGTCCCGGTGCTCGCCTGGTGCATCGGGGCCGACGCGATCAACGTCGCCGAGCTGGCCGTGTTGGCTGCCCTGTCAGCCGCTTTCGACCCGGCCGGCACGACGGCGCGCCAATCGATGCTGCCCGAGGCCGCTTCCCGCGCCGGCTGGTCGCTGGACCGCACCAACAGCGTCTACGAGGCGATCCTGAACCTGGCCTACATCTTGGGTCCGGGCATCGGCGGTTTGATGATCGCCGCGGTCGGCGGCATCAACACGATGTGGGTCACGGCGGGCTGTTTCGGGCTGTCGTTCTTGGCAATTGTGGCGCTTCGGCTCGACGGCATCGGCAAGCCGCACCACGCGAGCAGACCCGACGGTCTGGTGTCCGGGGTCGCCGAAGGATTGCGATTCGTCTGGAACCTGCGGGTGCTGCGCACGCTCGCTCTGATCGACCTCGTCGTCACCGCCCTGTACCTGCCGATGGAAAGCGTGCTGTTTCCGAAATACTTCAGCGACCATCAGCAACCCCAGCAGTTGGGCTGGGCGTTGGCTGCGCTCGGCGTCGGCGGCGTGGCGGGCGCGCTCGGCTACGCGGTGCTGTCGAGGCACACGCGGCGCCGCACCGCGGTGCTGACCGCGACGCTGGCCTTCGGCGCGGCGTCAGTCGGCATCGCGTTCCTGCCGCCGTTGCCGGTCATCCTGATGCTGTGCGGGGTGACCGGCCTGGTCTACGGGCCGATCCAGCCGATCTACAACTACGTGATGCAGACCCGGGCTCCGCAACATCTGCGCGGTCGGGTCGTCGGCGCGATGACGGGGCTGATGTTTGCGGCGGGACCACTGGGCTTGCTGGTGGCCGGTCCCCTGGCCGACGCGGCCGGGTTGCGGGTCGCCTTCCTGACGCTCGCGGTGCCCATCCTGGCGATCGGGCTCGTCGCGTGCAGGCTGCCGTCGCTGCGAGAATTGGATCGCGAGCCGGAAGTCGCCGCGGATTCGCCGGCGTGACTCGTCAGTCGCCGAGTATTTTGCGCTTCTGCTGCTCGAATTCCTCGTCGGTGAGCAGCCCGCGGTCCTTCAGCGCGGCCAGCCTCTCGAGCCGGTCAAGCGGGTCCTGCTGGGCGGGCTGGGCTTGCGCCGCCTGCGCCGCCCCGAGCGCCTGCTGTTGCATCTCGGCGCCGCGCCGCATCATCTCGTCGCGGAATCGGCCGGGATCCGCGACGGCCTGGCGGATGACATCGCCCATCGGCATCCCCATGACCTGAGCGCCCGCCAGGTCGGGGCGGGCCGCGGTCACGGCGTCGATCGCCACGTCGGCCGTGCCGGCCGGCCGATGGTCGATTTGAACCCGGCCGTGGTCCTTCGGGTCGTAGAGCACCGCCAGCCTGGTGCCCGGGCGTGGCGCGCTCAGCTGGGGCAGCAGCGCGGCGACGCTGGCCTCGAACGGCGGTTTGCCGTCGGGCGTGACCCGCAGGCGCAGCTTCCAGCGAACCTCGGTGTTCCCAACCAGATTCGGGTTGCCGACGGTTACCGAAATCGCCGACTGCTCCGCGGCGAGGACGTCCGCGAACGCGCGGACGCCGACTTTGCTGAGATCTCTGCGCCCGAACACCGTGCCCCTTCCAAGATCGGTCAACTGTACAGCGCCGCAGCGCCCGTAGGATCGGTTCGTGATTGCCGATGCCCTGGCCGAGCTGATCGCCAAGCTGCCCGACGGGATGGTCGTCACCGATCCGGCGATCACCGAGGGCTACCGGCAGGACCGCGCCTTCGACCCGTCGGCCGGCACCCCGCTGGCCGTGGTGCGGCCGCGCTGCACCGAGGACGTCCAGACCGTCATGCGCTGGGCCAGCGTCCATCGCGTGCCGGTGGTGCCCCGGGGCGCCGGCAGCGGCCTGTCCGGCGGTGCGACCGCGCTAGCCAACGGCATCGTGCTGTCGACGGAGAAGATGCGCGACATCACCGTCGACCCGGTCACCCGCACCGCGGTCTGCCAGCCCGGACTGTTCAACGCCGAGGTCAAGAAGGCCGTCGCCGAATACGGCCTGTGGTATCCGCCCGACCCGTCGTCATTCGAGATCTGCAGCATCGGCGGAAACATCGCCACCAACGCCGGCGGGCTGTGCTGCGTGAAGTACGGCGTCACCACCGATTACGTGCTGGGCATGCAAGTGGTGCTGGCCGACGGCACGCCGGTGCGGCTCGGCGGCCCGCGGCTCAAGGACGTGGCGGGGCTCTCGCTGACGAAGCTGTTCGTCGGCAGCGAGGGCACGCTGGGCATCGTCACCGAGGTGACGCTGCGACTGCTGCCCGCACAGAACGCGTCCAGCGTCGTGGTGGCCACCTTCGGCTCCGTCGAGGCGGCCGTCGACGCGGTGCTCGGAGTCGCCGCGCGGCTGCGGCCCGCGATGTTGGAGTTCATGGACTCGGTGGCGATCAACGCCGTCGAGGACACGCTGCGCATGGAACTGGACCGCGGGGCGGCGGCCATGCTGGTGGCCGGCTCCGATGAACGGGGCGGCGCCGGGGCCGCGGACGCCGAGTTGATGGCATCGGTGTTCGCCGAGAACGGCGCGCTTGACGTGTTCTGCACCGACGACGCCGACGAGGGCGAGGCGTTCGTGGCCGCGCGCCGCTTCTGCATCCCCGCGGTCGAGGCCAAGGGGTCGCTGCTGCTCGAGGACGTCGGGGTGCCGCTGCCGGCGCTGGGCCGGCTGGTCACCGGCATCGCGGACATCGCCGCCGAGCGCGACCTGATGATCTCGGTGATCGCGCACGCCGGCGACGGCAACACGCACCCGCTGATCGTCTACGACCCCACCGACGCCGCGATGACCGAGCGGGCGCACCTCGCGTTCGGCGAGATCATGGATCTGGCCGTCGACCTGGGCGGCACGATCACCGGCGAGCACGGCGTCGGCCGCCTGAAGCGGCCATGGCTGGACGGCTATCTCGGGCCCGAGGTGATGGCGCTGAACCAGCGCATCAAGCAGGCGCTGGACCCACTGGGCATCCTGAATCCTGGTGCGGCGATCTAACTTTCGTTTGAGTGCGGCGGGCGAAGCCTCGCGAGCGTTACGGATGCCCCACTTGATGACGCCCTTGGTGAGCACCCTGGACAGTCGCACCCCCATCAGGGACACGGTGTCGAAGACCAGGGCGAGAGCGGTCGATGCGATATTGGATGGTCATTGGTCCGAACTCGCCCTTATTCACGTGGTCAGTCGGGCGACGCTGCCATGATCACCCGTCCCGCGGTGCCGTCGACCGCGACGATTACCCCCGGTTCGAACCGGGTGACCGCGTCGGGCACGCAAGTGACCGTCGGTACGCCGTACTCGCGGGCCAGGATCGCGCCGTGACTGAGAATGCCTCCGGTCTCGGTCACCAGGCCAGAGATCATCGGGAACACTGACGTCCAACCCGGATCGATGTTCGCAGCAACGAGAATGTCGCCAGGCCGAACGTCGGCTAGATCGGCAAGCGATCGGACCACGCGGACCGGGCCCGACCCCCGGCCGGCTGCGGCCGCCAGGCCGCTAATTGCTCCATCGACGAGTTCGGCGGCTGGCGGCTGCTCACCGGCTTCCGTGGGCACGTCGTCAAAACGATAGGTGGCGGGCAGCCGAGAGGCGTGATGCTCACGGTGGCGCTTGGCTGCTGCGACGACCTCTCGGATCCGCGCCACGTCGTCGTGGCATTCGTGCCGGTCAACCAACAGCCAGAATTCCTGGCTAGGCAACAGGAAGACGTCCTCGACTGCTTCTAGCGCGCCGCGTGCAGCCGCCCGCCGCCCCTGCTCGAGCACCAGCTGACGCAAATGGTTGAGCAGGTAGTCGAGGTAGTAGCGCTGATTCTCCCGAGCGACGGTGAATTGTTGGGTGCGCCCGATCACCCAACGCAAGATCCTGCGTTTGACCGGACCGGCGGCGGCGAGCGCAGCGGCCTCGGCTCGCCGCCGCTGCGACTCGCACCGCTGCTCGATCGCGGAAGGGTCTCCGGGAGCCTCAGCCGCCCGTACCTGGGCGCGCATCAAACCCAAGACCAGGTCAGGCTGTTCGTGCCACCGCGCGGCATCGATGGTTCTCGTCGACGAACGATGGCCGTGGCGGCGCACGAAACCATCGAAGGCGACCCAAAATCGTGAGTCCTGTGTCACCGCACGCACATCGGCGTACTGTCCGTCGCCGCGGAGCTGGGCGACGAGGTCCGGGTCCGCACGCGCCAACAGGCCGAGCTCGTAGACGTCCCGGTTGATCTCCGCGGTGCGGGTTCCGGGCAGGCCGCTGATCATCGCTTGATACGCCTCGCCGGTGGCGTCATCGGCCCACCTCGTCAAAAGCTTGGCCAGCACGTCGTGGAACAGCATGTTGTACTGACCCATAGTCCAGCGGATGATGCGGAAATGGTCGAGCCCGAATGCTTCGACCTCGCGGTACTGTTCGCGCCATTCGGCATCCGACAGCCTGGTCAGGTCCTGTCCGGCCCAGGTTCTGATGCGCCCGGAAACACGCCGGCAGTGCGCGTCGAGCGCCGGCAAGTTATCCCGCAGTCGGCCCCGCCCCTTGTCACGCGCGGGTGAGCGCATGCTGTTCAGGAATAGCCACGGCGAGAACGGCTCGGCCATGATTGTCGCCATCCACGCCGCCGGCAACCACTGCTCGATCGTGGAGCCGGCGCGCTGTACGCGCGGGACCCCTCGCATCATGTCGCGAATGTATGTGCCGCTGAAGTAGACGTGCCCGTCGAACAGCTGCATCGTGGGCCTGCCCCGTAACTCCGGTCGCCCGTCAAGGACACATCTTTCCTCGAACATGGGGATGGTGAGCCAGTGGCGGGTCAGGTCGTAGCAGAGCTGCGCTTGATAGTCGGCAAGGTACTCATCGCCGAAACGGCGGGTCCACACCTCCTTCGGATCGGCGCTGGGGAGCCCCGTGATCGGGCGGTCTTGCAGCACGTAGAGGTGGTCATCCTCGATCGTCCACTCCAGGTCGCGGCGTTCGCCGATGGAATCGACGACCCTGTCCGCGAGTGTGCGCAGGGCGAGGAGGTCGCCGTCATCGAGGCATCGCACCGTGCGGCGTTCGTGAGGTACGTCCCGGACGGTGATTCCTTCGTCGTATACATGCTCGACCTGTTTGGCCCCGATCCGCTCCGAGACCATGATGCCGGTCGAGCGTTCGATTACGACGTGGTCGGGGTCGGTAGCGCCCGACACCACTGCCTCACCCAGGCCCCAGGCGGCGTCGATGACCAGCTGACCGGCAAACGGCGCCAGAGGGTTCTCGGTGAGAAGCACCCCTGAGACGCGGGGCTCGATCAGCCGCTGCAGGACCAGGGCGATCCCGGGATCCTCGAGCCCCCGTGCAATGCGGTATACACGTGCGCGCTCATCGGCGATCGCTGCCCAGCATTCGGACACCGCGCTGCGGATCCCGGCCAGCGAGGCCAGCCCTAGCTTGGTCTCGTAGACCCCGGCGAACGATGCGTCGTCCAGATCCTCGGCCACCGCTGAGGAGCGCACCGCCCAGCGGCAGGTGGGGAACTGGCGTGTGACGTTGCCCCACCAGTCCGCCAGCGTGGCGCCCAGCATTTCGTGACGTTGCTCGGCGTTCATCGAGACCGATGCTGGGATGACCCATGCCTCGGGCACATCGAGTCCGGCATCGAGAAGGCGCAGCAGCCCACATGCCTTGCCGCCGATTCTGCTGACATCTTGGGCTTGGCCGGCCAAGAGGCGCTCGATCATTTCGCGCCGCGAAGCGCCAATGCCACCACGGGCAGTACCCGGTGAAGTCGCCGCAGAGTGCCAAGTGCGCCCACGTGGTACGCGTGTTCCACCACGCCGTGGCCGACACGGCTCTGACCGTCGATATCCCATTCCC
This sequence comes from Mycobacterium shigaense, assembly GCF_002356315.1. Classification (NCBI taxonomy): domain Bacteria; kingdom Bacillati; phylum Actinomycetota; class Actinomycetes; order Mycobacteriales; family Mycobacteriaceae; genus Mycobacterium; species Mycobacterium shigaense. Next base: position 4,005,363 of record NZ_AP018164.1, read on the forward strand.
ACGCGGTGTGAGTCTCTTCGATCCACAACCCTGACGCGGCAAGGGGGACCCGGCCTCCCAGCGCTCGACCACGGATCCGGTAGGTCTGGCCGTCGACATCGCGCATGTCGACCACCGCTGTGGCGGGTCGGTGGGGCTTGTCCCAGGTGTAGGTGATCTTGACGCGGTCGATTGGGCGGACTCGGCCACCGGCAAACACGTATCCGGTTGAGACGCGCTGACCGTGGATATCGGTCCAGGTGGCGTTGAACGCGAGATCTTCGCCGAATTGGCCAACCAGCCAGTCCCAGCCTTCGAGGCCGTTCCAGTCACGCAATCCCCAGGACTTGTCCCGCTGACCCAGACATCTGACCTTGATCTGCTCGCCGCGGACTGTCATCGTCCCTTCCACCACGCCCGACTGCTCGAAATGCTCCTGAATCCGCGGCCCGTCGATGTGCTCGTGGAAGTCGATCGCCGGCGTGTACGCCATCCAGCTCAGGTCGAACGCGCTCGCCGTCGCCAAGGTCAGGCGCCAGCGGTGTAGGGGCTCTTCCAACGAGTAGGTCACTGCACCGACTCGCAGACCCCGTCCGAACAATTCCCCTGGGGAACGCCCCTTGAGGGACACTCGGGAGAAGTGGACAAGCGCAGCTTTTCTGTTTTCCATCACGATGACCAACGCGTTGGCCTGCTCGGTGTACCAGTTGAGTCCGATCCGTGTCAGGCCGAAGTACCGCCCTCCCTCGTCGGCCCAATTGAAGTAGAAACTCTCCTGCCAGTGTCGGTCGCCCGAGGGGGCATGCAGGTCTTCGTCGCGTGGTTCGATCACAGCCATCTCGTTCGGATCGTGTGTCGGTGGTCGGTGCGATCTTCAGTGAGTTACGTGTCACTTGTCAAGTATCAAAGGGGACGACTGTCTAGAAACTCGTCGCTACGCAGCCTTCGTTCACCTGCGAGTGGTGTTCAATAAACGCAAAGACACTGCACGACAATCCGTTTACGGAGGGCTCGATGAGACCGCGCACGATCGACGACGGCGAGTTGCTCGACATGCTGTTGTCAGCGTTTGCCGACCTGGGCTACGAAGGCACCTCAGTTCGCGCCCTGTGCCGCCATCTCGGGGTGAGCCACAGCATGATCCACCATCGTTACCAATCCAAAGAGCAAGCATGGTACGCGGCGGTCGACCACGCGTTCGGGCGACTCAACGCACAGCTCACCGAAGACTTGCCCGACGCCGAGCCGCTCGAGATCCTCCGCGAGGTCATGACCCGTTTCGCGAAAGAGACAATCGAGCGCCCCGCGCTTGCCCGAATCATTCACGCCGAGGCCGCCCGACCCGGCCCGCGCTTCGACTACTTGTTCGACGCTTACATGCTGCCGATCCAGCAGCGCGTGGCCACCGGCCTGCGCACCCTCCAAAAGGAAGGCATCGTACGGAGCGGACCGGTCGACGTGGCCTTCCTGTTCACCACCACCTGGGGCCTGGGCGGGCTCGCCGCCTCACGCGAAGTCGTCGAACGAGCTGCCTCCCGCCGCACAAACCATTTCAAGTCAGCCGAACTCACCATTGACATCATCATCAGCGGACTCGCCGCGCGATGCGGCTCGGCTTGACGGGCGATCGATGGCCTTCGAACCGCCGAGCGCGGGCATAGTGCCGGATCCTCCTATGAAGATCGGAACAAAACCTGGAGTGGTTCAGTCCGAATGGACGTCGGGTCAGACGGACCGTTTGGGGACCACGGGAAAGATGATGCGCGATGGCCGGTCCGCATCATGGGCGATCTGTTGTTGTGCGCTACGCATGTTCGATTTGTCCCCGATTGGCTCGCCGGTGTTGAGGTTGCGAGCCCATCGGGGAAAGTTGCTGGATGTGACGTGTACCCGGATGCAGTGTCCTGCGCGGAAGACGTGGCTGGTGCCCGAACCGGATAGCCCTTGGAGATCATCATTTGACGATCAGTGGGCTACCGCGCCGACGTCTCCGCCCGCACCGGTGACCAGGACCGCTGCTTGCCGAGTCATCGCGTCTGGGCGCCTGACGTTACGGTGACCAAGAAGTCGCCGCGATGCTCACGGATGAATTCGACGAATCTGGTGGGCGGCCGACCGAGCAAGTGAGAGAGCCGGTTGGGGTCCGTCTCCGCCATCGCCCGGAACCTGTCGCCGTCCTCACGCCACATCTTGGTCGTCGCCGACAAATGCTGCACGGTGGTGGCATCGGCAGCCTTCCCCAGAATCGCCAGCTGCTGGTTCCATTCATCTTCTGACAGCGGCCGATAGCTGATCGACTGAGATGTCTCTCTTCCGATCATTGCGGCTACCTCAGCGTGGGTCATCAGCTCGGCGCTGGGAATGAGCGGTGTGCGCTCGGCGCCGAAGAGCTGCGGATCCAACAAGGCCCGAACGCATACTTCTGCGGCGTCCCGCCCAGCCATCCACTGGATGGGAGAGTCACCGTGGTAGCTCGCGAACTGGCTCGTCTCTCGGATCGCGTGGCCGAAGAACACGTTGACCATCTCGTAGAAGTGGGCAGCGAACTTCAACGCCACCGCGCTACGTAACGAACTGGTGATCAGCTCGTCGGCGACGAACTGGTCGCGTCCGTAGCCGCTGGGGCTGTCGGCCTCGCTCGCCGTGCCCATCGAGCAGACGACCACATGCGGGTCATTTCCGACTTCCCGGATTGCCGAGACGAGGTTGGCCGCCGCAGCAATCACACCCGCGGCGACGGGATGCGTGAACTGCACCGCGCTGACGTTCTCGAGCGCCGGTACCAAGGTGCGCCGGTCGGCGAAGTCCCCGAACACCACCTCGGAGCCTTGTTCCCGCAATGACTGGGCACGCTCGTCGTCATGCCTAACGAGCGTGCGCACCCTGCGGCCGCGCTCCCGCAGCAACGTGACGACGGCGGCAGCGGTCCCCGTGGCCCTGCCGGTGGCGCCAAATACCAAAATCAAGTCGTTTTGACCGTTCTGCTCGCTCACGGTGCCGACTCCCCATCTATGGCGACATGTGGCCAGTGGGACCGTCGCAGCGTGTGGCGCGGCCCAAGTCCAGCGTGCCGCAGCCGGTTACTTGTAGTTCGCAAGTGACCAGTGAATGTACTCATGACGAGTTCACTTGTAAACTTAGAGTATGTCTGCGAGACGGTCGGGTTCCCGAGATGAACCGCACGCGAGGCGGTCCGAGTGCGCGATCGCCGGTGTCCTGGATATCGTCGGCGATCGCTGGTCGCTGCTCATCGTGCGCGATCTATGGCTGCGCGGAAAGCTACGCTTCCAAGACTTCGCGTCCATGGTTGGGCAAGAATCCATCCCCACCAACACGCTGGCCGCACGGCTTCGCCTTCTTGAAGAGGCCGGGATACTCAGCCGCGAGAAATACCAAGACCATCCCGAGCGGTTTGCCTACGAACTGACGAGCAATGGCAGCGCGCTCGTGCCAGTCCTTGAATCGATGGCGGAATGGGGAGTTGCCCACATCCCGCACACCCGCGGATTCCTCTGAGCGATCGCGGTTTCCGCCATATCAATGTGGCACGGAGCGGGAAGGAAACACGCCGGCCCCCCTCGAGCCGAACCTACAACCCATGCGGTTGCGCACCTCTTGATCGTCATGACAACGAACGGTGCGTCACGGCAAGTGATTGTCCCGCAACGGGTTTAGGGATGGATCATTGTCATTATCCATGAACTGAACAGATCAGGTAGCGGGGCGTTGACGGCCCGCCGACGGGCTTGTGCGGCGTCGATCAGCCTGTAAGCCATGGCAATCCCGGCGTCGCAGGATACCGAGGAAGGTGCGCCAACATTCTGCGATCTGATCGCCTGTCATTTTGTCGCATGAGTCGCAGGTGTGTGCACCCATTCTCTGATGGCGGGGGCCAGCCAGCGTCGCAGATAACCGCGTAGCTCGTCGGGCGTTCGTGGCGGGTCGCCCGGGTTCGACATAAACGACTGAACGGCGCGAAGTGCCCACTCAACCAATTCGTCGAGAGTGTCTGATTCCAGCGACGTTTCGCTCCAGTTGATGGACGTGCTCTGCGTCAGGACCGTACGACCGATCCGGCGAGCGGTATCCGATGTGATTCTACGCAGCAGCGTGTGGGACGGCTCGTCGAGGAGCAACTGCAGGTACGGCTCTTCGGCCACAGCCGTGACGGTTACGACGACACCTTCGACAACGGCCTCGGCGACATCGTCGAAGGAACTTAACCGCTCGCCAAATCTTTCCAGAAATAGGCGTGTGCCCTCCGCGGCGGCAGCCTCAAGCAAAGCGGTTGTGCTTGGAAAATAGCGATAGACCGTCTTTCTGCTGACGCCGAGTTCGTTGGCCACGTCGGCGATGGTGGTCTGGCCTCCGCGTCGGCGCACGCACCGATCTGCCGCTGCGACGATGCGCTCGGTGGCTTCCTCGTCTGTGCGCGGGGGCGCCCCCCGCCAGCCGTGCGTGCGCATACCTGCAATGTAGCGGGTCGCCTGGGCCAATCGCTGGCCTCTGGACATGACGATACATTGATGATATCAATGTATCGTCAGACGTTCAGTAACTGCGACGAGTGGATAGTGTCCACGCACTGGTTTATGTCGCGGTGTGCTTCATCCTCGCCAGTGCGATGACGGTATCGGTGTCGGCGCCCCCTCACCCAGAACGCCGTACAGAGCAGATCACCTACCCCAATACCTTCGAAATACCCAGTGAGGCAACCCGATGACCGATTTGGAGATTCGACGCATCCGCTTCGACCTCGATGGGGATGTGCCGTTCAACTGGAACGCGGACAATCCCGCCTTCTCGACCTACATGAATATGGTGTCGATCATGGCGATCTGCTTCGAAAAGATGATCGTCGCGGCAGTCAAAGAAGCCATGCCGCTCATCGACGACACCGGCGTAGCCGAAGAAGCCGAAGCCTTCCTCCGTCAAGAAGCTCAACACGCCAGTGCCCACCGCCAACACCTGCGGGCACTGATCAGGCGCCATCCCGGCCTTCAACAGACCCTCGACGAAGCCGTTGCGTCCTATGACGAGCTCACAAGCACGACCCCGCTGAACTACCGGCTGGCCTACATCGCAGACCTCGAAGCGACCTTCACGCCGTTCTTCAAGATGCTGCTCGACAACGAATCAACCCTGTTTCGACCCGGAGACGAGCGAGTGTCATCGCTACTGCTATGGCACTTCGTCGAAGAAGTCGAACACCGCAGCTCCGCGCTGATCATCTACGACGTTGTCGTTGGCAGCAAGATGTACCGCACGCGTGTACTGCCCCGAGTGGTCAAACACCTAATGAAGGTGTCAACCATCGTGTTCGACGGACTGAACACCCACGTGCCACTGGTGGAACGCGGAATCGATGCACGCGACTTCAGCCCACTTAGCGGCATCATCAGGTCGATCCGCCGCCGAACGGTCGACCGCAACGATCCGACACCACGCGCCAAATCCGCACTCCATACCGTGCCCCGGAAACAAAAGTTCACCGCAACGGCTCGCGTGCTTATGAGTCAGATACCGGCCCACGACCCCGCGAAAGAACCCATCCCCGCGTTTGCCTACCGGTGGTTCGAGCGCTACGACCGCGGCGACGACGTATGCCACTGGTACACCGCTATTTCCGCCTAGCCGACGGCTTTGGGGCTCCCGCCTGGAGAGCTAAAATCGTTGAATGACAAGCGCTTCCGTCCGGGGTAGCTCGCGCCGCTATCGCGACTCAGCAGCGCCGCACACCTGCTGAACTGCCATCCGTCAACGCGCTGACGGCTTCTTCGTCTGCGAACTCCCATTCGACTCGTCCACATCGAGAAGGTCCGCACACGTCGCATTCGAGGATGCGCAGCATGTCTACGGGATAAGTAGTGCTTACGAGCTAGCGCGATCTTTCGTCAGGGGCTCCCACATCCTCGACATCGACGGTTGACACTGCCCCGGGATTGTCGTACGAATGAGACATGACTGCAGTTTTGTCTCACGACGCACCGGCCAGCTTCGAGCTGGCCAACGCCGACACCTGGTCGAATCCCTGGCCGATGTATCGCGCTTTGCGCGACCACGACCCAGTGCACCACGTCGTGCCCTCGAATCACCCCGAGCACGACTACTACGTGCTCTCGCGCCACGCCGACGTCTGGTCTGCCGCGCGCGACCACGAGACGTTCTCGTCCGCCCAGGGCTTGACGGTGAACTACAACGACCTGGAACTGATTGGGCTGCGGGATAATCCGCCTTTCGTGATGCAGGATCCCCCGGTGCATACCGAGTTCCGCAAGCTGGTGTCACGCGGCTTCACCCCGCGGCAGGTCGAGGCGGTGGAGCCGAAGGTCCGCGAGTTCGTCGTAGAGCGCATCGAAAAGCTGCGCGCCGAGGGCGGCGGCGATATCGTCACCGAGCTGTTCAAACCGCTGCCGTCGATGGTCGTCGCGCATTACCTCGGTGTGCCCGAAGAGGACTGGGCTCAGTTCGACGGTTGGACGCAGGCCATCGTCGCGGCCAACACCGCCGAGGGCGGGGTCGCTGGCGCGCTGGAAACCGTCGGCGACGCGGTCGGCTCGATGATGGCCTACTTCGCCGGCCTGATCGAGCGGCGCCGCACCGAGCTCGCGGACGACACGATTTCACATTTGGTCGCGGCGGGGGTGGGGGCCGACGGTGACATCTCCGGGACGCTGTCGATCCTGGCGTTCACCTTCACGATGGTCACCGGCGGAAACGATACCGTGACCGGAATGCTCGGCGGCTCAATGCCGTTGCTGCATCAGCGCCCCGACCAGCGCCGGCTGCTCATCGACGATCCGGGTCGCATCCCGGATGCGGTCGAGGAGCTGCTGCGGCTGACGTCCCCGGTGCAGGGGCTAGCGCGCACGACCACGCGCGACGTGACCATCGGCGACACCACGATCCCGGCGGGTCGCCGGGTGCTGCTGCTCTACGGCTCGGGCAACCGCGACGAACGCCAATATGGCTCGGAAGCAAGTGAACTCGACGTGACCCGGTGCCCGCGCAACATCCTGACCTTCAGCCACGGCGCGCATCACTGCCTGGGCGCGGCGGCCGCCCGCATGCAATCCCGCGTCGCGCTGACCGAGCTGCTGGACCGTTGCCCGGATTTCGAGGTCGACGAGTCGGCCATCGTCTGGGCCGGCGGCAGCTACGTCCGGCGTCCGTTGTCGGTGCCGATTCGCGTGCGGCCGTGATACCAGGCCGAGATTGGCTGGCCGCACACCGCACCGAGGCCGCAGCCGACCGGATCCTCGACGCGGCCGAACGGCTCTACACCGAGCGCGATCACGCCTCCATCGGTATGAACGAAATAGCCAGGGCCGCAGGATGTTCCCGGGCCACACTGTACCGGTACTTCGAGAACCGGGAGGCGCTACAGACGGCCTACGTGCACCGGGAGACCCACCGGCTGGGCCGCGAGATCATCGCCCGCACCGGCGCCATCGACAACGCGCACGAACGGCTGATCGCGAGCGTCCTCGTCACATTGCGGATGGTCCGTGAGAGTCCCGCGCTGGCATCGTGGTTCGCCACCAGCCGGCCGCCCGTCGGTGGCGAATTGGCCGGGCGGTCCGACGTGATCGCGGCGCTGGCGGCAGCGTTCCTGCACTCGCTAGGACCCGACGATCCCGCCGTTGTCGAGCGCCGGGCGCGCTGGACGGTCCGCGTGATCGTCTCGCTGCTGATGTACCCGGGCCGCGACGAGGACGATGAACGGGCGATGATCGACGAATTCGTCGTGCCGATCCTCACGCCGGTCGCTAGGCAGGCACCCGGGTGAGCCGGTGCAGCAGCCAGGCCGGCGGGATCGTCAGCACCAGCGTCGCGACGTAAAGGTAGAGCATGGAGCCGGTGTATACGTGCGCCATCACCACGTAGTCCATCGCGAATTCCATTGTCACCAGGTGGATCAGGAAGATCTCGTAGGAGATCTCGCCCAGCCAGACCATCGGCCGCGAGGCCAGTAGCCGCGAATACCACCCTCGGTCCCCCAGGGCCAGCGGCGCCACCGCCAGCGTCGCGATCACGGTGTAGAACACGGTCTTCCACAGCGCCTCGGGCAGCGACGCGGGCGAGGTGGTGGGCGCGCCCGCGATCGGGGTGGAGACGATGAAATAGCTGATGATCGCCAGCGGTATGGCCACGAACGCGTAGCAGTGCACGCGCATCGCCTGCAGCACAGTCAGCGACATGCCGCCGAGGAACCACGCCAGGTAGGTGGGCAGCCACAGCCGGGCACCGTCCGGGAACCAGTGGTCGGTGTGCACCAGGACCAGCCACGCCGGGCTGATCAGCATCAGGGCGAGCAGGGACCCCAACAGCAGCCTCGGCCGCCAGCGCCGCCGACAGACGACCGCCAGTAGGAAGTACGACAGAAACGGCAGGGCGACGTAGAAGGACCCCTCCACCGCGAGGCTCCACATTTGAGTGAGCCCCTGGTGTAGATACTTGCCGAGATAGCCGTCGGTGTAGATCTGCGTCAGCGTCAGGTTGCGGATCAGCCCGAGCCAGCTGTGCCCGGGATTGGGACCGGCCTCGCGGAAGTGGTACAGCACGTAGGCGAACAGGACGGTGATGACGTAGGCCGGCATGATGCGCCGGATACGATGCCGCGCATAGCGACTCACGGACGGGGGCGGGCCGTCGGTGACCGTCGCCTTCACCCAGGGACGAAACAGCAGAAAACCGGACAACACGAAGAAGATCGGCACGCCGATCTCCATCCGGGCCCCGACAAGCCCCCAGTAGCCGTGGGTGTACTTCCCGGTCGTGTAGGCCGCATGGGTGCCGACGACCAGAAGTGCGGCTACCGCCCGGATGCCGGTGAGCGAGGCGACCCGGTCGACGCCAGAGACCTGCTCCAGGCCACCCCGGGCGTCCTGTTCTTCGGACAGGGTCATTCGCCGTGCTTTCTGCGCGGCTTGCCGGCCTTGAATTCGCCGGCGCGTTTGCCGGCCTCGGCGCGCTTGCCGCCTGACCGCTCGGGGCGGAGGTCGATCAGAACACCCGAAATACGGGTTTTTTCAAGCTTTTTCAGCGTCGTCTGGGGCAGTTTGGCGGGCAGTTCCACCAGCGAGAAATCCGGCCCGATGGAGATGTGCCCGAAGTCGCTGCGATGCAGCCCGCCCTCGTTGGCGATGGCACCGACGATCGCGCCCGGGCCGATCTTGTGCCGCTTGCCCACGGCGATCCGGTAGGTACTGAACGGCCTTGTACCCCTTGCCTTGTCTGGACGCTCCCGGCGTTCGGTCGGGCGCTCGAACCGCTCGCGTCGCTGCGGCGGGGGCTCCGGGGCCATCAGGAACGCCTCGCCGTCGCGGGATTGCAGCGCCAGGGCCGCGGCGATGTCGGCCATCGGGACGTTGTGCTCGCGTTCGTAGTCCTCGACCAGTCTGCGGAACAGCTCGATGCCCGAGCCGCCGAGCGCGCTGGTAATGGAGTCGGCGAACTTGGCCACCCGCTGCGCGTTCACATCTTCGACCGTGGGCAGTTCCGCCTCGGTGAGCTTTTGCCGCGTCGCCTTCTCGATCGCGTTGAGCAGGTGGCGCTCTCGCGGCGAGACGAACAGCAGCGCGGCTCCCGAACGTCCCGCCCGGCCAGTGCGCCCGATGCGGTGCACGTAAGACTCGGTGTCGTGCGGGATGTCGTAGTTCAGCACGTGCGAGATGCGCTCGACGTCCAGGCCCCGGGCCGCGACGTCGGTGGCGACCAGGATGTCGATGCCGCCGTCGCGCAACGCGGCGATGGTCCGCTCGCGCTGCGCCTGCGCGATATCGCCGTTGATGGCAGCGGCGGAAAACCCTCGCGCACGCAGCTTTTCGGCTACTTCTTCGGTCGCCTGCTTGGTGCGTACGAAGACGATCATCGCCTCGAACGGCTCGGTCTCCAGGACGCGGGTCAGCGCGTCCATCTTGCGGGGGCCCGCGACCTGGATGTAACGCTGCGAAATGTTCTCGGCCGTAGCTGTTTTCGCCTTGAACGTCACCTCGAGCGGGTCGTGCAGGTACTTGGTGGTGATCTTGCGGATCGCCGGCGGCATGGTCGCCGAAAACAGAGCCACCTGTTTGTATTCCGGCGTCTCGGACAAGATGCGGTCGACCTCTTCGGCGAAGCCCATGGTGAGCATCTCGTCGGCCTCGTCGAGCACCAGGTAGTCCACGTGCGACAGGTCGAGCGTCCCGCGTTCGAGGTGGTCGATGACCCGGCCGGGCGTGCCGACCACCACCTGGGCGCCCCGCCGGAGCCCTGCCAGTTGCACGCCGTAGGACGAGCCGCCGTAGATCGGCAGCACGTTGATCTGCGGCAGGTGCGCACCGTAGCGGCTGAACGCCTCGGCGACCTGCAACGCCAGCTCTCGGGTGGGCGCCAGCACCAGAGCCTGGGTCGCCTTGTTGCTGACGTCGATCTTGGACAGGATCGGGATGGCGAACGCCGCCGTCTTTCCGGTGCCGGTCTGCGCCAGGCCCACCACGTCGGAGCCGGCCATCAGCGCCGGAATCGTGGCTGCCTGAATCGCCGTCGGCGACTCGTAGCCGACGTCGGCGATCGCCCGCATGACGGGGGCAGGAATCTGCAGCTCGGCAAACGTCGCAGAGGCAGCCGCAGGCGAGCTGTCCGGGAGGGTCATCGTCAGGCAAGCTTAGTGGTACGGCATGTCTGGCACACACCCGCGAGGCCGGTACCGGTACGGTTGCGCGATGTGTGGTCGCTACCCCGCCGTCCGAAGTCACTGATCGCTGCGGCCCTGCTCGCCGCCACCGTGAGCGGTTGCGGGTCCGGGGATTCCACGGTCACCAAGACGCCGCACGTCACGACGACCGCTACGCCGTCGATCACGGCCCCCGCCACACCATCGGCCCAAGCCGCCCCGACCAGCAGCGGGCCCGTCGACCCGTGCGCGGTCGATCTCGCGTCGCCGACGATCGCCAAGGTGGTCTCGGAGTTGCCGCGCGATCCGCGTAGTCAGCAGCCCTGGAACGCCGAGCCACTGGCCGGCAACTACAACCAGTGCGCCCAGTTGTCGGCGGTGATCATCAAGGCCAACACCAACGCGGTCAATCCGACCACCCGAGCCGTGCTGTTCCATCTCGGCCAGTTCATCCCGCAGGGCGTGCCCGACACCTACGGCTTCAACGGCATCGACCCGGCACAGACCACCGGTGACACCGTGGCGTTGACCTACCCCGGCGGCATCAACGGGCTGAATACCGACGTGCGCTTCCACTGGAACGGCAACGCCGTTGAGCTCATCGGGAACGCCCCGGGTCACTGACGGCGCACCATCGCCGAAACGCCGCAACGTCGGACCCCTGACCTACAGTTGCTGCTGTGTTCGTCACCGACGGCAGCCCCGAGCACAGGATTGTCTACAGCGCGTCGGACCTCGCCGCCGCCGCACGGTGCGAGTACGCCCTGCTGCGCGAGCTCGATGCAAAGCTCGGCCGCGGCCCTGCCGTCGCCGTCGCGGACGAACTGCTGGCGCGCACCGCGGCGCTGGGCAACGAGCACGAGCGGCGCGAACTCGACCGGTTGCGCGGCCAGTTCGGCGACGGCGTCGCGATCGGCCGCCCGGCCTACAGCATCGCCAGCTTCGCGGCCGCCGCCGAGGCCACGCAACGGGCCATCGCCCGGGCCGCCCCGGTGGTGTACCAGGCCGCCATGTTCGACGGGCGCTTCGTCGGATTCGCCGATTTCCTGGTCCGGGCCGGCGATCAGTACCGGCTCATCGACACGAAGCTGGCCCGCTCCCCCAAGGTCACCGCGTTGTTGCAGCTGGCCGCCTACGCCGACGCGCTGACCGCGGCGGGCGTCCCGGTCGCCCCGGAGGCCGAGCTGCGGCTGGGCGACGGCTCGGTGATGTCCTATCGGGTCGCCGACCTGATCCCGGTCTACCGATCCCAGCGCGCCCAGTTGCAGCGGTTGCTCGACGCGCACCAGGCTCGCGGCACAGCGGTGCGCTGGGAAGACGATGGGATCCGGGCGTGCTTCCGGTGCCCGCTCTGCGTCGAGCAGATACGCGCAACCGACGACCTGCTGCTGGTCGCCGGAATGCGAGTGAGCCAGCGCGACAAGCTCATTGACGCCGGTATCAGCACACTCGCCGATCTGGCGGCCCACGCGGGACCAGTGCCCGGCTTCGCGCCCAGCGCGCTGGGTAAACTGACCGCACAGGCCAAACTACAAGTGCGGCAACGGGACACCGGAACCCCGCAGTTCGAGGTAGCCGATCCGCAGCCGCTGGCCCTGCTGCCCGATCCCGACCCCGGTGACCTGTTCTTCGACTTCGAGGGCGACCCACTGTGGACCGCCGACGGGCACGACTGGGGCCTGGAATACCTGTTCGGCGTCCTGGAAGCCGGACCCACCGGCAAGTTCCGGCCGTTGTGGGCCCACAACCGGGTGAACGAGCGCAAGGCCCTGACCGACTTCCTGACCATGGTGGCCAAGCGCCGCAAGCGCCGGCCCAACATGCACATCTACCACTACGCGCCGTACGAGAAGACCGCGTTGCTGCGCCTTGCCGGACGCTACGGCGTCGGCGAGGACGAGGTCGACGAGCTGTTGCGCAGCGGCACGCTGGTCGACCTCTATCCCCTGGTGCGCAAAAGCATTCGCGCGGGCGCCGAATCGTTCGGCCTCAAGGCGCTGGAGCCGCTGTACATGGGGGCCCAGCTGCGCGCCGGTGAGGTCACCACGGCCACCGATTCGATCACGTCCTACGCGCGCTACTGCGAACTGCAGGCCGACGGCCGCGCCGACGAGGCCGCGACGCTGCTCAAGGAGATCGAGGACTACAACCGCTACGACTGCCGGTCGACGCAGGAGCTGCGCAACTGGCTCCTGGTGCGCGCCCTGGAGTCCGGCATCACACCCATTGGCGCCCAACCGGTTTCCGACAGCGGTGGGGTCGAGGACCACGACCGGTTGGCCGAGCGGTTGGCGGAGTTCACCGGTGACGTCGCCGTCGGCGACCGCACCCCCGAGCAGATCGCCGTCGCGCTGGTGGCCGCGGCCCGGGGTTATCACCGGCGCGAGGACAAGCCCTTCTGGTGGGCGCATTTCGACCGGCTGAACTTCCCGGTCGAGGAGTGGGCGGACAACACCGACGTCTTCGTCGCCGACGACGCGGTGCTGGTCGAAAAGTGGCATACCCCCCCGCGGGCCCGAAAGCCGCAGCGGCGGGTGCGGCTTCGCGGCGGGCTGGCCCGCGGCGACCTGACGCGGAACGTGTTCGCGCTCTACGAACCCCCGGCCCCGGCGAGCATGACCGACGACCCCGACCGCCGGGCGGCCGGACGCGCCGAGGTCTGCGAGGTCGACGACGCCGCGGCGCCCACCGAGGTGCTGATCGTCGAACGAGTCGGTGGCGACGGCAGGCCATTCCATCAGCTGCCGTTCGCGCTCACTCCCGGTCCGCCCGTTTCGACCGCGGCGCTGCGGGATTCGATCGAGTCGACCGCACAAGCGCTGGCCGCGGGGTTGCCGGCGCTGCCTCGCGACGCGATGGCCGACATCCTGCTGCGCCGCGCACCCCGCACCCGCAGCGGCAACGCGCTGCCCCACGACGGCGATACCGTCGACGACATCACCGCGGCGGTCATCGACCTCGACTCGTCGTATGTCGCGGTGCACGGACCGCCGGGGACCGGCAAGACCTACACCGCCGCCCAGGTGATAGCCCGCCTGGTCACGGGGCATGCCTGGCGCGTCGGCGTGGTGGCCCAGTCGCATGCGACGGTGGAAAACCTGCTGGGCGCGGTCATCGACGCCGGGCTGGACCCGGGGCGGGTCGCCAAGAAGCGGTACGACCACCAGGCCCCGCGGTGGCGCGAGATCGACAGCAACGATTACGCCGCGTTCATCGGCGACACCACCGGTTGTGTGATCGGCGGCACGGCTTGGGATTTCGCCAACGCCAACCGGGTGCGGCCGGGCAGCCTCGAGTTGCTGGTGATCGACGAGGCCGGCCAGTTCTGCCTGGCCAACACCGTCGCCGTGGCGCCCGCGGCCCGGAACCTGCTGCTGCTCGGGGACCCCCAGCAGCTGCCGCAGGTCAGTCAGGGTACCCATCCCGAACAGGTCGACACCTCCGCGCTGGACTGGCTGGTCGACGGCCAGCGCACGCTACCCGACGAGCGCGGTTACTTCCTGGACCGCTCCTACCGCATGCATCCGGCGGTCTGCGCGGCGGTTTCGGCGCTGGCCTACGAGGGCCGGCTGCAGTCGAACCTCGAACGCGCGGGCGCACGTCGCCTCGACGGCTACCAACCCGGCGTGCACGTGCATCTGGTTGGCCACCAAGGCAATTCGATCGAGAGTCCCGAAGAGGCCGACGCCGTCCTGGCCGAGATCCGGCGACTGCTGGGATCGGCTTGGACCGACGAGCGCGGCACGCGGCCGCTGGCCCCGTCCGACGTGCTGGTGCTGGCGCCGTACAACGCGCAGGTGGCGCTGGTGCGTCGGCGGCTGGCGGCGGCCGGGCTCGACGAGGTCCGGGTCGGCACCGTCGACAAGTTCCAGGGCGGGCAGGCCCCGGTGGTCTTCATCTCCATGACGGCGTCGTCGGTCGACGAGGTGCCGCGGGGAATGTCTTTCCTGCTCAACCGAAATCGGCTCAACGTCGCCGTCAGCCGGGCTCAGTACGCCGCGGTCGTGGTGCGCTCGGAACTGCTGACCGAGTATCTGCCCGGCACGCCGGCCGGCCTGACCGAGCTGGGCGCCTTTCTGGCCCTCACCTCGACCGGCGAGTCGGGTTAACATCGGCGACGCCGAAACCGTTGCGGGACAAGGGCGCCGGCTCCGCATCCGGTTCGCGACGAAGGACGAACTCGACGTAGTCGTCGTAATCGTCGTCGACGCCGTCGCCAACGTCAGGTCCGGGCGGCTCGGCTCGCCGGCCCGCGCGGGCCGGCCGCGACGGTGACGAGCCGAGCAGGAACAGCGCCGCGATGATGCCGAACAACGCGATGAACGCGGGCAGCAACACCGATTGCGCCATCGCGTCGGAGAACGGCTCGCGCAGGAAGGCGGGCAACTGCAGGCCGAGGCCGTCCTCGCTTTCGCCGGAGGCGGGCGGCAGCTCGGCGCCGATCCGTGCCGTCATGAACGCGGCCATGCCGGCACTACCGAGCACCGCCCCCAGCTGGCGAACGGTGTTGTACACTGCGGAACCCGCGCCGGCCAGCTCCGGCGGTAAGTTGCGGGTCGCCGTGGCCGTCAGCAGCGACCAGACGAACGCCATCCCGACGCCGACGGCGAAGAACGGCAGGGCCAGCCGCCAGATGGGTGTGCCCGGGTTCATCTCGAACGACAGCCAGGTCAGGGCGATCGCCAACACCGAGAAGCCGAAGCCCAGCACCGGGAGCGGGTGGGCGCGATCGACGATCCGCCCGACGAACGGCGCGAACACACCGTTGGCGACGGCCATCGGCGCGATCAGCAGCGCCGAGCGCGTCGGAGACAGCCCGCAGACGGCCTGCATGAAGAACGTCACCGGCAGCATCATCGACGTCGCCGCGAACGCGGTGACCGCGACTCCGAGGTTGCACAGGCTGAAGTCGCGGTCGGCGAAGATCTGCAGCGGGATCATCGGTTCGTGGGCGTTCACCGACTGCCAGTAGACGAACCCCGTCATGCATCCGATCCCCGCCACGATCAGCGCCCAGATCCAGGGCTGCCAGCGCGCGGTCTCGCCTTGCTGCAGGGCGAAGACGATCAGAAACATGCCCACGGTGGACAGCACGACGCCGATCACGTCGAACCGGTGGACCTGGGTGGGCAGCTCCGGGACCAGCCACACCGCCAGCGCGATCCCGGCGATGCCGATGGGGACGTTGACGAAGAAAATCCACTCCCATCCGAGGCCGTCGACGAGGATGCCCCCGGCCAGCGGTCCCACCAGGCTGGCCAACCCGGCGGTGGCACCCCACACGCTCACCGCCACGCCGCGCCGCTGCGCCGGGAAGATCCGGGTGATGGTGGACAGGGTCTGCGGCGTCAGCACCCCGGCGCCTACGCCCTGCACCACCCGGGCGGCGATCAGCATCGCGGCGCTGCCCGACAGCCCACACCACATCGAGGCCGCGGTGAACACCACTAGGCCGAGCAGGTAGAGATTCTTGGGTCCGAACCGGTCACCGAGCCGCCCCGCCACCAGCAGCACCACCACGTACCCCAGCAGGTAAGCGCTGGTCACCCAGACGACGGTGCCGTAACCGATGCGCAGCTCGGCCATGATGGTCGGGTTAGCGATGGCGACGATGGTCGAGTCGACCATGATCATGAAGAAGCCGATCATCATCGCCCACAGCGCGTACCACGGATTCCCGCGCCGGGCTCGCCCGGGCAGCCGCGACCTCGGCGTGGTCATCTGCCCCACCTCGTTTCGGCTCCCGACGATGCTGCCAGCGATACATGCGCGACACAGGGCCACGCCTGACCCGCGGCGCCCCGACCGCCTTGCATTATCCCGGGCGGCCGACCCGGCGGCACGGCCGCGGACCCCGATACCCGGAAACGCCGCAGCTCGACCCCGGTTTAGCAAACACGGGTTAGCCTGGAAGGGACCTTGATCCCAGGAGAGACCATTATGAGCGCTCGACGCACCGAGCGAAGCTCTGCTCCCGATCGGCAGCCGGGCGCCCCGACCGGTCGACCCAAGGCGTCCACGCGCGCATTGGCGCAGGTCATCGAGCGCAGCACGCGAATCCAGAATCCGGCCGCCGCGGCCTACGTCTCCCGGCTGCGGCGGGCACACCCAGGCGCCAGCCCCGCGGAGGTCGTGGCCATGCTGGAGAAGCGGTACCTGGCCGCGCTGACGGCCAGCGGCGCAGCGGTCGGTTCGGCGGCGACGTTCCCCGGCGTGGGCACACTCGCGGCGGTGTCCGCCGGGGCCGGCGAGACCATGTTCTTCATGGAGGCAACCGCCGTCTTCGTGCTGGCCAACGCGGTGGTGTACGGAATCCCCGCCGACCACCGGGAGCGGCGCCGCGCTCTGGTGCTGTCGGTGCTGGTGGGCGACGACAGCAGGCGGGCGATCGGCGAACTGATCGGGCCGGGCCGCACCAACGGCGGCTGGCTGGCCGAGGGAATGGCGTCGCTGCCGCTGTCGAGTCTGGGCCGATTGAACACCCGGATGCTCAAGTACTTCGTCAAGCGGTACGCCGTGCGACGCGGCGCGCTGATGTTCGGCAAGATGCTGCCGGTCGGCATCGGCGCGGCAATCGGCGGCGCCGGCAACCGCATCGTGGGCAAAAAGATCGTGAGCAATGCCCGCCAGGCGTTCGGCCCCCCACCGGCACGCTGGCCGAGTACCCTGCACGTGCTGCCGACGATCCACGGGGTCGGGTAGCGGTCCGCCGGCGGGGTTCATCTCCTCTCTCTGGCGGATTGACCGCGAAGCGATAGCCTTTATGGAGCGGAGCAGGACTGCAGCCGCCAACGGTGTGAGGTACTCCGCTGGGCGGGGTGTGGGAAAATCGCAGGCGCCGACCAAAGCGCTTGCAGAACAAAGGAATTGAGGCGAACAGCGGCCGTGAGCAACGTAAGTTCACCGTTCGGGCAAAACGAATGGCTGGTCGAAGAAATGTACCGCAAGTTCCGCGACGACCCGTCGTCGGTGGATCCCAGCTGGCACGAATTCCTGGTTGACTACAACCCCGAGTCCATCGCACCGGCGCAGGACACCCCGAGCGCCGCGAAGCCGCCGCAACCCCAGCCCGCCACACCGGCACAGCCCACGGCCGCGACACCCGCCCCGGCCAAGGCCGCACCCGCACCTGCAACCAGCGGCAACGGCGCCGCCGCCGCACCCGCCAAAGCCCCGACCCCCCCGCCCGCCGAGGGCGACGAGCTGCAGGTGCTGCGCGGCGCCGCCGCGGCCGTCGTCAGGAACATGTCCGCGTCCCTGGACGTGCCGACGGCGACCAGTGTCCGGGCCGTCCCGGCCAAGCTGATGATCGACAACCGGATCGTCATCAACAACCAGCTCAAGCGCACCCGCGGCGGCAAGATCTCGTTCACCCACCTGCTGGGCTACGCGCTGGTGCAGGCGGTCAAGGCGTTCCCCAACATGAACCGGCACTACGCCGAGGTCGACGGCAAACCCACCGCGGTCACCCCGGCGCACACCAACCTCGGCCTGGCCATCGACCTGCAGGGCAAGGACGGCAAGCGCTCGCTGGTGGTGGCCGGCATCAAGAAGTGCGAGGAGATGCGCTTCGCCGAATTCGTCTCGGCCTACGAAGACATCGTGCGGCGCGCCCGCGATGGCAAGCTGACCGCGGAAGACTTTGCCGGAGTGACGATTTCGCTGACCAACCCCGGCACCATCGGTACCGTGCACTCGGTGCCGCGGCTAATGGCCGGCCAGGGCGCGATCATCGGCGTCGGCGCGATGGAATACCCCGCGGAGTTCCAGGGCGCCAGCGAGGAACGCATCGCCGAGCTCGGCATCGGCAAGCTGATCACCCTGACCTCGACCTACGATCACCGCATCATCCAGGGCGCCGAGTCCGGCGACTTCCTGCGCACCATCCACGAGATGCTGCTCTCGGATGCGTTCTGGGACGAGATCTTCCGCGAACTGGGCAACCCGTACCTGCCGGTGCGGTGGAGCACCGACAACCCGGACTCGATCGTCGACAAAAACGCCCGCGTGATGGAGTTGATCGCGGCCTACCGCAACCGCGGCCACCTGATGGCCGACATCGACCCGCTGCGGCTGGACACCAGCCGGTTCCGCAGCCACCCGGACCTGGAGATCCTCAATCACGACCTGACGCTGTGGGATCTGGACCGGGTGTTCAAGGTCAACGGCTTCGGCGGCCGCGAGTACTCGAAGCTGCGCGACGTGCTGGGCCTGCTGCGCGACGCCTACTGCCGCCACATCGGCGTCGAGTACACCCACATCCTCGAGCCCGAACAGCAGCGCTGGCTCGAGGAGCGCATCGAAACCAAACACGTCAAACCCACTGTGGGCGAACAGAAGTACATCCTGAGCAAGCTCAACGCCGCCGAGGCCTTCGAAACCTTCCTGCAAACCAAATACGTTGGGCAGAAACGGTTCTCGCTGGAAGGTGCCGAGAGTCAGATCCCGCTGATGGATGCGGTGATCGACCAGTGCGCCGAGCACGGTCTGGACGAGGTGGTCATCGGGATGCCGCACCGGGGCCGGCTCAACGTGCTGGCCAACATCGTCGGCAAGCCCTACTCACAGATCTTCTCCGAGTTCGAGGGCAACCTGAACCCGTCGCAGGCGCACGGTTCCGGTGACGTCAAGTACCACCTGGGCGCCACCGGGGTCTACATACAGATGTTCGGCGACAACGACATTCAGGTGTCGCTGACCGCCAACCCGTCGCACCTGGAGGCCGTCGACCCGGTGTTGGAGGGGCTGGTGCGGGCCAGGCAGGACCTGCTGGACCGGGGCACCGACGACTACGGCGGCAAGAGCTTCGCGGTGGTGCCGCTGATGTTGCACGGCGACGCCGCCTTCGCCGGACAGGGCGTGGTCGCCGAGACGCTGAACCTGGCGCTGCTGCCGGGCTATCGCGTCGGCGGCACCATCCACGTGATCGTCAACAACCAGATCGGCTTCACCACCGCACCGGAGTTCTCCCGATCCAGCGAGTACTGCACCGATGTGGCGAAAATGATTGGTGCGCCGATCTTTCACGTCAACGGCGACGACCCGGAGGCGTGCGTGTGGGTGGCACGGCTGGCAGTGGACTTCCGGCAGAAGTTCCGCAAGGACGTCGTGATCGACATGCTGTGCTACCGCCGCCGCGGGCACAACGAAGGCGACGACCCGTCGATGACCAACCCGTACATGTACGACGTCGTCGACACCAAGCGCGGGGCCCGCAAGAGCTACACCGAAGCGCTGATCGGCCGCGGCGACATCTCGTTGAAGGAGGCCGAGGACGCGCTGCGCGACTACCAGGGCCAGCTGGAGCAGGTGTTCAACGAGGTGCGCGAGGTGGAAAAGCACGGCGTGCAACCGAGTTCGTCCGTCGAGGCTGACCAGGTGGTGCCCGCGGGGCTGTCCACCGCGGTCGACAAGTCGCTGCTGGCCCGCATCGGCGACGCGTTCCTGGCCGTTCCGGACGGATTCACCGTGCACCCGCGCGTCAAGCCGGTGCTCGAGAGGCGCCGCGAGATGGCCTACGAGGGCAAGATCGACTGGGCCTTCGGTGAGCTGCTTGCCCTGGGATCGCTTGTCGCCGAGGGCAAGCTGGTCCGGCTGTCCGGCCAGGACACCCGTCGCGGCACCTTCTCCCAGCGGCATTCGGTGATCATCGACAGGCACACCGGCGCGGAGTTCACCCCGTTGCAGCTGCTGGCGACCAACAAGGACGGCACCCCGTCCGGCGGCAAGTTCCTGGTCTACGACTCCCCGCTGTCCGAGTACGCCACCGTGGGCTTCGAATACGGCTACACCGTGGGCAACCCGGACGCACTCGTGTTGTGGGAGGCGCAGTTCGGCGACTTCGTCAACGGTGCCCAGTCGATCATCGACGAGTTCATCAGCTCCGGCGAGGCCAAGTGGGGCCAGCTGTCCAATGTGGTGTTGTTGCTGCCGCACGGCCACGAGGGGCAGGGACCCGACCACACCTCGGGCCGCATCGAACGCTTCCTGCAACTGTGGGCGGAGGGTTCGATGACGATCGCGGTTCCGTCGACGCCGTCGAACTACTTCCACCTATTGCGCCGGCACGCGCTGGACGGTGTGCAGCGCCCGCTGATCGTCTTCACCCCGAAGTCCATGCTGCGCAACAAGGCGGCCGTCAGCGACATCCGGGACTTCACCGAGATCAAGTTCCGTTCGGTGCTCGAGGAACCCACCTACGAGGACGGCATCGGCGATCGCGGCAAAGTCCGGCGGGTCCTGCTGACCAGCGGCAAGATCTACTACGAGCTGGTGGCACGCAAGGCCAAGGACAACCGCGACGACGTGGCGATCGTGCGGATCGAGCAGTTGGCGCCGCTGCCGAAGCGGCGGCTCAGCGAGACGCTGGACCGCTACGAGGACGCCCACGAGTTCTTCTGGGTCCAGGAGGAGCCGGCCAATCAGGGCGCGTGGCCGCGGTTCGGCCTGGAGCTGCCGGAGCTGCTGCCGGAAAAGCTGACGGGGATCAAGCGGATCTCCCGCCGGGCGATGTCGGCGCCGTCGTCGGGTTCGTCGAAGGTGCACGCGGTCGAGCAGCAGGAGATCCTCGACACGGCGTTCGGCTGAGGGACGAAGACGAACGGCCGGGTCGATGACGGACTGCGCACGGCGTTCGGCTGAGGGACGAAGACCCGGCGGTATCGGGGACCGCCGGTACCGGCTAACCTCGACGCAGTTGCTCAAGACGAGGGAGCGGGTACATGCAGAGGTTCGCAGGCAAGGTCGCGGTCGTCACCGGTGCCGGTTCGGGTATCGGGCAGGCGCTGGCCATCGAGCTGGGCCGCTCGGGTGCCAGCCTGGCGATCAGCGACGTCGACACCGAGGGCCTGGCGCACACCGAGGAGCAGCTCAAGGCGATCGGCGCCCCGGTCAAGGCCGACCGCCTGGACGTGACCGAACGCGAGGCGTTCCTGCTGTACGCCGACGCCGTCAAGGAGCATTTCGGCAAGGTCAACCAGATCTACAACAACGCCGGCATCGCCTTCACCGGCGACATCGAGGTCAGCCAGTTCAAGGACATCGAGCGGGTGATGGACGTCGACTTCTGGGGCGTCGTGAACGGCACCAAGGCCTTTCTGCCGCACCTGATCGCCTCGGGCGACGGCCACGTCATCAATATTTCCAGCATTTTCGGGCTGTTCTCGGTGCCGGGCCAGGCGGCGTACAACTCGGCCAAGTTCGCCGTCCGCGGCTTCACCGAGGCGCTGCGCCAGGAGATGATCCTGGCGAAGCACCCGGTGAAAGTGACCACCGTGCACCCCGGCGGCATCAAGACCGCGATCGCCCGCAACGCCACCGCCGCCGAGGGCCTCGACCCCGATCAACTGGCCAAGCTGTTCGACAAGCGGCTGGCGCGCACCAGCCCGGAGCAAGCCGCCCGCATCATCCTCGACGGCGTGCACAAGAACCGGGCGCGGGTGCTGGTGGGCGCCGACGCCAAGATCCTCGACATCATGGTCCGCCTGCTCGGCTCTGGCTATCAGCGCGTCGTCGGCTCGTCGATGGGACGGTTGATCCCGCGCTAGGGCTCAGCGGCCCAGCGGGTGCTCGCCGAGCCAGCCGCCGGCCACCACCTGCGGGTCCGCGCCGGACGCCACCTGACGGCGCATGTCGGCCAGGGCCGCGGTATCCAGCACGCCGGCCACTTCGTTGATCGCCAGCAACTGCCGGTCGGTCAGAGCGTTGCGCCGGTACAGCGGCACCACGTTCTCGGCCTGGATGAGCGTCGGCTTGCCATCGGCCAGCGAAACCAGGTCGCCGGGGATCGCCGGGTCGGCGGTGCTGGTCCACGCCGCGGTGAGCTGACCGGCCCGCACAGCATTGAACATCGTTGCCTCGTCCAGGAATTCGCGTGCCACGGGCAGCCGGCAACCGCGGATCGCCTCCGGCGCCCCGCGGCCGGCGACGATCCCGAGCACCAGCCCGTCGCAATGCTTGAGCACCAGGGAAAGATCCGCATTGCGGTCGTTGCCGCCCCACGCCTTGGCGGTCGATTGCGTCACCACCAACAGCGGTTTGTCCTCGGCCGCCGTGGTGTAGTCGCCCGCGGCGACCCCTTCCGGCAGCGCCGCGACCATCGTGCGGTAGACCTGCGTGTCGGACAGCGCCGCCGCGCCCGGCCGCAGGATTTGCAGCATCCGACCGGTGAAGGCCGGCACGACGGTGAACGCTCCCGAGTCCAGCTGGGCCATCGGACTGTCGCTCGTCTCGGTGCGGGCGGCGAAGCCGTAGGACCGCAGTGCCGCCGCGTAGATCGCGGCCAGCAGCGTCGACTCAGCGTCGCGCCCGGAACCGACCACCACCCCGGCCGGATGGCTGTTGCCGGGGTGGGTGGCGCAGCCGGCGCACGAGAGCATTCCCAACGCGGCGGCCACCAGCAGGGCGGCCAGCCTGCCGGCCCTCACCCGCGTGGCCCGCGGCCGGTCAGGCTTCCGCAGCCTGAGCCACCGCCTTGGCCACCGCCTCGCCGACGCTGTGGTCCAGCGGGCTCGGGACGATTCGGTCGGGCGCGAGGTCGTCGCTGACGACGGAGTAAATCGCCTCGGCGGCCGCCACCATCATCTTCTCGGTGATCCGGCGCGCCCCGGCATCCAGGGCGCCGCGGAACACCCCCGGGAAGGCCAACACGTTGTTGATCTGGTTCGGGAAGTCGCTGCGGCCGGTCGCCACCACCGCGGCGTAGCGGGCCGCGATGTCGGGGTGGATCTCCGGGTCGGGGTTGGACAGCGCGAACACGATGCCGTTGGGCGCCATCGTGGCGATCAGCTCCTCGGGCACTACGCCCGCCGAAACCCCGAGGAACACGTCGGCGCCGCCGAGTGCCTCCACCATGCCCCCGGTGACGCCGCGGGGGTTGGTGAGGCGGGCCAGATCGGCCTTGACCGCGTTCATGTCGTCGCGGTCGCTGTGCAGGACGCCGCGCGAGTCGAGCACTGTGATATCCGAAACGCCTTCTGCCAGAAGTAGTTTAGAGCAGGCAACACCCGCAGCGCCGGCACCGGAGACCACCACCTTCAGCGAGCTCATGTCGCGGCCGAGCAACTTGGACGCACCCTTCATCGCCGCGAGCACCACGATCGCCGTGCCGTGCTGGTCGTCGTGCATCACCGGGCAGTCCAGCGCCTCGATTGCCCGTCGCTCGATCTCGAAACAGCGAGGGGCCGAGATGTCCTCGAGGTTGACCGCGCCGAACGTCGGCCGCAGCCGCACCAGTGTCTCGACGATCTCGTCGGGGTCCTTGGTAGCCAGCACGACCGGGATCGCGTCGAGCCCCGCGAACTCCTTGAACAGCGCGCTCTTGCCCTCCATCACCGGCAGCGCCGCGGCCGGGCCGATGTCGCCGAGGCCCAGCACTGCGCTCCCGTCGCTGACGACGGCCACCAGCCGGTTGGCCCAGGTGTAGCGGGCCGCGAGCGTGTGATCGGCGGCGATCGCCCGGCTGACCTGCGCGACGCCCGGGGTGTAGGCGATCGACAGGGCGCGCTTGGTGTCCAGCGGGGACTTGAGCTCTACGGAGAGCTTTCCCCCAGCGTGCGCCTCGAAGATCTCGTCATCGCCGATGACGAATTTTTCGGACTGCGCAATTTCTGACACCGCATCAGGGTACTGACTACTCATTAGTAGTCCTAATCGATGACGACCTCAGATCAGCTTCAACTCCGTGACGGCGGCCCGCTCGTCGACCAGCTCCGCGGTGGTCTTGTCGATGCGGCCCCGGGAGAACTCGTCGATGTCCAGGCCCTGCACGATCGACCAGTTGCCGTCCTTGGTGGTCACCGGGAACGAGGAGACGATTCCCTCGGGCACGCCGTAGCTGCCGTCGGAGTAGACCGCCATCGACACCCAGTCGCCATCGGGGCTGCCCAGCAGCCAGGAGCGGGCGGCGTCGACGGTGGCCGACGCGGCCGACGCGGCCGACGAGGCGCCTCGGGCGTCGATGATCGCCGCGCCGCGCTTGGCGACGGTGGGGATGAAGTCGTTCTCGATCCAGTTCTGGTCGTTGACGACCTCGGCCGCGTTCTTGCCGCCGACCTCGGCGTGGAAGATGTCCGGGTACTGGGTGGCCGAGTGGTTGCCCCAGATAGTCACCTTCTTGACGTCGGTGACCGCGACGCCGGTCTTCTTGGCCAGCTGCGAGATCGCCCGGTTGTGGTCCAGGCGGGTCAGCGCGGAGAACCGCTCCTTGGGAATGTCGGGGGCGTTGCTGAGCGCGATCAGCGCGTTGGTGTTGGCCGGGTTGCCGGTCACGCCGATGCGGATGTCGTCGGCGGCGACGGAGTTCAGCGCCTTGCCCTGGGCGGTGAAGATCGCGCCGTTGGCCTCCAGCAGGTCGCTGCGCTCCATACCCGGCCCGCGCGGGCGCGCGCCGACGAGCAGCGCGAGGTTGACGCCGTCGAAGATCTTGTTGGCGTCCGCACCGATCTCGACGCCGGACAGCAACGGGAAGGCACAGTCGTCCAGCTCCATCACGACGCCCTCGAGCGCCTTGAGCGCCGGCTCGATCTCGAGCAGCCGCAGCTCGATCGGACGGTCGGGACCCAGCAGCGAGCCGCTGGCCAGGCGGAACAACAGGCTGTAACCGATCTGGCCGGCAGCACCGGTCACGGCGACCTTCAGAGGACTTGGGCTCACTTCGATTTACTCCTTCGAGAGTTTCGGTCGTGGTCGAAACTAGCGCACCGGCCACATCCACCGGCGCGCGGCCACCGCGCCGTTGTCACGTGCTGTTCCGGCCGGACGCGTACGATGGACCACCGCTTGGCCAGGTCGGCGCCGCGAAAGGAGGTCGGTTTGTTCGAGGGTTTCGACGCCTTGCCCGAGGCGCTGCGGACCATCGCGCATGAACCGCGCGCGGAGCCGCCTCCGCCGCCGCCGCACGCCAGCCTGGTCGACTGCGCCGTCTACGCCGAGGGCCACCGGCTGCCCGGCAAGCCCGGCTACGCCGCCGCCCTCGACAAGGTCCGCCAGATCGAACAGCTCGGGCACGAGGCGTTCGTCTGGGTCGGATTGCACGAGCCGGCGTTGCACGAGATGCAGGACGTGGCGCGGGTTTTCGGGCTGCACCCGCTGGCCGTCGAAGACGCGGTGTGCGCGCATCAACGGCCGAAGCTGGAGCGCTACGACGACACGTTGTTCCTGGTCCTCAAGACCGTGAACTACGTGCCGCACGAATCGGTGGTGCTGGCCCGCGAGATCGTGGAAAGCGGCGAGATCATGGTCTTCGTCGGCCGGGATTTCGTGGTCACCGTGCGACACGGCGGACACGGCGGCCTGTCGGATGTGCGCAAGCGGATGGACACCGACATCGACCAAATGGGGCTGGGACCGTATGCGGTGATGCACGCCATCGCCGACCACGTGGTGGACCACTACCTCGAGGTGAGCCGCGCGATGGAGGCCGACATCGACAGCATCGAGGAAGTGGCGTTCGCCCCGGGCCGCAAGCTCGACGTCGAACCGATCTATCTCCTCAAGCGCGAGGTCGTCGAACTGCGGCGGTGCGTGGGCCCGCTGTCCGGCGCGTTCCACCGGATGCAGATCGAGAACAAGGACCTGATCTCCAAGGAGGTGCGGCGCTATCTGCGCGACGTCGCCGACCATCAGTCCGAGGCCGCCGACCAGATCGCCAGCTACGACGACATGCTCAACTCGCTGGTGCAGGCGGCGCTGGCCCGGGTCGGCATGCAGCAGAACAACGACATGCGCAAGATGGCGGCCTGGGCCGGTATCTTGGCGGTGCCCACCATGATCGCCGCGATCTACGGCATGAACTTCCACTTCATGCCCGAGCTGAACTGGACCTGGGGTTACCCGGGCATCATGGCCGCGACGAGCCTGGCCTGCCTGGCGCTGTACTTCCAATTCCGCAGGAACAACTGGCTTTAGGCCGTGCGGCGTGCGCGCCTGGGGCTTTGGTCGTGCGGTAGGGCCTTGGCTGTGCGATGAGGGATTTGAGAGTGCGCGCGGGACGGGATTTTCGCCATTTTGCCGCCGTGAGCGACACACCCAACGCCGTGAGCGCACACCCAAGGGCGTGAGCGCCCGCTCAATTCGGTTGCACCGCGCGGCGGTTGGGGTTCAGCACATCGACGCCGTCATTGCGCCATGCCTGTCGCATCGCCTCGGCGCCCTTGAGCCGCACCCAGGCGGCCTCAGTCGGCGTTATCGGCGTGGCGGACAGAAAGCGCACCGGATCGCGCGGCGACTCCAGCGGCAGATCGGCGATATCGCTGCGGCCCAACAACACCGCCGTGAACGCCACCCGCGCGTTCGGCCGCGCCCACAGCGGCGTGCCCAGATCGATCAGCGCGTCGGCCACCAGCACCACACCGTCGACGGCCGGCGCGGCCGCCAGGACCGCCAGGCTGCGGGCGATGCCGCTGACGAGCCCGGGATCCCGCAGGGTAAGCACCACCTCGGCGCGCGGGCCGCGCACCGAGGTGGTGACCAGTTCGGTCGGATCGGTCATCGGGTGCCGCGAGCAGCCCAGCGACACATAGTGCACCAATTGATCTGTACCCGAACGAAATCGCAGCACCTCGATGGCTTCGGTGCCCACAAACGTCACCCGCGCGGAGTCGGACTCCGCGCCGAAGTGGGCGTGCAGGTGCGCCCTCACCTGGTCCAGGGTCACCGCGCGGCAGGCACCGGGATCGTCAGGTTCACGCCCGAGTCGGCGTCGAAGACAGCCAGTTTGGTGGCGTCGAAAACCAGCTCCAGCGGCTGCCCGATCGCCGCCTTGGAAGCCGCGGGAACCCTTGCCACGAAATGGTTTTCGTGTGCGTCCGCCTCCGCGGCCAGCTCGTCCAATTGGGCCGCGTGCGCGTCCCAGCCCGCCGTGGAGAAGTACACATACTTGTCGGCGCCCAGCGATTCCACCAGGTCGACGTTGACCTCGAAGATCAGCGCCCCGATACGCTGATAGCCGTCGATCAATGTGGCATCGGCCAGGTGCTCGGGGCGCACCCCGACGATGACGTTCTTCGCGGTGTCATGCCCGGCGATGACCTCCTGGACGTCCGGGGCGAGCAGCACCTCCCCGAAGGGCAGCTTCAGCCCGGTCGCGGTCAGCGTGGCGGGGAAGAAGTTCATCGCCGGCGAGCCGATGAAGCCCGCGACGAATAGGTTGGCGGGCCGCTCGTAGAGCTCGGCGGGCGTGCCGATCTGCTGCGCAACACCGCCGTGCATGACCACCACGCGGTCCCCCAGCGTCATGGCCTCGGTCTGGTCGTGCGTTACGTAGACGGTGGTGGTGCCGAGCCGCTTTTGCAGCCGGGCGATCTCGCCGCGCATCTGCACTCGCAGCTTGGCGTCCAGGTTGGACAGCGGCTCGTCCATCAGAAAGGCTTTGGGCTGGCGCACGATTGCCCGGCCCATCGCCACCCGCTGCCGCTGGCCACCCGACAATTGAGAGGGCTTTCGATCCAGAAGTTCGGTCAGGTCAAGGATTTTGGCGGTTTCGGAGACCTTCTGCGCAATCTGCGCCTTCTTCATCTTCGCCAGCGTCAGCGGGAAGGCGATGTTCTGCCGCACCGTCATGTGCGGGTACAGCGCGTAGGACTGGAACACCATCGCGATGTCGCGGTCTTTGGGTGCCTTCTCGTTGACGCGTTCGCCGCCGATGCGCAATTCGCCCGACGAGATGTCCTCAAGGCCCGCAATCATATTCAACGTCGTGGTCTTGCCGCAGCCGGACGGGCCGACCAGGATCAGGAATTCGCCGTCGGCGATGGTGATGTTCAGGTCGGCGACCGCGATCGCCCCGTTGGGGTAGCTCTTGTTGACGTGCTCCAGCACAATCTCGGCCATCGCGCTATCCCTTCACAGCGCCAGAAGTCAACCCGGCGACAATCCGTCGTTGGAAGATTAGAACAAACACGACGATGGGGACCGTAATCACTATCGCCCCGGCCGCGATCGATCCCGTCGGCTCCTCGAACTGCGAAGTGCCGGGGAAGTTCACGATGGCCACCGGCGCGGTGACCGCCGCCCGGCTGGCGGTCAGCGACAGCGCCAGCAGCAGGTCGTTCCACGCGAAGATGAACACCAGGATCGCCGCGGTCACCAGGCCGGGCGCCGTGAGCGGGAGGATGACCTTGCGGAATGCCTGCCCCGGCGTGGCGCCGTCCATCTTGGCCGCCTTCTCCAGGTCCCACGGGACCTCGCGGAAAAAGGCCGACAGCGTGTAGATCGCCAAGGGCAGGGCGAAGGTGATGTAGGGCAGGATCAGACCCGGCCAGGTGTCGAACAAGCCCACCGCCCGCTCGATGTTGAACAGCGGCGTGACCAACGAGATCGCCGGGAACATGGTGATCAGCAGAGTGGCGCCGATCAGCAGCCGCTTGCCGGGAAAGTCAAGCCGGGCAATCGCATAGGCCGCCATCGCGCCCAGCACCACCGCGATCACTGTGGTAATCAAGCCGATTCCGATGGAGTTGACCAGCGCCGAGCTGAAAACGTCGCCCTGGAAGATGCCCCGGTAATTGTCCAGGGTCACTGACGACGGAATCAGCTTGCCGTCCTTGACCATTGACGTCGGCTTCAGCGACAGGCTCAGGATCCACAGCACCGGAAGCCCGGCGTACACCACGACCAGGGCGTCGACGACGGCCCACAGCGCGGCGCGCCGCCCGCGCGTCAACTCAGCGTCCATCGGCGTCACCACCGGGGGCGGCGACCCCGAACAGCTTGATGTACACCAGCGCGATGATGCCCGCGCACACGAAGACCAGCACGCTGATCGCCGAGCCGAGTCCCACGTCGAAGCCCTTGAACAGGTTGTTGTAGCCCAGGATCGACACCGAGTCGGTATCGGTGGCGCCCTGAGTCAGCACGTAGATGTTGTCGAAGATGCGGAACGCGTCCAGCGTCCGGAACAGCAGCGCCACCACGACGGCGGGCTTGATGATGGGCAGCGTGACCCGGAGCAACCGCCGCCAGGCGCCGGCGCCGTCCACCTGCGCGGCCTTCAGCAGGTCCTGCGGTACCAGGGCCAGCCCGGCCAGCAGCAGCAACGACATGAACGGCGTCGTCTTCCAGACCTCGGCGAGCACGACGACGCCCAGCGACGGGATCTGTTCGGTCAGCGGCGCGACACCGCGCGGCAACAGGTTGGCGAGGTAGCCGGTGCCCGGGGTCCACGCGTAGTACCAGCTGTAGGACGCGACGACGGTGACGATGCCGTACGGGATGAGTACGGCGGTGCGAACCAGGCCCCTGCCGACGAGGGTGTGGTGCATAACCAGCGCCAGCGCGAGGCCGACCACGAACTCGATCAGCACGGAAACCGTTGTGATGGAAACTGTTACGGCCAGCGCAGTCCACCAGTACCGGTCGGTCAGCACCGTCTGGTAGTTGCCGAGTCCGATGAATGTGGTGTCGTTCGGGGTGGCCAGATTGCTGCGCTGCAGGCTCAGCCAGATCGCATAGGCGATCGGATAGGCCGTCACCGCCAGCATCAGCAGCGCCGCGGGCGCGACGAGGATGAAGGCCAGTCGATGCTCGGCGGGAAGGCTGCGGACGCCCAGGCGCGCCGGCCACCCGCGCGTCACGGCAGCAACCCCTTTCGATCGATGGCCTTCTGGACTTGCTTGGTCAGCTCGTCGGCGGTGGAGTCCGGATCGATCTCGGTGATCGGGCTCAGTGCCGCGGCGAGCCTGATCGCCATCGCCTGATAGGCCGGGGTGACCGGACGCACAGCGGCATCGGTGAGTTGCTGGCGGATCACCATGTACATCGGGTACTTGGCCTGGAATTGCGGGTCGGAGTACAGCGAGGTGCGCACCGCCGGCAGTCCGCCGTTGAGGGACACGTATTTCTGGTTCTGCAGGCTGCGCAGGCAGCGCACGGCCTCGAACGCCTCGGCGCGATGACGCGTGGTGCTGGCCACCGCCAGGTTAGCGCCGCCGATCGTCACCTTGGCCGGCCGGCCGGGCAGCACGCCCGGGTACGGCTCGAATCCGAACACCTTCCGGCTGGCCGCGTATGCGGCTTGGAATTGCTCGTCGTTGGGGACGAAGCTGCCGTATTGGTTGATGCTGCCGGCCAACGCCGGATTCTGGTTGAGCGGCAGGAAGCTGACGCCGCCCTTCACGGCGTTCTCCAGCATCGAGGCCAGCACGAACGGCCAGTTGACCTCCAGCGCGGCCTGGCCCTGCTCGACCGCCAGCCGCGCGGTGGCCGCGTCGCTGCGGGTGATCGAGGGATCGGCACCGGGCGCGGTGGCCACCGCCTTGAGGATCCGCAGCGCAGTCACGGTCGCGGCCCGGTGCTCGGGGGTGTCGGTCAGCGTGACGTGGCTGCCGTCCTCGGAGAGCACCTGACCGCCCGCGCTTTCCAGCAGCGTGTTGAACCAGACCACCAGGCCCTCGCCCTCGTTGGCCTGCACCGCGATCCAGCTCGGCTCGCCGGCGGCGTGCAGCCGGGTCGCTTCGGCCACCATCTCATTCCAGTCGCGTGGCGGTTGCTTCACCAAATCCGGCCGGTACCAAAGCAATTGGGTGTTGGTGGTGACCGGTGCCGCATACAGTCTGTGCTTCCAGCGCGCTGTCGCGAGTGGGCCGGGCAGGGTGTCGACTCCCGCATCGGCCTCGGCCAAACCGGCCGGGTCGTCGGACAGCGGAAGCGCCCAGCCGGCCTCGGCGAACTCGGCCGTCCACACCACGTCGAGCGCCATCACGTCCAGGGTGCGGTCGTGACCGGTCAGGCGGCGGGCCAGCTGCAGGCGTTGCTCCCCCGGGGCCCGGGGCAGCCCGACCTGCGCGACGGCGAACCGGCCGCCGAATTGCGTGGTGCACGCCTGGGCCACCGCGGTGAACGTCGCGGAATCATCCGACGGTGTGTAGAAGCTGATGATCAGCCCGTGGCCGGCGGAGCCGCAGGCCGAAAGCGAGGCGACGATCAGCGTCGCCAGCACGATGACGCCGGCCCGGCGTGCGCGCCCGCGGTTCACCCGAACCTCAGTCTTTCGTCCGGCCTCAAATCGCCAGGCGGGCCAACAGATCCCGCGCCTTTTCGGCATTCTGCGGTTCGCAGAGCACGTCGTAGCGACCGGCGACCAGTTGCATGGTAGAACTGAAATCCCTTGTGCCGCGGGCCATTGCGTACGGAACGGCGGAGGTGATCAAGCCGAAGAACACCCCGGCGACCAAACCCGTCAGCAGCGCGCCCCACGGGCTGGGGCTGAAGAAGCCGAGCACCAAGCCGATGAACAGCCCGAGCCACGCCCCGCTGAGCACACCGCCGCCAAGCACCTTGGGCCACGTCAGCCGGCCGGTAACCCGTTCCACCTGCATCAGGTCGACGCCGACAATGGTCACCTGCTGGACCGGGAACTGCTGATCGGACAGGTAATCGACGGCACGCTGCGCCTCGGCGTAGGTGGGATACGACCCGACCGGCCAGCCCTTGGGCGGAGTCGGTAGACCGGGCGCGCTGCGCCGCCCCGCGACCGCGCCGCCGGGCGTTGCGCCGGGCACCTGCCCGGGCTGGAAAGGACTAGTCATCGGCGCCATTCTCCTCCGTCCGTGCCATCCTTTCACCCCACCCCCAATTCACGCTGAGGCGAAGTCCTCCGGTGCCCGCGAACGCCGGTCGCGGCCGCTAGGTTGAACAGCATGACAACTCCGGGCGGTGGTGGCGGCCAGGACCCCGAAAGGCCTGCCTGGGACGCCCCCTGGGAGCCGCCGGGCGGCTACCCGCCCCCCGGATATCCGCCCCCGGCCTTCGGCTACTCCGCACCGCCGCCCGGCTACGGCGGGCCGCCACCGGGCTACCGGCCCCCAGGCGACTACTACCCGGGGCAGGACTACCCAGGCGGTTACGGGCCCCCGCCGGGGACCAACGGGATGGCCATCGGCTCGCTGATCTCGTCGTTCACCGGATTGTTCTGCTGCATCGGCGGCATCGTCGCCATCGTCCTGGGCATCATCGCGCTCGACCAGATCAAGCGAACCCGGCAGGACGGTTACGCGATTGCCGTCGCCGGGATCGTGATCGGAATCGCCACTCTGGTCATCGCTTTGGTCGTCGGCATCTTTGCCATGCATTCGAGCTAGCGGCACGCGCCACGACGCTGCGGCTGCGCGCCCGGCTGCTTAGGCTCTTTGCCATGGCACCGGTCAACAGGGTGTACGTCGCGCGGCTCGCGCGGATGCTGGTGTTGGGTCCGCTCGGCGAGAACTACGGCCGGGTGCGCGACGTCGTGATCAGCATCAGCATCGTGCGCCAACAACCGCGCGTGTTGGGGCTCGTCGTCGATCTGGCGACGCATCGCAGCATCTTCATCCCGATCCTGCGGGTCGGGACGATCGAGCCCAACGCAGTCACGCTGAGCACCGGAAGCGTGTCGCTGCGCCACTTCGAGCAGCGGCCCGGCGAGGTGCTGGCGATGGGGCAGATCCTCGACACCCAGGTCAAGGTCAACGACCCCGAGCTGCCCGAGCTAGCCGGGCACGACGTCGTGATCACCGACCTGGGGATCGAGCAGTCCCGCACCCGCGACTGGCTGGTGACCCGGGTGGCGGTCCGACCCCAGCGGCGACTGGGACGGCGCGGGCCAGTGAACGTTGTGGACTGGCGCAGCGTGCAGGGGCTGACACCGTCGGCATTGGCGATGCCCGGCCAGGCGGTGGCCCAGCTGCTCAACCAATTCGAGGGGCGCCGCGCCGTCGACGTCGCAGATGCCATCCGTGGCCTGCCGCCCAAGCGGCGCCTCGAGGTGTTCAAGGCGCTGGGCGATTCGCGGCTGGCCGACATCCTGCAGGAGCTGCCGGAGTCGGAGCAGGCCGAGGCGCTGTCGCAGTTGGGCACCGAGCGCGCGGCCGACGTGCTCGAAAAGATGGATCCCGACGACGCCGCCGACCTGCTCGGCGAGATGAACCCGACTGACGCCGAGCTGCTGCTGACCCGGATGGACCCCGACGAGTCCGAACCGGTGCGCCGGCTGCTGACGCACTCGCCCGACACCGCGGGCGGGTTGATGACGTCGGATCCGCTGGTGCTGACCGCCGATACGACGGTCGCCGAGGCCCTGGCCCGGGCGCGCGACGGCGACCTCACCGCGGCGCTGTCGTCGATGGTGTTCGTGACGCGGCCGCCGACGGCCACCCCGACCGGGCGCTACCTGGGCTGCGTACACCTGCAGCGGCTGCTGCGCGAACCGCCGAGCGAACTCGTCGGCGGGATCGTCGACAACGACCTACTCGCCCTGGCCCCGGAGACGTCCCTGGCGTCGGTCACCCGGTATTTCGCCGCATACAACCTGGTCTGCGGCCCGGTGGTAGACGACGAGAACCACCTGCTGGGAGCGGTGACCGTGGACGACCTGCTCGACCACCTGCTGCCGCACGACTGGCGGGCCGACGCGCAGGAGCTGGACGCCGCGGCCGCCGCAACCGGAGGCACCCCGTGACCAAGCCGACGCCGCCGCGGCGGCTGTACACCCCGCGCACGTCGCGGGGCCTGTCGCTGCGGCTGGATCCCGAAACGATCGGGCAGAGCACCGAGGCCATCGCCCGCTTCTTCGGTACCGGTCGTTATCTGCTGATCCAGACCGTCGTCGTGATCGTCTGGATCGCCTTCAACCTCATCGCCGTCGAGCAGCGCTTCGACCCCTACCCCTTCATCCTGCTGAACCTGGCCTTCTCCACCCAGGCCGCCTACGCCGCCCCGTTGATCCTGCTAGCTCAGAACCGGCAGGAGAACCGGGACCGCGTCGCCCTCGACGAGGA
Source organism: Mycobacterium shigaense (assembly GCF_002356315.1). Taxonomy (NCBI): domain Bacteria; kingdom Bacillati; phylum Actinomycetota; class Actinomycetes; order Mycobacteriales; family Mycobacteriaceae; genus Mycobacterium; species Mycobacterium shigaense. The sequence goes on from NZ_AP018164.1 coordinate 4,039,749, forward strand.
CCGCCGCCGCGCCGCGCAGACCAAGGCCGACACCGAGTTCCTGGCGCGCGAACTGGCCGCGCTGCGGTTGGCCATCGGCGAGGTCGTGACCCGCGAGTACCTGCGCGACGAGCTGGACGAACTACGCGATGTGCTGACCGCTCCGCCGCTGCACGCGCCGCAGGAAACCGACGTCCGCGGCGATAAAAACCTGGAGCAAACGGCCAAGAAATCCCTCTGAATATCAAATCCGCCATTGCGCCACTCCCGTCACGGGAGTTATGTATGTTGATCTAGTTCACGAAGCTAAGAAGAGGTTTCCGGCAGCTCACAGAACTTTTCCGGCAGCTCAACAACTTAGGACGGTCGAGTGCGCGTAGGGGGACGCTGGGGTGCACGCCAAGTCGACGCGGCGGCACCGAAACGGGTTGGCATAACACGCACGCCGGTATTCGGCGTAGCCGTGATCGCTCCCTTGGTACTCGCCGGAGCCGTCTCGGGCGCGCCGACCACGACGCACGGCGTCGCCAAGAGCCCGATCCCGTCGGTGCACGCCGTCATCACTCCGGTCGCCGCGGTTTCGCCGACGGTCCCCGATCTCAGCGGTCCCGTCGTCATCGGCCTGGACCACGCCCCGACGGCATTTCACATCGGTTCGGCCACCCGGTCCGCGCCACCGCCGCCGATGATCGTGAACGCGCCTGGTGCACTAGGCATTCCGACTATCGCCCTGTCGGCCTACCGCAACGCCGAACAGCGGATGGCCGTCGAGGCCCCGGGTTGCGGCGTCAGCTGGAACCTGCTGGCCGGGATCGGACGCATCGAGTCCGGCCACGCCGGCGGCGGCGCCGTCGACTCACGCGGCACCGCGGTCAACCCGATCTACGGCCCCGCGCTGGACGGCACACTGCCCGGCAACGAGGTCATCATCTCCAGCAGCGCCGGCAGTCGGGTCACCTACGCCCGCGCGATGGGGCCGATGCAGTTCCTGCCCGGCACCTGGGCGCGCTACGCCTCCGACGGCAAGGGCGACGGGACCGCCGACCCGCAGAACATCTTCGACGCCACCCTGGCCGCCGCCCGCTACCTGTGCAGCGGCGGGCTGAATCTGCGCGACCCGAACGGCGTGATGTCCGCGATCCTGCGCTACAACAACTCGATGCCGTACGCGCAGAACGTGCTGGGCTGGGCGGCCGCCTACGCCACCGGCGTCGTCCCGGTCGACCTGCCGCCGATCACCGGCCCTCCACCACCGCTCGGCAGCACGCACGACGAGCATCCGGAAGGCCTGGGCCCCGGTCTGCCGATGAACATCAACGGCCTGTCGATCAACGACCCGATGGCGCGGATGCCGCTGATCGACCTGACCGGCCAACAGCCGGCCGCCACGACACCGCCGATGTTCCCGTGGATGGCCCCGCCGACCCAGCAACCGCCCCAGGGCCACATGCCCGGCTGCACGCTGATCTGCATCAGCTCGCAGAACCCGCCGGCCGACGCCCCGCCACCGCCGTGGGCACCGCAGGCACCGCCGCCACCGCCGTGGGCGCCGCAGGCACCGCCGCCACCGCCGTGGGCACCGCAGGACGCGCCGCCGGCCGCCGCGCCCGCTCCGGCGTCACCGCCGTGGGCACCGCAGGACGCGCCGCCGGCCGCCGCGCCCGCTCCGGCGTCACCGCCGTGGGCACCGCAGGACGCGCCGCCGGCCGCCGCGCCCGCTCCGGCGTCACCGTTCGCCCACTGAGCTGCCTGCGGGCCGAGCGCAAAGCCGCGCCGCCTACACTCGGCGGTGATGCCTCGTCATGACTCTGCTGGACCCGAAGCCGACCTGAGCGCCGCCATCCGCACCGCACTGGGCAAGGTGATCGACCCCGAATTGCGGCGGCCCATCACCGAACTCGGCATGGTCAAGAGCATCGACGTCGCCCCCGACGGCGGCGTGCAGGTCGAGATCTACCTGACCACGGCCGCGTGCCCGAAGAAGACCGAGATCAGCGAACGCGTCACCGCGGCGGTCGCCGACGTCCCAGGCACCGGCGCGGTGCGGGTCACTCTCGACGTGATGAACGACGAACAACGCACGCAGTTGCGCAAGCAGCTGCGCGGCCCGAATTCTGGGGCCGCCGAGCCCGTCATCCCGTTCGCCCAGCCCAGCTCTCTCACCCGGGTGTACGCCGTCGCATCCGGCAAGGGCGGCGTCGGAAAGTCCACTGTCACAGTCAATTTGGCCGCAGCGATGGCCGCCCGGGGGCTGTCGGTGGGCGTGCTGGACGCCGACATCCACGGCCACTCCATCCCCCGGATGATGGGGACCACCGACCGGCCCACCCAGGTCGAGTCGATGATCCTGCCGCCGGTCGCCCACGACGTGAAGGTCATCTCGATCGCCCAATTCACCGAGGGCAACACTCCGGTGGTGTGGCGTGGGCCGATGCTGCACCGCGCGCTGCAGCAGTTTCTCGCCGACGTCTACTGGGGCGACCTGGACGTGCTGCTGCTCGATCTGCCGCCCGGCACCGGCGACATCGCCATCTCGGTGGCGCAGCTGATCCCCAACGCGGAGATCCTGGTGGTGACCACCCCGCAGCTCGCGGCCGCCGAGGTCGCCGAACGGGCGGGCAGCATCGCCTTGCAGACCCGCCAGCGCATCGTCGGCGTGGTGGAGAACATGTCGGGGCTGACCCTGCCGGACGGCTCCACGCTGCAGGTCTTCGGGGAGGGCGGCGGCGAGCAGGTCGCCGAGCGGCTGACGCGGGCCGTGGGCGCCGACGTGCCGCTGCTCGGGCAGATCCCGCTGGACCCCGCGCTGGTGGCCGCCGGAGATGCCGGCACGCCGATCGTCTTGAGCCGCCCCGATTCCCCGGTGGGCAAGGCGCTGCGCGCCGTGGCCGACGGCCTGTCCGCGCGCCGGCGCGGGCTGGCGGGCGTGTCGCTGGGGCTGGACCCTACCCGGAAGTAAGACCTGCGGCTCAGTCGCCGCGAGCGTAAGCCTGCTGCGATTTTTGGCCGCGGAATTAGCGGTGCGCTTACGCTCGTGGAATCCAGGGTGCTACGTCGCGTCGGTGTCGAACGGCGTTTGCCCTGGCGCGTGTTGGGGCACCTCTGCGTGGGCGCCGTTGCCCTGCCCGTTCGCCGGCTGCGCCGTCCCGTTGGCCGGCCGCTCGAAGTTGCCGGTGAGGAACGAATCGTCGCCGTCGAGCAGGTGCTTGGTCAGCGCGGCGCGCGGCGTCATGCCACGCAGCTTCTGCAGCTCGCTGAGCGGGGCACGCAGGTCGTCGAACTCGGGCCCGAGGTCCTGGCGCAGTTGGCTGGTCATGCCGCTGAGGTAGTCGCGCGCCTGGCGCAGCGCGTTCGACGTCCACCGGATGGCGCCCGGGAGCCGCTCCGGCCCGAGAATGACCAGGCCGACCACGACGAGCACCATGATGTGCTCCCAGCTGAGATTCGAAAACATCTAGCCGCCGTCAGCGTCGGGTTTCACCGTCAACGTCACGTTGCGGCCATCGCGGACCACCTCGATGGGAGCGTCCTGCCCGATGGTCAGCTGCCGTACGGCGACGACGAACTCGTCGGCGTCGGCGACCTTGCGGTTGCCGACTTTGACGATGACGTCGTTTTCCAGGATCCCGCCCTTCTGCGCGGGGCTGCCGGCCTTGACGTTGGCAACCTGCGCGCCGGACGCGATCGCGTTGCTCACCGACCGAGTGCTCACGCCGAGGGTCGGGTGCACGATCTTGCCGTCCTTGATCAGCGCCTGCGCCACCGACTTGACCTCGTTGACCGGGATCGCGAACCCGAGCCCACTTGCGCTGTCCGACAACGACTTACCGGCCGTATTGATGCCGATCACCTGTGAGTCCATGTCGATGAGCGGCCCACCGGAGTTCCCGTGGTTGATCGAGGCGTCGGTCTGCAGGGCGTCGATGACGGTGTCGGTGTCCGAGCCCTCACCGGACAGCGGGACGGGGCGATGCAGCGCGCTGATGATGCCGTGCGTCACGGTGCTGCGCAGCCCGAGCGGCGCGCCCGCGGCGAGCACCTCGTCGCCGACCCTGACCTTGTCGGAGTCGCCGAGCCGGGCCACGCTCATGTTGTCGACGTTGTCGACCTTGAGCACGGCCAGGTCGGTCTTCGGGTCGCGACCCACGAGGTTGGCGGGCACTTCTTTGCCGTCGTTGAACACCACCGTCGTCTTGAACTGGCTGGGGTTGTTGGCGGCCTCGGAGATCACGTGGTTGTTGGTCACGATGTAGCCGCGGCCGTCGATGACGACGCCGGATCCCTGCATGCCCTCCTGGTCGCTCTTCGACTCGATCGTCACGACCGCGTTGGCCGTGGCTGCGGCGACCTTCGCGAACCGCCCGGCGGGACCCTCGGTGTTGTTGTCGGTCGACAGCGTCACCTTCGACGTGGTGAACGCGTCGACGACCTCGGCCGTCTTGCGCCCGATCACCCCGCCGATCAGGCCGATGACCAGCGCGATCAGTAGCAGGACGGCCAGCGCGAGGTAGGACACCTTTCGGCCGAAGAGCACGTCGCGCACGCCCAGCTTGCCGCCGTAGCCCGACGGGGCGTGCGGGAACGACGGCGCGACGGCCGGGGTCCCCAGCGCTGCCGCGGCAGCCGGATCCCGCCACGGATCGTCCGGCTCGTCGGTGCCGGAGCCGTTTTTCTCGCCCGCCAGCGCGGCGGCGTCGATCGGGTGGCGTTGCAGGGTGTCGGTGACGCCGTCGGGTCGGCTGAACGCCTCCTGCAGGACGGGGTCGGCGGGTCGCTCGTGCGGCCGGAAATCGGCCTGATGCTGGAATCGGGACGGCCTAACCCGTTCGGCGACAAAGGATCCCTGCTGCCCCAGCGGACGTCCGAACGCTTGACGCGACGCGGAGTCGACCGGTGGCCGGGAAACGGGACGCGGCGCCAGGCGATTGTCCCCGTTGTTGCCGCTGTCCCGCGTCTGATCGAAGCCTTGGTCGGAGGTCACCTTGCCCCTTTAGAGGTCCCTTTGGAGGTCCCTTTGAATCCGCTACTGAGCGCTCGCGTGTCCACCCTAGTATCTATCGGCGCTTGCGCTGGTCGCGCGCGTCGCGCTCGGCCACCGTCGGCGGGGTGTCGTCGTGCGGATAGTGCGGAATCTCGGAGAGCAGCCCGAGCAACGCGCTGGGAATCCGGATCGGCCGCGAGTCGCGCAGCGCCGCGCGGGCACGGCCCTGGTCGTCGACCTCGCCCGCGCACTGCGGGCACAACGACAGGTGGTGTGCAGCGCGCAGATGCGCGTTCATCCGCAGCTCGCCGTCGACGAAGGCCGCGATGGCTTCCACGGACAGATGCTCGGTCGAGCTGAAGCGGCGCGGCGCGCCGACCGGCTCGCCGCTCTGCGAGGCGAACTGCGCCGGCAACCAGGAGAACGCGCGACGAAACACATGTCCTCGGTCGGCCATCACCCGTCCTTTCGCTGCCTCTACACCACGAATGTAGCGCGATGAGGTGCTCAATCGCTCGTGCACGGACCGCGAAACCCTGTTGAGTCGAGGCGCGACCGGCGCTATGCCGACTTCGAGTGCAGCACGTCGCCGCCGTGGTCGGAGTGCGCCGCAAGGTAGTCGCGCAACGCCTGGCGCCCACGGTGGATGCGGCTGCGGACGGTGCCCAGCTTCACGCCGAGGGTGGCACCGATCTCCTCGTAGGACAGGCCCTCGATGTCGCACAACACCACCGCGGCCCGGAATTCCGGCGGCAGCGAATCCAGCGCGGCCTGCAGATCGGGACCCAGCCGGGCGTCGTGGTAGATCTGCTCGGGGTTGGGCTCGTCGGCGGGCACTCGGTCGTAATCCTCGGGCAGCGCCTCCATCCGGATACGCGCGCGGCGCCGGACCATGTCGAGGAACAGGTTGGTGGTGATGCGATGCAACCAGCCCTCGAACGTGCCGGGCTGATAGTTCTGCACCGACCGGAACACCCGGATGAAGGTCTCCTGCGTGAGGTCCTCGGCGTCATGCTGGTTACCGGAGAGCCGATAGGCCAGCCGGTACACCCGGTCGGCGTGCTGGCGCACCAACTCGTCCCACGACGGCATCGTCGCCACGTCGCCCGTCGCGTCGAACACCGCGGTGCCCTGCAACGAGTCCGAGGTTTCCACCCAGGCGTCGTCGGGGCACTGCTGCGCGTGCGACATGCTGGTCGGACTCAAAAATGTGGTGATGGTCGGATCCTCCGAGTTTGCCCTGCCAAGGGTTGGCAATTCGTCGTTGGCGGCAACGCACAGCTGCCAGTCTGTATTCCCCACCCAGCGCCCTCCGCGTTCCATACGGTCACCGTCGCGCATTGGCGTATGCGCGACATAGGAGCAATCTGAGGTTTGGCTGAGAAACCAGATCGTTACCTTCGCTGACCAGCGCATACCCGAGTGGCGCGAGGTTAATCACTTCGGGCGCGCCGGGCGTGTCCGCAAACGCCGCGGCTGCCGCGCGCCTGTCGGACTGCGGGGCGATTTGGAATACGCTGCGGGCATGAACGGCACCGACGAAGAAACCCCCGGCCAGGCGGCCCCGAGTCGAGCCGAATCGCTCTCCGCCCATGCCGAGCAGTCGATCTCCGAGGACGAGATCCTGGCCGGCGCCCGCGAGCGCGCCGTCGACATCGGCGCCGGGGCGGTGACGCCCGCGGTCGGCGCGCTGCTGAGTCTGCTGACCAAGCTGAGCGGCGGCAAGGCCGTCGCCGAGGTGGGCACCGGCGCGGGCGTCAGCGGGCTCTGGTTGCTGTCGGGTATGAGCGACGACGGCGTCCTGACCACCATCGACATCGAGCCCGAGTACCTGCGCCTGGCCAAGCAGGCCTTCACCGAGGCCGGCATCGGGCCGTCGCGCACCCGGCTCATCAGCGGGCGGGCGCAGGAGGTCCTCACCCGGCTGGCCGACGAGTCCTACGACCTCGTCTTCATCGACGCCGACCCCATCGACCAGCCGGACTACGTCGTCGAGGGTGTGCGCCTGCTGCGCTCCGGCGGCGTGATCGTGGTGCATCGGGCGGCGCTGGGTGGCCGGGCCGGCGATCCGGCGGCACGCGACGCCGAGGTGGTCGCGGTCCGCGAGGCCGCCCGGCTGATCGCCGAGGACCAGCGGCTCACCCCCGCGCTGGTGCCGCTCGGCGACGGCATGCTGGCCGCCGTCCGCGATTAGCCCTTTTTCCAACAGTCGCGACTGCACCCAGCGCCGGCGGACATCTTTTCGAATTCGTTGCGCGGATCCGCCTTGACGCCGGACTGAACATCCGTTTAGCGTACTAAACATGCGTTCAGCCGACCTGACTGCCGCCGCCCGGATCCGCGATTCGGCGATCAGACAGTTCGGTGAGCACGGCTTCGGGGTCGGGCTGCGCACCATCGCCAAGGCGGCGGGTGTAAGCCCGGCGCTGGTCATTCACCACTTCGGCTCCAAGGAAGGGCTGCGCAAGGCCTGCGAGGACTACATCGCCGAAGAGATCTACAGCAGCAAGTCCGAGGCGATGCGGTCCAAAGACCCGGCCACCTGGTTCGCGCAGCTCGCCGAGATCGAGGCCTACGCGCCGCTGATGGCCTACCTGGTACGCAGCATGCAGGCGGGCGGCGAGCTGGCAAACATGCTGTGGCGCAGGATGATCGACAACGCCTACGCGTACCTGGAAGAGGGCGTGCGCGCCGGGACGATCAAGCCCAGCCGCGATCCCCAGGCCAGGGCCAGGTATCTGGGCATCACCGGCGGCGGCGGCCTGCTGCTGTACATCCAAATGCACCATACCCCAACGGATTTGCGGACGGTCCTGCGCGACTACGCCCGCGACATGGTGTTGCCCGCCCTCGAGATCTACACCGAGGGATTGATGACGGACCGGACGATGTACGACGCTTTCCTGGCCGCCAATGATCAAGGAGAATCGCATGGCAATTGACAACTCCACCCAGACCGCGCCCATCGAGATCCACGGCCTGGTCAAGAACTTCGGCGCCGTGCGGGCCCTGGACGGCCTCGACCTGACGGTGCGCGCCGGCGAAGTGCACGGATTCCTGGGCCCGAACGGCGCCGGGAAGTCGACCACGATCCGGATCCTGCTGGGCCTGGTCAAGGCCGACAGCGGGAGCGTCCGACTGCTCGGCGGCGACCCGTGGACGGACTCCGTCGAACTGCACCGCCAGATCGCTTACGTGCCAGGCGACGTCACGCTGTGGCCGTCGCTGACCGGTGGCGAGACCATCGATCTGCTGGCCCGGATGCGCGGCGGCGTCGACTACCGACGCCGTGTGGAGCTGATCGAGCGCTTCGACCTCGACCCGCACAAGAAGACCCGCACTTACTCAAAGGGCAACCGGCAGAAGGTCTCCCTGATCTCCGCCTTCTCCTCGCGGGCTGGGCTGCTGCTGCTGGATGAGCCCAGCAGCGGCCTGGACCCGTTGATGGAGAACATCTTTCAGCAGTGTGTGGCCGAGGCACGCGACCGCGGCGTGACCGTCCTGCTGTCCAGTCACATCCTGGCCGAGACCGAGGCCCTGTGCGAAAGAGTGACCATCATCCGGGCCGGCAAGACGGTCGAAAGCGGGTCGCTGGACTCGATGCGTCACCTCAGCCGCACGTCGATCAAGGCCGAAATGATCGGCGATCCAGGCGATCTCAGCCAGATCAGAGGTGTCGAGGATATCAGCGTCGACGGCAACACGCTGCGCGCCCAGGTCGACGGCGATAGCCTCGGGGAACTCATCCGGGTGCTCGGCGACGCGGGGGTGCGCAGCCTAGTCAGTCAGCCGCCGACACTCGAAGAGCTCTTCCTGCGCCACTACGACACTGGGCGCAGCGACACCAGGGCATCGGCGTGATGAGCACCGCAACACTGCAACGGCCCGGCACCCCGGCAAGCCATGGGCCACACCGCAGTTCGAACTTCGCCGGAACAATCGGAATGCTGCGCCTGTATCTGCGCCGCGACCGCGTGTCACTGCCGCTGTGGGTGCTGCTGCTGTCGCTCCCGCTGGCCACCGTCTACGTCGGCAGCGTGGACAAGGTCTACCCCACCCAGGCCGCCCGCGCCGGGTTCGCCGCCTCCATCATGGCCAGCCCCGCCCAGCGCGCGCTCTACGGGCAGGTCTACAACGACAGCCTGGGGGCGGTCGGCATGTGGAAGGCCGGCATGTTTCACGTGTTGATCGCCGTCGCCGTCATCCTCACGGTGATCCGGCACACCCGAGCCGACGAGGAAGCCGGACGCACCGAGCTGATGGACTCGACGGCGGTCGGACGCTACGCGAGCCTGTCCGCGGCACTCATCCTGTCGTGCGGGGCCGCTGTGGCCACCGGCGCCATCGGCGCGGCGGGATTGCTCAACACCAGCGTCCCCGCCCGCGGATCGCTGGCCTTCGGGGCCGCGTTGGCCGGCTCCGGCGTCGTGTTCACCGCCGTCGCCGCGGTGGCCGCCCAGCTCTCACCCAGCTCGCGCTCGTCGCGCGGCGCCGCGTTCGCCGCCCTGGCAACCGCATTCACGGTGCGCGCCATCGGCGATGCCGGCTCCGGCGGGCTGACCTGGCTCTCGCCGTTGGGGTGGTCCCTGAAGGTCCGGCCGTACGCCGGCGATCACTGGTGGGTGCTGCTGCTGCACGTGATCACCGCGGCCGTCCTCACCGCGACGGCCTACGGACTCCTGGCCCGCCGCGACGTCGGCGCGGGGCTGGTCGCCGAACGCGCCGGCCCCGGCCGCGCGGCCGCGGCGCTGCGCGGCGTCTTCGGGCTGACGTGGCGGTTGGACCGCGCCACCCTGCTGCTGTGGACCGTCGGCCTGACCCTGTTCGGCCTGCTGATGGGCAGCGTGGCGCACGGCGTCAGCGACGAGTTGGGCGACGGCGCGGCGCGTGACATCGTCGCGCGGATGGGCGGCACCGGCGCTGTGGAGGAGGCGTTCATCACGGTCGCCTTCACGATGATGGGCATGGTGGCGGCCGCCTTGGCCACCTCGCTCACCCTGCGGCTGCACCAGGAGGAGTCCGCCCGGCGCGCCGAGACGGCGCTGGCCGGTGCCGTTTCGCGAACCCGTTGGCTGGCAAGCCATGTGGTGAGCGCGCTGCTCGGTTCCGCGGTGGCGGTGCTGCTGGCCGGCGTCGCGGGCGGGTTCGTCTACGGCATGGCGGCCGGCGACGTGCCCGGCAAGCTCGGGTTCGTCGCCGCGAGCGCGGCGATACAATTGCCCGCCGTCTGGCTGTCGTCGGCGATCACCGTCGGATTGTTCGGTCTCACATCGCGATTCACGCCGGTGACATGGGGCGTGCTGGTCGGCTTCGTCTCGGTGTACCTGATCGGTTCCCTGGCGGACTTCCCGCAGTGGCTGCTCGATCTCGAACCGTTCGGGAATCTGCCGCGGGCCGGGAGTGACTTCACGGCCGTGCCGTTGCTGTGGCTGCTGGCCATCGACGCGGCGTTGATCGTTATCGGGGTCGTGGCGTTTCGTCGACGCGACCTGCGTGGTTAGCCGCCATGAACACCGGGATCCGCATCGCGGCGTCGTCGGTGCTGGGGACGGCCACCATGGCGGTGATCTTGTTCGCACCCGCCCGAACCCTGAACTATTGGCAGGCTTGGGTTTTCCTCGCCGTGTTCACGGCGGCCACGCTGCTCCCCAGCATTTATCTGGCCCGGACCAACCCCGCCGCGCTGCGGCGACGTATCCACGCCGGGCCGCGCGCGGAGACCCGACCGGCCCAGAAGATCATCATCGTCGCATCGTTTTTCAGCATGGTCGCGACGATGGCGTTCAGCGCGCTCGACCATCGGTTCGCCTGGTCGCCGGTGCCCGCATGGGTTTGCGTCCTCGGCGATGCGCTGGTGGTGGTCGGGCTGGGCGTCGCCCAGCTTGTGATCGTCCAAAACGGTTATGCCGCAGCCACCATCACCGTGGAAGCAGGCCAGACGTTGACCACCGACGGCCTCTACGGATTCGTGCGGCATCCGATGTATGCCGGGGACGTGGTCATGATGGTCGGGATGCCTCTGGCCCTCGGCTCGTACTGGGGGCTGATCTTCGTCATCCCGGGCGCCGTGGCGCTGGTACTGCGCATTCTGGACGAGGAAGAACTGCTCACTTCCGAACTGCCCGGATACCGCGAATACGCGCAACGAGTGCGCTATCGACTGCTGCCGTACGCGTGGTAGCGACGAGCGGGCTCTAGGGTGTTGGGCGTGGCGCGACACAAGCCGCCCGCCCTGGATGCGCCCTGGCGTCGCCCCGGCGCCCTGCGGTACGCGGTGCAGCGGATTCGCGGTTTCGCCCGCCCGCCCATCACGGTTACCGAGGCGCCGACCGACATCGTCATCGACCGCGACGTCGAAGTGCCAACCCGCGATGCGACGGTATTGCGGATCAACGTCTTTCGAAACGGAGACAACGCCAGGCCCGTCATTGTCAGCATCCATCCCTACCGCAAGGACAATCTGCCGGCTTGGCAGGGCAAGAGGTCGACATTCTCGATCCGCTACCGCGCGTTGCGCCAACCCACACCGGTCACCTTCTCCGCCCTGACCGGGTGGGAGGCCCCCGACCCGGCCTGGTGGGTGCCCCAGGGTTTCGTCGTGGTCAACGCCGACTCGCGCGGCTGCGGCCACTCCGAGGGCGCCGGCAAGCTGCTATCACAGCAGGAGGCGCGGGACACCTACGACCTGGTGCAGTGGATCGCCGAACAGCCCTGGTGTGACGGCAATGTCGTCATGCTCGGCGTGTCCTACCTGGCGATGAGCCAATACGCCGCCGCAGCCGAGCAACCGCCGGCGTTGCGCGCCATCTGCCCGTGGGAAGGGTTCACCGACGCCTACCGCGACCTGATGTTCCCCGGCGGCGTACGCGAGACCGGTTTCTCCCGGCTGTGGTCGGGCAGCCTGAGTCGCGCCACCCGGCAGACCTACGACTTGGCGCGCATGCAGGACGAGCACCCGCTACGCGACGACTTCTGGCGCTCGGTCACTCCCGACCTGTCAGCGATCACCGTGCCCATGCTGGTCTGCGGCAGCTTCTCGGACAACAACCTGCACAGCCGGGGATCGATGCGGGCATTCACCCGGGTCGGGTCCACGCACACCCGGCTGTACACCCACCGCGGCGGCAAGTGGACCACCTTCTACTCCGAGGCCGCCCGGGCCGAGCAGCTGACGTTCTTTCGCGCCGTGCTGGACGGCGCGCCGGCTTCGCGCAGTGTGCGGCTGGAGGTGCGCGAGGACCGCGACACCGTCACGGCCGTGCGCGAGGAAGCCGAGTGGCCGCTGGCCCGCACGCATTGGCGGCCTTTGTATCTCGCCGGTTCCGGAGTCCTGGCGCCCGAGATGCCGACCACCGCGGGCCACATCACCTTCCGAACCCGTTCTCGTGCGGCGGCATTCACGTGGACGGCCCCCGCCGATGTCGAGCTGACCGGACCGATGGCGGCGCGATTGTGGGTCGAGCTCGACGGCATCGAGGACGCGAACCTGTTCGTCGGCGTCGAGAAGTGGCGGGACGGAGAATTCGTCGAATTCGAGGGGTCCTACGGTTACAGCCGCGACCGGGTGACCGCCGGCTGGCAGCGGGTCGCTCTGCGCGCGCTGGACCCCGAAGTGTCGCGACGCTGGGAGCCGGTCCCGACTTGCACGCAGCCGCAGCCGGTGTCCGCCGGCGAGGTGGTGGCCGTCGACGTTGCGCTGGGCCCGTCGGCGACGCTGTTTCGCGCTGGCGAGCAACTGCGGCTCGTGGTCGCCGGGCGCTGGCTGTCCCCGCGCAACCCGCTGACCGGCCACTTTCCCGTGTCCTACGCCAGCTCCGAGCGCGGCCGCGTCACGCTGCGCTGGGGCCCGGGCCACGACGCCCAGCTGCTGGTCCCCGAGATCCCCGCACAGCGGAACGGCTAAACCCAGACGCCCTTGCCGACCGCGACCACGCCGCCGGAGCTGATCGCGAAGCGTTCCCGGTCTTTCTCCAGGTCAACTCCGACCATCTCGCCGGGCCCGATGACGACGTTCTTGTCCAGGATCGCGTGCCGCACCACCGCGCCGCGGCCGACCCGCGTGCCCGGCATGATCACGCTGCCCTCCACGATCGCCCCGTCGTCCACCACGACGTTCGAGGACAGCACCGAGTTGCGGACCGAGGCGGCCGAGATGATGCTGCCAGCTCCCACGACCGACTCCTGCGCGGAGCCGCCGTTGACAAATTTCGCCGGCGCCAGGTTCTCGGTCGCACCGCGAATCGGCCAGCGCCGGTTGTACAGGTTGAACACCGGATGCACCGACACCAGGTCCATGTGCGCGTCGTAGAAGGCGTCCAGGGTTCCCACGTCGCGCCAGTAGGCGCGGTCGCGGTCGGTGGCGCCGGGCACCTCGTTGTCGGAGAAGTCGTAGACCGCGGCGATCCCGTCGCCGACCAACCGCGGGATGATGTCGCCGCCCATGTCGTGGTCCGAGTGATCGTCGTCGGCGTCGGCGCGGATCGCGTCGATGAGCACCTTGGTGGTGAAGATGTAGTTGCCCATCGACACGAACGAGGTGTCCGGGTCGTCCGGCGTCCCGGGCGGCTCGAGCGGCTTCTCCAAGAAGTTTCTGATCCGACCGGACTCGTCGGCATCGATGCAGCCGAACGCGCTGGCCTCGCTGCGCGGGACCCGGATGCCTGCCACGGTCGCGCCGGCCCCGCTGTCGATGTGGAATTGGACCATCTGTTCGGGGTCCATCCGGTACACGTGGTCGGCGCCGAAAACGACTATGTAGTCGGGGTCTTCGTCGTAGATCAGGTTCAGCGACTGGTAGATCGCGTCGGCCGACCCCGTGTACCAGCGCGGGCCGAGCCGCTGCTGCGCCGGGACCGGGGTGATGTACTCGCCGGCCAGACCGGACAACCGCCAATTCTGCGAGATGTGACGGTCAAGTGAATGCGACTTGTATTGTGTGAGAACGCAGATTCGCAGGAAACGGGCGTTGACGAGGTTGGACAGCACGAAATCGATCAGCCGATAGGCGCCGCCGAACGGAACCGCGGGCTTGGCCCGGTCCGCCGTCAGCGGATACAGCCGCTTGCCCTCACCGCCGGCCAGGACGATGCCCAGCACGTGTGGCGCTTCCCTCATGGCGTCAAACCTAACGGCCGCCGCCAACCGCTGCCAGGGGGAACAGCGGATTGGCCGCCGGCCCGGCGTGCGTTGACGGGCTGTCCGTCAAGGTATTTGGCCGATTTCGACACGCCGGGCGCCGTGACGAAATGCCCGGGCCCGCCGCGCGCGCCGGGCCGCCGACAACTACGGTGCGGGTATGCGGGTGGCGATGATGACGCGGGAGTATCCACCGGATGTCTATGGCGGGGCCGGAGTACACGTCACCGAACTCGTGGCCCAGCTGCGCCGATTGTGTGCGGTCGACGTGCATTGCATGGGCGCGCCGCGCCCGGGTGCGTTCGCGTATCAACCCGACCCGCGCGTCGAGGACGCCAACGCCGCGCTGTCCACTCTGTCGACCGACCTGGTGATGGCCAATGCGACCGAGGGGGCGACGGTCGTGCATTCGCACACCTGGTACACCGGCCTGGCCGGGCATCTGGCCGCGATGCTCTATGGCATTCCGCACGTGCTGACGGCGCACTCGCTGGAACCGCTACGGCCGTGGAAGGCCGAGCAACTCGGCGGCGGCTACCGGGTGTCGGCGTGGGTGGAGCGCAACGCGGTGCTGGCCGCCGACGCCGTGATCGCGGTCAGCTCCGGGATGCGCGAGGACGTGCTGCGGGTCTACCCCACGCTGGACCCCAGCGCCGTGCATGTCATCCGCAACGGAGTCGACACCGACGTCTGGTACCCGGCCGGGCCGGTGCCCGGCGGGTCCATGCTGAGCGAGCTCGGCGTCGATCCCGACCGACCGATCGTGGCGTTCGTCGGGCGTATCACCCGGCAGAAAGGCGTCGCCCACCTGGTGGCCGCCGCGCATCACTTCAGCCCGGACGTCCAGGTAGTGCTGTGCGCCGGCGCGCCCGACACCCCGGAGATCGGCGAAGAGACACGGGCGGCGGTGGCCGAACTGGCTCGCGCCCGCACGGGCGTGTTCTGGGTCCGGGAGATGCTGCCGATCGCGGAGCTACGAGAAATACTCTCGGCGGCAATGGTTTTCGTGTGCCCGTCGGTGTACGAGCCGTTGGGCATTGTGAACTTGGAGGCGATGGCCTGCGCGACGGCGGTGGTGGCCTCCGACGTCGGCGGCATCCCCGAGGTGGTCGCCGACGGGATCACCGGCTCGCTGGTGCATTACGAGGCCACCGAGCCGGTCGGCTATCAGAAAAGGTTGGCCGCGGCGGTCAATGCGCTGGTGGCCGACCCGGAAAAGGCGGAGCGCTACGGCCGCGCCGGGCGCCAGCGCTGCATCGACGAATTCTCCTGGGCCCAGGTCGCCGAACAGACGCTGGACATCTACCGGAAGGTGTCCGCGTAGCCGACGCTGGCTCGCGACCTTCACGATTTGCTCAGCTCGTGACGCCCTTGAGTTCGTCGCCCAGGGCCGCGGCTTCGTCGGGCGTCAACTCGACGACAAGGCGACCACCACCCTCGAGTGGTACTCGCATTACGATGCCGCGCCCCTCCTTGGTTGCTTCCAGAGGACCGTCTCCGGTCCGGGGCTTCATCGCCGCCATCGAGTGCTCCCTCCAGATTCGAGCTGACCCGCCGCCGCGGACGTGGTCGGGGCCGGGCACGGCCCGTCAGTGAATGTCCAGCCATACCCGACGTTGAACTGCCAAATCACCCCTCTATTGTTCCCTATCCGGCTGGCCAAATGCACAAGACCCGGCCATCGGGGCCTCGGTGCGCCTCAACCGGCCCCCGACGGAACCCAGCAGGCGGCGATGTGGTCGTCGACCATCCCGGTCGCCTGCATCAGCGCATAGGCGGTGGTGGGCCCAACGAATCGGAAGCCACGGCGCTTGAGCTCGGCCGCCATCGCCTTCGATTCGGCGGTGGCCGCAGGGATTTCGGACGTCTCGGCGGGCCGCGGCCGCGGCGGCGGCGCGAACGACCACAGCAGGTCGGACAGGTCTTCGGACGACCCGAGCTCGGCGACCGCGCGCGCGTTGGCGATCGTCGCGTCGATCTTGGCCCGGTTGCGGACGATCCCCGCGTCCGCCATCAGCCGTGCCACGTCGGCGTCGGTGTACCGGGCGATCTTCTCCGCGTCGAACCCGTCGAAGGCCCGCCGGAAATTCTCCCGCTTGCGCAAGATCGTCAGCCAGGACAGCCCGCTCTGGAAGGCCTCCAGGCTCATCCGCTCGAACAGCGCCACCCCGCCGCGCAGCGGGCGGCCCCACTCCTGGTCGTGGTAGTTGCGGTACAGGTCGAAATCGGGGCCGGGCCGAAGATTGGCCCAGCTGCAGCGCACCCGATCGTCGTCGCTCACACTGAATCCTGACGGTCCTGGCTGTCGTCGAGTTCCACCGGATTGCTGCCGGCCTGGTCTTCGGGCGGGCCCTGGACCGCGGCCAGCTGGCCGCGCAGCGCCTCGAGCTCGCGGGCCAGCCGGTCCAGCACCCAGTCCACCTCGCTGGTCTTGTAGCCGCGCAGCACCTGGGTGAACTTCACCGCGTCGACGTCGGTTCCGGTGACTCCGTAGGCGGGCAACACGGTCGCGGTCGTCCCCCGGGGCAGAGGCGGCAACTGCTCGCCGCGACCGAACAGCAGGCTTGCCGCGCCGAACAGCACGATCGCGACGAGGACCAGTACGACCAGGTACAGCAACACCAGAGCCACGCCGCCATCTTGCCCTAAGGCAGCGACGGTTCAGCTGAGCGTGGGCCCTATAGCGGCTGGATGACGTTCATCGGCGGCCGGTCCACCAGCGACACCAGCGAGGTGCGTTGGGTGTAGCCCGAATCGCCGGGGCCGGCGGGCACGAACTGCGTCAACCCCACCCCGGAGTCGGGGATGCCGCAGCGCGACAGCAAGGTGGCGATGACCTGGCGGCTCATCACGCCCAGCTCGGCGAGCGGCCGGTTGCGGTGCGCCCGCACCCCGAGGTTGACCTGGGCGATCGCGTCCAGACCCAGCCGGTCGAAGATGTCGACCAGCAGGCCGATCTCCACGCCGTAGCCCGGCGCGAACGGCAGCGACCTCAGCAATTCCCGGCTGGCCGCGTACTCGCCGCCCAGGGGCTGTACCACGCAGCCGAGTTCGGGCCGCAGCGCCGAGAGTAACGGCCGGGCCACCAGCTCGGTGACCCGGCCACCGCCGGTGGCACTGACGTCGCCGCCGACATCCCCGACGTCGCTGAGCTCGCTGCCCCGCAGCGGCCGCCGGTAGAAGCTCTTGACCAGGTGAATGCCGTCGCCGGTGAGCAGCGGGCCGACCAGCCACGGCACGAACATCGGGTGCGGGTCGATCAGGTCGGAATCGACGAACACCACGATGTCGCCGCGGGCGGCCGCGAGCGAGCGCCACAACGCCTCCCCCTTGCCGGGCCGGATCGGCACCTCGGGCAAGGCCTGCTCGCGGCTGATCACGCGGGCACCGGCCGCGACGGCGCGGATCTCGGTGTCGTCGGTGGACCCGGAGTCCAACACGATCAGCTCGTCGACCAGGCCGTCGACCAGCGGCGAGATGCTTTCGATCACCGAGGCGATGGTGTCTTCCTCGTCGAGGGCCGGCAGCACCACCGAGATGGTCCGCCCCGCCTTCGCGGCTTCCAGTTCGGCGATGGTCCAGCCCGGACGGGTCCGCCGGTCGTCGGCCAGCCACACGTCCCCGGGGCGGGCGGCGATGGCGCCGCTGGCGAGATCGCGGGCGACCAGATCCGATGCGGTCATGCGAGCCCCCGCACGGTGCGCGTCGGCGGGCGCGTGCCCTGGATCGAGGCCACCATCTCCAAAACCCGCCGGGTGGCCGCGACCTCGTGCACCCGGAAAATCCGTACCCCGGCGGCGGCCGCCAGCGCGGTGGCGGCAAGTGTTCCCTCGAGCCGTTCGGTCAGTTCCACACCCAGAGTCTCCCCGACGAAGTCCTTGTTGCTCAAAGCCATCAGCACCGGCCACCCGGTCTTAACAAGGTCGGCCACGTGACGCAACAGCAGCAGCCCGTGAAAGGTGTTCTTGCCGAAGTCGTGGGTCGGGTCGATCAGCACCCGGTCGCGGGCGACGCCCGCGACGACCGCGCGCTCGGCGGCGGCGGTGACCTGGCGGATCACGTCGTCGACGACTCCGCGGGTGCTGGTTCCGTAGCTGATTCGGAAGGGCCGGGTGCGCGGCCGGGCGCCGCCGGTGTGCGAGCACACCAGGCCGGCACCGAATTCGGCGGCCACCTCGGGCAGCGCGGGGTCGACGCCGCCCCAGGTGTCGTTGATCAGGTCCGCGCCCGCCGCGCAGGCGACCTTGGCGACCTCGGCGCGCCAGGTGTCGGCGCTGATCAGCTGGTCCGGGTAGGCGTCACGCAGCCATTCGATGAACGGCACCAGACGGGCGATCTCGGTCTGCGGGTCGACGTCCTGTCCCGGCCCCGCCTTCACCCCGCCCACGTCGATGACGTCGGCCCCGTGCGCGACGGCCCGATGAACCGCGGCCTGGGCGGCTTCGTCGGCGAAGTGCGCACCCTTGTCGTAGAACGAGTCCGGCGTGCGATTGATGATCGCCATGATCAGCGCGCGATCGGCTGCGACCGGCCGGCCGCACAGATTTGACTGCACCCGTCCATGGTGCCTGGTCGCCGGAGGAACTTGGGATCCGGTCGGACCGACCTGGTTGACGGGCCATCCCTGCCGGGCCCTTGGCGTAGTCGGTGCAGTGTTCGGAGTCGCGGTGCTCGGCGCTGGTGTGGCGAGCGCCGATAGCCCGGTGCGGTTGAAAAGCCGATTCGGCGATGTCTGCCTGGACGTCTGTTGGGATCCGCTCGGGACCAGCTGGACCATCCAGCCCAACGGCTGGGTCACGAGTCAATTTACTTACGGGCTGCTTACTTACGGGCTGCCTCACCGTCCTCGGCGGCCCCGGTCCCGGGACTCTCGTGTCTACACGCCCTTGCAACGGCGATGGACCCGAGCAGGGGTGGAACAGCGTTCCGTAACCGGCTCAGCCCTGCGGTCGCTTACCGCCCGCAACTTCTTGCGGATACTCGTCGTAGTAGGGCACGTAGCCCTCATCGCGGCCGGCCAGGACGTAGAGCGGATCGGCCACGCCGGGGCCGTAGGCCTGTTCGCGCAGCTCGACCTTGCGGCTCTTGAAGGTCGTGGTGTGCTCCAGCGACTCCACCACCCGCACGAACAGCGGCAGCGCGTAGGAGGGCAGCTCGTCGTACACCGAGCGGGCCAGCGACTTGCCGTCGAACTCGGCGCCGTCGCGCAGCTTGACCGCGGCCATCCCGGCGCGGCCGCCGGTGTCCGGGATCTCGACGCCGAAGACCGTGCACTCCTCGACGGACTTGTTCGACGCCAGCGCCGCCTCGACCTGCGTGGTCGCGACGTTCTCGCCCTTCCAGCGGAAGGTGTCGCCGAGCCGGTCGACGAACGCGGCGTGTCCCATGCCCTGCGGACTCATCACGTCGCCGGAGTTGAACCAGCAGTCACCCTCACGAAAGGCGTTGCGCACCAACTTCTTTTCGCTGGACTCCCGGTCGGTGTAACCGTCGAACGGCTGCAGCCGGTTGACCGGGCTGAGCAGCAGGCCGGGTTGGCCGGCGGGCACCCGGACCACGCGGCCGTCGTCGTCGCGCAGCGGGGCGCCGGTGTCCGGGTCGTACTGCACGTAGGCCAGCGGCGTCGGCGAGACGCCGGTGGTCCGCGGCACGTTGAAGATGTTGATGAAGGCGGCATTGCCCTCGCTGGAGGCGTAGAACTCGCACACCCGCGCGATGCCGAACCGGTCGGTGAAGTCGTCCCAGATCTCCGGGCGCAGGCCGTTGCCCGCGACCAGCCGGACCTTGTGCCCGCGGTCGGTGGGCTTGACCGGCTGGTTGAGCAGATACCGGCAGATCTCCCCGATGTAGATGAACGCCGTGGCCTCGCCGGCGATCACCTCGTCCCAGAACCGGGAGGCCGAGAACGACTTGCCCAGGGCCAGCGTCGCGCCGGAGTTGATCACCGACGACACCGCGACCGTCAGGGCGTTGTTGTGGTACAGCGGCAGGCAGCTGTACAGCGTGTCGGAACTCCTCAGCCGCAAACCGAGTCCCCCGAACGCGGCCAGCGCGGCCAGCCAGCGCCGGTGCGTCATCACGCTGGCCTTCGGGTATCCGGTGGTGCCCGAGGTGAAGATGTAAAACGCCGGGTCGCGGGCCTGCACCGTCGACACCGACGCGGGATTGGCGGCCGGCGCGCCGACGGCGAAGCGGTCCAGGTCCTCGATGGTCAGCGTCGCGGTGACGGCCGGGGCGCCGCTCTCGGTGACGGCGCTGACCAAGTCGGTCTCGGCGACCAGCACCTTGGCGTTGAGCAGGCCGAGGCTGTGGGCCAGCACGTCGCCACGCTGGTGGTAGTTCAGCATCCCGGCGACGGCGCCGCACTTGACCGCGGCCAGCATGGCCAGCACCGTGTGCGGCGAATTGCGCAGCATGATCGCGACGACGTCGCCGTGCCCGACACCACGCGCGGCCAGGACGGCGGCGTAGCGGTTGGCGGCCGCGTTGGCTTCGCCGTAGGTCAGCTGCTGATCGCCGAAGCGCAGAAAGACCCGGTCGGCAAAGCGGGCGGCACGGTCCTGGAAGACCGCACCGATCGACTTGTGCGAACTCGGACGGGCCACCAGCCCGGTCAGTGCTCCCCGCACGATGGTCGGCAGGTCCGTCAGCACGCTCGGCAGCGCCGACGCGATGTCGGTCAGACCGACCGCCTTGCGCGCTCCCCCGTTGTGATCGGACACGTGATTCCTCGATTCCCGGTTACGCACCCGACTTCACGGCGCGCACGCCTCAAGCGCGGCACTCACCTTATCGACCAGCACCAGCCGGTCCATCGCCAACTGCGAGATGTACCCGTTGTCGAGCAGCCCGTTCAGCCAGAGCCACAGGCCTTCGTAGTGTCCCCAGGGATCCAGCATCACGACGGGCTTGTGGTGCATGCCCAGGTAGCCGGTCGTCCACGCCTCGAACAGCTCGTCGAGGGTGCCGACGCCGCCGGGCAGCACGATGAACGCGTCGGAGCGGTCTTCCATGATCCGCTTCCGGTCGCGCATGGTGTCGGTGACGATCAGCTCGTCGGCCGCGGCGTCGGCGATCTCGCGGCGCATCAACTGTTGCGGAATGACGCCGACGGTCCGCCCGCCGCGCGCCCGCGCCGCCGTCGACACCGCGCCCATCGCCGACACGTGGCCGCCGCCCCACACCAGCGTCCAGCCCCGCTCGGCTATCGCCTCGCCGAGTTCGCTGCTCAGTTCCAGCAATTCGGGGTGGGTGGGACCGGACGCGCAATACACGCAGACCGCCCATGTGCGTACGGAGTCGCGTTGCGCGGGCATATCCGCCAAAGGTAGACCAACCCTGACGGCCGTCGCCGGGTTGGGCACAAAAGCTGGGCAATAAAATCTGGCTGATGCCGATTCGATGGAACGTCCCCCAGCACGAGGCCGCCCTGGCCCAGCTCGACGCGGTGCTGGGTGACCCGGCCCGGCCGGGTGCGATCGTGCTCGGGCCCGACGGCATCGGCAAGTCCACGTTGGCGCGGTTGGCCGCCGAACACTTCAGCCAGCGCTACCCCGACACAATCGTGCGCTGGGTGACCGGAACCCCGACCGAGCGCGTGGTCCCGTTCGGCGCCTTTGGCCATCTGGTCGAGATCGCCGACATCGGCAAGCCAGCCGCGCTGTTGCGTGCCGCCCGGGCGTCGCTGGCCCGCGATCCGCAGAGCCGCGTGCTGCTGGTGGTCGACGACGCCCATGATCTGGACATCCTGTCGGCCACGCTGATCTACCAGTTCGCGCTGGCCGGCACCGTGCGGATGATCGTCACCGCCCGCGGCTCGGACCTAGCCGCGACGCCCGAGGCGATCGCGGCGCTGTGGTCCGACGGCCTGCTGGATCGCCTCGACATCGAGGCACCCGGCGACGCCACCAAGCCCGCGGACGCCGACGAGTTCATCGCCGAGTTACCCGCGCCGGCGCGGGCGGTGCTGAACTATCTGTGCGTGCAGGAGCCGCTGTCGGTCACCGATCTGATCATCCTGGCCGGCGACGGCGCGGTGTCCGAGGCGCAGGACTGGGGTGCGGTCGAGACCCGCGTGCGCGGCGACGACCCGGACGGCGCGGTGGTCTACACCGCTCATCCGTTGTTCGCCGAGCGGGCCCGCGCCGCGCTGGGCGCCGACGGTGCCCGGCGCTGCCGCACCGAGCTGGTCAACCGGCTCTCCCAGCACCCCACCGAGCGGCTCAGCGACCGGCTGCGGCTGGCCTCCCTGGCGGTCGACAGCGACGCCCCGCAACCGGTGGCCGACGTCGTCGCCGCGGCCGCGCAAGCGCTGCGGCTCGGCGACCTCGCCCTCGGGGAACGGCTGGCCCGATCGGCGTTCGACCGGTCGGGCGACGTGGCCGCGCGGCTGTTGCTGGCCAACACCCTGGCGTGGCGGGGCCGCGGCCGGGAGGCCGAGGCGCTGCTGGCCGCGCTCGACCCCGTGGGGCTCGCCGAACCCGAGCTGATGTCCTGGACGTTGCTGCGAGCGGCCAATCAGTTCTTCATGCTCAGCGAGCCGGAGCGGGCGACCGCGTTTCTGCAGACGATCCGCAATCGCGTCGCGGATGCCGGTCCGCGGATCACGCTGGACGCGTTGAGCGCCACCTTCGCGATGAACGCGGGCAGCCTCGGGCATGCCGTCGACCTCGCGGGCGAGGTGCTGGCGTCGCCGGCCGCCGACGATCAGGCGGTGGCGTGGGCGGCCAGCGCGGCCGCGCTGTGCGCGGCGCGGCAGGGCCGCTTCGGCGACGTCGAGTCGCTAGCGCAGCGCGTGGCCCACGCCGAGCACCCCGGGCTGCTGCGCTTCACCGTCGGCCTCGGCCAGACCACCACGTTGGTGATGGCCGGTCGGCTCGAGACGGCGGCCGAACTCGCGCGGGAGTTCACCGATTTTGCCGAGCTGCAGCAGCCGGGCCGCGCGATCGGTGAGGTGCTGCTGGCCCACGTGCTGGTCGCCGCCGGTGAATTCGACCGGGCCGCAACGCTGCTCGGCCCGGCAAGCGCGACATTGGAACGCACCGGGTACTCGTGGGGGCCGCTGTCGCTGATGCTGCTGGCCACCGCGCTGGCCCAGCAGGGAAAGATTGCCGCGGCCGCGAAAGCGTTGAGCAGGGCGGAATCTCGACACGGAACCAAGTCGGCGCTGTTCGGCCCGGAACTCGGCGTGGCGCGGGCATGGCGGTTGGCCGCGGCGCGCGATGGGCACGGCGCCATCGCCGCGGCCCGCGACGCGGCCCGGATGGCCGAGCGCGGCCGGCAGCGCGGCGTCGCGCTGCGCGCCTGGCACGAGGCCGTCCGGCTCGGGGACACCCGCGCGGTGGATCCGCTGACCCGGTTGTGCGGCGAGATCGACTGCGTCGTGGGCCGCGCCGCGCTCGCGCACGCGCAGGCGCTCGCGGCCCACGACGCCTCGGCGCTGCGGGCGGTGTCGCAGGACCTGGCGGCGCTGGGCCTGAGGGCGGCGGCCGCCGACGCGGCCGCACAAGCCGAATCGGCGGCCGCGCATTGAGGCGCGAGCCGCCGAGGACCCAGCACCGCGTTACTGTCGCGCCGTGCCCGTCGTCCGCTCCGCGCCGCGTTACTGGTTCTGGTCTCACGACGTCCTGCCCGACCAGGTGGCGGACCTGGCCATGCCCGGCATGCGATTACAGCGGCTGGTGAGCTACCGGCGCGGCGCACAGGCCAGTCGCCGATTCGCGGGGCTGTATTGGGACGACGACGGGGCGATCGCGGCCCCGTCACGCAGCTGGCTCGTTGACGCCGACGCCGACGTCGTGCCGGGTAGCGGGGCGGCTCGCTTCACATTGATTCTCGAGCCGCAACCCGCTCCGGCCCGGAGTTTTCATCCGGACCTCAGCGCCGCGGCCGTCGCCGAGCTGGTCGACGGCGGCTATGCGGTCGTGGACCTGGCCACCTACCTGCGGGGCGAGACCCGGGTATTCGCGGCGATCGTCGAATCGGGCACCGACCACCACGGCAGCTTCTTCCCCGCGTTGAGCGCCACCGAAGTGCGCAGGACGCTGGCCCCTCCGGCGTCCTGCCCACCCGGGTTCGCGCCTACCACTCGCCGGCCGGCTGGCGCCTCGCCGTCGTCGGGGAACGCGCTCGTGGCACCTCGTGGTCGGTACACGTCGACCTCGACGGCGACGACGTGTCCGCCACGCTGGAGCAACACCGCGCCTACCCGCTGGACCTGGACGCTGTCGGGCACGGGTTGAGCGTTCGGTTCGCGGTCGTCGCCGGGGCCTGATGCTGAAGGCCCGGCCCTAACCGCTCAGGTAGCGCCGCAGCATCGCGGCCGCCGCGGTGATCGCCGTGACGGACACGTGTTCGTCGCGGGTGTGCGCCAGGTTGGGGTCGCCGGGCCCGAAGTTGACCGCGGGGATGCCCAGCGCGGCGAACCGGGACACGTCTGTCCAGCCGTATTTCGCGCGGACCTGCCCACCGGCGGCGTCGACCAAGGCCTTGGCGGCCGGCTGCGACAAGCCGGGCAACGCGCCCGCGGCGGTGTCGGTCAGTTCGATCTCGACGTCGAGGCCGTCGAACACCTCGCGCACGTGTTGCAGCGCCGCGTCCGGTGAGCGGTCGGGGGCGAAGCGGTAGTTGACGGTGACGGCGGCGGTATCGGGAATCACGTTGCCGGCCACGCCGCCGTCGATGCGGACCGCCGACAGGCCCTCGCGGTACTCGCAGCCGTCGATGTCGACGGTGCGCGCCCGGTAAGCCGCCAGCCGGTCGACAACGGCGCCGAGCTTGTGAATTGCGTTGTCGCCCAGCCAGGAACGCGCCGAATGCGCGCGCGTGCCGGCGGCGCTGATCACCACGCGCAGCGTGCCTTGACAGCCCGCCTCGATGAAACCGCCGGTGGGCTCGCCCAAGATGGCCACATCGGCGGCCAGCCAGTCCGGCAGTTCGCGCTCGATGCGACCCAAACCGTTTGCCGCCGAATCGATTTCCTCACAGTCGTACATCACCAGGGTCAGGTCGTGCACGGGTTCGGCCACCGTGGCGACCAGATGTAGGAACACCGCGTCGCCGGATTTCATGTCGGCGGTTCCGCAGCCGTGCAGCACGCCGCGCTCGGCGCGGCCGGGCAGGTTGCCCGCCGCCGGGACGGTGTCCAGGTGGCCGGCCAGCAGGACCCGCGACGGCCGGTTGCGGTGCGTGCGGGCCAGCACGGCATTGCCGTTTCGGACGATCTCGAAACCCGAGGTCTGGGCGCGCAGCGCGGCCTCGACCTCGTCGGCGATGCGGGCTTCGTCCCGCGACTCGCTGGGGATGTCCACCAGCGCCGCCGTCAGCTCGATCGGATCGCCACGCAAGTCCAGCACGCCCCCAAGGTACCGTGACGACCGTGACTGGAGCTGCAAGTATCGGGCTAGCGACGCTGGCCGCCGACGGATCCGTCCTCGACACCTGGTTTCCCGCACCGGAACTGACCGACGGGGGCGGTAGCGACACGTCAACAACACAGCGCCTGGCGCTGTCCGACGTGCCGCCGGAGCTGGCCGCGCTGGTGAGCCGCGACGACGACCGCCACACCGAAACGATCGCCGTGCGCACCGTCATCGGCTCACTCGACGATGTGGCCGCCGACGCTTACGACGCCTACCTGCGGCTGCACTTGTTGTCGCATCGGCTGGTGGCGCCGCATGGGCTGAACGCCGGCGGCTTGTTCGGGGTATTGACCAACGTCGTGTGGACTAACCACGGGCCCTGCGCGGTCGAAGGATTCGAGGCGGTCCGCGCGCGGCTGCGCCGCAAGGCCCCGGTGGCGGTCTACGGCGTCGACAAGTTTCCCCGCATGGTCGACTACGTCCTGCCCACCGGGGTCCGCATCGCCGACGCCGACCGGGTGCGGCTGGGCGCGCACCTGGCGCCGGGCACCACGGTGATGCACGAGGGTTTCGTCAACTACAACGCCGGCACCCTGGGCGCGTCGATGGTCGAGGGCCGCATCTCGGCCGGCGTGGTGGTCGGCGACGGGTCGGACATCGGGGGCGGGGCGTCGATCATGGGCACGCTGTCCGGCGGTGGCACCGAGGTCATTTCGATCGGCAAGCGGTGCCTGCTGGGCGCCAATGCTGGCCTGGGGATTTCGCTGGGCGACGACTGCGTCGTGGAGGCGGGCCTGTACGTCACCGCAGGCACCAAAGTCCTGACGCCCGAAGGCAAGACGATGAAGGCGCTCGAGCTGTCCGGCGGCAACAACTTGTTGTTCCGCCGCAATTCGGTCAGCGGGGCCGTGGAAGTCGTCGCGCGCGGCGGCCACGGCATCGCGCTCAACGAGGAGCTGCACGCGAACTGAGGAACTACAGCTTCGTCTCCATGGTCTCGGGCAGCAGGTAGGTGCACACCAGGCTGATCAGGGCGAGACCGGCCAGCATCGCGCCGATCGACCAGGTGCCGTAGGCGCTCATCAGCGTTCCCGCGATCATCGGCGGAACGGCACCCCCGAGCACGCCGGCCAGGTTGATCGACAGCGCCGATCCCGTGTACCGGTAACGGGTGGCGAACAGTTCGGGGACGAAGGCGCCGACGGGCCCGCTCCCGATGCCGTTGATCGCGAAGGTGCCGACGATGGCGACCGCGTACCACACGGGTTTGCCGGTGTCGATCAGCGGCATCACGGCGAACGACCACGGCACCGAGGCCGCCCAACCCACCAGCATGAGCCGGCGGCGGCCCATTCGGTCGGACAGCACTGCCGAGACCACCAGGCACACGATGCTCGCGAGAGCTGCCAGCGCGCCGACCGACCAGATGAAGCTGCGGGGATAGCTCAGGTGCGAGTGGGCATACATGGCCAGATAGGTGTTGCCCATGTACACGAACGCCATCCCGCCCACCGAGGCACCCGCGGCGAGAACGATTTCCCGGCGCTGCAGGCGCAGCGCCTCGGCGACCGGCGCCTTTGGTACCAGGTTGCGGGATCTTTCCTCGACGAAGACCGGGGTCTCGTCGATGTTGAGCCGCACATACAGGGCCAACGCGATCAGCACCGCGCTGATCAGGAACGGGATCCGCCAACCCCACTGCAGGAATTCGGGACTGTACTCACCGATGGTGACGTTCACGCCCAGGAACGTCAGGCTGCTCAGGACGCCGGCGACGCCCCCGCCGAGCAGGGTGAACATGCCATACAGGCCGCGCCGGTTGGCGGGCGCGTACTCGGCGCTGAGCAGCACCGAGCCGGCCCACTCACCGCCCACGGCGAAACCTTGCAGCAGCCGCAGCACCATCAGGATCAGCGGCGCGGCCATCCCGATGGACACGGTGCTGGGCACCAGTCCCACGCTCACCGTCGACACGGCCATGATCAGCAGCGTCGCAACCAGGGTCTTCTTGCGGCCCAGCCGGTCCCCGTAGTAGCCGAACGCTGCCGCGCCGAGGGGCCGGGACAGAAACGCCGTGGCGAACGTCCCCATCGAGGCGATCATGGCCACGCCGGGGCTGAGGCCCGGGAAGAACACGGCGGGAAACACCAGCGCCGACGCGGTGCCGTAGATGAGGAAGTCGTAGAACTCGATTGCCGAACCCGTCAGGCACGAGAGGGCGATCCTTGCCATCGGCGGGCGGCGCGGTTCGGCCGTCAGCGTCGCAGCCGACCCCGCTGCGCGGGTCAACTCACTCATGACACATCCCTAACTGCCACCTTGATGTGTTGCCTGCATGTCCACAAACGAAGTTATGCGAAGGTCCGGGCTCTCGCTCGCCCGAAAACCTGGCAACATCCTGCGCGTGGCCCGAAATCCCAGCTGACGGCCCATGTTGTGATGCGTCGGTTACGCGATCGGTACCACGGCCTTAAACCTGCATACCAGAAACGGCGCGGCGTCTCATCCTTCGGACAGCAACTGCTTCTTGAGTACCTTGCCCATGGCGTTGCGCGGCAGCGCATCCACCATCCGCACCTCACGCGGTCGCTTGTGTACCGAAAGCTCTTGCGCCACATGATTAATCAGGACATCCGCGTCCAGGCCCGCCGCGCCGACGACGAAGGCGACGATGCGCTGGCCCAAGTCCTCGTCGGGCATACCCACCACGGCCACCTCCTGCACGCCCGGATGCCCGAGCAACGACGTCTCGATTTCGCCTGCC
This sequence comes from Mycobacterium shigaense, assembly GCF_002356315.1. Taxonomy (NCBI): domain Bacteria; kingdom Bacillati; phylum Actinomycetota; class Actinomycetes; order Mycobacteriales; family Mycobacteriaceae; genus Mycobacterium; species Mycobacterium shigaense. The sequence continues at coordinate 4,067,968 of NZ_AP018164.1, forward strand.
CCGACGCGATATCCACCCGATTTGATCAAGTCGACCGACTCGCGGCCCACGATGCGATACATACCCGAGCCGTCAACGACCGCGACATCGCCGGTGCGGTACCAGCCGCCGGCGTCGAAGGCCTCGGCGGTGGCGTCCGGCCGGTTGAGGTAGCCATCGAACATCGTGGGGCCCCGAACCTGAATCCTCCCAACGGTTTCCCCGTCTCGGGGCACCGAGTCGCCGGTGTCGTCGAGCAGTCTGCTCTGCACGCCGGCGACCGGCAGACCCACCCAGCCGGCACGGCGCTCGCCGTCGGCCCGCGTAGACAGCGTGATCAACGATTCCGAGGTGCCGTACCGCTCGATCGGTCGGTGGCCGGTGAGTTCGGCCAGCCGGTCGAAGACCGGCACCGGCAGCGGGGCGCTGCCGGACACCAGCAGCCGCGCGGGCCGCAGCGCCGCGGCGGCCGCCTGGTCGCCCGCCACGCGTGACCACACCGTGGGCACCCCGAAGAACAGCGACCCCCCGGCCGTGGCGCACGCTTGGGCGTATCCGTCCGGTGTAGGTCTTCCGGTGTGCACGAAGCGATTTCCGATCCGCAGCGACCCCAGCAGGCCCAGCACCAGGCCGTGCACGTGGAAGAGCGGCAGACCGTGGACCAGAACGTCGTCCGGCGTCCACTGCCAGGCCTGCGCCAGCGCGTCCAGGTCCGCTGCGATCGCCCGCCGGCTCAGCAGCACCCCTTTGGGCAGCCCGGTGGTGCCGGAGGTGTAGATGATCATCGCGGTGGCCTCGGGCGCCGGCTCGGCGTAGCGGTGCCAGGAACGAGCGTGCAGCCGAACCGGGATGTGCGGCAGCCCATCCGGGTCGTCCGGCTCCGGCCCCAGCCACGCTTGCGCGCGCGAATCGGTGAGCATGTGGCGGCGCTCGGCGGCGCCGACATCGGAGGGCACCGGGACGAACGGCACACCTGCGATCAGGCAGCCGGCGATCGCCAGCACCGTCGAGGCGGTCGGCTTGGCCAGCACCACAACCCGTTCGGCGCCGGCGACCCGCTCGGCCACCGATGTTGCGGCGCCGACCAGGTCGCTGCGGCTCAACACCGCGCCGTCGATGGTGACGGCGTCGGGGATGTCTCTGGCGGTCAGTGTCGAGGGATTCAGCGAAGCCAACAGCACGACCAGCAGGCTACCCGCCGCCCCGTCGCGCGCCGCTAATCAGGGTTGTTCGTCCCAGATCTTGGTCAGCGTGGAGAGAATTTCCTCGCCGCGGCCCAGCCCGCCGAGGTGACTCTCGCCGGGCAGCACGATCAGCTCGCAGTCGGGCAACAGGCTCACGACGTGCTGGCCGTGGGCGAACGGCACGATGTGGTCGCTGTCGCCGTGCCACCAGCGGACGGGGACCTGGACCTCGTTCAGCCGAAATCCCCAGTCCTGGGTGAACAGGATGACGTCGTTGAAGGGGGCGGCCAATTGCTTTCGGCTGCCGTTGAGCAGGTCATCGAGGAACATCGCCCCGAACTCGGGGCGGGTGAGCAGGCGCCGGTCGCCCTCGGGCGATACCGCGGCGTACAGATACAGCGCGGTGTTGGCCACCGGGCGGATCGAGCGGACCAGCAGGCTCGCGCCGATCCGCAGCGGGTCGCCGCCCAGCTTCAGCAGGGGCGCCACCCGTTTGCCCAGGTTCATCAGCCCGCTGGTGATCCCCTCGTCGCCGAGGAGCGGTGCGACGCCCCCCAGAATGCCGGCCGCCACCACCCGGTCGGGCATCGCCGCGGCCGCCGCCAGCGCGTACGGGCCGCCGCCGGACAGGCCGATGACGGCCATCTTGCCGATGCCGAGGATGTTGGCGATCGACTGCAGATCGTCGGCGAAGGCGACGATGTTCGGGTACCGATGCGGTGTCGACGAGCCGATCCCGGGGCGATCCAGGCCGATCAGTCGGATGGCGTGGTTCTTGGCGTAGACACGGGCCTCGGTGGGGATCTGCCGGCGGGCGCCGGGGGTGCCGTGCAGCCAGAAGAACGCCCGGCCCTGCGGATCGCCGAACTCGGCGAAGCCGATCTGGCGGTCCTCGCCGACCGCGACGTTTCCTTCGAGCTTCGGGCGCGCGATCTCGATGACCATCCCAGCAGCTTGGCATGTGACGCGCGGTTTACAAAGGGCTCACCTGGACGCCGGACGCCTTCGGTAAGGTGCTGCGGAACCGGGCCAGGAGGCTTTGCCATGCCAACGGCGTTTCCGCTGCACTCCCCCGACTTCTACGCAGGCAATCCCTATCCGGCCTACCGGGAGCTGCGCGCGACGGCGCCGGTGTGCTGGAACGACGTCTGCGGCTTCTGGGCGCTGGCGCGCTACGAAGACATCCGCGTCGTCGCGACCAACCCGGCCCTGTTCACCTCCACGCGGGGCATCACCATCCCCGTCCCGGGCATGCCCAACCCGGTGCAGCCGAGCAGCCTGATCTTCATGGATCCACCGCCGCACCGGCGGCTGCGCAAGCTGGTCAACTCCGGATTCACCCGCCGACAGCTGGCGCTGCGCGAACCGAAAGTCCGCGGCATCGTGTGCGGAATCCTCGACGGCATAGCACCGGACTCCACCCTCGATTTCGTCGACACGATCGCCGCGCCGTTGCCCGCTGACGTGATCGCCGAACTGCTCGGCGTTGCGCCCGACGACCGGGAGCAGTTCCGGGTCTGGACGGACGCGACGGTCGGGACCACCGGGACCGGTGGCGATCCGGACCCCATCGAGACCGTCGGCCGGCTCTACGGGTGCGTTCGTCACCTGGTCACCGCCGCGCGCACCCGTGCGCCCGACGACCTGCTGTCGATCCTGGGCGGCACGGAGGTCGACGGGGACCGACTCAGCGACGAAGAGCTGCTTGACTTTTCGTTCCTGCTGCTGGCTTCGGGCAACGAGACCACCCGCGCTCTGATCACGCTCGGGACGCTGGCCCTGATCGCCCACCCCGAGCAGCATCGGCTGCTGGTCGAAGATCGCACCCGGATCCCGCTGGCCGTCGAGGAGATGTTGCGCTGGACCAGCCCCGTGACACACATGGCCCGCACCGCCACGGCCGACGTCGAGATCCGCGGCCACCGGATCCGCGCCGGCGAGTCGGTGGTGATGCTCTACGGCTCAGCCAACCGCGACGAGGACATCTTCGGTCCCGACGCGGAGGACTTCAAAGTGACCCGCCACCCGAACCCGCACATCGCGTTCGGCTGCGGCGAACACTCCTGCGTCGGTGCGCAATTGGCCCGGGTAACGGCTCGCGCGTTGTTCGCGGAACTGCTGGCGCGGTTTCCCGGCCTTCAGCTCGCGGATGAGGTGGACAGGATGCCGGCGACGATGCTGCCGCTGGTCACCCGCATGCCGGTGCGGTTCGGGGGCGAACAGCTAAGCGCCCGGCACGCGCTCGCCGATGACGCGCGCGTCGCGCAGCGCGGCGATCTCGGGCCCGGAGAGTCCTAGACCGCCCAGGATTTCGTCGTTGTGCTGACCGAGCGTGGGCGCGGGCGCGCGGTGGTGCCGGGCCGGCCCGGGTGCGATGCGAAACGGCCAGCCCGGATAGCGGTGCGCTCCGGTGAACGGACGCTCGAACTCCTCGTAGAAGCCCCGCCCGTCGAGTTGGGGTATGTCGTACATCTGTTCGGCGGTGATCACCCGCTCGGCCGGAATATTTTGCCTCCTGAGGGTTTCCAAGATCACGGCGGGTGTCTGCGTGCGGGTCCAGCCGGCGACCATGTCGTCGAACACGTCGTGATCGACCGCACCGCCGTCGGGCACGGACAGCGCGACCCACACCTGGTCCTCGCTGGTCGGATACACGCCCTGCAGGTAGCCGCGTCGGCGATTCCCTTCGCGTTGCTGGACAACACCATTCATCGAATACGCGATCACCGGCTCGGCGGTCACGCACGCGGCGACCTCGATCTGCGCGACCTCAATCAACCGCCCCTGCCCGGTAAGGCGCCGGTGTTCCAGGGCGGCGAGCAGCGCGACGCCGGCATGCACGCCCACGACGGGATCGGCGGGCCCCTGCGGGTTGCAGGGCGGCCCGTCGGCGTACCCGGTGACGGCGGACATCCCAGCCGTCTGCTCGAAGTTCAACGCCCACCCGACGTAATCGCGCCAGGGGCCACGCAGACCGAAACCCGGCATCCGGACCAGAATCACGTCGGGCTTCAGCGCTACCAACGACTCGTAGTCCAAACCGAACTGCTCCACCACCCGCGGTGAGAAGTTTTCCACCACGACGTCGGCCTGAGCGGCCAGCCGCCGGGCGATCTCCAGGCCGCGTGGCGACGTCAGGTCCAGCGTCAGGTCCTTCTTGTTGAGGTTGGTGGCTTGCCACAACCCGCTGCGCTCGTACCAGTCGTCGCCCTCGAAGGGAAACGCGCCCGAGTAGCGAAAGCCGTCCGGCCGCTGGATGGATTCGACCTTGACGATGTCGGCGCCGAACGCCCCCAAGTAGCAAGTCAGGTAGGCGCCGGCCCAAAAGGTGCTCAGGTCAAACACTTTCAGGCCCGCAAAGGGTAGTGACGTCCCGCGGGGCGCCGGGACGGGGCGCGCCGAGGGGCCCGGCACGAACCGAAATGCCTTGCCCGGGTGCTGGAATCCCCCGCCATCGACGAAAAACTCGCGGTCGGCGTATTGCGGGCATGCCAAGACGGTGGCGCCGTCGTTGACCGGGGTAGCCGGAATGCGCAACGCCTGGCACAGGTCGACGATCTCCGCGACGGTTTTCTCAGCGAGCAAAGATTCTGCACGAGAATAGAATTCGGCGCGCTGCGGGCCGCCCATCATGATCGCGATCTGCTGCTCGGCGAACTCGGGCAGGCCGAGCATCGCGCAGACATCGAGCCAATGCTGGCCCGTCAGGCAGTTGATGCCCACCCAGCCGTCGGCGGCCCGGACCACCCCCAGCATCGGGGCGCCCCGCGCGTTAGTGGGCAAGCCGAGGCTTTGCATCTTCTGCGCCATCAGCATCGGATACGGCAGGGTGCACAGCAACGACTCGAACTCGGAAACGTCGACCTCACGCGGGTGTCCCGCGGGCTGCAGTCGCAGCGCGGTCAGCGCACCCAACGCGCCGTAGGCGCCCGCGACATATTCGGCGATGCGGGCGCCCACCTGCACCGGCGGTCGGTCCGGATCGCGGGCGCTGACCCAGCCCGATGCCGCCTGCACGGTCAGCGACGTGGCCGGCCGGTCGCGCCACGGCCCGAACTGCCCGAAGGCAGAGATGCGGAGCAGCAACAGGTTTGGGTTGATCTCGGCGAGGGTGTCGGCGTCGAATCCCCAGCCTTCCAGCGTCCCCGGTGCAAAATTCTCGATCAGCAGGTGCGCGTGCGCGAGCACCTCGCGGGTGTCGCGGAATGGGGCACGAAGCTTGCCCGCGTTGAGATACTCGAACAGGCCCGAGCGCTGCGGGTCTACCTTCCCCCCGGGAAAGGGGCCCCACCGCCGCAGCGAGTCTCCCCCCGGCGGCTCGATCTTGGTGACCTCGGCACCGAGGTCCACGAGCAGCTTCGCCGCGTAGGGACCTGATATCTCGGTTGCGATTTCGACAACGGACAGCCCGGTGAGGGGTCCCGTCACGCGGGAACCCCGATGGCCATCGGCTCCATGTATTGGTAGAGCCCCCCGATGCCACCGCCCTCGCGACCCAGCCCGCTAAGTTTGAACCCGCCGAACGGCGCACCGCCCGGCCCGACGCCGTTGACGGCGATCTGGCCGGTGCGGATGCGGCGCGCGACACCGACGGCGCGATCGACATCGCCGCCCCACACCGCGCCGGAGAGCCCGTATTGCGAGTTGTTCGCGATCGCGACCGCGTCATCGTCGTCGCGGTAGCGCAGCACCGTCAACACCGGGCCGAACACTTCCTCCTGCGCGATGGTCGAATTCGGTTGCACGCCGGACAGAATCGTCGGTTCGACGTAGTACCCGGTGTCCAGCCCGGGCGGGCGGCGGCCGCCGGTCACCAGCGTCGCCCCGTCCTGCAGCGCGCCGGCGATGTGCGCCTCGACGCGGTCGCGTTGTGCGGCGCTGATCAACGGGCCCATCTGCACGTCGGGGTCCGCCGGATCGCCCACCGTGACCTCGCGCGCCAAAGCCGCGAGCCGGTCGACGACGTCGTCGTGCAGCGAGTCGGGCAGCAGCAGCCGACTGTGCAGGATGCAGGCCTGCCCCGCGTGCAGCGAGCACGACTCGAACAGCATCTGCCGCAGCATCTCGTCGGTGACCTCGGCGTCGTCGAGGACGATGCTCGCCGACTTGCCGCCCAGCTCGAGCAGGATCCGCTTCATCGTGTCGGCGGCAGCGGACATGACCTCGCGGCCGACGACCGAGCTGCCGGTGAAGCTCACCATGTCGATCCGGGGATCGGTGGTGAGCAGCTTGGCCGCCTCGACGCCGGAGGGTGTGACGACATTGACGACGCCGGGCGGAATGTCGGTGTGCTCGTCGATGATCCGCGCGAGCGCCAACCCGGCCAGCGGGGTCAGCGGAGAAGGCTTGAGCACCAAGGTGTTTCCCGCCGCCAGGGCATGATTGAGCTTCATCACGTTGAGGCAGTGCGGGAAGTTCCACGGCGTCAGCACCGACACGACCCCCAGCGGCGCGTGGCGCAGCAGCGTGGTCCCGGCGCTCAGCCCGGTGACTTCCTGGTCGGTGAGCTGGGTGGCAAGCTGGGCGGCGTGCATGGACATGAACCCGGCGCCGTCGATCTGCATGCTGCGCTCGTTGCCGGTGCAGCCCCATTCCAGCTGGGCCAGCGCGAAGAAGTCGTCGGCGTGCTTGCTCAGGGCCTCGCCCAGTTGGTTGAGACAGGCGGCGCGGTGCTCGGCGCTCATCGTGCCCCACGGCCCGCTGTCGAAGGCGCGGCGTGCGGCCTCGATCGCCTCGCCGACCTGGGCGACGCTCGCGTCGGGCGCGCTGGCGATGACGGCCTCGGTGGACGGCGAGATGTCGTCGTAGCGGCCGCCGGCCGGCTCGACCCATTTCCCGTCGACGTAGAGCTGATAGGTCTGGACAAGAGCGGGCGAATCAGCCATGTGCTTCCTCCGGTCATCTGATCACTTGGTGTACACGCCCGTGCGGCGGCCGTCAATCATCAATCGCGCGAATTACGCGCTGCACCAATATTTTGGTGCAGCGTTGACAGCGCGCCGCGGTGCGGAGTAGACACATCACGCAAGACAGATTGCAACAATCTGTCGGATCGGGCGTCCTGCGAGAGGGTCTTGCCGTGCAAACTCACCTACCGCCCGACTTCCCGCTGCACTCCCCCGATTTCTATGCCGGCGACCCGTATCCGACCTACCGGGAGCTACGCGCGACGGCGCCGGTGTGCTGGAACGACGTCACCGACTTCTGGGCGCTGTTGAAATACGAAGACATCCGCTTCGTGTCGACCAACCCGGCCCTGTTCACGTCGACCAAGGGCATCACCATCCCCGATCCGGCGGTGCCGAGCCCGGTACAGGAGGGCAACCTCATCTTCAGCGACCCGCCCCGGCACCGGCAGCTGCGCAAGTTGGTCAACTCGGGCTTCACCCGCCGGCGGGTGGCGGTGCTCGAACCGAAGATCCGCGAGATCGTGCGCGGGATTCTCGACGGTATCGAACCGGGTTCTGTACACGAGTTCGCCGAGGAGATCGCCGCGCCGTTGCCCACCCGCATGATCGCCGAACTGATCGGCGCCCCGCCCGACGACTGGGAGCAATTCCGCGCGTGGTCGGACGCGGCCACCGGCACCGCCGATCCCGAGATCGAGCTCGACTCACTCGTGGCGATGGGCCAGCTCTTCGAGTACTTCCAGGAGCTGATCGCGGCGCGCCGGCTACAGCCCCGCGACGACCTGCTGTCGGTTCTGGCCGATGCCGAGATCGACGAACACCGCCTCACCGACGAAGACCTGCTCAACTTCGCGTTCCTGCTGCTGGTCGCGGGCAACGAGACCACCCGGAACCTGATCGCGCTCGGCACGCTGGCGCTGACCGCGCACCCCGACCAACGCCGGCTGCTGGTCGAAGATCGCACCCGGATCCCGCTGGCCGTCGAGGAGATGTTGCGCTGGACCAGCCCCGTGACACACATGGCCCGCACCGCCACGGCCGACGTCGAGATCCGCGGCCACCGGATCCGCGCCGGCGAGTCGGTGGTGATGCTCTACGGCTCAGCCAACCGCGACGAGGACATCTTCGGTCCCGACGCGGAGGACTTCAAAGTGACCCGCCACCCGAACCCGCACATCGCGTTCGGCTGCGGCGAACACTCCTGTGTGGGAGCGCAATTGGCGCGCCTCGAGGCGACCGTGCTGTTCGACGAGTTGCTGGGGCGCTTCCCCACGCTGGAGCTGGCCGGCGACGTGGACCGGATGCGGGCCACGATGGTGCCCGGGGTGAAGCGCATGCCGATGCGGCTGGGAACCTGAGGCAATGGACCTCGAGTACACCCCGGAGCAGGAGAAGCTGCGCGCGCAGATGCGCGCGACGCTCGAAGCGGTGATGACGCCCGAACGCATCGCCGCGGTCAGCGAGCATATGGAGGGCGGACCCGCGGTGCGCGAATGCGTCCGCGCCCTGGCCGCGGCCAACCTGCTGGGCGTGGGCTGGCCCAAAGAATACGGCGGGCAGGGATTTTCGGCGATCGAGCAGTTCATCTTCTCGGAGGAGGCGCGCCGCGTCAGCGCGCCGATCCCGTTGGTGACGCTCAACACCGTCGGGCCGACGTTGATGCACTTCGGCAGCGACGAGCAGAAGCAGAAGTTCTTGCCGTCGATCCTGGACGGCAGCGTGGAGTTCGCGATCGGCTACTCCGAGCCGGGTGCGGGCAGCGACCTGGCCTCGGTGCGGACGACAGCCGTCCGCCGAGCCTCGAAACAAGGTGACGAGTATGTGATCAACGGGCAGAAGATGTTCACCAGCGGCGCGGCCTACGCCGACTACATCTGGCTGGCCGTGCGCACCGACCCGGATGCCAAGAAGCACAAGGGCATCTCGATCCTCATCGTCCCGACCTCGTCGCCGGGCTTCACCTGGCAGCCGCTGCACACGATGCCGGGGATCTCGACGTTCTACACGTTCTACGACGACGTCCGAGTGCCGGTGAGCGCGCTGGTGGGCGCCGAGAATCAGGGCTGGCAGCTGATCACCACGCAGTTGAACTTCGAACGCGCGGCCCTGAGCAATCTCGGCGCGCTCGAGCCGCTGTTCGAGAAGACCCTGGACTGGGCCCGGGCGACCGAACTCGACGGCGGCCGGGTGGTCGACCAACCCTGGGTGCAATCGGCGCTGGCGCGGGTCGAAGCCCAGGTCGCCGCGTACAAACTCGTCAACGCACGGGTGAACGCGGCGATGACGAAGGGCGGAGCGAGCACGGGCCTGGATATGGGACAAGCGTCAGCGGCCAAGGTCTTCGGCACCGAGCTCACCGGACAGGTCGCCCGCGAGCTGCTCGAGGTGCTGGACGGCAACGGGGTGCGCCGGGGCTCCGACGCGCCGCTGCGCGGGGCGCTCGAGTCCGCCTACCGCCAGGCCGTCATCAACACCTTCGGCGGCGGGGCCAACGAAATCCAGCGTGACATCATCGCCATGGCCGGGTTGGGCATGCCACGGGCACCCCGCGACCTTCGCGCCAGCAATTAGTCAGGAGGACGAATCGACGTGACCGACTCAGAAACCATCAGCGCCAAGGTGCGCGCCCTCGTCGGCCAGCCGACCGGCGGCACCGGAAAACCCTCGGTGGCACCGGACCCGGTGAACCAGCCGATGATCCGGCACTGGGCCTACGCGATGGCCGACATGAACCCCGTCTACCTCGACCCGCAGTTCGCCGCCACGTCGCGGTTCGGCGGCATCGTGTCGCCGCCGGTGATGCTGCAGACCTGGACCATGCCGTCGCCGAAACTGGAGGGGATCGGCGAACGGGGCGGGGCGCCCGTCGAGATCCACAGCAATCCAACGGCATTCCTCGACGAGGCCGGCTACACCAGCACGGTGGCGACGAACTCGGAGTTCGAGATCGAGCGCTACCCGCGGCTCGGCGACGAGATCAGCGCGACCACCGTCTACGAATCGGTCTCCGACGAGAAGAAGACCGCGCTGGGCACCGGCTTCTTCCTCACCTGGCTGACCACCTACGCCGACCAGAACGGCGACGTGCTGGGGCGCCAGCGGTTCCGGGTGCTGCGCTTCAAGCCGGCCAGCTGATGGCCACCCGACTGGCGCCGGCGATCACGCCGGACACCGAATTCTTCTGGAATGGGTTGCGGGACAACAAACTGCTGATCCAGCGCTGCGGTGGCTGCGGCCAGTTGCGGCACCCACCTCGCCCGATGTGCCCGCACTGCCGTTCGCTGCAGTGGGAGCCGGTCGAGTCGTCGGGCCGCGGCACGGTGTACAGCTACGTGATACCGCACGAGCCCAAGTTTCCGTTTTTCGAGTATCCCTACGTGGTCGTCCTGGTGGAACTCGAGGAGGGCGTGCGGCTGGTTTCCAACCTGACCGGCATCGACCCGGCCGAGGTGACGGTCGGGATGCCGGTCGAGGTCTACTACCAGACCTTCGACGACGACCTGGTGCTGCACCAGTTCCGGCCGAGCGCGTAGCTCATGGACTTCAGCTTCACCGACGAGCAACAGACGATCGCCAAAATCGCCCGCGAGCTGTTCGAGCGCCGTGCCACCCCGGACCGGTTGACCGAACTGGAGGCCGGCGATGTCCGCTTCGACGCAGCCCTCTGGAAAGAGCTTGCGGCCATCGATCTTCTGGGCACCGCGCTGCCGGAATCGGTCGGCGGTACCGGTGGCGGCTTCGTCGAACTCGGCGTGCTGCTGGCCGAGGTCGGCTGGAGCGTGGCGCCGGTACCGGCCTACGCGACGCTGGTACTTGGTGCGGACCCGATCGCGCGGCACGGCACGCGCGAGCAGCAGCAACGGTTCCTGCCGGGCGTGGTCGCCGGAACCCGCATCCTGACCGCGGGGCTGGCCGAGCCCGGCCGCTCGGACCCGACGCGGCCCGTGACCACCGCGCGCCGTGACGGCGCGGGCTGGCGTCTCGACGGTGTCAAAGAGCTGGTGCCGGCCGCCCAACTCGCCGACACCGTGCTGATCCCGGCCGTTTGCGACGGCGACGTCGGGCTGTTCCTGCTCGCCACCGATGCCGGCGGCGTCGAGATTCGCCCGGTGCGAACCACCAACGGCGAGCCGCACGCCGACGTATTGCTCGACGGCGCAACGGTTTCCGATGAGGACAGGATCGCCGGAGCCCGGCTGGCCGAGTCGCTGTACACCCGCGCGCTGGTCGCGCTGTGCGCGATCCAGCTCGGTGTCGTGGAGCGGGCCCTGCGCATCGCGGCCGAATACACCACCGGCCGCGAGCAATTCGGCCGTCCGATCGGCAGCTTCCAGGCGGTGCAGCAGCGTATGGCCGACGCGTTCATCGACGTCGAGGCGATCCGGTGGACCACCTGGCAGGCGGCGTGGCTGACCGCCCACGGCCGTCCGGCCGACCGGGCCGCCCGCATCGCGAAATTCTGGGCGGCCGAGGCCGGCGCCCGCGTCGCCGCCACCACCCAACACGTGCACGGCGGCATCGGCATCGACACCACCTATCCCCTGCACCGCTACTTCTTGTGGGCCAAGCACAACGAGCTCAGCCTCGGTCCCGCGTCGGCGCAGCTGGCCCGACTCGGCGCCGCCTATTCGGAAGGACACGCATGACGACCACCGCTAGCCGCACCGATCCTTTGAAAACCCTTCAATGGCAAGATATTTCGGTAAGTGACGAGGTCACGCCGCTCGAGATCCCGATCACCACGACGATGATCGTTGCCGGCGCGATCGCCACCCGTGACTTCATGCCGGTGCATCACGACCGCGACTACGCCAAGCAGCAGGGCTCTCCCAACCTGTTCATGAACATCCTGACGACCAACGGCTACTGCGTGCGCTTCCTCACCGACTGGGCCGGACCCGAGGCCATGGTCAAGAAGCTGTCGATTCGCCTTGGCGTACCATGCTTTCCCGACGACCCGCTGCGGTTCACCGGCAGCGTCACCGGCAAGAGCGAAGGGTCGGGCGGCGAGAACTTCGTCGAGGTGACGTTCAAGGGTTCCAACAGCCTGGGCGACCACGTCTCCGGCACCGCGGTACTCAGCCTGCTCGACGGGGCGCGTTCATGAGCAGGACGGCGCCGGGCAGCCTTCCCGGTAGCTGTGCCATCGTCGGGATCGGCCAGACGGAGTTCTCCAAGGAATCCGGGCGCAGCGAGCTGCAATTGGCGTGTGAGGCGGTCAGCGCGGCGCTCGACGACGCGGGCCTGGCGCCCAGCGACGTCGACGGGATGGTGACGTTCACCATGGATTCCAGCGACGAAATCGACATCGCGCGCAACGTGGGCATCGGCGACTTGAGCTTCTTTTCCCGGGTTCATCACGGCGGCGGGGCGGCGTCGGGCACCGTGGTGCACGCGGCGATGGCGGTCGCCACCGGTGTGGCCGACGTGGTGGTGTGCTGGCGTGCTTTCAACGAACGGTCCGGCATGCGGTTCGGCGGCAGCGGACGCTCAGACCTGGGGACGCCGCTGTTCATGGCGCACTACGCGCCGTTCGGGTTACTCACGCCGGCGGCCTGGGTCGCGATGCACGCCCAGCGCTACATGTCCACGTACGGCGTCACCAACGCCGACTTCGGGCGGGTCGCGGTGGTCGACCGCAAGCATGCGGCAACCAACCCCGACGCCTGGTTCTACCAGCGTCCAATCACGCTGGAAGACCACCAGAATTCGCGGTGGATCGTCGAACCCGTGCTGCGCCTGCTGGATTGCTGTCAGGAGAGCGACGGCGGCGTCGCACTCGTGGTCACCAGCGCCGAACGGGCCCGCGACCTGCGGCAGCCGCCCGCCATCATCACCGCCGCGGCCCAGGGCGCCGCCTACAACGGCGAGATGATGACCAGCTATTACCGCGACGAGATCACCGGGCTGCCGGAGATGGGCGTGGTGGCCCGGCAACTGTGGCGCGACTCCGGCCTCAAGCCGCAGGACATCCAAACCGCGTTCATCTATGACCATTTCACGCCGTTCGTGTTCGCCCAGCTCGAGGAGCTCGGATTCTGCGGGCGCGGCGAAGCCAAGGATTTCGTCACCGTCGAGCGGCTGTCGCTGGGCGGCGAGTTCCCGATCAACACCAACGGCGGATTGCTCGGCGAGGCCTACATCCACGGCATGAACGGCATCACCGAGGGCGTGCGGCAGGTGCGGGGCACCTCCTACAACCAGGTCGACAACATCGAGCACGTGCTGGTCACCTCCGGCACCGGCGTGCCCACCAGCGGGCTCATCCTGGCACCGGCGGGCTGAGATCGGTGACTCAGACTTCTGCAAACACCCAGGCGACCGATACCCGAGACGTCATCGTCGAGTCCGCCTTCGCGTGCTTCGGTAAGCAAGGGTTGCAGAAGGCCACGATCGTCGACATCGCCAAGCAGGCGGGCATGTCACGTAGCACGATCTACGAGTATTTTTCCGACAAGGCGTCCATCGTCGAGGCGTGCGCCGAACACGCGTCGCAGCAGTTCTACCGCGAGATGACCAAGGCGATGGACCGGGGCAGCAACCTCGAGGACAAGCTTTGCGAGGCGGCGGTTTTCGTCACCCAGGCGCGACGGGCTATCGCGTCGGAGAAATACTTCGACGAGGACGCGATCAGCCTGCTGCTGACCAAGGACGCGGCCGTGCTGCTGCGCGAGTGCGTCGAGTTCTTCGCCCCCTACCTGTCGGCCGCCCGGCTCACCGGCGAGGTTCGCAAAGACCTCCACATCGAGGCGGCCGGGGAATGGTTCGCGCGAATCCTGTTCTCGCTCTTCAGCACTCCGTCGTCGACGCTGGACATGGACGATCCCGCCGTGGCGGCCGAGTTCGTCCGCGCCCACCTGGTACGCGGATTCGCCAGCGAGCGCTCCCGGCGGCGATGACTGAGATGAGCGCATCGTCGGTCGCGCGGATCATCCGCACGATCATGGGAGTCCTGCTTGCGATTTCGCCACTAGTGTCGGGCTGCAACAGCCCCCGGGATTCTCACGCCGTGGTGGTCGTCTCGGGTGGCGACGCGACGAGCCCGTTCACCACGCCGGACCAGGCCTGCGCGACGGGCCTTGCGGCGGGCAATACCGATACCGCGATCCGAGAGTATCTGCTCAAGCAGCATTACCGGGCTTTCACCTCACCGGCGATGGCCGGCCGCGGGCAAGTGGTGGATCAGAGCGGCTTCGGCGCTTTCGGGCGGTGCCCGATCAGCTTGCCGGAGAACATGACCGTCAACTCCACCGGCAGCATCGACACGGCCGGTGAACATCTGGCCCGGTTCCTGAACTACCTGCACAGCGACAAGGGCATCAACGTCGTCGACCTGGTTGGCCATTCGATGGGCGGGTTGTACTCGCGCGCGGCGATCCGCGTGCTGGCCACTACGAACTCCCCGGTGCACGTGCGCTCGCTGACCACCATCGGGACGCCATGGCAAGGCTCCTATCTTTCGGATTACGCAAATGACTTCGCCTCATTGACCGACTGTGCCGGCGATCAGTTCTGCGAGAACGCGATGAAGGGCTTCAAGGATGAAGTGCTGCGCCTGATGTCGGGCTCCGGGCGCGAGGTCAACCAGCCCTACCTGATGGGCAAAGACGGATGGAATCAATTCCAGTCCGGGGTGTTGGACAATGTCCCGGTGGTGCTGATCGGCGGCAAGAGGTTCGCCAAGCCGGGCCCGGTGAACGCGACGGTGTGGCCGAACGACGGCATCGTCGCGCTGCGCAGCGCGCTGGCGGTCGATGTCGGGGACCCGGTCCTGCCACACCGGCGCTGCTATACCTTCGACGACACGCACAGCATCTACGTGTCCAACGCCGCGGGCCTGGACTGGAATACCGCGCTCACCTGGGATCCGCACGTCTTCGAGGTGCTGCACACCGCCCTGCAGAATGCGCCGACATTGTTGCACGGCCCCAACCGCGACGGGTGCCCCGGCCCCTAGGCGGTCGGTCGCGCAGCCCGCTCTTCGCTCGCACGGGTCACGAAGCGGCCGCTCGCGATCGCCCGGTAACCTGAAGAATCCGATCGGCCGATGCGGAGGACTGTCTCACCATGAAAATACTGGCAAGAGGTCACGATCGACACCCGCCCCGCCGCACAGCATGATGAGCAAGCCCAACGACTCGACGAAGATCTCAAATGGCAATAGGGCCAGGGCGGTTCCACCCTGCCCGGGGTGTGCGTCAGCGACGGCTTTCGGCCAGGGCCCGCAGGAAGAACGTCAGGTTCGCGGGACGTTCGGCGAGCCGGCGCATGAAATAGCCGTACCACTGCGTGCCGAATGGGACGTACACCCGGACCCGGTTGCTGGCTTCGGCGAGCCGCAGCTGCTCGTCGGCACGGATGCCGTACAGCATCTGGTATTCGAAATCGTCCGCGCCGCGGCCTGATTCGCGCGCGAGCTCGGGTACCGCGGCGATGATCGCCGGGTCGTGCGAGGCCACCATCGGATACCCCGAGCCCGCCATCAGCACCCGCAGGCAGGCCAGGTAGGAGGCACTGACCTCGGCATTGCCACGGTAGGCCACCGATGCCGGCTCGTCGTAGGCGCCCTTGCACAGCCGGATCCGGGCCCCGGACGCGGCGAATTCTTCGCAGTCGCCCAGGGTGCGGCGCAGATACGCCTGCAACACCGTGCCCAGCCAGCCGAATTCGGCCCGCAGGTCGCGCACGATGCTCAGCGTCGAATCGGTCGTGGTGTGGTTCTCCGCGTCCACCGTTACCCAGACGCCGGCGCGCTCGGCGGCATCGCAGATCGTCCACGCGTTCTCGCGCGCGATCTTCTCCCCGTCGCGCTCCAGCGACTGCCCCAGCGCCGACAACTTCACCGAGACCTCCAGCGGCGGGCCGGCCGCGAGATCCCCGGCGCCGTCGCCCATCCTTTCGATCAGCTGCAGGTAGGTCCGCACCGCCGCGTCGGCGTCGTCGCTGCCGGTGACGTCCTCGCCCAGATAGTCGATGCTGACATAGCGGCCCGATTCTCGCAGGGCGGCAACGCTATTAAGCGCCGAATCGATCGTCTCCCCGGGCACAAAGCGGTGCACCACGCGACGGGTTACCGACATGCCCTCGGCGGCACGGCGCAATCCGTTACGCCGGCTGGCGGCCATGATGGCCGGCCGCAGGGTGTTGGCGAACACCCCGGACCCGGACATCAGTCGGACTCCATGTGCGGGTACTTGTGGTCGGTGGCCGGGACGAAGGTCTCCTTGATGGTGCGAGCCGACGTCCAGCGCAACAGATTGAGCACCGATCCGGCCTTGTCGTTGGTGCCCGAGGCCCGCGAGCCACCGAACGGCTGCCGGCCGACCACCGCCCCGGTCGGCTTGTCGTTGACGTAGAAGTTGCCGGCGGCGAACCGCAGCCGGTCCTGCGCGGTCGACACGGCGGCACGGTCGTCGGCGATCACCGCTCCGGTCAGCGCGTAGCTCGAGCCGGAGTCGATCACGTCCAGGATGCGCTCGTAGTCATCGTCGGGGTAG
Source organism: Mycobacterium shigaense (assembly GCF_002356315.1). Lineage (NCBI taxonomy): Bacteria > Bacillati > Actinomycetota > Actinomycetes > Mycobacteriales > Mycobacteriaceae > Mycobacterium > Mycobacterium shigaense. Next base: position 4,084,537 of record NZ_AP018164.1, read on the forward strand.
ACGTGCACCGACAGCAGCGGGCCGAAGTACTCGGTGGAGAACGCCTCGTCGGTCGGGTCGTCGGATAGCAGCACGGTGGGGCGCACGAAATACCCGACGCTGTCGTCGTATTCGCCGCCCACCGCGATCGTCACGCCGGCCGCGCTCTTGGCCCGCTCGATGGCGTTGACGCTCTTGGCGAAGGCCCGCGCGTCGATCAGCGCCCCGCCGTAGTTGGTCAGGTCGGTGATATCGCCGTAGCGCAGTTCGGCCACCGCGCCCAGGAAGTCGTCGCCCATCCGCTGCCACACCGAATGTGGGATGAAGGCGCGCGACGCGGCCGAGCATTTCTGGCCCTGGTAGTCGAACGCCCCGCGAATCAGGGCCGTGGACAACACATCCGGGCGTGCCGAGGCGTGGGCAAGGACGAAGTCCTTGCCGCCGGTCTCCCCGACCAGCCGCGGATAGCTATGGTAGCGGCCGATATTGGTGCCCACCTGCTGCCAGAGATGGCCGAAGGTGGCCGTCGACCCGGTAAAGTGAATGCCCGCCAGCCGCGGATCGCCCAGCACCACATCGGAAACCGCGATGCCGTCGCCGGTGACCAGGTTGATCACCCCCGGCGGCAGGCCTGCCGCCTCGAGCAGTTGCATCGTCAGGTACGCCGACAACGTCTGGGTGATCGACGGCTTCCACACCACGGTGTTGCCCAGCAGCGCCGGTGCGGTCGGCAGGTTGCCCGCGATCGAGGTGAAGTTGAACGGGGTGATCGCGTAGACGAAACCGTCGAGCGGCCGATAGTCGCTGCGATTCCATTCCCCCGGGCCGCTGATCGGCTGTTGGGTCAGGATCTGCCGGGCGAATGCCACGTTGAAACGCCAGAAGTCGATCTGCTCGCAGGGCGAGTCGATTTCGGCCTGGTACGGCGACTTGGATTGGCCGAGCATCGTCGCGGCGGCGATCTTCTCGCGCCACGGTCCGGCCAGCAGATCGGCGGCGCGCAGGAACACCGCCGCGCGCTCGTCGAACGGCAGCGCCGCCCACGCCGGTTTGGCGGCCAGCGCCGCGTCGACGGCCGCCGTCGCCTCGGCGTGGCCGGCGTTGGTCAGGGTTCCCAGCCGCGCCGCGTGCCGATGCGGCTGGACGACGTCGATGCGCTCGCCCTCACCCATGCGGTGCTTGCCGTCGATAACGTGCGGCAGATCGATGGGGTGGTCGGCGAGCGCGGCCAGTTCGGCGCGCAGCCGGCTGCGTTCCGAGGAGTGCGGGGCGTAGTCGTGGACCGGCTCGTTGACCGGCGTCGGCACCTGGGTGATCGCGTCCATGCTGTCAGGATCCTCGCGGTCCGGCCCGCATCTGTTGGCGGATCAAACAGGATATTGCGGTATCGATAGTAGAATCGGACAAATGCGGAAGACCGGTGTGGGATTGGGTCAGCTGCTGCTCGCGCTGGACGCGACGCTGGTCAGCCTGGTCCCGGACGGTCGCGCCCCGCGGGGCCTGGACCTGCCGGTGGGTTCGGCGGCGCTGATCGACTCCGACGACGTGCGCCTGGGCCTGGCGGCCGCCGCCGGCTCCGCCGACGTCTTCTTTCTGCTGGGCGTCGCCGACGGCGAGGCGCTGCAGTGGATCACCAACCAGGCACGGGAGCGCGTGCCGGTGGCGATCTTCGCCAAGGAGCCGTCGACCGCGCTGGTGGCCAAGGCGCTCGAGGTCGGGTCGGCGGTGGTGGCCGTCGAGCCGCGGGCCCGCTGGGAGCGGCTGTATCAACTGGTCAACCACGTTCTCGAACATCATCGGCATGGCGACCCGGTGGACGACTCGGGCACCGATCTGTTCGGCCTGGCGCAGTCGCTGGCCGACCGGATCCACGGCATGGTCAGCATCGAGAACGCCCACTCTCAGGTGCTGGCCTACTCGGCGTCCAACGACGAGGCCGACGAGTTGCGCCGCCTGTCCATCCTGGGCCGGGCCGGGCCGCCCGAGCACCTCGAGTGGATCGGCCAATGGGGCATCTTCGATGCGCTGCGGGCCAGCGACGAGGTGGTGCGGATCGACGAACGCCCGGCGTTGGGGCTGCGGCCGCGGCTGGCGATCGGCATCTATCAGCCGCCGACCGCCCCGCGCCGGCCGCCGGTGTTCGCCGGCACCATCTGGGTCCAGCAGGGGTCGCAGCCCTTGGCCGACGACGCCGACGACATCATGCGCGGTGCGGCGGTGCTGGCCGCGCGGATCATGTTCCGGCTGGCGGCCCGGCCGTCGACGCATGCGCTGCGGGTGCAGCAACTGCTGGGCCTGACGGACGGCGATCCGGCGGACGTGGCCGGCATCGCGCGGGAACTGGGCCTGGCCGCCGACGGCGAGGCGACGTTGATCGGCTGGGACTCAGCGGACTCCGGACCCCGACCTGCCCGGTTGACCGATGTGTTGGCGTTGAGCGCCAGCGCTTTTCGCCGAGATGCACAAGTCGCCTCGCGCGGCTCGCGAATGTATGTGTTGCTGCCGCAGACCGCGGCGGCCCGGTCGGTCGCCTCGTGGGCCCGGGGCACCATCGGCGCGTTGCGCGCCGAACTCGGCGTCGAGCTGCGGGCGGCTATTGCCACACCGGTCGCCGGCCTGGCCGGCATCGCGGCGGCCCGCGGCGAGGTCGACCGGGTGCTGGACAGCGCTGAGCGACATCCGATTTCGTTGGGGCAGGTGACCTCGCTGGCGGAGGCGCGCACCACGGTGTTGCTGGACGAGATCGTCACCCTGGTCGGCACCCACGAGCGACTGGTCGACCCGCGCATCCGCGGGCTGCGCGCCGAGGACCCGGTGCTCGCCGAAACCCTGCGCGTGTACTTGGACTGCTTCGGCGACGTCGCCGCCGCGGCGTACGTCCTGCAGGTGCATCCCAACACCGTCCGCTATCGCGTGCGCCGGATCGAGAAGCTGCTGTCGACCTCGTTGGCCGATGCCGAGGTGCGCCTGGTGTTTTCGCTGGGGCTCCGCGCGCTGGACCGCTCGGCGTAAGTCGTCGCGAATATTACTGGGCCGCAATGATTGTCAGGTAACGCTCCTGGCTCGTGGCTGCCAGCGCCTGCCGCTGCACGAGCAGCATAAGGCAGCGCAACGCCAGGTCGAACGATCGGTAGCAGTGATGGGCGATCAGCGCCAGGTGCTTGAGCTGTTCGTCGGTCATCGACTCCGGGCGGACGAAATCGCGGACGTAGACGATGTCGGCCTCCAACAGCTGGTTCATCACTTGGTGGGGATGCAGGTACGGGAAGATGGGCCATCCGCGGACCGCGGCGAAACAGTGCGGAAGGAACCCCTGGCTGCGCAACTCCCGGTCGACTTCGCCCAGGCCGGGCTGATCGTTGTACAGCGGAACGAAGGAAATCTCGGTCTGGATCGCGACCGCCTCGGCGAGCTTCGCCCTGCCGCCCCCGAACACCGCCAGCTCGCCTCCCTGGATGTCGATCTTCAAAAAGTCGAGGTGTTCGATCTCCGCGATGTCGTCCAGCCGGGTCGTCTGTATGCCGATGCGGTCGGTCACTGCGGCATACGTCTTGAAGTACTCGAACGCATCCAGTGCCGCGGGGTCCGGTTCGAGCAGGCTCGTGCATCCGCGTGCGTCGCAGACGTTGAGCGTGTGCGCACCACCGTCACCCACCGCATACGGCAGATAACTCTCCGAGGGACCCTGCTTGCGCTGCAGTTCGAGCAGGGCATCGGGTTGCGGCTCGAACCCGGTCACCCGACACAGTCCCGCGGCAAGCATCGGCGCGTAGGGCGGCGTCTCGTCGCTCAGGCTGGCACCGACATCGATGACGTCGGTGAGGCGCTGCGGCGACAACAAGTTTCGAAAGGCTTGGCTGCTATCTGTACTATTCGGGTCCCCCATGTGCGCCAAGCGTACCTCCGCACCTGCGGTCCGCACGCCGCGCGCGGCGCTGACCTACGAAAAACGTTGCTGAGGGGCCACTTAACGCGACGGGCTCGGCCGCGGCGGACCGTCACCGGGCGCGTACTGCGGGCAGAAGTAGGTGGCCGCGTCGGCGATGAACTTCGCGGAATGCCTCGGGCCCAGGCCGGCATATTGAGCGAGGTAGGGATAGGCCGACTGCTGGTAGGTGAGCAGGTCACACACCTCCTTGGCATCCTCGATGATCGCGTCGTCCGATGCGCCGTCGCCGATCCCGTCGGCCCGTACTTGCCCGAGGAAGTCATCCGTGCCGGTCGCGTGCGCAACCGGCGTCGCGCTCCCCGATAAAATCGCGATGGCCGCAAGTGCTGCTATAATGCACCGCCGATGCACAGCGCCCATAATATTCATCCTGCGTTTCCTTTCCGTTCATACAAGGATGCACCCGGCACGCTAGACGGCGCAACAGTCTTGGCCTGCGCGTTCCCTAGGTATTTCCTGGGAGCTGCTGCGCCATGGTCCGCCGCGCGGCTTGATCGAGGGCTATCCGGCGCGGTCCACATTCAGCCAATCGACCCCCCGGTCGGCGATTCATCAGGCGGATTTCGATACCCGTCATTTAAATCGAAAACTCGTTCGATGACACTGCCGACGACGCGGCGGCGGCCGCGGCCAAGACACCGCAGGCTCATCGAGCAGAGAAATATCTGGCAGCACGGGTTAACGTGGTGCGACCACCGCGGCACCGGCTGCAATCAGATGCGGCAGGTTGCCGCGTTCATCGGGGAGAGGAATTTCCATGACGGCGAGAGTCTTGATGGCCAACCTCGGCGCTGCGGCGACCCTGGCCGCTGCCGTCATGTGGTTGGCCCCATCGGCCTCGGCCGGCACCGACTTCTGCAATACGCTGCCCAACCCGCAGCAGGCCCGGGAGTGCAACTGCGGCTTCGACTTCGCGCCCGGCACTCAGGAGCTGCGGGATTGCATGGCGGGAAATGCGGTTCCGCCGCGGCCTGGCCAACCCTAGTCACACCGCGGCGAGCCTCGAAACGCTTGAGGCGCAATAACTTCCATCCCGGCTCCGGTCCCGATCGCGAGCAGCCTCTCTTGATCAGCGCTGAATTGCCAAGTGCTGCAACGGGTAACCCGGACATTGCCGTTCTGCAGAGCGGCGTGACCCGGAGACTGCGCCCGCTGCGAAGATACGCCCGGGTGAACACCCGGCAAACGGCATCGCAACGGCTCAGCCGAGCCCGCGGGAAGGCCTTTCGTGACCGCGCACCGTCGGGCTGACGGTGCACCGATTATGCTCAGCGTGAATGCAATCCTGCGTGTTGCAGTGCATTTGCGTCCGGCTAGGCTTTGCTGGTGACCGATAGCCCGTCGTCGTATCTGGTGCTCGCCTCGCAGCGCAGTGGCAGCACGCTGCTCGTCGAATCGCTGCGGGCCACCGGCGTGGCCGGCGAGCCTCAAGAGTTCTTTCAGTACCTGCCGACCACCAGCCAGGCCCCGCAACCGCGCGAGTGGTTCGCGGGCGTCGACGACGAGTCGATCCTGAGCCTGCTCGATCCGCTGGACGAGGGAAAGCCCGACCTGGCGCCGGCCGAGATCTGGCGCGACTACATCCGCACGGTCGGCCGGACACCCAACGGGGTGTGGGGCGGCAAGCTGATGTGGAACCAGACGCCGCTGCTGCTGGAACGCGCAAAGGGCCTGCCCGATCGGTCGGGCAAGGGCCTGCTGTCCGCGATCCGGGACGTCGTCGGCGAGGATCCGCTGCTGGTTTACGTATACCGGCCCGACGTCGTGTCGCAGGCGGTGTCCTTTTGGCGGGCGGTGCAGACCCGGGTCTGGCGGGGGCGCCCCGACCCGGTCCGCGACGCGCGGGCCACCTATCACGCCGGGGCGATCGCCCACGTCATCACGATGCTGCGCGCCCAGGAAGAGGGCTGGCGGAATTGGTTCGTCGAGGAAGACGTCAAACCCATGGAGATTCCATATCCGGTGTTGTGGCGCAACCTCACCGATGTGGTTGGCTCCATCCTGGAGTCGCTGGGGCTGGATCCCAACCTTGCGCCAGAGCCGGTGCTGGAGCGCCAGGCCGACAAGCGTTCCGACGAATGGGTCGACCGATATCGTGCGGACGCCGAACGAGAGGGGTTACCGCTATGAGCGTCACCGAGGAACTCCGCGTCGACGAACTGAGGCTGCTAGAAGCCGAAGCGGTGCACATCATCCGCGAGGTCGTCGCCGAGCTGGAGCGGCCGGTCCTGCTGTTCTCGGCGGGCAAGGACTCGATCGTGCTACTTCGGCTCGCGGAGAAGGCCTTTCGGCCGATACCCCTGCCGTTTCCGGTCATGCACGTCGACACCGGCCATAATTTTCCCGAGGTCATCGAATTCCGGGACCGCCGGGTGACCGGCGAGGGACACAAGCTGATCATCGCCTCGGTGCAGGAGTCCATCGACAACGGCCGGGTCCCCGACCCCGGTCCGGGCGCGTCGCGCAACCGTGCCCAGACCCGCACGCTGCTCGACGCCTTGGAGGCCGGCGGCTTCGACGCGGCGTTCGGCGGCGCACGCCGCGACGAGGAGCGCGCCCGCGCCAAGGAGCGGATCCTGAGCTTCCGCGACGAGTTCGGCCAGTGGGACCCCCGCGCGCAGCGCCCCGAACCGTGGTCGCTGTACAACGGCCGCATCAAGAAGGGCGAGCAGGTGCGGGTGTTTCCCCTGAGTAACTGGACCGAGCTCGACGTCTGGCGCTACATCGAGCTCGAAGACCTTGAAATACCGTCGATTTACTACGCTCACGAGCGCGAGGTGTTCGAGCGCGACGGCATCCTGCTCGCCGTCTCCGAATACGCCAGCCCGCAAGACGGCGAGACCGCGGCGACGGAGTGGGTGCGCTACCGCACGGTGGGCGACCTGACCATCACCGGGGCGGTGCGGTCGCAGGCCACCGACATCGCCCGGGTGATCACCGAGATCTCGGCGGCCACGGTATCCGAGCGCGGCGAAACCCGCGCCGACGACCGCACCTCGGCAGCCGCGATGGAAGACCGCAAGCGAGAGGGTTACTTCTGATGACAAGCACCGAGAAGGCCGCCGAGAAAGTGTTGCCCCCCAAGGGCGTAACGCGTCAGCTGTTGCGCATCGCCACCGCCGGTTCGGTGGACGACGGCAAGAGCACCCTGATCGGGCGGCTGTTGCACGACACCGACAGCCTGCCGCTGGACCACCTCGAGGCCGTGACCGACCAGGACGGCATCGCCGACCTCGCGGCGCTCTCCGACGGGTTGCGCGCCGAACGCGAGCAGGGCATCACGATCGACGTCGCCTACCGCTTCTTTTCCACCACCACCCGCAGCTACATCCTGGCCGACACCCCGGGCCACGAGCGCTACACCCGCAACATGTTCACCGGCGCCTCCAACGCCCACGTGGCCATCCTGCTCGTCGACGCGCGGGCCGGGGTGCTGCGCCAGACCCGGCGGCACGCCCGGATCGCGAAACTGTTGGGCATCAAGCACTTTGTCGCCACCGTGAATAAAATCGACCTCATCGACTTCGATCAGGGCGGCTTCGCCAAGGTGGAAGAGGAGTTACGCCAGCTCGCGGCGCGCCTGGGCGAGGTGGACATCACGGTGATCCCCATCGCGGCCAAGCACGGCGACAACGTCGTGCACCGCTCCGATCGCACGCCCTGGTACAGCGGCCCCACCCTGCTGGAATACCTGGAGAGCGTCGAACTCGCGGCGCCGAACGCCGAGCCGTCGCGGCTGCGCCTGCCCATCCAGTGGGTGTCGCGGCCCACTGCCGACGTGCGCCGGCGCTACACCGGGCGACTGGCCGCCGGAACGCTGTCGGTGGGCGACCCGGTGGTCTCGTTGCCCGCCGACACCCGCTCGACCGTCACCGCGCTGGACACCCTCGACGACAAGCGCACGACAGGCGTTGCGCCGCTTTCTGTTTCGATCGAACTGGCCGATGACATCGACGTGGGCCGCGGCGACGTACTGGTCAGCGGTGCGGAAGACGCGGACGCGCCGGTGCTGGCCCGTGAGCTGGATGCGACGGTGTGCTGGTTCGTCGACTCCCCGCTGCGGGCCGGCGACCGGGTGGCGCTCAAGCAGACATCGAAGACGGTGCGCGCCACCGTGCAGGAGCTGCACTCACGACTGGATCCCGAGACCCTCGACGAGCTGGACCAGCCGGTCGAGTTGACGCTCAACGACATCGGCACCGTCACGCTGCGCACCAGCTCCGTCGTAATCGCCGACCCTTACAGCGACAACCGGGACAGCGGTGCGTTCATCCTGATCGACGAGACCACCAACGACACCGTCGGCGCCGGGACCATCATCGAAGCCCGGGAGATCAAGCCCGGCACCCATTCCCGCACCGACATCCGCTGGCATCCCTCGGCGCTGGACCGAAACCACCGGTGGCGCGCCACCACCCAGGCCGGCGCGACCATCTGGTTCACCGGCCTGCCCGCCTCTGGCAAGTCGACGGTCGCGGTGGCCGTCGAGCGCGCGCTCGTCGAATCGGGGCGGGTGGCCTACCTGCTGGACGGCGACAACCTGCGCCACGGCCTGTCCGACGATCTGGGCTTCTCCCCCGGCGATCGCACCGAAAACATCCGGCGCGTCGGCCATTTGACGCGGCTGCTGGCCGACGCCGGCGTGGTCGCCCTGGCCTCGCTGGTGTCGCCGCTGAAGTCCGACCGTGAGACCGCCCGCACGCTGAACGATGCCGCCAAACTGCCGTTCATCGAGGTCCATGTCGCGACCTCGCTGGCCGAGTGCGAGCGGCGCGACCCCAAGGGTCTGTACGCGCGGGCGCGCAGGGGCGAGCTCAAGGGCCTCACCGGCGTGGATGCGCCGTACGAGCCGCCGGAGGCCGCCGACCTGGTCATCGACACCACCGACGCCGACATCGACGAGCTGGTCGCGCGGGTCATCGATCTGCTCAACGAGCGCAGCCCGCGACCAACGTAACCAACAGGTTTCGAATCCGGTGTGCGGTTGACGAATCCGCGGCATCGGTGCCAGCATTGCCGCGTATGCACCTCGCTAGGTGAGGCGTCTGCATGGATACAGGCCACTGACCTTGAACGTCGAAAGACGCCACGGGTCAGGACAGCTCTTCCCGGCACAAGGGTTGAGCCCAAGTGGCTTCCGAGCAAAAGCCCGGATACGCCGTGCAGTGCCAAAGCTCTGACGAGAGGGGTGCCACGCCCAATTGGCTTGTCGGGCAGTATCACTCCTTTGTGCAACACTAGCGCCGCGCGCCATGGCCATGAGGAGGTGAAAGCGACGTCCAGTCCAGGTGCTAGTCGCCCTCCCAGATCGGCCGTAGCAACGCTTCGGCACCTCGCCGTTTCCACCATCTGAATCGCCCACTGCCGCTTCGTTATCGAGCACGCGTCGTTGACGCGCGCGGATTCGCGCGCCCCGACGCGGGTTCATTCCGCTTGACGCAAGGAGAAGCCCGATGACAACTGCCACGACACGGCCCAAAACGACAGTGAGAATGGAGCGGTCGCAATGACCATGTTGCTCGACTATGGCCCCCCTCGGAAATCAACTCCGGCAAGATGCATGCCGGCCCGGGATCGGCATCGATGCTGCGCGCCGCAGCCGCCTGGACCGAATTGGCAGCCGAATTGCGCTCCCACGCGGCCCCTTACGGGTCAGCAGTCTCCGTCCTGACCAGCCAAAGCTGGCGTGGTGCCGCGTCGCTTGCCATGGCGGATGCAGCCGCGCCATATGTGGTGTGGATGAATATGACTGCGATGCAGGCAGAGCAGACCGCGGAACAGGCAACGGCCGCCGCCTCGGCCTTCGAGACAGCGTTCGCAATGACGGTGCCCCCCGCGGCGATCGCGATCAACCGCACCGCGCTGGCGTCGCTGGTCGCGTCGAACACATTCGGGCAGAACGCGTCAGCAATCGCGGCCACCGAAGCCCACTACGGAGAAATGTGGGCGCAGGACGCTGCCGCCATGTACGGCTACGCCGGGCAGTCGGCCGCGGCCACCAAGGTGCCGTCGTTCAGCACGGCACCACAAACGACCAACTCCGGCGGTCAGAACGAACAGGTCGCCGCGGTTACTCAGGCCGCCAGCTCGTCGGCGACGACCGAAACGCAGGCGACATTGTCGCAAGCCGCACCGTCGATTACCTCGACCCTGCAGAATCTTTCGTCTCCCGCCGCTGCCACCTCCTCAAACTCGTCGTCGATCCTGGATCCCAACGCCAACTTCTGGAACACGCTGACGTCGACCGGAGCCCTCAATCCGTCCCAGATCGTCACGGCATCCACGCTCGGGACCAACGGCGCCAGCAGCATCGTAGGCGACGGGGCGCTGGACAGCTTCGCAACGCTAGCGTCGTCGTACGGCGCTGGCGCGCAAGAAATCTCCGGTCCCGCAACCTCGGTGACAGCAGGATTGGGACAGGCGACATCGATCGGACACTTGTCGGCGCCGTCCGACTGGGCTGCGACAGCCCCGCCGGCAGCTCCGCTCAGCCCGGCGTTGGCAACCAGCCCCATCGGCGCGCAGGCGCAAGCCGCATCCGGCATGCCCGGGATTGCGCCGGCCACCCTGGCCGAGCACGCGACACTACGTGCCGTCCTTCCGGACAACCGGTTTCTTGCCCGCCCGCCGATGGTGCCGCGGTGGCCGTCCACCGGATAAGGCGCAGCGCCACCTAGATTCACCGCGATCTAATCACTTGGTCCGCGATGCAGCGCGCGCCACTATGCGTGCGTGAGCGAATGGCGTGGCCGAGTCGCATCAATCTCGGTGGACTGGTGGGCGACCCTGGTCGCCGGGGTGATCACCGCGCTGGCGGTGGCCGGCGTGCTCCCGAAGATTCCGTGGTGAATCCATGAGCACCACCGATGTCGGATCCCTCGAACCCGACGAGACGGTGGCCGAGCCGAGCTTCACCAGCAACCGACCGCTGGACTACGTGCCGGGCATCTTGCTGCTGATCGGGGTGGGGCTGCTGGGTAAGTACGCCCAGATCTGGTGGAACACACTGGCCAAGCACGAACACTGGCGTGTGCCCGATATCGAATACGTGTTGTGGGCCATCGTGATTGGGTTGCTGATCACCAACACCGTGGGCCTGCACCGGATCTTTCGCCCGGGCGTGCAGACCTACGAGTTCTGGCTCAAGGTCGGCATCGTGGTGCTCGGGGCGCGGTTCGTGCTGGGCGACATCATCAAGCTCGGCGGCCTGAGCCTGGTCCAAATTCTGGTGGACATGGTGATCGCGGGAACGATCATCATCGTCGTGGCGCGGGCGTTCGGGTTGTCCGGCAAGCTGGGCTCGCTGCTGGCGATCGGCACGTCGATCTGCGGCGTGTCGGCCATCGTGGCCGCCAAGGGCGCGATCCGCGCCCGCAACTCCGACGTCGGCTACGCCATCGCGGCGATCCTGGCGCTGGGTGCGGTGGCCCTGTTCGTGTTGCCGCCGCTGGGGCACGCCATCGGCCTGACCGACCGGGAATTCGGGTTGTGGGCGGGGCTGGCCGTGGACAACACCGCCGAGACGACCGCGACCGGCTACCTGTTCTCCGATCACGCCGGCAAGATCGCGGTGCTGGTCAAGTCGACCCGCAACGCGCTGATCGGATTCGTCGTACTCGGCTTCGCCCTGTACTGGGCGGGCCGCGGCCAGGCCGACGAGATCGCCCCCGGCGCAAAGGCCAAGGCTGCATTCGTCTGGCAGAAATTCCCGAAGTTCGTGCTGGGCTTTTTGGCGGTATCGGCGATCGCGACCGCGCACTGGCTGAGCAAAGGGCAAACCGCCAACCTCGCCAACGTGTCGAAGTGGGCGTTCCTGCTCACCTTTGCCGGCGTCGGCCTCAACACCGACATCCGCCAAATCGCGCGCACCGGATGGCGTCCGCTCGTCGTTGCTGTGATCGGGCTGACGGTCGTGGCATCGGTCTCGCTGGGCATCGTCCTGCTCACCTCGCGCGTATTGCATTGGGGCACAGGCGCCTAGCGCAGTCGCAACCCCGACCCGGTAACGTGGCGCGAATGCGGCCGACGCGGATAGACGCCTGACGCCCCGCGATGTGGATCACCATCCTGGTCATGGCCGTCGCGATGAGCCTGGAGCCGTTCCGGATCGGCATGACCGTGCTGATGCTCAATCGGCCCAGGCCGACGCTGCAACTGCTCGCATTCCTGTCCGGCGGTTTCGCGATGGGCATGACCGTGGGCCTTCTCGTCTTGTTCGTACTGCAACGCAAGCTGCTGACCTCGTCCCACGTCAGCCTGCCGGGACTGCAGATGCTGATCGGTGCGCTGGCACTGCTGGTGGCGGCGGTGCTGGCCGCACAGGTCGTGACCCGGGGCAACGGCGGGGAAACGCCTGCCACCGAACGGCTCTCGCCGCGGATGCGGCGACTGCTCACCGGGCGTTCGCTTTGGGTTGCCGGGGTGGCCGGCCTCGGGATGGCCCTGCCCTCCGTCGACTATCTGGCCGCGCTGACCGTCATCGTGGCGTCCGGGACGGCCGCCCTGACCCAGATCTCCGCCCTGGTGGTCTTCCATGTCGTGGCGTTCGCGCTCGTGGAGATCCCCCTGCTCGCCTACTTGCTGGCGCCCCGGCAGACGCATGCGTCGATGACCGCGTTGCACAGGTGGGTTCGGTCTCGTCGCCGCCTCGAGGTCGCCGCCGTGCTGGCGACGGCCGGATGCGTGCTACTCGCCGTCGGCGTAACGGGCCGATAGGGCAGGCATGCAGTACTGTGGACGGCAGCAACTCGGGGGGACACGAAGCGGATGAAGCAGCTGATCGCTGGAGCGCTCGCCACCTTGGTGGTCGGTTCGGCCGGGGGACTCGGGACGGGCATCGCATCGAGTGACCCGGGATTGCCCTGGGCGCCCCCCGCGCCGTCCCCGGTCGGGGACGACGCCAACGCGAAAACCGTTTACGCGCTTGGTGGTGCGCGGGCACCGGGTATTCCCTGGTACGACTACACCAATCGCGCGGGCTCCGCATATTTTCCGAAAGCCAAGCGCGACCTCATCGACTATCCGGCCGGCGCACCGTTCAGCTGGGTGCCGCAGGAGCTGTTCCCCGGACGGCGGGACAACGTGACGATCGGTCAGGCTGCCGATCAAGCCACGAACAGCCTGGATCAGGCCATCCGCCGCGGAACCGAGCCGGCCGCCGCCGTCGGGTTGTCGCAGGGCACCCTGGCCCTCGACCAGGAACAGGTGCGGCTGGCCCACGATCCGACCGCGCCACCGCCAGACAAGCTGCAGTTCACCACGATTGGTGATCCGATGGGCACCCACGCGTTCGGGGCCAGCTTCCTGGCCGGCATCTTCAAGCCCGGCGACTACGTCCCGTTCATCGACTACACGATGCCGCGGCCGGTGGACAGCCAATACGACACCAACCGGGTCATCGCCTCCTACGACGGTCTCGCCGATTTCCCCGACCGCCCGGACAATCTGCTGGCCGACGCCAACGCGGCCGTCGGGTCGGCGATCGTGCACACCCCTGCCGCATTTACCGGCCCCGACGCCGTGCCCCCGCAGAACATCAGGACCACCGTCAACTCGCGCGGGGCGACGACGACGACGTATCTGATTCCAGTGAACCATCTTCCGCTGACGCTGCCGCTGCGCTACCTGGGTTGGTCCGACGGCTTGGTGAACCAGATCGACGCGATCCTGCAGCCCCAGATTGATGCGGGCTACTCGCGCAACGACAATGTGCTCAACCGGCCGACGTACGTGGATCCCGCACATGGGATGGACCCCGTCGGCAGCCTCGATCCCGGCACTCGCGATTCGATCGAGAACGCGTTCGCGCAGCTGCGCGGGTTCCTCCCGCCGCCACCCGGCTGAGCCGGTTACGTCTCGGCCACGGCGTCGAACACAGTCTTTTTCTTGGCTTTTCGCGTGGGCGGGCTGGGCCACCAGCCGGCCCGGCCGACCAGCGCGGCGATAGCGGGCACGGTGATGGTGCGCACCACGAACGTGTCGACCAGGATGCCCACCCCGATCACGAAGCCGGATTGGACGACGGCGCCGATGCTGGAGAACAGCAGCCCGAACATCGATGCGGCGAAGATCAGGCCCGCCGCGGTGATGACCGCGCCGGTGGAACGCACGGTTCGAATCACGCCGGTGCGCACACCGAACGGGGACTCGTCACGCAGCCGCGAGGCGAGCAACATGTTGTAGTCCGCGCCGACGGCGACCAGCACCACGAAGGCCAACCCCGCTACGCTCCAATGCAATTCCTGCCGCAACATGATCTGGAACACCAACACACCGACCCCGACCGCCGACAGGCAGGACACGATCACCGACCCGACCAGATACAGCGGCGCCACTATCGCGCGCAGCAGCGCGACGAGGATCAACAGCACGACGGTGATGGTCACCACGACGATGAGCAGGATGTCGTGGTCGTAGTAATCCCGGGTATCGCGCAGGGTGACCGGATATCCCGAGATCGATACCGAGGCGTTGGACAACGACGTGTTCGGCTGCGCGCCTTTGGCGGTGGCCAGAATGGTGTTTACCTGGTTCATCGCCGCCGTGCTGAACGGATCGAGGCCGGTCTGGATGAAGTAGCGCGCCGAATGGCCGTCCGGCGAGATGAAGGACCGCGCAAGCCTTCTGAAGTCCTCGGTGCCGAGTGCGCGAGCGGGGATGTTGAACCCGGCCATCGACGGCTGCGACGCGTCCTGTCCCATGTCGATCAGAAACGCCGAGGCCCGACCCAGCCCCACACCCATCCGCTTGACCTCGTCGACCAGCAACTGCACGCCGTCGGCCACCTGGCGGCCCGCGCTGGCCAGGTCGTTGGCGCCGTGTTGCACCATTGCGATCCTCGATCGAGCCGTGCCCGGGTTGTCCATGCCCAGGTTGTGCAGCGAACCGACAGCGCCCTGCAACGTTCGGCTCAGGCCGCGCACGGTGGCGGCCAGCGTCTGAACGGACTGCGCCGACTGCAGTTGCCGGAACAGGTCGGAGATCTTGTTCAGGGTTCCGTCGTCGCGGGCGGTGATCAGCTTGTGGAACTGGGCGCGGGCGGAGCCGCACACCGGATTGGCGTCGCAGATGAGGCTGGCATCCAGGGCGGCGATGACGGCGTCGACCCACTCGAAGTTGTTCAGGGCTCCCGAGAAGTTGATCTGCAGCATGTCGCCCAGTGCGCGCATGCTGCTGACGAGCCGTGCGGCAGTGTCGATTTCGCCGAGGGTCTTGGAACCCCCGAAGATCTTCTCGACCGACGCCAGCGCGTCGACCAGGCTCGTGATGCCCCCGATGGCCTGACCGACCTGGTTCCGCACATCGCCGAGCTTGTCGGCCAGCAGCCCGGCTCCGGAGGCCAGCCGGTTGAGATCGCCTTCGCGGCCGGTGATTTGGTCGGCCCCGGCGCCCAGCTGTTTGCCCACCTGTCCCGCCTGATAGGTGGCCCTGGCCAGTTCGAGCGGCTGGCCGGTGGGACGGGTGACGCCCCGGACCACGGCGACGCCCGGAATCTGGCTGATGCGCTGCGCCATCTGCTCGAGGTCGGCAAGCGCGAGCGGGCTGCGCAGATCGTCGGGTGATTGGACGAGCAGGTATTCCGGAATCGTCTGGTTCACCGGGAAATGGTGTTCGAGCGCGGCGTAACCGATCGAACTGCCGGCGGCGGCCGGCAACTGCTTGCGGTCGTCGTAGTTGAAATGAACGAAGGCCGTGCAGGTGGCCAGGGCGATCAGGACGATCAGGCTGACCACCAGGTATCGCCCGGGCGTTCGCACGATGCGTATTCCGGCGCGCCGCCAGAAGGCGGCGCCCTGCTCGCCGCGCGGGGCCACCCAGCCACGCGGCCCGGCCGCCGTCACGATGGCCGGCAGCAATGTCACTCCGGCCAGAAATGCGACGGCGATCGCGATCGCCAGTGCCGGGCCGACGGTCGAGAACAGCCCGAGCTTGGCGAAACCCATACCGAGGAAGGTGATTCCGACCGTCCCCGCCGACGCGGCGATCACCTTGCCGACGGAGGCCACCGCCCGTTTCACGGCACGATCCGAATCCTCGCCGAGGCGGACGTAGTCGTGATATCGGCCGAGGAAGAAGACCGCGTAATCCGTTCCGGCGCCGGCGATCATCGCGGACAACAACACGATCGTCTGGTTCGACACCGCCATCCCGGTCAGCGCGGAGACACCGGAAACCAACGCCTGCGCGATCACCAGGGCCGACCCGATAGTGACCAGGGGCAGCAGCATGGTGACCGGGCGGCGGTAGATGACAGCCAGGATCACCACCAGCAACACCATGATCGCCAGTTCGATCGACACCCGGTCGCGCGCCCCCGCGTCGGTCAAATCCGCGACGGTGCCGGCGGGCCCGGTCATGTCGGCCCGCAGGCCGGATCCGCCGTGCTTCAGTGTGTCGTTCACCAGGCCGACGACGTCGTTGTAGGCCCGGTAGGACTCGGGGGTACCCAGCTCGCCGGCCAAGCCCACGGGCAGGATCCACGCCTTGTTGTCCTTGCTGACCAGCAGGTCACGCAGCGGCGGGGCGCTGAGGAAGTCCTGCAGCATCACGACGTCTTTGGTGTCACGGCGCAGGCGATCCACCAAGCCCCGATACGCGCCTTCGTCGGCCGGGCCCAAGCCCTTGGCCCCGTCCTGATTGGTCAGCAGAACAATCAGCACGTTTTCCGACCCGGCTTCGCCGAATGCCTTGGTGATCTTTTTCGCCGCCACGACCGACGCCGCGTCGGCCGGCAGCAACGCGACGGGGTGTCGCTGCGACATCTGGGTCAGCGAGGGCACCGTGCTGGGCAGCAGCAGGGCCAGCACCAGCCAGCACCCGATCACGATCCACGGGCGCCGCGCCACCAACTCGCCTAGCCGACCGAAGATCGCTGCACCCCCGGCCGTCCGCGATGCGTTCCGTCAGGCCACATGCCGCCGCCAGTGCCCGCCCTCGGCGACCCGTACGAAGACGGACTTCAACGCCTCCAGATAGCGCGCCACCGATTCCCGGGCCTCGGGATTGTCCGGGAACATCACCGTCACGGCGGTCTCCTGCTCCACCCGGATCACGTAGATCGACATCTGATACGAGTAGCGACCGTCGCTGTAGACGCCGATGTTGAGCCCGTCGAGTTCGGCGGTCAGCAGCGCCGACAGCGGGGCCGTGCCCGCGTCGAGGAAGTTGATCACCGGGAAGTTGGGCCGCGGCTTGTGTACCGTCGGGGCCAACTCCACCACCCGCTCATAGGGCACCTCGGCCAAATGCACGTCGGCGTCGAAGGATTGCTGCGCGGCGCGCGCGGCCTCCTCGAACGAGGAGTCGGCGATCGGGACGGTGACCGGGATCAGGCCGGTAAACCACCCCTGCGTGAGCGCATCGGCCGCCGTCTTGCGGGTGTCGCGGGGTGTGAGCCCGTAATAGGTGCTCGCCCCGGTCAATTCGTGCTCAGCCAGGCCGCAGCAGGCCAGCACTCCGCCGATGAACCGCGCACCGGCATCCCGGCAGAGCGACTCGAATTGAGCGGTCTGCGGCTCGTCCAGCATTGTCACCGTGACGATGTCGGCCTGGCTGGGCAGCGAGGCGTCGCCGAGCGGCAGTGCGAATTCGGGCAGACTGCCGCCGTTGCTCTCGGCGAACTGTGTCCAGGCACGAACCTGCGGGGACTCCGCGGTCAGCTCGTCGGTGAAACCGCGCTGCCGGAGACAGAATTCGTCGTAACTGCCCGCCGGCGGCAGCTCGAGGGGCGCTCCCCCGCCGACCAGGGACCCGTACATCATGTGGAACTCCATCAGCGTCACTCCGACGACCATCGCGTCCACGTGCACATGGTCGATGCTCGCGTAGAAGGTGAAGTGGTCGTCGCTCTGGATGACGCCGAACCGAAAACATCCCCACTGCAACGGGTCCGGGGTGTGCACCGCGAGGTCCCGGATTTCGCCGAGCGTCAGCTCACCGTGCTTGACGGGCACGAATTCGATGGCCGCCGAGTCCGCCACGGTGTGCCGGACGATCCGGTCGTCGTCGGCGTACTCGAACCAGCTGCGATAGGTGTCGTGGCGCCGAACATGGGCGTTGACAACGTAATTCACCGCCCGAAGGTCGCACCGGCCGGGTTGGTCGCTGCTGATGATCATCAGCCGGGAGTAATCGAGTCCCTTGGCCTTCTGCTCGACGTAACCCCGGATGTGCTGTGCCTGCATGTAGCTCACCGGCACCGAACTGACCGGCGCGGCAGCCACCCGCTCCAGCGTGGCCGGCGTCGGCTGCCACGAGACGGTGTCACCCGGGACCGGGTCCCAATCGAACAGCGTTCCAACTGTTAACGGCCCTACCCGCACTGGTTTGTCTCCTCGTTTCGTTTCAGCTGGTCGCCAACGCGGCTTCCGTGGTTGCCAGCTCCTCGCAAAGGTGCTCTGCCAGACCACGAACGGTGGTGATCTTCGTGGGACTGATACGAACCCCGGTCTCGGTTTCGATCCGGGTCCGCAGCTCCAGGTTGCCCAGCGAATCCAGCCCGTACTCGGACAGCGGCCGATCCGGATCGATGGTGCGACGCAACAGCAGGCTGATCTGATCCGATATCAACCGCCGGATCATGCCGGGCCACTCGTCGGGCGGCGCCGCGTTCAGTTCGGCGACGAATTTCCCTTTGTCCGCCTGGCCGTTCGCCATGGACTGGAACGCTTCGGCGAAGCGGCTGCGCTGCGCGAAGGCGTTGAGCCAGGCCGTGCCCATGATCGGCGCATAGCAAGAGTACGGGCGGCTGTAGCGCACCAGCGACTGAAATGCCCAATAGCCCTCCGCGGGCGCGATCGAGGCGCCCGTCTCCTCGGCCATGGCCGTGGCGCGAACGTGGCCGACCTCGGCCCACGCGCCCCAAGCGATCGCGGTGCTCGGCAAGCCCTGGGCGCGTCGCCAGTGGGCAAAGGCGTTCAGCCAGCTGTTCGCCGCCGCGTAGGCACCCTGCCCCGGCGAGCCCACCAACGCCGCCGCCGTCGAAAAGGTGCAGAACCAATCCAGCGGCTGGTCGGCTTCTATTTCCTGCACGGCCTGATGCAGGTTCCACCCGCCGTAAGCCTTTGGCGCCCAACACCGGTCGATCAGGTCGTCGGTGACGTTGAACAGCGTGGCGTCCTCGACGACCCCCGCCGAATGCAGCACGCCCCGCAGCGGCAAGCCGGATGCGGTCGCGACCGTCACCAGGCGTCGGGCAAAAGCGGGGTCGGCGACGTCGCCGCACTCCACCTGGACGTCGGCGCCCCGGGCGCGCAGCGACTCGATGACTTCCCGCGCCCGAGCGTTCGGTGCCGAGCGGGAGTTCAGCACGATCCGTCCGCAGCCGGTCGCGGCCATCTCGCCACCCAGGTACAACCCGAGCCCGGTCAGTCCGCCGGTGATGATGTAGGCGCCGTCGCGGCGGAACACCGGCTTCTCCTCCGGCGGTACGACGGCCACGCTGGATCCGGTGTGCGGAATGTCGAGCAGCACTTTTCCGGTGTGGCCCGCCGCACCGACCAAACGCACGGCCGCGGCCGCATCGGCCACCGGGTAGTGCGTGATCGGCGGCAGCGGCAGCGTCCCGTCGGCCGTGTGTTGGTAGACCGTGTTCAGCAGGCGCGCAACGACTTCCGGGTGTGTGTGCGTCAGCAGCGCGAGATCGACGGCATACAGCGAGAGGTTGCGCCGGAACGGGAACAGCCCCAGCCGGGTGTCGCCGTAGATGTCGCGTTTGCCGATTTCGACGAATCGCCCACCGAAGGCCAGCAATTCGACTCCCGCGCGTTGCCCGGCGCCGGGCAGCGAATTGAGCACGACGTCGACACCATAGCCGTCGGTATCGTCGCGGATCTGCTCGGCGAAGTCGGTGCTGCGAGAGTCGTAGACATGCTTGATACCCATGTCGCGCAACAACTCTCGCCGATGCGGGCTGCCCGCCGTGGCAAAGATCTCGCAACCGGCGGCGCGGGCGATCGCGATCGCCGCCTGCCCGACCCCGCCGGTGCCCGAATGGATCAGCACCTTCTCGCCCGGCGCTATGCGGGCCAGATCGTGCAGGCCGTACCAGGCGGTTGCCGCCGCGGTCGGCACCGCCGCCGCGTCGGCGAGCGGAACCTCGGGCGGTAGCGCGACCGCGAGACGCGCGTCGCAGGTGACGAACGTGCTCCAGCACCCGTTGCGGGACAAGCCCGCCACCCGATCGCCGACCCGATGCCCGGTGACGCCCGACCCGACCGCGGTCACCACGCCGGCGAAGTCGATGCCCAGTTGTTGGCGGTAACCCTCGAAGGTGGGGTAGCGGCCGAAGGCGACGAGCACGTCGGCGAAGTTGACGCTGGACGCGGTCACCGCGACTTCGATCTCGCCCGGGCCCGGCTCGGCCCGGTTCACCGCGACGAACTCCAGCGACTCCAGGTCACCGGGAGCGCGGACCTGCAACCGCATGCCATCGCGCCCGTGGTCTACCACCGTGGTCAACCGTTCGTCCGGCCGCAGCGGACCGGACCGCAGCCGCGCGGTGTACCAATCCCCACTGCGCCAAGCGGTTTCGTCCTCCTCGGACCCGCTCTGCAATTGCCGCGACAGCTGCGCGACGTCGGTGTCGTCGTCGACGTCGATCTGGGTCGCGCTCAGGTGGGGGTATTCGGAGTCGATCACCCGGATCAGGCCGCGCAACCCGCCCTGTTCGAGGTTCGCCCGATCCTCCTCGAGCACGGTGGCCGCGTTTCTGGTCACGACGAACAGCCGGGGCGCCCCGCCGGGCAACTCCGCCAGCTCGCGGGCGATCCCGACCAGCTGCGCGACGTAGTCGCGGCCGCGCCGCAACTGATCGGCGTCATCGGTAGCCGCTGCGGTCACCACGACCACGCCGGCAAGCCCGCGTGCGGAACCCTGGGGTCCGTCACCACCGAGCAACCCGCGCAGCGCCGTCGGGTCACCCGACTCGAGCGGTCCCGGAGGCAGGTGCGCGGTATTGCATTGCGCGCCATCGGAACTCAACGCACCGGCGAGTTGTTCGGTCAGCGAATCGCCGTCCTGCGCGCTGAGCAGCAGCCAGGTGCCGGACTCGGGCTGTGCCACCTCCGGCAGCTCACGCGACTCCCACTCGATGGTGAACAGCCGCTCGTTCATCAGGCGGTTGGCGTGTTCATGCTCGGAAACCCCGGCCGACAGTTCCAACCCCTCGACGGTCAACAGCACCGTGCCCGACTGGTCCAAGATCTCCAGGTCGGCCTCGCACTCGCCGGCCGGCGAGGCCGTGACACGGGTCAGGCAGTAATGGGCGGTGCGGGTCGAATGGTAGTTGCGCAGCCGGCGCACGCCCACCGGCAGGAGCAGGCCGCCGGCGCCGGCCTTCTGCAGCTGGGGGTGCACGATGACCGACTGGAAGCAGGCGTCCAGCAGCGCGGGGTGGGTGACGTAGGCCGACTGCTGGGAGCGGATGGCCCCGGGCAGCGCCACCTCGGCGAGCGCGGTGGTGACTTGTCCCCCGGTACCGTCGATCCCGTCGCCGGTGTATACGGCGGCCAGGCCGGCGAAGGCTGGGCCGTATTGGATGCCGACGCCGTCGAAGGCGTCGCGCAGGTCGGCGCCGTCCATCCGGGTCGGGTGGGCAGCGAGCAGCGCCTCGATGTCATGCGTGGGCGGCGGTTGCACGTCCGTCCCGGCGTGCAGGATGGCGCTCGCGCGCCGAACGCGCTGGCCCTCCTCGTGCGTGTCGACAGCGAATTCGAGTGCGCCGGAGGCCGAGACCGTCGCCGACGACGACGCCACCGTCTGGTCGTCGAGCAACAGCGTCGCCTCGAACGAGATGTCGTGCACCTCGGCCTCCTCGCCGAGCGTGGTGCGCGCCGCGGTCAGTGCCATCTCGCAGTAGGCGGCACCGGGAAGCGTTGCCACGCTGTGGAGTTGGTGGTCGGCAAGCCACGGGTGGGCGTCGATGCCCACCTGGCCCTGCCACACGTGGCGTTCCGGCTCCTCGCGCAGGTGCACGTGCGCACCGAGCAGCGGGTGCACGGCCTGCACCGAGGCACCCGACAGTTGCTCGCCGGATTCCCGGCTGAGCAGCAGCTTGCGGCGAGTCCAGGTCGGCAACGGCGCCTCCACCAGCTGCCCGCTGGGGTACTGGGTGGCGAAATCCACTGCGGCACCGGCGCTGTGCACGTCGGCGACAAAACCCCGCAGGCCGTACGGCAGTTGCGCCTCCCGCCGCATGGCCGCCAGCGCGGCGATCGGCATGTCCAGGCTGGCGGCGTTCTGCTCGACGGCGTAGGTGAGCAGCGGATGCGGCGCCAGCTCGCCGAAGACCCGGAACCCGTCCTTGAGGGCCGCCTGCACAGCGGCGGCAAATCGCACCGTGTAGCGCAGGTTTTCGGCCCAGTAGTCGGCGGTGAACGACGGCTGTTCGCGCGGGTCCCACAGCGTGGCGGAGTAGTACGGGACCTCGGGCGCCCTCGGCTCGAGATCGGCGAGGACCTCCAGCAGCTCATCGAGAATCGGGTCGACCTGCGGCGAGTGCGACGCGACATCCACGGCCACCTCGCGCGCCAGCACGTCCTGTTGCTCCCACATCGCGACTAGGGAGCGGATCGACTCGGTGGCACCTCCGACGACCGTCGACGTCGGGGAGGCGACCACGGACAGCACGACGTCGGACACGCCCCGCATGGACAGCTCCGACAACACTTGCTGCCCGGGCAGTTCCACCGACGCCATCGCGCCGCTGCCCGCGACGCGCTTCATCAGCCGCGAGCGGCGGCAGATGACCCGCAGCCCGTCTTCGAGCGACAACGCTCCGGCGACGACGGCCGCGGCCGCCTCGCCCAGCGAGTGGCCGATCACCGCACCCGGGCGCACGCCGTAGGACGTCATCGTCTCGGCCAGCGCCACCTGCAGCGCGAAGATCGTCGGCTGCACGCGGTCGATCCCGTTGACGGTCTCGGCCGCCAACATCGCCTCGGTCACCGAAAAGCCCGATTCCCGGGCGATCACCGGCTCGATCGCCGCGACGGTCGCGGCGAAGACCGGCTCGGTGGCCAGCAGCTCGGCGCCCATCTTCGACCACTGCGAACCCTGCCCGGAGAACACCCATACCGGGCCGCGGTCGTCCTGGCCCACGGCGGGCTGCACCGGGATGTCGCCCTCCACGATGCCCCGCAGGGCCGCACCGAGTTCGGCGAAGCTGCCCGCCGACACTACCGCGCGCACCGGCCGGTGCGCCCGGCGGCGCGACAAGGTGTAGCCCAGATCGCGCAGGCCGACGGCGCCGGCGCGCTCGTCGACGCCCTGCTCCTCCAGCCAATCCGCCAGCCGGGCCGCCGTCTCCCGCAGTTGCTCGGCCGAGGTCGACGAGACCGGGAACAGCAGCGGGCCGTCCGGCTGTGCGGGGACCTGCGCAGCCGCGTGTTCTGGTGCTTGTTCTAAGACGGCGTGCACGTTGGTGCCGGACATGCCGTACGACGACACCGCGGCGCGCCGCGGGTGGTGGCCGTTGGTCGGCCACGGCGTATTGGCCTGCGGCACGAACAGTTCGGTGTCGATCTCGGCCAGCTGGTCGGGCAGCCGGTTGAAGTGCAGGTTCTGCGGGACAACCCCGTGCTGCAGCGCGAGGATGGCCTTCATCATCCCCAGCACGCCCGACGTCGACTGCATGTGACCGAAGTTCGTCTTCACCGATGCCAGCGCGCAGGGCCCGTCGGTGCCGTAAACCGCCGCCAGGCTGGCGTATTCGACCGGGTCGCCGACCGGGGTGCCGGTGCCGTGCGCCTCGACCATGCCGACCGTGGTGGGGTCGACGCCGGCCACCGCCAGGGCCTTTCGGTAGGCCGCGACCTGCGCGTGCTCGGACGGCGCCGCGATGTTCGGGGTTCGGCCGTCCTGGTTGGCCGCGGTGCCCCGCACGACGGCCAGGATGCGATCGCCGTCGCGCTGCGCGTCGGGCAGCCGCTTGAGCATGAGCACCACGCAACCCTCACTCGAGGTGAACCCGTCGGCCGCGGCGTCGAACGCATGGCAGCGTCCGGTCGGCGACAACATGCCCTGCAGCGATCCCGCGACCGACTTCCGCGGCTCCAGGATCACCACCACGCCGCCGGCCAACGCCATGTCGCTCTCGCCGGTGTGCAGGCTGCCGCAGGCCTGGTGCACGGCCATCAACCCCGACGAGCAGGCGGTGTCGACCGTGGCCGCGGGTCCGTGCAGACCCAGCGTGTAGGACACGCGGCCGGACGCGAAACTGTTGCACGTGCCGGTGAATCCGTAGGGCCCCTCCGCCGCGCCGCAATCGGCGGACAGCAGCTCGTAATCACCGTGCGTCAATCCCACGAAGACGCCGGTCTGCGAACCGACCAGGGACGCCGGGTCCACCCCGGCATGCTCGATCGCGTCCCACGAGGTCTCGAGCAGCAGGCGATGCTGCGGGTCAATCGCGGTGGCCTCGCGCTCGGTCAGGCCGAAGAAATCACAGTCGAAGCCGCCGACGTCGTCAAGGAAGGCGCCCCATCGCGACACCGACCGGCCCGGCACGCCGGGTTCGGGGTCGTAGTAGAGGTCCGCATCCCAGCGGTCCGGGGGGATTTCGCCGATGAAGTCGTCGCCGCGTAACAACGCCTGCCACAAACGTTGCGGAGAATCGACTCCTCCGGGAAGGCGGCAGGCCATTCCGATAACAGCAACGGGTGTGATAGTTGCGGCGTGCAAAACGCAATCCCCCATCCTCGCCCATTCGTATTGGGCAATCAGTCAGCGACCACGCGAATGCGGAGGAAGCCCCGAGCGCGATCGGCGCGCGCCAACCCCCGTGTATTCGCCCCAGATTTACAATCTGCCTTTACGATCTACCGGATCAGCGTACCGACCCAAGCCGAACAAGCTTAACGACTCGAACCTAGCGTGTCGCGGCGACCCGCTGCGACACGGGCAATCTGAAACCCGGGTTGTCAGTGTACAATTGCACGCTCAGTGCCCGGCCGCCGGCGCCGACTGTGTTTGCTCGACGGTGACGCGGCGGCTGTAGATCTCGGCCAAAAACTGCTCGACCGCGACCGCGGCGTGCGCCGCACGGGCCGAGCCGAAGATCTCGAATGCGTGCTGCGCCCAGGGTAGTTCGGCGTAAACCACGGGTTGACGGCTGATTTCGCGCAACCTCGCCACAAAACTGCGCGCCTGCGGGACGGGGACCAACGAGTCGTTGGTACCGTGCAGCACGAAAAACGGTGGCGCATCGGGGTTTACGAGGGCGATCGGCGAGGCCGCACGGAACGGCTCGGCGATCTCCGTGCGACTCAGCTTGAAGACGTTCTTGGCCACCATCGCCGCCATCATCGGATGGATCGCATCACCGGTTGCTGTGAAGTCGTAGACGCCGTAGAACGGCACCGCCACGTCGACCCGGGTGTCGGCGTCTTCGAAGCCGGGCTGAAACAGTGGATCGTTGGGCGTCAGCGCGGCTAGCGACGACAGGTGTCCGCCCGCCGAGCCGCCGGTGATCGCGATCCAGTCGGGATCACCGCCGTAGTCGGCGATGTTCTCCTTCGTCCAGGCGATCGCGCGCTTGACGTCGACGATGTGATCTGGCCAGGTGGAGCGCGGACTCAGCCGGTAGTTGATCGCCACGCAGATCCAGCCCAGCTCGACCAGATGACTCATCAGCGGATGCGCCTGTCCGCGTTTGTCTCCCACCATCCACGCGCCCCCGGGCACCTGCAGCAATACCGGGGCCCGCCCGTTGCGGTCGAGGTCGGGGCGCCGCCAGATGTCGAGATGGTTCCGCGCGCCGTGCTCGCCGTAGCTGACGTCGCCGTGGTGTGTGTAGTCGCGGTAGATCCGCAGCATCCGGGCCGCCCCCGGCTTCTTCGCGGTCGCGGCCCCCGCCGGGGGTCGCTTCCACAGGTCGCCCGACTCCCGGCGTCGGTCGGGACCCAGACCAGCGTCCAGCGCGGCGGTCAGCGGCTCGTTGGCCCGGCGGCCGAGCTGGCGCAACCCGAGCAAGCCCAACCCGGACAGAGCCGTCAGTGCCCAGCAGAATCGGCGCAGCGGCGCCGGCAGCCGGCCCGACAGCGCCGCCAGCGCGGCGACCTGGACGCCCAGGCTCTGCATCGGCAGTTCCGACGCGAACACCCCGCCGGCAAACGCATACACCGAGCCGTAGCCGCCCTTGCTCAACGGCCGGTAACCGTTGAGGGTGAACACGACACTCAACACGGACACCAGTAGGGCCGCCAGTCTCGTCAGCACGGTCTCTTCGTCCCTTTCCGTCCGGCGCGGGTTCGTCGATCGCAGCGCGACCCGCTATCGAATCTAACCGTCGGCGTCGGCCGGCTTTGCCGGCCTCGCGGCGCTGGCCGGGTCCTCGACGATGTGGTAGGCCGGGTCGGCCAACCACATGGGCCGGTTGCCGATCTGCTTGGGCTTGCCCGTGATCCGCAGCAGCTGACCGGGCTCGATGTCGGCGCCGCCGTGCCCGGGGCGGAAAGTGACGTTGATCTCGCCGCTGTGGTCGCCGACGACGATCGAGCGAACCGTACGCCTGCCCTTGCTGATGTCCTCCACGGCGCTGACCCGTCCCTCGAAGGTGGCGCGGTGCCCGGGGAGCAGGCCCGCCACGGTGATGACCGACGAGGACTGCGGCTCCGGGTGTTCGTAGGCGTCCATCTCCTGGTCCTCGTCGCGGGCGACCCGGGCCCCGAGCTGCTCGAGTTCGCGGGCGACCCGCTGCTCGAGCCGGTCCGGGTAGGCCTGCTCGATGCGCGATTGCACGTCGTAGGGCACGATCGTCGCGGCCGCATCCGGGATCAGGCTGACCGCCCTGGCGATCTTGTCGGCGGTGCGATCATGCAGCAGCCGCCCGAGAAGCGGCGCATAGGTTCGGCGGGGTAACAGCACGGTGACATTGGTATTCGATTGTTCGTCATGGGCTTTGGCGACGAACACCTGCGCGGCCCGGATGATTCGCCGATCCGGGCAATCGACGACCCGCAACCGGGTGTCCAACTCGAAGTGATCCCATCGCTTTCGAATCTGCGCGGCCAACGCCGGGTCGACCATGAAGTGCACCGCGATCATCTCGTCGGCACGCAATCCTTTGCCGTAGCGCAGCGCTTCGATCACCGCGAGGTCGACCGAGTTCACGAACACGAACACCTTGTGCCGCGCATACCTCACCAAATCGGGCCGGTCGGTGCGGAACATCTCGAGAATGGCTGCCTCGGCACGGTATTCGCGGTTGAGCCGCATCAGCAGGAGCACCAGGATCGGGAAGACGACGACGACCAGCCACGCCCCCTCGGTGAACTTTGCCACCGCGAAGATGCCGACCACGACAGTCGACAGGATTCCGGCGGACAGGTTGATCGCCAACCGGCGCCGCCATCCGGGCTCCCGCTGCGTCAGATGGTGTTTGGTCATGCCGTAGCCGGCCATCGAAAATCCGGTGAACACGCCGATCGCGTAGAACGGGACCAGCGCGTTGACCGAGCCGCCGGTCACCACCAGCAATAACACCGACAATGCGGTGAGCGCAATGATGCCGTTCGAAAACACCAGGCGGTGACCGCGTTTCATGAGCTGCCGGGGCAGAAACCGGTCCTCGGCGACGAAGCTGGCCAACGCCGGAAACCCGTTGAAGCTGGTGTTCGCGCCGGTGAACAAAATGGCGGCGGTCGAGGCCTGGACCAGGACGTACAGGATGTCGCCGGTCAATCCGTGGCCGAAGACCGCGCGGGCAATCTGGGACAGCACCGAGGGATATTCGCTTTCGTAGGGCGTCGCGTGGGTCGCATAGGCCAGGTAGGCGACACCGGCCAGCAGGAATCCCAGGATCGCGGCCATCGCCGTGAGCACCTTGCGTGCGTTGCGGCCCTGCGGCTTTCGAAAGAGGTCGACGGTGTTCGAGATGGCTTCGACGCCCGTCAGTGACGAACCACCGTTGGCGAACGCGCGCAGCAGGGTCAGGATCGTCGCGCCCATCACCAACCCATTGCCCTGATGAACGGGCACCGTTCCGGGCATGTCGGCGGGGTTGTAGACGGGGAGATCGCCGACGATCACCCGCGTCACGCCGACCACGATCGTCAGCCCACCCATGGCCACGAAGAAGTAGGTGGCGAACGCGAACTGCCAGCCGGCCTCCTTGAGCCCGCGCAGGTTCGCCAGGCAGATGACCAGCACTACACCGACCGTCAGTTGCAGGCTGTGTGGGCCCAGCGCGGGGATGGCCGAGACCACCGCCACCGTGCCGGCGGCCGACTGCACCGCCACCGTGACGATGTAGTCGATCAGCAGCGCCGCCGCGGCGACCTGGGCCACCCGGGGACCGAAGTTCTCCCGCGCCACGATGTAGGACCCGCCCGCGCGGGTGTAGGCCATCACGACCTGCCGATACGACGCGGCCACCAGTACCAGGATCAGCAGGATGACGCCGGTGACCGGCAGTAGCAGGCTGAACGCGGCCAGGCCTGCCGCCGGCAGCAGCTCGATGAGGATCTGCTCGGTGCCGTAGGCGGTGGACGAGATCGCGTCCGGCGAAAGCGCGCCCAAGGCAACCGGATTCGACAGCTTCTCGCCGGCCAGGTTCTCGGTGATCATCGGCTTGCCCAGGAAGACGCGCTTGACGATGTCCTCTATCGACAGCGGAATGCGCATCTTGCTGGGCGAAGTTGTCACGACCACATTCCTTACCGGGCGGCGCAGCGCTGGGGAGGGGGGCTTGCTTTCGGATGCATTCTGCCGTGCTCAGGGCGTCGCAGGTACCGCGAGCCGCTGTACGGCCGCGGCGATGCGCTCGTCGGTCGCGGTCAGCGCGACGCGGACGTGCCGTGCACCGCGGGGGCCGTAGAAATCACCGGGCGCGACCAGGATGCCGCGCGCGGCCAGCCACGCGACGCTGTCGTGGCACGACTCGCCGCGGCCGGCCCACAGATAAAGGCCGCCCTCGGAGTGGTCGATGGCGAAACCGGCCGAGCGCAGGGCCGGTGCCAGCGCCTCCCGGCGTCGCGCGTAGCGCTCGCGCTGCACCGTTTCGTGATCGTCGTCGTCGAATGCCGCCACCATGGCGGCCTGCACCGGCGTCGGCACGATCATCCCGGCGTGTTTGCGCACGGCTAGCAGCTCGGCGACGACGTCGGGGTCACCGGCGACGAAGCCGGCGCGGTAACCCGCCAGCGACGAACTCTTCGAGAGCGAATGCACGGCCAGCAGGCCCGTGTGGTCGCCGTCGCATATCGCGGGGTGCAGCACCGAATGCGCCTCGGCGTCCCAGCTCAGACCCAGGTAACACTCATCCGAGACCACCATCACGCCGCGCTCGCGGGCCCAGCCGACGACCTTGTGCAGGTGGTCGACGCCCAGCACCCGCCCGGTGGGATTGCTCGGCGAGTTGAGGTAGATCAACGCCGGGGATTGCGGGCCCACCTGGGTCAGCGAGTCCGCGCGCACCACCTGCGCTCCGGCCAGCCGAGCACCCACGTCATACGTAGGGTAGGCCAGTTCGGGCACCACGACCACCTGCGCCGGCCCCAGCCCCAGCAGGGTGGGCAGCCAGGCGATGAGTTCTTTGGTCCCGATCACCGGCAGCACGGCGGCCTCGGACAACCCGGTGATGCCGAAGCGGCGCGCCAGCGCGGCCACCGCCGATTCCCGCAGCCGCGCGGTGCCGGCGGTGGCCGGGTAACCCGGCGCAGAACTCGCGGCCGCCAGCGCCTCCCGAATCACCGGCGCGACGGGGTCCACCGGGGTGCCGACGGACAAGTCGACGATTCCGTCGGGGTGGGCTGTGGCCACTGCCTTCGCGTCGGCCAGGGTGTCCCACGGGAAGTCCGGCAGGGACGCCGACACCAAAGGCCGGCTCGTTGGGCGCTGCCGCAGCACCGGCCCGCTCAGTCGCCTTCGCCCTGGGGCGGCAAATCCTTGACCGCCTGCGGGTCGTTCTCGGTCAGGCCCACCTTGGCCGCACCGCCCGGCGACCCCAGTTCCTCGAAGAAGTCGGCGTTGAGCTGGGTGTACTGGCTCCACTGCTCGGGCACGTCGTCTTCGTAATAGATCGCCTCGACGGGGCAGACGGGCTCGCAAGCCCCGCAGTCGACGCACTCATCGGGGTGGATGAACAGCATCCGCGCGCCTTCGTAGATGCAGTCGACGGGGCACTCCTCGATACACGCCTTATCCTTGACGTCGACACAGGGTTCGGCGATCGTGTAGGTCACGTGGGTCTCCTCAACGTTTCCTCTATGTACTTGCTCAGTGTGGGCTGCTGCTGATCTCGCCGCGGCGCCGGGTGGCCGCGCAAACAAAGCTTTCGGTTACTGATACTAGACGTTGCACATACACGTCAACTACTTGCCACGCCAGTAGGTTACGCGGCTGCATGCTTCCGTCCGGCCCCTCCCGTGCTGCCTTACAAGACTGCCAGTATAGGGGATGTGACGCGGGTCACCGTGCCGCTGACCTGCGCATAGTTACGTCCGGCACGAACCCGACGAATAACGGTGCAATAGAAGCGATGCGGTGGCGGCTGGTAATCTCAACGGAGGCGGCAGCCACCAGCACAGGGGTCGCCGTCGTTGACGGTGCATTAGGGGAAGGTGTCCACAATGGTGAGGCAATCGTTGGCCAAATTGGCTGCTGGGATCGGCGGTGCGGCATTGGCGTTGAGCGCTGCCACCGGCGTGGCGTCCGCGGACTCCATGGACGCAATCATCAACACCACCTGCAACTACGGACAGGTGATGGCGGCCCTCAATGCGACGGACCCGGCTGCTGCCGGGCAGCTGAACGCGTCGCCGATGGCGCAGTCGTTCATCCGCCAGTTCTTGGCGTCGCCGCCGCCGAAGCGCCAGCAGATGGCCCAGCAGGTGGAGGCCATGCCGTCGGCGCAGCGGTACTTCAGCACGATCGACGCCGTCGCGGTCAGCTGTAACAACTACTGAACGCGCGTCGTTCGGTAGCCGCTGACCAGGCGGCGCACCCGGCTGCCAATCCGCGATAGGCCGTCAGGCCCGCCCACGCTAGGGCGCCGACACCCGCGCCCCCGCATCGGTTCCCCGCGCTAGCCGTCCCGACAGAGCCGGCGGGTTCGATTGTGACCCGGTCTTTTTCGCATGCTTCTCCGAGGTGCCCAGGTGAGCGCAGCTACGCTGCGAGCGGGCTGTAGTCGGTGGTGCGCTGACGCGCCGGGCGGCCGATTCCCTCGGCGATGGCGGTCAGCTCCGCCAACGTCTTCGCCGACCCGTGCTCGGAGCCGGCCATCCGCGAAATGGTTTCCTCCATCAGCGTGCCGCCCAGGTCGTTGGCGCCGCCGTTGAGCATCACCTGGGTGCGCTCAGTACCGAGCTTCACCCAGCTGGTCTGGATCTGGGAGATGCGGCCGTGCAACATGATTCGGGCCAACGCATGCACCGCCCGGTTATCGCGATGCGTGGGCCCCGGACGGGCCGCGCCCGCCAGATACAACGGGGAACTCTGGTGCACGAACGGCAGCGGCACGAATTCGGTGAAACCGCCTGTGCGGTCCTGGATCTCGCGCAGCACGTTGAGGTGGCTGACCCAGTGCCGGGGGCTGTCGACGTGCCCGTACATCATGGTCGACGACGAGCGCAGACCCACCTCGTGCGCCGTCGACACGATCTCGATCCACAGTGACGTCGGCAGCTTGCCCTTGGTCAGCACCCAGCGCACCTCGTCGTCGAGGATCTCGGCGGCGGTGCCGGGGATGGTTCCCAGCCCGGCCTCACGCAGGCTGATCAGCCACTCACGAATGCTCAACCCGCTCTTGGTGACCCCGTTGGCGATTTCCATCGGCGAGAACGCATGCACGTGCATCGAGGGCACCCGGGCCTTCACGGCCCGCACCAGGTCGGCGTACCCGGTGACCGGCAACTCCGGATCGATGCCGCCCTGCATGCAGACCTCGGTCGCGCCTTCGACGTGCGCCTCCCAGGCCCGATCGGCAACCTCCTGCGCCGACAGCGAATACGCGTCGGCGTCTCCCTTGCGTTGCGCGAACGCGCAGAACCGACATCCGGTGTAGCAGATGTTGGTGAAGTTGATGTTGCGGTTCACGACGAACGTCACGTCGTCGCCCACGACGTCGCGGCGCAACGAATCTGCCAGCGCGGCAACCGCTTCCAGCGCAGGCCCGTCGGCGGTCGCAAGAGCCAGGTACTCGTCGTCGCTGCAGCCCGCGGGATCGCGTTCGGCCGAGGCGAGCGCGGCGAGCACGTCGGAGTCCAGGCGCTCTGGCACTGTGGCGCCTTGGGCGGCCAGTTCGTGCACGTGTGCGCGGATGGATTCCCAGTCGCCGAAGGCGCTGTCGAGGTCGCTGCGAGCCTCGCTGTTGCGGCCCTCGGTGTCGATCGCGGCATTGAGGTCGACGCGACCGGCCGACTGTGCGTCGTCGGGCTCCTGCCAGGGCAGGCCCGCCGGATTGACGTCGCGCGCCAGGCCCGTCGCCGGGTCGGCCAGCGCCGCAACGTGTCCGCTTACCCGCGGGTCGATCCACGCGGCGCCCGCCTGAACGTACTTGGGTTGCGCGGTCAGCCGCTGCACCAGGTCGTAACCGGCCTCGGCGGTCACGGCGTCGAGTTCGTCCAGGGCCGGCCACGGCCGCTCCGGGTTGACGTGATCCGGGGTCAGCGGTGATACCCCACCCCAGTCGTCGACGCCGGCGGCGATCAGCGCCAGGCATTCGTCGCGCGACACCAAGTTGGGCGGCGCCTGGATGCGCATGCCGGGCCCCAGGACCAGCCGCGCCACCGCCACCGTCGCCAGGTAATCCTCGATCCCGGCATCGGGGACACCGGCCATCGCGGTATGTTGCTTGGCCCGGAAGTTCTGCACGATCACTTCCTGGACATGCCCGAACTCCTTGTGCGACTTGCGAATCGCGTGCAAGGTATCGGCGCGTTCGGCCAGCGTCTCGCCGATGCCGACCAGCAGACCGGTGGTGAACGGAATGGACAACCGGCCCGCGTCGGTGAGCGCGCGCAGCCGCACTGCCGGATCCTTGTCCGGGCTGCCGTAGTGCGCAAGCCCTCTCGTCTCGAACAGCCGCCGCGAGGTCGTCTCCAGCATCATGCCCATCGACGGCGCCACCGGTTTGAGCCGCGACATCTCCGACCACGTCATCACGCCCGGGTTCAGGTGCGGCAACAGGCCGGTCTCCTCGAGCACCCGGATCGACATCGCCCGCACGTAGGACAGCGTGGAATCGTACCCCCGCTCGTCGAGCCACTTCCGGGCCTCGGGCCACCGATCCTCGGGCCGGTCACCGAGGGTGAATAGCGCTTCCTTGCAGCCGAGTTCGGCCCCGCGCCGGGCGACGTCGAGAATCTCGTCGGGCTCCATGTACAGCCCGGCGCCCCGAGCGCGCAGCTTGCCCGGCACGGTGACGAAGGTGCAGTAGTGGCAGCTGTCCCGGCACAGATGCGTCACCGGAATGAAGACCTTGCGCGAGTAGGTGATGGGCAGCCGGCCGCGCGGGCCGCGCCGGCCGGCCGATTCCAGGCCCGCATCGCGTACCCGCGCCGCGCTGGCGCACAATTCGGCCAGATCGTCGCCGCGGGCGGTCATCGCCAGCGCCGCCTCGTCGATGTTGAGCGCGACCCCGTCGCGCGCGCGGCGCAGCACCCGCCGCAGCCCGGACGCGTTGACCTTCGGTGGGACGACGGGACTCGGCAGGGCGGTGGGCTCCGATGGTTCCTGTGTCACAGGCACGTTGGTGTAACTTTCCGGCGATTGAATTTCATCCGCGCGTCCCAAGAAATTTCGGTGACGACGGCGGGTGACATAAGCAAGACAGTAGCTCCCACGCCCGGCCCCGACGCGGTCGACCGGCCCGGCGAGCGGGGCGCAATGTCAGCCGTGATACCCGCGCCGCCATAACACCCAGACCGGCGGCACGACCCCCAGCACGATCAGCAGCAGGGCGCCGTAGGCCAGCAGACCCTGACCGCCCAGGATGATGTCATCCGCGGGACCGCCCATGCTGATCACGGCGACGGTCAACAGCCACGTCCACAACGGCAGTGCGGCCAACCGCGGCGACTTGGTCCACCGGCCCGCGGCCCAGACCAGCGCCGCGTTGACCAACCCGGATATCAATCCGCTGATCGGAAATGGGACGGAACCGATGTAGGAAGGAAGCAGCAGCGCCCCGGCAAGTGCGGACAGGATCCCGTCGACGGCCAACAGGGCGAGCACCACGCCGCGGATAGCCGGGTCTACGGCGCCGGTGTCTTCGACCGGCGCGATGCGTGGCTTGGTTTCGGTCAGGTCGGGACGCTGTCGATATTCGACATGATCGAGCCGATGACCCACTGCAGGCTGTCCAGCCGGTCCTGCCAGTGCTGCTGATTAGGGTCCAGGTCGGGGTCCATGCGTGTTCCTTCCGTGGCTGCCTCTTTGGCAGCCTACCGCGTACCGGACACGGCGAAACCGAGTCCCGCGAGCAGGTCTGTCTCCCAGCCGCGCTCGTCGCGGTCCCCCGCCGAGCCGGCGACCAGCACGTAGTGCTCGTCGCCCAGGATCGGCAGCGCCATGTTGTTGGACAGGGCGCAGGCACGTCCCGTCGGGCCGACCACCACCTGGGTCGCGTGCGCGGCGAGCGCCGCCGATTTCGCCGTGCGCCCCGCCGCCCCGGTGCGCACGACGGCGTCGATCTCGTCGTCGGCGTAGCCGAAGTCGAACTCCTCGCGCGGCGGAATCGCCCACCCGGGCAGCAGGTCGTCGCTCCCCAGCGCGGCCCAGCCGGCGTCGAATGCGCTGTCGGCCAGCACGGTCCAGTAGAACTTCGGCACCTGCCATGGCCGGCCCGGATAATCGGCGCCGCCCGCCGCGGCGACCGCGGCCGCGGTGATCTTGTGGGTGCGGACGTGGTCGGGGTGGCCGTAGCCGCCGTTGGGGTCGTAGGTGACGACCACGTGCGGGCGCTGCTCGCGAATGATCGTGACGAGCTCCCCGACTGCTTCGCGCTCGTCGGCGTCGACGAACCGCGGCCGGCGCCGCTTTTCGGTGCCGGCCATGCCCGAGTCACGCCAGCGGCCGGCGCCGCCGAGATAGATGGGTCCCTCGACCCCGAGCACCTGCAACGCCGCGGTGAGCTCGCCAATTCGGTAGCCGCCCAACTGGTCTGCGTGATCGACCGCGAGCTGCGCCCAGCGGTCGCCGATCACCTCGCCCTCTTCGCCCAGCGTGCAGGTGACGACCCACACCTGCGCCCCGCGGGCGGTGTAGTGCGCGATGGTGGCGCCGTTGCTGAGGCTCTCGTCGTCGGGATGCGCGTGCACGAACAGTAGCCGGGGAGTCTCAGGCATGGACGCACCCTACCGCGGGGGCAGCAGAAAGGAACGGCGATGGCTACTATCGTGAAATGCCGCACGCGACCCAGGCCGCCCCGAAATACAGCCGCAGCCGTCGGCGAGGCGAGGTGCTCGAACGTGCGCTTTACGAAGCCACGCTGGCCGAGCTTTCCGAAGTCGGATACGGCGGGCTGACGATGGAAGGGATCGCCGCGCGCGCCCACACCGGCAAGGCGGCGCTGTACCGACGGTGGGCCTGCAAGCGCGACCTGGTGCACGGCGCACTGGTTTTCGCGCTACCGCCGGTGCCCGAGCCGCGCTCCGGGCGCTCCGCGAGGGACAGCCTGCTGACGGTGTTCACCGCGCACCGCGACCTACTGGCGGGCAAGACCGCGTTCCCGGGCATGGACACCATCCAGCAGCTCTTGCACGAACCCGAGATGCGCGCCATCTTCGCCGACGCCGTGGTATGCCCGCGCCTGCAGATCGTCGATTCGATCCTGCACAGGGCCATCGAGGACGGCGACCTGGATCCGGCCACGCTGACCCCGCTGAGCTCGCGCGTCGGGCCGGCGTTGATCAATCACCACTTCCTGCTCACCGGGGAACCGCCAAATCGGCGGGAACTGAACCTAATCGTCGACACGGTGATTCCGCCCCGGGACGACGACAGCGTCGGCCAGCTGATCGGCGCGGTCGGCTAGGGCCCGGTCTTGATCCACTGGCCGGCATCACCGACGATGCCGACCGGTACCGCGCCCGACAGGCTGACGTTCTGCACGCTCGGGCCGGCCGCGACGATCGTGGTGTCCTGCAGGATCGGCAACACCGTCGACATGTTCCATAGTCGCGGTTCGACGGCGGTGATCACGTCGTTGATGTTCTTGGTGCCGTTGAGGGCGGCGTCGATGTTCGACTGAACGCTGTGATCGCAGATCCCGGACAGGTTCGACGGCGCCTGTACCAGGGCGCCGGGATCGGGCGGATGACTGGGCGGGCTCGGTGACGGCGACGGCGACGGCGACGGCGAGCCGGGCGGCGGCGCGCCCGGCCGCGTGGACACCGGCACATTCGACGGCGCGCCGCTGGTCGGGACGGCCGTGGCCTCGATGGCGGGACAGCCGTACCGCGAGGCCAGCAGCGTCGCCAGGTTTCCGCCGGCCTGATGCCAGCCGACGATGGCGTCCACCTGGTGGTTGTTCAGGGCGTCGCGGTACAGGGTGACCGGGTCCAGGGACGCCACCGACGCGGCAATCCCGACGCTGCGCAGCTGGTCGGCCACCGTGTTCGCCACGGCCACCGAGGTTGGGTCATTCGACGCCACCCCGATCGCCAGGGTCAGTTGTTGACCGTCCTTGCTGATGCGGCCGCGGATGACCTCGGGCGGGCCGCCGGGTGGCGGGGTCGGCGCCGCCGACGTGTTGCCCTCGACCTGGTAGCCGGCCTCGCCGAACAGCGCGAGCGCCGCCGTCTTGGTCATCGCGGGCGGCGCGGTCGGCACGTAGCCCGGGTCGCTGGGCGATCGGATCTGGGCCTGGGCCAGCGTGACCGTGTTGTCGCTGCCGGCCCCGACCGCGGCCAGCAGGTCCACGTCCAGCAGCCCCAGCAGCGCCTTGCGGACTGGAGTTTCGGCCAGTTTGGGCTCGTTGGCACGCAGCGTGAGCTGCATGACCCGCGGCGTGACGATCCGGGCGGTCCGCACGTCGGGGATCGCGGACAACTGGGCGAAAGCCGCCGAACCGCCGTGCACCTGGGCCACCTGGGTGTCGCCGTTGCGGACCGAATCGGCCAGTGCCGCCGGCGCACCGGCGCGGCGGAACAGGACCAGCGCGGGCTTGGCCGGCGGGCCCCAGTAGCGGTCGTTGCGGGCGATCAGGATCTCGTCGCGCTGCGGGTCGATGTTTTCCACCCGGAACTGGCCGCCGGTCACTGGCAGCGCCCGCGCCAGCCCGGCCGCGAAGCCGCCGGGCACGTCCTTGACGATGTGGGCCGGCAGCAGATTGCTGAACAGTTCCTTCCACGCCGGATACGGCTGAGCGAAGGTGACCACGGCCTGCTTGCCGCCTTCGAGCGACTGCACCCCGGTGATCAGGTCATAACCGGCCGGATCGACTACCCCCGGCTGGGTGACCATCTGATGCCACAAGTACCAGAAGTCGTCGGCGCCGATCGGGGCGTTGTCGGTCCACTGCGCCTCGGGCCGGATCTTGTAGGTCACCGTGAACGGGTTCTGACTCGTCACCTCGGCCGACACCAGCAAGGTCGGGTCCAGCTCCCAGCGCGACCCGGTCGGCGTGTTGGGATCGGGCACCGGCCGAAATGCGCTGGGCAATACCAGCGCGCTGATCGCCGCGTTCACCGGCGACAGATCCGACAGCAGATGCGGATTGAATCCGGCGCCGATCGAGTCGATACCCATGATGATCTGGCTGACCCGAGCCGGGGGCGGCGGCGCGTTGTGCGGCGTATCGGTGCTCTGCGGCGCCGGCGGCGGGTTCACGGTGCAAGCCGCCAGCGTCAACCCCGTCACGGCGAGCAGCATGCCGATCATCAGGATGACGTGACGGGCCCGATGTAGCACGACCATGAGGTTATCGAGCAAATCAACCCCGGGCTTTGGCGCGGGAACGGCTGCGGGCCCGGGACGTGGCGTCCAGTTCGACCTTGCGGACCCGCACGATCTCCGGCGTCACCTCGACGCACTCGTCGGCGGCGCAGAATTCCATGGCACCTTCCAGGTCCAGCTCCAGCGGCTTGGCCAGGGTCTCGATGACGTCGGCGGTCGACGACCGCATGTTGGTCAGCTTCTTTTCCCGGGTGACGTTGATGTCGAGATCCTCTGGGCGCGGGTTGATTCCGACGACCATGCCCTCGTAGGTGTCCTGCCCGGGGTCGACGAAGAACTGCCCCCGGTCCGCGAGCTGAATCATCGCGAACGGCGTGATGGTGCCGGAGCGGTCGGACACCAGCGAGCCGGTGTGGCGGGCCCGGATCTCCCCCGCCCACGGCCGGTAGCCGTCGAACACGGCGTTGGCGATGCCGGTGCCCCGGGTCAGCGTGAGAAAGTCCGTCCGGAACCCGATCAGGCCGCGGCTGGGGACGATGAAGTCCATCCGGACCCAGCCCGCCGCGTGGTTGGCCATCTCCTCCATGCGGCCCTTGCGCCCGGCCATCAGCTGGGTGATGGCGCCGACGAACTCCTCGGGGCAGTCGATCGTCATCGCCTCGAACGGTTCGTGCAGCTTGCCGTCGATCGTCTTGGTGACGACCTGCGGCTTGCCGACGGTCAGCTCGAAGCCCTCCCGGCGCATCTGTTCGACCAGCACGGCCAGGGCGAGCTCGCCGCGGCCCTGCACCTCCCAGGCGTCGG
This sequence comes from Mycobacterium shigaense, assembly GCF_002356315.1. Lineage (NCBI taxonomy): Bacteria > Bacillati > Actinomycetota > Actinomycetes > Mycobacteriales > Mycobacteriaceae > Mycobacterium > Mycobacterium shigaense. The sequence goes on from NZ_AP018164.1 coordinate 4,123,106, forward strand.
GCCGACCGATGTCGACCACCCGGATCGACACGTTGCCGACCAGCTCGGCGTCCAGCCGGTTGCGGACCATGCGGGCGGTCAGCTTGTGGCCGGACACCTTGCCCGCCAGCGGCGAGGTGTTGGTGCCGATCGTCACCGAGATCGCCGGCTCGTCGACGGTGATGCGCGGCAGCGCGTGGGCGTGGTCGGGATCGGCCAACGTGTCGCCGATCATGATCTCGGGCAGCCCGGCGACCGCGACGATGTCGCCGGCGATCGCCTCGTTGGTGGGGGTGCGTTCGACGCCCTCGGTCGCCAGGAGCTCGGTGATCTTGGCGCTGGTGATGACGGGCAGGCCGTCGACCTCGCGCATCCAGGCGACCTGCTGCCCCTTGCGGATCTTGCCGTTGTAGATGCGGATCAGCGCGAGCCGCCCCAGGAAGGCCGACGCGTCGAGGTTGGTCACCAGCGCCTGCAGCGGCGCCTTCGGATCCCCCGACGGCGGCGGGATGTGCTCCATCAGCACGTCGAACAGCGGGTCGAGGTTGTCGCCGGCGGGCACCTCGCCGTCGGCGGGCTGCTCGGTGCTGGCGATGCCGGCGCGCCCGGACGCGTACAAGGTCGGCAGGCCGAGCGCGTGCTCGGCGGCCGCGGCCGCCTCGTCGTCCAGATCCGCCGCGACGTCGAGCAATAGGTCGTGGCTGGCCTCCACCACCTCGGTGATGCGGGCGTCGGGCCGGTCGGTCTTGTTGACGACCAGGATGACCGGCAGATGGGCGGCCAGGGCCTTGCGCAGTACGAACCGGGTCTGCGGCAACGGGCCCTCGGACGCGTCGACCAGCAGCAGCACCCCGTCGACCATGGACAGCCCGCGTTCCACCTCGCCCCCGAAGTCGGCGTGGCCCGGGGTGTCGATCACATTGATGACGGTCACCGATCCGTCCGCGTTGCGGCGGTGCACGGCGGTGTTCTTGGCCAGGATGGTGATGCCCTTTTCCTTTTCCAGGTCACCGCTGTCCATGATGCGTTCCTGCGTGTCATCCCCACGATGGGTCAGCGCGCCGGACTGGCGCAGCATCGCGTCGACGAGGGTGGTTTTGCCGTGGTCGACGTGGGCGACGATGGCGACGTTGCGGAATGGCACGTCGGTGATTCTGGCAGCGGGGGGCTGAGAAGGCGAACTGGCTAGCGAAGCGGCAGGTGGCCAGCGCCTCGTCACCAACCCCGGCGGCGCGGCGCCGACCCGACCCATTGACCCTTGTCGGTCGGCTCGCGGCACCAGCTCAGAGCGCCGCGGCCAGGGCGCCTAGCCACTCCCGGTCGGCCGGCACCCAGTCGACGTCCGCCAACTCGGCCGCGCTCACCCAGCGCAACGCGCGGTGATCGTGCGGCCGCGGTTCGCCCCGCAGCAGCCGCACCCGATAGGCCCGCAGCGTCACCGCGCCGTCCAGCACGATGTCGCCGCCGAGCCGGTCTCCCACGACGACGTCGCCGGCCGCCACGCCCAGCTCCTCGGCCAATTCGCGGGCCAGCGCGGCAGGCTCGGTCTCGCCGCTCGCGACCTTGCCGCCGGGAAGCTCCCAGCGGCCGGCCAACTCCGGCGGGCGCGCGCGTTGCGCCACCAAGACGGTGGAGCTGCGGATGACGGCCCCGGCAACGACGATCTGGGCGGGCACGGCCGCCTCAGCCCCCGACGGCGTTGCGCACCGCCTCGACGAAAGCCCGCAGGTCGCGTTCCCGATTCTCCGCGGCCAGCGGCCAGTAGGTCACCCGCAGATCGGTGACACCCGCTTTGACCTGGGCCGCCGCATCCGCCGCGACGGCGGCCAGGTCCGGTTGGCCGTCCGCGCCGGCCTTCACGCGCATCGCACCGCTGACCCCGAACCCCTCCGGATCGCCGCCGGCGCGTTCGACTTCCGCACGCATCCGCCCGACTCCACCCGCGATGTCCCGGACGTCCGGGCCCCACGGAATCCAGCAGCTGCCGAAACGAGCGAGCCGGGCAGCGACGCGCCGGTTCGACGTCCCACTTACCCAGATCGGCACCCCACCGGGTTGGACGGGCTTGGGCATCTGGTGGATCCGATCGAAGCTCAGCCGGGGCGAGCTATAGCTCACTTCGTTCTCGCGCCACAGGCGCTGGCACACCTCGAGCGTCTCGTCCAGCAGGGCCCCGCGGCCGTCGAAGTCGACGCCGCAGGCTTCGTATTCCTCGCGCTGCCACCCCACGCCCACGCCGAGATCGATGCGACCGGACGACAGAACATCCAGGGTGGCAACGGTTTTCGCGAGTACCGCAGCCGGGCGCAGCGCGGCGAGCAGGATGTTGGTGCCCAACCGGATGCGTTCGGTCCGTGCCGCCAGAAAGGTCAGGACCGTCAGCGGCTCCAGCCAATGCCCGTCCGGGCCGGTGGGCTGGCGCCCGCCCGCGGTCCCCCCGGCTTTGGGATCGGCGTAGGCGTCCATGTTCATGCCGAACGCGACATGCTCGGAGACCAGCACCCGGTCGAACCCGCAGCTTTCCAGCAACTGCGTCCGGTCGGTGAGGTGGTCCCAGCCGGAAGGCGCCTCGGCCGAGAAGGAGGGAATGCCCATGGACAGCTGTATGGAGGCCATTGCGGCAGAGTAACCGATCGACGCGCGCCGCCCTCAGTCGTATCGTTGCACGACGAACTACGTTGCAGTCCAACAACTTTCGAGGTCGACGATTATTTCCTGTTCCGGTAGACGTCAGCCAGGTCGGCGGCGATCAGCTTGGCGACCTCCCCCGCCCGCTCGGGGGTGTTGTACGGTCCGCCGATTTGGATGTACACGCTCCATCCGCCGTCGGGGTCCGCATTGACCTGCACGGCGTCGGACTGTTCGAGGTACTCGCGGTGCAGGCCGATGAACTCGTCGGGTTTCATGCGGTCAGGGTAAGCCAGGGCAGGTCATGTCAGTGTGCTGTTCATGGTCGCGTTCGGCAAAGTTCGCGTAGCTGCGCCCAAAATTGGGATACCCCGTTAATGGTCGGCGGCTTGGCCACTGCGACTCCGCTTTGGTTTGCCCGCGCGGCGGTAGCGTTGGGCGCATGGCTGTGTTAACGGATGACCAAGTAGACGCCGCACTGCCCGACCTCGACGGCTGGGAGCGGGCCAACGGCGCGCTGCGCCGCTCGATCAAATTCGACAGTTTTCTTGCCGGCATCGACGCGGTGCGCCGGGTGGCCGAGCACGCCGAGCGCAAGGATCACCACCCGGACATCGACATTCGTTGGCGGACAGTGACTTTCGCGCTGGTTACGCATTCCGAGGGCGGCATCACCAAAAACGACGTCGAGATGGCCCGCGACATCAACGGGATCGTCGCCGGTTAACCGAGCGGAGTCGTCGCCTTGGCGGCGGGCGGCCCGGTGACCGGGGCGACGGACTGCGCGGCGCGCCCGCCCCAGGTCGCGATCAGCATCAGGGTGACCACCGCCGCGCCGGTGTAGGCCAGCGCGGCCCAGGCGAGGTACCAGGGCCGGCTGATCTGCCAGATAGTCGGCTGGGCGAACAACAGTAACCACGGCACGCCGATGAGGGTCAGCACCAGCCAACCCCAGCCGGCGACCCGCGCACCGCGCCGCTCGCGCGCCGGCCCGTGCAGCAACCAGATCATCAGCGGCACCAGCCACACCCAGTGGTGGGTCCACGAGATCGGCGACACCAGCAGGCCGAACAGCTCGACCACCAACAGCTTCCCGAGCCGATCCGAACCGTCCAACGCGCGCCACGCCAGGACGGCGAGCACCGCTGTACCGGCGATCGCGATCAGGACCGGCGCACCGAATCCGGCGTCGTGGCCGAGAATCCGGGAGATGCCGCCGCGCCACGACTGATTGATTGACGTGGCTATGGGTCCCACCCGATGCGCGTCACCCAGCAGCTCGGTGAAGTAGTAGCGGGTCTGGTCGCCGACGACCACCGCCGAGAGCGCGACGGTGCCGAAGAAGACGACCGCCGAAAACACGGCCGCGCTGAAACGCCGGACGCCGACGAGATAGGCGCCGGCGATGGCCGGCGTCAACTTGATCCCGGACGCCACGCCGATCAGCAGCCCCGACAGCCACCAGCGCGTCGTGTATACCCCGCAGAGGACGACCAGCAGCAGGAAGACGTTGATCTGCCCATAGTCGAAGTTGTTGCGCAGCGGCTCAATCCAGACGGTGACCGCCGTCCAGGCCATCGCGATACGCCCGCCGGCGCCGGCTGGCACGCCCAGCAGACGCTGGCTGATCCGTACCGAGCCGTACAACGCGGCGATCATGGCGACCTGCCACAGAAAACCCACCAGGCCGAACGGCAGCAGGTGCAGCGGGTAGAACACGATGGCCGCGAACGGTGGATAGGTGAACGGCAGCGGGAAGTCCGGCGTGTGCTCGCCGTAGACGAAGTTGTACAGGGTGCCGGGATGGTCGAGCGCGGCGGCGCCGCCGAGGTAGACGTGCAGGTCGACGAAGTTGGCGCCGTTGGGAGTCAGGTACGTCAGGGCCAGCCGCGCGGCGATGCTCGCGATCAGCAACACCGGCGCGCCCGTGGCGAGCAGACTCGCCAGCCGCCGGATAGTCGATGCCGCCGGGGCGGCCGAGGTGGTGTCTATGCGCCTGACTTTAGTGCGGCGGTCGTTTTCCGGGTGCTCGGTCACCGCTCCCACTCGTATCGGTAACGATCAAATAAATGCCACACGTGTCACTTGAGTCCCATCAGCATCAAAGTAGCTTCAGGACCCGTCACCTGTTGTCGATCCCTTGGGGGAGCAATGCCAACCATTTGGACTTACGCCAAAGCCGCCGCCGTCGTCGTCGGCTCGTCCGCTGCGCTACTGGCGGGCGGTATCGCCCACGCCGATCCCGTTCCGGGGGTTCCGGACCCGGTGCAGAACATTCCGCAGCAACTCATCGCTTCGGTGGCCAACGCGCCACAGATTCTGCAGAACTTCGCGACCGCGCTCGGCGCGCAGCCGCCCGCCGCGCCGGCCGCACCGGGCATCACCTTCCCGGGACTGAGCCCGGCCTCGGCGGGGACGGCGTCGTCCCCGGCGGCCGTTCCGTCGATTCCCGGCCTGTCACCGGCCGCCCCCGCCGCTCCCACGGCGCCGACCATTCCCGGACTGAACTCGATTCCGGGGCTGGCGCAAACGACTCCGGCGGCACCGGCCAGTCCGGCGATTCCGGGGCTCAGCTCGATCCCGGGGTTGACTCCGGCGGCACCGGCCGCCGCGCCGGCGTCGAACCTGCCCCAGGTGGCGAAGGTCGACATGCCGGCGCTGCCCGGCCTGCCGCTGAACGTGCCGCCGAAGCTGTCGTTGCCTGGTGATCTGCCGGCGCTGGCCTCGAGTGCCCTCCCGGGTGCGGCGACCGCCCCTGCCGCAGCCGCACCGGCCGCGCCTGCGCCGCTCGCGGCGCCGTCGCTGCTGTCCGCGCTGCCCTGATCAAACACCGTTAGACGACTAACCCACTACCCAGGACCGGAGGACATCGTGGGAAGCACTTGGAATCTGTCCAAAGGTGTGGCCGCTGTCGTCACGGCATCGGCTGCCGCGTTCGGGTTCTCCCCGAGCGCGGCAGCCGACCCGGCGGCACCGCTCCCGGCACCGCAACCGAACTCGACCCAGCAGCTACCGGGTCTGCCCGCGTTGTCGGAGCTGAGCCCGATCATTCAGCAGGCCGCCGGCAACCCCGGCCAGGCCACCCAGCTGCTGATGTCGGCGGCGCAGGCGTTCACGCACAATGCCACCGCACCGAGCGAGTCCAAGAACGTGGCCGCGACGGTGAATCAGTTTGTCCAGGAGCCGGGTTCGCCGCTGCCCGGCGCGCCGGCCCCGGCACCCAGCGCCGCGACCCCGGCCGAGAGCCTGCCGCCCGAGCACGTGCCCGCGGCCGGCATCGAGCCCGGTTTCCAGTCCCACTTGCCGCAGGGCGTCGACCCGGTCCACGCGGTGGGTCCCGGCGCGGCCGCGCCGGCTCCCGTCGCCGCCCCGCCCGCGGCCGCAGCTGCTCCTGCGGGGCCACCCGCTCCGGCGGCGGCACCAGCGCCCGCTCCGGCGGCGGCACCAGCGCCCGCTCCGGCGCCGGCTCCCGCGGCGGCGGCTCCGGGCTTTGGCCCTGACTCCCCCGTCACGCAGGACTTCATGTACCCGTCGATCGGCACGAATTGCCTTGCGGACGGCACCAGCTCGATAGCGACGGCGCTGTCGGTGGCCGGGCCGGCCAAGATTCCGCTACCCGGCCCCGGACCCGGCCAGACCGCCTATGTGTTCACCGCGGTCGGCACGCCCGGACCCGCGGAGACGCAGAAGCTGCCGCTCAATGTCACGTGGGTGAACCTGACCACGGGCAAGTCGGGCACCGTGACGCTCAAGCCACGCACCGACATCAACCCCGACGGGCCGACGACACTGACCGCCATCGCCGACACCGGCCCGGGCAGCGTCATGTCGACGATCTTCGGTCAGGTCACGACCAAAGAAAAACAGTGCCAATTCATGCCCACCATCGGCTCGACGGTGGTGCCGTAGCCGCCGACCAATACCCTCCCCCGGTGCGAGCGCGCGTGTCACCGCACGACACGCGCGCTCGTCCTATGTGTGAGGTTGTCGGTCTGCAACGCCGAACGTGTACTGGTTGCGGAATTCGCGCTGATTTCTCGCAGTGAGTCCACGTTCGGCGAGGCTGCTGACGCCGGGACGCCGGAGTCAGTACGCCATGAACAAAATCGCGTCGCGGTCGTAATCCAGGCCCGGATGCACGCTGGCAAGGTGAGCCTGGGTCAGCTCGACCAGCTCGTCCTCGTCCTTGCCGACGATGGCCTCTCCGCACGGACACGTGATGTGCGTCTTCACGTTGGCGCCTTCCCTTCTGGTGAACTATTACTTGGCCGCCTTGGCAGCCGCTTTCAGCTGCTTTTTGTACGATCGCACTTCGCTCATCGACTGGGCGTCGACGATGTCGGCGACGGAGATGTGCGTGCCGGCCTTGCCGAACTGCCCGGCCGCCGCGCGCCATCCCTTCGGCGTGACGCCGTACTGCTTGCCCAGCAATGCCAGAAAGATCTGGGCCTTCACCTCGCCGAAACCGGGTAACCCCTTGATGCGCCGCAGCAGCTCGTCGCCGTCGGGGTCGCCGGCGGTCCACAAGCCGGCGGCGTCGCCGTCGTAGCGGTCGACGATGATCTGGGCCAGGGTCTGGATCCGCTTGGCCATCGATCCCGGAAATCGGTGTATCGCAGGTCTTTCCGAGCACAGCGCGGCGAACTTGTCGGGGTCGTAGTCGGCGATCTCGGCCGCCGAAAGCGTTCCCGACCTGCCCATCCGGTCCGCGATCTTCTTCGGTCCCGCGAAGGCGGTCTCAAACGGCACCTGCTGATCGAGAACCATTCCGATGAGCAGGGCCAACGGATCTTCGTCCAGCAGCGCGTCGGCCTCGGGATCTTGCGCGAGCCACAGTTTGACTGTCACGGACCAACCTTTCCGCTGAACACCCTAAGCCCGATGGTTGAGAGACTACTCACCAGCAATCACCGCGTTATCGTGACGTGGTGCTGAATGTGGCCAAACTGGAACTAATGCTGGCCCGCGACGAACTGCGTGCGCTCGTCAACGCGTATTGCCGGGCCGTCGACCGCGCCGACTACGCGGCCCTGCGGCAGCTGTACCACCCCGACGCGACCGACACGCACGGTGAGTTCTCGACCGGTGGCGTCGAGCAGTTCATCGAGCAGCTGCAGGCCGCGGAGCCGTATGTGCGTGTCTCCCAACACAACATCACCACGACGAACTTCGTCATCGACGGCGACACCGCCCGCGGCGAGATCTACTGCCTGGTGTTCCACACCTTCGCCGGTCCCGAGCACGACATCGACGTCCTCATCGGCGGCCGGTACCTCGACGAGTACACCCAGCACGACGGGCGGTGGAAATTCAGCCGGCGCACCATCGTGGCGGATTGGTCATACCAAAACGACCCGTCCCGAGTGGACTTCTCGCATCCCAGCACCCGGGGCAGTCTGCGCGGCCGACCGGGCCGGACCGACCCGTCGATCGGCCTCTTCACACAGTCACAAGGCTAACGAAAGGCCTTGTCCGCCGGGGGATTTAGCCGCTCTTGCGCCGGAACTCCCGATGGCTGCCCGCCGCTCCGTGCGCCCGCGACTGCTTGCCGCCGGCGTCCTTGTGGGCGGCCCCGCCGGAAGACTTGGACATCTTGCGCTCCAGGGCCTCGCGAAATTTGCGCTTGTTCTCGTCCTCTGCGCCCGAAGCGTCCTGTTTGGAGTTCGATTCAGCCATACCGGCAGCCTAGCCCTGCTACCGCTTGCCCGGCGGCATGCCGTACAGATGGGAGATCGGCAGCCTCAGCACCACCCGCCGATCCGTGACCATCGCCCGCCGGTAGTCGTCCCAGTCGGGGTGCTCACCGGCGATGTTGCGATACAGCGCAATCAGCGCCTCCACGGTGTCGTCACCGGGTGCCGCCGCCGGGGGCGTCAGCTCCGCGACGCCCTCGGCGACGGCATACGACCAGCCGTCGTCGGAGTCGACCAGGATCGAGGCCCGCGGATCTCGGCGCAGGTTGCGGGTCTTGGCGCGCGGCTCGGTGATCGACACCCGGATCACCAACTCCCGCGGGTCGAAGTGGTAGCTCACGTTCGACAGTTGCGGCCGCCCGTCGCGCTTGATCGTGGCCAGCACCCCCAGGGAGTTCCCACTGATCAGGGCCAACAGCTTGTCGTCGAAGACTTGGCGTCCCATGTAAGGAGCCTACGTCGTGCTGAAATCGCAGGATGACCACGTACGCGGCATTTCTGCGCGGCGTCAATGTCGGCGGTGTCAACCTCAAGATGGCCGAGGTCGCCGGCGCCTTGACCGCCGTGGGGTTCACCAACGTGCGCACCGTCCTGGCCAGTGGGAATGTGCTGCTGGACTCGGCGCCGACCGCGGCCATCGTGCGCAAGAAGGCCGAAGTGGCGTTGCGCGAAAAGCTTCGGTTACCAGGCGTGGGTTCTTCCCTACGCCGTCGACACCGTGCGCGCCATCGACGCCGCGTACCCATTCGAACGCGATGTCGACGGCTCCCAGTGTTACGTCACGTTCGTCGCGGACACCGCCGTGCTCGACGAGCTCGCCGCGCTGGGCGACAAGGCCGGCGCCGACGAGAAGATCAGCCGCGGCCCCGACCGGCTGGGCGTCATCTACTGGCAGGTGCCCAAGGGCGCCACCCTGGACAGCACCATCGGCAAGACGATGGGCAAGCCGCGCTATAAATCGTCGACCACCACCCGCAACCTGCGCACACTGGCCAAACTCTTAGGGTGACGGCGGGCAATGCTGGGTAACGTGTGCGTCGATGACCTCTATTCACCAGCCGGAAAAGGTCTCCCTCGGCGGCGTATCCGAGACCGCGCTGCTGACGCTCAACGCCCGGGCACAGGCGGCACGTCGGCCCGATCCAGTCATTGACGACCCGCTGGCGATCGCGCTGGTCGACTCGATCGACTACGACTTCGCGAAGTTCGGCCGCGCTCGCCAGGACACGGCGCTGCGCGCGAGGCTCTTCGACGCCCAGACCCTGGCCTACCTGACGCAGCACCCGGCAGCCACGGTCGTCGCGCTGGCCGAAGGTCTGCAAACGAGCTTCTGGCGGTTGGACGCGGCCATCCCGGAAGCCCAATTTCCTTGGCTGACGGTCGAGTTACCCGAAATCGTCGATCTGCGGTCGCGGCTGCTTCCGGCTTCTTCGCGGGCCACGATGCGCGCCCAGTCGGCTCTGGACTACAGCTGGATGGATGCGGTGGACTCCTCGCAGGGGGTATTCATCACCGCCGAGGGATTGCTCATGTATCTGCAGCCCGAGCAGGCGATGGGGCTGATCACCCAGTGCGCCAAGAGTTTTCCGGGCGGTCGGATGATGTTCGACCTGCCGCCGACGTTGTTCGCCCGAATGGGCAGGCGCGGCCTGCGCACCTCGCGGCGATACCGGGTGCCCCCGTTGTCGTTCAGCCTGTCGGCGTCTCAGGCCGCCGACCTGGTGCACACGGTGCCCGGGGTGCACGCGGTCTACAACCTGCGGCTGCCACCCGGGCGCGGCCGGGCCTACAACGCCACCGTGTCCCTCATCTATCGGGCGGGTTTCCTCAAGGCACTGCGACCGTGCCTGGCGCTGCTCGAGTTCGGCTAGGCACACCCGACCGCCAGGTACGTTTGATCAGGTGACCTCTACAGACGGGCCCGCAAAAGAAGCCGTCTCCCTCAGCGGTGTTTCCGAGACCGCCCTGCTGACGCTGAACGCGCGGGCCCAGGAGGCCCGCCGCCCGGACTCGGTGATCGACGACCCGATGGCGATCGCGCTGGCCGATTCGATCGACGTCGACTTCGCGAAGTTCGGCACGGCCCACCAGGGCATGGCCATGCGGGCGCGCGTCTTCGACAGCCGGACACTGACATACCTCGACGAGCACCCCGCGGCCACCGTGGTCGCGCTCGCCGAGGGGCTGCAGACCAGCTTCTGGCGCATCGACGCCGCCCGGCCAGAGGGTCGATTCCGTTGGCTCACAGTCGATCTACCGCCGATCATCGAGGTGCGCACCCGGTTGCTGCCAGCGTCGCCGCGGGTGCGGTTGTGCGCCCAGTCCGCGCTGGACTACAGCTGGATGGACGCGGTCGACGCCTCGAACGGGGTGTTCATCACCGCCGAGGGATTGCTGATGTACCTGCAGCCGGAGCAGGCACTGGGGCTGATCGCCCAGTGCGCCAAGCGGTTTCCCGGCGGACAGATGATGTTCGACCTCCCGCCGGGGTGGTTCTCGAAGCTGACCCGATGCGGCGCGATGCGGACCACACGACGCTACCGGGTGCCGCCGATGCCGTTCAGCCTCTCGGTCCGCCAAGCCGCCGGGCTGGTGAGAACGCCGGGAGTACGGGCGGCGCGCGACGTCAGGCCGCTGGCCGGACGCGGCTCGCTGTTCAACGCCGCGGCGGCCTTCATCTACCGCGCGCCGCTGCTGGAGCCGCTGCGTCCCACGGTGACGCTGCTCGAATTCGGCTGAGGAGGCCTTACTCGTCGGGCACGTTGGTGAGGTAGCGCATCGCGTCCGACTTCGTCAGGCCCAGAGCCCGCGCCACTTCCACGTATTCCTTGGCCGCGGCCGCCATCGCGGCGTCGGTCGGGTCGAAGCGGGAGATGAAAGTGCCGAAGCGCCCGCGGGTTTCGACGATTGCCGCGGATTCCAGCTCGCGGTAGGCGCGGGCCACCGTATTGGCCGCCACCCCCAGCTGGCCCGCCAGGTCGCGGACCGTGGGCAGGCGGCTGCCGGGCGGGAGCGCGCCGGCGCGGACTCCGTCGATCACCTGGGTCCGCAATTGGTCGAACAACGGCTTGCCCGCCTTCGTGTCGACCCGTAGCCAATCCCGCAGCTCCACGTGTCCAGTATCACCCAGTCGCCGCCGCGCCCGACTATGTTTGTTGAATGCGGGTGGCGGTACTCAGCGGTGCGGGGATTTCCGCGGAAAGCGGCGTGCCGACATTCCGCGACGACAAGAGCGGGTTGTGGGCCTGCTTCGACCCCTACGAGCTGTCCAGCACGCAGGGCTGGCACGACAATCCCGAACGGGTGTGGGGATGGTATTTGTGGCGCCACTACCTGGTGTCCACGGTCGAACCCAACGACGGGCACCGTGCGATCGCCGCATGGCAGGACGCCGCCGAGGTCAGCGTCATCACCCAGAATGTCGACGACCTGCACGAGCGCGCTGGCAGCGCGCCGGTGCATCACCTGCACGGCAGCCTCTTCGAATTCCGTTGTGCCAGTTGCGGTCTAGCCTATACCGAGCCCCTGCCGCCGATGCCCGAACCCGCCCTTGAAGTCGAACCGCCGCTGTGTCCGCGATGCGGCGGACTGATCCGGCCCGACATCGTCTGGTTCGGTGAGCCGTTGCCCGACGGGCCCTGGCAACGCGCTGTCGAGGCGACGCGGATCGCCGACGTCATGGTGGTGGTGGGAACCTCGGCCATCGTCTACCCCGCGGCCGGCCTCCCCGATCTCGCGCTGGCCAACGGCACGGCCGTGATTGAGGTCAATCCCGAGCCCACCCCGCTGTCGGCAAGCGCCACGCTCAGCATCCGGGAGTCGGCCAGCCAGGCTCTGCCGGGGCTGCTGCAACGGCTGGGCTCCCTGCTGAAGTAACGACTAGGGCCTGCGCGCGCGGCCGATCGCTAACTCTGACACCACCGGCCGGATCGACCAGAAGGGCAGCGTCCGTTCCCGCCGGGAGGTGTCCACCTCGAAACCGGCATCGACGATCATCCGCTCGGTGTCGCGATGGGTGTGGCAGTTACCCAGCAGCGCGGGCCACACCGTCGCGTCGGCGCACCGCTGCAACTTGCCCCGGGCGCCCTTGCTGGCCACATGCTCGAGATAACGCAGCTGCCCGCCGGGGTAAAGGAACGACATCAGGTCGCGTAGCACGCCAACAGGGTCGTCCACCGAGCACAGCACCAGCGAGCACACCACTGCGTCGAATAGTTCCTCGCAGCGAAACCCCTCCGCCGTCTCGGCGATCACCTGGACCGGAACCGGTGCGGCTGCCGCCGCCGCCCGGGCGCGGGCGGCCAGGCGGGGTTCGGGCTCGATGGCGATCACCTGCTCGACCGAATCGGGATACAGCGCGAAGTTCGTTCCGATGCCGGCGCCGACTTCCAGCACCCGCCCGGACAGGCCGGCGAGCGTCTCCAGCCGAAGACGGCGGACCGCGCGGGCCTCATGATTGACGGCGACGGGCCAGACCCGAGCGAAAAATGGATGGTTGACCGTGTGCGCCGCGCAACCCGCCCCCTGCGTCATCTGAGACTCCTTCGAAGATCAGTGTGGCGTCCCAGCCCCCGCCGGGCACCGCGCCAGCCTGACGAATCTACCTTAACGACAAACTCCGGACGCGAGGAGCGGTTCGTCGATCAGCCGATCTGCGGTACCGGCTCCCCGATCGGTTCGTTGTCATCGCGCTGCCGCGCAACCCCGGCAGGCCCGACGGGCTCGACGTCGCCGGCGGGGCCGCCCTCGTCGATGCCGAACCGCTCGTGCACCCACACCAGCGGCTTGGGCGCCCACCAGTTCCACCGGCCCATCACGTGCATGAACGCCGGCACCAGCACCATCCGCACCAGCGTGGCGTCCGCGGCGACGGCCAGCGTCAGGCCGAGGCCGAACATCCGCATGAACGACACGTGCGCGGCAATGAGCGCGGCGAACGACATCGACATCACCAGCGCCGCCGCGGTGATCACCCGGCCGGTGCGCGCGACGCCGTGCGCGACCGCATCGTCGTTGGCGGCGTGCGCTTGCCTCGCGGTCGAGTTCGCCGGCCGGTACCGCAGCCAGTACTCCCGGATCCGGGCGAGCAGGAAGACCTCGTAATCCATGGACAACCCGAACGCGATGGAGAACAACAGCACCGGCATGTTGGCCACCAGAGTGCCGCTCGGCGTGGTGCCCAGCGCGCCGAGGTGGCCGTCCTGAAAGATCCACACCAGCGCGCCGAACGCGGCGGTCAACGACAAGACGTTGCACATCAGGGCCTTGACGGGCAGCACGACGCTGCCGGTGAGCAGGAACAGCAGCACGAAGGTCACCGCGGCCATCACGCCCAGCACGGTCGGCAGCCGGTCGGTGACGGCGTCGACGCTGTCCCGGTTGACCTGGGCGACACCGGCCATCTCGACGGTTCGGCCGGCCGGGCCCGCCACCGCATGCAACCGCTTCAGCTGCGTACCGGAGGGCTGCGAGAACAGCGGCGCGGTGCTGCCCACGGTCAGGAAGGCGCTGCCGTCAGCCAAGCCCGTGGCCGCCGCCGGGGGTCCCACCTGGTTGCCCGCCACGAACGTCCCGCCCGGCGCCGAGACCGCCGACACGTCGGGGACCCGGGACAGGTCGGCCGCGTACCTCTCGAGATCGGCGGGGCCGACCCCGCCGGCGTCGGGCACGACGACGGGCACCGAGGTCGCGAAGTCGTGGGCGAAGTTGTCGCGCAACTGGTCACCGACCTGATGCGCGGAGGCCGACCGCGGCAGTACCCGATCGTCGGGGAAGCCCCACTTGACGGAGACGAACGGAAGGCCGAGCAGCACGAGCAGCGTGACCACGGCCAGGCCGGTCGGCAGCCAGTGCCGCATCACGAACTTGCTCGACTGGTACCAGAACAGCTGCTCGACGGCCTCGTGCGCCGGCTCGACTTTCCCATCCGCCGAGCCCCACAGCCGCCGGCCCAGCCGGCGCACGTTCAGTGCGTCCAGGCGGGGACCGAGCAGCGCGATGGTGGCGGGGGTGAGCACGATGGACGCCAGCGCGACGAAGGCCACCGTGGCCACACCGGCGTAGGCGAACGACTTGAGAAAATACATGGGGAACAGTGCCGTCGCCGACATCGACAGCGCGACGGTGATCGCGGAGAACAGCACGGTGCGACCGGAGGTCGCCATGGTCCGGATCAGGGCCTGTTCCCGGTCGATGCCCTCGGCCAGTTCGTCGCGATAGCGGCTGACGATCAGCAGCGTGTAGTCGATAGCCAGCGCGAGGCTCAGCGCGGTGCTCAGGTTGAGCGCGAAGATCGACACCTCGGTGGTGAACGTGAACAGCCGCAGCACCGACATGGAACCCACGACCGCCAGCGCGCCGAGCGTCATCGGTAGCGCGGCGGCCAGCAGGCCGCCAAACACCCAGATCAGCACCAGGAAGCTCAGCGGCAGCGCGATCATCTCCATGACCACCAGGTCGGCCTGGTTCTGGGTGTTGATCTGGGCGTACTCCATCGCCGAGCCGCCGGCCCGAACCGTGACGCCGTCGCGGTCGTGCACGAATTGGTCCGCCAGGGTTGCGGCGTTGTTCTGCGCGTTGTTTTCGCCGCCCTTGAGATTGACCACGATTAACCCCGACTTGCCGTCCTTGCTCATCAGGTCGTCCGAGGCTCCCGGGGCGAGCGGAACCGGCCGGGTCCACGGCGAGGAGGCGTTGTACACCAACGGCGAGTGCTGCAATTGCCGGACGAGGTCGGTACCCACGGCGCGGGCCTGGTCGCCGACGGCGCCCTGCGGCGAAGTCACCAGGATCAGCATTTGCTGGCCGCTCTGGCCGAACTTGTCGGTCAACACCGAGATGGCACGCGCGGATTCGGACTGAGGGTCTTGGAAGCCGCCCGGGGCCAGGCTCTTGGCGACGGGGATGCCGAACACGGCGGCGGCGACGAAGACCAGCGCGCCGACCGCGAGGATTCGGCGCGGTGCAGCGATGGCCAGTCGAGCGATTCGTTGCAACAACATGGTTGCCCTCCCCCGGCGGCAACGCGCCGGCACGCGCCGCCCCGCGGGGGCCTATCAGCGCTTTCTTACAGGTGTCAAAGAGTTTCTTTGCAGGTACGAGGCGCGCGGCCGGATGGTTCAACCGCTCAGCAAACGATCGGGCGAGGGGCCCCGAGAGGGCGTCCGCAACCGCGCTGGCGACGCAGGAATCGGCTATTACCCGCCGGGAACCTACCCGCGAGTAAATTGCCAAGATTTTCCGAATCGTGACTCAAAGATTCCTTAATGGTTGCTCTTACGCTCAATGTCATGTGGATCGACGACACGAGCGCAGACGTCATCAAGGCTGACTTCGATGCCCTCTACCACGGCGACATGCTGGTGGAAGGCGAGACCTCCGAGCAGCTCGAAGACTGGCAGTTCCTGCAAACGGCAAGCTGACCTGATGAGCATGCTCGCGCGGCTACTGATGGCCGAACCCGCCGTCAGTCGATGGTTCCGTCGGTCCCACTGAACCTGACTGAATAAACGAAAGCCCCCGCCACGGCGGGGGCTTTCGTTTCGGCGGCTCGAGCGCTCAGCGGGGCGCCATGCGGATCGCACCGTCGAGGCGGATGACCTCGCCGTTGAGCATCGGGTTTTCGACGATGTGCACGGCCAGCGCGCCGTACTCGTCGGGGTCGCCCAAGCGGGCCGGGTGCGGCACCTGCTTGCCCAGCGACTTCTGCGCCTCCTCGGGCAGCGAGCCCAGCAGCGGCGTCTTGAACAACCCCGGCGCGATGGTCACCACTCGGATCAGCTCGCGGGACAGGTCGCGGGCGATCGGCAGCGTCATGCCGACCACGCCGCCCTTGGACGCCGAGTAGGCGGCCTGGCCGATCTGGCCATCGAACGCGGCGACCGAAGCGGTGTTGATGATGACCCCGCGCTCCTCACCGAGGGGTTCAGTCTTGGCGATGCGCTCGGCGGCCAGTCGCAGCACGTTGAAGGTGCCGATCAGGTTGACCCCGACCACTTTCTTGAACGCGTCCAGCGGGAAGGGGCCGTCCTTGGACAGCGTCTTGATGGCGTTGCCGATGCCCGCGCAGTTGACGTTGATGCGCAGCGGGCCCATCGCCTCCGCGGCGTCCAGCGCCTTGCCGACCGCGGCCTCATCGGTGACGTCGGCCTCGACGAAGCGCGCCCGATCCCCCAGCTCGCGGACCGCGTCCTCGCCGCGCAGGTCGATCACGACCACCTGCGCGCCGCGGTCGAGCAGTCGCTTGGTGGTGGCCAGGCCCAGGCCCGACGCTCCCCCGGTGACGACGGCTACGGCGTCCTTGATCTCCATCCCGAGTCCTCTCCTGCTGCGCTCTGCCGACCAACCTGTTGGTCGGGACTATACCCAGCCCTCGAGCACGTCCCGGCCGTCGGGCACCGACACCGCCGGGCGGGGCAGGTCGTTGGCGGTGCGGGAGAACCGCGGCGCGGGCCGCGGCTGCAGGTTGCCGTCTACTTCGTAGAAGGTGTCCCGCTCGGTGTTGTGCGGCTCGGTCTGCACCTCGCCGAACGCCAGCACGGGGGTCACGCAGGCGTCAGACTGGGCGAACACCTTGGCCCAGTGGTCGCGATCGTGGGCGCCGAAGGCCTCGGTCAGGGCCGCCCGCAGCTCGGGCCAGCGGTCGGCGTCGTTCTGGGCGGGCAGGTCGGCGCCCTCGAGACCGAGGCCGGCCAGCATCGCCGCGTAGAACTGCGGCTCGATGGCGCCCACCGCGACGTAGCGCCCGTCGGAGCACTCGTAGGTGTCGTAGTAGGGCGCGCCGGAATCGAGCATGTTGGTGCCGCGCTCGTCGGTCCACATCCCCGAGGACCGGAACTGCCATATCATCTGCGCCAGCACGCTGGAGCCGTCGACCATGGCGGCGTCCACCACCTGCCCCTTGCCGGAGGTCTGGCGCTCCCACAGCGCGGCGAGGATACCGACGAGCAGGAACATCGAGCCGCCACCGAAGTCGCCGGCCAGGTTCAGCGGCGGCACCGGTCGCTCGTTCACCCGGCCGATGGAGTGCAGGATGCCGTTCAGCGAGATGTAGTTGATGTCGTGGCCGGCTTGCTGGTTGCGCGGCCCGGTCTGGCCCCAGCCGGTCATCCGGGCGTAGACCAGACGTTCGTTGAGCTTGGCGCAATCCTCGGGGCCCAGCCCCAAGCGCTCGGTGACGCCGGGACGGTAGCCCTCGATCAGGACGTCGGCCTTGGCGATCAGGTCGAGCACCAGCTGCCGGCCCTCGTCGGATTTCAGGTCGGCGGCCACGATGCGCCGGTTGCGGTTCGTGTTGTCCCGCACGGCGGCAACCGGATTCACCGACGGCCGATCGATGCGCACCACGTCGGCGCCCAAATCACCGAGGATCATCGCCGCATGCGGTCCCGGGCCGATGCCGGCCAGCTCCACTACCCGTAGTCCCTTGAGCGGTCCTGCCATGACCCACCGACCTTTCGTCTGCCCTGACGCGTGTCAACCAGTTGGCATCTTCGCAGCTGCCCCGAAGGAGCGCGCAACCCGGTCGCCTAGGGTGAGCCCATGCCGGAATCCGCCATCGCCGCCCTCGCTCCCGTCGCAGGCCTCGACGTCACCCTGTCCGGGGGCGTGCTGTCGGTCACCATCAACCGCCCCGACAGCCTCAACTCCCTGACCACTCCCGTGATCAGCGGGCTTGCCGACACCATGGAACGCGCGGCCGACGACCCGGCGGTCAAGGTGGTGCGCCTCGGTGGCGCTGGGCGCGGCTTCTGCTCCGGAGCGGGCATCAGCGCCGACGACATGTCCGGCGGTGGCGGAGTCCCGGACGACATCATCATCGAAGTCAACCGACTGATCCGAGCCATCACCGCGCTGCCGCATCCGGTGGTCGCCGTCGTTCAGGGACCTGCGGCGGGCGTCGGTGTTTCCCTCGCCCTGGCCTGCGACATCGTCTTGGCTTCGGAGAAGGCGTTTTTCATGCTCGCCTTCACCAAGATCGGGTTGATGCCCGACGGCGGCGCGTCGGCACTGATCGCGGCCGCGATCGGGCGGATCCGCGCGATGCGCATGGCGCTGCTGGCCGAGCGGCTGCCGGCGGCCGAGGCGCTGGCGGCGGGCCTGGTCACCGCCGTCTATCCGGCCGACGACTTCGACGCCGGAGTCGCCGAGGCGATTTCGACGCTGCTCGCCGGTCCCGTGGTCGCCTTCGCCAAAACCAAGGACGCGATCAATGCGGCCACGCTGACCGAGCTGGATGCCACCCTGGAGCGGGAGTACCGCGGGCAGTCGATCCTGCTGCGGTCGCACGACTTAAGGGAGGGCACAACGGCATTCCAGCAGCGCCGCACCCCGCAGTTCACCGACCAACTGCAGGCTTAATCCCGGCCGAACTGGCCATCCTCCTATGGGTCGGTTCCGAATAACCGGCGGGCACGAGAGGAGACCCGGTGGGCGGACAGGTTCATTGCCTGGTGACGGGCGCGACCGGTTACATCGGGGCGCGGCTCGCGCCGCGGCTGCTGGACGAGGGCCATCGGGTGCGCGCGCTGGCGCGAAACCCGGACAAGCTGGCGCCGGTGCCATGGCGGGAACGAGCGTCGGTGGCGCGCGGTGACCTGGCCAACGTCGATTCGCTGGCCGCGGCGTTCGACGGCATCGACGTCGTCTACTACCTGGTCCATTCGATGGGAAGCTCCAAGGATTTTGCCGCCGAGGAGGATCGGTCGGTCCGCAACGTGGTGACCGCCGCCCGCCAGGCCGGGGTGCGCCGGGTTGTCTATCTTTCCGGGCTGCATCCGGAGGGCGGCGGCAGGCTTTCGGCCCACCTGGAGTCGCGCCGCGCCGTCGGCGAAGCGCTGATCGACTCGAGCCTGGAGGCGGTGGTGCTGCAGGCCGGCGTGGTGATCGGGTCGGGGTCGGCGTCGTTCGAGATGATCCGGCACCTCACCGACCGGCTGCCGGTGATGACCACACCGAAGTGGGTGCACAACCGGATTCAGCCCATCGCGATCGCCGACGTGCTGCACTACCTGGCCGCGGCGGCGACGGCGGCGGTGCCGTCCTCGCGGACCTGGGACATCGGCGGGCCCGACGTGCTGGAGTACGGCGACATGATGCGGGTGTACGCCGACGTCGCCGGGCTGCGCCCGCGCCATCTGATCGCGCTGCCGTTCCTGACGCCGACGATCGCGAGCCTCTGGATCGGGACGGTCACCCCGATGCCGCCCGGGCTGGCGCGTCCGCTGATCGAGTCGCTGGAATGCGACGCGGTGATGCGCAACGCCGACATCGACACCGTCATTAAGCCGCCGCCGGGCGGCCTGACGGGCTACCGCGATGCCGTCGAGCTCGCGCTCGACCGCGCGGTGCAGGGCCTGAGCGGGGCGGACTGGGCATCGCTGGGCTCGCGCCCGGCCGACCCCCTACCCACCGACCCGGACTGGGCCGGGGCCCGCTGGGCGCTCAGACGCCGAACAGCGGCGGCAAGGCGAGCACCATGATCAGCCCCCACACGAAGTGGGTCAGCACCGGCGCCAGCACCCCGCCGCTCGCGCGTCGCTCCAGCGCGCAGACCAAACCCAGCACCACGGCGGCGAAGCTGAGCATCGGGTTGCCACTGGCCATCGTCGCCAGGGTGTAGAGGATCGTCGAAATCAGCACCGGGCGCCGCCGGCCCAGCGCGGTGTAGACCGCGCCGCGGAAGAACATCTCCTCGGCGATCCCGTTGATCAGCGTGATCGCCACGACGAACAGCAGCGTTCCGCGGCTTTCGTATTGCAGCACCCGCACGATCAACGCCGCGACCGCCGGGATCTCCCTGACGATCAGGCCGCCGGCCAAGAAGATCGCGCCGAGCACCAGACCGACCGTCAGCCCGGAGATGACCGGGCGCTGATTGCGGCCCCGCCAATTGATGCCGCCCAAATGCAGCGGTCGGGACGCGAACGCCCCCGCCAACCACACCCCCGCCAGCGCCAGGGTCAGCCAGTAGAAACTCGATTCGCCGGGCGTGCGCCGTAGCGAAAACCCCAGCACCGCAGCGCCGATCACCAGCGTGATGGCGACGACGACGCGGCGGCGGCGCACGACCACGGGCGATTCATTTTGTGGCACAGCAACATTGGTGATCGCGCGGCGCAGCTCGGAGTACAAGCTGGCGCGATACGGGACCGCGGGCTGGCTCATGCGGACAGCGCCTGGAGGGTCAGCGCGATCAGGGGGCTGCGGCCGGTGCGCCGCCCGCCGCCGAGCATCCGGGCGAACCGCCGCGCCCGCAGCGCGTCACCGCCGGCCCACTCCGGGTCGGTGTCGGCGAGGTCGTGCGGATCGGCCAGCGCATTGACCGGCCGCGGCGGGCGCGCCTGCCCCGCCAGTGCCAGCGCGATGGCGTCCTCGACGCCGAGCAACCCCCCGGGGGGATCGGGCACCCGGTCGCGCAGATTGCTGACCGACGCCACCATCGGGTGATCCAGCGAGTCGACCAGGTCTCCGGCCAGGCCGTAGGGCACCGGCAGCGTCAGGGCCAGCAGCCGCGCGGTCACCGCTGTCTGGAACCCGGGCACCCGGAAACTGAGCTGCCACCTGCCGGCCACTCGCGCATACGTTTTCAGCAGCCGCCGGTACGAGGTGGTTTCGGGGCCGGAGATGTCGTAGGCGCCCGCGGGCACCCGGTCGGGGTCGGCCGCCGCGACCAGATAGTGCAGCACGTCGCGGATCGAGATGGGGTCGATGGGGTTGTCCAATCGCGGCGGCGTCGGGATCACCGGGAACCGGTCCGCCACGTAGCGCAACATTTCGAACGAGGTCGAGCCGGCGCCGAGAATGATCGCCGCGCCCAGCCACACCAGCTCGGGGCCGCCCTCGACGGTCAGGGCCCGGGCGACTTCGGCCCGGCTGGCCAGGTGCTCGGACAGCGTCTCGTCGCCCGGCACGAAACCGCCCAGGTAGACGATCCGGCCGACGCCGGCGTCGCGGGCCGCGGCCGCGACGTTGGCCGCGGCGGCGTTGTCGGCGTCGCGGAAGTCATGCTGGCCGATGGCGTGCACGAGGTAATACACCACGTCGATCGGGTCCCCGGCCGCCGTCACATCGGCCAAGGCCGCCTGCGCCGACTCCGCATCGGAGGCGTCCAGGCGCACCGGCGCGACCTGGTCGAACCAGCCGAAGCTTTTGAGGCGCTCCGGGTTTCGGGTGGCCGCAACCACCTCGTGCTGGGCCGCTAACAGGGCCGTGACCAGCCGCGATCCGACATATCCGGTGGCGCCGGTGACCAAGATTCGCATACCTCGACCCTAGCGGGGGCGCGCCGAACGTGACGGGGCACGCGGCCGACGTGCCCGTCGGGACGGTTGAACCGAACAACCTACGGTCCCGTAACAGATTTACATATGTACCACCGCAGGTGGCGAGGTACCACCACAGGGGGCTACTGCAGTGCGCCCACCTTCGAAATCACCCATGACCTACGCGGATCCGTCCAGCGTGGCGGCCGCGGTGTCGCTGGCGCCGCACGACGTGTCCCGGTGGGTCTGCCGCCCGGGCGGGCCGCGGGTGATCGAGACGGTCGAGGACGTGCTGGATCTTCCCGGCGGGGCCCTGGATCACACGCGAAACTCATTGCGCAACAACGGCAACTTGTCTTCGGTGTGGGTGCTCGACGTGCTACGGGCCAATTTGGCCGATCCGCCGCCTGCTGGTTCGATGGGCCTCATGATCGCGATGGGCCCGGCTTTCTGCTCCGAACTCGTCCTGCTGGCCTGGTAGGGACGCACAGGAGATAGTGAAGACATGTACTACCTGCTGATCCTCGCGGTCGGGATCGAACGCGTCGTGGAGCTGGTGCTGTCCAATCGCAATGCGCAGTGGTCATTTGCGCAGGGCGCCAAGGAGTTTGGCCGACCGCACTACGTGGTGATGGTGATCATCCACACCGCGCTGCTGGTCGGCTGCGTGGTCGAGCCGTGGGCGCTGCACCGCCCGTTCCTACCCTGGCTGGGCTGGCCGATGTTGGCGGTGGCGGCCGCCAGCCAGGTCCTGCGCTGGTGGTGCATCGCGACGCTGGGGCGCCGGTGGAACACCCGGGTCATCGTTCTGCCGGCCGAGCCACTGGTGCACGCCGGCCCCTACCGGTGGCTGCACCACCCGAACTATGTTGCAGTCGTGGCTGAGGGGATCGCGCTGCCGCTGATACACACCGCGTGGCTGACCGCGGTGGTCTTCACGCTGGCCAACGCGATCCTGCTCAGCGTACGCATCCGGGTCGAAAACTCGGCGCTGGGTTACACATGAGCTACGACACCGACCTGTTGATCGTCGGCGGCGGCCCGGGCGGACTCGCCACGGCATTGCACGCTAGGCGGCTCGGGCTTTCGGTCATCGTGGCCGAGCCGCGGGAGAGCCCCATCGACAAGGCGTGCGGCGAGGGCCTGATGCCTGGGGGGCTGGCCGAGCTCGCCTCGCTGGGCGTGGATCCGGCCGGGATGCCGTTTCACGGGATCGCGTATCTGGACGAAAGCCGCCGCGCCGAGGCACGGTTTCGCGGCGACCCCGGCCGCGGCGTCCGGCGCACCACCCTGCATGCCGCACTGGCCGCCCGGGCCAAAGAGCAAGACACCGAATGGATCCGGACGCGGGTCGGCACGGTCGAGCAGGACGCGCATGGGGTGACCGCCGCCGGCGTGCGCGCGAAGTGGTTGGTGGGGGCTGACGGACTGCACTCGGCGGTCCGACGCGCCGTCGGCATCGAGGCCACCGCCGGGACACCGCGGCGCTACGGCGTGCGCTGGCATTTCCAGGTGCCGGCGTGGTCGGAGTTCGTCGAGGTGTACTGGTCGCGATGGGGCGAGGCGTATGTGACGCCCGTGGAACCGGATCTGGTCGGTGTCGCCATCTTGTCACCCGGACAGCCCGACCTGGCCTGGTTCCCGCGGCTGGCCCGGCAACTGGCGGGCGCCGAACGCGGGGCCGCGCGCGGCTGCGGCCCGCTGCGGCAGGTGGTCTCGCGGCGGGTCGCCGGCCGGGTGCTGCTGGTGGGCGACGCCGCCGGCTACGAGGATGCGCTGACCGGTGAGGGCATCAGCCTCGCCGTCAAACAAGCCCGCGCGGCGGTCGACGCCATCGCCGCGGGCGCGCCCGAGACCTACGAGGCGGCCTGGCACCGGGCCACCCGGAATTACCGGCTACTCACCCGCGCACTGGTGCTGGCCAGCACGCCTGGCCCGGTACGGCGGGCGATCGTCCCGGCCGGCCGGCTGCTGCCCTCCGCGTTCCGCTACGGGGTCAACATCCTGGCCCATTAGCGGGCCTTCCAGACCGGTTCCCGCTTCTCCGCGAACGCAATCGGGCCTTCCTTGGCGTCCTCGGATCGGATCAGGGTGCGCATCTCGTTTTGCGTGCGCTCCCAGCCCGCGACCTCGTCGGTGACGACACCGTCGTCGGCGCCGCAGGCGATACGCTTGCTGGCCTGCACCGACAGCGGCGCGTTGACGGTGATCCGCGCCGCCAGGGCCAGCGCGGCGTCCAGCACCGAGCCGTCGGTGACGACCTGGTTGATCAGGCCCCACTCCCAGGCGTCGTGGGCGGTCAGCGGTTCGCCGGTCATCAGCAGTTCCATCGCCACCTTGCGGGGCAGCTGGTTGACGATCCGGAAGACCCCGCCGGCGGCGGCGACCAACCCGCGTTTGACCTCGGGCAGGCCGAACTTGGCGCGCTCGTGCGCCACCACCAGGTCGCTGGCCAGCGCCAGCTCGGTGCCGCCGCCCAGGGCGGTGCCGTTGACCGCGGCGATAGTGGGCTTGTCGACGAAGTGCTGGACGTAGCCGGCGAACCCCCATTCCGGATGGTCGGGGTGATAGATGTTCTCGCGGCGGGCGATTGCCTTGAGATCGGCTCCGGCACAGAACGATTTGTCGCCCGCGCCAGTGATCACCACGGCCCGCACCTCGGGGTCGTGCTGCGCTTGGTCGAGCGCCTCCCCCACCCCGATGCTGACGGCGGCGTTGATCGCGTTGCGCGCCTCGGGACGGTTGATCGTGATGATCGAGACGTTGCCGGCGCGCTCCACGAGCACCGCCGGCTGCTCGGCGGGTTCCGTCACAGCAGCTCGACGATGGTCGCGTTGGCCTGGCCGCCGCCCTCACACATCGTCTGCAGGCCGTACTGAATTCCCTTGTCCCGCATATGATAAAGCAGCGTGGTCATGATGCGCGCGCCCGAACCACCGAGCGGGTGGCCGAGCGCGATCGCGCCGCCGTTGGGGTTGAGCTTCTTCTCGTCGGCGCCAATGTCCTTGAGCCAGGCCAGCGGAACGGGCGCGAACGCCTCGTTGACCTCGTAAGCCCCGATGTCGCCGATCGACAGCCCGGAGCGCTTCAGCACCTTCTGGGTGGCCGGGATCGGAGCGGTCAGCATGATGACCGGGTCGGCGCCGGCCAGCGTGGCGGTGTGCACCTTCGCAATTGGCTTGAGCCCCAGCGACTTTGCCTTCTCGGCCGACATGAACAGCAGCGCGGCCGCACCGTCGGAGATCTGCGAGGAGTTGCCGGCGTGGATCACGCCGTCCTCCTTGAAGGCGGGCTTCAGCGAGGCCATCTTCTCGATCGAGGTGCCGCGGCGGATGCCTTCGTCCTTGAGGACGACGTTGCCGTCGGCGTCCTTGATCCCGACGATCTGGTCGTCGAAGGCGCCGGAATCCTGTGCGGCGGCGGCCTTTTCGTGCGAGTCGAGGGAGAACTGGTCAAGGGTGGTTCGGTCGAAGCCCCACTGCTCGGCGACCATCTCGGCGCCCACGCCCTGGTTGGGGACCTGGCGGTCGTAGCGATCCAGGAACGCGTCGGGGTAGGGCCGCCCGCCGTTGGCCAGCGAGGCACCCATCGGGGTCCGCGACATCGACTCCACACCGCCGGCGACGACCACGTCGTAGTGCCCGGCCACGACGCCGGCCGCGGCGAAGTGAATGGACTGCTGGCTCGAACCGCATTGACGGTCGACCGTCACGCCCGGGACGGTCTCCGGCCAGCCGGCCGTCAACAGCGCGGTGCGGCCGATGTCGAGGGCTTGCTCGCCGGCCTGCATCACGCAGCCCCAGATCACGTCGTCAACGATTTCGGGGTCGACGCCGGCCCGGCTGACCAACCCGTTGAGCACCTGCGCGGACAGCTCGGCCGGGTGGACGCCCGACAGCCCGCCGTTTCGCTTACCGACCGGTGAGCGCACTGCCTCGACGATGACGGCTTCAGCCATGGTGATGTCTCCTTCGACAAACGGTGGGCTACGTGACCACTTCAGATGACTCCGTCAGAAGATTGTCAACCAAGGGGTTGGGAGAGGGCCTACCGGGGTGCTTTTCGCCGACGCCCGGCTGCGCGCCATCTGCTCACTCCGAGGTTGCCGTCACGGTCGTGATCAGGGTGAGATCACAACCGTGACGGCAGTTTCGACGGTCAAGCGGCAGCAGCGAACTCAGAGCGCGGGATAGGCGACGGACTTGATCTCGGTGTACTGGTCGAATCCGGCCACGCCGTTCTGGCGTCCCACGCCGCTCTCCTTGTAGCCACCGAACGGCGTGTCGGCGCCGTACGGGGCACCGCCGTTGACGCCCATGAAACCGGCCCTGATCCGGCGGGTCACCGACAGCGCCCGCTCGAGCGAACCCGCAAACACGTTGCCGGCCAACCCGTACACGCTGTCGTTGGCGATCCGGATCGCGTCCTCCTCGTCGTCGAACGGGATGACCGAGAGCACGGGGCCGAAGATCTCCTCCTGCGCGATGGTCATCTTGTTGTCGACGTTCGTGAAAAGCGTTGGGCGGACGTAATATCCCTTGTCGAAGCCGGTCTCTGCGCCCGGGCCGCCGACCAGTGCGGTGGCGCCCTCGTCGACACCCTTCTGGATGTAGCCGGTCACCCGCTCGTACTGCCGTTCCGAGATCACCGGGCCGCACAGCGTCGCGGGGTCCTGCGGGTCGCCACAAGTCACGTTCTCGTAGATGTTCTTGAGGATTTCGACGCCCTCGTCATAGCGCGACCGCGGCAACAGCAGCCGGGTCGGGTTGGCGCAACCCTGGCCGGCGTGCATGCACGGCGCGATGCCGACCAGGCACGCCGTGCCGAAGTCGGCGTCATCGAGGACGATCGTGGCGGACTTGCCGCCGAGCTCGAGGAACAGCCGCTTCATCGTCGCGGCGCCCTTTTCCATGATCCGCTTGCCGACCACGGTCGAACCCGTGAACGAGATCAGGTCCACCTTCGGCGACAGGGTGAGCTCCTCGCCGACGAAGTGGTCCGAGGCGGTGACGACGTTGACGACGCCCGCGGGGATGTCGGTCTTCTCGGCGATCAGCCGGCCGAGTCGGGTCGCGTTGAACGGGGTGTTGGGCGCCGGCTTGAGCACGACGGTGTTGCCGGTGCCCAGCGCCTGGCCCAGCTTGTTGAGAGTGACCTCGAACGGGAAGTTCCACGGCACGATCGCCCCGACGACGCCGACCGGCTCCCGCCACACCTTGCGGGTGGTCAGCGTTCCGGTCAGGCTGATCACCTTGTCGCCCAGGTCGGTTTCCCAGGCGTACTCGTCGATCAGCCGGGCCGGGTACTTGAGCCCGTCTTCCAGCGGGGCGTCCAGCTGGGGGCCGAAGGTGATCGCCCGCGGCGAACCCACCTCGAGGATGAGCTCCTCGCGCAGCTCGTCGATCTCGGACTCGATCGCCTCGTGCAGCTGCAGCAGACAGCGCTTGCGCAACTCCTTGTCGGTGGACCAGTCCGTATCGTCGAAGGCCCGCCGGGCGGCGTCGATCGCGCGCAGCATGTCCTCTTTCGAGGCGTCAGCCACCTCGCCGAGCGACTCCTCGGTCGCCGGGTTGATGTTGGTGAAGGTGCCGGCCCGGCCGTCGACGAGCTTGCCGTCGATCATCATCTTCGGCTCGAACCGGACCTTTACAGTGTCAGCCATTTCTGTCGCTCTCCATTTGCTGGGGGCCTTCTGCGGGTCATCCTACGGAGAGCCTTACGGGAAACTAGCCGATTGGCAACCAGCAACTCGCTTAGCGCCGGTCAACGGCTCGGCAGGCGCCTCGCGCGGGGTGTCCAACCCCCCGGCGAGCCGTGCGGCGGGCCTATCGGCGGCTCGGTGCCGTCCCGGAACAGACCGCTCCCCGGTGACGCGCCGCGCTGTAAACCTAAGATTTGTTCACACCATGACGCGGCGTGTGCCGGACCGTCGATCAACCCGCCGGAGAGCTGCCGGCAGGGGCTCTCCGGCGCGGTTGACCAAAAATCTGCTCCGCCGTAAAGTCCGGCTTGACCGCAGTCATCGTGCAGGGTCGATCAAGGGACCGTCTAGAACGTGGACTTCTCATACCCGGCGGAGGTGGAACAGTTCCGCGCCGAGCTGAGCGCTTGGCTGTCGGCGAACCTGACCGACGATGTGATCGCCGCGCGGCGGAGCCACGACGACGCGGGATTCGAGAAGCTGCGCGGGTGGAATCGCACGATGGCCGACGCCGGCTGGGCCGCGGTGTCGTGGCCCGCCGAGTACGGCGGCCGGGGCGCGACTGTGCTCGAGCAGTTGGTCTACACCGAGGAGACCACGCGGGCCCGGGCGCCGATGCCGCTCAACATGATCGGCATGAACAACATCGCCCCGGCCATCATGCAGTACGGCACCGAATCCCAGAAGACGACGCTGCTCCCCCGCATGATGCGCGCCGACGACATCTGGTGCCAAGGCATGTCGGAGCCCGAGGCCGGATCCGATCTGGCGTCGCTGCGCACCAGAGCGGTGCCCGACGGTGACGACTTCGTGGTGACCGGCCAGAAGATCTGGACCTCGCTCGGGCATCGGGCGCAGTGGTGCCAACTGTATGTGCGCACCGACCCGGATGCCGCCAAGCACAAGGGCATCTCGTGCCTGATCGTCGACATGCGACTGCCCGGCATCGAGGTTCGCCCGCTCGTCACACTCAACGGCGAGACCGATTTCGCCGAGGTCTTCTTCCACGACGTGCGCGTGCCCGTGGACGCGTTGCTCGGACCGCTGAACGGAGGCTGGAGTGTGGCCACCACCACGCTGAGCCACGAGCGAGCCGGCGCCGCGCGGCTGTACGCCGAGATGCAAGTGCGGCTGGAAGAACTGGTCGATGACATCGCCGCGCGCAGCGACGGCCTCGAGGACCCGGTGACGTTGCGGCGGCTCGGCGAAATCGCCGTCCGGATCAAATATCTCGAGGTGCTCTGCCAGCGCTCGATCTCCGCGACCCTGCACGGCGGTTCGCAGCTGGCGGCCTCCGGGACGGCCAGCCTCGCCAAGACGGTGTGGGGCGAGATCGGACAAGACCTGGCCGCCTTGGCTTTCGACGTGCTCGGCATGGGCAGCGAGAACGCCGCGTGGGCCAACTACCGCCTGACGTCGCGGTCCCTGACCATCGCGGGCGGCACCACCCAGATCAACAAGAACATCACCGCGCAGCGCGTGCTGGGATTGCCGCGCAGATGAATCTCGAGCTCACCGCGGAGCAAGTGGCCCTGCGCGACACCGCGCGACGCTATCTTGCCGAGAAGGCGCCGGTTTCGGGCCATGTGCGCGAACTGCTCGACGATCCGACCGGCACGACCGAACAGGTCTGGCGCGGGCTCGCCGACCTCGGGACGACGGGCCTGCTGGTGCCGCAGGAATACGGCGGGGCCGGCATGACGATGGTCGAGGCCGGGATCGTCGCCGAGGAGCTCGGCGCCGCCCTGCATCCGGGTCCCTGGCTGTCGAGCGCGGTCGCCGCCGTCCGCGCGCTGACCCGCTTCGGCGTGAACGGCGCTGCCGCAAAGCTTTTGACGGGTCTTGCCGACGGCACCAACATCGCGACCGTGGGATTCCTGGACCCGTCCCAGGCCCCGCTCGCCGCGGTCGGGTCGGGTAGCACCGACGCGGTGCTGCGCGGCGAGCTTGCCGCCGTGCCCGACGCCGCGGCTGCCGACACCGTGCTGGTGCTCGCCGGCGACCCGAGCGAGCCAGGGCTGTATGCGGTGACGACCGCGGGAGTCTCGATAACGCCGGTCCGCGGTATCGACCAGACCCGCAAGCAGTTTCACGTCACGCTCGACGACGCCCCCGCCACCCGGCTGGCCGCCCCGTCGCCGCAGGCCGTCGCGGCCGTCGTCGACGACGTGCTGATCGCGACCGCCGCCGATGCGCTGGGCGCCGCGCAGGCCGTCCTGCACCTGGCCGTCGAATACGCCAAGGTGCGAAAGCAATTCGGTCAGGTCATCGGCTCGTTCCAGGCCGTCCAGCATCTGTGCGTCGACATGTTCGAGACGGTGGAGTTGGCCCGCAGCGGGGTGGTGCACGCATTGTGGGCCGCCGACAACGCCGACGCCGGCGAGCGCCACCTGTCCGCCGTGCGGGCCAAGGCGTTCGCGGGGCGGCTGGCGACCGTGGGCGATACCGCGATCCAGGTCTTCGGAGGAATCGGGTACACCTGGGAGCACGACGCTCACCTGTACCTCAAGCGGTTGCTGAACTGGAGCGCGTACCTCGGCGGGCCCGAGCCTTACCTGACCGAGCTCGGCCGCGGTCTCGCGAACAGGGGACGCACATGATGGACGGCCGGGAGCCCCGGCAACGGCGTCGCCGACGGGGTGGTCGCGTACGACGGGGGGATTGGCCACCCCTCTGAAATGCCCCCAGCACCCCGGTATGCAGCGCATTTGTTGCCGGCAGTCTGATAATCTTTTAACAAAGATTTGGTTCGGCTGGGAGGACGATTGCACTTGTTTGCACGGCCACGGTCCTGCGGGCTTGCGCGCCGCTAGTCATGGCTAAAGCCGAGTCACCGGCAAAGGGTCGGCCGCCGCCCACAGTTCGTGTCCAATCGGGCGTCAACATCGACGATGCCGGCACGCGGCGCACCGAGATCCTGCAAACCGCGGCATCGTTGATCGCCTCCTCGGGTTTGCGGACGTCTTTGCAGGAGATCGCCGATGCCGCAGGGATTCTGCCGGGCAGCCTGTATCACCACTTCGAGTCCAAAGAGGCAATCCTCGTCGAGCTGATCCGGCGCTATCAGGACGATCTGGACCGCATCGGGCGCACCGCCCAGGCGCGACTGGACGAACCCAACACGCGAGGAGCCGCCGAGCAGATCATCGCGCTGGGAACGGCCATCGCCGAATGCGCGGTGCGGCACGGCGCCGCGCTGCAGATGTCGTTCTACGAGGGCCCCAGCACCGATCCCGAACTGATGAAGCTGACCCGGCAACAGCCCACCTCGATTCAGGAGGCGATGCTGCAGACGCTGCGCGCGGCGCGCTGGAGCGGCTACATCAAACCCGACATCGATCTGCCCACGCTGACCGACCGGATCTGTCAGACCATGCTGCAGGTGGGGCTCGCCGTGATGCGCCACAATTCGTCCACCGACCAGGTGGCCGAGCTGTTGTGCCGAATAATCTTGCAAGGCTTGGCGGTACGGCCGCCCACGGATGCGGCATTGGACCGGTCCAATGCCTTCAAGGCGGCCAGCGACGTGATCGAAACATGGGCCGACGACAGCGACGCCGACCCCAGCGACAAGGCGGCGCACGTGCGCGCGGTGGCACGAACCGAGTTCGGCCGCAAAGGTTTTGAGGTCACCACCGTCAGGGACATCGCGTCGGCCGCGGGACTGGGCACCGGAACCGTCTACCGGGTGATCGGGTCGAAGGATGAACTCCTCGATTCGATCATGCGGTCATTCGGCCAGAAGGTCGAGGCGGGCTGGGTCAGCGTGCTGCGCGCCGATGCGACCCCGATGGCGAAGTTGGATGCGCTGTGCTGGGTCAATGTCAATGCGCTGGGACAGTTTTCGGATGAATTCCGGATCCAGCTGGCGTGGATGCGGCAGTCGCCGCCGACGGCGAATCCGGGCTGGTCCTACACCACCCGCTTACGGCAAATGAAATCACTGCTCGCCGAGGGAATCCGGGCGGGCGAAATTCAGACCGAGGCGCCCTCGGTCGCGATGCTGGCCCGTTGCGTCATCGGCCTGCAGTGGATACCGGAGAACATGCTGCGCTCCGTGGGCAAGCGGGCGGCGCTGGTGCACACCCGCGACACTTTCCTGCGCGGTGCCGCCGTCCGCGGCAAATAAGCCCCTGATTCAATCCGGGCCTGGTATTGAACCGAAAAACTGTTACCCATACAGTTGAGCAGATAGAACCGCGTTAGCATTATCCGAGAAGAGGATTTCCATGACCATTGTCGATCGGTTGCGCTACGACGGCAAGCGCGCTCTCGTTGTGGGTGGCGCGACCGGCATGGGCGCGGCGGCGGCCAAGTCAGCGGCCGAGCTGGGCGCCGAAATCATCGTTTTGGACTACGCACCGGTGGGCTACGACGTCGCCCAGTCGGTGCAGGTGGACCTGCGCGACCCCGCCTCGATCGATGCCGCGCTCAGTCAGGTCGAGGGTCCCATTGACGCCGTGTTCTCCGCTGCCGGCGTCGCCGACGGGACGATCGACTTGATGAAGATCAACTTCATCGGCCACCGCCACCTGATCGACCGTCTGCTCGAAAAGAACCAACTGCCCAACGGCTCGGCAATCTGCTTCATCTCCTCTGTCGCCGGCATGGGCTGGGAGAACGACCTGGACCTGATGCTGGACTTTCTTGCCACGCCGGACTTCGCGGCGGCCGAAGCCTGGTGCCAGGCGCACGAGGCCGAAGGCATCAACCACTACGGCACCAGCAAGAAGGCCATCAACACCTACGTGGCCACCCAGGGCTACCCGCTGGCAAAGAAGGGCATTCGCATCAACGCGATCTGCCCCGGCCCTACCGACACTCCGCTGGCCCAGGCCAACGCGGACCTGTGGCTGTCCTTCGCCCAGGACTACCGCGACGAGACCGGTTGCAAGGTGCACACGCCCGAGCAGATGGGCGACGTCATGGCATTCCTCAACAGCGAGGCGGCCTGCGGCATCAGCGGAATCACGCTGCTGGTGGACTCCGGACACACGATGGCCTCCATGACCGGCGCCTACGCACCCGGCAAGATGATCATCGACATCATCATGGGCAAGGTAAAGCTCTAGCGGCGGTCGCAAGCGCGGCGTAGCCGGGCGAAGCGGGTCGCCACCATCGGCTCCGGCGGCCGCGTACGGTCGAGGGCGTGGCACGAGTCATCGTCATCGGCGGGCACGGGAAAGTCGCACTGCAGCTCGCCCGCATCCTCAGCGAGCGCGGCGACGAGGTCACCTCGGTGTTCCGCAATCCCGAGCATTCCGACGACGTCGCGGCCACCGGCGCCACGCCCGTGGTGGCCGACATCGAGCGCCTCGACACCGACGCGCTGGCCGAGCTGGTGGCCGGGCATGACGCGGTCGTCTTCTCCGCCGGCGCCGGCGGCGGCAACCCCGCGCGGACCTACGCCGTGGACCGGGACGCCGCGATCCGGGTGATCGACGCCGCAGGGCGGGCGGGCGTCAAACGCTTCGTCATGGTCTCCTACTTCGGCGCCGGGCCGAATCACGGTGTTCCGCAAGATGATCCGTTCTTTGCCTACGCGGAGGCCAAGGCCGCCGCGGATGAACACCTACGGGCCAGCGAGCTGGACTGGACGGTGCTGGGTCCCGGGCGGCTGACGCTGGACGAGGCGACCGGACGGATCTCGATCGGCAAAGGCAAAGGCGAGGTCACGCGCGCCGACGTCGCGCTGGTGGTGGCCGCCGCACTGGCGGGCGACTCGACCATCCGCCGGACCATCGACTTCAACAACGGCGACACTCCCATCGCGGAGGCGCTTGCCAGCTAGCCCGTCGCGAACGTGACGCTACCGTCACGCCGGCGGCCCAACGTGACGCTACCGTCACGTTGGGCCACATGTCTGTTGTCGACCCGACGCCGGAGTAAGCTCCGTTACGCAGCTGGTCTGCTTGCGCCGCAACCGCGGCGCAAGCATCGAGCGGGGCAACGTTAGTAACGCTTCGCGAGAGGGAACCCGGTGAGAATCCGGGACTGTCCCGCAACGGTATGCAGGAACGACCGCCGTCAGAGTTTTTGGCAAGCACTGGTCGCAAGACTGGGAAGCGACGGCCATTAGGAGCACCACCGAGTGCGCGCCTGCGAGTCCGGAGACCTGCCAGCCGTGCTGGGCGCGCCGCGTCCGGCGGCTCATCGCCTCGAGGAATGGGCGTTTGGCTGCAGCCGTTGCGGTTGGTACTGGGTACCGCCGCCGACGGATCGGCTGCACGTCCGCCGGCGGTGACCATCACGCCGATTGAAGGACGAACAAAACCGTGACCCCCCAACGATTTACCGCAACAGTCGTCGGCTCCCCGCGCATCGGCCCCAAGCGGGAACTCAAACGTGCGACCGAGGGCTACTGGGCCGGACGCACCAGCCGTGCCGAGCTGGAGGCCGTAGCTGCAACCCTGCGCCGAGACACCTGGGCGAGTCTGGCCGCGGCCGGCCTGGACTCGGTGCCGGTGAACACCTTCTCCTACTACGACCAGATGCTCGACACCGCCGTCATGCTCGGCGCGCTGCCGGCTCGGGCCGCGCAGGTTCCCGACGAGTTGGATCGCTATTTCGCGGTGGCGCGCGGCAACAACGAGGTGGCGCCGCTGGAAATGACCAAATGGTTCGACACCAACTACCACTACATCGTTCCCGAGATCGAGCCCGCGACGACGTTCGCGCTGAACCCCGACAAGGTACTTTCCGAGCTGAAAGAGGCTATCGCGCAAGGTATCCCGGCCCGCCCAGTCGTCATCGGACCGATCACCTTCCTGTTGCTGAGCAAGGGCGTCGGTGACGTCAAGGGCGGCGCGGGCGCGCCGATCGAGCGGTTGCAGGAGCTGGTGCCGATCTACTCCGAGCTGTTGTCGCTGCTGGCCGATAACGGTGCGCAGTGGGTGCAGTTCGACGAGCCCGCGCTCGTCACCGACATCTCCCCCGACGCCCCCGCCCTGACCGAGGCGGTCTACAACGCGCTGGGCAAGGTGACCAACCGGCCGGCGATCTACGTGGCCACCTACTTCGGTGACCCCGGCGAATCGTTGGGCGCGCTGGCCCGCACGCCCGTCGAGGCGATCGGCGTCGACCTCGTGTACGGAGCCGACACGGCGATCGCGCCCGGCCTGGCCGACAAGACGCTCGTGGCCGGCGTCGTCGACGGGCGCAACATCTGGCGCACCGATCTCGAAGCGGCACTGGACAAGCTGGCGGCGCTGCAGCATTCGGCGGCCCACGTCGCGGTGTCGACGTCGTGTTCGACCCTGCACGTGCCTTACTCGCTGGACCCCGAGACCGGCCTCGACGACGCGCTGCGCAGCTGGCTGGCGTTCGGACAGGAGAAGGTCGTCGAGGTGGTGACCCTGGCCCGGTCCCTGCGCGAGGGACGTGAGGCGTTATCGAAGGACGTCGCCGACAAGATCGCGGCCTCCAACGCCGCCGTCGCGTCGCGCACGAGTGACCCGCGCCTGCACGACGACCAGCTCCGCGAGCGTCTCGGCTCGGTCGTCGCGGCCGGTGTGCATCGCGGCGACGCGGCCGCACGTCGCGCCAGCCAGGAAGCGCGGCTGCACCTGCCGCCGCTGCCGACCACGACCATCGGGTCGTTCCCGCAGACCGTCCAGATCCGCAAGGCCCGTGCCGCGCTGGTCGCCGGCGAGATCGACGAGGCCGAATACGACCGCCGGATGAAGCAGGAGATCGCCGACGTCATCGAGCTGCAGCAGCAGCTCGGCCTCGATGTGCTGGTGCACGGCGAGCCGGAACGCAACGATATGGTCCAGTACTTCGCCGAGCAGCTCGACGGGTTCTTCGCCACCAGGAACGGCTGGGTGCAGTCCTACGGCAGCCGCTGTGTGCGGCCGCCGATCCTCTACGGCGACGTCATCCGACGGCACCCGATGACCGTGCAGTGGGCCCGCTACGCGCAGTCGCTGACCGACAAGCCGGTCAAGGGCATGCTGACCGGACCGGTGACGATCCTGGCGTGGTCGTTCGTCCGCGACGACCAGCCGCTGGCCGACACCGCCAATCAGGTGGCGCTGGCCATCCGCGACGAGACCGTGGACCTGCAGTCCGCCGGCATCGCGGTCATCCAGGTCGACGAGCCCGCGTTGCGCGAGCTGCTGCCGCTGCGGCGCGCCGATCAGGAGGAGTACCTGCGCTGGGCCGTCGGCGCGTTCCGGCTGGCCACATCCGGCGTCGACGACTCCACGCAGATCCACACGCACCTGTGCTACTCGGAGTTCGGCGAGGTGATCGGCGCGATCGCCGACCTGGATGCGGACGTGACGTCGATCGAGGCGGCGCGCTCGCACATGGAGGTGCTGGACGACCTGAACGCGGTCGGCTTCGCCAACAGCGTGGGCCCCGGCGTCTACGACATCCACTCGCCCCGGGTGCCGAGCACGCGCGAGATGGCCGAGTCGCTGCGCGCCGCGCTGCGGGCCCTGCCCGCCGAGCGGCTGTGGGTCAACCCCGACTGCGGGCTGAAGACGCGCAACACCGACGAGGTGACCGCGTCGCTGCAGAACATGGTCGCGGCCGCGCAGGAGGTTCGCGCGGGGGCCTGATTTGCGCCGAGCGTAACCACACTGCGATTTTCCGGGCGAAAGTTCACGGTGTGGTTACGCTCGCGACCTACTGTTCGGTCGACAGCTCTTCTTCGCTCGGCGGCGCCGTCTCGGCCTCTTCCGTCAGCACCTGGACCGGCACGTCGTCGGCCCAGGGCTGCCGGGTCACCATGTCGGCGACCTTGACGACGCCGCGTTCGAATTCCCCGGTAGCGGCGTCCACCAGCCGGTAGGTCTGGGTCTGCTTGTGGATCGGTTGCGCATCGAGCAGCACGACGCGCACCTCGCCGGGCGCGAACCGGCAACGTTGCTGCAGCGCCGCGATCAGCTGTTCGTTGTGCATGTGCCCGTCGCCGAAGTTCCAGCCGACGGCGGTGCTGCAGATTCGTTCCCCGTCAGTGATGACGTAGTCGTCCTCGTTCTCGCCGGCCATCGCCCGATGCGCCAGCGTGAACAACGCGCGGCCGTGAGTGTTCATGGCGCGGAACGCATATCCGAGATACATGGGGATCTGCGCGCGCTCCTTGCCGTACAGCTTTTCCAGCTGAGCCGCCGGCATGCTGGCGATCGAGACGATGTTGTGGGCAATCTTCTTGTCCGCGGAGGGCTTGATGCACCACAGCGTGGTGTCCCAGTTGCCCGCGTAGTAACGCATGCCGGGCAGGAACGAGATCTTGCGCGGGAACAGATTGCCCAGGATCACGATCGCGGCGATGAAGGCGATGAAAATCGCCACGGGCACAGGGTGTTTGAGGCTGGCCAGACCCGCATGGGCGTGGCCTACGAACAAGGACAGCACGCCGAAGATCATGAAGACGTTCCATTCCAGCGGCACGCCCATCGGGATGGCGGTCAGGATCCCCAGGTGGAAGGCCACCATGATGCCCGCGGGAATCGCGGTCCACCAGCCGCCGTGCGCGACGAATAGCAGGACGGGCACCCACATCTCGATGAAGGTGCTGACGTGAGCGAACAGCCGCGACAAGCGCCCGGGCCGCAGATCGTCGGGGAACTTCTCGAAGAACGCCCGCTTGACGAACCGGGGCCGAAACAGCGGGTTGTTGGACATCATCGTCGACATCACGAACGGGAAGTGCTTGTTGAGCTTGGAGGTCGCCGCGCCTATCCAGATCACCAGGAACACCAGCTTGGCGGCGACGATCATGTCCCCGCCGAACAAGAAGGTCACCGCCAACGACGCGTAGACCTCACCGCGGGCGGCCAGGAAGATCACCTTGTCGCGCAGCCCGAGCACCCCGAGAACGACCAGGATCAGCACGATTCGCCACTGCGGGATCAGCCCCACCTGGGTGCCCAGCTCCCGCACCGGCCCGGTGCCGTCGGCGAACAGCGTCAGCAAGAGCAGCAGTAGCAGCAGGGCGTACAGCGCGATATCCACCAGGGTCCGGGCGGTTCCCTTGGTCGCCGGGACCCGGCGCGGCCACGGAGGCAGCCGGATGGTGTCCGGCCGCAACCAGTACAGGATCGAGCCCATCGGCGGCTTGACCCGGTTGTTCAACGGCCCGAAGCCGCAGCCCAGCCCGATCACCTCGAACAGCATCGTGTAGAGCACGACCTTCTCGAACACGATCGGCTCGGCGTACCACGACTTCACGTCCAAGAACGCCAGGCCGCGGGTGGTCGCCACGGCAAACACCCACCCCAACAGGATGTAGAGCAGGATCTTGCCGACGTAGAACAGGTGCAGGATCACCGGCGTGCCGAAACCGACCTCTGCCCAATGCCTGGCCATCGGGCGGATTTTCTCGCTGCGAGTGCCCTTGCTCCACTCTTCGATGTCGATCTGAGGCACGTCGGGCTGCAGAAATCCCATGGCCACAGACTAGAACCCGTTCTGAGCCAACGCGCTCGCGACCGTGCACGCGTGTCTTTGCCCGCCGGTTGTTCGGCGGATAGCGTGAACGCCAGTGCTTAGGAGATGTCGGTCATGAGCAGATTCGCCGTATCGGCCGCCGCGTTGATGTTGGTCACCGCGCCGCTCGCCTATGCTCAGGCGCCGGCGCCGGCGCCGGCGCCGGGCGATTCATGCACGGTGTTGCACGCGACCACCCAGGACGCCAACGGCCGCACGATGTGGTGCAACGCGACGATGACCGGCGATCACAGCCTGGTTTGGCAGTACGGCGGGCCCGGCGAATAGCGGCCCGGAATTCATCGGTGCGCCAGGGCGCGCTGCGCGCGACCCGAGTAGGCGCTCAACGGGCGGATCAACGAGTTGGCCGCCGCCTGCTCCATGACGTGGGCGGTCCATCCGGTGATCCTGCTCATCACGAATATCGGCGTGAAGCTGCCGATGTCGAAGCCCATCAGGTGATAAGCGGGGCCGGTCGGGAAGTCGAGATTGGGTTTGATACCGGTGGCATCCCACATCTCGGCTTCCAAGATGGTGTAGATGTCCAGCCAGCGCTGGCCGTCACGAATGGCGGCCACATCGGCCAGCGCCCGCTTCATTGTCGGCACCCGGGAGTCACCGTTCTTGTACACCCGATGTCCGAATCCCATGACCTTTTCCTTGCGAGCAAGCTTGTCGTGCAGCCATTCTCGCGCATTCCCCGGATCGGCGATCGCGAGCATGTCGTGCATCACCGCTTCGTTGGCGCCGCCGTGCAGCGCGCCCTTGAGGGCACCGATGGCCCCGGTCACCGCGCTGTAGATGTCCGACTGCGTCGACGTCACCACCCGTGCGGCGAAGGTGGAAGCGTTGAAACCGTGCTCGGCGTAGAGGATCATCGACTGCTCGAACGCCCGGACGACCGTCGGTTCGGGGACCTCGCCGAAGCACATCTGCAAAAAGTTCTCGGTGTAACCCAGGCCGCTGTGCGGCGCGATCGGCGCCAGGCCGCGCCGCCGCCGCATGTCCACGGCAACGATCGTGGGCAGCACCGCGAGCATGCGCAGCGACTTCGCGCGATTCGCCGAGTCGTCGTCCTCGTCGGGATCCTCGGCGCCCAAATAGCTGATGGCGGTGCGTATCACATCCATCGGGTGGCAGTTGTCGGGCAGCTTTGTCAGCAGCGACAGCATCGACCGGTCGACCCGGCGACTGGCCCGCTCCCGTTGGCAGAACAACGCGAGTTCGGCATCGGTGGGCAGTTCGCCGCGCCACAGCAGGAAGGCGACCTGCTCGAAGCTGCAGTGCGCGGCCAGGTCCTGGACCGGATAACCACGATAGGTCAGCGAATTCGTCTCCGGTACCACCTTCGAGATCGCGGTGGTGTCCACCACGACGCCCGCAAGGCCCTTCTTGATCTCAGCGGTCGGGGTGGTCATCGGCGGTTCCCTTCAGCGTGAAGTTGTGGATATCGGCGTCGAAGTCGTTGTAGTCCGCGTAGCGCAGTAGCTCGTAGAGCCGGCTGCGGTGTTGCATCCGGCCCAGCAGATCGAGTTGCGTTCCCGTCGAATCGATTTCGTGCAGTCCGGCTTCGATCGCGAACATCGCCAGGCGCAACGTGGTGACGGGATAGATGACGACGTTGTAGCCCAGGTCGGCCAGTCGGCGCGTGCTCAGCAGTGGCGACTTGCCGAATTCCGTCATGTTAGCCAGCAACGGAACATCGACGGCGGCCCGGAACGCCGCGAAGTCGTCCGGTTCGGTGAGCGCCTCGGTGAAGATCATGTCGGCGCCGGCGTCGGCGTAGGCCCGGGCACGATCGATCGCCGCGGCGCGACCCTCGACGTCCACGGCGTCGGTGCGGGCGCAGATCACGAAGTTGGGGTCGCGACGCGCGGATACCGCTGCGCGCAAACGCTTGACCATGTCAGCGGTCGAGACGACGGCCTTGCCGTCCAGATGTCCGCATCGCTTCGGGTTGACCTGGTCCTCGAGATGGCATCCGGCCAGCCCGGCGTCCTCCAGCAGGCGCACGGTGCGAGCGGCGTTGAGCGGCTCCCCGAACCCCGTGTCGGCGTCGATCAGCGTGGGCAGCCCGGTGGCCGCCGCGATCTGCGCGCCGCGGGCCGCGACCTCGGTCAGCGTGGTCAGCCCGATGTCCGGTAGGCCCAGGTCGGCCGCGAGCGCGGCACCCGAGACGTAGACACCCTCGAAGCCCGCAGCCGCGACGGCCTTGGCCACCAGCGGTGAAAACGCGCCCGGAAGCCGTTGCAGCCGGCCGGAATTCAGGGCTGTCCGGAAGGCGGTGCGCCTGTCGGCCGGGCTGGTCACCGGAATATCCCCGACGGGATCACTGGCGCCTTGTCCAGCACCCGCGGGTCGACCAAGACGTTCAGCGCGCCCAGCCCGCCGCCCTTGAGGTCGGCAAGCGAGTCCACGGCGGCCAAGAACCGTTGCTGCTCAGCAGGTTCCACGACGTCATCGGCCAGCTGGCCGAACTTCTTGACGTATTGCTCGCGCGCGAACGGCCGGGCGCCCAGCGGATGAGCATCGGCCAGCGCGAGCTCGTCGCAGAGCACCTCACCGCTCTTGAGCGTCACCTCCGCCCGCGCCCCAAAGGCCTTCTCGGCCGGGTCATTCGAATGGTATCGGCGCGTCCACTCCGGATCCTCGACGGTGGAGATCTTGTGCCATAGCGCGATGGTGTCAGGCCGGTGCGTGCGCTCCGGAGCGTAGGAACGCTCGTGGTGCCAGCTGCCGTCCTGCAGGGCAACGGCGAAGATATAGGGCAGCGAGTGGTCCAGCGTCTCACGTGACGCGTCCGGATCGAACTTCTGCGGATCGCCGGAGCCGGTGCCGATCACCACATGCGTGTGGTGGCTGGTGTGCAGCACGATCGTCGCGATCTGGTCGAGGTCACCGATGCGTTCGCGCAGCCGGCGGGCCAGGTCGATCGGCGCCTGGCTCTGGTATTCCGCGGAGTGCTCTTTGGTGTAGCTGTCCAGGATGGCGCGCTTGGGCTCGCCGGGAGCGGGCAACGGCACCTCGTAAGTGCGGTCGGGCCCGCCGAGCAACCAGGCGATGACGCCGTCCTCGCCTTCCCAGATCGGCGCAGGCGATCCCTCACCGCGCATCGCGCGATCGACCGCCTCGATGGCGACCTTTCCGGCGTGGGCGGGAGCGAACGCCTTCCAACTGGAGATCGAGCCCTTCCGGGACTGGCGGGTGCTGGTGGTCAGATGCAGCGCCTGACCGACGGCCTGGTAGATCGTGTCGGCGTCCAGCCGGAGCATCGTTCCCAAGCCGGCCGCCACCGACGGGCCGAGGTGGGCGACGTGGTCAATCTTGTGCTCGTGCAGGCAGATTCCCTTGACCAGATCGATCTGGATCTCGTATGCGGTGGCCAGGCCGCGAATCAAGTCGGAGCCGCGCACCCCCAGCTGCTGGGCAACGGCGACCAGCGGGGGAATGTTGTCGCCGGGATGGGAGTACTCGGCCGCCAAAAACGTGTCGTGGAAGTCGAGTTCGCGCACTGCGACGCCGTTCGCCCAGGCTGCCCACTCCGCAGAATAGCTGCCCTCGACGCCGAAGACGGCCGCCCCCTGCCGGGCGCGGTGGGCCAGCGCCTGCTGGCGGGCGACGGTGACGGGACGCCGCACCACCGAGGCCGCACTGACGGCTGCATTGTCGATGATCCGGTTGAGCACCATCTCGGCGGTCTGTGCGTCGACGGCGACCGGGTCGGTCGCGACGCGGGCGATCTTGGCGGCCAGCTGTTCAGCGCGCGGGAAATCCTCGGCGCTGCGCCGCGTCCGGACCTGGTGCATCTCCATATCCGCACACTATGCAACGGGGATGTGCTTGGAAAGCCCCTGTAAATGCGTATTTTTGTGTCCTTCTCCGGCGCACATTGCGAAGATTGCGAACACGATTTTGGAGTAAGGTGGCAACGGTGGCTCGAACCATTTCCAGGACGTTTTCGGGCGCCCGGCTGCGGCGACTGCGGCAGGAACGCGGGCTCACCCAGGCCGCCCTCGCCCAAGCCCTGAACCTGTCCACCAGTTACGTCAACCAGCTGGAGAACGACCAGCGGCCGATCACCGTGCCGGTGCTGATCGCGCTCACCGAGCGCTTCGAGCTGCCGCCGCAGTTCTTCTCCTCCGACACCGACGCCCGCCTGGTGGCCGACCTGTCCGACCTGTTCGCCGAGATCGGCGCCGAGCACGGCGTGACCCGCGGCCAGATCCAAGAGTTGGTCGCCCGCATGCCCGAGATCGGCCGCAGCCTGGTCACCGTTCACCGGCGGCTGCGCGATGCCACCGGCGAGCTGGACGGCTATCGATCTCGTGCGACGGCCGACACCGCACTGCCGCTGGAGCGGCCGATGCCCTTCGAAGAGGTGCGCGACTTCTTCTACGACCGCAACAACTACATCGGCGATCTCGACCTCGCCGCCGAGCAGATGGCGGCCCAGAGTGGGCTTCGCGCAGGCGGATTGGATGTCCAGCTGACCGAGCTGATGCGGGACCGCCTCGGGATCGCGGTGGTGGTCGACGACACCCTGCCCGAGACCACCAAGCGCCGCTACGAAGCCGACGCCAAGGTGCTGCGGGTGGCTCGCTGGCTGATGCCCGGCCAGCGCGCCTTCCAGATCGCCACCCAGCTGGCCCTGCTCACGCAGTCCGACCTGATCGCGGCCGTGGTCGCCACCGACGAACAGCTCAGTGCCGAGTCCCGCGGTGTCGCCCGCATCGGACTGGCCAACTACTTCGCCGGTGCTTTCCTGCTGCCTTATCGTGAGTTCCATGCTGCCGCAGAAGAATTACGGTACGACATCGACCTGCTGGGTCGTCGTTTCGGTGTCGGCTTCGAGACCGTCTGTCATCGGCTTTCCACCCTGCAG
This sequence comes from Mycobacterium shigaense, assembly GCF_002356315.1. Lineage (NCBI taxonomy): Bacteria > Bacillati > Actinomycetota > Actinomycetes > Mycobacteriales > Mycobacteriaceae > Mycobacterium > Mycobacterium shigaense. The sequence goes on from NZ_AP018164.1 coordinate 4,165,688, forward strand.
CGCCCGCAACAACGTGGGGTGCCGTTCATTTTCGTGCGTACCGACAAGGCCGGCAACATCTCGAAACGCCAGTCCGCCACCGCGTTCCATTTCAGCCGGGTCGGCGGCAGCTGTCCACTGTGGGTGGTGCACGATGCCTTCGCCCAGCCGGGGCGCATCGTCCGCCAGGTTGCCCAAATGCCCGACGGGCGATCATACTTCTGGGTCGCCAAGACCACTGCGCCCGAAGGCCGCAGATTTTTGGACCAACACAAGGCCTTTGCCATCGGGCTGGGCTGCGACCTGGCCTATGCCGAAAAACTGATCTACTCCACCGGCGTCGTACTCGACGACCCCACTACCGCCGTCCCGATCGGTGCGGGCTGCAAGATCTGCAATCGGGAAGCGTGCACACAACGCGCCTTCCCCTACCTGGGCGGCCGAGTGGTGGTGGACGAGAACGCCGGCAGCAGCCTGCCCTATTCGTCGACGGGCCAGCCGCTGTGAAGTACGAAACTGCTGGAGATTGCGAAGCGGAACAGCCGTGCATGAATTCAACGCGACGCTTCCGCTGCCCGGTCCGACCGGTGTAGTTTGCTGCTCAACGGGGCACGGCAACCGAGGAGCCGGTCATGGCGGACGTCGACTATTGCGTGGTCGGAGCGGGTTTCGCGGGTTTGACGGCCGCGTTCCGCCTTAAGCAGGCCGGGCACTCGGTGGCCTTGCTGGAGGCGCGCGACCGGGTCGGCGGTCGCACGTACTGCGTCACGCGCGACGACGGGGTGTGGATCGATCGCGGTGGCGCGTGGATCGGGCCGGGTCAGGACCGGATCTATGCGCTGATGAAAGAGTTCGGCGTTCCGGAGTACAAGCAGAACAACGACGGCGACGCGATCATGATCGTCGACGGGAAGAAGCACCGCTACCGCGGCACCATCCCGTGGACCATGAGTCCCTGGGCGATCGCCAACCTCGGCATCGGCCTGGCCTCCATAGACGAGATGTGCGAAGAGATTCCGCTCGAAGCCCCCTGGGAAGCCAAGAAGGCCCACGAGTGGGACCGCATCAGCGTCGGCGCATGGATCCATAGGCACACGGCGTCCGGGCAGGCCCGCGAGATGCTGGACATGGCGCTGGGCGGCACCTACACCTCCGACGCTTCCGAGACGTCGCTGTTGTGGCTACTGACGCAGATGGGATCCTCCGGCGGCGGCGCCACTTTCGTGATCTCCGGCAAGGGCGGCGCGCAGGACGCGCGTCCGGTCGGCGGCATGGGCGCCCTGCACCGCCCGATGGTGGCGGAACTCGGTGACGCGCTGCACCTTTCGCAACCGGTCCGCCAGATCGCACAGGACGCCGACGGCGCGACGGTCCGCGCGGCCGACCTGAAGGTGCGGGCCCGACGGGTCATCGTCGCGATCCCGCTGGCGATCGCGACTTCGATCGACTACGAACCCGCGCTGCCGCTGGATCGGGCCCTTTTGCACCAGCGGGTGCCGAGCGGCGCGGTCATCAAGACCTCGATCTGCTACGACGAGCCGTTCTGGCGCGGCGACGGACTGTCCGGTCAGTCCTCCTCGCCGGGATCGCCCGCGACCCTGACCATCGACGCCTGCACCGACACCGCGGACCCGGGGATCATGTGCGTCATCACCGAGGGGCCCGCGGCGCGCAAGCTGACCTACCTCGACGAGGCCGAGCAGAAGTCGATCCTGATCAACGAAGTCGTCGACCGGTTCGGCAGCAAGGCCAAAGAGCCGCGCGAATTCCATCTGCAGAACTGGAGCACCGAGCGTTACTCCGGCGGCGGGATGATCGGCCACACCCCCACCGGCGTGCTGACCCAATTCGGCTACACCCTGCGCGAGCCCTGCGGCCGAATCCATTGGGCCGGCACCGAGAGCTCGGCGAAGATGTGCGGCTGGATCGACGGCGCGATTCGTTCCGGGGAGCGCGCCGCGGCCGAGGTCACGACGGCCGAAACCGCCACCATCGCCTAGGAATCGCCTAATACCAAACCACTTGCGCCACTTGTGTTTCAGTGGTCTGCGTCCGGCGCGATTTGTCGGTGGCCGGGGATATCATTCGAACATGGGTGGGTTCGAGCACTCGCGAAGAGGTCCAAGAGGACTACGAGGCTCTGCATGCTGTCGTGTCTCGCATACAAGAACATTCCTACGAGGCGCTGACGACCCCGGAACGCTTGGGATTGTTGGAGGCGCTCGAACACGAGACGCGCCGGCTCCGGGTTCCCGCTCACCAGCTGACGAATCAGCTCGCGCATCAGGCCACCTCCGAGGAACTCGGCGGGAAGCTCACGCACGCCTTGTCCGACCGCTTGCACATCAGCCGCGCCGAATCAACACGGCGCGTGGCCGAGGCCGATGACCTGGGACCACGCCGAGCACTCACCGGCGAGCCGTTGCCGCCGCGGCTTCCGGCCACCGCCGCCGCCCAGCGCGACGGTGCCATCGCCGACGGCCACGTCACGGCCATCCGGCAGTTCTTCGATCAGTTGCCGTCCTGGGTAGACGTGGAGACCGAAGCCATTGCGGAGCAACAGTTGGCTCGCTGGGCCGCCCAGTTCCGCCCCGAACAGATTCGCAAGCTCGCCGACCGGCTCACCTATTGCCTGAACCCCGACGGCGATTTCACCGACGCGGATCGAGCCCGACGCCGCGGGCTGACGCTGGGCAACCAAGACCTCGACGGCATGTCGCGGCTCAGCGGCTGGCTGACCCCCGAAGCACGCGCCACCCTCGAGGCCGTGCTGGCTAAGCTGGCCGCCCCCGGCATGTGCAATCCCGACGAACTCTCACCCGTCGTCGACGGGGCTCCGGGCGAGGAGGCGATCCAACGTGACTCCCGCTCGGCGAGCCAACGCAACCATGACGGCTTGCAGGCGGCACTGCGCGCCGTGCTGGCCAGCGGAGAACTCGGTCAACACAACGGGTTACCAGCCTCCATCGTTGTAAGCACCACGCTGAGCGAATTGGAAGGAGGCTCGAGCAAGGCGCTCACCGGGGGCGGCACGCTGCTGCCCATGAGCGACGTCATCCGCCTGGCCCGGCACGCCCATCACTACCTGGCGATCTTCCACAAGGGCCACCCGATTGGGCTCTACCACACAAAGCGACTGGCCTCACCCGGCCAGCGAATCGTCCTGCACGCCAAGGAACGTGGCTGCTCGGCGCCCGGCTGCGACGTGCCCGGCTATCTCTGCGAGGTCCACCATGTCGACGACTACGCCGCCTGCCACAGCACCGACGTGGACAACCTCACGTTCGCGTGCGGCACGCATCATCGCCTGATCAGGCCCGGCGGCTGGGCCACCCGTAAACGCACCAACGGCGACACAGAATGGATCCCCCTGCCGCATCTCGATCGCGGACAGCCGCGCCTCAACAGCCTCCAACACCCCGAGGACCTGTTGAGCAGTGACGACGACCCCGACTAGCACTAGCTCGCTTGCTGGGCCGGCGGCCGATAGAAGATCAGAAGCTGGCCGACGGCGCCGGCGAGGCCGAGCACCACGGAGATGGCCAGGCCGTTCCAGCCCATCAGCGGGTTGTTGACGCCGAAGATCGCCCAGTCCAGGCTGAATCTGCCGGGCCCCAGGGTGGCGACCGCGATCGCGGCAATCGCGAGGACCAGGTTGTACTCCCAGCCCTCCTTGACGATGAAGAAGCCGTTGTGGCGATGCACCGTCCAGGCCGCGACCAACATCAACGACACGAAGCCCGCCGCCGGAATGGGGGTGAGCAACCCGACCGCCAGGCCCAGCCCGGCGGCGAGTTCGGTGGTGGCCGCCACGGTGGCGTGGAACTTCCCCGGCTTCATGCCGATGCTCTCGAACCAGCGCGCGGTGCCCGGTATGCGACCTCCGCCGAAGAATTTGTTGTAGCCATGCGCAGCCAACGTCACGCCCAACACCAGCCGCAGAACCAGTAACCCGACATCCTGATAAGACGCGTAGGGAGTCATACGTGCAAACCTAGATCATCGCAGTGGCGCAGATAACAGCAGCGGTTGCCTGACGCGGCTGCACCGGCCGCGACGTGGGACATCGACGGCCCGGATATCGCGCCGTGAAACGATGAGTGTGCACCTGGTGGGCCGGCGGAAAGGAGTCAGCGGCAATGACCGGATCGGCGCCCTTTCGGCACCCATCCGTCGTGTTGCTCGACGGTACCGCGACGCCGCCGCGAGACATCCTCGGCAACAAGGGATACGGCATCAACGCCATGCGCCGCGAGGGCTTGCCGGTGCCGCCGGCGTTTTGCATCACCACCGAGGTGTGCGCGCGCTACTTCGACAAGCCCGACGCCACCATTGAACTCATCCGCGACGAGGTGCGGTCGAAGCTGCGCTGGCTGGAGTCCGAGACAGCACGCACGTTCGGATCCGGACCGCGGCCGCTTTTGGTGAGCGTCCGCAGCGGCGCAGCGGTGCCGATGCCCGGGATGCTGGACACCGTGTTGAATTTGGGCATCGACGATGCCGTCCAGTCGGCTCTGGTCGCGCTGCACGGTGCCGAGTTCGCCGGTGACACCCGGCAACGCTTCGACCGCAGTTACCGATCCGTCGTGCTCGGCGACGAGAACGGCACAGTGCCCGAGGACCCCTTCGCGCAATTGAGCGGCGCGATCGGGGCGGTCTTCCGGTCGTGGTATTCCGCCCGGGCCATCGCCTACCGGACCCACCACGGACTCGGCGCGGCCGGCGGGACCGCGGTGGTGGTGCAGGCGATGGTTTTCGGCAATATGGACTCGGGATCCGGTACCGGCGTTCTGTTTTCCCGCAACCCCATGACCGGCGCCGACGAGCCGTTCGGCGAGTGGCTGCCCGGCGGCCAGGGCGAAGACATTGTTTCGGGCACTTCCCACGTGCAGCCGGTATCGGCGCTGCGCGCAGAGCAGCCGGAAATATACGACCAGTTGCTCAGCGCTGCAGGCACTCTCGAACGCATCGCCAAAGATGTCCAGGACATCGAGTTCACCGTCGAGCAGGGCAAGCTGTGGTTGTTGCAGACCCGGGTGGCCGAGCGGTCGGCGCAGGCCGCGGTGCGGCTGGCCCTGGCGCTGCGCGACGAAAACCTGATCACCGACTCCGAGGCGCTCTGCCGGGTAGATCCCGGGCAGGTCGAGATGCTGTTGCAACCATCGTTGCAACCCGAGACCAGGCTTGCTGCACCACTTTTGGCCAAGGGCCTGCCCGCCTGCCCCGGGGTGGTGTCCGGCATGGCCTACGACGACGTCGACGAGGCGATCGATGCGGCCGAGGACGGCCGCGATGTCATCTTGGTGCGCGCGGCCACCAGTCCCGACGACATCCACGGCATGATTGCCGCGCGCGGCATCGTCACCGACATCGGCGGTGCGACCAGTCATGCGGCCGTCGCGTCCCGCGAATTACACAAGCCGTCCGTCGTCGGTTGCGGCACCGGGGTCGCACGCATGCTCGCCGGCAGACAGGTGACCATCGACGGCACCGAAGGCGAAGTCCGCGAAGGCATCCTGCGCCTGACGGCGTGGTCGGAGGAAGACTCCCCCGACCTGGCAGAGTTCGGCGCGATCGCGCGCACCTTCAGTCCGTTGTTCGCGCACGCGACCGGGGACTATCCGGTGCTCGACGACAACTCCGAGACCGGTGTGCGGACGGCGCTGAACGCGGGGCTGACCGATGTCGTTTCGGCGCACCCGCTGGTCACCATGCTGATCGCGGCGCGCCTGCGGGCCGAGGCGCTAGCCGGCTGACCCGGGCGCCGACTGCTCGATCGCCGGGGCCGGCTCACCCGGAGGAGGCTCGGGGAATCGCAATAGCGACCCCGGCGCGAGCTCTTCGACCCGGCCGCGACATTCGATGATCACCGGCGGAACGTCTCGGGGTTCGGCGCTGATCTCGACACCCTTTCCGCTGACCCGCACGTGCAGATGGTGTCCGCGGTAATGAAGCGGAAAACCTAGTCCACCAAGCGAATCGGGCCAGTTCGGGGCGAACACGAGGCGATTCTCCCGTATCTCGAGGCCGGTGAAGCACCGCTGCACGAGGTCGACACTGCCGGCCATCGCGGCGAGGTGAACGCCTTCGGATGTGGTGCCACCCTGGATATCGGCGACATCGGACTTGAGCACTTCGTGGAAGAACTCCATCGCCCGATCACGATTGGCTCTGGCGAGCACCCACGAATGCACGACGCCACTGAGCGTCGAACCGTGCGACGTGCGGGCGAGGTAGTAGTCGACCATGATCGGGATCTGCTTGCGCGGGAAGTCGTAACCGAGACGGTTGAGCAACTCCTCCAATGCATCTGCCGAGAGCAGGTACAGCAGCATGAGGACGTCGGCCTGCTTCGAGGCCTTGTACCTGTTGACGTCGTCATTTTCGGCTTCGAGGATGCGGTCCAGCCGTTGCATGTTGCCGTAGCGCCGGCGATATCGGGGCCAATCGAGTTCGTCGAGGTCTTCGTACCCTTCGAACTGGCTTATCACGCCGTCGTGGAAGGGAACGAACATCCGCCGGCTGACATGATGCCAGTGCGCCAGCTCCGCATCGGTGAGGTTCAGCGTCTCGCGGATGTCGAGCCGATTCGGCAGGGGCACCAACTCGAGCGCGTCGAGCGCACGCAGGATCACCCACACCGCCATCACATTCGTGTAAGCGTTGTTGTCGACGCCCTCGTACGGCCGGTTGGGATACCCCGAATGAAACTCATCGGGCCCGATCACGCCGTAGATGCCGTAGCGGTCGCTCTTTTCGTCGTAAGTCGTTCTGCTCACCCAAAATCGGGCGATCTCCACCAACAACTCGGCGCCGTAATCGATCAGGTAGGCGAGGTCTGCGGTCGCCTGGTAGAACTGCCAGACGTTGTAGGCGACCGCGATGCCGATGTGGTGGGCCAGGTGGCTGGGATCGGGATTCCACCGGCCCGACCGCGGATTGAGATGCAACTCCGGGCTTTCCTCGCGCCCGTCGCTTCCCGACTGCCACGGAAACATCGCTCCGGCGTAGCCGGCCAGCTTGGCCGCACGGCGAGCCTCCAGGAGCCGCCGGTAGCGGTAGCGCAGCAACGCCCGGGTGACCGTCGGCAGCCGCAGGTTGAGCACCCGAAAAATGAAAACCTCGTCCCAGAACACATGGCCGCGGTACGCCTCGCCATGCAACCCGCGCGCGGGAACCCCGACGTCGAGGTCTTCGCTGTTGTAGGAGACCGTCTGCAGGAGATGAAGCAGATGCAGACGCAGGATGCGCAATTCGTCTGTGTGGTCGTCGAACTCGAAGGACAGCCGTTCCCACAGGTGCGCCCAGGTGACGGTGTGCGCCTCGAGTATCTCGGCGAAGCGCCCCTGGCGGCCGAGCCTGCGCCGCGCCCCGGCGGCCGGCTCCGAGGTCGCGACGTCGCGACCGGTGACAATCGTGACGACCTTCTCCACCGACACCGAGGCACCGAGGGTCAATTCAGTGCAGATGTCGTGGCCGATCTCGAAATCGCCCTCGAACACTCGATACGTCGCCGCGACAGGGACCTCGTTGTGCCACAGCATGGTTCGCGACCCGACCGCGATCGGAATCTGCGATTGCCTGGTCTGCACGGTCAACAGGACCGAATTCTCGGACAACTCGACTTTTTTCAGCGCCTCGAGGTGATTGCTGCTCAACTCGCGGTAGCGCTCCACCCCTGAATTGCGCACGTTACCGTCCACGGTCGACCGGATCTCGATCGTCCCCGACCAATCCTCGGCGGTGATCGTGGTCTCGAGAGCTCCGATGTGGGCCATGTGCATGGCCACGAACCTGCGTTGGGTCACCGCGGTCGTGCGTCCCGCGGCGTCGCGGAAGCGAAGCTCCCGGGTCAGCACCGCAGCACGCAGATCGAAGGTCTGCCGATAGGACAACAACGTGACGGCGTCGACGTCGAACCAGTCTTCCCCGTCGATGCGGAATGTCAGCGAAAGCCAGTTGGGCAGGTTCACCAGGCTTTCGTGGCCCATCTGGTGGCCGGCCACGACGTCTTCGAGGCGGTTGTAGACACCACCGGCATAGGTGCCGGGGTAATGAACCTTGCCGGCGGCGGATTCGGGCGCCGCTCCCCTGGTGGCGAAGTAGCCGTTGCCGACGGTGCACAATGCTTCGCGGAGCTTCTCGCTGGGCGGATCGTAGCCCTCGAACGACAGCAGCCACGCCTCGTCGGAGGTCTCCCGCCGATAGGTCAGCAGGCCGGCTCCCCGGCGCAGGAATTCGCATACCTCGCGGGGGCTGCTCAGCGTGAACCGGGCCGCCGTCGGGCGGCCGCCGTCTTCGTCGTTGCGCACCACCACCCCGACGCCACCGAATCGGATCGCGTCGAACGCGTCCTCGTCGGTGAGGTCGTCGCCGATGTAGAACGGCAGCGCGCGGCCGGTGTGGGGTATCTGGTCCTGGATCCAGACCAGCGCCGCGCCTTTGTCCCAGTCGATATCCGGCCGAAGCTCGACGACCTTGCGGCCGCTCGTCACCCGTAGCCCATATTGGCGGCCCCGTCGATGCGTAGCGGCAACGATGTGGCCGACGAACCGGGGGTCGGCGTTGCGGTAGTGGACGGCGACGCCGAAACGCTTGTGCTCGACCCGTGCGCCGGACACACCCTGCAGCTCCTCGCGGAGTTCGGCCGTTGCCTTTTCCAACGCCGGCACCGCGGCCAGCGCCGCGTCGTTGTGGTGGTAGCTGCCGTCAGGGCCGGTCAGTTCGAAGCCGTGGCTGCCGGCGTACCAGATTCCCGGTAAGCCGACGCGCTGCCGAAGGTCCGCGAGGTCTCGACCGCTCAAGATCGCGACCGGGCACAGCGCGGCGAGACTCTGCAGAGCCGCGGCCGCGCCCTCGACCAGCTGGGCCGCGTCGGGATCGGCGACGATGTCCGACAACGTGCCGTCGAAGTCCAAGCACACCAACGGCTGCCGGCCGGCCGGGAGCACCGCCCCGATCAGCTGCCCATAGGAATCAAGGGCGTTCGGCAACGATGTCATGCGCCTGTCGCCGTTGCGGACGGCGACACCGGCAAGGTCGGCCAACACCACGTCGGCGCGAGACTGCCGCTGCTCGTCAGCCTGGCCCGCGTTGTCGACCGCGATCACCAGGGCGAAACCGTCGTCGCCGACCGAATGCGCCGCGGCCCCGCAGACCTCGACGACGACGGACCGCTCCGGCGCCGCGCCGAGCCGACGGGCCGCTTCCGCTGCCGCGCCGTCGACACAGGCGACGAACACGTCGGCGGCCCCGACCGCCCGCAGCACGTCCGCGCAGTCGCGGCTGGACGAATAGGCCGCGACCGGCACCGCGGCTTCGGCCAGCCTGCGCGCAAGGGCAACCGTCGATTCCCATACGGAAGCCGCAGCCGCGAGCAACCCCAGGTCGAAGACCACGGCATCGTGCAAACGGGGGTCGATGGTGACCGAAGTCCGCACGTGTCTACCCCTATCGCCGACGGTCGGGCAGGTTATCCCGCTCTGTGACGTACCATCGCCGACATAAACTGTGCGTGTTTGTCCCGCACTGAGATAGGGGCTTTCGTCCCACAGCAGGCGACGGATGTCATCGTGTGCACGTCGTCGTACCGCCCATCGCGTTCTGGAGGCTCGGAAGGATTCGGTGATGATCGAGCTGAAAGTCCTTCAGGCAGTTCGCCTCAAAGGCCGCATCGATCCTGGCCAGCTCGCAGCCACCGTCGGCGAGGACCCCGCCGCGGTCACCGAGGCGGTCACGGCGGCGGCCCGGGCCGGCTTCCTGGTCGAAAATAAGATGCTTCGGCTGTCTGCGCAGGGCCGCACCCGACTCAGCGAGCTGCTTGCGGCCGAACGCGAGCACATCGACGGGACGGCGGTCGAGGCCGTCTACGACGAGTTCCGGGCCGTCAACACCGAATTCAAAGCCCTGGTTACCGACTGGCAGCTCAAGAACCGCGAGCCGAACGCGCACGACGACGCGGAATACGACGCGGCAGTGCTGGCTCGGCTCGCCGACGTACACGCGCGGGTGGTGCCGATCATTCGCCGAGCCGCGACGCAATTGCCGCGACTGAGCGCATATTCGGTCAAGTTGGTTGCGGCACTGGACAACCTCGAGGCCGGCGACACCACCTGGCTGACCCGGCCGCTGATCGACTCCTATCACACGGTGTGGTTCGAACTGCACGAGGAGCTGATCGGGGCCGCCGGTTTGACCCGCGAGGAAGCCGCCAGATCCGGCGACGCGCACTAGGTTCTGCTGCGAAGGCGTACGGGTCCTAGAGCGCGGCGTCAAGGCGCGCGACGTAGGCGTCGACGTCCTGGACCGCGGACTCGGCGGCATGAACGCTGACGGCGATGATCTCACCGATGCCGTGCACCCCGTGCGTCAGGCTCATCGCGGGACCCAGCGTCGGGCACGCCGTCGCCAGTATCACCGGCGCTCCCCCGAATTCCAGATCGGCGGGCCCGCGGTTGACGCTGGACACCACGGTGTTGCCCAGCACCTGCACGGGCCGGACATCGGGGTCGAACAGCGAGACGCCCCAACGCAGCAGCGGCGCGGGCATCGCGGCGAAGGCCCGGTCGGCCGAGCGGACGGCCGGATGCTCGAAGCGACGCCGGCCGTTGCTCAGGTCCGCGGCGATTTGCTGCATTCTCGCGGTCCGGTCCAGCCGCGGATACAGCCCGACGACGACATTACCGAAGTGATTATGTGCTTGCCTTACACCGGGTTTCGTCATCGGAACTTCCGCCCCCAGCGAATCTGCCGCCCCGCCGAACACGGCCGACAGCGCCGCGGAGACCGCGGACAGCGCCGCGACGGTGACCGTGGGACCCTGCAGCTGCGAGCGATGCCGCACCAGCATGCGCAACGATCGCGCGCCGTCCGGGCGGGCGTTGGTGGACAGGGGCGGCCGGTACCCCACCCCCGGCGCGAGCCGCCCCGCGCGCGTGTCGCGAACCAGCAACCGATGGGTGCGGGCCGCGTCGAACGCACGCCAGGGCAAGAAGCCCTTCGGGGGCCGTCGCACCTCGGGCACCGGGACCGGCCGCCCGAACAGCCAGGCCGCCAATTCCGAGGCCCGGACGCCGTCGGCCAGTGCATGCGGGACCTGCATGACCGCGACCGTCCCCGGCCCCCTCGCACCGGGAATACCGAGTACCGGCGCAAATATGTGTATCCGCCAAGGCATCTCGCGCATGTCCAACTGGTTTTCGGCCAGGCCGGCCACCGCCGACAGGCAGCCGTCCCAGCCGGCGTCGGCCGCGTCGCGGTGCACCACCCAATCCGGCCCGACCTCCGCCGGCACCCATTGCGGATACGTCAACGCCGCGCCGTCGCGGACCCGTACCGCCAGATCGGGGCTCTCGGAGGCGCGACGCCGCAGGTCGGCCATCGTGCGCTCGAGGTCGGCCGCCTCGCCGTCGAACGCGTAGAGCATGAAGTCGTCGTTGCGGACTTTGGCCGACATCCAATAGAACTGCGCATCGACGGCCGCCATCCGGTGTGCCGTCACGGGCGTCAGGTGGCTGGACCGATGAAGGCCAGTATCCGCTCGGCGACCTTCTCCGGCTGTTCCAGCTGCAGGAAATGACCGGCGTGATCGACGATGGTGACGTCGCTGCCGGGCGGCAGCACCTTTTCCGTCCAGTGCGCGAAAGCCGGTGTCATGCAACCGTCCTCGAGACCGTGTAGATACAGGGTCGGCAGGATGGGTGCCTCGGTCCAGCGCTGGTTCAACTCGGCGTAGCGCTGCGGCGGCCGGGTGTTGCGCAGCGTGGCGCGGTAGGTCCCCAAGGCCGCGCGCCAGCTCTCCGGTGTTCCGATGGCGGCGTCGACGTGGCGCAGGTCCTCCTCGGCGCCGCGATACCCCGGCGACCACCGCCGCCACAGCAGCGGCAGCACCCAGGGGGCGGATCGCTCCGGCAGGAACGGCAGCTGGAAATAGAACATGTACCAGCTGCGCAGCAGCTGACGCGGCAGTTGACGGATCAGCCGACCACGCTCGGTCACGTGACCCCGGAACGCCGCGGAGACCGGCACCGACATGATCACGGCCTTGGTGAACGGGCTGTCGGGCATCGCAGCCAGCCCCGTCGCGGTCAGCGCGCCCCAATCGTGGCCGACCACGACGTCGCGGTCGGTGCCGCCCGCGGCCGCGCGCACCCGCAGGGCGTCTTCCATCATCGCGCCGACGTGATAACTGCCGTCGTCCGGAATCGCCGACGGCGCGTACCCGCGGTTAAACGGCGCGATCACCCGCCAGCCCGACGCCGCGAGCAGCGGGGCCACCTTGCGCCACCCGTAGGCGGTATCGGGGAAGCCGTGCAGACACACTGCGATCGGGCCGTTCGGATCACCCCAGGTCAGCGCCTTCAGATCAGCCGGCGGTCCCGGCACGTCGATCCAACGTGGCTCCGTCACACGGACCAACCTAACGCGTGCGGGTACCTGGCCGGAACCACGCCTCGCCGTGTTTGGTCGCGCTCGGCGCGTCCTGCCGCGGCCGCCCTGTCGGGGACGTCATCGGCAAACTACTGGCGCAGAGGGGACTTCAGCCCCTACCGGTCGAGAGCCCAGTGCCAAAAGATGACGTCGAAGGATCACGTCAAAGGATCCTCGTCCCCGCACCGGAGAGCAAGGGAGCGCACCGTGCAGCCGAGGGCAGATACCCAGCACCGCCAAGACCCTCGTCGCACCGGACAGCGCAGTCTGGGCGCCGCCGAAGGCGTGCTAGTTGCCCTCCGTCACTGCACCCTCGACGAGGCGTTCATCGATATCGTCGAGACGGCCAAACGGCACGGTGTGGCGCCATTGGAGTTGGCCAATGCACTCGTGGCCGTCGCTCAAAACGACGAGAGCCGCGACCGTGACGATGCGGCCATTGCGGCGGCTGACCAACAGTGGGGAACGCTATTCAGCCGCGCCATGTCCTACGGTGGTGACCGCGGCCACGAGTGAGCTGGCTGATAAGAGTCCGAGTCCCGCTGGGCAGAACGTCAACCGGCCGTGTCGGATCGCGATCGATCCAAGGCACAGCCGGTTGCTTACGTCACGACCACAGTCGGCTACTGCCTTACTCCTGACCGTCAGACTTGCTCAACGCCCGGTCTGCAGTCCGGACCAGCTTCTGGTTGAACTGATATTGAGCGGCGACGAGCCTGTCGGCCAACTCGATCGCGGCGTCGACGATCTTTGTGCGCAGCGGTTGGACCGACTCGGGAATTGCCTCATCGACAGCCTGACGGAACTTCCGCAGGGCCTCGGCCGCAGCGTGCTGGCCCAGCTTGGCCGATTCGTGAATCTCGTCGAGTAGATCACCCGAACGGGAAGTCGCGGAACGTGATTCGGTGGTTTGAGCCATGCCTAATCCTTTCTTACTGGTTACCCCGCGCCGACGCCACACCGTCGGTGACAGAGATCCGGCCACGGAGGGTCGATGGGTGAAATCAGGCTTAACCGGCGGCCTTTACCGTGATGTGCTTTTCCGTGGGAGTCGTGGCTTTCTGTTCGGGAACGGAGACGTCCACGGTCAGGATGCCCTTCTCGTAGCTGGCATTGATGTCGTCTTCATCGGCGCCGGTCGGCAAACTTATCGAACGAGTGAACGAGCCGTAGGCGAATTCCGATCGGCCGTTGGTCTGCTTCTTTTCGGTGCGCTCGGCCTTGATCGTCAACTCGCCGTCACGCACGGTGATGTCGACGTCCTTGGCCGGATCGATGCCGGGCAGTTCGGCGCGCAACAGGTAATGACCGTCCTGCACCTCGTCCTCGAGCCGGATCAGGTTGCCATGACGCAGCGCTGCGATCCCCGGAAAGCCGGTCCACAGGTCCGACCACTCCGGCAGCCACGGGCGAGTGTGCTGGCGCACTGGAAGATTGGTCATGAGTCCTCCTTGGTGTCGTGCTGCTGATGGATGTCTGCAACAATTTTCGATCGACGGATCCCTCGGCAATAGGGACCGAAGTCACCTACCTCGGCACCGCTCACCGAGACCCGGAAGGTACACCGCAGAACTACCGCGCTGTCATTCGAATAGGTTGAACCGCAAGGTGATTTGTCGTTAACGGCAGTCACGGCGATGGTGGCGCCGTTGGCTGCTGCGTGGCGCGTATCCCTCGGCGCCAGGCTTCCTCGCGATCTCGGTGAATTCGGGCCCACCGGCGAGGAAAGACGAGGAAAATAATGCCGAGCGAGGGGCCGAACAAAGGAGTGTGCAATGGCCGCAGACCCGCAATGTGCCCGCTGCAAGCAACCGATCGGGCCGGGATGGCTCTATTTGAGTGCGCACCGTCGTGGCCAGGCCGCGACGACGGAAGACGACACGGTATTCATTCACGTACCCGGGGAATGCCCTCGGCCAGGCGAGCACGCGCCGCCCGGCTAGCCGGGTCGCCCAGTCCGCCAACGGGTTTCATACACGTCGTCATACCAGCGCAGCTTCCATATCCATCTCGATCCAGCCCTGGCACGGGCCGCTCGCGATGTCGGTGTGCATCACGCCGGCAAGTTTTCCGTCGGCCTGGGGCGTGTAGCGCACGGTCGCCCGGGCCGGAGCCCACTGGATCGCGGTGTCGGGCATCATGCAGTCCCACTGGAAATCGCTGACCTGGGTCCAGGACGTCCCGTCCCAGGTGAACTGCACCGGTTGGGGAACCGTCGGGTTGCTCGGCGGAGGGCCGCTGATGATCGTGGCGATGCACTTTCCGCTCGCGCAGGTCGAACGAAACCCATATGTCTCGGTGTGCTGCAGCTCGGCGTTGCCGACGGCCATGCTGGTCCCGGACTTCGGGCCGACCATGAATGTGATCGCATACTCGCCATTCCACGACGCAGCCTCGGCGTGGGCGGCTGGCGGAGGCCAGAGCACGACCGTCAGCGCACAGGAACCGACCAGACCCCTCAGATGAGCTGGGGCCATTGGTTTCTCCTCTCGCCCCGCAGCCACCTGGAACCAGGATGCGCCCCGCCGAGCGGCGAGTCCAGCCGGCGCCGGGTTCACGCCGGCCCCGCGGCCGCCCGCTCGAGTTCGGCGATGACGATCTTGCGCATGCCGTACATCGCCTTGGTCGCCGGCGTCGCGCGGGCGGGATCCGGATGACTGACCAAGTCGTACAGCCGCTTGGGAACGATCTGCCAGCTGAGCCCGAAGCGGTCCTTCAACCGTCGAGGACGAAGGTGCCGGACAGGACGTCACCCGGTTCGCCGGTTCCGGCGTCGGTGACTCCATTGAGATCCTCGATCCGCGAATTCGGGAACACCGCGGCGTAGAACGTGACGGCGTCCTCGAGGTTGTGGTCGAACCACAGCGTGGGCGTGATCGAGGGCATGAGCGACTCCTTCTAATCGAGGATTCTGATCGGTCTCACGCAGTTAGACCCCGCCGTGCACGAGATCTCATGGCGAGGCTATGTAACGTCAGTTCGATGAGCACGGTTAGCAGCAGTTCCGAGACCGTTCACTTCGCCGGCGTCGACGGGATCACCCTGGTCGCCGACGAATGGAACCGCGACGCCGGTGCCGACAGACGCCCGTCGATCCTGATGCTGCACGGCGGTGGCCAAAACCGGCATTCCTGGAAGAACACCGGCCAGATCCTGGCCGACAGCGGCTACCACGTCGTCGCGCTGGACAGCCGGGGGCACGGCGACAGCGACCGCGCGCCGGGTGCCGATTACGCGATCGAGACGCTGACGGCCGACGTGCTGCACGTGCTCGAGGCGATCGGCGGCCCGGTGGTGCTGATCGGTGCCAGCATGGGCGGGCTCACCGGCATCCTGGTCGCCGACAGCGCCGGTCCGGAGAAGGTGACCGGGCTGGTGCTGGTCGACGTGGTGCCGCGCTACGAGAAGAACGGCAGCGCGCGCATTCGCGACTTCATGCTGACCAACCTCAACGGTTTCGGCTCGCTCGAGGAGGCGGCCGACGCCGTCGCGGCCTATCTGCCGCACCGCAGCAAGCCCCGCAGCCCCGAGGGGCTGAAGAAGAACCTGCGCCTGCGGGACGGGCGGTGGTACTGGCACTGGGACCCGGCATTCATGACCGCCCCCGGCGATGATCCGGAACTGCGCACCGAACACTTCGAAGAGGCCGCCACGGATCTGAAGATCCCGATCCTGCTGATCCGCGGCAAGCTCTCCGACGTGGTGAGCCCCGAGGGCGTGCGGCATTTCCTGGCGACGGTCCCGCGCGCGGAGTTCGTCGAACTCTCCAACGCCGGACACACCGCGGCCGGCGACGACAACGACGCCTTCAGCGACGCCGTGGTGACGTTCGTGCGGCGGCTGACCGGCTAGTTAGCCGCCCACCCCCGGCTTTTCGGCGTGGCCGCCGAACTGCTTGCGCATTGCCGACAGCGCCTTGTTGGCGAAGTCGTCGAGGCTGCGCGAGGCGAACCGGGACTGCAGCGCGGTCGTGAGCACCGGCGCGGGAACGCCTTCGTCGATCGCGGCGATGGCGGTCCACCGGCCCTCGCCCGAGTCGGAGACGCGTCCGGAAAACTCCGACAGCGTGGGCGACTCGTGCAGGGCGATCGCGGTCAGGTCGAGCAGCCACGAGCCGACGACGCTACCGCGGCGCCACAGTTCGGCGACGTCCTCGATGTCGAATTCGTATTGATAGCACTCCGGGTTGGCCAACGGCGCGGTCTCGGCGTCGCCCGCCTCGACGCGCTTGCCGATGTCGGCGTTGCGCAGGATGTTCAGGCCCTCGGCGAGCGATGCCATCATGCCGTACTCGATGCCGTTGTGCACCATCTTCACGAAGTGCCCGGCCCCGGATGGCCCGCAGTGCAGGTAGCCCTTCTCGGCCTGGGCTACTTCACCTTCGCGGCCCGGGGTGCGCGGCGCGGCGTCCACACCGGGAGCGATGGTCTTGAACAGCGGCTCGGCGTGCTTGAACGCGTAGTCGTCGCCGCCGATCATCAGGCAGTAACCGCGCTCGCGGCCCCACACACCACCGCTGGTGCCGCAGTCGATCAGGTGAATCCCTTTCTCGGACAGCAGCTTTGAGTGTTTGAGGTCGTCGCGGTAGTAGGAGTTACCGCCATCGATCACGATGTCGCCTGACTCCAGCGTGTCGGCCAGCGCCTCGATGACCGACTGCGTGATGGTGCCGGCAGGGACCATGACCCACACCACTCGCGGCGCGGTCATCTTCTCTTTCAGCTCGTCGAGGGAGTACACGCCGGTCGTATTCGGCTCGTCGGCCATCGCCTTGACAGCGTCCGAATTGTGGTCGTACACAACGGTTTCGTGCCCGTTGTCGGCCACCCGCCGCGCGATGTTGGCGCCCATTCGACCGAGGCCGATCATTCCTAGCTGCATATCTGTCGTCTCCTTACTGTCCCGGTTGAGTTTGTGGAGGGAACCACGGGTCTTGCCATTTGCGGTGACCGCGTACCAGTGACTGCGCGGCGTCAGGCCCCCACGACCCGGGCTCGTACTGGTGGACTTCGCTCGGCTTGTCCAGCAGCGGCTGGACGATGCGCCACGTCTCTTCGATGCTGTCCTGCCGGGCGAACAGCCCCCGATCGCCGGTCAAGGCGGCGTGGAACAGCAGTTCGTACGGGGTCTCCGGTTCGCCGAAGTCCTGGGCGAACAACGAGTCCAGGTGTACGTCGTGCCAGTTGCCGTCGACCTGGCCGGCCAACTGCAACCGCATGCCCGGATCGGGGTCGATGCGCAGCACGATCTGATTGGGCTCGGCGACCCGGCGATGCGGCAGGAAGGCCAGCTGCGGTACGCGGTGCAGGAACAGCCGGACCTCGGTGACCTTCTCCGGGAGGGACTTGCCGGCCCGCAGGAAGATCGGCACCCCGGACCAGCGCCAATTGTCGATCCCGGTTCGCAGCGCGATGAACGTCTCGGTCTGCGAATCCTTCGCCACCCCGTCGACGGCGGTGTACCCGCGGTACTGGCCCCGGACGCACCGGTCAGGATCCAGCGGCGGAATCGCGCGGAACACCTCGGATTTCTTGTCGTTGAGGTCATCGGCGCTGTCGCCGACGGGTGGTTCCATCGCGACCATGGCCAGCACCTGCAGCAGGTGGTTCTGCACCACGTCGCGCACGGTGCCGACCTTGTCGTAGAACCTGCCGCGGTCCTCCACCCCGAAATCCTCGGCCATGGTGATGTGGATTTCGGAAACACTGTGACGATCCCACAGCGCGGCCAACGCCTGATTGGCGAACCGGAGGCATTCGAGCTCCACTACGGGCTGCTTGCCGAGGAAATGGTCGACCCGCAGGATCTGGTCTTCGGCCAGCACCGCATGCAACCGCTCGTTGAGTTCGCAGGCGGAGTTCAGGTCATGGCCGAACGGCTTTTCCACCGCAACGCGGGCGCGCTGCACCAGCCCCTCGCGCGCGAGGTTCTCGACGATGGGCGCGAACAGCGCGGGCGGCATCTCCAGGTAGTACAACGGGCGGTAGTCGCCGTCGATCATCTCGGCCAGCCGGTGGTAGAGCTCACCGTCGGTGACATCGCCGTGCACGTAGTCCAGCCGACCCGCCAGCCGGTCGAAGACCTCGTCGTCGATCTCCTCGCCCGCATCCTTGATTGCTTTGCGCGCCCGCTTGATCAATTCGTCGACGTCGATGTCGTCACTGGCGACCCCCAGAATCGGGCAGCCCAACAGTTTCCGGCGCTCGAGGCGGTACAAGGACCGAAACGTCATCTTGCGCGCGAGGTCGCCGGTAATACCGAAGATCACCAGCAAATTCGACGAACTACCACCGTCGTCGGCCAAGACCGAAACCTCCCAAAAGTCACCTCATCGGAGCACTGGAGATTCACTACCCGGGGGTGTTCGCACTCAACCCTAGACACTGCTCAGGGGGCCGACAACCGGAAGCCCGCATGGGCTTTGCAAGGATGCGAGGCGTGGGTGACGTGCTGCACATCGCGGTGTACGTGCTGGCGGGGATCGCCGTGATCGAGGCCGGCGCGCTCGGTGTGTTGTGGAGGTTGCTTGCCCGTAGCCGCGAGGAGGCCGAGGAGTTAAGACAGCGCGCCGACACCCGCAACTGGCTGATATCCGGCGGCCGCGAGGCCGTCAAGACGGTGTGGAACACCGCTAACGTGATGCGCAAACAGGGCTTTGGCGCAGCAGTCCGCAGCAGTATCGAGGATCTCGCCGACTGGGCCGAGGTCGAGCGACCCGACCTGGCCCGCGTCACGCCCGACGGCCGCGTGGTGATCCTGTTCTCCGACATCGAGGAGTCGACGGCGCTCAACGAGCGCATCGGTGACCGCGCGTGGGTCAAGCTGATCAGCTCGCACGACAAGCTCGTCGGTAGCCTGGTGCAACGCTATTCGGGTCATGTGGTCAAAAGCCAGGGCGATGGATTCATGATCGCGTTCGCCCGGGCCGAGCAGGCGGTGCGGTGTGCGATCGACCTCCAACAGGCGCTGCGAAAGGACGCAAAACGCAAGCGGCACGAGGAGATTCGGGTCCGGATCGGCATCCACATGGGCCGCTCGGTGCGTCGCGGTGACGACCTGTTCGGGCGTAACGTCGCGATGGCGGCGCGCGTGGCCGCCGAAGCGGTCGGCGGCCAGGTGCTGGTGAGCGAGCCGGTTCGAGATGCGCTGCGGGACAGTCCGGATTCTGAAGATATCGGTTTCGACGACGGCCACGACGTCGAATTGAAGGGGTTCTCCGGTAGCTATCGGTTGTATGCGGTCGACACCGCCCCTCAGGAGGATTCGGCCGACCCCGACTGAGCGACGTGTCCATTGGATTCGGCCAATCGCTGATGCAGCCGGGCCCGTATCTCGTCGGGTGTGTAGGCCTGCCGCTTGCGCTGATCGCGCACCACCAGCGCGCCGCCGGCGACCACGCCCGCGACCCCGGCCAGCCCGACCCACTTCCATATGTTGCGCATCCCCACAGGCTAGCCTTGGGCCCAATGGACAATTCGCGCGTCAAGGTGTGCGTCGTCGGCGGAGCAGTACGGCGCAACTCCGCGGCGGCGTGGGTGGTGGCCATCGACCTTGACGCGGACGGTATCTACTTGCGGCCCAACGGTATTGGAGCCACGTTGCGGGGCGCGGGGCCGGGCCCGCCGTTCGGCCACGCGAACGCCTATATCGACTACCAGATCTGCCGAAAACCCCTCCTCTGCACAGCCATGGATGAACAGCGATGAAAGGCGGCACACCGATGACCGACACCCGCGCCCAGGGCCTCGACGTGTTCAGGCAGATGCTGCCCGGAATGATTCCCGACGACGCCACCGGTGTGCACGACGACGGCATAGCCGGCGAACTCATGGACCTCGGCATCGATCACGTCTTCGGCGCGTTGTGGGCGCGGCCCGGACTGGATCGCCGGTCGCGCAGCCTGGTGACCCTTGGCGCGCTGATCGCGCTGCGCGCCTCCGAGGAGCTGAAGTTCCACTTCCCGATCGCGTTGCGCAACGGGCTGACCATCGAGGAAGTCGAAGAGGTGATATACCACATGACCGGCTACGTCGGCTACCCGGCCGCCACCAATACGCGCAACGTCGCGCGTGCGGTCCTGACGCGTCCCTAGGCTTTCGGAACATGCTGACCCTCGACCAGGCGTTGCACGAGACGCGCACCGGCGACCTTTGGCTGTTCCGCGGCAGGTCGGGACCCGACCGGGCAATCCAGACGCTGACCAATGCCCCGGTGAATCACGTTGGCATGACGGTGGCCATCGATGACCTGCCGCCGCTGATCTGGCACGCCGAGCTGGGCGACAAGCTCACCGATATCTGGACCGGCACCAACCACCGCGGTGTGCAGCTCAACGACCTACGAGCGGCGGTTACGCAGTGGACCCAGCGCTATGCGCAGCGGTGCTGGTTGCGCCAGCTGACGCCCGATGCCACCCGCGAGCAGGAGAACGAGCTATTGCGAGTGATCGCGCGCATGGACGGCACCGCTTTTCCGACCACCATGCGGCTGACGGGCCGGTGGTTTCGCGGCCGGCTCCCGACGATCAACGATTGGGTGCGGGGAATCCCGTTGGTGGACAAGAAGTTTCGTGAGCAAACGCAGCGACGCCGGGAGCAGCGCAAGATGAGCCTGGCGACCGCGTATTGCGCTGAAACAGTGGCGATCACCTACGAGCAGATGGGTTTGCTTGTCACGGACAAGGATTCGAACTATTTCGATCCCGGGTCGTTCTGGAGCGGCGACATGTTGCCGCTGGCGCCGGGTTATCGGCTGGGCGGCGAGATCGAGGTCGCGGCCGGTTAGCCGACCGCCATTTCGCCCATCTCCGACCATCCGTCGGCATCGATGGTCTGATTGATGATCTTGGGCGTGGATTTCAGCGCCTGCGGCAACTCCCTCATCGCGCGCCGGAAGTGCTCGCTGTGGACGTGAACGCCGCCCGCGGCGTCGTCGCGGAACGCCTCGACCAGGACGTACTCGGCCGGGTTGTCGAGGCTGCGCGACCACTCGAACCACAGGTTGCCCTCCTCGGCGCGGGTGGCCGCGGTAAACGCGGCGACCAGGTCCGGCCAGCGGTCGGACCAGTCGGGCTTCGTTTCGAACTTGACGACGATGAAGATCATTGCGTCCTCGCCCCCTGGTCACGGCTGCCAGTGCGCTCGCCGGCCGGACGGCGCGTTCGGGCGAGCAGCGCCAGGATAGCGTGGCGACTCGCCCAATCTTCGCCTTCCTTCGACTCAGCAAACTTCCGATCGAAAAGTCGATGGCGCGCCAATCGGAGCTTTTCGCTATGCGGATAACTTACCGCCTGCACGAGAGTGATGCAGACCACAAACGTGGCTGCGGCACGACTACTTCACTTTTCCCAAGCACGCAATGCGATCAGCGCCAATGTTGTACAGCGATCGGCGGCATTAGCCAGAGCTCGCGCAATTCGATTCTTTATCAATTCGGAATTCCGGGGTCGCCCGGCGGCGGCAGCTCGGGCGCCGGCGGAGGCGGGGGGGCGGGGGCCGGAGCGCCGACCAGGATTGCAGGGGCCTCGGGCGGCGGCGGGGGTGCGTCCGGCGGCGGAGGCGGCGCGAGCGGCGGAGGTGCGTCGGGCGGCGGCGGTAGCAGGCCGCCGTCACCCTCCGGGGGCATCGGCAGGAACATGTGGTGGGTGAATCCGGCCTGGTAGGCGCCAGCACCGCCGATATGTACGCCGCCGCGCTCGCCACTGGACACCGGCGTGCCGTCCGGCAGGGTCACTGCCGTGTGGCCGCCGTTCCAGCCGATCACCAAGGCGTTGGGAGCGGTCCCGTACTGAAAGCCCCGTGCCAAAAGCGCGGCTTCCTCGTTGCCCGTGTTGAATCTGCTTCCGAAGACCGGTCGATCGGTCGCGGCATTCGCAATCCACGAAGCCAGGCCGGAGCAGTCGGTCCCCGCGGGGGAATCCCCACCCACAATATACGGCGTCCCCGAGACCTGGTTAACGAGGGACATCAACGCAGCAAGAGCAATCATGGCCAGCGACGCTAGCAACAACACGGTTAACGAGCCAAAATTTGTGGCGTGCATCACGCATCAAATAAAGAATGGCATGTGCCGCATTTACAGCAAACTTATTACATAAATACATCTTTATTGTCACCAATGGTCCGCCCGGGCCGGCGGCGGGCGGGCGGCCCCGGCCGGGGCGGCCCCAGGCCGCGAAACCGGCTGCGCAAACGTCGACCGCGGACGGCATTCGGTCGCTTACGGTGAGGTGGTGTCCTCCCCCGCCCGACACTCGTCGTCCGCGCAGCCGCGATGCGCCAAGATGGTGCTGTCGAGAAAGTTGAGAAATACGCGCACTGAGGGGGTTGGATGACCGCGGCACTACCTCCGGCGGGCTGGTACCGCGATCCGTCGGGGGCCCGCGCGCAACGGTACTTCGACGGTTCGGAGTGGACCGAGCACTATGCGGCCACGCTCTCGGCGGAACAGCGGTCCGAAATTCTCGAGGAAGCGATCTCCAACCACTACCCATGGGCCCGTGTCGAGTCACGCTCAGCCACCCAGGCTGTCCTCTTCCTCGGCGGCGGCGTGTCCGCGGCGGCGCATGTGGTGTGCGCGCTGCTCACGGTCGTCACCTGCGGGCTGTTCGGCATCATCTGGCTGATCGTGGCCGCGACCTCGCCGGAACGGCGCGCGTATGTGGCCGTCGACTCGTTCGGCAACGTCACCTTTAACTAGCTGTCGGGGCGGACGCACTAGTTGTGATGTCCAGGGAGGTTGTTTCTCCCGTTATCGGTGAGTCTGTGTGACAGGGAAGGCCTCCGGTTGTGAAGTGGAGCTGTCTAGGAACCGCTTCATCAACCAGGAGGCCTTCGTGTCCCACGCTAACGCTGCACTGACCCCGCGCGCTCGATTGAGGCTCGCCAGACTCGTCGTCGAGTCCGGTTGGACCTACGCGGCGGCGGCGAAGATGTTCATGGTCGCCCCGCGAACCGCCAAGAAGTGGGCCGATCGGTTCCGCGCCGAGGGGCCCGCCGGGATGGCCGACCGCAGCTCACGTCCGCACGTCAGCCCCACCAGGACCGCACCGGCGCTGATGCGCCGGATCGTGGATCTGCGATGGCGCAAGCGGCTCGGGCCGGTGCAGATCGGCGGGCGCTTGGGGGTGCCGGCCTCCACTGTGCACGCGGTACTGACCCGGTGCCGCATCAACCGGCTATCCCACATCGACCGCGTCACCGGCGAACCGCTGCGCCGCTACGAACATCCCCATCCCGGCGCGTTGATCCACGTCGACGTCACCAAGTTCGCCAACATCCCCGACGGTGGCGGTCACAGATTCCTGAGTCGAGAACAAAGCAAACGCAACGCCATCGCCACCGGCCACCGCACCGGGGAACGCGGTGGCATCTCGACGAATTACCGCCCGAAGATCGGAATCGCGTTCGTACACACCGTGATCGACGATCACTCTCGGATGGCTTACGCCGAGATCTGTACCGATGAGAAGGCCGCGACGGCCGTCGCCGTGCTGCAGCGCGCAGTCGCGTGGTTCGCCGAGTGCGGGGTCGTCGTCGAACGAGTGCTCTCAGACAACGGATCGGCCTACCGATCCTTCGCGTGGCGTGACGCCTGTGCCGAGTTGCGCGTCACTCCGAAGCGGACCCGCCCGTACCGGCCGCAAACCAACGGAAAGATCGAGAGATTCCATCGCACCATGGCCGACGGTTGGGCCTACGCCCGTCACTACCAGTCCACTAAAGAACGCGACACCGCTTTAGCGGGCTGGCTGCACTTCTACAATTTCCATCGAGCCCACTCCGCCATCGCAGGCAAGCCACCAGTCACCAGACTGACCAACCTCCCTGGACATCACAACTAGCCGTCGATGACGGCGAGTCCCCGGCGCTCGAGATCGGCCAACCTGTCGCGCTTGGTCTGCAGCTGCTCGGGTGGATGCCCGGCCCAGTCCGTGAGCTCCCCGACCACCTTCACCGGCTCCCGGGTGCGGTAGGACCGGGTCGGGTTACCGGGAAACTTCTTGTCGGTCACGTTCGGGTCGTCCTCGAGGACGCCGTCGGCTTCCACAATGTAGATGCGGCCGCGGCCCTCACCAACGGCGAGCTCGGCTCCCCACACCGCCGCATCCAGGGTGAACGTGACATACACGTGGTTGGCGCGCCGTCCTCCGCCGTAGTTCGACGGGCGTCCGGGTACCAGGAAGTCACCCGCCGAGAGGTCGGCCTTGGTGCCGTGCAAGAGCGCACCCGACTCGTGCGCTTCGAAGGGCTTCGGCGTGCTGGTCACGGCTGAACTCCGTCCTCGTTCGGCCAGTTCATTCAAAGTTCAGTCTTCCGTGGGCTGCCGCTTTCCCACGACGGGCAGCACTACCCACATGACTACCTGCACTCGCGAGCTGCGAAAACTGGCGCTGACGACGCTACTGGCCCTGTCCGCACTGCTGTGCTCGGCCCCGGCGGTTGCCGGCGCCGCTCCGGACAGCAGAGCAGCCTATCTGAACAGCCTCAATCAGCACGGAATCAGCTACAACGACCCCACCCACATGGTCGAGATCGGCACGACGCTGTGCCACGAGCTGCGCAACAACCTGGTGCCTCAGGAGGAGGCCGTCAGCCGGATCCAGAACATGGGCTATTCCGGCGCTCAGGCGAACGTGATCGCGGCCAGCGCCGTGTTGTCGTTCTGCCCCGACATGGACGCCGACGCAAAGTAGCTCAGATCGGGGTCCATATCCCGTTGTTGAAGAAGCCCCACGTCTGCGACGTAGGGTTCCACATCAGGTGCGCCTGCGGCGCCCATGCCGGGGGCGGCGGCTGGGGGGGAGCCCACGGCGGCGGGGGGCCCCACGGCCCCCAGCCGGCAGGCGCGGGACCCTGCCAGTCGTGGCACTGGTTCCAGTTCCAGTGGTAGTCGGTGCCCCAGGCCGGGTCCCACTGCTGGCCGGGGCACCAATGGTTGCGGGGCGCGGGGGCCGGTGCCGCCGCGGCGGGACCGGCCGGTCCGAGGGCCGGTATCGCCAGCCCGGCACCGACCAGCACGCCAATGCAGCGCCGCACCCACGGCGTCGTTCGCTTCGCAGTCGCCATCTCTTCAGCATGGTCGACGCCGGGACGTCGCCGCTAGACGTCGGACCGGACTAGGTCGTCTCCGCTTCGTCCGGGGGAATCTCGCCGAGGCGTCGTCGGGTTTCGGCCACCGCGCGCCGGATCTCGGCCTCGTCGCGCCGGCCGCCGGCCCGCTCGCGCTCCGCGCGCTCGCCAACGCGTTGCTGCCGCTCGCGCTCCCGCTGCGCGGTCGCGCCCTCGCGTTGGTCGGCACGCTGTTCTCGCTCGTCGGCCAACTGCTCGCGTTCGTCCGCGACGCGGTCCCGCTCGTCGGCGACGACGTCGCGTTCGTCGGCCACTCGCTCGCGCCTGGAGAGCTCAGCCTCCCGCCGCGCGAGGTTCTGGTCGCGCGCATCCGACTCCGAACCCGGCTGTTCGGAACGGTCCTGGATGACCACGGCGGTAAGCGTAACGCCGGGGTCGAGCGGAATTACTGCCGCCCGCCGGGTGCAGAGCAGCTTCCGTGGCCGTCGAGCGCCGGCCGCGTGGCGCGGGCCCAAATGCCAGTTAAACTGCCATAACGGCGTCGTCGCGACTTTCCGGATGGCACCGCGCGCCGCCGGAATAACCTAGGAGGAATGTGATGCTGGCGAGAGCCCTTGCGCTGACGGTCCTTTCCGTCGGGTTGGCCGCGCCCGCGCACGCAGATGCCACCGACGACGCGTTCATCACCAACCTCAGCACATCCGGCATGGATTACGGCGCACCAGACCGGGCGATCCAAGTGGCGAAGACCGTCGTCTGCGCCAGCCTCACCGCCAACCCCAAGACCAGCAACGCGGATCTGGTCGCCAAGGTCACCAGCGCCACCAACTGGCCTCCGCTGAACGCCGCCTACTTCACCGGCGCCGCGATCCAGGCCTACTGCCCGCAGTACGGCTCCCTCACCGCGCCTCCCGTCCCCACCCCGGCCCCCGGCGGGCCCAGCACGGCACCGTCGCGACAGCCGGTGGAAACGGCGTGAACGCGGCCTGTTAGACGTCGGCTCATAGGTCGGCTCATACGTCGGCTCATACGACGGCCCCGAACTTCGCCCGAGCCTCCTCAGTGACCGGCGTGAACAAATTGACCAGATTCCCGTCCGGGTCCCGAAACAGCAGAGCACGATTGCCCCACGGCATCGTCGTCGGTGGGGTCACCACGTCGCCGACGCTGCCCCGCAGCCGCTCGTATTCGGCGTCCACATCGTCGACGATGAACTCGATGATCACGCTTCGGTTGGCCGCCGGTTCCGCAGATCCTGGCCCGAACAGCGGGACGGTCATCTCGCTACCGATGGCCAGCACGCCGACCGGTGTCGGGATTTCGGCGAATAGTTCGTTTCCCCAAGCAGCCGCGGTCTCGGTGACCATCTCGTAGAACGCGACCAACCGGCTGACATCCGCTGTGATGATGCGGGTCGAAACAAATTTCACGAGGTCTCCGTTCACGGCAGGGTCGCGCTGCCTGCTCGCAGCGCCTTCGTTCACGGATGTTAGGGATCCCCACCGACAGGCAAGGCGGTTGCAGGGCGCATGGTTACATGGAACAGCCGTCGCCTCACTAGAGTTCAGGAGTCATCCATGGCCGACACCGATGCCGCAGCGATCCGAGCGTCGCGAGTTGACTGGATCAGCGAGCACCTCGACACCTACCTGAGTTCCGGTGGCACCCGGGGCCACATCCTGGATGTGAGCGCGGTCGGGGGCCGTGAGATGACAACGCACTGTCTGATCAGATGCGTGGGCCGAAAGTCGGGCAAGGTATTCGTCAGGCCGTTGATCTACGGCAACTTCGGTGGCGAGATCGTGATCGTCGGGTCGAAGGGCGGGGCCGACACGCATCCGGGGTGGTATTTGAACATCCGCGCGAGCGAGAAGATCGGCGTGCAGATCGCGACCCAGGCGTTCGAGGCGACCTGGCGCGAGCCGGAAGGCGAAGAGCGCCATCAGGTTTGGGCGTACATGGCGCACCTGTACCCGCCGTACATCACCTATCAGCGATCGACCAGCCGCCAGATCCCGCTGGTGATGCTGACGATCGGACAGCCGATCGACGTCTTCACCGCACAGGACTAGACGTTGAACCGGAATTCGACCACGTCGCCGTCGGCCATGATGTAGTCCTTGCCCTCCATCCGGACCTTGCCGGCCGCCTTGGCCGCCGCCATCGACCCCGCCGCGATCAAGTCGTCGAAGGACACGATTTCGGCTTTGATGAAGCCCTTCTCGAAATCGGTGTGGATGACGCCGGCGGCCTTGGGCGCGGTGTCGCCCTGGTGAATCACCCACGCGCGCACCTCTTTTGGGCCGGCCGTGAGGTAGGTCTGCAGCTTGAGAGTGTGAAAACCGGCCCGCGCCAACGCATCCAGGCCGCGCTCGGTCTGCCCGATCGATTCCAGCAGCTCGGCCGCCGACTCGTCGTCGAGCTCTTGCAACTCTGCCTCGATCTTCGCGTCGAGGAACACCGCGTCGGCGGGGGCGACCATCGCGCGCAGCTCGGCCTTGCGGGCGTCGTCGGTCAGCACGGACTCGTCGGAATTGAACACGTAGAGAAACGGTTTGGTGGTCATCAGGTTCAGCTCGCGCAGCGGTGACGTGTCGACGCCGGCCGCGAACAATGTCTTGCCGGAGTTCAGCACGGCCTCGGCGGCGACCGCCGCCTCGTGCACGGGCTTGCGGTCCTTGTTGTTGCGGGCTTCCTTCTCCAGCCGCGGGACGGCCTTCTCCAGGGTCTGCAGGTCGGCGAGGATCAGCTCGGTTTCGATTACCTCGATATCGGAGCCCGGGTCGACCTTGCCGTCGACGTGCACGACGTCGTCGTCGGCGAACACCCGCACCACCTGGCAGATCGCATCGCACTCGCGGATGTTGGCCAGGAACTTGTTGCCGAGCCCGGCACCCTCCGAGGCGCCCTTCACGATTCCGGCGATATCGACGAAGGTCACCGGCGCCGGCACGATCTTCTCGGAACCGAACATCTCCGCGAGCTTGTCCAGCCGCGGGTCGGGCAGCGCGACGACGCCCTCGTTGGGCTCGATGGTCGCGAACGGGTAGTTGGCCGCCACCACGTTGTTCCGGGTCAGGGCGTTGAACAGCGTGGACTTGCCGACGTTGGGCAGGCCGACGATTCCGAGGCTCAGGCTCACGGGGAACCAAGTCTAGGACTCGCGGGGCGTTCGGCCGCCACGGCCGTGGCACGCACGGTGTCTTGACAAGCTATTTACGAGCGTTTGGCCGCATTCCCGGTACGGTCTACATGTGTCAGCACAGCGGGGAAGCTCGGCAGTAGAAGCTGCCCATCGCTCGATCTACCCGAACATCGCGGGTGTGCCGTGGTGGACGGCTCTGCTCATCGCCGTCACCACCACCGCCATCGGGTACGGCATCGACGCGGGATCCGGCCACAAGCAGCTGACCAGCGTCTTCGCCGGGTTCTATATAGCCGGCTGCGTGGTGGCGGTGCTGGCCGTGCGCCAGGAGGGGCTGTTCACCGCGATCATCCAGCCGCCGCTGATCCTGTTCTGCGCGGTCCCGGGCGCCTACTGGCTGTTCCACGGCGGCCAGCTCGGCGGCCTGAAAGACCTACTGATCAACTGCGGCTACCCGCTGATCGAACGTTTCCCGCTGATGCTTGGCACCGCCGGCGGCATCCTGCTGATCGGCCTGGTGAGGTGGTACTTCGGGAAGTCCTACCGCCCGGGCGCCGCCGAAGGCACGGCCGACGCGACCGCCCACCCGGCGGGCGCGAAGTCCTTCTTCCTCAGCGGCGTCGGCGAAAAATTGAACTCCCTGCTCGGCGTCGCCGCGCCGTCGCACGAGGGCGCAGACGACGACGGCGAGGCTTCGGCCGACGCGAAGCGGGACCGTTCGACGCGCACCTCGCAGCGACGGGCTCCCGCCACCGGCCGGGGGACAGGCAACGGGCGGGCCGGCACCCGCTCCGCCCGCGCCGGCTCCCGGCACACCCGCCCGTCGCTGGACGACGACCAGGACCCCGCGGCCGAGCCCCGGCGCCGCCGGCGCCCGGCGCCACCCCGCGATTTCGATCCCGCCGACGACCCGCGCCGGTCGCGCCGGCGGCCAAGGCCGCAGGATGATTCGGACCCGCGCGGCCAGTCGCCACGCCAGGGCCGCGAGCGCGGCTACCGCGAACCTTACGAGCGCTCCGCGCCGCGCAGCGGCCGCTTCGACGGCTACAACAGGTACGAGTCCGGAGGGGCGAGGCGGTTCGCCCCGTACGAGGGATACGACCCCTACGACGCGCCTTCGGAGCCGCGCCGCCGTCGGCCCACACCGAACGGGACCAACGGCTCGGGCCCGACGCACCACCCGATCTCGCAGGTTCGGTACCGCGGTTCGGGCCCGGACGAGGAGCGCACGGAACGCCCCAGCCGGCCGCGGGCACACGGCCGCTCGCAGAGCCCGTCGCGGGCGGATTCCAGGGAATACGACGTCTAGCTGGATTCCAACAGCGATCGGATCTCGCGGGGCAGCGCGAATACCAGCGTCTCCTGCGCCGTCGTGACCGGCTGCACCACGCCGTAGCCGTGTTCGGCGAGCCGCTCCAGCACCCCGCGCACCAGCACCTCGGGCACGGACGCCCCCGACGTCACACCGATCGTCGTGACGCCCGCCAACCATGCCGGGTCGATGTCGTCGGCCCAGTCGACCAGGTACGCCGCCTGCGCTCCGCCGCCCAACGCCACCTCGACCAGCCGCACCGAGTTCGACGAATTGCGCGACCCCACGACGATGACCAGCTGGCACTCGGGGGCCATTGCCTTGACCGCGACCTGCCGGTTCTGCGTGGCGTAGCAGATGTCGTCGCTGGGCGGGTCCTGCAGCTTGGGGAACCGCTGCCGCAGCCGCTCGACGATCTCCATGGTCTCGTCGACCGACAGCGTGGTCTGCGACAGCCAGACCACCTTGTTCTCGTCCCGGACGGTCACGTCGTCCACCGACGCGACGCCGTCGACCAGCTGCACATGGTCGGGTGCCTCCCCCGCCGTGCCGATGACCTCCTCGTGACCCTCGTGGCCGATCAACAGGATGTCGTAATCGTTGCGGGCGAAACGCCGGGCCTCGTTGTGCACCTTGGTGACCAGCGGGCAGGTGGCATCGATGGTGTGCAGGTTGCGCGCGGCGGCCGCGGCGTGCACCGTCGGCGCCACGCCGTGCGCGGAGAACACCACGATGGCACCCTCGGGGACCTCGTCGGTCTCCTCGACGAACACCGCGCCCGCCTTTTCCAGCGTGCCGACCACGTGCCGGTTGTGCACGATTTCGTGCCGCACGTAGACGGGGGCGCCGTGCTTCTGCAGGGCGCGCTCCACCGTCTCGACGGCACGGTCCACCCCCGCGCAGTAACCGCGCGGCTCCGCCAGCAACACCCGCTTACCGATCGGATCGTTGGCTACCGAGCTGGACGCGCCGGGAATCCCCATGTCGACTGTCGGCGGCATGACGTCCAGCGTACTTTCCACCGACACGGGCCCGCCAGCTCGCGCCGGTGGGCTTGGCGTTAGCCGCGGCTTAAGGCAATCTTGGACCCATGGCTACGGCACCGTATGGAGTTCGGCTACTGGTCGGGGCGGCTGCGGTCGCCGTCGAGGAGACGATCAGGCTGCCGAAGACGATCCTGATGTACCCGATGACGTTAGCCAGTCAGGCGGCCCACATCGTGATGCGGTTTCAGCAGAATCTGGCGGAGCTGGTGATCAAGGGCGACAGCACCTTGGAGTCCATCTTCCCGCCCAGGGACGAGAAGCCGGAATGGGCGACGTTCGACGAGGACCTGGACGACGCGATCGACGGGGCCGCCGCCATCCCCGCGGAGCTGCCCGACGGCGCCGGCGGCGATCGCCGGGCCGAGGGGCGGTTCGCCCTGTACTCCGTGGCCGACGCCGCACAGGACGCCGGCGCGCCGGCCAAGCCGCCACGGCAAGCCAAGGAGTCGGTGCCCGAGCCCCCGGTGGCGGCCGAGCTCGACTATCCGACGCTGACGCTGGCGCAGCTGCGGGCCCGCCTGCAATCGCTGGGTGTCGACGAGCTCGAGGCCCTGCTCGCCTACGAGCAGGCCACCAGGGCCCGCGCTCCGTTCGAGACGCTGCTGGCCAACAGGATCACCCGCGCGACCGCGAAGTGACCCGACCGGCGAACTCGGAGGCGAACTCGGCCGAGAACCCCTATCCGGTTCGCGCAGTGGCGATCCGGGTCGCCGGCTGGATCGACAAACTGGGCACCGTGTGGGTGGAGGGGCAGCTGGCCCAGATCAACCTGCGGCCCGACTCCAAGACCGTGTTCATGGTGCTGCGTGACCCGGCCGCCGACATGTCGCTGACCGTGACCTGTCCGCGTGACTTGGTGCTGAGCGCCCCGGTGAAGTTGACCGAGGGTACCCAGGTCGTCGTCTGCGGCAAGCCGTCGTTCTACACCGGCCGCGGCACGTTCTCGTTGCGCCTGTCCGAGATTCGTGCCGTCGGCATGGGCGAGCTGCTGGCGCGCATCGAGCGGCTGCGCCGCCTGCTGGACGCCGAAGGACTCTTCGACCCTCGGTTGAAGCGACCAATCCCGTTCCTGCCCAACATGATCGGCCTGATCACCGGTCGCGCCAGCGCAGCCGAGCGCGACGTGACGACGGTCGCCGCCGCGCGCTGGCCCGCGGTGCGGTTCGCCGTGCGCAACACCGTCGTGCAGGGACCCAACGCGGTCGTGCAGATCGTCGAGGCGCTGCGCGAACTCGACCGCCACCCGCACGTCGACGTGATCGTGGTGGCCCGAGGGGGCGGCAGCGTCGAGGATCTGCTGCCGTTTTCCGACGAGACGCTGTGCCGGGCCATCGCGGCCTGCCGCACCCCGGTGATCAGCGCCGTCGGCCACGAGCCCGACAACCCGCTGTGCGACCTGGTGGCCGACCTGCGCGCGGCCACCCCCACCGACGCCGCCAAGAAGATGGTGCCGGACACCGCCGCCGAGCAGCGGATGGTTGCCGACCTGCGCCGGCGCAGCGCCCAGGCGCTGCGCAACTGGGTCTCCCGCGAGCAACGAGCCCTCACCCAACTGCGCAGCCGCCCGGTGCTCGCCGAACCTCTGAGCGCCCTGAGCGCCCGGGCCGACGAGATCCACCGGGCGCGCTCGGCGGCCCGCCGCGACATCACCCGGCTGATCGCGGCCGAGACCGAGCGGGTGGGCCATCTGGGCGCCCGGCTGGCCACCCTGGGCCCGGCCGCCACCTTGGCCCGCGGCTACGCTGTCGTGCAGGCGGTCGCCGCGGGCGACGGCACCGCCGAATCGCTGCGGGTGCTGCGCTCGGTGCACGAGGCACCCGCCGGCGCCCGGCTGCGGGTGCGGGTTTCCGACGGCGCCGTCGCCGCGGTGAGCGAAGGACTGACCGATGGTCACTGACGACGAGGACGGCGCGGCCCGACAGGTGACGCCCATTAGTCAATTGGGGTACGAGGCCTGCCGCGACGAGCTGATCGATGTCGTGCGGCAGCTCGAGCAGGGCGGCCTGGATCTCGATGCCTCGCTAAAGCTGTGGGAAAGAGGCGAAGAGCT
Organism: Mycobacterium shigaense; assembly: GCF_002356315.1. Classification (NCBI taxonomy): domain Bacteria; kingdom Bacillati; phylum Actinomycetota; class Actinomycetes; order Mycobacteriales; family Mycobacteriaceae; genus Mycobacterium; species Mycobacterium shigaense. The sequence goes on from NZ_AP018164.1 coordinate 4,198,719, forward strand.
GGCGAAACGGTGCGAGGAGCACTTGGCCGGCGCCCGCCAGCGAGTCGAGGACGCACTGGCGGCCGGGCAGTCCGAGGGCGGCTGAATGACGTTGTCCCGCCCCGTACGACAGCAGACGTTTTATCGAATTGGAACACGTTTCAGTTATGCTTCCAGCCATGGGTGATTCATCTCTGACGACCGAATTGGGTCGCGTCCTGGTCACCGGGGGTTCGGGGTTTGTCGGCGCCAACCTGGTGACCACGTTGCTCGACCGCGGACATCGGGTGCGTGCCTTCGACCGTGCCCCCTCCCCGGTGCCGCCGCATCCGCAGCTGGAGGTGTTGCAGGGCGACATCACCGACGCGGCGGTCTGTGCCACGGCGGCGGACGGCATCGACACGGTCTTCCACACCGCGGCGATCATCGAGCTGATGGGTGGCGCATCGGTGACCGACGAATACCGCCAGCGCAGCTTCGCGATCAACGTCGGCGGCACCGAAAACCTCGTTCGCGCCGGGCAGGCCGCGGGCGTGCAGCGATTCGTCTACACCTCGTCCAACAGCGTGGTGATGGGCGGGCAGAACATTGCGGGCGGCAACGAGACGCTGCCCTACACCACTCGGTTCAACGATCTCTATACCGAGACCAAGGTCGTCGCCGAACGATTCGTGTTGTCCGAGAACGGTGTTGGCGGCATGCTGACGTGCGCGATCCGTCCCAGCGGTATCTGGGGCCGCGGCGACCAGACGATGTTTCGCAAGCTGTTCGAGAGCGTGATCGCCGGGCATGTCAAGGTGCTGGTCGGCCGCAAGTCCGCCCGGCTGGACAACTCCTATGTGCACAACCTGATTCACGGTTTCATCCTGGCCGCGCAGCATCTGGTGCCCGGCGGCACCGCACCCGGTCAGGCGTATTTCATCAACGATGACGATCCGATCAACATGTTCGAATTCGCCCGGCCGGTCGTCGAGGCCTGCGGCGTGAACTGGCCGCGGGTGCGGGTCAACGGGCCCTTGGTTCACGCGGCCATGACGGCCTGGCAGCGATTGCACTTCCGGTTCGGGATACCGGCGCCGCTGCTCGAACCGCTCGCCGTCGAACGACTGTATCTGGACAACTACTTCTCGATAGCCAAGGCGACGCGAGACTTGGGCTATCGGCCCCTGTTCACCACCAAGCAGGCCCTCGACGAGTGCCTGCCCTACTACTTGGACATGTTCGCGCAGATGAAGCGACAGCTCGAGCCGGCGGTGCGTTAAGTCAGTCGCGCGGTGAGGAATTCGACGACCCGCTTGCGGGCTTCGTAGGCGGGGTGGCCGTCCACCTCGCGAACCTCGGTGGTCAGCACCGAATGTGCCGCCTTGGTGAAGCCGTGCGCGTTGCCCGGGCTCGAGTCGATCTCGATCACCTCGAACGCGTCGCCCAGCCGCTCCTTGAGCACCGCGAACCGTTCGGCCGGCACCACCGGATCCTCGCTGAACCGTAAACCCATGGCGCACAAGCCTTGACCGGTCGCGCGATCGGCAACGGTGGCCAGCTCCGCCTCGCTCAGGCCCGGGTCGCGCCGGCGGGCGCGCCCCAGCGGCAGCGGCACCGACGGCTGGGAAAGCACCGGGGCCAGCACGCTGTCGTCCACGGCGGCGGCCAGCGCGAAGCCGCCGGTGAAGCACTGTCCGATCACGCCGACGCCCTTGCCGGGTGTGGACGCGTTGAGGTCGCGGGCCAGCGCGCGCAGGAACAGCGACACCGGCCGTTGTTTGTTGGTCGCGAAGGCCGCGAATTCCCTTGCCACACATGCCCGTGTCAGGCTGGCCGCGATGGAGCTGGTCGTCTTGGCCCGGCCCGGCTCGCCAAACAGCGAGGGTATGGCGACGGTGAAGCCGTTGTCCACCAGGTGATTACCCAGGCCCAGCACGCCGGGGTGAATGCCCGGTATCTCGGGAATCAGCAGCACTCCCGGGCCGGTGCCCTTGCGGTAGACGTCGTGGGTGTATCCGCCGCCGGCGAACGGGGCCACGGCCCAGCCGGACAGGTCTGCTTCGGGTGCAGTCACGCGAGTCCCCGCTTTCGGTGGTCGGCTACCGGGATGCTAGCGGGCGCTGCGACTGGGTCGCCAGCGCCAGCGTACGAAACTGCTCAGTGTTTCCGGCGCCGGTGATCGCGATCTGGGTGGCGCCGGATGCCGCAGAGAGCCGCGCGGTCCACACCGGTTCGGTATCGGCGCCGCTTTGGCCGGCACCGCGGTACACCACCCAGGCGATGCCCGCGACGTCCACCGTCCCCGTGGGATACGCCGACGGGTGAATCGATCCGACCAGCTTGTCCTCGTCGGCGTTGCTCTGAGTCAGGCTCAGGTACATCCCGGTCGGGCTGATGTATCCCACATTCGAGGTGGTCGCGGTGACCCGCTGGCCGTCGGCCGTCCGCCCGTTCTGGATGCTGCCGCGGCCGCCGGAGTTGGCCTGCCAGCCGCCGGGCAATTCGGGCAGCCGGATCGGAAAGCCCAGCACCTGGGCGTCCGCCTGCAGCGCGGCGGGGGCGTCATAGGACGGGATGGTGCCGTGGGTCGAGCCGCCGGGCTCAAACGAGCACATCCCGACCAGGCCGGCCAGCACGACGCAGCCGATCAGCAACGGCACCAGCGACCAGAACATGTCGCGGCCGTCCTGCAACAGCCGGGATTTGGCGGGTCTGGCGACGGGAGTCGGCTCGCCGGCTGCATCGGCGTTCGGCTGCGGCTCCTCGGTCACCCCCTAAGTATCCCAGCCCGCGATCCGCAGCCGCAGCCCAGCTCCAGCGCACCGATCTGACTCTGGGACAATCAGCAACCATGACAGCTGAAGGCCAGGGCTCGTTGGGAGCCGGTTCGCCGGCCGCGGTGCGTCCGCGTCGAGAAGCACCCGACCGCAACCTCGCCTTGGAATTGGTGCGGGTCACCGAGGCCGGCGCCATGGCCGCAGGTCGCTGGGTCGGCCGCGGCGACAAGGAGGGCGGTGACGGCGCCGCGGTCGACGCGATCCGGGAGCTGGTGAGTTCCGTCTCGATGCGCGGCGTGGTCGTGATCGGCGAGGGCGAAAAGGACGAGGCGCCGATGCTGTTCAACGGCGAGGAGGTCGGCAACGGCGACGGCCCGGAGTGCGACTTCGCGGTCGACCCCGTCGACGGCACCACGCTGATGAGCAAGGGCATGCCCAACGCCATCTCGGTGCTGGCCGTGGCCGATCGCGGCGCCATGTTCGACCCGTCGGCGGTGTTCTACATGAACAAGATCGCCGTCGGCCCCGAGGCCGCCCACGTGCTGGACATCACGGCGCCGATCGCCGACAACGTCCGGGCGGTCGCGCGGGTCAAGGAGTTGTCGGTGCGCGACATGACGGTGTGCATCCTCGACCGGCCGCGGCACGCGCAGCTGATCGAGGACGTGCGCGCCACCGGGGCGCGCATCCGGTTGATCACCGACGGTGACGTCGCGGGCGCCATCTCGGCCTGCCGGCCGCATTCGGGCACCGACATGCTGGCCGGTATCGGCGGCACCCCGGAGGGCATCATCGCCGCCGCGGCGATCCGCTGCATGGGCGGGGCGATCCAGGCACAGCTGGCGCCCCGCGACGAACCCGAACGCCGCAAGGCCCTGGACGCCGGCTACGACCTGGACCAGATCCTGACCACCGAAGACCTGGTGTCCGGTGAGAACGTGTTCTTCTGCGCCACCGGTGTCACCGACGGCGACCTGCTCAAGGGCGTCCGGTACTACCCGGGCGGCTGCACCACGCAGTCGATCGTGATGCGTTCGAAGTCGGGCACCGTGCGCATGATCGAGGCCTACCATCGGCTGTCGAAACTCAACGAGTACTCCGCCATCGACTTCACCGGCGACAGTTCCGCCGCCTATCCCCTGCCCTAAACCCCGCCTCCCAAAAGCTAAGCACACCCCGACGAAGAGGACTAATTCATGGCCGTGGCCGCACAAGACGCCGAATACCGCATCGAGCACGACACCATGGGCGAGGTCCGGGTACCCGCGAAAGCGTTGTGGCGGGCGCAAACCCAGCGCGCAGTGGAGAACTTCCCGATCTCGGGACGCGGACTGGAGCGCACTCAGATTCGCGCGTTGGGCTTGTTGAAGGGCGCCTGCGCGCAGGTGAACAAGGATCTCGGCCTGCTGGCACCGGAGAAGGCCGACGCGATCATCGCCGCGGCCGCCGAGATCGCCGACGGCAAGCACGACGACCAGTTCCCCATCGACGTGTTCCAAACCGGTTCCGGCACCAGCTCCAACATGAACACCAACGAGGTGATCGCCAGTATCGCTGCGGCCAACGGGGTTACGGTGCATCCCAACGACGACGTCAACATGTCGCAGTCATCCAACGACACCTTCCCGACCGCCACCCACATCGCGGCCACCGAGGCCGCGGCGCGGCATCTCATCCCGGCGCTCGAGGTGCTGCACGAGGCGCTGGCGGCCAAGGCGATCGAGTGGCACACCGTCGTCAAATCGGGCCGCACGCACCTGATGGACGCCGTTCCGGTGACGCTCGGCCAGGAGTTCAGCGGCTACGCCCGCCAGATCGAGGCCGGCATCGAGCGGGTGCGCGCCACCCTGCCGCGGCTGGGTGAGCTGGCGATCGGCGGCACCGCGGTGGGCACCGGGCTCAACGCGCCCGAGGGATTCGGCGCCAAAGTCGTTGAGACGCTGGTCAACTGGACCGGGCTGAGCGAGCTGCGGCCTGCGGCGAACTCGTTCGAGGCGCAGGCCGCGCGTGACGGCCTGGTGGAGGCCTCCGGCGCGCTGCGCACCATCGCGGTCTCGCTGACCAAGATCGCCAACGACATCCGCTGGATGGGCTCCGGGCCACTGACCGGCCTGGCCGAGATCGCGCTGCCGGACCTGCAGCCGGGCAGCTCGATCATGCCAGGCAAGGTGAACCCCGTTCTGCCCGAGGCGGTTACGCAAGTGGCGGCGCAGGTGATCGGCAACGACGCCGCCGTCACCGTCGGCGGCCTGTCCGGCGCGTTCGAGCTCAACGTCTACATCCCGGTGATGGCCCGCAACGTCCTGGAGTCGTTCAAGCTGCTGACCAACGTGTCGAAGCTGTTCGCCGAGCGCTGCATCGTCGGGCTGAAGGCGAATGAGGAGCACCTGCGCGAACTCGCCGAGTCCTCGCCGTCGATCGTGACGCCGTTGAACTCGGCCATCGGCTACGAAGAGGCCGCCGCGGTGGCCAAGCAGGCGCTCAAGGAGAAGAAGACGATCCGCCAGACCGTCATCGACCGCGGCCTGATCGGCGACAAGTTGTCGATCGAGGAGCTGGACCGCAGGCTCGACGTGCTGGCGATGGCCCGGGTGAAGGAAGAGGTGAAGCCGTCATGACGGCACCCCCCGGCGGTCCGCAAGATCAGGGTCCCTACGGAGTGAATCCGTATGGGCAGCAACCACAATGGGGTTCCCCGCCGCAGGGGGGCCAGCCGCAGGGCAACCCTTACGCACCGCCCACCGGCCCCTACCCGTACCCGCCGCCGGGCGGGCCGTACCCGACCGGCGGCTATCCCCCACCGCAGTATCCCCAGGGCGGACAGCAGTTTCCCCCCGGGCCCTACCCGCCCGGGCCTCCCCCGGGTGGCTCGAGTTCGAAGCTGCCCTGGCTGATAGTCGGCGGCCTGATCCTGCTGGGCGTCGTCGCGCTGGTGGCTACCCTGATGGTGGTGCTGGGCCGCAACGACACCAAGTCACCGAGCGCAGCGCCGTCGCCGACGACCAGCTCGGCGGTGTCACAGCCGAACAACTCCGCGCAAACGGCCACCGATTGCACCCCGAACGTGTCCGCCGGTGCGCCGCCGACGGGCGACACCATCGCGGCCGGCAAGCTGTCGTTCCCCGCCAGCGCGGCGCCTGGCTGGACGCCGGGGGCGGACAACCAGAACCCGAACCTGATCGATGCCGTGGGTATCAGCCAACTCGTGCCCAACACCACCAACTGGGAGATGGCGGCCGAGGTCGCCGTGACCAATTTCGTGCCCAGCATGGACGTCAGCACGCAGGCGTCGAAGTTGCTGCAGTGCATCGCCAACGGTCCGGCCTACTCCTCGGCCTCGCCGACGCTCGGCCAGATCCGGACGTCGTCGATCACCATCGACGGGACCAAGGCCGCCCGGGCTGACGCGGACATCACCATCGCCGACCCCAGTATCAAGTCGAAGGGCGACTCTGTCACCGTCATCGCGGTCGACACCAAGCCGGTCACCATCTTCTGGGCCGCAACCCCGATCGGCGACACGGCTTCGGCGGCCGTCATCACGAAGGTGATCGGGGCGCTGAAAGTCAGCAAATGACAGGGCTTTTCGGTCAGCCCGGACCCGTGGGCGCCGAGATGTGGGTGGCCTCCGAACGCCCACGCAGCACGGTGGAATAGCACTCCGTCCAATGCCCTCGCTCGGCCTCGCCGGCTCCCTCGATGGCCGCCGCCGAGCACAGAATTCGCCGGTCTGACGTCTTGGCCAGGTCGGCCAGCCGCGCGGCCTCGTTGACCGCGTCGCCGATAACCGTATACTCATACCGGTTTTCGGCGCCGATGTTGCCGGCGAAGACACGGCCGGCCGAGACGCCGATGCCGAAGTCGACCACCGGCAGCCGGCGCAGCTGGATGCTCAGGGTGCGCGCCGTGGCCAGGGCCGCCGAGGCCGGCTCGCTCGTTCGCACCGGCGCCCCGAACACGGCCAGCGCGGCGTCGCCCGCGAATTTGTTGATCAGCCCGTCGTGTTCGTCGACGGCCTCGACGACGATGCGGAAGAAGTCGTTGAGCACGTCGGCAACCTCTTGCGGCGGGCGGCTTTCCGCGAGCCGTGTGGACCCGACCAGGTCGATGAAAAGCACCGCCGCCTCGACCACATCGCCGGACAGCGACGCGCCTTCTTCGATCGCGCGCTGGGCCACGTGAGTCCCGACGTGGCGGCCGAACAGGTCGCGCAGTCGATCGCGTTCGGCCAGCCCGGCCACCATCCGGTTGAATCCCGTTTGCAGACGGCCGATTTGAGAGCGCTCGTAGGCACTGACGTAGGTGCCGATGTGACCGTGCTCGACCTCCGACATCGCGGCGACGACCTCGCCGATCGGATCCGAGATGGAGCGCGACGTCAAAATCATCGTGGGCAACCCGAGCAGCAGGGTCGCCAGCGACACCACCAGGATCGGCACGTCCAGCGACGCGGACTTCTCGATCAGCCATCCGTACGAGCGCAGCACGACCAGCGTCGCGATCACCGCGATGGGCAGTGCGCTGCTCAGGAACCACAGCATCACCATGCGGGCGAACACACTCGGAACCGCCAGTCGCGGTTCGAGCCCCAGCGTCGCGGCGCCCATGATGGGGCGCAGGGTGCGCTGCGCCAGCAGCATCCCGGTGCCGGCGGCCGCGGGCGCGCCCAGCGCCACGCCGAGCGTCATCGGCAGCAGCCACGCCGCCCCGTCGTGACTGTTGAGCAACATCAGGATCGCCGCGGACAAACCCCAGGCCGCCAACAGGATCGCGGTTTGGCGGCCGGCGAGCTTCAGCGCGGCTTCGCGCTGTGCGGTGGTCGGCTCCTGGCCGGCGGCATACCAGCGCGCCGTGGAACGCAGGCTCAACGCGCCGGCGACCGCAACGCCGAGGACGGCCAGCGTGACGAGCACCAGAAACCGTGCCGTGTTCTGCTGCGCGAAGTCGACGCTCGCCGGATCGGAAGTGCGGGCGCGCAGCGGGACCAGGATGGCGGCCGCATCGACGACGGCGATCAGGTAGGACAGGGCGAGCGCGATCGCGTATTCGATCGCGAGCCTGCGCGCCGACTTTCGCCGCCCGCCGCCCCTACCACGGCTTGGCGCGGCCGCCATTCAGGCGCCGTTGTTCGGGCCACCGGAGTTCTGGCCCGGGATGTCGGTGATCGGGAAGTTGGGCATCGGCTTGGGCGAGGGCGTATTGGGCAGCGTCGGGATCTCCGCGGCCGGGATGTCGTGCAGGTCGTTGGCCGGCGGCCCGTTGTCCCGGCTGCCGTAACTGCTGCCCGGCGCCCGGGGCCCCAGCAGTTCGCTGACCGTCACCAGCCGGTAGCCGTTGGCCTTGAGCACTGGGATGAATTGGTAGACCAGATCGACGGTGCTCGAGTAGGTGTTGTGGAACAGCACCACCGAGCCCGGCTTGATGTAGGTCATCAACATGTATCGCGTCGCGGCGGTGTTCGAATCGTTGGCCCAGTCGAAAGGGATTACATCCCAGAGTATTTCGGCCAGCCCGTAGCGCGCGGCGGTCTGGCGCACCTCGGGAGTGGACAGCCCGCCGGCGGGCCGGTAGAGCGTTGGGGCCCGCCCGGTCGCCGCGCTGATCGCGTCGTTGGCCTTGCCGAACTGCCCGGCGATGTCCTCCGGCGGGATCGTCGCCATGTTGGGGTGTTCCCACGTGTGGCTGCCGATCTCCATGCCGGCGTCGGCGATGCGCTCGGCTCCGGCTGGGTTGGCCGCCACTTTGTTGCCGATCAGAAAGAAGGTGGCCTTGGCGTCGTCGTTCTTCAGGATCTGCAGCAGCCTGTCGTCGAACGGGCCCGGCCCGTCGTCGAAGGTCAGCGCCACACACTTGACCACCGCGCAGCTGGCGTTGTCGGCCCGCGTCACGTGCCCGGTGAGGCCGCCGATGACCAGCACCGCCCCGGCGGCGACGACACCGAACACGGTCCGCCAGTAGCGCCAGGCCTGGCTGTCGGGTCGTTTCGGCACGTAGAAAGCCTACCGCCGTCGGGTGTGCGGCCTCGGCGTCGCGGTGCGCCGGTGACTGTTGCGGTGCGCCCGGCAAGCACCCTCAGCGCGGCCCGGCGATCTCCTCGAGCATCTCGGTGACCAGGGCCGCGATCGGGGAGCGCTCGCTGCGCAGCAGGGTGATGTGCGCGAACAGCGGGTGGCCCTTTAGCTTCTCGATGACCGCCGCGACGCCGTCATGGCGCCCGACGCGCAGGTTGTCGCGCTGGGCGATGTCGTGGGTGAGCACCACCCGCGAACCGGTGCCCAGCCGCGACAACACCGTCAGCAGCACGTTGCGTTCCAGGGACTGCGCCTCGTCGACGATCACGAACGAGTCGTGCAGCGAGCGACCCCTGATGTGGGTCAGCGGCAAGACTTCCAGCATGCCGCGCGACAGCACTTCTTCCAGCACCGCCGGGCTGGCCAGCCCCTCGAGGGTGTCGAAGACGGCCTGCGCCCAGGGGCCCATCTTCTCGCTCTCGCTGCCGGGCAGGTAGCCCAGTTCCTGACCGCCGACGGCGTACAGCGGGCGGAACACCACCACCTTGCGCTGGGTGCGCCGTTCCAGCACTGCCTCGAGACCCGCGCACAACGCCAGCGCCGATTTGCCGGTGCCGGCCTTGCCGCCCAGCGACACGATGCCCACCGACTCGTCCAGCAGCAGGTCCAGCGCGACGCGCTGTTCAGCGGACCGCCCGCGCAGCCCGAACACCTCGCGGTCGCCGCGCACCAGCTGGACGCGCTTGTCGGCGTTGACCCGGCCCAGCGCATGCGAGCTGCCCCCCAGCAGCCGAATACCGGTGTGGCAGGGCAGGTCCCGGGCGTCGGTGAGGTCGATCTCGCCCTCGGCGAACAACATGTCGATTTCGTCGGCGGCGACCTCGATCTCCTGCATCCCCGACCAGCCGGACGCCACGACGTCCTGGGCGTGGTACTCGTCGGCGGCCAACCCGACCGCGGCGGCCTTCACGCGCAGCGGGATGTCCTTGCTGACCAACGTCACCCGCTTGCCTTCGGCGGCGAGGTTGGCCGCGCAGCTCAGGATCCGCGAGTCGTTGCTGTCGGTGCGGAAACCGGCCGGCAACACCGTCGGGTCGGTGTGGTTGAGCTCAACGTGCAGCGTACCGCCTTGCGCCCCAACAGGAATGGGCTGATCAAGTCGTCCGTGTTCCAGCCGCAGGTCGTCGAATAGACGCAACGCCTGGCGGGCAAACCAGCCCAGCTCGTGATGATGGCGTTTGGCCTCCAGCTCGCTGATCACCACCAGCGGGACCACTACCTCGTGCTCGGCAAACCGGCTGCACGCCCAGGGGTCGGACAGCAGCACGGAGGTGTCGATCACATAGGTCCGGATTTCGGTCACGAAGCGCTCCTCGTGCGGGGTAGGCCCGCGCGGACCCGCGCGTGCATGTCGGCGGGAACTGCGACACGAGGACCGGGGCCGGTCCTTCCCCTGCGATGACGGGAGGTGCCGCCCTGGCTGCAAAACATGACGCTAGCCATCGAGAACGACGCTACTCTCGTCGACGCTGCGCTGCCGCGCAGGCGCGCCGGTCGTGCGTTGCACCGGCACCCGGAAAAGGGCCCGGGTCAGCCGACGACGAACTGCTTCAGTTGCGGTTCGTCTGCCACTTCCCAGGCGACGATGCGGTCCGAGATCGCCTGGCGCAGCTCCGCCTCACCGAAAATGCCGGAGTCGGCGACGTTTTGCACCTTGTCCTGATAAGCCTGGATGTCGGCGCCGACAACCTTGAGTTCGGCCGCCCGGGCGGCGATCGCGGCGATCGTCTCGTCGCGGGTGTACCGCAGGCAGTGCGCGACGAGGTTGGAGAACACCAGCTCATGGCGCACCTCGTCGCGGGCGATCCGGTCGACGAGGCCGGCCAAGATGGGCTCCTCGAGCTTGGCGGCCAGGTTCTGGCAGTACACGGCGTGGGTGCGTTCGGTGAACGCCATGTACACCAGCGTCTCGACCTGGCTGTAGTGGTCGGCGCGGTAGCCCTGCATCAGGTACTGGATGCGGGCCTCTTCGTTCGCGGTCGGGTCGACCTCGCGGGTCACCACCAGGTATTCGCGCAGCGCGATGGCGTGCAGGTGTTCCTCGGCGGTCCACCGGCCGAGCCAGCGGCCCCACCAGTCCTCGAGGATGAAGTGCTCGACGAGCTCGCGGTGGTGGGCGGCCAGGTCGTCCTTGAGCAGCAGCAGGATCTCGCAGGCGTCGGTGTGGGCCCGCGGCAGCGTCATGCTGGACGGGTCCCAGTCGCGTCCGCCGAGGAAGGCGTAGTTTTCGCCCCGGTCGAACGGCACGTAGTCGTGTGCGAACCAGATGTCGTCGGTCTCGATATGGCGGTGCATTTCCGCCTCGACGACGGGCTCGAGTTCCAGGGTCAGCGCGTTAGCGACAGGTTTCTGTGCCATGCAGTAACTGTAACCCGTATACACAGGTTAAATAAAGTCGGCCCCGCCGTGCCGCGGTCTCGCTTCGGTAACGGTCGACCAGGCCCCGCACCCGTGCCCGTCGTACGGCGGGAACTAGACCGTCAGGCCCGGGTACAGGGGGTTGGCGGCGAGTAGCTCCGCGGCGGCCGCGTCGACCCGTTCGGCGGTGCCCGCGGCCAGCGAGTACTTGGCCTTGGAGGTGCCTTCGGGAGCCGTGTTGGCCAGCACGTCGATCATCAGCTCGGCCACCCGGTCGAATTCGGCGGGACCGAACCCGCGGGTGGTCAGCGCCGGGCTGCCGAGCCGGATCCCGCTGGTGTACCAGGCGCCGTTCGGGTCGGCCGGGATGGCGTTGCGGTTGGTCACGATGCCGGCGTCCAGCAAGGCCGACTCGGCTTGGCGTCCGGTCAACCCGAACGACGTGACGTCGAGCAGCACCAGGTGGTTGTCGGTGCCCCCGGTGACCAGCTGGGCGTCGCGCTTGAGGAAGCCGTCGGCCAGGGCCTGGGCGTTATCGGCGACCCGCTGCGCGTAAGCCTGGAACGAGGGCTGCCGCGCCTCGGCGAGTGCGACGGCCTTGGCCGCCATGACATGCGACAGCGGTCCGCCCAGCACCATCGGGCAGCCCTTGTCGACGGCGTCGGTGTATTCCGGCTGGCACAGGATGAGGCCGCCCCGCGGACCGCGCAGCGACTTGTGCGTGGTCGTCGTCGTGACATGGGCGTACGGCACCGGATCCTCGTCGCCGGTGAACACCTTGCCCGCCACCAGGCCGGCGAAATGTGCCATGTCCACCATCAGGGTGGCGCCCACCTCGTCGGCGATCTCCCGCATCGTCGCGAAATTGATCCGGCGGGGGTAGGCGGAATAGCCGGCCACCAGGATCAGCGGCTTGAACTCCCGCGCGGCGGCCGCGACGGCGCCGTAGTCGATGAACCCGGTATCGGGATCGGTGCCGTAACTGCGCTGATGAAACATCTTGCCCGAGATGTTCGGCCGGAAGCCGTGGGTAAGGTGGCCGCCGGCATCCAGTGACATGCCCAGCAGCCGCTGGTTGCCCAGTTTGGCGCGCAGCTTCTCCCAGTCCGCCTCGGACAGGTCGTTGACGTGCTTGACGCCGGCATCGGCCAGATCCGGCGCCTCGACCCGGGTAGCCAGGATCGCCCAATACGCAACGAGGTTGGCGTCGATACCCGAGTGCGGCTGCACGTAGGCATGCGGCGCGCCGAACAGCTCGCGGGCATGCTCGGCGGCGATGCTTTCCACGGTGTCCACGTTTTGACAACCCGCGTAGAAGCGGTGCCCGATGGTGCCCTCGGCGTACTTGTCCGACAGCCAGGTCCCCATGGTGAGCAGCACCGCGGGCGACGCGTAGTTCTCGCTGGCGATCAGCTTCAGCGAATCACGTTGGTCGGCGAGTTCTTTGCGCGTCGCCGAGGCGATGCGAGGTTCGACGGACTCGACCACCTGCAGTGCCGCTCGGTAGGCAGCGGTCGCGGTGTCGGCGTATTCGGCGCCCGGTGACGTGGTGGAGATGGCGGTGTGGGACGAGTCGGCTGACATGCGAACGAGACTAGTCGGCCAGCAACGATGACGTGATCAGCGGCCGGTCCGGCGGCGGCACGACCCGTCAGCCGCCCGCGCGACGCAGTTAGCCAGCCCAGCCGTCGGACGCGTCGCCGTTGCTGCCACACTGGGCACTATGCCGCGGCCGAGCGAGCCGAGCCCTTATGTGGAGTTCGACCGGAAGCAATGGCGTGCGCTCCGTATGTCGACGCCACTGGCCCTCACCGAGGAGGAACTGGTCGGGCTGCGTGGCCTCGGCGAGCAAATCGACCTGCTGGAGGTCGAAGAGGTCTACCTGCCGCTGGCCCGGCTCATCCACCTTCAGGTCGCCGCCCGGCAGCGCTTGTTCGCCGCGACGGCGGAATTCCTCGGCGAACCGCAGCAGAATCCGGACCGGCCGGTGCCGTTCATCATCGGCGTCGCCGGCAGCGTAGCCGTCGGGAAGTCGACCACCGCCCGGGTGCTGCAGGCGTTGCTGGCGCGTTGGGATCACCATCCCCGCGTCGACCTGGTCACCACCGACGGCTTCCTATATCCCAACGCCGAGCTGGAACGGCGAAACCTGATGCACCGCAAGGGTTTTCCCGAAAGCTATAACCGCAGGGCGCTGATGCGGTTCGTGACCTCGGTCAAATCCGGTTCCGACTACGCGTGTGCCCCGGTGTATTCACACCTGCGCTACGACGTCCTGGCCGGAGCCAAGCACGTCGTCCGGCATCCCGACATCCTGATCCTGGAGGGCCTCAACGTCCTGCAGACCGGCCCGACCCTGATGGTGTCGGACCTCTTCGACTTCTCGCTGTACGTGGACGCCCGGATCGAAGACATCGAGCAGTGGTACGTGTCGCGCTTCTTGGCCATGCGCAGTACGGCGTTCGCCGACCCGCAGTCACACTTCCACCACTACTCGGCGCTCAACGACACCAAAGCCGTCGCCGCCGCCCGCGAGATCTGGCGCTCGATCAACAGGCCCAATCTGGTGGAGAACATTCTGCCGACCCGGCCCCGCGCCACTCTGGTGCTGCGCAAGGACGCCGACCACTCCATCAACCGGCTGCGCCTGCGCAAGCTGTGACGCCGTAATGGCCGGCGCGGGGCGGCACTCCGCAGGGGGTCGCGGAGGCGCCCCGCACCGGCAGGCGGGGAGTTACGCCGTTTCGAGCCGGCGCAATCCCAGGTACTGCAATGTCGCGAAGACCGCGGTGTACAGCGCGCTGACCAACGAGGCGGCCACCCCGCTCGCGGTCAGCTGCGCCGCTTCGGCGACGACGACGGCGGCCAGGGTAAACGCGATGTTGGCCGCGACGACGACGATCCCGACGCGACGCAGGTCGGGCACCGCCCCGAAGCCGTAGACGACCAGCCCGTACACGAGGAAGAACCCGGCTAGGCCGTATTCCACGGCCGGGGACAGGCCGGTCAGCGACGCCAGCGAGTCGCCCACCAGCGCGACGGCCAACCCGCACACCCCCGTGATCGTGGCGTCGGCTCGCACGGCGAAGCGCAGCAGTGAGTCGGCCGAATCGTAGAGGTACCGGGTCGGCATTCCGGATACAGCGTTCATCTGATTACTCCTTGAATGGCGGTGGGGGGTCGAACAACGTCCGCCACGAAAGCAACGACGAGCGGGTTCGCCGGTGTATTCCCGATCGCCGATGACAGTTTGGGAACGAAATCGCGACGGCCCGCGGCGGACCGGTCGGGCGCACGCAACGTATTCGCCGCAGCTGGCCGGCCGGACGGGGCCCGCGCGTCTTGACAACCGGCGTTGTCAACGGTCACCGCAATGTGGGCCATTGAGGACAAACGGCCCTATTCGGACTCGGTGCTGGCCCGGAATACTTGGGCGCTCGGAACATTGACCACCTGAACCTGCGGAGATGCCGAATGACCGCTGAAGCCCAGCAAATCAGCGAACTAGAGGCGCGCCGGCCGTTTCCGGCGCGCCAGGGACCGAAGGGCAACCTGATCTACAAGGTCATCAGCACCACCGACCACAAGATGATCGGCATCATGTACATGGTCGCCTGCTTCATCTTCTTTTTCATCGGCGGCTCGATGGCCCTGTTCATGCGCCTCGAACTCGCGGCGCCCGGCCTGCAATTCTTGTCCAACGAGCAGTACAACCAGCTGTTCACCATGCACGGCACGGCCATGCTGCTGTTCTATGCGACGCCGGTCGTCTTCGGGTTCGCCAACCTAGTGCTGCCCCTGCAGATCGGCGCACCCGACGTCGCCTTCCCGCGGCTCAATGCGTTGTCGTTCTGGCTGTTCGTGTTCGGGGCACTGATTGCCTTGAGCGGATTCATCGTCCCCGGCGGTGCGGCCGACTTCGGGTGGACCGCATACACGCCGCTGTCGAACGCGATCCACTCGCCGGGCCCGGGCGGTGACCTGTGGATCCTGGGTCTCGGCGTCGGCGGTCTGGGCACCATACTCGGAGCGGTCAACATGATCACGACCGTGGTCTGCCTACGCGCCCCGGGCATGACAATGTTTCGGATGCCGATCTTCACCTGGAACATCCTGATCACCAGCGTGCTGGTCCTGATCGTCTTCCCGCTGCTGACCGCCGCTTTGTTCGGGTTGGCCGCCGACCGCCACCTCGGCGCCCACGTCTACGACCCGGCCAACGGCGGGGTGATCCTCTTCCAGCATCTGTTCTGGTTCTTCGGGCATCCCGAGGTGTACGTCATCGCGCTGCCGTTCTTCGGCATCATCTCCGAGATTCTTCCGGTCTTCTCCCGCAAACCGATCTTCGGCTACACCACGCTGGTCTACGCGACGCTGTCCATCGCGGCGTTGTCGGTCGCGGTGTGGGCCCATCACATGTATGCCACCGGAGCCGTACTGCTGCCGTTCTTTTCGTTCATGACATTCCTGATCGCGGTGCCGACGGGCATCAAATTCTTCAACTGGATCGGGACGATGTGGGGCGGGCAGCTGACGTTCGAGTCGCCAATGCTGTTCTCGTTCGGCTTTTTGGTCACCTTCTTGCTCGGTGGCCTGTCGGGCGTGCTGCTGGCCAGCCCGCCGCTCGACTTTCACATCAGCGACACCTATTTCGTGGTCGCGCACTTCCACTACACGCTGTTCGGCACCATCGTGTTCGCCACCTACGCGGGCATCTACTTCTGGTTCCCCAAGATGACCGGCCGCCTGCTCGACGAGCGCCTGGCTAAGCTGCACTTCTGGCTGACGTTCATCGGTTTCCACACCACGTTTTTGGTCCAGCACTGGCTGGGCAATTCGGGGATGCCCCGCCGCTATGCCGACTACCTGCCCACCGACGGATGGCAGACACTCAACGTGGTCTCGACGATCGGTTCTTTCATTCTGGCGGTCTCGGTTCTGCCGTTTGTGTGGAATGTGTTTAAGAGCTGGCGCTTCGGCGAACCCGTATTGGTCGACGATCCCTGGGGCCACGGCAACTCGCTGGAATGGGCCACGAGCTGCCCGCCGCCGCGGCACAACTTCACCGAGTTGCCCCGCATCCGCTCCGAGCGCCCTGCCTTCGAGCTGCACTACCCGCACATGGTGGAGCGGTTGCACGCCGAGGCTCACGTCGGAGGCCACCGCGCCGAAAAGTCGGAAGTGCAGACCACGGCAGCCTCATCGTGACGGCCGCCGCGGGCGATTACTTGCCGTGCCGGCGGTGTCGCTGGCTGTAGTCACGCAGGGCACGCAGGAAGTCGACCCGGCGGAATGCGGGCCAGTGCGCTTCGCAGAACCACATCTCCGAGTACGCGCTCTGCCACAGCAGGAAGCCGGACAGCCGCTGCTCCCCCGAGGTGCGGATCACCAGATCCGGATCGGGTTGCCCCGAGGTGTACAGGTTTTCGGAGATGCCCTCGACGGTCACCGCCTCGACGAGCTCCTCACCCGTCGCGCCGTTGGCAAGTTGCTTGCTGAGCAAGGCGCGCACCGCGTCGACGATCTCGCGGCGCCCGCCGTAGGCGACCGCGACGTTGACGTGGAACGGGGCCACCCCCGGCGTCGACTCCACCGCGTCGCGCAGCCGGCGCGCCGGTTCCTCGCCGAGTAGTTCGAGGTCGCCGACGGTGCGCACGCTCCAGCGGTTCGCCGGCGCGCAGATCTCCTCGACGACGTCGGTGATGATCTCGATGAGCGCGGCCAGCTCGTCGGGGTCGCGCTGCAGGTTTTCGGTCGACAGCAGGTAGATGGTGGTCATCTCGATGCCGGCCTGCTCGCACCAGCGCAGCATCTCGGCGATCTTCGCCGCGCCCATGCGGTAGCCGTAGCTGACGTCGACGTAGCCCGCATCGCGCGCCCAGCGCCGGTTGCCATCGCACAGCACCGCGATGTGCCGGGGCAGCTCGGACTTCGAGGCGGCCAGCCCCTGCCGCAGCCGCATCTCGTAGACGCGGTACAACGGCTCCTTGAGCCGTGGCGGGATAACGTCCACGAGGATCCACCCTACTGTGGGCGGCAACAAATTCCGGCGTCCATTGCCCGCAAAATCACGGGCAGTTCGGCGCTGGACCCGAACTCCCGCGCACTAGTGTTGGGCGATATGAGCGGCCAAACCACTACGGCCAGCACCGCGGAATCCGAACCGAAGGGGCTGGCAGCCAACGCCACGCAGCAGTTGGTCGAGGGCGTCGCCCGGGTGCTGACCAAGCCGCGATTCCGCGGCTGGATTCACGTCTACTCGGCCGGCACCGCCGTATTCGCGGGGGCATCGCTGGTGGCGGTGTCGTGGGCGGTGGGCTCCACCCGGGCGGGCCTGGCGACCCTGCTTTACACCTTCGCCACCATCGTCATGTTCACCGTCAGCGCCACGTACCACCGCGTGCACTGGAAGTCCGCGACGGCCCAGAAGTGGATGAAGCGGGCCGACCACTCGATGATCTTCGTGTTCATCGCCGGCAGCTACACCCCGTTCGCCCTGCTCGCTTTGTCGCCCGCCGACGGACACGTCGTGCTGTGGATCGTGTGGGGCGGCGCGGCGGCCGGGATCCTGCTGAAGATGCTGTGGCCGTCGGCGCCGCGCTGGGTCGGGGTGCCGCTCTACATCCTGCTGGGGTGGGTGGCCGTCTGGTACACCGGGGAGATCCTGCACAACGCGGGGGTGGCCGCGATGGTGCTGCTGTTCGTCGGCGGCGCGCTGTACAGCATCGGCGGCATCCTCTACGCGCTGCGCTGGCCCGACCCGTGGCCGACGACATTCGGCTACCACGAGTTCTTCCACGCCTGCACCGCGGTAGCGGCGATCTGCCACTACATCGCGATGTGGTTCGTGGTGTTCTAGCGCACTACAGCTGCGTGACGTCGGCCGCCGACCAGTACGCTTTCATGGCGCTGATCTTGCCGCGGCCGTCGAACACCATCACGTCGATCGGCTCGATCCGCATCTTTTGCTCGCCGGCCGTGATGGTCAACCGGAAGTGGAACGCCGCCTCGTTGCCGGCGACGCGCAGCGACACCAGCTCGGCCTGCCGGTCCACATTCGCGACGGCGGAGTAGAAGCCCTTGATCGCCTGGCTGCCGATGTGGACCTCGCCGCCGACCGGGTCCTCGACCGTGGCGTCGTCGGCGTACAGGCTGACCAATCCGTCCACATCGCCGTCGCCGAGGAGCGCGATATAGCGGTTGACCGTGTCGGTGATCACTTGGACCTTGTCGTCGGCAGTCGGCATGGAAGGCGACGTTACTACCCCGGTACCCCAAGGGCGGCAGCCAGTTCCGCCGGGCGGGTGACGGGAAGGTCGCAGACCCGGCCGCGGCACACGTAGGCGGCGTCGGCCGCGCCGATGCGGTTGCGGCCGGCCAGCAGGGCCGACGAATCGATCTCACCGCCGACGACGATCGCACCGCCGGGCGCCAGCCGGCGCGCGGCGGCCAGCAGCTCCGAGCGCGGCGGGTCGCAGGCGACGGCGATCTGCAGCGGTCCGCGCACCGTGGCCTCGGCGACGGCCAGCCAATGCCCGGCCGACCGCGGTGCCCGCGCCAGCAGCACTGAATGCGCACGCAGCGCGGCGGCCGCGGCGCGCAGATATCGTTGCGCGCGGTCCCCGTCGACCAGGTGGGCCGCGGTCAGCAGCGCCTCGGTGATGCTGGAGGCGCCCGACGGCGCCGCGCCGTCGACCGCGTCGGCGGGCCGCATCATCAGCTGCTCGGCATCGTCGGCCGTGTCATACCAGCGGCCGGGCCGGTGTGGGTCCGCGAAGTGCGCCAGCGCGGTGTCCAGCAACTCGACCGCGGTGCTCAGCCAGATTCCCTCGGCGGTGAGCTGATACAGCGCGAGCAGCCCGGTGGCCAGCATCGCGTGGTCCTCCAGGATGGCCGCGCTGGCGCCGACCAACCCCCCGAGGCTGGCGCGCCGCAGCCGGCCGTCGACGATGTGGCTGTCGCGCAACGCCGTCGCGCACCGCACCGCGGCGCGGGCGAATGCGGGTTCGTCCAGGGCCACACTGGCCTCGGCCAGCGCGGTGATGGCCAGCCCGTTCCACGAGGTGATCACCTTGTCGTCACGCCCGGGCTGCGGCCGCGAGCGCCGGGCAGCCAGCAGCTCGGCCCGGATGCGTTGCAGCCGCTGTTCATCGGGATCGCCGGGTCGTTGCAGCACCGACGCGCCGTGCTCGAAGGTGCCGTCGCGGGTAACGGCGAAAACCTCTGCGGCCCAACGTCCGTCGTGCTCACCGAGCACCTCGGTCAGCTGCTGAGGCGTCCAGACGTAGGTCAGACCCTCACGGCCGTCGGTGTCGGCGTCCAGCGACGAGATGAACAGGTCGCCGTCGGTCAGGCCGTGCAGCAGAAACCGCGCGGTTTCGCCCGCCACCCGGCGAGCCAGCGGATCTGCGGTCCGCCGGGCCCAGTGCGCGTAGGCGCGCAGCAGGAGCGCGTTGTCGTACAGCATCTTCTCGAAATGCGGTACCAACCAAGCCTTGTCGACGCTGTAGCGGGCGAAACCACCGGCCAGCTGGTCGTAGATGCCGCCGCGGGCCATCGCGCTGCCGGTGTGCTCGACGGCCTGCAGCGCGGCGGCCGACCCGGTGCGTTCGTAGTTGCGCAGCAGCGCCTCGAGCAACGCCGACGGCGGGAATTTGGGCGCGCCGCCGAAGCCGCCGTGCACCGTGTCCTGGTCGGCCAGCACGGCGGCGACGGCGTGGTCGCACAGCTCCGGAACGATGTCGAGCCCACCGCCCGGCAGTCCGGACGACATGGTGCGCAGCTCGCCGGCGATGCGGTCCGACGCCTCCTCGACTTCGCCGCGGCGGTCTTGCCACGTCTGGGTGACAGCCGAAAACAGTTGCAGGAATTCATCTTTCGGGTAGTACGTGCCGCAGAAGAAGGGCCGTCCGTCGGGTGTCAGGAAACACGTCATCGGCCAGCCGCCCTGCCCGGTCAGCGCGACAGTGGCGTTCATGTAGACCGCGTCGATATCGGGCCGTTCCTCGCGGTCGACTTTGATGCAGACGAATCCCGCGTTCATCGCGGCGGCCACGTCGGCGTCGGAGAACGATTCGTGGGCCATGACGTGACACCAATGGCACGCGGCGTAGCCGATCGACAGCAGGATCGGCACATCGCGCGCCGCGGCCTCCGCCAACGCCTGCGGCGTCCACTGCTGCCAGTGCACCGGATTGTCGGCGTGCTGGCGCAGGTACGGGCTGGTGGCCACCCCGAGGGTGTTGGTCGGCGACGGATCGATCGGCTCAGCCGGGCTCATCGCCGCGCCCCGGCGGCCGTTTCGGCCCGTCCGTCTGCTCCGGGGCCTCGTCGACGAAGTCGGTGCCCTCGTCGGCGGCCTGGTCGGGCTCGGGGTGCTGGGGGTCGAACGATTCGGGCACCTTCTTCAGTTGCCGGTTCATCGACCGCAGCAGGAACAACGTGGCGATCAGCAGCAGCACGATCACCAGCAACCCGATCGGGCTGGCCTTGCCGAAATCCGGACCGTTGTTGTGCGGCCCGTCAGCAATCACCGTGAACAAAAGGGGGTTCACCTGTCATCCTCGATTCCGGCGAACAGGTCGTCCTCGGGCAGCCGGACGGGCACGCGCGAGCGCGCCAACTCGAATTCCTCGGTCGGCCAGAGCCGTTGCTGCCAGGCGATCGGGGCGGCGAAGAAGTCCGCGTTCGGGTCGATCTGGGTGGCGTGCGCGCGCAGCGCATCGTCGCGCTGGCTGAAGTACTCCGAGCACTGCACGCGCGTCGTCACCCGCGACTCGAACGGGTCGTGCTTCGGGTCCCACGCCTCGAGCCACTTCCTGAACGGAGGCTCGTGCCCGTGCTTGACGGCCTCGTCGTGCAATAGCTGTATGCGCGCGCGCAGGAAGCCGTGGTTGTAGTACAGCTTGGACGCGGCCCACGGCTCGCCCGCGTCCGGGAAGCGCGCGAAGTCGGCGGCCGCCTCGTAGGCGCCCACCGAAACCTGGTGGCAGCGAATGTGATCGGGGTGCGGGTAGCCGCCGTTCTCGTCGTAGGTGGTCATCACGTGCGGGCGGAACTCGCGGATCACGCGCACCAGCGCCTCGACGGAGACGTCGAGCGGCACCAGCGCGAAGCTGTCGTCGGGCAGCGGCGGCGGCGGATCTCCCGAGGGCAACCCGGAGTCGATGAAGCCGAGCCAGCGGTGTTCCACGCCGAGGATCTCGGCAGCCTTGGCCATCTCGTCGCGGCGGATCTCGGCGATGTGTTGCTGCACGTCGGGCAAGTCCATCGCCGGGTTGAGGATGTCGCCGCGCTCGCCGCCGGTCAGCGTCACGACCAGGACCCGGTGGCCCTCGTCGGCATACCGGGCGAGAGTGGCCGCGCCCTTGCTGGATTCGTCGTCGGGGTGGGCGTGCACCGCCATCAACCGAAGCTCGCTCACGTGCCCCCTCGCTGGTCTGCCGGTTGCGCTCGAAAACCTAGAGCGTGACCCTATAATTCCAGTTCCCGATCATTACCACGCTGTCGGCCGGGGTCCGGCAGCCGACAAGTGCAGTTGTGACACAGCCATGAGCCAGACTTCCATCCCGCGTCCCGAGGCCCGCTATGGGCGTACCCGACTTTCGCGCCTTGCGCGGCGTCGGGCGGCGATCGCGCTCGGTGTGCTGGTCGTCGGCGCGGGCATCACCCTCGCCGTCGTCGGCTACCAGCGGCTGGGTACCAGCGACGTCTCCGGTTCGCTGGCCGGCTACCGGGTGATCGACGCCGAGACCGCGTCAGTGACAATCAGCGTGACCCGATCCGACCCGTCGCGCCCGGTCGACTGCATCGTGCGGGTCCGCGCCAAGGACGGCGGCGAAACCGGCAGGCGCGAGGTTCTGGTCCCCCCGTCGCAGGCGACTACGGTGCAGGTCACCACCACCGTGAAATCGTCTCGACCACCGGCGATGGCCGACATCTACGGCTGCGGCGCCGACGTCCCCGACTACCTGCGCGCGGCGTGACCGCAGAACACGAGCGATCCGCGAATGGCGTCATCATCTGTTTCCACAGTGGTAACATGGGTGAATGCACGGTTCCTCCTGGGACCGTGTATTGCTGCATTAAAGGCCGTGGGCGGGCGGATGGCAGCACCGGCTGAGACCCGGAAACCCCGGACAACGGGGCTCAGATACTTACGCGAATACGCGGATCCAGAGACGAGGAGCACGACGAGATGACCGACACTCAGGTGACCTGGCTGACCCAGGAATCACATGACCGTCTCAAGGCCGAACTCGACCAGCTGATCGCCAACCGTCCGGTCATCGCCGCGGAAATCAACGATCGCCGCGAAGAGGGCGACCTGCGCGAGAACGGCGGTTACCACGCCGCTCGCGAGGAGCAGGGCCAGCAAGAGGCCCGCATCCGTCAGCTGCAGGACCTGCTGAACAACGCGAAGGTCGGCGAGGCGCCCAAGCAGTCCGGCGTCGCGCTGCCGGGGTCGGTGGTGAAGGTCTACTACAACGGCGACAAGTCGGACACCGAGACGTTCCTGATCGCCACCCGCCAAGAGGGTGTCAACGAGGGCAAGCTCGAGGTGTACTCGCCGAACTCACCGCTGGGCGGCGCCCTGATCGACGCCAAGGTCGGCGACACCCGCAGCTACACCGTGCCCAACGGCAACACCGTCGAGGTCACGTTGGTCAGCGCTGAGCCCTACCACTCCTAGGTTTTCCGCGAGTGTGAACCCTGCGACGCTTGGCCGGCGAGTCACGTCGTCAGATTCACAGTCGGCATAGCTAGGCGAGCGCCTGCTCGAGATCGGCGAGCAGGTCGGCGATGTCCTCGATCCCGACCGACAGCCGTACCAAATCGTCGGGCACTTCCAATTGCGAGCCGGCCGTGGACGCGTGCGTCATGGCGCTCGGATGCTCGATCAGCGACTCCACCCCGCCCAGCGACTCGGCCAGGATGAACACCCGGGTGCCGGCGCAAAGTTCTTCGGCGGCCGCCCGGCCCCCGCGCATGCGCACCGACACCATGCCGCCGAAGCCGGACATCTGCCGCGCGGCGACCTCGTGGCCCGGGTGATCCGGCAGGCCCGGGTAGAGCACCGTGTCGACCGAGGCGTGCCCGGCGAGGAATTCGGCTACGGCCGAAGCGTTTTCGCTATGCCGCTGCATCCGCAGCACCAGGGTCTTCAGGCCGCGCATCGTCAGGTAGGCGTCGAACGGGCCCGGCACCGCGCCCGCCCCGTTCTGTAGGAAGCCGAAGGCGTCGTCCAGCTCCCTGTCGTTGGTGACCAGGGCGCCGCCGACGACGTCGGAGTGGCCGCCGATGTACTTGGTGGTCGAATGCAGCACGATGTCGGCCCCCAGCGCCAACGGCTGCTGCAGCGCGGGAGAGGCAAAGGTGTTGTCCACCAACACCTTTGCCCCTCGTGTGCCACCAATCTGTGCGATGGCGGTGATGTCGGCGATGGAAAGCAGCGGATTGGTCGGCGTCTCGACCCAGATCAGCCGGGTCTTCGGGGTGACCGCGGCGGCGACTGCGTCCAGATCCGACAGTGCTACCGGGGTGTGTTCGACATTCCACTTGGTGAAGACCTTGTCGATAAGCCGGAAGGTGCCGCCGTAGGCGTCGTTGGGAATGACGATGTGATCGCCGGGGCGCAAGATGGCCCGTAGTGCACAGTCGGTGGCCGCCATCCCGGAACTGAACGCCCGCCCGTAGGCGCCGCCCTCCACGGCGGCCAGCGAGGCCTCCAGCGCCGCCCGCGTCGGGTTGCCGGTGCGCGCGTATTCGAATCCGCCGCGCAGGCCGCCGACGCCGTCCTGGGCGAAGGTGCTGCTGGCGTAGATCGGGGCGTTCACCGCCCCCGTCGCCGGATCCGGCCGGTAGCCGGCATGAATGGCCTTGGTGGCCAGGCCGGTGATGCGGTGGTCCGTATTACCGTGTGCGTTCATCGACGCCCAGCTTAGTGACCGTCAGCTGCGCGGCGGTCCAAACCGTTAGGCGATCGGCAGGACCACCGTGGTCATGATCTTGTCGGCCAGGGTTTGCCGTTTGGCGTCCCACAGCGGGAACAGGAAACCGATGTAGCAGATGATCGCGTCGACGATGTGGGCCAGTTGGCGCACGATCGACAGCCCGAAACCGATCGGCTGCCCGGTGTTCTCGCTGACCACCTTGATCTTGACCACCGACTTACCCAGGCTGGACCCGGTCGTGCCCTGGCGGTAGCCGAAGTTCCAGATGCCGTAGGCGAGGACCACCAGCCAGGCCAGCCCCTTGGTGAACAGGCCGATGACCGAATCCGTGGCGTAGCAATACTGGCTGACGTCGTACTGACTGACGTTGGCGACGCACGACGACTGTTGGGTGAGCAGCGCGATCACCCACGCGATGCCGTAGACGACCGCGATCGGGATGTTGTCGATTAGGGCCGCCAACACCCGCGTCAGCCACGGCGTGTAGGCCTCGGTCGGCAGGGCGCGGATCGCCGGTCCGGGCGGCGGCGGCACGTATCCGCCCGCCGGCGGGGGCGGCGGCGGGTAGGAGCCCCCGCCCGGCAGCGGAGGTGGTGGTGGCGGCGGCTCGTACCCGCCGGCGGGCGGCTCGTATCCGCCGGAAAAACCGGGGTCAGATGGCGGGTGCGGCCCACCGGGCGGCGGTTGATCGGTCATGGGACAACCTTCCACGCGAGTTAGCTGAGATCGCCGCATAACAGTACCTGAGCGACCGCGGCCACCGGGGCATGGAGCCGGTGGGAACGGTCAGCGCCGCCGCGGCGGGTCGGAGAGGAATCCCAGCAGATCATACCGGGTGATGACACCGACCGGCTTGCCCTGCTCGACGACCATCAACGCGTCCCAGTCCCGCAGCTCCTTTCCTGCGGCGCTCACCAGTTCGCCGGCGCCGATCAACCGCAGCGGCGGGCTCATGTGTTGGGACACGGCGTCGGCTAACTTGGCCCGGCCCTCGAACACGGCCGAGAGCAGCTCGCGTTCGGAGACACTGCCGGCGACTTCGCCGGCCATCACCGGCGGCTCGGCTCCGACGACCGGCATCTGGGACACCCCGTATTCGCGCAGGATGCCGATCGCGTCGCGCACGGTCTCGGACGGGTGGGTGTGCACCAGGTCGGGCAGCGCGCCGGACTTGCCGCGCAGCACGTCACCGACCGTCGGTTGCTCGGTCGAGCCGTCGAGTCGGCTGCGGAAGAACCCGTAGGACGACATCCACGCGTCGTTGAAGATCTTCGACAGATAGCCCCGACCGCCGTCGGGCAGCAACACGACCACGAGGGCGTCGGGCCCGGCTTCCTCGGCCACCTTGGCGGCCGCCACCACCGCCATGCCGCACGAGCCGCCCACCAGCATCGCTTCCTCGCGGGCCAGCCGCCGGGTCATGTCGAACGAGTCGGAATCGGAGACGGCGATGATCTGGTCGGGGACGCTCGGGTCGTAGGCCGCGGGCCAGAAATCCTCGCCGACGCCCTCGACCAGGTAGGGCCGGCCGGTGCCGCCCGAATAGACCGAACCCTCGGGGTCGGCGCCGATGATGCGGACGGGTCCTTCTGGTCGGCCGCGGGACACCTCCTTGAGGTAGCGACCCGCGCCGGTGATCGTCCCGCCGGTGCCGATGCCGGCGACGAAGTGGGTGACCTTGCCGTCCGTGTCGGCCCAGATCTCGGGACCGGTGGTTTCGTAGTGGCTGGCCGGGCCCTGCGGGTTGGCGTACTGATCGGGCTTCCAGGCGCCGTCGATCTCGCGCACCAACCGGTCGGAGACGCTGTAGTAGCTGTCCGGGTGCTCGGGCGGCACGGCCGTCGGGCACACCACCACCTCGGCGCCGTAGGCGCGCAGCACGTTCTGCTTGTCTTCGCTGACTTTGTCCGGGCAGACGAAAATGCACTTGTAGCCGCGGGGTTGGGCGACCAACGCAAGACCGACGCCGGTGTTGCCCGAGGTGGGTTCGACGATGGTGCCACCGGGCTTCAGCTGGCCGCTGGCCTCGGCAGCATCGATCATCTTCGTCGCGATCCGATCTTTGGCGCTGCCGCCCGGGCTGAGGTATTCGACCTTTGCCGCCACCGTGCCGGCGCCGGCGGGAATGACGGAGTTCAATCGGACCAACGGCGTACCGCCGATCAGATCGCTGATGTGCTGCGCAATTCGCATGCCTTCATCGTCTCAGGCGATTTCGGGCCGTGCACATCCGCTCCCGGCAGCGCCGGGCCGGCGCCCGCCGCCGAGGGCATGCCGCGGGGAAACCGTCAGCCGGTGGCCTCGCGGATGTACTCCCCGATCTGGCGCAGCGACCGTTCCGCCTCCGGCACCAACGGCGCCGCCAACTGGAAGTCGTGCATCTGGCCGGGCCAGACGCGCACCTCGGCCGGAACCCCAACGGCGGCAAGCTTGCTGGCCGCCAATTGCGCATCGTGCAGCAGCACTTCGGACCCGGACACATGAATCAGGGTGCGCGGTAGTCCGGGCTCGATGTGGTCCAGGGGTTCGTAGATTGCTTCGGGTTTACCGTCCACTATGTTCTTCTCGGCGGCGATGGCAACCAGCTTGACCAGCGCGTCGAAAGCGTTGGCCGGGAACATCGCGTCGGTCTTGATGTTGGGATGCGCCTGCTTGCATTCCTTCGCCAGTTGCAGCAGCGGCGAGATCGCCACCAGCGCCGCGGGCTGTTCGCCCTCCTGCTGCAGCCGCTGCGCGAGGGCCAGCGCCAGATACCCGCCCGCGGAGTCGCCGGCCAGCACGATCTGGTCGGCCGGATACCCGTGCAGCTTCACCCACCGATAGCCGTCGTAGCAGTCGTCGAGCGCCATCCCGATCGAATGTTTGGGCAGCAGACGGTAATTGACGACCAGCACTGGCGAATCCGCGAATTTCGAGATGGCCTCGACGATGCGGCCATGCGAGTTCGCGCCGCAGGTGAGGAAAGCCCCGCCGTGGAGGTAGACGACCATCCGCCGCGTGCCGTCGGCCGGCAGCACACCGGGCGCGCGCACCAGCTGCGCCGAGGCGTGGGGCAGCTCCACGGTTTCGCGCACCGTCGCGGTCACCGGAAGCAGTACCTTGGCCGCCAGATCCAGGACGCCCCACGGCCACGGCAGGGTGGGGGCGTTGCTGCCGACCGCCAGAATCGGCCGCAGAGTCACCCGCGCCGCCAGGCTGGCGACCCGGGCGGCGACACTGGGCCCGGACTCGAGTACCTCGACCGGCGCGCCGTCGCTGCTGGCGTATTTGCGTGCCCGCGCCTTACCTGCCTTGAGGACATCGCGCGGGCGCACGACTTCTCTGGGCGAGCCGGAAACCCAACTGGGTGCGCTCATGCTCAACACTTCCTACGTCGTTGTAGTCCGATACAGCATGTGGAGGTCGGCTGAGCGTCCGTCGATTCCCGTCGCCGAGTGGTTCAGCCCTTCCCGTAAACTTAGCTTCGCAGGCATTTTCGGGTGCAACGTTTGAAGAGTCTGATTTGATACCACATTTGATTCACAACGTGATCACATTGTTTGCCAGCCGCCCGCGCAAACCCTGTCGCGGTTCTAAACTGATCCCGTGACCATGCGGTTGCCGCGTCGTTCGACCATCGCTCTGGCCACAGCGGGTGCGCTCGCCTCTACGGGTACCGCCTATCTGGGGGCACGCAATCTGCTTGTCGGCCAGGCCACTCACGCGCGCACCGTGATCCCCAAGGCGTGGGACATCCCGCCCCGCGCCGACGGCGTCTACCTGCCCGGCGGCGGACCCGTGGAACGGTGGCAGCGCGGCATGTCGGTGGACCTGCACCTGATGATCTTCGGGGATTCGACCGCCACGGGTTACGGCTGCATGAGCGCCGAGGAAGTACCCGGTGTGCTCGTCGCGCGCGGGCTCGCCGATCAGACGGGCAAACGTATCCGGTTGAGCACCAAGGCAATTGTCGGCGCCACCTCCAAAGGCGTGTCCGGTCAGGTCGATGCGATGTTCGTGGCCGGACCGCCGCCGGACGCCGCCGTGATGATGATCGGCGCCAACGACGTCACCGCGCTGAACGGGATTAGTCAGTCCGCGCGGCGGCTCGGCAAGACGGTGACGAAGTTGCGCGCCCGCGGCGCGGTGGTGGTCGTCGGCACCTGCCCGGATCTCGGTGTCATCTCCGCCATCCCGCAGCCGCTGCGCTCCCTGGCGCACGCCCGGACGTCGCGATTGGCCCGCGCTCAGGCCGCCGCCGTGCGATCGGCCGGCGGTACGCCGGTGCCGCTGGCGAACCTGCTGGCGCCCCAATTCCGCGCGACGCCGGAACTGATGTTCTCCGCGGACGGCTACCACCCGTCGCCGACGGCCTACGCGCTGGCGGCGGCCCAGCTGCTGGTGGCGTTGTGCGACGCGTTGGGCCAGGAGGTGCACAGCCCTGTGCTCAACGTGGCGTCGAGGTCCGGTGCATCCGAGCTCGGTGCCGCCAACACGCGGTTGAGCGCCATGGCGCGGCTGTGGCGACGCCCGGAGCCCAGTTCGGCCGCCCCGTCGTCCTACCAGGAAACCGGCAGCGACTAGATTCACCTAGGACTTGTTGAGCACGTCTACTGGTTTGCCACCCGATCGTGCGGCGAGCCCGTATCCACTGAAAGGGATCGAAGGGAACCGTCATGCCCGAAGCCGTCATCGTCTCCGCCGCGCGCTCGCCGATCGGACGCGCCATGAAGGGATCGCTGGTCAGCATGCGGCCCGACGACCTGACCGTGCAGATCGTCCGCGCGGCGCTCGACAAGGTGCCGGCGCTGAACCCGCACCAGATCGACGACCTGATCCTGGGCTGCGGCCAGCCGGCCGGCGAGTCGGGCTACAACCTGGCGCGCGTCATCGCCGTCGAGCTCGGCTACGACTTCCTACCGGGCACCACCGTGAACCGGTACTGCTCCTCGTCGCTGCAGACCAGCCGGATGGCGTTCCACGCGATCAAGGCGGGCGAGGGTGACGCGTTCATCTCCGCTGGTGTGGAAACCGTGTCGCGGTTCGCCAAGGGCAGCGCCGACTCCTGGCCGGACACCAAGAACGAGCTGTTCGGCGAGGCCCAGGCGCGCTCCGCCGCGGCGGCCGAGGGCGCCAAGGAATGGCACGACCCACGCGCCGACGGCAACGTCCCCGACGTCTACATCGCCATGGGCCAGACGGCGGAGAACGTCGCACTGCTGACGGGAATCAGCCGCGAGGACCAGGACCATTGGGGCGTGCGCAGCCAGAACCGCGCCGAGGAGGCGATCAAGAGCGGGTTCTTCGAGCGCGAGATCACTCCGGTCATCCTCCCCGACGGGACGACGGTCAGCACCGACGACGGGCCTCGTCCGGGTACCACCTACGAGAAGATCAGCGGGCTCAAGCCGGTGTTCCGGCCCAACGGCACCGTGACCGCCGGCAACGCCTGCCCGCTGAACGACGGCGCGGCCGCGCTGGTGATCACCAGCGACACCAAGGCCAAGGAACTGGGCCTGACCCCGCTGGCCCGCATCGTGTCCACCGGCGTGAGCGGCCTGTCCCCGGAGATCATGGGCCTCGGACCCATCGAGGCGTCCAAGAAGGCGCTGCAGCGGGCCGGCCTGTCGGTCAACGACATCGACCTGTTCGAGATCAACGAGGCCTTCGCGGTGCAGGTGCTGGGCTCGGCCCGCGAGCTGGGTATCGACGAGGACAAGCTGAACGTGTCCGGCGGCGCGATCGCCCTGGGCCACCCGTTCGGCATGACGGGCGCACGCATCGCGACCACGCTGCTCAACAACTTGCAGACCTACGACAAGACCTTCGGGCTGGAGACGATGTGCGTCGGCGGCGGCCAGGGCATGGCGATGGTGTTCGAACGGCTCAGCTAGACGGGCGCGGCCTCGTCGCGCCGTTTGGGGTGCGCTCACGGCGGCGACACGCCAGTCGACCCCGCCGCCGTTGCACACCAAAAACCGTCACCGCACACCCGACACCGTCACCGCCGACCCAACGCGCTCAGCGCACAAAGAAGCCGGCACGCCGCTGCGGCGTGCCGGCTTCTCCCGTCGAGCAGGCTAATCGTTTTGCAGATAACTGAGCAGACGCAGGATTTCGAGATACAGCCAGACCAGCGTCACGGTCAGGCCGAGTGCGATGCCCCACGCCGCCCTTTCGGGCGCTCCGGCGCGGATCATCTGGTCCGCCGCGTCGAAGTCGATCAGGAAGCTGAAGGCCGCGATGCCGATCATCACCAGCGAGAACAGGATGGCGATGGGTCCGCCGCTGCGCAACCCCAGGCCCGTCCCGCCGCCGACGCCGAACAGGGCAAGCACGAAGTTGCCCAGCATCAGGGCCAGCGCGCCGAACAGCGCGCCGACGACCCAGCGGGTGAACTTCGGCGTGACCCGGATGGCGCCGGTCTTGTACACGACGAGCATGCCGAAGAACACCCCGAAGGTGCCCAGGACGGCCTGCAGGATCAGCGCGCCGGCGCTGACGTTGGAGACCTGGGTGTAGGCGAAGACGAACGACACGGCGCCCAGGAACAGGCCCTCGAGCACCGCGTAGCTCAGCACCAGCGGCGGACTGTCCTGCTTGCGGCCGAAGGTGGCGACCAGCACCAGCGCCAAGCCGCCGAACGCGCCGATCAGGGTCAGCGGCAGGGCCAGCGCACCCTTCGACGTCTCGACCAGGTAGAAGGAAACGATCGCGGCGACCGTCAGCACGCCCAGCGTGATGCCGGTCTTGGTGACGACATCGTCGATGGTCACCGGGCGGGAGGTCTTGGCCTCCCGGTAGGGCGCCGCATAGGGGTCGGCCTGATAGTAGCCCTGCTGCGTCGGGGCCGCGCCAGTGCCGAATTGCGCGTATCCGCCGCTCTGCTTGGGCAGCGAACGAAATACCGGGTTGCTTGTCTCCCGCACCGTCGGATCCTCTCTCAAGACTGTGGTTCGAGCTCTGCGAACACTTGCTCAACGAGCGGCCGTCGTCCCGGGTTCCCAGCGGAGCTGGGTTTTGTGACGTCTTTCCGGGCTCCGATGCTGTCGTCGGCTTAAAGATAATCCTTACCCGCGGGTATCGCTGCAGTTGTCACGTTCTAGATTGCTGGTCGAGCCCCGGGCGGCCACGACGGCCAGGACGTCGAAGCCCCGGGCACCAATTCCGGCGATGGGAGGCCAGCGAGTGACCGACGGCGCGACAGCGGAATCCGGCCCCGAAACCAACCCCGAAACCGCAGAGGTCTTGACCCGGGTCGACAACGGCGTCGGATTGATCACGCTGAACCGCCCCAAGGCGATCAACTCGCTGAATCAGACCATGGTCGACGCGTTGGGGCCGTTGCTCACCCGGTGGGCGGCCGACGACGCCGTGCACGCGGTGGTGCTCTCCGGGGCCGGCGAACGCGGGCTGTGCGCAGGCGGCGATGTGGTCGCCGTCTATCACAGCGCCCGCAAGGACGGCGTCGAGGTGCGCAAGTTCTGGCGCGACGAGTATCTGCTCAACGGCCAGATCGGCCGGTTCCCCAAGCCGTATGTGGCACTGATGGACGGCATCGTGATGGGTGGCGGGGTCGGCGTCAGCGCGCACGGCAACGTCCGGGTCGTGACCGAAACCTCAAAGGTGGCAATGCCCGAGGTCGGCATAGGGTTTGTCCCCGACGTCGGCGGGGCGTTCATCTTGTCCCGCGCGCCCGGCGCGCTTGGCCTGTACGCCGCGCTGAGCGGCGCGACGCTGTCCGGATCCGACGCCATCACACTGGGATTGGCGGATCACTACCTGCCGCACAGCGAACTCGCGGCGTTCACCGCGGCGATCGTCTCGGACGGCGTCGAGTCCGCGGTCGCCGCCCATGTCACCGAGCCGCCGCCCAGTCAGCTTGCCGCACAACGTGAGTGGATCGACGAATGTTTCGCCGGTGAGACCGTCGTGGACATCGTCGCGGCGCTGCGGGACCACGCGGCCGGACCGGCCAACGACGCGGCCAAGCTGATCTCCAGCCGCTCGCCCATCGCGGTCTCGGTCACGCTGCAGGCGATGCGCCGCGCCGCGAAGCTCGATACGCTGGAAGATGTTCTGGTCCAGGACTATCGGGTGTCGTCGGTCGCGGCCCGCTCACACGATCTGGTGGAGGGCATCCGGGCGCAGATCATCGACAAAGACCGCAACCCGAAGTGGTCCCCGGCCTCGCTGGACCAGGTGACGGCGGCCGCCGTCGACGCCTACTTCGTACCGGTCGACGACGACCTACGTTTCTAGAAAGGCGATGTGCAATGACACCCAACAGCTACGAGACCATCCTGATCGAGCGCGAGGAACGCGTCGGGATCATCACGCTGAACCGGCCGCAGGCGCTCAACGCGCTCAATAGCCAGGTCATGCACGAAGTCACCAGTGCGGCAACCGAATTCGATCACGATCCCGGCGTGGGCGCGATCATCATCACCGGCTCGGCCAAGGCGTTCGCCGCCGGCGCCGATATCAAGGAAATGGCTGGGCTGTCGTTCGCCGACGCGTTCGCCGCCGACTTCTTCGCCCCATGGGGCAAGCTGGCCGCCGTCCGGACCCCCACGATCGCCGCGGTGGCCGGGCACGCGCTCGGCGGCGGGTGCGAGCTCGCGATGATGTGCGACCTGCTGATCGCCGCCGACACCGCCAAATTCGGCCAGCCGGAGATCAAGCTCGGCGTGCTGCCCGGCATGGGTGGTTCGCAACGGCTCACCCGCGCCATCGGCAAGGCCAAGGCGATGGACCTGATCCTGACCGGGCGCACCATCGGCGCCGAAGAGGCCGAGCGCAGCGGCCTGGTCTCGCGGGTGGTGCCGGCCGACGACCTGCTGACCGAGGCCAAGGCCGTGGCCACCACCATTTCGCAGATGTCCCTCTCGGCGGCCCGAATGGCCAAGGAGGCCGTCAACCGCGCCTTCGAATCGACCCTGACCGAGGGGCTGCTGTACGAACGCCGGCTGTTCCATTCGACTTTCGCGACCGACGACCAGTCCGAAGGCATGCAGGCCTTCATCGAGAAGCGCGCTCCCCACTTCACCCACCGGTAGGACACGCCCATGAGCGAGACGGGGTCCGCGACCCACACCGATGCCGGCGACGACTCCGTCATCGACTCTGACGCCGCGCCGGACGCCACCGCCCACGGCACCGCGAAAGTCCCAAAATCCATCCGGAATCCCTGGTGGATAAGGCATTACACATTCACCGGCACCACGGTCGGCCTGATCTTCGTCTGGCTTTCCCTGACGCCGTCGCTGCTGCCCCGCGGCCCGCTGTTCCAGGGGCTGGTCAGCGGGTTCTCCGGTGCCATCGGCTATGGGCTGGGCGTCTTTTCGGTATGGCTGGTGCGCTACATGCGGGAATCGAAGTCCAGCCCCCCACCGCCGCGCTGGGCGTGGAAGGTGCTGATCCCGATCGCCGTGGTGGTCCAGGTCCTGATGGCGATCTGGTTTCACGTCTGGCAGGACGACGTGCGCGACCTGATGGGCGTGCCACACCTGCAGTGGTACGACTACCCGATCGCGGCGGGGCTGTCGGTGATCGTGTTGTTCGCGCTGGTCGAAATCGGCCAGTTCATCCGCTGGCTGGTCAGATTCTTGGTCGGGGAGGTCGACCGGATCGCATCCTTCCGCCTGTCGGTGACCATCGTGGTGGTCGCGCTGGTGACGCTGACCATCACCCTGCTCAATGGTGTGGTGATCAAGCACACGATGCGGATCCTGAACAACACGTTCGCCTCCGCAAACAACGAGATGAACCCGGAAACCGCGCCGCCGAGAACCCCACTGCGGTCGGGCGGACCGCAATCCCTGGTGTCGTGGGAGTCGCTGGGCCGCGAGGGGCGCATCTTCGTCGGGGGCGGACCCAAAGCCGACGAGCTGGCCGGCTTCAACGGCGCCCCGCCGGTCGAACCCATCCGCGCCTATGCCGGACTGAATTCCGCCGACGGCATCACCGCGACCGCCGAGCTGGCGGCGCGCGAGCTGCAACGCACCGGCGGCCTGCAACGCCAGGTCGTCGCGGTCGCGACGACCACCGGGACCGGCTGGATCAACGAGGCCGAGGCGTCGGCGCTGGAGTACATGTACAACGGCAACACCGCGATCGTGAGCATGCAATATTCGTTCCTGCCCAGCTGGCTGTCCTTCCTGGTGGACAAGGAGAACGCGCGCCGCGCCGGGCAGGCCCTGTTTGAGGCGGTGGACCGCCTGATCCGGCAGATGCCCGAGGGACAACGGCCCAAGCTCGTCGTGTTCGGTGAGAGCCTCGGCTCGTTCGGCGGCGAGGCACCGTTCATGAGCCTGAACAACGTGCTGGCCCGCACCGACGGCGCCTTGTTCAGCGGACCGACCTTCAACAACACCATCTGGACGGACCTGACATCGACCCGCGACGCGGGTTCGCCGCAGTGGTTACCGGTCTACAACGACGGCCGCAACGTCCGATTCGTCTCTCGTGCAAAGGATTTGGACCGTCCGAATTCCGCCTGGGAGCATCCGCGGGTGGTCTATCTGCAGCACGCGTCCGACCCGATCGCCTGGTGGACGCCCGACCTGCTGTTCAGCGAGCCGGACTGGCTGCGCGAACCGCGGGGCTACGACGTGCTTCCCGAGACGCGATGGATTCCGGTCGTGACCTTCCTGCAAGTCTCGGCCGACATGGCCGTCGCGGTCGACGTGCCGGACGGCCACGGGCACCATTACGTCGCCGACATCGCCGACGGCTGGGCCGCGGTGCTGTCACCACCGGGGTGGACACCGGAGAAGACGGCGCGGCTGCGGCCGTTGCTGCATTCCAACGGGTAACCAGAGTCAGCGGCGCGCGGCGGTCCCGCTCAACGCCGCCGAGGCGGTCGGCTCCCGGCCCAGCTCGGCCAGCACGCCGGCGTCGGCCAGCGCGTGATAGCCGCCGATCACGTCGGTGGCGCGGAGCAGGCCGATGTCCAGCAGCGCCGCCGCGGCCAGGCTGGATGTGTAACCCTCCGAGCACAGGATCACCCACTCGACGTCGTCGCCGACGGCCTCGGGCAGCCGGGCGTCGCTGGTGGGGTCGCACCGCCATTCCAGGACGTTGCGCTCGATGATCAACGCACCCGGCACCTCGCCCTCGTGCAACCGCTGGGCCTGCGGCCGGATGTCGACCAATACGGCCCCCCGGCGCAGCGCATCGGGGACCTCGGCGGCGGGCAGGCGACGGTACCGGCGCCGCGCCGCTCTCAGGACCAGGTCGATACGGCTCATCACGTCCCTTCCGGTTGGTCGGTCAGTTCGGTGCGCTGGCGACGCAGCGTGTGACGCTGGGTGATGTCGTAGTAGGACATGGCGGTCAGCGGCGGCGAGTAGGCGTGCACGCTCAGGGTCGGTGCGACCGGCCCGTTCAGCGCGATCACGGGCCCCGGCGACGGCCGCGGCGCCCACACCACGTCATGGACCCAGCCCAGCGGAAACCCGGCCTGGTCACCGGCATCCAGCCGGCGCCTCCGTAATCCCTTTCCGTCCCAACGATATTCGTGGAGCGACCCGGACAGCACCGTCAGCGCCCCCAGTGATCCGCCGTGGTCGTGCAGTTCGGTGGCATGGCCCCGCACCCAGCTGATCAACCAGATGTCCAGCTCGTCGTCGCCCTGGATTCGGGTGAACCATCGTTTCGACTGCGGGACGCCGCCCGCGGGCAGCAGGTGATCGCAGCGTCCGCTGAGGACATCGTCGGCGGCGCGGTCGGTGGCATGCAACAGGTCGGAAACCCGCAGCCGCGTCGGACCGGCGGGCGGGGCGGCTGGGGTTCGCGGGCGCGGCGCGACGGGACTGACGGCAGGCAAAGACATCGGTGAGAGCTCCAGGGAGAATGGATTTTGGGCAAGCGGCGGCTGGTCAGGGCCGACAACACTCGCAAAATCCGAGGCGCTCCATCACGGCCGCAAGTGTTGCATAGATTGACACTGTGCGTCGGTCTTGTCGTCGGCTCCCTGGGCGGGGCGTGGTCGTGGTGGCCGCCGGGTTGGCCGGCCTGCTCGGGCTCACTGCGTGCGGGCACGGCACCCCCGGCGGCCCCGCCACGTCCTCGGCGGCGCGGCCGTCAACCGTTGCGCGCGCGCCGAGTCAGGCGCCGCCGGGTATGGTGGGGCTCTCGCCCGCCGGCGTGACGACCCGGGTCGACGTCCCCGCAGAGTCGACCGAAGAGGAGTACTACCAGGCGTGTCACGCCGCGAAGGTGTGGATGGATGCCCAGCCCAAGGCCGGCGGTCAGTCGCTGTTGGAGCCGTATCTGGCGATGGTCCAGGCGGCGCCGTCGGGCACCCCGGGCAGCTGGAATGCCCGGTGGGTGGAGCTGACGCCAGCGCGGCAGGCGGCCGTGATCACCGCCGCGCGCGCCGCGGCCGGCGACGAATGCGGCTAACCGCCTCCAACTGCTGCGCAATTGTGATCACACGGGAAAAAAGTGCCGTCCCGACCCGGCGCCGGTGCACCGCGCGACGCAAAATGAACAG
Organism: Mycobacterium shigaense; assembly: GCF_002356315.1. Taxonomy (NCBI): domain Bacteria; kingdom Bacillati; phylum Actinomycetota; class Actinomycetes; order Mycobacteriales; family Mycobacteriaceae; genus Mycobacterium; species Mycobacterium shigaense. Next base: position 4,235,317 of record NZ_AP018164.1, read on the forward strand.
GTGCCCGGCGAAGTCGCGCGTTCATCGTCCCCGCCGCGGGTGGCACTGGCCCTGGGCAGCGGCGGCGCCCGCGGCTATGCCCACATCGGAGTGATCGACGCGCTGACCGCGCGGGGCTACGAGATCGTGGGGGTCACCGGCTCGTCGATGGGCGCGATCGTCGGCGGCCTGCAAGCGGCCGGGCACCTCGACGAGTTCGCCGACTGGGCGAAATCCTTGACGCAGCGGACCATCCTGTGGCTGCTGGACCCGTCGATCAGCGCGGCCGGTGTGCTGCGCGCCGAGAAGATCTTGGACGCGGTGCGCGAGATCCTGGGCCCGGTCGCCATCGAGGACCTGCCGATCCCCTACACCGCGGTGGCCACCGATCTGCTGGCGGGGAAGTCGGTGTGGTTCCAGCGTGGCCCCCTCGACGCGGCGATCCGCGCCTCCATCGCGATCCCCGGTCTGATCGCCCCGCACGAAGTCGACGGCCGGCTGCTGGCCGACGGCGGGATCCTCGATCCACTGCCGATGGCCCCGCTCGCGGCGGTCAACGCCGACCTGACGATCGCCGTGGCCGTCAGCGGCAGCGAGGTGATCGACAAGCGCGAGCCGGAACCCGCAGCGACGACCGAGTGGTTGAATCGCATGGTGCGTAGCACTTCTGCGCTACTGGACACCAGCGCCGTCCGCTCGCTGCTGGACCGGCCGACCGCGCGCGCGGTGTTGGGCCGATTAGGCGCGGACACCTTCTCGGAGGGATCAGACGACGGACCGACCGAGAACGAACACGAACTCGAGGCTGCGCTCGAGGTTCCGAAACTGGGCAGCTTCGACGTGGTCTACCGGGCGTTCGACATCGCGCAGTCGGCGTTGACGCGGCATACCCTGTCGGGCTATCCGCCCGATCTGCTGATCGAGGTGCCACGCTCGACGTGCCGCAGCCTCGACTTCCACCGCGCCGCAGAGGTTATCGACGCCGGCCGCGCACTCGCCGAGCAGGCGCTCGATTCCCGCGAGCGGCCGACGGAAACGCCCGCACCGCCCGCCACCGAGGACTGATCACACGCCCAGGAACCGCGCGACGGCCGAGGCCTCGCGGCGGCCCTGCTCGCGACCGGCCAGCGCCGAGCCGATCCGGCAACGCGGGTCTAACGGGTTGGGCCCGAAGGCTTTCAGCGAGCCGTCATCGGCGAAGACCGCGAAGGCGGGGCCGTCGAACGCCGCAATCTCGGCGGCAGGCCCGGCGCCGAACGGCGAGGGCGCGTCGGGCGCCGAGGGCACCAGCACCACGGCCGCGTCGCAGTCGCCGGCCACGCCGAGATTCACCGAGCTCGCGATCCCGCCGTCCATGTACCGCCGACCCCCGACCGTCACCGGCGGCCACGCGCCCGGCACCGCGCAGCTCGATGCCACCGCATCGACAAGTTCGACTCCCGATGCGGCATCGAAGACCGCCAAATCGCCGGTGGCCGTGTCGATCGCCGTGATGCGCAGCACCCGCCGGGGCCAATCGTGCGACGGCAGGCGTTGCGCGATCACCCGGCGGCGGACCGGCTCGGCCACGGTACCGGTGCTCAGCGCCACGGCCCCGATCCGCTGCATCTGCTGACGCGTCCTGGGCAGCGATTCGTCGTACGGCTCGCCCAGAGCGGTCAGGAACAGTTCGGTGATGGTCTCGACGTCGACGCCGGAATCGATCTCGGCCGACACCTCGGCGACCTGCCGGTCGAACAGCGTCGCCAGGGCGGTCCCGCCGCCGATTTGCGCGGCAACCGCTGAACCCGCCGACGTCCCGACCAACACGTCGGAGTCCAGCAGCAGCCGCGCGGACGCCGGCGACTCGTCGGCAATTCCTTGCAAAATACCCGTCTCCCAGGCGATTCCGGCTATGCCCCCACCGGCCAGCACCAGTGCGCGCTTGGTCGTCATGTCACAACTTCCGGGTGTTGGGCAGCGCGTGCTGCGCGTCTTCGACGGGCCTGCTGAGTTCCTCGCGCCGCAGCAGCTGCCGCGGCGGATCGGGCAGGATCATCGTCCGGTCGATCTGCAGGGAGCCGTCAACGTGCACCAGCTCGCCGGGGTGCAGCAGCTGCCAGCGCGGGTCGTCGTCCATCGGCTCCGTCGCCAGCACCACCGACGACCGCGTGCGCAACTCCTCGGACTGCGCGTGAATTCGTATGGTGCGCAAGTCGAATGCCGGCGGGAGAGCATCGTCGCGCCGGTCCAGCAGACAGAGCTGGTGGGTCTCGGGATAGCGCAGTGCCCACATGTCCGTGGCCGTGCTCAGCAGAATGTTGACCGCGTAGATCGGTACGTTCGCCGCGAGCCAGGTCATCGCGTCGGCGATGCCGGCGCAGATGTCGCCGCCGGCGGCGCGGATCGAGGCAGTGATCAACGCGAACACCCGCTCCGAATCGGTTTGGCCCAGAATCAGATCGGCGGTACCGACCGCACGCAGCCGTTCGTCGAGAATCTCGAGCCCCTCGAGGACGCCGTTGTGCGCGAAGATGCGGCCGTCCTGCAGGAACGGGCGGGTGTTGCGGACGTCCAGCGAGCCCGTCGTCGCGTAGCGCACGTGGGCGATGAACGTCGTCCCGGTCTTGCGGAGCGCCTCGGTGGCGAAGTCGGCGTCCTGCCACGCCGCGATCGGCTGCTTGTACAGCCTCGGCCGGCCGTCGGCTTCGAAGACGCCCAGACCCGTGCCGTCCGGGTTGCGCCTGCTCTGCGCGGACAGGCTGTCCGGCGCGTCCAGCAGCCAGAAGGTCGCCGCGCGGGCGCGCGTCCCGGCATGCAGGCCGAAGAGTCGACACATGGGCTCGACGGTACCGAACGCGGGCGCGGGGCCAGCGCCTCAGTGTCAGTCGCGCGTCTCGATGACCAGGTAGAAGTCCTCGGCGTAGCGGGACCGGATGGTCTTCTTGTCGTACTTGCCCACGCTGGTGCGCGGAATCTCGTCGGCGAACGCCCAACGCTCGGGCAGCCACCACCGAACGACCTTGTCCGCGAGGAACATTCGCAGTTCATCCGCGCTGACCGAGGCGCCCTCGTTCAGCACGATGACGGCCAACGGCCGTTCCTGCCAGCGTTCGTCGGGGACTGCGACGACCGCGGCCTCGAGCACCTCGGAATGCCCGGCCAGGTGATTCTCCAGTTCTACCGAGGAGATCCACTCGCCGCCGGACTTGATCACGTCCTTGGACCGGTCGGTCAGCGTGACGAAGCCCTCGTCGTCGATGCGGCCGACATCGCCGGTGCGCAGCCAGCCCGAATCGAACTTCGATTCGTCGCGCCCGAGGTAGTAGGAACCGGCGACCCACGGGCCGCGCACCTCGACCTCACCCACGGCGTCGCCGTCGTTGGGCAGCACCTGGCCGTCGTCGTCGACGATCCGCATTTCCACGCCGCACACCGGCTGGCCCGCGGTCCCGCGGTAGGCCCAGTGCCGGTCGTCCGGGGTGCCCGGCGGTGGCCACGCCATGGTGGCCAGGGGGGAGGTTTCCGTCATGCCCCACAGCTGCTTGATCCGCACACCGTACTTGTCCTCGAAGGCGCGCATCAGCGACACCGGCACGGCCGAGCCACCGCAGGCCACCAGGCGCAGCGACGACAAGTCGTGATAAGGCTCCTTTTCCAGGTAATGCAGCACGTCGTTCCAGATCGTCGGCACCGCGCCGGTCACGGTGGGCCGCAGCTTCTCGATCATGTCGAGCAGCGCCGGCGCCTGCAGGTGGCGATCGGGCAACACCAAGTCGGCGCCGGCCGCCAGCGCCGCATACGGCAGCCCCCAGGCGTTGGCGTGAAACATCGGCACGATCGGCAGCACCCGGTCGCTGGATCCCACCCCGATGCCGTTGGCGCTGCAGGCGCCCATGGTGTGCAGGAAGCTCGAACGATGGCTGTAGACGACGCCTTTGGGGTGGCCGGTGGTGCCGCTGGTGTAACACATCGCGGCCGCGGACCTCTCGTCGATGTCCGGCCAGTCAAATTCGGTCGACTCGCCCTCGAGCAACTGGTGGTAACGCAGCACGGTCTTGCCCGACTCCTCCAGCGCGGCCGTGTCGCCGCTGCCGACCGCGATCACGGTGTGCACGGTTTCGAGTTCGGGCAACACCGGCGCGAGGAGTTTGGCCAGCGACAAGTCGACCAGCACGACCCGGTCCTCGGCTTCGTTGGCGACGTAGGCGATCTGCTCCGGGAACAGCCGGATGTTGAGGGTGTGCAGCACCGCGCCCATCGACGGCGCGGCCAGGTAGACCGCCAGGTGCTCGGCGTTGTTCCACATGAAAGTCGCGACGCGTTCGTCGCCGGTGATGCCGAGGCCGCGCAACGCGTTGGCCAGCTGCGCGGCCTGCCGGCCCAGTTCCCGATAGCTGGTGTGCCGGTAGCCGTCGCCGGTGGCGGTGGTCACCGTACGGGCGCCGTGGACGCCGCAGCCGTGCCGCATGATCGCGGTGATGGTCAACGGGAAGTCCTGCATCGTGCTGTCCATCGACTACCGCCCTGGTCTCGGGGCCGGCCCCGCCAGCCGGTCGGGCGACATGGTATCGCTGCCGGCGTTGCTGGGGAATGGGTTCCCCGACATGGCACGTCGTGTCGGGGAACGGTGAGCGGTGCGCGCCGGACCAGGGCGGAACTAGGTGAGCGCCGGCTCGTAGGCCATGAACTCGGGCACAGCCCACGCCGTCGGGACGTCGCCGCAGGGCACGTCGTCCTCGACGTCACACCGGTCGGACCAGTCGACCGGTGTGACGGTGACCGCGCCGGCGTAGTCGGCGACGTAAAGGCGTGTTCCATCCGGGCTTTCTGCGGCGCACGACGGCTGGGCCGGGACCCGTAGCGTGCCGAGGACATCCTCGGTGAGCGTGCACAGCACGGTCACGCGGTCGTCGCTGACCAGATAGGCGCGATCGCCGTCGGCGCTGAGCGTGAATCCGGTGAGAATGCCGCTGAGCTCGCCGAGCTTGCAGGTGCTGGCGATCTTGCGGGTGCGGGTGTCGACCGCATCGACCACCACGCCCAATTCGGGATCACAGCTGGCAACGTAGACCAGGGCGCCGGTAGGACTGAGCGCGACGCCGCGCACGGGTAAGCCGATTTCCACCGAGCCGACCACACGCAAGCCGGTGCGCCCGTCGCGTGCACCCGATCGGGTGGACGGCTGCGGGCGCGCCGCTTCGTCCGGCTGGGCTGCCTCGATCATGACGAGCCGGCCACCGGACGGCCCGTTGACGCCGACGTACGCGCGATCACCGTCGGGGCTCGCGCCGACGCAGTCGGCCGTGATCCCCGGCCCCCGCACGCCGAGGTCGACCGTCTCGATCCGGCCGGTCGCGGTGTCCAGGACGGCCACGTCGGCGATCCGGGTGCCGTTTCGGCTGGCATACACCCGCTCGCCGCGCGGGGCGACCGCCAAGTCGCTCACGGACAGCGCGAGCGGATGCCTCGCGACGACGGTGTTGGTGGACGTGTCGATCACCGCGATGGCGTCGTAGGCGGGCGACACGGTGCTGACATACGCGCGATCGGCCCCGGGGCCGCCCATGGCAAGGGCGAACGGCTCGTCGAGGCCATCGATGGTCTCGACAACCCGGCAGTGGTCGGTGTCGATGATCGACACGCTGCCGGTGCCGTAGTTGGACACGATCAACCGGGTGCCGTCGCTGCTGGTGGCCAAGCCGCTGATGGGCCCGTCGCCGACGGCGATCTCGACGAAGACGCGGCCGATCGGCGCGGCGTCGAGGGTTGCACGGGCGGCCTCCCGGCCTCTGCTGTCGCTCATGGTGGGCACCGCCTTCGCTGTTGTGGTTCGGCTCTACCGCGATCGGGTCGACCATCCCTGCGCGATCCGTGGTCCTCGGCCGAGCGGATCCCAGCTCGTATTGCTGAGTTGTCGGTTAATTCTAGCCATCCGATTTTCCGCCTCCGACGCTAAATAAACTCCTGTTATCCATGTCACGTTATCCGCGTAAGCAGGCCACGCACTCCATTAGTCGAATTTGCGGGACGCCGGTACCGCGGCAAAGCCTATTACCACGTTGAACTAGTAATATGACTATTATCGCTAACCCATCGCGGGTTCGCAATGGATTGACTCGCAATAAGAAATTCTCAGCATTGTAGGGCAAAAGGAGGTTAACGTCACATTTCGCAGATCGATGTCAGCGGCGGAATTATTTTCGCGAGGGCCGTAATCGGTCAGCTGAAGTGGGTGTTCGGCCGTGGCAGGGCGACGCCGTCGACCGCGATGTCGAGCTTCTCGTTGTAGAACGCCACCAGACCGGCGATCTGCCCGACCGCCGGCACGGGGTAGTGGTAGGTCCAGGCAAGGTCGGCATGCACCGCCTGATTGCCGGGCGGGCCCACCCGCACCGACCAGTAGCCGGACGTCGCGCCCTTGTACGGGCACATCGTCTGGGTCGCACTGGGTTCCAGATGTTCGAAGGCGACATCGGTCGGGTCGATGTAATACCTTGTGGGCAAGCCGGTTTCGAACAACAGCACCGGGGACTCGGTGTCGGCGAGCACGACACCGTCGAGCTCGACCCGAACGTGGCGATGCGAGCGCAGGGCGTCGACCCGCGTGTAGGGGCTGCGCGGGTGGACGTAGATGGGTTCGTCTTCTTCGAACCACTGCAGCGCATCCCACTCGAAGCGCACGGTCCCCGCCACCGGGCTGTCGGTGCCGGGGTCGAATACGCGTGCGGCCGACGGGTGCGTCTGACCGCTCGCGACCAAAGAGTGCAATCGCGACGCACCGAACTGCACCCTTTGCGGATGATCCTCGTCGCGCAGAAACTCCGTGCGCACGTCGGCCAGCGGCACGTAATAGGCTGGGTAGTAAGGGATTTCCCATACGTAGCGGGCCGCGGTGGTGTCGAATATCAGCTCGGAACCCAGGTACCCACGGACCCGCCGGGGCGCGGGCTCCACCCTGCCGCGCTCGGTGGCCGTCTGCGGATAGTCACGGTCGGTGGTCATCACGCCCTACTGGTTCTTGGACGCCAGGCCAGCCGGCGCGTGCGAAATGGCTTTGTGGATGGCGTCGGCCAGCGCCAGCGCGCTTTCCTCGGTGAGTTCGAGCGCGACACGCGCCGCCGGACCCAACTGCGGGTTGATCACGTCGATGTTGACGGTGTGCCCGTAGGGCGCGTGGACGGGATGGTCCACGTAGACCGTCGCGCGGTCGGCACCGAACCAACCCGTGGCGCCCTTGCCGCTGCCCTCGATCTCGACGTGTTCGGTGAGGTAAGTGCACATCCGCCGCACCTAGCCTTTCAAGTGGATGGCGAAGAACTCATCGATGCGGCGCCAGCCGTCTACGGCGGCCTCCGGCCGATACGCCGGCCGATCGACGGAGAAGAACGAGTGACCCGCGCCCTGGTAGGAGTGAAACTCGTGTTCCTTGCCCAGCGTGGTCAGCTCGGCGTCCAGCGTCGCCACCGCAGGCGGCGCCGGGAACCTGTCGTCGGCCCCGAACAGGCCCAGCAGCGGGCAGCTCAGCTGGGGGGCCAGGCCCAGGATCGGCTTCATGGCCTTGGGCATGCCTTCGGGCGGATCCTCGACGATGAAGGCGCCGTAGCAGTCCACCGCGGCGTCGAACGGCAGCGAGCACGCTGCCAGGTAGGCATGCCGGCCGCCGGAGCAGTGCCCGATGACGCCAAACTTTCCGTTGGCGCCCGGCAGCGACCCCAGGTGTGCCACCGCGCCGGCCACATCGCCGACCAAGCGCTCGTCGGGCACCCCACCCGCCGCCCGCGCGGCCGCCGCGGCGTCATCAGGCGCGGCGCCTGGCGCCTCGCGCGAGTACAGGTTCGGGGCGAGGGCGTGGTGGCCGCTGACCGCAAGTCGTCGCACGAATTCCTTGGTTTCCCGGTCGTAGCCCGGCATGTGGTGGATCCAGACGATCCCGCCGCGCGATCCGTCGGCCAGCGGTGTCGCGCGGTAGGCCTCGATCTCGTCGCCGCCGTGCCCGACGATCGTGATCGTCTCCGCGCGAATGGCATCTGGGCTGAACGCGTTCATCGCGTGCTCCTTGGTGGTTGGGTGCGCCCGTCGAAACCAACGTATCCAAAAGCGGTGCCGGCGGCCGGGCCGCAGGTCGCGCCACGCAAGCGCAGCGCCGGCCGCTAGCGCCGCCGGTCGCGGACTTTGTAGGTGGAGGGCCACGATTTTCTGGACTCGTCTCCAGTCAGCGGCGTGCCCATCCCCCCAACCTTGACGTTGTACGCCTCCTTGCCCGGGCCCACCTCGCGGTTCGCGTGTTCCTGGGCGAGGTAGTACAGCTCGTCGATCGTCGCCTCGTCGTAGGCGACGAACGACGTCTCCCGCTCGAGGTCGTCGATGCCGACCAACATCCGGTCCGGCAGCCAGCGCGACGCCAGCGCCGCCAGGCCCAACAGCGAGAACGGGATCACCCAATAGCAGACGAACGACAGCGGTGTCTTCGTGTCCAGGATCGTGGCATCACCCTGCACGGTCGGCGGGATCGCCGACGACACCGTCATGCCGGCGAAGGCCGCGACCCAGACCCAGGTCAACACGGTGGCGACCCGGCCGAACAGCTCGGTCTTGACGATGTCGGGGGGCTGCTCGGCCGCGGCGAACTCCCGCACGAACGGCTTGCCGACCAGCAGGCCGATCAGCGCCACCAAGAAGATGCCGGCGTTGCTCAGCGGCTGGATCCACCGCTGCATGAACGAATCGCTGAGGGTGAAGGTCAGAACCGCCAGCAGCACGAACGTTGCGACGGCGCCGATTTCCAGTGTGCGTCCCGGCTTGCCTAATGCGCGGCTGACGACGAATGCGGCGATCGCGATCGCCAACGCGACCAGGACTGCGGTGGTGAAGGGGACGTTACCGACCAGGACCCAGTAGACGACCCACGGCGCAAACCCGAACAGCATGCCCACGATGCGTCAGTGTATGAGTGGCGGTTGCGGGCGTGCCGACCGCAGGCATCCTGCGGCAGCCGGGCCAACCCATTAGATTGCCTCGTAGTGACCGACGATCCCCGCAACGACGTTGTCTCCCGGCAATACGATCGCTGGCAGTACCCGCCGCCGATCTCCGATCTCGAGGCTTACTCGACCAACAACTGGGAGTGGTTCGACCCGTTTCGGGCACACCGGGTGCTGTGGCCGGACCGCGGATACCAGCCGGATCTCGACATTCTGATCGCGGGCTGCGGCGCCAACCAGGCGGCGGTCTTCGCCTTCACCAACCGGGCCGCCAAAGTCGTGGCGGTCGACGTCAGTCAATCGGCGCTGGACCATCAGCGGTATCTCCAGCACAAGCACGGGCTGGACAATCTGGAATTGCACCTGCTGCCGATCGAGGAATTGCCTGCGCTGCAAAGGGATTTCGACTTGATCGTGTCCACCGGCGTGCTGCACCACATGGCCGATCCGCGGACGGGTATGCGGGCGCTGGCGGGGTGCCTGCGCCGCGACGGCGTCATCGGGCTGATGCTCTACGCCAAGTACGGTCGGGCCGGCGTCGAATTGCTCGAGTCGGTCTTCCGCGACCTGGGACTGGCCCAGGACGAGGCGTCGGTGCAACTGGTCAAGGACACCATCGCGGTCCTGCCCACCGATCATCCCGTCCGCAGTTACCTGGGGATCGCACGCGATCTGCAGACCGACGGCGCGCTGGTCGACACGTTCCTGCATGGTCGCGCACGCAGCTACACGGTGCCGGAGTGCGTCGACCTGGTCGCCTCTGCCGGCCTGGCATTCCAGGGTTGGTTTCACCGCAGCCCCTACTACCCGCACGACTTCCGCAAGCCGCCCAGCGGGCTACAGGCGGCGCTCGCGGCACTGCCCGACGACGTCGAGCTGTGGTCGGTGATGGAGCGGCTGCAACCGGCGAATGCCACTCACTTCTTCATGGCCTGCCGCCCCGAGCGCCCCAAAGAGCAGTACACGATCGACTTCTCGACACCCGGGTCGCTCGACTACGTTCCGCTGGCCCGCACGGCGTGCACACTGTCCGGCGCCGACCTGGTCGGACCCGGCACGCGGCTGAGGCTCGACCTGACTCAGCTGGCCTTCGCTCAGCTGGTCGACGGCCACCGCAGCATTCGCGAGATCGCCGCGATCGCGGCCCGGCGCGACGACGGCGCAGTCCCGCGAGATGCGGGCGCCGCGCAGGACGTCGCCCGCACGCTCTTCCAACGGCTGTGGCGGCTGGATTTCCTGGCGATGGCCATCGACGGCTGCGATAGCGGGACGTAACATATTGGGGGGCAGGGGATTTCATCTTTGCGGCTCGGTTTGGTACCAGCTGCCGACGGCCCGTCGCCCGAATCTGGCAAATTCCGCCGCCGCGACATAGTCTCGACAGATCGTTAGGATTCGGGTCCTACGCAAGCATGATCCACATCGAGGAGTCGACGCATGAAGAGCACGGCACGGTTGGCCGGCCCCCTCGCTGCCGTCGTGTCCGGTCTCGTTGCGCTGGCCGCCGCACCGGTTGCGAGCGCCGACCCGGCGGATGACCAGTACCTGCAAACGCTGCAGCAGCGGGGATTGAGCTGGGCCAGCGGTCAGGACGGAACGATGATCAACGTCGGGCACGCGGTGTGCGCGGACTTCGACGGCGGCGACACGATGGCTCAGACAGTCGGCGACGTGAAGAAATCGCTCGGAGTGAGCAACAACGGCGCCGGCAGCATCGTGGGCGCCGCGATTGCGGCCTACTGCCCGCAAAACCGGGCCAAGATGTCGGGTTGAGGCCCGCCCCCGACCGCAACCGGCCTGGCGGCTGAGCCATGGCTCATACGAAACTCATGTGTAGGGGTAACCGGGCCAAACTGTAGTGCCCCCAGTCGGACTCGAACCGACACTGGGCGGATTTTAAGTCCGCTGCCTCTGCCAATTGGGCTATGGGGGCCCCGGCGGCGAATCTAGCGTGCCGGCCCCGGATCTCCGACACCGCATCCCGCCCGAATCGGGCCAATGTCCGGGGGTGCGCGCGATTGATTCCTCGCGTACGATCCCGCGCCGCCCGTCTTCTTCCTGCTCCGCGGCCACACGCCAGATGACACAGCTATGTCAGCCGCGAGGAGCTTGTTAAAACGGACCGCGTGGGCGTTAACAAGCCGTAAACGCCTCTCACCCGGGCGCTTTCGGTCGGGAACTTGGGAAGCGGGGAAATTAGCCTTACGGGCAGTACACAGGGGCTCGTACGTCAACACTCAGATTCGACCCAAGAATTTTGGATCGACATGTTTCGAACACCAGAGGAGCATTAGATGGCACCAACATTCACCTTAGGGCCGGGAGTACTGCAGGCCGCCGTAACGGCGTTGACCAACGCCGACACTGCTTTGGCGCCAGACATCGCCGCGGTCGCGACGGTCGCCGCGACAGTGCCCCCCGGAGCTGACTCGGTGTCGATAGCGCAGGTTGCGGCACTCGACGCCTGGGCCAGCACGCTACAGACGGCCCTCGCCAACGGCCAGTCCTATGCAACCCAGTTCATCGCCAACCTGAGCAACGCGAGCGACACCTACACCTTCACCGAGGCCGCCAACGCGGCCGACGCGACGGTCACTGGCCCCGTCAGCGACATCATCACCCAGATCGCCACGCTCCTTGGTGGTCCCGTCAGCAGCGTCAACCCACTCAGCGTTTCGAGCAACGCCGCCAACCTGGTCAACATTGGTGGCGGTAACTGGGCTTCGGCCATGTCCGACCTGCTCGGTATGGCCGGTGGCGGATTGTTGCCTGCCGGTTCCGACACCATCGGCGACGCCGGTGTTGCGGCGGCGCTGGCCAGCGAGACGACGCCCGTCGGCGCCGGCGTGGGCGGGATGGGCGGCTTGGGCGCGATGCCGATGGGCGCGATGGGCGGGGGCACCCTGGTCGGAAACCTGTCCGCGCCCCCCAGTTGGGGCGGGACGGTCACGCCGGTGGCGGGCACGGCCACGTCTCCGCTGCGGACCGTGGGTTGGACTGCGGCCGCGCCAGAGGCCGCGTCGGGGTCGTTCATTCCCGGCATGCCCGGAATGGTCACGGGCGGCGCCGGGCGCAGTACCGCCGGATTCGGTGCGCCGCGCTACGGCGTCAAGCCCATCGTCATGCCGAAACCGGCGACCGTCTAGGCGGCCACGGGCGCGCTCGTACTGATTAATCCAAAGCGGAATTAGATCTAGAAGGATTGGGGCACAAATGAGTTTCACAGCGGTAATCCCCGAGGTCATCGCGGCGCAAATCATTGCCGGCGACCAAGGGGCGTCACTAAGCGCCGCTTCGGTCGCTTTGAGCAACCTGGCCGCCCAACTGCAGGCAACAGCAACCGCTTGGTCTGACACATTCGGGACTTTGGTCAATGACTCGGGCTGGACCGGCGCCGGGGCAACCGCCGCCCTGGCCGCGGCCAACCAGTACATCAGCTGGCTGACCGCCACGCAGGCCGAGGTCGAGGCGGCGCAGAGCGCCGTCGCGGCGTCCCTGACGGCATACCATACGGCGGCCACCGGAGTGGTGAACCTGGCGACGGTCACTGCGAATCGGACTGCCTACTACGCAGCACTAGGGGCGGTTCCTTTCAGCTTGCCCACCGTGACAGCGCTGGAAACCGCATACGCGGGGTTCGAGACCACCGACCTCGCGGTCATGAACGCGTACCAAGTGGCGGACACCGCGGCGCTTCCCGCGTTCACGACACCGCCCGTGGACGTGACGGGGGCCATCCTGCCCATCACGCCAGCCGCGGATGCCAGCTCCGCCGCCGGTGCGACAGCGGACGCGACATCGAGTCTCGGCAGCACGCTGTCGGATCTCTACGGCTCGATCGATGGACTCCTCGGCACGCCCGTGGTGGCCAACACCATCAACGGTGCCGTCAACACCGCGGCATGGTTCGTCGGTAACACCATCCCGACCGCCGTGTCGCTGGGCCACACGCTTGCCGGCGCCGCGGTGCCGGCGGCGGCGGTCGGCGACGTGGTGCCCGACGGCACTGCGGCCGGCGTGGTCGAAGGAACCGTGGTGAACTCGGTGCGGCCAATGGCCGGCGCAGGAGCCTGGGCCGGCATGGGGGCGTCGGCCGGCGTCGGCGAAGCCACCACCGTCGGCAAGCTCTCGGTGCCGGCCAGCTGGGCGGGGGCCGCCCAGACCGAGGCGTCGTTGGCCTCGTCCGTCGCCCCGCTCGAGGGCTCCGGCTGGACCGTCGCCGCCGAGGAAGCCGGCGCAAACCCGGCCATGGGCATGCCTGGAATGGTCACCGGCGCAGGCAAGGGTGCCGGCGCCTACGCCGGACCGCGGTACGGCTTCAAGCCGATCGTCATGCCCAAGCAGGTGGTCGTCTGATCAGAGAAGGGGGGGTCTGTAACTCAGATGAGGTTAGCCGTTAACCGCTAGGCCGCGATCTGTTCCGCAAGCGGCTACCAACACGCTCATACCAGCTGAAAGACTTCGAATTCCGAAGCTTGCAACCAAAGGAGAAGACAAATGGCAACACGTTTCATGACCGACCCGCACGCGATGCGCTCGATGGCAGGTCGCTTCGAGATGCACGCCCAGACGGTGTCGGACGAGGCCCGCAAAATGTGGGCATCGTCGATGAACATCGCCGGCGCGGGCTGGAGCGGCCAGGCCCAGGCGACGTCCTACGACACCATGGGACAGATGAACCAGGCGTTCACCAACATCGTCAACATGCTCCACAGCGTGCGTGACGGGCTGATCCGCGACGCCAACAACTACGAGACGCAAGAGCAGGCCTCGCAGCAGGCCCTGAGCCACTAGTCCGGCAAATCCCACTACTCCAATACTTTTCCCGTAGGAGGAACTAGAACATGAGCATTAACTACCAGTTCGGAGATGTCGACGCCCACGGCGCGCTCATCCGCGCGCAGGCCGCCTCGCTGGAGGCCGAGCACCAGGCCATCGTTCGTGATGTGCTTGCTGCCGGTGACTTCTGGGGTGGCGCCGGTTCGGTGGCTTGCCAGGAGTTCATCACCCAGTTGGGTCGCAACTTCCAGGTGATCTACGAGCAGGCCAACCAGCACGGCCAGAAGGTGCAGTCCGCCGGCAACAACATGGCGAGCACCGACAGCGCCGTCGGATCCAGCTGGGCCTGACGCACACGCTCTCCTTCGGGGCCGCACACCGACAGGTGTGCGGCCCCGTTGTTTGCGACCTTCGCGTTATCCAGCCGCGGGCGAACGCGGAAGCATAGAGTGCCGGAAGCCAATTCGCTGGACCGAACCGTCGGAATCGCGCCCGACCATCCCGCCCAACGGCAGCTTCGAGATGCCGTTGCCGGATGCCGACGACGGCATCGCCCCCATCCCCCCGGCGCGAAGCCGGCGTCCGGGACGGGCGTCGGCGCGGCCGCCCCGAGCGCGTCCGCCCAACTCGGCGGCACCGACAGCGTGCCCAGGCCGTCGGCTTGACCCAGGCCCGCGACGGCTCCCCCGGCGTGGCCCAGGCTTCCCACGCCGGGGATATCTCCGAGGCCGCCCATGCCGGGAAAACCTCCGCTTCCTTCGGCCCCGACAATCGAACCCGCACCCGCCAGGTCGAGCTGAAGACTCGTACACGTCCATGCCGATGCCACCGCCATCGGCACCCAAGCCGCCACCATCGGCGCCCAGGCCGGCCATGTCGGACTCCAAACCGATGATGTCCGAGCCCAAGCCGAGCACGTCATAGATGTTGCCGCTGCCTAACCCGGATGCAGTGCCGGTGAGCAGGCTGGTCGCGTTACCCGTGGCGACGCTGGTGCTCTCGGTCACGCCCTTGCTCGACGCGCTGGAAAGTTTCGACAGCGCACTGAGCGGCGTGGTGGCGCTCGACGTCCCCACCCCTGTCGCCGTTCCCACCGCCGCCGACGATCCGGGGGTGGACAGCGCTTGCAGCGTTTGCGGTACGGACGAAACGACTTGTGTCGCCGCCTTTTGCGAACCGCTGCCGGCTTGGTCGGCGGCGGCCTGCCCCATCAAGCGAGCCTGCTGGGCAGCCCCGGTTGAATCGGTTGTCTGCGGCGGTGAGGTGAACGGCGAAAGGACCGACGCGGAAGCCGAATTCGCCGCGTAGCCGTACATCGCCGCGGCGTCCAGGGCCCACATTTCGCTGTACTCCGTCTCGGTGGCCATGATCGCCGGGGTGTTCTGACCGAAGATGTTGGTCGTGATCAGCGTCATCAGCCGAACGCGATTCGCAGCGACCATCGGCGGCGGCACGGTCATCGCGAAGGCCGTCTCGTAGGCGCCGGCCGCGGCGGTGGCGTTGGTGGCCGCCTCCTCGCATTGGGCAGCGATGCCCCGCATCCACATCACGAAGGGGACGACCGCGGCCAGCATCGACATCGATGAGAGACCCATCCACGATTCGTCGACAAGCCCCGAGATCACCGAGTAGTAGCCGCCGGCCGCGGTCTGCAGCTCGGCGGCCAGCCCATCCCAGCCGGCCGAGGCGGTGAGCAGGCTCGCGGGGCCGGGGCCGGAATACATCCGGCCGGAGTTGATCTCTGGTGGTAAGGCTCCGAAATCCATCGCCCGCTCCTATCTTCTCGTTTGCTGAACCGGTCACCGACGGCCGGCGGAAGCGATCGGGGGCGCTGCGGTTTGCTCGGCTGACTGAACTGCAGCCACGCATCGTGACAGGGGCCCGGCGGTTTCCCACCGGCCCGGTCCGGCAGACCCGCGAACGTGCGTTCGACGCCGCCGGAAACGGCAATCCGGACACATTCACCGCCCTGCCGACAACAACAGAATCGGCGATCCGGGAATCGGGGTTCCGGCGCTCGCCGGGCGTATCCGCGTACGCTTTCGATCGCCCGGTGGAACGGGATTTTACCGAGCCGCATTACGAAAAACATTGATCAATTGCGGCTTTCGCGACATCGCGAAACGACCCGTCCACGAACGAGGGCTTCTCACTGCACTCGGCGGTCGCGCGCACGTCGTGAAGGCCACCGACACACGCCGGGAGCCGGCATCTCGTTGTCCATTAAACCCGTTCGCGTATAGGCAATTTAGAGATCGAGTTATTGGCGCCAAATCGCAGACAATCTAACGGCTATATATTCCAACATTTTTGGCTCCGATGCCACGTCAATCGAGCTGATGTAACACACCTGAAACGGACATAAACGACAGCTGGGATAAAGAACCTCGGACGGGCTCAGATTTGAGAACCCTATGAACCCGGTGACAGCTCGGTGTGCCCTCTGCAAGAATGTAGGAAGATGACAGCAATGGGTTACGCAGGCAGCGAGCGGCCGCGTCAGGCAATTCTGGGGCAGCTGCCCCGAATAAACCGCGCCGACGGCTCACCGATCCGAGTTTTGCTGGTCGACGACGAGCCCGCTCTCACCAACTTGGTGAAGATGGCGCTGCACTACGAGGGCTGGGTTGTCGAGGTCGCACACAACGGGCGCGAGGCGATCGCCAAATTCGACAGCGTCAACCCCGACGTGTTGGTGCTCGACATCATGCTCCCCGACGTCGACGGCCTGCGCATTCTGCACCGCATCCGCGAGTCGGACGCCTATACGCCCACGCTGTTCCTGACCGCCCGGGATTCGGTCATGGACCGCGTCACCGGGCTCACCGCGGGCGCCGATGACTACATGACCAAGCCATTCAGCCTCGAAGAACTGGTCGCCAGGCTGCGCGGATTGTTGCGCCGCTCCAGCCAACTGACCCCGCCGGCCGCCGAGGCTCTCAAGGTCGGCGACCTGCGCGTCGACACCGCCAGCCGCGAGGTCAGTCGCGGCGGAGCCCTAATCGCGTTGTCCGCGACCGAATTCGAACTGCTTCGCTTCTTGATGCGCAATCCCAGGCGGGCGCTGAGCCGCACCGAAATCCTGGATCGGGTGTGGAACTACGATTTCGCCGGGCGCACCAGCATCGTCGATCTCTACATCTCCTACCTGAGGAAGAAGATCGACTCCGGCCGGGAACCGATGATCCACACGGTCCGCGGTATCGGATACATGCTGCGACCGCCGGAATGACCGGCGAGCGCAACATCCCGCGGGGGTTCCCCCGGTCGTTGCGCGGCCAACTGCTGGTGGGCGTATTGGCCGTCGTCACAGTGGTTTTGGTGGCGGTCGGTATCGTCTCGGTGCTCAGCCTGCGCGGCTACGTCAACACCATGAACGACGCCGAGGTCGCGAAATCCTTAGACGCGTTCAGCAATGCCTACGCCAGATACCGCAGTGGCGACCAGAATTCGGCGCGCGATGGCAATCCGCCGGTGGCGCAGGCCTTGTTGGGCTTCACCGAACAAACGCCGGGCAACCTCATCGCCGTCCTGCACGACGGCGATGTCATCGGTTCGGCGGTGTTCTCCGAGGACGAGGTCCGCCCCGCCCCACCCGATGTCGTGCGGGCCATCCAGGCACAGACCTGGATTGACAGCCCACCGCACAGCGAGAAGCTGGGCAGCCTCGGCTCCTACCGAGTCGACTGCCTGATCGAAGGACGCGAAACCCTGGTCGTCGCGGTGCCGCTGAGCCTCGCCGACCGGATCATCGCGCGCAATAATCTCACCACCACAGCGCTTGTCGCGGCCGCGTTGGTGGTCACCGCCGGGCTCACCGTCTGGGTCGTCGGCTACACCCTTCGCCCCCTGCGTCGGGTGGCAGCCACTGCCGCGGAGGTCGCCGCGATGCCGCTCGCCGGTGACGAGCACCGAATCGGCGTGCGGGTACCGCCGCAGGACACCGATCCGAACAACGAGGTCGGAATCGTCGGTCACACGCTGAATCGGTTGCTGGACAACGTCGATAGCGCACTGGCCCATCGGGTCGACTCCGACCTGCGCATGCGGCAATTCCTCACCGATGCCAGCCACGAGCTGCGAACCCCGCTGGCGGCGATTCAGGGCTACGCCGAACTGACTCGGCAGGACAGTTCGGCGCTGCCGCCGACTACCGAGTACGCGTTGGCTCGCATCGAATCCGAGGCCCGCCGCATGGCCCTGCTCGTCGACGAGCTGCTGCTGCTTTCGCGCCTGGGCGAAGGCGAAGATCTGCAGAACGAAGATGTCGACGTGGCGGATCTGGTCACCAATGCGGTGAACGACGTGGCGGTCGCGGCGCCGTCCCACCGGTGGGTCAAAGACCTGCCCGACGAACCGGTGTGGGTGCGCGGGGATCACGCCCGGCTACACCAGCTGGTCAGCAATCTGCTCAACAACGCCCAGTTGCACACGCCGCCCGGTGTCACGGTGACCACGACCATCAGCTGCCACGCCCGCGGTCCGCAGGGCCCCTACGCAGAACTCACCGTTGCCGACGACGGGCCCGGCATCGACACCCAGCTGCTCCCCCGGTTGTTCGAACGGTTCGTCCGCGCGGACACCTCGCGCACCAACGGTTCGGGGATCGGACTCGGCCTGGCCATCGTGAGCTCAATCGTCAAGGCCCACCACGGGTGGGTGACGGCCGAATCCGTGCCCGGCCGAACGGTATTCCGGGTACGGCTGCCGTTACTCGACGGCGTGGACGGCGCCGGCTCGACGAGTTGAACGCCGAATATCGACAGCCGGTTCCACGACGCCGGGTGCTGCCCCCGCGCTGCGGTTTTCGCACCGCTATGGCCGTCGAAAGGGCCGCCGGGGCCGGCACTCACGCAAGGTGCCGGCATTGTCGAACACACAGGCGTTAAAGACTCGTAAAGGTGCACCGCGACGCCGTTAGGAAAGTGTCAACCAATGGCCCTTGCGGGGCCGTTCCCATTAATTTCAAGCTGACCTTGCCTCCGAAGACTGCATTGTGGCTGACTTCGATGAGGGCTTTTCGTATGCGCGCGCGGAACGGAGACAAGATGGGCGTGTTGATATTCGTCCTGCTGACGGTGGCGGTGTTCGCCGTGCTCGGCCTGTTGCAGAGGTTGGTCGAGCGGCTGTGAGTTACGAAAACATCGTCGGCTTGGCGCTTTCCGTCATCCTTGCGCTGTTCCTCGGCTGCGCCCTGCTGTTCCCGGAAAGGTTCTAGTGAGCACAACTACTACGGGAATCATCTTCCTGGTCGTCCTGATCGCGGCCCTGGTGGTCGTCCATGTGCCGTTGGGCGACTACATGTATCGCGTCTACGCGTCGGACAAGGACTCGTACGTCGAACGCGTGATCTACCGGCTGATCGGTGTCGATTCACGCTCGGAGCAGACCTGGCCCGCATACGCCCGAAGCGTGCTGGCGTTCTCATCGATCAGCATCCTCTTTGTGTTCTTCTTCCAACTCGTGCAGGGCAAGTTGCCGTTACACCTGCACGATCCAGCCACGAAAATAACGCCGGGACTGGCGTGGAACACCGCGGTCAGCTTCGTCACGAACACCAACTGGCAGGCCTATTCCGGAGAATCGACGCAGGGCCACCTGGTGCAGATGGCCGGGTTGGCGGTGCAGAACTTCGTCTCGGCCGCCGTCGGCATCGCCGTAGCGATCGCACTGGTGCGGGGGTTCGCCCGCACGCGCACCGGCGATCTGGGGAACTTCTGGGTCGACCTGGTGCGCGGCACCCTGCGCATCTTGCTGCCGATTGCGGCGATCGCAGCGATCGTGCTGATCGCCGGCGGGGAAATTCAGAACTTCCATCTGAACGATCAGGTCGTCAACACCCTGGGCGGCGCCCAGCAGACGATCACCGGCGGTCCGGTCGCCAGCCAGGAAGCCATCAAGGAACTCGGCACCAACGGCGGCGGGTTCTACAACGCGAACTCCGCGCACCCGTTCGAGAACCCCACGGCCTGGACGAACTGGTTCGAGATCTTCCTGCTCCTGGTGATCAGCTTCTCGCTGCCCCGCACCTTCGGCCGCATGGTGGGCAGCACGAAGCAGGGCTTCGCGATCGCGTCGGTCATGGCGTCGCTGTACGCGGTCAGCGTGACGTTCATGATGTGGTTTCAGTTGCAGCACCACGGCACGGTGCCGACCTCGATCGGTGCGGCGGCCGAAGGCGTGGAACAGCGGTTCGGCATCGCCGACTCGGCGGTGTTCGCGAGCTCGACGACGCTGACCTCCACGGGTGCCGTGGACTCGTTCCACGACTCCTACACCAGCCTCGGCGGCATGATCACGTTGTTCGACATGCAGCTCGGTGAGGTCGCCCCCGGCGGCACCGGCTCCGGCCTGTACGGCATGCTCATCCTCGCGGTGATCACCGTCTTCATCGCCGGCCTGATGGTCGGACGCACCCCGGAATATCTGGGCAAGAAGATCAACCCTCGCGAAATCAAGCTCGCCGCAAGCTATTTCCTGGTCACACCGCTGATCGTGTTGACCGGCACGGCGATTGCGATGGCGCTGCCGGGTGAGCGCGCCGGCATGGCCAACACCGGGCCGCACGGGCTGTCGGAGGTGTTGTACGCATTCACCTCAGCGGCGAACAACAACGGGTCGGCGTTCGCCGGGCTCAGCGTCAACACCGACTGGTGGAACACCGCCCTGGGGCTGGCCATGGTCTTCGGCAGGTTCCTGCCGATCGTGCTGGTGCTCGCGCTGGCCGGCTCACTGGCCAAGCAGGGGATGACACCGGCATCGGCGGGCACGTTGCCCACCCACCGGCCGCAATTTGTCGGCATGGTCGCCGGCGTGACCCTGATCCTGGTCGCCCTCACCTTCCTGCCCATGCTGGCGCTCGGACCTCTTGCTGAAGGAATCCACTGATGACCGCGACCGCAATCGACTCGGCTGCCGAGACGCAGCCTGCCGCACCCGCGGACAAGAAACGGGTGCAGGGTGGCCTGCTCGACCCGAAGATGCTGTGGCGTTCGACACCGGACGCGCTGCGCAAACTCGATCCGCGCACCCTCTGGCGCAACCCGGTGATGTTCATCGTCGAAATCGGCGCCGCCTGGAGCACCGTGCTCGCGATCACCAACGAAACGTGGTTCGCATGGCTGACCGTGATCTGGCTGTGGCTTACCGTCGTCTTCGCGAATCTCGCCGAGGCCGTGGCCGAGGGCCGCGGCAAGGCCCAGGCTGAGACGCTGCGGCGGGCCAAGAGTCAGACCATGGCCCGCCGCCTCAAGGACTGGCGGTCCGGCCGGCCGGCGGTCGAGGAGGAGGAGGTCGCGGCACCGCTGCTGCAACAGGGCGACATCGTGGTGGTCGAGGCCGGGCAGGTGATACCGGGTGACGGCGACGTGGTGGAAGGCATTGCGTCGGTGGATGAATCGGCGATCACCGGAGAGTCGGCACCGGTGATCCGGGAGTCCGGCGGCGACCGGTCGGCAGTCACCGGCGGCACCACCGTGCTCAGCGACCGGATCGTCGTGCAGATCACCCAGAAGCCCGGGGAAAGCTTCATCGACCGGATGATCGCGCTCGTGGAGGGCGCCAATCGGCAGAAGACGCCCAACGAGATCGCGCTGAACATCCTGCTGGCCGCGTTGACGATCATCTTCGTCTTCGCCGTCGCCACCCTGCAGCCGCTGGCGATCTACTCGAAAACGAACAACCCCGGCGTCCCAAACACCCAGGCGCTCGACATGAATGGTGTCACCGGAATCGTCATGGTGTCACTGCTGGTGTGCCTGATCCCGACGACGATCGGCGCGCTGCTGTCGGCCATCGGCATCGCCGGCATGGACCGCCTGGTGCAACGCAACGTGCTCGCTATGTCGGGCCGCGCGGTCGAAGCCGCGGGCGACGTGAACACCCTGCTGCTGGACAAGACGGGCACCATCACCCTGGGCAACCGGCAGGCCTCCGCCTTCGTCCCACTCGACGGAATCACCGATGAGCAACTGGCCGATGCCGCACAGTTGTCCAGCCTCGCCGACGAAACACCTGAGGGACGCTCGATTGTCGTCTACGCCAAGGAACATTTCGGGCTACGCGCCCGCACGCCCGGCGAACTCGCGCATGCGCAATGGGTGGCCTTCTCTGCCACCACGCGAATGTCGGGCGTCGACCTGGGCGGGCACCAGTTGCGCAAAGGCGCGGCCAGCTCGGTCGCGGAATGGGTACGCGCCCAGGGCGGTGACGTTCCCCACCAGCTCGGTGAGATCGTCGACGGCATCTCCGCCGGCGGCGGCACCCCCCTGGTCGTCGGGGAAAGCCGCGACGGTACAGCGGCGGTGGTTGGGGTCATCCACCTGAAGGACGTCGTCAAGCAAGGCATGCGGGACCGCTTCGACGAGATGCGCAAGATGGGTATTCGGACCGTGATGATCACCGGCGATAACCCGTTGACCGCCAAGGCGATTGCCGACGAGGCTGGTGTGGACGACTTCCTCGCCGAGGCCACGCCCGAGGACAAGCTCGCGCTGATCAAGCGCGAGCAGGAAGGCGGCAAGCTCGTCGCCATGACCGGCGACGGCACCAACGACGCGCCCGCCCTGGCGCAGGCCGACGTGGGCGTGGCCATGAACACCGGCACGTCGGCGGCCAAAGAGGCCGGCAACATGGTCGACCTGGACTCCGACCCCACGAAGCTGATCGAGATCGTCGAGATCGGTAAGCAGCTGCTGATCACGCGTGGAGCGCTGACGACGTTCTCGATCGCCAACGACATCGCGAAGTACTTCGCGATCATCCCGGCCATGTTCGTCGCACTGTTTCCCGGGCTGGACATGATCAACATCATGCGGCTGCACAGCCCGCAGTCGGCGATCCTGTCCGCGGTGATCTTCAATGCGGTCGTCATCGTGGCGCTGATCCCGCTCTCGCTGCGCGGCGTGCGCTACACGCCGAGCAGCGCCTCGAAGTTGTTGAGCCGCAACCTCTACATCTATGGGCTCGGCGGCATCATCGCCCCGTTCATCGGGATCAAGCTGATCGACCTGGTTATCCAATTCGTCCCCGGGATGTCCTGACATGAAATTCGCGAATTTCTTCCGCGTGCACTGGGCCGCCTTCCGCGCGCTGTTGGTGCTCACCGTGATCACCGGCCTTGCCTACCCGCTGTTCATCTGGCTGGTCGCACAGCTACCGGGACTGCACGACAAGGCCGAAGGATCGATTCTCACCGCCAACGGCAAACCGGTCGGCAGCAAACTGATCGGCCAGCTGTTCACCGACTCCGCCGGCAACCCACTGCCGCAGTACTTCCAGAGCCGGCCCTCGGCGGCGGGCAACGGGTACGACCCGACGTCGTCGGGCGCAAGCAACCTCGGGCCGGAAAGCATCGTCGACACACCGGCCGACCCGGCGCTCCTGACGGCCGGAAAGTCCGCCTCCGATGCCGGCTTCAAGCCGAGCCTGCTGACGCAGGTGTGCACCCGCAGCGCCGCCGTGGGCCAGCTGGAGGGGGTGGACGGTTCGCGCCCGTTCTGCACGGGTGGCGGTGTGGCCGCGGTACTTTCGGTGATCGGTCCCCGCGACGCGCGCGGAAACGTCGTCCACCCGACCAAGGTGGTCAGCGTCAACGAGCCCTGCCAGTCGATCCAGATGCCGTTCCTCGCCACCTATGAGGGTGTCCGGGTCGAGTGCGCCCGGTACGGCGAGGACTCCTCGATCGGCCAGATCGTGCCCATCCGCGGGGCGGCGCCCGCCAACCCCGTCGTGCCCGCCGACGCGGTCACCGCCAGCGGCAGCGGCCTCGACCCGGACATCTCGCCGGCCTACGCCGACCTCCAAATCGCCCGGGTGGCCAAGGCGCGCCACGTGAGCCCCGATCAGATACGGGCAGTCGTCGCGCGGTATCGCAGCGGCCGGGATCTTGGGTTTCTCGGCGAGCCCACGGTCAACGTGCTGCAGCTCAACCTGCAACTCAACCGGCAATATCCGGCATCGAGCTAAAGCCCTAGGGGGATGATGGTTGACGTGAGTGTCTCCGACCACCGTCCCAAGCGTGGGGAACTCCGCATCTACCTCGGCGCGGCGCCGGGTGTCGGCAAAACGTACGCGATGCTGGGCGAAGCGCACCGGCGCCTGGAACGCGGCACCGACCTGGTGGCCGCCGTGGTCGAGACGCACGGCCGCCTGAAGACCGCCGAGATGATCGAAGGCATCGAGATCATCCCGCCCCGATACATCGAATATCGCGGTGGCCGCTTCCCGGAACTCGACGTGCCCGCCGTGCTGGCGCGGCATCCGCAGGTGGTCCTGGTCGACGAACTCGCGCACACCAACACTCCGGGCAGCAAAAACGAAAAGCGATGGCAGGACGTCGAAGAGCTGCTCGACGCCGGCATCACGGTGATCTCCACCGTCAACGTCCAGCACCTGGAGAGCCTGAACGACGTCGTCGCCCAGATCACCGGAATCGAGCAGAAGGAGACGATCCCAGATTCGATCGTGCGCGAAGCGGCTCAGGTCGAACTCATCGATATCACCCCGGAGGCGCTGCGCCGCAGGCTTTCTCACGGTAACGTCTACGCGCCGGAGCGGATCGATGCCGCGCTGTCCAATTACTTTCGTCGCGGAAACCTCACGGCTCTCCGGGAATTGGCACTATTGTGGCTGGCCGACCAGGTGGATACCGCGCTGGCAAAGTACCGTGCCGAGAACAAGATCACCGAGATATGGGAGGCGCGCGAGCGAGTGGTCGTAGCCGTCACGGGCGGCCCGGAATCGGAGACGTTGGTGCGGCGCGCATCGCGGATCGCGTCGAAGTCCAGCGCCGAGCTGATGGTCGTGCACGTCATACGCGGCGACGGGCTGGCCGGGCTCTCCGAACGCAGGATGGCCAAGATTCGCGAGCTGGCCATTAGCCTCGACGCCTCGGTGCACACCGTTGTCGGCGACGACGTGCCTACGGCGCTACTGGACTTCGCCCGCGAGATGAATGCCACCCAACTCGTGATCGGCACCTCGCGGCGTTCCCGGTGGGCGCGAATCTTCGAGGAGGGTATCGGCTCGACCATCGTGCAGCGGTCCGGCAAGATCGACGTGCACATCGTCACCCACGAGGAATCCAAGCGCGGCTTCCACATCGGGTCGCTCGCCTCGCGCGAGCGGCGGGTCACGTCGTGGCTGGCTGCCTTCATTGTGCCGTCGGTGATTTGCGCGGTGACGGTCAAGCTGCTGGACCGGTACCTGGACACCGGCGGCGAGAGCGCACTGTTCTTCGTGGGAGTGCTGCTGGTCGGATTGTTCGGAGGCATTGCGCCGGCCGCACTTTCGGCCGTGCTGTCGGGGCTGCTGCTGAACTACTACCTGATCGCCCCGCGACACAGCTTTACCATCGCCGAACCCAACAGTGCCATCACCGAACTGGTGTTGCTGCTGGTCGCGGTCGCCGTGGCGGTGCTGGTCGACTTCGCCGCCAAACGGACCCGGGAAGCCCGGCGCGCCTCCCAGGAAGCCGAGCTGCTGACGCTGTTCGCCGGATCGGTGCTGCGCGGTGCAGACCTCGAAACGCTGCTGGAACGGGTCCGCGAGACCTACTCGCAGCGCGCTGTCAGCATGCTGCGAGAACAATCCGACGACCATGACAAGAACGGATACATCGTCGCCAGCGTGGGCAGGGATCCGTGCGTGACCGTTGATTCCGCCGACACCGCAATCGAAGTCGGTGACGACGAATTCTGGATGCTGATGGCCGGCAAGAAGCTCTCCGCGCGTGACCGCCGCGTGCTGACCGCGGTGGCCAAGCAGGCCGCGGGCCTGATCAGGCAGCGCGAACTCGTCGACGAGGCCAGCCGGACGGAGGCGATCGTACGGGCCGATGAACTGCGCAGATCGCTGCTGGCGGCGGTCAGTCACGACCTGCGCACGCCGCTGGCGGCGGCCAAGGTCGCGGTATCCAGCCTGCGCGCCGAAGACGTCGCCTTCTCCGCCGAGGACACCGCTGATTTGCTGGCCACCATCGAGGAATCCATCGACCAGCTGACCGCCCTGGTCGGGAACCTGCTCGATTCCTCGCGGCTGGCGGCCGGCGCGGTCCGCCCGGATCTGCGCCGGGTGTACTTGGAGGAAACGGTGCAACGCGCACTGGTGAGCATCGGCAAGGGCGCCACCGGCTTCTACCGCTCAGCGATCGACCGCGTCAAGGTCGACGTCGGCGACGCCGTCGTGATGGCCGACGGCGGGCTGCTCGAGCGGGTGCTCGCCAACCTGATCGACAACGCCCTGCGGTATGCGCCCAACTCCATGGTTCGGGTCAACGCCGGGCAAGTCGGCGATCGCGTGCTGATCAACGTGATCGACGAGGGTCCCGGAATCCCGCACGGCGCCGAGGATGAGATATTCGAGCCCTTCCAGCGGCTGGGCGATCACGACAACACCACCGGGGTGGGGCTGGGCATGTCGGTGGCCCGCGGCTTCGTCGAGGCCATGGGTGGCACGATCGCGGCCAGTGACACCCCGGGTGGAGGGCTGACCATCGTGGTGGATCTGGCCGCGCCGCAACAGGATACGAAATGACGCGCCAATGACTCGCGTCCTGGTGATCGACGACGAGCCGCACATCCTGCGCGCGTTACGCATCAACCTGTCCGTGCGCGGCTACGAGGTCGTCACCGCGTCGACCGGTGCCGGCGCGCTGCGCGCCGCCGCCGAGCACAAGCCCGACGTGGTGATTCTCGATCTCGGCCTGCCCGACATCTCCGGCATCGAGGTCCTGGGCGGGCTGCGCGGCTGGCTCTCGGCGCCGGTCATCGTGTTGTCGGCGCGCTCCGATTCGTCCGACAAGGTCGAGGCGTTGGACGCCGGCGCCGACGACTATGTCACGAAACCCTTTGGGATGGACGAGTTTCTGGCCCGGCTGCGCGCCGCGGTGCGGCGCAACGCCGCCGCATCGGAAACCGACCAGCCGATCGTCGAAACCGACGCGTTCACCGTCGACCTGGCCGCCAAGAAGGTGACCAAGGACGGCGCGGAGATCCACCTGACTCCCACCGAGTGGGGCATGCTCGAGGTGCTGGTCCGCAATCGCGGCAAGCTGGTTGGCCGCGAGGAACTCCTCAAAGAGGTGTGGGGGCCGGCATACGCCACCGAAACACATTATCTGCGCGTGTATCTGGCGCAGCTGCGGCGCAAGCTCGAAGATGATCCGTCGCACCCCAAGCACCTGCTGACCGAATCAGGCATGGGCTACCGCTTCGAGGCGTGAACCGCGCGGCGGGGCCGCTCTGCGAGGGCAAAAGTGTGTCGCGTCTGCCGGCCGCCCGCGGAGTGGATGTGACTACCCGGCGAGGGACAGCACGATGCCGTCCAGGATGTCGTGCTCGCTGACGGTCAGTTCGTCGATGCCCGCGCGGGCGCGCAGCTCGCGCGCCAGCTCCTCGACCACGATCGCGCCGCCACCGATCACGTCGACCCGGCCCTCATGCATCGGTGGCAGCGCGGCCCGCTGCGCGCGGGTCATGCCGATCAACTGCTCGCACACCGCCAGCAGGTCGTTGTCGGCCACCCGCGAAAGATGAAGGGCCGCAGCATCATAGGTGGTCATGCGGTGTGCCAGCGCGGACAGCGTCGTCATCGTGCCCGCCAACCCCACCCAGGTCCGGGCCTGGTCGACGGGCACGGCCGCCAGCGCGGCGTCGAGGCGCTCGCGCACCACCTCACGGGCCGCGGCGATTTCCGCGGCGGTCGGCGGATCCGAGTGCAGGCAGCGCTCGGTCAGCCGGACGCAGCCGATGTCCGCCGAATAGGCGGCCACCACCCCGTCGCCGGTCGGGCCGCCGCCGAGCACGATCTCGGTCGACCCCCCGCCTAAATCGACGACGACGAAAGGACCTCTGGCCCTATCTAATTCGCCTACCGCTCCGCGGAACGACAGCGTGGCCTCCTCGTCGCCGGTGATCACCTCGGCAACCGCGCCGGGGACCGCCGCGCCCAGCACCTCGGCCGTCATCGCGAAAAAGAAATCGCGATTGGCGGCGTCGCGGGTCGCCGAGGTGGCCACCATCCGCAGCCGCTCGACGCCGTGCGCCTTCAGCAAGACGGCGTAGTCGGACAACGCGACCCGGGTCCGGGCGATCGCATCGAGCGCGAACTCGCCGGTGGCATCGACGCCCTGCCCCAGCCGCACGATTCGCATCTCGCGGTGGACGTCGCGCAGCTGCCCGTCCCGTACGTCGGCGATCAGCAACCGAATCGAGTTGGTACCACAGTCAATTGCGGCCAGCCGGCTCACCAGCGTCCGGCTTCCAGGATCGGCGCCATCGCCGGCTCGGCGGCCAGCAGTGCCAGCGCCTCGTCGCCGAACGGATTCACCCCGGGCCCCTTGGCCAGCGAATGCGCGATCAGCACGTGCAGGCACTTGACCCGATCCGGCATGCCGCCGCCGGAGAACGTGGTCCCCAGCGGCTCGATCGCGTCCCGCTCGGCCAGGTACGACTCGTGCGCCTGCCGATAGGCCGCGGCCACCTTCGCGTCCTGCTGCAGCCGCTCGGTCATGTCGCGCATCAGTCCCGTCGTCTCGAGCCTGCTCGCGGCCGCGGTCAAGGCCGGATGCGTCAGGTAGTACAGCGTCGGAAAGGGCGTGCCGTCAGGAAGTTTCGGCGCGGTCTTGATCACGCCGGGTTCCCCGTTGGGGCACCGGTATGCGATCTCGAGCACGCCCCGCGGCTCCCGTCCCAGCTGGCGCTCCACCGCGTCCAGGTCGGCACGATCAACCACCGGGACCGGTGGGATTCAGTGCGGGCGACGGCGGCTGGTCGGCGGGCGCGGGTGCCGGTGGCGCCGGCGGCAGGTGCGGCGCGTCGGCGATGGTGTGCCACAGCGAGGTGTACCACGGATTGTTGCTGGCCGGCTTCGGCGTCTCGCCGCCCGGCTGCGCCGACCCCGGCGCCCCCGGCGGAAGCTGAACCTGGAACGGAATGTCGCCGGGTTTGACGAATCCCAAGCGCTCGCGGGCCTGTGCCGCGATGTAGGCGGGGTCGGCGAGCTTGACCTTCTTCTGTTCGAGATCGGCGATCTGGCGGCGCAGCGCGGCCTCGGTCGCATCGAGCTGAGCCATCTCGGTACGCTGCGCGAAGTACGTGCGCACCGGCCCGGCGATGGTCAACGTCAGCACGCAGATCACCGCGGCCAGCACCGCCGCGCGCCGCGCGGTGAAGCCCAGCCGTTGGTCGGCCCGCTGCTCCGCGGACTCGGCGATCTGCCGTTTAATGGGTTCGACGACATGCTCGGCCACCGACCGCGTCGTGCTACGGCCGGCATTCGTCGCGGTCTGCACCGGCCTGGAGCTCTTGGCAGGTCGGCCACGCCGACCGGAATCGCCGGCCTTCCCCGGACGCGATGCCGGGGAGCGGCGCTTCGGGTCCGGCTTGCCGGGCAAGCTATTTGGCCTCCGGCGAGTAGCGCGGGAACGCCAGGTCACCGGCGTAGCGGGCCGCGTCGCCGAGCGCCTCCTCGATCCGCAGCAGCTGGTTGTATTTCGCGACGCGCTCGCTGCGGGCCGGCGCGCCGGTCTTGATCTGCCCGCTGCCGACGGCGACCGCCAGGTCGGCGATCGTGGTGTCTTCGGTCTCACCGCTGCGGTGGCTCATCATCGTGCGGTACCCGCTGTGGTGGGCCAGCGCGACGGCGTCGAGCGTCTCGGTGAGCGTGCCGATTTGGTTCACCTTGACCAGCAGCGCGTTGCCGGCGCCGCGTTCGATGCCGTCCTCCAGACGCTCCGGATTGGTGACGAACAGGTCGTCACCGACGATCTGGACGCGATCACCGATGGCCGACGTCAGCGCCACCCACCCGTCCCAGTCGTCCTCGGACAGCGGGTCCTCGATGGAAACCAGCGGGTAGGTGTCGAGCAGCCCGGCGTAGAACTCGGACATCTGCTCGGCGCTGCGGGTCTCCTTCTCGAAGCTGTAACCCGTTCCCTCGGTGAAGAATTCGGTCGCAGCCACATCGAGCGCCAGGGCCACATCCGTGCCCGTCTTGAAGCCCGTCGCCTCGATCGCCGACAGGATCAGATCCAGCGCCGCCTTGGTGCCCGCGACGTCGGGCGCGAACCCGCCCTCGTCGCCCAGCCCGGTGCTCAGCCCTTGCTTCTTGAGCACCGACTTCAGCGAGTGGTAGACCTCGGCGCCCCAGCGCAGCGCCTCCCGGAAGCTCGGCGCACCGATCGGCGCGACCATGAACTCCTGGACGTCCACCCCGGTGTCGGCATGGGCGCCGCCGTTGAGGATGTTCATCATCGGCACCGGCAGGATGTGCGCGTTGGGCCCGCCGAGGTAGCGGAACAGCGGCAGCTCCGCCGAATCGGCGGCGGCCTTGGCCACGGCCAGCGAGACGCCGAGGATGGCGTTTGCGCCGAGCCGGGACTTGTCCGGGGTGCCGTCGAGATCCACCAGCGCCTGATCGACCAGCCGCTGGTCGTCGGCATTGAGGCCGATCACGGCCGGGCCGATCTCGTCGAGCACCGCCTCCACGGCCTTCTGCACGCCCTTGCCGCCGTAGCGCGCCCCACCGTCGCGCAGCTCGACGGCCTCGTGCTCCCCGGTCGAGGCGCCCGACGGCACCGCCGCGCGGGCAAACGTTGCGTCGCTCAGGGCGATCTCGACCTCAACGGTCGGGTTGCCGCGGGAATCGAGTATCTCGCGGGCCCCGACCTGCTCGATAATCGGCACTAGGTTCTCTCCTTGACTCGTCGCTGGTGACAGCCCCGACCGCAATCAGCGTAAGGCTGGTTCAGCGATTCATCCTGCTACAGCGGGCGACCCGCCGCATAGGCGGTCGCCCAGTCCCGGACCGCCCGCGCGTAAACGCCGGAGTTGTTGTAGGCGCGCAGCGCGGTGATCCAACCGCGGGGTGTCGCGAGATCCTTTCCGCGCCAGCACAAGTACCCGGCCGCGGCGAGCGCGGCATCGTCGATGTTGTCCGGACTGACGTGGCCGTCGTTGTGCGCGTCGACACCGTAGAGCCGCCACGTCTCCGGAATGAACTGCATCGGTCCCATCGCACGCGTCACGACGGGTTCGCCATCGGAGTCGTCGGCCGCGGTGTCGACGATGCGCAAATTGCCGCTGGTGCCGTCCAGGCGAACACCCCGGATGGGCGGGCTCACATCCCCGTTGGGCGCCAGCGTCGCGCCCCGGTAGGTGCCGTGGTGGCTTTCGACCTGACCGATGCCGGCCAGCGTGGTCCAGGCGATATGGCACTTCGGGTTCTCGACTTCGGCGACGCGGGCGGCATAGGCGTAGGCCTCGAGGGCGATCACCGGGATTTCCAGGACCGCGGAGCGCTGTAGGGCCCAGTCCCGCAACTGGTCCGCGGGCCGCCCGCTGGCGTGCGTGTTGACCGCGGGCACCGGGTCCCCCGCGGGGGGCGGCACGCCGTCGGGAATGAACAGGCTGAGTTGCCAGGTGCAGCTGGAGGCCATCAGCATCGCGGTCGCGCCGATCACGGCGGCCGCGCGCAACCAGCGCCTCGGCGACACCACGCTCCCCTTCATGTCCCCTGAACCAACCGTCACCATGTCCATCGTCCCATGAGTTTTCGGACTCTCCGGTCCCTTCCCGGCCCGAGGCAGCATTTCGTGGCACAGCTTGAATTCACCGTGAATTAGCTAACCGCGACCTTGGCTAGCAAAGCCCGAACCACGCCGAAACTTGAATACCCGATATCACCGACCACATCGTCGCGCGGCGGGCGCCGCGAAGAGCAAATAATCAACCCGGTCGCTGGTCGGCGGCCTCGGGCTCGTCGCCCGGTCGCTGGTCGGCGGCCTCGAGCTCGAAGTGCGGAGCCTCGGGCTCGTCGCCCGGTCGCTGGTCGGCGGCCTCGAGCTCGAAGTGCGGAGCCTTTTCGGCCTCTTCGGCCTCTTCGGTTACGGGTTGCCCGGATGGCCAGTGCCCCCGCCATTCATCCTCGGTGATCTCGCCCAGCGGGGCGACGTCGAATTCTTCCGGCACGCCGTAGCCGCGGCGGCTGGCGGCGATCGACTTCTCGACCCAGTGGAACGTGTCGACGAACTCGAGAGTCGCGGTGCGCAGCGCGCCTTCCGCATCGATGTCCGCGCGCACCGAGATCGCGGTGATCTCGGGCGGGATCAGGTCGGCGGGCAGCCCGGCCTTGGCGGCCCGTTCGATCACCTTCTGCGCCAAGGCCAACGCCGGCTGGCCGGTGTGCACGTCGTCCATCACCGACTTTCGCGATTTCTCGGCGGCCTTGCGCTCTTCCCACTGAGCCAACTGGTCCTCGAGCGAAATCGACTCGCCGGCAAGAACTCCCGGCACGCGATTGCCGAGCTTTCGCATCAGCGTGTCGGCAACCTCGTCTATGCCGAAGGGAAACTGCGGTGCGTCTTCGGCGATGCGGGCGTGAAAGAGCACCTGCAGCAGTACATCGCCGAGCTCCTCGCGCAGCTGATCGGCGTTGCCGCTGCGCACCGCGTCCAGCAGTTCATAGGTCTCCTCGAGCAGGAATCTGCGCAGCGAGTCGTGAGTTTGTTCGCTTTCCCACGGGCCGGCAGTGCGCAGCTTGTCCATCATCGCGACGGCGTCGACCAGTCGTTCGCCGCGCGGCGTCTCAGGCGCCGAGATCAACCGGGCCCCGGCTGCCAGCCGCGCGATCACGGCGGGATGGTCAGGATCCGACGACAGCAGCACCGGCGCCGCCGGGCGCTCGGGGTCGCCGGTGTCGACCGGCCGCGCCAACGGCAACGACCACGGCACCGCGACGGGCATCTCCTCGGTGTACTGCACCTCGCCAAGGAGGTGCTCGATGGCCTCGACGGGCACTAGCGAAGGACGGCGGGGATCGAACAAGACGACAATCACGTGCGCCGTTCCTCCTCATCACTTCGTTCTGCATCGTCACCGGCGCAGATCATCGCGCCCGTCGCTCCTCCCTCGTCCCTGCAGGTGACGAACTCGTTATACCAAGTTCTTGCTGTGGTTTCCCTTGCAGCGCCGTCACCAGATTCGCCACCATCTGGACCAGCTCGAAGTCACGCAGGCGGGGCGCGCCGACACCGCCGGCCCGCGGGATGGGCACCTGCACCGTGGACGTGGTCGCGCGATAGTTCGCGGCCGGATACATCCGCTTGAGCCGCACCTGCGCGGAGTCCGGCAGGGCGATCGGCGCCAGCCGCACGGTGGACGCCGAGGGCGCCGACACCTCGGTGATGCCGGCGTCACGGCACAGCAGCCGCAGCCGCGCCACCGCCACCAGCCGCTGCGCGGGTTCGGGCAGCGTCCCGTAGCGGTCGGTGAGCTCCTCGACCACGGCCTCGACGGCGGCATCGTCGGCCGCGGCCGCCAGCCGCCGGTACGCCTCTAGCCGCAGCCGGTCACTGGCGATGTAGTCCGGCGGCAGATGGGCGTCCACCGGCAGGTCGATGCGCACATCCTTAGGCTCCTCGGGGGTGGTCACCGTCTTACCATCGGCGGCCGCCCGATATGCCTCGACGGCCTCGCCCACCAAGCGCACGTACAGGTCGAAACCCACCCCGGCGACGTGGCCGGACTGTTCGACACCCAGCACGTTGCCGGCGCCGCGGATCTCGAGGTCCTTCATGGCCACCGCCATGCCGGCGCCCAGCTCGTTGTTCTGGGCGATGGTCGCCAACCGGTCGTAGGCCGTCTCGGTCAACGGCGTGTTCGGCGGGTAGAGGAAGTAGGCGTAACCGCGCTCGCGGCTGCGCCCGACCCTTCCCCGCAGCTGGTGCAGCTGCGAGAGCCCGAAGGTGTCGGCACGCTCGACGATCAGGGTGTTGGCGTTGGAGATGTCCAGCCCGGTCTCGACGATCGTGGTGCACACCAGGATGTCGTACTCGCGGTTCCAGAACCCCTGCACGGTGCGTTCCAGCCGTTCCTCGGGCATCTGCCCATGCGCCACGACGACGCGGGCCTCCGGCACCAGCTCCCGGATCCGGGCCGCCGCCCGGTCGATCGAGCTGACCCGGTTGTGCACGTAGAAGGCCTGGCCGTCGCGCAGCAGCTCGCGCCGCAGTGCGGCGGCGATCTGCTTGTCGTCGTGCGGCCCGACGTAGGTCAGCACGGGGTAGCGCTCCTCGGGCGGCGTCAGGATCGTGGACATCTCGCGGATGCCGGCCAGGCTCATCTCCAGCGTGCGCGGGATGGGCGTCGCGCTCATCGTCAGCACGTCGACGTGGGTGCGCAGCGACTTGATGTGCTCCTTGTGCTCGACGCCGAACCGCTGCTCCTCGTCGACGACGACCAGGCCGAGGTCCTTCCACCGCACGCCCGTCTGCAGCAGCCGGTGCGTGCCGATCACGACGTCGACCGAACCGTCGGCCAGGCCGTCGATCACGGCGCGCGACTCAGCCGGGTCGGTGAACCGAGACAGGCCCTTGACGGCGACCGGAAATCCGGTCATCCGGTCGGTGAAGGTCTGCAGATGCTGGTCGGCCAGCAGCGTGGTGGGCACCAGCACCGCGACCTGCTTACCATCCTGGACGGCCTTGAACGCCGCGCGCACCGCGATCTCGGTCTTGCCGTAGCCGACGTCGCCGCAGATCACCCGGTCCATCGGGATCGGCTTTTCCATGTCCGACTTGACCTCGGTGATCGCGGTCAGCTGGTCGACGGTCTCGGTGTAGCCGAACGCGTCCTCCATCTCGGCCTGCCACGGCGTGTCCGGGGCGAACGCGTGGCCGGGACTAGCCTGCCGTTTGGCGTACAGCGCCACCAACTCGCCGGCGATCTCGCGGACCGCGCGGCGGGCCTTCGTCTTGGTGTTGGTCCAGTCGCTGCCTCCCAACTTGCTCAGCGCGGGGGCCTGGCCGCCGACATACCGGGACAGTTGGTCCAGCGAATCCATGGGGACGTACAGCTTGTCGGTGTTTTGGCCGCCGCTGCCCCTTTTTGCCGACGAGTATTCGAGCACCAGATACTCGCGCCGGGCGCCGCCTACGGTTCGTTCCGTCATCTCCACGAATCGCCCGATGCCGTGCTGATCGTGCACCACCAGGTCGCCGGCGGTCAACGCCAGCGGGTCGACGGTGTTGCGCCGCTTGGCCGCGAGCCGCTTGCCCTCCGGGGAGGTCGCCCGGTTGCCGGTCAGGTCGGTCTCGGTGATGACCACCAGGTTGGCGCCCGGTATGACGACGCCGTCGTGCAGCGGTCCCTTGAGCACCCCGACTATCCCTTTTTGCAACCGCCCTTGGCCTGCCGCGCCGGACTCCAGCATGGCGGCCGGGGTGTCGGACTCGGCCAGGCGCTCGACCACGCGGTGGGCCGTGCCGGCTCCGGGCGCGACGATCGCGGCGTGCCCGCCGGTGGCGACGTGGGCGCGCAGCATGGCGAAGATGCCGTCGATGTCGTGCTGGTGCCCGCGGGCCGACGGCGCCGCGCGCACTTCCAGCTCGAAGGCCGACTCATCGGACAGCTGACTCAGGGTCCACCAGGGATGGCCGGCGGCGGTGGCCGCGGCCTGCACGTCGTCGAGTTCCGCGAAACCCGACCCGCTGAGCTGCTCGACGTCGACCGGAGCTTCAGCGCCCATCGCCGCGACCGACCACGACGCCTCGAGGAACTCGCGACCCGTCTTGATCAGGTCGGCGGCCCGGGTGCGGATCTTCTCCGGGTCACACAGCAGCACCGGCGTGCCGTCGGCCAGCTGATCGGTCAGCAGCGCCTGGTCGCCCGGCCGCAGCACCGGGAGCAGCGCCTCCATGCCGTCGACCGGGATGCCCTCGGCCAGCTTGGCCAGCATGTCGGAGACGCTGCCGGTGATAGCGGGCTCCCCCGCCCGATGCCGCACGGCCAACTCGGCCGCCCGCGCCCGCACGTCCTCGGTCAGCAGCAGCTCGCGGCAGGCCACCGCGACCAGCGTGTCGACCTCGATCTCGGGGATGGACCGCTGATCGGCGACGGAGAACATCCGCATCTCGCTGACCTCGTCGCCCCAGAACTCGATGCGGACCGGGTGCTCGGCGGTCGGCGGGAAGACGTCGAGAATGCCGCCGCGCACGGCGAATTCGCCGCGCCGCCCGACCATGTCGACACGGGTGTAGGCCAGCTCGACCAGCCGCGCGACGACGACCTCGAAGTCGACCTCGGCGCCGACGCTCAGCGTCACCGGCTCCAGCAGGCCGAGCCGCGGCGTCATCGGCTGCAGCAGCGAGCGTGCGGCGGTGACCACGAGCCGCAGCGGCGGGCCCAGCCGCGCGTCGTCGGGGTGAGCCAGCCGGCGCAACACCATCAGGCGGGTGCCGACGGTGTCCACCCCCGGCGACAGGCGTTCGTGCGGCAGCGTCTCCCACGACGGGAAGGCCGCGACCGCATCCCCGAAGACACCGCGCAGCTCGGCGCTCAGATCGTCGGCCTCCCGGCCGGTCGCGGTGACGACCAGCAACGGGCCCTGCCCCACCAAGGCGCTGGCGACGAACAGGCGGGCGCTGGCCGGGCCGACCAGGTGCAGCTCCGCGGGCCGGGCGGCCGCCGTCGCGGTGAGTTTCTGGAAGGTCGGCGCCGTCAGCGCCAAGTCGACGAGCCCCGCGATCGGGGTTTGTGGAAGAGCTGGCCCCGGTGCGGTCATGATGCCACCCATTCTAGGTGCGCCCAAGGGCGTCAATATTGACCGCGGGCCCGTCAAAGTGTCGTAAGGATCACGTCATTCGCCGCCGGCAGGGTGCACCGTGAAGCCATGACATTGCTTGACCTGCTCCCGTCCATGGGCCGGGTGACGACCGGGCGGCTGGATCCCGCGATCTGGCCTGTCACTACGCAATCCGACGAGGAGGGGCGCCTGTACGTCGGCGGCGTGGCGCTGACGGACATCGCCGACGAGTTCCATACCCCCACCTATGTCGTCGACGAAACCGACTTCCGGCGGCGCGCCCGTCGCTACCGCAAGACGTTGCGCGGCGTCGAGGTGGTCTATGCCGGAAAGTCGCTGCTGACGACGGCGGTGGCGCGCTGGGCGAGCGAGGAGGGACTGGGCATCGACGTCTGCTCGTCCGGTGAGCTGGCCGTCGCCCTGGCCGGCGGCGTGCGGCCCGCGCGCATCGTCATGCACGGCAACGCGAAGTCGCCCGAGGAGCTGCGTGAGGCGCTGCGGGTCGGAGTCGGGCGCGTCGTCGTGGATTCCTGCATCGAGATCGCCTACCTCGCGGGCCTGGCGCGGCAGCGCCAGGCGGTGTTGATCCGGGTGACACCCGACATCGACATTCACGGGCACCGCGCGATCACCACCGGAATCAGCGACCAGAAATTCGGCCTCACGCTGCACGGCGACCGCGCCGAAGTCGCGGTCCAGCGGGTGCTGGCGCATCCGATCCTGGACCTGGTCGGGCTGCACTGTCATATCGGCTCGCAGGTCACCGACGCCGCCCTGTACGGCGAGGCCATCCGCCGGATAATCGCGGCCATGGCCGACATCCGGGCCCGGCACGGCGTGATCCTGACCGAGCTAAACCTCGGCGGCGGCCACGCGATCCCCTACGTTCCCGGCGATCGTGAGCTGGACCTCGACGAGCTGGCCCGGGTCATCGAGGATGCGCTGGACGAGGCCTGCGCGGCCGAGCACTTCCCGCGGCCGGCGATTGTGATCGAACCGGGCCGCGCGATCAGCGGCCGGGCCGGCGTCACGCTGTATCGGGTGTGCTCTATCAAGGCGCAACCGGGTGGCCGGACCTTCGTCGCGGTAGACGGCGGCATGAGCGACAACCCGCGGGTGTCGCTGTATGGCGCGCAATACAGCGTCGCGCTGGCGAACCGGCACCCGCTGGGCCTCAAACAGCGCGTCACGATCGCCGGCCGGCACTGCGAGGCGGGCGACGAGATCGCCCGCGACATCGAGCTGCCCGCCGACCTGCATCCCGGCGACCTGCTGGCCGTCGCGTGCACCGGCGCCTACCACCACAGCATGGCGTCGAACTACAACATGGTCTGCCGGCCGCCGGTGGTGGCGGTCCGGCATTGCCGGGCCCGCGAGCTGGTCCGCCGCGAAACCATCGCCGACGTGCTGGCTCGCGACCGCGGTTAGTTGGCCGCGCCCGGGCACATTTGTCGCCGAGCGTAAGCCCACTGCGAAACCGCCTGCCGAATATCGCA
Organism: Mycobacterium shigaense; assembly: GCF_002356315.1. Taxonomy (NCBI): domain Bacteria; kingdom Bacillati; phylum Actinomycetota; class Actinomycetes; order Mycobacteriales; family Mycobacteriaceae; genus Mycobacterium; species Mycobacterium shigaense. Next base: position 4,273,115 of record NZ_AP018164.1, read on the forward strand.
GTGCGCTTACGCTCGCTGTCGCGGGAGCCCGCGCTATTCGTCCTGCAACCGCGGATCTGCTTCCAGGTGGGTCAGGCCGTTCCACATCAGGTTGACCAGGTGGGCGGCGACCACCTCTTTCTTCGGCTCCCGGGTGTCCAGCCACCACTGCGCCGTCATCGACACCGAACCCACCAGCGCCTGCGCGTACAGCGGCGCCAGGTCCGGGTCCAGGCCGCGGCGGGCGAAATCGCCGGCCAGGATGGAGGCGACCTGGTTGACGGCGTCATTGAGCAGGCTGGAATAGGTGCCGGAGCTGATCGAGGCCGGCGAGTCGCGGATCATGATCCGGAAGCCGTCGGTGCGCTCTTCGACGTAGGTGAGCAGCGCCAGGGCGACCCGCTCAACGCGCACCCGGGATCGGTTGTTGGTCAGCGACGAGGTGATCCCGTCCAGCAGCGCCGACATCTCGCGGTCGACGACCACGGCGTACAGGCCCTCCTTGCCGCCGAAATGCTCGTAGACGACGGGCTTGGACACGTTGGCCCGCTGAGCGATCTCCTCGATGGAGGTGCCGTCGTAGCCACGTTCGGCGAACAGCGAGCGCGCGATGCCGATCAGCTGGTGCCGGCGCTCGCTGCCCGTCATCCGCGCGCGCGGTGGGCGCACCTCTTTCTCCGGGGCTGCCACGCATTCAGCGTATCGGTTTGAGCAGGTGAAGTTGCCCGACATTCCCTGGCCCGCCAGCCGCGTTCCTGACCGTCTAAAGTCTTGTTGGCGCGGTCGGTGATCCGCCGCAACCCGCCGGGTAGGCAGTCCGTCGTGGTGTAATCGGCAGCACCTCTGATTTTGGTTCAGATAGTTCAGGTTCGAGTCCTGGCGACGGAGCTTTCAGGTTTTTGCCCCTACCCCACGTGAAATGACACTCTTGACCACGTGCCGGCGCGTCTGCCGCCCGCCTAATCTGGGACATGGCAAGAGGAGAGTTGATGTCGTCTCGTGGTGACACCGCGGTCCTGGTTCTCGCTGCCGGGCCCGGCACCCGGATGCGGTCGGACACCCCGAAGGTCCTGCACACCATCGCCGGGCGCAGCATGTTGGCCCACTCGCTGCACGCGGTCAACAAGGTGGCCCCGCAGCAGCTGATCGTCGTGCTCGGCCACGCCCACGAGCAGATCACGCCGGTCATCGGCCAGCTCGTCGACGACCTCGGTCGCCCGATCGTGGTGGCGCTGCAGGACCGGCCGCGCGGCACCGGCCACGCGACACTGTGCGGCCTGGGCGCGCTGCCGGACGACTACGCCGGCACCGTCATCGTCACCTCGGGCGACACCCCGCTGCTGGACTCCGACACCCTGGCCGACCTGCTCGCGACGCACACCGCCGCGGCGGCGGCCGCGACGGTGCTGACCACCACGCTCGACGATCCGGCCGGCTACGGCCGCATCGTGCGGTCCGCGGACGGCCCCCAGCAAGGCCAGGTGCTGGCGATCGTCGAGCACGCCGACGCGACGCCCGAGCAGCGCGGGATCCGCGAGGTCAACGCCGGCGTCTACGCATTCGACGTCGCCGCCCTGCGCTCGGCGCTGAGCCAGCTGAGTTCGAACAACGCCCAGCAGGAGCTGTACCTCACCGACGTCGTCGGCATCCTGCGCGGCGACAGCCTGGCCGTGCACGCCCGCCACGTCCACGACAGCGCGCTGGTGGCCGGGGTGAACAACCGCGTCCAGCTGGCTCAGGTCGGCGCCGAGCTCAACCGCCGCATCGTCGCCGCCCACCAGCTGGCCGGGGTCACCGTGATCGATCCGGCCAGCACCTGGATCGACGTCGAGGTGACGATCGGCCGCGACACCGTCATCCACCCGGGCACCCAGCTGCTCGGCCGCACCCGGATCGGCGGGCACTGCGTGGTCGGCCCGGACAGCACCCTGACCGACGTAGTCGTCAGCGACCGCGCGTCCGTGGTCCGCACGCACGGCGAGGCCTCCTCGATCGGCAGCGGCGCCACGGTCGGCCCGTACACCTACCTGAGGCCCGGAACCGAGCTGGGCGCCGACGGCAAGCTCGGCACGTTCGTCGAAGTCAAGAACTCCACCATCGGCACCGGCACCAAGGTGCCGCACCTGACCTACGTCGGCGACGCCGACATCGGCGAGCACAGCAACATCGGCGCGTCCAGCGTGTTCGTCAACTACGACGGCGTCACCAAGCGCCGCACCACCATCGGCTCGCACGTGCGCACCGGGTCGGACACGATGTTCGTCGCGCCGGTCACGGTCGGCGACGGCGCCTACACGGGTGCGGGCACCGTGCTGCGCGACGACGTGCCGCCGGGCGCGTTGGCGGTATCGGCGGGCCCGCAACGCAATATCGAGGACTGGGTGCAGCGCAAGCGGCCGGGCAGCGCCGCGGCCGAGGCGGCCGAAAAGGCCGCCGAGCGGGCCACCCAGCAGGCCCCGACGGCGCGATCCGAATAGACACCGTGAGTTCGCTGTCTGGAAACCCGCCGATACTTCCGTACCATTCGCTACGTACGATGGGCATCTCAATTTTCATTCTCGACCCCGATACGGCGAGGGCAGCACGGTGAGCCACGACTGGTCCGACAATCGAAAAAATCTGATGCTGTTCTCTGGGCGGGCACACCCCGAGCTAGCCGAACAGGTAGCCAAAGAGCTCGACGTGCACGTCACCGCGCAGACGGCGCGGGAATTCGCCAACGGCGAGATCTTCGTACGGTTCCACGAATCGGTGCGCGGCTGCGACGCCTTCGTCCTGCAGTCGGCCCCGATGCCGGTGAACAACTGGCTGATGGAACAGCTGATCATGATCGACGCGCTGAAGCGGGGTAGCGCCAAGCGGATCACGGCGGTGATGCCGTTCTACCCGTATGCCCGTCAGGACAAGAAGCATCGCGGCCGCGAGCCCATCTCGGCGCGCCTGGTCGCCGACCTGCTCAAGACCGCGGGCGCCGACCGGATCGTGACCGTCGACCTGCACACCGATCAGATCCAGGGCTTCTTCGACGGCCCCGTCGACCACATGCGCGGACAGACCCTGCTGACCACCTATATCAAGGACAACTATCCGGACGGCAACATGGTCGTGGTCTCCCCCGACTCGGGCCGCGTGCGCATCGCCGAGAAGTGGGCCGACTCGCTGGGCGGTGTTCCGCTGGCCTTCATCCACAAGACCCGCGACCCGAAGGTGCCCAACCAGGTGGTGTCCAACCGCGTCGTCGGCGAGGTCGAGGGCCGCACCTGCGTGCTGATCGACGACATGATCGACACCGGTGGCACCATCGCCGGCGCGGTGAACCTACTGCGCGAGGATGGCGCCAGGGACGTGATCATCGCCGCGACCCACGGCGTGCTGTCCGACCCGGCCGCCGAGCGGCTGGCCGCATGCGGCGCCCGCGAGGTGATCGTCACCAACACGCTGCCGATCGGCGACGAGAAGCGCTTCCCCCAACTCACGGTGTTGTCAATCGCGCCGCTACTGGCCAGCACCATTCGTGCGGTTTTCGAAAACGGCTCAGTCACCGGGCTTTTCGACGGGGACGCGTAGATGGTTTCTGGTTCCGGTGACGTCGTCATCTACCACAACCCCAAGTGCAGTACCTCCCGCAAGACGCTGGAGTTGTTGCGGGACAACGGTTTAGAACCGACCGTGGTGCAATACCTGAAGACGCCGCCGTCGCGTGACGAGCTGGTGATCATGGTCCGCGACGCGGGCATCGACGTGCGGACCGCGGTGCGCAAGCGTGAGGCGCTGTACACCGAGCTCGATCTCGCCGACGCCAGCGATGACGCGCTCCTTGACGCGATGGCCGAGCATCCCATCCTGATCGAGCGTCCGTTCGTCGTTACGCCCAAGGGCACCCGCCTGGCCCGGCCGATCGACGCGGTCCGCGAGATTCTGTGAGACCCGTCGCGACCGCCGTCGCGACGGCCGCGCTGCTGGCGTCGATGGTAGCCTGCGGGCCCAAAGCTCCTGACTACACCTCGGTTTGGACGACGAGTTCGTCGCCCACGACGACAACGGACAAACCCGTCCCGCTGTCGCAGTATCTGGACAGCATCGGCGTGACCGGAAAGCAGGTGGCACCGGGCGATCTGCCCGATCTGACGGTGTCCATACCGACCCCGCCTGGCTGGGCGCCGTTCACCGATCCCCACGTCGCACCGCAGACGGTGATACTGGCCAAGGACAAGAAGTACCCGACCGCGCGCCTGGTGGTGTTCGCGCTCAACGGAGACTTCGACCCGGCGCAGGTCATCAAGCGCGGCAACGACGATGCCCAATTGTTCGGGAACTTCAAGCAATTGGACGCCTCGCTGGCGCCCTACAACGGGTTTCCGTCATCGATGATCCAGGGCAGCTACGACAGCGATGAGGGCACGCGGTTGCACAGCTGGAACCGGATCGTGCTGCCCACCGGGTCGCCGCCCGGCAAGCAGCGCTACTTCGTGCAGCTGACCATCACCAGCCTGGCCAGCCAGGCGGCCGCGCAGGCGAGCGATGTGGACATGATCATCCGCGGGTTCGTCGTCGCCGCAAAGTAACTGATGCGGCCCCGCGATTCGGATGTCGTCCGGCTGAGACCGGTCCATACCTGAGCACGACCTCCCCGCAGGAGTGCAAGGCGCGGTAGTGAACGACCTACAGGTCCAGTGAGTGCCGCACGCATGCCTGGTGGACTTCGCGGATGCCGGGGGCGTGACCTACGCATTGGTCCCCGTTCCGGAAGACAACCTCGAGGTCGTCTGGCGGGCCAGATAGCTTGTGACGCCGGCAGCCGCGTGCCGGGCCCGTGCGTGTGCCACTGGAGTTCGACCCCGGGTAGTGGAGCACACTGGGGCCATGACTGACTGGACCGCCGCGCAGCTGCCGTCGTTCGCCGGGCGCACCGTGATCATCACCGGCGCCAACAGCGGGCTGGGCGAGATCACGGCCCGCGAGCTCGCGGCCACGGGCGCCACCATCATCATGGCCGTCCGCAACACCCAGAAGGGCCACCTGGCCGCGCGGAACATGCGCGGCCAGGTCGAGGTGCGCGAGCTCGACCTGCAGAACCTGTCGTCGGTCCGCGAATTCGCCGATGGGGTCGACAGGGCGGACATCCTGATCAACAACGCCGGCGTCATGGGCGTGACCTACGCGGAGACGATCGACGGCTTCGAGAGCCAGATCGGCACCAACCACCTCGGGCATTTCGTGCTGACCAATCTGCTGCTGCCCAAGCTCGCCGACCGCGTGGTGACCGTGTCGTCGATGGCGCATTGGGCCGGCCGCATCAGCCTTGATGACCTCAACTGGAAGAAACGGCGATACCGGCCGTGGCTGGCCTACGCCCAGTCCAAGCTGGCCAACCTGCTGTTCACCAGCGAACTGCAGCGCCGCCTGCAGGCGGCGGGGTCGCCGCTGCGCGCGGTCGCGGCCCACCCCGGCTACTCACACACCAACCTGCAGGGGGCCACCGGCCGGCAGCTCAGCGACACGCTGATGTCGGCCGCCACCAGCGTGTTCGCGACCAATGCCGACTTCGGCGCCCGGCAAACCCTGTACGCGGCCTCCCGGGACATCCCGGGCGACACCTTCGTCGGCCCGCGCTTCGGGAGCTTCGGCCGTACCCAGGCCGTCGGCCGCAGCAAGGCGGCCCACGACGCGGCCACCGCGACCGCGCTCTGGCAGCTCTCCGAGCAGCTCACCAAGACCACATTTCCGCTCTAGCGTCACGTCCGCAGCACCGGCTCCCGCTCGGGAGACCCGGCTGGCAACGCCGACGTGCACCAAACGCGCGATTTCCGCTGCGCAGCTCCGATGCGCTAACCTGGCCGGGCGTCACGGCGAGGGTGGCCGGCGGATCAGCCGACACCGTTATCGACGGAGACCGACACATTGTCGCGATCCTGGCCGTGCCACGAACTACCAGCACAGGAGCGACACGATGGCCAAGCCGGCAGTCAATCAACTCAAGGTCGGGGTGCGAACCGAGACCGGTAAAGGCGCGTCCCGGCGCGCCCGCCGCGAGGGCAAGGTTCCGGCCGTCCTCTACGGTCACGGCGCCGACCCCCAGCACCTGGAATTGCCGGCACACGACTACGCGGCCGTGTTGCGGCACTCCGGCACCAACGCCGTGCTGACGCTGGACATCGCCGGCAAGGAGCAGCTGGCCCTGACCAAGGCACTCGACATTCACCCGATCCGCCGCACCATCCAGCATGCCGACCTGGTGATCGTGCGTCGCGGCGAGAAAGTCGTCGTCGAGGTCAACGTCGTGGTCGAGGGCGAGGCCGGACCCGACACCCTGGTCACCCAGGACGCCTCCACGATCGAGATCGAGGCCGAGGCGCTGTCGATCCCGGAGCACCTGACCTTGTCCGTCGAGGGCGCCGAGCCGGGAACCCAGTTCACCGCCGGCCAGATCCCGCTGCCCGCGGGCGTCAACCTGATCTCCGACCCCGAGTTGCTGGTGGTCAACGTGGTGAACGCCCCGACCGCGCAGGACCTCGAGGAAGAGGGCGCCGGCACCGAGGGCGAGGCACCGGAGGCGGAAACGGCCGGCGAAGAGGGCGGCGAAGCCGAAGCCGCCGCGTCCGAGTAGACGGCTCGCGACGTGGCCGAACCCCTTTTGGTGGTCGGCCTGGGCAACCCCGGAGACAACTACGCCCGCACCCGGCACAATGTCGGGTTCATGGTGGCCGATCTGCTTGCCGGCCGGCTGGGTTCAAAATTCAAGGCGCACAAGCGTTCCGGTGCCGAGATCGCCAGCGGCAGGCTGGCCGGACATTCGGTGGTGTTGGCCAAGCCGCGCTGCTACATGAACGAGTCCGGCCGCCAGATCGGGCCGCTGGCCAAGTTCTACTCCGTCGCACCCGCCGACGTGATCGTCATCCATGACGACCTCGACCTCGAGTTCGGTCGCGTCCGGCTCAAGATCGGCGGCGGCGAAGGCGGCCACAACGGTCTGCGCTCGGTGGCAGCCGCGTTGAGCACCAAGGACTTTCAGCGGGTGCGCATCGGGATCGGCCGGCCGCCGGGACGTAAAGACCCCGCGGCCTTCGTGCTGGAGAACTTCAGCGCCGCCGAGCGCGCGGAAATCCCGACGATCTGCGAACAGGCCGCCGACGCCACCGAATTGCTCATCGAGCTGGGCTTAGAACCCGCGCAGAACCGGGTCCACACCTGGTAGGCGCTTGCGGTAGGTCGACGGCGTCTCGCCGCAGAACTGGGTGAACGCTCGGGTGAACGCGCTCAGGCTGTCGAAGCCGACCGCGGTGGCGGCCTGCTGCACCGATTGGCCGGGGGCGGCCAGCAGGGCCATCGCCCGCAGCATGCGCGCATGCAGAAGATAGGTGCGCCAAGATATTCCGATTGCCTCGTCGAACTGGCGACGCAACGTGCGCTCCGACACCGCGACGGCGCGACTGACCTCCGCTGCGGTCACCGACGCCAGGTGTGCCTTGGTGTAGGTCATCGCGGCGGACACGATCGGATTGGTCGACGTCGGCAGGCTCAGCGGCGCCTCGTGATCTAGAGCTTCGACAACCAGGTGGCCGAGCGTTTGGAAGAAACCATCGGAGACCGGGTCACTTTCGGCCCGGCCGATCGGCCAGCGCAGCGCGTAGATCATCATCTGGCGGATCAGCGGCGACACGGCCAGGATGCGCGCCCGGCTGTCCTGAATATCGACGTCCGGAAGCAGCGCGGGATCGAACATCACGGCGACGCTGCGCACGGCGGGCGTCATCGTGGCCTGATGTTCCAGCCCGACCGGGATCCAGGCGGCCTGCTGCGGCGGCAGCAAGTAGTGGGCGGCGGCGGTCTCGACCTCGACCACGCCGCCGAGCGCGTACTGGATCTGGTGCAGATCGTGCGAGTGCCAGCCTGTAACAAGGCGCGCCAGCCGATCTCCCTCGTAGAGATAGCTGCCGCCGCGCGCCCGCCCACCGCGACGCAGTTCGACCCGGCCGATGTTGCCCACGCTGGCCGATCCAGACAAATTTCTGGCCGAAGATGCGGAGACGGTCACGAGTGTCCAGGGTACAAGTTGAAGCATGGATACCGACGACCTGATCCTGGTGAGCATCGACGACCACGTCGTGGAGCCGCCGGACATGTTCCTGCGCCACGTACCCGCCAGATACAAGGACGAGGCGCCGATCGTCGTCACCGACGCGCACGGCGTCGACCAGTGGATGTATCAGGGCAGGCCGCAGGGCGTCAGCGGCCTCAACGCGGTGGTGTCCTGGCCGGCCGAGGAGTGGGGCCGCGACCCCGCCGGCTTCGCCGAGATGCGCCCGGGCGTCTACGACGTCCACGAACGCGTCCGCGACATGAACCGCAACGGCATCCTGGCGTCGATGTGCTTCCCGACATTCACCGGCTTTTCGGCCCGCCACCTCAACATGACGCGCGAGGACGTCACCCTGGTGATGGTGTCGGCCTACAACGACTGGCACATCGACGAGTGGGCCGGCAGCTACCCGGATCGGTTCATCCCGATCGCGATCCTGCCGACCTGGACCCCCGAGGGAATGTGCGCGGAGATCCGCCGCGTCGCCGCCAAGGGCTGTCGCGCGGTCACCATGCCCGAACTGCCCCACCTCGAAGGCCTGCCCAGTTACCACGACGACGATTACTGGGGCCCCGTCTTCCGGACGCTGTCCGAACAGAACGTGGTGATGTGCCTGCACATCGGCACCGGGTTCGGGGCGATCAGCATGGCTCCCGACGCGCCGATCGACAACCTGATCATCCTGGCCACCCAGGTCTCGGCGATGTGCGCGCAAGACCTGCTGTGGGGCCCGGCGATGCGCAACTACCCCGACCTGAAGTTCGCCTTCTCCGAGGGTGGCATCGGCTGGATCCCGTTCTACCTCGATCGCAGCGACCGCCACTACACCAACCAGAAGTGGCTGCGCCGTGACTTCGGCTCTCAACTACCGTCCGACGTGTTCCGCGAGCACTCGCTGGCCTGCTACGTCACCGACAAGACCTCGCTCAAACTGCGGCACGAGATCGGCATCGACATCATCGCCTGGGAATGCGACTACCCGCACTCCGACTGCTTCTGGCCCGACGCCCCCGAGCAGGTGCTGGCCGAGCTGAACGCGGCGGGCGCCGACGACGCGGATATCGACAAGATCACCTGGCGCAACGCCTGCAACTTCTTCACCTGGGATCCGTTCGCCCGCATCCCGCGCGAGCAGGCGAACGTCAAGGCGCTGCGGGCCAAGGGAGCCGACGTCGACGTGTCGATCCGCCCCCGCAAGGAGTGGGCGCGGCGCTACGAACAGAAGCAGCTGGCTACTACGTAACCAGGGTGACGGAGTTCGCCCGGCGCAGCTTGCCCGACGGTGTCTTCGGGATGGTTCCCGGGCCGAGCACGACGACGTTGCGCGGACGGACATCGACCTCGCTGACGACCTCGTGTGCCACCTGGTGCTCGATGCGGCGCACCTCGGCGGGATCCTCGAAGGCGTTCGACTCGACGGCGACGGCGAAGGTCTCCCGCGAGTGCCCCGCGTCGAGCCGGACGGCGACGGCGCAGCCGGGCCGCACGCCCTTGACGCGGCCGGCGGCCCGCTCGATGTCGGTCGGGTAGATGTTGCGGCCGGCCATGATGATGACGTCCTTGACCCGGCCGCACACCACGATGTGGCCCTCCTCGGTCAGGTAGCCGAGGTCGCCGGTGTCGTACCAGCCGTGCTCGTCCTGGGCCGGCAGGAAGCCACCCATCGTGAGGTAGCCCGGCGTCAGCGACTCGCCGCGCAGCTCGATCACACCGACGGCCCGCGGCGGCAGCACGGTGCCGTCGTCGTCGATGATGCGGGCCTCCAGGTCCTTGAGCAGCGGGCCGAGCGTGGCCAGCCGGCGGGTGTTGCCCTTGTTGGCCGGCACGGCCCGGCGCAGCGCGGCCAGCAGATCGGCGTCGACCTCGTCGACGACCAAACCGGCGTTGCACTCCGAAAAGGACACGGCCAGCGTGGTTTCCGCCATGCCGTAGGCCGGCAGGATCGCCGAGGGCCGCAGGCCGAACGGCTTGCCCGCGTCCAGCAGATCCTCGACGTCGGCGGGTTCGACGGGCTCGGCGCCCGACAGCGCGAAGCGCAGCGTGGACAGGTCGAAGTCACCGGGCTTGGCCTGGCGGCGCAACCGCTTGGCCAGCAGCGCATAGGCGAAGTTGGGCGCCGCGGTCATCGTGCCCCGGTACTTGTCGATGAGCTTGGCCCACAGCAGGGTGTCCCGCAGGAAGTCCATCGGCGTGACCTTGACCAGCTCGGCGCCGAAGTACATCGGGATGGTCAGGAAGCCGACCATGCCCATGTCGTGGAAGCAGGGCAGCCAGCTGACCATGACGTCTTTGTTGATGTCGTACTCGGCGCCGATGAACATGGCCTCGGCGTTGGAGTGGATGTTGCGGTGCGTGATCTGGACGGCCTTGGGCGAACCGGTCGAGCCGGACGTCAGCTGCATCAGCGCCAGGTCGTCCTCGCCGACCTCGATGGGGTCGATCGGATCCGCCGCCAACAGGTCGGCGACGGTGAGGACCTTGATGTTCTTTTCCTCGAGGACCGGGATGGCCGCCAGGAAGGGCTCGGACACGATGACGGACTTGGCCTCGATCATGCCGATGACGGTCATCGTGTCCTCGGCCCACACGGCAAGGTCGGTGCGCGGCGTGGGCTGGTGCAGCATCGTCAGGCTGGCGCCGCGCATCCACAGGCCCTGCGCCGTCGGGGCGATCTCGACCGGGAAGCCGGCCAGCACGCCGACGGCGTCGCCGAGGCCGATGCCCGCGGCGGCCAACCCGCCGGCGATGCGGCGCGCGCGCTCATGGACCTCGCCCCAGGTGTGGCGGACGGGCTCGTGGGGTTCACCTGTCACCATGCCCGTCGTCGCGGTGCGGGCGTTGTGGAACATCTTGTCGGTAAACCTGCTCACCAAACCCTCCTCGGTTCCGGCGGTTGCCCCAAGGCTAGAAAACTCATGTTCCGCCCGCTGGGCGGCGGTGTGTAGCAGGCGCGCGAGCACAGTTGGGGAGCGATTAGGTCTCGAAACAAAGCCCGCCGGGCGACGGGGCCCCCACAGACTGGCCGTCCGCCGGGACGCCGGGCGGACGACATATCCCCATGCTGCTCAACACCGATAGTCACCGCGAGATATCTTAAGCTCCTCTTAAGTGACTGCCAAACTCTTGCGCGTGTTGAGTCCGACGTCACACTCCGTTCAGGACCCGATCATGCCGGGGTCATGGGCGCCGGGACGACGCGGGCGCCGGGCACCGGACCCGTGGCGACGCGCACCGTGCGGCAGACATCCGCGCCGGACAGCTGGGTGCCGACGTCGAGCGCCGACGCCTCCGTCGGACACAGGAAGGCACACGTCGGGCCGGAGCCGGACACCACGCCCGCCAGCGCGCCGGCGTCCACACCCGCGCGCAGGGTACGCCGCAGCGCCGGGTCCAGGCTCAGCGCGGCGGCCTGCAATTCGTTGCCCAGCAGCGGCGCCAGCTGCTCCGGGTCGCCCGCGGCGAGGGCGGCCAGCACCGGCCCGGGCTCGGCCAGCCGGGGCGGATCTCCGGCGTCCCGGAGCCGGTCCAGCTCGGCGAACACCGACGGCGTCAGCAGACCACTGTCGGCGAACGCCAACACCCAGTGAAAGGTGTTGCGGGACAACACGGTTGCCAGCTCCTCGCCGCGGCCGGTGCCCAGCGCGGTGCCGCCGTGCAACGCGAACGGCACGTCGCTGCCCAGCTGAGCGGCAAGTGCACGCAGATCGCGGCGGGGCAGGTTGAGCTCCCACAGCGAGTTCATCGCCACCAGCACCGCCGCCGCGTCGGCGCTGCCGCCCGCCATCCCGCCGGCCACCGGAATCGACTTGTCGATCATGATCGACACGTCCGGCGCCCGGCCCACGTGCTCGGCGAACAACTCGGCGGCTTTCCAGGCGAGGTTGCGCTCGTCGGTCGGCAGCTGGTCGGCGCCCTCGCCGACCAGCTCGAGCGACAGCACGTCGGCGTTGCGCACCGTCACCTCGTCGAGCAGCGAAACGGCGTGGAAAACCGTGGTCAGCTCGTGATAGCCGTCCTCACGGCGATCGCCGACGGCCAGATAGAGGTTGACCTTCCCGGGGACCCGGACCGTGACCGACCCGGTGGGCACCCATTGCGCAGCCGTGTTGCCCTCAGTCGCAGACACCGCAGCAGACTATCGCTGCGCGGCGCGCACGACACGCACCGCCGCCGTCCTCAGTTCGCGGAGGCCGCGGTGGCGCTGGAGCCCGGCCCGGTCGGGGCGCCGCTGCCGCCCTGCTCCCGGCAGCGCTGCAGCAGGCGCACGAAATCGTCGATCGACAGCGTCTCGCCCCGGCGGGCCGGATCGATGCTGGCGGCCAGCAACCGGCTCGCCGACTCGTTGCCCGAACCCGCCCACTGCAGGAAGGCGTTGCGAGAAGTCTTGCGGCGCTGGGCAAATGCGATGTCGATCAGTTCGAAGACCTGTCGGCGGAACACTTCGTCGGTCGGCCACGGTGATGTCGCGTACCGGTCGATGCGGACCAGACCGGAATAGACGCGCGGAATCGGCCAGAACACCGTCGGTGACACCGTGCCGCACCGGCGCACCCGCCCGAAGAAGCGCACCTTGACGCTGGGCACGCCGTACTCCTTGCCGCCCGGCTCGGCGGCCAGCCGCTCGGCGACCTCGGCCTGCACCATCACGGTCACGACCCGAATGGACGGGAATTCCGCCAGCAGGTGCAGCAGCGCCGGGACGGCGACGTTGTAGGGCAGGTTGGCGACCACGGCGGTGGGCTCGGCGGGAACATCGGGGCGTCTCAGCGTCACGACGTCGTGCTCGCACACCGTCAGCCGGTGGGCAGCGCCGGGAGCATGCTCGGCGACGGTCTGCGGCAGCCGCGCGGCCAGCACCGGATCGATTTCGACGGCGGTGACGGTGGCGCCGCGGTCGAGCAGCGCCAGCGTCAGCGACCCGAGACCGGGACCAACCTCGAGAACGTGATCGCAGCGGCCGACCCCGGAGGCAGCCACCACCCGTCGCACCGTGTTCGCGTCGTGAACGAAGTTCTGGCCGAGCGATTTTCGGGGCCGCAAATCAAGTTCTTTGGCCAGCCGCCTGATCTCGGTGCGCCCGAGGAGCCGGACGGTCAGCGCGCACCAGCTCTTCCGCTGCACACTGGCCACGCTCCCCAACCCTGACGCTCCCGGGTCACCTCGGCGACGGTGATCTGCTCCTCGCGGCTGGCAAGGTCGGCGCGCGGAGCGAACCGCAGCCCGCCGTTACGCTCCCACGTGCCCTGATCGAACTGCACGCCGCCGTAGTAGCCGTTACCGGTGTTGATCGCCCAGTTCCCGCCGGCCTCGCAGCCCGCGATGGCGTCCCAGATCGATCCGTCGGTGACCGGGGGCACCTCGGTGCCGGGTTTGGTGCCCACCCGGACCACCGATTCGCGGGCCGGCGTGATCACGACGTTGGCGACGGGCAGGCGGCCCGTCTCGACGCCGTTGACCAGCGCGACCGCGTAGGTCACGTCCTGGGTGCCCGGGGCACCGGCGTCCTCGACGACTTGGCGGCTCATGTTCATGTCGGGATCCTCGACCCGGCGGGCGTTGGGCGGCAGCGGAACTCGTTCGGTGACTCGCTCGATGCGGTTACGCGTCACCTGGATCTGCATGCCGTCGACGATGGGCGAGGTCGCGCTGGGCACCACCGTGTCACTTTCCTGCAGCGGCACGCCCGCGGCGTTCAGCAGCCCGGCGACATTGGGCGCCGGCAGGTGCACGGTGCGCACCGCGCCGCCGTCGTTGATCTGGACCGTCTTGGCGCTCACGACCGGCAGCGCCATGCCGGCCAGCGGCACTCGGCTGCCGCGCGAGGCCGCCGCGGGGGCGGTGTCGGTCATCGCGAGCTGGGCCAGCGCCTCGTCCACGGTCGAGGCCGTCGTCCACACCTGCTTGGTGTCCTGGCCGTCGAGCGAGATCTGCAGCGGCCGGCTGCGGCGCAGCACGATCTTGTCGGCATCGTGGACCTGCACGTCGCCCGCGGGGTACAAGTCGTCACGGCCGTCGACGACGTAGCCGTTCTCCTGGACGATGTCGATGACCCGGGACTTCATAGTGGTCACACGCATCGCGATGCCGTCGACGGTCAGCGTGACGCTCTTGGACACCGAGACGGCGAAGCCGCCGGCGAAAGCGAGTACCACAAGCAGCCCGGATACCACGAGCCGCAACATTGGTGATGGGGTCTGGTGCAGCTTGTTCAGTACAGTCAATTCCCGTTTACTCCGCGCTCAGTAACCACTTCAACGACCCGTTCAGCAGCAATGCAATAAACCAACGATTCGATCACAAGACGGTAACGAACCGGTCAAGCGTGGGCAACTCCGGCACGGAGGTGTCGCACAAATCACGCGGTCGCCGCGGCCAGTCCGTACACGCGCCGCGCGTTTCCGGCGGTGATTTCTGCGAGTTCCGCGGCCGGACGACCGACGAGTTCCGCGATCGCCCGCACAGTATAGGGAAGGCAGTACGGCTCGTTGGGCGCGCCGCGGTAAGGATGCGGTGTCAAAAAGGGCGCGTCGGTCTCCACCAGCAGCTGCCCGGGCGGGATCAACGGCACCGCCTCGCGTAGTGCGTGGGCGTTGCGAAAGCTCACCGTCCCGGACAGGCTGAGCAACCAGCCGGCGTCCACGCAGGCGCGCGCCATCGCGCTGTCCGACGAGAAGCAGTGGAAGATCACGACGTCGGGGGCACCCTCGGCGCGCAGCACGTCGAGCACCTCGGCGTCGGCCTCGCGGTTGTGGATCATCAGCGGCTTGCCGCTGCGCTTGGCCAGCTCGATGTGCCACGCGAAGGCCTCGCGCTGCACGCCGGGGGCGGCGCAGCCGTCCAGCTGCCCGGGCCAGTACAGGTCCATCCCGGTCTCACCGACGGCCACCACGCGGGGATGGCCGACCAGCCGTTCGATCTCCGCCCGAGCCGCGTCGTCGAGGGCGTCCGTGCGCGTGGGGTGCAGGGCCACCGCGGCGTACACGCGCGAGTCCCAGTCGGCGGCCCGGGTCACCCAGCGCGCCGAGTCCAGGTCGTCGGCGATGGTGACGACCGCGCCCACTCCGACCGCCGCCGCGCGGTCCAGGATCGCCGTCACGCCGTCGGCGTCCTTGGCGCCGCAAGCGTCGAGGTGTGTGTGGGCATCGATCAGGGGCGCCAACGGCTCCGGGGTGGGCGGGGCTTCTCGTTTACCGGGTCGGCTGGAGCTCACGCGCACACAATAGGGTGAATCCCGATGAGGCCCTACTACGTCACCACCGCGATCACGTACCCCAACGCCGCGCCACACCTCGGGCACGCGTACGAGTACATCGCCACCGACGCCATCGCCCGCTTCAAGCGGCTCGACGGTTTCGACGTGCGATTCCTGACGGGAACCGACGAGCACGGCCTCAAGATGGCTCAGGCCGCCGAGGCCGAGGGGCTGCCCACCGCCGAACTGGCGCGGCGCAATTCCGACGTGTTCCAACGGTTGCAGGAGAAGCTGAACATCTCCTTCGACCGGTTCATCCGCACTACCGACGCCGACCACCACGAGGCGTCCAAGGAAATCTGGCGACGCATGGAGGCCGCCGGCGACATCTACCTCGATTCGTATTCGGGGTGGTACTCCGTGCGCGACGAGCGGTTCTTCGTCGAAGCCGAGACGGCGCTCGTCGACGGCGCCCGCGTCGCCGTCGAAACCGGGACGCCGGTGACCTGGACCGAGGAGCAGACGTATTTCTTCCGGCTGTCGGCCTACGCCGACAAGTTGCTGGCGCACTACGACGCCAACCCCGGGTTCATCGCCCCCGAGGTGCGGCGCAACGAGGTGGTCAGCTTCGTCTCCGGCGGCCTGCGCGACCTGTCCATCTCGCGCACGTCGTTCGACTGGGGCGTGCCGGTGCCCGGGCATCCCGATCACGTCATGTATGTCTGGGTGGACGCGCTGACCAACTACCTGACCGGGGTCGGCTACCCCGACACCGAGTCGGAGTCGTTCCGCCGCTACTGGCCCGCCGATCTGCACATGATCGGCAAGGACATCATCCGGTTCCACACCGTGTACTGGCCGGCGTTTTTGATGTCGGCCGGAATCGACCTTCCACGAAGGGTTTTCGCGCACGGCTTCCTGCTCAACCGCGGCGAGAAGATGAGCAAGTCGGTGGGCAACATCGTCGCGCCCGAGGCTCTGGTCGACACCTACGGCCTGGATCAGGTGCGTTACTTCCTGCTGCGCGAGGTGCCGTTCGGGCAGGACGGCAGCTACAACGACGACGCGATCGTCAACCGGATCAACACCGACCTGGCCAACGAGTTGGGAAACCTGGCGCAGCGGTCGTTGTCGATGATCGCCAAGAACCTCGACGGCGTGGTGCCCGAACCCGGCGAGTTCACCGCCGCAGACACCGAGCTATTGCAGACGGCCGACGCCTTGCTGCCGCGGGTGCGCGCGAGCTTCGACGACCAGGCGATGCATCTTGCGCTGGAAGTAATCTGGCTGATGCTGGGCGAGGCCAACCGGTACTTTTCGGCACAGCAGCCGTGGGTGCTGCGCAAGAGCGACGCCGAGGCGGACCAGGTGCGGTTCCGCACCGTCCTCTACGTCACCTGCGAGGCCGTGCGCATCGCGGCGCTGCTGGTCCAACCGGTGATGCCCGAATCGGCCGCCAAGCTGCTCGGCTTGCTCGGCCAGACCGAGGGGCAACGGGATTTCGCCGCGATCGGCGCCCGGCTGACCCCGGGGACGGTGCTGCCGCCGCCGTCCGGGGTGTTCCCCCGCTACCAACCTGCCCCGGAGGGCGCGTGAGCATACGCGCGAATGACCGGTGGTCGTTCGGTGGTGTGCAGGAGATGTGTCCGGCATAAGCCTCTGCCATAGGACATAATCGGCTCGTGGAAAGACGACGCAGTCGGCAACAGAGCCAGGCGCCGATGACGACCTTGAAACAGCTTCCGGCGCTGGTCGTGCTGGAGCGCATCCCGGTGCCGGTGTTGGCGATCGGGCATGACGGTAGCATCCTTTTCACCAACACCGCGTTCGCCGAAATGGTGGGCTACGAGCCGGACGAGGTGCTGGCGCTGCGATTCGAGGAGCTCTTCCATCACCAGACCGAGGTCACGGATTCGCTGCTGTCGGTCGTCCACGCCCTGGCTAACATGGTCGTCGAGTTGGCGCACAAGGACGGCTCGGTGGTGCGGGCGCTGATGAGCCGCTCCGCGGTGATGCGGGCCGATGACCAGTTCGCGCTCGCCGCCTTCCAGGATCTGACCGAGGACCTCTGGGAAGAAGAGCGCTAGCTAGTTCTAGTCCCTGCGCCGCAGTCGCAGTAGGCGCCGGCTGCGGAACAGGATCACTCCCCCGCCGACGACGGCCACGGCAAGCCACGCGGCACCGAACCACCAGAGCCAGCCGTTGTCCGAGTGCGTTCCCGCCGCGGCGGCCTGCGGACCACCCAGCACCGGCGCGTGGTCGACGGTGACCGGGTCTTGTCCGGGCGCGGCCACCACGGCGACCCCCCTGAGCCGCGGCCAGTGCTTGTTGTCACTGTTAAGCCACCGCAGCAGCTCGTCGAGCTGGATGGATGCACCGTTGGAGGTCGCAACCAGCAGCGACCGGCCCTTGTTGAAAACCGTTTGGAGAGAGGCGAAATGCATCGCCGGATCCAGGTTGAGCTTGGTGGGCTTCCCCCCGGAGGTGACGGCGTTGATCGTGATCGGCCCGGTGGACCCGGCGGACACCGGGAGCACCACGTCGCCGTGATTCCAACCGTCCGCGGAGATCAGGATCGCCGGATTCGACGAGTCGATCGCCTGCTGCACGGTCGTCACGGTGGTGTCGATCGGGATCGGGCTGATGCGCTGCAGTCCCACCATGATCTGGATGGCGCGCCACGTGTCGCCGAACGAGTGTGGCTCGATGCCCACCTGCACCTTGGGCATCAGCGCCTGCGGCACCGATTGCATGCCGTCCGGCACCGGGGGCGCCGCGGGGCTGCTCTCAATCGTGGTGTCGCCGTTGATCTTCAGCGTGAGCATCTGGTTACCGGGTCCCGCGGTGTAGAAGTCGCCGCAGTGTCCGAGGTTCGCCGCGACGTCGAGCATCACGTCCACGTTGGTGTAGCGCTGCAGCAACCGATCCGGGACGTCGACCCAGCGGTCGATGTTGCCCTGGCCGTCGGTCGGCCAGTGGTCGATGGTCTCCTCGCCGATCAACACCTCGAGCTGGCCACCGACGTTGGGTGGCGTCGGGGTGTAAGACCCCTGCAGATGCACGCGCACCGCATGGATGGACCGGCCGAACCGGGTCTGGTCCACACCGATTGAGACCCGCGGTTGCAGCGACGTGGCGTTGGCGAACGGCAGCCCCAGGTCACGGATCGGGGCGGTGCCGCCCGGGAAGTGCACAGTGGGCTTCAGCGACTCCGCCGAAGCCTTGGGCGCAAGGGCCAACTCCGACAGGTCGCTGAACAACACGGCGATGTCGGTCTCGTCGGATCGATTGAGGGGCCCCGAAATCAACAGCCAGGGTGCGCTCGGCGAACCTTGCAGGATGAGCCCGCTGTCCGGCCCCTCCTTGATGACGATCTGACGTTCCAGCGGCCCCGACGGTGTGGGCGGCGACGCCTGCCCCTCGGGCAGCGGCACTACCGCTATCTCAGGAACCTGCCTGCCGTAGTGCTCGGCGGCGGAAGTGGCCAGCTGAATCGCCGTGTCGGACTCCGCCGACGACGGTGCGGGCGGCACGAAGATCGTCAGCTTCCTCAGCACGCGCGGCATGAAGTGGGCCACCGTGGTCGGCGCCTGCTCCACGCCGGTGTAGGTGACCGTGCCGTTGATCAGGCGCAGCGGGCTCCACGGGTACAGACACATGCCCTCTTGCGGCGCGAGGTAGGCACGCAGCGTCACCGTCAGCCAGTTGTCGGTCACTTCCGCCCCGGCCAGCGGGATGACGATGGGTGCCTGGTCGGTCGTGGGCAGGTTCAGCCTCGCGAGGGTGCGCTGGTCCTGGCTGACGGTCAGTGTCCCCGAGCGCAGGTTGATCGGCAGTTCGACGGTCGCGTTGACGGCGCTCGGCACCAGCCCGTGCAGGACGGGCACGGTCAATTGCTGTGAGCTCGTCAGGCCCCAGAACTCCAGGTTGGGGCTCGCCCCGATATCGGGCAACGACAAGGTCGTCGAGTCGGTGGTGGTACCGGGATCGGAAGGCGCGGCCGATGTCGGCGGCGCGCTCAGCGTCACGAAGGCGACCACAGCAGCCAGCGCAATAACTCTGCTCACATACTTCCGGTACATCACCGCATCAGTATGCATTCTTTCGGTACGTGACTGGAAATGCGCCCCGCGGGCGTCCGGGCGCGGCGCCAGTGGCACGGTTATCCGCTCTCCGGCGGCGGCGGGGGGGCGGTGCGCGCGACGTCCGGGCGGGTATGGCGCATCGCCTCGCGAGCGAGGAATTGGCGCAGATACGACAGCGAGTCCTCCGCGGCGATGCCCGGCAGCAACAGCTCCCAGAGCTGGCTCAACCGCCTCGTCAGGTCCGCGATGGACTCTCTGTTGACGTCACGCCGGGAGATCGTGTTGGTCAGCAGCCGCGCCCCGAACATGGTCCCGACGATCGACCGGCTTACCAGTTCGGGGTCCACATCGTTGCGTAGGTCGCCCTCGGCGCTCGCCCTCTTGGCCTCGGCGGTCATCTCCACCACCCAGCTCGTGTAGAAGCGCGACGACGAATCGTTGAAGCCGCCCAACGCGCCGGCCAGTTGCTCGGCCGCAGCCGCCACCCGGTCCGTCGTCAGGACGTTGAGCACCGCAAACGTGCCATGGATCATGTTCTCGAAGGCCGGCGACGCCGATCCGCACACGTTGCGAAAGGCAACCAGCAGGGTTTCCCTGCCCTCGTCGATGATCGCCGACGCCAGCGGTTCCTTGGCGTCGAAGTGGTGGTACAGGGCCCCTTTGGTCATGCCCGTGCGCTCCACGATCGCGTTCCAGCCAGCCGCCGCGTATCCCACCTCACCGAAGACGTCGATGGCGGCATCGAGGATCTTTCGCCGGGTTACCTCGGACCGAACCTGGCGAGCCATCGCCCTTGTACCTCCCCGTCGGCGCCGACCCCGCTTTCGACGTCTCCATACTTACTGGTCAGGACGACGAGCGTAACAACACTTTGCCCTGCCGGGTCAATCCGACGCCGAGGGTGTCGACGCGGAGCCGATCGCTCGCGCCGTGCGCCGGCGGATGAATTGGCGGAAATAATCGGCCCGGTCGGGCTGCAGGATTCCGCTCAGGAGCAGGACCCAGCTGGTCTCCAGATCGCGCAGAAACCGCTCCGGGCTGTTGAGGTCGCTGGTCTGCCGCAGGCCCATGTACACCGACACGACAAGGCGTCCGACGTCCTGCGGCGAGCAGTCTTCGGTCACATCACCCTCGGCGATGGCCTCCTGCACGGCCGTGGCGAGGACGTCGATCCAGCCACCCAGCAGCTTTTCGTGCAGGGCTTCCACCCGCCCGACCGCTTCGACCAGGTGCATTCCCGCCCTGGTCAGGTCCTCGTTGAGGTCCATGACGGCGACCACGAAGGCCGAATCGATCAAGGTTTCCAAGCCGGACAGCCTTCGCGCCCGCAGGTCCTGGAAGGCGGCGTTGCTCATGGCAATCTGTTCGTCGATGATCGCCATGGCCAGCGCGTGCTTTGAGCGGAAGTGGAAGTACATCGCGCCCTTGGTGAGTTCGGCCTGGGCAAGGATGTCGTCCAGGCCGACGTCGTGGTAGGCGCGACGAGCAAACTGCTGGGCCGCGGCAAACAGGATATGCCTGCGCGTGGTATCCGCTCGTCCGCCGGTCGGGGGATTTTTCATCGGGTCTTGAAGGCCCTTTTCCCTAGCTTTGGGTGGTGGCGACAAGGCATCGCTTCTTCTGCATTCGCCGTGCTCACAGCCGGCGGCAGCGGGCCGGATGCGCCCGGCCTGGGCTGCGGTTCCCAGCGCACCAGTGCATCCACTGAGACTACTGCGTCGACGCCCTTCTGACGTGTAACGGGTGTCGACTTGTGGTATCGGCGCAGCTAGATCGGGACCCTCCGGGGCGAGCGGGGGTCGCTTTGCAACCCGACTCAGGAAAATACTTTTTGGTAGGCATTTCTGCGCGGCTCCATACAAAAGGTATGTATGATAGGCGAATGCAAGAATTGGAGTATCGTGCGCCTGCCGCCGCCGCACGAGCGGGGGACTGGCGCTGATGGATTTCGGTGCGCTCCCTCCAGAGATCAACTCCACCAGGATGTACGCGGGCCCGGGCCCGGGGTCGCTGATGGCGGCCGCGGTGGCCTGGAGCGACCTGGCCGCCGAGCTGCAAACCGTCGCCGCCTCCTACCGTTCCACCATCGCGGGTCTGGTGGCCGGGCGCTGGCTGGGCCCCACATCCCTGACCATGGCCAGCGCCTTCGGTCCGTACGCGGCGTGGATGACGGGGCTCGCCGGCCGGGCCGCCGAGACTGCCGGCCAAGCCCAGCTCGCCGTCGAGATCTACGAGGCGGCCTTCGTGGCGACCGTGCCGCCGTCGGCGGTCTTCGCCAACCGCACGCTGCTGGCGAACCTGGTTGCCACCAACTTTCTCGGCCAGAACTCCGTGGCGATCGCGGCCTGCGAGGCCGAATACGCCGAGATGTGGGCGCAGGACGCCGCGGCGATGTACGCCTACGCCGCCGGATCCGCCGAGGCCACCCAGATGACCGGCTACACCGACGCGCCGCAGGTCGCCAACCCAAACGGCGCCGCGGAGCAGGTCGACGCCGTCGCGAAGTCCACCGGTGTCTCGGGCATCCAGAAGGCGGCGCTGCAAAACATCACCCAGCAGGTCCCCAGCACGCTGCTGAACATGTCGAACGGGGGCAGCACCACCGTCGCGTCGGCCGCCGCGTCCACCACCGACTCGACGACCTCGAGCTTGGTCAGCAGCCTGGCGTCGAGTGTGCCCAGTTCCATTCCCAGCTACCTGATGGCGGCGGGCACCCCGCTGTACGGCATGTCCTCCATCCTCGGCATGGCCCAGACCGGGCAGGGCCTTATGAGCGCCGCGGCCAACGCAGCCAACGGCGCCGCCTCGGCCGCGGGTTCGGCCGCGTCGGGGGCGGTATCGGGCGCCGGTGCGCTCGGACGGATCGGGACGGGCATTTTCGGCAGCCTCGGCAGCGCGGCCTCGCTGGGCCCGATCTCGGTGCCGGCGGGCTGGACCAGCGTGATCCCGGCCGCCAACGCGGCCGCTGCCGCACTGCCGCACGCCACCCTGGCGAGCGCGACGATGCCGCCGAGCATGATGGGCGGCCTGCCGATGACCGGCTCGACCACCCGGCCGCTGTCCACCCCCCGGTACGGAATCGTCCCGACCGTCATGTCCCGCCCGCTCGCCGCCGGATACGTCTAAGGCCGCACATGACCGGAACACGGCTGGCCGCCCGAATCCAGGTGCCTCAGGTCGGGCACCTGCTGCACGGTGTGCAGTCGGTGCGCACCCTCCTCGTCATTTCCGCGGCCGGTATGTGGCCCGCCCAGCCCGGCACCTGCTCGACGGCCGGGGTCCAGAATCCCTGTTCTGCAAGGAGTCGCCAGTGAAATACACGGCCACCAAGATCGCCGGGGTGACGATCATCGACCTCGAGCCGCAGCGCGATCACCGCGGCTTTACCGCACGGTCCTTCTGCGCCCGCGAATTCGCGGACCACGGACTGATTTTCGACGTCACCCAGACGACCAACATCTTCAGCTACACCCGGGGCACCGTGCGCGGCCTGCACCGTCAGATACCTCCTTACGCCGAGGCCAAGCTCGTGCGCTGCACCCGCGGCGCCATCGCCGCGGTGACGGTGGACGTCCGCCCCGAATCCCAGACCTTCGGCGACCACCTGATGGTCGAGCTCAACCCCGACAACCACCGGGCGCTGTTCCTGCCGCCGTACGTCGCACACGGCTTCCAGACCCTGACCGACGAAACCGAGGTCTGCTACCAGATCAGCGGTCAGTACATGCCGGCGTTCGAGCAGGGATTCCGCTGGAACGACCCGGAATTCGGGATCGTGTGGCCACTGCCGGTCACCGTCATGTCCGAGGAGGATGCGGGGCTGCCTTCCCAGACGCCCGAGCTCGCCGCGGTCGAGAGTGCGGCGTCATGATGACCGGCGTCGCGTCAGTGCGGATCGAGCGGGTCCATGGCCGGCGATGACGCGAACCCGCGCCAGGAGACCGGCCGATGAGCGCACCGACATGTCCAGCGCCGTCGGGGCATTCGTCGCGCCCTGAGCGGCGACCACACCAGCAGAAGCCGGCCGACGTGATCCTCTTCCCCCACGAAGAAGGCAATGGTTCGCCGATAGCCGCGCCGGTGCCCACACCCGGTGGCGCAGTTCGGCGTTGGCAGTACCAATACTCGCAGCGGCTGCGCCTGAGCGACACGGTGATCGTCGTCGCATCGGTGCTGCTGGCTCAGTACGTCCGCTTCGGCGAAATCGCGAACACGTCGGGCTACTCCGACCCGGTGATGACGCTGTTCTCCTGCCTGTTCGCGGCGCTGTGGTTGTCCGCCCTGGCCGTATTCCAAACGCGCTCAACGCGAATCATCGGGTCGGGCATCGACGAATACCGCCGCATCGGCAGCGCGACGTTTTGGACCTTCGGGATCATCGCGATGGGAACGCTACTCGCCAAGGTCGACCTGGCCCGCGGTTACCTGGCGATCGCCCTGCCCGTCGGCACGCTCGGACTGATCGGGAGCCGCCACCTGTGGCGGCAGCACATCGCCCGCAAACGCGGCCGTGGTGATTGCCAGACAAAGGTTTTGGCCATCGGGGACCATGAGGCGGTTTCCCACCTCGCGCACGAGCTGGCCCGCGCTCCGATGGCCGGCTGCGTCGTGGTCGGCGTCTGCATTCCCGGCTACGGGCCGCCTCGCGGCAACGTCCTGAAGATCGGCGGCCGCGAAGTCCCGATCCTTGGTGACGAAACCTACGTCTCCGCCGGGATCGGCAGCTGCGGTGCGGACACCGTGGCCGTGGCGCAGACGGATCACTTTGGGATGCACGGTCTTCGCGAGCTGATGTGGCAGCTGGAAAAGATGGACGTCGACCTGGTGGTCTCTCCCGGGGTGATGGACATGACACAGGCCCGGTTGACGCTGCGCCTGACCGCCGGCCTGCCCCTGCTGCACGTCGAGAAACCGCAATACGAAGGGACGCAACGCTTCCAGAAGCATCTCTTCGACTTCTGCTTCTCGCTGGCGGCCCTGATCGCGACATCGCCGATCCTCATCGTGTCCGCCCTGGCGGTGAAGCTGACCAGCAGGGGCCCGGTCTTCTACCCGTCCGAGCGAATCGGCATCGACGGAAAACCGTTCACAATGCTCAAGTTCCGCACGATGACCGACGGTGCCGACAGGCAGCTCGACAACCTGTTGGCGATGAACGAATGCGTCGGCGGGATGCTGTTCAAGATGCGCGAAGACCCCCGCGTCACCGCCGTCGGCAAGATACTTCGCAGATTCAGCATCGACGAGCTGCCGCAGTTCGTCAACGTGCTCAAGGGCGACATGAGCGTCGTCGGGCCGCGGCCGCCGCTGCGGCGGGAGGTCGACAACTACGAGGTCGACGTCAAGCGGCGCCTGCTGGTGAAGCCGGGCGTCAGCGGGCTCTGGCAAGTCAGCGGTCGCTCGGACCTGTCCTGGGACGAGTCGGTCCGATTGGATCTGTCCTATGTCGACAACTGGTCGATGGCGGGAGATCTCGTGATCATTGCCAAGACGGTGAAAGCGGTTTTGACGAGCCACGGCGCATACTAGTTCCCGTGAGCCATGACTGAGCCGACGGCACCCGGTGCCGTGGTGCCCTCGGTGCCGCTTTCCCGGATGGCTCATGCCTTCTCGATCCAGTTGATCTGCCGGGCCGCCGGCATGCTGGCATCGGTGTTCTCGGTGGCGATGAGCGCGCGATATCTCGGCCCGGGGCCCTACGGCCAGCTCACCATGGCGGTGGCGTTCATCGGCATGTGGAGCAGCTTCGCCGACCTCGGTGTTGCGACCGTGATCGTGCGCCGCGTGACCTCCGGCCGCGGCGATCTCGAACGGTTGGTGCGCGTCAACAGCGGTATGGCCCTGATCTACTGCGTCCCGCTCGCGGCACTGGCCGCCGGGTCCGGGTTGCTCGTCTATCACGACTTCGACGTCCGGGTGATGCTCGTGGTGCTGTCCGGCGGCCTGCTGCTGCAGACCATGATTACGCGCTTCGAGCCGGTGTTCTTGACCACCGTCCGTTTCTCCGCGGTCGCCATCTCCGACGTCACCGCCCGGGTGGCCACCCTGGGCATGGTCGCCTGCCTGGTGTCGGCGCACGCGGGCGTCATCTGGTTCGCGGTAGCCCAGCTCATCCCGCCCGCGGTCCAGCTGCTGATCCAGGGCGCCGCGGCGATGCGGCACATCTCGGTGCGGCCGGTCTTCGCGCTGCGCGAGTCCGCCGATCTGTTGCGGGAAACCCTGCCGCTCATCGGATTCCTCGTGGTGGGCATCCTGTACACGCGCGCCGACGGGGTGATCCTGTCCCTGCTCAGCACGCACTCCGAGGTCGGCGTCTACGGGTTGGCCCTGACGATCGCGTTCAACACCATCGTGGTGTCGCTGGTCTTCCTCAAGGCGACGCTGTCGACGGGCACCGAGCTCTACGCGCGAGACGTCGCCGCGTTCGCCGCCTTCCTGCGCCGCAGTGTGGAACTGATGTATTTCGCGGCGGTGCCGGTCGCGGTGATCGGTGTGCTACTGGCGGGCCCACTGATCGCGCTCTTCGGCGACCGGGCCTTCGTCGCCCGCGGGACGCCGACCCTGGCCCTGTTGTTCGTTGCCGCCGCCCTGCGCTTCGTCGGCGGGACCCTGGGCCAGGGCCTGGTCGCCAGCCATCACCAACAGGTGTTGCTGTGGTTGACGGTCGCCACCCTGGTCGTCAACGTCGGGCTCAACGTCGCCCTCGCGGGCCGGTTGGGCGCCGTCGGACCCGGCATCGCGCTGGTGTGCACGGAATTTTTCAACATGCTGTTCAGCAGCTGGTGGCTGCACCGCCGGTGCGGATACCGTACGCCGGTGGTGTTCTTGCTGCGGGTGCTGATCCCGACGGGCGCGAGTGTCGCAGCGACACTGCTGCTCTGGGGTCAGCACGTCGTCTTGATTCTGCTGGCCGCCGCCGTGGCCTACCTGGCCACCAGCGCGGCGGTCGGCCCGCTCAAGTGGTCCTCGTTGGCGTCGTTGCGACGCAGCCAGCTGGCGTGATCGGCGAAGCCGCGTGAATTCTCCTCGGGTGCTTTGGCTTTCGCCGTGGACGCGGCCGGCCGTGCGGGTGCAGTCCGAAGCGCTGATACGCCACGGCGCCGACGTACTGCTGGTGACCTCCGACCGCCACCCCGAGTCGGACGCGGCGCGTGACTACGAATTGGTGCTCGAGCCGCGGTTTCTCACCGCTTCGACCTGGCCCCCGACGCTCCAGGCGTTTCGCCGGGTACGCCAGTTCCGCCCGGACGTCGTGATCGTCGAACAGGTCCGCGACCCGCGCTGGATGGCGCTCGCCGGACGGAAGCCGCGCATTCAGGTCATCCACGACGACGCGCCGCACGACCCAGCCGAAGCGCTGCCCTCGTTCGAACTGGCGGTGCTCGACCGGTGGGGCGCCCGCTCGGCGGCCACCATTGCCTATTGCGACTATGTCGCCAACGCCGTGGCGGCGCGCCGGGACGTGGCCGGCACGCCGGTGCATGTCGTCCCGCTCGCCAGCGACCTGGATCTGAATCGCGTCCCACCGTTCGTGGCCGCCGAAGGGCGCCACGACTTCGTGATGTTCGGCCGGCTCAACCCGTACAAGAACGCCGAGGTGGTGCTCGAGGCGTGGCGTCGACACGTCGCCGGCGGCGGCTGGCGCGGCGACAACCTGATCCTGATCGGCGACGGGACGCTGGACCCCGCGAGCCTGCCCGAGCACACGCAATGGCGTCGCGGCGGATACCGCTATTCCGATGTCGTCGCGACGCTGGCCGCAGCCAAAGGCTCGATCGCCCACTATCGTCGGGCAACTCAAAGCGGCGTGCAGGTGCTGTCCATGCACCTCGGTGTCATGCCGATCATCTCGACCGAGGGCGGGCCGCCCCAATACCAGCCGCCGGACTGCCCGCCGATCGGCGTCGACGACGTGGCCGGCCTGGCCGCCGCCTTCGACATGCTGGCCGATCCGGCCGCGGCGGCCAGTCAGGGGGCCACCGCGTCGCGCCACTACGAGCTGCACTGCGCCGTCGACCTTGTCGCGGAACGCTTCCTGGACGTCATCGCCGAGGTGCTGGCTCGTCGACGCTGACGACCACGCGTGAAAGGACATATGCATGGGCAACTATCTGGTCACCGGCGGGTGCGGCTTCATCGGCTCGGCCGTTGTCAACTCGTTGCTCGACCGCGGCGAGAACGTCTTTGTCTTCGACGACCTTTCGCTCGGCACAGATCGATGGCGAAACGCCGACCGCAAACCGACGTTGCTGGCCCGGGACATCCTCGACGCCGATGCCTGCGATCAGGTCTTCCGCGATGTCAAGCCGCAGACCGTCATTCACCTGGCGGCGCAGCATTTCGTGCCGTGGTGCCAGGAGCACATCTACGAGGCGTACACCCTGAACGTCACCGGCACTCTCAACATCCTGGAGTATTCGCGGCGTTACGGGGTGCAGGACGTGTTTTTCGCGTCCACCGGTGACGTCTACCCGCCGAACTTCGTGCCCAACAAGGAAGTTGATCCGACCGGGCCCGTATACGTGTATGGCCACACCAAGTTCCTGGCCGAACAGATGTGCATGCGCTACTTCGAGTCGCAGGACTGCTTTCGTACGTTGCTGATCGGCCGGTTGTTCAACGCCGCGGGTCCGCGGGAAACCAATCCGCATCTGCTGGCCGAGGTCACCCGCCAGATCGCACAGGAGGGCAAGCGCGAGGTCGAGGTTGGCAACCTCTGGCCGCTGCGCGACTACGTCGACGTCGACTCCATGGGCTCGGTCATCATCGACGCCGTGTCGAAAGTGGAAGGGCTGGAAATACTCAACATCGGGTCCGGCACAGCGGTCGAGGTTCGCGAGGCACTGAACATCCTCGCGTCGGTGCTGCCGTTTCAGGTCGACTTCACGTCCGTGCCCGAGCGTCAACGTCCCAACGACCGGCCGTTCCTGTGCCCGGACACCCAACGGCTGCGCCGCACGATCGGTCGCGCGGCCGACCCGTTCAACGAAGACACGGCTCGCAAGATCTTCGCCGAGTACCCCGCCATCAAGCTCTAAACGACGATGGTGCAAGCGGATTCGGCGCGCCCGCTGCGGGTTGCCCTGGTGAGCGACTACCCCACCGACGGGGATATGGGTCCCGACAACGGGGTGCAGTCGGTGACCCACAACCTGGCCCAGGCGCTCGCAGTCCGTCCGGACATCGAGTGCCACGTCATCGCCGCAATGAACCACGCGACGACGACCTACCGGCAGGTCGGGGCCCTGCAGGTGCACTACGTCAAGCGCCTCAACCTGCCGCGGCTGATCACCCTACGCGCCCACGACGTGCCGCGACTCATCTCGGTAATCCGTTCGATCAACCCCGATGTCGTGCACGGGCAGGGCCAGGATCGCCACGCACTCGGCGCGCTGGGCAGCGGCTTCCCCACCGTCATCACGCCGCACGGCGTGCTCTTCATCGAAAGCCTTCTGCTGCAGAAGAATCGGTTCGACATCGTCGGGGCCGCCAAGAAGCGCGGCGTGATCAACATGGAACGGGAGGTGTTTCGGCGCTCCCACGACATGATCATCATCTCGCGTTACCTGCCCCGAACCTACGGGCCGATGCTGACCGCGCGCACCCACTTCATCGAAAACCCGATCAACGAGGAATACTTCCGGATTCCCCGCGCACCCGAACCGGGACGGATGCTGTTCATCGGATCCGTCGTGCCGCGCAAGTGCGTGCACGACCTCGTCCGCGCGATCGGCCAGGTCCTCAACACGCGCGCCGCTGCCGACGAACCGTGGCAGGCGAGCGCGCAGTTCCGCATCGCCGGCCCCCTCGTGGACCCGGCCAGCGAACTCGAGATCCACAGGGCGATCGACGAATACGGCTTACGGGAGCAGGTGCACATTCTCGGGCCCATCAGCCACGAACAGTTGTTGGACGAGTATGCGCGCGCACAGGTCCTGCTGATGGGCTCGCGCGAGGAGACCACGCCCCAGGTGATCGCGCAGGCCATGGCGTGCGGCCTGCCGGTGATCGCCTCTCGGGTCGGCGGCATTCCGGACATGGTCTCCGACGGCCGCACGGCGCTGCTGTTCGACCACGGCGACCTGACGACGTGCGCCGCGCATATCCGGCGGATGCTCGGCGACGACGTCCTTCGCGCGCGCATCGAGGATGCCGTGCGCGAGCAGGCCCAGCGACGATTCAACCCCGATTCGGTTGCCGAGCAGACGATCTCGGTGTACCGCGACGTTATCGCGCGGAGTCGAGAGCCTTGAAATACTCGATCGTGAGCGCGGCCCCTCGATCGAACGACACCACCGGTCGCCACCCGAGCCTGGACCCGGCGAGGGTGATGTCCGGCTTGCGCTTCCTCGGGTCGTCCTCCGGCAGCGGGTTGAACACGACGGGAGATGGCGACCCGGTCATATCCTTGATCATGCGTGCGGTCTCCAGTACGGTCAGCTCTGCCAGGCCACCGAGATTGACGGGACCGGTGAACGAGGAATCGCTTTTCGCCATCTTCACCAGCCCGTCGATCAAATCCTCGACATAGCAGAAGGTTCGGGTCTGGCTGCCGTCCCCGAAAACGGTGATCGGCTGGCCGCGCAGCGCCTGCACGATGAACTGCGAGACGATCCGTCCGTCGTCGGGGTCCATTCGGGGACCGTACGTGTTGAAGATGCGGACGACCTTGATGCGGGCGCCGAAGGCGCGTGCATACTCGAGCATCAGCGTCTCGGCGACCCGCTTGCCCTCGTCGTAGCAGGCCCGCGGGCCGAAGCAGTTGACGTTGCCCCAGTAGCCCTCGTCCTGCGGATGGATGGTGGGGTCGCCGTAGATCTCGCTGGTGGAGGCCTGCAGCACGACGGCGTTCTTCGCGAGCGCCAGCTCGAGCAGATGCCTGGTGCCGAGGTAGTTGGTGTCGAGGGTGAACACGGGATCGCGCTGGAAGGCGAAAGGCGAACCGGGACAGGCCAAGTTGAAGATGAAGTCGAGCGGGCCCGGCACCTCCGCCGCCTCGAGCGGCAGCGTCACGTCGTGGTCGAAGAAGCTGAAGCCCGGATCCCGCACCAGGTGGGCGAGGTTTTCGCGCCGGCCGGTGTAGAAGTTGTCGACGCCGATCACCTCGACGCGATCACGGCGCAGCCGATCGCACAGGTGGGACCCGAGGAAGCCGGCGGCGCCGGCAACGAGGGCTCTCAATTACGTGTTCTCCTTAGTGTCGGCCCATGCCGTAGTAGTCAAACCCCTCGTTCCGCAAGCGCTTTGGATCATAGATGTTGCGGCCGTCGAAGACGACGTGGCCGCGCATCGCCGATTTGACACGTTGCCAGGACGGCCGGTGGAACTGCTTCCACTCGGTGATCAGCACTAGCGCGTCGGCGCCCTCGATGGCCTCGTACATGTTCGGCGCGTATTCGATCGCATCCCCCAGTGCCTCCTTGGCTCGCACGCTGGCCTCCGGGTCGAACGCCCGCACCGTAGCACCGAGGTCGAGCAGCCGCCGCACAATGACCAGGGAGGCGGCCTCGCGCATGTCGTCGGTCTGCGGCTTGAAGCTGAGCCCCCACACCCCGATCCGCAGGCCCGTCAGGTCGCCCGCGGGCTGCCCGTCCCCGAAATGGGCGACGATCTTGGCGACCAGGGTCGCCTTCTGCTCGGTGTTAACCTGGTCGACGGCGCGCAGCAGGCGCATGTCAGCCCCCAGACCGGCGGCGGTATGTATCAGGGCCTGAACGTCTTTCGGCAGGCAGGAACCGCCGTACCCCACACCGGGAAACAGGAATTCGTAGCCGATACGCCGGTCGGCCCCGATGGCTTCCCGCACCGCCCCGATATCCGCCCCGGCCTTCTCACACAGGTTGGAGATCTCGTTGATGAACGAAATCTTCGTCGCAAGAAAGCAGTTGGCCGCGTACTTGGCCATCTCGGCGCTCTTGACGTCCATGACGATCAGCGGATGGAAGGTACGCAGATACGGCTCGTACAACTCCCGCATGATGTCCACCGCGCGCTTGGAATCGCTGCCGACTATCACGCGGTCCGGCTTCATGAAGTCGGTGACCGCGGTGCCTTCCTTGAGGAACTCGGGATTGGACACGACGTCGAACTCGTGCGAGGTCTTGCCGCGGATGATCTCGCGCACTTGGCCGGCGGTGCCGACGGGGACGGTCGACTTGTCGACGATCACCTTGTAGCGGTCCAGGTGCGTCCCGATATCGCTCGCCGCGGCGTGCACGTAGGACAGGTCGGCCTCACCACCGTCGCTCATCGGTGTGGCGACGGCGATGAAGATCACGTCGCCGTGTTCGATACCCCGCCGGAGGTCGGTCGTGAAGTCGATGGACCCGTTTTCCCGGTTCCTGGCGATCAATTCGGCCAGGCCGGGTTCGTAAATCGGAACCCCGCCAGCCAGCAGCTCGTCCACTTTCGCTCGGTCGATATCGACGCAAACGACGTCATTGCCGCTATCCGCCAGGCAGGCGCCCGTGACGAGGCCGACGTAACCACAGCCGATTACCGAAATCTTCAAGACGACACCCTCGCTTCCCGACGATCGCCCAATAGTCTCGCAAGCGAGCGGTCCGCGCGCGCATTTTCAGCCAGCTTCGTAACCGGTCGCATTACGTTATTTCCGCGACCCTGCGGGTGCGATATCGTTCCGCATCGGCAGCTGTCCGGCGAGCACGTGAGACATCCGGAAAACGGGAAACTTTGGCTGAATGGGATTTTGACGACGATCCAGGTCCGATAGGGTGTTGGGCGTGCCTGAAGCGGATGCCGAGCGCGATCGGACGCCATTTGCGCCGACCCAAGGGCGACAAAAGCTGGGTCACCGCATCGGTGCCACGATAAAGACGAAATTGCGGCTATCACTGATGAAGGCCGGCCGCCGGGTAACGTCTAATCGGCTGGCCAATCTGCGCTCGGTTCTCAGCTACCTCGAGATCGGCCATTGGCTGGCACACGACTTTTCGTATCTGACGGTGGACGTCGTTCCCGACGATTTCGCGGTGTTCGACCTGGCGCGGTCGAAGGTCACCGGCCAACGGCCCCTGTACCTCGAATTCGGCGTGTTCGAAGGCCGTTCGATGCGCTGGTGGTCGCAGCACCTCCCGCACCCCGACGGCAGGCTGATCGGCTTCGACAGCTTCGAAGGCCTGCCACAGGACTGGCGGCCCGGCCACGCGGCGGGTCACTTCGACGTCGGCGGCCAACCACCGAAAATCGACGACCCCCGCGTCTCGTTCGTCGTCGGCTGGTTCGACGAGAGCCTGCAGACCTTCGAGGTCCCCGAGCACGACCAGCTGATCATCAACGTTGACTGCGACGTGTACTCCAGTGCCGCCACGGTGCTGAGTTGGGCCGAGCCGCATCTCAAAGCGGGCACGCTGATTTACTTCGACGAGTTTCCCGACCGCGATCACGAGATGCGCGCCTTCCAGGAACTCATGAGCCGTTCGCCACGGGAGTTTCGGCCGCTGGCCACCGCACGCGGTCACCACTGGCTGTTCGAAGTCGTCAAGTGACGCCGGTCTGGTTTCCGGCGGGTCACAATGCAAAGGGCGGCAGGTCATTTCAATTGACCGGGCGTCGATGACCGGGCGTCGATCAGCCGATCGGCAAGCCGCACGCCCAGGGCGATACCGAGCAGCGTGGGGTTGGCCTGACTCGACGTCGGCAGCACAGAGGTGCTGGCGACATACAGGCCGCGCACGCCGTGCACCTGAAGCTGCGGGTCCACGACGCCGCCGTCCGCGGTCGCGGACATGCGAGTGGTCCCGGCCTGATGAAAGCCGGCATAACCCTGCATGAAACCGTGGACCGAACCTATGACATCGCCGGCGAGCCATTCCACGTACCCGGCACCGTGGCGGCGGAGGTGTTCGTCGATGAGATCGATGGCCGTGCGCACACTCTCGTAGTCGGCGTCCGAAAAGTACATGTGGGTGCGTAGCTTTCGCATCCCGAGGCTATCGCGCTCTTCGGTCAGCTCGACCCGGCTCTCCCAGTGCGGAAGGTGCTCGCCGTGATAGTGCAGTAGATAGCGATTGCCCGACCCCTTCACGAAAAAGCCCGGCGCCTTGCGGCCCTTGCGCAAAAACCGGGCATAGGAGAACCGGACCGCGAAGCGGATCGATCCGAACAGGTCCCGGACGATGTTGCGCAGATGCGCGGCGATCCGCGGCGGGCCCGCGGTCTTGGTGTGAGCCTCGCGAATGGCCGCCGCGAGCAGGAAACGTCCCAGCGGAGAGATCAAGGTCAGGTAGACGCCCGACAGGATCCCGCTCCCGTGCGCGGGATCGCTGATCGGCGGATTCACCATCCAGACAGCCGCATTCGGCATCTCCAGGTCGCGTTGCAACTGCGGACTGAACGTGAAGCGGCGGCGGATATAGACGCCCTCGCGGTCACGCTCGTGTTCGTAGATGACGTCGTCGGTGGTGAAGTGCACGCGTGCAACCCGGCCCTCGACGTGGGACATGTACCAGTGCCCCAGGTGGCCGCCGGCGTTGCCCAGCCCGTCGCGATGATGGCGATCCGAGGCGAGCAGCAGCCGGGTCGCCTCCAACCCGCCGGTCGCCAGAACGTAGTCCGTCGCGACGATGCTGCCCTGCCGCCCCTCGAGCGTCTTCACGATGAGGTGGTCCACGGCATCACCGGCTTCGGTGGTCACGACCTCGGTGCAGGTGAGGCCAATCCACACGGTCAGCCGCGGGGTGTTGCGCAGCGCGTCCCGGTACTCGCGCCCGAAACGCGTTGGCAGGGACCAACGTTCCAGATCTGTGGTGCGCACCTGCTCATCGGGCAGCCCCGCGACCATGTCCCGCTGCGCCACCTCCGGGACGTCCCGCGCGTTGAATACCGCGTGGCCGCAACCCGCCCAATCGCAGGCCCGCTGCAGATAGGGCTCGACATCCTCGTACCGGATCGGCCAGGGTGACTGCGCGCTGATGGGCCGGTCCTCGAAATCGATGGCGTCGAATTTGACACAACGGCCGCCCCACAGCGCCGAGGTCCCGCCCACCTGCCGACGGACCATCAGCTCACTGCGCGAATGAAAGTAGTCGTCCTGCCGCGAATCGAACGACGCCAGGTCCTGCGCGCCGCGATCCGCACGCTCCAAACCGCTTTCGATGAGCGCCACTTCCACGCCCGCCTCCGCGAGCTGCAACGCGATGGCGATGCCGATCGGGCCGGCCCCGACAACCACGACATCGGTCCGGATCGTCGTGTTCGGGGCGAACTGCGCCGGCCGGCGAATCACGGGGGGCCCCGTCGGAACTGCTCGACGAGGGCGAGAAACCTGGTGCGGGTCTCCTCGTCCGGCGGCGCGGAGACGGCGCCCGCCGCGTCGGCGACACGGCGCGGGTCGGTGCTGCTGTACAGAATCGCGCGACAGCCCGTCCCGGTGGCCGAAGACGCCAGGATCAGCCTCGGCAGCATGCCGGGTGCCAGCGGGTCGGCCTGCAGTGTGTCGCACCAGTGTCCGGCCAGCCGCGCATCCGCGCGCAACGCGGCGCACAGGGTGGTGTACGACCGGTTGAATACGCCGAATCCGAGATCGGCCGGGCGCGGCGGAGGATCTAGCAGGTCGCCGCGAACCTGGCTCACGCCCCGGGGTGCGAACGCGGCGGCGAAATCGACCTCGAGCCCTTCGTCCTGGGACACGCCCCAGGCACGAATCTTGCCCTGCCGGCGGGCCCGCTCGAAGAACTCGCCGAGTTCCTCGGTTGCGACGATGTCCGCGGGCCTCGGGCCGTGGACGAACAGGATGTCGACGTAGTCGACACCCAGCGCCGCGAGGCTCTCGTCCAGGCTGCGTGCCGCGCGGGCCGCGTCGTACAACCGCGTGGTCTGGTCCGGTTCCTGGCGCCGCTTGACGGCGCGCCGCAACGCCGGCGTCTTGCGCAGCACCGCGCGCGCCGGAGCCTGGAAGCGGCCGAGCCGCCGGGCCGCGCCCCCGACCTCGATGCCGAACTTGGTGGCCACTGTCACCGAGTCGCGATTCACGGTGCGCAAGAACGCCCCCAGTTCGGCCTCGGCCATCCCGAGCCCGTACATCCGCGCGGTGTCGAAGTGGGTGATGCCGTGGTCGACCGCGCTGCCCAGCACGGCCATCCGCTCCCTGCGGAACGGCGACTGCATCAAACCCCCGCACCCGAAACCGACGGCGCTGATCTGCACCCCCGGCTCCCGAAGCTCAATTCGTTCCAACACCGAGGCTCTCGTAGATCCTGCGCAGCTCTGCGCCGATGACTTCCGGGCTGCGGGTCGCCGCGATGTGCGCCTGCCCCTTCAGACCGTCCCGCTCGGCCAGTTCCGGGTCGCGCAGGTAGCGGGCGATTGCCGCCGCCAGGGCCGGCGGATCATCAACGGGGACAAGCATTTTCGGGTCGGGCACGATGCCCGGCGTGCCGGAGACGGGGGTTGCCACGACCGGTCGCGCGCCGGCGAGGGCCTCGGTCACGATCAGCGGCATCGCCTCGGCGCGGGAGGGCAGAACGACCACCCGGGCGGTGCGAATCAATCCGGGGATGGCGTCCGGGTGCACCGCGGGCTCCACCGAGAAGCGCTCTAGCGGTGGCGGGGT
Source organism: Mycobacterium shigaense (assembly GCF_002356315.1). Taxonomy (NCBI): domain Bacteria; kingdom Bacillati; phylum Actinomycetota; class Actinomycetes; order Mycobacteriales; family Mycobacteriaceae; genus Mycobacterium; species Mycobacterium shigaense. The sequence goes on from NZ_AP018164.1 coordinate 4,309,024, forward strand.
GTAGTCGTCGATCGGGCCGACAACCCGGCACTCCCCTTCGATGCCCTCGTCCAGCAGCAGTTGCCAAGCCGCGGCAAGGGTGTCGACACCCTTACGCAGGCCGATGGTGCCGGCGAACAGCGCGACGGGTGGCGTCCTGCCGGCCGCGGGCGCATCCCAGTCGATCGGGGCCGGGTTCACCGAGATGGTGCTGGGCACACCAGGCGCCAACTGCCCAACGCTGGCCCGCGCCTCGTCCGAGAAGACGATCAGGTGGTCCGCGCGGCGCAGCGTGGCTCCGATGAAGCGGCGGTGCTGCAGGACTTCCCTGGCGACGTCGGCGCCCTGCAGGGTCGCAACGATCCGCAGGCCCCGCGCCTTGGCCAGTCGAATCAGCGTGCCCTCACGCAGCCACGCTCCGCCATCCGAGATGTGGAAGTGCACGATAGTCGTGCGCGGTACCCGGGCAAGCGCGGCCCCCGCGCGCGCGGTCAGAACGAAATTCTTCGCGTGATGCCGCCCGTCCCAGGTGGACAGGACGCGGATCTCGTCCGCGCCCATCTTGTGGTCGCGGATCACCCGGATCACGGTCTGCGTCCCGCCGAAGCTGTACACGTCGGGCCCGACGTGTACAACGCTGATCATCGGCGTCCCCAGAACGGATTTACCACGGCGTCAAGGTACATCGGCAGACTCCCGGATGGTGGGATTATCAATGGGAAGCGGACGCGCCGACCAACGTCGGCCCGGCACCGACCTCGACCGGGTCCGCGTCCCGGGCGGTCTCGCGCAGGCCCGCGAACGCCATGGTCGATCCGAGGGCCAAGCCGAGCGCCAGGGAGTCCGACGGCATTTCCGGCAGCGGCCACACGGCGGATATCGCCAGCAGGCCCATGCTGACCGCCGCGCTGATCTTCGCCGCCGGCGTGCGCCGGCGCAGCGCCCGGATCAGCGGCACGAGGGCGAACACGGCGAACGCAGCCATGCCGACCGCCCCGCCTTTGGCCACCCACCACAGATAGAAATTGTGGGAGTAGGCCGGGTAGAACGTCGTGGCGAACTCGTCGGTCCCGTTCGGCGCCTGGTACTTATAGCCCAGGCCGTGGCCGAATACTGGCGCCTTGGCGATCGTGGCGTTCAACAGTGCGTCTTCCCGCAGCCTTTCCAGCGCCGATTCGTCCACGGCGAGCGCCTTGGACGACACCCCGCCGAGCACCCGCTGGTTGAATGCGCTGAATTGATCGGCAAGCCATATCCCGGCCGCAGAATTCTTGAGCAGGAACAACGAACCCGGAATCGTCACTGCCACGAGCACGCCGCTGACCACACCGACGACGGCGGTGTGGCGCAGCGTCTTCCAGCTCGGGCTGGCGAGCAGGGCGACGGCGGCGGCCACGCCCATCGAGATCAGCGTGTTGCGGGAGAAGGACAGCAGCGAAATGACCAGCGCGGGCGGGCCCAGCGTCAGAAACAACGAGGACCTGTGCACACCGACGATCGCGGCGGCCACCAGTGCGCTCAGCACGGCGGTCGCCGGCGTCTGGGTGAGCAGGATGATGCGCAGGGCGTGGTCGGCGCCGGAAACCCCGGTGAGGCTCTCGGCCCGGCCGGCCAGCCGGATGGCGTGCAACGAGCTCACGATAGCCATCCCCGCGGAAAACCACAGAATCGCGATCGTGACGTAGATCGTCCATCGGATGTGTCCGCCGTAGACGATGACCAGTCCGAGGATGAAGCCGACGGGGATCTCGAGCAGCGTGATCGATTCACGCAGCACGACCAATGCCTCACTGCCGGTCTCGAATCCGGCCGCGGTCGAGACCGCCACCACGAAGGCGAACATCGCGGGCAACAGATAGTCGACGAACCGAAGGCGGACCTTCGGCAACAGGTAGCAGATCGCCAGGATCGCCGCCACGAGGTAGGCGTAGATCACCGCCGGGCCGATGACCTTGCCGACGTGCAGGCCTTGGGGCAGCGCCGCGAAGGCGCCGATCAGCGCGACGGCGATCATCAGCTCCGGTTTGACCCAGTAGACGACCAGGCAGAACGTCGCGGCGATCAGCAGCGTTCCTTCGGTGGTCAGACGCACCGACAGCACGCCGTACACGAAGCAAACGAACATGAACGCCGACAGCAGAGCCGCGTTGACCGCCAGGCGGTGGCGACTCTGCAAGTAAGGGATCACGCCGGCCCGCTGACCTTTGCCCGGTACGCCTTGGCCGCCGCCCGGCTGTGAATGGCGGGCCGCGCCTCGGTCAGGACGGTGCCGACGATATGGGCGCCGGCCGCGCGCAGCGTGGTCAACGCGTCGTTGAGTTCGTCGATGGTGGTCCGACCGGCCCGCACCACCAGCAGCGTGGCTTGCACGGCGCCGGCCAACAGGGCGGCGTCGGCGGTCGCCAGCACGGGCGGGCCGTCGACGACGACCCTGGCGAACCGCGACGACAAGTCCACCAGGACGTTGTCGATCACTTCGGGCGCGAACACGCTGACCGACGACGTCTCCCGGCGGGCCGACCGGGACGCGAGGATGAACAGCCGAGCTATCGGCGACGGCTTCACGACCTCGGCGGCGCTGCGCGGGTAGGCCAGCGCGCTGGCCAGGCCCTCGCCCGACTCGACGTTCAGCAAACCGGCGATGACGGGCCGGCGGGTGTCGCCCTCGATGACCAGGACGTCCTCGCCGAGTTCGGCGAACGCCCGCGCCAGGTTCAGCACGGTAGTCGTGGTCCCTTCGCCGCCGAACGGCGCCACCACCAGCACCCGGCGGCCCTCGGGGCCCATCGCCCGGCGCAGCCGGGCGCGCAGGTCGCGGACCGCGTCGTCGAAGATGACGTCGGTGCCGAACCGTGCCACGCCGCCCCGCTTGCCGGGCAACTCACCCAACGTCGGCACGCCCGAAAGCTGTTCAAGCTTCTCGCGGCTGCGCACGGTGCGATCGGTGGTCTCGCGCACCAGCGCCACCGACACGGCGAGCAGCAGACCGGCGACGAGCCCCATCGCCATGTTGCGCACCGGCGCCGGGCTGTAAGCATGCTCGGGCACCCGCGGCGGCTCGATCACCCGGGCCCGCGCCACCGGCACCGGTTTGCCGTTGAACTGTTGCACGCCGGGCACTTCGGTCTGGCCCGGCGGCAGGGGCGGCGTCGTTTCGGTCTCCGTCGGGGGCGCGCCGGGCGCCGTCGTTCCCGGCGGCCCCGGCCGGGAGCTCATCGCCAGTGTCGGGACGATCGCGACGAACTGGTCAGCCATCGCTCCCGCCAGCGCTGCGGCCCGGCGCGGCTCGGTGTCTTTGACGGTGATCGTGAACAGCATCGACTTCGCGGTGTATTTCACCGCGGTGTTGGCCACCAGGTCGTCGACGGTGAGCGGGACCTGAAGCTGGCTGATCGCTTTCTCCGCCACGGTCCGTCCGCCGGCGATCTGGGCGTAGGAGGACAACCGCTCCTGCGCGGTGAGCGTGCCGTTGTACAGCTCGGTCAGGTCGGTGGCGCCGGAGAACGAGATGAGGACGGTGGCCGAGGACTGGTAGTGCTTGGTCTGCAGGGCGGTAATGGCTGCGGCGCCGATCGTGCACATCAGTAGCGCGGTCATCGCCAGCTTCCAGTGCGCGAGCAGAATCCGGACAAAGGTACGGAAATCCATCGCTTACCAACCCTCCTGGAGGCTGCAGCCGCCAATAGCATCCACAAGGTCTCCTTAGCGGGCGCAGCACAAACTCATTGCACATTATGCAGCATCCCCAAGCAGCGTCATGCAGCGTCATCCGAACGTCAATGGTGCCGCCCGGCGAGCGACCCGAGTCCGCGCCGCGCCGCTGCGCTGGCTGGCATTCTCAGGGCGCGGGAGACAGCAACACCTCGCGGGGGATGTCGAGCGTCGCGATCGGATAACCCCCGGAAGCGTCGCGTCCGTCGCGGGCCAAGTGCATCGGCGGGTAGTCCACCACGTGCGACGCGCCCGGCTTGTGCTGCTGCCACTCCACCGCGGCCTGCAGCGTGTAGTGCCCCGGCGCCAACCCCGTCATGTCGACCGACACGGATTCGCTGGCCGACACCGGCACCGCCTGGTCGCGCGAACCGCTGGGATCGTCATGGACCAGGGCCTTGAGATTGACGGTCGCCGGCATCGTCTTGACCACCGCCCCCGAAAAATCCACCAACCTATAGACGGGGACCCATTTCTCGGTCGCGGCCGCCGAGCCGTAGTTGGTCCAGACCGCCGAAATAGTGGCCACCTTGTCCTTCAGGGTTTGCGATCCCGCCCGCGACTCGACCGAATACCGGTAGCCCGCGGCGACGTTGGACTGCGCCCAGATCTGGTAGAGCGCCGGGTCCATCGGGACGGGCGAATTCGTGTCCTCGAAGTCGCAATTCGACGTCATCGACACGTGGTACTTGACGACGTCGTGCAGGCCCTTTTCGTAGTAGGCCCGTCGATCGGCCCCCTTGGGCAACATGCACCACTCGGTGAGCACCGGCGCGGTGGCCAGCCGGTCCTTCAGCTGGGCGACGACCGGATCCTTGGTCAGCACGTAGTGCGAACCCTCCAGCTCGGCCCAGCCGGGCATCGGCGCAATCACGCCGATGCAGTCCGAGCGGATACCCACCGGCGCGGCCGACTTCTTGGTGGTGTCGTCGGAAAGCATCTGCCGCACGATTTCCGGGTTCAGGGTCGTCGTGATCAGCTGCGTGCGGGGAAAGGCGTTGACGTTCGCCGCGACTAGCTGCCGGATGGAATCGATCGTGATGCTCTGATCGCGAAACTGGCTGTAGTACCCCAGTTTCGCCATGCTTTCGTCCGGGGAAGGCCCGGCCGCGTTCAGGTTGTCCCGCAGATAGGCGATGTGGTTCTCGCTGAAGTCCCCGTAGCCGGAGAACTCGAAGACGCTGAGCCGCTCGTCGCCGTCATAGCGGCGGCCGAGCGCGGCGAGCAACTCCCCGAAACGACTGAGGTACATCGGGTCGTTCCAGTTCGGTACCACCTGAGTCACGCCGGGAGTCCACCAGTACCGTTCCGGCCCCTGGTAGCTGGTGGTCGCCGGCCGCACCCAGTCGGGCACCCCGATGTTCGTGTTGTTCGGGAAGACGGTGTCGCAGCACGAGCTGTAGGCCGTCACGCGAAGGGTCATGCGCATGTTGCGCGCGGCCAGTTTGTTCAGCGCCTCATCGATCAGGCTGAAGTCGAACTTGCGATCGTCGGGCGTATCGGGCGGCAGCGTGCTGGGGTCGACGGGCTGCAACTGCCGCCAGGACAGTCGCAAGCTGGCGTCGTACGAGGCGGGCCATGGCGGGTACCGATGCTGCGCGGGATTGACCTGAGGGAACAGCGGGAGCAACAGGTCCTCGTATTGGCCGCGCAGCGGATTGGGCACTTCCTGCAGGGTCAGGGGGATGGCCGGACTGACGATCGCGATCAGAGGTTCGGAAGTGCCGTGCGCGCCGCAGCCGGTAACGAGGAACGTCGCGCACAGCGCGACGGCCAGCATTTTCTTCTTAATTGTCTGCACCCTGATTTCTCGTCAGACCGCGCCCGCCGACAGTGTCGGGCGGTCGGCTAGGAACGGCAACGGCATCCAGCGCGCGGCGAGCAGCGCCTCCATTGCGTTGCCCGGGACGGGTTTGGACAACAAGAACCCTTGCGCCCGGTGGCACCCGTGCTGCATCAAAGTCTGTGCGGCGGCCGGCGTCTCGACGCCTTCGGCGACCAGTTGCAGACCGAACGCCTCGGCCAGGCCGATGATGGCCCGAACGATCGCCAAGTCGCCGGCGTTGGTGCCCAGGTCACGAACGAACCCGGCGTCGATCTTCAGGATGTCCACCGGCAGCGACTTCAAATGCGACAACACCGCGTAGCCACTACCGAAGTCGTCGATGGCGATCTGGACGCCGACCTCTTTGAGCTCGTGCAGCGTTTTCCGGGTGGTTTGGATATCGTTCACCACCGCCCGCTCGGTGATCTCCAGGCATAGCGACGAGCCCTCCAGACCGAACTCCTCGATGGTGTCGGCGACGCTGCGCACGAAGCCGCGCGTGATCAGCTGCACCGGCGACACGTTGATCCGCAGCACGGCGCCCTGCCCGACACCGTTGACGCGCCACCGGCCGAATTCCGCGCAGGCGCTGCGCATCACCCACTGGCCCAGCTCGCCGGCCAGATTGGTCGATTCGGCGATCCCGATGAACGAATCGGGCAGCAGCAGCCCCCAGACCGGATGGCGCCAGCGCACCAGCGCCTCGGCGGCGACGATCGCCCCGGTCCACAGATCGACCTCGGGCAGGTAGTGCAGCAGCAGCGCTTCGCTGTCGATATCGCCCTGCAGATGCAATTCGATGTCGTTGCGGAACGCGCTCTTGAGCGACATGTCGTCGGTGGACACCGCGACCTGGTTGCCGCCGGCGCGCTTGGCCGTCAAGACGGCCTCGTCCGCCCGGCGCAGCAGGTCGGTGCTGTTGTCGCGCCCCGGCGTGCCGGTGGCCAGGCCGATGCTGACACTGCGGGTGATCATGTGCCCGCCGATGGCCAGCCGCTCGCGCAGCATCGCCCCCAGCCGGCGGGCGAACGCCTCCGCCGTCGCCGCCGACATAGGCTGGTTGGGCACCACGACGAACTCGTCGCCGCCCAGGCGGGCGATCATGCTCTGGCCGGCGCAGGCCCGGATGCGCTGGGCGAAGACGCGGATGAACCAGTCGCCGGCGGTGTGCCCGAGGTAGTCGTTGATCGGCTTGAGCCGGTCCAGGTCGAGGAACAGCACGGCCACCGGACCCGGGCTCGACGGGGCGAGCCGCTCGGACAGGTGCGCAATCAGCGCCCGACGGTTGCACAGGCCGGTCAGGTCGTCGTGCTCGGCGAGGTACCGGAGCTTTTCCTCGGCCGCGATCCGGGCCCGCAGCTGCGCCATCAGGGCGGCGACGACCTCGAGCGTGTTGATCTCGTCCGGTCTCCACTTGCGACCGCCGAACTTGACAAAGCCCAGCACGCCGGTGCTCTCGCCCAGCGACACCAGCGGTGCCGCGGCCACCGACGGCGCGAGGTGCTGCTTGGCGGCGCCGGGCCAGCGCCACCACGGGCGGCCGGGCTGATCCGGCCCGACCACCACCGGTTTCCGGCTCTGTTCACACTGGGTGAGCACCGGGTCGGCGCTGGTGAAGTGGACAACGCCCAAGGGGTCCGGATCGGGGACGTCGGTGCGCGGCGGCCATTCGGCGACCAACACCCACGCCCGGATGTCGTTGTCGTGGCGGCGTAGGAAACCGGCGTCCGCACCGAACGTCTCAACGAGCTCCGCAAGTACCTTTTCGCTCACCTGGGTGGCCGTGGACGCCGTGGCCTCCATCAGCTGAGTCGCGACGGAGGTGACGACCAAGTCCAGGCTGCGTGGCATGGCGTCCTCCGATATTGGCACGTGTCCCATCGGGGCATCAGCGCCGAACTAGCCCGCGGGGACGGTTTCACAGCGACGCTTTTCGACCGCGCGCCGCTGCGCACCGAAAGCCCCGCTAGTTACGCGTTATTCGACAGAGTGTATTCGGACCCCGGCAGGTCAGGGATGTATTTGTCGAGAAACCCGCGGGTCGGTGTGTCATTGGCGGTCGGCCGTCGCCGGGCCGTCGCGCGGGATGTCAAGCGTCGCAATCGGGTACAACCCCGACGCGTCGCGGCCGTCGCGGGCCAGCGCCATCGGCGGATAGTTCACGACATGCGAGGCGTCCGGCTTGTGTTGTTGCCAATCCACGAACGCGCGCAGGGTGTAATGCCCCGGCGCCAATCCGGTCAGGTCGACGTGAGCGGACTCGGTGCAGGTTGCCGCGACCGGCTCCTCGCGCGACGGGCTGGAGTCGTCGTGGGTCAGCGTGTCGAGTTTGCACGTCGCCGGCACGGTGCGGATCGCGGTCCCCGAGAAGTCCACCAGCTTGTAGCCGGCGACCCATTTCTCCGTCGCGGCGGCCGAGCCGTAGTTGGTCCACGCCACCGAGATCGACGCCACCTTGCCCTGGATGGATTGCGATCCCGGCTGCGCCTCGACCGAATACCGATAGCCCGCGGTCGCGTTGACTTGGCCCCACAGCGCATAGGCCCGACGGTCCATCGCCGACGTTGCATCCCGGTCCGGAAAGTTGGTGCTCGACGTCATCGAGACGTGATACCTGATGACGTCGTGCAGCCCCTTCTCGTAATACGAGCGCGGGTCGGCGCCATCGGGCAACCGGCACCATTGGCTGATCACCAGCGCCGAGGTCATCCGCTGCTTGATCGCGTTGACGACCGCGTCGTTGGTCTGCACGTATCGGGAATCGTTGGATTCCGCCCACGCGGGCAACGGCGACTGGGCGCCAAGGCAATCCGAGCGGATTCCCACCGGCGCCGAGAGCTTCTTCGTGACGTCGTCGGCGAGCAACTCGCGCACGATTTCCGGATTCTGCGGCGTCACCACCAACTGCGTGCGGGGAAACGCGTCGACGTTCGCCGCCACCAGCCGGCGAATGGATCCGGCGGTGATGCTCTGATCACCGAACTGGCGGTAGCCCGAGAACTCGAAAACGCCCAGCCGCTCGTCGCCGTCGTAGCGCCGGCCCAGCGCAGCCAGTAGCTTCCCGAACGCCTCCAGGTATCTGGGGTCGTTCCAGTTCGGCACCACCTGCGTCACCCCGCTGTTCGCGGGCCCGGGATAGGCGGTGGCCGCCGAGCGCATCCAATCGGGGATGCCGATGTTCGTGTTGTTCACAGCGCCGGTGTCGCAGCAGGAGTTGTAGGCGTAGACCCGCAGGATAAGCCGCATGTTGCGGCTGGCCAGCTTCGTCAGCGCATCGTCGATCGCGCTGAAGTCGAACTTGCGGCCGTCGGGAGCGTCGGGCGGCAGCGTGCCCGGATCGACGGGCTGCAACTGCCGCCACGAGACGGCGACGCTGGCGTCGTAGGAGGCGGGCCACGGCGGGTACGCCTGCTGGGCGGGATTCCCCTGCGGGAACAGCGGGACCAGCAGATCCTCGTATTGGCCCCGCAGCGGGTTGGCGATCTCCTGGGCGGTCGGCGACATGGCCGGGCTGACCATCGCGTTCAGCGGTCCGGGGTCGTGGTGGTCGGCGCAGCCAACGACGGACAACGCCGTGCAGGCGGCAGTGAGCAGCGCGAACTGTTTGGGTGTTCCGACCATCGTGACCAACCTAGATCCCGTCGAGCGGGGACGCCGTGCGGGCTCCGTGCACGCCATGCGACCGCGACCGCATCGATTACGCTGGTGGCTCTACAAATCACGCAGAGGACCACGAGATGCCCGTCGCGGGATCGGCCAAGCGCTGGCTCGCGCCTGCGGTCAAGGTCATTGCGCCGCGCCGGTTCTGGCAGCGGAAGTATCGCATGCTGCACGAGCTCGGGCAGTCCCGCCCGGACCTGCAACTGGCGGTGTCGATGTGCGATCCGGACCGGGTTTCGGTGGACATCGGCGCGGACGTCGGCCAGTTCACGATCGCGATGTTGTCGGCGTCGCGATCGGTGATCGCCTTCGAACCGCGGCCAGCCCAGGCCCGGAAGTTGGCCACGATGTTCGGCGCGGTCGGCGCCGCGGTCCGGATCGAACCGGTGGCACTGTCGGACAAGCCGGGGGTGACGGCCATGCGGGTCGTCGAGTCCGAGCCGGGCCGCAGCACCATCGACACCGGTAACGCCCTTTCCGACGTCAGCGGCGGGGACGTGCAGACTATCGACGTCCCGGTCAAGCGCCTCGACGATCTGGGGCTCGACGACATCGGCCTGATCAAGATCGACGTCGAGGGCCACGAACTGGCCGTGCTGCACGGCGCGGTGGACACCATCGCGCGCAACCGCCCGGCGATTCTGGTGGAGGCCGAGGAACGCCATCACCCCGGCGCGGTCGGCGAGCTCGCTCGGCTGCTGGCCGAGCTCGGCTACGCCGGCTACTTCGATCTCGACGACGAGCGGCGGCCCATCGCGGAATTCGACCCGGCTCAGCACCAGGACCCGGCCAACGCCGGCCGCCGCGAGGACGACTGGGTCGCCCGGGGCGTCTACGTCAACAACTTCGCGTTCTTTCCGCACGGCGACTGAGCCAACGGCGGATTGCGTGAGCCGGCTCACATTTCGGCGGTGAACTGTCACGCTGGGACGAGCTGCGGTGTCTCCAGGTCACGAATCCCGTGAGAAGAGGAGACAGCAATGACCGACCCAACCGACCCAAGAACCCACGTCGTGATCGTCGGCGGCGGGTACGCCGGAACCCTGGCCGCCAATCGTCTGCGCCGGCGGCCGGACGTGGACATCACGCTGGTGAACGCGCGTCCGGTGTTCGTCGAGCGCATCCGCCTGCATCAGTTGGTCGCCGACACCGGCGCGGCGACGGCCGACTACGACACGCTGCTGGGTGACGGGATCCGGCTGATCGTCGACACCGCCGCGGCCATCGAGGCCGCCGACCGCCGGGTGCTGCTGGCCTCGGGCGCCGTCCTGGACTACGACTATCTGATCTATGCCGTAGGCAGCACGGGCGCGACACCCGCGACACCCGGTGCCGGCGAATTCGCGCATTCGATCTGCGACCTGGAAAGCGCGCAGCGGCTGCGCCACGCGCTGGCCGACCTGCCGCTGAACGCACCGATCACCGTGGTCGGCGGCGGACTGACGGGCATCGAAACGGCGTCCGAGCTGGCCGAGCAGGGCCGCCCGGTGACGCTGGTGTGCGGCGGCACGCTCGGCACGACGCTGAGCAGGCGCGGCCGGCGGTCGGTGGCCAAACAACTGCGCCAACTCGAGGTCGACATCCTGGTATCGGCCACGGTGAGCGAGGTCCGCTGGGACGGCGTGATCCTCGGCGACGGCGCGGTGCTGCCCAGCGCGGCGACGGTGTGGACGGCCGGATTCACCGTGCCGGACCTGGCCGCCCGCAGCGGCCTGCGCACCGACGCCACGGGCCGGCTGCTCACCGACGAGACGTTGACCAGTGTCGACCACGACCGCATTGTCGCCGCCGGTGATGCGGCCGCGCCGTCGGGCCGGCCGCTGCGGATGAGCTGCCAGGCCGCCGAGCCGTTGGGGGCCCAGGCCGCCAACACCGTGCTCGCCCGGATCGCCGGAGACACTCCCGCGGCGCTCAGCCAGGCGTTCGTCGGGCAGTGCATCAGCCTGGGCCGCAGGCACGGCACCGTGCAGTTCGCGCGCACCGACGACACCCCGGTGAACCTGGCCCTGGGCGGCCGGACCACCGCAGCCATCAAGGAAGCGATCTGCAAGGGCACGCTGTCGGCCATCCGGCGCGAGGCCGCCAAGCCCGGCTCGTATTTCTGGCTCAAGGGCGGCAACCGCCTGCAGCAACTGGCGGTTGCTCAGCAAACCGCACTACGTTGAAAGGCGAACACGCCGAACGGTTTACGTTGCTGCGGCCCCTGCTGTTCACCATCGCCTACGAGATTCTCGGCTCGGCGACCGACGCCGACGATGTGTTGCAGGACAGCTATCTGCGTTGGGCGGCCGTCGAGTTGGCGGCGGTCAACGACACCAAGTCCTATCTGGCCCAGCTCGTCACCCGCCAATCGCTCAACGCGTTGCGGGCCGGGGCGCGGCGGCGCGAGGAATATGTGGGGCCGTGGCTGCCCGAGCCGTTGCTGCTCGACGACCAGGATCCGTCGGCGGATGTTGTTCTCGCGGAGTCGGTTTCGATGGCCATGCTGGTGTTGCTGGAGACGCTGAGTCCCGACGAGCGGGCGGTGTTCGTGCTGCACGAGGTGTTCGGGTTCGACTACGGCGAGATCGCCGAGGCGGTGGGCAGGACGGCGCCGACCGTGCGGCAGGTGGCGCACCGGGCCCGCGAGCACGTGCGGGCGCGGCGCAAGCGGTTCGACGCGAAAGACCCGCGGCGTAACGCGGAGATCACCGCGCAGTTCCTGGCCACCGCGGCCAGCGGCGACGTGCACGCGCTGATGGCGATGCTCGCGCCCGAAGCGACCTGGACGGCCGACAGCGGCGGCAAGGTCTCCGCGGCCCGGCGGCCGGTGGTCGGCGCTGAGCGGGTCGCCCGGGCGATCGCCGGGCTGATGCGCCGGGCCGCGGCCGAGGCCACGCTGCGCGTGGAGATGGTGACCTGCAACAGTGCCCCGGCGGTGTTGCTGTATCTCGGCGACCACCTCGAGGGCGTGATCACGCTGGAGATCGCCGGCGAGAAGATCACCAACTTCTACGTGATGCGCAACCCGGACAAGCTGGCGGCCCTGGCCACCGCCCGCGATATCAGCCGGGGCTGACCGACGAGGTGCGAAGGCTGACCGTTCTGTCAAGCTAGGGCGGTGCGAATCGAACGGCTCGGCCACCTGGGCGAGGCACCCCGGGTGCTGCGCGCCGTGGGTGACGCCACCGGCCGGCTCGACCTGCCGGCGCCGGCCGCGCTGACCGGCGACTGGTTCGATTCGCTGGCGGTGATCGCACCGAGCGTGGCGGCGCGGCCGGTGGCGGCGGCCGACGCGTTCGCGGTCGAATTGGGCGGGGCGGCGACCGACCGCGGCGGGGTGGGCGGCGGCTGGGTCGGCTACCTGTCCTACCCCGATGCCGCCGCCGACGGGCGCGGGCCCCGGATCCCCGAGGCCGCGGGCGGCTGGACCGACTGCGTGCTGCGCCGCGACCGCGCCGGGCAGTGGTGGTACGAAAGCCTTTCGGGTGCGCCGATGCCGGGCTGGCTGTCGGCCGCGCTGGCCGCGGCGCCGGCGCCGACACGCGGCTGCCAGATCGACTGGGACGCGGCCGATCGCGACGCCCACCGCCACGGTGTGCTGGCCTGCCTGGACGCGATCGGTGCCGGCGAGGTCTACCAGGCGTGCGTGTGCACGCAGTTCAGCGGGACGGTCACCGGGGATCCGCTGGACTTCTTCATCGACGGCGTCGCGCGGACCTCGCCGGCGCGGGCGGCCTATGTCGCCGGCCGGTGGGGCGCGGTGGCGTCGCTGTCTCCGGAGCTGTTCCTGCGGCGCCGCGGCGCGGTCGTCACGTCGAGCCCGATCAAGGGCACCTTGCCGCTGGACGCCTGGCCCGCCGCGCTGCGGGCGTCGCCGAAAGAAGTGGCCGAGAACATCATGATCGTCGACCTGGTCCGCAACGACCTGGGGCGGGTGGCGGTCACCGGCACCGTCACCGTCCCCGAGCTCCTGATGGTGCGGCGCGCCCCGGGGGTGTGGCACCTGGTGTCGACGGTCTCGGCGCAGGTGCGACCGGAGCTGCCGACGTCGGCGCTGCTGGACGCCGCGTTCCCGCCCGCCTCGGTCACAGGTACGCCCAAACACCGTGCACGTCAATTGATTTCGCAGTGGGAACAAGCGCGCCGCGGAATATATTGCGGCACGGTCGGTTTCGCGTCGCCGGTGGCCGGATGCGAACTCAATGTCGCGATCCGCACCGTCGAGTTCGACGGGCAGGGACACGCGGTGCTCGGCGTGGGCGGCGGGATCACCGCCGATTCCGATCCCGACGCCGAGTGGGCGGAGTGCCTGCACAAGGCGGCTCCGGTGATCGGGATCCCGGTTCAGCCGCGCCGGGACCGCAGCACCGCGTCGTAGAGCTGGCGCGACCGCACGGGCGGATGCGCCGCGGCCACCTCGCCGCAGGCGTCCTTGACGCGCAACCCCTCGGCGACCAGGCCCTCGACTTCGGCGACCAGCGACGGCAGGTCGGCGCGCGGGGTCGCGCCGCCCAGCACGACGGTGACCTCGCCGAGCACGCCGCCGGCCGCCCACGCCGCGAGCTCGGCGAGCGATCCGCGCACCACCTCCTCGTGCACCTTCGTCAGCTCCCGGCAGACCGCCGCCGGGCGCTCGCCGCCGAGCTCCTCGACGGCGTCGCGCAGGCATGCCGCCAGCCGCCGCGGCGATTCGAAGAACACGCAGGTGCGTCGCTCGTCGGCCAGGGTAGCCAGCCAGGTTCGGCGGGCCGCGCCCTTGCGCGGGGCGAACCCGTCGAAGCAGAACCGCTCCGACGGCAGACCCGACACCGCCAGCGCGGTGGTCACCGCCGACGGCCCGGGCAGGCACTGCACCGGCAGGCCCGCGTCGACGCACGCCCCGACCAACCGGTAGCCCGGGTCGCTGATCAGCGGCATACCGGCGTCGCTGACCACCAACACCGTCGCCCCCGCCCTGATCTCGTCGACCAGCCCGGGCACCCGGGCGGCCTCCACCTGGTCGAACATGCTGACCACCCGGCCGGAAATCGCCACACCCAGCGCCGTGGCCAGCGTCCGGACCCGCCGGGTGTCCTCCGCGGCCACCACGTCGGCGTCGCGCAGCGCGTTGATCAGCCGCGGCGAAGCATCCGACGGCTGGCCCAACGGGGTCGCACCGAGCAACAGGCGCCCATCGGTCATCTGCGCCACTCCTCTTGGTTGCTGCGCTTCGCATCGTCGGCGGCGCGGGTCATGGCGGACAGCCTACGATCGACACCAATGTCTGCCCCGCCCAGCGAAACGTCGATCGCCGCCCCGGAGCGGGTCGTCCCCATCGTCAGCCCCGGCCCGCTGCTCCCGATCGCCGATTTCGGGCCCACCGATCGGCTGCGCGGCTGGGTGGTCACCGGCATCGTCGCCCTGCTCGCGACGATCACCCGGTTCATCAACCTGGGCACCCCGACCGACGCCGGCACTCCGATCTTCGACGAGAAGCACTACGCGCCCCAGGCCTGGCAGGTGCTGAACAACCACGGCGTCGAGGACAACCCCGGGTTCGGCCTAGTGGTGCACCCGCCGGTCGGCAAGCAGCTCATCGCGATCGGCGAGGCGCTGCTCGGCTACAACGGGGTGGGCTGGCGGTTCACCGGCGCGCTGCTCGGCGTGGTCATGGTGGTGCTGGTAATGCGGACCGTGCGCCGGATCAGCCGCTCGACGCTGGTCGGGGCCATCGCCGGCGTACTGCTCATCTGCGACGGCGTCAGCTTCGTCGCGGCGCGCACTGCGCTGCTCGACGGTCTGCTGACGTTCTTCGTCGTCGCGGCGTTCGGCGCGCTGATCGTCGACCGCGACGACGTCCGCCGACGCATGCACGTCGCGCTGCTGGAGGGCCGCAGCGCCGAGACGGTGTGGGGGCCGCGGCTCGGCGTGCGCTGGTGGCGGTTCGGGGCCGGCGTGCTGCTCGGATTGGCTTGCGGGACAAAGTGGTCCGGCCTGTACTTCGTGGTGTTCTTCGGCCTGATGTCGTTGGCGTTCGACATCGCCGCGCGGCGGCAGTACCAGGTGCCGCGGCCCTGGGTCGGGACGTGGCGACGCGACCTGCTGCCCACCGCGTACGCGCTGGGCGTCCTTCCGGTCGCGGTGTACCTGGCCAGCTACGCGCCGTGGTTCGCCTCCGAGACCGCGATCGGCCGCCACGAGGTCGGCGTGACGATCGGCCCGCACAGCGATTGGCCGTTTCCCGATGCGGTCCGCTCGCTGTGGCATTACAGCGCCAAGGCACTGGAATTCCATGCGGGACTGACCAATGCGGCCGGCAACTACCACCCGTGGGAATCCAAACCGTGGAGCTGGCCGATGTCGTTGCGGCCGGTGCTCTACGCCATCGACCAGCAGAACGTCGGCGGGTGCGGCGCGCAATCGTGCGTCAAGGCCGAGATGCTGGTCGGCACGCCGGCCATGTGGTGGCTGGCCGTGCCGGTCCTGCTCTACGCCCTGTGGCGGTCGGTCGTTCGGCGGGACTGGCGCTACGCCGTTGCCCTGGTCGGTTACTGCGCCGGGTGGCTGCCCTGGTTCGCCGACATCGACCGGCAGATGTACTTCTTCTACGCGGCGACGATGGCGCCATTCCTGGTGATGGCCATCGCGCTGATCTGTGGCGACATCCTCTATCGCCAAGTAGGCACCCAGAGCCGGGAACGCCGGACGCTGGGACTCATCGTGGTGAGCTGTTACGCCGCCTTGGTGGTGACGAACTTCGCGTGGCTGTTCCCGGTGCTCACCGGCCTGCCCATCTCGCAGCAGACGTGGAACATGGAGATCTGGCTGCCCAGCTGGCGCTAGTTTCTTTGCGCGAGAGTGCAACCAGCGACGGCCTTACTCGGGAAACGTGTTGCCAGTTGCACTTTCGCGGCGCTTTACAGCGCGTCGCGGGCGACCGGGCAGGACATGCACCGGGGCCCGCCGCGGCCGGTGCCCAACTCCGAGCCGGCGATCGTCAGCACCTCGATGCCCGCCTCCTGCAGGCGCGTGTTGGTCTGCGCGTTGCGTTCGTAGGCGACGACGACGCCGGGCGCCAGCGCCAGCGTGTTGTTGCCGTCGTCCCACTGTTCACGTTCGGCGATGACGGGATCCAATCCGGTGTCGATGTGGCGCAGCTTGTCGATCCCCGTTGCCTTGGCGGCGGCTTCCAAAAACGGCGTTTCTTCGCCGATGGACACGCCGTCGGGCGAGCGCTGGATGGTGAAGGCCGTGAGCTTTTCGACGATGTTGGCGTACATCACCACCGTGTCGGTGTCCACCATCGTGCACACCGTGTCCAGGTGCATCTGCGCGCGGCGCTGGGCGATCGGGACGGCCAGCACGGTATGCGCCAGATCGTCGTCGAACAGGCTGCGCGCCAACGCTTCCGCCCCGGCCGGGGTGGTCCGTTCGCCGACGCCTACCGCGACCACACCCGGGGCGAGCAGCAGCACGTCGCCGCCCTCGACGGGGGCGGTGCGCGATTCGTAGGCGCGGCGCACCCCGGTGAACCGCGGGTGGTGCGCGTAGATCAGGTCGGTCAGCGACGCCTCGCGCATGCGCGCCCGCAGCGCCAGCGACGGGATCACCACCCGCGGCCCGATCCAGATCGACGAGTCGCGGGTGAACACAAGATTCGGCAGCGGGTCGATGACGAAGTCCCCGCCGTGGTGCATCCGCAGCACCAGCGACACCGCGGTCCGGGTGTCGGCGGGCAGCTCGTTGAACGTCATGCCGGCCATCAGGATGTGGGCCAGCTTCGCGGGGTCCAGGCCGCGCAAGTAGGCGGACAGCTCCTGGGCCAGCGGCACGCCGAGCCGGCGGGCGTCGACGGCCGCGGCGACCCCCTGCATCCGGGCGGCTCCGCTGTGCTGCAGCGCCTCGGTCAGCAGGTCGGACAGCAGCAGCACTTCCACCCCGCGCGAGCGCAGCAGCTCGGCGAACTGGTCGTGCTCCTCCTGCGCGCGCGCGACCCACGGCAGCCCGTCGAAGAGCAGCTGGTCGTTGTTGCGCGGATTGAGTCGCCGCAGTTCGGCACCGGGCCGGTGCAGGATCGCGACCCGAAGCGCTCCTACCTCGGAATTGGTGCTCAGCTCGATACCACCCACGCCTAAACGGTAGCCGCGCCGACGGTGAGCGTCGCGTCGCGGCCGAGGCGCGCTGGTCGCCCGGCGAGTCCCGATTCTTCGAACGAATGTGCGATAGACTGCGCGGCGTGGGGACCCGGATATCAGGGGTACAGGGCTCGCTGTTCGAACACACCGAGCGCAGGCAGCTCGGCGACGGCGCATTCATCGAGATCCGCGCCGGCTGGCTGGCCGGCGATCCGACGATCGAGGACGACCTGCTCGAGGCGCTGCTGACGACCGTGCCGTGGCGCAACGAACGCCGCCAGATGTATGACCGGGTGGTCGACGTGCCGCGGTTGGTGAGCTTCCACGACCTCGCGGTCGAAGACCCGCCGCACCCCGCGCTGGGCCGGCTGCGGCGGCGGCTCAACGACATCTATGCCGGCGAGCTCGGCGAGCCCTTCACCACCGTCGGGTTGTGCTGCTACCGCGACGGCTCCGACAGCGTGGCCTGGCACGGCGACACCATCGGCCGCAGCAGTGCGGAGGACACCATGGTGGCGATCGTCAGCCTGGGCGCCACCCGCACCTTCGCGATGCGCCGGCGCGACCCGAATCGCCGGGGTCCGTCGTTGCGCCTGCCGCAGGCGCACGGCGATCTGCTCGTGATGGGCGGGTCGTGCCAGCGCACCTGGGAGCACGCGGTCCCCAAGACGGCGTTTCGCAGGGGCCCGCGCGTGAGCATTCAGTTCCGGCCGCGCGACGTGCGCTAGCCGCGGATCGCGGCGACCGCCTTGACGAGCAGGTCGCGGGCACGGTCGGTGTCGACCTTGGCGGGCGGTTGGTTGGGCACGACGAGCGGGTTGGCGATGACGATCACCTGATAGTCGCCGAATTGTGCCGAATAGTCGTACAGCTGACCGGTGAGCGGGCCGCCCGCGGCCGCCGTCTGCAACACGCGGTGTACGCCCAGCGTCTGTGCGCCGTCCACGTGCGGCGCGTCTACCACCTCGAAGCCGCCCCGTATCCCCGCCCCGGAGAACCGCACCTTCGTGCAGTCCTTCCCCGGGTCGTTGACCGGCAGCGGCTTGGAGGTCTCCAGCGCGATCACGACATAGCGGACACCGTTGCCCTCCGCGGACACCGCCGTCATGTTGCCCTGCAAGTCCGGCGGCATGTCCGGCCCCGCCGCCACCTTCGCGCAGTTGGGCGGATCGAAGGCCAGCCCGTCGGGCAGCTTGCGGGAGGCCAGCAGCTTGGGATCGATCGCCCGTTCGCTGATGTCGGCGACCTTGTAGTCGGGCCCGAAGCTGGATTTCACTGCGACGATCTTGGTGATGTCGGCGTTGGTCGAGGCGGTCTGGGTGCCCGACGAACAGCCGGCGAGTATGCCCGCCGACGCGACAGCGAGCGCCACCTTCAACACCGGGGCTAATCTACCCAACCCGGACGGTTCAGCCGCGCAACGTGGACACCGTTTTGACGAGCAGATCGGCCGCGAATTGCGGGGGCAGGGCCGGCTGCGCGGAGCCGGGGTCGGTGGTCAGCGTGGTAAATGCGTAATAGTTGCCCAGGTATGCCACGAAAGTATAGGTGCGCGAATCAATTTCGGTTCCGGACTCGACCGAGGATTTCACGTCGGTGACCATGCCGACGGTGTCGGCGCCGTCGACGTGCGGGGGGTCGGTGAGGTGCACGGTAATCGTGGTGCGCTCGGCCGTCGTGCTCCACTGGCCGCACGCGGCGACGATGTTGCGGTCGAGGTCGACGGGCCCGGACAACGAGACGACGATCGCGTCGATGACGCCGCCCGAACCCGAGCCGGACACGCCCTGTGCGGATTGGTCACGATCGTTGCCCGGGTCGGCGAGCGCGGCGCACTGCTGCGGTGTGACCGATGCATCGGCGTCGCGGCTCCAGATCATCCGGGGCGACGCCCCGTTCGGGACGCCGGTCGTGATTTCGTAGTCGGGCGGCATGTCGCGCACGACTCGCTTGATGTTGGCGGGGTTGACGACGGTGGCATGCACCGACGTCGTCGGCCGCGGCGGCACGTGCGCCGGCGCGTGACCGCACGCGGTGGCCAACACCGCCAGCAGTGCGCCAATCCAGCACGGGCGCCTGCGGAGTCGTATCACGAGTCGCCGGGTCAGCCGAGGGCCTCGACGACCTGGCGGGCCACGCGTGTGATCTCGTCGGCCAGCTCGCGCTTGATGCCCAGGTCGCGCCGCCGCGGTACGTCGATCACCGTCGTGATCACCCCGACGTCTTCGCGCTCCCACACCGCGCCGTAGTGATCCAGGATGGCGCGCATCGGGACGTTGTCGGAAAGCATTCGCGCGGAGAACTTTTCGATGCCGTTGACCTCGGCAGCGATGGCCAGCGCGCCAATCAAGAAGCTCCCGACCCCCCGGCCCTGGTAGGCGTCGGCAACCGTGAACGCGATTTCGGCGACGGTCGGGTCGGTCTCGTCGCGGACGAAGCGGGCGTCGGCCATCGGGTCGATGCCGTCGGTCATCACCCAGACGAAGTGGTCGACGTAGTCGACCTCGGACAGGTACTGCATCAGCGCGGGGCTGGGCAGGCGCGCCGTCATGAAGCGCCGGTACAGCGTCTCACTGGAGAAAAGGATGTGGCCGTGCACCGCCCGCTGGTCGTCGCCGGGCAGGACCGGGCGCAACAACAGCAGCGTCCCGTCACGCACCCGCACCGGGATGGGCGTGGTGAATGCGGCGAGGCGCTGACGCACCGTGCGCACCAGGCGCGGCATCACCCCGGGGATGTGCACCAGCAGCGTAAACGCGTCGTTGTCGCCGACCCAACCGGTCAGCGGTCCGGCGGTGGTGACGGTGGCGATCCGTGGAACGTCGCGCAGCAGTGCGATCTCGCCGATGATCTCCCCGGCGAGCGCCTGCCCGACGGACACGACGCCGTCGGCGTCGGCATGTTGGATCTCGGCGGTGCCTGACGAGATCAGCAGGAACGACACGGCCCGCTCACCTTGCCGCATCAACACCTGGCCGGGAGCGGCGCGCAGCGGCTGGAGGCGGGTTGCCAACGGCAGCAAGTCCTCGATGGGGCATCCCTTGAAGATGTCCATCGCGGCGAGTTCTTCCGCCCGCCCCGCGATCAACTCGGCCAACCCGCCGCCCTGTGCTCGTCCCATCCGCGACGGGCGCGCGGCCCATCTCGCGGTCGGTCCGACTCAGGTTATGGCGTTTGACGACGGCGCAGCAACAATGTCGCAGGTTCCGTGGAAATATCGGGGCCGATCCGGTGAGAATCCAAGGCATGCGGCCAACCAGGATCCGGGTGGGTGATCTCTGTTTCGATGCGGTGACCGAGGGCGAGGTCGTCGAGGGCGTGCGCAAGGCCTGGGCGGCCGGCGAAGGCGGATCGATCATCCCAGTTAACGTCGACGTGGCCCTGGCGGCGAGCCGCGACATCGCGCTGGCCGATCTGGTGTCCCGGGGGTCGTTTGTGGTGGCCGACGGGATGCCCCTGGTGTGGGCGGCGCGGCTCAGGGGCGAGGCGCTGCCGGAGCGGGTCGCCGGCTCGTCGCTGATCTTGCCGTTGAGCGCGGCGGCCGCCGCCGACGGCAAGTCGGTCTACATCCTCGGCGGCGCCGCCGGGATACCGGATCGCGCGGCCGCGGCCCTGGCCGCACAGTTCGCCACGCTGCGGGTCGCGGGCACCCTGTCACCGGAGTTCGGGTTCGACGACACGCGGGGCGGGACGCGGCAGGCGGTCGCAGCCGTCGCCGCAGCGGCGCCCGATCTGGTCTTCGTCGGCTTGGGCTTTCCCCGCCAGGAGCGGCTCATCGAACTGCTGCGCCGGGAGCTGCCCGGCGCCTGGTGCCTGGCGTGTGGCGGCGGCATCGCGATGACCGCCGGAGCGGTGCGCCGGGCGCCCGGACTGATGCAACGGCTCGGATTAGAATGGCTGCACCGGCTGCTGCTCGAGCCGCGGCGGCTGGCTGGCCGCTACCTGCGCGACGATCTCCCGTTTGCGCTCGCCCTGGTGATTCGCTCAGTCGTGCAACGGTTTACGCGACGCTAGGCACGATCAGCCGCACGGCCGCCGCCAAGTCGGCGGCCACGATGTCCGCGTCGGGTGCCCCCGCGCCACCGGGTCCGAGCAGGATGGTCGCGGCACCGGCCGCTCGGCCCGCCTGCACGTCGGCCCGGCTGTCGCCGATCATGACCGACTCGGACAGTTCCAGGCCGTGGTCTTGGGCCGCGCGTAACAGCATGCCGGCCATGGGTTTCCGGCAGTCGCAGCTGCCCGCCGCATGCGGGCAGTGGTAAGCCGCGTCGAGCCAGGCGCCTTCGGCGGCCAATAATTCCTCGAGCCGCTTCTGCACTGCGGCAAAGCGCGCCGGATCGGCCGACGGTGTCGACAGCCAGCGCTGGTTGGTCACCAGGATCGTGCGCACGCCGGCCGCATTGAGGGCGGCCATCGCCTTGGCCGCGCCGGGTAACAGCACCAATTCCTCAGGCGTTCGGATGTATTCGCCCTCGGGGGCTTTGACGTTGATCGTCCCGTCCCGGTCCAAAAAGACCGTGCGGATGGTGGTCAGGTCCATCCTCAGGAGGGGCGCGCGAACAGGGCAGCCTCGACCATCTCACAGATGGTGTGGCCCAGGTGCAGGCATGCCTCCTGAATCCGTCCGGTGTCCTCGCTGGGCACCCGGATGCAGATCTCGGCCACCTCGGCGACCTTGCCGCCGCCGGCGCCGGTGAGCGTCACGGTCGTCATCCCCGCCTGGCCCGCGGCCTCGAGCGCGCGAACGACATTGGGTGAATTACCCGACGTGGTGAGGCCGACCACGACGTCTCCCGGGCGCCCGGCGGCGAGCACCTGGCGGGCGAACACCTCGTCGTAGGAGTAGTCGTTGCCGATCGCGGTTATTGCCGCGGTGGCGTCGGGCAGGCTGATCGCGGACAGCCCCGGGCGGTCAAAAGCGAAGCGGCCCATCAGTTCGGCGGCCAGATGCCCCGCATCCTGTGCGGACCCACCGTTGCCGAAGAAGATCACCTTCCCGTCGGCGCGCAGCGCGCGGATCATCACGCGCGCCACTGCCACGGTCTGCTCGGCGAAGTCGCCCGACTGCATCTGTTGCTTGACGGCGATCGTGTCGGCCAGCCTGGCCTGGACCGTATCCACGCTCGGCGCGACGACGTCCGAGCGGCTCATGCCTGCCATGTGGTCAATCCCTTGCTCTCGAAAGCGAATTCGGTGATCGCGGCACCGGCGCCCTCGAGGGCTTCGATGAGGCGATGCTTCTTGGTGAAGTCGCAGAACAGCAGGATGTAGCCACCACCGCCGGCGCCGGTGATCTTGCCGCCGAGCGCGCCGGTGCGCAGGGCCAGGTCGTAGAGCTCGTCGATGCGCTCGTTGGTGATGTAGGGCGACATGCGCTTCTTCTGGGTCCACGCCTCGCCGAGCAGGGCGCCGAAATCGTTCAGCTTGCCCGTCAGCAGCGCGGCCTTCATGGCCACCGCCAGCTCCTTCTGCGCCCGCAGCCCGGCCAGCGTGTCGTCGGCACCCGTTGTCGCGCGGCGGGTTTGGTCCTCGATCACGCGCGCGGAGTCCCGCGTGATGCCCGTGTAGCACAGCAGCAGGCTGAGCTCGAGCTCGAAGGCGATCTCGTCGCGGATACGCAGCGGATTGACGATCACCCGGTCGGTGAACTCGATGAAATTGAACCCGCCGAACGTCGCCGCGTACATGTCCTGCAGGCCGCCGGCGATGCCGAGGTCCTCGCGTTCGATGGCGCACGCCAGCCGCGCCGTCTCGTACTCCCCCATCGGCGCGCGGTAGTGCTCGGCGAGCAGGCCGGTGAGCGCCACCATCATCGTCGACGAGGAACCCAGCCCGGAGCCGGGCGGCGCGCTCGACCGCAGCACCAGGTCGTAGCCGTCCGTACCCTCCCGGCCGAACCGCCGCACGGCGGCCTTGATCAGGTCGAGACTGCCGTCGTACAGAATCTCGCTGTCGAGCGTCATCTCGTGGGTGGTCTTGAAGTCCACCGACTCGATGCTCACCCGGCGATCGGTCCGCGGGGTCAGCGATCCATAGGCGTAGCGGTCGATGGTCGCCGACAGGACGCAGCCGCCTTCGAGTTCCGGGAAGGGCGCGACGTCGGTGCCGCCTCCCGCGAATGAGATCCGCAGCGGTGCGCGTGCGCGGATTCGGGGCCTGACCATGGGGGCCAACACTAACAGGCTCACCAGCAGTTTTGTCGGTTTTCGGCCGACTCGACAGAGCTTACGCGTACTGGTTTGCCGGGGCGGGAACGGGCGTGACGGTGACGGCCCGCAGCGTCGGGATCGACGGCGTATGGGGTTGCCGCTCGGCGGGAGTCACGATGCCCTCCACCCGCAGCCAGGTGTTGTCGGTGAACTTGAACGGACTGTGGCCGGCGGTGTCGCGCAGGTGGATGCGGGCCAGTTGGGCGTCGGCGGCACAACAGATGATGACGATGCGGCCGAGATCCATGCCGCCGGGCTCGTTGAGCGCGAACCCGGTGACGGTGATCGTCCGGTTGTTCAGCGATCCCGCGCTGTCGTTGGCCGCGCGCATCAGCACCTCGGGCAGCGAAACTTCGGGGACCGGTCCGGGCGGCAGCGGTGGAAACGCTTCGCGCAGAATGTCATTGGAAACATTGCTCACCGATCCGGTGGCGGCTTGGGGCCGCAGCGCCGGTGGCGTGACGAAGATCAGCACGACGATGGGCACCACCAGTAACCACACGATGCCGCCGCGGTGGCGGTGTCCGTCGTCGCGGTGTGCGTCTGGTTTCCGCGGGCCGCCGCGGCGGATGTCCCCGATGATCGACACCAGCGCAAGGCTGACCAGCAGCACGGCGGTCAGCGCCAGCCAGGGCAACAGCGACGGCTTGACGTAGCGGGTGAACGCGCCGGTGATCGCAATCAGCCCGACGCTCAGGCCGGTCAGCAACAGCAGCGTGTTCTCGGTCTCGCGGCTCACCGCGGGCCACCCAGCAACAGCACGCCGACCCCGCTCGCCGCCGCGACGGCGACGACGAATGTGGCCGGGGCGAACCGCGCCGCGAACCCCCGCCCGAACATCCCGGACTGCATGGCCAGCAGCTTCACGTCGACGGCCGGGCCCACCACCATGAACACCAGCCGCGGGACGAGCGGGACCATCGTCAGGCTGGAGGCCACGAATGCGTCGGCCTCCGAGCACACCGCCAGCACCACCGCCAACGTCGCCATCACGAGGACGCCGACGATCAGGTGCGCGCCGACGTGTTCGAACACCTTGGGCGGCACCAGCACGTGCAATGCGGCGGCCGCGGCGGCGCCGACGACCAAATACGCTGCCGCCTGCAGAAAGTCGTGCCTGGCGACCTCGCAGAACACCGCCGCCTTCGATCGCTCGCCGGGGCCGTGCGAGTCGTGCGGCGGCAGCCGGCGCGTGATCCATTCGGGGCGACCCCACCGCGACCACAGCCAGCCCATCACCACCGCGGTCAGCAGCGAAGCGCCCACCCGGGCGATGACCATCTTCGGCTGAGCGGGGAAGGCGACGGCCGTCGCGACCACCACGACCGGGTTGATCGCGGGAGCGGCCAGCATGAACGTCAACGCCGCCGCGCCCACCGCGCCGCCGTCGCCGAACAACCGCCGCGCCACCGGCACCGAGCCGCACTCGCAGCCAGGCAGCGCCGCACCCGCGACGCCCGCGGCCAGCACCGCCGCCGGGGCGCGCCGCGGCAGCCAACGCACCAGCCGCTCGGGCGGCACGAACACCGCGATCAGGCCACTGACCACCACGCCGAGTCCCAGAAAGGGCAGCGCCTGGACGAACACGCCGCAGAACACGGTCCCGGCGGTGGCCAGCGTGTCGTTGCGGGTCACCACGCCGCGCAACCAGGTCCCGGCCAGCGCAAACGTCACCAAACCGACGACCAGGATCTCCATCGATCCCACGCGCAGCCCGCGCGCGGCGGCGCCGTCGTTTGCAGTCACCCGGCCATTGTGCCCGCCGCGGCTGGGTGCACTCGGCTAGGCGCGCTTGCGGATTGCGCCGGACAACTCGGTGAGCCGTCGTGTTTCATCGGCGGTGAGCGCGACGTTCATCGCCCCCGCGGCCTCGGCGGCGTGGTGCGGCTTGGATGCGCCCGGGATCGCGATGACCGTATCGCCGTAGTTCGTGATCAGCCAGGCCAGTGCCACCTGCCCGACCGTCGCCTGGTGCGCGGCGGCGATCTCGCGCATCGCGTCGATCAGCGGTGTGGTGCGGTCGAGATTGTTGGCGGTGAAGCCGTGCACCGTTCGGCGCAGCCGAGGCATGGCCGCGACGAGATCGCGGTTGTCGTGGAACTTGCCGGTCAGCATCCCGCTGCGCAGCGGCGAGTAGGCGATCAGGCTGATGCCCAGGCCCCGGGCCGTGTCCAGGATGCCGTTGAACTCCACTGTTCTGTTCAGCAGGTTGATCTGAACCTGGTTGGACACCAACGGGATTCCGTGCTGGGCCAGTAATGCATGGGCGGAGGCCATCTGCTTCGCCGTGAAATTGCTGACGCCGACCGAACGAATCTTGCCGGCTTGCGCCAGCTGTGCCATCGCCTCGAGTTGCTTCGGCACCGGCGAAAGGCCGCCGAAACCGAAGTGGATCTGATGCAGATCGATGGGAAACGGTTCCAGCGCCGCGATCCGGTCGCCGATGGTGCGCCCGACGCTGGCCGCCGTTCGCCCGATCGGACGCCACTTGGTGGCCACCACCGCCTGCCCGGGCGCGACGCCGGCGTGGACCAGTCCGGACGCCAGGCGTCGCTCCGATTCGCCGCGCCCGTACAGCTCGGCGGTGTCGAACAGCGTGATGCCGCCGTCCAGCGCGGTCTTGACGATGACGTCGGCTTCCTGCTGCGACATCGGCGAGAAGAATCCGGACAGGATTCCCGACGCCGAAAACTGCATGCAGCCCAGGCCGATGGGCGAGACGTGGATGCCGGTGCGCCCGAGCTCACGGGTACTCATTAAGCGATGACATTACAACGCCCGAGTCGGGTCATGACCCTTTGGGAAACTCGGTAACAAAGTCGCAGGAATGGCATCGAATGCGTGAATTTCGTCGCGGTCGTCCCAAGTAGAAGCCTTGACCGTACCCGACACCGAGGCCGGCCAGCGTCTGTAACTGGCTGACTGTCTCCACGGCTTCGGCCACTGTGTTGGCGTGCAGCTCGGTCGCCAGCGTGTTCAGCGCGGAGACAAGTGCGCGTTTGGCAGGATCGCCGTCGATGCCGATGGTCAACTCTCCGTCGATCTTGATGATGTCTGGACGTAGCCGCAGCAGTTGGGTGAAGCTGGCATAGCCTGCTCCGGCATCGTCGACTGCCAGGCCTATGCCGCGATCTCGCAACCATGTCAGACCCGCGGCGAGGTCATCGGGGAAAGGCTCATGCTCGGTGATTTCGACGATCATCGCCCGGTCCTGGGTTATCAGCAATTCATGAATCGCGGGGTCCAGCGCGGCGCTCGGACTGAGGTTGACCGCGACGGGACCCTCACTCGGGATTCGGCGAGCAGCACTGAGAATGGTGCACAACGCCAAATGTTCTAACTCGAGACCCCGGCCCAGGTGCCGGGCGGCGCTGAACCACTGCGTTGGGGTCAATTCGGACGGAGGAAAACGCGTCAACCCTTCGTACGCGACCGTCCCACCACTTTCCAGGTGCACGATGGGCTGGAAGACGGCGCTGACGGCTTCCGGCTGCGCCAGCAGTGCGTCCAGTCGATCGTTCAGCCCTTTGGCCTTTACTGCTTCGGGCAACATCACCGAGGTAGCGAAGTGTGCCGTGATGGCGTGCTGCCCCGACTCGTCGCCGCCGGCGATGACGTAGGTCAACGCAGAAACGAACTCTCCGATCTCGAGCATCAGGTCGACATCGGTGATATCGAATGCATTGGGGGCCCTGGCAACCATCAGCAGGGAGCCGATCGGGTCCTCGTTGTGCATCAGCGGAATGAGCACCCACGACCGAGTGTCCCAGTGCCGATTCGCGGCACGGACAGCCGAGGACAGTCGCGGGTCTGTCTGCGCGTCATCGATCAGCTTCGGTCGCTTCTCCCGTGCAGCGAGGCCCTGCAAGCTGCTGAGCTGCGGCACCTGGAAACCCGGCGCAGCCGCAAGCACACCGTACCCAGCAACCGTCACGTACGTCTTGTCGGAGGCATGAAGTAACGTAACCGCCGCTCCATCGGCGTTGGGCATTAGCGTACAGGTCTGCTCAGCAATGCGGCTCATCAACGAGACTGGATCCGTCAGCGCAGTAAGCGCCTGAACCAACCTCTCCACTTCGCCCGCCTCAAGCACGACAATCTGGGAAATTCTCAATGCAGGATACGCTACGCCGGTGACTACTAACGCGCGGGTTAGCAGCATTTCTCATTACCCTCTGAGAAGCTGCATCGTAATAGCGCCAGGGCCTTCTGAAAATACTCGCCAATCCGGCGTGAGGGCCTCCATATATCCGGCTCAACGCCGCCTGTTTCGATTCGTAAGTGCGAAGGCTACGGAAGCCATTTGTTGAGTCATCAAATGGGCTCGCGATTCGTGCGACGATCTCACGGCTGGATATAGGCGACCATTTCGTCGGGGCGGTCGAGCTCTGCTGAGAAAGACGCTTCATCATGGTCTCCGAGCTGTGTTGCCGGCAAGTACCCGCCTGCGGCGGCGGGTGCGACCGACGCAGGACCCTAGCTGGTGGCGGGTTGCACACGGTCGTCGAAATCCGTACTGCGAGAAAGGGCGTCCCATCTCCGAATATCTTCATCGACGGCAGCCCTGGCCTCGCCGATCAGCCGGAGGGCATCCGAACCCAGCACCAGATGCCCTGGCGGATCGGCCATGTCGATGATCTCCAGCACAACGTCATCATCGATCGCTTGCTAAAGAATCGCCCGAATGCTGTTGTGGTGCACATCTAGAACAGAGCGTTCTCGATCTTCGGCCACCACACCCCGAGGACGGAAAATATCCAATGTCGAGCGTTCTGGTTTCCGACGTAAGTGGACATCATTGGCGGTCGCGAGCATCTCATCGCGCCATTTCGTCAGCATCGCCGCACGGGCACGGGGGCGATCGCCGCAGTCACGCAACCACTTTCGGCCGCCCTGCCCAGCCTCCCAATCCAGAACCTTCTGCTCGTGACCCCCTACACGTCGCTGTTGCGCACTTGTACTTGTATTTGACGACGAAGGGGGCAGGCTCCAACGGAGCCAATGATGAGCCGAACAGATCCGGTGCCGAAGCCTTCGCGATTTTCGCGTGCTCCGGACTTGCTCCACCGCTGCCCGTCCTTCTAAAACTGACGGACATCGTTGACAGTCCGGGTCTCTGAGCACTAGGAGACCTGCATGAGCGAACCGCTACTGCCACGCGAGGTCCGTCGCCGATTGGCGATTATCCGCCACGCCGAAGAAGTGACCGGCAACGTGGCTATGACGTGCCGCTATTACGGGATCAGCCGGCCGGTCTACTACCGATGGCTAAGGCGCTACCAGGAGCAGAGCATTGACGGGCTGCGTGATCTCTCGCGACGACCGCATCACAGCCCCAACGCCACCCATGTCGATGTCGTCGGCAAGATCCTCTACCTGAGGCAGAATTACCATTTCGGACCCGCCAAGATCGCGATGTATTTCAAGCGATACCACGACGTGGAGGTGTCCCAATCCGGCGTCTGGCGCATCCTCAAGAGCCTCGACCTCAATCGCCTACCGGCCTCCCAGCGCTACAAACGACTCGACAAACGATGGACACGCTACGAAAAGCAGCTGCCCGGACATCAAGTCCAAATCGACGTCAAATTCGTTGAGCCACTGAAGAACGCCGCCCCGCCCGCCGTCGGCCGGCGCACCAAGCACTACCAGTTCACCGCAATCGACGACTGCACCCGACTACGCGTGCTGCGCATCTACCTACGTTGCGATCAGAAAACCGCAATCCAGTTCGTCGACTACATGCTCGAGCGACTGCCCTTCCCGGTGCAGATCATCCAGACAGACAACGGCGCCGAATTCCAATCAGCCTTCCACTACCACGTCCTCAACAAAGGCGTCGGCCACCGTTACATCAAGCCGCGAACCCCGCGCCTGAACGGCAAAGTGGAGCGATCCCACCGCATCGATGCTGAAGAGTTCTACGCCCTCCTGGACGGCGTCGTCGTTGACGACGCCACACCCTACGAACGACTACGCCAGAAAACCCAGACCCCGGCCGTAACCGATGAACGTCAGTCACAAACTAAGTGGAGCTAAGGGGAATCGAACCCCTGACCTACTCGATGCGAACGAGTCGCGCTACCAACTGCGCCATAGCCCCTGATCGCTAGCAGGCTACCAGTTCCGGCGCCGGACCATTACGCGCTACTGGCCCACGGCCCGCGGCAGTTCCCTGGACCAGCCGAAGTGCTGCTGCGGCATCGCGTAGTCCAGGTGCTCGAAGATGGGGTCCTCGTCGTCGATCTCCAGGACCACCGCGCCGGGGCGCCGCAGGCGCGACGGCACCACGTCGTACTGGCGGTCGCGCGCGTTCTCCACGCCGAGCCGCGCGCGTGCCATCCGCTGCGCCCGGCGGCGGCGAATCTTTTCCTCGATCCGCGTCTGCCGGCGCAGGTAACCGAGGTAGATGAGGGTCACGAAAGTGGCGCCGCCGCAGGCCCACCAGGCGCTCGGGCTGATCTCGAAGGCGGCGGTCGCCGTCCCGACCAAAATGACGGCCAGCACCATCAGCACGCGCTTACGCGCGGCGTACTTCTTGGCATCGATGGCGGCGGCGTGCGTGGTGTCGAAGCGTCGCCTCCGGGACCGAGCCGCGACGAAGGCATTCGTGTTGACGTCGTCGTCCTGCTCGGCCTCGGGCTCCAGACCGGACGAGTCCTCGACGTACTCGTAGCGGTCGGCCAGGTCGGCCAGGTCGGCGTCCTCGTCGGCGCCGTCGTGCTCGTCCTCGGCGGCCTCGTCGACTTCGTCCATCACCGGCTCGGGCACCACGCCGCTGACCCCGGCCGGCAGGGCCGCGGAATCCTCGACGACGTCCACGTCGAGGTAGTCGGGCTCGGTCGTTTCTGCCACGGCAATCCGCATCACCACCGCGTGCGCGGGCTGCTCTACGGTGTCGGGCTCGTGGTCAACGTCGTCTTCAGAGTCGTCCTGGGCTTCGTCCAGCTCATCGTCGGCTGAGTCTTCCTCGGGCCGCCAGTCCGGATCGCTGCGATGGCCCGAGGCCGGCCCGGTGCGCTTGAGCAGGCGCGCATTGGCGCCTCCGTTGAGCACTCGGCTGGCCAGGGCGACATCGCTGGTGCGCCGGACCGCGTCGCGTTTGCTGATCAGCATCGGCACCAGCACGAACAGCCAGAGCACCACGAGCGAGATCCACAACAATGACTGCGGGATGCTGGGCATGATGACCTGCTCCTTCTGGCCTGGATCCCTGCGAGGCCGATGGTTGACCTGCGTGGCCGGGACCTGTGACCAGCGCAATTACACACCTGTAATTTGCCTCAATCAAGCATCACACGCCACATATGTCACGTTAGCCACATATTTATTGCGATTTCCCCACGGCGGCGGGTTGGAGCAGGCGGTTACCCGTCAGACCCAGCTGGCGTGCCCGGTCCGCACCAGCGTCGATGCGACCGACCCGTACACCTCCTCGACGGTGATGGCCATCAGCAGGTGGTCGCGCCACGCCCGGTCGACCTCGAGGTAGCGGCGCAGCAGGCCCTCCTCGCGAAACCCGACCTTGCCCAATACCGCACGGCTAGCGGCGTTTTCCGGGCGCACGGTCGCCTCCACCCGATGCAGGCGCACCGGCCCGAAGCAGTGGTCGAGCCCGAGCGCCAACGCGCCGGTCGCCACGCCGCCGCCGGTCGCCGAGCTGGGCACCCAGTAGCCGATCCACGCCGAGCGCAGCGCCCCGTGGGTGACGTTGCCGATGGTCAACTGCCCGCAATAGCACCCGTCGAGTTCGATCACGTAGGGCAGCATGCGGCCGCTGCGCGCCTCGGCCCGCAACCCCGAACACAACGCCGGCCAGGCCGCCGGCGTGTGCCGCACCGTCCAGTCGCCCTCGGAGCTGGGCTCCCACGGCTCGAGGTGCGCGCGGTCGGCCAACCGGGTGCGGCTCCACTGCGCGCCGTCACGCATCCGCACGGGCCGCAGCCGGATCACTCCCGCCGAAACCCGCAGCGGCCCAACACTCATGGGCCAGCCGGGATGCCGGGCGCTGGTGCGCAGGAAATTCACCGGAGTGCGCAGCCGTGTCGCTCAGCCGCGCTGAGCCAGGAAGGCGACGTCGACGATCTCACCGGTACGAATCTGCTCCGCCCCGGTGGGAACCACAACCAGGCAATTGGCCTCGGCAAGGGTCGCCAGCAGATGCGACGACGCCCCGGGTGCCCCGCCGAGCGCCTGCACCAGGTACTCGCCGGTGTCCTGATCACGCATCAGCTGGCCGCGCAGGTAGCCCTTGCGCCCGGCCACCGACGTGATGGGCGAGAGCGTGCGGGCCTGCACGATGCGCCGCAGCGGCTGGCGCTTGCCCAGCGACAGCCGGATCAGCGGCCGGACCATCACCTCGAAGACCACCAGCGCGCTGACCGGATTCGAGGGCAGCAGGAAGGTCGGCACGCCGTCGCGCCCCAGCTGCCCGAAGCCCTGGACCGATCCGGGATGCATCGCGACCCGGACCACTTCCAGCTCGCCGAGCCCGGAGAGCACGCCGCGGACCGCCTCGGCGGCCGCGCCCCCGACGCCGCCGGCGATCACCAGGACCTCGGCACGGTTGATCTGCCCTTCGACGATCTCGCCCAGCTCTTGCGGGTTGTTGGACACGATGCCGATACGGTTGACTTCCGCTCCGGCGTCACGGGCCGCCGCGGCCAGCGCGTAGGAGTTGACGTCGTAGACCTGCCCGTTGCCGGGGGTGCGCGAAATGTCCACCAGTTCACCGCCGATGACCATGATCGACACGCGGGGCCGCGGATGCACCAACACCCGTTCCCGGCCGACCGCCGCAAGCAGGCCCACCTGCGCGGCACCGATGATCGTGCCCGCCCGCACCGCGACGTCGCCCGGCTGCACGTCGTCCCCGGCGCGCCGCACGTAGGCGCCCGACGGCGCCCCGCGCAGGATCCGCACCTTGGACGTGCCGCCGTCGGTCCACTTCAGCGGCAACACCGCGTCGGCCAGCGTGGGCAACGGGGCCCCGGTCTGCACCCGTGCGGCCTGCCGGGGCTGCAGCCGGCTGGGCGTGCGCGCACCGGCCTCGATCGTTCCCATCACCGGCAGGACTAGCCCGTCCGGGGCATCCTCGTCGACAATCGGCTCTCCGGCCTCGTCGTAGACGGGCTCGCCGCTGACCTCGCCGACACCCAGCACGTCGACACTGCGCACGGCGTAACCATCGATCGCCGCCTGGTCGAACCCGGGCAGCGGCCGTTCGGTCACGACTTCTTCGGCGCACATCAAGCCTTGCGCCTCGGCTATGGCCACCCTGATCGGCCGCGGCGCTACCGCGGCGGCCGTTATCCGGGCTTGTTGCTCCTCCACCGAACGCACAACCGCGCCTTCCTGCCTCGAACACTCGCCGCGCGGAGCCCGGCTACTGCTCGGTCAGGCCCAATCGCGCCACCAACCATCGCCGCAAATCCGGGCCATAGTCGTCACGATCCAATGCAAAGTCAACCGCAGCCTTGAGGTAGCCGCCGGGATTTCCCAAGTCGTGTCGAGATCCGTGATGCACGACGACATGCACCGGGTGGCCCTCGTCGATCAGCAGCGCGATCGCGTCGGTCAGCTGAACCTCACCGCCGGCGCCGCGCTCGATGCGCCGCAGCGCGTCGAAGACGGCTCGGTCGAGCACGTAGCGGCCCGCCGCAGCATAGATCGACGGCGCGTCTTCAGCCTTCGGCTTTTCGACCATGCCCTTGACCTTCAGCACGTCGGAGTCGCCGCCGGGAACCGGGTCGACGTCGAAAACGCCGTAGGCGCTGATCTCTTCGGGCGCGACCTCGATG
Organism: Mycobacterium shigaense; assembly: GCF_002356315.1. Lineage (NCBI taxonomy): Bacteria > Bacillati > Actinomycetota > Actinomycetes > Mycobacteriales > Mycobacteriaceae > Mycobacterium > Mycobacterium shigaense. The sequence goes on from NZ_AP018164.1 coordinate 4,342,304, forward strand.
GCGCACAGCACCGTGCCGCCGTGCTCGGCGCGCACCTTCGCCATCGTCTCGAGCACGCCCGTCGGCAGCACCAGGTCGTCGGGCAGCAGCACCATGACGGCGTCCTCGTCGGGCGTCAGGGTGGACTCCACGCAACCGATGGCGTGGCCCAGCCCGAGCGGCTCGGCCTGCACCACCGACTCGACCTTGATCAGGGCCGGGGCGCGGCGCACCTTGGCCAGCATGGCGTGCTTGCCGCGGGCTTCGAGCGTGCCCTCCAGCACCAGGTCCTGGACGAAGTGGGCGACGACGCCGTCCTTGCCCTCGGAGGTGATGATCACCAGGCGCTCGGCACCAGCCGCAGCGGCCTCCGCGGCGACCAGCTCGATACCGGGCGTGTCGACGACGGGCAGCAGCTCCTTGGGCACGGTCTTGGTCGCTGGCAGGAAACGGGTGCCCAGACCGGCCGCAGGCACGATCGCCGTGTAGGGGATCGGTATGTCTTCTGGTCGTGACATCGTTCACACCATATCGCTCATAGGGTTTGCCGACGGTGTATGGCAGGCCGAATACCCATGCTGTCATCGTTGACGCATGGCAATCGCGACCAAGGCCGCGTTGCGGGAACAGCTGCTCGCCGCCCGCAGCGGCGTTGCCGACGCGGTCCGGGCCGCCGAGGCCCGCATGCTCGGCGACCACTTGGAGCGCGCCGTGAGCAGCGGCAGCACCGTGTGCGCCTACGTACCGGTGGGCAGCGAGCCCGGGTCCATCGAAATCCTGGACCTGTTGCTGCGCCGCGCCGGACGCGTGCTGCTGCCGGTTGCGCGCACCACGCCGGACGACGTCCCGATGCGGCTGCGCTGGAGCCCGTACCGGCCGGGCGAGCTCGTCCGCGGCCGGTATGGCCTGCTCGAGCCGCCCGAACCCTGGCTGCCGGAGTCCGCGCTGGTCGAAGCCGAGTTGGTCGTGGTGCCGGCGCTCGCGGTCGACCGCCGCGGGGTGCGGCTGGGCCGCGGCGGCGGCTTCTACGACCGCTCGCTGGACGGCAGAAGCCCGTCCGCGCGCCTGGTCGCGATGGTGCGCGACGACGAGCTGGTCGACGAGCTGCCCGCTGACCCGCACGATGTGCCGATGACGCACGTGCTGACCCCGCGGCGTGGGATGATCGCCCTGCCGCCGGGGGAATGAGACCGCTTCCCCGCTCGTTTTAGCACTCGGGCACGGTAGAGTGCTAACAAGACTTATCTCACGGAGGTTTTTCGTGCCGACCTACAGCTACGCGTGCACTGAATGCGACAACCGCTTCGATGTCGTGCAGTCCTTCACCGACGACGCCCTGACCACCTGCGAGAAGTGCTCGGGCCGGTTGCGCAAGCTCTTCAATTCCGTCGGCGTCGTGTTCAAGGGCAGCGGCTTCTACCGCACCGACAGCCGCGAGTCGGGCAAGAAATCCAGTGCCACCAACGGCTCCGCCAGCAAGGATTCGGGCTCCAGCGAGAAGTCGGGCTCCGGCGAGAGTTCGAGTTCGAGCGACAAGTCCGCGTCGAGCGAGAAGTCGAGCAGCAGCTCCACCGCGTCCGCCGCGGCCACCTCGAGCTAGCGGGTTATCCACACCCACATCCCTGACCGCCGTCCCCGGCGGCGTTCGCCGCCTACCGTAGCGCCGTGCGTGAACCATCACTGAATCCGACGCTACTCAACCGGGCATCGACACTGCTGCGCCCGGATTGGACCCGCACCGTGTTGGCCCGCCGCGTAGCCGCGGGAGCGCTGGTGCTGCTGGCCGCGGGCGCAGTGCTGCGGTCGAATCCCGACGGAGATCGCGCCGACGTCGTGGTGGCCACGCGCGACCTCACCCCTGGCGCCGCCCTGTCCCCGGACGATGTGCATCTCGAAAAGCGTTTGACGGCAACACTTCCCGACGGATCTCGGGACGACCTGGCCGCCGTTGTCGGCTCAACGCTCACTGGCCCGGCGCGTCGCGGCGAGGTGTTGACCGATGTGCGGCTGCTGAACAGCCGGTTGGCCGACGCCGCGATCGGATCGAAGGCGGGGCCCGGCGCGCGGATCGTGCCGCTGCACCTGGTCGACGGTGCGCTGATCGACCTGGTCCGGGTCGGCGACGTCGTCGACGTGCTGGCCGCGCCGAACACCGAGGCGGATCCCGGCAAGGCACCCGTCGGCAAGGTGGTGGCGACCGACGCCGTCATTGTCCTCGTGTCGGCCAAGCAAAAAGTGCAGGCCGCCGACGGTGACCGCGTAGTCTTGGTTGCGCTGTCGGCTCGCGTGGCGAACACGGTGGCGGGCTCGGTGTTGGGTCAGCGAGTATCCCTCACCCTGCACTGAGTTCCCGGCCGCTGTTCTCGACGAGGGATGCAGCAAACTCTCGCCGACCCAGAAAGGACATTCGGATGCTCAAGGGATTCAAAGAGTTTCTTTCCCGCGGCAATATCGTCGATCTGTCCGTCGCGGTGGTCATCGGTACCGCCTTCACCGCGTTGGTCACCAAATTCACCGACAGCATCATCACTCCGCTGATCAATCGGATCGGCGTCAACGAGAAGTCCGATGTCGGGATCTTGAAGATCGGCATCGGCGGCGGCCAGACGATCGACCTGAACATCCTGGTGTCGGCGGCCGTCAACTTCATCCTCGTCGCGGCGGTGGTGTACTTCCTGGTCGTGCTGCCCTACAGCAGGCTGCGCAAGCAGGGTGAGGTCGAGCAGGCCGACGACGCTCAGGTCGTCCTGCTCACCGAGATCCGTGACCTACTGGCGCAAACCAACGGTGAAACCCCCGGCCGGCACGGCGTGGTGGCCACCACGCCCCCGCCGGCGCACGGGCCGCGCGCGGACGCGTAACGACCCGTCGGATCAGATCTCGAGGCTGGACAACTGCCCGATGATTTGCGCCGCAAGCGGATTCAGCGTCGCCATGCCGTCGCGCACCGCGTAGCGGGAACCGGCGAGGTTGACCACCAGCGTGCTGCCGGACACCCCGGCCAGCCCGCGGGACAACCCGGCGTCGACGATCCCCGCGGATAGCCCGGAGGCGCGAATGGCCTCGGCGATGCCGAGAATCTCGCGATCCAGGATTTCGACGGTCGCCTCCGGCGTGACATCACGCGGCGTGACGCCGGTACCGCCGACCGACACCACCAGGTCCACGCCACCGATCACCGCCGTGTTCAGCGCGTTGCGGATCTCGACCTCGTCGGCGGAGACCGCCACCACACCGTCGACGACGAACCCCGCCTCGGTGAGCAGCTCGGTGACCAACGGGCCGCTGTGGTCCTCGTCCCCGTGCGCGGTGCGGTCGTCGACCACCACGACTAGAGCCCGGCCGACGACTAGTTCCACACCCGTTTCCATGGGTGCAACCGTATATCCGAGTTCTGACAGTGGCTCGTTGAGAGCCTCGTTGAGAGGTTCGTTGACTCTCATCACTGATCCGCCTTACCCAGGGTGACCTGCACGGTGCGGCTGCCGCCCCCGGGATCGACGTAGGTCAACGACACCTTGTCGCCGGGAGCCTTGGACCGCACGGCGGCCACCAACGCGTCGGCGCTGTTGATCGGGCGGTCGTCGACCTTGGTGACGACGACGTTTTTGGGCACGCCGGCGCCCGCGGCCGCGCCGCCCTGGATGACGTCGACGACCTTGGCCCCCGGGGTGCTCTTGTCACTGGTGACCTGCACGCCCAGCGAGGCGTGCGACGCCTTGCCGCTGCTGATCAGTTCGTCGGCGATGCGCTTGGCCTGGTCGACCGGAATCGCGAAACCCAAACCGATGGAACCGCTCTGGGCGTCGGGCGAGTCCGCGCCCAACGTGGCGATCGCCGAGTTGATGCCCACCAGCTGCCCGCTCATGTTGACCAGCGCGCCCCCGGAGTTACCCGGGTTGATCGCGGCGTCGGTCTGAATCGCGTCCAGCACCGTGTTCTGGTTGCCCGACTCACCCGTGGTGGACACCGGCCGGTTCAGTGCGCTGATGATGCCGGTGGTCACCGTGCCGGACAAGCCCAGCGGCGATCCGATCGCCACCACCGGCTGGCCGACCTTGAGGTCCGACGAGGAGCCCAGGGAGATGGGGTTCAGGCCGTTGACGCCCTGCACCTTGATCACCGCGATGTCGCTGGTGGGGTCGGCGCCGACCACGGTGAAGGGCGCGGTCCGGCCGTCGGAGAAGGTCACCGTCGTTTTCGGTGCCGGGCCGCCGGGGCCGCCCTGCCCACCCGGTCCGCCCGGAGCACCGCCGGGGCCACCCGGCGGCGGAGCTTTCTGCGGGGCGGCGGCGGCGATGACGTGGTTGTTGGTCAGAATCAGCCCGTCTGCCGACAGCACGACCCCGGAGCCCTCTTCGGAGGCGCGGCCGATGTCGGTCTCCAGCATGACGACGCTGGGCACCACCTTGGACGCGACCTGCTCGACGCTGCCCGGGGGCATGTTGGCCGCCGGGACGCTGGGAGCGGCGCCGATCACCCGGCCACCGCTGCCGCTGCCGACGTGCGTACCCAGCTCGACTACCGTGGCCGCAGCGCCGCCGATACCGGCCGAAACCACCGCGATCGCTACCGCGCCCGCCACCAATAATCCTGCGCGAGAACGCTTTTCGGGTGCGGGCGGAGGGAAGAGCGGGACGGGGCCGCTGCCGCCGGGAATCGGGCCCGCGCCGGTAGCGCCGGGGATCGGACCCGCGCCGGTGCCCCCGGCGACGGGGCCGGTGGCGCCGAACGGCTCGTAGGGCCGCCGGTACTGATTCGCCCGCGCCGACTGCGTCGGTTGCTGGGATGGCTGATAGCGCCAGTCGAATGGCTGGTTGTATGGCTGTTGGCCCTGCGAGTAGGCGGGCGGCGCAGGCTGGTTAGGCGCACTGCGGTATCCCGGCTGCTGCGGCGGTGGCGAATACCTCGGGTCATTCGTCATGTCGCTAAGTCGCTCTTCCTCTACTTCGGTACTTCACATGGTGTCGGCTCGACTCGGCTCGAACCAACAGTAACTGCAACTACCTTGCGCGCGCGGACTGAGAGTCCACTGAGATAACGTTCGCCGATTCCCGAGAGTTCGCCGCGTTGCCGGTCGTGGGTACGACGGCGGTCTTGTCTTCGTCGGTCGCCGGGTAGGCGGGAGCCGGAATCAGCCGGCCGGGGAGCAACACATAGATCGACGTTCCGGGGGGCTGACCGCCCGAAACGGTGTCTTCGACGCGAAGCAGCCCGCCGTGCTTGAGCACGACCTGCTTGACGATCGCCAACCCCAGGCCCGATCCGGGCAGGGCCCGCGCGGTAGTGGAGCGGTAAAACCGCTCGAACACCAGCCCGCGCTCGTGCGGCGGAATGCCAGGTCCCTGGTCCGAGACCACCAGCTCGGCGTGCGACGGGTCGAGCTGCCGCAGCCTGACCCCGACGTGGCCGCCCGGCGGGCTCCACTTGGCCGCGTTGTCCATCAGGTTGAGGACCGCGCGGGACAACCCGGCCGCATCGCCGTAGACCTGCCACCCGATCACGTCCAGATCAAAATGAATGTCGTTGCGCCGCCGCCTGACTCGCTCCAACGTCCGGTCGATCACCTCGGACATGTCGACCTGCTCGTGCACCACCGTGCCGGCGTCGTCGCGGCTGAGGTCGACCAGATCACCCACCAGAGTGGACAATTCCTCGATCTGCGCCAGCACGTCGGCGCGCAGGCCCACCATCTCCTGCTCGGGCAGCCGCGGCGCCCCCGGTTCCATCGACGCCATCAACAGTTCGACGTTGGTCCGCAACGAGGTCAGCGGGGTGCGCAGTTCGTGCCCGGCGTCGGTGACCAGCCGCGCCTGCCGTTCCCGGGATTCGGCCAGCGCCCGCAGCATCAGATTGAAAGCCTCAGTGAGCCTTGCTAATTCGTCACTACCGAACACCGGAATGGGCCGCAGGTCATCGGTGCGCGCAACCCGTTCGGCCGCTTCGGTCAACCGCGCGACGGGTCGCAGCCCGGCGCGGGTGACCATGCCGCCGGCCACCGCGGCGACGGCAACGCCGATGCCGCCGACGAACAGCAGCACCCAGCGCAGTTTGGTCATCACCGCTTCGGTCGGCTTCAGACTCTTGGAGATCAAAAGTGAGCTGCCGTTGGGCAGATGGATGGCAAGGATGCGTTGATCCCCGGCGGTGCGCCGCGACATGAACAGATCGCCGTGGATGACCGCCTTCTCGGGCGGACCGACCGGCAATGTCTGACCGTGCTGTTGGGCGGTGTAGATCGAGTGCCCCGGATTCACCAGCATCGCGTTGACGTCGGAATACGCGGTGCCCTCGATGGCCTTGCCGGGGTCGGCGGCCAGCGAGCCGCTGGCGATCAGCAGCTGCGCCCGGCTCTGCAGTTGGTTGTCGATGTCGCTGTACAGCGCGGCGGAAATCACCGCGTAGACGGCGAACGCCATCAGCACCACGACCATGGCCACCATCGACATCGCCAGCAGCATCACCCGCCACCGCAGCGACAACGAGCTCGGGGCTCGCAGCGGTGCGCGCCGGCGTCGTTGGAACCGGATCATCAAGGAGGCGTCTCCCGCAAGACGTATCCGACGCCGCGCACGGTGTGGATCAGCCGCGGCTCGCCGTCGGCCTCGGTCTTGCGCCGCAAGTATCCGACGTACACCTCGAGCGCGTTGCCGGAGGTGGGAAAGTCGAAGCCCCACACCTCTTCGAGGATGCGGCTGCGCGTGAGCACCCGCCGCGGGTTGGCGATCAGCATCTCGAGCAACGAGAATTCGGTGCGGGTCAAGCTGATTCGGCGTTCGCCGCGGGTGACCTCACGGGTCACCGGGTCCAGCGTCAGGTCGGAGAACTTCATCGCGACCGATTCGGCGTCGTCGTCGGGCTTGGTGCGCCGCAGCAGGGCCCGCATCCGGGCCAGCAGCTCTTCGAGGGCGAACGGCTTCGGCAGGTAGTCGTCGGCGCCGGCGTCCAGGCCGGCGACCCGCTCGGAGACCGAATCGCGCGCCGTCAGCACCAGGATCGGCAGGTCGTCGCCGGTGCTGCGGAGCTGACGACACACCTCGAGTCCGTCCAGCCGCGGCATCATCACATCCAGGACGAGCGCGTCGGGCCGATCGCTGGCCACCTTTTCGAGCGCCTCGACCCCGTCGTGGGCCAGCTCGACTGAATAGCCATTGAACGAAAGCGACCGGCGGAGCGACTCGCGCACCGCGCGATCGTCGTCGACGACAAGTATTCGCACGGCCACTAGTTTCGTCCTAGGGCCTGAGAGCGGCCTGAGAGGCGCGCCGGTGGTGCAGCGATCTGGTCATATCCGTCAACAGCAGGGGGGTCGACGCGGTGCGGGTGCCCGCCGGAACCGACCCACCGCCACCGCGATGCAAAGCGGCCCCAAGGGGCTCGCGCCGTTAGCGCTTGTCCAGATCGATCAGCCCCAGCCGAGCCGCCTTGAGTAGCCGCCGGGGCACTTTGTGCTTCTGGCCTGCCACGTTCACGCCGACGAGCTCGGTCTTGGTGGCCTTCCACTGCGCACGGCGGCTTCGGGTGTTCGAGCGCGACATCCTGCGCTTGGGTGTGGCCATGGTCGGGCCTAACTCCTTGGTGTGGGGCTTCGGTGGTGGTCGCTCTGTACCAAACGGCGACGATTGCCCTTAAGAATAGTCGCTGGCCTGCCGCCGACCAAAACGGCCTGCGCGGCTATGCCAGCGGCGCCGGGGCGGGCATTCTTGACGTGACACCGGCGGTACCCGCTAACCTACCGGGTGGTTGGTTGGTCGAGCACCGGTAATTCCCGAATGGAGGGCGTCGATGGCCTCTGCCTCTGGGCGGTCCGGTGCTGTCCGGATCGCGAATTGCTCGGGTTTCTACGGCGACCGGCTGTCGGCGATGCGCGAGATGCTCACCGGCGGCGAGGTGGACTACCTCACCGGCGATTACCTGGCCGAGCTCACCATGCTCATCCTGGGCCGGGACAAGATGAAGCATCCCGAGCGCGGCTACGCCAAGACCTTTTTGACTCAGCTCGAGGACTGCCTGGGCGAGGCCCGCGACCGTGGGGTGCGCATCGTCGCTAACGCCGGGGGCCTCAACCCAGCCGGGCTGGCCGCCGCGATCCGCGCGCTGACCGAGCGGCTGGGTATCCACGCTGGCATCGCTCACGTGGAGGGCGACGACCTGCAGCCCCGCGCGGCGGAGCTCGGGCTGGGCGCGCCGCTGACGGCCAACGCCTACCTGGGCGCCTGGGGCATCGTCGACTGCCTGAACGCCGGGGCCGACGTCGTCGTCACCGGGCGGGTCACCGACGCGTCGGTGATCGTCGGGGCGGCAGCCGCGCACTTCGGCTGGGGCCGCACCGACTACGACGAGCTCGCCGGGGCGGTGGTCGCCGGTCACGTCATCGAATGCGGCGTGCAGGCCACCGGCGGCAACTATGCGTTCTTCACGGAAGTGCCCGACCTGTCCTACGCGGGCTTCCCGCTGGCCGAGGTGTACGCCGACGGCTCGTCGGTGATCACCAAACACCCCGGCACCGGCGGGCTAGTCAGTGTCGACACCGTCACCGCGCAGCTGCTCTACGAGATCACCGGCGCCCGCTACGCCAACCCGGACGTCACGGCGCGGATGGACACCATCGAGCTGTCGCCCGACGGCCCGGACCGGGTGCGCATCGGTGGAGTGGTCGGCGAACCGCCGCCGCCCACGCTGAAGGTGTCGCTCAACAGCATCGGCGGCTTCCGCAATGCGATGACGTTCGTGCTGACCGGCCTGGATATCGAGGCCAAGGCCGAGCTGGTGCGCCGCCAACTCGAAGCGGGACTCACCGTCAAGCCTGCCGAGCTGGAATGGACACTGGCCCGCACCGATCATGCCGACGCCGACACCGAGGAAGGGGCAAGCGCACTGCTGCGCTGCGTGGTCCGCGACCCCGATCCGGCCAACGTCGGTCGCCAATTCTCCTCGGCTGCAGTCGAATTGGCGTTGGCCAGTTATCCGGGCTTTCATGTGACGGCCCCGCCAGGCGAGGGTCAGGTCTACGGCGTGTTCACCGCGGGCTACGTCGACGCCACCACGGTGCGGCACGTCGCCGTGCACGTCGACGGCACCCGGGTCGACATCGCTTGCGCCACCGATACATTGGCGTTGCAGCCCGCCACCGACCCGTCGTTGCCGCAACCGCTGCCAGACGGGCCGACCCGGCGTGCACCACTGGGCTCCATCGCCGGCGCCCGCAGCGGCGACAAGGGCGGGTCGGCCAACATCGGGGTGTGGGTCCGCACCGAGGACCAATGGCGTTGGCTGGCCAACACAGTGACCGTCGACCTGCTCAAGGAGCTGCTGCCGGAGGCGGCGGAGCTGGAAGTCACCCGCCACGTGCTGCCCAATCTGCGCGCGGTGAACTTCGTCATCGAGGGCATCCTCGGCCAGGGCGTCGCCTACCAAGCGCGGTTCGATCCCCAGGCGAAGGGGTTGGGCGAGTGGCTGCGCAGCCGGTACGTCGACATCCCGGAAAGCCTGTTATGAGTATCTGGACCACCCCCGAGCGCGATCAGCTGCGAAAGACGGTGCGCTCGTTCACCGAACGCGAGATCCTGCCCCACGCCGCCGAGTGGGAACGCAGCGGCACCCTGCCGCGCGAGCTGCACCGGCGCGCCGGGGCGGCCGGACTGCTGGGCGCGGGCCTGCCCGAAGCAGCCGGGGGCGGCGGCGGGGACGGCGCCGACTCGGTCATCATCTGCGAGGAGTTCCACCAGGCCGGCGCCCCGGGCGGCGTCTTCGCGTCGCTGTTCACCTGCGGCATCGCGGTGCCCCACATGATCGGCTCCGGCGATCAGCGGCTGATCGAGAAGTTCGTTCGGCCGACGCTGGCCGGCGAGCTGATCGGATCGCTGGCCATCACCGAGCCCGGCGGCGGCTCGGATGTCGGGCATCTGCGGACGTCCGCGGTGCGGGACGGCGACCAGTACGTGCTCAACGGCGCCAAGACCTACATCACCTCCGGGGTGCGCGCCGACTACGTCGTGACCGCCGCACGCACGGGCGGCCCTGGCGCCGCTGGAGTTTCGCTGATCGTCGTCGAGAAGGGCACGCCGGGCTTCGAGGTCAGCCGCAAGCTCGACAAGATGGGCTGGCGCTCCTCGGACACCGCCGAGTTGTCCTACACCGACGTGCGGGTGCCGGCGGCAAACCTGATCGGCGCCGAGAACAGCGGCTTCTTCCAGATCGCTCAGGCATTCGTCTCGGAACGCATCGGCCTTGCCGCGCAGGCATATTCGAGCGCACAACGCTGTCTGGACATCACCGCCCAGTGGTGCCGCGACCGGGATACCTTCGGCCGCCCGCTGATCTCGCGCCAGTCGGTGCAGAACACACTGTCCGAGATGGCCCGCCGCATCGACGTGGCCCGCGTCTATTCGCGGCACGTGGTCGAGCGCCAGATCGCCGGCGAGACCAACCTGATCGCCGAGGTGTGCTTCGCCAAGAACACCGCGGTGGAAGCCGGCGAATGGGTTGCTAACCAGGCCGTTCAGCTGTTCGGCGGCCTGGGTTACATGTCCGAATCCGAAGTCGAACGCCAATACCGGGACATGAGGATCCTCGGCATCGGCGGCGGAACCACCGAAATCCTCACCGCGCTGGCCGCCAAGACCCTGGGGTATCAATCATGATTTCACCGCCTACTTTTCATCGTTCCGTCACCCGCACGCCGGAGCTACCCCATCGTCGGCGGTGGCTGTGACCGTGTTGAAGTCCACGCTCGACCCGCACGCCGCCACCTACCTCGACGCGGCTGAGGCGACGACGACCAAGCTCGAGGAGATCGGCGCCGAGTTCGCCAACGCTTTGGCGGGCGGCGGCCCCAAATACGTTGAGCGCCACCACGCCCGCGGCAAGCTCACCGCCCGCGAGCGCATCGAGCTGCTGGTCGACCAGGACTCCCCGTTCTTGGAGCTGAGCCCGCTGGCCGCGTGGGGCAGCGCCTTCACGGTGGGTGCCAGCACGGTCGCCGGTATCGGTGTGGTCGAAGGCGTGGAATGCCTGATCGTCGCCAACGACCCCACGGTCAAGGGCGGCACGAGCAATCCGTGGACGCTGAAGAAGATCCTGCGGGCCAACCAGATCGCCTTCGAGAACCGGCTTCCGGTGATCTCGCTGGTGGAATCCGGCGGCGCCGATCTGCCCACCCAGAAGGAGATCTTCGTCCCCGGCGGCCGGATGTTCCGCGACCTGACCCGGCTTTCGGCCGCGGGTATTCCGACGATCGCGCTGGTGTTCGGCAACTCCACGGCCGGCGGCGCCTACATCCCCGGCATGTCCGACCACGTAGTGATGATCAAGGAGCGGTCCAAGGTGTTTCTGGCCGGTCCCCCGCTGGTCAAGATGGCCACCGGCGAGGAGTCCGACGACGAATCGCTGGGCGGCGCCGAAATGCATTCCCGCATATCGGGCTTGGGTGACTACTTCGCACTCGACGAGCACGACGCCATCCGGATCGGGCGGCGCATCGTCGCCCGCCTCAACTGGGTCAAGCGGGGCCCCGCGCCGGGCCCGGTCGTCGAACCGGCCTTCGATCCCAACGAGCTCATCGGCATCGTCCCGGCGGACCTGCGCATCCCGTTCGATCCGCGTGAGGTGATCGCGCGCATCGTCGACGGCTCCGAATTCGACGAATTCAAGCCGATGTATGGCTCTTCACTGGTCACCGGCTGGGCCCGGCTGCACGGCTACCCGTTGGGCATCCTGGCCAACCACCGCGGCGTGCTGTTCAGCGAGGAATCCCAGAAAGCCACTCAATTCATCCAGCTGGCCAACCGCTACGACACCCCACTGTTGTTCCTGCACAACACCACCGGATACATGGTGGGCAAGGACTACGAGGAGGGCGGCATGATCAAGCACGGATCGATGATGATCAACGCCGTCTCCAACTCCACCGTTCCGCACATCTCGCTGCTCATCGGCGCGTCCTACGGCGCGGGCCACTACGGCATGTGCGGACGGGCCTACGACCCCCGGTTCCTGTTCGCCTGGCCCAGCGCGAAATCCGCGGTGATGGGCGGCGCACAGCTGGCCGGGGTGCTGTCCATCGTGAGCCGCGCAGCGGCCGAGGCTCGCGGCCAGCAGATCGACGAGGACGCCGACGCCGCGATGCGGGCCGCCGTCGAGGGCCAGATCGAGGCCGAGTCGCTGCCGCTGGTGTTGTCCGGGATGCTCTACGACGACGGGGTCATCGACCCGCGCGACACCCGCACCGTGTTGGGAATATGTCTGTCTGCCATCGCGAATGGCCCGATCAAGGGGACGTCGAACTTCGGCGTCTTCCGGATGTGAGCCCCATGGTTACTCGAGTGCTGGTCGCCAACCGCGGCGAGATCGCCCGGCGCGTGTTCGCCACCTGTCGCCGGCTCGGCCTGGGTACCGTCGCCGTCTACACCGACCCGGATGCCGCGGCGCCCCACGTCGCCGAGGCCGATGCGCGGGTCCGCCTGCCGAACACCAACGACTACCTGAACGCCGAGGCCCTCATCGCGGCGGCCCGCGCTGCCGGCGCCGACGCGGTGCACCCGGGCTATGGATTCCTCTCGGAGAACGCCGAATTCGCCGCCGCGGTGCAGGATGCGGGCCTGATCTGGGTGGGCCCACCCATCGACGCGGTGCGGGCGATGGGTTCCAAGATCGAATCCAAAAAGCTGATGTCGGCCGCCGGCGTACCGGTCCTCGAGGAGCTCGACCCCGAGACGGTCACCCAGGCTCAGCTGCCGGTACTGGTCAAGGCCTCTGCAGGGGGTGGCGGTCGCGGAATGCGGGTGGTACACGAATTATCTTCTCTACCAGATGAAGTGGCCGCGGCGCGCCGCGAGGCGCAGTCCGCGTTCGGCGATCCGACGGTGTTCTGCGAGCGCTACCTGCCGACCGGGCATCACATCGAAGTGCAGGTGCTCGCCGACTCCCACGGCACCGTCTGGGCGGTCGGGGAGCGGGAATGTTCGATCCAGCGCCGCCATCAGAAGATCATCGAAGAGGCACCGGCCCCGCTGGTCGAACGAACACCGGGCATGCGGGCCAAGCTGTTCGACGCGGCCCGCCTGGCCGCGGGCGCCATCGGCTACGCCGGCGCGGGCACGGTGGAGTTCCTCGCCGACCCAGATTCTCAAGACGGCGAGTTCTACTTTCTCGAGATGAACACCCGGCTGCAGGTCGAGCATCCCGTCACCGAGGAGACCACCGGCTTGGACTTGGTTGAACTCCAGCTCGCCGTCGCCGACGGCGAGCGCCTCGATCCCGAACCGCCCGGCGCCCAAGGGTATTCGATCGAGGCGCGGCTCTACGCCGAAGACCCCGCGCGCGGCTGGCAGCCGCAGGCCGGCCAGGTGCACACCATCGAGGTGCCGGGCGTCCGCGCGCGGTTCGACTCGCTGGGTCAACGGACCGGCATCAGGCTGGATTCCGGCATCGTCGACGGCTCGGTGGTGTCAATCCACTACGACCCGATGCTCGCCAAGGTCATCTCCTACGCGCCCACGCGGCGGCAGGCGGCGCTGGTGCTGGCCGACGCGCTGGCCCGCGCCCGGCTACACGGACTGCGCACCAACCGCGAGCTGTTGGTGAACGTGCTGCGGCACCCGGCTTTCCTCGACGGCGCCACCGATACCGCCTTCTTCGACACCCACGATCTGGCGGTGCTGTCCGCTCCGCTGGCCGGTGCCACGACGATTCGCACCTCGGCCGTGGCGGCCGCGCTGGCCGACGCCGCGCACAACCGCGCGACCGCCACGGTGCTGGGCGCAACGCCCAGTGGTTGGCGAAACCTTGCCTCGGGCTATCAGGTGAAGACCTACTCCGATGACGACGGCACCGAACACCGTATCGAGTACCGTTTCACCAGAACAGGTTTGGAGTTCGCCGGGGGCGAGACCGCGCAACTGGTCACGTCGTCGCCGGACCATGTGGTGCTGGCCGACGGCAATGGGGTCGCCACCAGCTTCTCGGTCGCCCGCTACGGTCAAGACATCTACGTCGATTCCGCGCGCGGGCCCGTACACCTCACCGCCCTGCCCCGGTTCCCCGAGCCGGGTTCGGCCGTGGAAAAGGGCTCCCTCGTCGCACCCATGCCAGGCAACGTCATCCGGCTCGGAGCCGCGGTAGGCGACACGGTCACCGCCGGACAGCCGCTGATCTGGCTGGAGGCAATGAAGATGGAACACACTCTCACCGCGCCGGCCGACGGGGTGCTCGCCGAGCTCAACGTCGCCACCGGCCAGCAAGTCGAAGTCGGCGCCGTCCTGGCGCGCGTGGACGCGCCAGAAAACAAAGGAGATTCGTAAATGACCGATACCAGCTTCATCGAAAGCGAGGAGCGCCAGGCGCTGCGCAAGTCGGTGTCCGCGTGGGCGTCCAACTACGGCAGCGAGTACTACCTGCGGAAGGCCCGGGCGCAGCAGCACACCGACGAATTGTGGTCGGAGGCAGGCAAGCTCGGCTTCCTGGGGGTGAACCTTCCCGAGGAATACGGCGGTGGCGGAGCCGGCATGTACGAGCTGTCCCTGGTGATGGAGGAGATGGCCGCCGCAGGCAGCGCGCTGCTGCTGATGGTGGTGTCGCCCGCGATCAACGGCACCATCATCAGCAAGTTCGGCACCGAGGAGCAGAAGAAACGCTGGATTCCCGGCATCGCCGACGGCACCTTGACGATGGCCTTCGCGATCACCGAGCCCGACGCCGGCTCCAACTCGCACAAGATCACCACCACGGCACGCCGCGACGGCAGCGACTGGATCCTCAAGGGCCAGAAGGTTTATATCTCCGGCATCGACCAGGCCCAAGCCGTGCTGGTGGTGGCCCGCAGCGAAGAGGCCAAGACCGGCAAGCTGCGCCCGGCCCTGTTCGTGGTGCCCACCGATGCACCCGGATTCACCTATACGCCAATCGAAATGGAGCTGATCAGCCCGGAGCGGCAGTTCCAGGTCTTTCTGGACGACGTCCGGCTGCCGGCCGATGCGCTGGTCGGATCCGAGGACGCCGCGATCGCGCAGCTGTTCGCGGGCCTAAATCCCGAGCGGATCATGGGTGCGGCCAGCTCCGTCGGGATGGGACGGTTCGCGCTGGGCAAGGCCGCCGACTACGTCAAGACCCGCCAGGTATGGGGCACACCGATCGGCTCGCACCAGGGCCTGTCACATCCGTTGGCGCAGTGCCACATCGAGGTCCAGCTCGCCAAGCTGATGATGCAGAAGGCCGCCACGCTGTACGACGCCGGCGACGACGGGGGCGCGGCCGAGGCCGCCAACATGGCGAAATACGCTGCAGCCGAAGCGGCTACCCGCTCGGTCGACCAGGCCGTGCAGTCGCTGGGCGGCAACGGGCTGACCAAGGAGTACGGCGTCGCCGCCATGCTCGCCTCGGCCCGGCTCGGGCGGATCGCCCCCGTCAGCCGCGAGATGGTGCTGAACTTCGTCGCGCAGACATCCCTTGGCCTGCCCCGAAGCTACTGAGGACGTACCGATGGACACCGTCGTCGAATATTCGGTCGACGGGCACGTTGCCCGGCTCACCCTGAACTCGCCGCATAACCGCAACGCGCTGTCGACCGCTCTGGTCGATCAACTGCAGCGGGGACTCCGCGACGCCGCCGCGGACCCGCGGGTGCGGGTGATCGTGCTGGGCCACACCGGCGGCACCTTCTGCGCCGGCGCGGACCTCAGCGAGGCCGGTGGGGGCAGCGCCCGTGGCGAGCGCGGCGCGGCCGGCCAAGGCGGGTCACCACCATCGCCATCCGACGCGGCCGCCGCGCGGGCCCGGGAAATGGCCGCGCTGATGCGGGCCATCGTCGCCTCGCCGCTGCCGGTGATCGGTGCCATCGACGGACATGTGCGCGCCGGCGGGTTCGGGTTGGTCGGCGCCTGCGACATCGTGGTGGCCGGCCCGCGCAGCACCTTCGCGCTGACCGAGGCCCGCATCGGCGTCGCCCCGGCGATCATCTCGCTGACGCTGCTGCCGAAGCTGTCGGCGCGCGCCGCGGCGCGTTACTACCTGACCGGGGAGACGTTCGATGCGGCCCGGGCCGCCGAGATCGGGCTGGTCAGCCTCGCCGCCGACGACGTGGACGCGGCGGTGGCGAAGCTGGTGGCCGACGTGGGCAAGGGTTCGCCGCAGGGCCTGGCCGCGTCCAAGGCGCTGACCACCGCGGGCGTCCTGGCGGGCTTCGACCGCGACGCCGCGCGGCTCGCCGCCGAGTCGGCTCGGCTGTTCGTGTCCGACGAGGCCCGCGAGGGCATGCTGGCATTCCTGCAGAAACGCCCGCCGAGCTGGGCGAATTCGCCAGATGTCTAACAATGCGGCGAGAGGGCTCGCTTCCGAGGTTGCAGTTTAGCCAACCCTATTGCAGCAACCCCGCTACGTCGTACTCTCGTGGGTGATGAGCAACTCGGCCCACAACGACGCGAGGCAAACACGCGGCGATTCGTCGCGCGCGGCCGACACCGATCGCATACAGATCGCGCAGCTGCTGGCCTACGCGGCCGAGCAGGGCCGGTTGCAGCTCAACGACTACGAAGACCGCCTGACCAGGGCGTATGCCGCCACGACCTACGAGGAGCTGGAGGACCTGCGGGCCGACCTGCCGGGTTCGGCGGTGAGCCCCCGCCGGGGCGGCAAGCCCAATCCGGCGCCCTCGACGCTGCTGCTGGCACTGATGAGCGGATTCGAGCGGCGCGGCCGATGGAACATCCCGAAGAAGCTCACCACGTTCACCTTCTGGGGCAGCGGGGTGCTGGATCTGCGCTACGCCGACTTCACCTCGACCGAGGTCGACATCCACGCGGTGTCGATCATGAGCGCGCAGACCATTTTGCTGCCGCCCGAAGTCAACGTCGAAATCCGGGGGCACGGCGTGATGGGCAATTTCGACAACAACATCGTCAGCGACGGCACCCCCGGAGCGCCGACCGTGAAGATCCGCGGCTTCTCCCTGTGGGGCGGAGTGGGCATCAAACGCAAGGCCCGCAGACCACGCTCATAGCGCCGAACCGGCTGGTCATGCCACCTAGGTGACTGGCCGATGCGTTGCGTTTCATGCCATACTCGCGACGGGGTGGCGGATCTACGAAAGCAAGGCAGTCATGGCCGAGGAATTGCGGGCGAATCCCGACGTGCTCAGCCACGTGGGGAATGAGCTCGCCAATCATGGGGAGACATTGCTGGCGCTCCAACAGTCGTGCCACGGTGCGGCCGAGGGCGCGCAATCGGGATGGGTCGGTTCATCGGCGGGCGCGCTGTCGGGATTGCTCGATCGGTGGGCGACGGCCAGCACCACGCACATGGGTCGCTTCGGCGACCATTCCTGCGGCATGCACTTCGCCGCCGTCGAGTTCACCGAGATGGAGCGGCGCAACAGCACGGCAGTGGGCAAGGTAGGTGAAGCTGCCAACGGTGCGACTCAGCTATGACGTTGACTCTGGCTGACATCGAACACTGGGATCCGGGGGCGATCAGGGCGGTCTTCGACGCCGCGATCAAGCGCTCGCACGGGACCCGCACCGCGTCGGCGTCGCTGACCGAGACGATGCGACTGCTGGATTTCGGCGGGGATGCCGCCGAGGCCGCGCACGCGTCGACCAACAAGACCACCCAACTTCTGGACACCCACGCCGACGCCTGCGACGCCGTCGCGAAGGCCGCCGAAAAATCGGCCGACGAGGTCGCGGCGATCCGCCAACGGCTGCAGGCCATCAAAGACGATGCGCGCACGCATCACCTGAACCTCAACGAGACGACCGGGGTCGCCCTGCCACCCTCGGATCTGGCGTCCTACTCCGAGGCCGATCAGCGGGCCATCATCGACGCCGCCGTCCGGCTGAACGCAAACATCAAGGCGCTCTTGGCCGATGCCGAGGTCGCCGACGAGGATTTGGCGGCGGCGATTCGCGGCGCCGACGGCGACCTGTCCCCCGACCAGGTCAACACCCAGCTCGGTCACCAGCCCCCGAACATGCCGCAGGTGCCACCGCAGGGCACCGACCCCGATCAGGTCAAGAAGTGGTGGCATTCACTCACCCCGGGGCAGCAGGACGGGGCCAAGGAGTGGTTCCCCGATTCGGTGCGCAACCTCGACGGCGTCCCGGTCGATGTCCGCGACGAGCTGAACAGGCCGGTGCTGCAAAGCGAATTGAACAGGCTCAAGCAGGGCTGGTTGGACGCAAACGGGGTGTGGCACACCGATCCCGAGAAGCTGGCCGACCTGCAGGCGCTCCAAGACACCCTCAACGCCCACCCCAACACCAGCCTGATCGAGCTGGACACCACCAGCAATCTGCGAAAAGTGTTGGCGGCGGTCGGGATTGGCGATGTAGACAACGCCGATCGGGTCGGTGTCACCGTGGGCGGCCTCAACACGCGCGTCAGCTCCAGCCTCGACGCCATGGTCCGCGAAGGCGAAACCCAACGCGCCAAGGCCAGCGAGTTGCGGCTGAAGGCCGGGGTGGCGAATCCGGACGCGGTGGCCTCGATTGCCTGGCTGGGCTACGACGCGCCGGACAACCCGGTCGACGTCGCGATGGACGGGCTCGCCCAAAAAGGCGCCGGACCGCTGAACAGCTTCTACAAGGGGCTGGCGGCCACCACAAATGTGTCCGAGCAACACATCACGGCGTTCGGCCACTCGTACGGTTCGCTGGTCACCAGCCTCGCGCTGCAACAGGGGGCGCCGGTCAGCGACGTCGTGCTGTACGGTTCGCCGGGCACCGAGCTCAGCAACATCTCGCAGCTGCACGTCGCGCCCGGGCACGCCTTCTACGAGGTCGGCCTCAATGATGGTGTGTCAGATGCCATCCCGGAATTCGGCGCCTTCGGACCTCCCCCGCAGGACGTGCCGGGTTTCACCGAGCTGTCGACGCAGACCGGTTGGGCGCCGGGCAGCATCGCGGGCGACGGCCAATTGCACGAACGCGCCTACGGGCACTCCGAATACGCGCGCGACGGCAGCAACGGCGAGCTTCGGATGAGCGGTTACAACCTGGCCGCGGTCCTGGCCGGACTACCCGAAGACGCCGTCAAACCGCCGCCGCCGCTGATCCCGCCGGGTCAGGGGCCGATCGTCATTCCGGGGCCATAACCATGCGGTGCAAAGGTTTTCGTTGGTTTGCAGCCGCCTTGGTCATCGCCATGGCGGCGTCGGGATGCGCCAAACCCACTACGTTCGATCCACACGCCAATCCGGGCCGCGCCGAGCTGGATCGGCTGCAGAAGATGGTCAACGATCGGTCCGACCTGGAAATCGTCGAGCAACAACTGACTGGCCTGGATGCGACGATCCGGGCCACTATCGCCAAATACTCACCGGCGACGACGTTTACGACGACGCCGATGAGCAACGCCACCAACGGCTGCAACGACCCGTTCAACCGGTCCATCGGACGCCAGGTGGGAAGCGATCGCTTCGAGGGCCGGCCGGCGCCGTCTCCCGGACAGTGGCTGCAGATCACCAGCGAGCTGGCGCCGGTGTTCTCGGCGGCGGGCTTCCACTCGAACGGCATGGTGGTGGGACAACCGCCACCGCCGTTGGGCGGCGACGATGACTCCCAGATCCGCGACGACGGCGCTCTGATCCATCTGGGCACGAATCCTCTTGTCCTGTACGACTACAACACCGGCTGCCATTTGCCGGCGGCCTGGCGCACCGCGCCCCCACCGCTGGACATGCGGCCGTCCAACGACCCGGATATCCACTACCCGTACCTCTACGGGCCGCCGGGCGGCCGAAACGTCGACGCTCAATGAGGCGTCAGTGCAATATCGCGTCGGCGGTGACGTAGACGAACCCGAGGGCCAGCAAACCGGCGAACGGCCAGCCGAACACGACCTTGCCCCGAGAGCTGGTGCGGAACATCGCGATCAGGGTCAGCACCAGCACTGCACCGACGCCGGCCCACACGACGATCATCGCGGGCCACACGTGGTAGCTCGCGTCGCACGCCGCGTCATGACAGCCGTCGGTGGCCATCCCGAAGAACAGAGACAGCCAGATCTCCAGCAGCCCGACGACGACCAGCCCGAGGTAGAGGAGGTAGCCGAGGACGTTCCACGCACCCGTCCCCCTGGATGTCGCCGCCATGCACTCTCCCCCAACTAGCGTCGGCGTCGGGACCGCAGATAGTCGCCCACCACGGCCGCGCCCAGCCCGTCGAGATCGGGCACCACGACACGACCCTCGACACGGCGCGCGACCTGGTCGATGAACCGGGCCAGGCCCGGGTCGCTGCCCAGCCGGAAGATGGTGATCTGCGCTCCCAGCCGCGCCATGTCGTCGAACCCGCGCACGGTGTGCGCGATGGTCCGCGGGTGCGGCGGGTAGTCGAAGAACACGGCCGAGCCGTCGCCGTCGAAATCCTCCAGATGCGCAGTCGGCTCACCGTCGGTCACCACCAGAACAACCGGTTGGGCGTTGGGATGCCGACGCAGGTGGCGCCCGGCCAGCGCCAGCGCGTGGTGCAGGTTGGTGCCCTGCTCGTAGACCCCCTCCAGTCCCGTCAGCTCGGCGGCCGTCACCGTTCGCGCGTAGCGGCCAAAGGCGATGATTTGCAAGGCATCCGACCGGAACCGGGTGCACACCAGATGGTTGAGTGCGAGCGCCGTTTGTTTCATCGGCAGCCAGCGGTTCTCCATCACCATCGAAAACGAGGTGTCCACCAACAGCGCCACGGCCGCCTGAGTGCGCGTCTCGGTCTCGGAAACCTCCACGTCGTCGACGGTGATCCGCACCCCATCGTCCCGGCCGTCCAGCGTCGCGGTTCCCGCCTGACGCAGCACGGCATTGGTCAAGGTGCGGGAGATGTTCCACGGCTCGGTGTCCCCGAACTGCCACGGCCGCGTCGCGCCGGTCAGCTCGCCGGCGGCTCCCGCGCGGCGCAGCTCACGGTCCCCGCGCCGACTGGAAAGTTGTTGCGCCACATCGCGTAGCGCCGTCTCACCCAGCCGGCGCATGGCCTTGGGCGAGAGCCGCCACTGGCCGTCGGAACCCCGGTCCAGGAAACCCTGGTTGACCAGAGCCCGCTCCAGTTCGGCCAGCATGCGCGCGTCCACGGCGGCCTCGTCGCCGAGCTGGCGGGCCAGGGCGTCGAGATCGACGTCGTCCATAGTCGCGCCCGGATAGCTTTGCGAGAGTTGGTCGGCTAGCTGCTCGAGTTCGGCGATGTCGGACAGCGCCTGGGTGCCCTCGCCGATCCCGAACGGGTTGTCGCCGGAGAACTGCTCGGACCCCATCCAATCCTCACCCGGCCGGGCGGCCTGCAGGTTAGCATCGAGGCGGTTCAACGCGTTCATCAGCGATGGAGAACCAAAAGCCTGCTGCGCCAGGGCATCCAGCTCGGCCCGCTGGTCCGGGCTGAGGCTGTTGCGGAACCGCTGGGCGGCGGCGGCGCGCTTGGCCAGTGAGTCCATCAGCTCGTCGACGTTGCGCGGGTTCTCCGGGAAGAATTCGCCGTGCTTGGCCATGAAGTCGTCGAAGTCTTGCTGGGTGTCCTCGCCGCGGTTGTGCTTGTCGAGCAGCTCGTTGAGGTCGTCCAGCATGTCGTTGACCCGCTGGCGGTCCTCGTCCGTGGCTCCAGCCAGCGCCTCCTTCATGCCGGCGAAGCGCTGGTCGAGCATCTCGCGGCCCAGCAGATCCTTGATCTGCTCGTACTTTTCGCGGGCGTCGCCGCTGCGCCAGTTGTATTCGGACAGCTCCTGGACCGCCTTGGCCGGCGACGACGGCAGCGCATCGAGCTGCAGTTCGCCGAAGCGGGCATCGTCGTCGAGCGCGCGTGCCAGTTCCTTGCGCTCGGCCAGCACCGCCTCGTCGAGGAGCTTCTTGATCTCCTGCAGCGTGCCGTCTAAGTTGTTACGGCGCAATAACTCTCGCCTTTTCTTGTTCGCTTCGGCAGCCAGCCGGTCGGCGCCCGGCATGTTCTTGGTGCCCCGCCGCAGCAGCTCGGATAGGGCGCGGCGCGGCGACGTGCCAGCCATGACGTCCTGTCCGATCTGTTCGAGCGCCTCACGCAGGTCCACTGGCGGCGCCAGCGGGTCGGGCCCGCCGGTATACGCCGAGTACCGCGAGGAGTGCCCCTGCGAAAAAGGCTTAGCCATAGACGGTTTGGCCCTCCCCGGATACCTTGTCGACGCGCTTGGCCAGATACAGCGCCTCCAGCGCCAGCTCCAGCGCGGCGGCCCGCTCTCCCTCGGATTCGGCGCCGAGCTTGGCGGCGATCTGCTCGACGACCGGCAGCCCGGGAACCGCGGCCAGCACGTCCTTGGCCGACACCCACTCGCCCGTCGTCACCGCCGCGCCGCCCTCGACCGCGGCCACCAACGAACCGACGTCGAGGCCGCCGAGTACCCGGGATGCGGTATCGGCCGTCGCGCGGCGCAACAGGTGCTCGAGGACGGCCTGTTCGCGGCCTTCCTCCCCGGATTCGAACTCCAGCTTGCCGCGCAACACGTCGATCACCGTGCCCAGGTCCACAATTCGGGCCACGGGGTCGGTCTCGCCGAGCACCGCGCCGCGATGCCGGGCGGAGGCGGCCACGGTCTCGGCCGCCGCGATCGCGAACCGCGCCGAGACCCCGGAGCGCTGGTCGACCGAGTTGGACTCGCGCAGGTACCGGGCGAACCGGGCGATCACCTGCATCAGGTAATCGGGCACCTGCGCGGTCAGGTGCGCCTCCTGGGTGATGACGCCGACCTCAGCGTCGAGCTCCAGCGGGTAGTGGGTGCGAATCTCCGCGCCGAACCGGTCCTTGAGCGGGGTGATGATGCGACCACGATTGGTGTAGTCCTCGGGGTTGGCGCTGGCGACCACCAGGACGTCCAGCGGCAACCGCAGCGTGTAGCCGCGCACCTGGATGTCGCGCTCCTCCATCACGTTGAGCATGGACACCTGGATGCGCTCGGCGAGGTCGGGCAGCTCGTTGACGGCGACGATGCCGCGGTGGGCCCGCGGGATCAGCCCGTAGGCGATGGTCTCCGGGTCCCCCAGGCTGCGGCCCTCGGCCACCTTGATCGGGTCGATGTCACCGACCAGGTCCGCGACACTGGTGTCGGGCGTGGCCAGCTTCTCGGTGTAGCGCTCGCTGCGGTGGCGCCACTCGACGGGCAGGTCGTCTTGCTGTTGCGCGGCCCGCCGGATCGATTCCGGCGTGATCGGCGAGTAGGGGTGCTCACCGAGCTCGGCGCCCGCGATTACGGGCGTCCACTCGTCGAGCAACCCGGTCAACGCGCGCAGCAACCGGGTTTTGCCCTGGCCGCGTTCGCCGAGCAGGACGAAGTCATGCCCGGCGATGAGCGCGCGCTCCAGCTGCGGCAACACGGTGTCGTCGAATCCCAGGATGCCCGGCCAAACCGCTGCGTTATCCCGTCCATCGGACAAAGCGGTCAGCAGATTTTCGCGGATTTCCTGCTTGACTCCACGTTCACGGTGACCCGCGGCACGAAGTTCGCCAACGGTACGGGGCAGGTTGCTCGGAGATGGCACCACTCCACGCTACGCGTTACGCCGAAACCTCACCCGCGCAACGGTCAATGAGCGAAGTGACGGGCCCCGGTGAGGTACACGGTGACGCCGGCGCTGGCCGCGGCCGCGGTCACCTCGTCATCACGCACCGAGCCCCCGGGGTGCACGATCGCCTTGACTCCGGCGGCGGTCAGCGTCTCGAGCCCGTCCGGGAACGGGAAGAACGCATCGGAGGCCGCCACCGCGCCCCGCACCCGGTCACCGCCGCGCGCATTCCCTCTTTCAACGGCCAGGCGCGCGGCGTCGACGCGGTTGACCTGGCCCATCCCGACGCCGATGGTGGCGCCGCCGCCCGCGATCACGATGGCGTTCGACTTGACCGCTCGGCAGGTGCGCCAGGCGAAGACCAAATCACTCAAGGTTTCGGGGTCGGCCGGCGTCCCGGTCGCCAGCGTCCAGTTCGCCGGGTTGTCGCCGTGCGCGTCGAGCTGGTCGCGCTGCTGGATCAGCAGTCCGCCGCTGACCGGCCGCAGCTCGTTGCCGCCGGCCAGTGGCTCGGACGCCACCAGCACCCGGATGTTCTTCTTGCGCGTCAGCGCCTCGAGGGCGTCCGGCGCATACGCCGGCGCCACAATCACCTCGGTGAAGATGGTGCTCACGTATTCGGCCATCTCCAGGCTGACCTCGGTGTTGGTGGCGATGACCCCGCCGAAGGCGCTAAGCGGATCGCACTCGTGTGCCTTGCGATGCGCGTCCGCGACCGACACCGACGAGATCGCGATGCCACACGGGTTGGCGTGCTTGATGATCGCCACGCAGATCTCTTCGTGGTCGAAGGCCGCCCGCCAGGCCGCGTCGGCGTCGGTGAAGTTGTTGTAGGACATCTCTTTTCCGTGCAGCTGCTCGGCCTGCGCCAAACCCGGCCACGCGCCCGGGTCGGTGTACAGCGCGGCCTGCTGGTGGGGATTCTCGCCGTAACGCAGCGTCGCCGAGCGTCGCCAGCTGAGGCCGAACCACCGCGGGAACACCGTCGGCGGGTGCTCGGGCGCCAGTGTCGTCTCCATCCAGCTCGCCACGGCGATGTCGTAGTCGGCGGTGTGCTGAAAAGCCAGCGCCGCCAGCTTCTTGCGTTCGGAGAGGGTGAAGCCGCCGCCGCGCACCGCGGCGAGCACGCCGTCGTATCCGAGCGGGTCGGTCACCACCGCGACGCTGGGATGGTTTTTCGCCGCGGCGCGAACCATCGACGGCCCGCCGATGTCGATCTGCTCGACGCACTCGTCGATACTGGCGCCGGACTCCACGGTCTGGCTGAACGGATACAAGTTGACGACGACCAGCTCGAAGGCGGCGATGCCGAGCTGCCCGAGCGCGCTGGCGTGCTCGGGCTTGCGCAGATCGGCGAGCAGGCCGGCATGCACGCGCGGGTGCAGCGTCTTGACCCGCCCGTCGAGCACCTCGGGAAAGCCGGTCAGCTCCTCCACCGGTGTCACCGAAATCCCTTTGTCGGCAATGGTCTTCGCCGTCGACCCGGTCGAGACGATTTCGACGCCCGCCGCGCTCAGCCCCTGGGCGAGTTCGATGAGCCCGGTCTTGTCGTAGACGCTAATCAGCGCGCGGCGAATCGCCCTTCTTGACTCCTCGCTCATGCTCGGCTCATCCTATGGTCGCCTTTCGTCCGGTCCAGGTCACGCCGCGGGTGGCGATCCCGGCTACCACATCCACCAGCAGCCGCCGTTCGACGACCTTGATGCGTTCGTGCAGTGTCTGTTCGTCGTCGCCGTCGAGCACCGCGATGGGCTCTTGGGCCAATATCGGCCCGGTGTCCATTCCGGCGTCGACCAGGTGCACCGTGCAGCCGGTGACCTTCACACCGTAATCCAACGCCTCGGGCACGGCATGCGCACCCGCGAATGCCGGCAGCAGCGCCGGGTGGGTATTGAGGGTACGTCCGCAGAAACGTGAAAGAAATTGCGGCCCAAGAATTTTCATGAACCCTGCCGATACGATCAAATCGGGCGAGTGCGCGGCGGTGGCCGCGGTGATGGCGGCGTCCCAGGCGTCGCGGCTGGGATGATCACCGAGCCGGACGGTGAACGTCGGCAGCGCCGCAGCCGCGGCGACCTCGTTGGCCCGGCAATCGCGATCGGTGCCGACCGCGACCACGCGGGCCGGGTAGTCGTCGACGGCGGCGGCCAGCAGTGAGCTCAGCAGCGACCCGGTGCCCGATGCCAGCACCACCAGCCGCGCCGGTGCACTCGGGGGCACGCGCAGCGGTTCGACCACAGCGCGAGCCTACTAACGACACGGCACGCCCGACGACAAGGCTGGCCGCTAACCCTCGGGATGGCGCCCGCCCGGGCCGGGCTCCGGCTCCGGGGGCGTCGTCAAGGACGCGGCGGATTGGTCCTCGTCGCCGGGCACCGCATCGTCCTCGGCGGGGACATCCGGCTCGATGAGGTCCTCGGGATCGGCGAGATCGTACGGCTCGGGCACCTTTTCGGGGTCGGCAATGAGCTCGGACTCGGCGAAGAGCTCCGGCTCGGTGAAGAAGTCCGCCGGCTGCTCCGCCGACATCTCGGCCACGGGCGCGGGTTTGGGCCTGGGCCGCCGGGGGCCTCCGAGTTTGATGGGCCGGATTCCGCCTGTCATCACCACCGTGATCCAGCCGATGACGGCGAACCAGAAGAAGACGCCGACGAGCAACGCGCCCTGGTCCACTCCGACATCGCCGAAGTTGCCGAGCCGCCCGCCGGCGCCGTACCCGAGCAGCGACATTGCCAGGGCCCCGATGGCCGACGCGGCCAGCAGCTTGCCCATCGCCGGAAGCAGGGGCAGCGGACGCCGAGCGCACTGCTGCCCGACCGCGACACCGGACGCGGCGCCGACGATGAGCAGCGCCACCCAGACGGGGCCCAGCGGCGGGGCGGGCACCGCGGCCAGGATCGGCAGCGACGGGATGTCCCCGCCGAACACCGTGAACGAGCTGAAGGTCGCGAAGCCCAGATGCGCGCTGGACCCCACCGCGACCGCCGACGTGCCCACGATGACGTTGGGCGCATACAGGATGGACAGCACCGAGAGGCTGAACTGGCCGAAGATCGATTCGGTGATGCCGTAGAGGTCTTGCATCGTCGACCAGTGCACGACCAGCGATGCCGCGGTGACCAGCCCGGAGAGCCCGACCAGCGCCAGCACGCCCGCGGTCGCGGCGCGCAGGGAATCGCCGAGCCAGTTCGGCAGGGGTGAGGCCAGCAGCGTCCGCCGGCCCACCGTGGACCACACGCCGATCGCCGCCCCGACGGCGTGCACCACCAGCACGCTGGCGAATGCGCGCAGAGCGCCGGGCGTCTCCAGCTCGGTGAGCACCGAGGACGCGTCGTGAATCACGGCCAGCGCGATCGCGGCCAACAGCAGCGGGCCGCCCAGGGCCGAGGCGACAACCCATCGGATCACCAGCCACGACGAATGCAGCGAGGTGGCACGCGCCGTGCTGCGCGCGGTCCCCCACACCATCAACAGCACCGGCAGCAGGGGCAGCACGCCCAATTCGTGGCCACCGATCGAGATCGGCACCCGATGGACGGCGAGCCAGATGCTGGCGATGGCGCCCAATGCGCCGGTCATGTCGCTGTTGGCGATCAGCAGCTGCAGCAGTGTGACGGCGGCGACGATGACCAGCGCCATCACGGATGGTCCGAACGCAACCCTGACCAGGTCACGCGCCTGGCGGGCGCCCGCCGCGCGGTTGTCGTCCACCCGAGTCACTCTGGGCGCACCTGCCCGACTAGGCGCGAGAACCCACGGTTAGGACGGAGCCGGCCCGGGCGGGGACTGCTGCTCTCCGGTCTGGTTCGAGTAGCTGGCCGTCGCCGAGCCGCCCTCGGATCCGCTGCCCTCGACCGAGGGCGGCGGGCTGAAGCTGGGGAAGCCGGTCGGCGGGGTGGACGGTCCCTGCTGGCCCCCCGAGTGCGGCCCGGCGGGCTGGGCGCCGAAACCGCCGGTCGTCGGAATCGCGCTCTGCGTCGGACCCTGGTTCGAGTAGCCGCCGTACTGCGACCCGTACCCGGACGCCTGCGGGCCGCCGTGTTGCTGCTGCGGACCGGGCTGACCGTAGTAGCCCGGCTGGCCCCCGTACTGCTGGCCGTATTGGCCGTACTGGCCGTACTGCGCGTAGGGGTCGTACTTGGGTCGCGGGGTCGGGGCGGTGATCACGCCCGCGTCGAGCAGGAGCACGACGACCGCGGCGACGGCCTGCAGCACGCTGGCCGCGACCAGGGGCCAGATCGCCCAGCCCAGCGCGAAACCGGCCGGGGTGTTGATGATCTCCGAGATCGCCAGCAGCGCGCCCAGGACGGCGACGGCCGCGACGATCCCGGCGTAGTTCTTCGCCTTGGGCAGCAGGCTCAGCCCGGCGAGTAGCGCGGCCAGCACGGCGACCAGGACCGCGGTGCCTGCATCGCCGGCGCGTCCACCCGACGCCGCACCCAGGTCGGCGCCCAGGGTGAATGTCGGACCGAAGTTCAGCAGGTACACCGCCAGGCCCAGCACCACGACCGCGATGTTCAGGTACACCGGTAGCTTGCTCGGACCGTCGTCGGTCTTGGCGAACGACGGCGTGGCGCCGGGGTAGGACCCGCCGGGCTGCGTTGGCGGATATCCGGGACTACCGGGCGAGTAGGTCATGACTCCTCCTGTTGCTTCCAGCGTCTTCAAGTCCTCATCGGGTGCCACGCCACCTGCTTGCAGTGCCACGCTGGGCGCCCGGGCGCCCGTTCATCGAGGCCGAGCCCTGCCCGCGCTTGCATACGACGCGATTGCTCAACCACGCTAGCGCACGTTTGACCGGCCGTGCCGGAGCGACCGGCGGCGCCCTGCGGCCCGCGCCGCTCGGCGGGTTGGATATCAGCTGGCGACACCGGCTTGCCGCGCGCAGGTAGAACACGTTCTAATTCAGTCCATGGATTACGGGCTTGTGCTTTTCACCAGTGACCGCGGCATCTCCCCGGCAGCAGCGGCCAAGCTTGCCGACGAGCACGGCTTCACTACCTTCTACGTGCCGGAACACACTCATATCCCTGTCAAGCGCGAGGCGGCTCACCCGACGACGGGCGACGAAACGCTGCCCGACGACCGCTACATGCGGACGCTAGACCCGTGGGTGAGTCTGGGCGCGGCATGCGCGGTCACGTCGCGGGTGCGGCTGTCCACCGCGGTGGCGCTGCCGGTCGAGCACGACCCGATCACGCTGGCGAAAAGCATCGCAACCCTGGACCACTTATCGGGCGGCCGGGTCAGCCTCGGCGTCGGGTTCGGCTGGAACACCGACGAACTCGCCGACCACGGTGTGCCGGCCGGGCGGCGCCGCACCTGCCTGCGCGAGTACCTCGAGGCCATGCGGGCGCTGTGGACACAGGAGGAAGCCTCCTACGACGGCGAGTTCGTCAACTTCGGCCCCAGCTGGGCCTGGCCCAAGCCGGTGCAGCCGCACATCCCGGTGCTGGTGGGTGCGGCCGGCAACGAAAAGAACTTCAAGTGGATCGCCCGCAGCGCCGACGGCTGGATCACCACGCCGCGCGACTTCAACATCGACGAGCCGGTGAAGCTGCTGCAGGACATCTGGGCGGCCGCCGGGCGTGACGGCGCCCCGCAAATCGTGGCCCTGGACTTCAAACCGGTGCCCGAGAAGCTGGCGCACTGGTCCGAGCTCGGGGTGACCGAGGTGCTGTTCGGCCTGCCGGACAAACCCGAAGACGAGGTCGCCGCCTACGTAGCGAGGCTGGCCGGCAAGCTCGCCGCGCTGGTCTGACGCCGCGAGCCCGACCGGGGCGCTATCCCAGGGATGCCCGGTTGCCGTTCTCGGTCGACCACACGAAGATCTCCGCACCGAGCGGATCGCCGTCGGACATCAATGCGACGAGATCGTCGTCGTCGGTGGTGGCCATGAATCGCGCGTTGTCCGCGGTGAGCCGTCCGACGATGATGCCGGTGCGGGTAGGCCAGTCGCAACGCACGGAATACGTCTCGATGCGCGCCGCCCCGCCGGGCGTCTTCGTCACCTCGACCTTCGGCAGCGCGTTGACCTGCTTATTCAACTCCGCGCAGTTGTCGGTGCGCCAGTCCACCGGCGTGGTCGAGTAGATACCGACCGAATACTTGCTCATGATCCCGCCGTTGGCGCCCACGAGGCCGAACTGCCCTGGCCTGTCGCGCATTTGGGTGACCGTCTCGGCGATGCCGTGCAGCGAGTAGCTGTTGCCGGGGCCGCCGAAGTACGGCAGTCCGCCGGTCAGGGTCAGGCCGCGCGGGTCGTCGCCCTCGATGCCCAGGGCCTCGCAGATAACGAACACCGGGAACGGAAAGCAGCTGTACAGGTCGAAGGTTGCGATGTCGTCGACACCGATTCCGGCCACTCGCAACGCTTCTCGGGCCGCATGGACCGCCGCCGGGCTGGCGCCGAGGTCGCCGCGATCGAGCATCGCCTGCTCCACCATGTCCGAGTGGCCATGTAGGAACACCCACTTATCCTCGGGCACACCGAATTTGGTCGCCGCCTCGACTGACATCAGCACCGCCGCCGCGCCCTGGTTGACCTGATCGCGGGCGACGAGCAGGCGCGGATACGGGTCACAGATCATCCGGTTGTCGTCGGTGACGGTGATGATCTCGTCGACCGACCGTTCGACCGGTGACGACGAAAACGGGTTTTTGGCAGCCACTTTCGACATGGGGGCGAACAGTTCGGCCATCTCTCGCCGATAGTCGGCCACGCTGCGCCCAAGGCGGGCGCGCCGCGCGTTCTCCAAAAGCCCGTACTGCACGGGCGCCCCGGTCAAACCGTGCTGAATCGTGTATTCGTCGATGTAGCTGAAGATCTGGTGGCCGCGATCCTCCAGTTGCCCCTCGACGTGTTCGGTGAAGTCGGGCTTGTCATCACGGTTGGCGAAGTAGCGAGCCGTCGACCCCGGCTCCGAACCCATGATCAGCACAACGTCGGCGTCGCCCGCCACGATCGTGTTGCCCGCCTCGGTGACCAGTTTCTGCGGCCCCTGCCCGCCGACGGGCTCCAGGACCACGCGGGCCGGGTCGCCGCCTAGCCGGTTCAGCACCGACCGCGGATAGTTGTTCGACTTGCCGAGCGCCGCCGGCATCGGGCCGGAGATCTCGAATTGACGCAGCCCGAAGACGGTGTCGACGGCCCCGGCAACACCGTGGGCGCCGATGTCGGCCAGAGCCGCTCGCGCGGCCTCCGTCGCGAGGTCGACCGCCGACATGCCCCGGTAGTCGGGGTCGTCGAAGCGCTCGGTGAACTGGCCGACGCCGACGAGCACCGGGGTGCGCGGATGCACCGGCATGACAAACCTCCTGGCAACTGTTAGTTCGTCAGGCTAACCGATGGCTGGGATCGAAACGAAACCGCGGCCAGCTCGCGAACTCTTGGTGAATCGCGATCTGACCGCGGTCTCGGCAGAGAGCTAGAGGCTCTGCAGGATCTCCCGCGCGAGCGCCGCCGTCTCCGACGGGGTCTTGCCGACCTTGACGCCCGCGGCCTCCAGCGCTTCTTTCTTGGCCGCCGCGGTGCCCGACGAGCCGGATACGATGGCACCGGCGTGGCCCATCGTCTTGCCTTCCGGCGCAGTGAATCCCGCGACATAGCCGACGACCGGCTTGGAGACATTGGCCTTGATGTAGTCGGCCGCACGCTCCTCGGCGTCGCCGCCGATCTCACCGATCATCACGATGATCTTGGTCTCGGGGTCCTTCTCGAAGGCCTCGATGGCGTCGATGTGGGTGGTGCCGATCACCGGGTCACCGCCGATGCCGATCGATGTCGAGAAGCCGAAATCGCGCAGCTCGTACATCATCTGGTAGGTCAGGGTGCCCGACTTGGACACCAGCCCGACGGGACCGGAGCCGCTGATGTTCGCGGGCGTGATGCCGGCCAGCGCGACACCCGGGGTGATGATGCCGGGGCAGTTCGGCCCGATGATCCGCGTCTTCTGCCCTTTGTCGACGTTGTAAGCCCACGCATATGCGCTGTCCTGCACCGGAATTCCCTCGGTGATGACCACCAGCAGCGGGATCTCGGCGTCGATGGCCTCGATGATCGCGTCCTTGGCGAATTTCGGCGGCACGAAGACGACCGACACGTTGGCGTCGGTCTCCTTGATCGCCTCGGCAACGGTGCCGAAGACGGGAAGTTCGACGTCCTTGCCTTGCGCATCCACATGCGACACAGTGGTTCCCGCCTTGCGGGCGTTCACCCCGCCGACCACCGGAGTGCCGGCCTTGAGCATCAGCGCGGTGTGCTTGGTGCCCTCACCGCCGGTGATGCCCTGGACGATGACCTTGGAGTCCTGGTTCAGGAAAATCGACATTGATTGGCTCCCTTACTTGTTCGCCAGCTCGGCGGCTTTGTCGGCGCCGGCGTCCATGGTCTCGGCCTGGATCACCAGCGGGTGGTTGGCTTTGGCGAGGATGGCGCGACCCTCGTCGACGTTGTTGCCGTCCAGGCGCACCACAAGCGGCTTGTTGGCCCCGTCGCCGAGCATGTTCAGCGCGGTCACGATTCCGTTGGCGACGGCGTCGCAGGAGGTGATGCCGCCGAACACGTTGACGAACACGCTCTTGACCTGCGTGTCGTTCAGGATGACGTCCAGGCCCGCGGCCATCACCTCGGCCGACGCACCGCCGCCGATGTCGAGGAAGTTGGCCGGCTTGACCCCGCCGTGCTTCTCGCCCGCGTAGGCGACTACGTCGAGCGTGGACATCACCAGGCCCGCGCCGTTGCCGATGATGCCGACCGAGCCGTCCAGTTTGACGTAGTTGAGGTCGTGCTCCTTGGCCTTGAGCTCTAGCGGGTCGGTGGCGTCGCGGTCCTCGAACTCGGCGTGGCCGGGCTGCCGGAAGTCGGCGTTGGCGTCGAGGGTGACCTTGCCGTCCAGCGCCAGGATCTGACCTGGGTCGTCCTCACCGCGGGAGGGAGTGCGCACCAACGGGTTCACCTCCACCAGGGTGGCGTCCTCGGCGACGAATAGCTCCCACAGCTTCTGAATGGTGTTCGCCGCGGCGTCGAGCACCTCGGCAGGCAGGTGGCCCTGCTCGGCGATGGAACGCGCCGTCGCCAGGTCGACGCCCTTGACAGCGTTCACCGGAACTTTGGCCAGCCGCTCGGGCTTGGTGGCGGCGACCTCTTCGATCTCCATGCCGCCCTCGACCGAGCACATCGCCAGGTAGGTGCGGTTGGCGCGATCGAGCAGGAAGGAGATGTAGTACTCCTCGGCGATGTCGCTGGCCTCGGCGACCAACAGCTTCTTGACGATGTGACCCTTGATGTCCAGGCCGAGGATGTTCTTGGCGTGCTCGTACGCGTCGTCGGGGGTGGCGGCGTATTTCACGCCGCCGGCCTTGCCGCGGCCGCCGACCTTGACCTGCGCCTTGACCATCACCGGCGCGCCGACCTCGGTCGCGATCTCCTTGGCGCCCTCGGGCGTGTCCGTCACCCGGCCGGGGGTGGTGGGCACGTTGTGCTTGACGAACAATTCTTTGGCTTGATACTCGAAAAGGTCCATGAACTCACTGTCTTCGTCGGCTTGCAAGTAGGCCTATCGGCGGGCGGCACCGGATCCGGCAACACGCACGGTTGGACTTTATCCACACAAGGTTTCGGCGCCACCGTCGCATCCGGTTGTTGTGGCACACTTCACGACGACGCCGCGGGGTGGCGGGCGTGATCCAGTTCACAAAAGTGTTTGAATCGCGTCCCGAGGTTGCCAGCCCGAAGCGTTTCCCGTTAACGTCCAAGGGTCCAGATAACGTTATGGTCACGATACGAGGACAAATCAGCTTGTCGCAGCACCGTCTTGGTCGTTCACCTGTCCTAGCCGGGACACATCGCGCGCAGCGCGAGCGGCGGGTCACAGTGCACCCCAACGACATCACCGAGATTCTGCCGCTCGACGGGTTCGACCTCGATGATCTGGACTTCGCCGACGACGGTATCGACCACGACGACCTCGACTTCAGCAACGACTCCAATTTCGACAACGCCGCGCAGGTACTGCTGGCTCCGGAACTCGACGACCTGGACGAGATCGACAACCTGGCCCCGTTGCGGCTCGCTGCCCCCGCCGCCCATCACGACGTGCTGGCCCGGGCGATCGTCGAGCTCGACACCGACCCGCTGTCCGGTGACCGCCACGTCGCCGACGTCGTCGGTGTGCCGCGCCGCGGCGGACAGCACCGCAAGCAACCGACCAGTGCCGCCCGCGGGCGCGTCCTGATCTCGGCGATGGCCGCCGGTGCGGCCGCCGCGGCCGCGCACACCGCGACCAGCCAGGCCGAGACGACGCAGACGACCGCGACGGTGCTGACGGCGAACGCGTCGTCGCTCACCGGCTCCGCGGGCGGCGACACCACCCGCGGTGCCCAGGTGATTGCGGTGCAGCCCGCGGCCAACGTCGCCGTGCACAACGAGGAACTCGCCAGGGGCCTGGCGTTCGCCAACGACCGCGCCCAGCGCGAGGCGCGGCTGCAGCAGCCGCTGTACGTCATGCCCACGCGCGGGATCTTCACCTCGAACTTCGGCTACCGCTGGGGCGTGCTGCACGCCGGCATCGACCTCGCCAATTCGATCGGCACGCCGATCCTCGCCGTGTCCGACGGCGTGGTCATCGACGCCGGACCGATGGCCGGCTACGGAATGTGGGTCAAGCTGCGGCACGCCGACGGCACGGTCACGCTGTACGGCCACATCAACACGGCCCTGGTCAGCGTCGGTCAGCGGGTGATGGCAGGCGACCAGATCGCGACCATGGGCAACCGCGGCAACTCCACCGGCCCGCACTTGCACTTCGAGGTGCTGCAGGGCGGCACCGAACGCATCGACCCCGTGCCGTGGCTGGCCAAACGAGGAATTAACGTCGGCAATTACGCTGGTTGAGGTGACCGCGCCGAACGACCCCCGACCTGCTGCTGAGCCGCCCTCCGAATCACGGACACGAATCATTCGCCGTGCGCCGACCGGACCGATCCCCACCATCCCGACGTCGCCGACCACGCAGATTCCGCGCCAGACGCCGCCCGGGGAGGCCACGCGCGCGGCACCTTCGATCAGCATTCCCGCGCCCACCGACGAACCCCCGTCGACGACGGCGGTCGCCGCCTGCGCGGTCAGCATCATCAGCGGTTGGGCCACGTCGGTGGTCGCCACCGACCTGATCGCCGGCTGGTGGCGAACCGATCGCCTGTTCTGCATCGCGGTCGCGTTTCTCGCCCTGGTGTTCGCGTCAACCACCATCTCGGGGGTCATCATGCTTCTGCAGCGGCGCCCGTTGGGGCGCTACCTCATCGCGGCCGGCGCGGTCGTCGCGGTGCTCACCTACGGTGGCGTGTTCATCGCGGGCGCGCATGTCGCGTGGATCGTGTACACGCTGTGGGTGCTGCCGGTCGCCAGCGTGGTGCTGGCATTCTTCCCGCAGATCAAAACCCTGATCGGCGGCGGCGGCCGCTAGAGCTTGCTCAGCGGAGCGTGGTTGTGCATCAGCTTGACCCGCCCCGAACTGCCGAAGTCGATCAACGACATCGCCGATTCGCCGACACCGGAGACTTCCTCGACCCGGCCCAGCCCGTACTTGTCGTGCGTCACCCGATCGCCGGGTTGCAAAACCACCAGCGGCCGTTTGCCCACCCCGGAGCGGGTCGGCGCGACGCGCGGCGTGCCGAACCGCCCGGCGCCGCTGACCGGCGCACTGAACGACGGCGCGGGCGCGGTGCGCCGCCAGTCGATAAGTTCCTGCGGAATCTCTTGCAGGAAGCGCGATTCCGGGTTGAGCATCGGTTGCCCCCAGGATGACCGCACGATCGCCCTGGTCAGGTAGAGCCGCTGGCGGGCCCGGGTGATGCCGACATAGGCCAGCCGCCGCTCCTCGGACAGCTCGGTGGGATCGTCGAGGGCCCGCATGTGCGGGAACATCCCGTCCTCCCAGCCGGTGACGAACACCACCGGGAACTCCAGCCCCTTGGCGGTGTGCAAGGTCATCAGCGTGACCACACCGGCGGTGTTGTCGGGAATCTCGTCGGTGTCGGCCACCAGCGACACGCGCTCCAGAAAGGCCGCCAGCACACCGGTATCCGGCACATCCTCGTCGAGACCGTCTTCCGACGCCTCGCCCAACGCGGCAGCGTTGGCCTGATCGATGCTGAATTCGTGTGCGAAGCTGACGAGTTCGTTGAGGTTGTCCAGTCGGGCCAGTTCCTGCGGATCGGTGGAGGCCTCTAGTTCCGCACGGTAGCCGGTGCGCTCGAGCACCGACTCGACCAGATCGTCGAGGTCGTCGTCGAGGCGGCCGCGCAGCTCGTCGAGCAGCGCGACGAATCCCGAAATCGCTTTCTCCGCGCGGGTATTCAGCATCGGCACCTTGCCTTCGGCAGCGGCGACGAGCGCGTCGGCAAAGCTGGCGCCGGTGTTCTCGGCGTACACCGCGACGCAGGCCTCGGCCCGATCGCCGATACCCCGGCGCGGCGTGTTGAGGATGCGCCGCATGCTGACCGCGTCACCGGGGTTGTCCAGCACGCGCAGGTAGGCGACGATGTCGCGGATCTCCTTGCGCTCGTAAAAGCGAACCCCCCCAACGACTTTGTACGGTATGCCGGCGCGGATGAAGACCTCCTCCAACGACCGCGACGAGTTGTTGGTGCGGTAGAACACGGCCACGTCGTTGTAGGTGATCTCGCCTTGCTCGGCGAGCGCGTCGATCTCCTGGGCGACGAACCTGGCCTCGTCGTGCTCGTTGTCGGCGACGTAGCCAACGATCAACTCGCCCTCGCCGGCGTCGGTCCACAGGCGCTTCTCGCGGCGGCCGGAGTTGCGGGCGATCACCGAGTTGGCCGCCGACAGAATGTTCTGCGTAGACCGGTAATTCTGTTCCAGCAGAATCGTTGTCGCGTCCGGGTAGTCGCGTTCGAAGTCCTCGATATTGCGGATGGTGGCGCCGCGGAAGGCGTAGATCGACTGGTCGGCATCGCCGACCACACACAGTTCGGCCGGCGGCACGGCATCGGCCGACGGGCCAGAATTCTCGGCGGAACCGGGCTGATTCGGCGGTCCCAGCTTGGCGTCGCCTCCGACCAGTTCGCGAACCAGCACGTACTGGGCGTGGTTGGTGTCCTGATACTCGTCGACCAAGACGTGCCGGAACCGCCGCCGGTAGTACTGGGCGATCTGCGGGAAGCCCTGCAACACCGCCACGGTTTCGCCGATGAGGTCGTCGAAGTCCAGCGCGTTGGCCGCCCGCAACCGCCGCTGGTATTCGGCGTACACGCTTGCCACCGTGTGGGCCAGATCGTCGGATTCGTCGGACAGATTGGCCAGGGCCTGATCGGGGTCGACCAATTCGTTTTTCAGGTTGGAGATGGCGTTGGCCAGCAGGCGCGGCGAGTAGCGCTTGATATCCAGTCCCATGTCGCGGCCGATCATCTGCAGCAGGCGGCGCGAATCGTCGGCGTCATAGATCGAGAAATTGGAATTGAGGCCTTTGATCAGCGAAGCCTGGTTGCGCAGAATGCGCACACAGGTGGAGTGAAACGTCGACACCCACATCGCGCGGGCGCGATTGCCGACCAGCCGCACCACCCGTTCGCGCATTTCGGCGGCGGCCTTGTTGGTGAAGGTGATGGCCAGAATCTGGCCCACCCCCACGCCGCGCGCGGCAATCAGATAGGCGATGCGCCGGGTCAAGACCGCGGTCTTGCCCGAGCCGGCCCCGGCCACGATCAGCAGCGGCGGTCCTTCGTGCACCACCGCCTGGCGCTGCTGCGGGTTCAGTCCGTCGAGCAGCTGCTCGGCCTCGGACGCGGGCTTGGCATCGGTTGCGTGCACAGTCATGTCCGTCCAAATTTACCGCCGACCACCGACGTGGGGCGCCCAGGCCGCGCCGCGCGGTTCGGCGCCGCCTTTTCAAACCACGCACCCACCGGGGACTATTGAAAGGTGAGGTCAGCACGCCCGCATACCGTTTTTGCGCCAACACGGCCATTAATGGCACACTCGATCGGTGCTCAGCCTGCAGCCCGGTCGGCAGTCCCCGGACCACGAGTGGTCCGGGGAATGGATAATCCGATTTTCCTATGGGTATCCCCTAGCGGTGCCCGTGGTCTGACTGCTCGCGCAGAGCCCCGTGGTCCGCTTCCGGATTCGGGGCTCGTCTCTTTTTGTGAGGCTCGATAACGGATGAGACCAGAACCCCCACATGATGAGAACGCGGAGTCAGCGGAAATGAACATCGAAATGATCGATACCGAACAACCAGCGAACATCGACAACCTGCGCAAAGAAATCGATCGGCTGGACGCCGAGATCCTTGCCGCGGTGAAACGGCGTGCGGAAGTGTCCCAGGCGATCGGCAAAGCCCGAATGGCCACCGGCGGCACCCGGTTGGTGCACAGCCGGGAGATGCAGGTCATCGAGCGCTACAGCGAGCTCGGCCCCGAGGGCAAGGACCTGGCCATGCTGTTGTTGCGATTGGGCAGGGGCCGGCTCGGCCATTAAATCTCCGCGCCATCAGAAGGTTTTCGCCGGCGAATAGCGTGCTGTTGGGTGCGTTTCACCCCGCGCGCCAGCGCTGGCTGGTTCCCGCGGAACCGCACTAGGGTCGAACCATGACCCGCGTCGGCGACGATGCAGTGGGGCACCCCCGGCCGCGCAGCGGCGAGGAGGACCAAGCGATGAGGAGGAGCCGCGCCAATGACCGCAGTGCACACCATCCCCGACATCACCGCGACCCCGGCGTGGGACGCCCTGCGCAAGCATCACGAGCAGATCGGTGCCGTCCACCTTCGCCAGTTCTTCGACGACGACCCGGATCGCGGGCGCGAACTGACCCTCGAGGTCGGCGATCTCTACATCGACTACAGCAAGCACCGCGTCACGCGCGAGACGCTGCGCCTGCTGATCGAGCTGGCGCGGGCGGCCCACCTCGAAGAGCGCCGCGACCAGATGTTCTCCGGCGCGCACATCAACACCTCCGAGGACCGCGCCGTGCTGCACACCGCGCTGCGCCTGCCCCGCGACGCCGAGTTGACCGTCGACGGCCAAAACGTCGTGGCCGATGTGCACCAGGTGCTGGACGCGATGGGCGACTTCACCGACCGGCTCCGCAACGGCGAATGGACCGGTGCCACCGGCGAACGCATCAAGACCGTCGTCAACATCGGCATCGGCGGTTCGGACCTGGGACCGGCGATGGTCTACCAGGCGCTGCGCCACTACGCCGATGCGGGCATCTCGGCGCGCTTCGTCTCCAACGTCGACCCCGCCGACCTGGTCGCCAAGCTGGCCGGCTTAGACCCTGCTTCAACACTTTTCATCGTCGCCTCGAAGACGTTCTCCACCCTGGAGACGCTGACGAACGCGACCGCGGCCCGCCGCTGGCTGACCGAGGCGCTCGGCGACGCCGCAGTGTCCAAGCACTTCGTCGCGGTCTCGACCAACAAGCGCCTGGTCGACGAGTTCGGCATCAACACCGACAACATGTTCGGCTTCTGGGACTGGGTCGGCGGCCGCTACTCGGTCGACTCGGCGATCGGCCTGTCGGTGATGGCGGTCATCGGCCGGGAGGCCTTCGCAGACTTCCTGTCCGGGTTCCACCTCGTCGACGAACACTTCAAGACCGCCCCGCTGGAGGCCAATGCGCCGGCCCTGCTCGGCTTGATCGGGCTGTGGTACTCCAACTTCCTGAACGCCCAATCCCGGGTCGTACTCCCGTATTCCAACGACCTGGCCCGCTTCGCGGCGTACCTGCAGCAGCTGACCATGGAATCCAACGGCAAGTCGACGCACGCCGACGGCACACCCGTCACCACCGACACCGGTGAAATCTATTGGGGCGAACCGGGAACCAACGGTCAACACGCCTTCTACCAGTTGATCCATCAGGGCACTCGGCTGATACCGGCCGACTTCATCGGCTTCAGCCAGCCCACCGACGACCTGCCGACCGCCGACGGCACCGGCAGCATGCACGACTTGCTGATGAGCAACTTCTTCGCCCAGACCCAGGTGCTGGCCTTCGGGAAGACGGCGGAAGAAATCGCCGCCGAGGGCACCCCGGCGGACGTGGTGCCGCACAAGGTGATGCCCGGCAACCGCCCCTCGACGTCGATCCTGGCCAACCGGCTCACCCCGTCGGTGGTCGGCCAGCTGATCGCGCTCTACGAACATCAGGTCTTCACCGAGGGCGTCATCTGGGGCATCGACTCGTTCGACCAGTGGGGCGTGGAGCTGGGCAAGACGCAGGCCAAGGCGCTGCTCCCGGTGATCACCGGCGACGAGTCCCCGCCGGCGCAGTCCGACAGCTCGACCGATGCGCTGGTGCGTCGCTATCGCACCGGGCGCGGACGGGTGAGTTGAGTTAGCTGCGCAGCGCCAATCCGGACCCGAGCCCGCGGACGAAGGCGCGCAGGCGTTCCTGCGTCGCGGTCTGCGGATTGCTGAGATGCAGCTGCAGTAGCTCGCGGCCGGCGGCGTGCAGGACCCGGGCCGTGTATTCCGGCTCGTGCAGCTCGGGATCGTGACGCAGCAGTTCACGGACGAAGAAGGCCAGCACGACAGCCTGGGATTGGGCGAGCCGGGCATACAACTCCGGCGGGGCGCCCTGGGGCGGGAACAGGAACAGCCGCCAGGTCGCCGGATGGGCGTCGACGGCGGCCAACACGCCGTCGAACGCGACCGCGAGGGTCTGGTCGGCGGCTTCGTTGGATCGGGCATCCAAGCCGGAGATCGCGTCGGCGAACTGCGCGCCGGCCCGCGCCGCCTCCCGGTCGATCAGCGCGACGAACAGGCCCGCCGGGTCGCCGAACAGCTGATAGATCAGGGAGCGGTTGATGCCCGCCTGCCGCGCGATGCGGTTCGGGGTGGCCGCGTGGAAACCCTCGGCGTCGACGATCGCGTGCGTGACGTCCAGGATCTGCTCACGCCGCCCCTCGGCGGTCATGCGCCGCCTGTGGCTGTCCACCGTGGTCACGCTTGACAGCATAACTAACAGCTTGTGAGTATTACTCACGAAGCGTCAGTTAGCCGGAGGTTGTGATGGTCGCGTACTACCCCGAACTCGCGCAGCGCGTCCGAAGCCAGCGCGATTTGCAGCCCGACCTCTACGGGGACTTCGACTTCGACCAGCGACCGGATCGCCTGGCCACCGAGCCCAACGTCGAGACCGCCCTGCCTCCCTGGGCCGGCGACCGCGCCCCGATCCTGGCGGACGACCGGGTGATGGAATTGATCAGCACGGCCACCCTGCTCGGCGACGTTGTCGCGGATCCCTATGCGGCCCTGATGAATACGCACAGCCTCACCCAGCTGATCGACATGCTCAAGACGGCTTGTCGCAAGGGCATCGACGCGGTGCCCGACGCGCCTCCCGAACTCGCCTCCTTCATCGCCGCCATGGAGGACACCCCGGAATGGATCGACTTCGACCTGGTGCGCGAGGGCGCTCGACAGGAGCGCATTCCCGCGGCGCTGCTGGCCCCCTTCATCACCCGTGGGGCGTTCATCGCCACGTTCACCAACAGCTACGCCGCGCTGCCGATGGCCCTGACCGGCGCACTCTCGGGCAAGCGGGCCGCCCGGCGGGTCAACGAGACGGCCAGCTTCTTCGCCGTCACCACGCTGCCGGGCGCGCTGGACCGCTACGGCCCCGGGTTCGAGGCCGCCGCGATGGTCCGGCTGATGCACTCGATGGTCCGCTACAACGCCCTGAAGAAATCCGGTAAATGGGACACAGCCATCTACGGCATGCCGGTGCCGCAGGTCGACCAGATGCCTGCCGGGATGATCGGTCAGTACCTGTTGGCCCGCAAGGCTCGTCAGGAGGGCCGGACGCAGTTCACCGCCGAAGAGCGCGCAGTCGTCGAATTCGCCCGCTACCGCTGCTTTCTGCTGGGCCTGCCCGAGGAACTGTTGCCCGCCGAACCCGCCGACATCATTCACGTCATGCACGCGCGGTCGGCGTTGCTGCGCCACGGCTTCGACAGCATCTGCCAGGAGCTAGTGCGCGGCACGATGGCGGCCTATCTGCGCCCCGGCACCTCGCTGTTCGAGCGCTGCGCCGACGCGGTCGAGAAGAGCTTCAGCAAGTTCACCTTCGTGCGCACCTTCTGCGGCGGCAACGGCGACGTCGCCGAGGCCATGGGCGTCTCACTCGGGCCGACGGATCTGGTGCGCATCGCCCTGACCGCACCGCTCATCCTCGGACGGTTCGACGTCGTGAGCCGCGCCAGCCGCATCCCCGTGCTGCAAGACATTACCGACGCCTACGTCATCAGGCTGCTCAAGGTCCGCCTGGCAACTTATGGCAAACCCGAATTCACCACGGATGCAAGGCATTACACGCCAGTCCCGCACTGAGGTCCGCGAGCAGGCTGGTGTTCGGACCGGAAAGGTCGCCCGGCCTGCGCAGCTCCGCGATTTGCCACCGAGACGTCAGGCTCGCGGCCTTGGATTGCCCCCGGGTAGCAGAGTGCTGCGGGCTACCACCAAGCGGCCGGCTTCGACAGCCATCGAGTAAATACGTTGGCCAACGTCCAGGAGACCTGTCGCAAGATAAGTCCGGAAACGCCTACTAAAAAGCTCATTTCACGGGACACCCCTGCTGTACGGGGCCCCCGGTGCTGGATGTGATCCATTACCATATGGACCGCGCTCGCCGTGTTAATCGAGAGATTCTCGAACTTTCGGAGTTCGTCGCGCCAGATGTGGTCAGCCTGGTAAACGACATCGAAAGCGAAGGCTATTTTCGGGCATTCGAGTTTGTCCACCCGCTGATCAAGGCAAACCAACTCAATAACTCCGACATATCGTTTCTGGCTCGACACATCTTCGACTATCTATTGCTCGCTGACCGACTGGGACACCTACCGCCGCGACTTCCTGCCCCCGCCGTCACCGCGACCCGCCACTTGATCGCAGGGACAACGCGCGACAGCGACGAAGTTCCGCTACGAATCTTCTCGACACCTGAGGACGAGGTAAACAGCCAGGATGCCTAACGGGCGGCGCCGAGTCGACTCGTGACCGGTTTCTCGGACGGCGACTGTGTACCTGACGCCGCGGAGCCGTCGCCCGGTTCACCCACGGCGCGCGTCAGGCGAAGGGTTTGGTCAGCGACGGCGGCAGCACCCGCATCAGCTGCACCAGCGGAGCCCACGGCCACCGCGGCACCACGGCCCGGCCAGGCTCACGCTCGATGGCACCGACCAGCGCCTTGACGCCAGTTTCGTTGTCCACCATCAGCATTGTGCTCGCCGACTTCGCAGTCATCTCAGACTCGATGTAGCCCGGCTCGATCACCGTGATCTTGATCGGGCCCTTGACGTACTCGGCGCGCAACGACTCGCCGAGCGACGTCAACCCCGCCTTGCTCGCGCAGTAGGCGGCCTTGACGCCGGGGACCCCGGTGTTGCCGAGCACCGACGAGATCAGCACCAGGTGCCCGGCTCCGCTCTTGTGGAACATCTCCAACGCGGTCTCGATCTGCACCAGCGCAGACACCAGGTTGGTCTCGATGGTCGCCTTGTTGGCCCACAGCTTGCCGGAGCCCAGCTTGGCGCCCTTGCCGATGCCGGCGTTGACGATGACGCGGTCGATGCCGCCGAGTGCGTCGCCAAGCTCGGCGAACACCTTTTGCACCTGCTCGTGGTCGTTCACGTCCAGCGCGGCGACCGCGACCTTTACATCCGGATACCGTTGCGCCAGTTCGGCTTTCAACTCGTCGAGCCGGTCGGTCCGCCGGGCACACAGCGCCAGGTCGCGTCCCTTGGCGGCGAACTCCCGCGCCATCCCGGCCCCCAGGCCTGAGCTTGCGCCGGTGATGAGGATCTGCTGGCGAGTCATCCGGGCAGCATATCGACAGGTCTCAAGTCTCGTCCGGTCGGCCGGGACATCTGCCCCACGCGGAGTAGACGGGGGAGCTAACGCACCGACTCGACGTTCGACCGACTATTTGAGCAGCCGGGACATGCGCCGGTCGGCGAGTGTCTTGCCGCCCGTCTGACAGGTCGGGCAGTACTGAAATGACTTGTCCGCGAACGAGACTTCCCGGACGGTGTCCCCGCACACCGGGCACGGCAACCCCGTGCGGGCGTGCACCCGCAGCCCGGAGCGCTTCTCGCCTTTCAGCGTCGCGGCGCCCTGGCCGACCGACCGGTTCACCGCATCGGTCAGCACGGACATCATCGCCTCGTGCAGCGTGGTGAGCTGGTCGCTGGTCAGCTTCCCGGCCGTCGCGAACGGCGAAAGCCGGGCGACGTGCAGGATCTCGTCGCTGTAGGCGTTGCCGATGCCCGCGATCACCTTCTGGTCGGTGATGACGTTCTTGATCCGGCCGCTGTTGCCCGCCAGCACCGCGGCGAGGTCGTCGACGGTCACATCGAGCGCATCCGGGCCGAGCGCGGCGATGCCCGGCACCTTGTCCGGGTCGTCGACCAGCCACACCGCCAGCCGCTTCTGCGTCCCGGCC
This sequence comes from Mycobacterium shigaense, assembly GCF_002356315.1. NCBI lineage: Bacteria > Bacillati > Actinomycetota > Actinomycetes > Mycobacteriales > Mycobacteriaceae > Mycobacterium > Mycobacterium shigaense. The sequence continues at coordinate 4,386,251 of NZ_AP018164.1, forward strand.
TCGGTCAGGTCAAAGCCCGGCGCGCTGCCCGGAGTCCCCAGGTGCACGCGCAGCGCGATGGGCCCCTTACCCGGCCGCAGCGGGGCCGCGGCCAGCTTGTCCGACCAGCGCAACCAGCCGGCGCGCGACAGGTGGGCAATCAGCAGCCACTGCCCGGCCTGCAGTCCCAGATACTTGCCCCACCGGTTGGCACCCGAAACGGTCAGGCCGCTCAGCGCGCTGATCGGCGGGTCGAACGTTTTGAGCACCGACAGGGCGGCGACGTCGACGCGGCCGATCGGCAAACCGAGGGCGCGGCGTCGCAGATGATCGACCAGTGCTTCGATCTCGGGTAGTTCGGGCACTCGTCCAGTCTGCCGATGAGCTCAGACAGCCCGCAATAAATAGGTATCCATGATCCAGCCGTGCCGGGCGCGGGCCTGCGACCGCAGCGCGGCGATGCGCTCACCCACCCCGCCGACGGTGCCGGCCACCAGCAACTCGTCCGCAGTCCCCAGGTAGGCGCCCCACCAGATCCGGGTGTCCGGGGGGCAGGCCGCGAACGAGCAGTCGGCGTCGAGCATCACCACCGCCGAACCGGACAAGCCGTGGGAGCGCAGCTGCCGGCCGGTGGTGATCAGCACGGGTTCGCCGACGTCGTTGAGCGGGATGCGGTGTCGCGCCGTCAACGCCTGGATCGCGGTGATGCCCGGGATGACGTCGAAGGTGAAGTCGACCTCGGCCGCAACCGCGTCGAGGATCCGCAGCGTGCTGTCGTACAGCGACGGATCGCCCCAGGCCAGAAAGGCCCCCACGCCGTCGGGACCCAGATCGGCAGCGATCGCGGTGGCCCAGATCCGGGTGCGCGCGGCATGCCAGTCGGCGACCGCATCGCGGTAGTCACCAGCGGGCGACCGTTTCGGGTCGGGAAGTTCGACGAACCGGTAGCCGGGCTCGCGGATGAACCGCGCGCAGATTTGCCGCCGCAATTCCACCAGGTCGCTCTTCTGTTCTCCTTTGTCCATCGCGAAGAACACCTGGGTGGCGTTGAGTGCCTCGATGGCCTGGACCGTCACGTAATCGGGGTCGCCCGCGCCGATCCCGATGACGTGAATGTGCCGACTCACCGCTGCCTCCTGCTCCCTGTTGCCCATCAGATTGCCGAATCGTCGCCCCGAACCTCTAGTCGGGACCATAAGTACCCAGTACCATGGGTACCGTCTGAAGCACCCCACCGAAGGGAAGCCAGCAATGACTACTGCGGTGAAGCCGGGCGGGCCGAGCCGGGAGGAATTCTCCGACCGGCTGCTCAAGGGCTCGGTGAAGAAGTCCTACGAGCCCATCGTGGACATCGACTGGGACGCCCCACTGGACCCGGATAAGTTCTATCTGCCGCCGCGGCTGGTCTCGCTGTACGGCACCGCGATGTGGGACGAGATGACCCGCGAGCAACAAATCGAGCTCTCGCGACAGGAACTGGTCAACACCTTGTCGGCCGGCATCTGGTTCGAGAACATGCTCAACCAGTCGCTGCTGCGGACCATCCTGCACGAGGATCCCACCAGCTCGTCGACGCATTACAAGCTGACGGAGCTGGGCGACGAAACCCGGCACATGGTGATGTTCGGCAAGGCCATCGAGCGCATCGGCGCCAAGCCCGTCCAGCCACGCCGGCTGCACCGCTACATCATCAATGCGCTTCCCCTGGCGTTCCAGCGCGGCTCGATGCTGTGGGTGGCGGCCCTGATCGGCGAGGAGATCTTCGACTCGCTGCAGCGGCAGATGATGGACGATGCGGAGTTGCAGCCAATCATCCAGCGGCTCATGCGGATTCACGTCACCGAAGAGGCACGCCACATCCAGTTCGCGCGCGACGGGGCGCGCAAACGGGTCGCCGAAATGCCCCGCGTCAACCGTTGGTTCATGGCCAACATCAACGGGCTGGGCGGCTACTTCTTCCGCTATCTGTTCAGCAATCCGATTCCGTACGCGCGAACGGGTCTGGATCCGAAGCGGGCGCGGGCGACTGCACGCAACAGCCCCCATCGCTACGAGATGCAAAAGGCCGGATTCGCCCCGCTCGCAGCGTTTTTGAGCGAGGTGGGTTTGCTCGGCCCGATCGCCCGCCGCGGTTGGAAGCGCTCCAAGTTTCTGTGACGCAGACATCGATCTGCCCGCGCGACGTCGTCGTCATCGGCGCGGGCAGCGCGGCCCAGTCCGCGTTGGCCGAGTTGCGGGCGGCGGAAATCACCGACGTCCTAGCGGTCGACGGCGCGTCGCACGCGGTATTCGACGACGACACCCTCCGCTGGGAGGTGCAGACCGGCACCGAGACCGTCCGGGCCCGCGTGGTCATCGACGCATCCGGAGCCCTGCTGGTGCCGTGGATACCCGAGTTCGCCGGGCGCGGCGAATTCCGGGGAGCGTCGTTCCCCGCGGCCCATTGGGACCCCGGTTTCGATCCGGCCGGCAAGCACGTCGCGGTCATCGGCACGGACTCGACCGCGGGCCACTACCTCGAGCAGTTGACCGCTTCGGCTGCCTCCGTCACCGTCTTCGCGCATGCACCGCGCCGGCTCATCACCGAACTGCACTTGCCGACAACGCGCGTCAAGCGCTGGCTGGCCCGCCACACCCGGCGAAACCAGCCCGACCAGGCACCCGCACGGGTGCGATCGGCGATCACCGCGATCACCGCCTCGGGCGTGCGCACCGCCGACGGCGCCGAGCACCGCGCCGACGCCATCATCTACGGGACCGGATTCACCGTCCCGGATGAGATCGCCGGCGCGGCTCTGGTCGGCACCGCGGGAGTGACGATCGGGGAGGCCTGGGACGACGGCGTCGAGCCGTTCCTCGGAGTCGCCGCGCACGGCTTCCCGAACTACTTCTGGGTCACCGGACCCGACCGCGCCGCCCAGGCTCGTTATGTCGCCCGCTGTGTCGGGCTGCTGAATGCCAGCGGCGCCACCCGCATCGAGGTGCGGCGCAGCAGTCAGCAGGTGTTCAACGAGCGCGCTCACCTCACTCCGGCCCCGCCATTCCGGGTGGACTCGGCCTTCGAGTTCTCGCCTGCCGTCACCGCGGGTAGGCAAACCTACGATGGCGAGGCGACGCTGACGATCGCCGGCACAGTGCACCCGGTACGCGTCCGGCTCAGTGGCCGCCTGGACCCGATCGACGGCCGTTACCACTGGCAGGGAATGGCTTTTAGCTCACCAGCCCATCCGTTGCCGGGTGAGGTGCTCCAGCAGGCGCGCACGGCCACGCTGACAGTGGGTGAGCGCACGGCGCCCGCGCGCATCGTCGAGCAAACGCCGTGGGGTACCCACTCGATCGCCGGGGTGGGGGCCCCGCCCTACGCAATGAGCGAACACTGAGCCAAACGACGCACTGCGCGGCTTATCCTGCAAAGGGCGTGACACCCGTTAAATGGGGTAGTCTCACTAGGCTGATTTCAATCAATATTGGAAGTGGCCACACGTGTGAGGAGATCGTCGCGTGCTGGCGCACACGACACGATAGATGAGAACAGCATGGTCGGGGTGGCAGCGGTCACGCAGGCGCAATGTCGGAGCGGGTACCGCGCGCCCTCGGCGGCCCCTGGTCGATGGCGTGACAACGCACTGTGCGATTCCTTGCGGAATCGTGACGTACCGCCGCGTTTCGACCACGTTAGGATGCGGGATGCCCCACCACGGCACAGAGGACACAGGTAGCCACCTACCAGCGGGTCGAGCGCCGCGAGCAGCGAGGATAGATGCCAGAACGGAAAGGACCGCCTGCGGTGAGTGCGCTAGCTGAGTCGCCGGGCTCACTAGCCGTCGAAACCCGGACCGATGAGTCGGTCGCGATCCTGACCGTCGGGGGTGTGCTCGACGCCAGCAATTCCGCGGCGCTGCGCGACAGCATCCGTAGAGCCGCCCTCGATCAGCCGTCCGCCGTCATCATCGACGTCACCGGGCTGCGGGTGCCCGCGCAATCCGCGTTGTCCGCCTTCATCAGCGCCTACTTTCAGCTCGGCATTCAGGCCACCGCGCCGATCGTGCTGGTGTGCGGTCAGCGCGCCACCCGCGACGCCCTAACCCGTGCCGAAGTCACCCGCTTCATGCCGGTCTATGCGACCGAGAAAAGCGCGCGCAAGGCGCTCGAGAAGCTCAGCCGTCGCACCCTGCAGCGCGCCGACGCGCAACTGCCCGCAAACCTGACCAGTCTGCGCGAGTCGCGCCGACTGGTGCGCGAGTGGCTCACCGAGTGGTCGCGGCCCACCTTCATTCCGGTCGCACTGGTGGTGGTCAACGTCTTCGTCGAGAACGTGCTGGAGCACACGGGAAGCATCCCGGCGATGCGGATCGAGACCGACGGCGCGACCGCGACCATCGCGGTGTCCGACGAGAGCACCGCCCCGGCCCAGCAGCTCCCGTCGCCGGCGCAGGGCATCGACGTCTCCGGCCTGGCGATCGTCGACGCGCTGTCCCGCGCGTGGGGCAGCACTCCCACCTCGTCGGGCAAGACGGTGTGGGCGGTCATCGGCCCCGAGAACCAGCTCTAGTCCCCACCGCGCTCCCGCTCTGCGGGACCCCGCCGTGAGGCAAACTAGAACACGTTCTAGTGTCGGGTAACGGTCCTCCCAAGGAAGGCAGATGACGTGCGGTTCACCTACGCAGAGGCAATGACGGACTTCCGTTTCTACGTCCCGCTGGCCAAGGCGGCCGAGGCCGCCGGCTACCACGCCATGACGATTGCCGACAGCATCGCCTACCCCTTCGAATCCGACTCGAAGTACCCGTACACGCCCGACGGCAACCGGGAGTTCCTGGACGGCAAGCAGTTCATCGAAACCTTCGTGCTGACATCGGCATTGGGCGCGGTCACGACGAAGCTGCACTTCAACTTCTTTGTCCTGAAACTGCCCATCCGGCCGCCGGCCCTGGTGGCCAAGCAGATCGGCTCGCTGGCCGCGTTGACCGACAACCGGGTCGGTTTCGGTGTCGGCACCAGCCCGTGGCCCGAGGACTACGAGCTGCTGGGCGTCCCGTTCGCCAAGCGCGGCAAGCGGATGGACGAATGTATCGAGATCATCCAGGGCCTGACCAGTGGTGAGTACTTCGAATTCCACGGCGAGTTCTACGACATCCCCAAGACCAAAATGACGCCCGCGCCCACCAAGCCGATCCCGATCCTGATCGGCGGCCACGCCGACGCGGCACTCAAGCGCGCCGCTCGACTGGACGGCTGGATGCACGGCGGCGGCGATCCGGAGGAACTCGACCGACTGATCGCGAAACTCAAGCAGTACCGCGAAGAGGCGGGCAAGACCGGACCGTTCGAGATCCACGTCATCTCGGTTGACGGTTTCACCGTGGACGGCGTAAAGCGACTCGAGGACAAGGGCGTCACCGACGTCATCGTCGGCTTCCGCATCCCCTACATCATGGGCACCGACACCGAGCCGCTGGACGACAAGATCCGCAACCTGGAGGTGTTCGCCGAGAACGTGATCGCGAAGGTTTAGCGCGGGTCGCCGCATGGCCGAAGCTGGGTGCTGCGGACCGCGGCCATCGGGTGCAGCGCGTCACAGCGGATCCCATTGCGGCGCACGCTTTTCCATGTGCGCCTTGGCGGCTTCGACCGGGTTGTTTGTGAAGCCGCTCAGGATCTGGGTGCGATTCTCGATCTCGATGGCGTGCCGCAGACTGGGCGCGTCCAGCGCCGCGTTCAGACCAATCTTGGTCTGCCACACGCCGTATGCGTTGTTCTCGGCGATCTCGCGGGCTTTGCGCAGCGCGGCGGGCAGCAACTGGTCGGCCGGCACCACCTCGTGCACCAGCTTGATGCGGTGAGCCTCCTCGGCATCGATGATGCGACCGGTCAACATCAGTTCGCGTGCCACTCCGGCGCCGACGATCTTGGGCAGCAGGTAGCTGGTGCCCATGTCCATCGACGAAAAGCCGGCTTTGATGAAGGCCGAACCGAACCGGACGTGCTCGGAGGCGACCCGGATGTCACTGACCAGCGTGAACGCCAGCCCGCCGCCGACGGCGACGCCATTCACGGCGGCGATCACCGGGATGTCGAGCTCGTAGATGCGGGTGAACAGGTTGGCCAGCCGGACCTGGGCATCGTAGTTGACCTTGAAGGCCGGGGTCGACGGGCTTGCGGGCTCGGTCCAGGCTTCGCCGGTGCCGCTCAGGTCGGCGCCGGCGCAGAATCCGCGCCCGGCCCCGGTCAGGATCGCGACCCGGAAGGCACCCGTGCCGAGGGCGGCGGCGGCATTCTCCATGCCGTCGATCAGCGACCCGTCGATGGCGTTCAGGCGTTGTGGCCGGTTCAGGGTGATACAAGCGATGTTGTCTTCGAGGGTTTCCAGTTCCACTGCAGGCATACTCCGAACCGTAGGCGACGTGAATTTGCCGACGGGGCATACCGTGGATTCGACTCGAGACGAAGGAGAAAGCATGGCACGAAGCGAGGGCGACACCTGGGATGCGGCCAGCAGCGTGGGAGCGACCGCCACGATGGTCGCCGCGGCACGCGCCGCCGCCACCCGGCGTCCGCAGCCGGTCATCAGCGACCCGTTCGCCGAGCCGCTGGTGCGCGCGGTCGGGATCGACGTGTTCAACCGGCTCGCCGCCGGTGAACTCGACTTCGACGCCGAGGACGACGGGGCGGGCTTCCCACGGATGACCGACACGTTCGCCGCCCGCGCCCGGTTTTACGACGACTACTTCGCGCAAGCCACCGCCGCGGGCGTGCGGCAGGTGGTCATCGTCGCCTCGGGACTGGACAGCCGCGCCTACCGGCTGTCCTGGCCGGCGGGCACGACGGTCTACGAGATCGACCAGCCGGAGGTGATCGAGTTCAAGACGTCGACGCTGTCGAAACTCGGGGCGACGCCCACGGCCGAATACCGCCCCGTGGGCATCGACCTCCGCGAGGACTGGCCCGCCGCGCTCACCGCGGCCGGGTTCAACGCCGCGGCGCCGACGGCATGGTTGGCCGAGGGGGTGCTGATCGGGTGGCTGCCGCCGGAGGCCGAAGTCCGACTGCTGGACAACGTGATTGGGCTCAGCACCGCTGGCAGCCAGTTCGCCGCCGACTATGGATCGGTCGCCGGAACGACGCCCGCCGCGCAGGAGCAGGCCGCGCGGCTGGCCGAGCTGTGGCGCCGGCACGGGCTGGACTTGGACGTCGCTAATCTGGCCTACCCCGGTGAGCACACCGACGTCGCGGCGCACCTGCAGGACCGCGGCTGGGACGTCATCAGGTTCCGTCTCGCCGACCTCTTCGTCGCGGCGGGCCTGCCGGAATTGCAGGCGGCCGCGCAGCAGCAGATCCCGGCGGCCACCATCGGCTTCGCCACCGCGGTGCTGAAGTAACTGTGATCAGCCGTCAGCTGCGTTTGGCCAACCAGTCGGCCTGCATCACCAGCAGCGCCAGGACTTCCAGCTGCGGGGTGTCGGGGTCGAGTTCGCGGTAACGCTGGTAGACGTTGACGACGACGCGTTCGGCGTCCAGCCAGCCGGCGTACTCGCCGAGGTCGATGGTGTCGGCGGCCTCGGCCCAGGACAGGCCCTTGCGGTAGGCGGCCTCGGTCTGCTCGGCGACGTGCGCGAGATAACCACGGACGGCACGGATTCCGTCCGGATCGGTGACCGGGCCGTGGCCGGGCACGACGATCGGCGCGTCCAGCGCGATCATCGCGTCGCAGGCCGCGACCCAGTTGGCGATCGGGCCCGCCCACACGATCGGCGTGCAGCCGATGAAGAGCAGGTCGCCGCCGAACAACACCCCGGCATCGGGCACGTGCACGACGGAGTCCGCGGCGGTGTGGGCCGGACCCAGGTTGAAGAACTCGACGCGCCGGCCACCGACGTCGATCGTGAGGTCGCGGTCGAAGGTGTGGTCGGCGTTGCGCACATCGATTCCGCTGAAATCGAAGGGCCCGAACCGTTCTCGCGCGTACGGCGTCGCGACAGGGCCGAGGTCGCCGGTCTGCGTCATGGCCAGCAGCTCGGGCGGCATGCCGTGCGCGATCTCCTCGGCGGTGTCCTTGGCCGCGATGATCCGCACCGAGGCATCGAGCAGCTGGTTGCCGTGCGTGTGGTCGCCGTTGGAGTGGGTGATCAGCGCATCGGTGATGGGCGCGGTTGAGGTGAACGGCCGCATGGCGCTGAGCATTTCGCGGGTCAGCGCCAGGTCGAACAACGTGTCGACGAGCAGCGAGGCGCCGTCTCCGGACACCAGCCCGGCGTTGCTCCAGCCGTAGCCACCGTCGGGCAGCGTCCACGCCCACACCTTGTCGGCGACCTCGTGCAGCCCGCGGGTGTAGGGGACTCGGGCCGCGGCCCGGTTAACGCGCCCCGGCACGGGCGCCTTCGCCGGGTTGGGCCGGGCGGGCAACGGATGCGGCGGCCCGCTGGCGCGTACGGTCTGGCGCGTCTCCCCGAGGCCCTGCACCCGTAGCGTGACGACGTCACCGTCGTGCAGCCAGCCCGGGAAGGATTCCAGGTCGGTCAGGCTGAGGTGTTCGACGAGCGTGCAGGTGGGCACCGTGCCCGAGCCGACGACGTCGCCGGGGCGCAACGTCACCCCGCGCGAGGCGTAGGAGATTACTTCGCCGAAGCTCCAGTCCATCTGGTCGGTTGAGCCCGAACCGATTTCGGTGTCGTTGACCAGGGCGCTCACCGGCAGGCTCAGCGTCCCGGGACGTGCTGGGTGCCGGTAGGGTTCCAGTTCGTCGGGCGTCACCAGGTAAGGCCCCAAGGTGACGCCGCTGTCCTTGCCCTTGGCCTGCCCGATCCCCAGTTGGCTCTCCAGCTGCTGCAGGTCGCGCGCGGACCAGTCGTTGAAGATCATGTAGCCGACGATGGCCCGCTCGGCCTCGTCGACGGTCAGGTCCTTTCCGCCGGTCCCGATGACCGCGGCGATCTCCAATTCGAAGTCCTGCCAAGCACTTCCGGGTGCGATGGGGGCGTCGTCGTACGGTCCGAGAACCGTTGCCGGGCAGGCGAAGTAGAAAGCGGGGATGCGATACCAGGTGTCGGCGAGCTCGCGACCGCCGCCCAGGGCCGCCTGACAGTTGCGCATGTGGTCCAGGAAGCACAGGAAGTCGCGGATCGACGGCGGGTTCGGGATGGGCGCCATCAAAGTCACGTCGCCCACCGGCACGGTGGCGGCGGATCGCAGCGCCTCCTCGCCGGCCTGCCGCAGACCGTCGGCGCCGCGACCGACCAGGTCCAGCAGCGTCACACCCGGTGCCACAGCGTGGATCTCGTCGCCGGAAAGCACACCGGTCCGTGGCCCGTCGGCATCGCGGTAGGTCACCCATCTCATTCGCGTACCACCTCACTTGGTTTCTTGTCCGGCCTCAGCCCGCGCCAACTCGATTGGCGCAGCCGGTTATCCGGGGTCCATTCGCTGTAGCGCACCTCGCCGACGAGAACCGGCTCGACATAGGTCACGCCGCGGGCCTCGATCCTGGGAAGCGGCGGATCGAACGGCGACTGGTCGGTGTGCAGCGGCGCCATCGTCTTCTTCAGGTGGGCCAGGTCGCGCTCGGTGAAGCCGGTTCCGACCCGACCGGCGAATTGCAGGCCGCCGACGCCGGGGATACCCATGAGCAGGGAGCCGATCCCGCTGGTGCGGCCGCCCTCCCCAGCCTTCCAGCCGCCGATGACGATTTCCTGGGTGCTCCAGTGCTTGTCCTTGAGCCAGGACGCCGATCGCCGGCCCGGCTGGTAGGTGGAATCGCGCCGCTTGGCGACCACGCCTTCCCAGCCTCGCACGCTGGAGTAGTCCAGCGCCTGCGCCCCATCGCCGGGCAGCAGGTCGGGGACGATCAATTTAGCGCTGCTGGCCAGGGTTTCGAGCAGCTTGCGCCGGTCTTGATACTTGGCCCGAAGCAATGACCGGCCGTCCAGGTAAAGCAGATCGAATGCCCAGTACTCGACGCGGGTGGCGCGGTTGCGGTTCTGCATCGCGTTGAAGCTGGGCACCCCGGCTGCGTTGAGCGCGACAACCTCGCCATCGAGCACCATGTGATGGTCGGTGAGATCGTCTGCGATCGAGCCCAATTGGGGATAATCACGCGTGACGTCGCGCCCGCTGCGCGACCGCAGCCGCACGGTGCCGCGATCGGCGTCGACCAGCATCCGGTAGCCGTCTCACTTGCCCTCGAATGCCCACTGGCTTGCCTTGAGTCGCATCACCGAACCTTCCGACGCCAGCATGGGATACAGCTCGTCGAACCGGAAAACCTTCTGGTCCTTCATCCGGTGCGCCAGCCACTGGTCGCCGTTGGTTTGAATCAGCGCGTAACGCCCTGAGATTCGGCTACCGTGCAGGTTGACGATGACTTCACCTTTTTCGGCGGAGTCATTGAACTTCTCGGCCTCGTAGGTGCCGGCGTCCCAGATGACCACCCTGCCTGCACCGTACTCACCTTTCGGGATGTTGCCCTCGAAGCTGCCGTATTCCAGCGGGTGGTCCTCGGTGTGCACCGCGAGATGGTTTACCGAGGTGGTCCCGGGCAGATTCTTCGGGACCGCCCACGACACCAGCACGCCGTCGCGTTCCAGCCGGAAGTCGTAGTGCAGCCGGCGGGCATGGTGTTCCTGGATTACGAAGGTATTGCCATGGCCGGCAGCGGGTTTCGCTGGCTTTGTTGAAGGTACCGGCTCGGGCGTCTTCGAAGCGTCGCGCATGCTGCGGTACTTGGTCAGCCGATCCGGGACGGCCGTTTGATCATTCAAGGCGTCCAGCGGCGCCAGTAGATCGCCGTCGCGCGCCACCCGGGCCAGCACCTCGTCGTAGCGCAGCTGAGTCAAGCCGGGGTCGTCGAGCTCCTCCCAGGTGCGCGGGGCCGCGACCGTGGGGTATTCGCGGCCCCGCAACGAGTACGGTGCGATGGTGGTCTTCGAGCCGTTGTTCTGGCTCCAGTCCAGGAAGATCTTGCCGTCCCGCAGACTCTTCGTCATGGTCGACGTGACCAGCTTGGGCATGGTCTTTTCCAGTTGCTGGGCAACACGTTTGGCCAGCACCGAGGCACCGCGGCTGCTCACCGGCTCGTCCAGCGGCGTGTAAAGATGCAGCCCTTTGCTTCCGCTGGTGAGCGGGAAGGTGGCCAGCCCGATGTCGGCGATCAGGTCGCGCACGGCGCGGGCCACCGTGGCCAGTTGCGCCATCGTCACGCCCTCCCCGGGGTCCAGGTCGAACACCAATCGAGTGGCCGGACCGGGCTTGAGTTCTTCGGCGTTGCTTCGCGTCCACTCGGCAACGAATCGCCATTGCGGTACGTGCACTTCCAGCGCCGCCTGTTGCGCGATCCACGCCAACCCGTCGACGCTGTCGATGATCGGATATGTCGTCGTCCCGGAGCGGCGGTGGGCAACACTGGCCCGCGGCAACCAGTCCGGAGCCGATGAGGCCAGCTGCTTTTCGAAAAACGACGGCTGCTCAACGCCATTCGGCCAACGCTTACGGGTGGCCGGACGTCCGGCGATGTGCGGCAGCATCGCCTCCGCAATACTGGTGTAGTAGTCGAAGACGTCGGACTTAGTGGTGCCGGTTACAGGGTAAAGCACCTTCTCGGGGTTCGTCAGCCTCACCCGGGGCGCCATGGATGTCAACCTACGCGTCTGGATCCACCAAATCGCTCTGACCACGCAATAACCGGTCGTGCCTTCGAATTGTTGTGTGACATGACCCACGGAAGGCATTAGACCGGCACTGACCGGGGCACAGGAACACAATGTTTGACGCAATCCCATCCCCGTGGCGTCCAAAAAACAGCGTCCCCCTGACCGACGCGACACTGGGCCTGCATTCGCAGCGAGTCGATGTGCCCACCTACGACAGATCCGCGCTGCGGCGCGGCGTGGTGCACATCGGTGCGGGCAACTTTCACCGCGCACATCAGGCCGTCTACTTCGACGACCTGGCCCGTTCGGGCATCTCCGATCGCTGGGGTGTCACCGGCGTGAGTCTGCACTCCCCGGACGTCAGGGACCTGCTGTCGGCACAAGACGGGCTGTACACCGTGGTGCAGCGTGGCCAGGACCGTCAAACCGCGCGCGTGGTCGGCTCGATCGGCTCCGTGCATTACGCACCCAACGATGGCGCGGCGGTCCGCGCGGCCCTGACGGATCCCCACACCCGCATCGTCAGCCTGACCATCACCTGCAACGGATACTTTCTCAATCCCGTCACCGACGAATTCGACGCCGACCATCCCGACGTGCGTGCCGACCTCGTCGCGTCCAACGGCTACGCCACCGCGTGGGGATACCTGGCCGAAGCCCTCGACTACCGCCGCCGCGCCGGCATCGCGCCGTTCACGGTGCTCTCCTGCGACAACGTTTCCGGCGACACCCAGCCGGCGAGAAGGGCCCTGGTGTCGTTCGCCGCGTGCAAGGCCCCCGGGCTGGCCCGCTGGATCGACACCCATGTCGCGTTCCCGTCGACCATGGTCGACCGCATCACCCCGCAGACCTCGAAGTCGGAGCGCGAGTTCGTCGAGCAGACGTTCGGCGTCGCCGACAAATGGCCGGTCGTGACCGAGCCGTATCGCCAATGGGTGATCGAGGATTCGTTCAGCAACGGGCGGCCACCGCTGGACATCGTCGGTGCCGAGTTCGTCACCGATGTGAGCGACCACAAGCTGATCAAGACCCGGCTGCTCAACGGAACGCATATCGCGCTGGCGTGCCTAGCCATCCCGGCCGGTTTCCAGCGCACCGACGAGGCCATGCGGGACAGCGTCATCTTCGACTACGTCGAGCGACTGCTGCGCGACGAGATTCAGCCGCTGCTGCCCGCCGTCCCCGGAATGAACACCCCCGAGTACCGGCGCAGCCTGCTCGACCGGCTCAGCAACCCCCGAATGAGCGATCAGTTGCCGCGGCTGGCGCGACGGGGAACCAGCAAGATCGCGTCGTTCGTGCTGCCCTCCCTGCAGGAGGCGATCGCGCAGGACAGACCGCACACGCTGCTTATGCTGGCCGTCGCCGGCTGGGCCCGGTACATGCGCGGCCACGACCTGCGGGGGCGAAGGCTTCGACTTGAAGACTCGCAGGCCATCCCGGTGGCTCGGTTGGCCAACATGGCAACCAGCAACCCCGATCCGTTGCTCGGCCACGAGATGTTCGCCGAGGTGCGCGGGGTGCCCGGTTTCGCCCAGCGCCTGGGCGAGATGATTGCCAGCATCGACGGGCGCGGCGTGCTGCCCACGCTGCGTGCCGCGATGCGCAACGACGAGCGAGAGTTGGTGGCGCGATGAATTCCCCCCTACATTTCGTGCACCCGTTCGACCCGGCGCCGATCACCACCCTGCTCTGCGACGCCGACGACAACCTGTTCGCCTCCGAGCGGCCCGCGTTCGAGGCGTCGACCGAGGTGATCAATCGGCTGCTGGCCCGGTTCGGCGTGACCGCTCCGCTCAGCCCCGAGGAATTACGCAAGCGGGCGGTCGGGAAAAACTTCCGCACCACGGCGCTTGACCTGTCGGTGCAGTGCGAAGTGCTGCTGGACGAGACGCTGGCGCGGGGTCGGCCCGGCGCGGTGGTCGCCTCGGCCGGCGATCTGGCGAGCGGCAACGCGTTGTCCGCCGGCGAACTCGAGCAGTGGGTACGCGAAGAGCGCGAACGGGTGACCGCTCATCTAGGCGTCACGCTGACACCCGACCCGCTGGTGCTCGAACCGCTGCGGGACCTCGCACCGCATTATGCGCTGGCGGCCGTCAGCTCCAGCGCCACCAAGCGGCTGCGTGCCTGCTTCGCGGCCACCGGCCTGGACGCGCTGCTGCCGGAGGAGGTGACCTTCAGTGCGGAGGATTCGCTGCCCGAGCCGACGAGCAAACCCGACCCGGCGGTGTACCTGCATGCCGGGCAAGTACTCGGCGTCGCGGCAGAACAGGGATTGGCCATCGAAGACTCCGTGGCCGGGGTGACCTCCGCGGTCGCGGCCGGTTACGCCACCGTCGGCAATCTGATGTTCGTGCTCCCTAACGAACGGGATTGCCGCCGTGCAGAATTGATTGAGGCCGGCGCCGTCGCGATCACCGACTCGTGGCGCGCACTCGCCGACGTCTTGCTTTCGTCGGCCGTGCCGACCGGAGGTTCCCGGGCCCGGTAGCGACCCGGGCCGTGACCCGAGGAGGAGGTGGCCAATGACGGCCAACGCGATCACTTTGAACAATGCGTCGCTCTCCACATTGCCCATCGAGGCGCCGACATACGACCGCCGCAGCGTCCGCGTCGGCATCGCGCACATCGGTGCCGGCCACTTCCATCGGGCGCACCAGGCGGCGTACCTGAATCTGCTCCTGCAGCAGGGCCTGGCCCACGAGTGGGGCATCTGCGGGGTGGGCGTGATGCCCGCCGACTGGACCATGCGCGACGTCCTCAACGATCAGGACGGGCTCTACACGCTGATCCTGGAAAACCCCGACGGCACCCGGGACGCACAGGTGATCGGCTCGATCGTCGATTACCGTTACGCGCCCGACGATCCCGAGTCGGCGCTACAGGTGCTGGCCGCGCCGTCGACCCGGATCATTTCGCTGACCATCACCGAGGGCGGCTATCGCGATCCCGAGGGGCCGGCGTTCGCGTTGATTACCCAGGCCCTCGCGCGGCGGTGCGATCGGGGGATCCCCGCGCCGACGATCGTCTCCTGCGACAACATCGAGAACAACGGTGAGGTCGCCAGGCGCACCGTGCTGGCAAGCGCCGAACGCATCGATCCGCAGTTGGCCGAGTGGGTGGCCGAGCACGCCCGGTTCCCCAGCTCGATGGTCGACCGCATCACTCCGGCAACGACTTTGGAGATGGCCGCGGAGGTGCGGCGTGACTTCGGCGTCAACGACCGGTGGCCAGTGGTCGCCGAGCCGTTCAGCGCCTGGGTCATCGAAGACGATTTCGCCGACGGCCGGCCGCCGCTGGAGAAGGCGGGCGCGCTGCTGGTCGACGACGTCCGCCCGTACGAGCTGATGAAGCTGCGGATGCTGAACGCGGGGCACCAGTGCCTGGCCTACTTCGCCCATCTCTGCGGCTTCGAGTTCGTCCACGAGGCGGCACAGGATCCGTTGTTCGCCAAGTTCTTGCTCTCCTACTTCGACACCGAGGCGGTCCCGACCCTGCCGTCGGTGCCGGGCATCGACCTGCACAAGTATGGCCGCACGCTGGTCGAGCGGTTCGCCAACCCGGCCGTGCGCGATACCGTCGCGCGGCTCTGCGCCTATTCGTCGGACCGCATCCCGAAATGGCTGTTTCCGGTCATCTGCGACAACCTGGCCGGCGGCGGGCCGGTGCAGTTGGCGGCCGCGGCGGTGGCCAGCTGGGCTCGCTACGCCGAGGGCGTCGACGAATGGGGCGAGCCGTACGAGGTGCTGGATCAGCTGGCGGACTCGCTGGTGCCGATCGCCCGGTCGCACCACGAGAGCCCCACCGCGTTCATCGAGGTCACTGCGGTGTTCTGCGATCTGGCCCACCAGCCCCGTTTCGTCGACGCGTACCGCTGGGCGCTGGATTCGTTGCACAGCAAGGGCGCTCGCGCGACCCTGGCGGCCTTGGTGCAATGAGCCGCGGGCTGGTGATCGGCGAGTCGCTGATCGACGTCGTCGACGGCGACGAACATGTCGGCGGCAGTCCGCTCAACATCGCGGCGGGACTGGCCCGGCTCGACCGCGAGATCGATTTCCTGACCTACATCGGGGACGACGAGGCCGGCCGGCGCATCGTGCAGTACGTGAAAAGCGCCGGGGCACAGCTCGTCCCGGGCAGCATCGCGGCTGAGCGGACGCCGACCGCGGCGGCAACGATCGCCGAGGACGGGTCGGCCAGCTACACCTTCGACCTGGACTGGCGGCTGTCCGGCACACCGGAAGTGGCGCCGCCGCTGTTCGTGCACACCGGGTCCATCGCCGCGGTGCGCGAGCCGGGATGCCTGGCCGTCGCGGCGCTGCTGGATGCCTACCGGACGTCGGCCACGGTCACGCTCGACCCCAATGTGCGCCCGTCGCTGATTGCCGACCGGGATGTGGCCCTCGCCCGCATCGAGCACCTCGTGGAGCGCAGCGACATCGTCAAGGTCAGCGACGAGGACCTGCGCTGGATCGACCCCGAACACGAGCCGGAACACACGGCGCGCACCTGGCTGGCCCTGGGCCCGGCGATCGTCGCGGTGACGATGGGCGATCGGGGTTCGCTGGCGTTCTGCGCGGCCGGCGAGGTGCGGGTGGCCGCCAGGCAGGTCCGGGTGGTAGACACCGTCGGTGCCGGTGACGCCTTCATGGTCGGACTGCTCGACGCCCTGTGGGAGATGAACCTGCTGGGCCGCGACCGGCGGGCCGCCCTCGCCCGGACCGAGCCCGAAGCGCTTACCGTCGCCCTCGAGGCGGCGAGCCTGGCCTCGGCGCTGACCGTGGCCAAAGCCGGTGCCGATCTGCCCGATCGAGCGGCCCTGCGGGCCCAATCAGCTTTAGCCCCTGGCACTTTCACGTCGTCTTGCGGCGACGCAACGTGACATCGACGGTAGTTGACGGCAGTTGACGGCGTGCGTCGGCAGGCACCGGGAGGTATGGGCAAGTTCCGTGGCGAAACTCGCCGTCGCCGCGACGCTGCAGGAGAGCTGTCGCGCCACGCGCCCGTGGGCCGGACAATCCCAGGTCGTGGCCTTGCCGAGCTGTTTTTGGTGCCCGTGGTGCGGGCATACTGATCCCATGCGCTCCATCTGGAAGGGTTCGATCGCTTTCGGGCTCGTCAACGTCCCGGTCAAGGTGTACAGCGCTACCGAAGACCACGACATCAAGTTCCATCAGGTGCACGCCAAGGACAACGGTCGCATCCGGTACCAGCGCGTGTGCGAACTCGACGGCGAGGTCGTCGAATACCGCGACATCGCCCGCGCCTTCGAGTCCGACGACGGGCAGATGGTGGTGATCACCGACGACGACATCGCCACCTTGCCCGAGGAGCGCTCCCGCGAAATCGAAGTGCTCGAGTTCGTTCCCGCCACCGAGGTCGACCCGATGCTGTTCGATCGCAGCTACTTCCTGGAGCCCGACTCCAAGTCGTCGAAATCGTATGTGCTGCTGGCTAAGACGCTCGCCGAGACCGACCGGATGGCGATCGTTCATTTCACACTGCGAAATAAAACCCGACTGGCGGCGTTGCGGGTAAAGGACTTTGGCAAGCGCGACGTGATGGTGATTCACACCTTGTTGTGGCCCGACGAGATTCGCGACCCCGACTTCCCGGTGCTGGATAAGGAAGTCGAGATCAAACCCGCCGAGCTCAAGATGGCCGGCCAGGTGGTCGAGTCGATGGCGGAGGACTTCAAGCCGGACCGTTATCATGATGACTACCAGGAGCAGCTGCATGAGCTGGTCCAAGCCAAACTCGAAGGCGGCGAAGCGTTTACGGCCGAGCAGAAGCCGAAGGAACTCGACGAGACCGAGGATGTCTCCGATCTGCTCGCCAAGCTAGAGGCCAGCGTGAAGGCCCGCTCCGGCGGCGGCAAAGCACCGACGAAGAGGGCGGCCGCGAAAAAGGCACCCGCCAAGAACACCCCCGCGAAGCAGACTTCCGCGAATTCCGGCGCCAAGAAAACCCCGGCGAAGAAATCGCCGGCCAAAGCCGCGTCGAAATCCTAACCGCTCACGCCCGCAGGTACCGGCGCGACCTGGTGGGCCGTCTGATCACGAGCCGGATCGCCCCGACGGACAGATAGATCACGGCCACCATGATGATCAAGGTCAGCGCCGCGCCCCACACCCGCTGGAAGCCGGCGTGCTGCGGGTTGGTGAGTTCGGTGTAGATCAGCAGCGGCAGCGACGCCATATTGCCGTGCAACATGTCCAGGTTGATGGAGCGGGTGTATCCGACCAGCACCAGGACGGGCGCGGTTTCGCCGATGACGCGGGCCACCGACAGCAGCACCCCGGCAGCAATCCCCGGCGCCGCCATCGGCATGACGATGCGCATGATGGTCTTCGATTTGGAGACGCCCAATGCGTAACTGGCTTCCCGCAATTCGTCGGGCACCAGCCTGAGCATCTCCTCGGCGGAGCGCACCACCACCGGCAACATCAGCAAGACCAACGCCAGCGACACCGCAAAGCCGCACTGCTGGAATCCCAGGGTGGCGATCCACAGGCTGAAAACGAACAGCGCGGCCACTATCGAGGGCACCCCGGCAAGCACGTCAACCATGAAGGTGGTCACCCGCGCCAGTCGACCGGAACCGTATTCGGCGAGGTAAATGGCGGTCATCAGGCCCAGCGGCACCGCCATGATCGCGGCGGCACCGGCCTGGCTCAGCGTGCCGTAGAGGGCGTGGTACACGCCGCCCGCGAACTCCTCGGGCAGGACGCCGCGCAGCGAGTGGGTCCACCACCCCGACCGGGTCACGCCGTACCAGCCCCGGGCGATCACGACCGACAGCACCCACACCAGCGGCACCAGCGCGATGACGAACGCCCCGAAGAAGAAGGCCGTGGCGACGGTGTTCGTGATCCGCCGCCGGATTGCGACGGGCTCGAATACTGCCACCTTGACCGGCTTTTCCAGCGTGTCGAGAGTCATCCGTTGACCTTCCCGCCGGCGACGGACCGAGCGGCCACGTTGACGATGAACGTCAACACGAACAGCGCAAGCCCCGCGGCGATGTAAGCCCCAGTCGGCAGTGCCTCGCTGAATTCGGATGCGGCAGAAGCGATTTTGGAAGCGAACGTGTAGCCACCGTCGAACAGCGACCAGTTCCCGGGGTGGGCCGACGCGCGCAGGATGATGAGCACCGCCACGGTTTCTCCCAGGGCGCGACCCAATCCCAGCATCGATGCCGCGATGACCCCGCTGCGACCGAACGGCAGCACGGTCATCCGCACCACCTCCCACTTGGTGGCGCCCAGCGCCAGCGCCGCCTCGATCTGCATGCGCGGGGTCTGCCGGAACACTTCGCGCGACACCGAGGTGATGATCGGCAGGATCATCGCCGACAGCACGACACTGGCGGTGAAGATGGTGCCCCCGCCGACCAGGGAAACGTCGCCCTGCTTGAACAGAAACAACCAGCCCAGGTTGCGATTCAGGAACTCCGCGACCGGCTTCAGAGTGGGGGCCAGCACGAAGATGCCCCACAGCCCGAAGACGATCGACGGCACCGCGGCCAGCAGGTCGACCATCGCACCGAACGGGCGGGACAGCCGAGCCGGCGCGTACTGAGTGAGGAACACCGCGATCCCGATCGCGATCGGGACGGCCAACACCAGCGCGGACAACGAACTGAGCACCGTCACCATGAACAGGTCACGGATGCCGAACGCCAAGTGCAGCGGATCGGTCGTGTCGAACTGGGCACTGGTGAAGAAGTTCACCCTGTCCGCGCTCAGGGACGGAACCGCACGGACCACCAGGAACAGCGCGATCAGCACCACCGCGACGACGACCGACAAACCGGCGGCCGACGCGACGGCGTGGAATACCCGGTCAGGCCGCCCCAGAGCGCGGACGTGCGCCGTCTTGAGGGTCTGAACTCGCGCAGCCTCATCCACCGGTGCGGCCGCTGAACTACGTGTCATGACTTCCTGGGCTTAGCTGATGGCGTTGACCGCCGCCGACAACCTGGTCTTGAACGAGTCTGGGATAGGAATATATCCGTTGTCCGCCAATCCGTTCTGACCGGCACCGATGGTGCTCTGCAGGAACGCCTTCACGGCCGTACCAACTTGGCCGTCAGGATATTTCGAGCACACCACCTCGTAAGTTGCCAGCACGATCGGATAAGAGCCGGGCTGCGACGGCTTGTAGAACGAGACCGTGTCGAGCACCAGGTCGTTGCCCTCTCCCTTGATCGCGGCCCCGGCGATCGTCTTGCCGACCGAGTCGCTGCTGATCGCGACCGCATCCTGGCCCGCCGACGTGACGATCTTGGCCATGTTCAGATGCTGCGCCTGGGCGAACGACCACTCGTTGTAGGTGATCGAACCGTCGGTCGCCTTGACGGCCGCCGAGGTGCCGTCGTTGCCCTTCGCACCCTCACCGACGCCGCCCTTGAAGGTCTTCCCGGCGCCCTTGCCCCACAGGTTGTCGGAGGCGGAGTCGAGGTATTTCTGGAAGTTGTCCGTGGTGCCGGATTCGTCGCTGCGGAAGACGACGTGCACCGGCTCGCTCGGCAGATTCGTGCCGGGGTTCAGCGCCTGGATCGCCGGATCGTTCCACGTCGTGATGCCGCCGTTGAAGATCTTGGCCAGCGTGGCACCGTCCAGATTCAACGACGTCACCGTGTTGATGTTGTAGGTGACCGCGATCGGCCCGAACACCGTCGGCAGGTTCCACGCCGGGGCGCCGCCGCAGCGCTGCTGGGCGGCCGAGGCCTCATCTTGACTCAGCGGAGAATCCGAGCCACCGAAATCCGTTTGTTTGCCGTTGAATTCGCGAATGCCCGCGCCCGAGCCGTTGGGTGTGTAGTTCAACGTCTGGTCAGGGCAGGCCTGCTCGAAAGCCTTGACGAAGCGCGTCATCGCGTTCGCCTGCGCTGTCGACCCGCTGGCCTTCAGCGTCTTCTTCCCCCCACAGGCAACCTTGCCGGATGGGGCAGCCGTCGATGCACTTCCGCCGCTGGCGTTGTTGTTGTCGCTACCGCACCCCGACAGCAGAAACGCTCCCGCGGCCACCACACCGACCAACCCGCCAAACCGGTTGACTCTCAATTCGCTTCCTCACGTCGTTGAATGACCGCTGGGGCCCGTGGCCGCGGTCTGCAACCCCAACCGTCGTATCCGAGCCCGCGCAGCGGCAGTAGGAATGGGTAAACGTTCGGCAAATTTGTGCCGACTGCCGTCAACCGACGAGGTGGCGCCCCCCTATCGGATTCACACCCGAAGCCGAATTCGGAATATACCCAATCGGGAGCGTTCCACGCTGGCCAGCACCGATGGCGTTTGGCACACCGCCCTTGCCATACCGGAGCCGTGTGCCAAACTAGAACCTGTTTCAGAAATGCCGCCAACGGAGAACGGTGGGGCTGCTACCGTTTCGGCCGACAGCTCAACGAAGAGAGGCCGCAATGATCCTTGACAGGTTCCGTCTCGACGACAAAGTCGCCGTTATCACCGGTGCGGGCCGCGGCCTCGGCGCGGCCATCGCGGTGGCGTTCGCCGAAGCGGGTGCCGACGTGCTCATCGCCTCTCGCACGGAATCTGAACTAGAGGCCGTCGCCGAACAGGTCCGAGCGGCGAGCCGCAAGGCCCACATCGTCGTCGCGGACCTGGCCCACCCGGAGGCCACCGCGGAGCTGGCGGGGCGGGCCGTCGAGGCGTTCGGCAAGCTCGACATCGTCGTCAACAACGTCGGCGGGACCATGCCCAACACGCTGCTGACCACATCGACCAAGGACCTCAAGGACGCATTCACCTTCAACGTCGTGACCGCGCACGCGCTCACCATCGCGGCGGTGCCGCTGATACTCGAGCACTCCGGCGGCGGCAGCATCATCAACATCACCTCCACGATGGGCCGGCTGGCCGGGCGCGGTTTTGCCGCCTACGCGACCGCCAAGGCCGCGTTGGCCCACTACACCCGGTCGGCGGCGCTGGACCTGTGCCCGCGCATCCGCGTCAACGCCATCGCGCCCGGGTCGATCCTGACCTCGGCGCTGGACGTGGTGGCCTCCAATGACGAACTGCGCCAGCCTATGGAGAAGGTCACTCCTCTACGTCGACTCGGCGATCCCATCGATATCGCCGCCGCCGCAGTGTATTTGGCATCCCCGGCCGGCGACTTCCTCACCGGCAAGACACTCGAGGTCGACGGCGGGCTGACCTTCCCCAACCTCGACATCCCTGTCCCGGACCTGTGATCCCCCACGCCTAAGGAGCCAGCCATGCCCATCCCCGTCGTCCAACTGGGCACCGGCAACGTCGGCGTCCACGCGCTGCGGGCGCTCATCACCAACCCGGAGTTCGAGCTTCGCGGCGTCTGGGTGTCGTCGGACGCCAAGGCCGGTAAGGACGCGGCAGAGCTTGCCGGACTTGCGGATTCGACGGGCGTGCTCGCCAGTACCGATCTGGACGCCGTGCTCACCACCGGACCGCAGTGTGCGGTGTACAACGCACTGGCCGACAATCGGCTGCCCGAGGCCCTGGAAGACTACCGTCGCGTGCTGGCGGCTGGCATCAATGTCGTGGGCAGCGGTCCGGTCTTCCTGCAGTACCCATGGCAAGTCATTCCGGACGAGCTAATCAAGCCGATCGAAGATGCTGCGCAAGAAGGTAATTCGAGCGTGTATGTCAACGGTATCGATCCGGGCTTCGCCAACGACCTGCTGCCGCTGGCGCTGGCCGGTACGTGTCAGAGCATCCAGCAGATCCGCTGCATGGAGATCGTCGACTACGCCACCTATGACAGCGCCGCGGTGATGTTCGACGTCATGGGATTCGGTAAGCCGATCGACGAACTACCGATGCTGCTCCAGCCAGGCGTGCTCAGCCTGGCATGGGGATCGGTGATCCGGCAGATGGCGGCGGGCCTGGGCATCGAGCTCGACGACGTCGCCCAGACCTACGTTCGCGTGCCCGCGCCCGAGGATTTCGAGATCGCCTCGGGGCACATCGCCAAGGGCACCGCGGCAGCGCTGCGATTCGAGGTGTTCGGATTGGTCAACGGCGATCCCGTTGTCGTCCTAGAGCACGTCACCCGGTTGCGCGACGACCTGTGCCCGGATTGGCCGCAGCCCGCCCAGGAGGGCGGCTCCTACCGCATCGAGATCAAGGGTGAGCCGTCCTACGCCATGGATGTCTGCCTGGGCAGCCCGAACGGCGATCACAACCACGCCGGACTGGTCGCCACCGCGATGCGGGTGGTCAACGCGATCCCCGCGGTCGTGGCCGCCGCCCCCGGCATTGTGACAACGCTGGATCTGCCGCTGATCCCGGGCCGGGGACTCTACGTCCCCGGGTGATCGGCGGCACGGCAC
Organism: Mycobacterium shigaense; assembly: GCF_002356315.1. Classification (NCBI taxonomy): domain Bacteria; kingdom Bacillati; phylum Actinomycetota; class Actinomycetes; order Mycobacteriales; family Mycobacteriaceae; genus Mycobacterium; species Mycobacterium shigaense. The sequence continues at coordinate 4,409,204 of NZ_AP018164.1, forward strand.
ACAAATCTCACCCGGTAGCATCGGCGCCGCGTAGCCGCAGCCGAAGCGCCGGCACGGAGCAGCCCGGAGTTCTCTGCCACGCATAGTATCGGTTACCCTAACTTTTTTATTCGGCAGTTCGGATTGAGGTCGGCACGTTGGCGCAGGGCACCGAGGCCTCGCTCAAGGCGAGCTGGTACCTGCTCGGGCCCGCGTTCGTGGCGGCGATCGCCTACGTCGATCCCGGAAACGTCGCGGCCAACGTCAGTGCCGGCGCGCAGTACGGCTACCTGCTGCTGTGGGTCATCGTGGTGGCCAACATGCTGGCGGGACTGGTGCAGTACCTCTCGGCCAAGCTCGGGCTGGTGACCGGCCGATCGCTGCCATCGGCGGTCGGCAAGCAGATGAATCGTCGGCTGCGGCTTGCCTTTTGGGTGCAGGCCGAATTGGTCGCCGTCGCGACCGATGCCGCCGAAGTCATCGGCGGCGCCATTGCCCTGCACATCTTGTTCGGCCTGCCGCTGCTGCTCGGCGGGGTCATCACCGGCGTCGTGTCGCTACTCCTGCTGGCGATCCAGGACCGGCGCGGCCAGATCATCTTCGAGCGCGTCATCACCGGCCTGCTCGCTGTCATCGCCGTCGGCTTCGCGGCGAGCTTCTTCGTCGCAACGCCGCCGCCCGACGCCGTGCTCGGCGGCCTGGTACCGCGCTTCCAGGGCACCGAGAGCGTGCTGCTGGCCGCCGCCATCCTGGGCGCCACGGTGATGCCGCATGCGGTGTACATGCATTCCGGCCTGGTCCTCGACCGGCACGGACATCCCGAGGAGGGACGCCGCCGGCGCCGACTGCTCCGCGTCACGCGGGTGGACGTCGTGCTGGCGATGGCCGTGGCCGGCACGGTGAACGCCGCGATGCTGCTGATCGCCGCGATCAACTTGCAGAACCGCGACGTGGCCGCGTCGATCGAGGGCGCCTACACCGCCATTCACGCCACGCTAGGTTCGACGATCGCGGTGCTATTCGCGATCGGATTGCTCGCGTCGGGCCTGGCGTCGTCGTCGGTGGGCGCCTACGCCGGCGCCATGATCATGCAGGGGCTGCTGCACCGGCGGGTCCCGATGGTGGTGCGCCGGCTGATCACGCTGTGTCCGGCGCTGGCGATCGTGGCCCTCGGCTTCGACCCCACCCGGGCGTTGGTGCTCTCGCAGGTGGTGTTGTCGTTCGGAATCCCGTTCGCGGTGCTGCCGCTGGTGATGCTCACCAGCAACCGCAAGCTGATGGGCAACGACACCAACCACCCCGCCGTCACGGCTCTCGGCTGGGCCGTCGCGCTGCTGGTGAGCGTGCTCAACGTCGTGCTGATCTATCTCACCGTGAAAGGGATGTAGCCCTGCGGCGGGTCTGCGGTTGCCTCGATACCAAAATCGCATAGTCTGACTAAATGTTTATTCGCCGGAGAGTAGGCCGCTGAATGCGGACTCGCCGGCATCCCTACTTCGCATACGGGTCGAACCTGTGCGTCCAGCAGATGGCGCTCCGTTGTCCGGACGCCGCAGACCCCCGGCCGGCGATCCTGTCCGATCACGATTGGCTGATCAACGAACGCGGCGTCGCAACCGTCGAGCCCCAGGCCGGCAACGAGGTGCACGGTGTCGTCTGGCAAGTGTCCGACCACGATCTGGCCACTCTGGACAGCGCCGAGGGCGTACCGGTGCGCTACCGGCGTGCCCGGCTGACCGTGCGCACCGAGGACGGGCCGGCGCCGGCCTGGGTCTACATCGACCACCGGGTGACGCCGGGCCCGCCCCGGCCCGGCTACCTGCCGAAGATCATCAACGGCGCCATCCACCACGGGCTTCCGCATCGCTGGGTCGAGTACCTGCGCCGCTGGGATCCCGCGAACTGGCCGCGCCCCGCGGCGGCGCGCACGGCGTCAACACCTGCGCCACAATCGTTTTCGGAGCTGCTGGCCGAACCTGGAGTGGTCGAGGCCAGCAGGCTGCGCTCGCGTTTCGGCTTTCTCGCGATTCACGGCGGCGGCCTGGAACAGCTGACTGACGTGATCGCCGAGCGCGCCGCGGAGGCCGCAGGCGCGTCGGTGTATACCGTGCGCCATCCAGATCGCTATCCGCATCATCTGTCGTCAATGCTGTTCAGCCCCAACGAGTCCGAACGGCTCGCCACCTTCCTCGACCACGTCGACGTGGCCGTTTCGCTACACGGTTACGGTCGCATCGGGCGCAGCACACAGCTGCTGGCTGGCGGGCGCAACCGCGTGCTTGCCGACCACCTGGCCCGGCACATTCGGGTGAACGGCTATCAGGTCGTCACCGACCTCGCCGAAATTCCCCGCGAGTTGCGGGGGCTACATCCGGACAACCCCGTCAACCTGGTGCGTAACGGGGGGACACAGCTGGAGCTGCCGGTTCGCGTCAGGGGCCTTAGCCCGCGCAGCCCGTTGCCGGGCGCTGACGGCTTGTCGCCGGTCACCACTGCCCTGGTTGAGGGCCTGGCGGCGGCTCGTGCCTGGTAAGTGTTCTTGAGACTATTGATTGGAGGACATTGGTGACCAAGGATTTTCGCTTCGGTGTGAGCATGCGCTGGGTCAAATCGCGCGAGGCGTTCGTCGAGAAGGTGCAACGGGCCGAGGATCTCGGATTCGACATTCTTTGTGTGCCAGACCATCTCGGTGCGGCGTCGCCGACCGCCGCGCTGACCGCCGCGGCGATGGTCACCACCAGGCTCAAGCTGAGCATCTACGTGCTCAACGCCGCCTTCTACAAGCCGGCGCTGCTCAGCCGCGACCTCGGCGACCTCGATAAGCTCAGTGCGGGCCGCCTCGAGATCGGGCTCGGAACCGGTTACGTCAAGGAGGAATTCGACGCCGCCGAGCTGCCCTACCCCAGCGCCGGCGCCCGAGTGGACAACCTCAAGCACATGACGACCTACCTGGCGGAGCATCACCCGAAGACGCCGATCCTGATCGCCGGCAACGGCGATCGCGTGCTGACCATCGCCGCGCAGCATGCGCACATCATCGGGCTGACCGGGTCGAGAGTGAAGGAGGACGCCGACGACCCGCTGACCGAACGCGTCGAGTTCGTCCGCAAAGCGGCCGGCGACCGGTTCGGCTCGCTGGAGCTGAACCTGGCGATCACCGCGATGCCGGCCGAAGGCGAGACGCTGCCCGACCTGAAGATGACCCGCCAGTACGCACCGGGCCTGTCCGACGAAGAGCTGCTGGAGCAGACGTCGGTACTCAGCGGAACCCCGAGCCAGATGGCCGACCGGCTGAGGTTCTACCGCGAAAAGTACGGCGTCAGGTCCGTCACGGTGCAGGACAACCACCTCGCGAATTTCGCGAAGGTGATCGCCGAGCTGAACTGACCGCTCGACGCCCGTGACCTGAGGCCGGGGCATTTCCCGGTAAGCTCAGCGCGTCCGCCCTCGTAGCTCAGGGGATAGAGCACGGCTCTCCTAAAGCCGGTGTCGCAGGTTCGAATCCTGCCGGGGGCACATTATCATCCCAGCTCAGAGCCCATTCTTCGGACGGCTAGACAACGTCGTGCATTCTTCGTGCATTTTTGCTGGCGCTGAAGTATGGGCAGGATGTGCGCACGGCGATACGCCCGGGCATCGGCGCGAGCGCCAGAAACTACCGCGGGTTCGGCTGCTGCTGCGGCTGCGGCGCTCTCCGGTCCTCCGGGGGCCGTAGCCGCGCCGTGGCGATCCGTGGCCGCTGCGGCGGGTACTGCTTGGTCTGCCCGCCCGAGCGGAGCACTGATTCGTCCCTCTGCACCGGCCCTGGACTGTTCGTGATGGTGATGGGAGCTATCTCGGTCATAGCTGCTCTCCTGGGTTTAGTGCTGGATCGTAGTAGTGCTTGCGTTTTATCCACTTGAAGCCCTCGTGGGGGCTGATCGACGCTAGGGGCTGCGGCATAGGCGGCTTGCTAGGGAGGGAACGCGCCTACCTCGGCTCCTGCATGGTGAGACACTAATTACCCCGGACCCGCGCATGTAGAAGGGTACCCGAATGACCGAACGCAAACGGCTCACTGACGCTGAATACGCCGCCCTCGCAGACGATTACGAGCGCAACCCGATTACCCCTAACGAAGTTCTCGGCGTCTGGATAAACCCCTCCGCGCTAGCGCGGCCCCAGTCGTCAGGCGGCGAAGACTGAGCGCAGCCCTGATTCGACCTCATCGTGCTTCAAGCGACTTACCGCCCGGAATCAGATTCGCCGGGCCTGCGATCTTCACGTTCCGTAAGCTCACCTAGCTCGGCTGCACGAGCCTCAGTGAGTCGCTCACCCTCGTAATAGATTTCACGCTCGTCGAGGTCAGCATCCTCAATCGTGGCGTCGTCACCGATGACGTAGTCGGCCGGATTCTTGTTGTTGCTCATCGCCCAGGATCAGCCCTGACTCTCCCCAGATCCAATGCCGTGGCCCGCGAGCCAGAGCCCGTAGTCGGTGTCGAACCACTCGATTGAACCGGGGCGCGCATCGGTCTCGGGGTAAGGATTCTGATCTTCGCTTTCCCCGCGGTGAGCGGCTTCGCGGCCAAGGCAGAAAGCAAAGTCACCGGGATCGTCGTCGAAGTCCTCATCGTCGAAATCATCGCCGTCGTCATCGTCGTCCTCATCGATGAAGACGATGTTGTGACCTGCCAGGCTCTTTGGGAGTTTCCGCCGCGGGTGGTCGGGTTGATCGGGTGTCACCAAATGACCACTTCGGCGTTGTCGCCGCCGTAGCAACGCGTTGAGACCTTCGTCGACCCATCACTGAAATAGGCCGTACATCTGCCCACGCAAGTCATGTCGTAGCTCCTTCGGATCGAACGGGGTTATAAGTTGCCCCCGTGGTAGACGTTAGGCGGTTGGGCTGGGACGGCAATCTTGTCTGGGCAGTAGACGCGGGAGGCAGCGACTTTCACCTGGTAGAGCTGTCTGGGCATGACACCCTGGCCGAATAGGGCTGGCCCCGAGGGCAATACCGCACCGCCACCGCAGAATTCGTGGGCGTAGGCGATCAAGGTGTCGTCTTGGCCACCGATGCCATTTGAATGCACCAAGTTGAGGAACTGTTGATCTGGCGTGTCGGCGTGCGCAGCCGGTGCGACCGAGCCAATCGCGGCCGCTGCTGCGATGAGCGATTTAAGGCGGAGTCTGATCCTTTCGTCATCCTCCGTACTGCGGGCAGTAGACAGCTACCGCCGAATTCACAACTGTCGCTGCGTTGCCGACAGTCAACGTATGGTTGGACGCCACTATGTCGGCCTCAATGGCGCCTTTGGTTCGGCCATCGGCGAGTGATGCGCAGATTTCGTGGGCGCCGTGCAGCGCCAGGCCGACATCGCTGATCGCGACGCCGCCTGCGTTCAGGGCTGCGAGGTACCGCTGGTCAAGTTCGGCTCCTGACGGAGGGGCTGGCATAGGGAGCACGTTCACCGTGGGGTTTTTAATGATCCCCGGCGGGTCGGAACACTGCACCGCAAGGAATCCGGGATTGTCGAGGCGGCGCGTCGCCGCCGCTTTCGCCGCGTCGGAATCAGGTCCCGAGCCGCTGGACCACCTCGTGGGATCGGCCCGGTCGAGGGCGTAGGCGACACAGCCGTGGAACATGCCTGCGTTGATCAGCAGACAGTCGTCATTGCCGGAGGACTGTCTGCAGTGGTTCAAGGCGATTTGGTTGGCTTGTTCCTGGGTGCCGGAAATTCCGAACCCCCCAGCCCCGTTGTGTGCCTGCGGGGAGAGGGCCATTGCGACGAACTCGTCGTCATTTGGGTCTTTCGCTGTCGGTGGTGCGGATGTTGCTGGAATGGGTGGAAGCGCGGCAGCAGATGGTGCGATATTCGGGGCTGCGAGTGGCGTTGTCGCGGGTGCCGAGGCCAAGCTAAATACGTACTGCAGCATCGGCTCAGTAGATGCCGGTCCATCAGACGGCGCGATGGTGAGACTCGTCGGCCGAATTCGGTAGACGGTCCCGTCCGCCGGGTTCGTGATGTCGAAGCCTTGCGAGGAGCGCACCGCGTTTGGGAGTTCGATGCTCGCGCCGTCGCTGAGTCGGACGCCGCGATAGTAGAAGTTTCCGGGCTGGATCTCGCAGACGACCACCACGGAGTGTGTGGTGCGCGCCATGACAGCTGGCCGGTTTCCCGGCTCGCAGCGGGCACCGGGGTAAGCGATCCAACCACGGTCATCAGTTCCTGGCGGTTGGGATGCCCCCGCGGGCGTCGGAGTGGTTGTGACAATTGTCGGAATGGCGTGATTTTCGCGCTGCGCGATGTTGTCGCGGTGCTGGCGCCAGATAAGGAGGGTAGAAGCCGCCGCCGCCGTACACACCATGACGACCGCGGCGGCGATGGCGGCAGTCCTGCGCCACGATGGTGGCTCGAAATCGGTGCCGTCGTCGAGCGACCACGCATACTCCTGAGCTGCCTGCGTCACAGGCGGCACGAGCTCGGTCTCGTCGCTCGGGCCTTTGCCAGCGGTGGTGGGTGCGCTCTCGTCGTCGGAAGTCACGCGACAGCCATTTACTGCGGCGGCGGTGGCGGTGGCGGGGGGACGGCCCCACCACATCCACCGACAGGTGCTGGCGCCGGGACCGCTCCGCCGGGCACAACACACTGAAGGCCCGGCGAGACAAGCCCGTACGGGTGGCCGATCATCGGCGCGCCGTACTGAATCGCATGCCAGTAGGAGCCATCGGGGAAGGGGACACCATCGCAGTACGCGAGGGATATCTGTGATCCCATGCCGCCGCCGGGGCAGTAGCCGGCCTGCATGTTGGGCATATGCGGATCAGGTGCAGGGTCTGCGTGAGCCGGAGTGGCCATAAACATGGACGCCGCGGTGAGGCATGCGGCGGTGATTGCGTTGCGCATGGTCGAATCCTTTCGGGTGGTGGCCCCCGGCGACGCACGTATTTTGCGTCGGGCGTCCGACAAGCGGGCCAAAATCGACAAGAATTAAGTTTGGAATGGAGTGAGGGGGACTTTGGCGATTCCGTTTCCCGCTCTCAGTCCAGGTCTTCTCTGGTGATCTCTACGGCCTCGGCGATGCCGTTCTCGACCCGCTGCTGCCACGCCACCCGGCGCCCGGACGGCGCAGACGGATCAGGCATCGTTACGAAAAACGTGTCGGCAGCCGGGATCTGGTGCAATTGCGGGTCGCCTGTGAACGTCTTAACTTCACCTCGGACCTTGACGGTGATTCTGCGTCGAGCAGCGGTCGCTCCCTCGATATTCGGGTCGACGTCGGTCATGGTGATCTCCTTCAATCTCGTTGGGTTGGTGGGTGCTTCGTGCTCACTGCAATGTCATCAGGCGGCGGAACCGTCAACCAGAAAGCGCGCACCACAACTAGAGGGGGTGCCTACACCACCTAGAGAGGCCGGCATTGCACCGTTCGTGCCTCCCGCCTGTGTTTTTAGGTGTTTGCCTAAAAACCCGGACCTGCCGGATTCATCGAATGACGCGGAGCGAGGGCCTCCCGGCCAGCAAAGGTGCCGGAACGGCCTCGCCACTGAGATCGATGACATCGATGACGGCGCGCAGCAGAGGCGCTGACCATTCCTCCATCGGGTGCTCGTCTAGGCGATCAAGCAGCCGCCAGCGCAGCGCCTCGACATCCCCGCCGCCCATCAGCGGACAACCCGGAGTTCGGGACGGTCGGTGACTTCGGTACCGTCAAGGCCGTTTTCGACTACGTGGTCACCCACGGCGATCATCGCGGACAGCAGAGTGGGTGACCACGACCGGACGGGGTGCGCCTCCACGCGGCGCAGCAATTCCGACCGGAGACGCACGGTCTCCCGCTCACGAATCTGCGCTGGCGTCATGCAACACCGCCGCAACGGTCCACCTCGGCGGCCGCATCAAGCAACGCCGCTGCCAGCTCCCGCGCCTGCCCGGCAGTCATCGGGCCGTCCAGCGTCGTCTGGTTGCAGAAGTACAAGGCGACCCCGGCGTGGCCGGAGTGCCCATCCGCATACTGCGTGCCGATGCATTCCACCTCAAAGAACGAGTTCCACGGATCGTCGTCGGGGGAATCGATCAAGCGTTTCGGACCGCCAAAGCAGCGGGTTGCGCCATCCCATTCATCGACCCAGCGTGCCGGGGCACATCAGGGGCGGAGTCTGTCGGTGTCGCGGAGTTCATGGCTGTTTTAGACCCTTTCGCGAGAGGTTATTTGGATCTCGTATTTATAGCATAGCTATAACCCATCGGCAACGAAGTCCTCGAAGATTCTTCTAGCGGCGCTATACTTCGTGGACCATGGACCACCTAGCCCTGATCAGACGCGCCATCAAGCGCCGCGAGCGGCATCGCGCGGACGACGACGCCGAAATACGGCGTCTCGTCTGCGAAGGATTCGAGCAGGGCATTCCTGGCCGGGAACTCGCCGAGGCCGCGGGGGTATCAGTGCCCCGGATTTATCAGATCCGTGACGGCCGCCGCTGAGCATCCGTCAGATATCTTTTGGGGCGTCATCGGCTCATACCCCCGGGGCTGTCGTGACCGGCGATTTGCGGTCGACGTTTATTCGCTCAATATGACAGAGAATTGGGCCGAATCTGCGAGAACCAAACAGGAACCGTTCTGCCGAAAACGGTTGCGATGCAAGCAACGCGGGAACTACCGGGAATAGGTTAGAAACCACAACCCCTAAAGCCGGTGTCGCAGGTTCGAATCCTGCCGGGGGCACATTATCATTGTATGACCTCGGTTGATGCTTGACATTTTGTCTTCGGGTGATGCCTGACAGTGTTTCGGCTGATGGTTGACAGTGTTTCGGCTGATCCTTGACACGGCCGGCGTCGTGTCCGCAGCTACGTTTCCTCTGCAGTTACGGCACCCTGACTGCACACACACCGTCCGCGAGACCGGCCGCGGACGGCAAGCGCGGATCCCTAGCCGATGGCTGACGAAATCGCTTGACCGTCAGCGTAGTCCATCGGCGGCCCGCCGCCCTGACCAGCACAGCCGCCCGCCACGGTGATGGCCAGTACCCTGCCGCCCCGAATGGTCCCGATGATCACCACCGGGTCATTGACGGTGAAATACGTTGTAGCAGGAACAGAGTGACCACCAGCGTGGGTGATGAATGTGGTGCTCGGGGTGGTGAGATAGGTCTGGGTGTATCCGTTGGCGCTGCGCGCGGTCACAGACCCGTCGCCGACAGCGATCACGGCGCCTTCCTGACTCACCGGTTGGGAGGCGGGCATCGGCTCCTGGCTCGCCGCCACCGTGCGCTTGGTGGGCTGAACTCCATAGGTCACCAGCGCGATCAACGCGGCCGCGCACAACCCTGACCGGCACAGCAGATCGCAGGCGCCCGTCACGCCGGACATCCGGCGCCCCTCAACGCAATCGGTCGACGGTTCCCACATGCGGTGTTTGGCGCTCATGAGTGCCCCCCAAGTGGCTTCGCGCCAAGCGGCCTCGGCGCTCACCAGTCAAGTTGTTGGGGGAAAGTTACCCGCAGTGCAACGCGCGTAAACGGGCACCCTCTGATCGCTCAGCAGTGCGGTGCCCAGCACCTCTGGGTCGGGCAATGTGTGTGATGCGCCAGGCCCACCATGGTGCCGACGTCCCCGACGCTGACGCCCCTCGGGTCCAGATTCGCGTGGACATCCGGGGCAATCTGGTCATACGTCCAGCCCCACCCGAGGTCGTCGCAGATGAGTTGCGCCATCCCGATCACGGCGGCGTCTTAGCTCCGGTGGCCAGTTCAGTCCGGCGGCACGCAACTGAGCCAGGTATCCGTCATTGACGGGATCGGCCGCCGCGATCCCCGTGCCGCCAACCAGAGCGAGACCGGCCAGCGCGGGCGTGATCAGCCAGGCTGCCCAACGACGTGCGGCCATCTCGCTCTTGAGACCAGACATGAGCATTCCGTTTCTGCCAGCCCCCGTGGCAAAAACCTACGTCGACAAGCCTGACCTCGGCAATGGTGTTCGCGCACCATTCATTTGGCAAAGGCGCGGCTACGGCAGCACCGTGTGCATCAGCATCACGTCGTACGCCGACCACAGCGAGAGATTGAAGTACAAGTCCCGTCCCGACGACCACGGGTGGATCATCGGCGCGTAGATGCCCCCGGGCATCTGGAACGACGAGACCAGCGGCTGCTCAGGGCTCCACGGCCCCTCCGGCGACGGCGCGGTCCGGGCGACCACGTCGTTGGAGCCACCGTCGGTGTAGAGCACCAGGTACTGCTTGAGGTAGTTGTTGTACTGGGCCGACATCTCCCCCACCGGACCCGGGAAGACCGGTGTCGCCGCCCCGGGGTTGTTCGGGACCCAATGCCCGCCGTTGTCGCCGTTCCAGTACTGATATTTCGTCAGGTCCGGCAAGGCGTTCGGGGGGACCCGCGACAGGAACGCCGCACCGCTACGACCCGACGGTGTCCCGAAGTTGTAGAGGTACCCGTCGTTCCCCTTCATGAACGCACCCATTTGGAAGTTTTCGTTGCCCGGGGTGAAGCCCATGCCCGGGACGGCGTCGCCCGACGCGGTGCGCATGCTGCCGGGGAAGATTCCCCAGCTCTGCCCGTTGTCGTTGGACCGCGCGATCGCCGAGTAGTTCGTCGTCCACTCGCCGTCGCGACCCCACTGGCGAATGGACATGTAGTTCATGTACTGGGTTCGGCCGATCGAAATAGCCGCGGTGGGAATGATTCCCGTCTCGTGCCCGGCCTTGTGAATGGAGTTCACCACCTGCTTGGACAGACCGTTGTTCCAGACCGGTGAGCCCGAGTAGTTGTTATTCGGCATGCCGTCCGCGATATGGATTCCGCTGTTCAGATCGTGATCGTTGCTGCGGAACAGAACGTTGTAGCGCCACTCCTGGCCGCGGACCTTGCAGTAGCCGAAGGTGTCACCGAACGCCATGAGTGTCTGGCGGTTGGCCGGATCGCCGTTGTCCCAGGCGATTCCGAGGTCCGTCCCGGAGATCCCGAAACGCTGCAGGGTTTTGTTCGGGCCATTCGGGCCAGTCACCCAGTCGACGAGCGACGTCGGTGCTCCCGCGATGGAAGCGGGCGGCGGGCCCGCCGGCGGAGGCGGCTGCGGCGCGGGCTGCGGGGGCACGGGTGCGGCGTTGGGATGCATCGGCGTGGCATTCGGAACCTGCGGGACGCCCGGCGCGGGCGGGCTTGGCTGCGGCGGCACCACGCCCGCTTGGGGAACCATCGGCGCGGCGTACCGCTGGCCCGGTGTGGTCGGCTTGAGCAACGACGAGATCAGCGGGCCCAGCTTGGGCAGCGGCGCCGAGTCATTGGCACGAGAGGGCCTGCGGCCCGTAGGAGGTTGGACCACCGGCTGCGGGGCGGGTATCGCCTGCCGCGGGGGCGGTTCCACGTTTGCTTCTGGCGCGCCGCAGGGTGTGGCGGATGCGTCGGGCGCCGGGCCTAGTGCTACGACGCAAGCGACGGCGGCCATCGTCGCCACCGATAGCGAAGCGCCTCGAAAAATCGCCGGCAAAGTCACACCTTTCCAAGGGGCAAGACGTCATTGACGTTTGCGGTGGGCTCATGTGACGATAGTGATTACTGAGGCTGCTGTGACCCCCGATCTGCCAATAGGTATGTATCCGTAACCGTGTCGCAACCGGCGTTTCGGGCCACCGGCCAGCTGGTCTGCTATTAGCCTCCGTCCGGTCTAGGGAGTCTCGTCCCACCTTCCGTACCACATCTTCGCGGCCGCCGCCGCCGTCGTCCGGCGTTCGCTGCTGCGATCTTGTCCATGCAGGTAATGGTGCTATCATCCGGACAGCGATCCGTATTCCGGTCCACATTTGAACCGCATTACGGATCGCGTATCGGGAATCACGCACACCTTTAAGGACCTGAGATGACAAACCTCCGACGATTCACCCTGTTAGCCATCAGCGGTATCGGCATCGCGACGGCACTGTGGGCCGGTTCCACCCCGACGACCGTACTGAGGGCGGATTCCACTACTACGTCGCCCACGCCGCCGACCACGCTCACCCCGATCGCACCGCCGTCATCCGCGCCGCCGGCCCCGTCCGCCCCGCCGGCTCCGCCGCTCCCGTAGCGGGCGACGCGGCGCCCGGGTGTCCGCACACCCTGCGCCAGCTCGTCGGGCCGGGTACGCTGCCATCCGCCAGCGTCAAGGCTGCGAGGTGGGCAGTGCGCCAAGGAGGGCGACCGATGAGTGCGGGCAATGGCGTGCAGCCCAACGATTCCGGGACCAGTTACCTGCGCCGTGTGGTCGCCGCGTCCATGGCCGGCACCGTCGTCGAATGGTACGAATTCTTCCTCTACGGCACCGCGGCCACGCTGGTGTTCGGCAAGGTCTTCTTCGCAAAAGGCGGCAACGACCTCGACGCCATCCTCGCCGCCTTCGTGACCTACGCCGTCGGCTTTGCGGCCCGCCCGGTCGGCGGCATCGTGTTCGGCCAGCTCGGCGATCGATACGGCCGCAAGAAGTTGTTGCAGCTCAGCCTGCTGCTGGTGGGTGCCTCCACCTTCCTGATGGGCTGCCTGCCGACCTTCGCACAGATCGGCTACTGGGCCCCCGCACTGCTGGTGACGCTCCGGTTCATCCAGGGTTTCGCGGTCGGGGGCGAATGGGGCGGCGCCGTGCTGCTCGTCGCCGAGCACAGCCCCGACCGCAGCCGCGGCTTCTGGGCGAGCTGGCTGCAGGCCGGGGTGCCCGCCGGGAACATGCTGGCCACCGCGGTGCTACTGATTCTCACAACGACCCTGTCGGATGCGGCGTTTCTGAGCTGGGGTTGGCGCGTGGGCTTTTGGCTGTCCGCGATCGTCGTGCTGATCGGCTATTACATCCGCACCAAGGTCACCGACGCGCCGATCTTCCTCGAGGTGCAGCGACAAGCGCAGTATTCCAAAAGTGCTCGTGCCGGTGTGCTGGAAGTGTTAAAACGTTATCCGCGTGGGGTTTTCACCGCCATGGGACTACGGGTGGGCGAGAACATCATGTATTACCTGGTGGTCACCTTCTCCATCACATACCTGAAGGTGCACGTCCATGCCAACACCAGGGCCATATTATGGTGGTTACTGGTAGCTCACGCCGTGCATTTCGTCGTCATTCCCCTCTTCGGCCATCTGAGCGACCGATTCGGCAGGCGCCCAGTCTATTTCGTCGGCGCCGTCGCTACGGGCCTATGGGGATTTTTCGCCTTCCCGATGATGGACAGCGGACGCAACGCGATCATTCTGTCCGCGATCGTCATCGGACTGGTGTTTCACGGCCTGATGTATGCGGTTCAGCCCGCGACCCTGGCAGAGATGTTTCCCACCCGGATGCGGTACTCGGGGGTTTCGCTGGGGTACCAGGTCACCTCGATCGCGGCCGGGTCGCTGGCACCCATCATCGCCGTTCGACTGCTCGAGACGTACAAATCCGCGGTGCCCATCGCCTGGTATCTTGCCGGCGCCGCGGCGGTCAGCGCCGTGGCCGCGCTGGCCGCCCGCGAGACCAAGGGCATCGACCTGGCTGACATCGACCTCGCCGACTCGGCCCCGCCGGGGTCCGGATCGACCGCACGCGTCCAGGAAGCCGTATAGAGCTCAGACCGGGCGGCGCAGCGACCCCGAAGCAAATCGTCATGTTTGTGTCGCGCTGGGGATGGTAATGCCCCAACAGGGTGGGCGCGTCGGCCGGCCTACGCGCCCATCTAGGTCCCGTCGGTTCAGCCCGAGAGCCGACGGGTCCGCCATTTCTGGGGTCGTCCAGGAGTAGCGTGCGCTTATGGCTGACCCCACAAGCGTCTGGATTCTGGGCGGCTACCAGAGTGACTTTGCCCGCAACCTCGCCAGGGAGAACCGCGACTTCGCCGCGTTGACCGGCGAAGTGGTGGACGCGACCCTCGCCTCGGCGCGGGTCGATGCCGCCGACATCGGGGTCGTGCACGTCGCCAATGCCTTCGGTGAAATGTTTGCCGGGCAGGGCCACCTCGGGGCCATGCCGGCCACCGTGTGCGACGGCCTGTGGGACACCCCGGCTTCCCGGCACGAAGCCGCGTGCGCCTCCGGCAGCGTGGCCGCGCTGTCGGCGATAGCCGACCTGCGCTCCGGCGCGTACGCCGCCGCGCTGGTGGTGGGGATCGAGCTGGAGAAGACCGTGCCGGGCGACGTGGCCGCGCAGCATCTCGGTGCGGCCGCGTGGACCGGACACGAGGGAGCCGACGCGCGCTACGTGTGGCCGTCGATGTTCAGCGAAGTCGCCGACGAGTACGACCGGCGCTACGGGCTGGACGACGAGCACCTGCGTGCCATAGCACAACTGAACTTCGCCAACGCGCGTCGCAACCCGAACGCGCAGACGCGGGGTTGGACGGTGCCCGACCCGATCACCGACGACGACACCACCAACCCGGTCACCGAGGGCAGGTTGCGCCGGTTCGACTGCAGCCAAATGACCGATGGCGGTGCGGGATTGGTGCTCGTCAACGCCGATTACCTGCGGGACCACCCGACAGCGCGCCCGATCGGGCGCATCGACGGCTGGGGACATCGCACCGTCGGTCTGGGCCTGCGCCAGAAACTGGACCGGGCGGCCGACGGCCCGTACGTGCTTCCACACGTGCGGGCCGCCGTCCTCGATGCGCTGCGCCGCGCGCGGCTGACCCTCGACGACGTCGACGGATTCGAGGTGCACGACTGCTTCACCCCTAGCGAATACTTGGCCATCGACCACCTGGGGTTGACCGGTCCCGGCGAATCGTGGAAGGCCATCGAGAACGGCGAAATAGAAATCGGCGGCCGGCTCCCGATCAATCCGAGCGGAGGATTGATCGGCGGCGGGCATCCAGTCGGGGCGTCCGGCGTGCGCATGCTGTTCGATGCGGCCAAGCAGGTCAGCGACGCGGCCGGCGACTACCAGGTCGAAAACGCAACGGCGTTCGGCACCTTGAACTTTGGCGGCAGCACAGCCACCACGGTCAGTTTCCTCGTCAGCGCAGTCGAAGGGGCGTAACCATGGATGTCGAGATCGTCGGCAAATTTCTGTCCACCCTGCCCGAGGACGACGACCACCCCTATCGCACCGGCCCGTGGCGACCCCAAACCACCGAATGGGACGCCGATGACCTGACCGCCGTCGAGGGCGAGATCCCGCGCGATCTGGACGGCGTCTACCTGCGCAACACCGAAAACCCGCTGCATCCCGCGTTCAAGACCTACCATCCGTTCGACGGTGACGGCATGGTGCACGTGGTGGGTTTCCGGGACGGAAAGGCGTTCTACCGCAACCGTTTTATTCGCACCGACGGCTTCATCGCCGAGAACGACGCGGGCGAACCGCTGTGGCCGGGCCTGGCCGAGCCGGTGCAACTGGCCAAGCGCGAAGATGGCTGGGGCGCCCGCACCCGGATGAAGGACGCCTCGAGCACCGACGTCATCGTGCACCGCGGTATCGCCTTGACCAGCTTCTACCAGTGTGGGGATCTTTATCGGGTGGACCCGTATTCGGCCGAGACACTCGGCAAGGAGACCTGGAACGAGCGTTTCCCGGTCGATTGGGGCGTGTCCGCACACCCGAAGGTGGATACCAGAACCGGCGAGCTGTTGTTCTTCAACTACAGCAAGCAGGATCCCTTCATGCATTACGGCGTCGTCGACCAGCACAACGATCTGGTCCATTACGTTGACATCCCGCTGCCGGGACCACGGCTCCCCCACGACATGGCGTTCACCGAAAACTACGCGATACTCAACGATTTCCCGCTGTTCTGGGATCCGCGACTGCTCGAGCACGACGTACACCTGCCGCGTTTCTACCCGGACATTCCGTCCCGCTTCGCGGTGATCCCGCGCCGCGGCTCGCCCGACGACATTCGATGGTTCGAGGCGGACCCGACCTTCGTGCTGCACTTCACCAACGCCTATGAGGACGGCGACGAGATCGTGCTCGACGGGTTCTTCGAAGGCGATCCGCAGCCGCTCGACGCCGGGGGAACCAAGTGGGACAAGCTTTTTCGTTTTCTGGCCCTCGACCGACTGCAAACCAGGCTGCACCGCTGGCGCTTGAACCTGGTCACCGGCGCCGTCATCGAAGAACGCCTGTCTGACTCCATCACCGAGTTCGGCACCATCAACCCCGATTACGCGGCCGGGAGCTATCGCTATGCCTATGCCGCCACCGGCAAGCCCGGTTGGTTCCTGTTCGACGGGCTGGTCAAACATGACCTGCACAGCGGAGGCCAGGAGGCGATCTCGTTCGGCGACGGGGTCTACGGCAGCGAGACCGCGATGGCGCCGCGCGTCGGGAGCACCGGCGAGGACGACGGCTACCTGGTGACGCTGACCACCGACATGAACGCCGACGCCTCATACTGCGTGATCCTCGACGCGGCCCGGTTGTCGGACGGTCCGGTATGCAAACTCCAACTGCCGGAACGCGTCTCGAGCGGTACCCATTCGACGTGGGCGCCGGGAGCGCAGTTGCGGCGCTGGGCGAGCGCTGATTCCGCGCCGAGCGCCGTCGCGCTATGACCGGAAAGCCGCGCCGCACCACGCACTGGCCCGCCGAGCTGGCGTCAATCGGGGCGATCCGCTTCGCCCGTCGCTCGGCGAACTTCGTGGAAACGGTGCGGTTCTACCGCGAGCTTGTCGGGCTGCCGCTGTATGAGACCTTCGCCGGCAGCTACGGCAGCAACGGCGCGATCTTCGGTCTGCCCAGCTCGCCCCTGACGATGGAAGTCGTGGAGGCCGTCGACGCCGTCGCGGTCGACCACCACGAGCAACTGTGCCTGTACTTCCCGGACAAACCGGCGCAGCAGGCCGCCGTCGCGCGCCTGGACCGGGCGGGGCACCGGCCCGCCGAGCAGCATCCGTACTGGGCGGCCACGGGTGCGGTCACCTACCGCGACCCCGACGGTCGGGAAGTCGTCTTCGCGCCCTTCGTGTTCGGCGTCAACGAACCCACCGGCGGCTCGACGTCGGGCGAGCACGAGTTCCCGTCCGGCTGAGCCTCACCGACGACGGCGACCCGCGGCGACCGCCGCGATCACCGACGCGATCGAACACACCACCGCGCCCAGGGCGGCCACGCCGCCGACATACAGGCCGTACTGGGCCGACACCGGCGGGTTGACGTTGAGCTTGTAGTACCACACCACCAGCGCGACGATAAGCAACGAAATAGCAAGGGATGCAACCGAAGCCGTCTTCACCGACAGGCCGCGAGCCACCATCGCGCCGACCACCAGCAGTGTCGAGGACAACAGCACGATGAGTTGGCCCGCACCGAACCCCGGCGGGAGCTCCAGATTGCCGTGCCGTCCGCCGATGGCGTTGGCCCAGCCGCCGCCACCCACCGCCGTCGTCAGCCACGGCATCCAGGTGCTGCCCGCGAGGATGAGGGCGAACAACGCCACCAGCCATCCGGTGCGCAGGCGGCGGATCATGCTAGCGAGGTTAACCGGGCGCCCGACGGCGCGCCGCGTGCCACGCTAGGCAGCCGATCAGCGCCGCGCGCCGCGGTCGCCATTCATGCCGGGATCGGGAGAGGTGAACACCGTCACGAACTGCTCCAGTGACTGATTGATGTCGCCCTTCAGCGCGGCCGCGACGATCATGCCGATCGGCCCGAACAGCGCCGGGCCGCCGAGGTGCACGTCGAAGCTGACCACAGAGCCGTCTTCCTTCTGCTTGACCTTGGCCATCAGCTTGACCTTGACCCCGCCCACACCGTCGCCGTTGAGCGTCATCGCCTCCGGCGGCTTGTAGTGCACGATCGTCCACTTGATCCGGTTGAGCATGCCCTTGACCTCGACGATCGATTCGATCACCGTGCCCTTCTCCAGCACGTCGGGCAATTTGCTGCGCCACACGCGGTGGATGCTCAGCCAGTCCTTGTAGCGGGACAGGTCAGAGGCATGCTGCCACGCCTGGTGGGGCGGCAGCGGTACGTCGATGGATCCGGAGAGTTTGGCCATGCGCTCAGTTGTGGTCGTCGTCCTTGGCCGCCGCCTCGGCGGCTTTCTTGGCTTGTTCCTGCACCTGGTGAATGGTGTCGGAGTACTTGCCCTGCGTCTTGTCGTCGACGAACTCGCCCGCCTTGTCGATCGCCGTCCCCACCTTGTCGGCATTCTGCGCCAGCAAGTCCTTCGCTTTGTCCAGCAATCCCATGCGTCGTCCTTCCCCTGGGCTCCCGAGCCGCTTTCGCTGGTAAACCTTAACTGCCGACAGCCCCAAGCGGTCCTGCAGGTAGCACCGCTGTGCCGGTCTGCAACGCAGCGGGCCGACATTCGTTTCGCGCTTCGTCGGCCAGATTCGCTTCAGTTCGCCTCCGGGGTCGGCTGCCGCCACCACCGGGGCGGCACGCCGAGCATTCTGGCCCGGATCCACCAGGTGGCCTCGACCGCCGCGGCGGCCAGTACCCCGATCGCCATCGCGGTGGACGTCTCCTCCTGGTTCGACGGATCGAGCAAGAATTTCTGCTGCGCCCAGGGGATGCTGAAGATCGCCACATAGGCCAGACCGCAGGCCGCCACCAGCGCCACCCGCCACCACTGGTAGGGACGGGCCGCCACCGCAAGCACCCAGACGGCGGCGACCAGCAGGGTGATCAGCGCCGCAGTCGACGCCTGGTCCTGCTGTTGGATGGTGGCGTGGCGGCCGTGGTAGGCCACCAGGTAGGAGGCGAAAGTCGCTGCGCCAACGATGGTCCCGGACGGCAGCGCGGCGGTCAGCACCCGCCGGACGAAGCGGGGATGGGCGCGCTCGTTATTGGGCGCCAGCGACAGGATGAACGATGGGATGCCGATAGTGAACCACGCCGCGATGGTGACGTGGATCGGCTGGAACGGATACAACAACGCGTCCGCCCCCAGGAATTTGGACGCCAGGCACTCGATGCCCACGAAGAAGGCGAGCAGCACCGAGTACACGGTCTTGGTCAAGAACAGATTGGCGACGCGCTCGATGTTGCCGATCACCCGGCGGCCCTCGCCGACGACATAGGGAAGCGTGGCGAACCTATTGTCCAGCAACACAATCTGTGCCACCGCACGCGATGCCGGGCTGCCCGCACCCATCGCGACACCGATGTCGGCATCTTTGAGAGCCAGCACGTCGTTGACGCCGTCCCCGGTCATCGCCACCGTGTGTCCGCGCGACTGCAGGGCATGCACGATGGCGCGCTTCTGGTCGGGCCGCACCCGACCGAAGGTGGCGTGGGTGTCCAGTGCGTCGGCCAGTTCGGTGGGGTCGGTGGGCAGTTGGCGGGCATCCATCGCCTCGCCGTACAGACCGAGCTTGGCCGCGACCGCGCCGACCGACACCGCGTTGTCGCCGGAGATCACCTTGACCGAGACCTGTTGGGCGCCGAAGTATTCGATGGTGTCTCGGGCATCGGGTCGCACCCGTTGCTCGAGCACCACCAGCGCGACCGGCGCGACGCGACCCGGTGCGCCGGGGTCGTCGACGGCGACGTCGGAGGCGCCCAGCATCAGCACCCGCAGTCCCTGCGCCCCGATCCGTTCGGCCCGCGCCGCCGCGTCCGTGGCCGGGTCGAGGAGCACGTCCGGAGCGCCGATCACCCAGTTGCCGTGACCGCGGTAGGACACCCCGCTCCACTTGGTCGCCGACTTGAAAGGTGCAGTCGCCGTGGCAATCCAGTCCGGCGGTTGGCCATAAGCCTCAGCGATCGCGCGCATGCTGGCATTAGGCCGGGCGTCGGCCGCGGCCAGTGCGCCTAGCACATCGGCGACGGACTCCGGCTCTCGGCCACCGAGTTCGTCGACCTTAGCCACGCGCATGCCGCTTTCGGTGAGCGTGCCGGTCTTGTCGGCGCACACCACGTCGACCCGCGCCAGCCCCTCGATTGCCGGCAATTCCTTTACCAGGCAGCGCCGTTGGCCGAGCCTGATGACGCCCACCGCGAACGCCAACGACGTCATCAGCACCAGCCCTTCAGGCACCATCGGCACCAGCGCGCCGACCATGCGAAGCACCGCCGGCCGCCAACCTGTGTGTGTGGTGAATAGCTGCGTGTAGATCGTCAGCAGCCCGGCCGGTATCAGCAGGTAGGTCACGATCTGCAGAATCCGGTTGATGCCGTTGCGCAATTCGGAATTCACCAGCGTGAACTTGCTGGCCTCCTCGGTCAGCCTGGCGGCGTAAGACCGCGGACCGACCTCGGTGGCGCGGTAGGCGCCGCTGCCGGCGACGACGAAGCTGCCCGACATCACCGCGTCTCCGGTCCGTTTGTCGACCGGGTCCGCCTCGCCGGTCAGCAGGGATTCGTCGACCTCCAGGTTGTCCTGCTCCACGATCACCCCGTCGACGACGATCTGGTCGCCTGGGCCGAGCTCGATGATGTCGTCGAGCACGACCTCGGTGGCCGGCAGCGCCCGAGTCCCGGATTCGCGGCGCACCACGGGCTTTGCCTGCCCGATGATGTTCAGCTTGTCCAGCGTTTGTTTGGCCCGGATCTCCTGGATCATGCCGATGCAGCTGTTGGCGACGATGAGCAGTCCGAACAGCCCGTTGATCACCGACCCGGTGGCGAGCACGATCAGCAGCAGCACACCCAGGATCGCGTTGATCCGGGTGAACACGTTGGCCCGAACGATGTCCGCGACGCTGCGGGCGGCGCGTTGCGGCACGGCGTTGCTCTTACCCTGGGCTACCCGTTCTGCCACCGCGGCATCGGTGAGCCCGGCGTTCATCGGGTGAACGTCCCCAGCTTGTCGGAGTCGTAGTACTCGAGGTTGAGCGTGTTCGGCGCGAAGACGGCCTTGGAAATCGTTCCGGGCGGAGCGTTTTCGTCAGTTATCGAGAAGGTGAAGGTGTCCGCATCCCAGTGCGTCAGGGTGAACAGCTGATTCTTCGGCCCCAGCGCGAGCCGAAGCTGACCGTTGTCTTGCGTCACCACCGCCGGCCCCCAGTAATCACTGGCGTATACGCCCAAGTATTCGGTCAGCGGCCGGGGCAGCGCGGGGTTGGCGGGAGCCTGCTTGCCGACGAGCGAGCCCTCCGGGTTGTTCATCCAGCCGAGCGCATGGTTGTACAGGCTCGGCCAGTTCTCCCGGATCTGGCCGTACTGAACCAGATCCATGAACTGGGCGGTCAACGCCTCCGGAATGCCGTAGGGCGCACCGTTGGTCAGCGCGATGATGCCGACGTCTGCCGACGGCATCACGACGAAGTTGGTCGCCGCGCCCGACGAGAAACCGCCCGAGTGGCTGTATACGGTCCGCCCGGACGAACTCACCGAAGAGTTGAACCCGTAGCCGTAGAAGCCCGCCCGCGCCTTGGGAGACGCCGCGGGCACCGAGACGGTCTGTGGCGTGAGCGCGGATGACAACGCCTCCGGCGCGACGAGGCGTTGCCCGTCGTAGGTTCCGTTGCCCATCAGCAGCGTCAGCCAGCGCGCCATGTCGTTGACCGATGAGCTCACCCCGCCGGCGGGCGTCTGCGCGTCGGGATCGCGCTGAAAGCGTGGCTCCCATTTGTCGCCAACCTTGACGTGCAGGACGGCACGGTTGGGCCGGGCCAGAAAATCGGCGTACTTCGAACTCGTCGACGACATCCCCAGCGGGCGGTACAGCACCTCGTCGGACAGATCCTCCCAGGACTTACCCGCCGCGGTGGCCACGGCCTCGGCCGCGGCGGTCAATCCGAAATTGGTGTAGGCGTAGCTGCTCCGGAAGGGTGCCAACGGCAGATACTTCAGCCGTTCCAGCACTTGGCGGCGGTCGTAACCCAGGTCCTCGAGTTTGTCGCCGGCGTGATCCGGCAGCCCGGAGCGATGGGAGTACAGGTCGGCGACGGTCACGTGGCCGGTGACGTAGGGATCCGACAGCGCAAACCACGGCAATTTGGTGGTTAGCGTTGTGTCCCAGGCGACCACGTTGTCGGTGACTTCGCGCGCGACGACTGTGGCGCCCACCGACTTCGACACCGAAGCCAGCTGGAACACGGTGTTGGCGTCGACCGTGTTGTCCCGGCCGCTGCCCTTACTCTCGTCCTTGACGCCGAAGCCCTTGGCGTACAACGTCTTTCCACCGCGCACCACGGCTACGGCCACGCCCGGGACGCCGGTGCTTCTCATCAGGTCGCCGACCAGGCCGTCGAGCTTGGCGACCGCGTCATCGATGCGGCCGGGCGGGACGTCCAGACCCGACACCTCGTTGGGCGGGGCGTCGGACAAGGCGGACGCCGGACTCGACGCCGGTTTGCCGGCCCCGCATCCGGTCAGCGCCAGCAACACCGTCAAGCCAGCGGTCGCCGCCGTACGCCTCGTCATGCCCGCAGACTCTACGGCGGCCGGTCAGAGCCGCCACCACGGGTTGAATCGTGGCGGCGTGCAGGGATCGATCCGCTCACCGGGCGCCGGTACGGCCACGGTGACTTCGGCGTCGTCGGCGGACGCGAGCAGCCGCTCGACGGGCTCGGCCCACGGGTGCGGCGCCAACCGGAAGGTGGCCCAGTGCACGGGCATCAGCAATCCCGAGCCCGACGCCGTCAGGTCGAGATGAGCCTGCACCGCGTCCTCGGGATTCATGTGGATGTCGGGCCAGGCCCGGTGGTAGGCGCCGATGGGCAGCAGCGTCACGTCGAAGGGACCGTGGTCGGCGCCGATCTGCGCGAAGCTCTTGGTGTAGCCGGTGTCGCCGCCGAAATACACCCGGCGGGTGGGGCCGACGATGCCCCAGGACGCCCACAGCGTGGTGTTGCGGTCCAGGAAGCGCCCCGAAAAGTGCCGCGCCGGAAGGCAAATCAGGCTGAGCTCGCCCACGTTGCCGCTCTCGTGCCAGTCGAGTTCGACGATGCGGTGCTCGGGGATGCCCCACGAGCGCAGGTGTGCGCCCACACCCAGCGGCACGAAGAACGGGGCGCGCTGAGTGCGGGCCAGCGCGAGAACGGTGTCGATGTCGAGGTGGTCGTAGTGGTCGTGGCTGATCACCACGGCGTCGACGGCAGGCAGCGCGTCAAGCTCCATCGGCGGCGGATGCAGCCGCTCCGGCCCGACCACGTCCGACGGCGAGCACCGGTCGCTCCACACGGGGTCGGTGAGCACCAGGTAGCCGTCGACCTCGAGCAGCGCCGTGGAGTGTCCGAGCCAGGTGACCGCCAGCCGACTGATGTCGCCGTCGAACTTCCCCGGCGAGCCCAACGGGATGGGCGCACCCGGCCGGGTTTTCCCGCGTGCCCCCACGAACTCCCGGGCGATCATCGCCAGCTGCTGGCGGTCCGGATTGGCCGTCGAGGCCGGATCGAGGTTGACGAAGACGCCGTCGCGGTAGTTCGGGGAGCACTCGGTCACCGACCGCACCGCGCTCGGATCGGCACCGAGCGCCTCGGGTGTGCCGTGCAGCGCGCGCAACAGCCACCCCCCGGCGGCAAGCGTCACGCTGCCCGCGGTCACTCGCAGCGCTGTGCGCAGCATGGCGATCAGGCCCCCTGGAACCTCGGCGGCCGCTTCTCGACCCGCGCGACCTGCGCTTCGATGACGTCCTGGCTACCCCAGGCCCTATCGAAGAGTTCCTTGTGCACCGGCCAGGCCTCCTCGATGGAGCCGTCGTCATTGAGCACCCGCTTGGCGTGCTGAATCGCCAGCGGCGCCAGCTCCGCGATCTCGGCGGCCCACGCCTGCGCATCGTCCAGTGTCCCAAGGCGATTGGCCATCCCGGTCTGCAGCGCAATGTCTGCACTCAGCTTCTCGGCGGCCAGCAGCATCGCCCGGGCCCGCCCGTGCCCGACCAGTGAGGACAGCCGGCGAATGCTCCAGTTATCAAGAGCCAGGCCGTATTTGGAGGTCGGGAACTGGAAAAACGCGTCCGGCGCCACGACCCGCAGATCGCATTGCATGGCCAGCTGCAGGCCCGCGCCGATCGCGGGCCCGTTGATGGCGCCGATCACCGGAATGGGCGCGGCGTCCAGCACCTTGTGCAGCTCGATCAGCCGGTCGGGGTAGTCGGCCGCGAAAGCATCGCCGGACAAGTCCGCGCCGGCGCAGAACACCGTGCCCTGGCCGGTCAGCACGATCACGCGGGTGGATCCGTCGCCGGCCTTCGACACGGCTTCCCGCAGCTCGTCGACCAGTTGTGAGTTCAAGGCGTTGCGGCGCTCGGGGCGCTGCAATTCGATGGTCATAACGGCTTCGACCTGGGTGACACCGATCATGGGCGCCAGCCTATATAGCCTCGAGTCGTGAGTGGCATCACGACCGACCAACTCCGGGCCGCGGTGCTCGACGAGGGCTCTTTCGTCAGCTGGGACAGCGCGCCGCTGGCGGTCGCGGCTGACGAGGCCTACGCACGAGAGCTGGCCGACGCCCGCGCGGCCAGCGGCCGCGACGAAGCGGTGCTGACCGGTGAGGGACGCCTGTTCGGGCGCCGGGTGGCGGTCGTGGTGTGCGAGTTCCGCTTCCTGGGCGGCTCGATCGGGGTGGCGGCCGCCGAACGGATCACCGCGACCGTGCAGCGCGCCACCGCCGAGCGGCTGCCCCTGCTGGCTTCGCCGAGTTCCGGCGGCACCCGCATGCAAGAGGGCACTGTCGCGTTCCTGCAGATGGTCAAAATCGCCGCGGCCGTCCGGCTGCACAAGGAGGCGCACCTGCCCTACCTCGTCTACCTGCGCAACCCGACCACGGGCGGGGTGTTCGCCTCATGGGGCTCACTGGGCCATGTCACGGTCGCCGAACCCGGCGCGCTGATCGGGTTTCTCGGGCCGCGGGTGTACGAACTGCTCTACGGCGAACCGTTTCCGCCGGGCGTGCAGACCGCGGAGAACCTGCAGCGGTACGGGGTGATCGATGGCGTCGTCCCGCTCGACGAGCTGCGCCGGACGGCCGATCGTGCGCTGCGGGTCATCGCCGATGCCGCCGAGCCGCTGCCCGCGCCGCAGCGACCCGAACCGATTCCCGATGTTCCCGCCTGGGATTCGGTGGTGGCGTCGCGGCGGCCGGACCGGCCTGGCGTCGGGCATCTGCTGCGGCACGGGGCCACCGACCGGGTATTGCTGTCCGGCACCGGACACGGCGAGGCGGCGACGACCCTGCTGGCACTGGCCCGATTCGCCGGCCAGCCGGCGGTGGTGTTAGGTCAGCAGCGGCTGACCGGCGGCCTCGTCGGGCCCGCGTCGCTGCGGGAGGCCCGCCGCGGCATGGCGCTGGCCGCCGAGCTGCGGCTGCCGCTGGTGCTGGTCATCGACACCGCCGGCCCCGCGCTGTCGGCCGAAGCCGAGCAGGGCGGGCTGGCCGGCCAGATCGCCCAGTGCCTGGCCGAGCTGGTGACGCTGGATACCCCGACGGTGTCGGTGTTGCTCGGCCAGGGCAGCGGCGGCCCGGCGCTGGCGATGGTGCCCGCCGACCGGGTGCTGGCCGCGCTGCACGGCTGGCTGGCGCCGCTGCCGCCCGAGGGCGCCAGCGCTATCGTGTTCCGTGACACCGATCACGCCCCCGAACTGGCTGCGGCCCAAGGCATTCGGTCGGCCGACCTGCTGCGGTCCGGGGTTGTCGACGCCATCGTCGGGGAGCATCCCGACGCCGCCGACGAGCCCGTCGAATTCTCCCAGCGCCTGGCGGGGGCCATTGCCGCGGAAGTCCATGCGCTGCGGCAGATTCCCGACGCCGAGCGCCGCGCGGCGCGGTTGCAGCGCTACCGCCGCATCGGATTGCCCTGAGCCGCTTGGGTTATCCGGGCGGCGTCTGGTGCATCACAGGTCAACCATCCCGCGCAGGGCCGGGTGTTCGGCAGGCCGGTGCCGCAACCAGTCGAGCCCCTGCGCCGGGCTGTTCTCGGCGATCGTGGGATCTGTCATCGCGTCAGCCGCACGATGTGGTCCGCGATCTCGGCGGCACTATCTTCAGGAAAGAAATGCCGACCGGGCACTGGCGTGGGTCGGTCGACTCCGGCGAAACGCGCGGCGATCAAGCCGTATTTGCCGATTTTGAGAAGGGGATCGTCGACACCCCAGAGCACCTGAACCGGGTACGGGGCATTGGACAAGGCCTGAGCGTAGAAATCGGTCTTGACCCGAGTGGTCTCGAATCCGCGCATGATCTTCCGAAACGCCTGCGCGCCATCCGATCCGAGAAGCAACGACTGATGGACCGCGATCTCGTCATCGGTGATGCGCGTCTGCGGCGACAGACCAGTCAGGCGCATCAGCTTGCGGAACACCGGTCCACGGCCGGCATTGAGCCATACCCAATCGAGCACCGGCCAGGCGAATGGCCGCATCGGCCACGGCTTACGAAACGTGTGGACCTCGACCATCGTGTTGAGGATCGTGAGGGAGGCGACTCGTTCCGGCACCCGGGCGGCGACCTCCAAACCCACCGGCCCTCCGATATCGTGGACTACGAGATGGAATCTCTGGATATCCAACGCGTCGAGGGTCTTTCGCAGATGTTTGCCTAGTCCGGTCCACGAGTAGTCGAGATCGACCGGACGCGCGGACAATCCGAGGCCGGGGAAGTCCGGTGCGACGCCGCGCAGGCCGCGGGCCGACAACTCGGGCAGCAATTTACGCCATAGGTAACTCGATACGGGAACGCCGTGGACACAGACCACGGGAACTTCCCCGGCACCTTCGTCGCGAACGAACGTCCGGACGCCGTCGACATCGACGAAGTGACCCGCGCTGCGGTGTGCTTCGAGAAGTGCTTCGAACTCGCTGGCCACAGCTGTCCTTTCGCCCGTTCGCGCTCCGGGTCTATCTTGGACCGATCAATTCAAGATAACAGCATCGGTGTTAGCATGAAACCCCGTCAGCAGAATTTCCGAAGGACCCATGGCCGACATCAAGCATTTCGACGTCGACGCTGCGCTCGACGCCATTGTTTCGCAATTTTGGCGAAACGGCTTGGCCGCGACTGGGATTCAAGACATCGTTACAGCGACCGGCCTCAATCGATCGAGCCTTTACGGCGCCTTTGGAAACAAGCAGAGCATGTACGTGCATGCACTACGTCGCTACATCGACACCTGGGCCGAACCCGTGCATCGGCATCTCACTGAAAGCGGGCGTGGGGTGCCGGCGATCATCGATCTGTTTGACGCCCTGATTCAACTGCGGTGCAGCGGAACCTTCGCCGGCTGGGGATGCATGATCACAAACGCGCACGCCGGCATCGAAAGCGCTGAGCCCGAGATCCGGTCGCTGCTGAACCGGCACCACGAGCAGCTGCGGGGCGCCCTCGGCGCGGCCCTGCACGCAGGGCTTGACGAGGGGCAACTGTCCGGCGTCACCGACGTCGATGCGGCCGCCGGTGTGCTGGCCGCTTTGGTTTACGCAATCAATCTGCGGTCTCGTTCGGGCACCGACGCGCCAGCGCTGCGACGCGCGGTGGCCAGCACTTTCGCCTCGCACGGATATGCAGTCGGCGAGATACCCGACCAAGCCGCAACCGCATGACGACCCGGTGCCCGACCCAAGCTGCGAATGTCCGCGCGCGGCAGCAAAATTCGAAGATGGCACTGCCAATAGCCATCGCTGGTCGCGGCAAAGCCTCGATAGGATAACCATTTAGCCACCACAGGACTCCCCTATGACGCGTCTTCGGCCACGATCAGGCAAAATGGGCGGCATGGACATTGGTGCCGGCTCACCTCGCGTCTTGGTCGTCGACGACGACTCCGACGTGCTTGCCTCGCTGGAACGCGGCCTACGGCTGTCCGGCTTCGAGGTCTCGACCGCTGTCGACGGAGCCGAGGCGTTGCGCAGCGCCACCGAGACCCGGCCCGACGCAATCGTGCTCGATATCAACATGCCGGTGCTGGACGGCGTCAGCGTCGTCACCGCGCTGCGCGCCATGGACAACGACGTGCCGGTCTGCGTGCTGTCCGCCCGGAGTTCGGTCGACGACCGCGTGGCCGGCCTGGAAGCCGGCGCCGACGACTACCTGGTCAAACCCTTCGTGCTGGCCGAACTCGTCGCCCGGGTCAAGGCGCTGCTGCGTCGCCGCGGTGCCACCGCGACCTCGTCTTCGGAGACGATCACCGTCGGCCCGCTGGAAGTCGACATTCCCGGTCGGCGTGCTCGCGTCAACGGCGTCGACGTCGACCTGACCAAGCGCGAGTTCGACCTGCTGGCCGTGCTGGCCGAGCACAAGACCGCGGTGCTGTCCCGCGCGCAGCTGCTCGAGCTGGTGTGGGGTTACGACTTCGCCGCCGACACCAACGTCGTCGACGTCTTCATCGGATACCTGCGCCGCAAGTTGGAAGCCAACGGCGGTCCCAGGCTGCTGCACACCGTTCGCGGAGTCGGGTTCGTACTGCGAATGCAGTAGCCCGCCATGAAATTCCTGTCGCGGATTCTCGCCCGTACGCCCTCGCTGCGAACCCGGGTGGTGCTCGCGACAGCCCTCGGCGCCGCGATCCCGGTGCTCATCGTGGGCGCGGTCGTGTGGGTCGGCATCACCAACGACCGCAAGGAGCGGCTGGACCGCCGCCTCGACGAGGCCGCCGGCTTCGCGATCCCGTTCCTGCCGCGCGGCCTGGACGAGATCCCCAACTCACCGAACGACCGCGACGCCATCCTGACGATCCGGCGCGGCAACCTGGTGAAGTCGAACTCCGACGTCACGCTGCCCAAGCTCGCGGTCGACTACGGCGACACCTACGTCGACGGCGTGCGCTATCGGGTGCGAACGGTGGAGATCCCTGGCCCCGAGCCGACCTCGCTCGCCGTGGGGGCGACGTACGACGCCACTAAGGCCGAGACCAATAATTTGCACCGCCGGGTATTGCTGATCTGCGGATTCGCCATCTTCGCGTCGACGGTGTTCGCGTGGCTGCTCGCGTCGTTCGCGATACGCCCCTTCAAACAGCTCGCCCAGCAGACCCGGTCGATCGATGCGGGCGACGAGACGCCGCGGGTGGAGGTGCACGGCGCCACCGAGGCCGTGGAGATCGCCGAGGCCATGCGCGGCATGCTGCAGCGCATCTGGGACGAGCAGAACCGGACCAAGGAAGCGCTCGCCTCGGCCCGCGACTTCGCCGCCGTCTCCTCCCATGAGCTGCGCACCCCGCTGACCGCGATGCGCACCAACCTCGAGGTGCTCTCCACCCTGGATCTCCCCGATGAGCAGCGCAAAGAGGTGCTGGGCGACGTCATCCGAACCCAGTCCCGGATCGAGGCGACGCTCTCCGCGCTCGAGCGGCTGGCCCAGGGCGAGCTGTCGACGTTCGAGGATCACGTGCCGGTCGACATCACCGAACTGCTCGACCGCGCCGCACACGACGCCACCCGGGTCTACCCCGACGTCGACGTCTCCCTGGTTCCGTCGCCGACCTGCATCATCGTCGGGTTGCCGGCGGGGCTGCGCCTGGCCGTCGACAACGCGATCGCCAACGCCGTCAAGCACGGCGGCGCCACCCGGGTCCAGCTGTCGGCGAACAGCTCGCGCGCCGGCGTGGAAATCGCCGTCGACGACGACGGCACCGGTGTGCCCGAAACCGAACGCCAGGTCGTTTTCGATCGGTTCTCCCGCGGCTCGACCGCCTCGCATTCGGGTTCGGGACTGGGACTGGCGCTGGTGGCGCAGCAGGCCCACCTGCACGGCGGGACGGCCTCGCTACACGACAGCCCGCTGGGCGGCGCCCGCTTGCTGCTGCGCCTGCCCGCCCCGAGCTGACGCGGTCAGTACCTGGGCCGCTGCCGCCACGGCGTGAAATGCGCTCGCGCGGCGGATTCCTCGTCGATGAACCAGACCTGGGCGACGGTCGCGTCGTAAACGGGGTCGTCGGGCGTGTAGCAGAGCTTGGTATCCATGCGGCCCTTGACCATCCACCCGGGCGGGCCGCTGCCATCCGTCCCGGGGTTCGCCGAGCCCGGCCCGTAGGGCGCGACCGGCGAGACCCTAATCCGGATCGTCGAGAATTCTTGTCCGGCAGGGATTTTCGTCGTCAGTGGGTCGGTGGCGACCTTGGTGGTCGGTGGGTCGGCGACGATCCTGGTCGTCGACGGCTCCGGCGTCGCCGCTGCCGATCCCGGCGGTCGGCGGCGGCCGGGGCGAACCAGCAACGCGAGCGTCAGTACGAAGCCCATTGCGAACGACAGGCCGAACAACCACCAGTGCGGGTGATTCATCGTTGCCCGCGCACCTTGCCCAGGGCGGCGGCGATCAGCCAGGCGGCCGCCGAGCCGGTCACGAAAGCCAGCAGGTACCACAGCCACTGGATCACGAAATCCATGGCAAGCTCCTAGCCGACCCCGGGACCCGAGGCGGCAGGAGGCGAAGCCGGCCCGCCAACGGCAAGCCCGTCAATCACATTCAGATGCGACCAGGTGTGCCTGACGTCGCGCTCGATGGTGTTCTTCTGGTCCTGCGAGACGGCCGTCCCGGTCAGGGTGATGGTGTCTGCGCCGACCGCGAAATCGAAGTCGGTGATCGACGCGCTGTCCTTGAAAAGCGATCCGGCGTGCGAGAAATCGAGCGCGTCGACAGCGGGATGGAGCTTGATCTGATCGATGATGTCGATGCCCGCGGGCAGCGCCCCCCGCAGCGTCTTAAGCAGGATCGCCTTGGCGGAATCGTCGGGGACCTCCCCGGTCAACGTCATGTCGTTGCGCTGCGCACAATCGACATGGGCGCCAGGTTGAGCTTCGGTGCGCCCCGCTTGCCCGGGGGCCCCACCGTCGCCAGCGCGCCAGCGGACGCGTTGCCCGACCGGCCGGGCGCCAAGGCCGCGTGTCCGATCACGGCGATCAACAACGGAATGACCAGCAGGCCGATCAGCCAGACAAGACCGGGCCGGCGCTGACCGGATCGCGCCCGTGAACCCACCGGTGTCCCCTCGCCAAATCATTGCCGCGGCTCGTCGGACCCGCCTGCGACATGCAGCCTACCGAGTGAGCACTCGCAGGACGGCCCGCGTCCGGCACACTGGAGCGATGGCCGATGGCAGCAATCCAGGCGACACCGAAACCCTGGCACAGATCCGCGACCTGGTCGCCGAGGAGAAAGCCCTGCGGGCGCAGCTGCAGCGGCACGACATCAGCGAATCCGAGGAACACGACCGCCTGCGCTGCGTCGAGATCGAACTCGATCAATGCTGGGACCTGCTGCGGCAGCGTCGCGCGCTGCGCGAAACCGGCGGTGACCCCGGTGCGGCCTCGGTGCGTCCGCCTGGCCAGGTCGAGGGCTACCTCGGGTAGAAGACCGCCACCGCCATGGCCGTAGACGGCGCACGGGATTTCGATGTCGTCGTGGTCGGCGGCGGCCACAACGGTTTGGTCGCGGCCGGCTACCTGGCCCGGGCGGGCCTTCGGGTGCAGGTGCTCGAGCGGCTCGGGCACGTCGGCGGGGCCGCGGTCTCGGCACACGCCTTCGACGGCGTCGGAGTGCGGCTGTCGCGGTATTCCTACCTGGTCAGTCTGCTGCCGCCGCGGATCGTCGCCGACCTGGGTGCCGAAGTGCGATTGGCCCGGCGGCGGTTCTCGTCGTACACCCCGCAACCGGCGACATGCGGGCGCAGTGGGTTGCTGGTCGGGTCGCGGGATTCGTTCGCTCGGATCGGGGCCGCCGACGACGAGCCCGCCTTCGACGCGTTCTACCGGCGCTGCCAACTCGTCACCGAACGGCTGTGGCCGACATTGCTCGAACCGCTGCGCACCCGGGAACACGCCCGGCACCACGTGCTCGCGGCGGGCGACCCCGAGGCCGCGTCCGCCTGGCGGGCGATGATCGACGAGCCGATCGGGCACGCCATCTCCGCCGCGGTGCGCGACGACCTGGTCCGCGGGGTGATCGCCACTGACGCGCTGATCGGCACCTTCGCCCAGCTCGACGACGCGTCACTGCGGCAGAACATCTGCTTTCTCTATCACCTGGTCGGCGGGGACTGGGATGTTCCGATCGGCGGGATGGGCGCGGTGACCGCAGCGCTGGCCGCCGCGGCCGGCCGGTACGGTACCGAAATCATCACCGGCGCAGAGGTTTACGCGGTCGATCCGGACGGGCGGGTGGACTATCGGTGCGACGACGACGAGCGCGTGAGCCGGGGCCGGTTCGTGCTGGCGGGCGTGACCCCGGCGGCGCTGGCCGAACTGCTCGGCGAGCAGCCGGCGGCGGTGGCCCCCGGGGCGCAGGTCAAGGTGAACATGGTGCTGCGGCGGCTGCCGCGGTTGCGCGACGACCGGGTGACTCCCGAGCAGGCGTTCGCCGGGACGTTTCACGTCAATGAAGGCTGGAGCCAACTGGATTCGGCGTATTTTCAAGCGGCGGCCGGGCGGCTTCCCGACCCGCTGCCGTGTGAGGCCTACTGCCATTCGCTGGCCGATCCCAGCATCCTGTCGGCCGAGCTGCGCGACGCGGGGGTGCAGACGATGACGGTGTTCGGGTTGCACACCCCGCACTCGCTGGTCGAGGGAACCGACCCCGACGTCGTCCGCGACCGGCTGACGGAGTCGGTACTGGAGTCACTGAATTCCGTTCTGGCCGAACCGGTTCAAGACGTATTGCTGCCCGACGCAAGCGGCCGGCCGTGTGTCGAGACCACGACGACGCTGGACCTACAACGCGCCCTCGGCATGACCGCGGGCAACATCTTCCACGGCGCGCTGTCCTGGCCGTTCGTCGAGGACGGCGCCGCGCTGGACACACCGGCCAGGCAATGGGGTGTGGACACCGCGCACGAACGAATCATGGTGTGCGGCTCGGGCGCTCGCCGCGGCGGCGCCGTGTCGGGCATCGGAGGCCACAACGCCGCGATGGCAGTGCTGGCCTCGCTGGGCTAGCGCCCGTCGATGCCCACGTAGTCGCGCTCGGTGTAACCGGTGTAGATCTGACGCGGACGGCCGATCTTGCTGTCGCTGTCGTCGTGCATCTCACGCCAGTGCGCGATCCAGCCGGGCAGCCGGCCCAACGCGAACAACACGGTGAACATCCGGGTCGGGAAGCCCAGCGCCCGGTAGATCAGGCCGGTGTAGAAGTCGACGTTCGGGTAGAGCTTGCGCTCGATGAAGTAGTCGTCGGTCAGCGCCGCCTCTTCGAGTTCCTTGGCGATGTCCAGCAGGTCGTCGTCGCCGCCGAGCTTGGCCAGGATCTTGTCGGCCTGTTCCTTGACGATGCGGGCGCGCGGGTCGTAGTTCTTGTAGACGCGGTGGCCGAACCCCATCAACTTGACGCCGGCCTCGCGGTTCTTCACCTTGCGGACGAACTCGCTGACGTCGTCGTCGCTCGCGCGGATCTGCTCGAGCATCTCGAGCACCGCCTGGTTGGCGCCGCCGTGCAGCGGGCCCCACAGCGCGTTGATACCGCCGGAGATCGAGGTGAACAGGTTTGCTTGCGACGACCCCACCAGCCGCACCGTCGACGTCGAACAGTTCTGCTCGTGGTCGGCGTGCAGAATCAGCAGCATGTCCAGCGCCCGTACCACCTCGGGGTCGGGGTCATAAGGCTCGGCGGGCAGTCCGAACGTCATCCGCAGGAAGTTCTCCACCAGCGACAGCGAGTTGTCGGGGTACAGGAACGGCTGACCGATCGACTTCTTGTAAGCGTAGGCGGCGATGGTGGGCAGCTTTGCCAGCAGCCGGATCGTCGACAGCTCGACCTGCTCGCTGTCGGCCGGGTCCAGCGAGTCCGGGTAGTACGCCGAGAGCGCGTTGACCGTGCTGGACAGCACCGGCATCGGGTGGGCATTGCGCGGGAAACCGTCGAAGAACCGCTTGAGGTCCTCGTGCAGCATCGTGTGCAGCTGGATCCGCTTGGTGAAGTCGGCCAGCTGTTCGGTGCTGGGCAGCTCGCCGTAGATCAGCAGGTAGCTGACCTCGATGAACGTTGACTTCTCGGCGAGCTGGTCGATCGGTATGCCGCGGTACCGCAGGATGCCGGCGTCGCCGTCGATGTAGGTGATGGAGCTCTTGCACGCGGCCGTGTTGACGAAGCCATTGTCGAACGTGGTGAGGCCCGTCTTGGCCAACAGGGAGCCCAGCGCAACGCCGTCGTTTCCTTCGGTGGCGCGCACGATGTTCAGGTCGATATCGCCACCCGGGTACTCGAGTTTGGCGGTGTCGTCGGTGTCGGCCACGAGAACCCCTTTGCGCTCTGGCTGATATGGCTGGCCCGCACGAAGTGCGTACTGCTGAAGGTAGTCGTTATTGCGACAGCGCGCCCGCCCGGGGGCCGGGTCCGCAGTGAGTGTGTCCGCGGTTATGGCGGGCATCACACTCTATGGCCAGTCGTCTTCGGTTCGTCATTCGCGCTACCTGCCCTTCAAGGCGCCCGCGTCAATGGCTTTACTCGATCTTGAACAGGCATTGAATTGCCCCACCGACGATTGCTGACATGAGTAGTGTTCCATCGGTGGAACTGGGGGTTTTGGGGCCTCTAGAGGTTCGCCAGGACGGTGCGACCGTTGCTATCCCGGGCGCGAAACCGCGCGCCATCCTCACGATGCTCGGACTACGCAACGGCTCGGTCGTGTCGGCCGACACCCTGATTGCTTTGCTCTGGGGCGACGATCCGCCGCGCACCGCCGCCAAGGCCCTGCAGACCCACATCTCCTCACTGCGCCGCGCCCTGGGCGGTCCCACTCAAGGCGTGGTGGTGACGCAGGGCTCGGGCTGGGCCCTCGAAGGCCCCGAGGTCGATGCGACGCGCTACAAACTGGCGGCCAAGGCGGGCCGCGACGCCGCTGCCGCGGGCGACACCAGCCAAGCGGTGGCCCGCTTCGAGGAGGCGCTCGCGCTGTGGCGCGGGATCCCCGAATTGCCCGAGGGTCGCCGGGGAACGTCGGAAAAGACGCGATGGATCGAGGGCTATGCCGCGTTGGTGGAGGACCGCGCCGACGCGCTGCTCGCCACCGGCCGGGCCGCCGAGCTCATCGGCGAACTCGAGGGCGCGGTGGGCGACGCCCCGCTACGCGAGCGGCGCTGGGCCCAGCTGATGCTCGCCCTTTACCGCGCCGGGCGGCAGGGCGAGGCCCTCGGCGCGTTTCAGCGGGCGCGGGCGTTGCTCGCCGAAGAACTGGGCGTCGATCCCGGCCCGGATCTGCGCCGGCTCGAGGCCGCGATCGTGGCTCAGGATGCCAAGCTGGAAACCCCGGCGGCGCAACATGTTCCGGCCGTGACTCGCGCCGTGACCTTCTTGCTCACCGACATCGAGGGGTCGACGGCGGCGTGGGAGGCAGACGCCGGCGCCATGGCGGTTGCGCTGGCACGCCACGACGAACTCGTCGAACAGGTCGTCACGTCACGCGGCGGACGGCTGATCAAGACGCGCGGTGAGGGCGATGCCACGTTTTCGGTCTTCGACCGTCCGTCGGCGGCGGCCATCGCGGCCATCGACCTGCAGGAAGCGATTTCCGGCGAGCCGTGGGCGCTGCGCGAGCCGATGCGTGTCCGGGTCGCCCTGCACACCGGGGAGGTCGAGTTCCGCGACGGCGACTACTTCGGACGCGCGGTCAACCGCGCGGCTCGATTGCGGTCGCTGGCGTCGGGAGGGCAGATCCTGTGCTCGGGTGCGACGGCCGAACTTGTCATGGACTCCCTGCCCGATGACGTGGTCCTCGCCGATTTGGGGACGCGTGAGTTGCGCAACCTGGCGCGCCCGGAGCGCGTTTTCGAGCTTCGGCTGCAAGACGCCGTCGACATTCCCCTGCCGGGTGCAACCGAGGCGCCGTTGGAGCGCCCGGCCCTGCCGGCAGTGCTGGCCGGTCCCGGGCCGTTCGTCGGGCGGGTGCGGGAGCTGGCCCAACTGTTTTCCGCCTGGCAGACCGCGCTCGCCGGTGCGACGAACGCGGCGCTGATCGCGGGCGAGCCGGGTGTCGGCAAGACGCGGTTGGCCGGCGAATGGTCCCAACAGGCGTACGACCAGGGCGCGCTGGTGATTTACGGGCGTTGCGACGAGGACCTCGGAGCCCCGTATCAGCCATTCGCCGAGGCGCTGCGTTCGTTGGTGCCGTGCCTCGGCGCCGGCAAGCTACGCGGGCTGCGCGGCATTGAGGCTCTCCTGACTTTGGTGCCGGGCCTGACCGATGTCCTGCCGGATCTGCCCGCACCCACCCGCGCCGATCCCGACACCGAGCGTTACGCGCTGTTCGACGCGGTCGTCGCGGTGTTGGGAGTCGCCTCCCGCAGCGCACCGGTCGTGTTGATCCTCGACGACCTGCATTGGGCGGCCAAGCCGACCCTGCTGCTGCTGCGGCATCTGCTGCGCTTTGGCGACCAGGCCCGCGTCCAGATCCTCGGCACCTACCGCAGCACCGACCTCGACCGCTCCCACCCCCTGGCCGCAATGCTCGCCGACCTGCACCGTGACGGCACCGCCAGCCGCATCCAGCTCAGCGGCCTGAACGAGGACGACGTCAGCACCTACCTCGCCGAGGCCGGCTACCAGGACGAAGAGCTGGCCCGAGCACTCGCGTCGGTCACCGGTGGCAATCCCTTCTTCCTGATTGAGGCGCTGCGCCACGTCGACGAGAGCGGCGGGCAATGGGATCCGAGCACCTTGCCGCAAGGGGTTCGCGAAGCGGTGAGCCGCCGCCTGTCGCGGCTGCCGGCCGAGACCAACAAGGCCCTCGCGGCGGCCGCGGTCGTCGGCGCCCGGTTCGCCTTGGACCTGGTCGAGCATGTGGTCGGCGAGGATCTCGTCGATGCGTTCGACGAGGCATGCAAGGCGGGCATCGTCATCGAAGAGCCCGGCGGCCGGTATCGGTTCAACCACGCCCTGGTCCGTCAATCGCTGCTCGCCGAGCTGCCGTCGGTGCGGCGCATGCGGTTGCACCAGCGCATCGCCGCGACGCTGGAAGAGCAACCCGGCGCCCAAGACGAGCAGGACGAGCTGCTCGCCGAACTGGCGCACCATTACTTCGAATGCGCGTGGGCGGGAAACGCGGCCAAGGCCGTCGAGTACTGCCGCCGCGCTGCCGACCAGGCGATGGCCCGGCTGGCCTACGAAGGTGCCGCCGATCTGTACGACCGGGCCCTGCACGCGCTCGATGAGATTGACGAGGAGCTGCCCGACCGCGACGAGCAGGTAGCCGCGCTTTTAATCGCCCGCTGCGAGGCCCTGCTGGCCGCCGGGGATGTTTCGTCGGCGGCGGGTGCCGTGTCGCAATTGCAGGACGCGACGGGGGGTTCCGAACGCCTGGCTGCATGGGCAGCGTGTTTCGACGCCCAGCTGTCGATGCTGATCCATCCCGACCGGCTCGATGAGGCCGAGGTCGCGGTGAGCGCGGCCGCCGCGAAATTGGCTGAACTGGGCGACACGGCTGGAGAAGCCAAGGCGCACACCGTCCGTGCCGGCTGCCTGGCCCGCCTCGGCAGAATCGGCGACTGCGAAATCGCTTTGGACAATGCGCTGACCGCGGCGCGGCGTGCGCGCGAACACCGCCGGGTCAACGCGGTGTTGGCGAATGCGCCGCTCGCGGCGCTGTGGGGACCCAACCCGGTTCCGCGCGCGGGCGGGCGCTGCCTTGATGTGGTGCGACTGCTGCGCATCACGACTGACTCGCCGGCTGTCGAAGCGACGTCGACACGATGCCAGGCCGTGCTAGAGGCGTTCCGCGGACGTGGCGCCGCCGCCCGGCGGATGGTCGACTCGGCCCGGCGCACGGTCACCGAACTCGGCCTGCGCCATGCCCTTTTCGAGGTCGAGCAGTTCGCCGGGATCGTCGAGCTGGTAGTGGATGATCCGGCCGCGGCCGAGCCGCATCTTCGGCTGGCGTACAACGGGTTTCGTCGCATGGGTCTGGACGCCGATACCGCCGAGACCGCCGCGTTGTTAGGCCGCACTTGTCTTGCGCTCGGCCGCGAAGGCGAGGCCGACGAATTATGCACGGAGAGTGAACGTCTCGCCGGGAATGCGCTGAAGCCGTCGATCGCCTGGCGCAATCTTCGGGCGCTGCTGCTGTCGCGCAGCGATGCTCACGCCGAGGCGCGCCGAGTCGCCGAGGCTGCCGTCAATCGCGCCGAGCGTACCGACGCTCTGGTGGATCACGGCGACGCATGTCTCTGTCTGACAACCGTTTTGGCCGCCGCCGGCGACGCCGAGGCGTCCCGAGTCGCCGCCCAAAGAGCGGTCGCGCTGTACGAGCAAAAAGGCGCGGCGGCACTTGCCGAGAGGGCGAGCCGGATCGTCGGCTCCGCCGACGTGCGCCAACGCGCCCACCTCGAAGCCGAGCCCGTCGAACCGACCAACTCGTGCGCGCAAGCAGGCAGCCGGCTGGTCGATGCGGTCAATCGCGAGGCCTGGGACGAGGTGCCGCGGATCATCGCCGCATCGGTCTCCGTCGAAAGTCGCCGGAGAATCGTGGGCTTTCCACGGGTGGACGTGCCGGCGAATCAGTGGCCTGAGGACATGAAGATTTATCTAGAGACGGGCTTGGTGCGCTACCACCAAACGGCTATCGCCGTGCGTGGTGACCATTTCGCGCTCGTCCGGCTGCAGCTAGGCACTGCGGATCTGAGTTCTGGTGCGCCGCAAGACGAAGAGCTCCAGGTAGCTGCCCTCGACGATGAGGGTCGCGTCGCGCTGCAAGTGAAGTTCGACGTCGAAGACCTCGACGCCGCGATCGCCGAACTCGACGCGCGGTACGCCGCCACAATGCTCACGGAGCCGGACAACGCGTGCGCGCGATTGATCCGACGCCTGTCGACTGCCGTTCACGAAGGGGAATGGGACGAGCTCGAGGAGATCGGCGGACCCCATCACGTCGAAAGTCGACGAAAGGTCGTCGGCTTCACGCGGACCGATCTTGCCACCGTCGACCTGAAACGCATGGTCGAAAACGGCGGACTGCGATTCCACATGACAATCATCGCCGTGCGCGGCGAGCGCTTGGCACTCAGTCGAACAGAAATTGGCACGGACGACCGCAGCCCCGGCGCGCCGTACGACGAGATGCTTCAACTGATCGGCCTCGGCGAAGACGGTCAAATTGCCCTCGAGGTGTTTTTCGATGTCGAAGATATCGAGGCCGCGACCGCCGAACTCGACGCGTTGCACGCCCAGTTTGAGCAAGAGCGCCCTCAATCGCTCGAGAACGCCGCGAGTCGCGCCGATGCTCGGTTCAACATGCTCTTCGCGGAAAGACGCTGGGATGAGTTCGGCGAGCTGCTCACCGACGATATCCGGGTCGTGGACCGACGGCGTGGACTGAGCCGGGAAGGTAACGACCGCGCCACCGAGCTTGCGGAGTTGCAGACGATCGCCGATCTCGGCACCTGGAACATGACGTCAGACGTCCTCGCGATTCGCGCAGAGCGTCTCGCCCTCGTTCGTACGCTTTACTCGGGCTCAAGCAAACGACCCGAAGCATGTCCCACCGAGGTACTCCGCATCGTGGAAATCGACGCCAACGCGCGGATCGTGGCGTACGTCGCGTTCGACCTCGACGACTTCGACGCAGCGATTGCCGAGCTCGACACCCGCTACCTCGCCGGCGAAGCCGCCGACTGCGCACACACGTGGTCACTCATCACGGCAGCCTACTCCGCAATCAACAGGCATGAACTAGCCGAATTGACGCCGGACTGGGTCAACATCGACCACCGCCGCGGAGCATCATTCGCGAAAGGCGACATGGTCGCCTACCTCCATGAGATTTTCGACGATACGCCGGACATGACTGTCTACGTCGAAGCAGTGCACCGCCTGAACAACCGCGGGGCCGCCATTACAGAAAGGGCGCGTGGTACATCGCAACAGGGTTTCCGAGCCGAATGGCGAGAAATCGCGATTGCCATGTTCGACGGCGATCTGCTGAGTCGTTACGAGATGTTTGACGAGGCCGACCTTGAGGCCGCGCTCGCGAAGTTCGACCAACTCAGCCGCCCGGCGCGGCGACTGGAAAACGCGGCAACCCGGGTATACAAGCACTTCCGGTCGTTCTTCGATGCCCGCGACTGGGAGGCGATGGCCCAGATCTACGCAGAGGACCATCTCCATGACGATCGCCGTCGGATAACGGGCGGGGGGATCAGGCGCGGCCGGAATGCCTCTGTCGAAAACATGCGAGTGGTAGCTGATCTCGTTGACAAAATGGCGGTTGAGGTCATTGCGATCCGTGGAGAGCGCCTCGCGCTCGTTCGGGTCCGCTATTGGGGCACCGACAAGCAGCCGCAGGCGTTCCTGCTCGAGATGCTCTGCATCGTCGAGACCAATCGTGACGACCGCGGTTCGGCGTTCGTTGCATTCGACCCCGACGAATTCGGGGCCGCCATCGCCGAACTCGACGCGCGCTACCTCGCCGGCGAAGCCGCTGACTACGCGCATACGTGGTCGGCAATCATGCAGGTTCAAGCCGCATACAACCGAGGCGAAATTCCCCCGATGACCGACGACTGCGTGAACGTTGATCATCGGCGCAGTAGAGCGTTCAACCCCGGCGACGTGGTTCCTTTTCTCCGCGCAACCTGGGACGTCGCAACGGGTGTCAAGGGGTATATCGAGGCCGTACACCAGCTGGACAATCTTGGAGTGGTCGTCACAGAGGTGGTGACCGGTACTTCAAATGACGGCTTCGACTTCGAGTTGCGCGAAGTCGCCATCTTTCTATTCGAAGGCCAACTGGGCTGCCGGTTCGAACTCTTCGACGAGGAAGACATCGACGTCGCGCTCGCAAAATTTGAGCAACTCACCCGCCCGGCGCCGCGGCGGGAAAACGCGGCAAGCCAACTGGCCGAAAGGCGAGATTACGACGACGGACGATCTCGTTGACATTGACCACCGACGGATTGCGATCGCCTCGGGCGACCTGACGCATGCCTCAGTGCCGGGCTCGCCGAGGCCACACCTACCAGCACCTACATGGAGACCGTTCATCGGTTGACTATTTCTGGGGCCGTCATCACCCACGCGTCCACCACGACCTCAGACGACTTCGACGCCGAATGGCCCATACCGATGTCCTCACGGTCGCAGGAGATCTGCTCAGCGAGGTGTTTGGCGAGGGCGGACTTCGACGCCGCGCTGGCGAGGTTCGACCAACCCACCAGCGGGTAAGAACGGGTCGTGATGCCCAATTCCTTCGACGAGTTACGCGGCCGCATGGCTCGAACCCACAGACGACGGCTTGAGAAGTCCATCGGGCAGAGTCTGACCCCTAGCGGCATACCCGCGATGCAGCGCTTCACCGCCGACTGGAGCGCCGAGAACGCCTGACTACGGCTGCAGACGTTCGACGTCGCCGCCGACCACCCGAATCCGGTTGTGCACGCGGTTTTCCCGGCCCTGCCAAAACTCCACTACCTCGGCGGCGATGAGGTAGCCGCCCCAGCCCGGCGGCACCGGGACGCTCTCGAAATCGGCAAAGCGCGCGGTCACCTCGGTCAGCTGCTCGAGCAGCGCCTTGCGCGACGCGACGGGCTGCGATTGGCGCGACGCCCAGGCGCCCAGTTGCGAACCGCGCGGCCGTTTGGCCCAGTAATCGGCGGTGACCTGCGGATCCACCTTGGTGACCGGGCCGCGGATGTGGACCTGCCGGCCCAGCTGGAACCAGGGAAACGTCGCCGACGCGTACGGGTTCTCGGCCAACTCGAGGCCCTTGGCGGACTCATAGTTGGTGAAAAAGGAGATTCCGCTCTCATCGGCGCCCTTGCATAACACCGACCGGCTCGCCGGCCGGCCGGCGGCGACAGTTGCCAGCACCATGGCGTTGGGCTCGGCCAGACCGAACCGTTCGGCGTCGTCGATCCACTTACGGAACAGGGCAAGCCAGCCATCGGCCAGCCAGTCCGCGTCGAGGTCGGGGCTGCCGTCACGCTCGACGGACCCGTACTCAGTGCGCATCCGCTGCAGGTGGGCAGCGTCTGTATTCGGGTCTGATCCTGCCATCGCGCCAACGCTACCGGCCGTTGCTACCAGCCGGTAGCAATGCCCCAGACCCGGGGTGCAAGAATTTTCGTATGAGTGTGGTCCCGGAAAATTTCGTCCCCGGCCTCGAGGGTGTAGTGGCCTTCACCACCGAGATCGCCGAGCCCGACAAAGACGGCGGCGCGCTGCGCTACCGCGGTGTCGATATCCAAGACCTGGTGGATCAGCAGGTCACCTTCGGTGACGTCTGGGCCCTGCTGGTCGACGGCAAGTTCGGCCACGGGCTGCCACCCGCCGAGCCGTTCCCCCTGCCGATCCACACCGGCGACGTTCGCGTCGACGTGCAGGCGGGCCTGGCGATGCTGGCGCCCATCTGGGGATACAAGCCGCTGCTCGACACCGACGAAGCCACCGCCCGCGACCAGCTGGCCCGCGCGTCGGTCATGGCCCTGTCCTACGTGGCGCAGTCCGCACGCGGCATATACCAGCCGGCCGTTCCGCAACGCGTCATCGACGAATGCCAGACGGTCACAGCACGTTTCATGACTCGCTGGCAAGGCGAGCCCGACCCGCGGCACGTCGAGGCCATCGATGCGTACTGGGTGTCGGCCGCCGAGCACGGCATGAACGCCTCGACCTTCACCGCGCGGGTGATCGCCTCCACCGGCGCGGACGTGGCCGCATCGCTGTCCGGGGCGATCGGCGCGATGAGCGGACCGCTGCACGGCGGCGCCCCCGCCCGCGTGTTGCCGATGCTCGAGGAGGTCGAACGCACCGGCGACGCGCGTGGTCTGGTCAAGAAGATCCTGGACAGCGGCGACAAGCTGATGGGCTTCGGCCATCGCGTCTACCGCGCCGAGGACCCGCGGGCCCGAGTACTGCGCGCGACCTCGGAGCGGCTGGGGGCGCCCCGCCACGATGTCGCGGTCGCCCTGGAGCAGGCGGCCCTCGCCGAACTGCGCGAGCGCCGGCCGGACCGGGCGATCGAGACCAATGTCGAGTTCTGGGCCGCGGTCATCCTCGACTTCGCCCAGGTGCCCGCCCACATGATGCCGGCGATGTTCACCTGCGGGCGCACCGCCGGCTGGTGTGCCCACATCCTCGAGCAGAAGCGGCTCGGCAAGCTGGTGCGCCCGTCGGCCATCTACGTGGGGCCGGGGCCCCGCAGCCCGGAATCCGTCGAAGGCTGGGACCGGGTTCTCACTCACGCTTAACCTTTTTGTCGGTGCCCGGGGATTGAATGGTTTCCGCCGCGATGAGTTTGCGTCGCGGATGCAGTCAATAACCGTGAGCCAGTCTTCGCCGGCTGGCCGCGGACACCGACAGCAAGGAGACCATCATGGCCATCAACATCGAACCTGCCGTTTCTCCCCACCTCGTGGTTGACGACGCCGCCGCGGCGATCGACTTCTACGTCAAGGCTTTTGGAGCCGAGGAGATCGGCCGGGTGCCGCGCCCGGACGGCAAACTGGTGCACGCCGCGGTGCGCATCAACGGCGCCACGGTGATGCTCAACGATGACTTTCCGGAGGTCTGCGGCGGCAAGTCCATGACACCCACCTCGCTGGGCGGCACACCGGTGACGATCCACCTGACCGTCGCCGACGTCGACGCCAAGTTCCAGCAGGCGTTGGACGCGGGCGCGACCGTGGTCGTTCCACTGGAAGATCAGTTCTGGGGCGACCGCTACGGCGTGGTCGAGGACCCGTTCGGCCACCGCTGGTCGCTGGGCGAGCCCGTGCGCGAGGTCAGCCCGCAGGAGATCCAGGCGGCAATGTCGGGCGGCTAGCCGAGCAGGCGCGCCAGCAGCCGGCGTCGCGGCGCCGGCTGCGCGGTCGCGGCGGCCGCGAGCATGTCGGCGACGTCGGTGAACTTGTTGCGCGGGCGTCCGTCGTTGCTGCCGCGCGCGATCTCCGCGGCGTCGATGGCCGCCCAGCCCGCCGAATCCACGACGTCGGGCTGGCGGGCGTGCACCAATTCGTCCAGCGCCTCGCGCTGGCCAATCGGGTCGGTCAGCTTGCCGGCATTGAAATCGGCCACCAGGGCGTGCACCGTCTGCAACGAGCAGGACTTGTTGGTGCCGATGAACCCGGTGGGACCGCGCTTGATCCACCCGGCGACGTAGGCGCCGGGAACCGGCCGGCCCGAGGCGGGATCGATGACGCGGCCGTTTTCGTTCGGCACCAGGGCGGCCGACTCGTCGAACGGAAGGTCGCGGATCTGCTTGCCGCGGTAGCCGATCGACGTCAACACCAAACCAGCGTCGATCCGGCACATGTCCTCGGTGCCGGTGAGTTGGAATTCCACTCCGGTGACGCGCTGCTCACCGAGCACTCGTCGCGGAGTGCGTTGATAGGCCAGCCGGATGCGTGGGCGGTCGATACCCGGCCCGGAACTGTCGCCGAGTTCGCGCAG
This sequence comes from Mycobacterium shigaense, assembly GCF_002356315.1. Classification (NCBI taxonomy): domain Bacteria; kingdom Bacillati; phylum Actinomycetota; class Actinomycetes; order Mycobacteriales; family Mycobacteriaceae; genus Mycobacterium; species Mycobacterium shigaense. The sequence continues at coordinate 4,453,313 of NZ_AP018164.1, forward strand.
AATCTGCAGTTTGGTTCTGGTCGACGGGTCGAGCTCGGCCGAGAGGTCGGCTTCGACGAGCTTGAAATCCCCGGGATCGAGCACCACCGCGGATGTCTCGGTGAGCCCGATCAATTCGGGCAGGGTGAACGCGGAGTGGGCGGGCCCGCGCCGCGCGGCGATCACCACTTCGCGGATCGCCGAACGGCGCAACACTGCGAGTGCGTGGTCCGCGATGTCGGTGCGAGCCAGTGCGTCGGGATCGGCGGTGAGCACCCGCGCGACATCCAGGGCGACGTTGCCGTTGCCGATGATCACCGCGCGCTCGTGGCCGAGATCGACTGGGAGATCGCTGAAGTCGGGGTGGCCGTTGATCCACGCGACCAACTCGGTGGCGGTTCCGGTGCCGGGCAGACCCATGCCGTCGATGTCCAGCCTGCGGTCGTCGTGGGCACCGACCGCGTAGAGCACCGCGTGATGGTGAGCCAACAGATCGGCGTGGCTGACATCCTTGCCGACCTCGACGTTGAGATAGAAGCGAAAGTGACGATGGCGAATGACCCGGTCGAAGAACCGGGTCACCCTCTTGGTTTTCTGGTGGTCGGGTGCCACGCCCGCGCGCACCAATCCATAAGGTGTGGGCAGCTTTTCGAAAACGTTAACCCGTACTCCATGCTGGGTGAGTAGTTCGTCGGCGGCATACATCGCCGCCGGACCCGACCCAACGATGGCTACGGTCAGCGGCCGGCGGCGGACATGCACCTCGGCGGCCGGGAGCACGGGCGCCAGTTTCGACGTCGGCGGAAGCTTCTCGTGCGCCGGTCGCTCGGGATAGAACGAGGCGTTGATTTCGACGAACGGCAGCTGCTTGGGGTCCAGGCGGCTATCTGGCGCGATCGCGCCGACGGGGCAGGCGCTGACGCATGCGCCGCAGTCCACGCAGGCGACCGGATCGATGTAGAGCATTTCCGTCGTCGCGAAGCCCGGCTCGTCCGGCGAGGGGTGGATGCAGTTCACCGGGCAGGCGAAAACGCAGGACCCGTCGTTACAGCACGACTGGGTAATAACGTGCGGCATAAAAGAACTCGCGTGAACCTAGGCGGCCGGCACGGCGGCCAGGTGCTGGCGCTGCGGCTCGCTGCGGTAGCGCGACGGCTTGCCGTTGATCTTGCAGATCCGCCACATCAGCCGAGCCGACCGGTTGTCCATCAGCCCGGTGTCGTAGGCCAGCATCCGCACATCACCGAACATGTCGCTGAGCCACTTGCGCGACTCCGGAGAGCGGAAGAATAGCTCTTTCTTGACCGAGCGCGGGATGTCGAACTCCTGCCAGAACTGCTTGGGCGGCACCACAATTGCCCGACACAGCATCTTCATGGTGAGCGGCAGGTACAGGGCGGTCCAGAACCGTTGCCTCCTGGTCAGCTCCGGCAACCGACGGCGCAGGAACTCATGGGCGAACGAGATGTGCCGCGCTTCCTCGGCGACGTGAATCGCCATCACTCGCTCCATGATGGGGTGCAACGACTTGCCTTCGCGCAGAACGTTTTTCTGCGTGTGGTCGATCGGCTCCTCGCCGGCGAGCACTCCGATGAAGAACGCCACCGGGAGTGGCCCGGCCACCAGGGGAACCAGCGGCGAGAGCCACTTGAGCCGCCGCGGCATGCCCGGGACGTCCGCGCCGATGCGGTTGACCATTTCCTGGAACATCATGGTGTGGTTGCACTCTTCGACCGATTCGTGCAGGCAATACCGGTATTCCGGGGATCCGTTCGGCACCCAGAACGTGTAGTTCATCAGGCCGCGGATCAGGATCGACTCGAAATGCAGACCGACCTTGGCCACATTCGCCTGCCGCCACATGCCGATGTTGATCTTGCGTTCGTCGGACTGGGCCTGATACCAGGGATGACGGCCCAGCGGGTCGGTCTGCGGCAGGATCCACCGGGGATCGTTGTCGGTGACGGCGAACTCCGGTGACTCCCAGTCGATGTCGGTGTAGGGGTTGAAGTTTCGCCGCACCGACCCCTCGGACAGTGTGGCGAGCATGTTCACGTACTCGGCGTCGTCGCGCACCTCCATATTGCGCCGCCACCGGCGTACCAATCGCGTCCTGGCCATAATCCAAGCCTCCCCAACGAGGTTTACATCTGGACGTGCTGTGTCTAGACGGTACCGCAGGTACCGGGAATTATCCAGGACCGCAATTGCGCTGTGGGCTGACCAGTGGTCAGGTCTTCGGTGTGCCCCGCATCACACCGAACGAAACCCCGCGGGCGAGGCAACCAGGCGTTATGGCGCGCGGCCGGCACCGCAAGACGGACCGCGGCGTCGGCGCCTCAGGAGCGCTCACTACCCTGATGGGCATGGCTGACCAGCTCCAGATTCCCGCTGACCTCAAACCCCGCGACGGCCGCTTCGGGTGCGGTCCGTCCAAGGTTCGACCCGAGCAATTGCAGGCGCTGACCACCACGGCCGCCGCTCTGTTCGGCACCTCGCACCGCCAGGCGCCGGTCAAGAACTTGGTGGGCCGAGTGCGCAAGGGCGTCGCGGAGCTTTTCTCCGTGCCGGACGGCTACGAGGTCATCCTCGGCAACGGCGGCGCGACGGCATTCTGGGATGCGGCCGCGTTCGGCCTGATCGACAGGCGTTCGCTACACCTGTCGTTCGGCGAGTTCAGCTCGAAGTTCGCGTCCTGCGTCGCCAAGAACCCCTTCGTCGGGGATCCGATCATCATCAAGGCCGACGCCGGGACGGCCCCCGAACCCCAGTCCGACCCGTCGGTCGACGCGGTCGGCTGGGCGCACAACGAGACGTCGACCGGGGTCGCGGTGCCGGTGTCCCGCCCGGCCGGCGACGCGCTCGTTCTCATCGACGCGACCTCCGGCGCCGGTGGCCTGCCCGTCGACATCCGCGACACCGATGCCTACTACTTCTCGCCCCAGAAGAACTTCGCCAGCGACGGCGGCCTTTGGCTGGCCATTCTGAGCCCCGCGGCGCTGGCCCGGGTCGAGGCCATAGCCGCCTCCGGGCGCTGGGTCCCCGACTTCCTGTCGCTGCCGATCGCGGTCGAGAACAGCCTGAAGGACCAGACGTACAACACGCCCGCGATCGGCACACTGGCGCTGATGGCCGAGCAGATCGACTGGTTGTTGAGCAACGGCGGCCTGGACTGGGCGGTCAAGCGCACGGCCGATTCTTCGCAGCGGCTGTACTCCTGGGCCGAAGAGCGGGCCTACACGACGCCGTTTGTCACCGACCCCGCGCTGCGCTCGCAGGTGGTGGGCACGATCGACTTCGTCGACGACGTCGACGCCGCGGCGGTCGCCAAGGTGCTGCGGGCCAACGGCATCGTCGACACCGAGCCGTACCGCAAACTCGGCCGCAACCAGTTGCGCATCGCGATGTTCCCGGCGGTCGAACCCGACGACGTCAGCGCGTTGACGCAGTGCGTCGACTGGGTCGTCGAACGGCTGTAGTTCGGCGACGACGCGGCCCGCAACGGGCGGCCGAGAAGCCAGACAAATTCACTGCCGTCGCGCCGCCATCCGCGCGCACGCCGCCCAGCGTGTCAGCACAGGTAATGGGCATGCGCTGGACTAAAGTGCGGACAGTGCCGGGTCGTCGCTGACCTGCACAAAGCCTGCGAGGAGAGGCCATGCGGGAACTCAAAATTGTTGGGCTCGACGCTGACAGCAAATACGTCATCTGCGAGGGTGATGAACCCGCGGAACAGTTCAAGCTGGCGGCCGACGACCGACTGCGCGGCCTGCTGCGGGGCGAGCCCGCCCCGCCCGAGCAGCCGCATCTCGACATCGAAGTCACCAACATGCTGAGCCCCAAAGAGATTCAGGCAAAGATCCGCGCCGGCGCGTCGGTCGAGCAGGTCGCCACCTCGTCGGGCTCCGACATCGCGCGGGTCCGCCGGTTCGCCCACCCGGTGTTGCTGGAGCGCTTCCGCGCCGCCGAGCTGGCAACCGCCGCGCACCCCCAGCTGGCCGACGGCCCCGCGGTGATGACGCTGCTGGAAACGGTAAGTGCGGCCATGGTAGCCCGCGGTCTGCGCACCGACGGCCTGAGCTGGGACGCCTGGCGCACCGAGGACGGCCGCTGGACCGTCCAGCTGGCCTGGAAGGTCGGCCGGTCCGACAACCTGGCACACTTCTGCTTCACTCCCGGCGCCCACGGCGGCATCGTCACCGCGATCGACGACGGTGCCAGCGAGCTCATCGACCCGAGCTTCGAACGACCGCTGCGGCCGGTCGCGCGGGTGGCCCACGTCGACTTCGACGAAGCCCCCAAGCCGGCGTCGCCGGTCGTTCCCTCGTCGGCCGCTGCCAAACCGGAGGATCCGGAGCCCCGCGAGCAGCCCGTGCACAGCCGGCGCGGCAAGCCGGTCATCCCCGCCTGGGAGGATGTGCTGCTGGGAGTCCGCTCGGGCGGGCAGCGCTGAGCGCTGGCCCGCGGCGCTACAGCGCCAGGGCCAGCAACGCCAGCCACGCGCCCGCCACACCGACTCCGGCACCGAGCACGAACCAGCGCAGCACCGGCGTGCGCCGCCATCCCCACAGCGTCGGCGCCAGTCCCCCGGCGGCGACGGCGTTGAGCCCGACGGCCAGCAGCGGATGCACCTGGATCAGTCCCAGGCTGAGCACGACGATCGCCGCCCCAACGACGGCGGCCACGAATCCGGCGACGGTCAGGCCCGTCGCCCACGGCGCGGCCGGGCGGCTCGGGCCGAGTCTGCCGCTCATGAGCCGAGCCTAGCCCGCTCGTAGAACGCCAGAGCGGCCGCTGTCGCGACGTTCAACGAGTCGGTCCCGCGCGACATCGGGATGCGTACCCGCAGGTCGCTCAGCCGCAGGGTGGCCGCTGTCAGGCCGGGTCCCTCGGCGCCGACCAACACGGCGATGCGGTGGTCACCGACGGCCGCCATCGCCTCCGGCAACGCGTGCGCGTCGCCCCGCGGGGTCATCGCCAACAATCGAAATCCGTGCTCCCTCAACATCTCCAGATCACCGGGCCAATCGCGGGCCCGCGCGAACGGCACCAACAGCGCGTGGCCCATCGACACTCGGACGGCGCGGCGGTAGAGCGGATCGGCGCATCCGCTGCCGAACACCACTCCGTCGACGCCGAGCCCCGCCGCATTGCGAAAGATCGATCCCAGATTCTCGTGGTCGTTGACGCCCTCGAGCACGGCCAGCGTCCGGGCACCATCGAGGAGCGCCGCGACGCCGGTGTCGGGCACCCGCCGCGCCGCGGCCAGCACGCCGCGGTTGAGGTGGAAGCCGACGACTCGAGCCATCACATCGGCGGAGGTTCGATAGAACGGCGCCTGGTGGCCGGCCAGGTCGTTCCTGAGCTCGTCGAGCCGACGCTCGGTACCGAGCAGGGCGTGCGGGCTGAACCGGGACGCCAGCATGCGCTGCACGACCAGCACGCCTTCGGCGATCACCAACCCCTTGCCGGTCGGCAGGTCGGGGCGACGGTCGATGCTGTTGAGGTCGCGGAAATCGTCGAGCCGCGGATCGTCGGGATCGGTGACGTCCTGAATGTCGAGGGCGTCGCTCACGGGCTTTCGTCGACCAGGGCCAGCATCAAGTCGGCGGCCTCGCGCAGGACGGCACGCTTGTCGGCGTCCAGCGTCGCGAGCCGTTCGGCCAACCACTCCTGGCGGGCGCGCCGGGCCGCTTTGACCAATTCGGCGCCCGACTCCGACACCGACACCAACACCTGGCGGCCGTCCACGGGATGCGGGGCGCGATCCACCAGGCCCTCGTCGGCCAGCGACGCGATCACCCGGGTCATCGACGGGGGTCGCACGCGTTCGCGAATCGCCAGCGCACCCGGCGTCATCGGGCCCTCGTTGGACAGCGTCGCCAACGCCGACAGCTGCGAAAGCGACACGGGCGACGAAGGATTGCGGAAGCGTAATTGGCGGGACAGCCGCATGACGGCCAACGACAAATCGCTCGCCAGCCGCGCATCGCTGTCAGGCATGGCGCGAGGTTACATCGGAACCCGCGAAATCGACATCAGAAACGGCGAAGCGCGGACGTCGAACCAGCCGGCTCGGGTGCCGGGTTAGATTGGTCGCGATGAGCGCCGAACCTGGCCACGGCCCCGAGCCGCCGCCCCTGCCGCCGGCGCTGCTACGCCCGTGGCCGTTCATCGTGAGCGGAGCGTTGGGCTGGTTGGCCGTCGCGGTCGCCGCCTTTCTCGTACCGGCGTTGGAGAGTTGGCGTCCCGTGGCCCTGGCCGGGCTGGGCACCGGAGTCATCGGCACCGGCATCTTCTTGTTGCAGCTCGCCCAGGCTCGCCGTGGTGTCCGCGGCGCTCAGTCCGGCCTCGAGACGTTCATCAACCGCGAATAGCATTCATCAACCTCAACGTCGGAGGAGCCATGGTAGCGCCGCTACTACAAGCGCAGGTCGATATCGATGCGCCACCCGCGAAGGTCTGGGCGCTGATTTCGGATTTGCGGCGGATGCCGCAGTGGAGCCCGCAGTGTCGCTGGATGCGATCCTTCGGCCCGCTGCGCCCAGGCACCCGTACCCTGAACCTCAACCGCCGCAATCGACTTTTCTGGACCACCACGTCGACGGTCGTCGAAGTCGTCCCCGAGCAGAAACTGGCGTTCCGCGTCAACACCAACAACACGATCTGGAGCTATGAGCTGGAGCCCCGGAGCCACGGCACCCGGGTGATAGAGAGCCGGCACGCCGAGAACGGCGTCAGCGCCGTATCCAGCCTGTCCATCAACGCGCTGATGGGTGGCACCTCGAAATTCGAGCGCGAACTGGTCGACGGCATGACCGTATCGCTGGCGAACATCAAAGCCGCCGCCGAAAAGAGCTAGTCGGGCGGATCCGTTGGCGGTTCAGTTGATTCGGCTGACGGCTCCGCCGATTCGGCGACGGGTTCCGCCGCTTCCGCCGATTCGGCGACGGGTTCCGCCGCTTCCGCCGAGGCCTCCGGCCCCGGGGACGTCTCAGCCGGGGGTTCCGGTGCTTCGGCGGTAGCCTCGGGTGTCGCGGCCGGAGTCTCCACGATGTCGAGGACGCCGTCGTCGTACGGGTGGTACGCCGGTGAGCCGCTGCCCGCGGGAGCGGGGGTGTCGGAGTGGGCGCCGCAGCCGTACTGCTTGTCGACGACGTGCCCGTCGGCGGACATCTCGTTGCCGCACACGCCGAACAAGGCGCCCAGCGATCCCGACAGCGGCAGGAAGAACCCGCAGTCGCGGCACACGCGCTTGGTGGACCGCGCCATCGTCGAACTCGGACCGTAGTCACCCGTGTGCCAACGCTCGGCGGCCTCGGCCCGGCCCCAGGCGCCCATCACCCAGCGCCGACCCAGGCCGATCTCGCCGGCCGTCTCGTCGACCTGCGGGTCGCCGCTGGAGGTGTATCCGGGAACCAGCCGCGGGTCGTCGGCCGCCGGGGCCAGCAAATCTCCGGGACTCAGGTCGCCCGGCCGGACCCGTTGCTCCCAGGGCACCCACTGCGGCGCCAGCAGCGCCGTCGGCCCCGGAACCAGCACTACCTCGCTGATCGTGGCGTGATCGGCGCCAGGGTAGGCCGCCACCACGACCGCCCACTGCCAGCCCTGATAGCCCGGCAGATGGGCCAGGAATCGGTGCGTGGCGGCGTCCGGATCCTCGTAGCTGACGCCCAAGTAGTCGCCGACGGCGTCCGCGCCGCTGAACTCCTCGACGGCGGCCCTGGCCGCGTCAACGGCGCCCGTGAGCACCGCCGCCAACCCTTCCGGCCACTCGGCCACGGTTGCCACGGCGGATTCGTCGTCGGGTCCGGTCACACTTTTCCCTTCCTGCATTGCGTCTCCAATACTAGGTTGGCGAGCCACGCCCTGTTGCCCCACGCCATACGACAGAATTGATTCGTGTCTGGACGGCGGCGTAATGATCCGGGCCGTGTGGCCCGCAACCCGGACCGCCGGACCCGTGGCGGGTCGGGCAACCAGCATCCCGGCATGGCCAATTACCCCGCCGACGGCGAGGACCATCGGCGCTCGCGCCGCCCGCCTGCGCCGCCCAGCGCCAACCGGTACCTCCCCCCGCTCGGGGGCCGGCAGAAACCGCCGGAACGCGACGAGCCGCCGCCGCGTCGCCCGCCGTCCGGCGAACGGATCACCGTCACCCGCGCCGCCGCGCTGCGCAGCCGCGAGATGGGCTCGCGGATGTACTGGATGGTCCAGCGGGCCGCGACCGCCGACGGCGCCGACAAGTCCGGCCTCACCGCGCTGACATGGCCCGTGGTCGCGAACTCCGCGGTCGACTCGGCGATGGCCGTCGCATTGGCGAACACGTTGTTCTTCGCTGCGGCCAGCGGCGAGAGCAAGTCCAAGGTTGCGCTGTACTTGCTGATCACCATCGCGCCGTTCGCGGTGATCGCGCCGCTCATCGGGCCCGCGCTGGATCGCCTGCAGCACGGCCGTCGAGTAGCGCTGGCCTTGTCGTTCGGGTTGCGCACCGCGCTGGCGGTGTTGCTGATCATGAACTACGACGGCGCCAGCGGCAGTTTCCCGTCGTGGGTGCTCTATCCGTGCGCGCTGGCGATGATGGTGTTCTCGAAGTCGTTCAGCGTGCTGCGCAGCGCGGTGACACCGCGCGTCATGCCGCCGACCATCGACCTGGTGCGAGTCAATGCCCGACTGACCATGTTCGGTCTGCTCGGCGGCACCATCGTCGGCGGTGCAATCGCGGGCGGTGTCGAGTTCGCCGGCACCCACCTGTTCAAGCTGCCCGGCGCGTTGTTCGTGGTCGTGGCGGCGACGGTGGCCGGCGCGCTGCTGTCGATGCGGATTCCGCGCTGGGTCGAGGTGACCGCCGGTGAAGTCCCGGCCACGCTGAGCTATCGCCAGGACAGCGAGCCGCTGCACCGAAGTTGGCACAGCGAAGTCAAGAGGGTCGGCGGGACATTGCGACAACCGTTGGGCCGCAACATCATCACCTCGCTGTGGGGAAACTGCACCATCAAGGTGATGGTCGGCTTCCTGTTCCTGTATCCGGCTTTCGTCGCCAAGGCGCATCGCGCCGACGGCTGGGCCCAGCTCGCGATGCTGGGCATCATCGGCGCCGCGGCCGGGATCGGGAACTTCGTCGGCAACTTCACCAGCGCGCGGCTCAAACTCGGCAGGCCCTCGGTCCTCGTGGTGCGCTGCACAGTGGCGGTGTGCGCGGTCGCGTTGGCGGCGTCGGTGGCGGGCACCCTGGCGGCGGCCGCGATCGCCACCCTGATCACGTCGGGGGCCAGCGCGATCGCGAAGGCCTCGCTGGACGCGTCGCTGCAGGACGACCTGCCCGAGGAATCGCGGGCGTCGGCGTTCGGGCGTTCGGAGTCGACGCTGCAGCTGGCCTGGGTACTGGGCGGTGCCGTGGGCGTGTTGGTGTACACCGAGCTGTGGGTCGGTTTCACCGCGATCACTTCCGTCCTGATTCTCGGGTTGGCGCAGACCATCGTGAGTTTCCGTGGTAACTCGCTGATTCCGGGCCTGGGCGGTAACCGGCCGGTGATGGTCGAACAGGAAGGGGCCCGCCGCGACGCCGGGCGGCCCACAGCGGTGCCGAAGTGAGGCGCAGCACCGCGGTACTGCTCGCCGTCGTCGTAGCGGTGCTCGCGGCCGGAGTCGGGGTCGGCACGTGGTTGCTGGTGCGCCCGCGCGCTCCGCAGCAGGTGCAGATCAGCGCCTATTCGCACGGCCACCTGACCCGGGTCGGGCCCTACCTCTACTGCAATGTGCTCAACCTCGACGATTGCCAGCAGCCACAGGCCCAGGGCGAGCTGCCGGTGAAGGAGAAATACCCGGTGCAACTCTCGGTGCCCGAAGCGATTTCGCGTGCGCCGTGGCGGCTCCTGCAGGTGTACGAGGACCCCGCCAATACCGCCACCACCATGTTCCGTCCCGGCACCCGGCTCGCGGTCACCATTCCGTGCGTCGATCCACAGCGTGGTCGGCTGACTGGAATCGTGGTGCAGCTGCTGACGCTGGTGGTCGACCCCTCGGGCGAACTCCGCGAGGCCCCACACGCGGAATGGTCTGTGCGCCTTACTTATTAGCTTTCGTCGCCGAAGGTCGACTTGTCGGAGCGACGCTCGGCGTTAGACAAGAGGTGGCACCTGCTCGCCGTCCACCGGCGGCCCCGGCGGCGTGCCATCACCGAAAGGATTGCCGCCCAATGCTTCCCGACCATGTGGAGCGAGCCAGCCCTCCAGCTCAGGGCCTTTGGGCACGATGCGGGTCGGGTTGATGTCGGCGTGCACGATGTAGTAGTGCTGCTTGATCTGCACGAAATCGACGGTGTCGCCGAAACCAGGCGTCTGGAACAGATCACGGGCGTAGGCCCACAACACCGGCAGCTCGCTCAACTTGGTTCGATTGCATTTGAAATGGCCGTGATACACGGGGTCGAAGCGCGCCAGCGTCGTGAACAGCCGAACGTCGGCCTCGGTGATGTTGTCGCCCAACAGGTATCGCTGATTGGCTAGGCGATCGCCGACCCAGTCCAGCGCGGTGAACAGCCGGTCGTAGGCGGCCTCGTAGGCCTCCTGGGAACCGGCAAAGCCACACCGGTACACGCCGTTGTTGATCTCGGTGTAGACCCGCTTGTTCACCTCGTCGATCTCGGGACGTAGCTCCTCAGGGTAGAGCAGCGGCGCACCCTCGCGGTGGTAGGCGGTCCATTCCGTCGACAAGTCGAGGGTCATTTGCGCGAAGTCGTTGGTGACCACCGCCCCGGTCGGGACGTCGACGATCGCGGGCACGGTGATGCCCTTGGGGTAGTCGGCGAAGCGTTTGAAGTAGGCGTCCTGCAGCCGGGGAATCTTCAAAACCGGATCGACGCCGCCGGAATCGAGGTCGAACGTCCAGCTGCGCTCGTCATGCGTCGGGCCGCAAAACCCAATGGAGAGAACGTCTTCCAGGCCCAACAAGCGCCGGACGATGATCGCGCGGTTGGCCCATGGGCAAGCCCTGGCGACGATGAGCCGGTACCGGCCGGGCTCTACCGGGTAGCCGTCGCGACCGTCTGCGGTGATGCGGGTGCTGATGTAGTTGGCGTCGCGGGTAAATTCGCCCGCCGAGGCAACGTAGGTGGCCATGGCCTCGATTCTGCCCTCACGCGGGCAGCCCGAGGGACGCGGCCGCCATGAGGAAGCGCCAGGCCGATGACGCGGTCCGCCGGGTCAGGCGTCGAGCTCCCGGGCCACCGCCTTGACGACCTCGGAAACCCGACGGGCCACTTTGCGGTCGGGATAGCGGCCCTTGCGCAGCTCGGGTTGCACCGCGCTCTCCAGCAGCGTGATCATGTCCTCGACCATGCCGTGCAGCTCGTCGGGGCTGTGCTTGTGCTCGACCGGTGTCTCGCGGCGCGTCTTGGCGAGGGTGGGCGGCGGATCGATCAGCTTGAGGCTTAGTGCCTGCGGACCGCGCCGCCCGGAAGCCAAGCCGAATTCCACCTTCTGCCCCGTCTTGAGCCCCTCGACGCCCTCGGGCAACGCGGACGAGCGGACATAGACGTCTTCGCCGTCCTCCTGTGACAGGAAGCCAAACCCCTTGTCGGCGTCGTACCACTTAACCTTGCCGGTCGGCACTGGTCTCACCTGCTTGTCTGACGGATACCAAGGATGGGCAACACAAGACGCGTCCCGACTGTGCAGGACGCGATGCGGATTCAGATCCTACTCGGGTCATTGGCCGCCGAGCACCCCCGGTTTCCGGGTTACTCGCTAGGCTGGCAATACCACTGGAGGAGAAATGCGCCTGATCCTGAACATAATCTGGCTCCTATTCGGCGGCCTCTGGATGGCCCTCGGATACGCGGCCGCGGCGCTGCTCAGTTTTCTGCTCATCGTCACGATCCCGTTCGGCTTCGCGGCGCTGCGCATCGCGTCGTACGCGTTGTGGCCGTTCGGCCGGACCGTCATCGACAAACCGACGGCGGGCACCGGCGCCCTCATCGGAAACGTCCTGTGGATTCTCCTGTTCGGGATCTGGCTCGCGCTCGGACATCTCATGAGCGCGGCGGCAATGGCGATCACCATCGTCGGCATTCCGCTGGCGTTGGCGCACCTCAAATTGATTCCGGTATCGCTCATGCCGCTGGGCAAGCAAATCGTTCCGGTCGGGTCGGCGCCGCGACTGGCACGGGCGGCCGCATGACGCTGACCGCCCTCGGTGTTCCGACGATGCCCGGCCGGGGCTCGGCGCCCGACGCCGCGGACGCGCCCGCCGAGGGCCCGCTGCTGGACAGTTTCGGCAGGGCCGCCACCGATCTGCGCGTCTCGCTGACCGATCGGTGCAACCTGCGCTGCAGTTACTGCATGCCGGCCGACGGCCTGGACTGGCTGCCCGGCGAACAGCTCCTGCGGCCCGACGAGCTGGTCAGGCTGCTGCACATCGCGGTGGCCCGGCTGGGCGTCACCAGCGTGCGCTTTACCGGCGGTGAGCCGCTGCTGGCCCACCACCTCGAGGAGGTGGTGGCCGCCGCGGCCGCGCTACACCCACGCCCCGAGATCTCGCTGACCACCAACGGCGTGGGGTTGGCCCGCCGGGCAACCGCTTTGGCCGACGCCGGCCTCGACCGCGTCAACGTTTCGCTCGACAGCGTGAATCGCGCCCACTTCGCCGCGATCACCCGCCGGGACCGGCTCGCCGACGTCGTGGCCGGCCTGGCCGCCGCGAAACGGGCCGGCCTGACACCGGTCAAAGTCAACGCCGTGCTCGACCCGGGCACCGGCCGCGACGACGTCGTCGCGCTGTTGCGGTTCTGCCTCGAGCACGGCTACCAGTTGCGGGTCATCGAGCAGATGCCGCTGGACGCGGGGCATCTGTGGCAGCGTGACGCCGCGCTCAGTGCCGATGACGTCCTGACGGCCTTACGACCGCACTTCCGCCTGCGGCCCGACCCCGCCCCGCGCGGCTCGGCGCCCGCCGAGCTGTGGCTGGTCGACGCGGCCACGGACACACCAGCCGGAAAGTTCGGTCTGGTGGCGTCGGTGTCGCACGCCTTCTGTTCGACCTGCGACCGCACCCGGCTGACCGCCGACGGCCAGATTCGCAGCTGCCTGTTCTCCGCGGAAGAGACCGACCTGCGCGCCCTGCTCCGCGGCGGCGCCTCTGACGGCGCGATCGAGACTGCGTGGCGCGCCGCGATGTGGGGCAAGCCGGCCGGCCACGGCATCAACGACCCCAGCTTCATCCAGCCGGCCCGGCCGATGAGCGCGATCGGTGGCTGAACATTCCGTCCACCCCGACGGCATCCCGGTGACGATCCGCTACTTCGCCGCCGCGCGCGCGGCCGCCGGAGCCGAATCGGAGACGGTGATCCTGCGCCCCGGCACCACGGTGGCCGAGTTGGTTGACCGGCTCGCCGTTGCGGGTACCCGACTTGCAACCGTGTTGAGCCGATGCTCTTACCTCTGCGACGGTGTCGCGGTGCGCGACGAGACCGAAGTGTTGCGGTCGGGTAACACGATCGATGTGTTACCGCCCTTCGCCGGCGGTTGATTTTGTGAGATGGGTCACGTAACGGATTGATAACGGCGCGGACACGGCGCGATCTCGGACTGCATGACCTGCGCAACTTCAGGCGCTCCTGCGGCTTTCAAAAGTGTCCGTGGGGGAAACGCCGAGTTTCGTAGAAAGTGACGCGGTCCACAGAACCCGCTACCGTCTCGGGAGGCTCGCCAAGCTAACCGAGTGGCGTTCCTCCCCGGCCCGTCGCGCCGAGCTCCATCCAATGGGCGGGGGACACCGAACGTGGATGGAGGCGGGGGACCCACCGGTCCACCGTGATCGGACCGGAGTCGCGTGCGACTCCTTGGGGTGAAGCCGACGTCGGCTCAGTGCGGAGCGACGTCGGCCGGGAGGCCTCTCCCCCCGAACCCGACAGCTGACCTCGCAGGCGCGTTGAAGAGAGGAAACCTTTCGGCGCGTATGAGCGGACGTCACCGTAAGCCCACGACATCCAACATCAGCGTCGCCAAGATCGCCTTTATCGGGGCGGTTCTTGGTGGCGGCAGCATTGCGATGGCTGCCCAGGCAGCCGCGGCCACCGATAGCGAATGGGATCAGGTAGCCCGTTGCGAGTCCGGCGGCAACTGGGGAATCAACACCGGCAACGGCTATTACGGCGGCGTGCAGTTCAACGCCGGCACGTGGGCCTCGCACGGCGGCGGCGAGTACGCCCCGTCGGCGCATCTGGCCACCAAAGAACAACAGATTGCCGTCGCAGAGCGGGTTCTCGCGACCCAGGGTCGCGGCGCCTGGCCGGTGTGCGGTGGTGCGCTGTCGGGCCCGACCCCGCGCGAGGTACTTCCCGCGCCCGCTGGTCTGGATGTGCCCGGCCTCAACGGCGACCCAGCCCCGTTGGCGCCGCCCCCCGCGGAGGCGCCTCCCCCGCCGCCGGCTGACCCGCCAGCGCCGGTACAGCTGGCCTCCTTCGATCAGCCCGCGGAGCTCCCGCCGGCGGCCCCGGCCGACGCACCGCCGCCGGCGGACGCAGTGCCGCCGGCACCGCCGATCGATCTGCCTCCCGCGGACGTTCCGCCGCCCGCGCCCGACGCACCGCCGACCCCCGCACCTGATGCGCCGCTGCCCGCGACCAAGGTCGGCTACACGCAGAACGTGTTGGACGCGATACGCGGTCAGAACATCAACGGCAACGACGCGCTGGACGCGTTGGCGCTGTCGGCTCCCGTCAGCTGACGCGCTGACCCCGGCCGGGTTCGGCGCTAGGCCGATCCCACCCACTCCTCGGTGCCGTCGTCGAAGAACTGGTGTTTCCAGACGGGCAGCCGGTCCTTGATGGTGTCGACCAGCTGCGCACAGGTGGCGAAGGCGGACTGTCGATGGTCGGCGGCAACCGCGGCCACCAGCGCGGCCTCACCAATGTGCAGCGTGCCGATCCGGTGACTGGCCGCCACGGCGCGCACGCCGCAGGACGCGGCGGCGACTTCACCGACCACCTCGGCAAGGACGTCCGCCGCCGCGGGGTGCGCGGAATACTCCAGCCGCACCACCCGCCGTCCGCCGTCGTGGTCGCGAATCATCCCCACGAATCCGACGATGGCACCAGCCGATTGGTGTCCCACCAATTCCTCATGCTCGGCCAGATCGATCGGCTGCTCGGTCACCGCGGCGCGGACGACGAGCGTCATCGCTCGTGATCTTTACCAGCAAGTTGGTCGAGGGCGTGATCGAGCACATCGGCGAGCACCCCGAGCCCGTCGCGGACGCCGCCGGGTGAGCCGGGCAGGTTGACGATCAGCGTCCGGCCGGCCACCCCGCACACACCGCGCGACAGCACCGACGTCGGCACCTTGGGCAAACCGGACTGACGAATCGCGTCGGCGAGACCGGGAATCAGGTAATCGACCACCGCGACGGTCTGGTCCGCGGTGGTGTCGGTGGGTGAGATACCGGTTCCGCCGGAGGTGACGATGAGGTCGACCTCGTCGTCGAGCGCGTCGCTCAGCGCCTCCCCGACCGGATTCCCGTCGGCAACGACCTTCGGCTCGTTGATTGAAAACCCTTGTTGCTCAAGCCATTCGGCTATGATTGGACCACATTCGTCGGTGTATACACCGTCCGACGCGCGGGTCGAGGCGATTATGATTCGTGCGGATCTAGCGCTCATCACCGTGCCCAATGTCCGGTTTTGCCGCCCTCCTTGCGGAGCACGCGGATGTCATCGATACGCGCGGCCGGGTCAACCGCCTTGATCATGTCGTAGAGCGTAAGGCCGGCCACGCTGACGGCGGTCAGCGCCTCCATCTCCACCCCCGTGCGATCCGTGCTGCGCACCGTCGCCACGATCTCGATATCCGTGTCGCCGATCGTGAAATCGACGTCGACCCCGGTGAGCGCGAGCTGATGGCACAACGGGATCAGCTCGCTGGTCCGTTTGGCCGCCAGGATGCCGGCCACCCGTGCCGTGGCCAGAGCGTCGCCCTTGGGTAGCCCGCCGCTCGAGATCAACGCGACGACTTCGGGCGAAGTCCGCAGCGCACCCGCGGCGACGGCGGTCCGTTTGGTCGCGCCCTTCTCGGTGACGTCGACCATGTGGGCGGCACCGCGCTCGTCCAGGTGCGACAAGGTGCCCGGGCGGGGCGCGCCCGGCTCCCACGTCGTGGGAGAGCTGGATGCCCTGGGCCGAGCCATCCCGGCGCTACCGATTGACGACGGTGACCGGGTGCAGGTACGGCAGGTCGTCGGTGGGTAGCGGGAACACCAGGTCGCCGAACGGAGACAAGGCGCCCGTCCGATCGCTTACGAGTTCGCTCACCGCGTGGTCATCGGGGTCCGTCGCCGGCCAGCCATTGTCGACGTACCTGGTTTTGCCCTCGTTGCTGTCAGCCACGCTATCCATTCTGACAGGTCACGCCCACGCACGTGGCGCGAGTTCGGTTGCGCAACCCGTCCGGCCAGGTCGGTGTGGCGGTCTCGCCGCCGACTCGGGGACCGCCGGCTGCTTTACGCTGGTCAGCGATGACCGACAACACCCCGGATATCCCGCTGGGGTCCTGGCTTGCCGACTTGCCCGACGAGCGGCTGATCCGACTGCTGGAACTCCGGCCGGACCTTGCCCAGCCCCCGCCCGGCAACATCGCCGCGCTGGCCGCGCGCGCCCAGGCCCGGCAGTCGGTAAAGGCTGCCACCGACGAACTCGACTTCTTGCGGCTGGCGGTGCTCGACGCGCTGCTGGTCCTGCAGGCCGACACCGCGCCGGTGCCGACCACGAAACTGCTGGCCCTCATCGACGACCGCGCCCCGCAGTCCGATGTCCTCGACGCGCTGGATGACCTTGGACAACGGGCGCTGGTGTGGGGCGGGGTCGCCGCCCGGGTGGCCCCCGACGCCGGCACCGCGTTGCCGTGGCATCCGGGGCAGGTCACGATCGAGGACTCGTCGCGCACCGGTGCACAGATCGCCGAACTGATCGACGGCCTCGCCCAGCCGCAGCGCGGCGTGCTGGACAAGCTGCTCGAGGGGTCCCCCGTGGGACGTACCCGCGACGCTGCCCCGGGCGCGCCGGCCGACCGGCCAGTCCCTCATCTGTTGGCCCTCGGGCTGCTGAGACGCCTCGACGCCGAGACGGTCATCCTGCCCCGCCACGTCAGCCAGGTGCTGCGCGGCGAACGGCCCGGCCCGATGACGCTGACGGCGCCCGATCCGATCGTGTCGACTACCACGCCCAAGGATGCCGATGCGGCCGCCGCCGGGGCCGTCATCGACCTGTTGCGCGAGGTCGACGTGCTCCTCGAAATCCTGGGCGCCGCACCGGTTCCCGAACTTCGCAGTGGCGGCATGGGGGTCCGCGAAGTCAAGCGGCTCGCCAAGGCGATCGGCCTGGACGAGCCGCGGCTGGGCCTGGTCCTCGAGGTCACGGCCGCGGCCGGGCTGATCGCGAGCGGGATACCGGACCCCGAGCCCGACAGCGGCCCCAATACCGATGGCCCCTACTGGGCGCCGACGGTGGCCGCCGACCGGTTCACCACGCTGTCGGCCGCGGAGCGCTGGCTCCTGCTCGCCACCACCTGGCTCGACTTGCCCGGCCGCCCCTCCCTCATCGGCAGCCGCGGTCCGGACGGCAAACCTTATGGTGCGCTGTCGGATTCGCTGTACTCGACGGCCGCCCCCCTGGATCGGCGGCTGCTGATGGGCATGCTCGCCGAGTTGCCACCAGGGGCCGGCGTCGACGCCACCACGGCGTCGGCGGCGCTGATCTGGCGTCGTCCACGCTGGGCCAGGCGGCTGCAACCCGAACCCCTTGCCGATCTGCTCGCCGAAGGCCACGCACTGGGCCTGATCGGCCGCGGGGCGATCAGCACCGCGGGCCGGGCGGTGCTGGACGACACCGGCGACCCGTCGGCGGCCGTCGACGCGATGAGCCGGGCGCTGCCCAAACCGATCGACCACTTCCTGATGCAGGCGGACCTGACGGTCGTGGTACCGGGGCCGCTGCAGCGCGAGCTCGCCGAGGAGCTGGCTACGGTTGCCACCGTCGAATCGGCCGGCGCGGCCATGGTGTATCGCATCAGTGAACAGTCCATCCGGCACGCGCTCGACATCGGCAAGACTCGCGACTGGATGCACGCATTCTTCGTCAACCACTCTAAAACGCCAGTGCCGCAAGGTCTTACATATCTCATCGACGACGTGGCGCGCCGGCATGGCCAGCTTCGGATCGGCGTTGCCGCATCGTTCGTGCGCTGCGAAGACCCGGCCCTGCTGGCCCAGGCCGTCGCGGCCGCCGAGGATCTGCAGCTGCGCGCGCTGGCGCCTACCGTGGCCGTGTCCCCCGCGCCCATTGCCGATGTGCTCGGCGCGCTGCGCAGCGCAGGCTTCGCGCCGGCGGCCGAGGATGCCTCCGGCGCCATCGTCGATGTCCGGCCGCTTGGCGCGCGGGTAGCCACACCGCAGCAGCGTCGCCCTTACCGGCCCACGCCGCGACCCAGCAGCGACACCCTCAACGCGGTCGTCTCGGTGCTGCGGAAGGTGACCGCGGCCCCGTTCGGCAACAACCGCGTCGACCCCGCCGTCACGATGTCGCTGCTGCAGCGGGCCGCCAGGGATCAAGAGACGCTGCTGATCGGCTATCTGGACCCCGCCGGAGTGGCCACCCAGCGGATGGTGTCGCCGATCACCATCAAAGGGGGGCAGCTGGTGGCCTTCGATTCGGCCTCCGCCCGGCTGCGCGACTTTGCCATCCACCGCATCACGTCGGTGGTGTCGGCCCACGAACGATAATGGATGGTTATGTGCGCCGATGACGATGCAGTGCGCGGGGACGAGGAAAGGAGTGGCGCTAGATGTCTGACGGACCGTTGATTGTGCAATCCGACAAAACGGTGCTGCTCGAGGTGGACCACGAACTGGCGGGCGCGGCGCGTTCCGCCATCGCACCGTTCGCCGAGCTGGAACGCGCACCTGAACACGTGCACACCTACCGCATCACGCCGCTGGCGCTGTGGAATGCGCGCGCGGCCGGCCACGACGCCGAGCAGGTCGTCGACGCGCTGGTCAGCTTCTCCCGCTACGCGGTGCCGCAACCGCTGCTGGTCGACATCGTCGACACGATGGCCCGCTACGGCCGGCTGCAACTGGTCAAAAGCCCGGCGCACGGCCTGACCCTGGTGAGCCTTGATCGTGCGGTGCTCGAGGAGGTGCTGCGCAACAAGAAGATCGCACCGATGCTAGGCGCCCGGATCGACGACGACACCGTTATCGTGCACGGCAGTGAGCGCGGCCGGGTCAAGCAGATGCTACTCAAGATCGGTTGGCCCGCAGAGGATCTCGCCGGTTACGTCGACGGCGAGGCGCATCCGATCAGCCTGGAGCCCAACGGTTGGGAGCTCCGCGATTACCAGCGGCTGGCCACCGACTCGTTCTGGGCCGGTGGCTCCGGGGTGGTGGTGCTTCCGTGTGGTGCCGGCAAGACGTTGGTAGGCGCGGCCGCGATGGCGAAAGCCAGTGCGACGACGCTGATCTTGGTCACCAACATCGTCGCCGCCCGGCAATGGAAACGCGAACTCATCGCGCGCACCTCGCTGACCGAAGAGGAGATCGGCGAATACTCCGGTGAACGCAAGGAGATTCGACCCGTCACCATCTCGACCTACCAGATGATCACCCGCCGCAGTAAGGGCGAATACACGCATCTGGAACTCTTCGACAGCCGCGACTGGGGGCTGATCGTCTACGACGAGGTGCACCTGCTGCCGGCGCCGGTGTTCCGGATGACCGCCGACTTGCAGTCCAAGCGGCGGCTCGGCCTGACCGCTACGCTGATCCGCGAAGACGGCCGCGAGGGAGACGTGTTCTCGCTGATCGGCCCGAAGCGATACGACGCGCCGTGGAAGGACATCGAGGCGCAGGGCTGGATCGCCCCGGCGGAGTGCGTCGAAGTTCGGGTCACAATGACCGACAACGAGCGGATGATCTACGCCACCTCCGAACCCGAAGAGCGCTACAAGCTGTGCTCGACGGTGCACACCAAAATCGCTGTGGTCAAGTCGATTCTGGCCAAGCATCCCGACGAGCAGACCCTGGTGATCGGCGCCTATCTCGACCAGCTCGACGAGCTCGGCGCCGAGCTGAATGCTCCGGTGATCCAGGGCTCTACCAAGACCAAGGAACGAGAGGCATTGTTCGACGCCTTCCGCACCGGCGAGATAACGACGCTGGTGGTGTCCAAGGTCGCCAACTTCTCCATCGACTTGCCGGAAGCCTCAGTGGCGGTTCAGGTTTCGGGTACCTTCGGCTCGCGTCAGGAGGAGGCGCAACGGCTCGGCCGATTGCTGCGGCCCAAGGCCGACGGCGGTGGCGCCGTCTTCTATTCCGTGGTGGCCCGCGACAGCCTGGACGCCGAATACGCCGCGCACCGGCAACGCTTTCTGGCCGAACAGGGCTATGGCTACGTCATCCGCGACGCCGACGACCTCCTGGGACCGGCGATCTAGGGAGCGAAGCGATACTTCGGCGCCGGCTACGTTTGCGACCCCGGCAAATCTGTATTACAGTTTGACAGATGCAGGATCAGCCGGCCGCCATACCAGTGCCCATTCTGCGGACGACGTCGGCGACTGCGGTACGAGACGAGCTGGTCACGCTGATTCGGTCGGGGCACTTCGCGGTGGGAAATCGGCTGCCGGGGGAGATCGCCTTGGCTCGGTCGTTCGGCGTGTCTCGTCCGGTGCTCCGCGAAGCCCTCGGCGGGCTGCGTGCGGCAGGAATGATCGAGAGCCGTTCTGGGGCAGGGACATTCGTTACCAGTGCGACCGGCACCGACGCAGGGTTGTCCCTACTTGGTAGGACAACCTCAACCGAGTTCTTTGAGGTGCGATCGATGCTGGAAGTCCCAGGCGCCGGCCTGGCGGCAGAGCGCAGGAGCACTATGCAGCTAGATCAGCTGCTCGAATTAGCGGCAACCAACAACGAGGACGCCGACATCGTGACGTGGGTGCGCAACGACCTCCGATTTCACACAGCGATCGCCGAGATGACCGGGAATTCACTGCACGTGCGATTGATCAGTCAGCTTCGCGAGCTTCAGTTCGAGCAGACAGTCAAGACAGCCAGACGGCTGGGCGGGCTGGGCGCGCCTATCGCTGAGCACGGGGCGATCGTTGACGCGATCGCCGCGGCGGACGCCGAAGGGGCCAAGACGGCAATGGCCGCACATTTACGCGCGATCCAAGAACGCGCTCAAATCGCCCAAGCATACGGAGAACCATGATGTCTGCGCTGCCCACCCACGGCCGCTTCGAGTACTCGGCAATAGTTGATCGGCCGGACTTCTGCTGGCCGGACGGCAAACGCCTGGCCGTATATGTGGCCGTTAATGTAGAACACTTCTCGTACAACCAGGATGGGTTAGGTTTGTCTTACTCGCCCGGACTCGATCACCCCAATACCTACAACTGGGCGTGGCGGGAGTACGGGAACAGAGTAGGCGGCTTCCGAATCGCAGATCTTCTCGACCAGTATGGAATTGCACCGGCCGTGCTCCTGAACACCGACGCCTACGAGCATGCTCCAGCACTAATGGACCGATTCCGCGGACAAGGGGCCGAATTTGTTGCGCATGGCCGCACGAACTCAATCCATCCAAACGGGCTAGATGAAGATGCCGAAAGAGCCATCATCGATGAAACCTATGCAAAGATCACACATTACGAGGAGCGCCCACCCCAAGGGTGGATGAGTCCCGGCGCCAATCCGAGCGCAATCACCGAGGATCTCTTGGCCGAGCGTGGGTTTCGATACACGTTGGATTGGCCGATGGACGACCAACCAGTTTGGCTCAACACCCGTACCGGCCCACTTCTCAGCGTTCCTTACCCTCACGAAGTCAACGACGTACCGATGGTCGTCCTGCATCATGGCAGCGCGGACAGATTTGCCGATATGGTCGTCGCATCATTCGACGAGATGCGGCAACAATCCTTGAAACAGCCTCTTGTACTTGGCATCTCGATACATACTTTCATCGTCGGCCAGCCGTTCCGATTGCACTACTTCCGACGGGCATTGGAACATATACAGCGCCAACGAGAATCCGTGTGGTTCACCACACCCGGCGGAATCGCCGATTACTACCGCACCCACGTCTGTCCGCCTCCGGATGCGGCGCGTTGATGAGTGACTACGACGCATCAGGATCCGCCAGCATCCGCCCGATCCTGCAAGAGCATGGTGTGATCGTCGATGACTCTGAAGCTGCCCGAATTAGCTCGACAATCCGATCCGTTCGCTCAACCGTGAATTCGATGATCAAAGACGAAACAGCCCTGCTGGAGATCGGGCAGTTCCGGCAACTTCTCAGACGTGAGGCGAGTGCATGAGCCGACAACCATTGACTGCCGTCGAAATCAGCGCCGGCCTGCGCTCCCGAACCCTAAACGCCACCGAGGTGGTCGAGTCTGCGATAGAAGCCAGCCAGCTAGCACAGCTGTCGACGAACTGTTTCGTTAGCCTCGACGAGCGAGGAGCGCGTCAAGTGGCAGCGCGGATAGATCACGTCATGAAAACGCCTACCCCGCAACCATTACCGCTAGCCGGCGTCCCCTATGCGTATAAGGACATGTTCACGCGTAACGGACAACCAGCCGGGCTAGGAGTGAGCCGTTCATCGCTACGAACCGCAGACGATGACACACCATGCCTCGACCAGCTCGATAGTGCAGGCGCAATCACGCTGGGCCGGCTCAACCTCGACCCCTACGGTTACTTGGCGACGGGCCTCAACACCCACCACGGCCACGTGCGCAATCCTTTCGACCCACTTCGCATTGCCGGTGGATCATCGAGCGGGTCGGCCGCAGTCGTCGCAAGCGGTGCGGTACCCATCGCGATCGGAAGCGACACCGGGGGGTCAGTCAGAATTCCCGCCGCTCTGTGTGGCGTGGTCGGTTTCAAACCCACATTTGGGCGCATATCGCGGCGGGGTGCAATCTCGTTGTCTCAGTCCCAAGACACCATCGGCATCATCACTCGGACGGTGCAGGATGTAGCCCTCGCGCTAGCGGTGATGGCCGATCACGATCCGGCAGACCCGGCATCCATCAAATGCCGACCAATCCAGCCGCTGGGACAAATAGATACCAACCTGCACAACACGAGAATCGGCATCGACTCTGCCTACCTGCGTGATAAGTCAAGCCCAGACATAGTCACCAACATCGAAGCGTCCTGGGAGCTCTTGGAAACCATGGGTGCACAACTCGTCGAAGTGGATCTAAGCCCGCTTCGAGACTATGACCGAGCCGGATCACTACTGACCTGGTGTGAAGCAGCAGCGGTACACGGGGACCATTTCGGTAATGCCGCCAACGACTATCCCGCGGCAGTACGATCGCGGCTGCATCACGCGTTCGTCACCAGCAGCGCGGATCACGTGCGGGCCTTGTGCGCCCAGGGTGCTTCGCTTGCACGGTTCCTCGACACAGTCTTTGACGAATGTGATGTCCTCGCAACCAATACGACCTCGGACACCGCTCCTACCATCGCCGCCGCGACCGAAGATGCCGCGCAGACGACGGCACGTCTGCTGCGCACTACACGCCCGTTTAGTTTCCTCGGCCTCCCGGCCATCACTGTCCCAGCGGGCACCGATGCCGATGGCTTGCCCGTAGGGCTTCAACTTGCCGGAAGACCATTTGCCGACCAAACAGTCCTCACCGTGGCAGCCGCCTTCCAAAAGTGTGCGACCTCAATTTTTCCCACCCCCGCCCCTGTACTAGAAAGCACCCAATGACTCCCTCCGTCACCACCCCGAATCCCATCCGCGTCGGAATCGTAGGGCTCGGACCTGTCGGCAGCGTCGTGGCTCGAGCTCTCGACAAAGGCATCCCCGGCTACCGTCTATCCGCGATCAGCGCCCGGCGCACCAACCTCGCTGAAGACTTCTCCCGAACGCTTACCTCAGCAGTCCCCGTCGTGGATGCCGACCAGATCGAACCCTGCTCTGACCTCGTGATCGAATGCGCGCCGGCACCCCTGTTCACCACGATCGCCACACCAACTATCGAGGCAGGAAAACATCTTGTCGTCCTGAGTTCTAGTGCACTGCTCGAACATTGGAACCTGGTTGAGCGCGCTCACCAAACCGAGGCCGTTATCAGCGTGCCCTCTGGAGCGATCGCGGGATTGGACGCAGTCCAGGCGGCAGCTCGTGGCACCATCTTCGAAATCACGATGACCACGCGCAAACCGATCGCAAGCTTGATCGGCGCCCCCTACCTGCGCGGTCGCGACGACGAGCTGCGCTCATTGCGTGAACCGGTGCTGCTTTTCGAGGGAAACGCTCGCCAAGCGGCCACCGGCTTCCCGGCCAATCTCAATGTCGCCGTGGCGCTTTCCCTCGCCGGGATCGGACCGGACAAGACCACCTTGCGCGTGTGGGCCGACCCTACAGTTGACCGCAATACCCATATCGTGGACATGCGCTCGGATTCCGCTGATCTACACATCCGCATTGCAAACATCCCCACCGAGAACCCCAAAACAGGCCGGATCACCGCGCAAAGCGTGGTAGCCCACCTCGCTAAAACAGCGGCCACGCTGCGCCTGGCAACCTAGTCCTCCGATTATTGAAGGCATATTATGGATTTCGGAATAACCGATAAGGTCGCCCTTGTCACCGGTGCCGGAGGCGGACTCGGCGGAGCCATCGCATTGGCGCTGGCGCGTGAAGGTGTCCGCGTACTCGGCGCCGACCGCAACGCTGAATCTCTTACCGCAGTTTCGGAGTCGATAAGCGATGAGAAGCTTGACTTCACTCCGATAGTCGTTGACTTCACTGACGCTACAAGCTTGTCCGAGATGCTCGCTGACCTGCCGCATCGGTACGGCGATGTAGACATTCTGGTCAACAACACCGGCGGTCCTCCGCCGATAGCGGCCACCGAGATCGCCAGCACCGACTGGAACACCTGGTTCAATGCTCTGATCATCCCGGTCGTTACCACCACCGCCTCCGTACTACCTGCGATGCGGCGCCGCCGGTGGGGCCGCATCATCACCAGCACATCGTCAGGAATCACGTGCCCAATTCCCAACCTCGCACTATCGAACTCCTTGCGCGCATCCCTGGCAGCGTGGTCAAAGACTCTTGCCGCAGAGATTGGTCGCGACGGCGTCACCAGCAATATTGTTGTCCCGGGTCGTATCGCTACTGGCCGAATCACCGCGCTTGACGAAGCCAAAGCAGCCCGTGACGGCACCACGGTCGAACACGTCGCCGCGGCAAGTACCGCCGCCATTCCCCTCGGTCGTTATGGGAATCCCGCCGAATATGGTGCCGTCGTGGCCTTTTTGGCCAGCGTTCGCGCCTCTTACATCACAGGATCCATCATCCGCGTCGACGGTGGACTCATTCCCAGTATCTGACCGACCATTCCCGAATCATGGAAGGACCTACTCATCGATGAACACCACCGCTGAACAACGCGAAACCATCCGAACACGGTTCTTGGCAATCGATACGTCGAACGTGGGTGATGTCCTCGACGAATTCGGTTACCACGACCAAGGTCTCGACCCCGCGCTAGGCGCGCTAGCCGGAGACTCTCTTGCCGGATGGGCATTCACCATTTCCGGTGCGATGTTGCCCTACACAGGCGATGGCGACCCCACCAAAATGGCGGCATGCGCCGACATATCCCCGGGTGACATCTCCGTATGGTCGGGAGCAGGCGTTGGTATCTGCTACTTCGGAGAACTCATTGCCCTCGGCATGGCAGAACGCGGTGCTGTCGGAGCAATCGTCGACGGAGGCGTACGTGATCTCAAATGGCTACGCAAACACGACTTTCCCGTGTTTGGTCGCTACCGATCGCCCATTCAATCCATCCGACGATGGAAAGTCACCCACTACAACCAACCCGTCTACCTGCCCGGGGCAACCACCCATCACGTCACCGTGAACCCTGGTGACTTCATTCACGCTGACGCCGACGGCGCCTTAGTCATCCCGGCAGAGCTGATCGACCGCGTACTTGTGCGCGCCGAGGAGCTCACCAGAACCGAAGTGCTTGTGCGGCAAGCAATCTCCGAAGGCTCCTCTCTGCAGGAGTGCCTCGCCAGATTCGGACATGTTTGATGCATCGCGAGTCCGGCCTTAAAGCATTGTGGCGTCTCATAATCGGTCACCCCGACTAACCAGCATCGGTAGGAGTTGCCCCAAAGCGGCGTACTGCCGATCGCAACAATGGCGATCGCCCACGCCTCGGCCCACCTCGCTCACGTAGTACCAGTCACATCGCCAGCAGACCGTCAGCGCCCGACGGTCAGAACCTCAAACGGATTACAACCATGATCCCCTCAAAACCGGCAATCCTCCTCCTACACGGGCTCACCGGAAACCCCGGGATATTCGGTGAGCTGCCCGAACACCTATCGCGGCTCGGCTACCTTTGCTCAACACCAACACTGCCCGGTCACGGCACGGTCCTTGACGATATGTACGGCACCACGTGGGACGACTGGCTCGCTAAAGCTCAAAGTGCTGCATCAGAGGCGCTTGACAGATCAAAATCTCTGGTTGTGATCGGCCTCTCGCTGGGCGCCACTCTCGCTCTAACACTTGCCACGCCGTTGCAAGAACACATCCTCGGCCTCGTACTGATCAACCCACTCATTTGCCCCGCACCAGATTTAAAACAGCAGCTTCGAGAGGCGGCTGCCGAGGGCGAGACGCTGCTTGCGCCTTTCGGCGGAGATATCAAGGATCCCCACGTTTCTGCCACGGACTACGGTGCCGTTCCCATTGAGTCCTTCCTCTCAGCGCTCGACGCTGTCGACGAAGTTCAGCCCTCACTATCCGCGATCAAGATCCCCACTCTCATCCTGGCAAGCCGCAACGACGACGTTCTCGACGCGACTGCTGCAGCAGAACATCTTTCCGCAACGATGCCGGACACGTCGGCCGTCCTTCTCGACAAAGGAGGGCATCTCGCGCCGATCGACTATGACAAGGACGAAGTAGCCTCTGCCATAAGCACTTTTATTCGCGGACTGATATAGCAGCGCATAGCCGTCTGTTGTTGCGGCTTTCAAGGACAGCAGTCCGGCCTCCTAGTCCGAATCCTGCTTGCTGCCGACTAGTCCAGTGAACGAACCGCAGAATTCAATTGCCGTCGCTGCGAGTTCGCAGCCAAATTTCGTAACTGTATAGACCTTCGCACAAGACGTGTTCCGATGGGACAGCTGGAATTGAGAAGCGTTCTTGTAAAAGTAGATTCACAATGAGAGTATGAAAGATGTTATCTTGCAACACAATTCATAAGCAGCATTAATCGGCAGGGGCAAAGGGGTCTGCTGCACGAATAGGTGACACCTGAGATGGCTTGCCCAGCGTGGGCAGGCTGGGAGGATGTCACCATGGCACGGCCCTATCCCCGCGAGTTCCGCGACGACGTGGTGCGCGTGGCCCGCAACCGCGACGACGGTGTGACGCTTGAGCAGATCGCCGCCGATTTCGGGGTGCATCCGATCACGTTGTCGAAGTGGCTGCGCCAGGCCGATGTGGACGATGGCTCCAAGCCCGGCAGGACCACCACCGATTCGGTAGAGCTACGAGAGGCGCGTCGGCGGATCAAGCTGCTCGAGCAGGAGAACGAGGTACTACGCCGGGCCGCGGCGTATCTGTCGCAGTCCAACCTGCCGGGAAAAGGCTCTACCCGCTCGTGAAAGAGCTCGCCGCCAACGGGATTCCCGTGGCGGTGACGTGCCGGGTCCTCAAGCTCGCCCGCCAGCCCTATTACCGCTGGCTGGCTGATCCGGTCACCGACGCCGAATACGTTGCGGCGCATCGGGCCAACGCCTTATTCGACGCCCACCACGATGACCCGGAGTTCGGCTACCGTTTCCTGGTCGAAGAGGCCCGAGATGCCGGCCAACCGATGGCCGAGCGCACCGCGTGGCGGATCTGCGCCGACAACGGCTGGTGGAGTGCGTTCGGCAAGCGCAGGCGGGGCAAGAACGGAAAGGTCGGGCCGCCAGTACACGATGATCTGGTCGGCCGAGACTTCACCGCTGAGGCACCAAATCAATTGTGGCT
This sequence comes from Mycobacterium shigaense, assembly GCF_002356315.1. Lineage (NCBI taxonomy): Bacteria > Bacillati > Actinomycetota > Actinomycetes > Mycobacteriales > Mycobacteriaceae > Mycobacterium > Mycobacterium shigaense. The sequence continues at coordinate 4,481,376 of NZ_AP018164.1, forward strand.
GGCGGATATTACTGAACATCGCACCGCCGAAGGCAAACTCTACCTGTGTGCGATCAAGGACGTGTTCTCCAACCGCATTGTCGGCTACAGCATCGACTCGCGAATGAAATCACGACTGGCCACCCAAGCCCTGGCCAGCGCCATAGCCCGTCGCGGTGACGTCGCCGGCTGCGTGGTCCACAGCGACCGCGGCAGTCAATTTCGCAGCCGACGATTCGTCCACGCCCTGGGCCGCTGCGACATGGTCGGTTCCATGGGCCGCGTCGGCGCGGCCGGCGACAACGCCGCCATGGAGAGCTTCTTCAGCCTGTTGCAGAAGAACGTTTTGGACCGCCGCCGCTGGGACACCCGAGAACAGCTCCGCATCGCCATCGTCACCTGGATCGAACGCACCTACCACCGGCGACGGCGACAACTCGCTCTCGGCCGGTTGACCCCCGTCGAGTTCGAAGCAATCATGACCACACCGGCCAATCAGGCCGCGTGACCGAAACTGTCACCTATCGGTGCAGCAGACCCAAGGGCATTGGTACCAATGATGTTATGAATAACGCTCCCACACAGCGTTTCGTCCACGCCGCCGACGCGCCCGACAACACGCGCATCAACATCGGCAATTTCTAGCAGGCGGTGCGAATCGGTCACATTGTTTGCATCGGGGGCACCCTCTCCACCAATCAGCACGAGCAACGTGTCGTCGACGAGAGCCCCGAAGCGGCAATCCGACAAGCTTTCCGCAACCTTGAGGCGATTTGCCTCGAGGCTGGTGCCAGCCTCAAGGACATCGTCATGCTCACTGCCATGCTGACAGACTTGAGCGACCTCCGAACCCTCAACGCGGTACAAGCCGAGTTCTTCGCGGCGACGTTTCCGGCGTGGTCGACGTACCAGGTAGCAGCGCTCCTGCACGGCCGCATTGAACTCGTCGCCGTTGCCTACATCGGCTCCTGTCTGGACAACTAACGACCCAAATCGACACCGATGATTTCGAGAACCGCTGAACAGCAGGATTATTCGATCTCTTCGCTGAACACCGGCGGGACTCCCCGGCCGAGCAGGGCTACGGCTACATCATCCGCGACGCGGATGACCTTCTGGGCACGGCGATTTAGAGCGACAGGATCGTCGCCGACGCGGTGCCGGGAGCACCGTACACTTGCGCCAGGCCGACCCGCGGGTTGCCGGGCACCTGACGCTCGCCCGCCTCGCCGCGCAGCTGACGCACCAGCTCGTGCATCTGCCGCAACCCCGAGGCGCCGATCGGCTCGCCGTTGGCGATCAGCCCGCCGTCGGTGTTCACCGGCATCGAGCCGTGAATCTCGGTGGCGCCGTCGGCCAGCAGCTTCTCCTGCTCACCGTCGGCGCACAGACCCGTCTCGGCCATGTGGATGACCTCGTTGCCGGCGTCGGTGTCCTGCAGCTGGGCAATATCGACGTCCTCGGGCCCGATGCCCGCGGCTTCGTAGGCCGCCTTGGATGCGTACACCGTCGGCGAGACGTCTTCATCTACCGGGGCGAACGTGGCATGCACCTCATACGCGCCGAAGGTCCGGGTGCGAATCTCGCAGGCGCGCACATACACCGGTTTGTCGGTGTACTTGTGCGCGATGTCGGCACGACACATGATGACGGCCGCGGCACCCTCGTCGGGTGCGCAGAACATGTACTGGGTCAGCGGGTAGTTGAGCACGGTGGAGTTGAGGATCTCTTCGACCGAGATCTCCTTGCGCCGGAAGGCATTCGGGTTCAGTGCGCCATTGCGAAAATTCTTGTTGGCCACCCGCGCCAGCGTCTCCTGGGAGATGTTGTGGTCGTGCAGGTACTTGTTGGCCTTCATCCCGAAGAACTTGGTGGTGACGAACTGCCCGTTCTGCGCGTACCACTGCGGCAGCGCCAGCTTGGCGGGGTCGTCGGTGAACGCCCCGCGGGGATGCTTGTCCAGGCCGATCGCGATGCCAATGTCGTACTTGCCCAACCGGATCGTGTCGGCCGTCTGCGCAATGGCGCTGGCCGCGGTCGCGCAGGCGTTGAAGACGTTGGTGAAGGTGATGCCCGTCAGTCCGACCAGGCGGGTCACCGCATCCGGGTTGGACACTTCGTGGCTGCCGCCGAAGCCGAACTGGATGTCTTTCCACTGCACACCGGCATCGGTCAACGCCGCGTCAATGGCCTCGGCGCCCATCTCCATCGCGGTCTTATCGAACCGGCCGAAGGGATGCAGGCCCGCGCCGATGATGGCAACGTCGTTCGTCATCTCAGGCTCCTCTATCGGATGGATGGTGGCGACCCGCTTCACCCGGCATCGCCGTGCTCGCGATCGCCGCTAGACCGGCCGGAAAGCGAAGGTGATGATCTCGTTGCCGTCCGCGTCGGTGGTGAACGGCACCATGGTGAGCTCGACCTTTTGGCCGAACTGCAGCTTGGCCGGGTCGTTCTCGGTCAACCGGCCCTCGACGCGGACCACATCACCGAGCTGTACCAGTCCCACGCCGAACGGGACGAAGTCCTTGCCGGTGGGGCCAGCGTAGGGGGCCCCGGGTGGGAAACCCTGGGTGGTCCACGCGACCAGCGTTCCGCGGCGCGGCAGCGTCACGTCGCTCATCTTCGCGTCGCTGCAGCGCGGGCAGCGCTGCTGCACCGGGAAGACCGTGGCGTTGCAGTCGCCGCATCGGCTGCCGATGAGCTGCGGGTCGGCGGCGGGCCAGGTCGAGATCTCGGGAGCGAGTGCCTTCTGCATCGAGGGGGTCCTCCGTCGGCCGGTCACAGAACAGAACTCACTGAACCGCATAACAGACTTCCGAAAAGTGGAAACCGCATTCTCATTCCGCGCTTGGGGCATCTCGGGGCGAATGCGGCGCAGCTTCCCTTCAGCCGGAGCCAAACCCTTCAGCCCGTCGCCCAGCCGTCCTACGGTCACCACGGACAACACCGGTGTCGACCCCTTCGCGTCCGCCCGTCCAACCCGAGGTCGTTGAGAGCAATGGTGAACAGTTCCCCCGAGGTCGTCGCGGGGTCCGCGCCGACGCCCGAGGCCGGCAACCTTTGGAAGCAGCACCAATGGAGCATCATCCGGATTTTGTCGCCGGTGGTCCTGCTGGTGGCGTGGCAGGTTCTCAGCGCAACCGGTCTCATACCGCAGGACGTGTTGCCGGCACCGCAGTTGATCTTCGACGCCGGGCTACAACTACTGCGCGACGGCAAGCTCGGCGAGGCCCTGGAGGTATCGGGGGTGCGTGTGCTCGAAGGCCTGTTGTTGGGCGGGCTGGTCGGGGTCGCTTTGGGGATCGCCGTCGGATTGTCCCGCTGGATCGAGGCCACGGCCGACCCGCCCTTGCAAATGGTGCGCGCGCTGCCTCACCTCGGGCTGATTCCGTTGTTCATCTTGTGGTTCGGAATCGGTGAGCTGCCAAAGGTTTTGCTCGTTGCGCTTGGCGTCAGCTTCCCGTTGTACCTGAATACCTTCTCGGCGATCCGGCAGGTCGACCCGAAGTTATTGGAAACCGCTGATGTGCTTGGGTTTTCGCTGTGGCAGCGGCTGCGTATCATTATACTGCCCAGCGCGGCGCCCCAGGTGCTGGTCGGTCTGCGCCAGTCGCTGGCGATCGCGTGGCTGACGCTGATCGTCGCCGAGCAGATTAACGCCGACAAGGGAATTGGGTTTCTGATCAACAACGCGCGTGACTTCCTGCGTATCGACATCATCATCTTCTGCTTGGTTGTCTATGCGCTGCTGGGCATTACGACCGACGCCATCGTCCGAGCACTCGAACATCGAGCCTTGAGGTATCGCGCATGACCGTCACAGACGATCGGCAGACCGCCGTCGTCGGCAACCTGAGCCACGTCGACAAGTGGTACCGCAACCGAAAGGTTCTCGACGACATCTCGCTGGAGATCCGCACTCGCGAGATCGTCGCGCTGGTCGGTCGCAGCGGCGGGGGTAAATCGACCGTCCTGCGCGTGCTGGCGGGGCTGGCGCCCGACCATGGCGGTATCCGCGAGGTCGCCGGCGCACCCGCGGTCGCCTTTCAGGAGCCGCGGCTGTTTCCGTGGCGTGACGTGCTCACCAACGTTCGGTACGGCCTCAACCGCGCGCAGTTGTCCAGCAAGGCGGCATTGGACCGTTCCACGGAGGCGCTGGCCGAGATCGGCCTCGCCGACCATGCCGGGGCGTGGCCGCTGACGCTGTCCGGCGGTCAGGCGCAGCGGGTGTCGTTGGCGCGCGCGCTGGTCGCCGAACCGCAGCTGTTGCTGCTCGACGAACCGTTCGGGGCGCTCGACGCGCTGACCCGACTGTCGATGCGTGCGCTGCTGCTCCAGCTGTGGCGCCGGCACGGGTTCGGGGTACTGCTGGTCACGCACGACGTCGAAGAGGCCACCGCGCTCGCCGACCGGGTGCTGGTGCTCGAGGCCGGCCGGATCGCCCATACCGTTGCGATCGAGAACCCGCGTCCCGCCGCCGGCGAGCACATCGCCGAGCACGAGCATTACCGCGAAGAACTGTTGCTCAAGTTGGGCGTTCGAGTTTGACCGCGATGTTGCGGATCACCCTTCGGGTCGTCGTGGTGGTGCTCGCAGCGACCGCATCCGGCTGCGTGTCCCGATCGGTGGGGCCGCAGTTGATAGCGGTGCCGGCACCCATCCCGTCGGCCGAACTCTCCGATGTCACCCTGCAGGTCGGTGACCAAAAGGGCGGAACCGAGGCGCTGCTGCGCGCCGCCAATGCCCTTGACGGCCTGCCTTACCGAATTGTCTTCTCCACCTTCACCTCTGGGCCCCCGCAGATCGAGGCTCTGACCGCCGACAAGATCGATTTCGCGATTACCGGCAACACACCGCCGGTGTTCGGTGCGGCGGCCAACTCGAAAATCAGGGTGGTCGCGGCGTGGGACGGCGCGACTGCGGGCGAGCAGATCCTGGTGCGCGCCGATTCGTCGATCGCCTCGGCTCGCGATTTGCGGGGCAAGACGATCCTGGTGGCCAAGGGCAGCGCCGCGCATGCCAATGTGCTCGAACACCTCGCCGACGCCGGGCTGAAGCCGAAAGACGTCAAGCTGGTCTTCCTGCAGCCCGCCGACGCGTTCTCGGCGTTCGCCAACGGGCAAGGCGACGCGTGGGTCATCTGGGAGCCCTACACGTCACAGGCCACCACCAAACTGAAGGTGCGCAGTATCGCGACCGCCGAGAATGGCTACTGGTTCGGCAGCGCGTCCATCAATGCGTTGACCGATGCGAAACGCAACTCGGCGTTGGCCGATCTGCTGGTGCGCTACGAGCGGGCGGCGCAATGGGCGCGGGAGAACCCGTCGGAATGGGCCAAGAGATACGCCAAGGCGGTGGGCCTGGACCTCAAGGTTGCCGAACTCGCCCAGAGCCACGTGCTGCGGCTACCCATCCCCCTCGACGACAAGGTGGTCGCTGCAGAGCAGCGGCTCGCCGATTTGTTCGCCGCCGCCGACCAGATCCCGGAGGCGCCTGACTTCGCCAAGTGGGTCGACCGTAGGTTCAACAACGTGCTCGCGGTGAGCAGCACGAAATGACGACGCGAGGAGACGGTTATGGCAGTCACGGTGCTACTCGAACTGAAATTCAAGCCCGACGCGGTGTCCGCGGCGCAAGACCTGATGCGCCAGACGCTGAAAACCACCCGGGCGTTCGAGGGGAATCTGCAAACGGACGTGTGGGTCGACGAGGACGACGAAGCGCACTGGATCATCTACGAGGTGTGGGACACGGTCGAGCACGACGAGGCCTACCGCGCGTTTCGGGCCGGCGAGGGCAAGGTGACCGAACTGCCGCCGCTGCTGGCCGCGCCGCCGGCGAAAACGCGCTACCGCACCAGCGACGTCTAGCTCAGGGCGGGAATCACTTCCCGTTCGAATAGTTCGATGCCGGACCGGTCGTAGGCCGCCTCGGGGAAGTAGCAGATCGCGTAATCGCAACCCAGGTCGCGGACCTTCGCGATGCGCTCGATGACCTGTTCCGGCGTGCCCGTGGCCCCCTCGGAACCGCCGGAGAGCATCGCGTCGGCCGCCGCCTCGGGGACGTAGCGGACCATCCGCTCACGGATCCTGCGCTGCCGGTCTTTGACCTCGGCGTCGGAGGTTCCGATGATCGCGCTGAAGTTGGCCGAGCGCACGATGGCGTCGAAGTCGGTTCCCACCTCGCGGCAGTGCTCGGCCAGCACCTGCGACTTGTGCTTGAAAGCCTCGAGTTCTGGGGTGAAGTTCGTGTACTGCGCGTACTGCGCGGCGATGCGCAACGTCACCTTCTCGCCGCCGCCGGCGATCCAGAACGGAATACCGCCGTCCTGCAACGGCTTCGGTTCGACGATCGCGCCGTCGACCTGATAGTGCTTGCCGTCCAAGCTGACCTTGCCGTCGCGCCAGGCGTCCTGCATGATCTGCACGCCCTCTTCCAGCCGGGCCAGCCGCACGCCCGCCGATGGGAAACCGTACCCGTAGGCACGCCATTCGTGTTCGTACCAGCCACCGCCGATCCCCATCTGGATGCGGCCACCGGAGATGATGTCCGCGGTGGCGGCGACCTTGGCGAGGTAGACGGGATTGCGGTAACTCATCGCCGTGCACATCTGGCCGAGCTTGATCCGCGACGTGGTCGCCGCGTACGCCGCCATCAGCGACCACGCCTCGTGCGTGGCCTCGCCTGTCGGCATCGGCACGGTGTGGAAGTGGTCATAGACCCACAGCGAATCCCACGCGCCGTTGTCGGCATAGGTGGCCAGGTCTCGCATCACCGCCCAGTGCTTTTCGGGTTCGATGTCCACCAGATCCATCCGCCAGCCCTGCGGAATGAAGAGACCAAAGCGCATAGCTACGGACTTTAGACCGCACCGCCCGCCGCGGATATACGGATAAGCTCACAGCGCATCGCTAAGATGCACCCAGCCCATTCCTGGTGGCGAGACCGTCAATGGGAGGCATGACCAACACCCCCTCCCCCCTCTCGCACGACGCCCCTATTGCCGACGCCCGCCGTCGGCAGATCCGCGCGATACAACTGCTGTTCGCCGGGGCCGCGGCCGCGGCGACGCTGGCCCTCTTCGGCGCCGCCCAGCCGGGCGGCAGCACCGCGTCCCTCGCCGCGGGCTCACCCCACGTAAGCACCATCGGCGGCGGGACCGGCGGTGGCGTCCGCGCCGTCAACGACGACGACGTCTTCAACCCGAGCTCCGGCGACATCTTCACGCAGAACGCCCAGGACCAGAGCACCGCGAGCGGCGCCGGTACGTAATCCCTGCCACGCAGGGTGATTGGTTTTCGCTAGCCCCCTACCGGCCACGGGCGGTCACGCATCAGTGCCGCCCGTGGCTTCATACCTCAACACCGGGGTACTTCGGTTTCCGCTACCGGCATCGCGAGGACTGATGCTAAGTTAGGGTGACCTAACTTAGCGGAGGTCGACATGCGGATCCTCATCTCGGGTGCGAGCATCTCGGGCCCGGTGCTGGCGTATTGGCTGACCCGCCGCGGATTCGCCGTCACGGTCATCGAGCGAGCGCCGGAACTTCGCAAAACCGGCGGCCATGCCGTCGACCTGTTTCGGCCCGCCATGGAGATCTCGGAAAAGATGGGCGTGCTCAGCCGCATCGAGGCGCTCGCGACCGGAACGACCGAGCTGCGGTTGCATCGCGACGGGATTCACCGGCCCGCCCGGATAGATCTGACCAAGGTGTATGGCGCGTCATCGGACCGCCACGTCGAGATCATGCGCGACGATCTCAGCGAGGTCTACTACGACGCGGGCCGCGACCACGTCGAGTACGTGTTCGGGGACTCGATCACGGCTATCTCGCCGGACGGCGACGTGACGTTCGAGCACGCCGCGCAGCGCAGCTTCGACGTCGTGATCGGCGCCGACGGTCTGCACTCCAACGTTCGCCGACTGGTATTCGGCAAGGACGCCGGACGCACCCGGTTCCTCGGCGGCTACTTGGCGGTCGAGTCGGTGCCGAAATCTCTCGCGCGCGAAGGACAGATGGACGTGCACCTGGCGGCCGGCCGCCTGGCCGGCATCTACACCGCGCAACACCTCGATGACGCACGCGCACTGTTCATGTTCCGCCGCCGCGAAGAACTGCAATACGACCACCGGGATGTCTTGCGGCAGAAGGACCTGTTGCGCGCGAGCTTCGCCGGGATGGATCCGGAGGTGGACGGTTGGCTCGAGGAGCTGGACCGTGCGCCGACGTTTTACTTCGACTCGATCATCCAGCTGGAGCTGGACACCTGGTCGCGCGGGCGGGTCGCGTTGGTCGGCGACGCCGGGTATTGCCCGGGACCGGCAGTTGGCGGCAGCACCAGCATCGCGGTGCTGGGTGCCTACATCCTTGCCGGTGAATTGGCCGAAGCCAAGAGCGATTACGCGCACGCGTTCGCGACTTACGAACAGCAGATGGCCGATGCCGTGCGCCGCAGCAGAGCCTTCGCGCGGGCCGCGGCGAAAACCATCGTGCCGGGCTCACGGGCCGGAGTGTGGGCGTTGACCCGCGCCGCGCAACTGATCACGGCGCTCCCGGCCGGCGTCACCAGGGCGATCGCCAAGCTCAACACAAACGGTGCCCGGCTGTACGACTCGATGCAGTACCACCAGTACGCCGAAATCGACGTTTGACAGAATGGCCGGTAGGGACCCCCGGACGAATCAGACGACGCCGCAGCGGAATTGGACGAGCTCGGGTTCAAGGCCCGGTGGATTCCGGATGTCGGCGGGCCGGTGCTCGACCCGGTGGGCACCTGCTCGCCGCGACCAACCGCACGGTGATCGCCACGGGCATCCTCAACCTCTGGATGCACGCGCCCGGTGATGTCGCCGAAAGTATGCCACGCTGACCGCCGAGCACGGTGACCGATTCCGCTGGGGATCGGCGTCAGCCACGCGCCGCTGATCGATGCCGGCGAGCCAGGGCGCTACCGCAAACCGCGCTGTAGCGATTTAGGCATACCGTTGGGGCATGGCCTCCAAGCACACACTCTTTCGGATTTTCTACCGCATCGGCTTCACCCCGTGGGACGGTCATCCGATCGCAAGACGGCTGCAGGATTTGGTCGAGGGGACCAATGGCACGCCCGCGCTAACGGTCGGGTCGGCCCTCGATCTCGGCTGCGGCACCGGGGACTCGTCGATTTACCTTGCGCAACACGGCTGGAAGGTCACCGGTGTTGACTTCGTAGCCCAAGCTCTCGACAGGGCCCGCGCCAAAGCCGCCGACCTGCCGGTCGACTTCGTCGGGGCCGACGTCACCCGACTGAGTCAGGCCGGCATCGGCACCGGTTTCGGCCTGATCGTCGACAACGGCTGCCTGCACAATATGAGCGACGGCGATCGGGATGCCTACGTTCGCGAGGTCAGCGCGGTGGCCGCGCCCGACGCGCGCCTGTTCATCGTCGCGTTCCGCCCCGGCGGCAGGTTCGGCGTCCGGGGCGTCGAGCCCGCCGAGATGGAGACACGCTTCGCATCCGGCTGGACGCTGCTGTCGGCCGGCGACGAGGCGGACCTCGACGAAGCGCGGCGCAGACGGGGAGGCGCGCGAGAGGAGACCGCGGCGCGGTACTACCTATATCAGCGGCGCCATTAGAAGCGGCTACGTCAAGCTCATACCGCGCGCGCCTCTCGCCGCACGTTGAGCATCGTCAAGGGTCCACTCAGCACCGGGATGAGCGCGCCGACCCTGGTCCGCGACGCCAGGTCGCGGCCGAGCAGCGCGGTGACGGCTACCGCAAGGTAGATCGCGCCGTGCACCGGCCCCAGGACGCTAGTGATGCGGTGATCGTGCACCGTTGCGAGATTTCCGAAAAGGACCACGACGCTGAGGAGTTCGAGCGCCGAGAGGACGGCGAGCGTCCGCAGTAACGGCGTCATGCGTAGCGCGATCCAGGCCGTACGACCATCAACACCACCACGGCCGCCCACAGCAGATTGAAGATTCCGGTCATCATGCGCAGGCCGCCCAACGCCCCGGCGTCCGGGTGCGCCAGCACATCGCGTTGTCGCGGCGAGATCTGAAGGGCCAGCAGGCCACCCGCGAACGCGGTGAGCACCATCGCAACGATGATCCAGACCTCGGTCGCCCGACCCTGGACGACGGCGAGCATGAGACCGACGATGGGAACCACGAGCGCCAGCGTTCCGTAGACGCGGGTGATGCGGTGCAGCAGCCGGGCGGTCCCCATGTCCGGCTCCGCCAGTTGACCGCCCGCCGGCCCGTTCGGCGCCGGCGCGTATCGGGGAAACAGGCTGGTAGCCACGGCAACCGGGCCCACAAATAAGATGCCGGCCAGGACGTGGACGGAGAGCAATAGCGGCTTCACACCTTCAGCTTAACTGAAGGTTGCCTGTCCCGATATAACCCGGTCCACGTATCCGCGCAATGCGTCGGTGAGGTCGGGATGCTGGGCGGTGAATTCCGCGTCAAGCCGCGCCACGACCTCGGCCGCTCGGGCCAGGAGCGACTCACCCTCGGCCGTCACCGACAGCTGCGACGCGGATCCCGCATGCGCAGTCCTGTCATCGACAAGTCCCGCATCGACGAATGCGGCCACCGCGGTGTGTGCGCTTTGCACCGTGATACGCGACCGCCTCGCCAGCTCACTGAACGAGATGCCCGGAGTTACCCGGATATGCCCCAGCAGCCCGTACTTCCGGGTCGTCAAACCGAGCGGTTTGAGAGCCTCGGCAAAGGCCGCATCCCAGACCCGGCCAATCGTAAGCAGCGCGACGGTCGGGCTGAACGGAGGCGGCTGCGGCATGGAGGCAGGCTACCGCCGCCGCGTCCGGTAGCGTGAACAGACGCAGAATCGCGCGGGAGGGGCTCGCATGATGCGATTCTGCGGCTGCTCGCGAATTACCAACTAGCCCAGCGACTTCGGCGGCAGGAAGCGGTCGCCGTACTTGGCGGCCAGTTCCTTGGCCCGGGCCACGAAGGCCTCCTTGCCCGTACCGCCGGCACCGGAGTAGCCGACGATAAACTGCGCGCTACCGCCGGTGTAGGGCGGGTACCCGATGCCCATGATCGAGCCGATGTTCGCGTCGGCCGTCGACGTTAGCACGCCCTCGTCAAGGCACTTCTGGGTCTCCAGCGCCTCGGCGAACAGCATCCGATCGATCATGTCCTGCAACGGAATTTCCGCGCTGCCCGACTTGAACGTCTCTCGCAAGCCCGGCCACAGCCGGGTGCGCTTGCCATCCTCGTACTCGTAGAAGCCGGCGCCCTTCAACCGCGACGGGCGGCCGAGCTCGATCATCTTCTCAACGACGGCCTCCGCGGGGTGCGGCTCGTAGCTGCCGCCGGCGTCCTCGACGCCCTTGCGGGTGGCGGTGGCGATCTTGTGCATCAGCTCCAGGTTGAGCTCGTCGGACAGCTGTAGCGGCGGCGCCGGGTAACCGGCCTGCGAACCGGCGTGCTCGATACTCGCGGGCTCAACGCCCTCACCGAGCATCGCCAGCGCCTCGTTCACGAACGTGCCGATGACGCGGCTGGTGAAGAAGCCGCGGCTGTCGTTGACGACGATCGGGGTCTTGCCGATGGCCAGCGTGTAGTCGAAAACGCGGGCCAGCGCCTCATCGGAAGTCTTTTCACCCCTGATGATTTCGACAAGCGGCATCTTGTCGACCGGCGAGAAGAAGTGGATCCCGATGAAGTCCTCCTGGCGCTTCACGCCGGTCGCCAGACCGGTGATCGGCAGCGTCGAGGTGTTCGACCCGAGCAGCGCGTTGGGCTCGACGATGTCCTCGATCTCCTGAAACACCTTGTGCTTGAGGTCCTGGTTCTCGAAGACCGCCTCGATCACGAAGTCGACGCCCTTGAAGGCCTCCGGGTCGGCGGCCGGCGTGATGCGGTCCAGCAGCGCCTTGCTCTTCTCCTCGGTGGTCTTGCCCCGCTGAAGTGCCTTGGCCTCAAGCTTTTCCGAGTAGCCCTTGCCCTTTTCTGCGGCCTCGAGGCTGACGTCCTTGAGCACCACGTCGAAGCCGGCCTTCGCCGACACGTAGGCGATGCCGGCGCCCATCATGCCCGCACCCAGCACACCGATCTTGTTGATCTTGACCGGTTCGATGCCGTCGGGCCGCGAGCCTCCGCCGTTGATGTGCTGCAGGTCGAAGAAGAACGCCTGGATCATGTTCTTGGCGACCTGGCCGGTGACCAGCTGGGTGAAGTAGCGGCTCTCGATGCGGCTGGCCGTGTCGAAGTCGACCTGCGCGCCTTCGACGGCCGCGTCCAGGATGGCCCGCGGCGCCGGCATCGGCGCACCCTTGAGCTGCTTTTTCAGCAGCGCCGGGAACGACGGCAGGATGCCGGCCAGCGCGGGGCTGGACGGGGTGCCGCCGGGCATCTTGTAACCCTTTTTGTCCCAAGGCTGTTCGTGCGAGTCGGGGTTGGACTTGATCCACGCCTTGGCGGCGGGGACGAGTTCCCCGATCGAGCCGACGAGCTCGTCGACCAGGCCGATCTCCTTGGCCTTGGCGGGCTTGAAGCGGGTGCCCTGCGACAGGATGTTCATGAAGGCGTTCTGGATGCCGAACATCCGCACGGTGCGGGTCACGCCGCCGCCGCCGGGCAGCAGGCCCAGCGTGACCTCGGGCAGCCCGAGCTGGCTTCCCTTCACGTCGGCCGCAATGCGGTGGTGGCAGGCCAGCGCGATCTCCAGACCGCCGCCCAGCGCGGCGCCGTTGATGGCCGCCACGACCGGCTTGCCCAGCGTCTCCAGGGCGCGCAGGTCACGCTTGACCGATTCGACGGTGTCGAATGCCTCGCCGGCGTTCTCCGGGCCCAGGTTGATCATTGCCTTGAGGTCACCGCCGGCGAAGAAGGTCTTCTTCGCGCTGGTGATGACGACACCGGTGATCGAATCCTTCTCCGCGGCAAGGCGTTCGACCGCGTTGTGCATCGAGGAGCTGTAGTGCTCGTTCATCACGTTCGCCGACCCGGTCGGGTCGTCCAACGTCAGGGTGACGATGCCGTCTGCATCCTTGTCCCACTGAATGGTGTTCTCTGGCATGGTCTTAAACCCTCTCGATGATGGTCGCGACACCCATGCCGCCACCGATACACAGCGTGATCAGGGCGCGGCGCGCGTTGCGGCGCTCGAGTTCGTCGACCATGGTTCCGGTGATCATGGCGCCGGTGGCGCCCAGCGGGTGGCCCATCGCGATGGCGCCACCGTTGACGTTGAGCTTCTCGTCGGGAATGTTGAGGTCCTTCTGGAACTTCAGCACCACCGACGCGAACGCCTCGTTCAGCTCGAACAGGTCGATGTCGTCGACCGTCAGGCCAGCGCGGTCCAGCACCTTGCGCGTGGCCGGAGTCGGGCCCGTGAGCATGATGACAGGGTCCGCGCCGCTGGTCGCGGTCGCGACGATGCGGGCGCGCGGCGTCAGGCCCTGCGACTTGCCCGCGGCCTCCGAACCGACCAGCACCAGGGCGGCGCCGTCGACGATTCCCGAGCTGTTGCCGCCGGTGTGGACGTGGTTGATCTTCTCGACGTAGTGGTACTTCTGCAGCGCCACGTCGTCGAAGCCGCCCATCTCGCCGATCCCGTCGAACGCGGTCTTCAGCTTCGCGAGGCCCTCCAGCGTGGTGTCGGGGCGCATGTGCTCGTCGTGGTCAAGGATCACCAGGCCGTTCTGATCGCGCACCGGCACGACCGACTTGGCGAAGTAGCCACCCGACCACGCCTCGGCCGCCTTCTGCTGGCTGCGCAGCGCGTAGGCGTCGACGTCATCGCGGGAGAAGCCCTCGATGGTCGCGATCAGGTCGGCGCCGATGCCCTGCGGGACGAAGCCGAGCCGATAGTTGGTCTCGGGGTCGGTCGCCCACGCGCCGCCGTCGGAACCCATCGGAACGCGGCTCATCGACTCGACACCGCCGGCCAGCACCAGGTCGTCCCAACCGGAGCGCACCTTCTGCGCCGCGGTGTTGACGGCCTCCAGGCCGGAGGCGCAGAAACGGTTCAGTTGCACGCCGCCGGTGGTCTCCGGCAGGCCCGCCACCAGAGCAGCGGTCCGGGCGATATCGCCGCCCTGGTCGCCGACCGGAGACACCACGCCCAGGATCAGGTCGCTGATCAGGTTCTCGTCGAGGTCGGGGTTGCGCCGGCGCAGCTCGTCGACCAGGCCAACCACCAGGTTGACCGGCTTGACCTCGTTGAGCGAACCGTTGCGCTGCTTGCCGCGTGGTGTGCGGATGGCCTCATAAATGAAGGCTTCTTCGGACATGTCGATTTCCTGTTCACAAAATGGGTTTCGGATCCGTGTACCAGCACCCTAACAGGGGGTCCCGGCCAACCTGTTGGTTGGGCAGGTCGGCGCAGCTCAGGCGGCCGATCGTGACACTGCAGTCACGGTCGGCCTCGAGCGTGACGGTGCAGTCACGCTCGAGGCCGGAAGTTAAGCTCTACGGCCATGACGGTCTCGCGACTGCGGCCCTATGCGACCACGGTGTTCGCCGAGATGTCGGCATTAGCGGCCCGGATCGGCGCGGTGAACCTCGGCCAGGGGTTCCCCGACGAGGACGGGCCCCCGGCAATGCTCAAGGTCGCGCAAGACGCCATCGCCGATGGCGTCAATCAGTACCCGCCCGGGATCGGCATCGCCCCGCTGCGCCAGGCCGTCGCGGCCCAGCGGAAGCGGTATTACGGGGTCGAGTACGACCCCGACACCGAGGTGCTGGTGACGGTCGGCGCCACCGAGGCGATCGCGGCCGCGGTGATCGGGTTGGTCGAGCCCGGCTCGGAGGTGCTGCTGATCGAGCCGTTCTACGACTCCTACTCCCCGGTCGTCGCGATGGCCGGGTCGCGCCGGGCCGCCGTGCCGCTGGTGGCGGATGGGCGTGGTTTCGCGCTGGATACCGACGCGCTGCGACGCGCGGTGACGCCCGCGACGCGGGCCCTGATCGTCAACTCCCCGCACAACCCGACCGGTGCGGTGCTGAGTGCCACCGAGCTGGCGGCCATCGCGGAGATCGCGATCGACGCCGACCTGTTGGTGATCACCGATGAGGTGTACGAACACCTCGTCTTCGACGGCCACCGGCACCTGCCCCTGGCTGGGTTCGACGGCATGGCCGAGCGCACCATCACCATTTCCAGTGCGGCGAAGATGTTCAACTGCACCGGCTGGAAGATCGGATGGGCTTGCGGCCCGGCACAACTCATCACCGGAGTGCGCGCCGCCAAGCAGTATCTGAGTTACGTCGGCGGGGCGCCGTTCCAGCCCGCGGTCGCCCTCGCGCTGGACACCGAGGACGGCTGGGTGGCCGAGCTGCGAGATTCATTGCAGGCCAGGCGCGATCGGCTGGCTGCGGGCCTGACCGACATCGGCTTCGCGGTGCACGAGAGCAGGGGCAGCTACTTTCTGTGCGCCGACCCGCGGCCCCTCGGGTACGACGACAGCACCGAGTTCTGCGCGGCCATCCCCGAGAAGGTCGGCGTCGCCGCCATCCCCATGTCCGCTTTCTGCGATCCGCTAGCCCCACATGCCGATATGTGGAATCACTTGGTGCGCTTCACTTTCTGCAAGCGTGACGACACCCTGGACGAGGCGATCCGGCGACTGTCCGCCCTCAAAGGCGGGGCGGCGTAGGACCCTCGTCCCCCATCACGCGCGTCCGCAGGCCTTCCAGCGCAGCGGAGAGGATTTTGTTGCCCGCCGAGCGCACCCAGAATCCGGGCAGCGGCACCCTGAGTTCTACCGTGAGGCTGAATCGCACCCGGGTCTTGTCGTCGCCCTCCCGCTCCAGGTTGTATTCGCCGTGCTGGGCGTGTTGTTGGGCCGTCTTCTGCGCATCCCAGACCATCCAGTCGGGGCCCCAGTGGTATTCGACTACTTCGGTGTCGGCGATGCCGCTCACCCGGATCGTCATTCGCACGTGATGTGGCAGACCGTCGGGGTATCGGTCGACGACCTCGACCCGCTTGTGCAGCGGAGACCAGGAGGGCACCGCGTCCATGTCGGCGAGCGCCCCCATGATCACTTCGGGGGGCGCCCCAATGACGATCTCAGACGATGCGCGTATGGCCATCGACTACCAAATTAGCGCTTGCGCCGACGCGACGAACCGAAAAACGGTGATTACGTTGCCCTGTCCGAATCGCCGCGAGCCGCGACGAGGGCGCGCAGCCCGTTCATCGACTTGTCGAGAACATTCTCGGCCGCCCGCCGGACGACGAAACTGGGAATCGGCCCCGCCGGTTCCACGGTGATGTCGAACCGCACGCGGGTCTTGTCCACGCCGGCGGGTTTGAGGTTGTACTCAACATGTTGGCCGTGCTGCTGGGCGGTACCTTTGGCGTCGTATACGACCCAGTCGGGACCCCAGTGATATTCCACGATCTCTTTGTCGACGAGCCCGAAGATCTTGATGGTGGCCTTCACGTGGTGCGGGCGGCCGTCGGGATAGCGGTCGAGTACTTCGACCTTTTTATGCAGGGGCGACCAGCTTTCCAGCACGCTGACATCCTCGAGCGCCCCCATGACCACGTCTAGCGGGGCGTCAACGACGAATTCGCGTGAAGCCTTGACAGCCACTGAGTTCAACCTAGCAACGGCATCCGGTCTGCGGAGCGTGTTGGGTTAATTTTTCTGGCTACCAGCCGATTTCGCTGATCGCTGTGGTGGCGGCCGGTGGGGGTCCGACGGGCCCGGGCGGTGTCCGGGAAAAGCGCGGCGCGGGGGCGGCCTGCTCGACGCCGTGAGCGGTGATCACCGTCGAGCGGGCGTTCAGATGGTCGCTTTCGGCGGCCTCGCTCCAGGTCAGCACCGGGGTGACGCACGCGTCGGTGCCGGCGAAAACCCTCGTCCATTCGTCACGGGTCCGGCTGGCGAAGCGCCGCACGAAGATGTCGTACATCTGTCGATACGAACCGATGTCCAGCTGACCGGGTACCTCATCGGGTGACAGGCTGAGCCCGCGCAACAACGCCGCGAAGAACTGCGGCTCGATGGCGCCGACGGCCATGTACTTGCCGTCGGCGGTCTCATAGCACCGATAGAACGGGGCACCGCCGTCGAGCATGAAGGATTCCCGCTTCTCGCGCAGGGTGCCAATCCCCTTCATGGTCCATATCATTTGGCACAGCACGCTCACCCCGTCGACCATCGCCGCGTCCACGACCTGTCCCTTGCCCGACCTCTCCCGCTCGTAGAGCGCGGCGACGATGCCCAGCAGCGCCAGCATCGACCCCCCGCCGAAATCGGCGACCAGATTCAGCGGCGGCAGCGGCGGTCGGTCGGCATAGCCGAGCGCCCCCAATGCGCCTGTCTGTGACAGGTAGTTGATGTCGTGGCCGGCCGTCGAGGACAGCGGACCGTCTTGTCCCCATCCGGTGATGCGCGCGAAGATCAGCCGCGGGTTGACCGCCGCGCAGTCGTCGGGCCCGATGCCGAGCCGCTCGCAGGTGCCGGGCCGGAAGCAGTCGAGCAACACGTCGGCCTTGGCTGCAAGCCCCAGCAATTCCGCGGGCGCAGACTTGACGTCGAGATCGACGATGCGCTTGCCGCGGTGCAATAAGTCGCGGTCTTCGGCTGGCATCGGCACGCCCGTCCGGTGGCGACCCGCTTCGCCCGACTTCCCCGCGCTCGCGGTCGCCACGCCCCCGGGGCGGCGCACCCGCACGACGTCGGCCCCGAGGTCGGAAAGCACCATTCCCGCGTGCGGTCCTGGACCGATGCCACCGAGCTCGATGACCCTGATGCCGGCCAGGGGTCCGGTCACGGCGTTCTACTTACCCTTCTTCAGCTGCAGCACCCGCTTGCGCAGGCCCTCGGTCCCGGTGTCGATCGTTCCCCTAATGGCGCGCTTCAAGACGAAGCCGGGCAGCGGCACCACGGGGTCGACGCTGAGCTGGAATTTGACCAGGGTGGCATCACCGTCGGGTACCAACGTGTACGACGCGTCCTGGGAACGCTGTTGGCCGGAGCTGATCAGCGTCCAGCTGACCTCGTTGTCACCCCAGCTGTACTCGATCACTTGCTCGTCGGTGATTCCGGCGGCTTTGACTTTCATCTTGACCTTGGTGGGTCGCCCAATGGCGTCCCTGTCGAGGATCTCAGCGCTCTGGTGCGCCGAGGACCATTCGGTCACGGATTCGAGATCGGCGATCACGGCGAGGATCTCTTCCGGGCTGGCTTCGATGACAATGTCGCGGGCTTCTTTGATCGCCATGGCCGCACCATAGCGAAACGACGTCGCACCGGCGGCGAATTCGACCGAGCGTACCGTCGTGCTTGTGACTGATCCCGCTACAGACCTCGACGACGCTGCCTACACCGTCGGTGACTACTTGTTGGACCGCCTCGCCGAACTCGGCGTCTCCGAGATCTTCGGCGTCCCCGGCGACTACAACCTGGCATTTCTCGACCACATCGTCGCCCATCGCGCCATTCGCTGGGTCGGCTGCGCCAACGAACTCAACGCCGGATACGCTGCCGACGGTTACGGGCGCTTGCGCGGAATGTCGGCTCTGGTAACCACATTCGGTGTGGGTGAGCTCTCGGCGGCCAATGCGATCGCGGGGGGATATGCCGAGCACGTGCCCGTCGTGCACATCGTCGGCGGCCCCTCCAAGGACGCCCAAGGCACCCGACGGGCGCTGCACCACTCCCTTGGCGACGGCGACTTCGAGCACTTTTTCCGCATCAGCCGCGAAATCACCTGTGCACAAGCAAATCTCATGCCCGCGACGGCGCGCCGAGAGATCGACCGGGTGCTGTCGGAGGTGCGCGAGCAGAAGCGACCCGGATATCTGCTGCTGTCCACCGACGTCGCGCGCTTTCCCACCGAGCCCCCGGAAGCTCCGTTGCCGCGCTACACCGGCGGGACCAGTCCCCGCGCCCTGTCGATGTTCGTCGATGCGGCCACCCAGCTCATCGCCGATAGCCAGCTGACCGTGCTGGCCGACCTGCTGGTCCACCGGCTGCAGGCGGTCAAAGAGCTCGAGGCGCTGCTGGCCGCCGACGTGGTGCCGTACGCGACGTTGATGTGGGGCAAGAGCCTGCTCGACGAGAGCTCGCCCAATTATCTGGGGATCTACGCGGGCGCGGCCAGCGCCCCGCAGGTGCGTTCCGCGGTGGAAGACGCGCCAGTGCTGGTCACCGCCGGGGTGGTCTTCACCGATATGGTCAGCGGCTTCTTCAGCCAGCGAATCGACACCGCCCGCACCATCGACATCGCGCAATACCAGAGCAGCGTGGGCGGCCACGTGTTCGCTCCGCTGGAAATGGGCGCGGCCCTCGACGCGCTGGCCGAGATCCTCACCCGACGCAAGATCACGTCACCGCCGGTGCCGGCCTCGCCCACGCCGACGCGCCCGGCCAGCAGCGCAACGCCCGAGCGCAACCGGCCCCTGACCCAACAGATGCTGTGGGACCGACTGTGTGACGCGCTCACCCCGGGGAACGTGGTGCTCGCCGATCAAGGCACGTCCTTCTACGGAATGGCCGACCACCGGCTGCCGCAAGGAGTCACCTTCATCGGTCAACCTCTCTGGGGCTCAATCGGTTACACGCTGCCCGCGGCCGTCGGCGCCGGCGTGGCACACCGCGACCGCCGGACGGTGTTGCTCATCGGTGACGGCGCGGCGCAACTGACCATCCAGGAGCTCGGCACCTTCTCCCGCGAGGGGCTGTCGCCCGTGATCGTGGTGGTCAACAACGACGGCTACACCGTCGAACGCGCGATCCACGGCCCGCAAGCGCCGTACAACGACATCGTCGGCTGGAGCTGGACCGACATTCCCCACGCGATCGGCGTCGCCGATCACCTGGCGTTCCGAGCCGAGAACTACGGCGAACTCGACGACGCGCTCACCGCCGCCGCCCAGCAGCAAGACCGCATGGTCTTCGTCGAAGCGGTGCTGCCGCGGCTCGAAATACCCCCGCTGCTAGGCAAACTCGTCCAGCCCTTGGCACCGAAGGAGACGGCGCCCTAGCCGGGACGCGCTGCACAACCGGGGTCCGATGAGCGCAGTATCGACTGAACGGTGCGGCGGCGGCGCCCGCAGTCAGCGCCCGCTTCCGCAGGCTTGGGCGACGCCCTTGGTCGTCGACGCCCCGGCCGCGACACACTCGGACACGGTTCGGCTGGTGATCCCGTTACACAGACACACGAACACCGAGTAGTCCGCTCACTCACTCCTCGATGCGCATGGTGTCGTGCAGCTGGCCGACGAACAGCGGCGGGTAGGCGCCGGCCCCCGCCCGAGACATCCATTGGGCCGCGGCATCGGGGTGCTCGATCCACTCGCGCGCGCTGCGTTCGTCGGCGAACTCCTGCAGGATCAGCACCTCGTGGTCATCGTCGAAAGCCTGGAAAATCCACGTCTTTCGGATGCCTGCCGCGGTGAACCTGTCCACCGCCGAGCCGACCTCGGCGATCAGGATCGCCACGTTGTCGACCGATGCGATGGCGGCGACCACGACGCCGGGCGCCGACGGATCCGACTGCGGCGCTGAGACGAACCTGTTGATGATCTCCCCGGCGAAAACCGCCGGGATGTCCTCGATACCGGCCTCGTCGAACCAGTCGAAGAAGACGCGTGAGCGGAGCAGCTCCACGATCGGCTCGCGGCTGTGGACCCCGATCATCACCAGCACGCGGCCGTAGTCGTGGTTCGAGGTGTAGACCAGGACGTGGTGCGCTCCGATTTCGGAGAGCGCTGCCTTGTTGCGCTCGAGGAAGGGCCACACCCGCGTCGGATCGGGGACCCGGTAGTCCGACGCGATCACCATCGAATGGATGTCGTTCGCCCCCGCGCTGTCAGTCATGGCGCCCTAGACGGGAGTGAACTCCGAAATGAGCCATTTCCCATCGACTTTCGTCAACCTGACCAGAACGCTGCTGTTCTGGAACGCCGGCTCCGGCCGATCTTTGCTCTGCGTGCTTTCGTTGACGAAAAGGAGCACGTCTGCGAAATCGGGATGAAGCTCCGAGAGCGCGGACCGAAGGACTATCGCGTTTTGCTTGACCGACTTCTGTTTGGCGGCTGGCGCGACGATCTGATCGGTGAACTGCGAGTAGTACTTCAGGAAGTTGCCGGTCAAGCGAGATTTCGCGGAGGCGACGTCGCGATCGATGGTTTCAGGCGAATACGACAGGATCGCCACGGCTCCGTCGCTGGCGGCCGAGAGCACCGTCTTTGCGGCCGCGGCGTCGGTGTCGCGATCCGGCAGGTACACGAAATAGAACAGGCCGCCGAGCAACCCCAGGGACGCCACGACCAGCAATGCCAGCACGCCGGCCAGGATCTTGCCGGGTGGCCGCCGTTTCAGGGCGGCGACGAAGCGCTTGCGCCGACCGGGCGTGGCAGCGGGTTCCGCTGTGCCCTCGGCCTTTTCGGCGCCAAGGGTCTCCTCGACCGCTGCCGTCTCCTGGACCGATGCTTTATCCGCGGTCACGGCACAAATTCCAATTTGGATATCTTCAGCTGGCCGCGGTCACGGGTGACGGTCAAGACGAACCGGTAGTTACGCGGCTCCTGCTTGGCGCCGGCGGCATTGGTGACCTCTTGTGTGGAAGCAACCAGCACCACCGCCGAATCGGCCGTCAATGTGTCCCAGTCCACCGCGGCGGCCTGGACCGAACCCTGCGAGATCACCTTCATCTGCTCCACCGTCTTGACATAGTCGTCAGCGGTCTTGGTGAAGTCGTCTTTGAACGAGCCGGTGGAGTTCTCGAGGATGCGCTGGACCCCCTCTTTGGCCTCGTTGAAGTTCAGTGAGGTCAGCGTCACGACACCCTGCTTCGCCGCGGCGATAAACTCGGCGGCGCGCTGACGCTGACGCTCCGCATCGCGATGCTCCTTGATCATGTAGAGGCTGGCCGCCAGCGCGGCGACCGTCACGAGGACGGCCAGGCTCGCCGCGAGCGTGGACCATCTCGGCCGGCGCAGGCGGCGCCAACGTCGTGCCGGCTTCTCGTCAACGGCGGCCACAGTCTCGGCGGGGGTCTGAACCGCAACCTCTTGAGCTTCGTCGCTTTGCGGCTCGTCGGCGCCCCGGGTTTCTTCCGACTCCGTCGCGGCGGTGTCGGGCTCCTCGACATCCACCACGTCCGCTGCGTCGTGCGCTGCCGTGGGCGACTCTTCTTCCCCGTCGACTTCTTCTTTTTTGGCTTCGGCGACCTGGGCCTGGCGCCTCAGCTGAATGGCGCGAGCACGCGCACGGGCGGCGGCAGCGAGCGCCTCGGCCTCCGCGGCCTCCGCTTCCGTCTGGTCGGCCAGCGCCCGAATATCGTCGGCAGTGCTTGGGATTTCGGCGTCGGTCATAGCGGCCGGTTTCGCGTCAGCGGCATTCGGGAGAGCGCCACCACTCACCGCTCACCAGCCCGAGAACGAGGCTGCTCGTGACTCAATGCCAAACTCCTCTACCGCTTGCCTCATCGGCAAGTTCGCTTCCAGCCGCGGGGCTGGCGACGCCGTTGGGCCACCCTACTCGGCAAACGCAATACCGCGCGAGCATCCGGGCCGATTCTCAGCTGCCCACCGACCAGGAGAACCACGCTATCACTCCGTACCGCCGGTACCGCAGACCTCGGCGCATCGCGCCGCGAGAAATGCGGCGCGAGCTGTGGACATGGGGTTCTCGCAACGAACATATGGGGCGGCTAACACAGCAAATCCTTGACCACCTTGCCCGTGGCGTTGAGTGGAAGGGCGTCGAGGAACTGCACTGAGCGAGGCACCTTGAAGCCCGCCATGCGGCCTCGGCACCAGTCGATCAACGCGCGGTCATCGAGATCGCCGATGCGAACGACAAAGGCCTTGCCCACCTGCCCCAGCCGTTCGTCCGGGACACCGATCACCGCCACCTGCGCGACCGCCGGGTGCTCCATCAAGAAGCCCTCGATCTCGGCCGGATACGCGTTGAACCCGCCCACGATAAACATGTCCTTCTTGCGCCCGACGATGCGCAGCCGCCTTCGTGGTGATCGCGAGCCTGGTGCAGCCGGGCGCCCCGGGTCACCACCATCGGCCCCGTCGGTGAAGGTCCCCAGGTCTCCTGTATGCAGCCAGCCGTCACGGTCGATCGCTTGCGCGGTGGCCTCGGGGTCGTCCAAATACCCCTTCATGACGCCGTAGCCGCGGACCAGCACCTCGCCATCGTCGGCGATGCGCACCTCGACCCCCTCGCACGGCACGCCCGCGGTGGTGGCCACCTCCTCGACCGAATCACCGGGCAGCGACAACGTGACGTTGCCGGCTTCGGAGAGCCCGTAACCGGTCATCAAGGTCTCGAACGGCAATTCGTCATGGATGCGGCGCACCAGTTCGACGGGAATGTCGGCGGCACCCGTCACGCCCGCCCGTAGCGTCGACAGCTTGGCCTTGTCCCCGACCGACAGCAACGAATGGTACAGCATGGGAGGCCCGGGAAGCATCGTGATACGTTCGCTTTCAATGAGATCCACGACCGTTTCGACGTCGAACACGGCGACGGGCAGCATGGTCGCTCCACGCAGGAAGGACGCGACCAGTCCCGCCTTCAGCCCGAACGTGTGGAAGTACGGGTTGATCTGCAAGTAGCGGTCGCCCTCTTGCAGATCCGCGAGTGTGGCCCATTCCTCGTACATGCGCAGCGTTTGCTGATGATGCATCATCGCGCCCTTCGGGCGACCGGTGGTGCCCGACGTGAAGATAATGTCCGACGTGTCGGTGCCGTCCACCGCGCGCTCGGATGGCGAACCGCTGGAAAGGAATTCGGACTTCAGATCGATGACCGGTATACCGGCGGGGGCGGTGTAGTCCTGGTCCAGAAAGCCCTTCTGTACCAGGACGGCCTTCGCTCCGCTGCGGGCGATGACGTCGCCCGCTTCTTCGGTCTTGAACCGGGTGTTCACCGGCACCAGCACGCCGCCCGCGGTGAGCAACCCGAAGGCGGCGATGATCCACTCGGCGGAATTCGGTGCCCAGATGGCGACCCGCTCGCCCCTGGCAATCCCGAGGTTCACGAAAGCCCCCGCCGCACAACGTATTCGTTCGACGACTTGCACGAAGGTCAAGCGCAGCGGACCGTCGACAACTGCTTCCGCGTCGCCGAACCGGTCCGCCGCGCTCAAGACCATCTCGGGGATGGTCTGCCATGCCGGAATTGGCCGGTCTGTCACACCGTGACGAGTCGACCGAGGTTGCCGCCCATGATCTTTGCCTGGTCGTCGGTGGACAGGTGCGATAGTGCGTTGACGTAGAACGTCGGCTCCGCCAGCCCCTCCGGGTGCGGCCAGTCCGAGCCGTACAGGACTTGGTCCACACCGACAAGGTTGATCAGATCGTCGATGCCGTCCTCGAAGAACGGGCTGACGTGGATCCGGTTCTTGACCGTCTCGACCGGGTCGCTCGGGAAGACCTCCGGGGCCTTCCGGAAGACTTCGGCCAGACCGTCCAGCAGCGGGGTCATCCACTTCGAGCCGGCCTCGACGATCGCCACCTTCAGCTTCGGGTGGCGATAGAGCGCACCGTGGATTACCCACGAGCCCACCGCATCCTGGATCGGCCGCCACTCGTTGAGGATGCCCATCGCATTGGTTTGGAACGGCAGCATTTCCTGCTCGGCGCCATCCCACTCCGAGGTGTAGCGCGAGTAGCCGCTGTCGCTGGAGTGCATGCCGACCAGTACGTCGTGCTCGACGACCCGCTCCCAGAACGGGTCGAACTCGGGCAGCGCGAATGACCGCGGACCACGGAATCCGGGGACCGGTGCCGGACGGATCAGGATGCAGCGGGCACCGCGCTTGACCGCCCACTCCAGTTCCTCGATCGCCTTCTCGACGATCGGGAGGGTGATGACCGGGGTGGTGAAGATGCGGTTCTGATAGTTGAAGCCCCAGACTTCGTCGAGCCACTCATTCAGCGCGTGGACCAAGACGTGGATGGCGAGCGGGTCGTCGCGCAGCCGCTCCTCGAGCAGGCTGGCCAGCGTCGGGAACATCAGGGTGCGGTCCAGACCCAGCTCGTTCATCTTCTCCAGGCGCGGACCGGGCTCGAAGAACGCCGGGATCGCGCGCATCGGCTCACCGAACAGCTCGCGCTTGGTCTTCCCGTCCGGGTTGCCGTATTTGAAGTACTCCTCCCAGGCGCCCGGCCGGGCGACGACCTCGAAGGTCGGGTTGGGAATGTAGTTGCTGATGTGGCCGCGGATGGCAATCTTGGTTCGCCCGTTGACCTGCACGTACTGGACGTAATCCTTGTATGCCCTGGGCAGGAACTTGGTCAGTGCCTCCGGCGGCTCGTAGAGGTGGTTGTCCGCGTCAAAGATAGGAAACGGGACGTCTTCCCGGTGCGACAACTGGCCCATGAGATCCTCCTTCGCGCTTTATGAGAATACTATTCTCTTGGCGACCATCACCGCAACACGCCCCCGGCGCCAAGCGGAGTGCCCTGGTCAGCAGTTGGCAATGATCTTGAAGGTCGCCGACGCCGCCTCGTTCGGCTTGTCGGTGTTGAATCCGTTCGCGGTGCCGGTGATGGTGAATTTGTTCCCGCTGAAGCTCATGTTGGCGTCACCGCCGTCGTTTTTCGAGTACATGCCGGTGAACCCGCCCAGGTTCTGGATCCGGACGGACATCGTGGTGAGCGGCTCTTGCCGCTCGTCGATGGCGACCGTGGCTTTGGCGAAATCACCGCCGATCGCGATCGTCCGGTACCACTCCTGTTGCCAACATTTCACGACATGGTTACCGGTGTCGGTGCCGTTGATCGTCACCTGCGCCGTGCTGGCAAGCTGGGACTGCGGTTTCGCCGTGCAGGCACCGAGGCCGGCCACAACAAGCGCCGCGATCGCGGCTATGATTCGGTTCTGCACTGGACCGCCTCCATCTCGGTGACGAAAGTCTTGGGCCTGCAGCGATGATGCTATTCTCCGCGCGAGAGAATGCCAATATCGGTGCTCGTTCAGGGAGGCTAGGCGCATGTTGGACATGGAGTTCGACGACGGGCTGGCGGTCCTGACGATCGACCGCCCGCACGCGCGCAACGCCATCTCGCTCGAGACCATGGGACACCTGGAAAACGCGCTCGACGCGTCGGCCGACGCGCGCGCCCTGGTGATCACCGGTTCCGGTGACCGCGCGTTCGTCTCGGGCGGCGACCTCAAGGAACTCAGCGCGCTGCGGACCATCGAGGATGCCGAGGCGATGGCGAGGCGGATGCGCAACATCTGCGATCGGCTCGCGTCCTTCCCGGTTCCGGTGATCGCCGCCATGAACGGCCACGCCTTCGGCGGCGGCGCCGAGTTCGCGGTGGCTGCCGACATCCGGGTGGCGGCCGACGACATCAAGATCGCCTTCAATCAGGTCGAGCTGGAGATCATGCCGGCCTGGGGTGGCGCCGAACGGCTCGCCGCCCTGGTCGGCAAGGGCAGGGCGCTGCTGTTGGCCGGCACCGGAACTCCCGTCGAGGTTGCCGAAGCCCAACGAATTGGGTTGGTCGATGTGGTGCTGCCGCGGGCATCGTTCGACGAAGGATGGCGATCGATCGCGACCAAACTCGCCCGGCATCCGGCAAACGAGATAAAGCGAATAATCCGCGGAGTTTCTGCTGACGAAGCGATAGCATCCTTTGCACGGCTGTGGGTTGCGGAGGCACATTGGCAGGCCGCCGATCGGGTGATGAACCGCACCACCAAACCGCGTCCGGCCGCCGGAGGAGCGATATGAGCGCAGGCGCAAAGACGGTGCTGGCCGCGGGCGCAGCATCGCTACTGGCCGGAGCGGGACTAATGACGGGCACCTCTCCCGCGCACGCCGACCCCGTGTGGCACCAGGTCGTGTACGTCGTCTCGGCCAAGGTCCCGACCTACGTCGACATCTTCTATCAGGATCAGGATCCGACGCTGTTCTCCGACTACAGCCACAACCCGTACTCGTTCTCCCCGCAGGTGCACGCCGACATCACCCCGGACAAGCCGTGGGTTCAACCGGTAAACCTGCTCAACCCGGATCAGTGGGCGATGGTCACGGCCACAACCGGTCGGGCACCGGAGACACCCGGCGGCATTCAGTGCAACCTCTCGGTGGACGGCAAGGTCGTGGTGTCCAAGCTCGGCCCCAAAGGCGCGCTCTGCTCGCTGCGCACCTGGTGAACCACCCAGGTCGACGGCACGCCCTCGATCGGCTGCGGTTCGCCTTCCAGGCGACGCAGTTGATCCTCGACTAATTGCACGGTTTCCGCGTGACCGGCGGAGATCCCGACCGCCTGTTCGAGCACCAGAAATCGCGACAGGCTTGACATGAGCACGGTGACCACCACCGGGGGCATCTCTTCTCGAGCCACCCCGTATCGCAACAGGGCAGCCGTGACTGCTTCCTGCTCATGCTTGCGGAAACGCTCTGCGTAATAAGCGATTTCGGCTCGCATCTCTTTGCGGTGGTTGGCCAGCGCCATGAATTCCATCGAAATGCGGGTGAACGCGGGATCGGTGCCGAATCGCCACAGTGCCCACAGCGGCTGCGGGGACTTCATCAGCCGCGCGTGCACCGCGAGTGCTTCCTCGCCGCGGCGACGGAAGACCTCGAGGAACAGCTCCTCCATGGTGCGGAAGTAATAGTGCACCAGTTGCGGTTTCAGGCCCGCCTTGTTCGCGAGGCGGCGTGAGGTGACGGCGGCGTAGCCCTCTTCGAGCATCAGCTTCTCGGCCGCGTCGAGCAGCAGGACACGGTTTTTCGCGTCTGGCGCCCCGATCCTGCGGGCCGAAGTCATTGCTTGCTCCGTACTCTCGGCATATCCGTTCCGACCACACGGATCGTAGCGCGGCCCGGCCGAGCGGCCTTGACCACGCCATTACCGCCATGCTAAGCAGTTGCTCAGCAGATTTTCGAAATCGGGTCGGCGTCATGCCGCCGCACATCACCGATCACCGCAGCCCAGGGAGACGCACATCCGATGAGCGACTACGAGTCGATCGACTTTTTGACCGATCCGTCTTTGATCCCCGACCCGCACCCCTACTTCGACTATTTGCGCAGTCAGAACCCGGTATTGCGGCTGCCTCATCACGGAGTCGTCGCGGTTACCGGTTACGCGGAGGCCACCGAGATCTACAAGGACCCGGAGACGTTCTCCAACATCGTCGCGCTCGGTGGCCCGTTCCCGCCGCTGCCGTTCACGCCCGAGGGCGGCGACATCCGGTCCCTGATCGGCGAGCACCGCAGCTACTTTCCGATGTACGAGCACATGGTCACGATGGACCCCCCGGACCATACGAAGGCCCGCTCGGTGCTGGCTAAACTGCTGACCCCGAGCCGACTGAAGCAGAACGAGGAGTTCATGTGGAGCCTGGCTGACCGTCAGCTCGACGAGTTCCTGCACCACGGCGAGTGCGAATTCATCGCCGAATACTCCAAGCCGTTCGCCACGTTGGTGATCGCAGACCTGCTCGGCGTCCCGGAGGACGACCACAAGGAGTTCCGCAAGGTTCTGGGCGCCGATCGCCCGGAGACGCGCGTCGGTGCCCTGGACCACGAGTCGGTGGGCATCAACCCGCTGGAGTGGCTCGACGACAAGTTCTGCCACTACATCGAGGATCGCCGCCGCGAACCGCGTGGCGACGTGCTGACCTACCTCGCGGAAGCGAAGTATCCGGACGGATCGACGCCGCCGGTGATCGAGGTGGTGCGCTCGGCGACGTTCCTTTTCGCCGCCGGCCAGGAAACGACGGCCAAGTTGTTGAGCGCCGCGCTGCAAGCGCTGGGCGACCGGCCGGACGTCCAGGAGCAAGTTCGCGCGGATCGCAGCCTGATTCCCGGATTCATCGAGGAGTCACTGCGCATGGAGAGCCCGGTGAAGAGCGACTCACGACTGGTCGTCAAGGACGCCAACATCGGTGGCGTCGATCTGCCGGCGGGCACGGTGGTGATGATCCTCCCGGGTGCGGCCAATCGCGACCCGCGCCGGTTCGAGAACCCGCATGAATTTGACGTGCGCCGCAAGAACGTTCGTGAGCACATGGCCTTCGCCCGTGGCGTGCACTCCTGCCCGGGCGGCCCGCTCGCGCGGGTGGAGGGGCGGGTCTCGATCGAGCGCATCCTCGACCGGATGCCACGCATCGAGATCAACGAAGCCCACCACGGGCCGGCCGCCGACCGTCGGTATACCTACGAGCCCACGTACATCCTGCGGGGCCTGAGCGAACTACACCTGACGTTCGCGACCGCGGATGCGGTCGCACCTGTGGCGTAACGCTTCTCGGTCACGAGCACTACCGCACCTGCAGGCCAACGAAGTAGCAACCGAGCAGGGCGACGCCAATCAGCACCACCCACGCGTCGGTGAGGCGGCACAGCAGGACCGGGGCGCTGCGCACCTCCATGAATTCCCGAAAGATGATGCGCACCTTGACAAGTGCGATTACGACGACGCCTGAAGTTACCGCCGCGCTGGATTTCAGCGATCCGTCGACGGAGTGGTCTATCCAAAGATAGCCCAGCGTCAGCGTCGCCAGGATCAACCAGACGTACAGCAGCCTCTTGTTGAATCTCACCGCTCACCGCACCACGTAGAGCAACGCAAAGATCAGCACCCAGAGGAAATCGACGGTATGCCAATACGTTGCGCCGGTCTCGATGACTTCCTGAGAGTTCTGAGATTTTGGTGCCGGCCTGCGGAGTTGATAGAGGATGACACCGAGGACCACAAACCCGATCAGCAGGTGAACGAAGTGGATCCCGGTGAGGAAGTAGTAGTACATGAAGAAGTCGTTGCCGTCCAATCCGTTTCCGGCGCGCACCAACCGGACCCACTCAAACACCTTGAAGAACAGGAACAGTACGGCGAACGCGGCGGTGATCAAGACATCGTGCAGGGCCGCGCGGTAGGCACCGGCGCGGGCGGACTGGACGCATCGCGCCACCGACCACGAGCTCAACAGCAAGACGAGGGTGTTGAGGACTCCGACGCGCAGGTCGAGTTGGACCTGCGCGTGCAGGAAAGACTCGGGATTGCGCCCGCGGGAGAACAGGTAGAAGCCGAAATACGCTGTGAATACCAGGGTCTCGAACAACACGAAGACCCACATGTCGGGTTGGCCCGGCACCGCCCTGACGCGTGGGCCCTTCTCTGCGACGTGGGTCACTGGGCGATCTTCTTCTTGCGCGGCAGGTCGGGCAGCGGCCCGGTGCCGAAGTCTTCGCGGCGGATCATGGCGAACAGCATGACGATGAAAGTGACTTGATAGATGCCGAATACGACCATGTCCAGCCACCAGGCGATCTCGCCATCCCACGCGAACACCCCGCGGCGGAAAATCCAGCAGGGCGCCACGACCACTTCGGTCAGCGCATTGCACAGGTTGAGATAGCCGAACCACTTGGGGAACACGCGATTCTTGTCCAGCAGGATCGCGGCCATCCAGATCAACGAGCCGATCAGGAACACCCCCATGGTTCCGTCGAACGACAGAAAAGCGAAATCGTAAAGCCAACCGATCGATTCGGGGTCGCGGTCCGGCCGCAACGTGCCGACGATCAGCGCGATGTTGAGCAGCAACATCCCTGGAACCGCGCTGAGCGAATAGATGACCAGATACGAGTAGGCGAACACGCGGCTGACCGACATCCGCCGCATCGAATACGCGATGAGGGCATTGTTGACCGCGATCATGCCGCTGATGGCAAAGATGACACCGAAGCCGACGGGTATGCCGAGGTGACGTTCGGAGAACCAGTGCACCTGTGTCGCGAGGTCCCAGGTGGGCTCCGGCGGCGGCTGCACTTGCGCGACGATGAAGAACATCGGGAAGAACAAGCTGTAGAAGACCATGAGCGTCCCCCACGCCAACCACAGCTCTCGCTTGGGTCCGCGCGTCAGGTGCCAACCGATTCGACGGTGCAGTGGTCCCGCGGGCGGGGTGGCTGGGCGGGTCGGCGTCGTGACGACCGCACTCATGCGGTGACCAGTTCGCCTGGGCGCCGGTGGTTCTCGGCACGCTCACGGTAGACGGCTTGTCCCAACACAACGCCCATCACGACGATCCAGACCGCGATGGCGACGTTCTTCACCCAGAACGACAGGAAGCCGTCCCAGGCCAGCGGGCCGGTCAAGGTCACGCCGACGAACGCGGCGGGCACCAGCGCGGCCGCCACAACAAGGTTGAAGTAGCCCACCCAACGGTTGAATACCGGCCTTGGCTGATCGTCGAAAAAGACTGCCAGCGCCAGGATTACACACTGCCCGATCAGAAACTGCACCACAATGGTGAAGGTGACCCAACCGAGGTCGTTGAGCAGTTGAGTCAATCCCGCGCTGCGCTCCGGGCGAAAGGCGGCAAGCAGCCAGCAGACGTTCGCCACCAGGAACAGCGTCGGACCGCCCGCCGCGCAGCCCAGCATCGCGTAGGAGAAGATCGGCGTCCGGTGTGCCATGCGGCGGATCTGAAGGACGATCAGCGCGAGGATCGGGACCAGGCACACGCCGAACCAATTGAATACGATCATGCTGGAACGGATCTGGGGAATATGCGCGGGATCCCGATAGAACGCCGCAACCTGGTCGGCCGACATCGTCGGCGACATCGGCGGGTTGAAGCCGGGGAATAGCAAGAAGCAGGCGCCCCAGAGGATCAGGGCTGCGGGCAGCGTCCACAACAGGATCAGTTCGCCGTCGGTTCGTCTGCGCACACCGCCCGGCCCTGCATCGCGATCGACACGGTCGGACATCTTTGCTCCTTCGCTGCGCCGGGCTGGCTACACGGTTAGTCGCGAAGCTAGCCGTTCGGCTAGCTTCGGTCAATAGGCGTCGTCTACGCTCTTCGTGTGGGAACAGCACGCAAGGGCGTCAACGGTTGGGAGTTGGGCAACGTCCAGCACAGCGCCGCCAGGACGCGCGTGCTCGATGCCGCGCTGGACCTGTTCGCCGAGCACGGAGTCAGCGGCACGTCGCTGCAGATGATCGCGGACGCGGTCGGAATCACGAAAGCAGCTGTCTACCACCAATTCCGGACCAAAGATCAGATTGTGATCGCGGTGACCGAGCGCGAACTGGGCCGCCTCGGCCCAGCGCTCGTCGAGGCCGAGGCGCACGGCAACGGACCGCAAGCCCGCGATGCGTTGTTGGTGCGGACGGTCGAGATGGCGGTTCGGGACCGCCGGCTGGTACGCACGCTGCAATACGATCCCGTCGTCATTCGACTGCTGGCCGAGCATGAACCGTTCCAACGTTTCATGGATCGCCTCTATCGCGTGCTGCTGGGCGATGCTGGTCTCGACGGCCGCATCGAGGCGGCCATGTTCTCCGGTGCGATCAGCACCGCCGTCATGCATCCGTTGGTCGCCGACATCGATGACGAGGTCCTGCTCGACCGGCTGATCGACTTGAGCCGGCGCCTGCTGCGCCTGCATCAGGAATCGGCCAACTAGGCGGGATTCGTCGCGTGCTCAGGTACCGTTCTCCCATGAGCACATTCGGGCGCTTCACTGCCGCAGCGCTGATGGTCGGCACCGGATTCGGATTGGCGAGTGTGGGCACCGCAACCAACGCTCGCGCCGACGATCCCCCGTGGCCGTTCGTGGGGTATTACTGGTGCCCGCCCAATCCGTGGGACCCGGCCTGGGGGCCCAATTGGGACCCGAACACCTGCCACGACGCGCACCATCGGCCCGTGGACGGCACGATCCACAGCAACGATTACTGGGGACCCAGCCCGTTCCAGGACTGGCCGGAGATTCCGAACACCCGGCCGTAGGCCGGACGCGGCTCAGGTGTCGCCGCGCTCCCAAACCTGTACGCCGTCATGCGCATTGCAGACGAGGAACAGCCCGTCCGGAGCCTGGGCGACGTAGTACGTCGGGTAATCGACACACGACGAACCCTCGTCCTTGACGCCGACCATCGGGGGCGACCTAAACCACCGGGGCTCATACCTTCTCGGCGATCCACAGAACATCAGTCGCCCCGGCTGCGTGGCGAACGAGACGTTGTAGTCCGCGGTTCCGAATACGTAGTAGGTGCTGTTGTCACAAGGTGCGCCGAGCACGCGATGCGGGATGATTCCCGGTGTGCAGAAG
Source organism: Mycobacterium shigaense (assembly GCF_002356315.1). NCBI lineage: Bacteria > Bacillati > Actinomycetota > Actinomycetes > Mycobacteriales > Mycobacteriaceae > Mycobacterium > Mycobacterium shigaense. Next base: position 4,514,380 of record NZ_AP018164.1, read on the forward strand.
GAGTCGTCGCAGCTGGGCGGTCCGGCGGCAGCAGGCGCCGCGGCGAACAAGCCGAGGCCCAGCATTACTGCCACCGACGCCACAATGAATCGCACGAGAATACTTTGCCACGCTGGAAACGAAATTGGGAGCGGAATTCTGCCTTTCTGAGAAGAGCCGCGCGGGGTGCCGCTACCGAAGGCGCTGTGGCCCCCTCTGCCAGTGATAATGTGGCTCTCCGATGGTGCGGACGAGGAGGTGATCCATGCCGCCACGCGAGCTCCCAGCTGAGACGCTCGACGTCGATAACCATGGGGCAGGGCGCGACTCGGGCCCGGCGTCCGCTTCGGCCGCCGACGAGGGTGAGCTCGCCCGGGCGGAGGCCCGGGCCGAGGCTGCGCGCGCCCGCGCAACACAGCTGCGCCAACTGGCCGAGGCGGCGTCCGGCGATCACGGTGACGCACGAGCGGACGACACAGCAGACGCGGAAGCCGTAGCGGCGGGATCGGCCGTCGAATCAGCGCCCAAGCAGCGGAGGCGAAGGCTGTCCCGTCCGGGCGGCAAGGCCGCGATCGTCTTAGCCGCGATCGGCTGTGTCGTCGCCTCCCTGGCCGCCAGCGCCGGTTTGCTGTGGCATCACCGGGAGGTGCTGCAGCAGAGGCAACGCACCGCGGCATTCGCCGCAGAGGCACGCCACGCGATCCAGACGATGCTGTCGATCAACGCTGACACGGCGCGGGCCGACGTGCAACGTTTCGTTGACGAGACAACCGGTGAATTCAAGGCCGGGATATTGCTGTCTGCCGAGGATTTCGTGAAGGCGGTCGAGGAATCGAAGGCCAGCACCAAGGGCACGGTTCAGGCCGTCGCCGTGCAAACCATGACCAACGAGTCGGCGAGCGTCCTGGTCGCCGCCAAAAGCGAGCTCACCAAGCCCGGTCCCGCTAAGCCCGAATCGAAGAACCTGCGGGTCGTCGTCGACGTGCGGCGAGACGGCGGCCAGCTCAAAGTCTCCAGAGTCGAGTTCGTTCCGTGATCGCTGAGGATGAGGTGGCGCAGCAGCCGGCACCCCGGCCCGCCAGCCGCGTCAAACGCGCAGGACGCTTGTTGCGCCGAGGCGTGACGCACTGGCGACCGATTCTGCTGACGCTACTGCTGATAGCCACGACAGGATTTGCTGCCGGTTATTCCTACGTCGTGTTCCGGCCGGATCTGCAAACCGACGCCACCGCGCGACATCAGGTCATCGCGGCGGCCAGCGACGGGGCGGTGGCGCTGCTGTCCTATTCACCCGAGACCCTCACCCAGGATTTCGACAACGCCAAATCCCGGATCGCCGATAGCTATCTGCCCTACTACCAACGGTTCGCCGAGAAAGTGGTGGGCATTTCGGCACTGCGCGGCCAAGTCACGACAAGAGCCTGGATTGTCAAAGCGGCCGTATCGGAAATGCGCCCGAATTCCGCCGTCGTCCTCGCATTCGTGAGGCTGAAGACCATGAGCAAGGACAAACCCGATCCGGTGGTGACGTCGAGCAGCCTCAAGGTGGCGCTCACGAGGGTTAATGATTCATGGCTTATCGAGAATTTCGAGACGATGGGCGCGAGTACGGGTGCGGGTGCGCCTTGATCGAAACCATTCCGTAATGGGCCGCGACGGTGTTAGTCTGTGAATTCGAGTTCGCTTGAGAATGGCGGCATTTAGCACGCCGAGGAGCACGAGATGCGTTCCATGAACGTGGCGGTGAGCGCAACACTGGCGGCCGCCGGTATAGCGGGGGCCGTGAGTCTGGCGCCGGCGGCGCGGGCGTACAACCCCGCCATCAACGGCACGTATACCGCGACCGTGGTCGGGCAATGGGCGAGATCTCGGCAGGTGTATCACCAGGAAGCGAACGTGCGCAGCACCTGGAAGATCAACACGTCGTGCACCAGTGCCTACGATTGCACCGGCACGGTCGTCAGCGATCAGGGTTGGAGCGCGCCGGTGCGGATGTTCGACGGCCTCACCTGGTACCTCAGACGCGACATCCCGAACTGGGAGACCTGCGACGACGGCACCTCTTACACCGCGACGGACTACATCATGTTCCACCCCGCGGACCCGGTAACGGGGGTAAACGTGTTGGGATCACCCGTTTTTCGCGGAGACGAACGCACCATCGGCCCGTCCGGGGCGTGCGGCACCAACCTCCCGCTGGATATCGAGCAGCCGCTGCGGCTCGACCAGATCAGCTGACATTCACTTCCCAGCACCAAAAGCGTCGGGGCTCAGATGGCGAACATGTCCTTCCACGTCTTGGGCGCCTTCTTCGTGACAAGGTCCGACTGACGGAAGACGTGACCGTCGGGGGTGACGTAGGTCCCGGTGCGCGGGTCGTATTGGGCGATGGCCACCGACGGTCCAGGCCGGGACGCGTTGCCCCCGAACGCACTCGGGGTAATTGACTGCCCAACCGGCGCGCTGCCCGGCGGACCCGCTGGTAGTGGCAACGGGGCATCGGCCGGCTGTGGCGTGTCAGCCACTGGAGCCGCGGGCGGCGGCGAGTCGGCCGGTGGCGCCGCGGGCTGCGGGGCAAAGGGGAACATTGCCGGCGGGACCGACGGTGTGTTGCCCCGCGGCAACTCGGCCGGCGAGGACGGAACGTCAAGCGGCGCAATCGGAGAGACTTCGCCCATCGTCTGCGCGGGGAGCGCGGGTCCAACCGGTACCGCCGGCGGAGGCGGCGCTCCCGGTCCGCGCGGGACCGCTCCCGGCGGCATCGGCGTTCCCTCCACCGGGCCGAAGATCCTCTCCCGGTTCCAGTTCATCCGGTCGTCCGGCGGGATGCCCTGCGCAATGAGGTTCGGGTCCAGCGGGTAGGTACCGAAGATGTGCTGGCGCATGGCGAGCGGCTCGAATGGCTTGTCGCTCTCGCAGATCTCGACGGTCGGCGCGCGCTTTCCGGGCCGCTCCTGGCATGGGTAATTACGTGCACCGCGCACCCCGATGGGCGAGTCCTGCGGCAGTTTGCAGTACAGCCCGTCGGGTGTGTCGACGGTTCGAGTGTCGGCCGGCGAACGCCATTGACTCGGCGGCAGGAAGCCCACGGTGCACGCCGGCGGGTCGCTGATGTCGAGATTGAATGCGCCGGTGGGTAATCCGGCGATCGTCTTGGTGGGGAGGAAAGACTGGATCGCCGCGGTGAAGGGCGGCAACAACACCAGTACCTGTTCGAGGGATGCGTGGTACGCCACGCCGATCTGACCAATGGTGGCGAGGTTGCCGAGCAGCACCGGCAGCGTCGGTTTGATCTGATTCAGCAGTTGCGACGCTTCGTCGAACGCCGCGGGCCCTTTCCGCAGCAAGTTGCGGAACTGCGGATCGTCTTTGGCGGTTTCGCCGGTAATACCGTCGAGACTGCGTGCCCACGTTCGGATCGAGTCGGCGGTCTGGGCTTGCGCATTCAGGAAGGGTCCGGTGTCCTCGGTCAGGGTTTGCGTGCGGTCGGAGATGCCGTTGAAATCGTGGGAGAGTTGCGCCGAGGAGTCGAAGAACGACTGGAAATCGTAACCAGCACCGTTGAATCCCTTGTACGTCTCATCGAGCAGCGTGCTGAGCTTGTCTTTCGGAATGCTCTTGATCAAGGCGTTACTCTGATCGAGGACGGGACCGATCGGCTGCGGAAGCGTTGCCTGATTCACCGAGATCACGGACCCGTCGTGCAGGTACGGCGCCGAGTCGGTTTTCGGTCGCAGGTCTACGTAGTACTCACCCACCGCAGAGATGCTGAGTACCTCGGCCTTGAGGTCCGCCGGGATGTTGGGTGAAGTATCAAGACGCATAACGGCTTTCGCGCCGGTAGGAGTCAGCGCTATGTCGGTAACCCTGCCGATCTGCACGCCGCGGTAGGTCACGTTGGAGAACCGGTAGAGGCCCCCCGTGGCAGGCAGCTCGAGCGTGACCGTCATCTTGCCGATGCCCAGCAACGTCGGCACCTGCATATACCACACGACCATGACGATCAGGCCGATGACTCCCACGAGCGAGAAGATCGCCAATTGGACACGGACAAAGCGGGTCAGCATCAGTGCCCTCCTACATCCGTCGCAGTCGGGCCGGCGGCACCCTGATCGGGCGGCGGTCCCGGCAGCGGGGCGGCTTGCGGAGGCCCCGGCAGGTACTGCGCCGGCAGCGGCCCGGGCAGATTCTGCGCGGCCGGAGGCGGACCGGGCAGCGGGGGTGCATCCGCCGACTGCCCATTGAGCAGCGCTGTCAGCGGGACCGGTGGGGCTCCCACGGGCGCCTCATTGGGCGGCGGCATCCCAGGCTGCCAAGGTCGGGGATCCGGCCCACGCAGCGGCTCTCCGACCGGGCCAGGGCCGGTGAGCGCTCCGGGCGCCCCGGGCGGGGCGCCGTACCTGAATTGCAGGTAGGGCGGGTCGCCGGGCTTCGGAGGTATCTCTGCACCCAGCCGTCCCCAGTGGGTGCCCAGCAGGATGCTCTTACGCAGGCCGGCGTTGGTCAGGTCGATGACGAAGTATCCGTTGACGTAGTCGCCGCGGATGAACCGATCGATGAAGCCCTGGGTGAACGGGAACGTGGGCGCGTAGGCAAGCGCGGCATCGAGATCCGGGCCGATGTCGGCCAGCGCACCGATCGCCGGCGCCACGTTTTGCAGGTTCTTGACCAAGTCATCCCCGGCGTCGTTGACCAGCCTAGTAGCGGTGTCACTGAACGTCCCCAGCTTGTGCAGCGCTTCGGTGATGCGCGGCCGCTCCTTGGTGAGCACCTCCAGTGCCGGCGGAATCTTGTGCAGCGCTTGTGTTATCACGTCGCGCTGAGCGGCAAAAGTTCCGCTGAGCCGGTTCAGGGCCTGGATGGACGCCACCAGATTGTCGCGCTGCTGATCGAGCGTGCCGATAAATCTATCGAGGTGGCTGAGTAGCTCGCGCAGTTCGCCGGCGTGCCCGGACAGGGCCCCGTTGAAGTTGTGGATGATGTCGCCGAATTGGCCCAGCCCACCGGCGTTGAGGATCACCGACAGGGAGGAGAGCGTCTGCTCGGTCGACGGATACGTTGACGTGCGGCTCAGTGGGATGGTGGCGCCAGGCTGCAGACGCCCCTTTCCGGGTTCCCCGAGCGGGGGTTCCAGCTCGAGGTGCATGGATCCCAGCAGGCTGGTCTGACCGACACGGGCGACCACGTTCGCCGGTACCGAAGTCCCGGGATTGAGGGAGATATCCAGGTTCGCGTGCCAATTCTGCACGGTCATCTTGCTGATGCTGCCTACGATGACATCGTCGATCATTACCGGCGAATTCGCTTCCAGCTGGCCAACATTAGCGATCTCGACGTGATAGACGTTGGCACCCGAGCCACGTCCGGTCGCGCCGGGCAACGGCAGCGAGTTCAAGCCGCTGAAGGAACATCCGGTCAAGGTCAACATCAGGCAGCCGCCGATGCCGAGCATCCGACGAATCGCGACACACGCGCTCATGGTTGCTGACCTCCGCCGGGGAGCAGCATGTCCTGAACGTTCTCCGGAGCCGGAGCCGAAGGCGGAGTTACCGGCACGCTGGGCGGCGGCGGCTCGGGCATCGCAGCTCCCGGAATCCGGCCCAGTGGCACGGATCCCGGCGGGCCTACCGGGTCACCCGGCAGCCCGGTGTACGCGGAGATCGAGGGCGGCAACTCGGGTGCAACCGGCTTGGGCCCTTCCCCGCCCGGCTTCAGCCGATCTTCGGTGTAGATCACGTTTTTCGGGTCGAAGGCCGGGGCCAAGAAGGGGTTGATCGGAATCGGGATGAAATTGAAGTTGAAGTAGAACAACGGGTTGAACACCTTCAACGCCGGGCTCAGATACAAGCCACACAACTTACCGCTCTCCACCGAGGTGGCGTTCTCCAGCGCCCCGACTTGCGTGCAAAGGGCGTAGGTGGGATTGGTGAAGTTCTGGAATCCCACCCCACCGCGGATGTTCCCTACGTCGGGGTCGTAGTCGTTGTAAGCGTTGGCGATCGCGTTGGGAGCAACGTGCAGAACGTTTTTCAGGGCCATCTTGTTGTCGACGAGGATCTGGGTCACGTCGGCCAACTTCTGCAGCTGCTCGGAAGTGGCATCCCGACTGCCCTCGATGAAACGCTGCACTTCACCGACCGCACCCGACAGATCCGTCAGAGCCGCGTCCAGGTCGGACTTGTTGTCGTCGAGCACACTGGTGAGGGTCGCCAATCGGTTGTCGAACTGCACGATCTGAGTGTTGCTGTCCCGCAGAGCCGAGATGAACGTCTGCAAATTCTTGACGATGTCGACGAGGCTGCCGCTGCCGTTGGCAAAGATTCGCGTCACCGCCGACAGTTGAGAAAGTGTCTGCCTGAGCCTTTCACCGTTGTCGCCACCCAGCGCGTCGGCGGCGCTGTCGATGAAGCGGGCCACCGATGGGGTTGACACTTTGCTGCTGGGTCCCAATTCGGTTGCCAAACGCATCAACTGGGTCTTTACCTGGTCCCATTCCACCGGTACCGCCGTCCGGTCAATCGGTATCACCGCGCCGTCGCGCATGGTGGGACCGCTGGACCGATACGGCGGGGTGAGCTGCACATAGCGCGCGGCCACCAGGTTCTGGGCCACGATCACCGCCTTGGCATCGGCCGGGATGGACACGCCATGATCGACGTGCATCACCAACTTGGCGCGGGTGCCCTCCGGCTGAATCGAGTCAATGGTGCCGACCTTCAACCCGGACACCCGCACATCGTCACCCGGATAGATCGCGGTAGCGGTCGGGAAGTAGGCGGTGATCGTCGTCGTGTGGAAGAAGGTGTTGCGCACGGCGATTCCCGCGCCGACGATCAGCAGGAAGGCCAACACAATCGCCAGCCCGACCTTGAGCGTGCTACGCGGAATCGCCTGAAGCCGGTTCACCGTGACCCTCCCGGGATCATATTGAAGGGGAAGGGGAAGAACGCCCGCGGGCCGGCATTGTCCGGCGGTGAGCCCGGCCGCCCGTAGGCACGGAAGCCGAAGCTGTAGTCGAACAACCACTGGAAGAACTGCATGAAGAAGATGTTTGGAATGAGCGGGTTGTAGTAGAACCCGCTCGATACGGTTTCACCGGACGTGATGGAGAACTTCGCCAGTCCCGGAAGCGCTTTGGCGATGTTGTCCCGGTTCTTTTGCAGCACCGCCAGCACCTTGTTTACCTTTTCGAGGGAGGGTGCCAGCTTCGATTCGTTGTCGTGCACCAAGCCGGTCAGCTGCTTGGACACGACCGACGTGCTTTCCAGGAGGCGCACGATCGCCTGCCGGCGCGCGACCAGCGTCGACACCAGGTCGTTGGCGTTGAGGATCAGCGTGTTGAGCTGATCGCTGCGCTGCGACAAGACGCCGGTCACATCGGCGGCGCCCTTGAGCAACTCGCTCAGTGACTTGTTGCGCGAATTCAGGGTTTGGGACAGGCGCGCCACCCCGTCGAACGTGGGACCCAATTGCGGCGCAATCTCATTCAGCGTCGACGACAACGTGTCGAGAGACTGGTTCAGCGCACCGGTGTCGGTCCCCTCGATATCACTCGAGAGATTCTCCACGGCCTCGGACAGCGAATAGGGCGACGAGGTACGCGACACCGGGATAACGCTCATCGGACGTAAGGTGTTGTTGCCCGCCGATTCCAGGGTGAGTATTCGTTGCCCCAGCAGCGAACCCGTCCTGATGTGTGCGGTGCTGGCGGACCCGAGCTGTACGTTGCCCTTGACGGTGAACGTCACCACGACATCGCCACGGTCCAACGACATTCCCGATACGGTGCCGACCTTGATGCCCGAAACCGTGACCTCGTTGCCGGTCGCGAGACCGCCGGCATCGGCAAACACCGCCTGATAGCGCACCGTGGTGGCCCGCTGCAGCAGTTGATCAGGATTCAGTCCAACCGCGATGATCAGGATGATGAGGACGGCGCCGATGAATCCCGATTTGATCAGCTGAGCGCCACGGTACCTATTCATCGGGGTCCTTTGGCTCCGCGCACCGTCCGGTGGTCTGGTGCGCGATACCCACCTGCACCGTGCGGTACTGCAAATCAGACACCCAAAGCTCCAGCCCGCACAGGTAATACGGGAACCAGGCTCCGTAGGAGCCCAGCCGCTGCAGTTTCTTGTAGTTGTGCGGCAGCTTCTGCAAAGAGATGTCGATGAGGTCGGGGTCCTTCGCCAGCAACGGCGCCATGCGATCCAACTGGTCGACAGTGTTGGCCAACGGCTTGCGGGCGCGGCTGAGCAGGCTCGCGAGCGAGGCGGTGCCATTGTCGAGGGAGGTGATGGCGGTGCCGATCGTGTCGCGGTCGTTGGACAAGCCGCTGATCAGTTTCTCCAATCGATCGATGGCGTCGGAGAATTTACCGCTCTCTTTGTCCACGGTGCCCACGACGATGTTGAGGTTGTCGATGAGCTCCTGCACCGTTTGGCCGTTGTCGGCGATCGCGTTGGAAAACGAGGTCGTCTTCGCGAAGAGCGAATTCAGTGTTCCGCCCTCGCCCTGGAATACCTGAATCAGCGCGGCACTGAGTTCGTTGACGTCGTGCGGATTCAGGCCCTGCGTAACGGGTTTGAGTCCGCCGAGCAACAAGTCGAGGTCGAGCGCGGGGGCGGTGCGTTCGAGCGGGATCTCCGAACCCGCGGGCAGCACCTTGGTGGATCCGGGGCCGTCGACGAGTTCGAGGTAGCGGTCCCCGACGAGGTTCAGGTAGCGGATCATGGCCCGGGTGCCGGTGGTGAGTACCACGCTGCGGTCGGCGTCGAATTTCACCAGCACCTTCTTGTCCGGACGCAACGAGATGCTCTTGACCGTGCCCACACGAACGCCGGCGACCCGGACGGTCTGTCCCTCCTTGAGCCGCGAAACATCGTTGAACAGCGCCGAATACCCGGTGGTCGAGCCGGTCGTGTACTGACCGAAGATGAAGAACAAGGACACCGTCAGCAGCGTCATCACCAGGCCGAAGGTCCCGAATTTGATGATCATCCCGCGCGAGCCCGTCATCCGGGTTGTCCGATCTGCGTGACGTTGCGGGGCGGCCCGTCGATCGGACCGTACAGCAGCTGCTTGAGCGCGTCGGAGTTCCACATCAGCTGCGGGTTGCCGTATTCCTGCGGGTTGGCACCGACGTCGGCAATCACGAACTCCGGCGCCTTGCGGTACGGCACGTCGGGAAGGTTCTCGCAGTGCGGGCCGCCGGTCGCCGCGACCTTGGGTAGGTTGCTGGGGTAGCGGTAGCGCTCGGTGCCGAAGCCGAGGAAGACCTGTGCGTAGATCATCGGTTCGGTGTTGTTCGGGACGTGCAGGTTCTCCAGTGACCCGGCGAGGCCGCACCACAGCACCTTGTGGTATTCGTTCAGCAGGTTGGTGGTGGGCACCAGCTTGTGCAGGACGTCGCCCAGCACTTCGCGATTGGTGCCGATCACGTCGTTGCCCGTATTGGCCAGGCCAATTGAGCTGAGCAGGAACGTGTCCAGGTTCTGTTGCTCCTCGACGAGGGTCTTGCTGATGGTGATCGTGTTGTCGATCGTCGACAGCAAATGTGGCGCCGAGTCGGCGTAGGCGTTGCTCACGACCGGCAGCGCCTCGAGGTCGTGGCTCAGCGCGGGCAGGCTCGGTTCCTGTTTGGCCAGAAAAGCATTGAAGTCGGAGATCGTCTGGCCGATCTTGTGGCCCCGGCCGTTCACCGCGGAGGCGATCGCGCCGAGCGTCTCGTTGAGCTTGGCCGGATCGATCGATGACAACAGGTTCTGCAATTGCTGGAAGACCGTGTTGATTTCGACGGTGACGTCCTTGTTCTGCAGCACCGCACCGGGCTGCAGATGTTTTGGCGACGGGTCGGCTGGCGGTATCAGGTCGACGAATTTGGCACCGAACACCGACGTCGATGCGATGTCGACGAGGACGTTGGCCGGGATGAGAGGCATTTGGGACGGCTGCATTTCGAGGTTCAGGACCGCTTGGCCGTTGGGCCGCACATCAATCGAGCCCACCCTGCCGACCTCGACGCCGCGCATCTTCACTTTGGCATCCGGATTCATCACCAAACCGGCGCGGGGTGAAACGACAGTCACCGGCACGGTTTTCGTGAAATTTCCCTGGAACAGGGCCAGCGCCACGGCGACGATGATGCCGACGATGACGATGGTCGCCAATCCGGCCAGCGGACGCGCATACGATTGCGCCCCGAAGTGGCGGCCGGGTGATGCCGCGACCGGTCTAGCCGAGCTATCCGCTTCAGAGCGGTCGATGGGACCGGGCCCGAAGTTGCGCGTCACTTTCCTTTCACCACCCTTCTCTAGCCGGAGAGGTTGAAGTTGCCGTTGGAACCGTAGATAGCCAGCGAGACCAGCAGGATCACCGACACCACCACGATCAGCGACGTCCGCACCGCGTTACCCGTCGCGACGCCTACACCGGCCGGTCCGCCCGAGGCGAAATAGCCGTAGAACGTATGGATCAACAAGATCGTCAGCGCCATCGCGACGGCCTGCAGGAACGACCAGAACAAATCAATGGGGTTCAAGAACGTCGTGAAGTAGTGGTTGTACAAACCACCGGACTGGCCGAACAGGACCGTCGTGATGAACTGGCTGGCCATAAAGGACAGCACCACCGCGATGCTGTACAACGGCGTAATCGCCAGCATGCCGGCCACGATCCTGGTGCTGACCAGATACGAAATCGGGCGGATCGCCATGGATTCCAGCGCATCGATTTCTTCGTTGATCCGCATCGCGCCCAGCTGCGCCGTCACCCCGGCGCCGAAGGTCGCGGCCAAGCCAATTCCCGCAACGATCGGCGCGGCGATTCGCACATTGATGAAGGCGGCCAGAAACCCGGTCAACGCCTCGATGCCGATATTGCCCAGCGAGCTGTATCCCTGCACGGCGAGCGTGCCACCGGCGGCCAGCGTCATGAACCCGACGATGGCCAGCGTCCCACCGATCATCGCCAGCGTGCCCGCGCCCATGCTGATTTCGGCAACCAGACGAATGATTTCCCGCCGGTAATGCGTCACGGCGAAAGGGATTCCGGCAAGCGCCTTGCCGTAGAACAGCGTGTGATCGCCGATTCGGCTCAGGGTGCCGACCGGCTTGGAAATCTGCCGCGATAGCCGCGGGTAAACGGCTCTTAGCTGTGCCACGGCGGGTCCTTGCACCTCCCTCGAGCTACTGCTTGGACGAAAATCGGATGCCAATGGCGGTGACGACCACATTGACGACCAGTAGAGACATGAACGCGAACACCACGGTCTCGTTGACCGCGTTGCCAACCGCCTTAGCGCCGCCACCGGACACCGTCAGGCCGCGATAGCACGCGACCAGCCCGGCGATCAGTCCGAAAAGCGCTGCCTTCACACACGAAATGACCACCTCGGGCACACCGGTCAGCAGGGTGATGCCTGCGGCGAATGCACCGGGGTTCACGTCCTGGACGAACACCGAGAAGACGTAACCGCCCACGATGCCGATGATCACCACCAGGCTGTTCAGCAGCAGCGCCACCAGGCCCGCAGCCAGCATGCGCGGCGTCACGAGACGCTGAATCGGGTTGATACCCAACACTTCCATCGCGTCGATTTCTTCGCGGATCGTCCGCGAACCCAGGTCCGCGCACATCGCCGTCGCACCGGAACCGGCCACGATCAAGACCGTCACCAACGGCCCGACCTGGGTGACCGCGCCGAACGCCGCTCCCGCGCCCGACAGGTCGGCAGCACCCAGCTCCCGGAGCAGGATGTTGAGGGTGAAGCTGACCAAGACGGTGAAGGGGATCGCCACCAACAGCGTCGGCACGATCGCGACCCGCGCCACGAACCACGACTGCTCCAGGAATTCGCGGCCCTGAAACGGCCGGCGAAACAGGAACTTCACCGCGTCGGCCGACATGGCGAACAAACCGCCAACCGCCTCCATCGGTTTGGAGCCACGCCCGAACGAGATGCCGGGCGACCAGCGGTCAGCCCCCTCACTCGCCATGGGCTTCCGATCCTCTCACCGTTACGAGACTGGCAGTCTTGTTCTGGCGTACCGGCCGCGGTAAATTCGGTTGAGCACAAACGTCGAAATGTCCACCGAGCAGCCGCATCCCGCCATCGGTCGCCGGTGGGACAGCCGCTACCAACCTCACGCCAATCCTCCGATCCGTCGCGTGAGAAAGCGTCGGGCAATTGTGACTCATGCCACGTCCATGCGGGGCGAAAAACGCATAACCGTTATTGAACGCGGAAACATATCAGGGCGGTCCCGTTCTCAGGTGACGGCGCCGGCCGTCTTGAGTTCGATGATGCGATCCCAATCCAAGCCCAGTTCCAGCAGGATCTCGTCGGTCTGCTCGGCGAATCCTGGTGCGGGTCCGGTATGCGGCGGCGCCACGTCGAATTGGACCGGATTGGAGACGAGTTCGAGTTCGCCTGCCCGCACTACGTATTCGTTGGCCCTGATCTGCGCGTCGTCGGCCGCCTGCAACGTGTCCTGCACTGGCGCCCACGGGCCGGCCAACGTGGCAAAGCGATCGCTCCACTCGGCTAGCGTGCGGGTCGCGATCACCTTGGTCAAGATCTCCACCGCTGCCGATGTGTTGGCGGTGATCTGCTCGATGGTCGCGAAGCGCGGGTCGTCGGCAAACTCCGGGAGGTCGACGTGCCGGCAAACGTCCGCCCAGAACTTGGTCGGCTGCATCATCACGAAGGAGATGTACCGGCCATCCGACGTCGTGTACAGCCCAACCAACGGGTTGTTGGGCGCACCATGCACACCCGGCGGGGGGGCCTCGAGCCGTTGGTTCAGGTGCTTGGTCAACGCGACGGTGTGGCCCATCGACCACAGTCCGCTGCCCAGCAGCGACACGTCGACGACGGATGGCTCGCCGGTGCGCTCGCGCTTGAGCAACGCCGCCGCGATGCCTCCGGCGAGGTTGGTTCCCGAGATGGTGTCGCCGTAGGCCGGTCCGGGCGGCGCGATCATGCCCGGCATTCCCATCGGGGTGATGGTGGCCGCGGTGCCCGCCCGGCACCAGAAGGCGGTCATGTCGTAGCCGCCCTTGGTTGCTTCTTCACCACGCGGCCCCAGCGCGCTGCCGCGCGCGTAGATGATCGACGGGTTCACCGTGCGGATGTCGTCCACGTCGATGCCGAACTTTTGCCGGGCGCCGGGCAGGAAGCTGGTAAGGAATACATCGGACCGGCGGGTCAAGTCGTAGAGCACCTCCTTGCCCTCGGGCACCGACATGTCCAGGCCGATGCTGCGCTTGCCGCGGTTGGCGTGCTCGATGTTGGGGTTGGGGTCGCCCTCGACGCGCAGCATGCCGGTCTGCCGCAGCCCACGCTGCGGGTCTCCGGTCACCGCGTGCTCGACCTTGATCACGTCGGCACCCCATTCGCGCAACACGGCGCCAGCCGACGGGACGAACCCGTACATGGCGACCTCCAGCACGCGAATGCCTTCCATTGGCCTCATGCGTCACCTCCTACGACTGTGACGGCGAAGGTCTTCCGTGTCGGGAAGTCGGACGCGGTATCCGAGGTGATCGACACCGTGTCCAGCGCTGGCATAATTTCTCCCTGGAGTGTGATGTCGATCACAACTGACACGCCGGGGTGGCGGCAGTCACGAAAATTTCATTCTCTTCACGGGCGAATCTTACATTCGTCCATCGAGAATTCAAGAAAGTCTCAGGATGACGGCGTGCTGATGGTCGGCTGTGCAACTGCTCAGATTCCTCTTCTTATTGCAGCTCGTGGCAGGCCAGATGGGGTTTTGCGGCAATGTTGCACGCCGCTTCGCCGTGAGAGTAGGGTTCTCATAATTGCAAGGGAGATTCTTTGTGACAGAGACGGCCACAATTGCCGCAGGGACTTGGACATGAAGACCGCAGTGGTCACCGGCGGTGGCTCGGGCATCGGCCTGGCCGTGGCGAACCGGCTGCGCGCCGACGGTCTGGACGTTGCCACGATTGACCTGCGCCCCTCAGACGGGCCCGCCACCGACCTCTCCTTCACCGCGGACGTCACCGACCGGCCGCAAGTGGACACCGCGCTCTCGGCGATCCGCTCCCAACTGGGCCCGGTGAGCGTCCTGGTCAATGCCGCGGGATTGGACGGGTTCAAGCGCTTCGCCAACATCAGCTTCGAAGATTGGCTGCGAGTCATCGACGTCAATCTGCATGGCGTCTTTCACACGACTCAGGCGGTGCTGCCCGACATGGTCGAGGCCGGGTGGGGACGGATCGTCAACATCTCGTCATCGAGCACGCATTCCGGCGCTCCCTATATGTCGCACTACGTCGCGGCCAAGTCGGCGGTGAACGGGCTCACCAAGTCGTTGGCTCTCGAATACGGGCCCAGTGGGATCACCGTCAACGCCGTCCCGCCCGGCTTCATCGACACCCCGATGCTGCGCAGCGCCGAGCAACGGGGTGTCCTCGGCGACATCGACGAGACCATCGCCCGCACGCCGGTGCGCCGGATCGGCAAGCCCGAAGACATCGCGGCCGCGTGCGCGTTCCTGGTGTCCGAAGAGGCCGGCTACATCACCGGCCAGATCTTGGGCGTTAACGGCGGCCGGAACACCTGAGCGACGCCGCCGCCGGAATTACCGTGACGAAGCCACACCGCAGCCCCAGAAGGAGACGTCGTGAAGGTCTGGGTTGATCCAGAACGCTGTCAGGGGCACACCCTGTGCGCGATGATCGCGCCGGATTCGTTCCAACTCAGCGACATTGACGGCAGCTCGTCGGCGGTCAACGAGGTGGTTCCCGCCGACCAGGAAGACCAGGTTCGCGAGGCGGCGCATTCCTGCCCGGAGCAGGCGATCAAGATCACCGACGGAACGTGAAGGGAGACAACACGTTGAGTGTCGACGACGGCGTGAGCGACAGCGACCACAAGCCGCTGTACCACTTCGACCGGAATGCCCCGGAGTATCGGTCGAAGTTCGAGCAGATCACCGAGGAGATGCACGCCAGGTGCCCGATGGCGTGGACGGAGACCTACGGCGGGCATTGGGTCGCGGCCGGCAGTAACGAGGTGTTCGAGCTCGCCCGCTGCCCCGCCGTCTCCAACGACCACGACATCAACAACGAACGCCGCGGCTACAAGGGCATCTCCATCCCGACGGCCAGCCGCGTCGCGGCGGTGCGCGGCGGCATCCTCGAGATGGACGAGCCCGACCATCGCATCTACCGAAACGTGCTGAATCCGTATCTTTCGCCCGCTGCGGTCAGGCGCTGGGAGCCGTTCATCCACGACATCACGCGCGCCTGCCTTGACGAGAAGATCGAAGGCGGCAGTATCGACTTCGTCGACGACCTGGCGAACGTGGTGCCCGCCGTGCTGACGCTGGCGATGCTCGGCATTCCCCTGAAGAAGTGGGCCCTCTACAGCGAACCCGTGCACGCGGCCGTCTACACCCCCGAACACTCCCCCGACATCGAGCGGGTCACCGCGATGCACCGCGAGATGGGGCTCGACATGGTCAACAACATGCTCGAGGTCCGCGAGAATCCGCGGCCGGGAATCATCAACGGCCTGTTGCAGATGCGCATCGACGGCGAGCCGGCGCCGGACCTGGAAATTCTCGGAAACCTCGGCCTGGTCATCGGTGGCGGCTTCGACACCACCACGGCACTGACCGCCCACGCACTGGAATGGCTCTCGGAGCATCCCGACGAGCGCGAGCGGCTGTCCAAGGAACGTGACAGCCTGCTCGACCCGGCGACCGAGGAGTTCCTGCGCTACTTCACCCCCGCGCCCGGCGACGGCCGCACCTTCTCCGACGATGTCGAGCTAGACGGCCACCACTTCAAAGAGGGTGAGCGGCTCTGGATCTCGTGGGCGATGGCCAATCGCGATCCCGCGCTGTTCGCCGAGCCGGACACGGTCGTGCTCGACCGTAAAGGCAACCGGCACTTCAGCTTCGGTCTCGGCTTACACCGATGCAAGGGATCCAATGTGGCGCGCACCGTGTTCAAGTCCATGGTGACGGCGGTCCTCGACCGGATGCCGGACTACCGTTGCGATCTTGAAGGCACAGTCCACTACGAGACCATCGGCGTCATCCAGGGCATGCGCAACCTGCCGGCCACCTTTACCCCCGGAACCAAGATCGGCGCCGGCCTCGACGAAACGCTCGAGAAGTTGCAACGCATCTGTGATGAGCAACAACTCGCCCTGCCGGTCACCGAGCGCACCGAAGTCGCGGTCATCGACTGACTTTCGCCGTCGAACGTCGGATCGTCGTGGCTCCCGTGACAACCCCACGTTCGCGAAGGGACGGGTCTAGCCGCGCGGTAGGCCAAGCACGCGCTGGGCGATGATGTTGCGCTGAATTTCCGATGTGCCGCCGGCGATAGTGCCGGAAAAGCTTCGGGCATAACGCTCGAACCAGCTGGCGAAATAGTGGTCGAGGTTCATGTGCGCGTACGGCCCCGTCTGCCCCGGGTGGGTGAGCCCGTCGGCCCCGGCGGCGGTGAACGCCAGATCCATTCCGCGCAACTCCGCTTCCGAGCCGAGCAGCTTCAGTACCGAGATTGCGGCCACGTCGTCCTCGCCGCGAGCGGCGCGGGCCAGCGCCGCCGAGCCCAGCAGACGCAGCGCCTGTTGGTCCATGATCGTCGAGGCATACGCGTCGCGCTCGACCTCGGTGCCGGGACGGAAGTCGGCGATCATGTTCTCGAGGCGGTCGGCGAAGCCCAGCCACATCATGGTGCGTTCGTGGCCCAGCGAGCCGTTGGCCACCGACCAGCCCTGGTTGAGTTCGCCGACCAGATTCTCCACGGGCACCCGCACATCGGTGAAAAACACCTCGTTGAAGTCCAAGTCGTCGATCGAGCACACCGACGCAAATGGCCGGCGCACGACGCCCGGGGTGTCGGTGTGGATCACCAAGACGCTGATTCCCTTGTGTTTGGGCGCATCTGGATCCGTCCGCACGAAGGTCAGCAGGACATCCGCGTCGTGCGCGCCGGAGGTCCACACCTTCTGCCCATTGACCACGAAGTGGTCCCCGTCGAACACCGCGCGGGTGCGCAGCGACGCCAGGTCGGAACCGGCGCTGGGCTCGCTCATCCCCAGCGACGCGGTGATCTCGGCGCGCAGGATGGGCACCGCCCAGCGTTTCTTCTGCTCATCGCTACCGAACGACAATAGCGATGCCCCAACGATATTCACACCCTGCGGGTTGAAGCTGTGATAGATCCGACGGCGGCTGAGCTCCTGCAGGTAGACGAACTGCTGCAACACCGTCGCGTTGCGCCCACCGAACTCCGGAGGCTGGCTGGGCAGCAGCCAGCCGTTGTCGAACAGCAGGCGCTGCCAGCGGCGGGCCCAGTCCGGCATGTGCGAAACCGACTTTGGGCGCTGAAGGGTTTCGCTTGCGGGAGGCAGATTTTCGTCGAGGAATGCGGCGAACTCCGCCCGGAACGCCTCGACGTCGGCATCAAAAGTCAGCTGCACGGTATTCCTCTGCGATCCGCGCGCGATGCTCTGCCGCACCACCTAACAGGAGTTCACCCGCCTTGGCCCGCTTGAGCGCGAATTGCAGGTCGTTCTCCCACGTGAAGCCCATCGCGCCGTGCAGCTGCAGGCCATGCTTGAACACCAGCGATTGGCATTCTCCCGCAGACGCTTTGGCCATCGCGGCCGCCAGCCGGCGGCGGGGATCGTCGGCGGCAATCGTCAGCGCGGCGAAGTAGGCGAGCGCGCGGGCACGCTCCACCGCGACGTGCATGTCGGCGGCCTTGTGCTGGACGGCCTGGAACGAGCCGATTGCCACGCCGAATTGCTGGCGGCTTTTCACGTGCTCCAGCACGAGATCGAGGATGCGCTGGCAGGCGCCGACCATCGAGATCGCCATACCCGTCAGGGCCACGTGGTGCGCCCGCTCGGCGTCGACCGTCACCCGCTCGGTGTCGGGCACCCGCACCTCAGCGAAGGACAAGTCGGCAACGTGCAGCACCGGGTCGAACACCGACGAGCGCCGGGCCGACACCTGGCTGGAGGCGACAAGAAACACTCCGGCATCGGTCACCACCGCCAACCGGTCCGCGCGATCGCCGTCCAGCACGTGGCGCGCGGTGCCGTCGCGCACCCAACCGTCGGCATCGCGGTGCGCAACCACGCCATGGTGGACCGCGGTGCCCGACTCGTGCGGATCGAAGTGGTCGGCGGCCAACGGCGCGAACTGACTCATCGTCGCCAGAAACGGCGTGGGATCGGTTGCGCGGCCTAGCTCTTCGAGCACGATCGCCAGCTCCACCGCGCTCTCCGGATCGCTCAGCTCGGTCCAGCCCTGGTCTACATACGACTTCCACAGCGGGCTCGGATCGACACCCTCTTCGGCCACGCTGCGCACCAACGAGGCGGGGCACTGCTTCGCGACGGCGTCACGCACCGTGCTCTGCCACAGTCGCTGATCAGCATCGAACTCCAACAGCATCGGGGCCGCCTCCTGTCGTCAACGCCATGGTGAGAATATCATTCTCACTCCCGGAAGTAGTAATCTCGGTTTCCGCGTATGACGTATCGATCGGCCATCGCCCGGCCTCATGATCAGGGCGCGGTTTGCCTGCGCCCGGTGCCGCTCTGTCAGCGGCGGCGTCGGGGTATCTCGACGAAGTCAGGCCCCTCGGCGTGCGGGTCGAGGTGGCCGAGACGATCGGCCGGCTTTGGGAGGCCGCAGCGCGCGACCAGGGCGCGGACTCGGACTTCAGGACGGTGATCAGACCTTTCGAGAATGCCGCCGGCGTCACTGTGGGCCAGGCGAATTCACCGTCGTCGGCCTAAAAGACCGCGTACCACATCGCGACGTATTGGCACAGGGCCGCGACCGCGGTGCAGGCGTGGAACAGTTCGTGGTAGCCGAATGTCTGCGGCCACGGGTCGGGCCGGCGCAGGCCGTAGACCACCGCACCGATGCTGTACAACGCTCCACCGACCGCCAACAGCACCGTCGCGGCCACCCCGGCGTTGTGCAGGATCAGCGGGGTGTACCAGATCGCCACCCAACCCAGCAGCAGGTAGAGCGCAACCCCGAGCCACCGCGGTGCCGACGGCCAAAACAGCGTCAGCAAGATTCCGGCCACCGCACCACCCCACACGATCGACAGCACCACGTGTCCCGTCGTGCGCGGCATGTCAAGCCTGGCGAACGGTGTATAACTGCCGGCGATGAACACGAAGATCATCGAGTGGTCCAGCCGCCGCATCCACTTTCGGGCGATCGGCGACTCCCAGTGGACGCGGTGGTAGATGGCGCTCACACCGAACATCGCCACTATCGCCAGGGTGTAGGTCAAAGTCGAGTGGCCGGCCCGCTTCGACGCAAGCGACCACGACACCACCACCAGGGCCGAACCCGCGAAGAAAGCTGCGATCGCGCAGTAGAAGTGGATCCAACCTCGCAACCGCGGCCGGGTCAGGATGTTCGCGGGTTCCTCGGCACGCGGGGCCTCGCGCACCGTGTCGGTCCGAGAGACCGTTTTGGATTGTTTGCTCATTATCCCCTCCCTCGCCACTGTGTTGCTGCCAGGCCTATCCCCCGAGGCGAGCTGCTCTTCAGATTGTCCCGCCGCACCTTGGCTGACGGCTGTGCCGCAGCTATGAATCGGCTTTGCCGCACGCCGATGTGCTGGGCAAATCACCGAATGTCGTTGTGTGGAAGCAACTTCGCGGCTGCCGCGGCTCAGCCTCCACGTCGATCACGGTGGGCCAATCCGGCTGCGGAGAGATCTCGACGACGTCCTCGTCCGGCTGACCAAAGCCGCTGACCAGCAACGCATGACAGTTGTCGGCGCCGTCCCGATGACGCGCGTAGACGTAGTTGCCCGAGATGCGCCGGTCGATGTGGGCGGGCGCCACATACAGCGCCGCGTTCTCCAGCCAGCCCAGCGCGGAGTCGCCGAGAAGGACCGGCATCTCACCGGGCAGGCCGGCGAGCACCCGGCGCAGCTGCTCAACATCCATCGGCTAGCCAACCCCTTTCGTACCTAACGATTCACAACGACCTGGGAGAGCCAGGCTAGGAAAGAATCGCTGAGAATCCACTGAGAAGGTCTGTGAGCTGCCTTGTTCTCAGGCGATGTCAAGCCGCGATCGTCGCGTTGCTGGCGCTTTCGCTGGCCGGCGCGATATTGGTCGCAATCCTCTACCGATCACTGCTGGACGCTGTCGATGATGCCACCGAGGCCCGAGTGCGCAGCATCGTCGAAGAACTCCACTCCGAACCTCCCGGAAGGCTCGACAGCGCCCTGCTGGCCACGGACCAACACGTGGTTGCGGTACAAGTAATCGCACCCGATGGCAAGGTGATCAGCCGGTCCGGGCTCGCCTCGAACAATGCGTTGATCCCCGTTGCGCAGTTCGACGGCAACTTGCGCCGCGGCATTCCCGACGACGAAGTGCCCACTGACAATATGCGGATCAGCGGTCAACGGGTCGGCACTCCGACCGGCCAGTACACGGTGCTGGTCGGCGGGGGCAGCGAGGCGGTCGAGGCGACCGCACGAACCGTCGCACTGCTCTTCGCTTGCGGCGCACCGCTAATAATCGCGGTAGCAGCAGCCGCAAGCTACTGGCTGGTCCGCCGATCGTTGCAATCCGTCGACGCAATCCGCAGCAGGGTTGCCGACATCTCGGCTTCGGACTTGGCCGAACGGGTTCCCGTCCCGACCAGCCGAGACGAGATTTCGGCCCTGGCGGTCACCATGAACGAAATGCTGGCGCGTATCGAAGCCAGCCACCGCATGCAAAAGCGCTTCGTCAGCGACGCGTCTCATGAACTGCGCGGCCCGCTGGCCACCATCATCTCGGGACTGGAAGTCGCTGAGGCCCATCCGGAACTACTCGACGCGGAGCTGGCGGTCGGCACCCTACTTCCCGAGGCGCATCGGATGCGCGCGTTGATCGAGGACCTGCTCCTGCTGGCCCGCGCCTATGAACAACGCCTGGTGTTGCGCAACGAGCCGATCCTGCTCGGCGATCTCGCCGAGGTCGAGGCCACTCGCGCGCAGCGTGAGACCGGATGCGAGATCTACACCGACATCTCTTCGGCACGCCTGATCGGTGACCCGTCCGCGATGGGACGGGTAATCCGTAACCTCGTGGAAAATGCTGTCCGCCATGCGAAATCCCGTATCGACGTCCGGGTGAGCAGCCGAGGCGGCGCTGCGGTGCTCACCGTCAGCGACGACGGCCCGGGCATCGCCCCGGCCGATCGAGGCCGGGTGTTCGAACGGTTCGTGCGACTGGACGAAGCTCGCGCCCGCAGCGGCGGCGGCACCGGCCTGGGCTTGGCGATCGTCGCCGAGGTCGTGGCCGCGCACGGTGGCAGGGTTACGATCGACGACCGGCCCGGCGGTGGAACCGCGATGACCGTAACGCTGCCGCAGCCGGCGAATCGCAAGGCCAGTGGAGCGAGCTGAGCAACGTATCCAGCGCACGGGTTTCGGCTGCCGGGTCAGGATGGGCCGCCCGCAGGGCGGTCAGCGCGGGGTTGGTTTGCCGGTCAAGGACGGTCCGGGCTTTTCCGTCCATCGAGCGTAGGCTGGGTTCGGCTTCTTCCCAAGCGATTTCGAGATCTTCGATGCGGTCGCGGGTGCAGCTTTGAACGTCTCCCTGCACCTCGGCCAGCATGCCTTTGGCGATGGCCCGGAACTTCGCGATATCGACGGTCGGAAAGGGGTGCAACGGCATCGCTAAGATGGGCTTTCACTCAGCCGCTCAAGCGGTAGCCGACTCCGCGAAGGGTCTCAATGGTGTTGGTGTCAAAGGGAATATCGATCTTACGACGCAGGTAACCCATGTATACCTCGACGACGTTGTCGGGACCCTGATGGTGGGCATTCCCAAACGTTTTGCAAGATCTCGGCTTTCGTCACGACAACGTCCTTTTTGCGCATCAGGAACTCCAACAACCCGTACTCACGGGGGGTCAGCGAGATCGGAGCGGAGCCACGTTGCACCGTGTGTCGCGCGGGATCAAGCGACAGCGTTCCCGCCGTCATCACGACGGGCCGCTCCGGAGCGCCGCGCCGCACCAGGGCGCGCAGGCGGGCCACCAGCACCCGGAACGAAAACGGTTTCGTCAGATAGTCATCCGCGCCGAGATCGAACGCATCGGTCTCGTCATACTCACCATCCTTCGCGGTGAGCATCAGCACAGGTGTCCAAACATCTCGCGCCCGCATGCGGCGCAGCACCTCATATCCGCTGTGCCCCGGCAACATGATGTCGAGAATCACCACGTCGAAGCTGTTCTCGATCGCCTCGTGCAAGCCTTCGATGCCCGTGCCGACGGGCACCACGACAAAACCCTCGGCCTTCAGCCCCATGGACAACGTCGCCGACAGGCGCGCCTCGTCCTCGACCAGCAAGACCCTCATATCGGTACGCTACGTCGCACGCCGGGCGCGCGAAAGGCAGGACGGGGTCATGCGTTTGGCTCCACCGCGTCGCCGACGGACTGCCGATCGGGGTCGACGTGTCCCGGATGGCGTTCAGGGCGTTGCGGCAAGGCGATGAGCAGCACGACGATCACCGCGGCCAGGGCGGCCGAGGCCAGCGGGCGACTCAGGGCCAGGCCGCCGTCGGCGACGGGCTTGTCCAGGAAGTCGCCCACCGTCGCGCCGAGCGGCCGGGTCAGGATGAATGCCACCCAAAACAGGGCGACACGGGAGATGCCGGTCCAGTAGTACAGCGCCACGACAGCCAGCAGTGCCGCGCCGAACACCAGCGCGCCGCGCTCGTAGCCAAATCCCCTCGTGTCGGCGAGCCAATCGCCCAGCGCGGTGCCGAGCGTCTGGGAGAACGTGATGGTTGCCCAGTAGAACGCCTCCACCCTGGGCGTCAAGACCGTGCTGACCGAGACCGATCCCTGTGACCATCGCCAAAGCCCCAGGGTCACCAACAGACAGGCCAGCAAGAGCAGCGATCCGCCCGTGTAGCCGATGCCGAGCGACCGGTCGGCGAAATCGGCCAGTACCGTGCCGAACGTCGTCGAGGCGACAATCGTCGCCCAGTACAGAACCGCGTGGAAACGCTTGGCGAAGATCTGCGCGGCAACCAGCGTCACCAACGTGAAGCCGAAGATCGCCACTCCGGCGGCGTAACCCCAATCGAGGGTCATCGTGACGGTATCGCCGCCGGTCTCGCCGAGCGTCGTGGCGAACACCTTGATCACCCAGAAGCCGAGGGTGACGGCCGGCACCTTGGTCAGCGCCCGTTTCGTCGCGTCGTGCATCGGGGTGACCCTCCGGTCGTGTTCGCATGGACAGGCGACCACATGCTGACGTAGCCGCGCTGAGAAATCGCTGAGACCGGCCTTTCGGTGACAGTTTCCGAAGAACTGTAAAGCCGACCCGCGCTGGGTGTCCAAGCCGCCAGGCCATTCGAAGCAACCTCGCCGCGGCAGCTGTCTGTCCCCAAAGAACCCGGAGAATGATATTATCCGGATTGAGAACGACAATTGCTTCGCCAATGGTAATACCGGCCCCCAACAGGGAAGATAGCTAACCGAGATGCTTACCGGAAACCCACCGAACGACGGCCGAAAAGAATGTTAGATTATCTATATTATGATCAGGTTTGGCTCACCTTGGCTACCGGAACCGTAGGGTGGCCGTCGTGATCCAGCACGTTGACGGGACACGCACGCCGCTGATCGACGCGAGCGTGCACATCTTCTTCCCGTCGAGCAAAGCTTTGCGGAAAGTGTTGCGCGAGCCGTTCAAGAGCCGCGGCTTCCCGGATTACGAGATGGACTGGTACGGCGCTCCCGGCGGGGAGTACGCGCCCAACACCGAGGGCCCCGACGGCCAGTATCCCGGCTCGGATCCGGGATACGTTGCCCACGAACTGTTCACGAAGCGGGGAGTCGACGTCGCGGTCCTGCACCCGATGGGGCGGGGCATCATGCCGGACCGGCACCTGGGCAGCGCCCTGCACGCCGCGCACAACGAGATGCTGGTGTCGGACTGGCTGGAGTCCGCCGAATTCGGCGACAAGTTCCGCGGGACCATCCGGGTGAATCCCGATGACATCCCCGGTGCGTTGCGCGAGATCGAGAAATGGGGCTCGCACCCTCGCGTGGTGCAGATCGGCGTGCCGCTGCAATCCCGCGAGCTTTTCGGCAAGCCACAGTTCTGGCCGATCTGGGAGGCCGCGGTCGACGCGGGCCTACCGGTCGCGGTGCACATCGAAGTGGGCAACGGGATCATGTTCCCGCCCACTCCGTCGGGTAACACTCGCACCTACGAGCAGTACGTCAGCTTCATGGCGCTGAACTACATCTACCACCTGATGAACATGATCGCCGAGGGCGTGTTCGAGCGATTCGCCAGCCTGAAATTCGTCTGGGCCGACGGCGCGGCGGACCTGGTGACACCGTTCATCTGGCGGATGGACACGTTCGGCCGGCCGCACCTCGAGCAGACGCCATGGGCGCCGCGCATCCCCAGCGATTACCTGCCCGGGCACGTCTATTTCGTCCAGGGCAGCCTCGACGGACCCGGCGACGTCGAATTCGCCGGCGAATGGTTCGGCTTCACCGGCAAGGAAGACATGGTGATGTTCGGATCCAGCTACCCGCATTGGCAATTCGGTGACGCCACGAAGTTGCCCAGGGCACTGTCCGCCGAACAGCGCGACAAGTTGTGCTGGCGCAACGCAGCGCAGCTGTACGGCATAGACATTCCCGCCGGGGTGGGCGCACAGTAGGAGACAAGACGTGACACTGAGGAGCTTCAGATGACGTTGACCCATTCGCAGGAGCGGGTTCCCGCCACAGAGCGCATAGCCGTCCGGTGCGTCGACTCGGATGTCCACCCGGCGCCCAAGCGCGGCGAGCTGGTCCCGTACATCCCCGAGCCCTGGCGCAGCAAGTACTTCCTCAACCGCCACGTGGGTGAGCTGATCTACTACGACGCCCCCGATTACGCCCACTCCTACGCGATGCGCGTGGACACCTTCCCCGCCAACGGCGAGTTCCCCTGCAGCGACCCAGATCTCGCGTTCCGCCAGCTGATCATGGAGGCCGGCTCCGACATCGCGATCCTGGAGCCGGCCGCCTACCCGGCGCGCCTGCCCGAGGCGCAGCACGCGATGTCGTACGCGCTGAACGACTGGCAGGCCAATCACTGGCTGGACAGCCATAACAACTGGCACGAGCGTTGGCGTGGTTCGATTTGCCTCGCCATCGAACAGCCGGAAGAGGCCGTGCACGAGATCGAGCGCTGGGCCGGGCATCCCTTCATGGCGCAGATCCTGATCAAGGCAGAGCCGAAGCCGTCCTGGGGCCATCCCAAGTACGACCCGATCTGGGCGGCGGCCACCAAGCACGACATCACCGTCAGCTGCCACCTGTCGCGCAGCCAGTACGACGAGCTACCGATCCCGCCGGTGGGATTCCCCAGCTATAACCACGACTTCATGGTCACCTACTCGCTGCTGGCCGCCAATCAGGTGATGAGCCTGATCTTCGACGGCGTCTTCGACCGCTTCCCGACGCTGCGCATCGTTTTCGTCGAACACGCCTTCACCTGGATCCTGCCGCTGATGTGGCGCATGGACGCCATCTACGAAGCGCGCAAGTCTTACGTCGACATCAAGCGCAAGCCGTCGGAGTACGTCAAGGACCACATCAAGTTCACCACCCAGCCGCTGGACTACCCCGAAGACAAGACCGAGCTGACCCGCGCCCTGGAATGGATGGAATGCGAAAAGATCCTGCTGTTCTCCTCCGACTACCCGCACTGGACGTTCGACGATCCGCGCTGGTTGGTCAAGCACCTCCCCAAGTACGCCAGGGACGCGGTGATGTACAAGAACGGCATCGCGACCTATCACCTGCCCGAGACCGTTCCGGTTCTCGAGGGCCAAGTCCGGGTGCTCTGAGTTGACGGAAGAAACCAAACGGCCCGAGCCCCGACTCGCCCAGGGCCGCGAGCATGTCGTCGCCACGGTGGACGAAATCCCGCCGGGCAAGCACAAGCTGGTACCGATCGGGCGCCACGGCGTGGGTGTGTACAACGTCAACGGCTCCTTCTATGCCATCGCGAATTACTGTCCCCACCAAGGGGGACCGCTGTGCTCGGGACGGGCCCGGGGACGCACGATCGTCGATGAGACCGCTCCGGGTGACTCGGTCATGGTGCGCGACCTGGAATACATCTATTGCCCTTGGCACCAATGGGGTTTCGAGTTGGCCACCGGAACCACCGCGGTCAAGCCCGAATGGAGCATCCGCACCTATCCGGTGCGCGTCGTCGGCAACGACGTGCTGGTCCAGGCCTAGATATAGGAGAGTCGCGTGCCTTCAATCGAGATCAACGGGGGAAACGTTGTCTACGAAATCCTGGGTGGATCAGGTGATCTCATTGCGCTGACCCCGGGCGGACGGTTCAGCAAAGAGATCGAGGGCCTGCGTCCGCTGGCCGACGCCCTGGCCGCGGGCGGCTACCGGGTCCTGTTGTGGGACCGGCCCAACTGCGGCGCCTCCGACGTCCAGTTCTACGGCCCGAGTGAGTCGCACATGCGGGCCGAGACGCTGCACAAGCTGGTGACAGGCCTCGGTTTCGAGCGCTGCATCCTGGCCGGGGGTTCCGGCGGCGCAAGGGATTCCATGCTGACCACGATGCTCTACCCGGAGATGGTCACCAAACTCGTCGTGTGGAACATCGTCGGCGGCATCTACGGCACCTTCGTGCTCGGCTCCTTCTACATCATCCCCAGCATCCTCGCGGTGCGCGGCACCGGCATGGACGGCGTGGTGAAGGTGCAGGAGTGGCGCGACCGCATCGAGGAGAACCCGAACAACAAGCAGCGCTTCCTCGACTTCGACTCCGACGAGTTCCTCAAGGTGATGCTGCGCTGGCTCAACGCGTTCGTCTCCAAGCCCGGGCAGACCATCCCGGGTGTCGAGGACGAGATGTTCGACCGAATCAAGCTGCCCACGTTGATCATTCGCGGCGGCGAGAACGACATGGATCACCCCAAGCGGACCTCGCTCGAGGTCAGTTGCTTGATCAAGGGATCGAAGCTCATCGACCCGCCGTGGCCTGAGGATGCCTGGGAGCGCGCCTCCGAGGACCGCGCGGCCGGCCGGGTCAAGCATTTCAACATGTTCGACACCTGGGTGCAAGCGGCGCCCGCGATCCTCGAATTCCTGGACTCGTGATGGAGCTACACGGCGCGAATGTGAACCTCGCAGTTGAGCGACGCCTCCAGCGCCGTGCGTATCCGGCTTTCCGGAATGCGGTCGAGGTCGGACTCCCGCAGTGTCACGTGAACGATGTCGAAGCCTTCGTTACCGGGGGTGCGCTGGATATCACCGGCGAGGCCGAATGCGGACAGCACGCCGTGCGCGTCGTCGTCGGTTCCCCGGCTGACAAACGTGATAACGCCCGGAACCGGCGTGCCGTTGAACACTTTGGCGCACAATCCGATTGCAGCGTCCTTGGCCGTGTCGTCGTCTGCGGCCGCAATCAGCACTTCGACTTCGCGACGGCTCACCGGCATGGACGCAAGGTCGTTCTCGACCACGCCGGCGCCGCCGGCGGCCGCGAGCTCGAGGAGCGCCGCCATGCCGTCGCGTAGTTGCGCGGACGTCAGCACCCCGTCCGGGTCGACGTTGACACGCACCACCGCAGTTCGCATGGGCGCAAGCCTAACCAAGACGATGGCAGGCCAGCTTTGAACACCACACAGTCCACCCCCATCATCACCGGAACCGTGCCCGGGTGCACACCGCGGCTGCTGACGGCGCAGTCCGGCCGGGAAGATCTGGCTTCCTACCGGCAAAGTGGCGGCTACGTCCCGCTCGCCGACCCCGACGCATTGCTGAGCGAAGTGGAAGCGGGCGGCCTAGTCGGTCGGGGTGGCGCCGCCTTTCCGCTCGCGGTGAAGCTGCGAACCGTGCGCGACAACGGGCGACTGACGGCCGAGACTGGTGGCACCGTCGTCGTCGCGAACGGCGAAGAGGGAGAACCGGCTTCGGTCAAGGACCGCTGGTTGTTGCGCAACCGCCCGCACTTGATTCTGGACGGTCTGCGGCTGGCCGCAGCGATCGTCGGCGCCGACCGGGCCTACGTCTACGTGTCCGACTCGGAATCGGCCCACAGCGCCGAAACCGCACTCGGCGAACTTAATTCGGAAAACCTGGGCGTCCAGGTCGAGCTGCTGTCGGTGCAGCCGGGGTATGTCGCCGGCGAGGAGACGGCCGCGGTTCGCATGATCAACGAGGGTTTGGCCAAGCCTACGGACAAGCCCCCGCGGCCGTTCGAGGCGGGCGTCGACGACCGGCCCACCCTGGTCAGCAACGTCGAGACGTTGGCCAATCTGCCTTATCTGCAGTGTTACGGCGGGGCAGCGTTTCGTTCCGCGGGCACGTCGCTGTCCACGGGCACGTTCCTCGCCACCATCACCGGCGCGGGCCGGGCGCCGGTGCTATACGAGCTCCCCCACGGCTTGCGGTTCACCGAACTGCTTGCCCTGCACGGGATTTTGCCCGACCAGGTCCGCGGCGCGCTGATGGGCGGTTACTTTGCCGGACTGCTCAACCGCCGCGTGCTGGAATCCAGCCTGGATCACGAGACGATGCGGCGCCTGGGCAGCGGCCTGGGCTGCGGCGCAATATCGGTGATCACCGACGACTGCCCGGTCGCTGTCGCGGCATCGGTGCTGGCCTACTTCGACCGCGAGAATGCCGGGCAATGCGGGTCGTGCTTCAACGGGACCGCGGCGATGGCCGCCGCCGCCGAGGCGTTGCGCGACGGCGGCGCGACGAAAGAAGATGTCGACCGATTGCGCCGCTGGTCGGTGCTGCTGCGCGGACGCGGCGCCTGCGCGACACTGGACGCCGCCACCAACGTGGCAGCCAGCCTGCTCGATCAGTTCCCGGGCGAAGTCGCCGCGCATCTCGACAGCAGTTGCCAGGACTGCGCTCGCGGCGCATACCGTGCCAACCGGCCATACGAGGCGGAAGCTGTGAGGAGAGCATGAAAATCCGCTTGGATCGCACCGTGTGCGACGGCTTCGGTGTCTGCGCCAAATACGCGCCCGGGTACTTCTCGCTCGACGACTGGGGCTATGCGTCTCTCATCGCAGACGGCACGGTGGCCGAGGCCGATCGCGACGCGGTCATGCGCGCACTGATGGACTGCCCGGTGCACGCCATCACCGAGATCGGCGAACACAAAGCCAGCGTCTCTCAGCTGCCACTTGCCGACACAGACGATCCGGCGGAACACCTCAAAACCGAAGAGAACGAAGCGGAATGGGGTTTCACGCGCTGACCTGTGTTTTGGCGCTGCTAGAGGCATTGACTCACGCCAACCACGGCCGGGATGTTCCCTATGGGAGGCCAGTAGGTCGTGCCTGCTAGAAGTGATAACGTAATTCTCCGATTCGCATAACGGGCCTACCATGCGGGCCGCGCGACTCCCGGAGGTGACGTGTCAGCAGCACCGGGCCGCCCATTGCCCCTGGTCACGCAGGAGAACGAGTTTTTCTGGACCTCGGGTGCCGACGGCAGGCTGCGACTGCAGGAATGTCAATCCTGCGCGTCCCTGATTCATCCGCCCGCGCCGGTATGCCGCTACTGCCGCTCCCGTGACGTCGGTGTTCGGGCGGTCTCCGGCCGGGCGACGGTCGCCGGGTTCACCATCAACGAGCGGTTCAGCCTGCCCGGCCTGGCGGCGCCCTACGTGATCGCACAGGTGGCCATTGCCGAGGACCCCCGCGTGCGACTGACCACCAACATCGTCGACTGCGACCCTGAAGCGCTGGAGCTCGGCCAGCAGGTCGAGGTCGCCTTCAAGCAGGTCGAGGACGTGTGGTTTCCGCTGTTTCGGCCCGTCCCGGATGCCGAGCCCGGTGAGCTGCCGGTCGACGAGATCGCGCCGGAGCGGTTCGGCGAATACGTGCGACCGATGCTGACGGCCGAGAAATTCGAAGACAAGGTCGCGCTGACCGGGATCGGCATGTCACCGATCGGTCGCCGGCTGATGGCACACCCGCTGTCGCTGACCGTCCAGGCGTGCGAGGCGGCCATCGCCGACGCCGGCCTGACGTACGCGGACATCGACGGCCTGTCGACCTACCCCGGCCCGCTCAACATCGCGGGCATGGGCGAAGGCGGGGTCACCGCGCTGGAGGCCGCGCTGGGCATCCGGCCGGCGTGGCACAACGGCACCATGGAGACCTTCGGCCCCGGCGGCTCGGTGATCGCCGCGATGCTGGCGATCGCCTGCGGGCTGGCGCGGCACGTGTTGTGCTTCCGCACGGTGTGGGAGGCCACCCACGGCGAGCTGATGAAGCAGGGCAAGATAGCCCCGTCAATGGGCCGGATGTCGGGCTGGCAGATGCCGTTCGGCGCGACGTCGGCGGCACACACCCTGGCGATGAACGCGCAGCGCCACTTCCACCGCTACGGCACCACCAGGGAAACACTGGGCTGGATTGCGTTGAACCAGCGCGCCAACGCCGAACTCAACCCGACGGCCATCTACCGCACCCCGATGACGATGGACGACTATCTCAACGCGCGGCCCATCACCACGCCATTCGGGTTGTACGACTGTGACGTGCCGTGCGACGGGGCGATCGCCGTCATCGTCTCCGCCGTCGACGCCGCCCGCGATATGCCGAAACCGCCAGTCTTCGTGGAGGCCGTCGGAACGCAGATCGTCGAGCGACTCGATTGGGACCAAAGCACGTTGACGCACGAGCCACAGGTCCTGGGTCAGGCGGCACATGTGTGGACGCGAACCTCGCTGCGGCCCAGCGACGTCGATGTTGCCGAGTTGTACGACGGGTTTTCCTTCAACTGCCTGTGCTGGATCGAGGCGCTGGGTTTCTGCGGGATCGGCGAGGCCAAGGACTTCCTGGACGGCGGCAAGAACATCGCGCGCGACGGACAATTACCGCTCAACACCCACGGCGGCCAACTCTCGCACGGCCGCACCCACGGCATGGGACTGCTGCACGAGGCGGTAACACAGCTGCGCGGCGAGGCCGGTGACCGCCAGGTCGCAGGCGCCCGTGTCGGTGTGGTCAGCAGCGGCGGCCTGACGCCCAGCGGCGTGCTCCTGTTGCGGGCCCTTCAATGAACAAGCGTGAGCAAGCATGAGCAGCCCGGCGCCCCGTCCTCGCCTGGTGATCGTCGACGAGGTACCGATGTCCGCGTTGGTCGCCGAAGCCGACGATCCCAAGGCCGTGATCGTGGCCATCCACGGCGGCGGCACTACCGCAATGTATTTCGACTGCCCGGGCCATCCGTCATATTCCCTGGCACGCACGGGCGCAGCGGCCGGATTCACCGTGGTGGCCCTGGATCGGCCCGGCTACGGCAGCTCGGCGCCGTATCCCGAGGCGATGGCCTCCGGCGAGCAACGCGTCAACCTGGCTTACGGGGCGATCGACCGCATCCTCGACGAACGTCCGCGCGGCGCCGGCGTATTCGTGTGGGGTCACTCCGGCGGCTGCGAACTGACGATGCGGATGGCTGTCGATAGGCGCGGCTCAGAACTGCTCGGCATCGAGCTGGCCGGCACCGGCCGGCACTACCACCCCGCGGCGAAACAGATACTGAAAACGGCTACCCGTGAACGCCGCCCGTCGGGCATGCGGGATCTGCTGTGGAGCCCGGCGGAGCTGTATCCGCCCGAGGTTCTCGGCGGCGTAACGGTTTCCCCGTCCGCGCCGGCCTACGAGGACCAGATGGTGTCCGACTGGGCGCGACAGACGTTCCCGGAGCTGGCACCCGCGGTGAGCATCCCTGTGCACTTCAGCATCGCCGAGCACGAAAAGGTTTGGCAGGCCGACGATGCGGCGGTAGCCGAAATCACCGCCCTGTTCTCCGCGGCGCCACGGTTCGTCGTGCATCGACAATCCGACGCCGGGCACAACATCAGCCTCGGTCACACCGCCCCGGACTATCACGCGAAAGTTCTTGCTTTCGTGCAGGAATGCACAGACGGGCCTGGGGCGGACGCCGAAGCCGATTTGGAGGCTGGTTGATGCGGGTCGGGTTCATCGGACTGGGCAGTCAGGGCGGGCCCATGGCCAGGCGGATCATCGAGGGCGGCTTCACGACGGCGCTGTGGGCACGCCGGCCGGCATCGCTCGAGCCGTTCGCCGACACCGCGGCCAAGATCGTCGAATCACCGGCCGAACTCGCCGCATCCAGCGATCTGATCTGCCTGTGTGTCGTCGGCGAGGCCGACATCGAGGAGGTCCTCAACGGTGAGCAGGGGCTGCTGGCGGGGCTGACGCCGGGCAGTGTGATCGCGGTGCACAGCACGGTGCATCCCAACACCTGCAAATCGCTCGCGAAAAGGCTTACCGGCAAGGATGTTTCAATCATCGACGCGCCGGTGAGCGGCGGCGGCCCCGCGGCCGCCGAAGGCCGCCTGATGGTCATGGTGGGCGGCGACGCCGACGTCGTCGAGCACTGCCGGCCCGTGTTCGACACCTACGCCGACCCGGTAGTCCATCTCGGCGAGCTGGGTTCGGGGCAGACCACCAAGTTGATCAACAACCTGCTCTTCACCGCAAATCTGGGCACCGCAGTCACCGCCCTGTCCCTGGCGAAGTCCCTGGGCGTCTCCCCAGAACGGCTCACCGAGGTCGTCTCCCGTAGTAGCGGAAACAGCTTCGCGCTCAAGGTCGTTGGTGGCGAAGCGAGCCTGGACCGGCTGGCAGGGCTGGCCGGAACACTGCTGCAGAAGGACGTCCGCCTGGTCGTCGACCTGGCCGAGCACGCCGCCGCCAGCGCGGGCGCGGTGCTCGACGCGGCCGATGCCGCACTGGCCCTGATGGATCACCCGAGGTGAGGGTCGGATTCATCGGCGCGGGACGGATGGGCCGCCCGATGGTGGCCCGCCTCGTCGCCGGGGGACACGACGTCACCGCCCTGGGCCGCACCGTCGGCCAGCGGCGCGACCTCGAGCGGCTGGGCGTCCACGCGGTCGGTGAACTCGCCGATGCGGTCGCCCGCGCCGACGTCGTGACTCTCTGTGTGTTCACCGACGAACAGGTGCGGGAGATCTGCCTGGAGAGCGCCCTGCTGACGGTCATGCCAGCCGGCTCCACGCTGGTGGTTCACACGACCACCACCCCGACCACCATCGAGGCCATCTCGGCCCGTGCCGGTCGTGTCGCCGTCATCGACGCCCCGGTCAGCGGCGGCCCGCACGACGTCGCGAGGGGCACGCTCACCCTGTTCGTCGGTGGCTCCGGCGACGCCGTGGGACGGCTGCTGCCGCTGTTGAGCTGCTATGCCGATCCGATCCTGCAGGTGGGGCCGAGCGGCGCCGGGCAGAAGGTGAAGCTGGTCAACAACGCGTTGTTCGCCGGTCAGCTCGGGCTGCTCGCGGAATCCGTCCGGCTGGGCGAGCAACTGGGTGTCCCGCAAGAGACCGTGCTCGCCGCCCTGGCGCACGGCAGCGCCGCCAGCCGGGCACTGGATATCGTCGCCGCGCGGGGTTCCGTCGCTTCGTTTATCGAGGTAGCAGGTGAATTCGTGGGTAAGGACGTCGCCGTCGTCCGGGAGATCACCGAAAAGCTCGGCGGCGATCTCGGCGTGCTCGGCGATGTCATCGAAGTAGTCGGCGGCGGCGGCGGAAAGTTCTGACATGACGCCATTTCGGTCCTTTTCGGTTGGCCAGGAAAGCGCTACCGTTAGCGTTACAGTCAGGCATTCGATCGTAACGGTTCCAGCCCGCCCCAACCCTCGCCGCTGAGGAGGATGTCAGTGACCAAGCCGAAGGTCGTCTTCGATCCGTACTCCGAGGAGTACTACAACAACCCCTTCGACATCTATCGACGAATGCGCGAGGACGCCCCGCTGTATTACGACGAGAAAGAGGACTTCTACGCGCTGACGCGCCATGAGGACGTGGCGGCGGCCTTCAAGGACTTCGAGACGTATTCGTCGGCGCGCGGTTGTGACCTGGCGATGGTGCGCAGGGGCGTCTCCCCCGAGCAGCGCTCGATCATCTTCATGGACCCGCCGGATCACCGGCACATGCGCAGCCTGCTCAACAAGGCGTTCACCCCGCGCGCCGTGCAATCCCAGCGGGAAACGATCATCGAGGTCATCGACAAGTACCTGGGCGCCATCGACTCCGACCGGTTCGACGTCGTGCAGGACTTCTCCGGGCCGTTCCCGGTGGAGGTCATCACCCGGATGGCCGGGGTCCCAGAGGAATACCGCCAGCAGGTGCGCCACTGGATCGACACCAGCCTGCACCACGAGCCCGGGCAGATCGAGGTTAGCGAGGCCGGCATGCAGGCCAACATCGAGACCGCGATGTACTACTTCGGCCTCGTCCAGGAGCGGCGCGCCAACCCGCAGGACGACATGATCAGCCGGCTGATCGCGGCCGAGATCCCCGGCGAGAATGGCGAGCTGCGCAAGCTCGACGACATCGAGATCTGCGGTTTCGCAACGCTTCTGGGTGGCGCGGGCGCCGAGACCGTCACCAAGCTGATGGGCAACGCGGCGGTGATCTTCGCCCGTCACCCAGACCAGTGGCAGAAGCTGCGGGAGGACCGGGACAAGATCCCGGGGGCCGTCGAAGAGCTACTACGCTACGAGGGCCCCGTGCAGTACAACGTCCGCTACACGTTGAAGGAGGCGCACGTCAGCGGCGGCGTGATTCCGCCCTTCAAGCCGGTGTTCCTCTGCGGAGCCGCGGCCAACCGCGACCCGGAGGCCTTCACCGACGCCGACACGTTCGACATCGAGCGCGACCAGACCGAGGCGCAGCACCTCGGCCTGGGGTACGGAATTCACAGCTGCCTCGGCGCGGCGCTGGCCCGGCTGGAAAGCAGGATCGCGCTGGAGCGGCTGCTGGACTTCATGCCGCGCTACGAGGTGGATTGGGCCGGCTGCAAGCGGGTGAACATGCAAAACGTGGCGGGCTGGAAGAACGTACCCGTCCGGGTTCTTCGGTGAAGGGGTCGCGATGACGAGGAAGATCGAGGTCGACTGGGACCTCTGCGAGAGCAACGGCGTCTGCATGGGCATCAACCCCGACATCTTCGAGCTCGGCGATGACGACATGCTCACCGTGCATCAGGAAGAGGTCACCCCGGAAAACGAGGCGGACGTGCGCGAGGCCGTCCGGCAGTGCCCGAGGCAGGCGATCGCGATCGTGGGAGAGTAGCGCTTTAGAATCCGGAGAGGATGACCGCGTTGCAGTCGGCGGCCGCCTGGCGCAGTTTCGCCGCCTTCTGGTAGCCCTCGGATTCGTACCACGCCCGCGCGGCGTCGACCGATTCGAATTCCAGCACGACGGTCTGGTCGCCGTGCCACGTGCCTTCGATGACCTTCGGCGCGGTGTCCACCGCGAGAATGGTGGCTCCGCTCATCGCCGAACCGGCGGCCCGGGCGTAAGCCTTCATGCCCTCCGGATCCTTGATTGCCTCGGTGAGGATGACGTAGCCTTTTGGCCCGTTAGCCACTCGAATCTCCTTGCCTCGATGAGGATCTGATCAGTTCTCGGCTTCGGCCTCGGCGATGGCCTGCTCTGGGCAGCACTGGATGGCTTCCCGGGTGGCCGCCTCGAATTCCGTTGGGACATCGGAATCTATCGACACCGCGTAGCCGTCGCCGGTGAGGCTGAACACGTCCGGGCACAACGTGAGGCACATCCCGTGGCCGCGACAGCGTTGGTCGTCCACCCACACCCTCATGCCAGCGTGAATTCCAAGTGCAATTCGGTCAGCCCGCGCAGGATGTACGTCGGAACATATTGGTAGCGCCGGTCATTCGCGGGGCCGTGAACGTCCTCGTTGATCCTGATGTCGGTGGTGCGGTCCAACAGGCGCTCGATCGCCACCCGGGTTTCGGCTCGCGCCAGCGGCGCGCCGGGACAACTGTGGATGCCCCGACCGAACGAGATGTGCTGGCGGGCGTTCTTGCGGGCCGGGTCGAACGTGGCGGGATCTTCGAACCGGCGCGGATCACGGTTGGCGGCGGCCTGCACGATCATCACGGTGGTGCCGGCGGGCAGGTCCACGCCACCGACGTTGACGGGCCGCCGGTTGATCCGGAAATCGCCCTTGACCGGGCTCTCGTGGCGCAGCGACTCCTCGATGAAGTTGGGCAGCAGGCTGCGGTCCTTGCGCAGCTGCGCCTGGATGTCTGGGCGCTCCCCCAAGATCTGCAGCGCGGCGCCGAGCAGTCGCACGGTGGTCTCCTGGCCGGCGGAGAAGACGTTGGCGGCAACGCGCGCGACGTCTTCGACCTCCGGTGTCGAGCCGTCCGGGAAGGTGGCGGTGGCCAGGCCGGTCAGCACGTCGTCGCGACGGCTCTGACGGCGGGCGCGAACGTAGTCGGAAAACAGGCCGTAGAGGAATTCCAGCGGGCTATGCGACAGAGACCCCTTGGTGCCGCCGACGCCGCCGCCCGCATGCTCGGCGATGCCCCTGACGAACTTGTCGCGATCCTCCATTGGCACGCCCAGCAGATCGGCGATGACCAACAGCGTGAAGGGGCCGGAGAAGCCCTTGATCCATTCGCCGTGCCCGGGCGCCAAGAATTCGTCGAGCGCCTGATCGGCAAGTGCCCACATGGCGTCCTCGTTCTCCTTGAGGCGCTTGGGGGTGATCAGCCGCATCATCAAAGAGCGGTGATTGGTGTGGGTCGGCGGGTCCAGGGTGGGCAGCTGGTCGCTGAACGGCAGCTCATTGCGGTGTTGTTCGATCAGCTCGGTAATGTCACTGTTTCCCAGGCCCTCGAGGCTCACTGGGAAGCCCGGGAACGGTCCGGTCACCGAGATGCACGACGACCAGGTTTCGGTGTCGTTCAGCACGGCACAGGCCTCGTCCCAGCCCGTCACCATCGTGACCCCGTGATGGTCTTCCCGGGCCACCGGGCACTGCTCCCGCAACGACTCGTAGTACGGGTACGGGTCGGCGATGAGCTCGGTGCCCCGGAAGAAGTCCATGTTGGAGAAGTCGTTCGCCATCATGCTCCGTTCGAATCTCAGCAGTGAGAATGAGCCTCTCAGAGATGAGTATTACATTTCCACACGGCGTGAGCGGCGTCAACGACAGCCGCCCCGTCGTGGTTCGTCAGAACAACTAACTGGCGGGAACCAGGTCCGCGGCGACGGACGGCCACGCGAGCAGTCCGCTGCGGAAGGTCTCGATAAGACCGATCGATCCGATCGGTGCGCTGCCGTCGGTAGACGCGGCGGCCAGCGCCCGGCCCTTGAAGACCTGCGCGGCCGAGCTCAGCCGGTGTTGCACAAGGCCGACGCTGTCGTCGAGCTCGGCCGGCCAGGTCTCGCCCCACAGCGTGACCTCGGTGGCACCTTGATCGAGCGCGCGCAAAACGCCTCGGCGCACTTGCGAATCACAGTCGAACAAGTCCGCCGCGGCGGCCAGAGCCTGTGGACGCGGACGGATGTCGACCGACGCCAGGGCGAGTTCCAGCCCCAGGGCCTTGACGCCGAGGATCTGCAGCGGCCGCTCGTCGGCGTCGTCGCCGGGGTCGCTGAGCAGCACGGTGACATCCCAACCGGCCATCGCGCGGTCGAAGAGCCAGCCCCCGGCGCAGCGCACCACGTCGGCGACGCTCGAAGCGACGACGTCGAGCCGGTACCTCATGTCGTGGTCTGGGGCTGGCTGGTCGGCGCGAAGTCCCGCGCCAGTGTCTCGGCGTACTGCTTGAACACCTCGGTCAGCGGTATCGAAGGATCGAGTAACCATAGGGTTTCCATTCCATGTATGAAGGCGAGAATTTCCACCGCCTTGACCGCGGGGTCTATGTCGGCGCGATAAGCGCCGTCGGTCTGGCCGCGCCGGATGGCGGCGGCGACGATCTCGGTCGCGGCCTGCTGCCGGGCCAGCATGCGATCGTGCAACGGCGCGTCGGGAAGGATGCTCTCGACCAGCAGCACGGTGAATGTGCTCAGCAGCTCGGGAGCCCGGTTGAAGCGTTCGGCGACCTGCGAGATCTGGCTCAGTAGATCGCCGCCGCGGTCGGCGTGCGCCTCGTCGTCGAGATCGCGCGCGTCAAGCACCGCGTGCAGCAGCTGTTCCTTGGACTCGAAGTGATGCAGGAGCCCCGCAGGGGTGACGCCGGCTTCCCCGGCGATCTGGGCCAGCGTCGTCGCCCGCCAGCCGTTGCGTGCCAGGAGGCGCTGCGCCACCTCGAGGATCCGCTGCTTGCGGTCCTCACCTTTGGCGAGAAGCGTGTCGTAACGCCGTGCGTCGGGCACCGGACTCCTTTGACCGATTGACGGGCCGAAACAACCTAGTGAACACACAGTAGGTTAGTTTCTCGCCTGTGACAAGGGTCACCGGCGACTTGTCGGTGCGGCTCAGGCCAGGCCAGTACGGCGGTCCGCTAGGTAAGGAGCTCGACCAGCGTGGCGTTGGCCGTGCCGCCGCCTTCGCACATGGTCTGCAGCCCGTACCGGATGCCGTTGTCGCGCATGTGGTTCACCAACCGGGTCATCAGCACCGCCCCGGAGGCGCCCAGCGGGTGCCCCAGCGCGATCGCGCCGCCGAGTGGATTGACCCGTCGCGGGTCGGCACCGGTCTCGGCGAGCCAGGCCATCGGGACCGGCGCGAAGGCCTCGTTCACCTCGAACGCGCCGACTTCGGACAGCGCGACGCCGGCCTTGGTGAGCACCTTTTCCGTCGCCGGAATGGGTCCGGTGAGCATGAGCACCGGGTCGGCTCCGGTGACAGCGCCGGCGCGATAACGCACGAGCGGCGTCAGCCCGAGTTGCACCGCCATTTCCGACGTGGTCACCAGCAGCGCGGCCGCGCCGTCGGAGATCTGCGAGGAGTTGCCCGCATGGATCACGCCATCGTCGACGAACGCCGGCTTGAGCGATGCCAGTTTCTCGACGCTGGTCCCCCGTCGCACTCCCTCGTCGACGTTGACGACGGTGCCGTCCTCGACGAACACGGGGACGATCTGGTCGGTGAATGCGCCGGCGTCCAGCGCGGCGGCGGCGCGCTCGTGCGACTGCGCGGAATACTCGTCGACCTGGGTACGCGAGAAGCCCCACTTCTTGGCGATCATCTCCGCCGAGATGCCCTGATTGAAGGAGAAGTCGTCGTAGCGGCCAAGCACTTTGGGGCCGTACGGCATCCCGGATGCCCTGGCCGAGCCCAGCGGAACGCGGCTCATGACCTCCACGCCGCCGGCCACGACGACATCCTGCTGAGCCGACATCACCGCCTGCACCGCAAAGTCGAGAGCCTGCTGGCTGGAACCGCAGGCTCGATTGACCGTCGTGCCCGGAATGGCCTCGGGCCAGCCGGCGGCCAGGACGGCATAGCGCCCGATGTTGCTCGACTGGTCGCCCACCTGGGACACGCACCCCCAGACCACGTCATCGACGATCTCCGGTCCGACTCCGGCGCGCTCCAGCAGTTCGTTGAGCACGACCGCGGACAGGTCGGCGGCATGCATGCCGGACAGCCCGCCGTTTCGCTTCCCGACCGCCGTGCGCACCGCTTCGACGATGACTGTCTCGCGCATATCCCTACTCCGATCGCTCCTCGTCAGATCTTGACAGCGCCCAGCTGCCAGTAAACTACAGACCGCGCTTCGAAAAGATCTGCGAGAAAGTCGATTCCGGCGTCGCAACGACAAGGTCGCAACCCAGGGCCAGGTTCCATCCGGCACCGACCGCAACGCCGCTGACTTTGGCGACCGTAGGGATCGGGAGTTCGTGCAGGGCCAGCGCGACGTCGGTCAGCCGCTGCAGCTTGTGTTTCGGGTGAACATCGTCGGGAACCGAGATGTCGGCGCCGGAACAGAAGCTCCCGCCGGCACCGGTGATCACCAGCGCGCGCACGGCGCGGTCACGACCGGCCTCGTCGAGAGCGTGGCGCAGCGCCACCCATAGCTCCGGGTTGATGGCGTTTTTGCGACGCGGACGATTGAGCGTCAACGTACGCACCCCGCCGCTGTCCTCCGACAGCAGGACAAGGTCGTCTCGTCCTGCCAAGGCGCTCAATAGCTCCTCGGCAATTTCAGCACGTTGGACCCCAGGAAATTGAGAATCATCTCCTGGCTGACCGGTGCGATTTTCATCAGCCGGGCCTCACGGAAGTAGCGGGTGATGTGGTACTCCTCCGCGTAACCCATGCCGCCGTGAGTTTGCATCGCCCGGTCGGCGGCCGCGAAGCCGGCGTCAGCGCACAGGTACTTTGCCGTATTCGCTTCGCGCCCACAAGGTTTGCCGTTGTCATACAGCCATGTCGCCTTGCGCAACATCAGTTCGGCGGCGTCGAGGCGCGCCAGCGAGTCCGCGAGCGGGAACTGCAGTCCCTGGTTCATGCCGATGGGCCGGCCGAAGACCTCGCGCTCGTTGCCGTATTTCACCGCCTTGTCCAGCGCCACCCGGCCGATGCCCAGTGCCTCGGCCGCGATCAGCATGCGTTCAGGGTTGAGGCCATCCAGGATGTACTGAAATCCCTTGCCCTCCTCCCCGACTCGGTCCTCAAGCGGAACCTCGAGGTTGTCGATGAACAACTCGTTGGAGCTCACGGCGTTGCGGCCCATCTTGCGGATGGGACGGATGTCGATACGGCTGCGATCGAGGTCGGTGAGAAACAGCGTCATGCCGTCGGTCTTCTTCGTGACTTCGTCGTAGCTCTGGGTCCGTGTCAGCAACAGGATCTTGGAGGATTCCATCGCCTTGGAGATCCACACCTTGCGGCCATTGACCACGTAGCGGTCCCCGTCGCGCTTGGCGAACGTCGTGATGCGGGAAGTATCAAGTCCGGCACCGGGTTCGGTTACGCCGAAGCAGACGTGCACTTCACCCGTCGCCACCGAGGGCAGCGTACGCGCCTTCAGGTCGTCGGAGCCGTGCACGACCACCGGCTGCATCCCGAAGATGGACAGGTGGATCGAGCTGGCCGCGTTCATCGCGCCGCCGGACTTGGCGACCTCCTCGAGCAGGATGGTGGCTTCGGTGATACCGAGACCATGGCCGCCGTATTCGGTCGGGATCGTCATTCCCAGCCAGCCGCCGTCGGCTATCGCCTGGTAGAATTCGGAAGGGAATTCGTGCGCCTGGTCTTTTTCCATCCAGTACTGGTCGTCGAACTTGCCCGCCAGCTCCGCGACCGACCTGCGGATCACCTGCTGGTCATCGGTCAGCTCGAAATTCATTCCATCGCCGGGCACGGCGCCTCCTTATCAGCGCGAGCAGTCGCAGAATCGCACGATCGTCACCCTAACAATGCGATTCTGCGTCTGCTTGCCGGGCCCTGCCTAATTGGCGGGTCAATCCTTGTTGCCGGAAAGGGCTTTGGCGTTGGCCGCGAAGTCCGCAAAGGACGAGCCGCCCCGGCTGTCCTTTGCGTGGCCCTGCGCCTTGATAGACACGTCGTGCCCGTCGGCGGCCTCGCGCAGCGCACCGACCGTAGCCTGTTCGCGTGAAATGTGGGTGAACGGGTCGAACGAGTACCAGCGCATCGCGTTCTGGTAGGTCATCTTGTTGATCTCGTCGTCGGGGACGTTGTTGAGGGACAACACATCCCACAGCTCCTCGGGCGCGCCCGGCCACATTGAGTCGCTGTGCGGGTAGTCGGCCTCCCAGCAGATGTTGTCGATGCCGATCATGTTGCGCAGCGCTACGCCGACCTTGTCGCTGATGAAGCAGGTCAGGAAGTGGTCGCGGAAGACCTCACTGGGCAGCTTGCCCTTGAAGTCCTGGTGCGTCCAGGCGGAGTGCATCTCGTAGGTCCGGTCGGCGCGTTCCAAAAAGTAGGGGATCCAGCCGGTTCCGCCCTCGGAGAGCGCGACCTTGAGGTCCGGGAACTCCTTGATGGGACGCGACCACAACAGGTCCGCGGCGGCCTGCACGATGTTCATCGGCTGCAGCGTGATCATCACGTCCATCGGGGCGTCCGGCGCGGTGATGGCCAACCGCCCCGAGGAGCCAATGTGCACGTTCATCACGGTGTCGTTCTCCACCAACGCCTTCCACAGCGGATTCCAGTACTCGTCGTGGAAGCTGGGATAGCCCATTGCGGCCGGGTTTTCGGTGAAGGTCAGCGCGTGCACGCCCTTCTTCGACACCCGGCGCACCTCGGCGGCGCACGCCTCGGCATCCCAGATCACCGGGATCGCCATCGGAATGAATCGCGCGGGGTAGGCGCCACACCATTCGTCGATGTGCCAGTCGTTGTAAGCCTGCACCAGCGCGATCGAGAAGTCGTGGTCGTCGGTGGCGAACAGCCGCCCGGCAAACCCCGGGAACGACGGAAAGCAGATGGAGGCCAGGATGCCGCCGGCGTTCATGTCCTTGATCCGCTCGTCCACGTCGTAGCAACCCCGCCGGATCTCGTCGAGCCCCGTCGGCTCGATGCCGTACTCCTCCTTCGGCCGGCCGGCGACGGCGTTGAGTGCGACGTTGGGAATGACGGTGTCACGGAACTTCCACATGTCCGAGCCGTCGGCGTTGTGCACCAGGCGCGGCGCATCGTCTTGGTACTTCTTCGGCAGATGGTTCTTGAACATGTCCGGCGGTTCGACTGTGTGATCGTCGACGCTGATCAGCATCATGTCTTCTTTGTTCATGACGTTCCCTCTCCATCGAGTCCACTGAGCAGTCTGCCCCCATAACGTCGGCTTGCCAACGTCGGCCGTCTACCGTTGAAAACTATCTTCTCGTAATGCGAGAATCAACATCCCCATCGCTTCGGGAAGCGTTCCGGGTCGCCCCTCGCCGCCACGGATAACCTCCTCACGTGCGACGACGACGCGGCCGGGAGCGCGAGCGCCGCAGTCGCATCAAACTTCGAAACAAAAATTTGGTGCTCAACGCCGATTGGGCCGCACCGGGAGCTGCCTGCGACCGGCCACCCGCCGCACGAAGGCCGCTCATGCCGGGTCCGGGCCCCGGTGCCATTGACCGGAGGAGCGAATCGTGCAAGTCTGTTGGTTGTAAATGAGAATACAATTCTCATTCGCCGAGAGGAATACCTCAATGCGCTTGTCGCCGCTGCCCGCCGACCAGTGGGACGAGGCCACCCAGCAGGCGCTTTCGGCGATGCGAGACGCGGCCACCAACAACGCACTTTCCACCCTCGCCCGCCACCCGGCGCTGGCCAAGGCGTTCCTCCGGTTCAACGTCCACCTGCTGATGTCGTCCACGCTGCCGCCGCGCATCCGCGAGCTGGCGATCCTGCGGGTGGCGCATCGCCGGGAAAGCGCCTACGAATGGTCGCACCACGTCAGAATGGCCAAGGCCGAGGGAATCACCGACGAGCAGATCGCGGCGCTCCAGCGTGGCGAGGCGCTCGACGAATTCGACCGCGCGGTGACCACCGCCGTCGACGAACTCGACGAAAAGTCGCAGCTGTCAGACCAGACCTGGTCGGCACTCGGCGAGCGCCTGAGCGATCAGCAGCGGATGGACTTTG
Organism: Mycobacterium shigaense; assembly: GCF_002356315.1. Taxonomy (NCBI): domain Bacteria; kingdom Bacillati; phylum Actinomycetota; class Actinomycetes; order Mycobacteriales; family Mycobacteriaceae; genus Mycobacterium; species Mycobacterium shigaense. The sequence goes on from NZ_AP018164.1 coordinate 4,557,779, forward strand.
TCTTCACCGTCGGCTGTTACACCACGCTGGCCATGGCCTTCAACACTTTTGGCATTCAGCTCGAGCACGACTAGACGCATCAGAGAGGTTGAACTCGTGGCTCACTTCCCCAAGCCAGCTGCCGGCAGCTGGACAGAGAACTACCCCGACTTGGGCACCGATCCGGTTGATTACACCGACTCGATCGACCCCGCGTTCTTCGAGGCCGAGCGTGAGGCGGTCTTCAAGAGGACCTGGCTCAACGTCGGCCGGGTCGAGCGATTACCCAAGACCGGCAGCTACTTCACTCGAGAACTACCCTCGGCCGGCAATGGCACCTCGGTCATCCTCACCAAGACCAAGGACGGGATCGTCAAGGCGTATCACAACGTCTGCCGGCACCGCGGAAACAAGTTGGTGTGGAACGACTTTCCCAACGAGGAAACCTCAGGCACCTGCCGGCAGTTCACCTGCAAGTACCACGCCTGGCGCTACAGCCTCGACGGCGACCTGACCTTCGTCCAACAGGAAGACGAGTTCTTCAATCTCGACAAAAGCAACTTCGGCCTGGCCCCGGTCCGTTGCGAGGTCTGGGAAGGCTTCATCTTCATCAACTTCGACGACAACGCCGCGCCACTCATCGACTACCTCGGGCCGCTCGCCAAGAGCATCGAGGGCTACCCCTTCGGCGAGATGACCGAGACTTACTCCTATCGGGCCGAGGTCGGCAGCAACTGGAAGTTGTTCATCGACGCGTTCGTCGAGTTCTACCACGCGCCGATCCTGCACCAGGGGCAGTACACCAAGGAAGAAGCCGCCAAGATCCAGAAGTACGGCTACGAGGCGCTGCACTACGAAGTGGCCGGCCCGCACAGCCTGCAGTCGACCTGGGGTGGCCAGGCACCGCCAGCGGACATGAGCATGGTCAAGCCGCTGGACCAGGTGTTGCGCAGCGGGCTGTTCGGCCCATGGGACAAGCCGGAAATCATCCAGAACCTGGAACTGCCGCCGGGCGTCAACGTGAAGCGGGTGCCGCAGTGGGGCATCGACTCGTGGCTGTTCTACCCGAACTTCATGCTGCTGATCTGGGAGCCGGGCTGGTACCTGACCTACCACTACTGGCCGACCGCGGTGGACAAGCACATCTTCGAGTCGACGCTGTACTTCGTGCCGCCGCGCAACGCGCGGGAACGGCTGGCCCAGGAGTTAGCCGCGGTGACATTCAAGGAGTACGCGCTGCAGGACGCGAACACCCTGGAAGCGACCCAGACCATGATCGGCACCCGGGCGGTCAAGGAGTTCCTGCTGTGCGACCAGGAAGTCCTGATCCGCCATCTGCACCACACGACCGGCAACTACGTCAAGGAGTACCAGCGCAATGGCAAAGTTACCGTCTGAATTCGCCGAATTGGAGCCGTTTGTGGAGTGGGACCTGGCCACCGAGCCCGAGCGCTACGCCAAGCGGCTGGCTTCGACGATGCCCGAGATGCAGGCGTTCTACGACGTCGCGTTTCCGAAGCTGAACGACGTGATCGCGTACTGCGACAAGTTTCCGCTGGACGACCTGCCCGACGACGCGAAGAGCCTGATGCACATGATGCAATCGTTGGTGATGGTGTCGTTCCCGATCGAGGCATGGAAGCAGCCCCGCGTCCCCGACAGCGGAGCGGCGTGGGTCGAAGTGATCAGCGAACCGGTGATCTAGCCGGTGCCAACGCTCAAGGCCGCCGGGCTGCTCGACGTCGACGCCGGTGAGATCCTTCGCCCCGGCATCCTGAAGGTCGAAGCCGACCGGATCGCCGGCGTGGGGGGCTCGGGCCCGGAAGACGCGGTCATCGACCTGGGCGAGGCGATCCTGCTGCCCGGCCTGATGGACATGGAGGTCAACCTCCTGATGGGCGGCCGCGGCGAGACGCCGGGACTGTCTCAGGTGCAGGACGACCCGCCGACTCGGGTGCTGCGTGCGGTCGGCAACGCACGGCGCACACTGCGCGCCGGGTTCACCACCGTGCGCAACCTGGGCCTGTTCGTCAAGACCGGCGGCTACCTGCTCGACGTTGCCCTGGCCAAAGCCATCGACGCGGGATGGATCGAGGGCCCCCGCATCGTCCCGGCGGGTCACGCCATCACGCCCACCGGGGGACACCTCGACCCGACGATGTTCGCGGCCTTCATGCCGGGCGCGCTTGAGCTCACGGTCGAAGAGGGCATCGCCAACGGCGTCGACGAGATCCGCAAGGCCGTGCGTTACCAGATCAAACACGGGGCCCAGCTGATCAAGGTGTGCGTGTCCGGCGGCGTTATGTCACTAACCGGTGAGGCCGGCGCACAACACTATTCGGACGAGGAGCTGCGGGCGATCGTCGACGAGGCGCACCGGCGCGGGCTGCGCGTCGCCGCGCACACCCACGGCGCAGAAGCGGTCAAGCATGCGGTCGCGTGCGGTATCGACTGCATCGAGCACGGCTTCCTGATGGACGACGAGGCCATCCAGATGCTGGTCGACAACGATCGGTTCCTGGTGACCACCCGCGGGCTCGCCCAAGCGATGGACGTATCTCGCGCTCCAAAGGAGTTGCAGGACAAGGCAGCCGAGATGTTTCCCAAAGCCGAAACCTCGATCAAGGCCGCCTACGAGGCCGGGGTGAAGATCGCGGTTGGCACCGACGCGCCCGCGATACCGCACGGCCGCAACGCCGACGAGCTGGTCACCCTGGTCGAGTGGGGGATGCCGCCGCTGGCGGTGTTGCGAGCGGCCACCGTCGTTGCCGCCGATCTGATCAACTCGACGGACCGGGGCCGGCTGGCGCCGGGCCAGCTCGCCGATATCATCGCGGTACCGGGAAACCCGTTGGACGACATCACCGTTACCCGTAACGTCAGCTTTGTCATGAAAGGCGGCAAGGTCTATGTCAACGCCCGATCAGTCTGAGAGCGGCCCATCCAGAACGGACGATCTGGTCGAGATCCAGCAGCTGCTCGCCCGCTACGCGGTCACCATCACCCAAGAGGACATCGAGGGACTCATCGGCGTGTTCACCCCCGACGGGACCTACAGCGCCTTCGGTTCCACCTACCGGCTGGACCGGTTCCCCGAGCTGGTAGCCGCGGCGCCAAAGGGGTTGTTCCTCACCGGAACTGCCTTGATCGGCGACCTCGAAGGCGACTCCGCGAGCGGCACCCAGCCGTTGTGCTTCATCGACGGGTCGACCCACGACATGCGGATCGGCTACTACCGCGACACCTACTCGCGGACCGCGGACGGCTGGCGGCTGAAGACCCGAGCCATGACGTTCATTCGCCGCAACGGCGTGCACGACTCCGGGCGCCCGCACGCGATCGGTCGCCCCGCACCGTGAACGTCGAGGAGTTCCGGACCGATCTGCGCGCGTGGCTCGATGAACACGACCTGACCCCCGGACCCGACGACTCGCTGCAGTCGCACATGCGGCAATTCCTCCGGGTGAGCCGCGCGCTCTACGACGCCGATTGGATGCGGTACGGCTGGCCCGTCGAGGTCGGTGGCCTGGGCGGACCCGCCCTGCTGCGCGCGATCGTCGGCGAAGAGGTGGTCGGCCGCCGCCTGGCCGAGCCCGGCCCGTATTCGATGCTCGAGGTGCTCGCTCCCACGATGATCGACTACGCGCCGACCGAACTCGCCGCCGAGATGGTGCCGCGATTGCTGCGCGGCGAAGAGCAGTGGTGCCAAGGCTTTTCCGAGCCCGGGTCCGGCAGCGACCTGGCGTCGTTGACCACCCGCGCGGTGCGGGACGGCGACAACTGGATCGTCAACGGGCAGAAGGTGTGGACCAGCTTCGCGCAGTTCTCCACCCGTTGCATCCTGCTCACCCGCACCGGGCCCGGCCAACCAAACCATGAGGGCATCACCGCGTTCTTCGTCGACCTGGACACTCCCGGCATCACCATCCGGCCGCTGCGCACGATGCACGGCGTCGACGAGTTCTGCGAGGTGTACTACGACGACGTGGTGGTCCCGTCGAGCCGCATGCTCGGCAAGCCCGGCGACGGCTGGAAACTCGCGATGGACCTGCTGCCCTTCGAGCGCTCCACCTGCTTCTGGCAGCGCATCGCCTACCTGTACTCGCGATTCGATGAGCTCATCGCCGAGGTGTCCGGCGGCAGCAGACATGGAGGCTACGACGAATATGATTTGGGTGCAGCGTATCTCGCGTTGCACACGCTACGTTGCCGGTCCCGCGCCACCCAGTACCGGCTGCGCGACGGAGCACGGCTGGGCCCCGACACCTCGATCGACAAGGTGCTGCTGGCCTCCGCCGAACAGCGCCTCTACGACACCGTGCGCGACCTGATGCCAGGAGACCTCGAGCTCGACGAGACACCGTGGCGTTCGGAGTACCTGTATTCGCGCGCATCGACCATCTACGGCGGGACCGCCGAGATTCAGCGCAACATCATCGCCCGCTGGCTGCTCGACCTCGGGAAGGAGTGATCGTGGACCCGGGCTCGGACTCCGAAGAGCTGCAGCTGCTGGCGGAGTCGATACGCACCGCGATGACCGCGGCTTCCGGCGCCAAGCTCGACGCCGCCTTGACCAAGCTCGGCTGGCACGACATGCTGAGCGAAATCCCCCAGTTGGCACTCCCTCTGGTGTTTCGACTGCTCGGTGAAACGGGCGCGCACGCGCCGGTGCTCAACGACGTGGTTTTGCGCGCGGCAGGGAAGGCGCCGGGCGGTGTCACCCCGCTTCCGTTCGCGGGGGACTCCTGGGTGCAGTGGAAGCGGGAAGACATTCCGAGTTCGGCAATCGACGGTGAGTTACCTATACACCCTGTCGCAGAAGGCGATTCACTCACGCAAGCCGGGCTGGCAGCCGGGCGGCGGGCGGTGGGCTGGTGGCTCGTCGGCAGCAGCCGGGCGATGCTCACGCTGGCGCGCCAACACGCTCTGGATCGCGTCCAATTCGGCCGTCACATCAGTTCTTTCCAAGCGATTCGGCATCGGCTGGCCGAGACACTGGTTGCCATCGAGGGCGCCGAGGCGACCCTCGTGACCGCCGCCGAGGTGTCCGAGGACCCCGGCGGCCTCGCCAGCCTACTGGCGAAGGCGGCCGCCGGCCAGGCGGCGTTGACCACCGCGAAGCACTGCCAGCAGGTGCTCGGCGGCATCGGCTTCACCGCCGAACACATGCTGCATCGTCACGTCAAGCGGGCCCTGGTGCTGGACAGCTTGCTCGGCAGCGCGCGAGAACTAACCCTCGAAGCGGGTAAAGTGCTGCGGGCCAAGGGATCCGCGCCCCGGCTGGCGCAGCTCTAGCTCAACGATTGCCGAATCCGATATGGCTTCGGATCAGGGGCAGGTCCGCGGTGGTGGCAAAGCCGAGGGGGCGGCGCAGACGGCGGACACGGCGTTGAGGACCTGCATTCCGGTGGCCACGCTGGCCGAGCGGACGTGTTCTTCCATGCTTGCGGCGCGGGTTAAACTGGCCAGGGCGAAGAAGTGCGTGCGCATCGACGGGTCGCCTTCGATGGTCAGCGTCCAGCCGTCCCTGGGTCTCGGCCAATGCTTTGGGTATTCGCCACCGACCGTCCACAGCGTTTCGATCTCGATGAGAGGCTGGCCGGCACGCCGTCCGGACCAGATCCATCGTTGCCCCGCGGTGGTTCCGGCGCTCGAAGATCTGATGATCGGCCTCGGCCGCGACCGCGTCCACCGAGACGGCGACCTCGTCGATGTCCGCGTTGAGCGCATCGGCGAGGAACCACACCTGCTCGGCGAAGATTCCGCTGTTGAACTCCAGAAATTCGGTGCCGGTGCGGCTGATCGATTCGACCGGTTGCCCAAAAGCCATGTTGTCGAACGTGATCGACGTGCTCTCATACACCGACCAGTCGGCGCGCTCCTGCACCGTGATCTTGTCGATGGTCCGGCTCATCCCCGACAACGCCAAAGGCAAGACACCGGAAAGGTTTCCGGGATTCAAGCCGCTGCCGTGCACGGTGGTGCCGCCGGCCTGGCAAGCCCGCATGAGACGGTCGCGATCGGCCGGCGCGATGCGCCGCGGATGGAACAGGAAGGCCGTCGTCACGGCGTTCTTGCCGCTGGCGAGGATGGCGCACACGTCGTCGATGCTGGTGTTGCGGGGCGTGTAGAGCACGCAATCGGCATCCAGCGCCAGGATCGCGTCCGAATCGCTGGGCGCCGTCACGCCGATGGGGGCACCGACCGACCAGTGCGCCGATGTCGGCGCCGTCCTTTGCCGACGAGTAGACGCGGGCGCCGACGATCTCGAGGTCGGGCCGGTGGTCGATGATCGTCGTGACCATTTCTCGGCCCACCGTGCCGATGCCCCACGGAATGACCCGGATCATTGCGGCGTCGTCGTTCGCACAGCACACTCCAGCTGGTTAGCGGCTAGGTTGGCACCCAGCAACCTACACCTAGGATCAGCAGGCATGAGCCGTCCCGACGCACCGAAGAACCAGATCGGCGTAGCCTCGTTGATCCTGGGCGCGGCCTCATTGCTGACCTGCTGGTTGATGATCGGTGTGCCGCTGGGTGTCGCGGCCGTGGTTACCGGCGACATCGGCCGCGGGCGCGCCAACCGGGGCGAGGCGACCAACGGCCGGGTCGCGGTCGCCGGCATCCTGTTGGGGATCGTGGCGATCGCCGCCGGGCTGGCCGCGGTCGGTTACTACGCCTGGGTGGACTCCAAGGACCCGGGCTGGTTTCAACGATGCGTGGACGATCCCGCGACGAATAACTGCTAGTTGCGCGGCAGGCCGAGTATGCGTGCGGCGATGATATTGCGCTGGATCTCCGACGTGCCGCCGGCAATGGTGGCCGCGAAGGTACGCACGTAGCGGTCGAACCAACCGCCGTAGTGGCTGTCCAGATTCAGGGGAGCGAACGGGGCGGTGACCGCGCGCAGCACAAGCCCTTCGGGCCCTTGGGCGTTCAGGGCGTCTTCGCAGGCGCGCTGCATGGCTTCCGAGCCGAGCAGTTTGAGCACCGACTGTGCGGGCACGTCTTCCTCCCCGCGGGCGGCCTTGGCCAACGAGGCCGACCCCAGCAAGCGCATCGCATAACGATCCATCACCAGCGTGGCGTACCGGTCGCGCTGCAGCGGTCCGGATGGGCGCGACTCGACGCACAGCGCCTGCAACATGTCGGCGTAATCCAGCCACAGCATGGCGCGTTCGTGGCCGAGGGATCCGGTCGCCACGCGCCATCCCTCGTTGAGGTCGCCGATCAGGTTCTCGGCGGGTACCCGCGCGTCGGTGAAGAAAACCTCGTTGAAGTCGACGTCTTCGTTGTCGGACACCGACGCGAACGGACGCCGCACCACGCCCGGGGTGTCGGTGGGAATGATTAAGGCGCTGATGCCCTTGTGTTTTGCCGCCGCCGGGTCGGTGCGCACGAACGTCAGCAACACATCGGCGTCATGAGCGCCCGACGTCCACACCTTCTGCCCGTTGACCACGAAGTGGTCACCGTCCAGCACCGCCCGCGTCTTCAGGGAGGCCAGATCCGACCCGGCGCCGGGTTCGCTCATGCCCAGCGATGCGGTGATCTCGGCGCGCAGGATCGGGATGGCCCAACGCTGCTTTTGCTCTGGCGTCCCAAACGACAGCACCGAGGCAGCGATGATGCCCACGCCCTGCGGATTGAAGCTTTGATAGACCCGCCGCCGCGACAGCTCTTCCATGTACACGTATTGCTGCAGCAGGGTGGCGTTGCGGCCGCCGAACTCCGGTGGATTTCCGGGCAGGAGCCAGCCGTTGTCGAAGAGCAATCGCTGCCAGCGGCGCGCCCACCCAGGTACGTCGGAACTCGATTTCGGTCGCTTCAGCACCTCTCCCGAGCCGAAGAGCTGCGGCAGATGGCTGTCCAGAAAAGCCACGAACTCGGCGCGGAATGCCTCGACGTCGGCATCAAAGGTCAGCTGCACAGCACTCCCCGGGTTCCTTGGCCGCCGGCGGTTCAGGCTTTCCACCCAGGCCGTGGTTCACTCTTGCGATGGGCCTTCCATACACACGTGTAAGAGAATAGTATTCTCGCAGTACGAAAGTTACAATCTCCGACACTACGGCCGCGAGGGGGTCGAGCGCACCGATGGCACGGCGTTCTCCGGTAGAGTCCAACCATGTTCTCCCGTCGCGGCAGTCGTCCGAGTCGGCCGTGACCAGCGCAAGCGAAGAGCCGGCCTGGAAGCAACGCGCCGTCGAACGGTCCATCAAGACCGCGAAACTGCGCGCCGCGCAACGCGTTCAGCGTTTCCTGGACGCCGCGCAGGCGATCATCATCGAAAAGGGCAGCACGGACTTCACCGTGCAAGAGGTAGTGGATCGCTCCCGCCAGTCGCTGCGCAGCTTCTACCTGCAATTCGACGGCAAGCACGAGCTGCTGCTGGCGCTCTTCGAGGACGCGCTGAGCCGGTCGGCCGACCAGATCCGTGCCGCCACCGAAAGCCACTCCGATCCGCTCGAGCGGCTCAAGGTGGCCGTCGAGTTGCTCTACGAGTCGTCCCGCCCGGATCCCACCGCTAAGCGGCCCCTGTTCACCGACTTTGCCCCGCGCCTGCTGGTCACGCACCCTGTCGAGGTTAAGGTCGCACACGCGCCGCTGCTGGCGTTGCTGACTGAGCTCATGGAGGCAGCGAGTGACGCCGGCAAGTTGCGGCCCGACCTCAATCCCCGCCGCATCGCGGCCATGACGATGCAGACAGTGATGTTCATCGCCCAGTCCAGCGGCGGCTCCGATGACGCGACCGTTCACCCCATCGACGCCGACGAGGTCTGGGACTTCTGCTCACGCGGATTCGCCCGCTAGCGCACCCCCGAGTCGCAACACCGCACTGACCAAATAGCGCACCCGAGTTGCGTTCTGAGAATCAAATTCTCTAATATCTAGAACCATAAATAGCCAAAATGATTCTGCCGTTGACACCTATTGGCGACTGACGACAGAGTTCACGATGCGGCACGATTCGCGGTCCCGGCAGATTGCGGCGGGCGCAATTCCTGGCCCTCCCCGACTGCCACCGTTCGGGGCTGGGAATCGATGCTGGCCCGGCTCCGCTGAGTGCCGAAGAGATTCAAGTCAGGAGTTGAGGTAGCCATGGCTGGACGTGTTGAAGGCAAGGTCGCTTTCGTCACCGGTGCGGCGCGCGGTCAGGGCCGTGCCCACGCGGTGCGGTTGGCCCAGGAGGGCGCCGACATCATCGCAGTCGACATCTGCAAGAAGATCGACACCGTGGATCTGATCGCCGCCTCCACGCCGGAGGATCTGGCCGAGACCGCGGACCTGGTGAAGGGACACGACCGTCGGATCTACACCGCCGAGGTCGATGTCCGCGACTACGACGCGCTCAAGTCCGCCGTCGACACCGGCGTCGAGCAGCTCGGCAAGCTCGACATCATCGTCGCCAACGCGGGCATCGGCAACGGTGGACAGACACTGGACAAGACCAGCGAAGCCGACTGGACCGCCATGATCGACATCAACCTGGCCGGTGTGTGGAAGACCGTGAAAGCCGGTGTGCCGCATATCCTCGCGGGCGGCAACGGCGGCTCGATCATCCTCACCAGCTCGGTCGGCGGCCTCAAGGCCTACCCGCACACCGGTCACTACGTTGCCGCCAAGCACGGCGTGGTCGGCTTGATGCGCACCTTTGCCGTCGAGCTCGGCGCGCAGAACGTCCGCGTCAACTCCGTGCACCCGACCAACGTCAACACCCCGCTGTTCATGAACGAGGGCACGATGAAGCTGTTCCGGCCCGATCTGGAGAACCCGGGCCCCGATGACATGAAGGTCGTCGGCCAGCTGATGCACACCCTGCCGATCGGCTGGGTCGAGCCCGAGGACATCGCCAACGCGGTGCTTTTCCTGGCATCCGACGAGGCGCGGTACATCACCGGCGTCACGCTGCCCATCGACGGCGGCAGCTGCCTGAAGTAGCCGTCAGAAGGGACTGCTGTTGTCCTGCCACTCAGACTCTTTGGGCCGCGGCCCGTAGCGGCGGGCGTAGTCCTCGTGCATCCGGGCATTTTTCTGGCGGTTGATCGCGTCGACCAGCTTCGGGTCCAGCCCGTGAACGGCCAACCGATGCCGACGCCAAACCTTGTTCAGCGCAAAGTTAATCACCAACGCCCACGCGTATAGCGGCACGGTCATCTCGGTGTGCACGTAGAGCGAGGCCGGCAGCAACCAGAACGGGGCCAGGACCAGCAAAGGCGGTATCGCCCAGCGGAGCATGTGCCGGCGGATGGCCCCCTCGCCGGCCAGATCGCGCGCGACCCAGCTGCGCATCGAGTCGGGCAGGCGCCGGCCGTAGGCATAGCCAAAGCGCTGCCAGAGGTTGGGATTCGCGTCGGTCATGATGGCTCCTTGAGTGATGTCAGGATTGTAGAGCGCCGGCTGCCACGGCGGCAGCGTTGATCCGGGTGAGCACGCGATGCAGGTTCTCCAGTTCGGCCAACTCGACGCCCAGCCCGGCCACCACAGCGGGCGGAATCGCAAGTGCGCGCTTACGCAACGCAATCCCGCGTTCGGTCAGCGTGACATCGGTTGCACGCTCGTCGACGGCATTCTTGGCGCGCGTGATCAGACCCAACGCCTCCAGGCGCTTGAGCATCGGCGAGACCGTGGCCGAATCCAGCTGCAAAGTCACGGCGATCTGTTTGACCGACAGCGGCGATTGGTCCGCGCCCGGCGTCTTACGGTGATACCACAGCGTGAGCATCACCAGATACTGCGGATGCGTCAGGCCGAGCGGCTCCAACAGCGGTCGATACACCGCCAAGACCGCGCGGTTTGTGGTGGCCAGCGCGAAGCACACCTGGTGCTCGAGGGCGAGCGGATCGACCTCGCGCGCAGACGGCTTGGCCACACACACATAGTGCCCTAATAGTTAGTGCCCTACCTACATGATGCCCCTCACACCGTGGCCGCCGGGAGTAATACGCTCGGAATCCATGGACGGATTCGAGGGTCGCGGGGCGGTCATCACGGGTGGAGCGAGCGGCATCGGGTTGGCCACCGCCGCCGAATTCGCCCGCCGCGGCGCCCGCCTGGTGCTGGCCGACGTCGACAAGTCAGCGCTGGAGCAGGCCGTCGCACACTTGACCGCCCAGGGATTCGACGCGCATGGCGTGGAGTGCGACGTCCGGCACGTCGAGCAGATGGTTCACCTCGCGGACGAGTCGGTCCGCCTGCTGGGTCAGGTTGATGTCGTGTTCAGCAACGCCGGCATCGTGGTCGGGGGCCCGCTCGTGGCGATGACCCACGAGGACTGGCGCTGGGTGATCGACATCGATTTGTGGGGCTCTATTCACGCCGTCGAGGCGTTCGTCCCAAGGCTCATCGAGCAGGGCACCGGCGGGCATATCGCGTTCACCGCGTCCTTTGCCGGGCTGGTGCCCAACGCCGGGCTCGGTGCGTATGGCGTTGCCAAGTACGGCGTCGTCGGGCTCGCCGAGACGCTGGCCCGCGAGGTCAAGGACCAGGGCATCGGCGTCTCGGTGCTCTGCCCGATGGTCATCGAAACCAAACTGGTCGCCAACTCCGAACGCATCCGGGGCGCCGATGACGGGCTCGCGTCAGCCCCCGATCTGATAAGCGGGTTCGGGCAACTGCCGCCCACGCAGGACGACACCGTCACGGTCGACGGCGTCGCGCGGCTCACCGCGGACGCGATTCTGGCGAACCGGTTGTACGTGCTGCCGCACGGGGCCGCCCGGACGTCGATCCAGCGCAGGTTCGAGCGCATTGACCGCACGTTCGACGATCAGATCGCCGAGGGGTGGTCGCACTAACCGGGTGTCGCGCTCAGGTCGCCGGGTACATCGTCGGGGCCCGGCCGATGATGCCATCGGATTCCAGGACGGCGATCTCGGTTGCCGTCAGGCCCAACTCGGCCAGCAGCTCGTGGTTGTGTTGCCCGAGCAGCGGCGCGGGCCGCGTGTGAATCGCTCCCGGCTCGGCCGAAAACCTCAGCGGCACGGTGCTGAGCCTGGCCGGGCCGTTGACCGGATGATCGACGATTTCGAAGAAGCCGCGGAAGGTCAACTGCTCCAATTCCGTTTGACGATGCGGCTGCATGACCTTGGCGACGGGCACATCCGCATCCCAGAGCACGGCAACGATGTCGTCGCCGCTGCGGTCTGCACACCAGGCGGCTAGCTGCTCGTCGATGAGATCGTGGTTCTCACGCCGGCCCGCCATCCCGGTCAGCGCGGGATCGGTTGCCCAGGAAGGCTTTCCGACCACCCTGCACAGGCTCTTCCACTGTTCGTCGGTCTGCACTGCGACGGCAACCCAGTTGTCGGGTCTGCCGAACTCGTCGAAGCCCGCGCAGCGGTAGAGATTCTGCGGCGCCGCCGTGGGCCCGCGGTTGCCCGCACGATCCAGCAGCGCACCGTAGGCCGAGTACTCGATGACCTGCTCCGCCGCGATGTTCAGTGTCGCGTCGATCATCGCCGCTTCGACGAACACTCCCTCGCCAGTGCGGCGGCGGTGCTCAAGCGCCAGCAGCAGAGCATTGAGCGCATGCAAACCCGCGTTGGGGTCGCCGATCGAATACGGCTCGTACGGGGTGCGGTCCGGGTAGCCGGTCATCCAGCTCACACCGGCCGCGGACTCGATGGCATAGGCGAAGGCCGGATTGTCGCGCCACGGCCCATCCAGGCCGAAGCCGGGCATCCGCAGCATGATGGCGTCCGGTTTGATCGCTTGGACCGCAGCGAAATCCAGGCCGATCTGGTCCAGCACCCGGGGCGTGAAGTTCTCCGCGATCACGTCGCAGGTTGCGATGAGCCGGTGTAACAGTTCCCGGCCCAGCGGCTGCTGCAGGTCCAGCGTCAGCCCCTTCTTGTTGGTGTTCAGCGCCGCGAAGATCGGCGAGCGCTCCCACCATTGCGTCTCGGTGATCGGCACGCCGGCGATCAGCCGCGTCCCGTCGGGCCGGCGCGCGGATTCCACATGAATGACCTCGGCACCGAGCAATGCCAGAAAATGGGTGGCGCACGGGCCGGCCCAGAATGCCGTCATGTCGAGCACCCGAAGTCCACTCAGGGGCAACGGGTTTGGCAACGCCCTGGGTGCGGGCCGGGGAATCAGATCCGCGGCCCGGTAGGCCGCGGTGTGTGCGCCCAGCCGCGGCGCGGGCTGCGGTTCGCGAAGCCGCGCGGGCCGCATCCGATAGGGAAGCCCCGGCTGGTCGAAACGGCCGCCCGGTGCGCGCACAAACGAGCTGCGCTCGACGAAGTGGTCCATGGATGTCACGTTGGCGCCGTTGCCAACTGGAGCGTTGGGAATTCGGAATGCCGATGCGAGTTCACGTATGTCGTCGACGGTGTTGCTTTCGACCCAGGCATAGATTTCGTCCGCGTGCAGGGTTGCCTGCTCGGTGATCGTCAGCGGCGAATCCTCGTCGATCCACTCCGGATGACCGACCATCGCGCAGAGGTCGAACCACTGCTGGGCGGTCCCGCAACCGACATCCACCAGGCCGTCCTTGGCCCGAGCCACACCCGGCACGGTGACGCGTCGCATGTCTCGCCATGGCCGCCCGAGCATCTCGAAGTAGGTGACGGGGTAATAGGTCAGGCCGAGGATCTGCGTTTCCAGCATCGACAGGTCTAGGAGTTGCCCTGCACCGGACGCGATTTGGCTGTGCCGTGCCGTTAGCATCGCGACACTCGCGTACACCCCGGCCAAATACTCTCCGGCCTGGCCGCCGACGAACACCGGCGCGCGGTCCTGCTGACCACGCCCGAGCCCGACAATTCCCCCCGACCATGCCTGCAACGTGAATTCCGTTGCGGCACGGTCGCGCCAGGGGCCCTCGAGCCCGAACGGTGTGATCGCGGTGACGACGAGATGCGGATAGCACCGCAGAATATCGCGGGGCGCCAAGCCCGGGTGGTCGGCCAAGGCCGAACCGGAAGACCACACCGCCGCGTCGGCCGACGCCAGCAACCGGTCGACCAGGTCGACGTCGTCGGGGTTGCCGGGATCGGCGACCACACTGCGTTTGGAACTCGCCAGGAAGCTGAACAGGGCGCCGTCACTGCCGGGTTCCAGCGCCGCACCGGAGGCCGACCAGGATCGCAGTGAATCGCCTTCGGGGGGCTCGACTTTGACGACGTCCGCGCCGCCATCGGCCAGGAGCTTGGTGCAGTAAGCACCCGCGATCCCGGTGGACAGGTCGACCACCGTGTAGCCGGCCAGGGGCGGCTCAGCCGAGGCTTGTGCCACTAGCTTTTTCTCTTCCCCTCGGCGCCCTTCTTGGATCGCCGTCGGCTTCGGCATACGACCGTCAGGCATGCCAGAACGGGCTCGAGGTCAGCATTTCGGGACCGTCCGCGGTGATCAGCACCGCCTCTCGCCCGAATACCGCGCCGACACCCTGTTCCCAGACATAGCCCGTCACGGCGAGCACCATGCCGGGCTTCAGCTGTTCCTCCGCCGCGGTCACGGGTAAGTGCTTCGACACGACGGGGGGGTCGAAGCCCATGCCGAGCCCGCGGGCCACCGGCATCGGTGGTGCCGGCTCACCCGCAGCCTCGTAGGCGGCCAGCAATTCCGTGGCCCCGAAACCCGGCTGGCACGAGGAAATCAGCTTGGCCCACAGGAGTTCCCAGCGCTGATACAGCGCCGGGGCGCCGCCGGGCGCCTGCCCCTTGCCGGCGGGCCAGGTCCGTCCTACCTCACCGATGTAGCCACCGGCCAGCACGCCGGCCGAGAAGGCCACCAGGTCGCCCTCCTGAATCCGGCCGTCACCGCTGGCGCGCCGCCACGGATGCTCGCGCGACGTCACCCACGCGACATCCTGGTTCGACGGGGTGCTCACGCCGCCGGCCGCCGAGGCCTCCAACAACACGCCGGCCAGGGCTTGCTCGCTGACCCCGGCTCGCAATTCGGACACCGCGGCGGCGAGCGACGATTCGGCCACCGCGATCGACTCTCGCAACGCGGCGACTTCCTCGGGCGTCTTGATGCGCCGGGCCGCACGCATCGCGAGCTCGCCGTCGACCAGCTCGGCGTTGGGAAACGCGGTCGGCAGCAGCTGCGCGAATACAGGTGACAGCGCGTCGGTTCCGACGCGGCGGGCGGTGGCGGCGCCGTCGATGCGGCCCAATGCCGCAATGGTGTTCGCCGGATTCCACGAGATGCCGTAAAGGTTCTCGTGCGGGATGTCCTCGGGAACACCCTCGTCCCAGGTGCTAAGCAGATGCACGGCGCCGGTCGCACGAACCAGCACGCAGGTCGGGCCGAACGGACGGGTGCCCGCGACCCACACTTGCGGCGTGCCCGTGACGTAACGGACGTTGGCCTGCCGACCCAGGACCAGCACATCGAGATCGTGCGCCGCCATCTGTTCCAGCGCTCGCTGCCTGCGCCCCAAGCGCAGGGTGCGCTCGTCGGGCAGAACCTCAGTTGCCATAAGGTTTATAGGGATAGTCGGTCAATCGGATCGAGCCCTCCTCGGTAATCACCAGGACCTCTTCGCTGCGGTAGCCGCCGGTGCCGTCCTCCCACACCACCGGCTCCAGCACCAGCACCATCCCGGACTGAAGAACAAATTTCTCGTCGAATTCCTGCCCGAGATCTGTTCCGATCATCGGCATCTCGGCCGCGTTCACGCCGATTCCGTGCCCCAGGTAGAAGTGGGGCAACCACGGCTTGGCACCGCCGTTGGTCTGGGTCGCTGCCCTGCCCAGATCCGCGGCGGTGGCGCCAGCCTTGGCGGCATTCAGGACGGCGGTCATGATCTCGAACCACTTGTCGAACTGCGCCTGCTGGCGCGGCGACGGGTCCCGGCCCACCAGCCAGGTGCGCCCGAAGTCGGAGCAGTAACCGTGATAGGTGATGCTGACATCGGTCCACAACACGTCACCTTCGACGAGCTCACGCTCGGTGCTCAGCAACGGCAGCGCCAGGTCGCCGTGCGTGGTCCACACGCCCTCAGCCTTGCTCGGTGGCATCACCTGCCAGATCGGCTCGAGCATGCTCGCCGTGGCGCCCAGTTCGAAGGCCTGGCGCAAGAAGCTTGCCGACAAATCGATCTGACGGATCCCGGGCGCCAGGCGCTTCTGGACTTCGACCATTGCCTCGTCGGTGATCCGGATGGCCTCGCGGATACAGGACAATTCATCCTGCGTCTTGACCGCCTTGGCCGCACTGACGATCGCGGCGGCATCGACCGTGGTTCCGTTGGGGAACAACACCTTTCGGGCACGGGACATGGCGCCCGTAAGCTCGTCCACGGCCACCACCGCTGCAGCCGGAATCAGATCGTCCAGTGCCCGCGCGAAATCGCTTACACCCTCGTCGAATTCGAGATATACCGGCCCGTGCAGGTGGTCGGCGGGCAGGTCCGTCTCCTGCGCCGCGCCTTCCCGGAACGGCAGGAACAGGTGCGGCCAGGCGTCGCCGGCGAGCACCACGGCCACCGGACGCTCGACGTAGGACAGTCCGGCGTCGCCCAGCGGCCAACTCGCGCCGGTCGCATAGACCACCGCGTTGTTGCCCAGCAGGATCATCGCGTCGACTCCGCGGTCTGCCATCGCCGACCGCAGCCGAGCGCCGGTCTCGCGCCGCAGCCGGGCCAGGTCCGGTGTTTCGGGAATCACCAGTCCGCTGCCGATGCCCACTTGCGCGAGGGTTGTCACTGCAGGCCCAAGAATTTCGTCACGTTGTCGCTGACGATCGCCTTCGCCTTGTGTGGCCCGACTGCGTCGACGACGGCTTTCAGCGACTTCTCCGAGTACCCGTAGGTGCTTTCGTTGTGCGGGTAGTCGCTGGACCACATGACCTTGTCGACCCCGATCTCGTCGATCAGTCGTAGGCCGAGCGGATCGACCATGAACGACGCGCTCATGTGGGTGTCCCAGTAGTAGCGCGGTTCGTGCTCGAGGGCCCGGTTGAACATGTGCTGATACGACCCCATCAAATGATCGGCATCCTGCAAAGCCCAAGGAAGCCAAGCGATCCCGCCTTCGAACCAGCCGATTCGCAGGCCGGGATGGTGATCGAGAATTCCGGTGAACAGGTACTTGGCGAATTGCTCGCGGAAGCCGTCGATGTTGATCATCATGCCGACCACCACGCTGTTGAACTCGCACGGGGTTTTCGGCGGGGTTTCGCCGATGTGATGCGTGATCGGAAGCCCGGCGGCCTCGATCTCGTCCCAGACCGGCCTCATCGCGGTGCTGCCGTAGTCGATGATGTTGCCGTCGTCATCCTTGCCCGGGTTGAGCGGCAACAGGAACGTCTTGATTCCCAACGATTTCAGCTCGGCCAGCGTCGTGCGGGCCCCCTGCGGATCCCACCAGTTGATCAGGCCGGCGCCGTAGAGGTGACCGCCTGCCCGCTCCTGCAGCTCGGCGATGTATTCGTTGTAGATGCGAAAAGCCAGCTCCCGCAGTTGCTTGTCGGGGTAGTGGAAGAGCGCCAGGATCGCGTTGGGGAAGACCAGTTCCTTCTCAACACCGTCCTCACGCAGCTCTTGGATGCGGGCCTCGATGTTGGTGCTCGCCGCCCCGGGTAGGTCGTCGTATTGCATCAGCACCGCGCTGAAGTCGCCCGGCAGGAACGACTGGCCCTTGCGCCCGACTTGGTAGGCGCCGTCCTCGTACCAGATCCGCGGCGCCTTGTCCTTCAATTCATCCGGGAAGCGCTCGTAGAAGATGTCGTCGGCTAGCGAGATGTGGTTGTCCGCGGAGAAGACCACGGTCCCCGCGGGCAGGCCCACATCGCTGTCCGCGGCGTGGCCGCGGCGATTCTTCGGGGCGCCGTAGCCGCCCGGCGGGTAGAGCGAAGCGGTGGTTGTCGACGTTGACATTGTTGACCCTCCATTCGGACCGGGATATGCGGATTGATCTCGGGCTGCTCAATCCATTTCGACTACCAGGTGACCGGCAATTCGTAGACGCCGTAGGCGAGCCGGTCGTGTTTGAACGGAACGTCCTCGACCGGCACGGCCAGAGCCATCGTCGGGATGCGGCGGAACAACGTCTGGAAGACGATCTGCAACTCGGCGCGCGCGAGCTGCTGGCCCACGCACTGATGCCGGCCGTAGCCGAACGCGACATTGCGGTCGGCCCCCGACCGGTGCAGGTAGAGCCGATCAGGCTCGGTGAAGGCGCCCGCATCCCAGTTCGCCGGTGCCAGGTCGATGATGATGCCCTCGTTCGCGCGGATGGTCTCTCCGGCGATGTGAATGTCCTCCAAGGCAACTCGGCGCTGACCGTTCTGGATGATGCTGAGGTAGCGCAGCAACTCCTCGACCGCATTGGCCAGAATCTTGGGATCTTCGGCCTCGCGGATGACGGCTTCCTGGTCCGGATTCAGCAGCAGTGCGAGGACGCCGAGCCCGATCATGTTCGCGGTCGTTTCGTGCCCGGCGATCAGCAGTCCGGTGCCCAGTTGCGCGGCTTCTTTCACGCTGAGCTCGCCGGACTTGACGCGTTCGGCGAGATCGGAAACCGCGTCTTCGGCCGGGTTTTCCATCTTGGCTTCGACGAGCTGAGCCAGGTACTTGTGCAGGCTCATCGCGCCCTTCATCGTGTCCTCGGCGGCGGCGTAGCGCGCGAGGCCGACGTTGGCGTGGTGCTGGAACATCTCGGCGTCCTCGTAGGGAACCCCGAGCAACTGGCTGATCACCAGGGAAGGGACCGGAAGTGCAATGGAGGCAACGATATCCGCGGGCTGGGGTCCCGCCAGCATCCTGTCGATGTGGTCGTCGGTAAGCTGCTGAATCGTGGGCCGCAGGTTTTCCACCCGGCGGAAGGTGAACGGCTTGGACAGCATTCGCCGGAACCGGGTGTGCTCCTCTCCGTCGGAGGTGAACACCGATCGGGGGCGCTTGTGCACGGTGGACAGCATGCCTTCGTTCCAGTGCGGGAAGCCGCCCACCCGGTCGTCGACGCTGACCCGCGAATCCGAAAAGAGTTCGCGCACTTGCTCGTAGCCGGTGATAAGCCACGGTGTGCTGCCGTCCCAGATCCGGACCCGGGACAACGGCCGCTCGGCGGCCAAAGCCATCACGTCGGGAGGTGGTGCGAACGGGCAGCGGGCGTCCCTGGCCATCGGGTATTCCGGAATCTCGGCCTCGGTCGCGGTGTCCGCGAGTGTCTCCGACATAGTCACTCCTCGATGTGGATGGCCTGGGCCGGGCACGCCGCGACGGCCTGGCGGGCGCCTTCGCTCTGCTCCGGTGCTGGGCGGTCGTTGAGCAGGACGACGACACCGTCCTCGTCGCGCTGGTCGAAGAGCTCGGGCGCGTTCATCACGCAATTGCCCGCCGATGCGCAACTGGCCTGGTCGACTGTCACTTTCATTGACACGCTCTTCACTCGTGCGGCGTTACGGGTGCCAGCCAAAGACCCACGATCGCATCGATCAAGCTGAAAGCGGCGGCCCGCCAAGAGGGTTGGGCCATCGAGGTTCCCGCGGCGAGCGCTCGCTCACGGTCAGCGCAGGTGTGCATCAGCAAGTTGCGGGCCATGATGTTGCGCTCGAAATGCACATCGACCGGCAGGTTGGGCAGGCAGCGGTTGATGCCGTCGACAACCTGAACGAGCGACGGCGAGCTGAGCGCGCCCTTGACGACGATGTTGTAGTAGGCCGGATCGGTCATGGCCTGCGCGGCGAATCGCGCGTACCAGGTGGGGTTGCCCAGGTCAGCCAGGTGGTCGGTGAGTGGGCGCACCAGGCAGGCCACCCAGGCTCGCAATTCGCCCTGTTCGCCCGAGGCCAGCAGGTCGGCCACCATCCGCTCGCGCAACTCTTCGACGGGTCCGCGGTGCTTTTCCTCGATGGCGCGCACCAGGTCGGCCTTGGTACCGAAGTGGTAGCCCACCGCGGCATTGTTGCCTTGCCCGGCGGCCTCGCTGACCTGCCGGTTGGACACCGCGAACATGCCGTGCTCGGCATACAGCCGCTCGGCCGCCACCAGGATCGCTTCTTGGGTGGAGCTGGCTCGCTCGGTCCGAACCGTCCTGGCCGTCGTCATTGGGCTAGTGAACCTCGTCCGATCCTATTAAGTCAAGCGCTTGATTTAATACTGTCCGGCCTGTCGCTCGGTCTCGAGCGTGACGCTGCAGTCACGGTCGGGGCCGAGGGTGACCGCATCGTCACGCTCGCGCGCTCAGGCCTCGCGCTTCCGGGGGGCGGACCACCTTGCCGGTCGAGGTCCCGCCGTCCACGGGGAGCACGGTGCCGGTGACGTAGAGCGACCGGTCGCCCGCGAAATACAGCGCCGCCTGCGCGACGTCGTCGGGCGTGCCCTCCCGCTTCAGCGGACGGTCGTCGCGCATGCCCTGGCGGATCCGCGCCTCGAAGCGCTCCAACTCCGCCGGATCCACGTCGACCGCCGACGACGCCAGGATCGGGGTTGGTATGCTGCCCGGCGCGATCGCGTTAACCCGAATATCGTAGTGCGCCAGTTCAATTGCCGCTGACTTGGTGAACTGGATGACGGCTGCCTTTGAGGCGCGGTAGATCATCACCCCGCCGCCGGCCTGAATCCCGCCGATCGAAGACAGGTTGATGATCGACCCGTCGCCGTGTTCGGCCATGTGGCGCGCGGCATCCCGGGTGCCGGCCATCACGCCAAGGAGGTTGACCGCCATGATCCGGTGGAAGTCGGCCAGGTCGTCGTCGAGCAACCGGCGCAGGGGGCTCGAGACTCCGGCGTTGTTCACCATCACGTGCAGGTCGCCGAATTTCTCGACGGTGGTGGTCACCAACGAGCCGACCTGCTCGGGATCCGAGACGTCGGTGCGCACGAACCAGGCCTCGGCGCCGAGCGCGGCGGCCAGTTCGGCTCCCTTGTCGGCCTCGACGTCGGCGATGACGACCCGGGCCCCTTCGCCCACAAACCGTTCCACGATGCCGCGCCCGATGCCCGAGGCTCCGCCCGTGACGATGGCGACCCTGCCATTCAGTTCGTTGACCACGCGACGAGTTAATCGGTGCCGCGGGCGTTAAGTCAAGCAGTTGATTTAAGTGCCTCGCATAGCAAGCCGCGGGGGTTCCGGCCGACCGGCAAAGCCGCCATGCTGGGCTGCGGCGAATCATCTCCGAACTGGTAGGGGGCACTCATGAAGGTTCTGGTCGTCGGAGGCAGCGGGCTCATCGGGAAGCAGGTCGTCGCTCAACTCAGGGAGTTGGGGCACGAGGCGGTGCCCGCCTCCCCGAGCACGGGCGTCAACACCGTCATCGGCGAAGGCGTTGCCGAGGCCGTTGCCGGTGTCCACACGGTGGTGGACGTGTCGAACTCGCCGTCCTGGGCCGACGACGACGTGCTGAACTTCTTCACCACCTCGACTCGCAATCTTCTCGAGGCGGGGCGGGCCGTTGGGGTGCAGCACCACGTCGCGCTGTCGATAGTGGGGGCCGACCGGGCGACCGAAAGTGGCTACCTGCGCGCCAAAGTCGCCCAGGAGAAGGTGATCGTAGAATACGGCTCGCCGTACACCATCGTCCGGGCCACTCAGTTCTTCGAATTCGTTGACGGCATTGCCGATTCGCTGACCGACGGCGACGAGGTTCACGCGCCGAGTGCGGCCTTTCAGCCGATCGCCGCAGCAGATGTCGCCACCGCCGTCACCCGGGCGGCGACCGGCGATCCGGTCAACGGGGTGATCAACATCGCGGGACCCGACAAACATGGCATGGACGACTTCATCCGGGCCCGGTTCGCGACGACCGGCGATACGCGGGAGGTGGTGACCGATCCCGAGGCGCGCTATTACGGTGCGAAGCTCGACGACCGCAGCATCGTTCCGGTCGACGGCGAGGCGGTGGACATCTACCCCACCAGCTTCGGCGACTGGATCACAGCGCACTAGCCGGACGACCGGTGGCCGCGTTCGACGGTTGTGCCTTGGCGGGCCGCCGAGCACGGTATAACTCCCTGGGGACGAATTGACCGACGACAAGGAGCGATCAATGCCGGTGCCACCCACCCGCGGGGTCCCCTTCGACACGGCACAGCTGACCCGCCGCGGCTTCATCGCCGCGGGCATCGCCGGCGGCTTGACGCTGGCGAGCTGCAGTAGCTCCAAGCCGTCGGTGCCCACTCCCGCCGCGCAGATGAACGCGGCAATCGCCGCGGCCGAGGCGGCCCGCCCGCACAGCGGGCGCACGGTGACCGCCAGTCTGACCCCGCAGGTCACGGAGGTCGACCTGGGCGGCCCCATCGCCCGCACGCTGGCGTTCGGCAACACGATCCCCGGGCCGGTGATCCGGGCCAACGTCGGTGACGAACTCGTCATCGCGGTGTCGAACAAGCTCGATCATCCGGCGTCGGTGCACTGGCACGGCATCGCATTGCGCAATGACATGGACGGCGCGGAGCCGGCCACCCCGGACATCGGTGCCGGGCAAGACTTCACCTACAAGTTCTCCGCCCCTAATCCCGGAACCTATTGGGCCCATCCGCATACCGGGCTCGACGCTGACACTGGCCTTTACCTGCCGGTCATCATCGACGATCCGACCGAGGGCAATTACGACGCCGAATGGATTGTCGTCCTAGACGATTGGACCGACGGCATCGGGAAGTCCCCGCAACAGCTCTACGAGGAGCTGGTCAGCCCGAACAAGTCGGGCATTCCTACGCCGGCCGCGACGCCGACGACATCCCCGAGCAGCCCGACGACCTCGGCCACGTCCACCACGCCGACTTCGACGACGTCCACGACGTCGACAAGCCCGACCAGCGGCAGTAGTTCGGCGGCGACCCCGACGCCGCCCGAGACCGGGCGCGTGGGCACCAGCGACCTCCTCGGCGGCGACGCCGGCGACATCGCCTACCCCTACTACTTGATCAATGGCCGAATTCCGGCCGCGCCCACCACCTTCAACGCCAAGCCCGGCCAGCGAATCCGGATCCGCTTCATCAACACCGGGTCGGACACCGCGTTTCGGGTGGCGCTGGCCGGCCATTCGATGACAGTCACGCACACCGACGGTTTCCCGGTGGTCCCCCAGCAGGTCGACGCCCTGCTCATCGGCATGGCCGAACGCTACGACGTCACGGTGACCGCGGCCGACGGCGTCTTCCCGCTGGTCGCCTTGGCCGAGGGGAAGAACGCGCTGGCACGGGCTCTGCTAGCGACCGGAAAGGGCAGCGCTCCCGACCCGCAATTTCAACCGCCCGAACTCACCAGACGCGTCGGCACCATCGAAATGTTCACTGCCACAACACCAGTCAATCTCGGCCGCCCCGAGCCCAACCTGGATCTACCGGTCGTCCTGGGCGGCAACATGCAGCAATACAATTGGATGATCAACGGCGAGCCCTACAGCAAGACCAATCCGCTGCAGGTGCGCCAGGGGCAGCGCCCCACCATCACGTTCGACAACACCACGATGATGTATCACCCAATTCATCTGCACGGGCACACGTTTCAATTGATCAAGTCCGACGGCACGCCCGGCGCCCGCAAGGACACCGTGATCGTGCTGCCCAAGCAGAGGCTGATCGCAGTCTTGGTCGCCGACAATCCCGGGCAGTGGCCGATGCACTGCCACAACACCTACCACCAAGTCGCGGGAATGATGACCCGGCTGGACTACGTCTTCTGAGACACCGTCGCCAGAAAGTCCAGCAGCAACTCGTTGACTGACGACGCCTGCTCGATCTGCGGGCAGTGCCCGGCCTTGTCGATCACCGTCGAGCGAGCACCGTCGATCTGCTTGGCGATCTCGGCGGCCCAGCCCGACGGAAGCAGCTTGTCCTGTCCCCCTTCGACGACGAGCGTCGGCACACCGATGCGTTCGTACGCGCGGGTACTCGACGGCGTCGCGGAGGGCTTGGCGCCGGGCCGGCGGAACCGGGCGGCGGCCACGGCTTCCCACGCCCCGGGCGCAGTACTGGACTCGTAACGGCGCCCCACGTAATCGTCGTCGGCGGCGAAGCCGGCGTCGTAGAACAACGCCGCGACGATGCGCCGCATCGCCGGCAGCGACGCGTCGTAGTTCTGCAGCGCTTCGAAATACTCGTTCTGCTGGATTTTTCCGCCCCCGCAGATGATGCCCAGGCTGCGGATCGGCAGCACTGGCGTCTCCGACGTGGCATCGCTGAGCAGGTTGATGGCGCCCATCGAGTTGCCGATGAAATGCGCGGAGCTGACGCCGACTGCCTCGCAGAAGCTCGCCACGTGGCGAATCCGCATACCGCGACCGTCGACGAAATCGATGACCTTCGCGGACTGCCCGAAACCCAGCTGGTCGGGCGCCAGCACCCGGTACCGGGCGGCCAGCGCATCGATGTTGCGTTCCCAGCCGAGCTCGGCGCTGCCGCCGAACTCACCGCCGTGCAGCAGCACGACCGGTTCTCCGTCGCCGGCCTCGAGGTAGCTGGTCGTCAGGCCGTCGACCAGCGTCGTCTTGCGCTGCGTCATTTGATCGCGATCGGGTTGACCGGGGAACCGACGGCCCCAACGACTCTCAGGGGCGGCGCGACAAGCTGGAACTCGTAGACGCCGTCGGCGGCACAGTCGTCCGCGAGCCTCTTGAGGTCCCAGTACTCGCCGAACATCATTCCCATGTCGCGCAAGCACAGTAGGTGCAGGGGAAACGTGACCCCGGCGATCCCGGACACCAGATCCTCGACCTGAAGATTGTCCGCCGCCACGGCGGCGATCTCGTGGTCGTGCAGCCATGAGGCGCACCGCCAGTCCAGGCCGGAATAGCCCTCAGTCTTGTTGCCGGTCATGAGAAACCTTGTCCACCAACCGGTTCGAATCAGCAGGATGTCGCCCCGACCGATCGTGACCCGCTGAGCGCGCACCACGTCGTCCAGTTCCTCCGGGGTGATCGGGTTGCCCGCTTCGACGAACACGTCGGCGCCCCGGTGCCGAACCAGGTCCAGCAGCACACCGCGCGAGGTGATGCCCTTACCGTCGACCTTGTCGATGCCACACCGGTAGGCGCCCATGCTGGTCACCGAATTCGCCGGGAAGCCATTGTAGAGCTGGTCTTCGTAGTAGACGTGCGACAGCGCGTCCCACTGACTGGCTGCCTGCAGCGGCATGATGATGAGGTCGTCGTTGAACCGGAACGGATTGTCGGCCGTCATGTAACCGCTGAGCTGCTTGGCCAGCGGATTGCTCGCCCAGTCCGGCCCGTACCGGGCGAGCGTGTTGGCGTCGCCGCCGTCAACGGTCATGACGTGGATCGGGTTGTGCCGAAACTCGAAGGCGCCCTGCGGTCCTGACGCCCCGAATTCCACGCCGAGCGGAAACACCCTGCCGTGCTTGACCAGACTCGCGGCCTCGGTGACCTTTTCGGCGGTGATGAAGTTCAGCGTGCCCAGCTCGTCGTCGTCTCCCCATCGCCCCCAGTTGGAGACGTCACGCGCGGCCCGCCGGAAATCAGTCATGTCGGCCATGGGCTCGTCCTTCCTCGAGTTCACGGGCGATCGCGGCACCCACGTTTCCGCCGTCGACCCAGAGGATCTGCCCCGTGATGTAGCTGGCTGCACGACTATTCAAGAAGAGCAACACGGCGGCCTGCTCGGCGGGTTCGGAAACCCGGCCCAGCGGCTTGGGAATGTCGTCGAGAAAGGCCTGCCCATAGGCGGTCCGCAGCTGATCGAGGATCGGGGTTTCGGTGACCCCGGGTCCGGAGCAGTTGATGCGGATTCCCCTGGTGCCCAAAGTGATAGCGCTGCGCATGGTGTAGAAGATGATCGCTTCCTTGGACAGCTGATACCCGTTGCCCAACTCTTCGGGATGGGCGTGACACCAGTCGATGCCCTCGTGCATCGTCGTGGTGTCCAGCAGCGGCGCCACCACTTCGGCATGCTCCCGGTAGCCGGCAGCCGCGAGCGAGGACACGCTCACGATGGATGATCCCACGACCATTTTCGGAGCCAGCGCCTCGGTGAGATGACGCAGGCCCAGAAAGTTGATCGTGGCGACCAGCGTCGGGTTGCCGATCCCGGATGAGACGCCGGCGACGTTGAAGAGCGCACCGACGGGGCCGTCGATGGACGCTACGGCGCCGTCGATCGACTCCGGGTCGGCGAGGTCGACCTCATGAAACTCGTTGACCGGAAACGACGGCCGCCGCTTGTCCAGCCCGATGACCTGCGCCCCGAGTTCGGCGAGCTGGCGCACCACGTGTTCGCCGATGCCCGACGCGCACCCGGTGACCACGGCACGGCACCCGTCGTATCGCCACAGCTCGTCGACGTCTCCCACGGCTCAGTCCCCTCCCGGGATCACTTGCCGCGCTCCTCCTTTGCGCGCCTCGCCGCCTGGACACGGCCCTCGTTGATCTCCGCCATTGCCTCGGGGATCTCGCTGGCGGTGAACTTGTCACGACCGGTCGGCAGGCCACCGAAGGCGTAGGTTTCGTCGAACAGCGGGGCGGTGGACTTCGCCCGGCGCGCCTCCACCTTCTCGATGACCGGCTCCAGGCGCTTGGCCTTCTCGGCCACCGCCTTCTGGTCGCGTTCGATGAACTCGGGCAGCACCTCTTTGCCCATCAGCTCGATGGATTCCATGGTGCCCTCGTGGCTGCGTGGGTTGAGCAGCAGGATGATCTCGTCGACGCCGCTCGCTTCGTAGCCGCGCAGGAATTCGCGCACGGTGTCCGGGGAGCCGATTGCGCCGCGGCCCGGGCCGTAGGCCAGCGTCGGATCCTTCTCGACCTCTTCGAGGTAGCGCTGCCACACTCCGGTTCGGCCGGGGACATGCATCCCGGTCAGGTAGTAGTGCATGATGCCGAATGAGAAGAATCCGCCGCCCTGCCCGAGGCGTTTCAGCGCCTCCTCCTCGGTCTTGGCGACCATCATCGACAGGTCCCCACCGATGGCCAGGATGTTCGGGTTCATCTGCGGCGTGATCGGCACGCCGTTCGCCTCGAGCTCCTGGTAGTAGCCATTGACCCGCTCGGTCAGCGGCCCCGGCCCAGTGTAGGCGAAACTCAGTGCACCGATGCACTTTTGGGCGGCCATCTGCACGCTGGCCGGCCGCGTGCAGGCGACCCAGACCGGCGGATGCGGCTTCTGCAGCGGCTTGGGGATGACGTTGCGCGGCGGCATCTGGATCTGCTCGCCCTTGAAGCCCGTGAACGGCTCCTCGATCATGCAGCGGATCGCCACCTCGAGGGACTCCTCCCACTGCGCGCGCTTGTCGGCGGGATCGACGTCGAATCCGCCGAGTTCACCGACAGACGATCCCTCCCCGGTGCCGAACTCGACACGGCCATTGGAGAGCAGGTCGATGGTGGCGACGCGTTCGGCCACCCGCGCGGGGTGATTGACCGCGGGCAGCAGGTGCATGATGCCGAAGCCCAATCGGATGTTCTTGGTGCGCTGGCTCGCGGCGGCCAGGAAGATCTCCGGGGCGGTGGAGTGACAGTACTCCTCGAGGAAATGATGCTCGGTCAGCCAGACGGTCGAGAACCCGGCCTTGTCGGCGGCTTCCACCTCGTCCAAGCAGTCCTGCAACATGACGTGTTCGTCATCCGGCGCCCAGGGACGCGGCAGGGCGAACTCGTAGAACAGTGATACTTTCATTGCTACCTCCTAGGAGAATTTGTCGGCTGGGTGGCTCGTTGTCTGGCAATGTGTTTGGCGGCGACAAAGCCGAAGGTCATGGCCGGGCCGATGGTCGCCCCCGCCCCTGCATAGCTGCGGCCCATCACCGCAGCGGAGGCGTTGCCCACCGCGTACAGTCCCGGTACCGCCGTGCCGTCCGGCCGAAGCACCCGGGCGTGTTCGTCGGTAACGAGGCCCCCCGACGTGCCCAGGTCGCCGAGCACGATCCGGAATGCGTAGTACGGCGGGTTGCCCAACGGATACAGGTTCGGGTTCGGCAGGGTCGGATCGCCGTAGTAATTGTCATAGACGCTGTCGCCCCGGTTGAAATCATCGTCGTGACCCTTGCTCGCCAGTTCGTTGAAGCGATCCGCTGTTTCGCGAAGCTGGTGCGCGGGCACGCCGATCTTGGTCGCCATCTCGTCCCAATTCATCGCCGATTTGACCACACCCGACTCCAGCCAGGCCTTCGGCACTTTGCGACCGGTGGGCACGGGTGCCCCCGGAATTTTGGGGATCGGCAGATGCCCGCCGACCACGTAGCGATTCCACGAACGGTGATCGGTGATCAGCCAGCACGGGATGTGGGTGACCCCGGACTTCTGGCCGTCGATCATGGCGTGGCCGACATCCATGTACGGGGCCGCCTCGTTGATGAAGCGCTTGCCCTCGCCGTTGACAATGAATTGTGCCGGCATCATGCGCTCGTTAAGCATGAATTGCATTCGGCCGTCCGGCCATTGGATCGCCGGGAACCACCATGCCTCGTCGAGCAGGTCGGTAGCGGCGCCGACCTTTTGGCCCGCCCGGATCCCGTCGCCCATGGAAGCGGGGTTGCCGAAGCTCCAGTCCTGATCCACGACGGGCAGGTGCTCCTTGCGCCAGGCCAGGTCGTGGTCGAAGCCGCCAGTGGCCAGGATGACGCCGGCGCGCGCGGCGATCCGCTGTTCGGCGCCGTGTCGCTCGACCACTGCTCCGGTCACCGATCCGTCGCCGTCGGTGAGCAATTCGGTCATCGGCGAGTCGAGCCACAGCGGTATGTTGCGCTCGCGCAGTGCCAAGCGCAGCCGCGCGACGAGCGACTGCCCAATCGCGGCCATCCGCTCGTTGAACACTCTGGCCCGGACCATGCGCGTTACCAGCTTCAGCAGGACGCCCTTGCCGGCCCACGACTGCCTGATTCGGTAGAACTGGCGTAACTCTTTGGGCCCCAGCCAGATTCCCCGGGGCGCGAGCGCCAGCGGTTGCAGCAGCCGCTGCTCGTCGTCGCCCAGCTTGCGCAGGTCGATGGGCGGCACGTTGATCGTGCTGCCGAGTCCGGAGCCGCCGGGCAGCTCCGGGTAGTAGTCGGCGTAGCCCGGTTTCCAGACGAATTCGAGCCAAGTCGACTGTCCTTCGAGGAATTCGAGCATCTTGGGCGCCGCCTCGACGTACTGGCGGATGCGCGCCTCGCTCACCAGGCCGTCGGTGATGTTGAGCAGGTATTCGACGACACCTTCGGGGTCCGGGCTGTAGCCCTCCAGGCGCTGCGACGGCGCCCCGGGCACCCAGATGCCCCCACCGGACAGCGCGGTGGATCCGCCGTAGTGCGACGACTTCTCGATCACCACGACGTCCAGTCCCGACGCGGCGGCGGTCAGCGCGGCCGCCATTCCCCCGCCGCCGGAGCCGACGACCAGCACGTCGACCAGCTGATCGTGGCCGTCGATGTTCGCGGCGGTCATGTCGACGTCGCCGTTCTGATGGCGAAGCCGGCGATGAGCTCGGCGGCCTCCCGGTAATAGCGCAGCACCGTCTGGTAGGCCCCTGCCGTCCGCAGCGCCGCGAAAGCGGCTACCCACGTTCGGATTTCGTGCGCGGAGCTGCCGCCCTCGTACCGGATGAACGAGTTCGACCACCGGTCGAACTCGTCGAGCCGTCCCGCGTCGACCGTTTCGAGGAAGCGGTGGTCCCACGCCGGGTTGAGCGGCTGTAGGTCACTTTCACCGCCGGCGAAGCTTCGAGCCGCCTCCATCACGGCGCTCTGCCGAGCCTGCCTCTGCTGGGGCGTCATGGGGCGGCCGTGCACGATCCGGTCCAGGGCGCCCGGCGGCGCGGTCGCCAGGGTCGGCACCGGAGGACTGTGCGACAAGCCGCCGGATCCCAACACCAGCACCCGCTTATCGAGGGTGGCCAGATAGGTGCCGACCGCGGTACCCAATGCCCGGACCCGGCGCATGGGCCCCAACGGCGCGGCGACCGCATTGATGAAGACGGGTATCACCGACCGCGCGGTCGCCTCCCCGAACAACTTCTCCAGCGGCTGAACGGTGCCGTGGTCCACGTCCATGCTGGCCGACACCGCGACGTCGACGCCCGCGTCGAGGACCGCCTCGGCACACTGTTCCGCGAGATCCGACGGGACATCCAGCGGCCCGGAATACGTACCGTAATCCCCAACCCCGTTGGCGTTCAGACCGATACAGAACGGCGGCATCGCCTTGTAGAAGAACCCGTTGTAGTGGTCCGGGGAGAAGATGACGACGAGTTCGGGGGCGTAGTCGCAGACGAAGTCACGCGCCTGGGCGATGGCGCCCTCGATGTCGTCAAGCAGGTCCCGCGACGGCCCCGGAAGATTCAGGAGCGGGCTGTGGGACATACAGCACAGAGCCATTGCCACTGTCGACATCACCCCCTCCCGGCTTGAGAGCCAGCGCATCGATCAGCGACGCGCTCAGGTCGGGTGCGAGCTGAGCAATACAGGCACCCGCGATGCAGCGATCGGGACGCAGGAACACCACCGATTCCTGGTGGACGTCGAACCAGCCTTTCAATCCGCCGACACGATCACCGACGACGACGATGTCCGGATCGTCATGCGCGGCCCAGTGCAGCTGGGTCGACGGACGCAGCGCAACGAAGCGCGCCCCCAATGCTTTCCAGTTCGCGAAGGCCTCGTCGCCGAGTATCTTGCGCGGGTTGTTGTTCCAGCACAACACCGCGAACCATGGGCCCAGCACGTCGTCGAGCAGGACGTCCTGTCGTGTCCGGGTGTCGACCTTCGGCTGGATGAACAGGGTGCCCACCGGCGAATCGGCGTTGCGCGGCTCGGCGTGCACGACGGCCCCCTGCTCGTAGCGGGGCATCGGCTTGAACCGCATCTCGAGCACATACCGCTTGAGCGACGGCACAATTGACGCCGAGCGCACCAAGAGGTCGCGCGCCGAGGCGACCCGACGATTGGTCGGTGAGATGACACGACCCACCATCGTGGACAGGTCGATCATCGCCCGGGCGTGCTTGCGGCGCTCCACATCGTAGGTGGCCAGCAACGCCTCGTCGGCCAAGCCGCGCACCACCGCGGCAAGCTTCCAGCCGAGATTGGCGGCGTCCCGGATTCCGCTGTTGTAGCCCTGCCCCTGCCAGACCGGCATCAGGTGCGCCGCGTCGCCGGCCAGCAGCAGCCGGCCGCGCCGGAATGCGCCGGCGATCCGGGAGTGGTGAGTGTAGACGCGGCGCCGGATCACGTCGACCCGGTCGGGGTGCGGCACCATGCGCGCCAGCATCCGGGTCAGGAAGGCGGGGTCCTCGGCCTGCTCGTCGGATTCGTCGGCGTGAATCATGAACTCGAAGCGGCGAATCCCGTGCGCAATCGAGATCGAGGCGTACGGGCGTTCGGGGTCGGCGCCCACCTCGCTGTTCGGGTGGCCCAGCGGGTCGTTGGCAATGTCGACAACCAGCCAGCGTGTCGAGGATGTGGTGCCGTCGAAGGAGACACCCATCGTCCGGCGGGTCATGCTGCGACCACCGTCGCAGCCCACCACGTAGCGCGCCCGGACCGTGGCGTCCTCGCCGTCACCGGCGAGGGTGACGGCGACCGCGTCGGCCGCTTCCGCACAGGCCGTCATGGGGCTGGCCCACCGCACCTCGACGTGGCCGAATCTGCGCAAACCGGACAGCAATTCGGCGTCGACGAGCGGCTGGACGAATCCGTTGCGCTTGGGCCAGCCGAATCGCGCGTCGGGAGGGGCCATTTCGGCCAGAATGCGGCGCTTGCCGTCGACGAAGCGCAGGATCTGGTTGGGCACGGTGTGCGGTAGCACGCGCTCGACCAGGCCGATCGACTGGAAGGTGCGCAGCGACTCGTCGTCGAGGCCCACCCCTCGGGGGTAGTCGATCAACGTGTCCCGTTCCTCGACCACCAACGTGCGGACACCCTGCAGCCCGAGGGTATTGGCCAGGGTCAAGCCGACCGGCCCCGCGCCGACGATGACGACATCGACGTCGACCCGGTGGGCCAGATCCCCGTCGCTGCCCATCAACGCCCTAGCAGGAAATCGAGATGCAGGCGGTTGAAGTTCTTGGCGTCCTCGTACTGCGGCCAATGTCCGCAGCCCGGCATCACCTCGAACCTCGCGTTGGGAATCATCGACGCCATCCGGCGCCCCTCGGTGGCATCGGCGGTGGGATCGTCACTGGTCCACAGCACCAACGTCGGCGCGACGATCGAGCCGTATTCGGCCGGGCCTAAAATGTTGCGGGCCCGGATCTCGGGATCCTGCAACGCCATGATGTCGCTCATCGCGGAGACGAAACCCGGTTGGCGATATACCCGTTGGCGGCTGGCGACCAGGTCGTCGTAGCCCTTGGACTTGTCGGCCATCAACCATTTGATCCGCGCCTGAACCGTTTCCCAGGTCGGGTCCTCGGCCGCCGCCATCGACAGCGTGATGATCCGCTGCATCACGACGGGATCGGCCTGGGACCCGCCCGCCGTGTTAAGCACAAGGCGCTCAACCACATCCGGGTGATCGACCGCGGTGCGGGCGGCCACCCAGCCGCCGAGTGATTCGCCGCTGAGGTAGGCGCGGTTGACCCCGATGGTCCGTAACACTGCCATCAAGTGCTCGACATAGTGGCCGACCTCGAGCGGGTGGCCCGGCTTGTCGGTGTACCCGTGGCCCAGCATGTCGATCGACCAGGTCCAGAAGTGCTCGGCGTGCGCCGCCAAATTGCGGACGTAGGCCTCGGCGTGGCCGCCCGACCCGTGCAGCAGCACCAGCACCGGATTGCCGGGATCGCCGGCTCGCAGGTAGCGGGTCCTGAGGCCGCCGGCGCTGAGATAGCCCTGCTCAAAGGCGATGCCCTGAAGATCGCTCCAGATGCTCTCGAACTCGGCCACGGTTCCTCTCTGCCTGCCTCTGGTGGAAATCCTGTTCTCGCTCTAGACTAACGTGATGTGCGAATATCGCACATAAATGTGCGGTATATAAAGAGCTTTGCTCTCGCGTGGAGGTATGTCAAGGCTGTGACGGGTTCGGGCAC
Organism: Mycobacterium shigaense; assembly: GCF_002356315.1. NCBI lineage: Bacteria > Bacillati > Actinomycetota > Actinomycetes > Mycobacteriales > Mycobacteriaceae > Mycobacterium > Mycobacterium shigaense. The sequence continues at coordinate 4,590,606 of NZ_AP018164.1, forward strand.
CGGCTCGCAGACGCTGGCCAGGGGTATCACCGCGTTACAAATGGTGGCGGATTCCCCGGTCGGGCTCACCGTCCAACTGCTCGCCGAACAGATCGGGGTGCACCGCACGATCGCCTATCGGCTGCTGTCGACGCTGTCCGAATTCGGGTTGGTGGCCAAGGGCGAGGACGGGCGGTACCGGCCGGCGGCCGGTTTGGCCGTGCTCGGTGCCTCGTTCGATCGCAATGTGCGTCAACTGAGTCTGCCCACGCTGCGAGCGTTGGCAGACGAGCTGGGCACCACGGTGTCCTTGCTCGTCGCCGAGGGCGATCAACAGGTGGCGGTCGCGGTGATCGTGCCGAGTCATGTCGCCTACCAACTGTCGTTCCATGAGGGCAGCCGCTATGCGCTGGACCGCGGCGCCGCCGGAATCGCGTTGCTGGCGAGCATGCCGCCGCGCGCGAGCGAGCGCGGCCTGGTCACGCGTGCTCGCGAGCGCGGGTGGGTCACGACATACGGCGAGATCGAACCGAATACGTACGGGCTGGCTGTCCCGGTGCATCGCCCGGCGCCCTCCCCGCCGACCTGTATCAACCTCATCTCCCATCGAGAAGACGTCGTGATGCGCGGAAAGGACGCGGTGATAACTGCCGCAAAGCAGTTGTCCGAACTACTGAGCTGAAGGGATAGCCTTCCATGCCTTGGGATTCCGAAGTCGACGTCGTCGTGCTGGGCAGTGGCGGGGCCGGACTGACCGCCGCGCTGTCGGCGGTGACCGCCGGCGCCTCGGTCGAGGTGTACGAGAAGGCCCCGACGGTCGGCGGCACTACCGCGGTGTCCGGTGGAGTGGTGTGGATACCCGCCCATACCCGTTCTCCTGACCGCGAATTGACGGAGGACGATGCGCTGCGGTACCTACGCGCGCAGTCCCTCGGTCAGATGGACGACGCCTTGGTCGAGACGTTCGTGCGGACCGGCCCGGCGATGCTCGAATTCGTGGAGGCACACAGCGGCCTGCGGTTCGACGTTGCCACCGGGTTCCCGGATTACCGGCCGGAGCTGCCGGGCGGACAGCCGACCGGGGGTCGCTCGCTGAGGGCGGGTCCGTTCGACCTGAACCAGATCGGCGAGTGGGGCAAACGCATCACGTCGTTTCCCGCCGATTGGTCCAACGTCGGTATCGATGCCGAGACGAGGGCGCGCCTGCACGTGCTGGTCGAAGAGGGCAGCGATTTGTGCGTCGCTGGCACCGCATTGATCGCGGGTCTGCTCAAGGGATTACTCGACACCGGGGTCACACCGCACACCAACGCGCGTGCCGAGGAACTCGTCGCCGAGGACGGACAAATCACTGGCGTCCGGATCACGTTGAGCGACAAGCACATCAATGTTCGGGCACGCCGCGGCGTCATCCTGGGAGTGGGCGGCTTCGAGTGGGATGCGGGGCTGGTACAAGCGTTCTTGCGGGGCCCTATGCATGGTGCGGTATCACCGCCGAACAACACCGGCGACGGCCTTCGCATGGCGATGGCCCACGGTGCGGACCTGGCCAACATGGGCGAGGCGTGGTGGGTTCCGATCGTGCAGATCCCTGGCGACACCATCGAAGGCAACCAACGCAGCCGCAGCGTGCGACTGGAGCGCACGCGTCCGCGCAGCATCATCGTCAACCAGGCCGGGCACCGATTCGTCAACGAAGCCTGCGACTACAACTCGATGGCCGGCGCATTCCACTACCTGGATCCTCGCGGCGGATACGTCAACGACCGCGGCTGGATGGTCTTCGATTCAGTTCACCTGCAGCGCTATGGATTTCTGGGCATAGCGCCGGGAGAACCGGTTCCGGACTGGTTCTGCGAATCCGCTGATCTCGCCGAGCTGGGCGCCAAGACGGGTATCGACGCCGCGGGCCTGACCTGCACGATCGAAGAGTGGAACCGCCACGTCGCTCGGGATGCGGATCCCGACTTCGGCCGCGGTTCCAGTGCGTACGACGGCTACTGGGGCGACGACACCGCCACGACGGCCGCCGGAAAGACCTTGGGGCCCATCGACACCGCACCGTATTACGCGGTACCGGTGAGCATCGGCGCGATGGGCACCAAGGGCGGACCGCGCACCGATCACGACGGCCGGGTGCAGCATGTCAGCGGTGAGCCGATCCCGGGCCTTTTCGCCGCGGGTAACACGATGGCCGGCGCGACTGGACGCGCCTACGGCGGCGCCGGCGGGACCCTGGGCCCGGCAATGGTTTTCGGGTACCGCGCGGGTTATGCGGCCGCGGCCGGCAAGTCCGTCGACCTCAAGTAGGGCGCTCGGTCTTCAACGGGATCTCCACGCAGATGTGGGAGCCGACCGGCGCATCGAGGAACAGAAACATCCCGCCGGCGGCTTCCACCCGGGTCCGATGCGATTCCAGTCCGATGTGGCCCTCGCCCAGACGACGGGCCATGGTCTCGCTGTCGAATCCCACCCCGTCGTCGGTCACGTTCAGAACACATTTACGGTCAGTGATCCCGAGCGTGACCGATGCGTGCTGGGCCTTGGAGTGGTGCACGATGTTGGACAGCAGTTCGCGCACCACGCCGAAGACGATCCGGTCGATCTCGTTGCGCATCGCATAGTCGATGTCGGTGAAGACTTCGATGCCCGAACGACGCTGCGTGTAAGAGGCCAATTCCTGTACCGCGGCGCCCAATCCGGCCTGCTCCAGCACGGCGGGATGCAATTCGAAAGTGGCCTGCCGCAAGTTCTGTGAGGCGGTCTGCAGGCCGGCGAGTGCGCGCGCGACGCGTTCATCGCCGGGGAACGCGGCCTTGAGCTCGACGACCTCCTGCCGCACCGCCAGCACATCCTGCAGCGGTCCGTCGTGGATGGATTCCGAAATGCGGCGCTGCAGCGCGTCTGACGCGGTCATCGTCTGGGCAAGCAGTTCCTCCCGCAGGGCGCTCAGGCCGGCGATCGCCCGCGTGTGCCGCTCCTCGATGCGCACCGCCATGTAGGCCGTGCCGCACAGACAGGCGTAGAGCGCGAACCGGAACAGGCATTCGGAAAGCCCGAATTCGTCCTGCATCAACGGATCTTCCAGCACCGCGATCAGGAAGCCGACCATCGAGCAGGCCAACACCACCGCCGCCCGTCGTGACGAGACGTCCAGTCCGATGAAGATGGGCAGCATCATCATGATCAGCAACGGGTCGATGGCGTCGGTGGACAGCACCTGGAAGACCGTCAACGTCACCACGTCGATGACGGTGAAGGCAAAGGGCTCCAGTCGGCCGATCCCGACCAAGCGCCCCCTGCCGAGCCAATCGAACGGCGAAAACGCCCGTGCCAAAGCGCAGAGCGCGACCACCGCGTACAGGGTGATCAAGTCGATTTGCTCGGGCCATTCAGATCGACGGGTTCCGATGATCATCGCGGCGACCATGAGCCCCACCACGCCGACGCGAATCACGGACGCGATTCGATACGAGCGGAGCTGATGCCCCCGGCGCGCTCGCTGCAGTTCCGCGTCGCCAATCTCCGTCACCCGATCACCGTACTCACCGGTAGCGGCTATCCCGCGGCAACCTGGGGAAAAGCGATTCAGCAAGTCGCCAACTCCCGACTTCAAGTTAGCCCTGGACCGCTAAGCTGTCCGCCATGGCTGGCGCAGCAACGCCCGAGAACGTGCGCGTGGTTGTCGGCGACGATCACCCGCTTTTCCGCGAAGGCGTGGTGCGTGCGCTGTCGTCGAGCGGCTCGGTGACGGTCGTCGGCGAGGCGGACGACGGCGCCGCGGCCCTGGAGTTGATCAAGGAGCACCGGCCCGACGTCGCACTGCTCGACTTCCGGATGCCCGTCATGGACGGCGCCGCAGTCGCGGCGGCGGTGCGCAGCCAGGAGTTGCCGACCCGAGTGCTGATGCTTTCGGCGCACGACGAGTCGGCCATCGTGTATCAGGCGCTGCAGGCGGGCGCGGCCGGCTTCCTGCTGAAGGACTCCACCCGCGCCGAAATCGTCAAGGCGGTGCTCGATGTCGCGCAGGGCCATGACGTCGTCGCGCCCGCGCTGGTCGGCGGTCTGACCGCCGAGATCCGCCAGCGCGCAGCACCAAGCGCCCCCGTGCTCAGTGCACGGGAGCGCGAGGTGCTCAATCTGATAGCGCGCGGTCAAAGCATCCCTGCGATTGCCAGCGAGTTATTCGTTGCGCCGTCGACGGTGAAGACCCATGTCCAGCGGCTGTACGAAAAGCTCGGGGTCAGCGATCGCGCGGCGGCCGTTGCCGAGGCAATGCGCCAGGGCCTGCTCAACTAGCGGCCGGCCAGGCCTCGGGCTGGCGCACCGACTCCGGTGCCTGACCGACCAGCGTGGCCTTGGCGAAGGCCTCGGCCTCGGCCACCAGGTAGCGCGCGCGGCGCTCCACTTCGTAGAGGTGGCTGCCACTGACGCCGGCGTCGATCAACTGCTGCCGGGCGAAGACCAAGGGATCGACCTTGTCGACGTCGTTGGTGCGGTTGGTGATGGTCCGGATGAGAGTGGGGCCTTGGTCGGCGCTGGCACGCTGCAACGCTTCGGCGACCACGTCCCGCACCGCTTCGACGTCGTTGCCGTCGATCGACAGGACGGGCATCCCGATGCGCTCGTGCAGGACTCTGTCCGTCCACGTGATACGCGCCAGGCGGGTGTTCTCGACGACGAACACCACCGGGAGCCGCCACAGGACGGCCGCGTTGACGACTTCGGCGAAGTCGGCGGAGTCCACCTCGTGCTCGCCGATGACGCAGACCGTCACCCGGCCTTCCTCGTGCAGCCAGTTCGCGTAAGCCTGGCCCACGGCGCGCAGCGCCGACCGCTGCAAAGCGCTTGCGGAGAACCACAATTCACCGCTGCCCTTGGCCTCGCGCGGAGTCTCTTCGAAACCGCAATCCAGATCGGCGCCGATCATCTCGGCGATGCTGGGGCCGAGGGGAAGGCCAAGGGCGATCTCGTTGGCCTGCACGATGTGGGGAATGGTGGTGGTGAGGGCATCGCCGGATCGCATCGCGGCGGTGGTGCCGATAGCCACGGCCTCCTGGCCGAACGCGGCCTGCACCGGGTCTTCGATCAGACCGTCGATGCGCAGGTCCTGCAACGCCATGTCGACCAGTCGTAAGACCCACATACGCCGATACAGCTCCAACTGGTCGCTCATGACTTCCGCCGACCGCTCAGTTGTGCAAGTCATCTGACCGCTCCTCACTTCTCGCTTCTCGCCGATCGTGTCCGCTATGGACACCACCAAAAGGTATGACGAATTAGCTGGACACAACTCCGCCGATCGGCCCGCAAAAGTGATGAATGTCGGTGTCCCCCGATCGGGGGACAACCGGGGCCGCCGATTTACCGGTGTTTTGATCAATCCCGCTGTTCAGCGGGGGATGAGAGCAGACGTTCGGCGGCCATATAGGGGCTGTCTCTGCCGTCCACCACCGCCTCAGCCAACCTGTCGAGGTCGGGTCGGGTCCGCAGCGTCGTTTGCGCGATCGACAAGATCTGCGCCCGCGCGCGGGCCAGCCGGCGGGTGCGGCTGTCGATGCGGTGGTGGTCGTCGATGGCGGCCAGCAGGTCCGCCACGCCCTCCCCGCGGGCAGCGATCAGGCTGACGATGGGGGCCGCCGTTTCGGCCCGCAGGTCCCGCACCGTCTGTTCAGCCCCGTCGCGATCGGCCTTGTTCACCGCGACGATGTCGGCGACCTCCAGCACGCCCGCCTTGGCGGCCTGCACGGCGTCGCCGGCTCCGGGGTTGAGGATGACGACGGTCGGATCGGCGACTGCGGCGATCTCGACCTCGGACTGCCCCACGCCGACGGTTTCCAGCAGGACAATGTTGTAACCGATGGCACCTAGCAGGCTGATGGCCGCGGGCACCGCGGCGGCCAGACCGCCGAGATGTCCCCGGCTCGCCACCGAGCGGATCAGCACGTCGGAATCGTTGATGTGGGCGGCCATCCGAATCCGGTCGCCCAGCAGTGCGCCACCGCTGAATGGTGACGACGGATCCACGGCGAGCACGGCCACCCGGTTGCCTTGCTCCCGGTAGGCGCCGACGAGCACCGCGATCGTCGTCGACTTGCCCGCGCCCGGGGGTCCGGTGATGCCGACGACCCGGGCGGGGGCGGCCTCGATGCCGGCCAACACCTCGTCGCGCCGCTCGCCCTCGACGAGACTGAGCAGCCGGCCCGCCGCACGCTGAGATCCGTCGCGCGCCGCCGCGATCAGGTCCGCGATGCTGCTGGACACTACGGGGCCGGGACTTCGGGCACAGGTCTTCTCCAGTTCGGCGTGCTGCGGCACCTGAGAGCGAACCACACAAGAGAACACTATTCTCTCAAGCCGAGAGTACGAGTCGCAAGGAAGTGGCCCGGCTCTGAACGGCGAGAAGGCGCAGATTCGCGTATAACGGCACCCAATTGTGTGCTCACCGATCGGTCAGGAGGCACGGCTAACCATGGCTCAGCTGGAGGGGACCATCGCGGTCCCGGGCGGAAATGTCTGGTTCAAGCGGGTCGGCGGCGGCCCGGGTCGTCCCCTACTTGCGGTGCATGGCGGTCCGGGATTGCCGCACAACTACATTCGTTCGCTGGAGCGGCTGGCCGACGAGCGCGAGGTGATCTTTTGGGATCAGCTGGGTTGCGGTAACTCCGAACGCCCGTCGAACCCGGCGCTGTGGACGATGCGGCGCTCGGTGGCCGAAATGGATTCGGTGGTAAGGGAACTGGGGCTGAACCGCTTTCATATCTTCGGCAACTCATGGGGCGGGATGCTCGCACAACAGTATGTGCTCGACACGGCGGCCGAAGCGTCGAGCTTGATCATCTCCAACAGCATCGCCTCGATACCGGAGTTCTCGAAGATTGTGGCGCGCTTGAAGTCTGAGCTGGACACGGCGACCCAATCGGCCATCGACCGCCACGAGGCCGCGGGCACCACGTACTCCGCCGAATATCAGGCCGCGATCCGCACCTGGAACGAGACCTACCTTTGCCGGGTGCGCCCGTGGCCGGCGGAGCTCGAGGACGCATTCAGGCGCATGGGGCCGGAGATCTTCGAAACGATGTTCGGGCCGAGCGACTTTCACATCGTCGGTACGATCAGCGACTGGGACGTCTTCGACCGGTTGGGCGATATCGCGGTGCCGACTCTGGTCGTTGCGGGCAGGTTCGACGAATGCACACCCGAACACATGTGGGACATGCACCAGCGCATCGCCGGTTCACGGTTCGAGTTGTTCGAGTCAAGCGCGCACATGCCCTTCATCGAGGAGCCACAGCGCTTCGACGACGTGGTCCGCGATTTTTTGCGCGCCCACGACGACGTCAGCGCTGGCAGGCGGCCAGGGTGACGGACGCCACAGCAATACCGCTGTGTGAAACGATTGCCACGCCGACTCCACCGGGTACGAGTCACGTGTTCGTTCGTCAACTCACGAAGGGGGTTGCACTATGAGTGACCGCGACAATGGACTCGTGGAAGGCATCAAGGGCGTCATCGAGGACGCGATCGGCAAGACCAAGGAAATCGCCGGCATTCTGTTCAACCACGAGGGTCTCCGCAAGGAAGGCCGTGCCCAGCAGGACAAGGCCAAGGCGCAGCGCGACGTGGCCAAGAAAGAGGCCCAGGCCGAGGCGGCGCGTGGCGCCGAGAAGACGGCCGAGGCTCGCGAAAAGGCCGCTGCGAAGAGCTAATTCATGCAGGGCGAGAGCTGAGCCGCGCGACCGCGGCTCAGTTCTTGGCTGAATTGAACTTGGCGACGTTGGCCCGGAAGTCCTCGGTCAAAAACGACTGGCTCTCGGCCGACAGGGCGTAATCCAGGCTGGCCAACACCGCCCGCTCGAGGTGAATGTTGAGCACCCGTTTGGTGCTCTCGACGGCTTGCTGCGGGAGCTTCATGATCTTTTCGGCCGCGGCGATCGCCTCTGCCACGGGATCGGCCGCCACGTGATTGGCCAGGCCGAGTTCCACGGCGCGCTGTGCCTTGATGCGGGTTCCGGTCAGCGCGTACTCCTTGGCCAGCAGCAGGCTGATGTGCAGCGGCCAGGTCAGCGGGCCGCCGTCGGCGGCCACCAGGCCGACCTGCACGTGCGGGTCGGCAAGGTAGGCGTCCTCGGCGATGTAGACGAGGCCGCTGAGTGCTACCAGGCTGCAACCGAGCCCGACGGCGGGGCCGTTGACCGCCGCCACCACGGGAATCCGGCACCGCGCCATGCCCAGGACGATCTCACGCCCGTCGCGAATGGTCTTGGCGCGCAGCTCCGCGTCGTTCGAGAGCTCCTCGAGATAGCCGAAATCGCCGCCCGCCGAGAATGCCCGGCCGGCGCCGGTGAGCACCGCCGCGCGGGCGGTGGGATCGTCGGTCAACCGCTGCCATATCCGCGCCAGCCCCGAATGCAGGTCGTCGTTGACCGAGTTGAGCGAGTCCGGCCGATTCAGCGTGATGACGCGCAGTCCGCCCTCGGCTCGGACGTGGATTTCGTCAGGCATGTCGTACACGTCAGACTCCTTTGATGGTCGTGACCCGCTGCACCGGGGCCTCGCCCGCGTTGGCGATCACTCCTACAATCCCAAGATTCGTGCAGCGATGATGTTTTTCTGGATCTGCGAGGTGCCGCCCATGACGCTTTGCGCGCGGCTGTACAGGTAAGCGCTGAACATTTCCGGATCGCGGGTCCCGGTGACCGCCAATGCGGCGTGCCCGACGGATTGCTCGACCCAGGTCATCAGCAGCTTGTCCAGCGACCCTTCCGAGCCGTGTGACACCCCGTCCAACTGCTCGGACAGCCGCCGCCGCACGTGGTGTGTCAGCATGTCCGACTGCACCGCGGCCCAGGCCAGCTCCTCAGGAACCGGGCCTTTGCGATCGTTCCAGTTCGACAGAAGTTCTCGAACCAGCTTGCCGTATCGGGCGGCATAGCCGAGCGTGGATGGCTCGCGTTCGTGCCCGACGACGGTCATCGCCACCGCCCAGCCGTCACCGGGGGCACCGACCATCCGGTCGGCCGGTACCGTGGCACCGTCGAAGAACACCTGGCCGAATTCGTTGGTCACCCCATTGATCATCTGCAGCGGGTGTTGTTGCACGCCAGGCTGTTTCATGTCCAGAATGAACGCCGAAAGACCGCGGTGACGCTTGGCCTCGGGGTCGGTGCGCGCCAGCAACAGGCACCGGTCGGCAACGTCGGAGTGGCTCGTCCAGATCTTGTGCCCGTTCACCACATAGCTGTCGCCTTCGAGGCGCGCGGTGGTGGTCAGCGACGCCAGATCCGAGCCGGCGCCCGGTTCGGAGAAGCCCTGGCACCAGCGCTCGGTTCCGTCGATGATGCCGGGCAGGAAGCGCCTCCGGAGCTCGTCGTTGCCGTGCTGACCGATGCCGTAGACCAGATAGCCGACGCTGGGGCGCGGCGGGGCGCCGGCGCGCACCAGCTCCTCGTCGACGATGACGTCGTAGACCGGAGCCAGCTCTTTTCCACCCCACTCGCGCGGCCAGGACAGTCCGAAGAAACCGTTCTTGTACAGGGCGCGGTGCCAGTCCACCATGCGCAGCCAATACTCGTCGCCAGATCCGGAAAATTCCTTGGCATGCACCGAAAGCCAGCCGCGCAGCCGCTTCCGGAAGGCCGCCCCGTCGGGGGAGTCACGAAAGTCCAAGATCGATCTCCTTCAACGCGACCGGCCACAACTCGGTCGATGTCAGGGCCCTGCGCAGATACACGTGCGCTACGCAGTCCCAAGTGTTGCCGATGCCGCCGTGCACCTGAATTGCCTTCTCGCACACGGTCCGGGCGGCACGCGCGCAGTAGACCTTGGCGATTTGGGCGGCGCGGATCGCCTCGGTGACGGGCAACTCATCGACCGCCCACGCGGCGTGCCGCAGCACACTGATCGAACCCTCGATCAGCGCGAGGCTCTCGGCCAGCAGGTGTGCGACGGCCTGATACGAACCGATCGACTTGCCGTACTGCTCGCGGATCTTCGCGTAGTCGCAGGCTACGGCGTGCGCACCGCGGGCGACCCCGACCAGGTCCGCCGTGGTGGCCACCAGCGCGAGCGCATGCCATTGGGCCGCAACATCTTCCGACAACTCGCCGAGATCGGTAGGCGATCCCGCGACTTGCGCCTCGACACGGGTCAGATCGGCGCCGCCGCCAACCGCGCCCAGGCCCACGGTCACGACCTTGGTTCCGGAAAGCAGCAGGGCCCGCTGATAGCCGCGGGCGTCGATCGCGCGGTCACCGACCGCGATGGTCGCCCCCTGCGCGTCCGCACCGATCCGGCGGGCCAAGTCGTCGGCCAGGACGGGGCCCAGAAATGGCGCGTCGAGAAGCCGGCGCCCGAATTCCTCGGCGACGATTGCCACTTCGACACCCGACGCCTGGTCGGAACGCAGCGACCGCCAGCCCGTCGCGTCGATCTGCCTGTCCAGGCGGCTGATTCGGCCGGCGTCATCCAAATCCTGGACGACTGCGGGGCCAAGGTCGTCGCCCAGCTTGGCGGCCGCGTCCCGTAATTGCTGTTGTTCAGCTGTTAGTCGTACATCCATAGCGCTCCTTCAAGACTCGCCGCAGCACCTTGCCCGAAGGCAGGCGCGGAATTTCGGGCAAGAACACGATCCGGCTCAGCTGCTTGTAGGACGCCAGCCTCTCGTCGACGCGAGCGGTGAGGTCGGCGGCGACCGCCTCCTCGTCCTGGGGAGAGCAGGTGGCGACCGCGGCGACGACCGCTTCGCCGTTGATCCCGTCCGGAACCCCGAACACCGCACAGTCTTTCACGGCCGGGTGGCCGTGCAGCACCGTCTCGATCTCGGCCGGGGCGACCTGGAAGCCGCGCACTTTGATCATTTCCTTCAGGCGGTCGGTGATCCGTAGCCAGCCGTCGGTGTCCAGCCAGCCGACATCACCGGTCCGGTACCAGTCGTCGCGGACCACCTCGGCGGTCGCCGCGGGCGGCAGGTACCCAGCCATCAACGACTTGGACCGCGCCTGGATCTCGCCGACCTCCCCCGGGCCGGCGGGTTCACCACTGAGCAGCGAAACCACCCGCAGGTCCACGCCCGGTACCGCGCGCCCGACCGAGTCGAGCCGGGGAGCGTCGAGTGGATTGCACGTGACGACGGGCAATTCCGTTGTGCCGTAAGCGGGAACCCACCCGGCTCCGGTTCGCTTGGTCACGGTTTCGGCGACGCTGGCGCTCACCGGTGTGGCGCCCCACATGATGTACCGCAGCGAGGACAGGTCATAGGACTCCAGGTCGGGGTGCGAGGCCATGGCCAGCGCGATGGGAGCGACGGCCATTTCGATTGTGATCCGGTCAGTTTCGATGTGATGCAGCATTCGGTCGATGTCGAACCGGGGATGCAGCCGCATCCACGCACCGGTCCGTAACACCGTGAGGATATTGAGCAGGCCCAGGATGTGCGACGGCGGCGTCACGACCTGGATGCGGTCGCGCCGAGTGAGTCGTAGCGCGTCGCGCCAGTGTCGCACGGCCTCGTCCAGCGCGGCGTGCGTGTGCCGCACGGCCTTAGGCAGGCCGGTGGTGCCGGAACTGAACACCAGCACCGCGTCGGCTCGGGGCGGCAGCAACCTCGCCGCGGGCTGCGCGGCGGTGATCGGCTCGTCCAGGTGCAGCATCGGCATCAAGCCAGCCAGGACGGGGTGGTCGCCGACGGCGTGCGACGGTTGGGTGAGGCCCAGCGCATGGTCGACCTCGTCACGTTTCCAGGCTGGACTGATCAGGACTACCGTGGCGCCCAGCCGCCAGATCCCCAGCAGGGCGGCGACGAACTCGGGTCGGTTGGATGCCATGACGGCGACCCGCTGATCTGCGGCGAGGCCGGACTTGGCCAGCGTCGCGGCCAGGCCGTCGGCCAGCGCGTCGAGCTGCGGCAGACTGAACTGCCGTTCCTCGAACGCGAGCACGGCCGGCTCGGTCACGTCCTGTCCTTCCCTGGCAGGCTCGGCTGACCCGACATCCGCGCAGTCTTGAGAAGATCCTATCGATTAGTGAGAATAATATTCTCTAGAGTGAAGAATGCAAGTACGTACAGTGACCCCGTGGGACAGGCAACATTCCCGGATGCGGCCACTACCGCGACTACCGAGGAGACCGCACGGGTGGCAGATCCCACGACCGGCGCCCTGAACGAAGCCAAGGCAGGCAAGGTGACCATCTACCTGGAGCGCAAGAAGGTGGAGGTGCCGCTAGTTCCCGGCGAGACGCTGTTGGAAACCGCGCGCCGGGCCGGCTTGGACCCGCCATTCAACTGCGAGGCCGGCAACTGCGGCACCTGCATGGCCCACCTCGAAGAGGGCCACGCGAACATGCGAATCAACGATGCTCTGGACGACGACGAGGTGGCCGACGGCTACATTCTGACGTGCCAGGGTGTACCGGATACGGGTTCGATCACGGTGCGCTACGAATAGTCACAGAGAGGTGGCGGCAATGGCCAAGGGCATCATTCTGGTCGAGAGTTATCCCAGTTCACCCGAGCGCGAGCAGGAGTACAACACCTGGTATGACGAGGTCCACCTGAGCGAGCTCGTCGCGCTCGACGGCTTCGTCTCCGCACGACGGCTGCGCCCGGTGGACGGCATCGGCCCCTACGTCGCGATTTACGAGATCGAGGGCGACGACCTGAAGGCCGTCCTGGACAACATGATCGCCAGCGCCGGCCAGCTCACCATGTCCGACGCATTGCAGTTGAATCCGGCGCCCATCCCGCGGCTACTCGAGACCACCATCGAGGCCTGACCAGTGCGGTTCTACTCGGGCAGGTCGGGCGGCGGGCGGTACTCCGGTCGGTAATCGGAGATCTGAATCGGGCTGCCGACCAGGCGGAAATTACCTGCGGTGACAACCATTTCCGGGGTTGCGTCCAGCGCCTCGGGCAGTGTCCGCACCGCCGCCGCCGGGACTCCGAGCGGGCGCAGCCGGCGTTCCCACGACGCCGCGGTGTCGGTCGCCAGCATCGCGGTGACCACGGCGAGCACCTCGTCGCGGCGGGACACCCGCTCCGCCATGGTCTCGAAGCCGCCGATACCCGCCTCGTCGGCGAACGATTTCCAGAAGCCGTCGTGCGTGATGAACAGCGCCAGATATCCATCGGAAGTCGGAAATAGCTGCGCCGGAACGTAATACGAGTGAGCACCGTACGGCCGCCGTTGCGGCACGACACCATTGTTCAGGTACGCCGACGCGTGATAGTTCAGCTGCGAGAGCATGACGTCGCGCAGCGACACATCCACCTGACCGCCCGTGCCGGAGATGATCTTGGCCAAAAGACCCAGCGCCGCCGACAATCCGGTGGAGTTGTCGGCCGACGAGTACCCGGGCAACGTCGGCGGGCCGGCCGGATCGCCGGTCAACGCGGCAATGCCGTAACCGGCCTGCACGACATAGTCGAAGGCTGGATGGTCACCGCCATGCAGACCGAAGCCGGTGATCGCCACGCAGACGATGCGTTCGTTGTGTTGGCGCAACTGCTCGTAGGTCAGCCCCAGCCGGCGGATGGCCGACGGCTTCAGGTTGACCAGCAACGCCTGCGAGTCTGCCACCAGCTCGGCCAACCGCCGTTGCCCCGCATCGGAATTCAGGTCGAGGCAGATGCTGGACTTGTTGCGGTTGAGGCTGGCGAAGTAGCTTGGCCCGACGCTGCGGGAGATCTCGCCACCGCGCGGCTCGATCTTGATGACCTCGGCGCCGAGGTCGGCGAGCAGCATCGTGGCGTACGGACCGGCCAGCATCGTGCCGACTTCGAGGATCCGTATGCCCGCCAGCGGCCCGGCGTTGACGCCAGTCACCGCAATTCCGTGGCGAGCGAGGCGATCATCTCCCGGGTTTGGCGTTTGGATGCGACCAGCTCGTCGCGGTCGTCGCCGATGGGCAGTAGCCGCACCGACAAATCGGTGACGCCGGCGTCGGCGAACGAACGCATCCGCGTCAGGATCGTCTCCTCGTCGCCGGCCGCGCACAGATCGCCGACATCGCGGGCGTCTCCGCGGTCGAGCAGGCGCTGGTAGTTGGGCGACACCTCCGCCTCGCCCAGGATGCGGTTGGCCCGCTCCTTGGCCTCATCGATTCGCGAAGGCGCACAAAGGCACACCGGAATGCCCGCGACGATCCGCGGGGCGGGGCGCCCGGCGCCCGCGGCCGCCTTGGTGATCTTCGGGGCGATGTGATCGCCGATCGCGCGCTCGTCGGCCATCCACAACACGGTGCCGTCGGCGAGTTCGCCGGCGATCTGCAACATCACCGGGCCCAGCGCGGCCACCAGCACCGGCATCGGGGTGTCGGCGCCGATCGCCGTCGGGTTGTGCACCGTGAACGAATCGTTTTCGACGTCAACCGGTCCCGGCCCGGCGATGGCGGCATCGAGCACCTGCAGGTAGTCGCGGGTGTAGGCGGCCGGCTTCTCGTATGGCAGACCGAGCATGTCCCGGATGATCCAGTGGTGTGACGGGCCAACGCCCAGCGCCAGTCGTCCGGCCGCCACCGCGTGCGTCGAGAGCGCTTGGCGGGCAAGCGCAATCGGGTGCTGGGTCTGCAGCGGCACCACCGCGGTGCCCAGCTCGATGCGCGAGCTGTGCACGGCCATCAGCGACACCATGGTCAGGCAGTCGAAGTCGTTGGGCACCTGCGGCATCCATGCAGTGTACAGGCCCGCCGATTCGGCCCACTCGATATCGGAGACGAGCTTGGCCACCTTGCGGGCCATATCGCCGCGCTCGGCGCCGATCATTACTCCGACGCGCACGGTTCCTCCAAGGCGGCTTCCTTCGGTTCACTTTCCGCCGTCCCGGTCAGCGTGCGAATCTCACGCACCAGCGTCTCCAGCGGTGTGCCCGTCGGGAATACGGCCGCGGCACCGGCGGACAGCAGTTTGGGTACGTCGACGTGCGGGATGGTCCCGCCCACAACGACGGCGATGTCGGCCGCATCGGCGGCCCGCAGCGCTTCGATGGTGCGCATGGTCAGCGCCAGGTGGGCCCCGGACAAGATGCTCAGGCCGACGACGGCGACGTCCTCCTGGACCGCGATGGACGCGATGTCTTCGATGCGCTGCCGGATGCCGGTGTAAATGACCTCGAAGCCGGCGTCACGCAGAGTACGGGCAACGATCTTGGCGCCGCGGTCGTGCCCGTCGAGTCCGGGCTTGGCCACGAGAATACGAGCGGTCATCAGAACACCACCGGTTGCTGGAACTCGCCCCACACCGCTTTGAGCGCGGAGACCGTTTCGCCGACCGTGCAGTACGCATTGGCACAGTCGATCAGCTTGTGCATCAGATTATCGGATCCCTCGGCCGACTGCGACAGCGCCGCAAGTGCGGATCTGACTGCGGCCGAATCCCTTTCGGACTTCACCTGGGACAGCCGCTTGAGCTGCAGGTCGCGGCCCTCGGCGTCGAGCTCATAGGTGACGACATCATGTTCGGGCTCGTCGGTCACGAATCGGTTGACCCCGACGACCGGGCGGGTGCCGGCTTCGACGTCCTGATGCATCTTGAAGGCCTCGTCGGCGATCAGACCCTGCAGGTACCCGTCCTCGATGGCGTGGGCCATACCGCCGTGCAGATCGAGGTCGGACATGATCTCGATGATGCGTTCCTCGGTGGCATCGGTCAACGCCTCGACGAAGTAGGAGCCACCCAGCGGGTCGGCAATGCTGGCCACCCCGGTCTCGTGCGCCAGAATCTGCTGGGTGCGCAACGCCAGCGTGGTGCTTTCCTCCGTGGGCAGGGCGAACGGCTCGTCCCAGGCGGCGGTGAACATAGACTGGACACCGCCCAGCACCGCGGCCATCGCCTCGTAAGCCACCCGGACGATGTTGTTGTGGGCCTGCGGCGCGTACAGCGACGCCCCGCCACACACGCAGCCGAAGCGGAACATCGCCGCCTTGTCTGTCGTCGCGCCGTAGCGCTCCTTCACGATGGTCGCCCAACGCCGCCGTCCCGCGCGGTATTTGGCGATCTCCTCGAAGAAATCGCCGTGGGTGTAGAAGAAGAACGAGATCTGCGGCGCGAACTGGTCGATGGTCATGCGGCCGCGCTCCACCACGGTGTCGCAGTAGGTGACGCCGTCGGCCAGGGTGAATGCCATCTCCTGCACCGCGTTGGCCCCGGCGTCGCGAAAATGGGCCCCCGCCACCGAGATGGCGTTGAATCTCGGGACCTCGGCCGCACAGAACTCGATGGTGTCGGCGATCAGCCGCAGCGACGGCTCCGGCGGCCAGATCCAGGTGCCGCGCGACGCGTACTCCTTGAGGATGTCGTTCTGGATGGTCCCGGTGAGCTTGGCCCGCGGTATCCCCTTTTTCTCGGCCGCGGCCACATAGAACGCCAGCAGGATCGCCGCCGTGCCGTTGATCGTCATGCTGGTGCTCAGCTTGTCCAGCGGAATGCCGTCGAACAAAATCTCGAAGTCGGCCAACGTGTCGACCGCGACGCCGACGCGGCCGACTTCCTCGCCGAACTCGGGGTCGTCGGAGTCGTAACCGCACTGGGTGGGTAGGTCGAGGGCGACCGAGAGCCCCGTCCCACCCTGCTGCAGCAGGTAGCGGTAGCGACGGTTGGATTCCTCGGCGGTGCCGAAGCCGGAGTACTGCCGGAAGGTCCAAAGCTTGCCGCGATAGCCGGACGCGAAGTTGCCGCGGGTGAAGGGAAACTCCCCCGGCGGTGCGGGTTCCGCGCGTACGTCCCCCGGCCCGTATACAGGCTGCAGCGGGATACCAGACGGAGTGTGGGCCGTATTTTCCATTACTGAATAACGTACTTGCAAAAAAAGAGAATGCCAATACCATGCGGCTGACCTGGCCACGGAGACGAATGGTTGGCAAAGATCTCGCCGCTCGCGGCGGCCGAGTCCGGTGCCAACGTGGTGCTCTTGGCCAAGACCGCCACCCGCATCCCGGCCTGCCCGGAAGGCGCCCAATCCGGTTCTGTTCCTGCATTGAGCGCTAAGCTGCTCGGGCGCGGGGCCTGCGAATTCAAGTCCCGTAACGGAGGTCGAGATGCCCGTGTCCAGGCCATCAGCAGCCGATATCGGAGCGGCCGCCTGGCATTTCGGCTTTCACCTCGATCCCGACGAGCGGTCCGGCTACCTGGCATCGGTTGAGCACACGCTGAGGTCCTACGACGTGGTCGACGAGCTCTACGACCGGCTCGCGCGTCCGGAAGTTCCCGAACGCGCCTATCGGTTCCCGGAGCCGGCCGACAACCCGTTGGGCGCCTGGTACGTCACCACCGCGATCTCATCCGGCTCCGAGGGCCCCTTGTCGGGCCGCCGCGTGGCGATCAAGGACAACATCGCGGTCGCTGGCGTTCCGATGATGAACGGCTCGCGTGCGGTCGAAGGGTTCGTCCCCGGCCGCGACGCGACGGTCGTCGAGCGGCTTCTTGCCGCCGGGGCCACCGTCGCCGGCAAAAGCGTCTGCGAGGACATGTGCTGCTCGGGCTCCAGCTTCACCTCCGCGTCCGGCCCGGTGCGCAATCCGTGGGACACCGATCGCGAGGCGGGCGGATCGTCCAGTGGTAGCGCGGTGTTGGTGGCCGCCGGCGAGGTCGAGCTGGCCCTCGGCGGCGACCAGGGCGGATCGATCCGGATCCCCGCGTCGCTGTGCGGCATCGTCGGGCACAAGCCGACCCACGGGCTGGTCCCGTACACCGGCGCGTTCCCCATCGAGCGGACGATCGACCACCTCGGCCCCATGACGCGCACGGTCGCCGACGCCGCGCTGCTGCTCACGGTCCTCGCCGGTCCCGACGGCCGAGACCCGCGCCAGCCCGGGGAGATCGCTCCGGTCGACTACCGGGCCGCCCTCACCGGCGACGTGGCCGGGCTTCGCGTCGGCCTGCTCACCGAGGGCTTCGGCCAGCAGGGTTCGCTGCCCGCAGCCGACGAGCTCGTCCGCTCGGCCGCACATCGGTTCGCCGAAATCGGCTGCGCTGTGGGGGAAATCAGCGTGCCCTGGCATCACGACGCGCTGCACGTCTTCACCGTCATTATCACCGACGGGGCGGCCCACCAAATGCTGGACGGCAACGGATACGGACTCGGCGCCGAGGGACTTTACGACCCGGAACTCATGGCGCACTTCGCAAGCCGGCGGAACGCCCGGCCCGATCAATTCGCCAGCACCGTCAAGGCATCGGCGCTGTGTGGAAATTACGGCCTGCGCGCGCTCGGCGGCGCCTCCTATGCCAAGGCGCGCAATCTGCTGCCGCAGGTGCGCGCGGCCTACGACGCCGCGCTGACCCAATACGACGTGTTGGCGATGCCCACCGTGCCGGGCCCGGCCGGCGTTCTCCCGCAGGGCAGCCCGCAAGACCTCGCGCTGCTCGGGCCGGCCCTCGGCAAAGCGCGCAACACCGCCCCGATGGACATCACGGGTCATCCGGCCATCTCGGTGCCGGCCGGCCTGGTCGACGGCCTGCCCGTCGGAATGATGTTGGTGGGCAAGCGGTTCGACGATGCGACCGTGCTCAGGCTTGCCGACGCCTTCGAATCGCTCTGCGGCGGTTTTGCGCGGCCCGGTTAGCTCAAGCGCGACAGATGATTTCGCCATGCGGCAGCGCAATCCAGCCGTCCGGAGCGGCGGCCCATCGCAGCCACGCCGCGGAAATTTCCTCGAGCTGCGCGGCGGTAGCCAGCCCCAGCCGCACCATGTCGCCGGCGACGGTGGAGTGCAGAATTCGATCGGCCCACATGCCACCCCACCAGTCGCGGTCCGCGGGTGTTGCGTAGCACCAGAGGCTGCCGGTCGGCGTGACGTCGTCGAACCCTGCCGCCAGGGCCCAGGAAAGCAGCCGCCGGCCCGCGTCGGGCTCACCGCCGTTGGCGCGAGCGGCCTGCCGGTAGCTGTCGCGCCAAAAATCCAACGCCGGAAGCTCGGGGAACCAGACGAAACCCGCGTAGTCGGCGTCGCGCACCGCGACAATGCCACCCGGTCGGCACACCCGCCGCATCTCCCGCAACGCCTGTACCGGGTCGGCAACGTGCTGCAGCACCTGGTGGGCGTGGACGACATCGAAGGTGGCGTCGGGGAATTGGAGCCGGTGCACATCGGCGGTCGCGAAGGAAACGTTGGTCGCACCGCGCCGCGCGGCCTCGGCGCGGGCGACGTCGATGACGTCGACGACTTGGTCGACGGCCGTCACCGGGCCGGGCGCGACCCTGGCGGCGAGGTCCGCGGTGATCGTTCCCGGGCCGCATCCGATGTCGAGCATCGACAGCCCCGGATGCAGATGAGACAGCAGATAGGCCGCGGAGTCTTCCGCGGTGCGCTGTTGGTGGCTGCGCAGCACCGACTCGTGATGCCCATGGGTGTACTTGACTGAAGGCTCGCTCATCAGCCAAGTCTACCGCGTGCGCCATATTATGAAACAGCCATCCCACAATATGAGAACTAGTCGACAGGAACGCTGAGAATCGGTCGATCGACGCCGGCGCCGGGTCCGTCGAAATGCCACCATTCCCCCGAGTACACGGTTAATCCGCCGTAGTTCATCGCACCGCGCAGCCGAGCCCGGTTCGCCTGCGCGTCGGGGCTGACGCCTTGCGTGGCGAATGCCGTTGCGCGCGGAGAGAAATCGTCGAAATCGGTGCCCATATCGGCCAGGCACAGACCGTTCACCTGCCGTTCCGGTGGGCATTGCTGTTGCACCGCAGTGAATGTCACGTCGACCGACCGCCCGGACTCATGACTGTGCGCATACTGGCCCGGGCGTGCCACCCAGGCCGGGTTCGGGACGACGTCGAACATCCTCACCTGAATGTCGTGGGGGCGATAACAGTCCCAGAACACCAGAACGTGACCCTGCGGACGCAGCGCTGTTGCGGCCGTGGCGAGGCCCGATGCCATGGATTGATGCACCAGGCATCGCGCGTCGGACGGATACAACTGGGTATGGGTGAAGTTGTTCGTCGTCGCATAGCGCAGGTCGATGATCGCGTCGGGTACCACTGTTCGGACGTCGACGAATCCGGCCGCGCGGGCCGCGTCGCCGACCGGTGGGACGTCGGGGCCTGCCTGCGCGGTCGCGCTCGGCCCGGCCAGGCCGAGCGCCAGCGCGAGAATAAGGAATCGTCTGTTCGGGTGCATCGGCCCATTGTCGCCGCACTTGCCCGCGTTTGAGAACCGCGCCGATCAGCGGCCTCGCACCCCGCTGTCGACGACCTTGACTCGCTTGTGCGGATAGCGGCGTTCTGCATGGGCTTTGGCCGCCGAGTCCGGCAGCACGTACAGCGTTTCCTTCTTGTCCTGCAACGGTTTTAGCACCAGATCCATGAACCACTTGCGGTCCTCGAGGTACGGCTCGATCACGTCCTCGCCGGCAGGACACACCGCCAGGCAGTAGGCTGCCTTGTAGTTGGGCTTGAATGACAGGCTCTGCCACATCGACGCGTTCTCGGAATCGGTCACGCGCGAACGGAAGTCGGCCGCATCGGCGCTGTCGGCGACCGTCTGCACCCAATCGGTGAACCCGCCCATGAACTCGCGGTAGTTGTGCACCGAACACGCCTGCCAGTCGAATTCACCGTTCTTGCCGATCGCACCAACCGGGCAGGCCGCTACGCAGAGCTTGCATTCCAGGCACGGGCTGTAGTCCAGCGGCTGCCCATAGCTGCTGATCGGCGCGTCGACCAGGATGGTGCCGAGCAGGATGAAATTTCCGAACTTCGGGTGAATCACGTTGCGGTGTATGCCCATTACGCCCAGGCCGGCGGCGACGGCAACGGGCTTGTGCGCCACAACCCAGATGCGCCCGGGGAAGTTGTCCATCTCCATCGGGAAGGTCGCCGAAGGGTTCAGCACCCGGTGGCCGGCGTCCTGCAGCTGGCGCACGATGCGGTGGGCCGCCTCGTTGAGCACCTCGCCGCTGCGGTGGAACTCCTGGTTGGCGACGCTGCGCGCGGTCGAGCGCACATTGTCGCGGTTCATCTTCACCACCAGCGAGATGTAGCTCTTGGCCCCGGGCAGCGCAGCCTGGACGTGCTCGACCTCGGAGGCCAGGTCGGCGTTGTCGACACTGGCGAACGCGACGTCGTCGGCGCCGGCGGCCAGGCATAGGTCGCGCAGCCAGGCGGCATCGAGCACCCCCGGTTTGCGCGAGACACGCGACCGCACCTTGCGCACCGTAGGGTGTTCGGCCAGTCGTGCAGGCAGCTTGTCAACCATGCTGGATATAGTACACAATACTCAGACCCCCGGTTGCACTTCCGCGCCGCGTGAGCTGGACTGAACAACCCGGCGACGTGTGATTTGCCTAACTGCGCGACGGTTTAGAGCCGAAATCGTTCCCTAAATTTGCTACGTTCTCAGCGGCATCGCTGAGAGAAATCTGCGTAGGGAAATCAATGCGAAAATCCACCGCGCTATTGTTCGTCGGCGCGATTATCCTTGCGGCAGCGGTATTCTGGGACGCGACCGGTGTGGCTGAAAGGGAATCCAGCGTGGGGGCGGAGCTGGTTCCGCTGACGCCGAAGTTTCGGGCATGCGCGTTCACCTTTGTGTCAAATGGGGCGACGAACGGCAAAGGCAGCGGCTAGACCCCCGTCAGCCGGGCGGCGCCCAACAAGGTCGTCGCGCAAATGCAGTTGATCGCCGCCGGCGTGACATCAGTCGACGGCGGGACTTGGAAGAATGCGGTCGACCGACTCGGGCAGCCACCAGTTCCATTGGCCGAGGAGGCGCATCAGCGCAGGGACCAGGACGAGGCGTACGAGTGCGGCGTCGATGGCGATCGCGACCGCTAATCCGAAGCCCAGTTCCTTCATCTCGAGAACATCACTGGCGATGAAGCTGGCGAACACGCACACCATGATGGTTGCGGCGGCGGTGATCGGTCGTGCCGTGTGAGCGATCCCGAGGGTAACTGCTTGAGTGTTGTCGCCGCTGCGCAGCCATTCTTCGCGCACCCGGCGTATCAGAAACACCTGATAGTCCATGGACAGGCCGAATACGACAGCGAAGATCGTCACCGGCATATAGACCTGCAGGTAGCCGACACTGGTGAAGTTCAGCATCCAGGACCACCATCCCCATTGGAAGACGGCGACGGTGAGGCCGACAGCGGCCGCAGTCGTCAACAGGTTCATCACCACGGCCTTGAGGGCCAGTGCGATGCTGCGAAACACAATGAGCAGGAACACAAATGAGGCGCCCAGTACCAAGGCCAGCACGGCAGGTGTGTCCGCACGGGTGACGTGGCCCAGGTCTATGAACTTCGCGGTAGCCCCGCCTACCAGAATCTGGACCTCACCGCCGCGGCTCAGCGCATCGGCCTCGCCGCGGATGCGCTCAACAAGCGCAGTCGTGGCGGGCGAATCGATTGGCGCCTCGGGCACCGCGGTGATCAACAGGTAGCCTCCGGACCGATCCACGTCGACGCCGGCGGCGCCCGGGTCGGCTCGCAGTGCACTGATCAGTTGGGTCGTTTTTTGCAGACCGGGCTCGTCGATAGGCTGGTTGGCCGGTCCGCTGGCGAAGATCTGGACTGGCGCGATGGCCCCCGGCCCGAACGACCGCGACAGCGCAGCACTGGCCTGCCCGGAGGGCGTGTCACGCAGTGCGGCCATGCCCAGATCCAGACCATGGCGAAGCCCGCCTAGCGGCCAGGCGGCCAGAAGCAACACCACAAGCGCGACCGTGCCCGCTGCGACAGGGTGTTTCATGACCCCCCGGGCCCACCGCACCCAGCCGCTGTCGTGGGCGAGATCGTCGATGCGAGCATCGGCGGGCTGCCATCGGTCGGGGAGGCTAGCTCGGTTGACCCGCGGGCCCAGTGCGGCCAACAGCGCCGGCAGCACGGTCAGCGCACTGAGCAGGGTGCAGGCCACCGCTGACCCGATGGCGATGGCGAGCTCACGATAAATAGGGGCGCCGATGACAAACAGTGAACACATCGAAACGGCAACCACCGTGCCGGCGATCACGATGGTGCGCCCCGATGTGGCCACGGCCGTGCCCACCGCCTGTTCGGTCGCCTCGCGCGGTGATACACCCCTGCGTAGCTGGACCGCCAATTGTTCGCGAAACCGCGTGACAACGAACAGCGAGTAGTCGATGGCGATGCCGGTACCGATCATCGTCACGCTCGACATGATGAACGAATCGAAAGAGACCGCCAGCGCAGCAACCGCGAGCACCCCGAACGTGATCAGCAGCGACGTGAGCGTGACCACGAGGGGCACAACGGCGGCCACGACCGCGCCGAGCGCGACGACCAAGACGATGAGTGCAAGCAGCACGCCCAGCAGCTCACCGCGCATCGCACCACGTTCCTCGACACTGATCTCGTCGTTGAAAATCGGCGACAGTCCCGTCACCTGCGCCTGCACCGGGCCGTTGCCAGCGGCGCCGGCCACCGTGCTTTGTAGTCGCGCGGCCGTAGCGGCTCGCTGCGCCGGGTCACCCGTGAGGCCTACCAAGGCGTAGCCGACCCGGCCGTCAGACGAAATCTGTTGTGCTGCAGCTGCATCGAATGGGCCGGTGACACCCGACACACCCGCGCAGCTACCTGCTGCGGTCACCACCCGATCGACGACGTCGCGCATTGCCGCCAGGTTGTGGCGTGGCGCCTGGAAGACAATGACATCTTGCTCGGCGCCGTGCGCGGGGAAGTGCTGCCCGATCAACGCGCCCACCCGGGCCGAGGCGCTGCCATCGGCCTCCCAGTCCAGCCCCGTCAGCTGCGCCCGCAGGGAGGGATAGGCGGCCGCCCCGGCAATCGCGGCAAGCAGTCCTGCCAACAGGACAATGCGTCGTCCGCGCGCCACCAGGACCGCCCATCGAAACAAGACAGACGGTGTTGAGTCAACTGGCAAACTCACTGCGCTGCGCCGTTCTCGAGGTCGACCGAGCTCATCGTCAGGCGGCAAACAACCCGTGCTGTTTCATTTCAGTGATGCTCGCCGAAAATGCTTGCGCTATATCGGCGATGTCCTGCTCACTGTGAGCCGCATTGAGCAGGATGGTGTGCAGTTCCGGCAGGTATACACCCTGCCGGCGCATGTAGTACGCGAGGGCGATGCTGGCTTTGACATTGGATCCGGATAGCTTGTCGCGCACAAGTTTTCCCTTAGCGTAGTCGAATCCGATTGAAAAGATCGAATGTTCCGCCTTGACGTCGCAGGGAATATCGAGCTTTGCCGCCGCCGTTTTCATCGCGTCTTTGAGGGCTCGGGTGTGCTCGTCGAGTTGGACGTAGATGCCCGGGTTCTCCAGAAGTTCCTGCAGCACCGCCAGACCGGCGGCGGCGGTGACCGAATTGCCGCTCAGGGTTCCACCGACGAACGCGCGGGTATCGACATCGAGGAACGGGTCGCCGCTCGTCGCGGCGATCTCGACGATTTCGCGCTTTCCCACCACGGCGCCGCAGGCCAGGCCGCCCCCGATGATTTTGCCCAGGCAAGTGAGGTCAGGCCGTACGTCGACGATGTGTTGCACCCCGCCGTAACAGACCCGAAAGCCGGTGACGACTTCATCGAAGATGAGCACTACCCCGGACCGGTCGCAGACCTTTCGCAGTTCGGTCAGGAAGTCCGGGTCGTAGGCGACCAGGGCGGACGGCATCGGTTCGACGATGACGGCGGCGACATCGTGTGCGGTTTGGGCCAGTCGGGTCAGCGAGGCGGAATCACCGTATTGCAGGACGACGGTGTCATCGACAACGAGTTGTTGGGCCCCTGCGGAATTCGCCACCGGGGCGGGTTCCGTGTGGCTGCCGCTGTAGCGGAACCAGGAGCTGACGAGGCCCAGGTCGGAAAAACCGTGGTAGTGGCCTTCGAATTTGGTGATACGCTGCCGGCCGGTGTAGGCGCGCGCGATGCGGATGGCCATCTGGACGGCCTCGGTGCCGGAGTTGGAAAAGATCACGCGGGTGTCGGCACCAAACGCCGAACCGATCGTCTCGGCGAGCTCGATCTCAGCGCGGTTGCCCAGTGAGTTCACCGCACCGGCCGCGGCCGCATCGGCGATGGCGCTGACGACGCGCTTCGGCGCGTATCCCAGGATGTGCGGTCCGTATCCCGACGACAAGTCGATGTACGTGTTGCCGTCGATGTCGGTAA
Organism: Mycobacterium shigaense; assembly: GCF_002356315.1. Classification (NCBI taxonomy): domain Bacteria; kingdom Bacillati; phylum Actinomycetota; class Actinomycetes; order Mycobacteriales; family Mycobacteriaceae; genus Mycobacterium; species Mycobacterium shigaense. Next base: position 4,615,676 of record NZ_AP018164.1, read on the forward strand.
TGCGGGCCCCTTCAGCGCGTTCCACGATGAGCGGATAGGCGCTGGGCAATGCGAAGCGATCCAAGTGTGTCGGCGCCAACAGCGCGCGACCGGGATCGTCTTTGATCCGCATCGACTTCTTGACGCGGTTGCCGATTTCGATGTCGAAGTGCTCGCGTAATTCCTCGCTCATGTAAGGCGAGAAGCGGTCGGTGAATCGGCGCCCGTTCTTCCAGATATCGATCTCAGGGTCAAGTCGGCTGATGAATCCCTCACCGGTCAGAAAGCCGAGCGCCAGCAACGAAAAGACTGTGGTGACGCGTGCACCATAGCTGCGCAGCAGCCGGGTGCCGTCGTCGAAGAAGCCGACGGTAGACCAGCTGGTGGTCTCGGATTCGAAGTGATGCCGCAGGATGTCGGCCAACTGGCCTTCGTACTCTGCGCGAGCGGACCCAAGGCGGCCTGGATCGGCAACGAACGCCCGGGTGAACCGATCCACTGCCAAATCCCACTGTTTGCGGATGCACGCGTAGAAGAAAGAGCCGAGGTTCCATTTGTCGTCCTCGCTCAAGACACCGATGAGTCCGAAGTCGAGAACAATGATCGCGCCGTCGTCGCTGAACATCACGTTTCCCGGGTGCGGATCGACATGGAAGTATCCGTGCAGGAAAGCCATCGTGTAGAACACGTCCTGCATGCGTCGGGCCAGATCCGCTCGTCCAGTACCGATTTCAGCGAACCGTTCACCGGAGAGCGCCTCGACGAACTCCATGACGAGCACCCGGGGACGGCATAGGTCGTGGTGTGCCTGCGGTACGCGCAACAGGGGATGCGCACGGAAATTGTCGGCCACCGTCTGCTGGCGCTGGGCTTCACCCAACATGTCGCACTGGTCGGTAAGCGCCGGGCGTAACTCAGCGAAGTGCGCTGGTCCGTCCAGGGCCCGGAGTGGCGGTATCAGGCGGTAGCCGACGGCAAGAAGCAGTGAGACCACCGCGCAGCTTGCATTGATCCGTTCGGCTACGCCGGCTTTGACGACCTTGACGGCGACGAGGCGACCATCTCGGCGCAGCGCCCGGTGCACCTGGGCGACTGAGCCCACCGCGATTGGTTGCGGATCGAACGAGGCGAAGACCTGATCGACGGGTTTTCCGTAGGCCTTGCGCAGTGTCCGGGCGAGCTGGGCGCCAGACATCGGCGGCAGCCCGGAGAAGAATGACCGGAATTCGGCGCTGGCCTCACGGGTAAGCAGCCCCGTCTGCGTGCCGAGGATCTGCCCCGCCTTGATATAGAGCGGTCCCATTCGCAGCAGGAAGCGCCGCAGGAGCACCGCTCGCCGGACATCGCTGCGGCGACTGCGGGGTTTACCGAGGTATTCCAGTGCGAGCACAGACGTCCACAAGAGCAGCCGCGCGGCTTCGGCGAGGCTGTATGCAAGACGCGTAATCCGGGCTGAGGTGGCTGCGGTGTGTGCTGTCATCGTGAGTCCGCGGACGGGACGGGAGACCGGCGCCGGTAGAGGCTGGTGGCCGCCACCGGGCCCGCCCCCGCGGCCAGGAAAAGCAGATCGCGCGATGGCACGCCGTCCGCCGCAACCGGCGAATAGGCAGCGATCAACGCCGCGGAATGGGGATCGCGACCGGTCCCGGCCGGCGCCGCGTGAACGTCCGCGACGTCGAGTTCCTCGGCGACGCGCTGTGCAAATCCCGGGAATGGCTGAGCGATCACCAAGCCGAAGCCGTCTGGCGATGCCTGCTCGCGGATCAGACACGTTCGTGCCAGGGTGACGCTCAGCTTCACCAACTCGTCCTCGTCGAGGCGGGCGTGGTTGAACGAGATCGTCTCCCGGCCGTGTCGACCCATCGCGGCCAGGTCGACGTAGCCGTGCGGAACGGGTTGGGCGTTCCCGGCGCCCGACCAGATGCGGCCGAAGCCAATGGGCGCGCTGGTGTATCGGAGCAGCGCGGCGGCGCCGACCTGCGCGTAGGGGAATTGGCGGGTGGTGCCGACAGCCGGGTGTCCGTCTCCTCCGACAACGAGGCAGCGCCCCTGCTTCCCGGGCAGCAGCGCGGCCACCGTCTGCACGGCGGTGAGAAATCCGCAGGGTCCGTTCAGCAGGTCAAATGACAACACCGGCGGACGGCCCGAGGCATAGCGCAGCCCCAGGCCCAGACGGCGTTGGATGATGGCGGCCAGTGCGGGCTCGACGATATTGCGCTCGCGGTATACGCCAACATTAATGAGCGTGCACACGTCGTCGGATTGCCCCAAACATGCACGCCCGGCAGCCACGAGCCGGTCAATACCGCCGTCGTCCTCGGTGCTCTTCCCCGAGATGTGAGCATTCTCGATTACTACGCCCATCGTCACACGCCTACTTCCGTCAACGTTGCAGAAATAGCTCCCATGACGATCCCCGATGCCGAGGGGACGATGAGAACTTTTGATCCTCGCGGAAGTGAACCGCGACGTAGGTGCTCGTGCAGAACGACAAAATGAGAGGTCGATGCCGTATTTCCGAAGGACTCAAGAGTTGTCAAACTCACCGGCTGCGGTACCGCAAATTCACGCGCCATCAGGCCGTTGATGAAATCCAGCGCAGGTCCGCCAAACTGATGATGCACGATGAAGTCGAAGCCCTCAGCCTCGAATGTGGATCCCCGCTGGGCCAATACATCACGAAGTCGTGAAATCGCGTGCAGATAGCGGTCTTCGTTCTGCATTGCGCGATTGTCCGAGTACATGGCGATACCCTGACTCTTATCGCTGGGCATTCCTATGCAAAGCTCGGCACCGTCGGCCCAGGTCAGCATGTCGACGAAGTGAATACCATCGTCCGCGGTGCCCGCGTCGTCCAGAAGAACGGCCGCGCCGGCATCACCGACCGTGAGGGACGCAAATTGCGGATCGTAGCTGGTCGATATCTCGGAGATGGCGGTCTCTGCAATTGGTGTTATCTGCTCGCCGCTCACGACCAGCCCTCGGCGCACCGCACCGGTGGCGATCATGCGATCGAGTATGAGCAATCCCGTGGTCATTCCCGCGCAGGCGTTGGCGACATCAAAATGCGTCGCCTGCTCGGCTTCGATTGCATTGCGAATGAAGAGCGATAGGCCCGGTTCGAAGCAAAATTTGGTGCCGGCCGTGGTGCGAGTTATCGAGGTCGAAATGACAACGTCGAGGTCGTCGGCGCTGTAACGCGAATTGCTCAAACAACGCTTTGCCGCTGAAATCGCCATGCTGGCCGAGTCTTCGAATAGTGTCTCCGAGCGTGCGTGGACCCGCCGCTCGCGAATACCGGTAATCCGTTCCACATCGAAGCGAAATTCCGGTTGAATACGATCCACCAGCGAGCTGGTTCTCACCGCTTCGGCGGGAAGGTGTACCCCAATTGCCTCGATACGAGACTGTGTCATTTAACTTCCACTAAAAAGCGACGCCGCAGCACCACTGCGCTGCGCACGACTGACTAATCGGCAACCGTCTCTCTAGAGCAGAGACGCGCGAAGGCTCGATCTACGGAAGATCACCCAATTGTTCGGCCCTATGCGGCCAGGCGGTGCGCGCACGAGAACAGAGATGTACTACAACACATGTGAGTCCTCGGTGACATTTAGCGCTCCCAGTGCAGCGTGGCCAGCCCCCTGGCGAGATCATAGATGCGCCTTTGCCGTCCCGCTGCCCGTATCCGGGCAATAGTGAGCTGCATCACAATCGCCAGATGGCGGCTTAGTTGCGTGCGCCGCAAATGGACGCCACCCGATAGCGGCGACTCTCTTCTTTAGAGAACCATGCCGGTGCGGCGAACCACTCGCCGCAGGCAACGAGTCGCGCAAAGCGGCGAGCCGGCCCGGGTCCCCACCACCGACGGCTCGACTCGTCGCACCACCGTGTCGAATTCGCATAGGCAACATGTGAGCACCCGCCAAATCGGATCGCCGGTGGCCCGCCGTTTCGGCCTCCCGCCCTGAACCGGTCTGACTACGGACTGGGGCGTTCTCTTGTTGTCCTACAGTCGCCTTGGCGTCGAGTCCGGGAACCTCAGATATGACAGATTGGGCCGCGCATGCCGCATATCGCGAACGGCGCCGGGGCGACCGTGTGAGTTGGATTTCAACATATAGCGCCATGTGATCTGTATAACTGTCAGCCCTTTTCGATCTGATCCATGACGCACATTTGGTAGTTTCGCCACGAAATTTGTGGCCGAATCCTGCGTCAGGAAACGAATGCGAAGAATTTTCGCGCTGTTCCTTGTTCACGCCAACATGCTTGTGATGGCGGCGTTGTCGGGCGGGACGGGCGCTGCAGCTGCTGATGCCAGCTCCACCGGCTCGCGTGTCCCGTTGACGCCAAAGTATCGGGCATGCGACTTCACCTGGGCCACAAATGTGCCGACAAATGGCACCGGCACGGGCTCGACCGTCATCAGCAAGGCGGAGCCCAACAAGGTCACCGCGCAGGTGCAAGTACTCGCCGCGGAACCCCGGACACACTACGACGTCAGATTGATCCAGTCGCCCCGGCCCTCAGTAGGCTGCGCGGCCGGCGATGCCGGAGTCACCGCCGCGGGTATCGATACCGACGGCAGTGGTGCAGGCTCGGTGACGCTGGAAGGCACTATCTCTGCCAATACGACGGGCGTGTGGGTGTTCGTCGACCGCCCATCGCCGCACTCGCAGAGGCCGATTGACTTCTATACCTCGGAAATCATCGCGCCGATCTAGCCGAAATCCCGATTGGGACAATGATTCCGGGTGGCTTCTGAGCCGTGGTTGCGCGCTGAAGTCATGCATGCATAGCAAACGTGGTGGCCAGGGGCGGGATCGAACCGCCGACCTTCCGCTTTTCAGGCGGACGCTCGTACCGACTGAGCTACCTGGCCGGAAGGCAGCGTGTGCCTCGCCGTGTTGGCGACCCTGACGGGACTCGAACCCGCGACCTCCGCCGTGACAGGGCGGCGCGCTAACCAACTGCGCCACAGGGCCTTGCTCTACCACTCTGCTCCGCGCGTAGCGCGATGCGTACCCCCAACGGGATTCGAACCCGTGCTACCGCCGTGAAAGGGCGGCGTCCTAGGCCACTAGACGATGGGGGCCAAAGTCCAACTACCGTTGGGAGCCACGCCAGCTTAGGTCACCGCAGGCCTAATCCTCAAACGAGGGGCGGTCGGGGTGCGTTTCTCACCCAGTATCCTGGATCACCGCGGCCCCTATAGCTCAGTTGGTAGAGCTACGGACTTTTAATCCGCAGGTCCTAGGTTCGAGTCCTAGTGGGGGCACCAAAGCAATGTATTACCTCGGGCGACGCCGGCCCGGTCGCACTACTCGACACGGGTTTAGCGGCAAGACAGCTTGGCTATGCTTCGCGGGGTGACTGTCGATGCGCCGGAGCCGTCGGCCCCCATAGCCCTGGTGACGATGGAGATTCGCCACCCGGCAACGGATTCTCTCGACGAGGCATCGCACACCGAACTCAAGCACCGCCTCGCCGATCACCTGCCGATCGAACGCCAGGCCCAAGAGGCCGCGTGGGGTCCCGGCGGCAGCCCGTCGCCCACGGCCGAACGCTTCGTCCGGTTCGTCAACCGGGATAACACGATTGCCGCCTCGATTAGGACCCAGGCGGTCATCGTCGAAACGACCGCATACACCAGTTTCGAGGCCCTGGCGGACGCGGCGATGCACGTCGTGGACGCCCGAGCCGAGATTTCCTCGATCGTCGGGGTGGAACGCATCGGCCTGCGCTACGTCCTGGAAATCCGGGTGCCCACGGGCGAGGACGGTCGCATCGAGTGGGCCAACTGGATCGCCGAGCCGCTGCTCGGGCCGCATCGCATCGCGCCCGGCGGTTTGAGCCTGACGGAGTGGCAGGGCGCCGCGGTCTTCCGCGAGGCGCAGCCGGGCAAGTCGTTGATCGTGCGGTACGGGCCGGGACTCGGTCAGGCACTTGATCCCAACTACCACTTGCGCCGCACCCTGCCGGTCGACCCCGGACCGTTCTTCCTCGTCGACATCGACAGCTTTTGGACGCCGTCCGCGTCCATTCCCGAGTTCGATCGGGACTCCGCCCGCGCGACTTTTCACAATCTCTACGAGCCGGCGCGCACCGCCTTCGACGAGTTGCTCACCGGCCGCGCGAGGGACGAATTGCTGCGCTCTTAGCGGGGGGCGCGTCCCTGACCATGCCGATGCGCTTTCAGCCCGAAGACGCCGCGTCGGAGGTCTACCGGCTTGGAACGAGCGCAATGGCGCGGAGCGCAAGTCGACGGCGATTCCGGCCGGGTGACGTTTGGACTATTATCTGCGTATGCACGCAGATAATGCCGATGGCCGACTGCCCGACGACCAGGTCAGTCTGGTTGTTGAAGTCTTCCGGATGCTGGCAGACGCCACCCGCGTGCAGGTGTTGTGGTCGCTGGCACGCCGCGAGATGTCGGTCAACGAACTTGCAGAGCACGTGGGCAAGCCAGCACCGTCGGTTTCCCAACATCTGGCGAAGCTGCGGATGGCGCGCCTGGTACGCACCCGCCGGGACGGAACCACCATCTTCTACAGCCTGGAGAACGACCACGTCCGCCAGCTCGTCATCGACGCTGTCTTCAATGCCGAGCACGCTGGCCCGGGGGTGCCCGGGCATCACCGCGACGAGGGTGGTTTGAAGGCAGTCGCCGCATCATCCTCGGCCCGGCGGACGAGCAGGCCGAGTCACACGTGAAATAACTACGCTGACAATGTATTCGGATTGGAGTTGATCATGACAGAGCCACACACTCACGCTGGGCCACACGCGCACGAACACCAGCATGGCGAGGTCGCGCACGCTCACGCTCACACTAGGCACGATCACGACCACCTCACGCACGAGCACGCCCACACCCACCAAGACGGAACCGAGCACGTCCATCAGCACGTGCACGAATCCGGCCTCGAGGAAGCGCACGATCACTCCCACAGTTAGCAAACCCGCCTTCGCGGCGGCCACCGCGCGATCAGACCTCGGGGCAGTAGTGCATCGGGTTGTCGCGCTCGTCGAGGGGCGGCAGGTTCCGCGCGGGGGTGTGCACCAGCGGCGCATCGGCCGGGATGCGTCCGGCGACGCGGTCCAGGCCGGCCCTCGCCCGCGGATGCTTGCGGAATCGGGTTGGCACACAAGCGAATACGAGTCGTACGGCGTCGCCGAACCGACGGTGCAGCCATTCGTCGCGCCGCGACCACTGGTAGCCCATCAGGTCACGCACCGGCTGGTCGTAGAGACCGACGGTGAACCAGACGAAGAAGGGGGCCAGCAGCCTGCGCTGCGCCGCCCACATCCAATCCGGCAGCCACCGCGCGTAGGGCGGTTTGGGCAGTTCGGTCAGATCGAGGACAGCGCGTGCGGCCCAATTGTCTTCTAATACGTTGCGGCACATTTGGTCCCAGTAGACCTGAAAGTCCTCCCAGGAGGCCGGCACCGGCCGCATGCTCATGCCGTACATGCGATACCAATCGATGTGCTCGTCGAACAGCTGGCGCTTCTGCGCCTCGGTCAGGCCGCCGCAAAAGCGTTCCGCGACGATAATGGTGCCGACAAAAAAGGTGGCGTGCGCCCAATAGAAGACGTCGGGGTTCAGTGCGTGGTAGCGGCGGCCTTGTTCGTCTACCCCCTTGATGTCCACGTGATAGTCACGCACCTCAGCGCCGGTGGTGGGGGCGCGGTCCCCGTCGAACACGACACCGCCGATCGGATACAACGAGCGCAGCAGGCGCGGCCAGCGCTCCCGGAAGAAGGTCGAGTGGTCGGCGACGGCGGCACCCAGTTGCGGGTGCATGTTCTGCATGGAGCCCGCCCACGGGCCCTGCAACATGCCGCGCCAGTCCCCGAAGTAACGCCACGTCAGCGACTCCGGCCCGAGCGGTTTCGGCGGGGCGTCGTAGCCCAGCGGCGACACCGGACAACCGCTGGCGAGTTCCTCGGCCCCGGCCGCACCCGCCGCCTGCGCGGTGGTAGCTGCGTCGCTACTGGCTCCGGCGCTGGTCAGCGGGCAGACTGCGGACGTATGTTGGGTCACGGTCGTACCCCCCGGTCGATACGCTGATTCTGACTACGTGCGTTGTCATTTCCAAGCTTAGGAGCGATGTGCCGTCCGGTCAACGACGGGGCCGTTGGTCCGGTGTCCCGCTGGAGAGTCGCTACGCCCTGCGCCGCGACAATCTGATCGCCGCGGGTGTACAGCTGCTGGGCGCCGAGAAGGGGCCCGCGTTGACCGTCCGTGCCGTCTGCCGCAAGGCCGCGCTGACCGAACGCTACTTCTACGAGAGCTTCTCCGATCGTGACGAATTCGTGCGCGCGGTCTACGACCACGTCTGCACGCGCGCGATGGAAACGCTGACGTCGGCCGACACCCCCCGCGAAGCCGTCGAGCAGTTCGTCGAGCTGATGGTCGACGACCCCGTGCGCGGCCGCGTGCTGCTGCTCGCGCCGGCGGTCGAGCCGGTCCTGACGCAGTCGGGCGCGGCGTGGATGCCGACCTTCATCGACCTGCTGCAGCGCAAGCTGTCCCGGATCGGCGATCCCGTGCTGCAGAAGATGATCGCCACCAGCCTGGTCGGCGGCTTGTCCAGTTTGTTCACCGCGTATCTGAACCGGCAGCTCGGGGCGACCCGCACGCAGTTCATCGATTACTGCGTCAACATGCTGTTCACCACGGCCGCGCCGTATGTGCCGGCCACCGAGGCCGAGTCCGATTAGTTATCGCGCCGTGCCGGGTGGAAACTTGCTGCTACTGGGGTACACAGATATATTGACTGCTACCAATAGACACAGATAACTGGGGGTTGTCATGTCCGGCACGCTGACCGACCTACAGCTGCTGCACGACCTTGAACCGGTGGTGGAGAAGTACCTCAACCGACACCTGAGTATGCACAAGCCCTGGAACCCGCACGACTACATTCCGTGGTCCGACGGCAAGAACTTCTACGCGCTCGGCGGCCAGGACTGGGATCCCGAGCAGAGCAAACTCTCCGATCTCGCCCAGGTGGCGATGGTCCAGAACCTGATGACCGAGGACAATCTGCCCTCCTATCACCGCGAGATCGCGATGAACTTCGGCCTGGACGGCGCGTGGGGTACCTGGGTCAACCGGTGGACCGCCGAGGAGAACCGGCACGGCATCGCGCTGCGCGACTACCTGGTGGTGACCCGCGCGGTCGACCCGGTCGAGCTGGAGAAGCTGCGTATCGAGGTGGTCAACCGCGGCTTCAGCCCGGGCCAGAACCACCAGGTGCGGGCCGACCTGTTCGCCGAGAGCCTGTTCGATTCCGTCATCTACGTGACGTTCCAGGAGCTGGCGACCCGGATCTCGCACCGCAATACGGGCAAGGCGTGCAACGAAGCCGTCGCTGATCAGTTGCTGGGCAAGATCTCGGCCGACGAGAACCTGCACATGATCTTCTACCGCGACGTGAGCGAGGCCGGGTTCGAGATCTCACCCGACCAGGCGATGAGGTCGCTGCACAAGGTGCTGCGCAACTTCCAGATGCCCGGTTACCAAGTGCCGGACTTCCGGCGCAAGGCCGTCTTCATCGCCGTCGGCGGCGTGTACGACCCTCGCATCCACCTCGACGACGTGGTCATGCCGGTGCTGAAGAAATGGCGCATCTTTGAGCGCGAGGACTTCACCGGCGAGGCCGCCGCGATGCGCGACGACCTCGCGCTGCTGATCGAGGAACTCGAGCAGGCCTGCGACAAGTTCGAGGTCTCCAAGCAGCGCCAGCTCGACCGCGAGGCCCGCACCGGCAAGAAGGTCACCGCCGTCGAACTCCACCGAACCGCCGGCACGCTGACCATGAGCGGGCGGTAACCCGGCGGTGCGCATCGGACCCATCGCGCTCGCCAGCCCGGTGGTGCTGGCACCGATGGCCGGCGTGACCAACGTCGCGTTCCGGACCCTGTGTCGCGAACTGGAACAGTCGAAGGTCGGCACGGTCAGCGGGCTCTACGTCTGCGAGATGGTGACGGCGCGCGCACTCGTCGAGCGCCACCCCGTCACCATGCACATGACGACGTTCTCCCCGCAGGAGACGCCGCGCTCGCTGCAGCTCTACACCATCGACCCGGCCACCACGTACGCGGCCGCCAGGATGATCGCGGACGAGGGCCTGGCCGACCACATCGACATGAACTTCGGTTGCCCGGTGCCCAAGGTCACCAAGCGCGGCGGTGGCGCGGCGCTGCCGTTCAAGCGGCGGCTTTTCGGCCAGATCGTCGCCGCGGCCGTGCGCGGCACTGGCGGCACCGACATTCCGGTGACCGTCAAATTCCGCGTCGGTATCGACGACGACCACCACACCCACCTCGACGCCGGCCGCATCGCCGAATCCGAAGGCGCGGCGGCGGTCGCCCTGCACGCCAGGACCGCGGCCCAGCGCTACTCCGGCACCGCCGATTGGGAACAGATCGCGCGGCTCAAACAGCAGGTGCGAACCATTCCCGTACTCGGCAACGGCGACATCTATGAGGCCAACGACGCGCTGACCATGATGGCCACCACCGGCTGCGACGGCGTCGTCATTGGCCGGGGCTGCCTGGGCCGGCCGTGGCTGTTCGCCGAGCTGTCGGCCGCCTTCACCGGAAGCCCGCCGCCGGACCCGCCGAACCTCGGCGAGGTCGCCGACATCATCCGCCGGCACGGCGAGCTGCTTGCCGCGCATTTCGGCGAGGACAAAGGCATGCGCGATATTCGTAAGCATGTCGCGTGGTACCTGCACGGCTTTCCCGCCGGCTCGGAGCTGCGCCGGGCCCTGGCGCTGGTCAAGACGCTCGGCGAACTCGACTGCCTGTTGCGCGAACTGGACGGCAGCATCCCGTTCCCGGACGCGGCGACCGGTCCGCGCGGCCGGCAGGGTTCGCCCGCGCGGGTGGCGCTCCCGGACGGCTGGCTGACCGACCCCGACGACTGCACGGTTCCGGCCGGAGCCGACGTCATGCACTCGGGCGGCTGAGCCCCACTTCGAAATCGCGTCCACGCCGATTAGTCAGTACGATGTGGACCTTGCTGGATTGCGCTCAGGTGGCGGTTCGGTCTATCCCGCTGCACGAGGGCTACTGACAACGCGCACACCCAGGGAGCGCGGGTCGCACCACCTGCTAGCGGCAGCGCCGCCGCGACGCGATGCCGAGACAACCGACGTCCGCAATTGAGCTTCGGAGGCGTAGGACATGAGGGAGCGCGACACTGACGCCACTTCCGGCCGTCAGCGCGCGTCGCGCACCGCTTCGGACCCCCTGACCGCGTCGACGCAGAGCGCGGCGCCGTGGGAGCGGTTTGAACCAGCCTTCGACGACAACCTGCACCGGTGGCAGCCGGAGCCGCCTGCCCAGACGTACCCGGAAGACCCGGAACCGCCCGCCGCCGAGCCCGTCGGGCATCCGGCACGCGACACCGAACGGGCGGGGTCTCATGCCAGCGGCGGACTCAGCGTCGCCGATCTGATCGCCAAGGTCGGCGCGCAAACCGGTGCGCAACGCACGCATCATCATCTGGATCGGGACCCCGAGCCCGCCCCGCCCCCACCCCTCGAACTGCAAGACGCCCAGGTCATCGAGACCCCCGCGTACTCGCTGGAAGTCTTCTCGGAGCTGCCCGTCCTGGAGACCACCAACTACCCGGGCGTCGACGAGCCCGAACCGGATCAAGACACCGACCCGAAAGCCGGTTCGCGACTTGAGAAGTCGCGGCGAATCCGCATGAAGCAACCCCTGCCGGACGCGGCGACGGACCGCAGGTCTTGCCGGCGGCCGGTGCTGCTGGCCGGTCGCTCGCTGGCAGCGGCAACCGCGGTGCTGGCCCTGGTATTCACCGGCGGCGCTTGGCAGTGGAGTTCGTCAAAGAACGCACGGCTCAACGTCATCAGCGCGCTGGATCCAAACTCGAGCGACATCCGCGACCCCAACGGGCAGTACGGAGACGAAGACTTCTTGATCGTCGGCGTCGACTCGCGCGCCGGGGACAACGCCAACATGGGTGCCGGCGATACCGACGACGCCGACGGTGCGCGGTCGGACACCGTGATGCTGGTGAACATCCCGGCGAACCGCAAACGGGTGGTCGCCGTGTCCTTCCCGCGCGACCTGGCGATCACCCCCATGCAATGCGAAGCGTGGAACCCAACCACCGGGAAGTACGGACCCCCCTACGACGAGAAGACGAAGACGTGGGGTTCCAAGATGGTCTACACCGAGACCAAATTGAACTCGGCGTACGCCTTTGGCGGTCCGAAATGCCTGGTGAAGGAAATCCAGAAGCTCTCCGGATTGAGCATCAACCGCTTCGTCGCCGTCGATTTCTCCGGCTTCGCGAAGGTGGTCGACGCGCTCGGCGGCGTCGAGGTGTGCAGCAGGACGCCGCTGCACGACTACGAGCTCGGTACGGTCCTGTCCCGTTCGGGTCGCCAGGTCGTCGACGGAACGACGGCGCTGAACTACGTCCGGGCCCGGCAGGTGTCCACGGAGAACAACGGTGACTACGGCCGCATCAAACGCCAGCAGTTGTTCCTGTCGTCGCTGCTGCGTTCGCTCATCTCCGATGACACCCTGACCGACCTCGGCAAGCTCAACAACGTCGTCAACATCATCGCCGGCAACACCTACGTCGACAACGTCAAGACCAAGGATCTGGTCGAGCTCGGCCGGTCGCTGCAAGGCACGGCGGCCGGGCACTTCACCTTTGTGACCGTGCCGACCGGCGTGACCGACCAGAACGGCGACGAGCCGCCGCGGACGTCCGACATGCGCGCCCTGTTCGACGCCATTATCAACGACGATCCGCTGCCGATGGAAAACGACCACAACGCGCAGGCCTTGGACACTCCCCGATCCGGCACGCCCACCACCAAGAAGTCAGCACCGCCCAGCGCCGCTCCCGAGGCTCAGCACCAGCAGGTGACCACCGCGTCACCCGAGGACATCACCGTGCGCGTCTCCAACGCGACCAGCCAGAGCGGTCTTGCCACGACGGTGACCGGTCAGCTCAAGCAGAACGGCTTCAACGTGATGTCCCCGGATGACTACTCCAGTCAGGTGAATGCCACCACGGTGCTCTTCTCAGCCGGCAACGAGCAGGCGGCCGCGACGGTGGCCTCGACGTTCGCCAGTCCGAAACTCGAACGCGTCTCGGGTTACGGGCAAGTCGTCCAGGTCGTACTGGGCCCCGACTTCAAATCGGTCAGCGCTCCCCCGCCCACCGGCTCGTCGGTCAACGTCCAGATAGACCGCAACCCGGGCAACGCGTCGCCCAAACTGCCCGAGGACCTGACGGTGACCAACGCGGCCGATACCACCTGCGAATAAGCATGTTTCATTCCAGTCGGCCACACTTTTCCCGCACCGAGAAGTAGGCTGGCGGCATGCGGACCGCCTACCATGAGCAGCTCGCGGATCTGTCCGAGAAGCTTGGCGAGATGTGCGGGTTAGCCGGTGTTGCGATGGAACGCGCCACCCAAGCACTGCTGCAGGCCGACCTTGTGCTGGCCGAGCAGGTGATCTCCGGTCACGCGGAGATCGCCGCCTTGAGCACCCGCGCCGAGGAGAGTGCGTTCGTACTGCTGGCCTTGCAGGCGCCGGTCGCCGGTGACCTGCGGTCCATCGTGAGCGCCATCCAGATGGTCGCCGACATCGACCGGATGGGTGCACTGGCCCTGCATGTCGCCAAGATCGCCCGGCGCCGTCACCCGCAGCACGCGCTGCCCGAGGAAGTCAACGGATATTTCGCCGAGATGGGTAGAGTGGCAGTCGAATTGGGCAACAGCGCGCAAGAGGTGTTGCTGTCCCGCGACCCCGAGAAGGCCGCGCGGATCCGCGAAGAAGACGACGCCATGGACGACCTGCATCGGCACCTGTTCTCAGTGCTGATGGACCGGGAATGGCGGCATGGCGTGGCGGCGGCGGTCGACGTCACGCTGTTGGGGAGGTTCTACGAGCGCTTCGCCGACCACGCCGTCGAAGTGGCGCGGCGCGTCATCTTCCAGGCGACCGGCAGGTTTCCCGAGGACGAGGCATCACAGCCCTCCTATTGAGCGACGTCGGCCACTAGCCGAAGCGGCCCGAGATGTAGTCCTCGGTGGCCTTCTCGGCGGGGTTGGAGAAGATCTTCTCGGTGTCATCGATCTCGACGAGCCGGCCGGGCTTGCCCGCCGCTTCCAGGTTGAAGAACGCGGTGTAATCGCTGACCCGGGCGGCCTGCTGCATGTTGTGGGTGACGATGACGATCGTGTAATCCTGCTTCAACTCGCCGATCAGTTCCTCGATCGCCATCGTCGAAATCGGGTCCAGCGCCGAGCACGGCTCGTCCATCAGCAACACGTCGGGCTGCACGGCGATCGCCCGCGCGATGCACAACCGCTGCTGCTGCCCGCCCGACAAACCACCGCCGGGCTTGGTCAGACGGTCCTTGACCTCGTCCCACAGGTTCGCCCCGCGCAGTGAGTATTCGACGGTATCGTCGAGCAGTTTGCGGTTTCGCACACCCTGCAGCTTCAGGCCGGCCACCACGTTATCGCGAATGGACATGGCGGGGAACGGGTTCGGCCGCTGAAACACCATGCCGATGGCGCGACGCACGCCGACGGGATCGACGCCGGGACCGTAGATGTTCTCGTCGTCGAGCAGCACGGTGCCATCGACCCGGGCGCCCGCAATGACCTCGTGCATCCGGTTCAAGGTGCGCAACACCGTCGTCTTACCGCACCCGGACGCGCCGATGAACGCGGTGACGCTGCGGGGCAGAATCGACAGAGTCACATCGGCGACGGCGTGAAACGGTCCGTAGTAGATGTTGACGTCTTTCATGTCTAAGCGCTTGGCCACTGGTATTCCTTGCCTATGGACTCTTCGGGGCAAAAAACATCGAGACCACCCTGGCCCCGATATTGATGACGGCAATGATCGCTATCAGTGTGAGCGCTGCGCCCCATAATCGCTCGGTGGGAACCGGATTGACGCCGGCACCGGCCGACGTCTGGTCGTACATCATTCCCGGCAGCGTCCCCATGAACCCGCGGAAAATATTCAGATTGATCGCCTGGGAATAGCCGACCAGGATCAGCAGCGGCGCCGTCTCGCCCAGCACCCTGGCCACCGCCAACAGGATCCCCGTGACTATGCCCGACAATCCGGTCGGAATCACCACTCTGGCAATGGTTTTCCACTTCGGCACGCCCAGGGCGTAGCTGGCTTCGCGCAGATCCGCCGGAACGATCCGCAACATCTCTTCGGTGGCCCGCACGATGACCGGCAGCATCAGCAACACCAGCGCCAGCGACGCGGCAAGCTGCGAACGGGGAAAGCCGAGGGTCGCCACGAACAGTGCGTAGATGAACAGCGCCGCCACGATCGCAGGCACACCACTGAGGATGTCCACCATGAACGACGTCAGCCTGGCCAGCGGGCTTCCGCCGCCGTACTCGACCAGGTACACCGCGATCAGCAGGCCGATCGGCACGGAGATCGCGGCGCACACCACGCCCTGCAGCAGCGTGCCGAGGATCGCGTGGTAGGCACCACCGCCGCTCACGAAGGCCGTCATCCCCGCTTGCGAATGCGTCCACCACGCCGAGGTCGCGATCGCCCGGAAGCCCCTGACGGCGACCGAGCACAACACCCAGAGCAACGGCGCCAAGGCGATCAGCAGCGACAGCGAAACAAGGACCGTCGCAACATTATTCGCCACGCGTCGACGCGGGCTGAGCGTGGACAGCTTCCTGGCCTTGAGTGGCCGGTCGAAGATAGTGGTCATCGAGCGCCTCGCGGTGTTCGGGCCACGGCCGCCCGGGCCACGGCGTCGGCCGCAAACGTCAGGGCGAAGAGCACCAGGCCCGCGGCTATGTACGCGCCGGCCTTGTATTCGTTGTTGAATTCCCATGCAGCAGAGGCGATCTTGGTCGCAAAGGTCGAACCACCGTCGAATAGTGACCAGCCGAACGGTGTTTGGGTGCCACGAAGGATGAGCAGCAAGGCCACTGTCTCGCCCAGCGCACGTCCCAGACCGAGCACCGCACCGCTGAAGTAGCCCGACCGCCCGAACGGCAGCACCGTGGTCTTGACCACCTCCCAGCGAGTCGCGCCGAGTGCGAGCGCGGCCTCGATCTCGTCGTGGGGGGTCTTGACGAACACTTCGCGGGCGACCGCGGCGATGATCGGCAGGATCATCACCGCCAAAACGACTCCGCCGGTGAAGATTGTGCCGCCGCCGGCCACCGACGCGTTGCCGGTGGCGAACAGAAAGCACCAGCCCATCCAGTGGTTCAGCCAGACCGCCACGGGTCGCAATTGCGGTGCCAGCACATGCAGGCCCCAGATCCCGTAGATGATCGAGGGCACGGCGGCCAGCAGGTCGACGGTGTATGCCAACGGCGCGGCGAGCCGGCGCGGCGCGTACTGGGTGAGAAAGATGGCGACGCCCAACGCAACGGGCATCGCCAGGATCAAGGCGAACAGGGATACGCACACCGTCACCTGCAACAGGTCGGAGATCCCGAAGTGCATCGACGACGGGTCGGTGGTGATCCACTTACCGCCGTAGGTGAAGAAGTTCTCCCGGTTGTGCCGCAACGCCGGAATCGCGCGAATCAGCAGGAATCCGCCGATCGCGACGACGAGCACGACGATCAGGGCACCCGAGGCCTCGGCCATCCGGCGGACGATCCCGTCGCCCCAGTGGGACCCCGCATCGTCCCATGACGTGCTGCGCGTCACCGCCGACTCGGCGGATGGCGCGGA
Source organism: Mycobacterium shigaense (assembly GCF_002356315.1). NCBI lineage: Bacteria > Bacillati > Actinomycetota > Actinomycetes > Mycobacteriales > Mycobacteriaceae > Mycobacterium > Mycobacterium shigaense. Next base: position 4,632,413 of record NZ_AP018164.1, read on the forward strand.
GACGACCGCGCCCGATCCTGAGTGGGCTGGGTTTGGCGTTGTCACTGTGATCCCGTCACGGCTGGTTCTGCTATTGCTCCTGGAACCCGAGGGTCTACTGCATCGCGTTGATGGCGGTGATCAGTCGCCCTTTGACCTTATCCGGCAATGGCACGTAGCCGTCCGATGAGAGACCGCTCTGCCCGTTGTTGGCGGCCAGCGTCAGAAACGACTTGATGGCCTGGGCGGTCTGCAGGTCGTAGCCCTTCGAGCAGACGATCTCGTAAGTGGCCAGCATCAACGGGTAAATCCCGGGCTGCTGTGCGGCGTGCATCGAGTTCATGTCCAGCACCAAGTCGTTGCCGCTGACCACGAAAGCGGCCAAGTCGACCGCCTTGGCGGCGGTCTCGTTGGTCAGCGGTACCACTCCGTTGCCGGTGTCGAGCTGGGCGTACGGAATGCCCGCCTGGTCGGCCAGGCCCTTCTCGACATAGCCGATGGCGCCGCGAACGGACCGCACGGCCTGGACGACGCCCGCCGACTTCGCCGCGCCTTCGCCGACGCCACCCTGAAATTCGGTCCCGACGCCTTTGGTCCAGCTCTCCGGCGCCGCGACCGTCAGGAACTTCTGCACGTTGTCGGTGGTGCCCGACGAGTCGACCCGGTAGATCGGCATGACCGCGGTGTCGGGCAGGGCCAGGCCCGGGTTGAGCGCCACCAGAATCGGATCGTTCCACGACGCGATCCGGCCGGTGAAGATCTTGGCCAGGGCGTTACCGCTGAGTGTGAGCGTCCGCAGACCCGGCAGGTTGTAGACCAACGCGATCGACCCGAACACCAGCGGCAGGTCCCAGGCAGGCTGCCCATTGCAGCGTCTGGCGGCCGGCCCGATCTGATCCGCGGTCAGCGGCGAATCCGATCCGGCGAAGTCGACATGACCGGCGATGAATTGCTCGCGGCCGGCGCCCGACCCGGTCGGGTTGTACGAAAGCGCTTTCCCCGGGCAGTACTGGGCCCACACGTGGCTGAACAGGGCCATGGCGTTCTGCTGGGCGGTGGACCCTTCCGACGACAAATGGTTTTTGCCGGTGCAGGCCACCGTGCCGGCCGCCCCCGACATGATTGCCGCCGAGGCGCCGTGCCGATTGTCGTCGCTACCGCAGGCGGTTAGCCCGCCGCTGACGAGCACCGTCGCCGACACCCCCGCCGCGAGCGTCCTGCCCACCCTGCCGAGCTTCACCTATCTCGCTTTCTGACGAATCCTCGACCACTGTGGCCGCCGCCGACCATCGCCCGTGCGGCGTTGCCGAGTCACCGCGAAACTATGCGTTGATCGCGGCCGACAAGAGTGCCTAGCCGGTGAATGTGCGGTGAATAATCGGGACTCGCGTGCACTGCTGCCTGCGTCTTCTCCTCAACCGGTGGGCGCGGCCGCAGCATAGGCGGTGTCGACGCTGTAGGTCGCGAAGCCGAGTCGCTGGTAGGTGCGGACCGCGGCGACGTTGTCCGACTCCACGTACAGCAGCACCCTCGGTTCGGCGCCGCCTGCTGTCGTGTCGGCCAGCCGCCGGGCCAACGATTCGACACCGACGGCCGTCAACGCTTTGCCCAGGCCACGGCCCTGCATCGACGGATCGACGCCGACGACGTAGACCTCGCCGAGAGCCGGCTGATCGAGGTGCACCTTGGTCCAATGGAAGCCCAGCAGTTTGCCGGGCTGGTCGCTGGCCGCGTCGCCGAACGCCAGGAACAGCCCCGCCGGGTCGAACCACGGTTCGCTGCGCCGCTCGGCCAGGTCGGCCTCGGTCCACCCGCCCTGCTCGGGGTGACCGACGAATGCGGCGTTGTTGACCCGCAACAGTTCGGCGTCGTCGTCGGTGCCCGCGTAGGTCCGGATCAGCACTCCGGGCCCGGGGTTGCCGGCGTCGGGCACATCGCGCAGCGACCGTCGCATCTGGACGAGCTCACGTACCGTGACCAGGCCCAGTGCGGACGCCGTCGCCTGAGCCGGCGGCAAGGTGCCATGCGCCCAGAATCGGTTGCGCCCGGACGTCCTGGCCAGCGCCGCGCGCGCCATCGCCGCCCCGACCCCGCGCCGTCGCGCATGCGGATGCACCACGAGCTCAGCCATCCCCGCCTCCTCGTCACGCGGCCGGGTGAGATTGAGGTAGCCGAGCACGGCATTGTCGGCGGAGGTAACCAGCAGATGATCGGTGCGTTCGTGACCGAGCTCTCGCAGCACCTGTTCGCCGACGGGTGCTACCCCATCGAATTCGGTTGCGGCCGTAATGAGTTCGCGCACTGCCCGCTGTTCGTCGGCGCCCAGCGCGCCGCGCCAGTCGGGCGAGGTCACTGAGTGTGCAACGGGTCGACCAAGGGGTCTTGCAGGCTCTCTGAGTCGGACTCGGCATCGTCGTTGTCCGACGCGGGGATCGGTGCCCGTCCGCGCGCAGGCCGGACGGCTTTGTAACCGACATTGCGCACCGTGCCGATCAACGCTTCGTACTCCGGGCCGAGCTTCGCCCGCAGCCGCCGTACGTGCACATCGACCGTGCGCGTTCCGCCGAAGAAGTCATACCCCCACACCTCGTGCAGCAGTTGGGCCCGGGTGAAGACCCGGCCGGCGTGCTGGGCGAGATACTTCAGCAGCTCGAATTCCTTGTAGGTGAGGTCAAGCGGGCGACCCCGCAGCCGCGCCGTGTAGGTGCCCTCGTCGATCACCAGCTCGCCGAGGCTGACCTTGCCCGCGCTCTCCTGGTCGGCCAGGCCGCCGCGGCGGCCGACGACCAGCCGGATCCTGGCGTCGATCTCCGCGGGCCCGGTGCTGGGCAGCAGGATTTCGTCCAATCCCCAGTCGGCGCTGATCGCCACCAGCCCGCCCTCGCTGACGATCGCGACGACCGGGACGGACCGGCCCGCCGTGCTCAGCAGGCGGCACAACCCGCGAGCCGACGACAGGTCGGTGCGCGCGTCAACCAGGACTGCGTCGGCGGTTCCGGCCTCCAGCAACGAGGCGGGCTCGGCCGGCGCCGTACGCACGGTGTGCGGAAGCAGCGACAACGATGGCAGGACCGGGTCGGGATGCAGCTCCGAGGTCAGCAGTAACAGCTCCAACAAGCCCCTCCAACTCGTGGGGACAGGCACTCCCATTTCGTCAGGAAATATGGCGTTAGTGGCCAGGTCATCTAACGATAACGTGCGACCTGGTGTTTGGCCTGGCGATAAGCCGCTTCCGCGCGGAGTGTGACGAAGCGCTCCCGCAGCGTCTGCGGCGTGGCCAGCCCGCCTCCGGCCACGCGGGTGGACAGACAGGCCACAATATGCGGATGCGCAAAGTGCTGATCAGCATGATCGCAGCGGTTGCCACCGTCGCGGTGATCGTCATCGGCGCCGTCGGCGTCGACTACGGAGCCAGCATTTACGCCGAATACCGGCTGTCGTCCACCGTGCGCAAGGTGGCGGATCTGGGGTCGGACCCCTTCGTGGCCATCGTTGCCTTCCCCTTCCTTCCGCAGGCGATGCGCGGCCACTACAACCAGGTAGAGATCAAGGCCAACGCCGTCGACCACACGATGGTGGGCAAGGCAACCCTGGAAGCCACGATGTACTCCGTCGACCTTACGTATGCATCCTGGCTGATCAGGCCCGACGCCAGGCTGCCGGTGGGCAAGCTGGAGAGCCGCATCATCATCGACTCGACGCACCTGGCTCGGTATATAGGGATCACCGACCTGATGGTCGAGGCCCCGGCCAAGGAGACGAACACCGCCACCGGCGGCGTGACCGCGTCGGGCATCTCCGACAGCCACGGCCTGGTGTTCAGCGGCACGCCGCACGTGGCCGGTTTCGACCGCCGGGTCAGCATCTCGGTGGACCTTTCCATCGCACCAGAGGACCCGGAGACGCTGGTGTTCACCCCGACCGGTGTCCTCACCGGGCCCGACACAGCCAACCAAACCGTCCCGGATGACAAGCGCGACGCGGTGCTGCACGCGTTCAGCGCCCGGCTGCCCAATCAGCGGCTGCCGTTCGGGCTGGCGCCGCACACCGTGGGCGCGCGCGGGTCGGACGTCATCATCGAAGGCATCGCGACGGGAGTAACTATCACCCTCGAGGAGTTCAAACAGTCATGACACGCGCCGGCGACGATACAAATAGATCCGATGAAGTGGGGGCACCTCCCGCTTGCGGGGGAGAGTGGCGCACATGACTACTGTGCTCGTCGCGATCGTGGCGGCGTTTGCGCTGGCGGCCGCCGTCGGCTGGTTGCTGACCAGGCGGTCGGGAAGCGTGCGAGAGGTTGCCGCGGAGGCCGGGGACAGCGCCGGCGCGGATGCCACCGACTTGGGCTTGTCGACCTCCGGGCCGACCATCGTGCATTTCAGCGCACCGTGGTGCGGACCCTGCGACCGGGTGCGCCGGGTGGTCGATCAGGTCTGCGGAGACATGGGCGCGGTGGCCCATGTCGAGATCGACATCGACGCCAATCCGGCCGCCGCCCGACGCTTTTCGGTGCTGTCACTGCCTACGACGCTGATCTTCGATGTCGACGGACGGCAGCGCTACCGGGCATCGGGCATTCCCAAGGCGGTCGATCTACGGTCGGCGCTCGAGCCTCTATTGGCCTGACCACCGTGTGTTTGGGTAAGCTAGCCAGCGTGTCAACCCGCCTGGAGCCCACGCTCACCACGCGACGCGCAGTCGATCTGTGCCGTATCGCGGGCGGTTGTTGTCGCTGTTGTTGTATCTGCTGAGTCGCCGCGCCACTTTCGCGTAGCACTCCGAGCAGCCCGGCCCCCTGACCGTGGCATGCCCCTCCAGCAGTTTGTTCAGCGCATTCAAGGAGTAATTCGTGTCAACCAGTAACCCCACCGCCGCCATCGATCGGGTGGACGTCCGCGGCCCCCGGTTCGCCGCCTGGGTGACCACCGCAGTGCTGCTGATCGCGCTGATCGTCTCGGCGGTGAGCCCGGCGGCGGCCGCGATAATCCTGGCCGTGCAGGCCGTGATCTTCGCGATCGGCGCCTTGGGCGGCCCGCGCCGCCACCCCTATGGCAAAATCTTTGCGAGCCTGGTCGCGCCCCGGCTGGGACCGGTCACAGAACGCGAACCCGTACCACCGTTGAAGTTCGCCCAGCTGGTCGGATTCATCTTTGCGGTCGCCGCCACCGCCGGATTTGCCCTTCAAGTACCCTTGCTGGGCGTCATTGCCGCCGCGTTCGCACTGGTAGCAGCATTTTTGAATGCGGCTTTCGGGATCTGCCTGGGCTGCCAGCTCTACCCGCTGGTCGCCCGCTTCCGCCACGTCCCGGCTTAACGCACCACCTCACAAGCAATCGAAAGGATCTCCCATGGCACGCTCCGACGTCCTGGTCTCAGCTGACTGGGCCGAGAGCAATCTTGACGCCGCGAACGTCGTCTTCGTCGAAGTCGACGAGGACACCAGCGCCTACGACGACGGACACATCGCCGGTGCCGTGCGGCTGGACTGGCGCACCGATTTGCAAGACCCGATCAAGCGCGACTTCGTCGACGCCCAGCAGTTCTCCAAACTGCTCAGCGAGCGCGGCATCGCCAACGACGACACCGTGATCCTCTACGGCGGCAACAACAACTGGTTCGCCGCCTACGCCTACTGGTACTTCAAGCTGTACGGACACCAGAGCGTCAAGCTACTCGACGGTGGCCGCAAGAAATGGGAACTCGACGGGCGCCCGTTGTCCAAGGACGCCGTCAGCCGGCCCCCGACTTCGTATTCCGCTGCCCCGCCAGACAATTCGATCCGCGCGTTCCGGGACGAGGTCATTGCGGCCATCAACACCAAGAACCTTGTGGACGTCCGCTCGCCCGACGAATTCTCGGGCAAGATTCTGGCGCCCGCGCATCTGCCGCAGGAGCAAAGCCAGCGGCCCGGGCACATTCCGGGAGCGATAAACGTGCCGTGGAGCAAGGCCGCCAATGACGACGGCACCTTCAGATCCGACGAAGAACTGGCCAAGTTGTACACCGACGCCGGCTTGGATGGCACCAAGGAAACTATTGCCTACTGTCGGATCGGGGAACGTTCTTCGCACACCTGGTTTGTGCTGCGGGAATTACTCGGGCACCGGAGTGTCAAGAACTACGACGGCAGTTGGACGGAATACGGCTCCCTGGTGGGCGCCCCGATCGAGTTGGGAAGCTGATATGTGCTCTGCACCGAAGCAAGGACTGACGTTGCCCGCCAGCGTCGACCTCGAAAAGGAGACGGTGGTTACGGGCCGCGTCGTGGACCACGATGGACAAGCCGTCGGGGGTGCCTTCGTCCGGCTGCTGGATTCGTCCGGTGAGTTCACGGCCGAGGTCGTCGCGTCGGCCACCGGCGAGTTCCGCTTCTTCGCCGCGCCCGGATCCTGGACCCTGCGGGCCTTGTCCAAGGCTGGAAACGGCGACGCCGTGGTGAGCCCGTCGGGTGCGGGCATCCACGAGGTGGACATTAAGATCGGCTGACGTGTGCGCCAGACCGGGATGTCCCGGAGTGCGCTCCGCGCAAGCCGAATAGACTTGTCGGCGTGGTGCTCTTCTTCGAGATCATGCTGGTCGTGTCCGTCGTGATCATCTCGTGGTTTGCGCTGTACACGCTGTACCGGCTCATCACCGACGAGTCGTGAGTTCCGAGGACAGCGCTGACACACCGGCCGGGCCCGCGGGCGCTGGCGACCGCGCCGTGGCCGCCGCTGCAGAGCGCGCCAAGGTGACGGCGGCGCGCAACATCCCGGGTTTCGACGACCTGCCGCTGCCCGCCGACACCGCGAACCTGCGCGAGGGCGCCGACCTGAACGATGCGCTGCTCGCGTTACTGCCCCTGGTGGGGGTGTGGCGCGGCGAAGGCGAAGGCCGCGGACCGGACGGCGACTACCGGTTCGGCCAGCAGATCGTGGTCTCCCACGACGGCGGCGACTACCTGAATTGGGAAGCCCGCTCCTGGAATCTCGACGAGACGGGCGGCTATCGGGAGCCCGGCCTGCGTGAGACAGGCTTTTGGCGATTCGTCCGCGATCCCGACGACCCGACCGAGTCCCAGGCGATCGAGCTGTTGCTGGCCCACTCCTCCGGGTACATCGAATTGTTCTACGGACGTCCGCGTAACCAATCCTCGTGGGAGCTGGTCACCGATGCCCTGGCCCGCAGCCGCTCAGGCGTGCTGGTCGGGGGTGCCAAACGCCTGTACGGCATCGTCGAGGGCGGCGACCTCGCCTACGTCGAGGAGCGGGTGGACGCCGACGGCGGATTGGTGCCGCATTTGTCGGCGCGGCTGTCCCGATTCGTCGGATAGCGACGCGCGCGTTTCGCCGGCCGCTAACCCGCGACGCGCACCGCTCATGCTTTGCCTTCGGCCGACCTTTCGCGTGTACTGTTCGACGTCCGAGCAGCCGGTATTCCAGAAAGGGAGGTCGGCGGATGCGTGAAAAGAAGCCGCCCCCGCCCGCATTGCGCTGGGCCGTGACCGCGGCCGGCCTGTTGCTCATCGCTTATCTCGCCGTCATCGCGCTGCGCCCCTCGATCCTGGACGCGCTGCCGCCGGCGGTGCGCTGGTTCGGCAAGCCGGGATCCATGCCAACGCTGATGATCGTGGTGGTCGTCCTGGTATGGGCGTCGGTGCTGACCTTCCGATCGGGCAACAGCCGGCGGTTGGTCGGTGTTTCGTTCAGCCTGATCGCAGCTCTCGTCCCCATGACGGCGGTGCTGGGACTCAGCGCGTATTGGGGGTGCCACGACGCGAACCACCCCGCGTTTTTCACGCCGATGATGGCGACGGCCAGCTTGGTCAAAGGCGGCACGGGCGATTTCTCCGTCGGCGGGCGAACCTGCCCGAACCCCACACCGGTCGGCCTGGAACTGGCGCGGATCGCGGCGCTGTCGGCGATATTCACCGGGCTGGGCGGTGTCGTCGTCGGCGCCTTCCGGTCCCAAGTCGACCGGCTGCGTGCCAACATCGCCGAGTCCGTCACCGCCATCGTCGGGGTCGACGCCGACACCGAGTCGATGGTCAGCGGGGTGGCACGGACGTTGGAACGGCGCAGCACGCTGGTCCTGCTCACCGGCGCCAGCGACGACCGTGCGCAACGGGCTCGCCGACAGGGCGCGCGGGTGGTCTTGGTGGACTTGAACACCCCCGAGACCCTGGTGTCACTTCGCTTGTGGCGCCGCCTTTCTCGGCTCTACCTGATGGCGCCAGACCCGGCAGTCAACCTGTTGTGGCTGGACCTGATCAGCAAACGGCTCGCCGAGGTCGCCCACAAGCAGCGGCTACCCCTCATCGTGCGGATGGACGACCCGTGGCTGGCCCAAGCGTGGCGGGCCCAGCAATTCGGCGGATCGGACACCCGATGGGCGGCCGACGTGGTCGGGAAATACGAGGTGACCGCCCGTAGGCTCCTCGACAGCATCCTCACGACGAGCCGAACGAATCGGGTATTCGTATGCGGCACTTCGCAATTGACCTTGGCCTTGTGCGCGGATCTGACCCAGCGCGCCCTGGAACGCGACTTCTACACCCCGCCCGACGCGGTGCCACTGCCCGCGCTCACGTTGGTCGAAAGGGACGCCGAAGACTACCTGCGGGATCACGAGTTCCACCGCCAGCAGGCCGGATTCATGTCGGAGGGCCCGAACATCGACGCGGTAGCCGAGGCGCCGACGATCCCGACCTTGCTTAAGCTGGTCGCCGACGCCGACCCGTCGACGAGCGCGGTGATATTCGTCGACGCCCACGCCGCGACACCCGCCGCCCGGCTGGCCGCCCGCTTTCCCGAGATGCCCATCTACGCCTCGGATCTCAACACCAGCCTCGACGACGACTCGATCCAGGTCGTCGGCCGAATGCAGTCCTACTCGCTGGTGCTCGACACCCGCGAAGGTCAGGTCCAGGACGCGTGGGAGCGCGCGGCGCGGCTTATCCACGAGCGCTACGTCTCCACCATCGACCCGAGTTGGACACGGGGGCCCGCATCGGTGCCGTGGGCCGACCTCAGCGAGTTCTACCGCGGATCCAACCGGCGCCAGGTGCGCAACGCCCTATGGATGGTCGAGCAGATCGCGGGTCACACGTGGAATACCTGGGGCAGGCCGCCCAAACAACTGTCCGGCAGCGAGATGTCGAGACTGACGCCCCTGGAACAGCTCGCGCTGATGGGATTCGACGAGCACTCCTCGATGAGCATGGCCCGAGCCGAGCACGAGGACTGGTGCCGCTACTACCGGCGCAACGGCTGGAAACACGGTACGCCCCGCGACGATTCGCGCAAGATCCACGACAAGCTGGTCGACTGGTCCGTGGTGGAAAGCGACCCGGAGCTGCTCAACGCCGCGGTCCGCAGCCTCGCCGCCACCCTATGGAGCTTGCGCCAGCTGGGGTTTCGGTCGCGGCCGATCTGGCAGTCGTTCACCAGGATCGGCACGGTGGCCGCCGAGCAACGCAGCGCCCCGTGGACCTGGACGTCGGATTCCGGGCACACCATGCGCGCCGACGCCGGCGACTGGGCGGTGACCGAGGACGGCAAAACCTGGTCCGTCCGCGACGACATCTTTCGCGACACCTACGAGCCCGCGGGCGCGGGGGTCTGGCAGCGAAAGGGACGCGTACAAGCTCGCCCGGCTTACCCGGGCGAAACCGTCTCCACGCTCGAGGGGGAGGCGACCGCAGCCGAGGGCGACTGGATCGTGCGCGGAACCACCGGCGAGCAATGGCCGGTTCCCGGTGACGAATTCGCGCGCCGCTATGCCGAACTACAGTCGGCCGCAGAAGCCGACGTGCACGACGGCGACGCCCGGTGAGCGTTGGCGTCCGACCGAACCCGGCAACAACCAAAATTTGCGCATCCCCGGGTGCCCCGACACTGATACGGTATCGACGCATGTGCAAAAAGGGGCTCGCGCCTGCAGGCTTTCGCCACGTCCGTTCACTCTGCGTCCAGCTTTAGGAGACTGTGATGGCGCTGTTCATCAGCTACTCGAGCCAAGACAGGACGACGGTCGACGCACTGACGACCGCCCTGCGCCGCGGCCAGCAGCAGGTGTGGTTCGACCAGGAACTCGGCGGCGGCGACTCCTGGTGGAACAAGATTTTGGAGCAGATCCGCGCTTGTGACGTCTTCATCGTCGCGCTGTCGAACAACTGGCTGCAGTCCAAGCCCAGCCAGTCCGAGTTGCGCTACGCCAAGGCGCTGAACCGGCCGATCCTGCCCGTGCGGATCGGTGACGTCGATAGCATGCGGGTGAATCCCCTTGCCGCGTTGCAGATCATCGATTACCGCGAACCCAGCATCGACGCCGGCATCCAGTTGGTCACCGCGGTGCATCAGCTCCGTAGCAAGCCCGCGCCGCTGCCGGACCCGCTGCCCGAAGAGCCGCCGGTGCCGTTCGGCTACATCACCCGGCTGGGCAACCAGATGGCCGAAAAGGAACTCAGCCCCCAGCAGCAGCTGCAGCTGTTGGTCGAGTTACGGTCCGGCCTCGACGAGGACGGCGACGACCCCAGCGCCCGCGGCGACATCGCCCAGCTGCTGCGGATGCTGCGGCTGCGGCACGACGTCACCTACCGCACCCGAAGCGAGATCGACAACGTCCTCGCCGAGATCGAGGCCAAGGACAATCCGTCCGGCGCAGCCGCAGCAGCAGGCGCCAAGACGCAAGCGACGACGACGCCCGCGGCCACCGCTACCGCCACCGCCACGACCGAGACCACCGCTCCTGCCGCACCCGCCGCCGGTGCGGTCACCGGCGGCGGGTCCAACAAGCGGCTGATCCTCATCGGCGGCGCGGCATTGGCCGTCATCGCGGTGATCGCGATCGTCGTCGTGCTGACCACGCAGGGTGGCAAGACCAAGCCGGCCCCGAAGGCCACTCCCAATTCGACTTCGGCCGTGAATTCGGCGCCGGGCGCGGTTGCCCAGACCCCGCCGGACTCCGCCACCTCGGCCAAGCTGGACTCTTATCTGCTCACGCCGGCCGATGTCGGCGCCGTGGTGGGCGACCCCAATCTCGTCGTCTCGGAGAAGACCTCGGTGCTGCGTAACTCCCGGGGAACGCTATCCAACCCGGATTGCAAGGGAGCATACGAACCCCTCGAAGAGTCGGTCTACAGCGGGGCGGCCGGCTTCACGGCGGCGAGCGGTCAGGCCGTGCGCACGCCCGGCGAAAAGCAGACCCACCGGGTCTTCGAGTCCGTTGCGGCATTCTCGTCACCCGACGCGGCCGAGGCATTCGTGCGGGCGTCGGCGGACAAGTGGAAAGCATGCACCGGGCAATCGGTCACGGTGACATTCAACGGCAAGACGTCGGGATGGACGTTCGGTGAGGTGACCGGCACCGTGCCGAAGATCTTCCAGCAGCGGACGCAGGCAGACGGCGCGCGGTTTTGTCATCACGCGCTGCACGCGACGAACAACATCGTCGTCGATCTCCTGCTGTGCGGCCCGGACGCCGAAACTGGCCAGGCCGGCAAGATCGCCGAGCAGATTGCAAAGAAAGTGGACGACTAACCCCCCATACATGGAACGACCCCCGAGCCAATCTCCCAGTTGGACAGACCGGGAAGCTCGGGGGCCGGGTGGCTACGGGGAATTCGCCAGCGCGCGTTGATCGCTAGCTCTTCCGAGCCAATGCAGCTAGCGCGTAGCCACCTCACATGTCCATGAAGCTAGCAATTTCGCGGACCACCTCCCTTCCTGTGTACGGCCGACCGTACCCGCCAATGCGCGAGCCGACAACAGAATTCAGCGCCTAGCGATCGCTGACGATCGCGGCATCGATCAGTTCGGTGAATTCGGTGGCGATCGGAGATCGGGACAGTCGACAGCCGTCGAGCGTGTGCACGCGGGCGGCCAACGTCATGCTAGAGACCAGCCAAATCCCTTGGGCAGCATGCAAATCCGGCACCCGTAGCGCCCGGTAGTCACAGTCGTAACCCTTGGCCCGGGCCACTTCGAACAAGGCCTGCTGCGTCGTGCCGCGCAGGATCGGATACCACGGCGGCGGTGTCAAAAGACACAGGTTGCCGGCGCCGGCTTCGTCATCCGTGGCGATCACCACCGTCGAGCGCGGCCCCTCCAAGATCAGGCCGTCCGAGCTGACGAAGATGACGTCACCGGCGCCCTGGCGGGCGGCGTGGCGCAGGGCGGCCATGTTGACCGCGTACGACAGCGTTTTGGCGCCGGCCAGCAGCCACGGCATCGCATCGGCGCCCTTGGCGGGCAGCCCGCGGTCCAGGGTCACCGCGGCCAGCCCGTCGCGCCGCACCGCGGCGACCCGTTCGGGGACGGGGTTGACCGTCACGTAGGCGGTCGGCGCCGAACCGCCTTCGCGGCCCCGGCTGTAGACCAGGCGCAGCGCGCCCTCGTCCGCGGTGCCCGCGGCCCACTCCCCCGCGGCCAGGGCGATCGCGCGCCGCCACGCTGCAAGGTCGGGTTCGGGGAGGTCCATCAGCTTGGCCGACTGGCCCAGGCGCTGCAGATGCGGCCCGACCAGGCAGGCGGCGCCGTCGCGGACCAGCAGCGTCTCGAAGGCGCCGTCGCCGCGCACCGCGGCGAGGTCGTCGGCGTGCAGCAGCGGGGTATTCGGCGGCTGAATCTCGCCGTCGAGCGTGACGATCACACTCCGCGGGCCGGCCATGGAGACAGAGCCTAGCCGGGGCGATCCGTAGAGTTGAGATGTGGCTACCGCAGTACCCGCACCCGATTCGGGACCCGACGCCGGCGCGATCTGGCACTACGGCGATCCGCTGGGCGAGCAGCGGGCGGCCCAGACCGATTCGGTGTTCGTGGACCGCTCACACCGCGCGGTGCTCACGCTGACCGGAAGGGACCGGCAGAGTTGGCTGCACAGCATCTCCAGCCAACACGTCAGCGACCTGGTCGACGGTGCCAGCACACAGAACCTGAGCCTCGACGGACAGGGCCGGGTGGAGGATCACTGGATTCAGACCGAGCTGGGCGGGCTGACCTACCTCGACACCGAGCCGTGGCGCGGTGAGCCGCTGCTGAGCTATCTGAGCAAGATGGTGTTCTGGTCCGACGTCACGCCGGCCGCCGCAGACATGGCGGTGTGGTCGCTGCTGGGCCCGCGGCTGAACGATCGAGCGGTGCTCGACGCGCTCGGCCTGGACGCGCTGCCCGACGAGTCGTTCGCGGTCCCGCCACCGGGAGGCGGCTTTGTGCGCCGCATGCCCGGCTTCCCGCCCGGGCACATCGAATTGGACCTCGTCGTACCGCGCGGCGAGTCGGCCGACTGGCAGCGGCGGTTGACGCAGGCGGGGGTGCGGCCAGCCGGGGTGTGGGCCTACGAGGCCCACCGGGTCGCGGCGGTGCGCCCCCGGCTCGGAGTAGACACCGACGAACGCACCATCCCGCACGAGGTGGGCTGGATCGGCGGTCCTGGCGTCGGCGCCGTCCACCTCGACAAGGGTTGCTACCGGGGCCAAGAAACCGTCGCCCGGGTGCACAACCTCGGCAAGCCGCCCCGGATGCTGGTGCTGTTGCACCTCGACGGTTCCGTGGACCGCCCCGAAACGGGCGATGCGGTGCGCGCCGGCGGGCGCGCCGTCGGGCGCCTCGGAACCGTCGCCGAGCACGTCGATCTCGGGCCGGTGGCCCTGGCACTGCTGAAGCGCGGGCTGCCCGCCGACACCGAATTGACGACGGGCGCCGAGGACGCGGTGTCGGCCGCGATCGACGCCGACACGTTGCCGGGGACCGACGAGATCGGCGCCGGCCGGCTCGCCGTTGAACGGTTGCGCGGCGGTACGAGATAATCGCAAGGGAGTCCGCCACAGCGGGCAGGGGCCTCCGACGTGTATCGGCAAGGCACGGTAAACTGTCCGAAGGACAATAACGACACCAAGAGATCGGAGCCGCCTACTCGTTAGGCCGCTCCGTTATTGCGCGAGGGGGTTCCCCCATGGGCCGCGGCCGGGCTAAGGCAAAGCAGACCAAGGTTGCTCGAGAACTCAAATACAGCTCACCGCAGACCGACTTCCAGTCGCTGCAACGCGAGCTGTCGGGGACCGGTGCCGGCGATTCCGACGAGCTGGACAACAACGGTGCCGACGACTCGTGGGGGGACGAGGACGAATGGCGCCGCCGCTAGGCTTTTTGTTCAGGTCGTGCCGGCCCTCATCGCGCCGGCCCGGGATCGGGCCCGACTAGCCCGACTCACTCAAAACCTGGGATGCCGCCCGACGAGCTTTGCTCGCGGGCGTTCTTTTCCGCCCTTGCACACGGTTCCCAATACCCAACAGTCGAGATGCCGGGCCGTCAATATTGCCAGGGCCCGGTCGGTGTCCTCGGGCGCGACGATGGCAACCATCCCGACGCCCATGTTGAACGTCTTTTCCATCTCTTCGCGTTCGACCCGGCCCCGCTGCGCGATCATGGCGAACACGGGTGCCGGCGTCCAGGTGCCGCGGTCGACCTCGGCGACCAGCCCGTGCGGGATTACGCGTTGCAGGTTGCCCGCCAGTCCGCCGCCCGTCACGTGGCAGAACGTGCGGACGTGGGTCTCGGCGGCCAGGGCCAGGCAGTCCTTGGCATAGATCAGGGTGGGCTCCAGCAGTTCCTCACCCAGCGTGCGACCGAACTCCTCGACGTGACCCGACAGGTTCATCCGGTCGATCTCCAGCAGCACCGTGCGCGCCAGCGAGTACCCGTTGGAATGCAGCCCGGACGAGCCCAGCGCGATGATCACGTCACCGGGTTTGACGCGGTCGGGCCCCAGCACGTCGTCGGCCTCGACCACGCCGACCCCGGTCGCCGAGATGTCGTAGTGGTCGGGCTCCATCAGCCCGGGATGTTCGGCGGTCTCGCCGCCGAGTAGCGCGCAGCCCGCCCGCACACAGCCCTCGGCGATGCCGCTGACGATGGCGCTGAGCCGTTCCGGCACGGTCCGGCCGACGGCGATGTAGTCCTGCAGGAACAGCGGCTCGGCGCCACACACCACGAGGTCGTCAACCACCATGGCGACCAGGTCCAGGCCGACGGTGTCGTGCTTGTCCATCGCTTGGGCGACAGCCAGTTTGGTGCCTACACCGTCGGTCGACGCCGCCAGCAGTGGCTCGCGGTAACCGCCGCGCAAAGCGAACAGCCCGGCGAAGCCGCCCAGGCCGCCGCGCACCTCAGGTCGGGTGGCCCTGCTGGCCAGCGGTTTGAACAAGTCGACGGCACGCTCACCGGCTTCAATGTCCACCCCGGCCGACGCGTAGGTGACGCCCTCGCTGCCCGGGTCTCGTCCGTCGCTCTTTCCGGGATCCGTCATCGCGATAAAGGCTACCGGTCGATCACGGCCGGTAGCAGCCGACTTCGAAGTACTAAGGCCGAATTTCCGTCAGCCCACCGACGGGAACCTCGTCGGGGGCCAGATCGCCCATGCCCGCACCGCGTGCGGCATTGGTCAGCATGTGCTCGATGACGTTCTTGCCCAGCACCGTCTCGTTGGGCAGCTCGATCGGGTAGTTGCCGTCGAAGCAGGCGGTGCAAAGGCGCGACGCCGGCTGCTCGGAAGCCGCGACCATGCCACGCAGCGAGATGTAGCCCAGCGTGTCGGCGCCGATGGCGTGCCGGACGGCCTCGAGCATCTCCTCTTCGTCCTCGACGGCGTTGGCGATCAGCTCGGCCGGCGACGGAAAGTCGATGCCGTAGAAGCAGGGCCACTTCACCGGCGGTGACGCAATGCGCACGTGCACCTCAACGGCGCCGGCCTCGCGCAGCATCCGCAGCAGCGCGCGTTGGGTGTTGCCCCGCACGATCGAGTCGTCGACGACGATGAGCCGCTTGCCGCGGATCACCTCTTTGAGCGGGTTGAGCTTCAGCCGGATGCCCAGCTGCCGGATGGTCTGCGACGGCTGGATGAACGTGCGCCCGACGTAGGCGTTCTTCATCAGGCCCTGGCCGTAGGGCACACCGGACTCCTGGGCGTATCCGACCGCGGCCGGTGTGCCCGATTCGGGCACACCGATGACCAGGTCGGCGTCCACGGGGCATTCGCGAGCCAGCCGGCGACCGATGTCCACCCGGGCGGCGTGCACGGACCGGCCACCGATCGTGCTGTCCGGCCGCGCCAGGTAGACGTACTCGAACACGCAACCCTTCGGTGTGGGGTTGGCAAACCGCGTGGAGCGCACCCCGTCCGCGTCGATCGCCAGCAGTTCGCCCGGCTCGATGTCCCGGACGAACGAGGCACCGACGATGTCGAGTGCGGCCGTCTCGGACGCCACCACCCAGCCACGGTCCAACCGGCCCAGCGACAAGGGGCGCACCCCGTGCGGGTCGCGGCAGGCATACAGCGTGTTCTCGTCCATGAAGGTCAGGCAGAAGGCGCCGCGCACCGTCGGCAACAATTCCAGCGCCGCCTGTTCCAGGGTGGCATCGGCCGCGCCGTGCGCGAGGAGCGCGCCCAAGATGTCGGAGTCCGTCGTCGCCGGGGCCGGGGCGCGCTTGGCGATCAGTCCGGCGTCGCGTGCCCGAGAGGCAAGCTCGGCGGCGTTCACCAGGTTCCCGTTGTGCCCTAACGCAACTCCGGTGCCGGCGGCGGTGTTACGGAACACCGGCTGGGCGTTCTCCCAGGTGGTGTCGCCCGTGGTGGAGTAACGGCAATGCCCAATGGCGACGTGGCCCTGCATCGCCGCCAGGGTCTGCTCGTCGAACACCTGACTGACCAGGCCGAGGTCCTTGAAGACCAGCACCTGGGAGCCATCGGCGACGGCGATGCCGGCGGCTTCCTGGCCGCGGTGCTGCAACGCGTACAAGCCGTAGTAGGTGAGTTTGGCGACGTCCTCGCCCGGGGCCCATACCCCGAATACGCCGCATTCTTCACGGGGTGCGCTGAAATCCTGTTCGGGCTCTTGGACGGTCACAGTGGGCGGCTCCCTAGCGAGGGGTAGTGACGCCTCGGAGTTTACGGGCACGTAAGCGCGACGGACCAATCTGTTGGGCGTGTTGACTCCCGAAATTTTCGGCGTGTCACCCTAAACCTGCAGTTCAGAATTATATTTCGCCGACATCGAACAACGGCAGCCAGTGGTCAATTTCACCCGCTCGCGAGCCCGACAGCGTTAGCAAACCGTTCGTCTTGGCGTCGGCCGGCGTCAACATCCCGGTGGCGAGCAGCAACCAGGTCCGCGGATCGGTCTCGACGACATTGGGTGGTGTGCCGCGGGTGTGCCGCGGCCCGGCGATGCATTGCACCGCCGCGAAGGGCGGAATGCGGACCTCGACGCCGGCGCCGGGCGCCAGCGCGGCCAGGGTGCGCGCGGTGAGCCGAACGGCGGTCGCCAGGGCGGTCCGGTCCGGGGCCGGGCGGGATTCGTCGCGCAACCAGTCCACGACGGCCAGGACGACCTGCCGGGTCTTGGCCGGATCGGCTCTCTCGCGGGCGGCCATACCCTAGGGTCTCAGAATCATGAGGCCTCCCCGCAACGACCACTGCGCTGCGCGGAGGCCTGCAGACCGCGCCGCGGTCGCGGCGCGCCGGCTCCTGGCTTCCGCAATGACCGGGGCCATGCTGTTGGTGGCCGGCTGCGGCGACTCCGGCGACTATTCAGAGGGCGACACCTCGGATGCTCACTGCCGCACCGTGGCCGCCGATCCGGGGTGGTACGGCGACAATCGCGACCGCATCAACGCGATGATCGGCAAGCTGGGCAGCTGCGGGAAACTGGGGTCGACGGCCGACGGCGCGCCCCTGGCACTGTTCGACTTCGACAACACCGTCGTGAGGAACGCCATCAGCGACATGACCCTGTTCTGGATGATGCGCAACTCCAAGGTGCGTCAACCGGCCAGCGGGGATTGGAGCACCACCAACCCTTATCTGACGCCGCCGGCGGCGGCGGCCTTGGCGGCCGCATGCGGCGGGCTCGCGGCTCCAGGTCAGCCGTTGCCCACCGGATCCGACACCGGCTGCGCCGACGAGCTGATGTCGGTGTATGCCAACCGCCAAACACGTTCGGGCACAACGGCGTTCACTGGCTATAACCACCGCCGTATCGACCCCGGCGCCGTCTTGGCGGCGCAACTACTGGCCGGCTGGACCGACGCCGAGGTGACCGGCTTCGTCGAAGCGGCCCGCAAGGAGAGCCTCGACGCAGCCGAAGGCGCCGAGCAACAGATCGGCAGTGTCCGCCGCGCCGCGTGGGTGCGCTACTACGCACAGATGCGAGACCTCATCGCCACGATGCAGGACAACGGATTCGATGTACGGATCATCTCCGCGTCCCCGGAGCCGGTGCTGCGGGTCTGGGCGGCCGAGCTGGGTATCTCCGAGGATCGCGCGATGGGCACTCGCACCGAACACGACGGTGACGTCCTGACGGCGCGTCTGGCTCAGTGCGGCGGAGAGCCCTCCGTGCCGTACAACGAGGGCAAGCGTTGCCGGGTCAACGAGCAGGTATTCGGCATCCAGGGTCCGGCGTCGTTCGATCAACTGCCCGAGAAACTCCGGCAGGTGTTCGCGGCCGGCGACTCCGACGGCGATGTCACGTTCATTTCAGATGCGACCGCGCTGCGCCTGGTGATCAACCGCAACCAGATCGAGGTCATGTGCCGCGCCTACGCGGATCTCGACGGGCGCTGGCTGGTCAATCCGATGTTCATCAAGCCGCTGGGCATCAGCCCGCCGTACCCGTGTGCGACACAGGGATTCGACCAGCCCAACGGCGACCAAGTACCGCTGGCGCGACCGGACGGCGGCGTCGTGCCCGACCAGCTCGACCGCGTGCACTCCTAGCCGAAAACACCTGCTCTACAGGGAAATTCAGCTCACAGCCGGAACATTTCGCGAGACATCGCGGCATCCTCGACGAATTCCTCGCGCCGGTGGTAGTGGGGTCGGGTGGGCGTTCGTCTGGGCCGAGATGTTGCGACCGCGGCCCAGACGGTCACGACGGTGTTGGCGATGACGCGCGCGATACGTCTCCCGCCGGTGGGGGGCGCCGATGGGATCGCCGGAATTCGTCCGGGGATGGCCCATTCCGGGATCGAGGGCACACCGACGCCGGCCGTCAGGTCAGCCATCGGAGGATCCCGCGAACACGGCCCGCCGGCCGGCTAGGCGTTGCTGCGCATACTCGCGCCCTTTGTCGACGTCGCGAAGCACAGTGGCAGCGATGTCGGCGAGCCGAACGGCCCGTCCGCCCGCACCCCAATTGCCTTCGGGGATCTCGTTGCCGATAACCCAGATCCGCAGGGGGTCTTGGTCGTAACGCCCTGCCTCAGCCGCCAGGATTGCGTCGGTGATGGCGGCGAAGGCGCTGGCAGCCCGCACGTCATCGAGCTGCCCTTGCGGAACCGAGGCGATCACCTTGTAGTGCGGGGCCGACGGTACGTCGCCGGCGTGCAGCATGGCCGCCGGCCGATGCAGCCAGACCTTGGCCAGCGACCGCGCGACGGGGTCGGACGGATCGGCTCCCTCGTGTTCGATCAGGATCTCGGCGAGCCGCCGCAGCAATTGGCGTTCCGCCTCGGCGGGCAACGCCTGTTCGGGGATGTAGACGTCGAGCATGGGCATCGGGCTGTGCCTTCCCGGTCAGGGGCGGGCCTGGCGCATCCACCCTGGGTTGCCTAACACAACGCAGGCTAGCTGGAGCTGGGTTGCAATGTCAAACCCTGATAGGCTGATCGTTATGTCCGAGCTGCGCGATCGCTACATCGCCGATAACTGCTCGATCAAGCGCGCGCTCGATGTCGTGGGCGAGAAGTGGACCCTGCTGGTGATGCGGGAGGCGTTTTACGGCGCACGCCGTTTCGATCAGTTCCAAGCGCGCATCGGATGCGCACGCAACATCCTCAGCGAACGTCTGACGAAGCTGACCGAGGCCGGCATACTCGAGCGAGTGCCCTACCGCGAGCCCGGACAACGGGAGCGGCACGAATACCGGCTCAGCACAAAGGGATTGGATCTCATCACGGTGGTCATCGCCCTGATGCAATGGGGGAACCGCTGGGAGGCTGGCCCGGAGGGCCCACCCGTCGAGGTGTTACACCGCGACTGCGGCCACCCGGTCGAAGCCATCGTGCGGTGCGCGCACGACGACACCATCCTGGGCGCACAGGAACTGCGACCCGTACCGGGACCCGGCGCTCACCGGGCACCGGACGCCTAGACGCCGGAACCCCCTCAGCCGAAGAGCCGGGGCAACACCGCTTCGGACATCGCACGCAATTCGGCCAGTGGCACGGTGAACAACCCCTGGAATTCCACCGCGTCGGAGTCGCGATCGGCGACCCCGATGCGCACGGCGGGTAGCCCGCGCGCTTCGCACATCGAGCGGAACCGGCTCTCCTCAGTGCGCGGCACCGCCACCAGCACCCGGCCGGCGGACTCGGAGAACAGCGCCACGAACGGATCGGCACCGTCGGGAAGCACGATGCGACAACCACTTTCACCCGCCAACGCCGCTTCCACGATGGCCTGGGCCAGCCCGCCCTCGGACAGGTCGTGAGCCGCGGACACCAACCCGTCGCGGGACGCCGAGCTCAACACCTCGGCCAACAGCTTCTCGCGCGCCAAGTCGACGATCGGCGGCAAACCGCCCAAGTGGTCGGCGGTCACCTGCGCCCAGACGGAACCATCGAACTCGTCGCGGGTGTCGCCCAGCAAGATCAGGGTCTCCCCCGGCTCGCTGCCTAGGGCAGTAGGAAGACGTCGGCTCACATCATCCAAGACGCCGAGGACGCCGACCACCGGTGTCGGCAGGATCGCCGTGGATCCGGTTTGGTTGTAGAAGCTGACGTTGCCGCCGGTGACCGGAATCCCCAGGGCCACGCAGCCATCGGCCAGGCCTCGGACCGCCTGGGAGAATTGCCACATCACGCCGGGGTCTTCCGGCGAGCCGAAATTCAGGCAGTTGGTCACCGCGACCGGGGTGGCCCCGGTGACGGCGACATTGCGGTACGCCTCGGCCAGCGCCAGCTGGGCGCCAGCGTAGGGATCCAGCAGCGTGTAGCGTCCCGAGGCGTCGGTCGACAGGGCGATGCCGCGGCCGGTGGACTCGTCGATGCGCAGCACACCGCCGTCGGCGTGCTCGGCGAGCACGGTGTTGCCCCGCACGTAGCGGTCGTACTGCTCGGTGATGAACGCGCGGCTGCACAGGTGCGGACTGCCAAGTAGCGCAAGCAGAGTCGCGCGCAGCTGTTCACCGGTGGCCGGGCGAGGCAAGCCGGCCGAGGTGTCGGCGTTCAAGGCGTCCTGGGTGTCGGGACGCGCCAGCGGCCGCTGGTAGACCGGGCCCTGGTGAGCCACCGTGCGGGGCGGTACGTCGACCACCGTCTCGCCATGCCAGGTGATGCGCAGCCGATCGCCGTCGGTGACCTCGCCGATCACCGTCGCCAACACCTCCCACTTGCGGCACACGGCCAGGAACGCCTCGACGTTCTCGGGCGCGACGACGGCGCACATGCGCTCCTGCGATTCGCTGGACAGGATCTCGGCGGGCGTCATGTTGGCGGCGCGCTGCGGAACGGTCTCCAGCTCGACCCGCATGCCGCCGTCGCCGGCCGAGGCGAGTTCTGATGTCGCACAGGATAATCCGGCGCCACCCAGATCCTGGATGCCGATCACCAGACCCGCCGCGTACAGCTCGAGGCAGCACTCGATTAGCACCTTCTCGGCGAAGGGGTCGCCCACTTGCACCGAGGGCAGTTTCTTTCTGTTCTTGTTGCCGCTGCCCCCGCCCTCGTCGCCGCCAAAAGTTTCCGACGCCAGCACTGACACGCCGCCGATGCCGTCGAGGCCGGTGCGCGCACCGAACAGGATGATCTTGTTGCCGGTACCCGAGGCGAATGCCAGGTGCAGGTCCTCCTTGCGCAACACCCCAACGCACAGCGCGTTCACCAAGGGGTTGCCCGCATACGAGGCGTCGAAGATGGTCTCGCCGCCGATGTTGGGCAGGCCCAGCGAGTTGCCGTAGCCGCCGATGCCCCGGACGACGCCGTCGAGCACGCGCCGGGTGTCGGGCGCGTCGGCTGCGCCGAACCGCAGCTGATCCATCACCGCGACCGGTCGCGCACCCATGGCCATGATGTCGCGCACGATGCCGCCCACTCCGGTAGCCGCGCCCTGGTACGGCTCTACGTAGGACGGGTGGTTGTGCGATTCCACCTTGAAGGTCACGGCCCAGCCGTCGCCGATATCGACGACGCCGGCGTTCTCGCCGATACCGGCCAGCATGCGGGCGCGCATCTCGTCGG
Organism: Mycobacterium shigaense; assembly: GCF_002356315.1. Taxonomy (NCBI): domain Bacteria; kingdom Bacillati; phylum Actinomycetota; class Actinomycetes; order Mycobacteriales; family Mycobacteriaceae; genus Mycobacterium; species Mycobacterium shigaense. Next base: position 4,654,609 of record NZ_AP018164.1, read on the forward strand.
TCGTGGTCTCGCCGAAGTAGCGCAGATGCACCTTGGACGACTTGTACGAGCAGTGCTCGCTCCACATCACCGAGTACATCGCCAGCTCGGTGTCAGTGGGTCGGCGGCCCAGGATCTCTCGAATTCGCTGGTACTCGTCCTCTTTGAGACCCAGCTCACGAAACGGTTGCGGCTGATCGGGGGTGGCGGCCGCGTGTTCGACGGTGTCGGCCACGTGGGTGCGGGCGCCGGTTCCGGAGACAGTCACGCACACAGTGTAAAGAGCTACCCGCCGCGCAGCAGGCGGGCGCTTTCGGCGTCGGCCGGATGGAACAATGCGACCGCCAATTCGGCGAGCGTGACGTCGAGCGGAGTCCCGAAGGTCGTCAACGTCGTGAACATCGACAGGCGTCGTCCGCCGTCCGCGTCGAGCACGAACGGAACGAGCAGCGACGACCCGCTCTACCTCGACGAGCGCTGAGCCGGCTAGGCGATCTCGGCCAGCGCCGAGGCGGCGTCGAGGTCGGCGTAGGCGAACGAATACCGTTGTGCCAGTGCGACAGAGACGTCGGTGCGTTGCCACTCACCGGCGCTGGCCGTCACCAACCACAGCGTCAACCCGTGTGCCACCGACGCCCGGTAACGCAGCCAGATCTCGTCGGCCCCGGGCAGCTCGTCGGCCGGCAGCCCCAGCGAGTCGCGGTACTCCGCAAGGAGGTCACGCTCGCTGGAGCGCCGGTCCTCGACGGTCAGTGCGCCCTGCAGGAATTAGCCGAGATCCAGCGACCAGTTGCCGCGCCGCGGCACCTGCCAGTCCAGGAAGCCGACCTCACCGCTGGGCAGCAGATCCTCCATCACCAGAACGAAGTCGTAGTCGGCCTCGTCGATCAGGGCGGTGTAGACGGCCGGGTGTTCCAGCGGCAGCTCCACCCCTCAGGTGAACAGCCGCGGTTCGTGGAACATGCCGCTGGTCAACCGGATCAGGGCCTTGTGCGCGGGGTCGGCGGCTTTGACGAAGACCGTCGCCGGGCCCGCGCCACCGGAATAGGTGACCCCCAACCGGGCGCGTCGGTTGGTGCCGTCGTCGCGAAGCTCAACGCCTACCGTCTCGACCTGCACGCCGGGGAAATCCGCGGCCAGCGCCGCCGACATCCATTCCGGGGTGATGTCATCCCAGGTTTTGGGCACCGTCAACGAGGTAGCGCTCAACGATGAGCCCCATCCCAGAATCGACACGTATCGTTTCCTAACGATAGTCACCATGACGTTAGCCCACTCCGACGCCGCACCGCCAGGGCCAACCGAACGGGTGGGGCGGCCGCGTGACGCCCGGTTGCATCACGCAATCCTCGACGCCACCCGGGAACTTCTCACCGCCGGCAGCTACGCCGACCTGTCGATGGAAAGCGTCGCGGCCCACGCGGGGGTGGGGAAAAAGACGCTCTACCGGCGCTGGCCCTCGAAGGCGCCGATGGTCGCCGAGGCGGTGCTGGAGGCGTACGGCGGATCGGGGTCGTTTCCGGTCGCCCAGACCGGCGACATCCGCGCGGACCTGCGCTCTTGGCTGAACGAGCACGCCGAGTTTCTGGCCGAGCCGGCCAACGCCGCGTTGGTGCGGGCTCTAGTCGCGGCGGCCGTCGCCCGGCCGGGCGACGGCGAGGATCTCTATGAGCAGTTGAGCGCGCCGCAGCTGGCCGGGTTGACGACCAGACTCCGCCGGGCGGTCGAGGACAGAGAGCTCCGTGCCGGCGCGGACGTCGATGCCGTCGCGCACGCGTTGGTCGGCGCCCTGCTCTTCCACGCGCTCACCAGTAGCGGTGCAGGCCCCGGACTCAACGGACTTGTCGACGCGCTGCTCGACGGGGTGACGGGTTACTGAGGAAGCACGCAGAACACATTGCCCTCGGGGTCGGCCAGCACCACCCAGCGGAAATCATCGCCGAAGCTGTGCCGCCCCACCTCGACGGCCCCGGCCGCTGTCAGCCGCGACACTTCGTCCTCCACGTCGGACGTACCGAAATCGAGGTGCACGCGGTTTTTCCCGGGAGTGGGATCTGGCACCTTCTGGAATCCGAGCTGGAGCCCTTCCGACAAGGTAACCACCATGAATTCACCCGCGAGCAAGTCATGCGTCGTGCCGTCGAAATGCTCGGCCCACCACCCGGCTAACGTCGCGGGGTCACTGCAGTCGATCGTGATCATCTCCACGTTGAGCGCCATACCGCCGACCCTATGCCGCGGGCGAGAAAAACGCTTGCAGTGCAGCGGAATAGGCGACCACATCGTTAGCACCCATCAGTTCCCGCGCAGAATGCATCGCCAGCTGCGCGGCGCCGACGTCGACGGTGGGAATGCCGGTCCGGGCCGAGGCCAGCGGGCCGATCGTCGACCCGCACGGCAGGTCGGCGCGATGCTCGTAGCGCTGCAGCCCGACTCCGGCCTGCTCGCATGCCAACGCGAACGCCGCCGCCGTACGACTGTCGGTGGCGTAGCGCAAGTTGGGATGCACCTTGAGCACCGGCCCGGCGTTGACGGCGATCGGATGCCCCGGCTCATGCCGCTCGGGATAGTTGGGATGGGTGGCGTGCGCCATGTCGGCCGAGGCGAGCAGCGAGACCGGCAGTCGCCGCAAGTAGTCCTCCCGGCTGCCGCCGCCGGCCAGCACGATGCGCTCCAGCACGGTGCTCAGCAGGTTCGACTGCGCCCCGTGATCCGACGACGAGCCAACCTCCTCGTGATCGAAAAGCACTACGACGGGCACGAAATCGCGTGGCTGGGTGGCCAGCAACGCCTCGATGCCCGCATAGCAACTGGCCTGGTTGTCCAACCGCGGGGCACTCACCAGGCTGGTGTCGGCGCCGATCACCGACGACGGTGTCAGATCGTGCGTCATGAGGTCGGCGGCCAGTACGTGGGCCGGCGCCACCCCGGCCCGCTCGGCGACGTAGCCGACGAAGGAGCGCGGTCGGTCGCCTGGTGCGGCCGAGCCCCACACCGCGTTGACATGCCGCTGCGGATCCAGCGTCAGCGATTTGCGGTCCTCGGCCAGGTGAATGGCCAGCTGCGGCACCCGCAGGATCGGGTCATCGATCCGGACGAGCCGATGGTCGACCCCGCCGCCTCGATCATTCGAGCGCACCGACAACCTGCCGCTGATGCCCAGGTCGCGGTCCAGCCAGGAGTTCAGCCAGGCTCCCCCGTAGGGCTCCAGCGCGACCACCTGCCACCTCCCGACCACCCGGTCGGGATGCTGTTTGACGCGCAGATTAGGGCTGTCGGTGTGTGCCCCGACAATCCGGAACTGGCCGCCGGATTCGGCGTTGTTCCAGGCGACCAGCGAGCCGGCGCGCACGGTGAAGTAGCGGCCCGGTTGACCGGGCCACGGTTCGGCTTCGCGAAGCTCGGCGTATCCCGAGGCGAGCAGTCGGCGGGCCACCGTTGCGCAGACGTGGAACGGCGACGGGGAGGCGTCGATGAATTCGCAGAGGCCTGCGGCACTGGCCGACATGTCCACCATCATCGCTGCCCCCGTCCGCGCAGTTCACGCTGGGCCTTGATGCGCGGCTCCTTGCTAAGGTCGCCCATGTGCCTTCGGTACAGCCGCAACCCGTGCTCGCGCCGTTGACGCCTGCCGCCATCTTTCTGGTAGCCACCATCGACGACGGCGGCGAAGCGGACGTGCACGACGCGCTGCCGGGCATATCTGGGTTGGTGCGGGCGATCGGCTTCCGGGACCCCACCAAGCGTCTGTCGGTGATCGCCTCGATCGGATCGGCCGCGTGGGACCGGTTGTTCGACGGGCCCCGGCCCGCCGAGTTGCATCCGTTCGTCGAGCTGACCGGCCCACGACACACCGCGCCGGCCACGCCCGGCGACCTTCTCTTCCACATCCGGGCCGAGACGTTGGACGTGTGTTTCGAGTTGGCCGGCCGCATTCTGAAGTCGATGGCCGGCGCGGTCACGGTGGTCGACGAGGTGCACGGCTTCAAGTTCTTCGACAATCGCGACCTGCTGGGCTTTGTCGACGGCACCGAAAACCCGGACGGCCCGATCGCCGTGAGCGTCACGGAGATCGGGGACGAAGACCCCGATTTCGCCGGCTCCTGCTACGTCCATGTGCAGAAGTACCTGCACGACATGCAGTCATGGGAATCCCTGTCCGTCACCGAGCAGGAGCAAGTGATCGGCCGCACCAAGCTCGACGACATCGAACTCGACGACGACGTGAAGCCGGCCAACTCGCACATCGCGCTCAACGTGATCGAGGACGACGACGGCACCGAGCTCAAGATCGTGCGGCACAACATGCCGTTCGGTGAGCTCGGCAAGGACGAGTACGGCACTTACTTCATCGGCTACTCGCGCACGCCGGCGGTCACCGAACAAATGCTGAAAAACATGTTTCTGGGCGATCCGCCGGGCAACACCGACCGGGTGCTGGACTTCTCCACCGCGGTCACCGGCGGCCTGTTCTTCTCGCCCACCGTCGATTTCCTCGACGACCCCCCGCCGTTGCCCGCGCCACCGGCGACCGGGCACCCGGCGGCGGCCACGTCTGCAGACGGCTCACTTTCGATCGGCAGCCTGAAAGGAACCACCTCATGACGAACAACCTCTATCGCAATCTGGCTCCGGTCACCGACGTCGCTTGGGGCGAAATCGAATTGGAGGCGACGCGGACGTTCAAGCGTCATATCGCGGGGCGCCGGGTTGTCGACGTCAGCGACCCCGGCGGACCGGTGACCGCCGCCGTGAGCACCGGCCGCCTGCGCGACGTCGAGGCACCCACCGGCGGTGTGGTTGCCCACCTGCGGGACAGTAAACCCCTTGTGCGGCTGCGGGTTCCGTTTACCCTATCGCGCGCCGAAATCGACAACGTCGAGCGCGGCGCGCAGGACGCCGACTGGGATCCGGTCAAGGAGGCCGCCAAGAAACTTGCGTTCGTCGAGGACCGGGCTATCTTCGAGGGTTACGCCGCTGCCTCGATCGAGGGTATCCGCTCCGCCAGCTCCAACAAGTCGCTGACGCTGCCGTCGGATCCCCGCGAAATTCCCGACGTCGTCACTCAGGCGATTTCCGAACTGCGACTGGCCGGCGTCGACGGGCCTTACTCGGTGCTGCTGTCCGCCGACGTCTACACCAAGGTCAGCGAGACCACCGAGCACGGATATCCGATCCTCGAACACATCGACCGGCTGGTACCCGGGGACATCATCTGGGCGCCGGCCATCGACGGCGCGTTCGTGCTGACCACCCGGGGCGGCGATTTCGATCTGCAGCTGGGAACCGATGTGTCGATCGGGTACACCAGCCACGACGCGGACAGCGTCCAGTTGTATCTGCAGGAGACGCTGACATTCCTGTGCTACACCGCGGAGGCCGCCGTCCCACTGACGCCGTAGCGGAACAAACGTCGACCGACCAGTACTGCACGCGACTGGCGGCCAGCGCGCGATCGCCGCTTAGCGCTACAGATCCAACACCAGGTCGCTGGCCGGGGCCGCAGCACAGATCAACACCGTGCGCTGGTCGGGCGCCTCCAGCGGCGCTTGCACATACGTGGCGCTACCGGCCACCACTCCGGTCTCGCATACGTGACAGACGCCGCTGCGGCAGGAGAACCGGGTCGGGACGTCGCAGGCCTCCGCCAGCTCGAGGATCGAGGGGTAGCCGGCCGACCAGTTGACGCTGAGCCCGCTGCGCGCAAACGTGATTGATGGCCCGGTACCCGACATCCCGGCGGGCGGGTGCGGCGCTCTGCGGGGCGCACCGTCGACGATGCCCGGGTTGACCGGCGGCAGCGCACCGAACAACTCACTGTGGATGTTTGCGGCGTCGAGCCCGCATCCGATGAGCGCTTCGCGCATGTCGTTCATGAATTGTGTTGGGCCACAAAGGTATGCGATGGCATCGGGCGGCAACCCCAGCGCCGCGACGGCCGGCTGGCCCAGGCGTCCCTGGGTCTGCGTGAAAAACGTCAGCTGCCGGGCGCGCGGCAGCGACTCGACCAGGCTGGTGACTTCGTCTGCAAAAGCTTGGGTTTCGGGATTTCGCGTGGTGTGCAGCCACCAGATTTCGCGGGTGCTGCGCGCGGTCGACAGCGCGTGCAACATCGCCAGGACGGGGGTGATGCCGATTCCCGCCGAGAGCAATACCACCGGGTCGGCACCGGCGGTCAGATAGAAATCGCCCCGCGGCGCGGCAGCCTCGATGACCGATCCGGGTGCGGCGTGCTCATGCAGCCATCGGCTCACCAGTCCGTGATCTTCCCGCTTGACACTGATGCGGTACTCGCCCGCGCCGGGGTCGCCGGACAGCGAGTAGCTGCGCAGCGGCGGCGGCTGTGCGGCACCGGTTATCCGCACGGTCAGATACTGACCGGCCGGCACCGGCGGCAACGCGCTGCAGTCGTCGGCGTGCAGATCGATCGACATCACCTGAGGGCTGTCCCGACGTATCGCGGTAACCCGCAGCGGGCGGAATCCCGCCCACCCGGGTTCATGACGTGGCGCAGTTGCGGACGCGGCGCTGATCTGCTCGTCCAGCATGTCGTTGAATGACTGTTGCCAGCCCGGGCTGAGCGCGGGAACGTCGATGACCTTGCGGAGTTGTCCGATGTCACGGTCGGGCAGATAGAGCAGCGCGTCGACGTCGGCGACGCTGAGCCCATGACGTCCGCGGCGGGTTCGCACGATGTCGTCGCCAGCACGCACGTGACCTTCGGTGACGACGCGAAAATAGAAGCCCGGACGGTGCTGGGCCACAAGTAGATTGGGCATCTCGGGCTCGTTGAGCCGAAGACCGACCCGAAAGCAGGTGACCCGCGGTTGAGTCACCTCGAATTCGGCCTCGCCGATGCGGTAACGGTCGCCGATGCAGACTTCGCTATCGGCGAGCCCGGTGATGGTGAAGTTCTCGCCGAAGTGGCCCGGGACCAGGTCGCCGCGGTTGAGGTAGTTGCTCCAGAAGTCGTACGACTCGGTCTGGTACACCATGACGGCGCGTTGTTCGCCGCCGTGGCCGCCCAGATCGCCTTGGCCGTCCCCGTCGATGTTGAGCCGGCGCACCATCACCGGTCCCTCGACGGGTGTCTTCCAGATGCCGGTGTAGACGGTCTTGTCGTGCCAGTGCACGTTCTTGGGCATGCCCACGTTGACCGAAACAAGCCTGCCCACAGCGCCTCCTCGGTTTGCCCGAGCCTCGCGCAAAGCCTACGTCAGCGGTTCTCCGCCGTCGACCTTGAGCGTCATGCCGGTCATGAATGTGTTGGTCATGGCGAACAACACGGCACCGGCCACGTCGTCGGGGGTTCCGATGCGCCCGACGGGGTTGCCGGCGGCGACGTGCCGGAAGTAGTCACGCTTGCCGTCCATGCCGAGCGCGTCCCAGGCGCCGGTGTCGATCACCCCGGGCGAGATCGCGTTGACCCTGATCGGAGCGAGCTCCACAGCAAGCCAGCGAGCGAGGAAGTCGACCGCTCCGTTGGTGATGCCCACCCCCAGATACCCGACGTTGTGCTTGAACGCATGGACCCCGGCGAACAAGACGAACGATCCGCCCGGATTGACTTGGGCAACATAGGCTTTCGCTAACATCGTAGGCCCGATGACCTTGGTGTCGAAAGACAGCTGAAGGTTGGAACGGTCCAGGTCGGCCAGGTTGCCGCGCGCGCGTGCCGAGGCCGTCGACACCAGGTGATCGACGGCGCCCGTTCGCTCGACGAGCGCGGCGATCGACGCATCGTCGGTCAAGTCGACCACCTCCGCGTCGATGCCGGTCTCGGAGTAAGCGTCGGCGAGTTTGCCCCGGTCCCGTCCCGCCGCGATGACATGCGCGCCCTCCGCGTGCGCCAGCAAAGCAACCGCACGCGCGATTCCGCTGCCACGGCCGACGACCAAAACGGTCTTGTCCTGCAACGTGTTCCCCATCCGCACTCCCTCCGGGACAAAATGGGATGTACAGCCCATAATATGGGCGGGTAGGCCGGCGGTCAACTCGTACAGAGCTGTTGCGGGATTTCGAGTTTGGTGCATACTGGGTTGCACATCCCAAATTGGGCACGATCCGAGACGGTGCAGGAGGCATCTCATGCCGGTTGTTCATCACCGCTACGCGACCGTAGACGGTCATCGGCTGTTCTACCGTGAAGCCGGCGATCCGGCGGCTCCCGCCGTTGTCCTGCTGCACGGCTTTCCGACGAGTTCGTTCATGTTCCGGAATCTGATCCCGGCGCTTGCCGACCGCTACCACGTGATCGCACCCGACCACCTCGGGTTCGGCCTGTCCGACGCGCCGTCCGTCGAGGAGTTCGACTACACATTCGACGCGCTGACCGACCTGACGGCGGGCCTGCTGCGCGGGCTCGCCGCCGACCGGTACGCAATCTACGTCCAGGACTACGGCGCCCCGATCGGATGGCGGCTGGCGCTGCGCGATCCGTCGGCCATCACGGCGATCATCAGCCAGAACGGCAATGCCTACGACGCCGGATTCGTGGAGAGCTTCTGGAAGATCGTCGAGGAATACCAACGGGAGCAGACTCCCGACACCGAGGCGCCGATGCGCAACTTCCTGACGCTGGATGCCACCCGCTGGCAGTACGTCACCGGCGTACCGGACGAGACGCTGGTCGACCCCGACGCCTGGCATCACGACTACGCCCTGCTGTCCCGCCCCGGCAACGACCTGGTGCAGCTGAAACTGTTCCGTGACTACGCCACCAACGCGCCGATGTACCCGCGGGTGCACGAGTACTTGCGCGCCAGCCAGGTGCCGCTGCTGGCGGTCTGGGGCCGCGGGGACGAGATCTTCGGGCCGGCCGGGGCTGAGGCGTTCGCCGACGACCTGCCTGACGCCGAGATCCATCTGCTCGAGGGCGGACACTTCCTGCTGGAGTCCGCGCTCGACGAGGTCGCCGGGCTGATTCGCACGTTCCTCGGGGAACGCGTGTCCACCTGACCGCGACCCGCGGACGGCACGGCCGGCAATGGGCTGGATATCCCATATTCGGCGGTGTTCGCGGGTTAGCCTGACGCGATGGCCCATCCCGATGTTCACGACGAACAACGGTTGACCGCCAAGGGGCGCGCCACCCGCGACAGGATCGTGCAGGCGGCCGCCGAACTGATCGTCACCCAGGGGCTGTCGGCCGCGAACATGGAGAATGTCCGTAAAGCCGCATCGGTCAGCGGCTCTCAGCTCGCCCACTACTTCGCCGACAAGGGCGCCCTGATTCGCGCGGTCGTCCGGCGCCAGATCGGCGTGGTGCTGGACTTCCATCGCCAGCCCAAGCTCGGCGAGCTGGATTCGTTCGATGACTTCGAGCGGTGGATCGATCTCAACCTGCGCTACCTCAGGCGCATCGGAACCTCCGGCGGCACAACGACTTACCATGCCCTGGCCGCACAGTTGGCGAAGTCCGACGAGGCAACGCGGCGCTCCTTGGGCGACGGCTACTGGCAGTGGGTCGAGTTGCTCGAAGCGGCGATTCGGCGAATGAAAGACAGCGGCGTACTACAGGCTGCGGCGGACCCACGACGTCTGGCGTTGGTCATCGTCACCGCCCACCAGGGCGGCGCGACCCTGGCCTTCACCTATCGGGCCGAATGGCCACACGCGGATGCCACCCGATTCGGTGTCAACTATCTACGGATGTTCGCCGCCGATCCCGCCGAACGGATGCCGCGCCCCGCGCGCCGGCCCCGCCGCGGCCGCGGCACGGCGCCGTGAGCGACAGCAACACAGCGCGGTTCACCAGCAAAGGTCTGGCGACACGGGCACGCATCATCGAGGTCGCCGCCCGACTGATGTTCCGGCGCGGCGTGGCCAACACCAGCATCGACGAGGTACGCAAGACCGCCGGCGTCGGCGGGTCGCAGATCGCGCACTACTTCCGGGACAAGCGCGAGCTGACCCGCCAGGTCATCGCCACCCGCAGCGGCGATGTCGTCGCGTTCCACACCCAGCCACAGCTCCGCGCGCTGGACAGCATCGAAGCGCTGCAGGCCTGGGCCGACGCGTGCGTCGCCGACGTCGACACCGTCTACCGGGTGGGCGGCTGCGTATACGGTTCGCTGGCCGGCGAATTGATCGATTCCGACGAAGAGGTTCGTGACGATCTGGCCGACGGGTACGACCGGTGGCTTGAGCTGTTCCGGGCGGGTCTCACAACGATGCGCCAGCACGGGGAGCTGCGGCCCGATGCCGATCCGCGACACCTCGCGGTGTCGCTGGTCGTCGCGCACCAGGGCGGAGCGATGATCACCCACACCACCGGCGACGCCGAGCCGCTACGGGTCGCCGTCAATGCCGCCGTCGAGTACGTGCGATCCTTTGGACCCCAGCCCGAATCGGGCAAGCGCCGGCCGCGTTCGGCTCGACGCCAACCCAAGTCCTAGGGTGGGCTCGGCTGGACAACTTTGGGCTGCGTCGCCCATAATAATGGGCTATACAACCCAGTTATGTCCGCTCTGGGATCGAGTCCGCTTCGATCTCCCGGTTGGCACCGACGATTCGAACAGAGGCAACGCCATGAGTCAGGCCGGGAATACCACTGCCGCACTGCCCACCCACCCGGCCGTGGTCCGCGAACAGGCCGGCGGGGAGACGATGCGCGCGATCATCCTGACGGGGTTCGGCGGGCTCGACCGCCTGGTCTATACCGACCTACCCAAGCCGCTGCCCAAGACCGGCGAAGTGGTGATCCAGGTCAAAGGCTTCGGCATCAACCACGCCGAGCTACACATGCGCCGGGGCGAGTGGGCCGAAGCCGCCGAGGTCAGCGGCATCGAATGCGTGGGCCTGGTCGACTCGTGCCCCGGCGGCGAGTTTCCGGTGGGCGCTACCGTCGCGGCCCTGATGGGCGGCCTGGGCCGGACGATCAACGGCAGCTATGCCGAATACACCCGGGTGCGCACCGCGAACGTCGCGCTGATCGAATCCGACTTACCCTGGTCAGGTTTGGCCGCGCTGCCGGAGACCTACGCGACCGCGTGGACCTGCCTGTTTCGCAACCTCGATCTGACGGCCGGGCAGACACTGGTGATCCGCGGTGCGACGTCGGCACTGGGTCAGGCCGCACTCAAGATGTCCGTCGCCGTGGGCGCGGACGTCATCGCCACGGCGCGCAGCGAGAGCCGCTTTCCCATGTTGGAGGCACTGGGCGCGTCGCGCGCTGAATTGGAACGGCCCGACCTCGCCGCCCATATCACCGAGGCCAAGCGGATCGACGCCGTCCTCGATCTCGTCGGCAACAGCACCATCCTCGATTCGCTGGACATGCTGGGTCGGGGAGGCAGCGCCTGCCTGGCGGGCTGGCTGGGCGGGCTTGCCCCGATCGGTGACTTCAACCCGTTGGCACGCATGCCCAGTGGCGTGAGCTTCAGCTTCTTCGCCAGTCCGCACTTCGGAAACCCCGGTTTCGAAGTTTCCGACGTACCGTTGAGCGACATCGCGCAGCAGGTAGCCGACGGCAAGCTCGACGCCAAGCCGGCCCGGGTTTTCTCCTTCGACCAGATTCGCGAGGCCCACCAGGCCGCGGAGGACGGCGCCGGCGGCAAGGTCGTCGTCGTGATGGACTGACGGCGCAGTCAAGCTGACTTCGCCGAGAGGGGGCGCTCGATGAACACCGCAAAGCCGTCGGTCCTGGTGTTCGACGTCAACGAAACGCTGATCGATATCGATTCCATCGCACCGCTTTTCGGGGAGCTGTTCGACGACGAGCGGGTATTGCGCGAGTGGTTCGGTCAGCTGATCATGTATTCGATGACGATCACGCTCGCCGGACGGTACGTGAGTTTCTTCGAGCTGGGTCAAGGCGTGCTGCGCATGCTGGGCGCGATCCATCAGACGCCCGTCACCGACGACGACCTCGCCCGTCTGCACACGCTGCTCCGTACCATGCCGGCGCATCCCGATGCTGTTCCCGGGCTAACCGCCTTGCGCGACGGGGGCTTCCGGCTGGCGACGCTGACGAATTCGCCGCACCGGCCGAGTGTGCCGACACCGCTCGAAAATGCCGGATTGGCAAGATTTTTCGAGCGTCAGCTCAGTGTCGAATCCGTCCGCGCCTTCAAGCCGTCGCCGGTGGTCTATCAGCACGCCTGTCGCGAGCTCGGCGTGGCGCCCGCCGACTGCATGATGGTGGCCGCCCACGCATGGGACACCCTGGGTGCGCAAAGTGCGGGATTCGGTGGCGCGCAGATCACCCGGCCTGGCAATCCGCCGCTTCCGGTCGACGGTCTGCCGCGGCCGCACCTGGTGGTGAATGACCTCCGTGAGCTCGCCGAGCGGCTCACCGGAAGGAGCTGACGACCGTGGCAGAAACCAACGAATTCGACGTTGTGGTTCTCGGCGCGAGGCCGATCGGACTGCACGCCGCCGTCGGGCTGACCGCCCGGCAAGCCGCCGCCGCGGGCCACCGCGCTCGCGGCGTCGATGTCGAGATCGGCGATGTCGTCCTGGGAGCTCTATGCCGACAGATATACCGGTCGGGCACGTATGGTGGTCGACGAGGACAGGCACTATATACTCGATACTCGGCGTGACTTTGGTCGGACCGGCTGCCACGGAGATGCCGCACTCGGCCATCGCCGTCGCCGGGCGGGTGCCCGTCGCTCGGCCGTGACACGCGGTTCCGTACTCCCCGACGGTCAGCGAGCTGTGGCTGAGACTTTCTGGGGCGTAACGGGACTCTGCTGATTGAACGACTTTCGAAGGAGTGCAGGTGGCGACCACAGACGGGTTTCACCCGGATTTCGAAGACGCACAGCAGCAGCTGGCGGCGAACAACCGCGTTCATCACATCAAGGCGTCGGACATCAGTTCGGATACGGCGCAATCCGACGGACTCCGCCGCTTTGCGGCCCTGTCCGGTCGATCGGTCGGCGCGGAGAAGCTGTGGATGGGCGAGACCCACGCCTCGCCCCAGAGCGCGTCGGCCAACCATCACCATGGCGAGTCCGAGACCGCGATCTACGTGCGCAGCGGCAACCCCGAGTTCGTCTTTCACGACGGAGTCCAAGAGGTCCGCATCGCAACGAAGCCTGGCGACTACGTGTTCATCCCGCCATATCTGCCGCACCGCGAGGAAAACCCCGACCCGGACAACGACGCGGAAGTGGTCATCGCGCGCAGCACCCAGGAGGCCATCGTGGTCAACCTGCCGGCGCTACATCCCCTCAAAGACGCTCAATAGACGGCGATCTCGACCAGATTGCCGTCGACGTCCCGGCAGTAGTGCGAGGTCATCGGCCCCAGCGCGCCGGCCCTGGTCACGGGCCCCGCGGTGACTTCGACGCCGCAGGCGGCCAGGTGAGCGCGCACTTCCTCGGGCGACGAATCGGTGATGAAACACAGGTCCTCGGAGCCGGCGGCCTCGACGGCCCCGGTGACCCACTCAGGGTCGTCGGCCAGCGCGCCGACGGGGCGCAGGTTGATCTTCTGGTTGCCAAAGCGCAGCGCGGTCCTGCCGGTGGGGCCGAACGATTCCCTTCGCATGCCCAGCACCCGCTCGTACCACGCCGCCGTGGCCCCAACGTCGTTGCAGTTCAACACGATATGGTCAACGCGGTCTACCGTGAATCCCACGATTGCCCCTCCTGACTCACGCCGAGTTGCAGCAACACAGCGGTCACGACATCGTCAGCAGCGCGCTCGTCGAACGCGCGGTGCCCGAAAATCATTCGGTACCAGAGTAACCCGAATACTTGGTCGACGACGGCGTCGGTAACGTCGGGCGACGAAAGCTGTCCGCGGGCCCGCGCTTGTTCAAGAATTTGCGTCAGCGCGTCGCGCCGTGCGGCGGCAAAAGCCGACAATCGCCCCATCGTGGCGGCGTCGGCCAGCGCTTCTCGCAGCACCCCCAGCAGCAGGCTGCGGTTGGCCGGCGCCGCTGCGAAGGTCGATCGCAGGAACAGCCGCAAGTCGTTACGCAGATCACCGGTGTCGGGGGCGGGCGCCACCTCGTCGGCCCGCTGGATCATCGCGTCAAGCAACACCGCGCTTTTGGAAGGCCACCATCGATAGATGGTCTGTCTACCCACTCCCGCCCGCGCCGCGATCGCCGCCACGCTGATCGGCGCGCCCCCCTCAACCGCCAGCAGTTCGGCGGCCGCGCGCAGAATGGCATGCTCGGCCGCGTCGTTGCGGCGGCTGCCGGTGTGCGGCCGTGTCGTCACAGGCTGAAGGCTAGTGCTTTAATTTGACGAGACCAATAGTCTCGACAATGCTAGGTGGTATGCGAACAGATATATCCGCCCCCGACCGCAAAAGGCGGCGGGTGAGCTTCTTCCATCGGCATATCGCGAACCCGATCACCCGACGTCTACCGACCCAGGTACTGCTGGAGACCACCGGCCGTATCAGCGGGCGCCCGCGCCGCACCCCGATCGGCGGGCGGCTCGATGGCACGGCCTTCTGGTTGGTCTCCGACCACGGTGGCACGTCCGACTACATCCAAAATATCCAGGCGAACAGCCGGGTGCGAGTTCGTATCCGGGGGCGTTGGCGCACCGGAACCGCGCACCCGCTGCCTGACGATGATGCGCTAGCGCGGCTGGCAACCCTGCCTCGTTTCAACAGCTCACTGGTGCGAGCGTTAGGCACCGACTTGCTGACGGTGCGCATCGATTTGGACCCGGTGCCATAGCTCGAGCGGATTCCGTTGCCGGACAATGTCTTCGCCAGAGTATTGTTGGACATTATCCGGTGACCGCGGCGTTATAAACTCAGCCGATTCTCAACAGATTCTTCGGCGTCGTCTAGTTCGGCTCCTAGGATTCGCAAAGGCCGAAGCCTCACCATTTGTTTCATGACGACTGAGGCGTTGTCCGCAGACATGATCGAACGTTACCTGTGCACCCGCGGCAGCCGCTACTTCCGCGGCCAGCACAACGGCGAATTCTTCTACGTCGCCAACACCCGTCCGAGGCGGCTGCATGTGCACCTCGGGATCTCGCGCTGGCACCACGACGAGTTCACTATTCAAGTCACCCCCGGCTGCTTCTTCCCCGCCGCCGACAGCGCCGAGCTGGCCGAGCTGGCCGACAGCTGGAATCGCCACAACCGCGACCTCGTGGTGACCGTCCGCAGGTCCTCGGACCCGAAGCGGATCGGCGTCCTCGCGCGCAGCACGCGGCGGGTCCGGGGGCAGGTCGACTTCGATGAATTCGCGACGTTCGTCGACCACGGCATCGCGGCGGCGATCGAGTTCTTCGCCGAGCTGGCCCCGATCTCGGAAATGCCGCCCACGGCGCCACCCATGGTGCTCGACGCGGGCTGAGAACGCGGGTCGCACCGGGCCGTTGGGGCCATTTCGGCAATTCTTACGGAATTATGAAGTGCCGCAGGTGTTTCCGTTCACACTGCGAGCACAGCGTCGAGCGCCGAATAAAACAGCCCCAGCCCGTCATCGGACGGTCCCGTCAACGCGTCGATGGCGTGCTCGGGATGCGGCATCAGCCCGACGACACGGCCGTTGGCCGAACTGATGCCGGCGATGTTGCGCAGCGAGCCGTTGATGTTGTCGTGGTAGCGAAACACCACCCGACCCTCGCCTTCCAGTTCGTCGAGCACATTCTCGGGCGCCACGTAGCGGCCTTCGCCGGACTTCAGCGGAACCAGCAGCTTCGCGTCGCTGTCGAAACGCGACGTCCACGCCGTCGAGGTTGACGTCACCCGCAACCAAACGTCGCGGCAGACGAAGTGCAGGCCGGCATTGCGGGTCAGCACTCCGGGCAGCATCCTGGTCTCACACAGCACCTGAAAACCGTTGCAAATTCCCAGCACCGGCATGCCGCGCCCCGCCGCGTGCACCACCTCGGACATCACCGGGGCGAACCTGGCGATCGCCCCTGCTCGCAGGTAGTCGCCGTAGGAAAAGCCACCCGGCACCACGACGGCGTCGACGCGCTTGAGGTCGGCGTCGGCGTGCCACAGGCTGACGGCCTCGGCACCGACGCGACGCACCGCGCGCGCGGCGTCCACGTCGTCGAGGGTGCCGGGAAAGGTGATGACACCGATGCGTGCCGTCACAGCAGTTCCCGGGTGATCGACCAATCCTCGATCACCGTGTTCGCCAACAACGATTCGGCGATCTCGGCCAGCGCGGCATCGTCGACGGAGTCGTCCACCTCGAGTTCAAATCTCTTGCCTTGGCGAACATCTGAGATGCCGGGATGACCGAGCCGGCCGAGCGCGCCGACAATCGCCTGACCCTGCGGGTCGAGAATCTCCGCCTTGGGCATCACACTCACGATCACCCGTGCCACCGTCGTCTCCTCCTCACGTCCGCCCCGAACGACAACTCTACCGGCGAGCGGCACGGCCGGCGGCTCACGGACACGAGGCGATGTAGGCCTCGCACAGGGGCGTGGTCATCGAGTCCAGCACCTGATTGTCCGCCATCGAGGGCCAGGGCACCTGCGGCGGCGCTTGAGACCACAGGGTGAGCTCGCTGACCGTGCTGCTGGCGACATGCGCGATCAGGTAGCTGTGCATGACGACAGGGCCGCTGATCACCGCGGCCATCCGGCTCGGTTCGTCGACGGTGACCGACGGCGACTGCAGCGGTGCGCCCTGCTGGCAGCCACGCAGTGCCGCGACCGCATTGGTGAACACCGAGGCCGCGATCGGGCCGCCGCGAGCCGTGTCGCCGCGCCAGTGCAGGACCTGCGCCTGCAACTGCCATTGGCCGTCCGGGTGAGCGACGGTGGCGCGGGCGACCACGGCCCCGGCGCGGGGGTCCTGCGGCGCCGCCCGCGCGCCGCACAGCTCCTCGAAGCGGAACCGCAGCCCGTTCGCGGCCCCGGTCAGCGGCACCGCCAGACCCGCCAGCGCGGGCCAGTTGTAGACCGGATTCAGCGGCACCGCGCGCTGACCGATCCAGGCGGTGTTGGGAATCTGATTACATACGGGCGGGCAGGCCTCGGGCTCCGCGGGCGCCGGCACCACCACGACAAACGCCCACACGAGGCTCCCGGCGACCAGCATTGTGGCCAGAGCTATGCGCACCGCCACCACCCCCGTGGGGGCACAATCGTTGACATGCAACTGACGCATTTCGGGCATTCCTGCTTACTTGCCGAGTTCGACCACACTAACGTGCTGTTCGACCCTGGTACCTTCGCGCACGGTTTCGAGGGAATCACCGGTCTGTCGGCCATCTTGATCACCCATCAGCATCCCGACCACGTCGATATGTCCCGGTTACCCGCGCTGCTCGAGGGCAATCCGGATGCCGCGCTTTACGCCGATCCGCAGACCGCAGCCCAGCTTGGCACACCGTGCCAGGCGGTGCACGTCGGCGACGAGCTGCAGGTCGGGGAGCTGACGGTGCGGGGGGTCGGCGGCCGCCACGCCGTGATCCATCCGGAAATCCCTGTGATAGATAACATTTCGTATCTAGTGGGCGATGCGGACCACCGCGCCAGGCTTATGCATCCCGGTGACGCGCTGTTCGTTCCCGACGAGCCGGTCGACGTGTTGGCTGCTCCCACCGCGGCCCCGTGGATGAAGATCGCCGAGGCCGTCGATTATCTGCGTGCGGTCGCCCCGACGCGCGCGGTGCCCATCCACCAGGGAGTCGTCGTCCCGGAGGCAAGGGGCATCTACTACAGCCGGTTCACCGAGATGACCAGCGTCGACTACCAGGTGCTGCCCGAAGAGAGCGGAGTCACCTTCTAAGCCTCGGAGTTCGACGGCGCGTCAGGCGATGTCGTCGGCCGCCCCGCGACCGGCGGCCCGGCCGGAAAAGATGCAGCCACCCAGGAAAGTGCCCTCCAGGGCGCGGTAGCCGTGCACACCGCCGCCGCCGAATCCGGCCACCTCGCCGGCCGCGTACAGGCCGGTGATCGGGGTGCCGCCGGCCTTGAGCGCCCGGCCGGCCAGGTCGGTTTCGATGCCGCCCAACGTCTTTCGGGTCAAGATGTGCAGCTTCACCGCGATCAGCGGCCCGGCATTGGGGTCGGTGAGCCGGTGCGGGGCGACCACCCGGCCCAACCGGTCGCCGAGGTAGGTGCGCGCCGCGCGAATCGCGGTGATCTGGCCATCCTTGCTGAACTTGTTGGCCACCTCACGATCGCGCGCGGTCACCTCGGATTCCACGGTGGCGTAGTCCAGGGGCTGGACACCGGGCAGCGTGTTCATCGCGCTCACCAGTTCGCGCAGCGAATCGGCGGTGACGAAATCGACCCCGCGGTCGATGAACGCCTGCACCGGTCCCGGCGGCCCGGAACTGGCCCGGTTGCGGACCAGCTCGCGCACGCTCCGGCCGGTCAGATCGGGATTCTGCTCCTGTCCGGAAAGGGCGAACTCCTTCTCAATGATCTTGCGGTTCAACACAAACCAGGTATAGTCGAATCCCGATTTGCTGATGTACTCCAACGTGCCCAGCGTGTCGAAGCCGGGGTACAGCGGAATCGGCAGCCGCTTGCCGGACGCGTCCAGCCAGAGCGATGACGGCCCCGGAATGATGCGGATGCCGTGCAGCGGCCAGATCGGGTCGTAGTTGGTGATGCCCTCGGTGTAGTGCCACATCCGGTCGGGGTTGATCACCCTCGCGCCGGCCTGCTGCGAGATCGCGATCATCCGACCGTCGACGTGGGCGGGCACCCCGCTCAGCAGCTGCTCGGGGACGCGGCCCATTCGCTTGGGCCAGTTCTTGCGCACTAGCTCGTGATTGCCGCCGATACCGCCGCTGGTAACGATCACGGCAGACGCACGAAATTCGAACTGCGCCAATTCTTTTCGCGACGATGGCACGCCACGCGCTTCGGTCGATGGCACCAGCACGCTACCCCGCACCCCGGTCACCGCGCCGCCTTCAACGATCAACTCGTCGACCCGGTGCCGGTGCGCGAAGCGGACCGCCGTGCGGTCGCGAAGCTGGCGCGCGAAGACGTCGACAAGCGCCGGCCCGGTGCCCCAGGTGATGTGGAACCGGGGCACCGAGTTGCCGTGGCCCAGCGCGTCATACCCGCCGCGCTCGGCCCAGCCCACCAGGGGAAAGATCTTCAGCCCCCGGTCGCGCAGCCAGCTGCGCTTCTCCCCCGCGGCGAAATCGACATACGCGTGCGCCCACTGCCGCGGCCAGTAGTCCTCTTCGCGGTCGAAACCGGCTGTCCCCAGCCAGTCCTGCAACGCGAGCTCGTGGCTGTCGCGGATGCCGAGACGACGCTGCTCGGGGCTGTCGACGAAAAACAGACCCCCGAACGACCAGAACGCCTGGCCGCCCAAATTGGCGCTGTTTTCCTGATCGAGGATGAGCACCCGCAGGCCGCGGTCCACCAACTCACACGCGGCTACCAGGCCCGACAGCCCCGCTCCGACCACAATCACGTCCGCGACGAACCCCGCAGCCGAAGAATCGCTCATGCCGCAACCCTAGTTGCCCGAGCTGGGAAACTAATCAGACGGCTCAGTCAGGCGGCGTCGAGGACGGCCTTGTCCGACCGCCACCGGTACACCGTCGGCGTGCAACCGTGCATCGAGGCGAGATCGACGGCATCCAGCATCGCCTGCAACGGCCCGGGCTTGCGGAGCTGACGCGCAGCGACGGCCACCCGCACGATGCCACCGCGGCGGGCGATCCGCTCGGCGGACAGCACCACCATGCGGCACCACCACGGCTCGGTCAGGAAGCCCTCCCCGATGCCCAATACGCGTGTGCGATCCGTGGTGTGCCGGACCAGGTCGGTGATCCCGTGCAGGTCGGCGAGCAGCCGAAAACCGTTGCCCGGCAACGTCTTGACCACGCCGGGCGATACCGCCCAGCCCGGCGCGGCGAACAGCCGGGTACGCAGTCCGAGGTGCTCGAGCACCCGGTCCGCGGCCATCAGCCGCAGGTTGGCCTCGTGTGCGCGCAGCATGGCGAACTCGCCGCGCCGCTTCTTGGTGGCCGCATCGTCGTAACCGTGCAGCACGATCGCGTCGCCACCGGCCCGACGCTGGGCCAGCCAGTCGACGGTGTGCGGGTCGCGGTCGAGCCGATAGTCGCCTGCCAGCCGCGGGGCCACCAGCAGCGACACCGGGACCTTGCGGGCGTCCATCTGTGCGCAGAACGCCTCGACGTCGGCCAGGGTGCGCTCGCCAATCCCTGAGACGGAGACGATCAATTTTCCAGACACATCCGCAGTTTGACGAGTTCAGATGTCGAAACGGTGAAGTACACGCAGACTGCAGGCATATATCGGGCCGGCTGCGGCACCGCTCACAGCCCCGTCGGCGGCTCGATTGCCGGACTCGCGCAACACCGTTGGGCGACGGGTCGCCCGGCGCGCCGCCAGCAAACGACGACCGACGCCCGGGCGGGAAATCAATTCGATATGCTAAGCAACGCCATGGAGAAGGCCCACTCCGCAGCGGCCGACGCACCGCTGTCCGCCATCCCCGCCCGGCCGCCGGGCGCGGGTGCGAGTGCGGGTGGCTACCCCGACAAGCTGGATGCCGCGCTGCTGCGTATCTCTGGCGTCTGCATCCTGGCCACGATCATGGCGATCCTCGACGTCACCGTCGTGAGCGTCGCGCAACGAACATTCATAGCCGAGTTCGGTTCCACCCAGGCCGTCGTCGCGTGGACGATGACCGGCTACACGCTCGCGCTGGCAACGGTCATTCCGCTGACCGGTTGGGCGGCCGACCGCTTCGGCACCAAACGGCTGTTCGTGGGCTCGGTCGTCGCGTTCCTGCTGGGCTCGCTGCTGTGCGCTCTGGCCACAACTATCTTGCAACTCATAGTGTTTCGCGTCATCCAGGGTGTGGGCGGCGGCATGCTGCTGCCGCTGGGTTTCATGATCTTGACCCGCGAGGCGGGGCCCCTGCGGCTCGGCCGCCTGATGTCCATCCTGAGCATCCCCATGCTGCTCGCCCCGATCGCCGGTCCGATCCTGGGCGGTTGGCTCATCGACACGTCCAGCTGGAAGTGGATCTTCCTGATCAACCTGCCGATCGGCATTCTCACGATCGTGCTGGCGGCGGTCGTGTTTCCCCGGGATCACCCGGCGCGATCTGAAACGTTCGACGTCGTCGGCGCGCTGTTGCTGTCGCCCGGGCTGGCGACGTTCCTGTTCGCGGTGTCGTCCGTTCCCCGCTGCGGGACGGTGGCGGATCGCCGCGTCCTGATACCGGCGGCGATCGGGCTGGTGCTGATCGCCGCGTTCGTGGTGCACGCCCTACGCCGCGCCGATCACCCGCTGATCGACTTGCGGTTGTTCGCCAACCCGGTGATCACGCACGCCAACGTGACGATGGTGATCTTCGCGGGCAGCTTTTTCGGCGCCGGCCTGCTGCTGCCGAGCTATTTCCAACAGGTGTGGCAATACACGCCGATGCAAGCCGGCGTGCACCTGATCCCCCAGGGACTCGGCGCCATGCTGACCATGCGGCTGACCGGGCCGCTGGTGGACCGGCAGGGACCCGGCAAGATCGTGCTAGTCGGTATCGGTTTGATCGTCGCCGGCCTGGGCACCTTCGCCTTCGGTGTGGCCAGGCAGGTTCACTACCAGCCCACGATGCTGATCGCGCTGGCGGTCACGGGGCTGGGGATGGGGTGCACCATGATGCCGCTGTCGGTCGCGTCGGTGCAGGCGCTGTCGCCCGAACACATCGCCCGCGGCACCACGCTGATGAGCGTCAGCCATCAGGTGGGCGGGTCGGTCGGGACGGCGATGATGTCGATGGTGCTGACCAACCAGTTCAATCGAAGCGAAAACATCGTCGCGGCAAACAAACTCGCGGTGCTGCAACAGAAGGCCGCCGCGGGCGTGCCGGTCGACCCGTCCGCCGTGCCGCGGCAGCCGCTGGCCCCGGGCTTCGCGGCCGATCTGCTCCACGACCTGTCCCACGCGTACACAACCGTATTCGTCATCGCGATGGTGCTGGTGGCGGCGACGGTCATCCCCGCGTGGTTCCTGCCGAAGAAGCCGGCGATGCTAACGCCCGACATCATCGCGGTCGGGCGACCGGATGCCTAGTCCTTGCCGCCGCCACGGCGGTCGCCACCGGCGGCCGCCAGCAACCAGGCGTATTGGAATGCCGTTTCCTCCCATGACCGGTAGCGACCGCTGACGCCACCGTGGCCCGCCGCCATCTGGGTCTTGAGCAACACCGGGCTGCCGTCACCGTTGGCATGCCGCAACGCGGCCACCCATTTGGCCGGCTCCACATAGTAGACCCTGGTGTCATTGAGTGACGTCATCGCCAGGATGGCGGGATACCGCCTGGCCTCGACGTTTTCATAGGGGGAATACGATTTCATGTATTCATAAACAGCGCTGTCGTGCAACGGGTCTCCCCATTCGTCCCACTCGGTGACGGTCAGCGGCAGCGAGGGATCCAGGATGCTGGTCAACGGGTCGACGAAGGGCACCTGCGCCAGTATTCCGGCGAACAACTCCGGGGCCAGGTTGGCCACCGCGCCCATCAGCAATCCGCCTGCGCTGCCACCCAACGCCACCAGCTGTTGCGGGCGGGTCACTCCAGCATCAACCAAATGCCTTGCGGCCGCGACGAAATCGGTGAAGGTGTTCTTCTTCTCCAGCAGCTTGCCGTGCTCGTACCACAGCCGGCCCATCTCGCCGCCGCCGCGGACGTGGGCGATCACGAACACCATGCCCCGGTCCAGCAGCGACAGCCGTGCGATGGAAAATGCCGGGTCGGTGCAGCTTTCATAGGCACCGTATCCGTAGAGCAGTGTGGGCGCCGGGAATTCGACATCAGCGCGATGAACGATCGACACGGGTATCCGGGTGCCGTCATCGGCGAGCGCCCAGTCGCGTCGCTCGACGTAGTCGTCGTGCCGGTAGTCGCCGAGTACCGGCTGCTCGCGCAGCAAGGTGCGCTCGCCGGTGCGCAGGTCGATGTCGTAGACCCGCAGCGGCGTGACCAGCGATCCCGCCCTGATCCGCAGCTTCGGCGACACCCAGTTCGGATTGCCGCCCAAGCCCGAGGACATCAAGTCGGAGTCGAATGCGATCTCCTCGGGCTCGCCGTACTCGCCGTCGGAACCGATGGGCCACAGCTGGATTCGCGGCAACGCTGCCCGCCGATAGCTGATCACCAGATGGTCGGCGAAGGCGTCGGCTCCCTCGAGGCGAACGTCGTCGCGGTGCGCGATCAAGGTGCGCTGCTGCGTCGGGTCGGTGACGGGGGCCTCGGCCAGCGTGAAATTCACCGCGTCGTCGTTGTGCAGGATCAGGAAGCGATCCTGTCCCCCGACCACCGCGTGCTCCACCGAATACTCGACGCCGTCTCGGCGCGGCAGCACCACGGTGAACTCCGCGTTCGGGTCGGCGGCATCGGCGTAGCGCACTTCCGAGGTGATGGACGATCCCGAGGCGATGAGCACGTAGGCCTCGCTGCGGGTGAGCCCCGCGTCGAGCCAGAATCGTTCGTCGGCTTCGTGATACACCAACTCCGGGGGGTCGCCGGACCCCAGCCGGTACCGCCACACCTTGTCGGGTCGGTGCGCGGCGTCCAGCGTCAGGTAGTAGACGGTCCGGTTGTCCGCGGCCCAGGTCACGCCGGCGGAGATGTCGGCGATCTCGTCGGCGAGCTGTTCGCCGGTGCGTAAGTCCTTGAACCGCAGGGTGTACCGTTCGTCGCCGACGGTGTCGACCGAATATGCGAGCAGGTTGGCGTCTCGGCTCACCGAGGCGGCCCCCAAGGCGAAGAAGTCGTGGCCCTCTGCCTCGGCGTTCGAGTCCAGCAGAACCTGTTCGCCGGGTATATCGGTGTTCTCGTCGAGGAAGGGCGGATCCCAGTCGTCGGGATCGGCGACCGGACAACGGCATTGGACGCGGTACTGCTGCCCCTCGAAGGTGCGGGAATAGTACCACCAGTCGCCTTGGCGGGTCGGCACGGACAGATCGGTCTCTTTGGTGCGAGCCTTGATCTCACCGAAGATCTGCTTGCGCAGCGGTTCCAGGTGTGCCGTTGTCTGGTCGACGTAGTCGTTCTCCGCCTCCAGATAGGCGATGACTTCCGGGTTTTCCTTGTCGCGCAGCCATTCGTAGGGGTCGATGAAGACGTCGCCGTGGTGCTCGCGGCGAGCGTCGACGCGCTTGGCGACGGGCGGCACCGGGGGGCGGGCGATCGGCTCCGTCATGCGCCCGGACCGATCCAGTCGTCGAATTTCAAGCCGGAGATCCGTTCGTAGGCATTGATATAGCGGTCGCGGGTGGCCTCGACAATGTCGGGCGGCAGCGGCGGCGGCGGTTGCGAGCCGTGGCGGTCCCAGCCCGATTCCGGGCTGATGAGCCAGTTGCGCACGAACTGTTTGTCGAAGCTGGTCTGGACCACACCGGCTCGGTAATCCGCGGCGGGCCAGTATCGCGAGGAGTCCGGCGTGAAGATCTCGTCGGCCAGTACCAGGTCGCCGTTGGCGTCGGTGCCGAACTCGAACTTGGTGTCGGCGATGATGATTCCCTTCGTGAGGGCATGATCGGCGGCTTGCACGTATGTCTGCAACGTGCGGTCGCGCAGCTGGTTGGCGCGCACGGCGCCCACCAATTCGATCACCCGCGGAAACGAGATGTTTTCGTCGTGGTCGCCCAGCGCGGCTTTCGTCGCCGGAGTGAACAGCGGCGTGGCGAACCTGCTGGCCTCTACCAGGCCCGGCGGCAGCGCAATCCCGCAGACCTTGCCGGTCGCCTGATAGTCGAGCAACCCCGAACCGGTCAGGTAGCCGCGGGCCACGCACTCCACCGGAAACATCTCCAGCCGGCGCACCACCAGGGCGCGCCCGAGCACCTCGTCGGGAATGCGGGGATCGTCGGGCGGCCCGGCCAGATGGTTGGGGGCCTCGACGAGGCCGAAGAAGAACACGCTCATCGCGGTCAGGATGCGGCCCTTGTCCGGGATGACGCTGTCCAAGACGTAGTCGAACGCGGAGATCCGGTCGGAGGCGACCAGCAGCAGGTGGCCGTCGTCGACGCGGTAGAGCTCGCGGACCTTCCCGCTGGCCAGATGCTGGTAGTCGGACAGTGCAGGACGCATCGGGTCAGCCTAACGGGCACCGCGGCGACACTTGGCTGCGAGCTGTGCTGATATCGACGTTATGACGCGGTTCTTGCCCTACTCCACCAGACCCCTTCGCCTGTTGGGCCAACTGATCAGCGACGTCACCATTTCGCTGTGGACGGTGATCTGGGTATTCGTCGGCCTCGCCGTGCACGACGCGATCTCGACCATCGCCGATGCGGGCCACCAACTGGAAAGCGGCTCAAAGGGCATAGCCGGCAGCCTGGCGTCAGCGGGTCACGGCGCCCAGCACATTCCGTTGGTCGGCGACGCGGTGAGCACACCGCTGGTCGCCGCGGGTGACGCGGCCGCCGACCTCGCCGACGCGGGCCACAGCCTGGGCACTACGGCCGGCTGGCTCGCGGTCCTGCTTGCGCTGGCCGTCGCCTCGCCACCGATTCTTGCGGTCACCATGCCCTGGCTGTTTCTGCGGTTGCGTTTCTTGCGGCGCAAATGGACGGTGACCGCCCTGGCCGCGACCCCGGCGGGTCAACAACTCCTGGCGCTGCGTGCGCTGGCCAACCGATCGCCGGGCAGGTTGGCCGCGGTCAGCCCCGATCCGGTCGGCGCCTGGCGTCACGAGGATCCGGTCGCCATCCGCGCCCTGGCGGCGCTGGAGCTGCGCGCTGCCGGTATCAAACTTCGCGCGGGTTGACGACCGCCCGCCCGGCGGCCGGGAGCCTCACCGTTCCTCGAGCAGTTCCACGACGAGATGACGGATGCCCGTATGCCGATTGCTGCGAGTCCATTCGACCGGCTGCGCAACCCGCACCGCGCCGAACCGCGCCAGCAGCTCCTCGAAGAGAACCCGCAGTTCCAGCCGAGCCAGATTCGCGCCAAGGCAATAGTGCACACCCTGACCGAAGCCCAAGTGGGGGTTGGGTTTACGCGCGATGTTGAACTCATCGGCGCGGTCGAAGGCGGCGTCATCGCGGTTCGCCGAGCCCTCCCACACCTGGACCTTCTGGCCGGCCTCGATCTGCCGGCCGCCGAGTATCAGGTCGCGGGTGGCGGTGCGGCGCTTCGACGGCGACGGCGAGGTCCACCGCACCATCTCCTCGACCGCGCTCGGCAGCATGTCGCGGTCGGCACGCAGCGCGCGCAATTGCTCGGGGTGTTCGGCCAGCGCCAGCAGGCCGCCCGCCACGGCGTTGCGGGTGGTCTCCGCACCGGCGCTGAACAGCAGGCTGAAAAACAGATACACCTCGAGATCGGACGGGACCGGGCCATTCAATTCGTCGACGGTGGCGTTGGCGACGACCGACAACATGTCGTCCGTCGGCTCGGCGCGCTTGGACGCGATCAGCTGCTGGCCGTAGTCGTACATCCGCGATCCGGCCGCTGCGTCTCTTTCGGAGGCAGACAGCTGCGAAAGCGAGGCCTTGCGCGAGCCGCCGAAGTCGAACTGCGGCTCGATGGCCTCGAACAGCCAATGCCGTTCGGACTCAGGCACTCCCAGCAGGATGCAGATCATCTGCATGGGCAATTCGGCGGCGATGTCGACCAGGAAGTCGAAGGGCTCGCCGGGCTTGACCGCATCCAGCAGCCGGCGCGCCCGGCCCCGCAGGTCGTCCTCGACGCGGCGGATCATCCGCGGCGTCAGCCCGGAGCTGACCAGCCGGCGAATCTGCGAATGCCTCGGGTCGTCCATCATGTTGAGCACCTGGCCGGCGATGGACAGGTCCTGCAACAGCGTCCCGCCATACGGCCGTTGGCCGCCGGTGACCGAGGAATAGCCCACCGGATCCTTCAGCACGGCAAGCGTTTCGGCGTAGGTAGCCACCGACCAGAAGCCCTCGCCGTCCGGGGTGTTGTCGGTCGGCGCGTGCCAGTACACCGGCGCCTCGCGACGGTGTACGGCGAACAGCTCGTGAGGAAACCCGTTGGCGAAGTTGTCGAGATCGGTGAGGTCGATCTCCGCAAGCGCGCCGGCGAGCGTCACAGGATCGCTCCTGGGGTGTACTTGGCCGCGTCCGGGTAGCGGCTCACCAACTCGTCGACCGCCGCGGCCACCTCGTCCACCTGATCGCCGGCGGCACCGATGAACGCCTGCTTGTCGGCCAGCGCGGCGTCCAGCGCAGCCCGATCCAACGGTAGCCGTTCGTCGCCGGCCAACCGATCCAACAGGTCCGGCTCGGCGCCTTGTTCGCGCATCGCGAGCGCCGTCGCGACCGCGTGTTCGCGGATCACGTGGTGCGCGGCTTCGCGGCCCATGCCGGCGCGCACGGCGGCGATCAACACCTTGGTCGTTGCCAGGAACGGCAGGTAGCGGTCGAGTTCGCGCTGTACCACCGCGGGATAGGCGCCGAACTCGTCGAGCACGGTCAGAAACGTCTCGATCTGACCGTCGACGGCAAAGAAGCCGTCCGGCAAGGCGACTCGGCGCACCACCGAGCAGAACACGTCGCCCTCGTTCCACTGTGCACCGGCGAGTTCGGCGGCCATCGACGCGTAGCCGCGCAGCACGACCTGCAATCCGTTGACCCGTTCGCAACTGCGAGTGTTCATCTTGTGCGGCATCGCCGACGAGCCGACCTGTCCCGGCGCGAATCCCTCGGTGACCAGTTCGTGGCCGGCCATCAACCGGATGGTGTGCGCCATCGACGACGGCCCGGCGCCCAGCTGCACCAGCGCGGAGATGACGTCGTGATCCAGCGATCGCGGGTACACCTGCCCGACGCTGGTCAAAACCGTTGCAAATCCGAGGAATTCGGCTATGCGCCGCTCGAGTTCGGCAAGCTTCGTCGCGTCGCCGTCCAGCAGGTCCAGCATGTCCTGCGCGGTGCCCATCGGTCCCTTGATGCCGCGCAGCGGGTAGCGGTCGATCAGCTCGCGGAGCCGCGTCAACGCGACCAGCGCCTCCTGGGCCGCCGAGGCGAACCGCTTGCCCAACGTGGTGGCCTGTGCGGCCACGTTGTGACTGCGGCCCGCCATCACCAGATCGCGGTAGGTCGTCGCCCGCTCGGCAAGCCGCGCCGCCACCGCGACCCCGTGCGAGAAGACCAATTCCAGCGACCGCCGGATCTGCAGCTGCTCCACGTTCTCGGTGAGGTCCCGACTGGTCATCCCCTTGTGCACGTGCTCGTGGCCGGCCAGGGCGTTGAATTCCTCGATACGGGCCTTGACGTCGTGGCGCAGCACGCGTTCGCGATTCGCGATCGAGGCCAAATCCACGTCCTCGAGCACTCGCTCGTAGTCGGCGATCGCTTCGGGCGGCACCGCGACACCCAGCTCCGCTTGTGCCCGGAGCACCGCCAGCCACA
The DNA here is from genome assembly GCF_002356315.1 of Mycobacterium shigaense. Lineage (NCBI taxonomy): Bacteria > Bacillati > Actinomycetota > Actinomycetes > Mycobacteriales > Mycobacteriaceae > Mycobacterium > Mycobacterium shigaense. The sequence goes on from NZ_AP018164.1 coordinate 4,682,865, forward strand.
GCCGCCGCTCCGCGACGACCTTGGCCTCCGGCGACCAGATCGCGACCATCTCGGGGCTGGCGTAGCGGGCGGCCAGCACGTTCGGAATGCTCACAAACACACAGCTTACGGTCGGCGACCTGCCAGTGGACACTGCCGGCTTGGCCGGCACCCGGTTTGCCCGCCTCCGAGCGACAACTCGCCGTGTCCGTCACCAGGGCCGCCCGCAACGCCACGCATTGTCGCTCGCAGGCGAGCACCACCGACATCCCTTGCCGCAGACACGGATGTGGCGCCGGGGTTGGTGCCGGGTCGTACCCTGTGCGGATGTACTTCGCCGGAGTCGACCTGGCCTGGGCGGGCCGAAATCCGACCGGCGTCGCAGTCGTCGACTCCGGGGGCCGTCTGGTGACCGTCGGCGCCGTCCGCCACGACACCGACATCCTGGCCGCGCTGCGGCCGTTCGTGCGAGGCGATTGCGTGGTCGGATTCGACGCTCCGCTGGTGGTGACCAACCCCACCGGACAGCGCCCCGCCGAGACCGCACTCAACCGAGACTTCCGCAGGTTCGAAGCGGGCACCCATCCGTGCAACACCGGTAAGCCGGAATTCGCGGACGGTCCGCGCGCGGGGCGGCTGGCCGAGGCTCTGGACCTCGACATCGACCCGCGGTCTTCGATTGCGCGGCGCGCGATCGAGGTCTACCCGCACGCGGCCACCGTCGCGCTGTTCCGGCTGCAGCGGACCCTGAAATACAAGGCGAAACCCGGCCGCAGCCTCGAGCAGCTCAGATCACAGCTGTTGTTGCTGATGGACGGCATCGAAAAACTCGGGCGCGCCGCCGTCCCGCTGCGTGTCGCGGACAACGCCGACTGGAACGAGCTGCACCGACAGGTCGTCGCCGCAGGACGGAAAAGCGAACTGCGCCGCGCCGAGGACCCGATCGACGCCGTGGTGTGCGCCTATGTGGCGCTGTACGCACAGCGCCGCCCGGCCGACATCACGATTTACGGCGACCCCGCGACAGGCCATATCGTGACTCCGTCGCTGCCCGCGGACCTGGTCAGCCCGCGGCCGGATTAAATCCGGACGGGTCGCTCGTCGATGGGTGCCAGCACCTCGACGAGGTCGACCATCGTGGTGAGCGCGGCCGCGCGCGGGTCGCGGCCCTCGACCAGGGCGGACACCACGGAACCGTCGACAGCGCAGATCAGCGTGCAGACCAATTCGACATGCACGTTCCGGCCCGATCGTTCGAGGGCGTCGGCCACGGCCTCGGCACGCTGACGCAGGCTGCGGCGCATGGTGTCGCGCAGCGCGGGCAGGCGGGTGCAGGCGATGTGCCGTTCGTACCGCGAGGTCAGCTGCTCGGCGAGTCCAGGACCGTCGATATCGCCCACCAGCAAATCGACCAGCAACTCGGCGGTGGCCTCGGGTCCGCGGCGGCGGCGCGACAACGCGGCGACCCGCGACCGCAGCTGGGCCACCTCGATCATCCCGATATGTTCGACCGCCTTGGCGATCAAGTCATCGAGAGACGAGAAGTAATACGTCGTGGAGGCCAGCGGCAAACCGGCCCGGCGCGCGACCGCTCGATGGCGCACCGCCTCGAATCCGCCTTCCTCCAGCAGCTCAGCGGCGGCGCTCACCAGGGCGTAGCGTCGACGTTCTCCTTTCGGAGTGGCGGCTGCAGTCACGCCTGAACATAGTGCCAGTGAAAATGGTACTGCATTGCCATTTCGGCCAAACGGCCATGGCATGATGGCCCGCATGCCCGACTTCAGCCGCCGCGCCGTGCTCGGTCTCGGCGCCGGAGTCGTTGTCGGAGCGGCCGGTGGATTTGCGCTGGAAGACCTGCTCAGATCCCAGAAAACGCGGGCCATCCCGGTCTCGACCGCCAGCACCCAGGTTCGGTTGGCGCCGCCCGCGCCGCTGGAGCCGGCCCCCCCGGGCGATCCGGCGCCCACCATGACAACCGGGTCCTTCGTGTCGGCGGCCCGCGGCGGGATACCGACGAATTGGGCGATCGCGCGACCGCCCGGCCAGACCAAGGCACTGCGCCCGGTGATCGCCCTGCACGGCAAGGGCAGCGACGCCGCCACCGTCATGGCCGGCGGTGTCGAGCAGGGCCTCGCGCAGGCCGTCAACGCCGGGCTACCGCCGTTTGCGGTGGTCGCCGTCGACGGCGGCGGCAGCTACTGGCATAAGCGGGCGTCCGGCGAGGACAGCGGGGCCATGGTGCTGGATGAGCTGATCCCGATGCTGGGCGGCCAGCGTCTGGACACCTCGCGGGTGGCGTTCCTGGGCTGGTCGATGGGCGGCTACGGCGCGCTGCTGCTCGGGGGCCGGCTGGGACCCGCGCGCACCGCGGCCATCTGCGCGGTGAGCCCGGCGTTGTGGACGTCGTCCGAGGCGGCCGCACCCGGCGCCTTCGACGGCCCCGACGACTTCGCGGCGAATTCGGTGTTCGGAATGCCGGCGCTGGCCTCCATTCCGATCCGGATCGACTGCGGCGACAGCGACCCGTTCTACGGCGCCACCAAGCAGTTCATCGCCCAATTGCCGAACCCGCCCGCGGGCGGCTTCTCCCCCGGCGGCCACAACGGGGAATTCTGGAGCTCGCAGCTGCCGGCGGAGCTGACCTGGATGGCGCCGTTGCTGACGGCCTGAGCCCTGGCGTTACGCTCGCGGACGTGAGCGCGTCGTTCGATTGGACCTTTCCCTATGCCTGGCCGCGCAAGCCCATCCTGGCGGCCAACGCCGTATGCACGTCTGCACCGCTGGCCGCTCAAGCCGGCCTGCGGATGCTTGCCGAGGGCGGCAGCGCCGTCGACGCGGCCGTGGCCACCGCGATCACGCTGACGCTGGTGGAACCGGTGTCCAACGGCATCGGCTCGGACGCGTTCGCGATCGTCTGGGACGGCCGGGAACTACACGGCCTCAACGCCTCCGGCCGATCGCCCGCGGCGTGGACGCCCGAGTACTTCGGCAACAGGCCGATTCCCGTGGCGGGCTGGAATTCGGTGACCGTGCCCGGGGCCGTCTCGGCGTGGGTCGAGTTGCACGCTAAGTTCGGAAGGCTCCCTTTCGGGCGACTGTTCGAACCCGCGATCTCCTACGGCCGCAACGGCTTTCTGGTCTCGCCGACGGTCGCCGCGCAATGGGCGGCTCAGGTGCCGATGTTCGAATCCCAGCCGGGCTTCGCCGAGGCGTTTCTGCCCGCTGGACGGTCACCGAAGGCCGGCGAGTTGTTCCGGCTTCCGGACCATGCGGCGACGCTGGAGCGCATCGCCACGACGAACGGCGAGGCGTTCTACCGCGGCGACCTCGCGGAAAAACTCGAGGCGCACTCCAGCGCCAACGGCGGCGTGCTGCGTACCGACGACCTCGCGGCGCATCGCGCCGATTGGGTGGGCACTATCAGCTCCAGCTACCGCGGTTACACGGTCCACGAGATACCACCCAACGGCCAGGGCATCGTGGCGCTGATCGCGCTCGGCATCCTCCAGCACTTCGAAATGTCTTCGCTGCCAGTCGATTCCGCGGCCAGCGTGCATCTGCAGATCGAGGCGCTCAAGCTGGCTTTCGCCGACGCGCAGGCGTACGTCGCCGACACCGATCACATGCCGGTGCGCCCCCAAGACCTGCTGGACGACGAGTACCTGCGGCAGCGGGCCGCCCTGATCGACCGCGACCAGGCGAGGCCGGCATCGGCGGGCACCCCGAAGGGCGGCACGGTGTACCTCACCGCTGCCGATGCCTCGGGGGTGATGGTGTCGATGATCCAGTCCAACTACCTGGGATTCGGCTCCGGCGTGGTGGTGCCGGGCACCGGTATCTCGCTACACAACCGCGGGGCGGGTTTCGTTGCAGATCGCGGACATCCGAATCAGGTCGGTCCGAACAAGCGGCCGTACCAGACGATCATCCCGGGCTTCGTCACCAGGGACGGCGCACCGGTGATGAGCTTCGGGGTGATGGGCGGTCCGATGCAGCCCCAGGGCCACGTGCAGGTGATGGTCCGCATCGCCGACTACGGGCAAAACCCGCAGGCGGCCTGCGACGGTCCGCGGTTTCGCTGGGTGCAGGGCATGCAGGTCAGCTGCGAGGCCGGCTTCCCGCCGTCGACACTAGACGACTTGCGGCAGCGCGGGCACGACCTGTTGACGGTCGACGACTACGACGCGTTCGGCAGCTGCCAGGCGATCTGGCGCCTCGACGACGGCTATCTCGCGGCGAGCGACCCGCGCCGCGACGGCCAGGCCGTGGGATTTTGAGGGCGTCCTAGACGCTGACCTTGCCCTCTGCCGCGGCGAGACCGATGTCCCCGCGGAAATGGCTGCCGGGCAACCGAATTGCGCTCATGATCTGGTAGGCCTGGTCGCGTGCCGCGGACAGGTCCGCACCGGTGCCGACTACCGCCAGCACCCGTCCGCCCGACGAGACGATCGCGCCATCGTCGCGGCGGGCCGTGCCCGCGTGCAGCACCCCGTCGGCCTCGCATCCGGTGATGACATCGCCGACCCGGGGACGTCCGGGATAGTTCTCGGCGGCCAGCACCACCGTCACCGCAGCGCCGTCGCGCCAGCGCAGCTCGCCGAAGTCGGCCAATGTACCGGTGCTGGCGGCATACAGTAGCTGGCCCAGCGGCGAGTCCAGCAGGGCGAGCACGGCCTGCGTCTCAGGATCGCCGAAGCGGCAGTTGAATTCGACCACCGCCGGGCCCTTCGCGGTGATGGCGAGCCCGACGTACAACAGGCCGGAGAATGGGCTGCCCCGCTTGACCAGTTCGGCCGCAACAGGTTCCACGATTCCGCTGACGATGTCGTGCAGCACGCCTTCTGGCAGCCAGGGCAGCGGCGCATAGGCCCCCATGCCGCCGGTGTTCAGGCCGGTGTCACCCTCGCCGACGCGCTTGAAGTCCTGGGCGGGCAACAGTGGCACGACGGTCTCGCCGTCCACCACGCAGAACAGCGACACTTCCGGGCCATCCAGAAACGACTCCAGCAGCACCGGGTGTCCGTCGTCGAGCAGACCGGCCGCGTGCGCACGCGCCGCGTCTCGATCCGCCGTCACCACCACACCCTTGCCCGCCGCCAGGCCGTCGTCTTTGACCACCCAGGCGGGGTCGCCGGCCGGCGGCCCGAACCGGTCGAGTGCGGCGTCCAACTTGGCTGGGCTGTCGACGATTTCGCTGCGGGCGGTCCGCACGCCCGCCGCATCCATGACGGCCTTGGCGAAGGCCTTGGAACCTTCGATGCGCGCGGCATCCTTGCTGGGACCGAAGCATGCTATTCCCGCGGCGCGCACGGCATCGGCCACACCGAGCACCAGCGGCACCTCGGGTCCGATGACCACCAAGTCCGCCCCGACCTCGCGGGCCAGCGCGACGACCTCGTCGCCGGAGGTGAGTTCCACGGCGTGCTGCTCGGCGATCCGCGCGGTGCCGGCGTTGCCGGGGGCGATGGCCAGTCCGGTGACCCGGGGATCTCTCCGCAAAGCCAGCAGCAGGGCATGTTCACGACCACCCGAACCGATCACCAGAACCCGCACGACACGTCACTCTAGCGGGCCGATCGATCAGGCACCGGCCTAGTCGCCGGCCTTCCCGGAGTGCATCTTCAGCGCACCCTCGACGTTGGCCTTCTTGTCCTCCTCGGCGCCTTTGGCCGCGGCCTTCCTGCGCTTGGTCACGACCGCATCGACCGCGCCATTGAGTGCCGAACCCAGCGGGAACCCGAGATAGTGCGTGAGGAAGACGGCCATCTCCTTCAGCTCGGTCTCGCTGAGTTCGCCGTTAAGCAGGGCGGCGTTGATCTGAATCTCGGCCAGGTCGCGGTTTCCGATCGCGGTCACCGCCGTCAGCGTCATGAGGCGCTTGTCGCGCATCGACAGACCCGACCGCGTCCAGATGGAGCCGAACAGGTGGTCGACGGTCAGATCGAAGTACGCGTCGCCCTCGATGTTGGGCATCTCCCAGCCGTAGACCTCGTTCATCTTCTCGAGGCCCTTGCGGCGCAGCTCGTCCATTTATGCCTCTTTCCATGTGTGCGGCACCCCGAGGCCGGCCGCCAGCCCCTCATACGCTAGCCGGGCCAGCGGCAGGTCGACCGAGACGGCTTCGCCAAGGGCCAGTGCCAGGCTCAGATCCTTCTCCCCCAGGCCGCGGGTGTGCACGAAGGAGCCATACAGAAAGTTTTCCGGCTCAAGATCTTTCATATCCTCGCGCACCATGATCGCGCCCGGGCCGCCGGTGAGCGCGTCGGTGTGGCGCACCACCCGGCCCAGCGCCTGCAAATCCAGCCCAGCCGCCTCCGCCAGCTTCATCGCTTCGCAGGCCGCCACGAAGCCCGTGAATGTCAACATGTTGCGAGCCAGCTTCATTCGCGTCCCGGCACCCGGCTCGCCGGCATGGACCACCATCCCCGCCCAGTGTTTGAAGGCCGGCTTGATCTTCTCGTAGACCTCGCGCTCGGCGCCCACCATGGTGGCGAGCTTGCCCTCCGCCGCGGCGGCCGCCCCGCCGCTCACGGGCGCGTCGACGATATGGATGCCTTGCGGTTTGAGCTGGGCGGCCAACTCGATCGCGGTGGTATCACTGATCGTCGAGTGGATCGCGATGACGGTGCCCGGCTTGGCGTGGGCCGCCAACTCGCCGACGACCTCGCGCACCTGGGCGTCGTTGAGCACCGTGATATGGACGATGTCGGCGGTGGCGATGTCGGCGACGCTGTCGGCGATGCGGGCACCCTTCTCGACCAGCGGAGTCATCGCCTCGGTACGGATGTCGTAAACCGTTACCCCGCCTGGCCATTCGGTCATCTTCGTGGCCATCGGCGCGCCCATGTTACCCAGGCCGATGTAACCCAGCGTCAACTGTTCAGTCATGACCGGAAGATCTGCCCGCCGTCGACATTGAAGATCTGCCCGGTGATCCAGGACGCCTCATCGGAGAGCAGGAACAGGCACATACCGACCAGGTCCTCGGGCTGCCCCATGCGCGACAACGGAATTCCCTTGACGATGTCGGCGACCATCTCCTGCGGCGTCGTGGACCGGTTGGCCTCGGTGTCGATCGGGCCCGGCGCGATGGCGTTGATGCGGATATTTTGGCCGCCGAGTTCGGTGGCCAGCTGCTGGGTGAGTCCGTTGATGCCGACCTTGGCCAGCCCGTAAAAGTTCGAATACAGCCATGCCGCGGTCGAGGATTGATTGACGATCGCGCCGCCGCCACGCTTGGCCATCTTCTTATAGACCGCACGGGTGCACCACAGTGCGCCGTCGAGGTTCACACTCATGAACTTCTTGTAATACTCGGGATCGACGGTGATCAAGAAGTCCAGCTTCATGCCGCCGAAGATCGCCGCGTTGTTGACCAGGTAGTCGATGCCGCCGAACTCCGCCAGTGTGCGGTCGGCCATCTCCTTGGCGGACAACGGGTCCGACACGTCGACGGGCAGAGCCAGCGCGGTACCGCCCTCGCCGTTGATGCCGTCGGCCACCTTCTCGGCGCCCTGCAGGTTGATATCGGCGACGACGACCGCGGCACCCTCGCGGGCCAGCGCTTCGGCGTACGCCTGACCGATACCGCCGCCGGCGCCGGTGACGATGCCCACCTTGTTCTCGAATCTCATGTGTTCAGCTCCTCTGGTTAGACCGCTGTCGCAATGGTTTTGGTCTCGAGGTACTCCTCGAAACCGGCCAGGCCCATCTCGCGACCGTTTCCGGACTGCTTGTAACCGCCGAACGGCGCGTCGGCCGAATACCACACGCCGCCGTTGACATTGATGGTTCCGGCGCGGACCCGCGCGGCCGCCCGGGCCGCCCTGTCCGGGTCGGTGCTGAACACGGTGCCCGACAACCCGTATGGCGAGTCGTTGGCGATGCGGATCGCGTCGTCGTCGCCGTCGTGCGGAATGACCGTCAGTACCGGGCCGAAGATCTCCTCGCGCGCGACGCGGGCGTCGTTGCCCAGCCCGGCAATCAGGGTGGGCTCGATGAAGAAACCGACCTCGCGGTCGGCGGGCCGGCCGCCACCGCACGCGAACGTCCCGCCCTCGGCGATCGCCGAGTCCAGGTAGCCCTGGATCCGATCGCGCTGACGCGCCGAAATCACCGGGCCGCAGATGGTTCCGGGGTCGGTGGGGTCGCCGGCCTTGATGCCGCCCATCGTCGCGGCCGCGATGGACACCGCTTCGTCGTACTTCGCCCGCGGCACCACCAACCGGGTGGTGATCGCGCACCCCTGCCCTGCGTGCATGCAGACCGAGAACCCGGCCACGCCCACCGCCCCGGCCAAGTCGGCGTCGTCGAGGACGATGAATGCCGACTTGCCGCCCAGCTCCAGGAAGACACGCTTGATGGTCACGGCGCCGTCGGCCATCACGGCGCGGCCGGTGGCGGTCGACCCGGTGAACGAAACCATGTCCACCCGAGGGTCTTTCGACAACAACGCGCCCACGCTGTGGTCGCTGGACGTGACGATGTTGATGACGCCGGGGGGAAAGTCGGTGTGCTCGGCGATGAGCTCGCCCAGCACGGCCGCACACCACGGGGTGTCGGGGGCCGGCTTCAACACGACGGTGTTGCCCGCGGCCAGCGCGGGGCCGATCTTGGCGAGGTTGATCTGGTGGGGAAAGTTCCACGGGGTGATGGCGCCGACGACACCAACGGCCTCGCGAGCGATGGTACGCCGCGTCGGTATCCCCATCGGCGATGCCTGGCCGAGATCCTGGTTGTACGCATACGATTCGGCGGTGTCGGCCGCGAATGCCAAGTCGTTCACGGGAACTTCGAGCTGGGCGATCGTCGTGAGCATCCGCGGCGCGCCCACTTCGGCAATCGTCAGGTCGCGCAGTTCTTCGAGGTGCTGCTGCATCGCCTCGCGCAGCTGGCGCACGCACCGCACCCGCAGTTCGGTGTTGCGCGACCAGTCCGTCTCGTCGAAGGCGCGGCGCGCGGCTTCGATGGCACGGTCCATGTCGCCGGCGTCGGCGTCGGCCGCAACGCCCAGCACTTCCTCGGTGGCCGGGTTGATCGTCGGGAAGGTGCCGGCGCTGCCCGTCGATACCTTGCCGTCGATGAAGAGTCCGCTGACGCCGTCGGCCAATAAGGCCATCTCCCGCTCCTGTCTGTGCGTGATGAATCCAAGGGGGCGAATCCCGCGGATCAAGAGCCCGTCCGTCCGGTGGACAGTTGTCCGATATAGCCCCACCGCACGATAGCCTTCGGGTCGTCGGCGGTGCAAGAGCCTATCTCTGCTGTCAACCGGAACGCCCGGAAAACACCTTATTAATCCGCATATTGTTGGGTCGCGCTTGCTTCGCTTCCCCCTCATCCGATAGCTTGGACATGTGTCCAGCGATGCCCTGGCTACGGTCGCAGCCCAGATTGAGCAACCGACGGGTCAGGCGCCACGCAACCGCCGTCAGGAGGAGACCTTCCGCAAGGTGCTCGCCGCCGGCATCGAAACGTTGCGGGAGAAGTCGTACGGCGACCTGACGGTGCGCGCGGTGGCCGCCCGCGCGAAGGTCGCCCCGGCCACGGCCTACACCTACTTCTCGTCGAAGAACCACTTGATCGCCGAGGTCTACCTCGACCTGGTCCGGCAGGTCCCCTTCTTCACCGACGTCAACGACCCCATGCCGGTGCGGGTGGACAAGGTGCTGCGCCACCTGGCCCTCGTCGTCGCCGACGAACCGGAGGTCGGGGCGGCGTGCACTATTGCATTGCTCGGCGGCGGCACCGACCCCGCGGTCGGTTCCGTGCGCGACCGGATCGGCGCGGAGATCCACCGCCGCATCGCGACCGCCATCGGCCCCGGTGCCGATCCCAGCACGGTGTCCGCGCTCGAGATGACGTTCTTCGGCGCCCTGGTGCAGGCCGGCAGCGGCCAGTTCACGTATCACCAGATCGCCGACCGGCTGGCCTACGTAGTGAGTCTGATCCTGCCCGGCGCCGGCGAGACAAACCAGGAGACAACAACTCGATGACCCTGCATGTTGGAGACCACGAATTGGTCCTCGATCCCTACGACTACGACTTCCACGAGGATCCGTATCCGTACTACAAGCGGCTGCGCGACGAGGCCCCGCTGTACCGCAACGAGAAGCTGGGCTTTTGGGCCCTGTCTCGGCATGCCGACGTGCATCGGGGCTTCCGCAACAGCACGACGCTTTCCAACAAGTACGGCGTTTCGCTGGATCCGGCCTCGCGCGGACCGCACGCCTCCAAGACGATGAGCTTTCTCGCCATGGACGATCCCGCACACCTGCGGCTACGCACACTGGTGTCAAAAGGCTTCACGCCCAGGAGGATTCGCGAACTCGAACCGCGCGTCACCGAGATCGCCCGCCAACATCTCGACACGATGCTGGCGAAGGCCCAGGACGGGACGGTCGACTACGTCGACGAGTTCGCCGGCAAGCTGCCCATGGACGTCATCTCCGAACTCATGGGGGTGCCGGAGCCGGACCGGGCCCAGGTGCGCGCCTGGGCGGACGCCGTCATGCACCGCGACGAGGGCGTCACCGACGTGCCGGCTTCGGCGGTCGAGGCGTCGATCAACCTGATCGTCTATTACCAGGAGATGGTGGCCGAGCGGCGCACGGAGCTGACCGACGACCTGACCTCGGCGCTGCTGGAGGCCGAGATCGACGGCGACCGGCTGACCGAAGACGAAATCATCGGCTTCATGTTCCTGATGGTCATCGCCGGCAACGAGACCACCACCAAACTCCTTGCCAATGCCGCATTTTGGGGCCACAAGAACCCCGACCAGCTCGCCTCGGTGTACGCCGACCTCGAGCTGGTACCGGCGTGGGTGGAGGAGACCCTGCGCTACGACACCTCCAGCCAGATCCTGGCGCGCACCGTCGCCGGCGAGCTGACGCTCTACGACACCACGATTCCCGATGGCGACATCCTGTTGCTGTTGCCCGGGTCCGGACACCGTGACGAACGGGCCTTCGACAACCCGGACGACTACGTGATTGGACGCGAAATCGGACCTAAGCTGCTGAGTTTCGGTAGCGGCGCGCACTTCTGCCTGGGTGCCCACCTGGCCCGGATGGAGGCGCGCGTGGCGCTGACCGAGTTGTTCAAGCGAATCCGCGGATATCAAGTGGACGAGGCCAACGCCGTCCGCGTCCACTCGAGCAATGTCCGCGGATTCGCTCATCTACCGATTACCGTGGAGACCCGCTGATGCCTCGCTTTGCCCCCCTGCCCGAACGCCGGCCGGCCATCGTGGCCGGCGCCTCCTCCGGGATCGGAGAGGCTACCGCCATCGAGCTTGCCGCGCATGGCTTTCCGGTCGCCCTCGGCGCCCGACGAGTCGAAAAGCTCAACGACATCGTCGGCAAGATCAACGCCGAAGGCGGCGAAGCAGTCGGCTTCCATCTGGACGTCACCGATCCCAACTCGGTGAAATCCTTTGTCGCGCAGTCGGTCGATGCCCTAGGCGAGATCGAGGTACTGGTGGCCGGCGCCGGCGATACCTACTTCGGCAAGCTCGCCGAGATCACCACCGACGAGTTCGAGTCGCAGCTGCAGATCCACCTCGTCGGCGCCAACCGGCTGGCCGCAGCGGTGCTGCCCGGCATGCTCGAACGGCAGCGCGGCGACCTCATCTTCGTGGGATCCGATGTGGCGCTGCGCCAGCGACCGCACATGGGCGCCTACGGCGCCGCCAAGGCGGCACTCCTCGCGATGGTCACCAACTTCCAGATGGAGCTCGAGGGCACCGGCGTGCGGGCCTCGATCGTGCACCCCGGTCCGACGAAGACATCGATGGGCTGGAGCCTTCCGGCCGAAAAGATCGGTCCGGCGCTTCAGGACTGGGCCAAGTGGGGCCAGGCCCGCCACGACTACTTCCTGCGTGCGGCGGACCTGGGACGCGCCATCACGTTCGTCGCCGAGACGCCCCGCGGCGGCTTCATCGCAAGCATGGAGCTTCAGCCCGAAGCCCCGTTGGCCGACAACCGAGACCGCCAGAAGCTGGCGCTCGGCGAAGAAGGGATGCCAGGACAGTGACTGCTTCGCGATACGACGATGCGGCGCGAGGAACGCGCGCCGAGGAGGAGTGAGCACATGACCACCGCGATCGTGCCGCGGGTTTCCGGCGGCGAGGAAGAGCATGGCCACCTGGAGGAATTTCGCACCGACCCGATCGGTTTGATGAAGCGCGTCCGCGAGGAATGCGGCGACGTCGGGTGGTTCCAGCTGGCCGACAAGCACGTGATCCTGTTGTCTGGCGCCAACGCCAACGAATTCTTCTTCCGATCCGCCGATGAGGATCTGGACCAGGCTGAGGCCTACCCGTTCATGACGCCGATCTTCGGCAAGGGCGTGGTGTTCGACGCGAGCCCCGAACGGCGTGCCGAAATGCTGCACAACACCGCGCTGCGGGGTGAGCACATGAAGGGCCACGCCGCGACCATCGAGAACGAAGTCAGGAGGATGATCGCCGACTGGGGCGACGAGGGCGAGATCGAACTGCTCGACTTCTTCGCCGAGCTGACCATCTACACCTCGACGGCGTGCCTGATCGGGGTGAAGTTCCGCAACCAGCTCGACCATCGCTTCGCCGAGTACTACCACCTGTTGGAGCGAGGAACCGACCCGCTGTGCTACGTCGATGCCTACCTGGACATCGAGAGCTTCCGGATCCGGGATCAGGCCCGGGTGGGCCTGGTCGAACTGGTGCAAGGCGTGATGAATCAGCGAATCGCCAACCCGCCCAAGGACAAGAGCGACCGCGACATGCTCGACGTCCTGGTGTCGATCAAAGACGAAGAGGGAAATCCCCGCTTTTCCGCCGACGAGATCACCGGGATGTTCATCTCGCTGATGTTCGCCGGCCACCACACCAGCTCGGGTACCTCGTCGTGGACGCTGATCGAGCTCATCCGCCATCCGGACGTCTACGCCGAGGTGGCCAAGGAGCTCGACGACCTCTACGCCGACGGGCAGGAGGTGAGTTTCCATGCGCTGCGTCAGATTCCGAAGTTGGACAACGTGGTCAAGGAGACGCTGCGCCTGCACCCGCCGCTGATCATCCTGATGCGGGTGGCCCAGGGAGAATTCGAGGTGGAGGGCTTCCCGATTCACAAGGGCGATTTCGTCGCCGCCTCCCCGGCGATCAGCAACCGCATCCCCGAGGACTTTCCCGACCCCGACGAATTCGAGCCGGATCGCTACAACAAGCCCGAGCAGGCCGACGTCGTCAATCGGTGGACGTGGATCCCGTTCGGCGCGGGCCGGCATCGCTGCGTGGGTGCCGCCTTCGCCCAGATGCAGATCAAGGCGATCTTCTCTGTTCTGTTGCGGGAGTATGAGTTCGAGATGGCGCAGCCGGCCAACAGTTACCACAACGACCACTCCAAGATGGTCGTGCAGCTGGCCCGCCCCGCGAAGGTTCGCTACCGCAAGCGCCAGAAGTAGACAATCACATGGGGTTTCGTATCGAAGTGGATCTGGATTTGTGTCAGGGCCACGCCATGTGCGAACTGGAGGCGCCAGAATACTTCCGGGTGCCCAAGCGGGGCAAGGTCGAAATTCTCGACCCCGAACCACCCGAAGACGCCCGCGAAGAAGTCGAGCGCGCGGTCGATATGTGCCCAACGCAAGCACTTTTCATCAAAGAGAAAGACTGAGGACCGATGAATTCACAGGCGTCACACTCCCGCGAAGATCTCGAGGCCTGGGTCGACCGCTGGTTGCAGGCCAACAAGGACTGCGAAAAGGCCGGTGACTGGCGGCCGCTCGCCGACTTCTACACCCAGGACGCCACCTACGGCTGGAACATCGGTCCGGAGGAGGACGTGATGTGCGTGGGCGTCGACGAGATCCGCGACGTCGCGCTTGGCCTGGAGATGGAGGGCCTGGAGAACTGGGTGTACGAGTACCAGAAGGTACTCATCGACGAGAAGCAGGGCGAGATCGTCGGCTTCTGGAAGCAGATCGTCAACAAGGCCGACGGCACCCAGGACGAAATCTACGGCATCGGCGGCAGCTGGTTCCGCCTCAATGGCGACCAGCAGATCGAGTGGCAGCGCGACTTCTTCGACTTCGGTCACGTCGCGCACATGTTCGGCAAACTGATCGAGTCCGGCGACCTATCCGCCGGCATGCAGAAGCGCATCGAGCGCAGCCTGGCCGGCGAGAAGCTGCCCGGCTACTACCCCCTCGGACAGGCTCCGGTACCCATCTGGTGATCTCCCGACCGGTTGATGGTGCCCCCCTGTTTACAGCCCGGTGACGCAGGTCATAATGGTCTGCGAATGAGAACACGTTCTAACTTGCTGTCCGGCACCGGCCGGCCCCTTTCACCGACACTCGGGTCAGGGCATGCTGATGGAGGTCCTTCATGAAAACAAAAGGCGCGCTGATCTGGGAATTCAACCAGCCGTGGTCCATCGAGGAAATCGAGATCGGCGACCCGCAGGCGCACGAGGTCAAGATCCAGATGGAAGCGGCCGGGATGTGCCATTCGGATCACCATCTAGTTACCGGCGGCATCCCGATGGCGGGCTTCCCGGTGCTCGGCGGCCACGAGGGCGCGGGCGTCGTCACCGAGGTCGGGCCGGGCGTGGAGGACATTGCCCCGGGCGATCACGTGGTGCTGTCGTTCATCCCGTCCTGTGGGCAGTGTCCGACGTGTCAGGCCGGCCTGCGCAACCTGTGCGACCTGGGGGCCGGGCTGCTCGGCGGCGAAGCGGTGTCCGACGGCACCTTCCGCATCCAGGCCCGGGGCCAGAACGTCTTTCCCATGACCCTGCTGGGCACCTTCTCGCCCTACATGGTCGTGCACCGCGCCTCGGTGGTGAAGATCGACCCGTCCGTGCCCTTTGAGGTGGCCGCCCTCGTCGGTTGCGGCGTCACCACGGGCTACGGCTCGGCGGTGCGCACTGCTGACATCCGCCCGGGGCAAGACGTCGCCATCGTCGGCGTCGGCGGCGTCGGCATGGCGGCCCTGCAGGGTGCCGTCAACGCCGGTGCGCGCTACATCTTCGCGATCGACCCGGTCGAATGGAAGCGCGACCAAGCGCTGAAGTTCGGCGCCACGCACGTCTACCCCGACATCAACGCCGCACTGGCCGGCATCGCCGAGGTCACGTGGGGGCTGATGGCGCACAAGGTCGTCGTCACCGTCGGCGAGCTGCACGGTGCGGACATCGACAACTACCTGAACATCACCCAGAAGGGTGGCACCTGCGTGCTGACCGCCATCGGCAGCCTGCTGGACACCAACGTCAACCTGAACCTGGCGATGCTGACCCTGATGCAGAAGAACCTGCAGGGCACCATCTTCGGTGGCGGTAACCCGCAGTACGACATCCCGCAGCTACTGTCGATGTACAAGGCCGGCAAGCTCAACCTGGACGACATGATCACCCGCCAGTACAAACTGGAGCAGATCAACGACGGCTACCAGGACATGCTGGACGGCAAGAACATTCGAGGCGTCATCCGGTTCACCGACGCCGACCGGTAAGCCGGCCGGTCCTTAGTGACCACTTTTCCGCACCTACTGGCGCCGGGACGAATCGGTGCCATGACGGTGTGCAACCGGGTCGTCATGTCTCCGATGGAGACGATGTACGGCACGGCCGACGGACTGCCGTCGCAGCGCACCCGTGACTACTTCGCCGCCCGCGCGAAGGGTGGGGTTGGGCTGATCACGTTGGGCGCCACCGGCGTCGACCATCAGCACCCGGAGACCCCCGGCGGCCTGCATCTGGCTACAGACGCCGCGGTCGACGCCCACCGTGCCCTTGTGGAGGTGGTGCACGAGCACGGCGCGAAGATTCAACCGCAGATCGTGCACGCGGGGCCGGATGGGTTGGGACCCGAGATGTTCGGCGTCGCCTCGGTGGGTCCCTCGGTGATCCCGTCGTATCTCACCGGCCGGCCGTCCAGCGAGATCAGCAAACAGCAGCTGACCGGGGTGTTCGACTTGTTCAAGGCCGCGGTTCGGCGCGCCGCCGAGGCCGGCTACGACGGGATCGAGCTGCACGCCGCGCACGGCTACATGCTGCTGGGTTCTTTTCTTGCCCCGCAACGCAATCGGCGCACCGACGAATACCGGGGCGACTCGGCTCATGGGCGGGTGCAGGTGGTGCTCGAGGCGCTGTCGGCCATCCGGTCCGAGATTGGTGACGCGCTGCCCATCACCTTGCGTATCTCCGGCTACGAACGCGTGGCCGGTGGCCGCCCGATCTACGAAACCGCCCGCATGGCACCCGAATTGGTGGCCGCGGGCGTGGACGCGTTCCACGTCAGCGGCGGCGTGATCGACCGGCTGGTGACCGGCATGGTCAACAGCGCCGACGACGGTGACGCACTCAATGTCGGCGCCGCCGCCGCGGTCAAGCAAGTGGTCGACGTGCCGGTCATCGTGGTCGGGCGCATCCACGATCCCGAGCGAGCCGAACGCATCCTCGCCGAGGGACGCGCCGACTTCATCGCCATGGGTCGGCCGCTGCTGGCCGACCCGGAGCTGCCGCGCAAAATTCAAACCGGCCAGGCACATCGCGTCCGCAGCTGCATCTCCTGCGAAAACTGCATCGACGCGATGGAACAACGCTTCTCGGTCGACTGCGCCGTCAATCCCCGCACCGGCAAGGAGCGCGAACTGTCGGCGCACCGGGCGCCTCGCGCCAAGCGGGTGGTGGTGATCGGCGGCGGCCCGGCCGGCCTGGAGGCCGCCCGGGTGGCGGCCAATCGCGGTCACGACGTCACCCTGTTCGAGCGTGCCCAGCAACTGGGCGGCGCATTGCGCTGGGCCGCGGTGCTGCATCCCGAAAATCAGCCCTTCCTGCGCTACCTGCGCGACGAGATCAAGCTCAGTGGAACAAAGGTTGTTCTGGGCCAAGCTATTTCGGTCGGCGACGTGGTCGCGAACGCCCCCGACGCCGTCGTGGTGGCCACCGGCGGACACGTCGCGGTCCCGGCAATCGAAGGCTCCGATCTTCCGCACGTGCACACCGGGCCGGGGTTGCGTGAACTGCTGGGCGGCCAAGCCGGAGCGGCCAACCCGGCCTGGCAGCGGCTGGGCGCCTCGCTGCTGGGCGGCTGGCGCCAGCGCCTGGTCCAGCCCGCGGCGGTCCGGCTCGCCACCCGCGCATGGATGCCGCTCGGCCGCCGCGTCGTCATCATCGGCGGCGATCTGGTCGCCCTCGAGCTCGCCGAGTTTCTGGCGAGCCGCGACCGGCTGGTGTCGATCCTCGAGGCGGGCAAGGACATCGCCCCGGAGGTCGGCAACAAACGCAAGACCGAACATATGAATCGCCTCGACCGCCTCGGCGTCGCCGTCCACGTCCGGGCCGCCGTCGAACGCATCACCGCAAAGGCGCTGATGTTCACCCCGGCAGGCGGTGCCACACGACAGTTGCCCGCCGACAGCGTCGTGGTGGCCGGCACCGTCGAGCCCGACACCACGCTGTTCGACGCACTGGTCGCGGCCATGCCCGACACCCAAGTGCACGCCGCCGGCGACTGCAGCGGTCTCGGCCTGATCCGCAAAGCCACCGAGGAGGGCGCACGCGCCGCATGCGCCATTTGAGAAGACAGGAGAAACAACGATGACCCAAACCACCCAATCCCCGGCACTGACCGCGTCGCAGTCGTCCTGGCGTTGCGCCCAAGGCAAGGACCGGGAGGGTTGGCTCGCGCTGATGACCGACGATGTCGTCATCGAGGATCCGATCGGCAAGTCCGTCACCAACCCCGACGGCACCGGGGTGCGCGGCAAGGAAGCGGTCGGCGCCTTCTTCGACAACAACATCGCGCAGAACCAGCTGACGATCACCTGCGAGGAGACATTCCCGTCGAGTTCGCCCGACGAGATCGCTCATATTCTGGTGCTGCAAAGCAAGTTTGAGGGCGGCATGACCAGCAAGGTGCGCGGCGTGTTCACCTACAAGGTCAACGACGCCGGGCTGATCACCAACATGCGTGGCTACTGGAACCTCGACGTCATGGAATTCGGCCAAGAGTAGCCCGCCGATCCGGTCCACCTATGCTGGGACCATGGCGTCGATCTTCACCAAGATCATCAACCGTGAACTACCCGGCCGCTTCGTGTACGAGGACGACGACGTCGTCGCGTTCCTCACGATCGAACCGATGACGCAGGGCCACACGCTGGTGGTCCCGCGCGCGGAAATCGATCAGTGGCAGAGCGTCGAGTCGGGCGCGTTCGCGCGCGTGATGGGGGTCAGCCAGTTGATCGGCAGGGCCGTAACCAAGGCGTTTCGCGCCGAGCGTGCCGGCCTGATCATCGCGGGGCTGGAGGTTCCCCACTTCCACGTCCACGTGTTCCCCACCCGCAGCCTCAGCGACTTCGGCTTCGCCAACGTCGACCGCAATCCGTCACCGGAATCCCTGGACGCGGCGCAGGCCAAGATCAAGGCAGCGCTCGAGCAATTGGGTTAGCCCACCTGGGCGGGCACTTCGCTGATCCGCGGCAGCGTGACCCGGAAGCAACAGCCCTCGCCCGGCGCGGTTTTGACGCTGACAGCACCACCGTGCGCGTGCACCAGCGAGTCGACGATGGACAGTCCCAGTCCGGTGCCACCGCTGGCCCGGGCGCGCGACGAGTCGGTGCGATAGAACCGCTCGAAGATCCGCGACGCATCCTGCTGGGTCATGCCGGGCCCGCGGTCGGCCACCTCGATCACCGCGTCGTCGCCCTCGGTGCCGACCCGAACGATGACGTCGGCGCTGGTCGGGGTGTGCTGCAGCGCGTTGGCCACCAGGTTGCTGAGCACCTGGCGGATCCGCGGCTCGTCGCCCAGCACCTCCGGGGTGCCGGGGCCGTCGAGGACTTCCATGTAGACCCTGCGCTGGGGATCGATGGCCTGCGCGTCGTGCACGGCGTCGCTGGCCAGCGCGAGCAGGTCCACCCGATGGTGTTCCAGCGGCCGCTGCACATCCAGCCGTGCCAGCAGCAGCAGATCGTCGACGAGCAGGCCCATCCGGCTGGCTTCGCTTTCGATCCGCGAGAGCAGCATCGCGACATCGCGCGCGGCGCCCTGGCGATACAGCTCGGCGAAGCCGCGAATAGTGGTCAGCGGCGTGCGCAACTCGTGGCTCGCGTCGGTGATGAACCGCCGCATGCGCTCCTCGGAGCCGCGGGCCTTTTCGGCCGAGGACTCCGAGGACGCCATCGCTCGCTGGATCTGCGTGAGCATTCCGTTGAGCGCCAACGAAAGTCGGCCCACCTCAGTGCGGGGATCGCGCTCGGGGACTCGGCGATCGAGCTGGCCAGAGGCGATCGCCGCGGCGGTCTGCTCGACCTCGGCCAGCGGCCTGAGGCTGCGCTGCACCACCGCGAAGCCGGCGAGGCCGACCACGACCAGCACCGCCACCCCGATGCCGACCTGCAGCCACACCAGCGAGCGCACGGTGTGCTCCAGATCAGACAGGTCGATCGCCACTGTGATCAGGCCGTGCGGGCCGCGTACCGACACCGCGCGCCACTGGATCTCGGACCCGTTGACCGACGGCAGCGTCACGGGGTTGGGGCCCACGTCGTTGTCGGCGGGCAGCGCGGGTTCGGCATTGCGGTCGTTGATGGCGGTGAACGGAGTGCCATCGATGCCGATGCCTCGCACGTAGAACTTCGAGGGCGGACGCCCGGGATCGGGACCCTCGTACGGCGGCGGGGATTGCTTCCGGGGAGCCTGCGCCCAGCTCTTGGACGCATCGAGCAGCGTCTGGTCGATGCGGCTGATCAGGCTGTGCCGCAGGATCGAGGTGACCATGACGCCCGAGGCAGCCAGGCCGCACGCCACCAGAACCAGGGTCGCGGCGACCAAACCCACCCGCAGTGGCAGTCCTCGTCGGGGCTGATTCGGCATCCTTCTATCTTCGCTCTAGGTCTGCGCGGTCTTAGCGCGGCTCCCGCAACACATAACCCACGCCTCGCAGGGTGTGCAGTAGCCGCTTCTCGCCGGTGTCGATCTTGCGGCGCAGATACGACACGTAGGACTCGACGACGTTCACATCGCCGCCGAAGTCGTAGCGCCAGACGTGGTCGAGGATCTTCGGCTTGCTCAACACCGTGCCCGCGTTGATGACGAAGTAACGCAGCAAGGTGAATTCGGTGGGAGACAACGACACCGGCTCGCCGGCCTTCCACACTTCGTGGGTTTCTTCGTCGAGTTCGATGTCGGCGAACGTCAGGCGGGCGTTGCGCGGTTCGGCACCGCCCTTGCCGGCGCGGCGCAGGATGACCCGCAGCCGGGCGACGACCTCCTCCAGGCTGAACGGCTTCGTCACGTAGTCGTCGCCGCCGAGGGTGAGGCCTGCGATCTTGTCCTGCAGGGAGTCGCGGGCGGTCAGGAACAACGCCGGGGCGTCGATGCCGTCGGCCCGCAGCCGCCGCAGCACCCCGAAGCCGTCCATGCCGGGCATCATGACGTCCAGGATCACCGCGTCGGGCCGGGCCTCCCGGGCCCGGTCGAGGGCTTGCGCACCGTTGGTGGCCGTCGCTACCTCGAACCCCTGGAACTTGAGACTCACCGAAAGCAGTTCGACGATGTTGGCCTCGTCGTCGACCACGAGAACGCGTGCTTCGGGCTGGTTTTCGGTTGGGATAGCCGCCGTCATGTCGCCCCTTCCTTGAACGTTGCCTCCACGAGGATTGTGTAGTTGCTGTGAGGCAGTTGTAAACCGTCTGCAAGTATTCTGCCAGAAACCATTGTGTCCGCTATGATCCGCCTGGGTTTCGCGGCGGCGCGTCGTGCATAAACTCGGGACTATGAATCTCGCCAAAAGCGTGATGGCAGCTGCGACCGCCCCGGCGCGCGTCGGGCTGGCCGCCGCGGAGGCGAGCCTTAACCTCGCCGGCGCGGCGGTCGGGGTGGCGAAGAGGTCGTTGGGCGACGCCTCAGACGCCGGGACGAACGCCGTAACCTCCATGCTGGGCATCGACGACGCGATCGTGCGCGCCAATCGGATCGCCCGGCTACTCGACGACGATGCGCCGCTTGGGCGCGCCGTGGCGCCCGACGGTCCGATCGACCGCCTGTTGCGGCCCGGCGGGGTTGTCGACCTGCTGACCTCGGAGGGCGGGCTGCTCGACCGGCTCACCGCCGAGGGCGGCGGCCTGCATCGCGCGCTGCAGCCCGGGGGGTTGGCCGATCAGCTGCTGGCCGAGCAGGGGTTGATCGACCGGGTGTTGTCCGAGGACGGCCTGGCCGAGCGGCTGCTCGCCGAGGGCGGGCTGATCGACAAGCTGACCGCCAAGCACGGCCCGCTGGATCAGCTCGCCGACGTCGCCGACACCCTGGCCCGGCTGACACCGGGGATGGAAGCGCTGGAGCCGGCCATCGCCACCCTGCAGGACGCGGTGATGGCGCTGACGCTGGTGGTCAACCCGCTGAGCAACATCGCCGACCGTATCCCGCTGCCCGGCCGCCGCCGCTCGCCGTCCCGGTCGCGGCCGGTGCCGTCGCAGCGCATCATCGAAAGCGACGAGTAACCGGATAGGCTGGCACCCGATTTAGCACGCCTCCTTAGCTCAGTGGTAGAGCACTCGCCTTGTAAGCGAGCGGTCGTCAGTTCAATCCTGACAGGGGGCTCACATTTTCCGTCCCCGTCGGTGCTGGTAGAGGCGTTCTCGCCATCGAACAATCGTGCGGCTGCGACGTTCTTGCCCACAGTTTGCCCACACTCTCTGCAACAGATGAGAGATCTGAGTCGAACAAATCGGCGTATACGTCGAGGGTCATCGCGGTGCTGGCGTGACCCAACATCCGTTGCACCACCTTCGGATTCGCCCCGGCGCTGATCGCGAGCGACGCCGCCGTGTGCCGCAGGGCGTAAGCCGTGACGCGGGGAAACGTGGGATCGGCCTTGCGGCACCGCGCGACCGCGCCGGATAGCCAGGAGTCCTTTGACGCGGGCGGCCCCATGTAGCGGCCGGAAGACGTCGGCCAGAACAGATCGTCGCGGCCCTTTCCCCGGGCGACCTCCCCGAGTGCTTCGATTACGAACTCAGGCAAGACCACAGCCCGGTTCTCATTCGACTTCAGGGTTCCGACGACGATCTCCTTGCCTTCGGCTACGCGTTGCTCTCCATCGCGGAAAGTCTGGCGTCGGGTCAGCCTTCTCGCTCGAAGCAGTCTGGTGAACTCCGTTGCGCGAACGAGCAATGTGCCATGTATCGAGAGCCCGGGCCGCAGGTTCCTGGGGGCGACCACGACATACTCACACTGGCCGAGGTGGCCATTTGGGTCTGCTGCACGAATAGGTGGCACCTGAGATGGCTTGCCCAGCGTGGGCAGGCTGGAAGGATGTCACCATGGCACGGCCCTATCCCCGCGAGTTCCGCGACGACGTGGTGCGCGTGGCCGGCAACCGCGACGACGGTGTGACGCTTGAGCAGATCGCCGCCGATTTCGGGGTGCATCCGATCACGTTGTCGAAGTGGCTGCGCCAGGCCGATGTGGACGATGGCTCCAAGCCCGGCAGGGCCACCACCGATTCGGTAGAGCTACGAGAGGCGCGTCGGCGGATCAAGCTGCTCGAGCAGGAGAACGAGGTACTACGCCGGGCCGCGGCGTATCTGTCGCAGTCCGACCTGCCGGGAAAAGGCTCTACCCGCTCGTGAAAGAGCTCGCCGCCAACGGGATTCCCGTGGCGGTGACGTGCCGGGTCCTCAAGCTCGCCCGCCAGCCCTATTACCGCTGGCTGGCTGATCCGGTCACCGACGCCGAATACGTTGCGGCGCATCGGGCCAACGCCTTATTCGACGCCCACCACGATGACCCGGAGTTCGGCTACCGTTTCCTGGTCGAAGAGGCCCGAGATGCCGGCCAACCGATGGCCGAGCGCACCGCGTGGCGGATCTGCGCCGACAACGGCTGGTGGAGTGCGTTCGGCAAGCGCAGGCGGGGCAAGAACGGAAAGGTCGGGCTGCCAGTACACGATGATCTGGTCGGCCGAGACTTCACCGCTGAGGCACCAAATCAATTGTGGCTGGCGGATATTACTGAACATCGCACCGCCGAAGGCAAACTCTACCTGTGTGCGATCAAGGACGTGTTCTCCAACCGCATTGTCGGCTACAGCATCGACTCGCGAATGAAATCACGACTGGCCACCCAAGCCCTGGCCAGCGCCATAGCCCGTCGCGGTGACGTCGCCGGCTGCGTGGTCCACAGCGACCGCGGCAGTCAATTTCGCAGCCGACGATTCGTCCACGCCCTGGGCCGCTGCGACATGGTCGGTTCCATGGGCCGCGTCGGCGCGGCCGGCGACAACGCCGCCATGGAGAGCTTCTTCAGCCTGTTGCAGAAGAACGTTTTGGACCGCCGCCGCTGGGACACCCGAGAACAGCTCCGCATCGCCATCGTCACCTGGATCGAACGCACCTACCACCGGCGACGGCGACAACTCGCTCTCGGCCGGTTGACCCCCGTCGAGTTCGAAGCAATCATGACCACACCGGCCAATCAGGCCGCGTGACCGAAACTGTCACCTATCGGTGCAGCAGACCCCTCTGACATCACCGGCACAGCCGGTAATTCTGCGTACTTGCGCACAATTTCGATAAGCCCAGCGACGTTGCAGAAGACATTCCCCGATGACGCCCTTTCCCTCCCGTCCATTTGACAGTCGTCGGTGGCGGAGTGTCGTTCAGCCTGAAGCGAACAATGCGATAGGGCTACTCAGTCAAACCGCCGCGCGAACCAAGTCGGACAAGGAATCCGCTTGCAATCAACGATCGGACCAATTCGATCTGCTGCTGGGCGTCTAGGCCGGGTAGGTCGCAAACCCGAAAGGGTTCAACGCTTTTCGACATGAACCGCAAAGCGGCTTCGTGGCCGGCGCCTGCGCCTACCGATGAATTCGCGAACTGCAGCGAAACGGCGCCGTCAACACGCCGCACCCGCGCATAGAGCGGCTGGTATTTCCGCACGAGTGTTTGTCCGTCGATTCCGAAGTGTGAAATCGGGTTGACGGGTGGGCATTTGCCGCGGCGGACCAGATCATCCTCGAATGCGTCGAGTACTTCGGCGATGGCCTTCGGGTCCCCCGCGGCTTGAAAACCTTCACGCACCAGATCTCCCAGGACGGCAGTTATGTCCGCGTCGTAGAAGTATCCCGGCGGCAGTCGGGCGTTTAAACGATCGTCGCTGAAGCTGTGCGAATGGAGCGCGCCGATGGCGAGCATAAGCAGGGTGGGCGGCTCGATTGCGACAGTCAGATGCATCGATGGCTCCGAGGTGGTCTCGGCCGCGTGATACCTTCCGCGCGGGAGGTAAAGCACGTCGCCGGCGTCCAGGCGCAAGTCTGTAGGCGGTAAGAGGTCTTCGATAGCAACCACTTTGTATTTGTTGCGCTGGATCTCGCGCGGCGGTACCACGACACGGTCGTACAAATGCCACTCCTTGAATCCCAAGACCTGCAGAACCAACACGTCGTGCGAGTCGTAGTGGGGAGGGAGTCCCTGGGACGCGGGCGGGGTGATGTAGACATTGACCTTTACGGGAAAATTCAGCTCGACCTCGATCGAGTGCGACAGCGACGCAATCGCGCGCACGTGGCGCCCCACGCCGTCCAGCACGATCGTGTAGCCGTTGGCAAAGTCGTTGCGAACGCCGTCAACATCGAGGCTGCCGTCGATGAGTCGATAGCAATCGGGACCCACCTTTACGTCACGTCCCCGGACAAGGCGCACCCCCGACGGCTCGTGGCGATATGATTCCAAAAGCTCTTCAATCGCCGATGAGCCCGGCAAGAGACCATCGAAGTAGCCCACGCAGGAACGCCTAACGTGGTGCTGCGTTACTCCCCATATTTCGTCGAGAAATGTTTTCACTGTGAGGGGTTGAAGCAACCAGGCTAGTGACGGCTCGATGATCAACCTCCCAACGTCGGAAATGCGGCACTACCAGCATCCCAGTTCGAGGAGCAGTTTGCATGCTCGACAACCTGCGCGGCTCACCACATATGGGCCGCTCGCTGTAATCACCTACCGTCACGCGTTGCGTTCCTTTGAGGTGAGCCCTTCGTAGTGGTCCAGTCGTTGTAGGACTCTGTTGCCCGGTCTGCGGGCAGGGAAGAATCGACAACGACATGGCATCGAATAAGCGCCGGCGGCACACCCCGGATCAGATCATCCGCAAGCTCGCCGAAGGCAATAAGGCCCTGGGGGCGGGCCAGGAACTGGCCGAGGTATGCCGACATCTGGAGATCGCAGAGTCGACATGGCATCGCTGGTTGGCCCAGTACGGCGGCATGAAAGCCAACGAGGCCAAACGGCTCAAGGAACTTGAAGCCGAGAACGCCCGGCTCAAGAAGCTGGTCGCCAACCAGGCCCTCGACATCGACATGCTCAAGGAGATCTCGGCGGGAAACTTCTAACCCCGAACCGCAAGCGCAGAGCCGTCGCGGCGCTGCGTGAGCGGTTCGGGGTATCTGAGCGCCGTGCGTGCACGGTGGTGGATCTGTACCGCTCCACGATGCGCCTGCAGCCGCCCCCGATGAGCACCGAGGAGGCCCAATTGCGGGTTTGGCTGCGCCGGTTCGCCATCGATCGGCCGCGCTGGGGCTGGAGACGCGCGGCCACGACGGCGCGCCGCGCCGGGCTGGAGGGTCAACAACAAGCGCATCCGCCGGTTGTGGCGCGAGGAGGGCCTGCGGGTCCCGCAGCGCCGCCGTAAGAAGCGGCTCACCGGCATCGGCGTTGCCGTGGGTGCGATGTCACCGATTCGCCCGAATGTTATCTGGGCGATGGATTTTCAGTTTGACACCACCGCCGACGGCCGCACCATCAAGATGCTCAACGTCATCGACGAGTTCACCCGCGAAGCCCTTGCTATCAAGGTTGCACGCTCAATCGACGCCGACGGTGTCGTCGCTGTGCTGGATCGCTTGTCCCTGACCCGCGGGGTGCCGCACTATGTGCGCTTCGACAACGGACCCGAATTCGTTGCACGCGCCGTGGCCGATTGGTGCCGATTCAATAGTGCTGGTTCGCTTTTCATCGATCCGGGCTCGCCCTGGCAGAACGCCTGGATAGAATCGTTCAACGGTCGACTCCGTGACGAACTGCTCAACTCGTGGCGCTTCGACTCGCTGCTCGAAGCCCGCGTGATCATCGAAGACTGGCGCCGCGACTACAACGCTCACCGGCCTCACTCCGCCCACGGCGAACTCACGCCCGCAGAGTTCGCTTCACAGTGGATCACGATCCGCCAATCCCAAGCCGTATAGCGCCTGATCGTCCAGCGGTTCCTCGTATTCAGCCGTCGTTTTCGATCATGTCTCGCAGAAGGGCTTCTATCGTGCCTGCGTTGTCACGAGCTGCGGCTGACATCATGGCGTCGTGGGCGGAGTCGTGAGCCGTTTCTGGCGGTATAACGAGCAGGACGAGTTTGGGGCCGTTGGTTCCGATGACCTGGACCGTGTCGACTGGCTGGCCGCTGTATCCGCCGAGCTGGACCGCTCTGCCGCCGAGCTGAACCTGGTTCGGTGTTTTCGCCCAGTCACCCAAGTTGTAGATGACTCGTTCGATCGGTCCGAGCCGGATCGTGAGGACCGCCAGCAGATTGGAGAGTTCCTCGGCGAGGATGTCGCTGTGCGGCCACCAGGCTCCGTCAACGTAACCCGTGGAAGGGGCCTTGGGTTTAAGGCGCAAGCGCGGCCTGGGGTGCGGCGTTGTTCGCGGTGACCCACATTGGCGCGCATACGTCGCAGTCATAGCGGATTGTGGTGTAGTAGCTCGACGATGGTTGACGCATCATCAAGGCGCGCGGCGGACATCATCGCGTGGTGCGCGCTGGCTGGATCGGTTTCACTGGGCACCACCAGCAGGTAAACCTTGCTGCGGTTGAGGCCGATGACTTCGATGGTGTCGATGGGTTGTCGGGTATATCCGCCGAGTCGTACTACCACGCCACCCGTCGAGAACTTCGGTGGTGTTTTTGTCCATTCGCTGAGGTTGTAGATAACCCGTTCGATGGTGCCGAGTCTTACCGAAAGCACGGCTAACAGATCGGGAAGTTCGGTCACCAGGTCATTGCTGTGGGGCCACCAGGCTCCATCGACGTAACCGGTGACAGGGGCCTTGGGCTTGAGACGAAGCCGCGGCGTAGCGTGCGGACCTGAGCGGGTTGAGCCTCGATCTTGTAATAGCGTCATGCGACGCTCCTGTCTTGGCCGCGAATCGACCAAACAATTCAAATCAGCGACGACTCAATTCAAACGATTGGGTGCGAAATATCGCTGATAACCACGACACTACACCCAATTTTTCGAATCGTTGCCGCTCCCGAGCTTTTGGTCCACCCAGAAGCCAAGAGCCCTCACACGACGAACCGCACCTCCAGCCGAGCCCGGTGTACTGTCAGCACAGGACCCGTCCGCAGCGCGCTCGTGGTTGCGTTTCTTATCGATGCTGCACACTCACCCGGTCGGCCTCAACGCTTAGGAATCGCCGATGGCCTCAGGACAGTTCAAGCGCGAGGTAGGCGCAGAACTCGAAGTCACGATCATCGAGCCCACCACGCTGGAATTCCAGATCGCGGTCGCACCGCACCCGAAAACCCGGTTCTCCGAACACTTGTCGTTCAAGTTAGATGGAAAGCCGATACATCCGGTCGAGATCAGTGGCACGCACGGCAACCGCATCCACAAATTGGCCGCCCCGGCCGGCCAGTTGACCGTCGATTATGCCGCGACGATCGACGGTCGTACTGACCCGGCGCCGGTGACCGAGCACGACCTGTCAATGTATCTACGCCCGAGTCGCTACGCGGAGGCCGACAAGTTATACGGCTTTGCTGCAACCGAATTCGGCAGTTATGTTGATTCGACAACGCTGTTGGAGCGTGTGTCGCTGTGGGTCGGCACCCGGCTGAATTATGTGCCCGGCTCCAGTGATCCCATCGATGGCGCGGTGGAAACGCTACTCGCCGGCGCCGGGGTCTGCCGTGATTTTGCGCATCTAGTGGTGGCGCTCCTTCGAGCGGTCAAAGTGCCTGCCCGAGCGGTGTCGGTGTACGCGCCGGGTTTGTACCCCATGGATTTTCATGCCGTCGCTGAGGCATTTGTCGACGGGCGGTGGCAAGTTGTTGACGGAACGTTGCTGGCCCCCCGTCAAGCACTAGTGCGCATTGCCACCGGCCGAGACGCCGCCGACATTGCCTTTTTGGACAACCATCGCGGCGCGATCGCCCTCAACAAAATAGCGGTAACAGCGATCGTCGATGGTGACCTTCCCGTCGACTCGATCGACCAGCTGGTCTCAATCGGCTAAACAGCCACGCCCAACACCGGAGCGGCAGCTATCAACACCGACCAGCCCACTCCGCCCACAGCGACCTCACCCAACAGTTCGCTCTACAGTGGACCACGACCCACCAACCCCAAGCCGCACAGCGACTGTACCACCAAGTGGGTCCCCCTCACCTTCGGCGAGATCGCGGATCGGCAGCATGGAGGGTGAGAAAATAGCGCCAACGGTGAGCGGCACGAAAGCCAGTGTCCCCGCGGCCCCGATCGCGATGGACAACAGCGGTGTCGCGCTGCCCACATACAATGTGCTCGCGAAGAGCGCGCCGCCGCTGGTGAACACGAAGGTGGTGGCGAGCACCGACAGGTTCGACCACGTGGCAAACGACGGACGAGAGCGTGGCAGCTCGTCACCGACTCGCGTGTCCCCGGCAACTGCCTTTCGTGCCGGTCGTAGCGCACCTTCCGGGACATTGTGCATACCCATCAATTGGACCGCGATTCCCACCGCTGCTCCCATCACACCGAACTGCAGTAGTCGTGAGCTGTTCGCCCCGCTGAGCGCGCCCACGACAATCAGCAGTAGCGCGACTCCCACAGCGCCACTGATCGGTGTTCTGACGGACATTTGACGGCCCCACACGTACGTGTCATTCAGCGCCGCCGCCCGATCGACGCCGCGTCCCGCTGCCCATTGCTCGACTAGGTGATTT
Organism: Mycobacterium shigaense; assembly: GCF_002356315.1. Classification (NCBI taxonomy): domain Bacteria; kingdom Bacillati; phylum Actinomycetota; class Actinomycetes; order Mycobacteriales; family Mycobacteriaceae; genus Mycobacterium; species Mycobacterium shigaense. The sequence continues at coordinate 4,711,808 of NZ_AP018164.1, forward strand.
CTGCCTTGGCCGGGAAGAACCATCAGATATGCCATCGTCGCGACAGCAGCAACCGTGATGGCAGCGGCCTCGAGAAACCGATGCGGCCCGCCGACGGCGACGACCATGAGCGACCAAAAGAGATAAGGCGGCAACATCGCTGCGAAAGACAGAACCATGATGGCCCACGAGTACCTCGGGCCATACCGATCCCACGCCCACTGCCAGATGCGGTCCATGCAGTGGAGGCTAGACCCGTCGACCCCCTCGCCGTTAGGTTCGAGCACTTACATCAGGCGATTGCGCTCGATCCGGACTTGCCCTGCTGAACAGCGGTGACACCAACGTGTGTCTCGGAATAGACCCGAATCACTGGTGGCCGGGAAGGCCGTCGATGACGCCCTGGATACCCTTCAGGTCCCCTTGGAAGTCGTGCAGTTTCCCTTCGATGGCCTTCTCGTCGGAAAAAGTGTTCTGGTAGGCCTGCTGCAGGCCGCTCCCGATGGACGGTTGCGACTGAGGGCAATACGAGACGATGGCACCCGCAATGACGTTGGTGCTTTGACTGGCGTCCCATATCGTCGACCCCTGAACGAACTTGAGCGCATCCTCGAAGTTGGGTTGGCGCGCCAGGAAGTCACACACCGCGTGCCCCTGGGACGTCACGTAGTCCTGGCTGGGCACCGGCACGCCCTCGTTCTTCAACGTCTCGACGAGCGCCGCGTCGACGATGTTGATCCGCGGAATGGGTCCGATCGGCGACATGGGCTTGGCCGGCGCGGCGGACGGCGGGGCATCCTTGGACTGCGCGTCCGCCGACTGTGACGCTGAATCGTGTTGGCGCAACGCGAACACCACGACCACCGCGGCGAAGACGGCCACCAGCGACATTGGCAGCGCCGCCAGCAGGCACCAGCGGCGCAGCGCACTCGAACGCCGGCGCGCCTTGGGGCGGGTTTGGGTGCTGCGCGTCCATGCTTCGGGAACGAAGTCCATGTCAGCAGATGTCACCGCGTTGGTGTGAAACGCACCCGCGCTGTGGGCCAGGAGCTCGTCGAGCAGCTGATCGGTTTCGTGGGACGACGGCTGACGGCCCTGCTTGCGCATGGATTGGCGCCGAAGCGCGGCGCGCCGCAACTCCGAGTCGATGGTCTCGCGGTCGCGCATATCGACCAGTTTGCGAGTGTTGCGACATTGTGACAAGTCCAGGCAACCCCGCACCCCCGCGCTCAGAACACCCCGAGTTCGCGGAGTTTGTCTCCGTAGGCGTTGACGTCGGCCGCGAACAATTGCGGTTGTTCGAATGCGGCGAAGTGTCCGCCGCGGTCCTGTACGGCGTGATGCACCAGGTTGTAACGGCGTTCGGCCCACACGCGAGGCGTTTGCAGCAACTCGAAGGGATACACCGCGTAGCCGGTCGGGACATCGACCCGGCCGTGCCATTCGCTCAGCGCCGAGTTGCCGGCGCGGTCGGCCTCGCAATACAACCGCGCAGCCGACGTCGCCGTGCCGGTAAGCCAGTACATCATCAGGTTGTCGATCAGGCGATCGGTTCGGATGGGCATGCCCTCGCGGATGTCGCACCAGGCGTGGAACTTCTCCAGGATCCAGCCGGCCAGGCCCAACGGGGAATCGTCGAGTCCGAAGCCTAACGAGTGCGGACGGGTGGACTGGATCTGCAAGTAGGCCGTCCCATCGGCGAGGCGGTCGGCGGACGAGACGATCGCGGCGAGTTCGCCTTCCGTCACCCCTGTCATCGCGTCGGCGCCGTCACCGGCGAAGGGGGCGAACAGCATGTTGGTGTGGATGGCCGCCACGCGTGGCGCGTAGTGCTCCCCGAGGTGGCGGACGACGATCGCGCCCCAGTCGCCGCCCTGGGCGAGATAGCGGTCGTAGCCGAGCTGGGACATCACGTCGTCGACAGCGGCGGCGACCTTGGCGACATCGACGCCCCGCTGCGTCGTCGGACCCGAGAAGCCGTAGCCGGGCATCGAGACCACGACGGCGTGGAAGCGTTCCCGCAGCGCCGGAAGCACGTCGAGGAACTCGACGATAGACCCCGGCCATCCGTGCACCAGCACGAGCGGGATCGCATCGGCGTCGCCGGAGCGGGCGTGCAGCAGGTGGACTCGCTGTCCGGCCGCGGTCGTGATCTGCGAGCCCCACCCGTTCAGCTCGGATTCGGTTGCCCGCCAATCATATCCGGCGCGCCAGCGCTCGACGATCGTCCGCAGGAAGGCCTGCTCGGTTCCGTAGTCCCACCCGCTGTCAGCCAGCTCGGCCGGCCAACGCGCATTGTCCAGGCGCCTGCGCAGCTCGTCGAGGGCGGAATCGGGCACGGCTATCGGGAATGACTCCGGTGCCGTCATCGCAGACCCCGCCCTGCCGCCGCCGGCCGCAGTTCGTAATCAGCCGGATCCGGGCGCCTCGTCCAGCGCCAGTAGTCGAAGATGCGGAACCCGTACAACGTAGGCAACCCGCCCGCGGCGTTCTTGTAGTAGCTGCTGGTGACGGCAGGGTGGCTATACACCATTGTTTTCAGCCGCTCCTGGCTTCGCCGGTTGTAGTCGTCGCACACCTGCACCCGCGGCATGGCCGAACCGTAGCCGCCGGCCACCACCATGTCGATGCACCCCATGATGTAGCGCATCTGACACTCCGAGTTGTAGATGATGCTGGCACCGTTGACCGCATTGGTGCCCGGACCGTACATGCAGAAGAAATTCGGGAATCCCGGCACCGTGACGCCCAGATAGGCGTACGCCGAATCCCCCCATGCCGCATTGAGGTCCACGCCGTCGAGCCCGCGCACGTTGATCGGGCCAAGTTGATGGTTGACGTCGAAACCGGTGGCCCACACCAACACGTCGGCGCGGCGGTGCAGTCCGTCGATGGTGGTGACCCCGTCGGGGGTGATTTCCGCGATGCCGTCGGTGATCAGCTCGACGTCCGGCCGCTGCAGCGTGGTGAGCCAGGTCCCGTTGTCTTGCAACGTCCGCTTGCCCATCGGTGGGTAGTTCGGCGTGACCTTCGCCAACAGCTCCTCGTCGGTGCAGAAGACCCGCATCCATGCGATAAACATCTCGCGTATTGCGTGATTCGACTCGCTACAGGACAGGCCGCCGTTGTCCCATTCGGGGTCGATCCGCACCTGCTCGTCGAGCGCGTCGGCGATCGGCCACCACGACACGAACCGCAGCCAGCGTCCGTAGTACGGCAGATGGCGGATCGCCCACCTGGCCCCGTCGGGAATGACGTCGTGGTAAATCGGGTTGGGCGCCATCCACTGCGCGGTGCGCTGGTAGACGTCGACCTTCCGTGTGATGTCCGCGATGGCGGGCACCAGTTGGAACCCGCTGGCGCCCGCGCCGATGACGGCAACCCGCTTGCCCGTCAGGTCGACGTCAGCGCGCCAATCCGCGGTGTGGAACGACGGACCACGAAAGACATTGGCGCCCTCGATATCTGGGATCACTGAGTTGCTGAACTGCCCCACGGCGCAGATCAGGGCACGCGCCGTCAGGGTCTCGGCGCTGCCGTCGGAGCCTTGAATCGTCACCCGCCAAGTCGCCGATTCTTCGTCCCAGGTCGCGCCGGTTACCTGGGTATCGAACCGCACGTGGGCCACGATGTGGTGCTTAGCGGCGACGTCCTGCAGGTACCGCAGAATCTCGGGTTGCTCGGAGTAGTAGTGCGTCCAGTGATCGGTCGGTTCGAACGAGTAGGCGTAGTACTGATTGGCGATGTCGACGCGGCAACCCGGGTAGCGGTTGGCCAACCAGGTCCCGCCCACCGCGGACTGTTTCTCCACGATCGTGAACGGCACACCGGCCCGCTTGAGCTTGATCCCGGCCAGCAGGCCGGCCTCGCCGCAGCCGATGACGACGACCGGAAAGTCGTGGCGCTGCTCCGGAGTCGACGCCAGCACCGGTCCGTCCTCGTCGGCATCGCTGAGCCGCAAGTCCGCGGCGACGTAGTCAACAAACTCCTCGGTTACCGTCCCCGCCGACATCACGCCTAACATCACCCGCATCTGCTCGGCGTCTGGAACGAACGGCGGCGGGCAGCCGCGATCCCGGTAATCGCGGATCACCTCGAACGCGCGGTCACGCACCTTCTGCTTGTCCGGCTCGCTCATGGCGCCCTGCAGGTCCATCGCGATGAGCAAGTACGGCCCGGGCAGCTCGTCCAGCAGACCCATGTCACCGGTCATGTGCACCATCGACATCAACAAGGCCGGGACGCTCGCCTCCGCGACGGCGGCCCGAATGACGTCGTCGGGATCGTCGAACGGAAGGCCGAGCAGCGCCGTCCTACCCCGCGCGGTCGAATTTCCCAGCGCCGAGCAATCCATGGGCTCACCATACAGAAGGTGTGCCACGTATGGTCCAAAACTACTATGCGGCGTGCCCATTCACATCAAGCCCGCGTCAGGGCATACATCTGCTGGATTACGTATTGCCGCAGCGGGACCGGGCGGCGGCTACAGGCCGGCGTTGTCCTCCGCGCTGCGGCCCCGGCGGCCCATGAACCAGAAGATGACGATGAGCGCGACGGCCAAGCTTCCGTAGCCCAGCACCGACGGCCACCAGGGTTTGGGCGGCGGGGCGGGCTGGGCGGCCAAATCCTGACGGGTGGCCAGCGCCACCAGATAGCTGCCCCGGTCGGTGGGCCCGTAGCCGGGGAGCGGCTGGGCCTTGGTCACCTTGATCTGCGTGGAGCCGGCGGGATCGTTGATCTGACCCCACGCCAAGGTGGAGTCGTCGAGCAGGAAGGTGTCCTGACTGCCCGGGGGCTGATGCTCGTCGCGACCCACGACCTCCACCTGGCCGACTTGCACGGTCTGGTTATCGGCGGGCACGGAGATCAGTACGTCCGGGTACACCGCCGGGGGAACCGGCAGTTTGTAGTCTGGCGGCGGTTTGCCCTCCCCCGCGCCCAGCGGGACCGAGGCCCCGCCGAAGAAACTGCCCGCCGCCAGGTGGCTCTCGCCGACCGCGGTGAACGGGAACAGGCCCGGGGCCGCGCCGTCGAAGACGATCCGGCCACCCGACGGCACGAAAACCTCCCGGTAGGCGCCATCGTAGAAATAGCGGAAGGACATCGCCTCGTCGAGCGGGTTGAACAGCGTTGGGCGGCCGTAGTCGTCGTACTCGATGTAGTCCCAATGCCGCGGGCGAGCCACCGCCTGGCCACCCACCTTGACGATGTCGATGTTGCCGCTGTGGGCGTCGACGACGTTTTGCACTCGCTGGCCGAAGTCGTAGACCTGCATCGGCGGCGGCGGCGGGCTCGCCGGGTTGATCCGCGTCGCCGGTGCGCCCCTGGCGGCCGCGACCGCCGGCGGCGGCGCATCCATACCCTTCGGCGGGGGCACCAACGCCGCGACGCGGGGTGAGCCGGCACCCGGCGGGCTGATCGTCGGGGTCTGCGGGCCGACCGAGGTCGGGGGCGCCGGAGTGGTCGGAACGACCGTCGGGAGTGGTTCCGGCGGGAGGTTCACGGGTTCCGGAATCTGCACCGGCGCCGGGCTCTGAGTTTGGGCGGGGCGCGGTGCCGGCGCCGAGTCGCAGACGTTCGCCGTGTGATACGCCGACACATAGAAACGGCAGTGCTGGCAGGAGACGGGGTTCGACCCGGGGCCGGCACACGGAGCCGCCTCAGCCACGCCGGGCGTCAGGGCTACCACCGCCGTCAGCGGTGCGAAAGCCACGACGACTGCCGCCGCCAACCCGAGTGCTTTCACCGTGTGACCTCTCTCAGAACCGCGCCGCTGCGGGATCTGGCCACCACCGAAACCGGTGCGTGCAGGTAGCGACGGTTTTGCCGTTACCTTAAACTTCGCCATTACCCAAGACGCCGTTACCTAATTCCCCGATCCGATCTGCTGCGGCCCATGCCGCCGGAATCTCCGAAGCCGCCGGACCCTTAGTTCGGCCCCCAAGTCTGTATCAGCCTACCCGGCAGCGTCGCGACGTCTATCGAACAGCACTTTTGCCGCGGTTGACTAGGCCAGAATGCGCAATCCCCAGCGGTCCAACAGCGGCTGCACGAGCACGAAATATGTCGTGTTGTCGTCGCTCGTGAGCGAGCCCATCAAGATGCCGACCGCGCTGACGGTACCGTCGTCGTTCTTCACGAAGCCCGCGCTGCCGCTGTCTCCATTGAGGGCGTACACGCTGGCTTCGACGACCTCGCCGTCGATGTTCTTGATGGCGCCGCACGTCTCCCCGGTTATCGCGCCGAGCTTGCAGAACGGGGTGCCCGGTTGAATCTGGGCGGCGCCCCACACGTCCCGGACTCGCCTGCCGCCGACATCGCCGACCGGCCTGCCGACGCCGCGGTCAAGCCGGATGGCGGCGGCGTCCTTGCGGTCACCCTCCTCCTCGCTGGCGCTGATCTTTCCGAGCGGAACGTTCTCCTCGTATTTCCACAGCGAATCCCGGTGGCTGTCGCAGTGTCCGCTGGTCAACATGTAGTAACCACCGTCGTTGCCGGTGGCCGCGAAACCGGCTGTGCACTTGAGGATTTCATCGCTCACCTGAATGCCCGGTGCGGGTGGCGCCGCGGCCGCCGCCGTCGCCGGATGCGCCAGTGCGGCCATCACCAGGGCAACGGTCAGCCCTGTTCTCTGCGACCAACGAACGGTCACACCGCCCTCCTCGGCCCCGGACACGACGCGCAAAAGACTAGCCCGCGGACGCCCCGGCCGCCTAGCGGCAATCAAAATGGCCCACCGGCAACACCTTTGGTGCGCTCAACAGCCGCATCGTCAGCGGTCTCCAGGACACGGCGGGGTTACCCTGTCCCGGTGAGCAGCAAGCAGGTGCCCGGCGGCGTGGTGCACACGGTGCCGACGGACCTACGCCAGGCCCTGCTGACCAACGCCACCGCGCTGGACGCCTGGAACGACATCACGCCGTTAGCGCGTAACGAGTTCATCTGCTGGGTCGAGAACGCCAAGCAGGACAAGACGCGGGAGCGCCGCATCCGCCGCACCCAGGAGGAACTCGAGGAAGGCAAGCGCCGGCCCTGCTGCTGGCCGGGATGCAAGCACCGCGAACGGACCGGCAAGTGAAACGCGGCGCGGTGCTGGCCGTCGGCACGATGATCGGGCTCGCGCTCGCCACCCAGTCGACTGCAACCGCCGCCCCGCCGCCGCTGGGGGCGCAGCCCGCGCTGGCCGCGGATCCGGCGCAGCTGGCCGACGACCTCGTCGCCGACGAGCGCGCGCTGCGCGACCCGGCAACGCCGGAGCCGGCGCTGGTCGCGGCGGCGCACCGCGAGCAGGCGGCCTACCGCGCCATCGGTCGGCACCCCGAATGGGACGGGACCATCCGGCCGAGAATCCCGGCGGCGTTGGCCGGTGTCTACGACGGCAATGTCGACGCCCGCCGGCAGCTGCAGGCGATGGCGAACGTGCGGGACACGTTGCCCGCGTGGCGAATCGACCCGCCCGCCCCCGCCGACGAGCTGATGGGCGACTACCACGCGGCGGAGGCCGAGTCCGGCGTCGCGTGGAACTATCTAGCCGCGATCAACCTGGTCGAGACGCGGTTCGGCAGCATCCGCGGCGCGAGCACGGCGGGGGCGCAAGGTCCGATGCAGTTCTTGCCGTCGACGTTCGCCTCCTACGGAAACGGCGGCGACGTTAATGTCCCCCGCGACAGCATCATGGCGGCGGGCCGCTACCTTGCCGCCAACGGCTTCGCCAACGACCACGATCACGCCCTCTACCAGTACAACCACGCCCACCAATACGTCCAGGCCGTCGACGACTACGCGGCGCTGATCGCTGCCGATCCCGCCGCGTTCGCGACGTTCTACCGCTGGGACGTGTACTTCGTCACGACCGCCGGGGATGTGTTGCTGCCCATCGGATATGCCGCGGAATCACCGGTTCCGGTCGGCGACTACCTCGCAAGCCACCCGCAGTAACCCGCCACGGCTACCGCCTGCGCGACAGGAATGCCCGCATGTGACGTTGCGGCTCCCCCGTCAGGAACGCCAGGCCGAACTGTTCGACGCTGTCCTCGATCGCGTCGTGCGTCGTCATGTCGAACCACGTGTTGAGTAGCCGCTTTTGCTGGCGGACCGCATGCGGACCGTATCCGGCGAGCTTGGCGGCGAGCTCGGCAATGCGCGCGTCGAGCCCGTCGGCGGCCACCACCTGGTGCACCAGGCCCCACGTGTAAGCCGTTGCGGCGTCGATGGTTTCGCCGGTCAACAGCATCCAGCCCGCGTGTGAGGCGCCGATCAAGACCGGCAGCAACGCCGCGTGGATCACCGACGGGATTCCGACCGCGACTTCCGGCATCCCGAATTTGGCGCCGGCTTCGGCGATACGCAGATCACAACACATCGCGACCTCCAGACCGCCGCCGAGGCACCAGCCCGCGAGCCGGGCGATGACCGGAACGGGGCATTCGCGGACCGCTTCGCAAAAGGCCGCGAGCCGGCGGATGAACGCCTCACCGCCGATTCGGTCGAGCGTGACCATCTCGTTGATGTCGGCGCCGCCGATGAACGCCTGCTCCCCCGCCCCGCGCAGGACGACGACGCGCACGTCGTCGTCTTGGCCGATCGCGTGAAATGCCACGGTCAGTTCCGCGATGGCGCCGGAGCCGATGATGTTCAGCGATTTGGAGTTGATCACCTCGATCGTGGCGACGCCGCCCTCGCGACCGACCCTGACGAACCGCTTCTCCATCGTGTTCATGCGCTCATCCTGGCCCGGGTCCGCACAGCGTGAAAGCCGCCCCGACGAATGCCAGGGCGGCTCTCACGAAGGGTTGATCAATACAGCGGAACCCAGACACCGAAGAACCAGTAGCCCCAACCGCCGTACTGCCAGTTGAAGACCGGGACCACCGTGAAGGTGTCGTAGTTGAACGGGCCGAAGTCGGCACGGGCGACGGCCACGTCACGCGGCGGCCCATCCCACGGGCGGTTCCACCCTCCCGGAGGCGGCGGACCGTCCCAACCCCCTGGAGGCGGCGGGCCTTCCCAGTTGGGCGGCGGGCGGTGCGGCGGCGGACCGTCGTTCCAGCCCCAGCCGCGCTCCCGCGGCGGTGGCGGCGCGCCGCGCCCCGGGACGGCGAAGTTGACCCGGACGTCCCCGGCGGGACCGCCGATTTGCGCGCTCGCGCTGACCAAGTCGTTGCGCGGCGGCACGTAAGGCGGATGCGGCCGCTGGGTGCTCGGCGGGTTGAGGGCCGGGCGCTCCTCGGGCCGGGACGGCTGGTTATTAGGGCCGCCGCGGACCGGCGCCGTCGTCTGCGCGCTCGGGGCAGTGCTCTGGTTGCCGGGTTGCGTCGTTTCGGTCCGCGGCTGCTCGCTGGGGTGCGACCACGACGGCTGGGTGCTCTGCGTACCCGGCTGCGTGGATTGAGTCCCCGGCGGTTGGGTGGACTGGGTAGCCGGCGGTTGGCTGGACTGCGTCACCGGCGGCTGGGTGGACTGCGTCACCGGCGGCTGGGTGGACTGAGTAGCCGGCGGCTGGGTCGTTTGCGGGGCCTGCGGCCCGTGAGTCTGCGGCGGGTTCTGCGGGGCCGGCGCGCCGCCGCCCCCGCCGGGGCCACCGCTGTGGCAGTTGGGGCACGGCGGTGGCGGGTCTTGCGGGGCACCGTTGGCCAGCACCGGGTTCAGTGTCATTGCGGATATGCCAAGACCGGCCGCGACCGCGGCCGCGCTGACGACACGTTTCATAGACAAAGTTGTGTCCCTTCTACGATCGCCTGCGCTACGGGCAGGTCACGTCCAATTCGAATGGCTTAGTCACCGTCTGCGGCTGCTGGGGATTGCTCAGATCGGTTCCCGTTGCGGTGCCCTTGATCGCGTAGTACTTGCCGCTGACGGCGGCTCCCGCGTTGCTGGCCTGGTTAGGAGCGTTGTCGGAGAAACCGAGCGCGACGCCGTTGACGTTGCCCAGACCGACCGAGTGGACGATGGGTGGGTTGTCGGTGCCGAGCACCGCGCCGATGCCTGCCGTCGCGTCGCCGACGCCGATCGTGATGACGCCGTTCGCCGTGTTGCAGGTGATCACGCCGCTGATGTTCTGGTTCTGGCCGTCGACGGTCAGCTGGGGACCGGCCGGTGCCGCCGCGCTCGACGAGGCGCCCGAGGACGCGCCCGAGTTGGACTTGTTGCTCGAACAGCCGGCGCAAGCCGCGACCACCATGGCCACGCCGGCTACGCCGACCACGATCTAACGTTTCACAACTGCTCTCCTTTGCGTCACTGGTGCCGATACATCGCATCGCCTGGACGACACGCGCGGACCCTGCTCGCTCAACGCGAGCCCGCTGTTCTGGACATCGCGTCGCCGAATACCCAGATGTAACGTCGGCGAAACGGTCGTTCGCTCAGTCACGGCAGGAGCCGCAAACCCCACTTGACGAGCAGCGGGGACACCGGCACGAAGTACGACGTGTTGTCGTCTCCGTTCGGGGATCCCGTCAAGATGCCGACCGCGCCGACGGTTCCATCGAGATTCTTGACGAAGCCGGGACTGCCACTGTCGCCGTCGAGGCTGAAGACGCTGGCTTCGACCACGCCGTCGTCGTGGACGCTCGTGACGACGCCGCATGTCTCACCGGTCACGGCACCCAGTTTGCAGAACGGCATGCCGACTTTGATGTCGTCGGAGGCGTACACGCCGTAGACCGGCCTGCCACCGATATCAGCCGCGGGCACACCGATACTCGGGTCCAGGCGGATGATCGCGGCGTCGATGTTGCCGCCCTCATTCTCGCTGGCGGTGATCGTGCCCAACGGAACGCCCTGCGCGTAGGTCCAGGCCGAGCCGTCGCGCGGGTCGCAGTGCCCACTGGTAATGAAGTAGTAGCTGCCGTCGTCGCCGCGGGCCGCGAAACTTGCTGTGCACTTCATGTTTTCGTCCTGCACCCGCATGCCCGGCGCGGGCCTGGGGGCCGCCGCGTCTGCCACCGCGGTGTTCGCGAACACGGCCATGAACGTCGCCGCGGCGCAAAGAAGCCCCCACCCTCGCAACCGCGGTCTGGCCACGCACTCTCCTCTGTTCAAGACGGCCTGCATAGTACCAATCCGGATGAACCCGCCGCCTGACGAAGAGTGGTGGAGGCGGAAAAGGTTCTCGCCCGAAGCCGTTGGCAAGACCGGCATTACGAATGCGCGAGAATGCTTTATTGCCACCGGCGCTTATTTGCTGGCGAGTGCATGCCACACCAGATCGGCGACTGCCTCGTAGTACTCCCGGTTGATGACCGCGTCGGAGTACAGGGCCCGCACGTTCAGAGGCGCCATCACGAGCTGGACCGCCACCAGGGCGTTCACGCCGCCGCGCACCTCGCCGCGCTTCTTCGCCCGATCCACCACCCCGCGGACGATCGAATAACGCGCCCGCCAGAACATCATTCGAGTTTCTTCGTCGTGATATCCAGCACGATCTATCACCAACGACCGCAGCAAAGTCCGGCCGACATCGCTGTTGGCCCGTTCGACCACTATTCGCGCCAATGCCAACAGATCTCCGCGCAACGAGCCGGTGTCGGTGGCCGAAGCCAGCTCCTCCATGTCGGCCAGCGCGGCATCGACGATGAGCTGTTGGCGATTGCTCCAATACTGGTAGATCAGTGCGGGATCGAGGCGGTGGCGCTCAGCCATGGCCTCGACGCTGAATCGCTCGACACCCCAACGCACCAACTCGTCGAGCACCGCGGGCATGACGCGCGCCCGGATGTCGGCGGGAACAGCGACCACGTGTTCATCGGGCGGCTGAGACTGCTCCATCGCCTGTCTCTCTCGTCTGACCTGGGATCCAAACCAGATTATCCAGCGTCGACGTGGCGGCCCAGGAAGTCCAGGACCGCATCGGCGAACACATCGTTGCGATCGCCGGCGACCATGTGACCAGCGCCCCGGACGTCGCTGAATTCGACCTGCGGGAAACGGGCCAGGAATTCGTCGGCGCGCTCCTGGCTCACCAGGTCGCTGACCTGGCCCCGAATCAGCAGCATGGGAACGCCGCCGCGCAGGATCGCCTCGACGGCCGCATGCATGCGGTCCGCGTCGGTGACTTCGAATGGCGGAAAGGCCGCGGCGCCGCTGATGAATTGCGGATCCCAATGCCAGTACCAACGGTCACCGCGGCGGCGCAGGTTGGTGGTCAGGCCGTCAAGGTCCGTGGGTCGGGGGCGGTGTGGGTTGTATTCGGCGATCGCGTCCGCGACTTCCTCGAGAGAGCCGAAACCCGACTCCACCCGATCAGACATGAAGTTGTGAATGCGATTCGCCCCAGATTGCTCCATATTCGGCACGATGTCGACCAGAACGATCGCGCTGGCGATGCCCGGCGAAAGTTCCCCCGCCAACAGCATCGAGGTGAACCCGCCCAGGGAAGCGCCGACCAGAACCGGCTGCGGAGGCAGACCGCGCAGCACTTCGGCGACGTCGGCAGCGAAGCTGACGACGCGATAGTCACCCTCGTTCGACCAGTCGGATTCGCCGTGCCCGCGCAGGTCGATCGTGACGGCCTGCCAGCCACGTTTGGCAACCGCGGCGGCCGCCCGACCCCACGAACGCCGCGTCTGCCCGCCGCCGTGCAAGAAGACGACCGCGCGGGCGCCCGGGTCACCTTGGCGGTCGGAGACAATGCGCACACCGCCCAGCCCGGGAGTCGAGAACTGTTCGGGTGCCGTCGTCATTAGTAGATGGTAGGGCGTGCCGAAAATCGGCCTGCGCACGGAGCATTGCTGGGGGGCTCGCGCGCTGCTAGGTGGTTGTCGACATCACGCACCGCCGCTGCGCGGCAAGCGACCGGAGCGCACAGATATCACGTGTTCGTCTGTGTGCCATGATATTTCGCGTTCTGGTGGGCATACACTCGCCCCTGCAGCGCCGGAGGCACCATCCCGAGGGCGTTCGGGCTGCCGCGTGGCCCAGTCCTATTCGCCCCTAGTTGCCGCGAAAGACCTTGCTGATGCGGCCGACAATGCGGCCCACGAGACTCGGTTCGCGCTCAGAGTCTTTCATCTTGTCCAGCGCCTGCTCTCCCTCGGCGGCGTAGTCTTTCAGTGTCTCGTCGCCTTCTTCGGCGCGCATGTGTTACCTCCGTTTGAACTGGCGGCTGCGGATCGGACACCCCGGTCTTCGGCCGTCAACATCAACATCGCCTACCCGCCGGTCCGGTGGGTTCAAACGAGCAGCGATCAGGTCACCGGGTCCTTGTGGGCCTTGATCGGCGCGCTGCTGGGTGGCAGCTTGAGCAGATTTCCGCGCAGGCTGCCCCGGGCGGTGCGGATGGCCACCAGCAGCCAGGTGAACAGCAGACCGGCGTAGGCCGCTGTCGCGGCGACCGCGAACGCCGGCAGATGCGTGTGCACCGCAAGTTGCGAGGTGCCTGTGACGAAGGTGCCGACCGGGAACGTCAGGCTCCACCAGGTCAAGGCGAACGGCATTCCGCGCCGCAAGGTGCGCACCGTGAGCGCGGTGGCCAGCGCAATCCACAGCACGGCGAAGCCCCACAGCGGCACACCGAACAGAATCGCAAACGTATTCATGGCATCGGCCACGTCGGGTTCGACGGCCCGGCCGGCGGCGGCGCCGAGAAGCCCTGCAGCCGTGATGGATTGGCCAAGCGGGCCGAGCACGATCCACAGTGTAGGCACCCGCGCAGTGCCCGAGGTGCCGTACAAGACCAGTCGGCTCCAGATCATCGCGATGATGTTCAACGAGGCCACCAACGACAAGCCGAACATCGCATAGCAGCCGTAGAGCATGGTCTGGCGAGCGGTGTGCCCCGCGATATGCGGCAGCAACAACGCGCCCGTCGCGGCCGCCACCATGGGCGGGACCACCGGCATCAGCCAGCCACCGAATGCGGCGTCGGGTTCGACCTCGTGCTGGGTGAACATCAGAAACGGAATGCTGACCGCGGTGAACAGTCCGCCGAGCGTGCCGGCAGTCCACAGCAGCCAATCCACATCCACGGCAACACGCTCACCGATCAGATCCCGGCCGACCAGCACCGCGCCCGCACCGACGGTCATCAGCGCCATCGGCGCAGCCCCGTAGAAGTGGGCCATCTGCGGGTTGCGGGCATGACCGCGCGCCACCGTCGGATGGCGCAGCCAGTGGCCGCCCACCACGACGATCAGCAGCACCAGCAAGACGGCGGCGACTACCCAGGCGATCTCAGCAAAAACACGCAGGCCCGACACATGAACCGGCAGCGCGGCCCCGGCCGTGGCGACAATTCCCGTGCCCATGACCGAGGCGAACCAGTTGGGCCCGATATTGCCCAACACCTCGATGCGCTGGTGCGACGACGACAGGTCGTCAGCGCTTGCATTAGCCATCGTTGAGAAACCCTACTTCCCCAGAATCGCTTGATGTTCCGCATACACTGCAACCCGTGCCCCAGATCCAGCAAGCGCGCCGGACCCTGAACAAGGTCCACGCCGTGCTCGCGATCGTCCTCCTCGTGGGTCTTGCGGTGCTCGCGATTCCGATCAAGGCACGATGCGGCGCGCCGGGGCTGTCGTGCGCGTCCGCGTTGGACACCCGCGGCTACGTGCACTACTACTACGAGATCGAACCGCTCGGCATCTTCCTCGCGGAGATCGTGACTAGGTCGAACATCGAAATCTTCTATCGCTCGGGCGAGGACCTGGAAAAGGTCCGATAGCCGTTCCCCAGGAGGAACTATGCGCATCGGCATCGGGACAGGGCTGGCCGTGACGGTACTGCTGGCATCGGCCGCGCCCGTCGACCGGGTGGCACCGGTCAATGCGTGGCGCAGCATCTGCGGCTCAAACACGTTGTGCGCCAACGACCCGCCGCCGGAAGCCGGGGACCAGGCGACCGCCGAGCAAAAGATCATCGACGGCTACAACGCCAAGCAGGTCAGGTGCACACCGACCATGCCGCCCAACCCGCGGTCCGTCACCTGGGACCCACCTGGCTTCGCGCCCAACATCGGAGGCACCGGCGTGATTCACGACGCCAACCCGCAGCTGGGCGGTCAGTACGAGGCCGGCTACGTGAACGGCCGCTGGCACATCGAGTACCTATTCTGCTGAGCGACGGGCATGAAGCCTTTTGGCCCCAAACATGTTTGGCTAGCCGTGGCAGATCTGCATCGCGTAGCCAGACGACGAGACGGTCAACGCGGGGCTGACCAACTCTTGTTCGATCCCGAACTTGGTCAGGTCGAGCACCATCTCGACAGCATCGGGCTGGGTTAGGGCCGCGCTCGTGCCCTTGCCCGACCGGATATCGGCGCCGCCCGGCTGGCGCACGTTGCGGATGGCCAAGTCGTTGCCGCCCTGCTGGTGGGTCAGGGCGGCGAAGGGTAATCCGTTGTTGGCGAGGCTGTAGACCAGCTGGTCGCCCGGCGCCAGCGGCTCGACGAAGTGGACGGTCAGCGCCAGGACGTTGCCCCGAGGATGAGCGACGTCGACGGAGGCCACCGTCAGCGACGGCGGCGGGGCCGGCCCGGACTGCACCTGGCAGACGAGTCGGCTCGGCAGTCGCGACCAGTCGTCGCGAGCGGGCCGCACCCAGTTGTAGAAGCTGACCACCACCACGGCCAGCAACAGGGCGATGGGGATGACCAGCCGCGCGCCCGGCGGGATCCGCGCCCAACAGCCGCGCAATCCGTGGTCTCCGCCCGGTGACGAATGGGGCTCGATCTCGTCAACCACATGCACCTCCCGAAACTTCGCCGGGATTCTCCCGGACCGCAAGCTCGGCGCATCGTAGCGAGAATGTGCTGGTAGCGGAAAGATCGCTGCCGCGGTGCTCGAATGGGTGGGCCCGTGAGCCGGCCCACACCGCCCAGCGAAAGCCCTGTTCGCGGGCCGCCGCGATTGGAGCCTTCTCAGCTGGCTACCGCATACTTGACCTCATGCTTTCCGCCGCATCGCCGCAAACCGCCGTAGCGGTATCCGGTGATGCACGGGTAACAGGTCGGGGTATCTGATGGCAGGCTCTGGCGGTTCGCGTCATCGGCATCGAGCTGTTCGTCAGCCGTCACCGCTCCGCAAAGCACTGACGCGCGGCCTCGCGACCATCGTGTCGCTGGGCGCGGTGCTGATGACCGGGGCGGGCTACTACGTCGCCCACGGGGCGCTCGGCGGCATCACCGTGTCGGGTGCCCTGACGGCGGAGGATCCGCGATCCAGCGGCAACGAGATGAACATCTTGCTGATCGGCCTGGATTCCCGCAAAGACCAGGACGGCAACGACCTGCCCAACTCGATCCTGAAGCAGCTGCACGCGGGCGATTCCGACGACGGCGGCTACAACACCAACACGCTGATACTGGTGCACGTGGGCGCCGACGAGAAGGTCGTCGCGTTCTCGATCCCCCGCGACGACTGGGTGGCGTGGAACGGTGTCCCCGGCTACAACCACATCAAGATCAAGGAGGCCTACGGGCTCACCAAGCAGTACGTCGCGCAGAAGCTGGCCAACCAGGGCATCAGCAGCCAGAAGGAACTCGAGACGAAGGGACGCGAGGCGGCGCGGGCGGCGACGCTGAAGGCGGTGCGAACCCTGACCGGCGTGCCGATCGACTACTTCGCCGAGATCAACCTGGC
This sequence comes from Mycobacterium shigaense, assembly GCF_002356315.1. Lineage (NCBI taxonomy): Bacteria > Bacillati > Actinomycetota > Actinomycetes > Mycobacteriales > Mycobacteriaceae > Mycobacterium > Mycobacterium shigaense. Next base: position 4,728,367 of record NZ_AP018164.1, read on the forward strand.
CGGTTTTTACGACCTGGCCCAGTCCCTGGGCGGGGTGAACGTTTGCCTGAACCACGAGGTGTACGACTCGTATTCGGGCGCCGATTTTCCCGCCGGCCCACAGCGGTTGAACGCGTCACAGGCGCTGGCGTTCGTCCGCCAGCGCCACGGCCTGGACAACGGTGACCTGGACCGTACCCATCGACAGCAGGCATTCATCTCGTCGGTGATGCGCGAGCTGCAGGATGCCGGCACCTTCACCAACTTGGACAAGCTCAAGAGCCTGATGGCGGTTGCGCGCAAGGACGTGGTGCTGTCCTCCGGCTGGAACGACGACCTGATCCGTCGGCTGGGTGCGCTGGCCGGCGCGACGGGAACCGGCCAGGTCGAGTTCCGCACGCTGCCGGTGGTGCGCTACGACACCATCGACGAACAGGACGTCAACATCATCGACCCGGCCGCGATCAAGGCCGAAGTCGCCGCGGCGATCGGCGGCGATCCGTCGACCACCCGAACCCCCACCACCGCCGCCAAACCCAGCCCGGACACCGTCGTCGACGTGATCAATTCCGGCAGCACCAGCGGGCTTGCCTCCGAGGTGTCTCACGCTCTGAAGAAGTCCGGCTACACCGCCGGGCAGGTCCGCGACCGCGACTCCGGGGAGCCGACCAACTCCGAGATCCGCTACGGCGCCGGCGCCGGCGCCGATGCCCGCAATCTGGCGACCCTGCTGGGCATGCAGGCGCCCAGCCAGCCAGACCCCGACATCAAGCCGGGCCATATCCAGCTCACGGTCGACACCAATTTCACGATGCCGCCCCAGGATGAGACCGCGGACGACAGCTCGTCCACCACCACGACGACGTCGACCAAGTCGAACAGCAAGTGGGCTGACGGCTACGGCACCCCGACCTACCCGACCCCCGACCAGGGCAAGCCCATCGACGGCGGCGGGGTGCCCTGCGTCAATTAGCTGCGATCACCGCCGGGCGCCGCGAGCCGCCGCGATCGAACTAGGCGTGCGTGCCGCCGTCCATGCGGATTTCCGTGCCCGTGATCCACGCTCCATCGTCGGACACCAGCATGGCGATCACCCCGGCCACCGCGTCGGGCTCGGCCATGCCCGCGCCGCTCGATTCCGTCGTCGTCGGCAGAATCGGCATCAGGCGGGGAAACAGCGACCAGTCCGCGTCTGTCGGGAGGTATCCGCCAGTGGCATCGGTGATCCCGGACTTGATGCTGCCAGGCGCCACACACGCCGCGCGCAGACCCTCCTTCGCATATTCCAGCGCCAAGGAATGGGTGAACGCCTGGATGCCGCCCTTGCTCGCGGCGTAGGCCGCCATATATGGATGGGCGAACGACGCCGAGGTGGAGCTGAAATTCACGATCGCGCTGCGCGAATTCGCCAGCAGCGCCGGCAGCGCTTCCCGGACGACCAGAAAGGTGCCAGTCAGGTTCACGCCGATGATCTGATTCCACTGCTCGAGGGTGGTCTGGTGGGTGTGCCAGGCACGCAGGATGCCGGCCGCGTTGACAAGCGAATCCAGGCCGCCGAGCTTCTCGACGGCCCAGCACACACCATCGATCACCGAATCCTCGTTACCGACATCCATCGGCACGGTGGTCAGCCGGTCCGCATCCGTCCCCGAGCGGGTCCGAGTGGTGTCCAGGCCGTCGGTGGCGACGTCGGCGGCCACGACGGTCGCGCCCTCGCCGAGCAGCCGCAGCGCGGTTGCCTGACCGATGCCCGACGCGGCGCCCGTGACCAGGATTCGTTTACCGTGAAGTCTTTTCATCCTCTTCTCCCGGCTCAGACGACCCCGCGCAGCGCTTCCTCGCCAAACATCTGCACCATCATCGAGGAGTAGTCCGGGCCGCGGCGCAAGATGTGGCCGCCGTCGACGTTGATGCACTGTCCGGTGATCCAGTTGGCCGCGTCGCTGAGCAGGAACAGTGCCAGATTCGCGACGTCCTCGACCTCACCCACCCGTGGCAGCGGCGTGCACACGGCATAGTCCGCACTGATCTCCGGTGACTGAATCACGCTTGCGTCAACGAGATCGGTGCGAATCAGGCCCGGGCGGACACTGTTGACGCGCACCCAGGACTCCCCGAGCTCGTCGGCCGCCAGCATCATCATGTGGTCGATCGCCGACTTGGTCACGCCGTACGGACCGAACCATCGGTGGGTGTTGCTGGCCGCGATCGACGAGATCCCGACGAACGAGCCGCCACCGCCGCGCACCAATTCGCGGCAGACGTGCTTGAGCACGTACATGGTGCCGTTGACGTTGAGGTCGACCGTGTTTCGCCACGCCTCCGAGTCGGTGTGGGTGATCGGCCCGACGGTCAACGAGCCACCCGCGCAGTGCACGGCGCCGTTCAACCGGCTGTGCCAGGCCGTCGCGGCGTCGACCGCACGGGACACCTCGTCCTCGTTGGTGACGTCAGTGGGTTCGTAGCGGATCGCGCCGCCCTTGGCGGCCAGCGGCTCGATTTCCTCGACGGCGCCCGCCAACCGGTCCGGGTTGCGGCCGACGATCATGACCGAAGCCCCGGCCGCCACGAGGCCGGCGGCTATGCCCTTGCCGATTCCACTGCCGCCGCCGGTGATCAGATACGTCCGGTCTTCGAAAGATAGCTGCACGCGAGGCCCTCTCAAACTGGAACAAGTTCTAGCTATAGAAGCATGTGCCCTCGGGCCGAATATCGCTACCCCCGGTCTCGTTAGGCCCCTCCTCCGCGTGGTGCTAGGGGGTGTCGCGGCGCGCCAGCTTGGTCGGCTTCGCGTTCCGCCAGTCCTCGACGTGCGGCGGCTGACCGACCGGCCAACGGTTCTCGTTGAACGCCGCCCAGTGGGCGTGACCCAACAAGTGGACATGGAACGCGTGACGCAACGCCTCGGTGTATCCCATCGCGTCCGAGGCGGCGTTGACCGAATCCTTGATGAGCAATGACGCCATCGTGGGCCGCTCGGCGATCCGCCGCGCGAATTCCAGTGTCTTTTCCGCCAATTCGTCGACAGCGAAGACCTTGGATACCATGCCCAGCCGGTAGGCCTCGTCAGCATCGATCGAATCACCGGTCAGCAGCAGCTCTTTGGCCTTACGGGGGCCGAATTCCCAAGGGTGCGCATAATATTCGACGCCAGGCATGCCCAGACGGACCGCTACCACGTCGCTGAACTTCGCGTTGTCGGCCGCGACGATCAGATCGCAGGCCCAGATCAACATCAGGCCTGCCGAAATCGCGTTGCCCTGCACCTGAGCGATCGTGATCTTGCGCAGATCGCGCCAGCGGCAAGTGTTCTCGAAGAAGAAGTGCCATTCCTGGTGGTACAGCTTTTCCATAATCGGCTCGTACGTCGCGCCGCGCGAGCGGAAGCTCGGGTGCTGTCCCGGTCCGGGCGCCCGCTCCGCCAGGGCCTGTTCGGAGCCCAGGTCGTGGCCGGCGGAGAAGTTTCTGCCGCGCGCCGCCAGGATCACCACACGCACGGTGTCGTCGGCCTCGGCCCGCCCGAATGCCTCATCGAGCTGGACCAGCAGCCCGCGGCTCTGTGCGTTGTGAGCCTCGGGCCGGTTGAGCCAGATCCGTGCGATGCGGCCCTCGTCGAGGGTTTCGTAGGCCACCAACTCCGGGGAGTGGGCATTGGCGTTGGCCGCCTCGGCGCCGGCTTGGTCAGAGACTGTCATTCCGCCTACCTCGTTGTCAGGCTTGCTGCGTATCGGTTTACACATTACGACCAGCGCGTAACGACTGCAGCGGAGGGTTGGTCATCGGTCCGGCGCGGACCGCGTCTTACTGCTGGTCGAGTGCGGCAGCCAAAAGGGCCGCGGCGGATTTGATGAGGCCCAGCGAGCGGCTCAGTTCCGCGTTTTCTTTCTTCAGCTGCTCGATCTGATCGGACGGGTCGGCAGGTACCGTCACCGCGGCATTGTCGATTGCGCTCCTGCGCGTCCGCTCGTGGACGGTCTCGGTGACGGTGTTGCCGAGGGTGTCGGTGACCGCCCGGATCGCCATGCGCTCTATGTCGTGGCGCCCGTGCACCGAAGCAACCCGCGTCTGCTCGAGGTGCGCCGCACCGTTGACGGCGACGGGCGTCGGCACCGCCCGCAGTTGCTGCGGGTAAGGCCGCGTCACCTGCTTGGTCGTGGTCTCCCGACCCAGTTCGGCCGTTTGGAGCTGTTCTAGCAGCTGCTGCAGTTTGATCTCCTGCTCGCGCAGCTCTGCTTCCTGCTGGGTCAGCTCGGCGCCCCGCTCGGCAAGCTGGACTTCCTGTCGCTCGAAGTCGGTCTCATGCTCGCGAAGCTCGTTCTCCCACCGGGCGAGCTCAGCCTGCCGCTGGCGAACCTCGACTTCGCGCTGGGCGAGCTGAGCCTCCTCCTGGGCGAGATGGGCTTGGTGTTGCGCGAATTGCGCTTCCCGCTGCGCAACCTGAGCCTCCCGGTAGCGAATTTGGGCTACCTGCTGGGGAAGCGGTGTCGCGCGCTGGGCGAGCTGGCTCTCTTGGTGGGCAAGCTGGGCTTGGTGCTTTCGCGTCTGGGCTTCGCGCTTACGTAACTCGGACTCGCGCTGCTGCAGGGCGGCCTCCCGCTGAGCAAGCTCGGCTTCCCGCTTTTTCAACCCGCCGTCGCGGTTGCGCAGTTCGGCGTTGCGGTGGCGCAGTTCGGCGTCTTCCTCGATGTGCCGAATCAGTTCTTGCTCGACGAGATCGATGAAAAGATCGACTTCTTGCTCGTTATAGCCGCGCTTACCAACACGCGCCCTGGAGAACGCGACATTATGAACATCGGCTGGGGTAAGAGCCATGTTCTTCTCCCGAAGTCTTGGCGGCAGCGCAACGTCAAAATATGGGTCGCTGCGGCTTCAGGATAATGCCTTTCTCGCGGTGGCATCCTGCTTTGCCTTTGAACAACTGCCGTCCGCCAATAGACCGGCTGGTGCGGAGCTTCGGAGACTCGCGCCGGCGGCGCATAACGGGCGCGCGCGGTGTGTCTTCGCACGTCGAAACGGTGACGGCGGCGTTGCGCTCGGACTCGATGAACGTGCTCGGCGGCGGCCGGGACCGGGTCCGGCACGCCACCGGCGAGGCGCCGCGAATATTCGCCGAAGGGCCTCGCGGAAATCGTGGCATTGCGTCGGGCGGCTGGCTCGGGATTTCCACCGCAGGAGCCCACGAGCACGTATCTCCATGAGATGATCGCCGGGTAATCGGGAAATTCAACAGGCCATTATTGTCATTTTGTTAACATATGCGGACATTTACATGAACGGCCCACAGCACGTGGGTTTCGAAAGGATTTTCAGGATGGGTCACCGGCCCCCATCGGCGGACCGCGCGAGATCCGTGCGAGCGAACGACCCGCTTCGCCTAGAGTTATGTGATGCCTACGAAATCTGATCCTGCCGAAATCGGCGATGTAGAGCCGGTGGCCGACAGCACCGCAAGCCAGGCCAGGCGGGTCGTCGCGGCGTACGCCGAAGATGCCGACGAGTGCCGCGTCTTCCTGTCCATGCTCGGTATTGGGCCGGCAAAGCTCGACACCTAAATGGCTCCCAAAGGGGGCCATGATTCGACGGCCCCGCAGTTCGGGGATTCCGACTTCGTCGTCGTCGCCAACCGGTTGCCGGTCGACCTCGAGCGGCAACCGGATGGCAGCACCACCTGGAAACGCAGCCCCGGGGGGCTCGTCACAGCTCTGGAACCGCTATTGCGCCGCCGCAGCGGGGCCTGGGTGGGCTGGCCCGGCATCACCAATGACGAGGTCGACGTGGGTGACGACCCCATCGAGCAGGACGAGCTACAGCTTCACCCGGTGGGCCTGTCGACCGACGATGTCGCCGAGTACTACGAGGGATTCTCCAACGCCACCCTGTGGCCGCTATACCACGACGTCATCGTCAAGCCCGCCTACCACCGCGAGTGGTGGGAGCGCTACGTCGACGTCAACGGTCGCTTCGCCGAGGCCACCTCACGCGCCGCCGCAGAGGGCGCCACGGTGTGGGTGCAGGATTACCAGCTGCAGCTGGTCCCGAAGATGCTGCGCGAGCTGCGTCCCGACGTGACCATCGGCTTCTTCCTGCACATCCCCTTCCCGCCAGTAGAGCTTTTCATGCAGATGCCGTGGCGCACCGAGATCATCCAGGGCCTGCTCGGCGCCGATTTGGTCGGATTCCACCTGGCCGGGGGCGCCCAGAACTTTCTGATCCTGTCCCGGCGGCTGATCGGCGCCAATACGTCGCGGGGAGCCGTCGGCGTACGCACCCGCTTCGGTGAAGTAGAGCTCAATGACCGGACGGTTCGGGTGGGCGCCTTCCCCATCTCCATCGATTCCGGCGCGCTCGACCAGGCGGCCCGCGACCGCAACGTCAGGCGCCGGGCGCGCGAGATCCGGGCAGAGCTGGGTAACCCGCGCAAGATCATGCTCGGCGTCGACCGGCTCGACTACACCAAGGGCATCGACGTCCGGCTCAGGGCCTTCTCCGAGCTGCTCGCCGAGGGCCGGGCCAAGCGAGACGACACCGTGTTGATCCAGCTGGCTACCCCGAGCCGCGAACGCGTGGACTCCTACCGGCTGTTGCGCAATGACATCGAGCGTCAGGTTGGCCACATCAACGGCGAATACGCCGAGGTCGGTCATCCGGTGGTGCATTACATCCACCGCCCGGTGCCCCGCGGCGAACTCATCGCCTTTTTCGTCGCAGCCGACGTCATGCTGGTCACACCGCTGCGGGACGGGATGAACCTGGTCGCCAAGGAGTACGTCGCGTGCCGCAGCGATCTCGGCGGTGCATTGGTGCTCTCCGAATTCACCGGCGCCGCAGCCGAATTACGTCAGGCCTACCTGGTCAATCCGCACGATCTGGAGGGGGTCAAGGACGTGATCGAGGCGGCGCTCAACCAGTCGGACGAAGAGGGGCGCCGGCGAATGCGGTCGCTGCGCCGCCAGGTTCTCGCCCACGACGTGGACCGCTGGGCACGGTCGTTTCTCGATGCGTTGTCCGGGGCGCGTCCGCCCGGCGCGAAGTAAGTCATGACCGCCCATGGTGTCAGCGGCAAAACGCTGTGATACTCGATGGATCGGTGAAGGGAGCGCACGGTGAATCTCCGTCGCGGGCTGGCCGCTGCGGCCGGCGTCTGTTCGGTTGTCGCGCTGGGGATCGCGCTCGAATCGGGTAATCCGGCGCGCGCGCTCGGGCCGCCCGCGGATGGCAACTACTCATACAACGAGGCGGGCGTGTCGGGGGTTACCTGGATCGTCACCGCTCTGTGTGACCAGCCGTCCGGAACCCGCAACATGAACGACTATTCCGACCCGATCGTTTTCGCGATGAACTGCGCGCTGAACGTGGTGAGCTTCACCGACGAGAAGATCTCCGCCGCGGACAAGCTGCAGAACTTCAGCGGCCGAGCCCGAATGTCGAGCATGCTGTGGAGTTTCAAGATAGACAAGCCCGACGGTGTCTCATGCCCGGGCGGCGGCACGGCCCCCACCACCGAAAGCTGGGCGTTCAGCGACGAAACGATGAGCGGCACTCACACCGTCATGCACGGCGCGGTGTGTGGCCTGGAGCCGGCGATGAAGAAGCAGCCGTTCTCGTTGGCCATGATCGGGCCGCCGCCTAGCCCCATCCAGCGTTATCCCATGCAGTGCAACAACATTGCGATCTGCTACTGAGCCGACTCAGATAGGCGTGATGTAGGCGATCAGCCACTTGTCGCCGATTCGTTTGAAGTCGACTCGCAGCCGGCTGCCGTCATACAGCGGTTGCCGTGTTTTGTCGGTGACGGTCCGGTTCATGTACACCATCACCGACGCCGAATTCCGCTTGGCCGACATCACTCCGACGCCGACGACATTGGCCTGGACGACGACCTCGCGCTTCTTGGCCTCCGGGATGATCTGCGCGTTGGCGCTCTTCTGGAACTCCTGGCGATAGTCGGGCGTCAACAGCGGATAGGCCTGGGCGAGACTGCGTTCCACCGTCTGATAGTCGTAGGCGAAGACCTCGGGCACTTCCTTGGCAGCCAATCCCGGCAGCACGGCCCGTGTCGCCTGTTCGCCACGAGCCTGCACCCGGTCCCAATAGAACCAGCCGGTGGCCGCTGACAATCCGACGATGCCGGCAACCACAAGGTAGCCCGTGACGGCGATCAGCCACCGCCGCCATCGCATCAGTTGCCCCCGTCGGGATACTTCAGGTCGTACCCGGTCATCCGGCCCTGCTCGTCCTCGTGCACGATTACCCGCAATCGGTACGGCATGGATGGCTTGTGGACTCCGTCGATATCGGCCACCGTGACGCGCACCGACACGAGCACCGAGGCGTTGTCCGTAACCGTGTCAATGCCTTCCAGGGCCGCGCCGTTGATCACGGCTTCGGATGTCGCGTTGGTGGAACGGAACAAGGCCTTCAGGTTTTCGATGTTGTTGTTGGCGCCGAGCATGCCGCGCAGGGGGCCGCTGGTGCCGTTGAAGAACCGGTTTACGCTGTCGTCGACGTTGTCCTGCTTGTAGCTGAACATGTTGACCACCGTCTGCGTGGCGGTGTCGACGAAGCGCTGATCGCGCGCTTGCGCCGCTTGGGCGTGCCGATGCTGGATGACCAGAACCGTCAGGCAACCGGACAGCGCACCAATTGCCAACAGAGCCGCGGCAACCGAGATCCACCCGACCAGGGCGCGGTGCGGCCGTCGCCGCGGTGGCGGCTTGACGGTCTTGAGGGTCTTGACACGTTTCGGCGCATCCTTTCGCGGCTCGGGCGGCGCGTCGAGCTGAACCGTCCCGGCCGGGTCGGCCTCGCCCTTCGCCGGACCCGCCGGCCGCGACGCCCGCCGACGAACCCGTTGCGTTTGTGATGTCACTACATCGGCCTCGGATCAAGCATGAGGTCCACCCAATTCTCGGCGCCGGATACGCCGCTCGCGCCGGGCGCGAAGATACCAGTGCCACCTGCGGGGTCCCTGAACGCCCCGCTGTTCTGGTCATAGGTGGCGTAGGCCGGTCCGCTGGCCTGCGGTGGCGCGGCAGGGCCCGGCGGCGGCCCCCACGGCTTCTCCGGTCCCGGACCCGCCGGCGGTGGATTGATGCCGACCGGCGGCGCCGGCGGCGGCAGCCACTTCGGATACGGGAGCTGGGGCGGCACCGGCGGAACGCCCGGCGGCATCCACGATGGGTTGCCCGGCGGCGGCGGTCGGTCGTTGGGGGGCGGCGGGTCGTAGGCCGGCTGATGGTTCGGCAGCGGCCCGGGCCCGGGCACCACACCCGGAGGGGGCGGGCCCGCGATCGGCGTACCCGGATCCGGCTCGGCTTCCGGCGGAATATAGGGAAACTTGTTGGGCGGCAGCGTATTCAGCCCGTTGGTTTCCGGCGTGTTGTATGGGACGGGCGGACCCCGCCACGGGTTGCGGCCGATCGGAACGTAACCCTTCGGGTCACGACACAGCTGAATCGTCGGTGCCCGCTTACCGGGGAACTCCTGGCAGGGATAGTTGCGCGCACCACGCACGGTGCTGGGGTCGTTCTGGGCAACCTTACAATACAAGTCTTTCGGGAGCTCACGCACCGTTTCGTCGGCCGGGGTGCGCATCATCGGCGGGGGCAGGAAGCCGACGGCGCACGGCGGCGGATCGTTGAGGTCGAGCTTGAAGTCCAGCTTGCCGCCCTCGTCGAGCGGCGGGCCGCCCGCCATCGTGATGATCGCGGCGAACAACGCCGGCAGCACCACCAGAAGCTGCTCGATCGACTTGTGATAGATCACCCCGACCCGGCCCAGGTTGGCCAGGCTAGCGGCCAGTGCCGGGAACGACGGGCGGATGCCGGAGAATGCGGTGCTGGCCTCATCGGCCGCGTCCGGGGCGGTTTGCAGCGTCGAACGCAACTGCGGGTCGGCCTGGCGCACCTCGGAAGTGAACCGCGCCAACCCATCCGACAGCGACTTGATATCCGCGCCGGAGCGGATCTGGGCTTGCAGGAACGGACCGGCCTGGTCGATGAGCTGCGAGACCTGCGGGTAGTTCGCGTTGGCCTCGTCGACCAACAGCCGGGCCGACTCGATCAGCCTGGCGAGCTCGGGTCCCGAACCGTTGGCAGCCTGGAAGGTTTCGTGTAGCAACTCACGCAACCGGGTGTCGCCCAGGCTATTGACCAACGTCTCCGCACGCTTCAACAGGTCGGCGACGTCCTGCCCGATCCGGGTGTTGGCCCGCTCGATTCGAGATCCGTTGTGCAGCTTGGTCGATGCCGGACTGCCGGGCGGCACCAGGTCGATGTACTGCTCACCGACCGCGGACACGCTCTTGACGGTGGCGGTAACATTCGACGGGATCGGCGTGCCGCTGTTCAGCCGCATCTCGGCGGTGACACCGCTGGGATTCAGCCCCACCGACTCCACCCTGCCGACCGCGACGCCGCGGTAGGTCACGTTCGCGTTCTTGTACAGACCACCGCCCGCGACGAAATCGGCACTCACACCGTAGGTTCCGATGCCGAATGTGGCGGGCAGCCGCAGGTAGAAGATCGCCATGATGGTCAGCGTGAGAACGGTGATCACGGCGAAGATCCACAGCTGGATTCTGGTGAGTTTGTCGATCATCCGCGCCGCCCCTACTGCCCTTGAGAACCCGAAGCCGTACCGGGCGGAATCTTGAACGGGTCGGCCGCCTGTCCGGACAGGTTGGCCATCTCACCGGTCAAGAAGTCGGGCGGGTTGAGGATCTCACTCATGTGCATCATGTTCGGGTCGAGCGCATACGACGTCGTGAAGAACGTCTCACCGAGTCGCCGCAGGGTGAGGTCGAAGGTGGTGAACACGTTGAGATAGTCGCCGCGCACGGCCTGCTTGATGCCGTAGTTGGGGAACGGGAACGTCAGCAGAATCTGCAGTGAGGTGACGAAAACCTTCCGGTTGTCGTTGAGCGACTTGACAACCGGATACAGGTCTTTGAGGTCCGCGGCAAAGTCGGACTTGGTTTTCGACAGCACGTTTGACGTCACCAACGCCAATTTCTTCAGGCTGGCGAACGCGTCGACGATGTGGTCACGGTTCTTGTTGAGGACGCGAATCGCTTCGGGCAGGCTGTCCAGCGCCTTACCCAGGTTGTCCTTGTCACGCGCCAGGGTGGAGGAGAACCGGCTGAGCCCATCGATGGCGCCGATGATGTCGTCGACCTGGCGGTTGAGCCCGGACGTCAATTCCTCCAACCGCGGCAGCAAGCCGACGAACTGGTCTTGCCGGCCCGCGACGGCCTGATAAGCCTCGTCGGTAATCTCTTGCAGCGCGCCGAGATTGCCCTTGTTCACCACGACACCGAGAGCAGAAAACACCTCTTCGGTGGTGGGGAAGCGACTTGTGCTGGATTCCGAGATCTTCGACCCCTCAACGAGCCTGCCGGTCGCCGGCTTGCCTTTTGGTGCGGCCAGATCGATGTGCAGTGATCCCAGCAAAGAGGTCTGCGCGACCGCGGCGGTCGCGTTGGCCGGTAGCACCACATTCCCGTCCAGCGCCAACTTCACTGCGGCGTAGAAGGATCCGTCTGACCGCTGCTCGGCCTGGATACCGGAGACACTGCCGACGGTGACATCGTCGACCATCACCGGCGAGTTCTGCGGCAGCGTCGCGACGTCGGCCATATCGACCGTGATCGTGAACGCGCCACCGCCGTGACCGCGTGTTCCGGGCATCGCGAGCGAATTCAGCCCGTTGAACTGACATCCGGCCAGCAGAATCCCACCCAGCGCTAAAGCACTGCAGCGCATCCAGATTCGGCTCATCCGCCACCGCCCTGACCGTTTTGCAACCCGGCGGACGGCCCGGGCGGCGGGCCTGGCAGCGGACCGAAGTCCGAGCCCGGACCAGGCGCAGGAGCGGCCGGCGGCCCCGGCGCCGGTCCACCCTGAGGGGCGGTCGGTACCAACAGGGCCTGCAGGTCGGCGGGGTTCTGGGCGGGGTGCGCCGGACCACTGTTGGCCGGTATCCAGGTCAGCTGCGGAACCGGCGTCTGCGCCTTGGCCTGCGTCTCCGGGGTGTCGTAGATGATCTGGCCCTTGTACGCCGTGATCGTGTTGAGCGGGTGGAACATGATCGGCGGGTAGTTCACCGCCAGCCGGCGCAGCACCGGCCCCAACCGCTCGCGGCACAGCTCGGCACGCCGGTAGTAATCGGGTGCCCTCGAGCCGCCTGCGGTTTCGAAGGAACCTCCACAGATGAACTGCACCGGGTTGGCGAATTCGGGGATCGACAGCAGGCCGTTCAGCGTGCCCTGCGCGGGGTCATAGATGTTGTAGAAGTTCGCGATACCGGGCCCCGCGACGTGCAACACCTGCTCGATGTTGTCGCTCTGGTCACTCAAGGTCTTGGCGAAATCGTTGAGCTGATTGACCGTGTCGATCAGGGTCGTGTTGTTCTCGTGCAGGAAGCCGCGGATGTCCGAGAGCGCCGTGTTGAGCGTGCCCAGCGTCTTGTCCAGGTGGCGCGAGCTGTCGGCGAGGACCTGCGATACCGACGCGACGCTGCCGGCAAACTGCACGATCTGCTCATTGCTCGCCGAGAGCGCGTTGACCAGAACCTGCAGGTTCTTGACCGTACCGAAAATGTCGCTGCGTGAATCTCCCAGTCGGCCCGCGACTTGCGACAGCTCGCGCAACGCGTTGTGGAAAGACTCGCCCTTACCGTCGAAGGTGTCCGCGGCCTGGTTGATCGCGGCGCCCAACGGTCCCTGCATCGAGCCGGTCGTCGGCCCGAGCGAGGCAGCCAGCTGGGTGAGCGATTCCTTCACCTCGTCCCATTCCACCGGTACGGCAGTGCGGGACAGCTCGATGCTGCCGCCCGCAGGCAGCACGTCCCCGCCGGTGTATACCGGTGTGAGCTGAATGAACCGCGCCGCCACCAGGTTTGGCGACATGATGACGGCCTTGGCGTCCTTGGGGATCTTCACGTCGCTGGACACCGACATGGTGATCTTCACATCGGATGGCCGCGGCTCGATCGAGTCGATCGTGCCGACCGGAACGCCGATGACGCGGACCTGATCTCCGGGGTAGAGCCCTACAGCAGAAGCGAAATAGCCGACGATCTTTCGGCTGTTGGCTTGTGAGGACAGCACATAAACGCCCCCCACCAGCACCGCGACCAGCGCGATGACGGTGACGAAGCGCAGCCCCCGGCTGCCCGCAATCCGTTGTCTCATGGCGACTTCGGTCGGATGACCCAGCGTTCCTGGATCAACCCCTTGAGGTAGTCGGAGAGGCTGGCCGGCAGCTTGCCCGGCTGATAGAAGAAGTCGAACATGGCGGCCAGCAGCGGCGCCGGGATGACACCGTAGACGTTGACGTTGAAGCCGGGTCCGGAACCGACGACCTCGCCCAGCTCGGTCGCGTAGGTGGGCAACCGTTTGAGCGCCTCGGTGATGTAGTCGCGGCGCTCATTGAGGTTGCTCAGCACGTCGTTGAGCTTGCTCAACGCGGGGCCGAACTCCTTGCGGTTGTCGGCGACGAACCCCGAAATCTGTTGTGAGACGCCGTCGATGCCGGAGATCAATTGTGACAACGCGGCGCGCCGCTCGTCGAGCGCGGCGAACAGATCGTTGCCGTCGTCGACCAGCTTGTTCACCTGGTCGGCGCGCTGGGACAGCACCGACGTCACCGATTTGGCATGAGCCAGCAGGCTTTGCAGCGCCTCGTCGCGGCGGTCCAGCGTGCGCGACAGCGAGGTCACCCCGTCCAGCGCACCCCGTAACTGCGGCGTCGCGTCGTGCAGGGTGTTGGTCAGGACGCTCAGCGCGTGCTCGAATTGCGGCTTGTCGAGGTCGTTCGCGTTCTGGCCCAGGTCCTCGAGCGCGCCGGCCAGGGTGTAGGGGGTGGTGGTCCGGCTCAACGGAATGGAGGTCGCCTTGCCGCTGCCGGCCGGTGTGACCGAAATGGACCGCTCGCCAAGGATGGTGTCGGTCCGGATCGCGGCCAACGATTGGTCGCCCACCGTGACGTGCCGATCCGCCGAGAACGTGACCTTGGCGCTGCCTCCGGCCAGACCGACGGATTGCACCTTGCCGACCTTGAAGCCGGAGACGTAGACGGCGTTGCCGGGCGAGATGCCGCCGGCGTCGGTGAAATAAGCGTCGTAGGTCTTTCCCTGCGGGTAGAACGGCAGGTTGGCGTAGCCGAAGGCGATGAGCACGACGCAGATCACCAGCACCACGCCGAATACCCCGGTACGCAATGGATCGCGTTCGCGCTTTGCACTACTTGACAAAAGCGCACCTTCCCACGCTGGGATCGACCTGGCCACCGAGGGGCAGCAGGATGTCGCTGCCGGCCGGCCCGTTGATCTTGATGGTCACGGAGCAGAAGTAGATGTTGAAGAACGATCCGTAGGCCCCGAGCGCAGACAGCCGCAGATAGTCCTCGCCCAGCTGCTCGACGTCGTTGTCGACCTCGGCCTTGCGGCTGTCGATCTCGGTGGCCAGCGGCCGAGTGTTTTCCAGGATGCCCTGCAGCGGCCGGCGCGAATTCTTCAGCAACTCAGTCAGATCCGCCGTGGTCGACGCCAGCGGCGGGATGGCTCCCGCGATCGAGTCCTTGTTCTTGGCCAGGCCGGTGATCAGCTGCTGCAGCTGGTCGACGCTCGCCGAGAACTTCGCGCCCTTCTCGTCGATGGTGCCCAGCACCGTGTTGAGGTTGTTGATCACGTCACCGATCAGCTGATCGCGCTGGCCCAGCGTCGTCGAGAAAGCGCTGGTGTCCGCGAGCACGTTCGACAATGCGCCGCCCTGGCCTTGGAGCAACTCGATGACCGCGCTGCTGATCGTGTTGACCTTGTTGGCGTCCAAGCCCTTGAGCACCGGTCGCAGCCCGCCCAGCAACGCATCCAGATCCAGTGCGGGCTGGGTGTGTTGGGCGTTGATTGTCCCGCCGGGCCCCAGCTTACGCAGCTCGCCCGGGCCGGAGGTGATCTCCAGGAACCGGTCGCCCACCAGGTTCTCGTAGCGGATCACCGCGCGCGTCGAGGAGTACAGCGTGTACCGGTCGTCGATTCCGAACTCGACGTCCACGGTGTTGTCCGGGTTGAGCTTGATGCCGTTCACCGCACCAACCGGCACACCGGAAATGCGGACCTTCTGACCAGCCTTCAGCCTGGACGCGTCGATAAACGTTGCGTGGTAGGTGTTTTCAGAGCCGAACCGGAAGTCCCCGAAGACCACTACCAGGCCGGCGGCCACCAACAGCATCGCCACAGTGAAGATGCTTACCTTGATCATCATCGACCGGTGCGACGGAATTTCCGAGCCGGCCATCAGAAGTCGTCCCGTTCCGCGAAGGCGCCGTGGAACAGGAACTGCAACGTCGAGGGGGCATCGAACTGCAGCTCGGTGAACGGCTCATACGGGATGTTGGCGTTATCGGTGACCAGGAACGGCGCCCGGTACCACGAACCGCCGTTCTGCTTGTTCGGGATGTCCGGCAGCCCCCGGCAGTTCGGCCCGCCGGAGGCATTGACGATCGGCAGTGACTCCGGGTAGGTGTAGGCCGGCGCGCCCAGGACGAAGCTCGACGACGTAAACAGACCGGCCTTGCGAACACCGAGAACTGGTCCGAACTCCTTGAGTCCGCGATCGAACCCCTTGAACAGGCAACCGAATTCGGGCGAGTAGTCTCCGGCTACTTTCAGCGGGGCCCGCAGCCGGTTGATGGCGTCGATCAGGTTTTGCTCCGCCGGTTCCAGCGTCTCGTGGGCGTTGTTGGCCAGGCCGATCGTGGACAGCAACGTGTCGTTAAGATTCTTCTGCTGATCGACAACGGTCTTGTCGATGGCGGGCAGGTTGTCGAAGATCGTGTTGAGGTCCGGGGCCGCGTCGGCGTAGATGTTGGTCACGACCGCGGTCTTGCGGAAGTCCTCCTGCAGCGCGCCGAGCTTCGGATTAACCTGCTGTGTCAGGGTATTCAGGCCGCCGAGCAGCGCGCCGAAGTCGTCGCCGTGACCACGCAGGCCCTCGGCGAACGCGCTCAGCGTCCCATTCAGTTCAACTGGGTCGACTTTGTGCAGCAGGTCGATGAGCGACTGGAACAAGGTATTGACTTCCAGCTGCACCGCCGAGGCGCTCACGTGCGCGTCCGGACGCAGCGGCGTCGGCGACGGCGCCTGCGGCGGAACGAATTCCACCGACTTCGCGCCGAAAATGGTGTTGCCCGCGATGTGCACCGTCGCGTTGGACGGAATGTAGTGCATGTCGTCGCTGTTGATCGCCAGCGTCAGGCGGGCCTGATCGGCCGCGTAGCTGATGTCGGTGACCTTGCCGATCTGGATGCCCCGGTACTTGACCTTGGCGCCGGTGTCCATCACCAGCCCGGCCCGCGGCGCCGCGACGGTCACGGTGTCGGTCGACGCGAACGCCGCCGTGTAGGAGAGATAAGTCAGGACGCAGAACGCCACCAGCAGGCTGGCCAGCACCGCTGCTGCCAGCCGGACGTGTGAGCGTCGCGCGTCTGTCTCTGCCATGTTCCTTTTAAGCGGGTCTCTTATCCAGAGAGGTTGAAGTTACCGGACGCGCCGTAAACCGCCAACGAGATGAACAAAGTGATGACGACCACGACGATCAGCGAGGTCCGCACCGCCTGTCCGACCGCGATACCCACGCCGACCGGCCCCCCGCTGGCGTTGTATCCGTAATAGGTGTGGACCAGCATCACCGCGATCGACATGACGATGGCCTGCAAGAACGACCACAGCAGGTCCGACGGGATCAGGAAGGTATTGAAGTAGTGGTCGTACAGACCCGCTGACTGCCCGTTGATGAACACCGTCGTGAAGCGGGCGGCGAAAAACGCGGCCAGCACGGACAGCGAATACAGCGGAATGATGGCGACGAGTCCGGCGATCAGCCGGGTGGACACCAGGTAGGACACCGAGTGCACTGCCATGCACTCCACGGCGTCGATTTCCTCGGACACCCGCATGGCCCCCAACTGCGCGGTGGCACCCGCGCCGATGGTCGCGGCCAGCGCGATACCGGCAATCACCGGTGCGACGAC
This sequence comes from Mycobacterium shigaense, assembly GCF_002356315.1. Classification (NCBI taxonomy): domain Bacteria; kingdom Bacillati; phylum Actinomycetota; class Actinomycetes; order Mycobacteriales; family Mycobacteriaceae; genus Mycobacterium; species Mycobacterium shigaense. Next base: position 4,745,376 of record NZ_AP018164.1, read on the forward strand.
ACGGACGTTGAGGAACGCCGACAGGAAGCCTGTCAGCGCCTCGATACCGATGTTGCCCAAAGACGAATAGCCCTGCACCGCAATGACACCGCCGGACGCCAGCGTCAGGAACGCCGCAACGCCGACCGTGCCGCCGATCATGACGAGCGCCCCGGCGCCCAGCGTCATCTCGGCGACGAGCCGGATGGTCTCCTTGCGGTATCGGGTCAACGCGTTGGGGACGTACCGAACGGTCTGGCCGTAGAACAGCGCCTGCTCACCGAAGTCGTCGACCGGACCTTGCAGTCGCGACGCCAAATTGCGGAAACGGTAGGTGAGGTCATAGCTCATCGCCGGCTCGCCCCGCTCATCACTTGGCCGAGATCCGTACGCCGATGGCCGTCATCACGACGTTGATGACGAACAGACAGATGAAGGCGTAGACGACGGTTTCGTTGACCGCGTTACCGACGCCCTTGGGGCCACCTTTGACGGTCAGGCCGCGGTAGCACCCGACCAGCCCGGCCATCACGCCGAACAACAACGCCTTAACTTCGGCGAGCAGCAACTCGCGCAGCCCGGTCAACACGGTCAGCCCGTTGATGAACGCGCCCGGATTGACGCCCTGGAGGAACACCGAGAACACGTAGCCGCCCGACAAACCGATCGCGCACACCAGGCCGTTGAGTAGTAGTGCGACGACGGTCGAGGCCAACACCCGGGGCACGACCAGCCGGTGGATCGGGTCGATGCCGAGGACCCGCATCGCGTCGATCTCTTCGCGGATGGTGCGCGCGCCCAGGTCGGCGCAGATCGCGGTGGCGCCGGCGCCGGCCACCACGAGCACGGTCACCACCGGGCCCAGCTGGGTGATGGTGCCGAATGCCGTTCCGGCGCCGGACAAGTCGGCCGCGCCGATTTCTCGCAGCAGGATGTTGAGCGTAAAGGCCACCAGAACCGTGAAGGGGATCGACACCAACAGCGTCGGGACCAACGACACGCGCGCGATCATCCAGGTCTGATCCAGAAACTCGCGGTATTGAAACGGCCGTCGCAACGAGGCGCGGCCGGTATCGATCATCATCTCAAAAAACCCGCCGACAGCACGGGCGGGCACCGCGAGCTGTTCGATCAAACCGGTACCCCCTTTGCTGTTCACGGCGAAGTCTGTGCGTCGCCTTGGTACGGTCCTCGTTCGCACTCGGCGCGCTGTGAGCCGGCTCATATTAACTCAGAAGAAGTTCACCGTGTCAATGAACAGGAATTCCGTAGCCAAAGCGTTAATTTGTCGAGGTCAACGCAGTTAACGTATTTCCAATCTGACACACGTTCTACTAGCTGATCTCCCCGTCGGGAACTGGCTTGGAGCGGCTATTGTTCCATGAGTCCGACCGCAGAAAAGCCCTTCTCCGGGTCGCGGCCAGCAAAGTAGTCTTCTAGTGCACCGCTGAGTTGCGCCGGATCCCACGCGGGGCCTTCCGCGACGAACCTGTGCTCGGCGACCGGCGCCGAAACCAGCGTAACCTGCGGGCCGTAGACGATGAACACCTGCCCGTTGACCCGTGCCGCCGCCGGGGACGACAGGAATTGCACCAGGCTCACCACATGGTCGGGCGAGAGTGGGTCGACGCCGCCCTCCTCGACGTCGGGTGTCGTACCGAACACGTCTGCCGTCATCGCGGTGCGGGCCCGCGGGCAGATCGCATTGGCGCAAACGCCGTAGCGTCCCAGCGCGCGGGCGGCCGTCGAGGTCAGCGAAATGATGCCGGCCTTGGCCGCGCCGTAATTGGCCTGGCCAACCGGGCCCACCAGGCCGGCCTCCGACGCGGTGTTGACAATCCGGCCGAAGACCGAGCCGCCGGCGTCTTTCGCCTTGTTGCGCCAATAGGTCGCCGCGTTGCGGGTGAGCAGGAAGTGACCGCGCAGGTGCACGGCGATGACCTGGTCCCATTCCTCGTCGGTCATGTTGAACAACATCCGGTCCCGGGTGATGCCGGCGTTGTTCACCACGACGGCCAGGCCACCCAGCCCGTCCGCGGCGGCAACCAGCTCGTCGGCGGTGGAGCGCTCGCTGATGTCGCCGGCCACCGCAACGGCTTTGGAGCCCGCCGCGCTGATTTCGTCGATGACGTCCGAGGCATCCAGTGCGGCCTTGATGTCGTTGACGACGACGGTGGCGCCCAGCCGGGCCAGGCCGACGGCCTCGGCGCGTCCCAGTCCCGCGGCCGCACCGGTCACCACCGCGACCTTTCCGGATAGGTCGGTCGCGTTCGTGCTGCTAGTCAATTTATGAATACCTCTAGTTGTCGGGTCCGCCGCCGCTAGTCTTCGCGCGTCAGGGCGGCACGCGGGCACTCGGCGATCGCCTGCTCGACCAGATCTTCCTGATCGGGCGGAATGGGATCGGTCTTCACGACGGCATAGTCCTCATCGTCCAGGTCGAAGATATCCGGCGCGATTCCCAAGCAAACCGCGTTCCCTTCGCACCGGTCACGATCCACGATCACCCGCACGGCACCCTCCTTGATGCTGGCCCACTCTGGCCCTGTGTCCTTCGACTGGGTAGCTCCACCATAGGGCCCCGCTACGTCTGAGGAAACGGTCGCTGGATTCCCAGACTAGAACGTGTTACAACCGGGAAGGCGAACGGGTAGCCGTTGGTCGAGTTACAGCGTGCCACGTTAACCAAAGGACGGCTGGAATGCGCATCAGTTACACCCCTGAACAGGAGGAGCTGCGTCGCGAGCTGCGGTCGTACTTCACCACACTCATGACCCCCGAGCGTCGCGAGGCACTGACCTCGACGCAGGGCGAGGTCGGGACCGGCACCGCGTATCGCGACACCGTCGCGCAGATGGGCAAGGACGGCTGGCTGACCCTGAACTGGCCCAAGGAGTACGGCGGCCAGGACCGCTCCCCGATGGACTCGCTGATCTTCACCGACGAAGCGGCCATCGCGGGCGTGCCGGTACCGTTCCTGACGATCAACAGCGTGGCACCGACGATCATGGCGTTCGGGACAGAGGAGCAGAAGACATTCTTCCTGCCCAAGATCGCCGCCGGCGAACTGCACTTCTCGATCGGCTACTCGGAACCCGGTGCCGGTACCGACCTGGCCAACCTGCGCACCACCGCGGTACGCGACGGCGACGACTACGTGATCAACGGCCAGAAGATGTGGACCAGCCTGATCGCCTACGCCGACTGGGTGTGGCTGGCAGTGCGCACCAACCCCGATGCCAAGAAGCACCGCGGCATTTCGATGCTGACCGTACCGACGACGGCCGAGGGTTTCTCCTGGACACCGGTGCACACCATGGCCGGCGTGGACACCAGCGCTACCTATTACTCCGACGTGCGAGTGCCGGTCAGCAACCTGATCGGCGAGGAAAACGGTGGCTGGAAGCTGGTGACCAATCAGCTCAATCACGAGCGGGTCGCCCTGGTCTCACCGCAACCGATCTTCCTGGCCCTGCGCGAGGTTCGCGAGTGGGCGCAGAACACCAAGGACTCCGGCGGGGCCCGGCTGATCGACTCGGAGTGGGTACAGCTGAACCTGGCCCGGGTGCACGCCAAGGCCGAAGTGCTCAAGCTGATCAACTGGGAGTTGGCGTCAGCGTCCAGCGAAGCGCTGAACCCGGCGGACGCGTCGGCGGCCAAGGTGTTCGGCACCGAGCTGGCCACCGAGGCCTACCGGCTACTGATGGAAGTGCTGGGCACGGCCGCGACGGTGCGCCAGGATTCGCCGGGCGCGTTGCTGCGCGGCCGGGTCGAGCGGATGCACCGGGCCTGCCTGATCCTGACGTTCGGCGGCGGCACAAACGAGGTGCAGCGTGACATCATCGGCATGGTCGCGCTCGGCCTGCCCCGAAACCGCTAACTACCGCTGAGCATCGATAAGGACGACTTCCATGGATTTCACGACAACAGAAGCGGCGAACGACCTCGGTGGCCTGGTCGACACGATCGTGGACTCGGTGTGCACGCCCGAGCATCAGCGCGAACTCGACTCACTCGAGCAACGGTTCGACCGCCAGCTGTGGCAGAAGCTGGTCGAGGCCGACATCCTCACCAGCGCTTCGGCGTCCGCGCTGGGCGGTGACGGTTTCGGCGCGCTCGAGCAGATCGCTATCTTGGTTGCGCTGGGCCACCAACTGGCCGCCGTGCCGTATCTGGAGTCGGTGATGCTCGGCGCCGGGGTGCTGGCCCGGTTCGGCTCCGAGGACCTACAACAGGGCTGGGGCGTGCCGGCCGTCAAGGGCGAGAAGATCTTGACGGTCGCGCTGGACGGCGAGATGGGCGAAGGACCGGTGCAGGCCGCTCGCGGTGGTGACGGCTACCGGCTGACGGGGACCCGCACCCAGGTCGGCTTCGGCACCGTGGCTAACGCCTTCGTCGTCCCGGCTGAAACCGATTCCGGCACGGCGGTTTTCCTGGTTGCTGCCGATGATCCCGGAGTCAAGGTGACCCCACTGCTGACCACCGGCCTGGGCAGCGTCGCACACCTGACACTGGACGGCGTCACGGTGGATGAGGCGCGGCGCGTCGGCGGCAGCGAGGTCGTGACATGGCTGACCACGCTGGGGACTCTGGGCCGCAGCGCGTATCAGCTCGGAGTGCTCGACCGCGGGCTGCGGATGACGGCCGAATACGCCCGCGAGCGTGAACAATTCGACCGCCCGATCGGCAGCTTCCAGGCGGTGTCGCAGCGGCTGGCCGACGGCTACATCGACGTCAAGGGGCTGCGGTTGACGCTGACTCAAGCCGCCTGGAAGGTCTCGGAAGACATTCCCGCGGAGATCGATGTGGCCAGCGCGGCGTTCTGGGCCGCGGACGCGGGACACCGCGTGGCGCACACCATCGTGCATGTGCACGGCGGCGTCGGCGTCGACACCGATCACCCGGCGCACCGCTACTTCCTGGCCGCCAAAGAAGCGGAGTTCGCGCTCGGGGGCGCCACCGGACAGCTGCGCCGCATCGGCCGTGAGCTGGCGGAAACGCCTGCCTGACACGCCCGACGACGATGCGGTTCGGGTAGCGAACCGAGGAGGAGTAGGGCTCCGTTGGATACTTCGACTGACCCGACCGTCACCGACCTGCTGGTACCGCTGGCCAACATCGAGGACCGGGGCGTCTACTTCGAAGACTCGTTCACCAGCTGGCGCAACCACGTCCAGCTTGCCGCCGCCCTGGCGGCAACGCTGCGCGCGCGGATGGACCCGGGCAAGCCGCCGCACGTCGGCGTGCTGCTGGAAAACACGCCGTTCTTTTCGGCGATGCTGGTGGCAGCGGGGATGTCCGGCATCGTGCCGGTGGGCCTCAACCCGGTGCGGCGAGGCGAGGCGCTCAGCCGTGACATCCGACGCGCCGACTGTCAGCTGGTGTTGGCGGACTCGAATTCCGCTGCGGCGCTGGACGGTATCGAGCATGTCAACGTCGACACCGCCGAGTGGGCCACGGAAGTCGCCGCACATCACAGCGCCGAGGTCGTCTTCGCATCACCCGCACCCGCGGACCTCTTCATGCTGCTCTTCACGTCGGGAACCAGCGGTGACCCCAAGGCGGTGATGGTCAGCCACGGCAAGGTCGCATCCGCCGGCCGGCGGATGCTGGAGCGCTTCGGACTCGGCCGCGACGACGTCTGCTATGTGTCGATGCCGTTGTTCCATTCCAATGCGGTGCTGGTCGGCTGGTCGGTCGCCGTGGCATCTCAGGGATCAATGGCGTTGCGGCGCAGGTTTTCTGCCTCTGGGTTTCTGCCGGATGTGCGCCGCTACGGCGCTACCTACGCCAACTACGTGGGTAAGCCGCTGTCCTACGTGCTCGCCACGCCGGAGCAACCCGACGATGCGGACAACCCGTTGCGCGCGGTATACGGCAATGAGGGCGTGCCACGCGATATCGAGCGATTCGGCCGGCGGTTCGGCTGCAGCGTCCAGGATGGGTTCGGCTCCACCGAGCTCGGCGTGGCCATCGCACGCACGCCGGACACACCCGACGGCGCTCTGGGGCCGCTGCCCGACGGAGTCGACATCATCGACCCGGACACCGGCCAACCCTGCCCACCGGGCGTCGCCGGCGAACTGGTGAACACGACCGGGGCCGGGGCGTTCGAGGGCTACTACAACGACGAGGCCGCCATGGCCGAGCGGATGCGCGGCGGGGTGTACCACAGTGGCGACCTTGCCTACCGCGACGAGGCGGGCTACGCGTATTTTGCTGGGCGCCTGGGCGATTGGATGAGGGTAGACGGGGAAAACCTGGGTGCCGCCCCGATCGAACGGGTGTTGCTGCGCCATCCCGGCGTGACCGAGGTGGCGGTGTATCCGGTGCCGGACGCGATAGTCGGCGACCAGGTGATGGCCGCGGTGGTGCTCAGGGCCGGCACCGAATTCGACGCCGACCAGTTCCGGGCGTTTCTGGCCGAGCAGCCCGACCTGGGACCCAAGCAATGGCCGTCCTACGTCCGAGTCAGCGCGGAGTTGCCGCGCACCATGACGTTCAAGGTGTTGAAGCGACAGCTGTCGGCCGAGGGCGTCGACTGCGACGAACCCGTCTGGCCGATTCAGCGTTGATCCCATGACCTCCCGGCCCCTTGAGGTTGCCCTCGAAGCGAGCTTCGAGCAGCTGTCCGCGTCGGTGCCCGCCGAGGTCGGTATCGCGATCGTCCGGCCCGACCGCGCCTTTTCACTGGGGCGGTGGTGCTCCGGTGTTGCCTGGTCAACGATCAAGGTGCCGTTGACGATCGCGGCCTTGCGCATCGATTGGCCGCGCGCCAAAGACCTTGCCGTCAAGACGATCACAGAATCTGACAACCCGGCGTCCGAGCAATTATGGGCCGGACTGGGCGATCCGTCGGACGCGGCGCGGATAGTGCAGGGCGTCATTGCCGAGGCCGGCGATGACGCCACAGTGGTCGAATCGCGGCGGCTTCGCCGTGGCTACACCGCATTCGGCCAAACCCAGTGGACCCTGGAGCGACAGGCCCGCTTCGCGGCGGAGCTGCCGACGATTCCCGGCGCGACCGAGGTCGTCGACCTGATGGGCAACCTCACCGCCGAGCACCGATGGGGCCTGGCCGCCAAAGGCTTTGCCGCCAAAGGCGGTTGGGGACCGGGCGTCGACAACGGCTACCTGGTTCGGCAGTTCGGCATCGTGGAAACGCAGTCGGGGCAGTGGGGTGTCGCGTTGGCGGCCCAGGCCGAAGGGTTGGAAGCCGGCGTCGACGTGCTCAACGCGTTGGCCGATTGGATCGTCAGCCGGGTGCCCGGGTTAGCCCGTTATTGACGGCACGACCGCGTCGATCAGATGCGGCCCGGGCTCGGCGAACGCTGCGCGCAGGGCCTCGGCGAATTCCTCGGCGGTGCTGACACGACGAGCCGGCACCCCCATGCCCTCGCTGATCTTGACGAAATCTATTGTGGGTCGAGATAAGTCGAGCAGGTCCAGGGCCTTGGGACCGGGCGCCGATCCGGCGCCCACGCGCTGCAACTCGATCCGCAGGATGTCGTAGGCGCTGTTGTCGTAGATCACGGTGGTCACGTCGAGCTTTTCCCGCGCCTGAGTCCACAGGCCCGAAATCGTGTACATCGCCGACCCATCGGATTCCAGGCAGAGCACCGGGCGATCGGGAGCGGCGACCGCGGCGCCCGCCGCGGTCGGGATGCCATAGCCGATCGCTCCGCCCGTCAGGGTCAGCCAGTCATGGGCCGGCGCGCCGGCGGTGGCCTGCGGGAGCAGCAGACCCGAGGTGTTCGCCTCGTCGACGACGATCGCCCGTTCCGGCAGCAGCGCCCCGATCACGTCGGCGGCCGACACGGAGGTCAGGGCGCCGGTGGGCAACTGGGGGCGCGACGGGGCCGCCACCGGCGCGGTGGTGCCGGGCGCCAGCTCGTCGGCCAGCGTCGTCAGGGCGTCGGCTGCGCCGCTATGCCCGGCGAGCACATGCACGTCGCAGCCGGCCGGCACCAGGTCGCTGGGCGTATTGGGGTACGCGAAGAAGGACACCGGGGATTTGGCGCCGGCCAGCACGAGGTGCTTGGCACCGTCCAGCTGGCCCGCGGCGGCCTCGGCGAAATATGCCAGCCGGTCGACGGCGGGGACGCCGGCGCCGCGCTCGAGCCGCGTGGGGAAGGTCTCGCAGAGCAACCGGGCGCCGGTCGCCGCCGCGATCCGCGCGGCGGCGACGAGGCCGGGAGCGCGGGTCGCGTCGCCGCCCACCATGATCACCGTCGGCTCCCCCGAGCGCAGCACCTCGGCCACCTCGGGCGCCAGCAGCGGGTCGGCCACCGGCGGCTGCGCGGGCGCCGGTGCGGCGGGAACCGCGCCCTCCGACCATGAAACGTCCGCGGGCAGGATCAGCGTCGAGATGTAAGGACCGGCCTTGCACGCGGCGATCGCCTCGGCCGCGTCGATCGCCACATCTGCCGCCGTCGCGGTGCGGCGCACCCAGCCCGAGACGCTGCCGGCCAGCGCGTCGATATCGGATTCCAGTGGGGCGTCGTACTTTTTGTGATAGGTCGCGTGGTCGCCGACGACGACCACCATCGGGACATGGGCCCGGCGCGCGTTGTGCAGGTTGGCCAAGCCGTTGCCCAATCCGGGGCCCAGGTGTAGCAGCACCGCCGCGGGCCGGCCGGCCATGCGGGCATACCCGTCGGCCGCGCCGGTCGCTACTCCTTCGAAAAGGGTTAGCACGCCGCGCATTTGGGCGACGGTGTCGAGTGCGGCCACGAAGTGCATCTCCGAGGTACCCGGGTTGGCGAAGCACACGTCGACGCCGGCCTCGACCAGGGTACTGATCAGGGACTGAGCACCGTTCACTTGACTGCCTCCAGTCTGAAGACGCGTTTGGCGTTGTCGTGCAGAAAATCCCGGCGGGCTCTATCGGTCAGCCCGAGATCGTCCAGCCCCGCCAGGGCCTGTTGGTGGGCGATCATCGGGTAATTCGTGCCGAACAAGACCTTCCGTTGGCCCGTAGCAGTCTTCATGAACCGGACGAGCTCCTCCGGCAACCGCTTGATCGTGTAGGCCGAGGTGTCGATGTAGACATTCTCATGTTTGCGGGCGACAGCCACCATTTCTTCGGTCCAGGGGTAGCCGACGTGTCCGCAGACGATCACCAACTCGGGAAAGTCGAGGGCGACCTGGTCGACGTAGGGAATCGGGCGCCCGGTCTCCGACGGCCGCAGCGGGCCGGTGTGGCCGACCTGGGTGCAGAAGGGCACCGCCGACTCCACGCACTCGGCGAACAACGGATAGTAGCGCCGGTCGGTGGGCGGCGCGCCCCACAGCCACGGCACCACCCGCAGGCCGGCGAAGCCGCCGGCGAGACGCCGCCTCAGTTCGCGGACCGCCTCCATCGGGCGGTCCAGATCCACGGTCGCCAGCCCGGCGAACCGGTTCGGGTGCAACCGAATCCAATCCGCGACCTCATCATTGGAGATCAGGTCCTGGCCGTTCGGCCCGCGCCACGCACACAGCACGCCGAGGTCGACGCCCGCCGCGTCCATCGAGGCGACGGTCACGTCAATCGGGATGTCGGCGTCCGGCATCGCCCCACCCGTCCATCGCCGCAGCGATGCCAGCATGTCGCTGCGCAGGAACCGCGCAGTCGGGTGCTGCATCCACACGTCGATCGTCATCGCGATTCGACCTTAGCCCGGCCCGCCGACGATGCGCGCCGCGGAGCGGCGCGAGGAGGAGGCGGGCAATCCAGGCCCGGCCCGCCGACGATGCGCGCCGCGGAGCGGCGCGAGAAGGAGGCGGGCAACCCAGGCCCGGACCTGGGTTGGGGTCAGGCGGCGAGCGCGGCGCGGGCCGCGGCAGCGGTCTGCCCCGCGTACCCCGGGCCGAACAACACAACGTGCGCCAGCAGGGGGAAGAGCTGGTGCAGGCCGATGCGGTTGCGCCACCCGGCGTTCAGCGGGCGCACCCGCTGGTAGCCCTCGAGGATGGCGTCGTAATGCGGGCAATCGAACAGCGCGAGCATCGCCAGGTCGGTTTCCCGGTGACCGGCGTGCGCGGCCGGGTCGATCAGCACCACGCCGCCGGCGGTCCACATCACGTTGCCGCGCCACAGATCCCCATGCAGCCGCGCCGGATCGTCGTCATCGTCGAAGTCACCCGCTCGGCAGCGCGCCACCACCGAGTCGACGGCGCGACGAGTCGACGCATCGAGCCGCGCCGCCGCGAGCTCGGCCATCGGCACCAGTCGCTCCTGAGCGTAGAACTCGCCCCAGCTGTGATGCCGCCGCAGCGACATCGGCAACGGCTGCGACAGCGGCCCGAAAAATCCCGGCCCGTCCCAGCCGTCGGGCCCGGCGCCAAACGCCGCCGCCCCCGCGTCGTGCGTGACGGCCAGCCGGCCGCCGAACGCGTGGCCCGCCTCGCGACTCGGCGCCACCGATTGCAGCCGCTGCAACGTCAGACTGGTCGCCTCGAACGAGATGACCCGGGCGCAGGCCACGCCGCCGTCGACCGCCGAGAGCCAGCGCAGCCCGGCGGCCTCGCAGGCGAAGAAGCCATCGGGCGCGCCGTGGTGACGTTTGACGAAATCGGCCATGCCGGGTCCCACTCTAGTCGCGCCGCCGGGGGCGTCCCGGTCCGGCGGATCTGAGTAGTTGTACGGATTTCACGGATCGCGATCTGCCACATGATGATTGACATGAGTCTTCCGAACAACACATCCAAGAACACACCCGCCTTCTTCGTTCAGGCCGCCGTCGCCTTCGGCGTGAGCTTCGTCAGCGCACTCGGCGGAATTTATTTCCTGCCTCTCGATCCTTGGCAGCGGCTGTTCCTGGGAATCACCGTCCTGTTTCTCGTCTCCAGTGCGTTCACGCTGGCGAAGGTGATCCGCGATCAGCAGGAAGCCGCCACCGTACGCGTCCGACTGGACGAGGCCCGGGTGGAGAAGCTGCTCGCCGAGTACGACCCCTTCTCGGCAGCCGCCTGATCCGACGCGGGCGGTGAATCACGCCCGCCCGTCAACCGACCTATGCTGAGCCCGATGGCGTCTCACGGTCCCGACCCGACTGTGCCGCTGTGGCGTGCGGCGCAGGCGTTCCGTTTGGTGAGCTGCGTTTACGCCTTGGGCTTTCAGATCGCCGTCAACCCGGATCTGCGTCGACCGATGTTGGGCTGGGTGTTGTTCGCGGTGCTGATCGCCTGGAGTGCGGCGTGCGCGATCGCCTACTTGCGGGGGTTCGGCCGAAGGCCCGCGTGGGTGATTGCCGAAGTTGTGGTCGCCGTGCTGCTGATGGCGTCCAACACCATCGTCGCCTCCCCGCAATGGGCGAGCGACAATCAGACCTGGCCGACGACGCTGTGGGCCAGTAACCCCACCATTTCGGCCGCCATCCAGCTCGGCCCGATCGGCGGAACGCTGACCGGTTTGGTCGTCATGATCACCAACTTCGCCGTCAAGAACTACTTCGCGCTCAACCTCGGGCACAACGCGACGATCATCATCGAGGTGGCGATCGGCGCGGCGATCGGCATGGCCGCGCAGACCGCGCGTCGCTCCCACGACGAACTGCAACGCGCGGCCCAGCTTGCCGCCGCCACGGCAGAGCGTGAGCGGCTGTCGCGCGAGGTGCATGACGGCGCCATCCAGGTGCTCGCTTTGGTCGCTCGGCGTGGCCGCGAAATCGGCGGAGCCACAGCAGAACTCGCAGATCTCGCGAGCGAGCAAGAACGCGCGCTGCGACGGTGGGTCACCTCGGCGAACATCGACCAAGATCAGGACCGGGTGACGATCGATTTCCGCTCGCTGTTGCGCCGCAGGGAAGCCGACCGCGTGTCGGTCAGCCTGCCGGGAACTCCGGTACCGCTTGCGCATTCGGCCGCTATAGAGCTCGACGCCGCGGTCGGCAACGCCTTGGACAATGTGCGCGCGCATGCCGGCGCCGCTGCCCGCGCATTCGTGCTGTTGGAGGACCTGGGCGATGCGGTCACGGTCTGCGTTCGCGACGACGGCGTGGGCATCGCCGACGGTCGGCTGGACGAGGCCGCCCGACAGGGACGCCTTGGCATTTCTAGGTCGATTGTGGGGCGGTTGGCCTCGCTGGGCGGTACCGCCCGGCTGCACACCGGGACGGGGGAAGGAACGGAGTGGGAGCTGTGCGTGCCGCGCGAAGGTGGACGCCATGGCTGACTCCGCGACGACGGTGATGGTCGTCGACGATCACCCGATCTGGCGCGACGCGGTGGCCCGCGACCTGGCCGAGGGCGGCTTCAGCATTGTCGCCACCGCCGACGGCGTGGCCGCCGCGCGGCGCCGGGCGGCGGCGGTCAGGCCCGACGTGGTGGTGATGGACATGCGGCTGGCCGATGGCGACGGCGTGCGGGCGACGGCTGAGGTTCTCGCGGTATCGCCGTCCTCGCGAGTGCTGGTGCTGTCGGCGTCCGACGAGCGCGACGACGTGCTCGAGGCCGTCAAGGCCGGGGCCACGGGGTATCTGGTCAAGAGCGCGTCGGCGGCCGAACTGGCGGAGGCCGTTTCGGCCACCGCGGCCGGGCGGGCCGTGTTCACTCCGAGTCTGGCCGGTTTGGTGCTGGGCGAATACCGCCGCATCGCCCAGAGCAAGGACTCGGGATCGAAGCATCCCAGCCTGACCGAGCGCGAGACCGAGGTATTGCGTCACGTCGCAAAAGGGCTGTCCGCCAAGCAGATTGCCGAGAGATTGTCGTTGAGCCATCGCACCGTCGAAAATCATGTCCAGGCGACGTTTCGCAAGCTCCAGGTGGCCAACCGAGTCGAGTTGACGCGCTACGCGATTGAGCACGGACTCGACGACGAGGCCGACTAGGCTCACCGCGAGCCGGCCAGCGCCCGCGCGGACACCAGAGCCGACACCACCACGCCGACGCAGACCAAGCCGTCATCCTTGAGGCCCCACTTCACCAGGGCAAGCGTCGCCGCCCCGGCGACGCACAGCAGCACACCGACGACCGCGCCCCGGCGCGCCGAGGTGACGGCGCCGACGCCGTCCCAGCCGGCCAGCGGGTTGTTTTCCAGCGGTCGCAGCGCGACGAACAAGACCGGCACCGCGAAGACCATGACGAGCAGCTGCGCGATGCTGAGGTCCAGAAAATCGGGCTGACCCGGGTAACGCGGGTGCCCGAGATAGTCGAACACCAGGTGCAGGGCCAGCAGCGCGGGCATGTGCCAGAGGTACAAGGTCATGGCCCCGGAGTTGCCGACCGCGGCCCACCACCACACCCGCGGCCGCTGCGCCCAGCGGGCGATGGCCGGCGCGGCAAGGATCGCCAACGCGCTCAACATGATTGCGTGCCCGGCCAGCAACAGCGACGGCGGGCTGGTGTTGGACAGGTGGCGGTCTCCGGTGCCGACCATGCTCAATTCGTAAGGACCCCAACGCACCAACGCAACGTCGACGACGAACAGCGTCACGGCGGTGATGAGCGCGGTGCGCGCAGTGAGGAGTTGCCGACGGTAGGCGACGCCGAACATCGCGGGGATGAGCCATACCGCGAGGTTCAGGTAGCCCAGCGGCGCCGCGGCGTGCCAGTGCAGCCGCGCGGCGTCAACGACCGCGATGGCCCCATAGACGGCGAGTACGCCGACGGCCAGGCGACCCGGCGTGGTGATCCGGGAAAGGGCCGGCATCGCGGCGAGCACCAGCACGTAGGCTCCCAAAAACCACAGCAGCTGAACGCTGACACCCGCGACGGGCTCGTAGATATGTTGCGGCAGAAGCGGATACAGCGCGGTCAACCCGAATGCCCAGAACGCAAGGTAGTAGAACACCGGGCGGAAGAGCCGCGTGCAGCGGTTCATCAACCAGCCGCCCCAGTTGGCGCCCGGGCGCCAGGATGACACACAGGCCGCGGCGCCCGCGAAGAAGAACAGCGGCATGATCTGCAGGAGCCAGGTCATGGCCCGGAAAATAGGGGAGACGGTGAGCAGATTTTCCCAGACGAGCACATGATTGCGGATGATGCTGATCGCCATCACCGTGTGACCGGTGACGACGCCGACGAGAGAAACGATGCGAATGACGTCGATGGCGCGGTCGCGATCAGCCGGAGTACTGGTGGCCAGTTCGGCCGGGCTGGGAATATCGATGCGGGTTGTCATGCACTCAGCATCGCCGAGCGGTGGGAGCGAATGCCCGCGCATTTCTACGCATCAAGCATGCGTAGTACTACTCAAGTTGCGTCAGGCCGAGACGTGCGCCGCATGCACGTCGTCGGCGGGCCGCGCCTCGGTCTGTTCCTTTGCCCAGCGGTAGTCGGGCTTGCCCGCCGGTGACCGCTTCACCTCGTCGACGAGCCAAAGGCTGCGCGGCACTTTGTATCCCGCGATCTCGGAGCGTACGAAGCGGTCCAACTCTGAGAGCGCCGGTCGGGTCCCCGGCCGTGCCTGCACCACCGCGGCAACGTGCTGGCCGTAGCGGGGGTCGGGCACGCCGACGACCAACGCGTCGAAGACGTCGGGGTGGCCCTTGAGGGCGGCCTCGACCTCCTCGGGGTAGATCTTCTCGCCGCCGCTGTTGATCGACACCGACCCGCGGCCGAGCATCGTGACGGTGCCGTCCTGCTCGACCGTTGCGTAGTCACCGGGGATCGCGTAGCGGACGCCATTGATGGTCTTGAAGGTTTCGGCGGTCTTCTTCTCGTCCTTGTAGTAGCCGACCGGGATGTTGCCCTTCTTGGCGATGAAGCCGCGCACGCCAGAGCCCGGCTGAACCTCGTTGCCGTCGTCGTCGAGAACGACGGTGCGGTGGTCGATCGTCACCCGGGGGCCGCCGCTGTGCGGCGCGTCCTTGGCGACCACGCTGGTGCCGCCGAACCCGGTCTCCGAGGACCCGATCGAGTCGGTGATGACCCGGTTGGGCAGCAGCTCGAGGAACTTCTCCTTGATGCTCGGCGAGAACAGCGCCGCGGTGGAGGCGAGCAGGAACAGCGACGACAGGTCGTACTCGTTCCCCGCCTCCTGGTGCGCCAGCAAGGCGTCGAGCAGTGGCCGCGCCATCGCGTCGCCGGTGAAGAACAGCAGGTTCACCTTGTGTTTGTGAATCGTCCGCCACACCTCGTCGGCATTGAATTCCGGTGCGAGAACAGTGGTTTGACCCGAGAAGATGGACATCCACGTGGCCGACTGGGTGGCGCCGTGGATCATCGGCGGGATCGGGTGGCGGACCATCGGCGGGTTGGCCGCCGCGCCCTTGGCCAGGTCGTACTCGTCGGAGATGAATTCACCCGTGGCGAAGTCGGTTCCGCCGAACAACACCCGGTAGATGTCCTCGTGGCGCCACATCACGCCCTTGGGAAAGCCCGTGGTGCCACCGGTGTACAGCAGGTAGATGTCGTCGGCGCTGCGCTCGCCGAAGTCGCGCTCCGGGGAGCTGTTGGCGATGGCGGAGTAGAACTCGACACCGCCGTAGCGCTGGTAGTCATTGTCGCTGCCGTCCTCGACGACCAGGATGGTCTTGACGTTCGGGGTGTCGGGCAGCACGTTGGCGACGCGGTCGGAGTACTGGCGCTCGTGGACCAGCGCCACCATGTCGGAGTTGTCGAACAGGTAGCGCAGTTCGCCCTCGACGTAGCGGTAGTTGACGTTGACCAGAATGGCGCCGGCCTTGACGATGCCCAGCATCGCTATCACGATCTCGATGCGGTTGCGGCAGTAGAGTCCGACCTTGTCGTCCTTCTTGACACCCTGCTCCAGCAGGTAGTGCGCCAGGCGGTTGGCCTTCTCCTCCAGTTGCGCGTAGGTCAGCTGCTCATCGCCGCAGATGAGGGCGACACGGTCGGGCACAGCGTCGATAGCGTGCTCTGCGAGGTCGGCAATATTCAGGGCCACGGCCACCAAACTAGAACGTGTTACATTTCTTGACAAGCTCATCCCCAATGTCGAGTGAGAGGCGGTACCCGTGGCCGAGGCGTCAGCAAACGAGCAAGCCGGCCCCGACGCGCTAGTCGAGCAGCGCGGCCACACCCTGATCGTCACCCTGAACCGGCCTCACCGGCGCAACGCTCTGAGCACGGAAATGATGGAAATCATGGTCCAGGCCTGGGACCGCGTCGACAACGATCCCGACATCCGGGTCTGCATTCTGACCGGGGCGGGTGGCTACTTCTGCGCGGGCATGGACCTCAAGACAGCAACCCAGAAGCCCCCGGGCGATTCTTTCAAGGACGGCAGCTACGACCCGTCGCGCATCGATGCGCTGCTCAAGGGCCGCCGGCTGAAAAAGCCGCTGATCGCCGCCGTCGAGGGCCCGGCCATCGCGGGCGGCACCGAGATCCTGCAGGGCACCGACATCCGGGTGGCCGGCGAGAGCGCCAAGTTCGGCATCTCCGAGGCCAAGTGGAGCCTGTATCCGATGGGCGGGTCCGCCGTGCGGCTGGTGCGCCAGATTCCCTACACCGTGGCTTGCGACCTGCTGCTCACCGGACGCCACATCACCGCCGCCGAGGCCAAGGACATAGGCCTGATCGGCCACGTCGTGCCCGACGGTCAGGCGCTGACCAAAGCACTGGAAATCGCAGAGGTGATCGAGAACAACGGGCCCCTGGCCGTACAGGCGATCCTCAAGACGATCCGCGAGACCGAAGGAATGCACGAGGAGGAAGCCTTCAAGCCCGACACCGCCAACGGCATTCCGGTGTTCCTCTCCCAGGACTCCAAGGAAGGGCCGCGGGCGTTCGCCGAAAAGCGCAAGCCCCACTTCCAGAACAAGTAATCCCCTTCGCGCCGAACGCGTAATCCCTGCGAATTTTCGGCCGATTTCTCGCGCTGAGTGCACGCTCGGTGTGCGCCTCAATGCCCGTGTCAGTGCCACGGGCGACACTCCCCCACCATGGGACCATTCATTGGAAGTGAGGCCGTTGCATCCGGCAGCGTGACACCGCACGCGCTGCGCAGCCGTTTCGTCGCCATCCACCCCGCCGTCTATCTGCCGGCCGGCACCGAGCTCACCGCTCGGCTCCGCGCCCACGCCGCATGACTATGGTCGCGGCGCCGCGGCATCGTGGCCGGAAACTGCGCGGCCGCACTGCAAGGCGCCAAGTGGGTTGACGATCGCGCATCCGCGGAGTTGCTCTACGACTATCGCCGCCCGCCAAGTGGCATCAGTACGTGGTCGGATCTGGTCGCTGAGGACGAGATGACACTCATCGCCGGCACTACGGTAACGAGGCCGGCGCGGACCGCGCTCGACCTCGCATGCCGCTATCCCGTCGTCAAGGCGGTCGCGGCCATCGACGCACTCGCTCGCGCAACCGATCTCGAGGTGCTTAAGGTCGAGTTGCTGGGCGAGCGTTACCGAGGACGCCGCGGCATCAGGCGTGCCCGCCTCGCGTTATCCCTTGTCGACTCCGGAGCCGAATCACCCCGCGAGAGCTGGCTGCGGCTGCTGCTCATCGACGCCGGTCATCCGCGGCCGCGGACTCAAGTCCCCGTTTACGGCCAATACGGCGAACCGGTGGCGATGCTCGACATGGGCTGGGAGGACGTCAAAGTCGCCTTAGAGCACGAGGGCGATCATCACCGCACCGATCGACGACAATTCAACCGGGACATCGCCCGCTACGAAGCGCTGGCCGACCTCGACTGGATCGTCGTCCGCGTCACCGCGGAGGACACACGGGGCGGCATCCTGGCTCGGTTGGCCTCAGCCTGGGCCCGCCGAACGTGCACTCAGCGCGGCAGATCCGCGTGAATCTCGCAGTCAGTACACGCTCGGCGCAGCGGGTTAGTTGATTGGCGCGGTCGGGGTGAACGCCACCGGCATCTTCTCGAGGCCGGACACGAAGTTCGCCGGCCGCAGCGGCAGCGCGACGTCGCCCAGGGCCAGCCGCATGTCCGGCAGGCGTTGCAGCAACCGCGTCTGCATGATCGACAACTCCAAGCGGGCGAGCTGATTGCCCAGACAGAAGTGCGTACCGAAACCGAACGCGAGGTGGTTGTTCGGGTAGCGCTCGATGTTGAAGCTCTCCGGCTCGTCGAAGACCTTCTCGTCGAAGTTCGCCGACTCGAACAGCAGGATCATCTTCTCGCCCGCGTGCAACTGCGTGCCGTGGAAGTCGGTGTCGGCGGTGATCGTGCGCGCCATGTTCTTCACCGGCGCGGTCCAGCGCAGCATCTCTTCAATTGCGTTGGGTAGCAAGCTCAGATCGCTCACCAGGCGCTGGTGCTGGTGGGGGTGCAGCAGCAGCTGACGGGTTCCGCCGGACAGCGTGTGGCGGGTGGTCTCGTCGCCGCCGATCAGCAGCAGCAGCACCTCGGTGACGATCTGGTGGTCCTCTAGGCGCGCCCCTTCGACCTCCGCGTGCACGAGAACGCTGACCAGGTCGTCGGTCGCCTGCTTTTTGCGTTCCTCGATCATGCTCATCATGTACTGGCTGTAGGTGGCGAAGGCCTCCATCGTCACCTGGACGTCCGCCTCGGCGGCGGTGCTGCTCAGGGAGCTGACCAGGTCGTCGGACCACTTGAGGAACATCGCGCGTTCCTCGGGGCGCACGCCGAGCATGTCGCCGATGACCGCCATCGGGAGCGGGGCGGCCAGGTCCCAGACGAAGTCGCACTCGCCGCGCTCGCACACCGCGTCGATCAGCGTGTCGCACAGCGAGGTGATCGAGGCCTCGAGGTTCTTCACCCGCTTGCGGGTGAACCCGTAATTGACGAGCTTGCGGCGCAACAGATGTTGCGGATCGTCCATCTCGATCATCATCTCGACGCCCGGCTGGTCAGGCCGGATGCCGCCGGCGTTGGAGAACAGCTCCGGGTTGCGCTCGGCGTCGATGACGGACTGATACGTCGAGGCCGCGGCCAGCCCGTTGCGGTCTCGGAAGACCGGCTCGTTCTCGCGCATCCACTTGTAGACGGGCCGGGAATCGCCTGCGTAGAAGGCGCCGTCGGTCAGGTCGACGTCGGGTTTGGTCTGCAGATCGGGAAGGGTCATGAGATCTCCTGGGCGTCGCCGAATGTCATCTGTACCTGGTCAGCCGAGCTGGAAACCATCGCACGCTTCGGCAGGCCCAGCGACGCAAGCTCTCTGGCGAAAGCGTGGTCGCCCAGCCGGACGCGGACCCCGCCGAGCCGCGTCCGCACCCCGTCCAGCGTGTGCTCGAAGGCGGTCTCGCGGGTGATGCCGTCGCGGTGGGAATAGCTGCGCTGCGCTTGGTGGCGCGGCGTCAGCCGAATCGGTAGGCCGCGCCGGAAGTCCATGCTGATCACCAGTTGCCCGTCTATCGCGCAGTCGAACCCGAACTCGCGGCCCTCGCGAATCGTGAAGTCCGCCATGAGTTTCGGGTAGCCCCAGATTTTGGTTCCGGCCTCCAGCGTGAAGGCCTGGTCGACGGGCAGGTGGTGGATGAAGGCGCCGGCCGAACCCAGGGCGCGTGGACCGGTGGCCGTCGAACCGGGCGGGTTGACCATGATGCTGGTGCCGAATTCGTAGTACTGGCCGAGGTCGCCGTCGATGTAGTGCATCAGCATCAAGACCGCGATCGCGCGGCCGGGCAGGTACCGGCAGACCTGCAAGCCGCTGTAGTCGATCAGGTGCTGGGCGACGTCGGCGTCCACCGAGAACATCGCCATGTGCTGGTTCGCCTGACGGATCCGCACCGGCATGGTGAGAACGGCCCCCGCGATGGTGTGCTGCGACACGGTCATCCGGTCAATCTAGAACGCGTTCTAGACAAGTGGCAAGAACCGTCTAGACAAGGGTGGCGAGCTCGCGGACCTGCTCGGTGTTGCGGCCAGACACCACCATCATGGTGACGCCGGCGGCCTCCCATGCCTTGATCTGCTTACGGACGTAGTCGAGATCGCCGACGATCGCGGCGTCGTCGATGACCTCATCGGGGATGATCTCGGCCGCCTTGTCCTTCTGGTTGCTGCGGAACAACTTGGTGACGTCGTCGACCACTTCGGAGTAACCCATCCGGCGGTAGACGTCGGCGTGGAAGTTGGTGTCCTCGGCGCCCATCCCGCCCATGTACAGCGCGATGTAGGGCTTCATGGCAGCGAACGCGGCGGGACGGTCCTCGGTGATGACGATGTTGGCCGTCGCGCAGATCTCGAAATCATCGCGGCTGCGCCGCGCGCCGGGGCGGGCGAAACCCTCGTCGAGCCACTCGTTGTAGGTGTCGGCCATCCGCGGCGTGTAGAAAATGGGCAGCCAGCCGTCGCAGAGCTCGGCGGCCAGCGCGACGTTCTTGGGGCCCTCGGCGCCCAGCATGATCGGGATGTCGGCGCGCAGCGGATGCGTGATCGGCTTGAGCGGCTTGCCCAATCCCGTCGTACCCTCGCCCGTCAGCGGCAGCGGGTAGTGCGGGCCGTCGCTGGTCACCGGCTTCTCACGCGCCCACACCTGCCGCAGGACGTCGATGTATTCGCGGGTCCGGGCCAGCGGCTTGGGGAACCTCTGGCCGTACCAGCCCTCCACCACCTGGGGCCCGGACACCCCGAGGCCGAGGATGTGCCGGCCGCCCGACAGGTGATCCAGCGTCAGCGCGGCCATCGCGCACGCGGTCGGAGTGCGCGCGGACAGCTGCACGACCGACGTGCCCAGCCGCACCCGCTGCGTCGACGAACCCAGCCAGGCCAGCGGTGTGTAGGCATCCGATCCCCACGCCTCGGCGGTGAATACGGCGTCGAATCCGGTTGCCTCGGCCGCGGCGACAAGCTCCGCGTGGTTCTCCGGCGGCTGAGCGCCCCAGTATCCGAGTTGCAAACCCAGCTTCATTTCTCCGCCTTTCCCGGCCAGAACGGACCCGACCACAACCCGATATTGAAACGGTTCTTAGAACCTGTTCTACTCGATGTCGTGACAGCCACTTCGAGCGGCCCGACCACTATCGATCACTCTGAGCCGCCTCTCTCAGCGCCGTTAACCCTGGCGTTCGACTACACCCGTTCAGTCGGTCCCACGCTGGGCAAGTTCTTCACCGCCCTGCGTGAGCGCCGCGTCCTGGGGGTGCGCGGATCGGATGGCCGGGTGCATGTGCCACCCGCGGAATACGACCCGGTTACCTACGAACCGCTGGGCGAGATGGTACCGGTGTCGGCGGTCGGCACCGTCGTTTCCTGGACCTGGCAGCCCGAGCCGTTGGGCGGCGAGCCGCTCGACCGGCCGTTCGCGTGGGCGCTGATCAAGCTCGACGACGCCGACACTCCGCTGATCCACGTCGTCGACGCCGGCGAACCCGACAAGATCAAGACCGGCGCGCGGGTGCATGTGCACTGGGCCGACGAGACGATCGGAGCCATCACCGACATCGCGTATTTCGCACTCGGCGAGGACGCCGAGCCCGAGGGTCCGCCAAGCGACCAGGACCCCGTCACGATGATCGTCACCCCGGTCTCGCTGACGATCCAGCACACCGCCTCGCATGAAGAGAGCGCCTATTTGCGGGCCATCGCCGAAGGCAAGCTGCTGGGCGCCAAGACGGGCAAGACCGGCAAGGTCTACTTCCCGCCGCATGGCGCCGACCCGGCCACCGGCCAGCCGACGACCGAATTCGTCGAATTGCCCGACAAGGGCACGGTGACGACGTTCGCGATCATCAACATCCCATTCCAGGGGCAGCGCATCAAGCCGCCCTATGTGGCGGCCTACGTGCTGCTCGACGGCGCCGACATCCCGTTCCTGCATCTTGTCGCCGACATCGACGCGCACGAGGTGCGGATGGGCATGCGCGTGGAAGCCGTGTGGAAACCCCGCGAGGAGTGGGGTTTTGGCATCGACAACATCGAGTACTTCCGGCCGACCGGTGAGCCGGACGCCGAGTACGACACCTACCGCCACCACCTGTAAAGGCCTATCTGCACATGAGCGAACGCAATGTTGCGGTCGTCGGCTTTGCCCACGCCCCGCATGTCCGCCACACCGACGGCACCACCAACGGCGTCGAGATGTTGATCCCGTGCTTTGGCCAGCTGTACGAGGAGCTGGGCATCTCCAGGACCGACATCGGCTTCTGGTGTTCAGGATCCTCCGATTACCTTGCCGGACGTGCATTTTCGTTTATTTCGGCAATCGACTCGATCGGGGCCGTTCCGCCGATCAACGAGTCGCACGTCGAAATGGACGCCGCCTGGGCGCTTTACGAGGCCTACATCAAGATCCTGACCGGTGAGGTCGACACCGCGCTGGTCTACGGCTTCGGCAAGTCGTCGGCCGGCATCCTGCGGCAGGTGCTGTCGCGCCAGACCGACCCGTACACCGTCGCGCCGCTGTGGCCGGACTCGGTGTCGCTGGCCGGCCTGCAAGCCCGCATCGGGCTGGACAGCGGCAAGTGGTCGGTCCAGCAGATGGCCCAGGTCGCCCTCGACTCGTTCGCCCAGTCCGGGCGCAACGACTCGGTGAAGCCGGCCAAGAGCATCGACGAACTGCTGGAACGGCCGTTCTTCGCCGATCCGCTGCGCCGCCACGACATCGCACCGATCACCGACGGGGCGGCCGCGATCGTGCTCGCTGCCGACGACCGGGCTCGCGAGTTGCGCGAAAACCCAGCCTGGATAACCGGAATCGAGCACCGCATCGAAACCCCCGTGCTCGGCGCGCGTGACCTCACCGTGTCGTCGTCGACCGCGGCTTCGGCCAAGGCGGCCACCGGCGGCAGCACCGGAGGCATCGAGGTGGCCGAGATTCACGCGCCCTTCAGCCACCAGCACCTGATCCTCGCGGAGGCGATCGGGCTTCCGGGGTCGACGAAGGTGAATCCGTCCGGCGGTGCGCTGGCGGCCAACCCAATGTTCGTCGCCGGTTTGGAGCGGATCGGGCTGGCGTCACAACACATCTGGAACGGGTCAGCGCAGCGGGTACTCGCGCATGCCACCAGCGGGCCTGCGCTGCAACAGAACCTGGTCGCGGTCCTGGAAGGGAAGAACTGATGGCCGGCGCGGGAGCACACCTTGCCGCGGTACTGGGTACCGGGCAGACCAAGTACGTAGCCAAGCGCAAGGACGTTTCGATGAACGGCCTGGTGCGCGAGGCGATCGACCGCGCACTGGAGGATTCCGGTAGCACGTTCGACGACATCGATGCGGTCGTAGTCGGCAAGGCACCGGACTTCTTCGAGGGCGTCATGATGCCTGAGCTGTTCATGGCCGACGCCATGGGCGCCACCGGTAAGCCGCTGATCCGGGTGCACACCGCGGGTTCGGTCGGCGGTTCCACCGCGGTGGTGGCGGCCAGCCTGGTCCAGTCCGGCAAGTACCGCCGCGTGCTGGCGATGGCGTGGGAGAAGCAGTCGGAATCAAATGCCATGTGGGCGTTGTCGATTCCGATCCCGTTCATCAAGCCCGTCGGCGCGGGCGCCGGCGGCTATTTCGCCCCGCACGTGCGGTCCTACATCCGTCGCTCGGGCGCACCATTGAACATCGGCGCCATCGTCGCGGTCAAGGACCGGCTCAACGGGGCCCGCAATCCGCTGGCTCACCTGCACCAGCCGGACATCACCGTGGAAAAGGTGATGGAGTCACCCATGCTGTGGGACCCGATCCGCTACGACGAAACATGCCCGTCGTCCGACGGCGCGGCCGCAGTCGTGATCGGCAACGAGGAGATCGCCGATGCTCTAGTGGCGCAAGGACATCCGGTGGCGTGGATACACGCGACGGCGCTGCGCACCGAGCCGTTGCAATTCTCGGGTCGCGACCAGGTCAGCCCACAGGCCGGGCGCGACGCGGCCGCGGCGCTGTGGAAGGCCGCCGGCATCACGAGCCCGATCGACGAGATCGACGCGGCCGAGATCTACGTGCCATTCTCCTGGTTCGAACCAATGTGGTTGGAAAACCTAGGGTTTGCTCCCGAAGGCGAGGGCTGGAAGCTCACCGAAGCCGGCGAAACCAAGATCGGCGGACGGCTCCCGGTGAACCCCTCCGGTGGCGTGCTGTCGTCGAACCCGATCGGCGCTTCGGGCCTGATCCGCTTCGCGGAGTCGGCCATCCAGGTGATGGGCAAGGGTGGCGACCACCAGGTGCCTAACGCGCGAAAAGCCTTGGGGCACGCCTACGGCGGCGGCTCGCAGTACTACTCCATGTGGGTGGTCGGCGCCGACAAACCGGAAAAGGTGAACGCGTGACCACCCGTCTCGCGCACGAGGCCGGCCAGCGCTCCCGGGCGGCGGTCATCGCAAGGGACAAGGAGGCGTGGCTGGCGGTGTTCGCCGACGACGCTATCGTCGAGAACCCCATCGGGCCGTCGCCCTTCGACCCGGAGGGCAGAGGGCACCGCGGCCGCGACGCGATCTCGGCGTTCTGGGACAAGGCCATCGCCCCCACCACGAAGATCGAATTCTTCTTCCGCGACACCTACGAATGCGGCAACGAGGAAGCCAACGTCGGGCACATCCTCATCACGACGGGCGAGTATCAGACCACAGCCGAAGGCGTGTTCATCTACAAGGCCGATGACGAGGGCCAGATGCTCGCCCTGCGCGCGTATTGGGAAGTCGACCGCGCCTTGGCGAACACGGTGAAGGTCTAAAGCGGCTCCAGACCGACCAGGTGCCGCTGCGCCAGGTCGCGGTAGGCCTGCGGGTTCACGTTGACCCACATCTCGGCGCCCGTGCCGGCGATCGGGCCCTTGATCTGCGCCGGCGCCCCGACCACCAGGACTCCGGCCGGGATCTGGGTGCCGGCCGTCACCAGCGAGTGCGCGGCGACGAGGCTGCGCGCGCCGATCACCGCGCCATCGAGCACGGTGGCGTGGTTGGCGACCAACGCCTCGGGCCCGACGTGCACTCCGTGGATGACGCACATGTGGGCCACCGTGGCGCCCGGACCGATGTCGACGGGGATACCGGGCGGGGCATGCAGCACCGACCCGTCCTGGACGTTGGCGCCTTCGCGCACGACGATCGGCCCATAGTCGCCGCGCAGCACGGCGTTGAACCACACCGACGCGCCCGCCTCCACGGTGACGTCGCCGATCAGCGTCGCGGTCGGGGCCACGAACGCGGTCGGATCGATCCGCGGCGCGCGGCCCTCGAAAGCAAACAGTGGCATCGTCTAGATATACCGCAGCGTGAAGCACCCCCAGGACAACGCAGCTAGACCTGCTGTCGTTGCGCGGCCCCGCCCCAAAACTGTAACGTGTTCTAGTTAGAGGCTAGTTATTGGAGGTAATAGGTTGAGTACCGACACCAAAGCGGTCGGCATCCGGGAGATCGATCCCGGCGCCTTGCCGACCAGGTACGCCCGGGGCTGGCACTGCCTGGGCGTCGCGAAGGGCTTCCAGGACGGCAAGCCGCATTCGATCGAGGCGTTCGGGACCAAGTTGGTGGTTTTCGCCGACTCACAAGGCGACGTCAAGGTGCTCGACGGTTACTGCCGCCACATGGGCGGTGACCTGTCCATGGGCACCGTCAAGGGCGACGAGGTCGCCTGCCCGTTCCACGACTGGCGCTGGGGCGGCGACGGTCGCTGCAAGCTGGTGCCCTACGCCAAGCGCACACCCAAGACAGCCCGCACCCGGTCGTGGACCACCGACATCCGCGGCGGTCTGCTGTTCGTCTGGCACGACCACGAGAACAACCCGCCGGATCCTGCCGTGCGCATTCCCGATATCCCGCAGGCGCACAGTGACGAATGGACCGAGTGGCGGTGGAACAGCATCCTCATCGAGGGGTCGAACTGCCGCGACATCATCGACAACGTCACCGACATGGCGCACTTCTTCTACATCCACTTCGGGTTGCCGACGTACTTCAAGAACGTCTTCGAGGGCCACGTTGCCTCGCAGTACCTGCACAACGTCGGCCGGCCCGATGTGAACGACCTGGGCACCTCCTACGGCGAGGCGCACCTGGATTCCGAAGCGTCCTACTTCGGTCCGTCGTTCATGATCAACTGGCTGCACAACAGCTACGGCGGTTACAAGGCCGAATCGATTCTGATCAACTGCCACTACCCGGTGACCCAGAACTCGTTTGTGCTGCAATGGGGCGTGATCGTCGAAAAGCCCAAGGGCATGGACGAGAAGATGACCGACAAACTGTCCAGGGTTTTCACCGAGGGCGTCAGCAAGGGCTTTCTGCAGGACGTCGAGATCTGGAGGCACAAGACCCGCATCGACAACCCGTTGCTGGTCGAGGAGGACGGCGCCGTGTACCAACTGCGCCGCTGGTATCAGCAGTTCTACGTCGACGTCGCCGACGTCGAGCCGGAGATGGTGGAGCGCTTCGAGATCGAGG
Source organism: Mycobacterium shigaense (assembly GCF_002356315.1). Lineage (NCBI taxonomy): Bacteria > Bacillati > Actinomycetota > Actinomycetes > Mycobacteriales > Mycobacteriaceae > Mycobacterium > Mycobacterium shigaense. Next base: position 4,771,533 of record NZ_AP018164.1, read on the forward strand.
TGGACACCACCCGCGCCAATGAGTACTGGAACGCCGAGGTCGAAGAGAATCTGAAGGCCAAGGATTCCGAATCCGAAGATGCCGAACCGGTTTCCGGCGACGTCCCGGCTGAACAACACTCGTAGTCATGCCCGACGATCGGCCGGACGTTCCCGACGTCGATCGGCTCGCCCGCTCGATGCTGGCGCTGCATGGTGATCATCACGATCACGATGAGCCGCCCGCACCCAACGGCGGCTCCGGAATGTGGTCGAAGTCAAGGGATTTCAGCAACGATCCGCAGCGCGCCGCGGCGGTGGCCGAAGCCAGCCGCGCCGACCGCGAACGCTACCTGACGTCGGGGCTACTCCCGGTGGATTGCCGGTTCTGCCACGCCACGGTGACCGTGCGGAGGCTCGGCCCGGGACACACTGCGGTGCAATGGAATACCGACGCCTGGCAGCGCTGCGCGCACTTCACCGAGGTCCGTGAGGCGGGCGGGGACACCGCGCGCGTCAAGTCCTGCCCGCGCCTGTCCGACAGCATCGAACATGCGGTCGCGGAGGGCTATCTGGAGCGTCCGGAAGACGGCTGACCCGCCGCTCACAGCCCGGCGAATCGCTCCTTGACCTCTTCCGCGGTGAGTCCGTAGTCGGCCAGCGAATACTTGTGCTTCGGGGCCCGGGCGCCAGTCTGACTCTCGGCGTGGCTGTCCTCCATGGCCTTTCGCGCCTCATCGGTCAACGTCATGCCGAAATGCCGGTACACGTTGGCGACCGTTCCCAGCGGATCGTCGATCAGGTCGCGATAATCGACGTCATAGAACTGATCCGGATCGTACTTGGCGCGTGCGGTGTTGAACTGCTGCAGGCCGCGCGACCAGGTTTCCATTGCGTCGGCACCGATCTCGGCGCCCGAGAAGATAGTCGACCACCCCTCGGCGGTGTGCTGCGCCAGCGAACACATCGACGCCATGATCGTCTCGACCGGCCGATGGGTCTGGATCACCAACGCGTCGGGGTAGGTTGCCATCAAGGCGTCCAGGGCGAACAGGTGGCTGGGATTCTTGAGCACCCAACGCTTTTCGGCATCGTTGAGCCCGATCAGCTGCAGGTTGCGCCGGTGCCGCTGATAGGACGGCGTCCAGTCCTGCTGAGAGAGCCACTTCGAGTACGTCGGCAGATGCGACAGCGTCTCATACGACACCGAATGCAGCGACTGCCGCAGCAGCTGCCAGCACTCCTCCAGCTCGTAGGCGGCCATGAAATGCAGCCCGGTGTACTCCGGGTTCTCCGCGTGCGCCTTGTCGAACTGCGCGTTCAGCTGGCTGTACCACGGATTCGAGTCCCAGGTGTCGCGCGGCGGCCGCGGCTGCGGGAACTCGGCCAGCCACAGGTGCAGGCCCTGATGGACCGGGTCCGCGCCCAGCAGGCGGTGCAGGATCGTGGTGCCGGTGCGCGGCAGCCCGGTGACGAAAATCGGCCGCTCGATCGCGACGTCGGCGTGCTGCGGGTATTGCTTCCAGGCAGACTCGGAGAACAGCCTGGCGACCAGCGCGCCGCGCAAAAAGAACCGATTCATCTTGCTGCCCAACGGAGTCAGGCCCGCGTCGCGCCGGTAGGACTCCAGCAGCACCCCCAGCGCCTCGCGGTAGTTGTCGTCGTCGACGCCGAAGTCGTCGAGCCCGACCAGCTTGGTGGCCGATGCGTGCAAGTCCTCGACGGTTCCGACGTCTGTGCGCTGCGCCATTAGGTGTGGTACTCCCCGCAGTTGACGTCCAGGGTCTGCCCGGTGATACCACTGGACAGGTCGCTGGCCATGAAGAGAATCGCCGAGGCCACCTCGTCCTCGGTGGGCAACCGCTTCAGGTCGGAGCCGGCCGCGGTGGCCGCGTAGATCTGCTCGGCTGTGGTGCCGTACTTACCGGCCTGATGGTTGAAGTAGCCCTGCAGCGTCTCGCCCCAGATATACCCCGGAGCAACGGAATTGACCCGGATACCTTGCTCTCCCAGTTCGGTGGCCAGCGAATGCGACATGGACAGCAGCGCAGATTTGGCCATCTTGTAGGCGCCGTACTTCGCCTGCGAGTGCCTCAGCACCATGGAGTTGACGTTGACAATGGAGCCCTTTACGGCGGCCAGCGCCGGCGTGAAGCCCTGGATTAGCCGCAGCGCGCCGAGCGCACTGAGTTCGATCGCATCGCGGATATGCTGAAAGCTGGTTCCCGAGAAAGGTTTCAACGACGGCACCCGGAAGGCGTTGTTGATCAGCACGTCGACCTTGCCGTAGGCCTCCAGCGTCGCATCGACGAGGTTGCTCACCTGGTCGTCTTCGGTGATGTCGGTGCGCACCGTCGTCGCGCGGCCGCCGAGGTCGGCAATCTGCTTAGCGACGTCGTCGAGACGCTCCGGGGTGCGGGCGGCCAGCACCAGGTCGGCACCCTCTCGCGTGCATCGGTGGGCCAGCGTCGTGCCGAGACCGGGGCCGACGCCGCTGATCACCACTACCTTGCCGTCGAGCAACTTCGTCATCCCAGCATCCTTGCCTGAATTTGTTTGTGACGCAGCGCAATTCGGGCGCGCCAGTCGTCATCGGAGATTTTGTTGTGTTCGAAGTAGGGCAACGTGGCCGCTACCTTGTCGATGTCGACGAGCTCGGCGGTCGGACCATCGGCCTCGCTGAGCTCACGCGACACCCGTTGCCAACGGAACTGCAGGAACCCGCGCCGATGACCGAGTGTCTCGACCCAGTTGGTCACTCCCGGGCTCTGGTCGGCAACCACTATGCGCACCTTGCCGTCGGGATCCGCTTGCGCCTGAGTGTTGTTCAGCGAGGTCTGGTGGTTGATGTAGTCCAACGAGATGTACCACAGGCTGCCCAACTGGAAGCCGAGATAGGGCGCGTCAGAAACCGGGATGGTGATCACCAACGCTTGATCCGACCGCAGGTCGAAGTGCCCGACCGACGAGTACTGCGTGGCCAGCCCGCCCGGGGTCAGCCGCGGCGCCGTCAGCGTGTTGACCGGAAGGTCGAGATAGAACCACTGCGGGAATTGCAGCCAGGTTTTCACCCGCTGAACAAGCTGCTTCCCCGCTGTGGCGTAACGCTTTTCGATGAGCGCGCGTGTCAACGGCGGCGGCGCGGTGCCCGCGGTGTCGGTTCGCGCGATCGCCAGCGTGCCGCGCTGCGCCGCCCAGTCACCGTAGACCTCGCGGATCACCAACTGCCCGGGACTGGCCGGCGTCACCCGCCACTCGAAGCTGCCGTCGGGCGCGATCTCGAGTTCCCGGTCGTCGAACGCGGCCTGACTGACCGGCACGAAGTCGTCGGTGTACTCGCCGCCGAGCAGCTGGAAGCTCAGGTCGGTGGTGGTGCCGCGCCGGCCGGTGACGACGTACTCGCGGTTGGCGTGCACGCGAGTACCGAAGTACAGGGTGTCGGGGTTGTCCAGGCCCATCTTGGTGAACGGGCCGGTACCCGACTGCAGGAAGGGATGATCGCGGTCGTAGTCGACGGCCAAGTGGATGCAGCCCGAGATGCAGCCGGCTAAGTACTGCAGTCCTTCGAGCAGGTCGGCTTCGGTCTCGATGAACGGCGCGGTGGCCACCAATTGCTCGGCCTCGGCGATGGCGGCGGTGAGAGGATCAGAGAACACGCCTAGACGCTAGAACGTGTTCTACTTTTTCGTCAATGGCGAACGTTCCCGCGCGTCGTCCGCGGCGTTTACCAACGAGGCCCGCTCGCTAAGGCGCGCACTGCTGCGACAGGTCGATCAGATGCTGCCGCACATCGGGATGCCGATTCAGGTAATCGATGGCGTTGGGCCCGTCGCCCTCCGCCTGGGACCTGGCCTGCAGCTGCTGATGCAGGTCAGGGTGCCGCTGTAGGTATGTGTTAACGGAGTCCCCGACGGTCTTATTGCAGGGCGCCGCGCTCGCCACGGGCAGCGCGATCACCGTCGCGGCGGTCGCGGCGAGTAACCCCCCGGCGAGCAGGCCGTACAGGCCGCGAAGGCGGACGTCGCCTGTAGTGGATGTGCTCATACGCGCCACGCTACCCACGTAGTGTTTGTGGGGGCTGTGGTTGGGGTCAGTGTGCTTGTGCTGGGCTGTTTTCCTGCTCGTGTTTGATTTCCAGTGCGATGTCGATGAGCTGGTCTTCTTGGCCGCCGATCAACTTGCGCTGCCCGGCCCGGTGCAGCAGCTCATGAGCCGGCACACCGTAGCGCTGACCCTGGCGAACCGCATGCTTGAGGAAGCTCGAGTACACCCCGGAGTAACCCATGATGAGCGCGTTGCGGTCGAGCACACACTCAGCGGGCATGGCCGGGCGCACCACATCTTCGGCGGCATCGGCGATATCGAAGAAATCAATACCAGTCTTAACACCGATCTTGTCGAACACCCCGATCAAAGCCTCGACCGGCGCGTTACCCGCACCCGCCCCAAAACGGCGCACGCTGCCATCGATCTGCTTGGCACCCGCACGCACCGCCTCCACCGAATTGGCCACCCCCAACCCGAGGTTCTCATGCCCGTGGAACCCCACCTGCGCGTCCTCACCAAGCTCGGCCACCAACGCCGACACCCGATCAGCCACCCCGTCCAGCACCAAGGCCCCGGCCGAATCCACGACATACACACACTGGCAACCAGCATCAGCCATGATCCGGGCCTGAGCAGCCAGCTTCTCCGGGGCAATGGTGTGCGCCATCATCAAAAACCCGACAGTCTCCAAACCCAGCTCACGGGCCAACCCGAAATGCTGAATCGACACATCAGCCTCGGTGCAATGCGTCGCGATCCGACAAATCGACCCGCCGTTGTCCTGCGCCTCTTTGATATCTTCCTTAGTGCCCACGCCGGGCAACATCAAAAAAGCGATCTTGGCGTCTTTCGCCGTCTGCGCAGCCAGCTTGATCAACTCCTGCTCAGGAGTCTTAGAAAAACCGTAGTTGAACGACGACCCGCCCAACCCGTCACCATGAGTCACCTCGATCACCGGCACCCCCGCCGCATCCAACGCCGCCACGATCGCAGCCACCTCGTCGGCGCTGAACTGGTGACGCTTGTGATGGCTGCCATCACGCAACGACGTATCGGTCATCCGCACATCCCACACCGGGTCAAAGAAAATGCCGTCGATACTCATGCCTGCGCTCCCGGCGCCGTTGCCGACAAGGACTCTTTGGCGATCTCCTCGCCCACCTTGGTCGCCGCCGCGGTCATGATGTCCAGATTGCCGGCATACGGCGGCAAGTAATCCCCGGCGCCCTCCACCTCGACGAACGTCGTCACCACATGGTGACCACCATTAACCACCGACGGCTCATCGAACTGCGGCTCATTAAGCAACCGATACCCCGGCACATAACTCTGCACCTCAGCGACCACCTCCTTGATCGATCGCGTAATCGCGTCGCGGTCAGCATCCTCGGGAATCGCGCAAAAGATGGTGTCACGCATAATCATCGGCGGATCAGCCGGATTCAAAATAATGATCGCCTTACCGCGCCTAGCCCCACCGATGGTCTCCACACCCTTACTCGTCGTCTTGGTGAACTCATCGATATTGGCCCGCGTACCCGGACCCGCCGACACCGACGACACCGACGCCACGATCTCGGCATACGCCACCTCAACGGTCCTCGATACCGCGTAGACGATCGGGATCGTCGCCTGCCCACCGCAGGTGATCATATTGACATTGGGCGCATCCAAATGCTGACGCAGATTCGCCGGCGGAATCACCGCCGGACCCACCGCCGCCGGCGTCAAATCAATCGCCCGAATCCCCGCAGCCTCATACCTCGGCGCGGCATCCCGATGCACATAAGCACTCGTCGCCTCAAAAACCAGATCAGGCTTCTCGGACTGGGCCAACAACCACTCCACACCCTCATGCGTGGTCTCCAAACCCAACCTGCGCGCCCGCGCCAACCCCTCACTGGCTGGATCAATCCCCACCATCCAGCGCGGCTCCAACCACTCCGACCGCAACAACTTATACAACAGATCGGTACTAATATTCCCCGACCCGACAATAGCCACACTCGCCCTAGACGACACCATGCTCCTTTTTCGAAGCGTTAAATCAACTGATTCAAAAATAATCCGAGCCTATTCGAAGGACAACCGAACTGAACCGAGGCCTGCGAATTCGGCAACGAACTCATCGCCGGGGCGTGCATCTATCGCTCGGGTGCACGATCCGGGAAGAACGACGTCGCCTTTTCGCAGGCGGACGCCGAAGCTCTCCACCTTGCGGGCCAACCAGGCGACTGCGGTCACGGGATTGCCCAGCACCGCGTCGCTGCGGCCCTCGGCAATCACCTCACCATTGCGGGTCAGCACGGCGTCGATCGCCTTCACGTCGACGTCGGCCGGCGATACCCGCGCCTCACCCAACACGAATCCCGCCGAGGAGGCGTTGTCGGCGATGGTGTCGCACAGAGCGATCTTCCAGTCGGTGATCCTGGTGTCGATCAACTCGATGGACGGGACCAGCGCCTCGGTGGCCGCCAGCACGTCGTCCTCGGTGCAGCCGGACCCCGGCAGGTCCTCGGCCAAGATGAAACCCACCTCGACCTCCACCCGCGGGTACAGGTAGCGCTTCGTCTGCACCGGTACGTCCTCGAAGACCTGCATCTCGTCGAGCAGATGGCCGTAGTCCGGCTCGTCGACTCCCATCATCTGCTGCATCGCCTTGCTGGACAGGCCGACTTTGTGGCCCAGCACGCGGGCGCCCTCGGCGACCCGCTGGCGAATGTTGATCAGTTGGATCTCGTAGGCGTCGACGACGTCGATATCCGGATGAGCAGAGGTGAGCGGAGCCATCGGCTCACGGCTCCGTTCGGCCTGCGCCAACTCGGCTGCCAGCTCGTCGCGAGTCGCAACACTGAGCATTTACCGAAGTCCCCTCGTCCTTTTGACCGGGCCAGTAGCGCCCAGCCCGGGCAATTCTATAACGTGTTCTACATGACAGCGCAGGAGTATGACGTCGTCGTGGTCGGAAGCGGCGGAGCCGGGATGGTTGCTGCCCTTACCGCCGCGCACCGAGGCCTATCGACATTAGTCATAGAGAAGGCTCCGCATTTCGGCGGCTCCACTGCGCGGTCGGGCGGCGGCGTCTGGATTCCAAACAACGAGGTGCTCAAGCGCGACCGCGTGCGCGACACCGCCGAAGCGGCCCGCACATATCTGCACACGATCGTCGGCGACGTCGTCCCGCCGGAGCGCATCGACACCTACCTCGACCGCGGTCCAGAGATGCTGTCGTTCGTGCTTCGGAATACTCCGCTGAAGATGTGCTGGGTGCCGCGCTACTCCGACTACTACCCCGAGGCGCCGGGCGGTCGCGCGGCCGGTCGCTCAATCGAGCCCAAGCCGTTCAACGCCCGCAAGCTCGGTCAAGACGAAGCCGGACTCGAACCCGCGTATGGCAAGGTGCCACTGAACGTGGTTGTGATGCAGCAGGACTACGTGCGACTGAACATGCTGAAGCGGCACCCGCGGGGAGTGTTGCGCAGCCTGAAGGTCGGCGCCCGCACCATGTGGGCGAAGGCGACGGGTAAGAACCTCGTCGGCATGGGCCGGGCGCTGATCGGCCCGCTGCGCATCGGGTTACAGCAGGCTGGCGTTCCGGTCCAGCTGAACACTGCTTTGACAGATCTATACGTCGAAGACGGCGTAGTGTGCGGCGTGTACGTGCAGGACACTGGTGCGGCGGAACCGGCTGAGCCGCAACTGATCCGCGCGCGGCGCGGCGTGATACTGGCATCGGGCGGCTTCGAGCACAACGAGCAGATGCGGGTGAAGTATCAGCGCGCGCCCATCACCACCGAATGGACCGTCGGGGCCAAGGCCAACACGGGCGACGGTATCGTCGCGGGCGAAAAGCTAGGTGCCGCACTGGATTTGATGGAAGACGCCTGGTGGGGGCCGACGGTGCCGCTGGTCGGCGCGCCATGGTTCGCGCTATCGGAGCGCAACTCGCCGGGTTCGATCATCGTCAACATGTCCGGCAAGCGGTTCATGAACGAATCGATGCCCTACGTCGAAGCCTGCCATCACATGTACGGCGGCGAGTACGGTCAGGGACCCGGTCCGGGCGAGAACATACCCGCCTGGCTGGTGTTCGACCAGCAGTACCGCGACCGTTACATCTTCGCGGGATTACAGCCGGGACAACGCATCCCGCGCAAGTGGCTGGAATCCGGCGTCATCATCAAGGCGGACACCCTCGAGGAGCTTGCCACGCAAGCCGGCCTGCCCGTCGCGGAGTTCACCGCGACGGTGGCGCGATTCAACGGCTTTGCCCGCTCCGGCGTCGACGAGGACTACCACCGCGGCGAGAGCGCGTACGACAAGTACTACGGCGATCCCACCAACAAGCCCAATCCGAACCTCGGCGAGCTGGCGCACGCACCGTATTATGCCGCCAAGATGGTGCCCGGCGACCTCGGCACCAAGGGCGGCATCCGTACCGACGTGCACGGCCGGGCGCTGCGTGACGACGGCAGCATCATCGACGGCCTCTACGCCGCGGGTAACGTCAGCGCCCCGGTGATGGGACACACCTACCCCGGGCCGGGCGGCACCATCGGCCCGGCGATGACCTTCGGATACCTCGCCGCACTGCATATCGCAGGAGACAAGTGACATGCCGATCGACGTAGCAGTCGCCCTGGCCGCTGAGCTGGAACCGATCGAATTCTCTTGGTCGAGCAGCGATATCCAGCTCTACCACCTCGGACTGGGCGCCGGCGTGGACCCGCTGGACCCCCGCGAGTTGCGCTACCTGGTCGACGACACCCCGCAGGTCCTACCGACGTTCGGCAACGTCGCAGCGTCGTTTCACATGACCAAGCCGCCCACGGTGCAGTTTCCCGGCATCGACATCGAGCTCAGCAAGGTGCTGCACGCCAGCGAGCGCATCGAGGTGCCCGGGCCGCTGCCCCCGTCGGGTTCGGCCACGGCCGTCACACGGTTCACCGACATCTGGGACAAGGGCAAGGCCGCGGTGATTTGGAGCGAGACGACGGCCAGCGCGCCCGACGGCACGGTGCTGTGGACGCAGCGTCGGTCCATCTTCGCCCGCGGCGAGGGCGGCTTCGGCGGGAACCGTGGGCCTTCGTCTTCGGACGGGGCGCCGGTGCGCGCGCCCGACGTCGAGCTCGACGTGCCGATCCTGCCGCAGCAGGCACTGCTGTATCGCCTGTGTGGCGACCGCAATCCACTGCATTCCGATCCCGAATTCGCCGCTGCCGCAGGCTTTCCGAAGCCGATCCTGCATGGTCTGTGCACCTACGGCATGACCTGCAAGGCCATCACCGACGCGCTCCTGGATGGCGATGCCCGGGCGGTGGCCGCGTACGGCGCTCGGTTCGCGGGTGTCGCGTATCCCGGGGAGACGTTGCGCGTCAACGTCTGGAAAGAAGACGGCCGTTTCGTGGCCGGCGTGGTCGCGCCGTCGCGCGACAACGCCGTGGTGCTGTCCGGTGTCGAGCTGGTGCCAGCCTAGCCGTCTGCGCCTCCGCGGCGGCGGCGAACGTGACGCTACAGTCACGGTCGAACTCCGGCGTGACTGCATCGTCACACTCGGCGGGCGCGGGCCGCTCGGACTCGGCGAACAATGTCGGCCGGCCGATCGCCGGAGAGGACCCGGATCACGATCCAGCCCCTCTGTTGCAGCCTCTCCAATCGCCTGACATCCCAACCGAATTGGGAGCGATCGTTGCGGTGGTGGTCTCCGTCGTACTCGACGGCGACTTTGACGTCCTCCCAGCCCATATCCAGATACGCAAATGCGTTGCCGAATTCGTCGCGTACCGGAATTTGCGTTTGCGGCCGTGGCAGATGTCCTTGCATCAGAACGAGACGCAACCAGGTCTCTTTCGGTGACTGTGCGCCCGGGTCGACGAGGTCCAGCGATAGACGGGCACGCTGCAGGCCCCGACGTCCCCGGTATCGCGCCGTCAGCAGGTCAACGTCGGCCATCTTGAGGTCGGTCGCACGGGCCAGAGCATCGATTCCGGCCACCGCTGTCGTAGTCGGAAACCAGCAGGCTAGATCAACCGCCGTGCGAGCGGCGGTGGTCACCGGAACGCCGTCCAGCAGCTCATATTCATCACCATCAATCCGGTCGCCCCAGATCTGCAGACCCGGGAGCGAATGCCGGTTGTCGTGAATGAGATCAATTGGCCGCGCCGTGTCGACCCACTTACTGCCACGCACTGCTGCAGCTGAAAATCCGGCGATGACTCCACGGCGTCGAGACCAGAGCCATGCGGCTCGGGCCCGCAGCGCAGGAGTCAGCTCTATACCTTCGCCGACGTAGACATCCCTGAACACCCGCGTGAAGTGGCGCCTCAGCTGGCTGTGCGACACGGTGCCCGCCGCCACTGCCTCACTGCCTATGAATGGTTCCCCCATGGCGGCAGTGTGCCAGCGACCACCGACGCCGCCTCGAACGTGACGCTGCAGTCACGTTCGGGCTGCTGCGTGACTGCAGCGTCACGCTCGGCACTGCGGAACCAGAAGAGCGTCAGCCCAGGATCAATCCCGACGTGGGCACGCCGGTCCCGGCAGTGACGACCACGTGCTCGACGTCGGGCACGGGGTTGACGGAGGTGCCCCGCAACTGCCGCACCCCCTCGGCGATTCCGTTCATCCCGTGGATGTATGCCTCGCCGAGCTGGCCGCCGTGCGTGTTGATCGGTAGCCGGCCGCCCACCTCGACAGCACCGTCGGCGATGAAGTCCTTAGCCTCGCCGCGGCCGCAGAATCCCAACTCCTCCAACTGAATCAGCGTAAAGGGGGTGAAGTGGTCGTAGAGGATCGCGGTCTGGATGTCGGCCGGCTTGAGACCGGACTGCTGCCAGAGCTGCTGACCGACCACGCCCATCTCCGGCAGACCGAGTTCGGCTCGGTAGTAGCTGACCATCGTGTACTGGTCGGGACTGGCACCCTGCGCCGCTCCTTCGATGACTGCCGGCCGCTGCTTGAGGTCCCGCGCACGCTCCACCGACGTCACCACGAGGGCTACCGCGCCGTCGGTCTCCTGACAGCAATCCAGCAGCCGCAGCGGTTCGGCGATCCACCGCGAATTCTGATGGTCCTCAATGGTTATCGGCTTCTCGTAGAAGTACGCCTTCGGGTTCTTGGCGGCGTGCTTGCGGTCCGCGACCGAGATGGCGCCGAAATCGCGGCTCGTCGCGCCCGACCAGTGCATATACCGCTGGGCGATCATCGCGACCTGGGCGGCCGGTGTCGACAGCCCGTGCGGATAGGAGAACGAATTATCCGCCGCCGTCGAATCCGCTTGAACGCCTGCATTTCCCACCAGTCGGGTCTGCACCTGACCAAAGCGCTGGCCGGAACGTTCGTTGAACGCTCGGTAGGCCACCACGACGTCCGCCAGTCCGGTTGCGACGGCCGCCGCGGCATGTGCGACGGTCCCGCACGCCGCACCCCCGCCGTAACCGGTCTGGGCGAAGAACCTCAGGTCGCCGATGCCGGTCGCCCGCGCCACCGCGGTCTCGTTGTTGGAGTCCATCGTGAAGGTCGTCAGCCCGTCGACGTCCGACGGCGAAAGTCCCGCGTCGTCGAGCGCATCGAGAACGGCCTCCGCCGCCAGCCGCAGCTCGCTTCGGCCGGAGTTCTTCGAAAAGTCGGTAGCGCCAATACCGACGATGGCGGCCCTACCCGACAGCATCAAGCATCCCCAATCGTGAGCGTGGCGGTCGCGATGACGTGGTCGCCAAGACTGTTGCGGCCGAACACCTTCACCGTGATCAAACCGTCCTCCACCGCCGTCACCTCACCGGAGAAAGTGATCGTGTCGTAGGCGTACCACGGCACGCCCAGCCGCAGCCCGATCGACTTGATCAACGCCGTCGGCCCCGCCCAGTCGGTCAGGAAGCGCTGCACCAGCCCGGTGTCGGTGAGGATGTTGACGAAGATGTCCTTGGATCCCTTGGCCTGCGCCAGATCCCGGTCGTGGTGCACGTCCTGGAAGTCGCGGGTGGCGATGGCCGTGGAGATGATGAAGGTCGGGGTGCCTTCGATCTTGAGCTCGGGCAGCGTTGTGCCCACTTCGATGGCGGGCGCGCTCATGCTTGGGGCTCCCAAGCGTAGAGGGTCCATTCGGGTCCGGACTCGCCGGCGGGAAAGTCGATAAAGGTTGCGCGGACGGGCATTCCGATCTTCACCGCAGCGGGGTCCACCCCCCGCAGCTCGCCCAGCATGCGGACGCCCTCTTCGAGTTCCACCAGCGCGATGACGAAAGGCAGCGTGCGCCCGGGCACCTTGGGCGCGTGATGCACCACAAAGCTGTACACCGTGCCCGCCCCACCGGCCACCACGTAGTCGATCGGCTGCTCTTTGTCCTGCCACACCGCCGGCACCGGTGGGTGCTGCAGGCTGCCGTCGGGACGCCGCTGGATGCGCAACTCGTGCGCCGCCACACCCTCCCAGAAGAAGGCGGTGTCGCGCGACACCGCGGGGCGCATCATGGCGTCGGCATCCAGATCCTCCGGCACCGAAGACGGGTCCGCTTGCGCCTCGCGCGGCTTGAATTTGAGTATCCGCCATGCCATCTCGGCGACATCCTCGTCACCCACGCGCCATGTGATGTGCTGATTGATGAACCAACCCTCACCGAGCGCCGTCTGCTTGGGGCCGACGACGTCACGCATTTCGGAGTGCACGGTCACCCGCTCGCCGGGCCGTAGATACCGGTGGTAGGTCTGCTCGCAGTTGGTGGCGACCACACCGACGTAGCCGGCGCCGTCGAACAACTCCATGATAGGGCCCATGGGATCGTCGGTCGGGCGTTCCCCGCCCAGGCCGAACATCGTCCACACCTGAATCATGGCCGGCGGCGCGACGATTCCGGGATGGCCGGCCGCCCGGGCCGCGGCCTCGTCCACATAGATCGGGTTGCGGTCGCCGAGCGCCTCGACCCAGTTGTTGACGATCGGCTGGTTTACCGGATCGCGGCCCACGCGGGGCGCGGCTACGACGGTGGACGTGATCTCGGCGACGGCCTTCTTGATGCGGTCCGCGTCCGTCATCGAGGCACCCGCGGCACGTTGAGGCCGGCCGCAGCGATCATCTCGCGCATCACTTCGTTCACGCCTCCACCGAAGGTGATCACCAGATTGCGCTTGGTCTGCGAGTCGAGCCAGTCGAGCAGCTCGGCGGTGTCCGACTCGGCCGGGTTGCCGTATTTGCCGACGATCTCTTCGGCCAGTCGACCGATACGCTGAATGCTCTCGGTTCCAAAGACTTTCGTCGACGCGGCATCCGCGACGTTGATATCCTCGCCGGCGGCGGCCACCTGCCAGTTGAGCAGCTCGTTGATACGCCACATCGAGTAGATCTCGCCGAGTGCGCGCTTGACGTCCTCGTGGTCGATCGGCGTGACCCCGTTTCCGCCCGGCTTGGACGCCCAAGCATGCAGCCGGTCGTAGATGCCGGCGGTCCGGCCCGCCGGACCCAGCATCACCCGCTCGTTGTTGAGTTGCGTGGTGATCAGCCGCCAGCCGCCGTTCTCCTCGCCGACAAGCATGTCGGCCGGGACGCGAACGTCGTTGTAGTAGGTCGCATTGGTGTGGTGGGCGCCATCGGAGAGGATGACCGGTGTCCAGGAGAAGCCGGGATCCTTGGTGTCGACGATCAGGATCGAAATACCCTTGTGCTTCACGGCTTCCGGGTCGGTGCGGCAGGCCAGCCAGATGTAATCGGCGTCGTGGCCTCCGGTGGTCCACATCTTCTGGCCGTTGACGATGTACTCGTCGCCCTGACGCACGGCCGACGTCCGCAGCGATGCCAGGTCGGTACCCGCCTCGGGTTCGCTGTAGCCGATCGCGAAGTGCACCTCACCGGCAAGGATCGCAGGCAGGAACTTCTTCTTCTGCAACTCGCTGCCGAACTGCTGCAGGGTCGGGCCCACCGTCTGCAGCGTCACCGCGGGCAACGGTACGTCGGCGCGATGCGCCTCGTTGACGAAGATGGACTGTTCGATCGGGCCGAAGCCCAAGCCGCCGAACTCCTTTGGCCAGCCGACGCCGAGCTTGCCGTCCTGGCCCATCCGCCGGATCACCGCGCGGTAGGCCTCGTTGTGGCGGTCGGACTCCATCGCCTTCGCCTCTTCGGGCGTGATCAGATTCGAGAAGTATTCGCGGAGCTCCGCCTGCAGCTGCCGCTGCTCGGGAGTCAGGTCTATGAACATTGCGCTCCCACCAGATCGAGGCGATGAGAAGGTCCGCCCAGCAGGCGGGACAGGTCTTTGATCGTGGAGTAGTACCGGTGCATCGGATAGGTGATGTCCATGCCCATGCCGCCGTGCAAATGGTGGCAGGTCTGCATCACCGGCGGGGCCTGCGACGCGATCCAATACCCGAGCACATCGAGATCGCCGTCGGCGTCGCGGCCTTCGGATAGCCGCCACACCACCGACTTCGCCGCCAAATCGATGGTGCGCGACGCGATGTAGACCTGGGCCAGCTGCGCGGCCACCGTCTGGAAGGTCGACAGCGGCTTGCCGAACTGCTTGCGCCCGGCCACGTAGTCGGCCGTCAGCCGCAGCGCCCCGGCCACCAGCCCGTCGGTGAAGGCACCGATCGCCGCCAGCGCCAGGTCGTTGACGCGACGCACCGTGGCGCGGGCGAGCACGTCGGTGTCGGGAACCGCGACCGCTGCGAACGTCACCGTGTATTCGTCGGAACCGTTCGATGTCGGCGTGCGAACCAGCTCCACGCCGTCGGCCTTTGGCGATACGACGACGACCGCGCTGTCTGCGGTCACGACGATCCAATCCGCTTGTTCGGCATACGGCACAGCGACTTTGGTGCCCGACAACCGCCCGCCGGCGAACGTGGTGGCGGGCCGGTCGGGCAGCGCCGAGCCGGGCTCGTTGAGCGCCGCGGTCAGCACCCCGCCCTCGGCGACACCGGCCAGGAACCGATCTTGCTGTTCGTCGGAGGCAAGATCGACCAGCGGCACCACACCGAAGCCCAGCGTGGCCAACGCCGGCGTGATGGCACCGCGGCGGCCGACCTCGGTCAGCACCGTGGCGACCTCGGCCAGGCCCACACCGTCACCGCCGAGGCGTTCGGGCACCGCAAGCGCCGTCACGCCCCCGCTGACCAAAGCGTCCCAGCCCAAATCCCTTTCGAGTACCGACGTGGCCACGTCGGCGACGGCTTGCTGCGTCGCAGTGAGATCGAAGTCCATCAGGACCTCACCGCGCTCTTCCCCGTGTAGTCCACCTGCCAGTGCTTGATGCCGTTGAGCCACCCGGACCGCAGCCGCTCGGGCTCGCCGATCGGTTTGAGGTCCGGCATATGATCGGCGACCGCGTTGAAGATCAGATTGATGGTCATGCGGGCCAGGTTCGCCCCGATGCAGTAGTGCGCACCGGTGCCGCCGAAGCCCACGTGCGGATTCGGGTCGCGCAGGATGTTGAAGGAGTGCGGGTCGTCGAAGACCTCTTCGTCGAAGTTGGCCGACCGGTAGGACATGACGGCCCGCTGCCCTTTCTTGATCAGCACACCACCCAGCTCGACGTCTTCGCTGGCGGTGCGCTGGAACGCCGATACCGGCGTGGCCCAACGGATGATCTCGTCAGCCGTGGTCGACGGCCGCTCCTTCTTGAACAGCTCCCACTGATCCGGGTTGTTCGCCATCGCGATCATGCCGTGGGTGATCGAGTTGCGCGTGGTCTCGTTGCCCGCCACCGCGAGCATGACGACGAAGAAACCGAACTCGTCGTCGGAGAGCTTCTCGCCGTCGATGTCGGCCTGGACGAGCGTGGTGACGATGTCGTCGGTGGGGTTCTCGGTGCGCTCGACCGCCATCGCCATCGCGTAGGCGATCAGTTCCATCGACGACTGCGCGGGATCGACCGTCGCGTACTCGGGGTCGGTGCCCCCGGTCATCTCGTTGGACCAACGGAAGAGCTTGTCGCGGTCCTCCTGCGGCACACCGAGCAAGCCGGCGATGGCCTGCAGGGGCAGCTCGCATGACACTTGCTCGACGAAGTCGCCGCTACCCTCCGCGGCCGCGGTCTTCGCGATGTTCTCGGCGCGCTGGGCCAGTTCGGCCTCCAGGCGCCCGATGGCCCGGGGCGTGAACCCGCGGGAAATGATCTTGCGCAGCCGGGTGTGGTGCGGTGCGTCCATGTTCAGCATGACGCTGCGCTGCAGCTCGACCTGCTCCCGCTTCATCTCCGGCGGCCACGTCGGGATGGCGCCGTTTTGCCAGCTGGAGAAGATGTCGCTGCGGCGGGAGATCTCTTTGACGTCTGCGTGCTTGGTGACGATCCAGTAGCCGTTGTCCTCGAAGCCACCCGAACCGCCGGGGATATCGACCCAGTGGATGGGCTCCGCCTTGCGTAGCTCGGCGAGCTCCGTGACGGGCAGCCCGGCGAGGTTGACATCGGGGTCAAGGAAGTCGAAGTCTACGGGAATGTTGGGGGGTGCCATGTAGGTGCGCTCCTCAATTGCAACGTGTTCTAGTGCCAGTAAAACACGCCTCCTGCGCAGATAAAAGGCAGGTCATCATCCTCGCTTGTCAGAGTAATGAAACGTGT
Organism: Mycobacterium shigaense; assembly: GCF_002356315.1. NCBI lineage: Bacteria > Bacillati > Actinomycetota > Actinomycetes > Mycobacteriales > Mycobacteriaceae > Mycobacterium > Mycobacterium shigaense. Next base: position 4,788,108 of record NZ_AP018164.1, read on the forward strand.
TCTAGCCTGACGGAATGGGTAACCCTGTCATCGTTGAAGCCACACGTAGCCCTATCGGTAAGCGGAACGGGTGGCTGTCCGGTCTGCATGCCACCGAGTTACTGGGGGCCACGCAGAAGGCTCTTGTGGAGAAGGCCGGCATCTCGTCTGATTTCCAAGCCGGCGACGTCGAGCAGATCATCGGCGGCTGCGTCACGCAGTTCGGCGAACAGTCCAACAACATCACCCGCGTCAGCTGGCTGGTCGCCGGGTTGCCTGACCACGTCGGCGCCGCGACCGTCGACTGCCAGTGCGGAAGCGCGCAGCAGGCCAATGGTCTGGTCGCGGGTTTGATCGCCGCGGGTGCCATCGACATCGGCATTGCATGCGGCATCGAGGCGATGAGCCGGGTCGGCTTGGGGGCGAACGCCGGCCCCGACCGCGGGATCCTGCGGCCGGCGTCCTGGGACATCGATCTGCCGGATCAGTTCACCGCCGCCGAGCGCATCGCCAAGCGCCGAGGCATCACCCGCGAAGACATCGACCAGTTCGGTTTCGACTCGCAGCGTAAAGCGCAGCAGGCCTGGGCCGAGGGCCGGTTCGACCGCGAGATCAGCGGCATCGAGGCGCCCGTGCTCGATGAGAACAAGCAGCCGACCAGCGACCGGCACGTCGTCACCAAGGACCAGGGCCTGCGCGAGACCACACTGGAGGGCCTGGCCTCGCTGAAGCCGGTGATCGAGGGCGGGATCCACACGGCCGGCACGTCGTCGCAGATCTCCGACGGCGCGGCGGCCGTGCTGTGGATGGACGAGGACAAGGCCAAGGCGCTCGGCCTGAAGCCGCGGGCCCGCATCATCAGCCAGGCGCTCATCGGCGCCGAGCCCTACTACCACCTGGACGGCCCCGTGCAGTCGACCGCCAAGGTGCTGGAAAAGGCCGGCATGAAGATGGGCGACATCGACATCACCGAGATCAACGAGGCCTTCGCCTCAGTGGTGCTGTCCTGGGCGCGGGTGCACAACCCGGACATGGACAAGGTCAACGTCAACGGCGGCGCGATCGCGCTGGGCCACCCCGTGGGCAGTACCGGCAGCCGCCTGATCACCACCGCGCTGCACGAGCTGGAACGCACCGACCAGACCACCGCGCTGATCACCATGTGTGCGGGCGGCGCGTTGTCCACCGGCACCATCATCGAACGCATCTAACTCCTCGGTGCTCGTCTCCGAGGAGAGCCGCATAGCGGCCGCGCAGGCATACATCGATGCGCTGGTCAGCCACGACGGCGATGCCGTTCCGTTCGCGGCCCGGTGCACCCGCATCGAGCAGGGAATCAAGAACGGGTTCTCCGGAAATCATTTGCGGCGCAGCCTCAATCGCGGGCCACAGTACCGGTTGCTCGCCGACACAACACCACCGGATTTCTCCATCGCGGGCGACGATGTGCGTGCCGTTTACGACGTGCTCACCAAGGCCGCGTTCGGTGGCCGTCGAGTCGCCGCCCGAGTCGACGAAACGTTCGTGATCCCCGCCGAAAGTTCAAGCGGGCGAGCCGAAATCCACCACATCAGGGTTCGCTTTTCACCGTTCATTCAGCGCTAGGAGCCAACGAATGCCGAAATCGAAGCCGCGTGCTTTGAACTCGCCGTGGGTCAACTTCTTCATCAAGTGGATGGCCAAGGGCAACACCTGGATTTACCAGCGCAGCAACGGAAAACTCGGCGGCGTGTTCGGCAACGCGCCGGTCGCACTACTCACCACCACGGGCCGCAAGACCGGCGAGCCGCGGGTGAGCCCGCTGCTGTACCTGCGTGAGGGCAATCGCGTCATCCTGGTCGCCTCGCGGGGCGGCAGCGACAAGCACCCGCTGTGGTACCTCAACCTGAAGGCCAATCCCAAAGTGTCCGTTCAGATCAAGGACGAGGTGCTGCAGTTGCAGGCGCGCGACGCCACCGAGGCGGAGCGCAGCGAGTACTGGCCCAAACTGGTGGCCATGTATCCGACGTTCGAGGACTACAAGTCCTGGACGGACCGCGTGATCCCGATCGTGATCTGCGACCCCTAACGCATTACTTCGCCCGGGCCGGAACTCACCGCGGACAAGATGCCTGCTCCGCTCCGCGTAACCGGATTGTCGCCGTCGCCGCCGATTCCGTGCGGGGAAGCGCGCCGCCGCTCCGGTCTCGGTAAACCGCAGCACGTGAAACCTTGACTGATTATATCGTCGCATGTGACGATTTCGTCAGAATGGGGGGTTTGGCCACGCCATGGGCAGCACGCTGTGAGGAGAACCGATGCGTCGCAGACCGGCCGATGTCCCCGCATACAAGCCGGACATCTACTCCACCGCTGCAATAATCGACCCGTACCCGCACTACCAGCGCCTGCGGAAGCTAGGGCCGGTGGTCTGGCTGTCCAAACAGAAGGCGTACGCGCTGCCCCGCTACGCCGAGTGCAAGGCAGTGTTGCGGGACGACAAGACGTTCTTGTCGGGCAGGGGTGTGTCGCTGAATCCGATCGCCAACCGCTTGTCCCGCGGCACGACGCTCAACAGCGACGACGGCGAACACGATCAGCGACGCAAGCTCGTCGCGCACCGGCTCTTACCGCGCGCGTTGCGGGCGATCAGCGACAGCGTGGACGCCACCGCCGCCGCCGTCGTCGTTGCGGCGCTGAACAAGGGTGAGGTCGACGGCGTGACCGACCTCGCCGCCGCCCTGCCGCTGGCCGTGGTACCCGATCTCATCGGTTGGCCCAAAAACCATCGCGATCACCTGATCGAATGGGGCGGAGCGACTTTCGACCTGCTCGGTCCACTTAATCGGCGAGCGATCCGATCGACGCCTCAAGCGTTGAAGATGCTGCGCTTCGCGCACCGCGTCGTTCGCCAACGCGCCGTCCTCGACGGCAGCATGGCACACGAGCTCCTCATCGCCGCCGACGAAGGCAAGCTGTCACACAGCGAATGTCCCCCGCTGATGGTCGACTACCTCGCGCCGTCGATCGACACCACCATGAGCGCCATCTCGAACGCGTTGTACTTGTTCGCCAGCCATCCCGAGCAATGGCAGCTCCTGAAGGAGGAGCCGGACCTGATGGCGAACTCCATCAACGAGGTCGTCCGCTACGAGCCGCCACTGCGTGCGTTTGCGCGTTTGGTGGGCCGGCAGACCGAAATCGCCGGTGTCCCAATCCTTGCCGGGGACCGCGTTGTGGTGATGTACGCCTCAGCCAACCGAGATGAACACGAGTGGGTGCAGCCGGAGGTCTTCGACATCCGCCGGGACGCCGGCCGTCAGATCGGATTCGGGCAAGGTGCACACGCCTGCGCCGGCCAAGGTCTGGCGCGCCTGGAAACGGCGGCCATGTTGCACGCACTGATCGATCGTGTCGACCGTATCGAAGTCGCGGGGACACCGACGTGGGCGATCAACAACATCATCCACCGCCACCAAACCCTGCCACTCAAGCTGATTCCCGCATAAGACTCGCGTGGATGCGCTCGCGTGCGACCCGGCCTTGTACACCTTGCGCCGAACGTGCTCTGGTGGCGAGGATTCGGCGAAAATCCTTCCACCAGTACATGTTCGGCGAAGCGGCTAGGCCCCGTATACCGGGACCGGAGGCCGCGCCTTGGCCAACAGGTCGGCGACGACGGGACCCAACTCGGCGGGATCCCACCGGGCGCCCTTGTCGATCTGCGGCCCGTGCGCCCAACCCTCGGCGATGCGGATCTTGCCGCCTTCGACCTCGAAGACCTTCCCAGTCACGTCGCGGGACTGCTCACTGCCCAGCCAAACCACCAGTGGTGAAACGTTTTCCGGAGCCATCGCGTCGAAGTCCTGGTCCTGCGTCGCCATCATCTCGGCGAAGACGGTCTCGGTCATCCGGGTCCGGGCCGACGGGGCGATGGCGTTGACGGTGACGCCGTAGCGGCCCGTCTCGGCCGCGGCGACCAGCGTCAGGGCCGCGATGCCGGCCTTGGCGGCACTGTAGTTGCCCTGCCCGACGCTGCCCTGTAGCCCGGCGCCGGAGCTGGTGTTGATGATCCTGGCGTCAACGGCTTTGCCCTCTTTGGACAGCCCGCGCCAGTACGACGCGGCGTGGCGCATCGTCGCGAAATGACCTTTGAGGTGTACGGCGATGACGGCGTCGAACTCCTCCTCGCTGGTGTTGGCCAGCATCCGGTCGCGCACGATACCGGCGTTGTTCACCAGTACATCCAGACCACCAAAGGTGTCGACGGCGGTCTGGACCAGCGCTGCCGCTTGATTCCAATCCGCGACGTTGGATCCGTTGGCGACGGCTTCGCCACCGGCGGCCGTTATTTCGTCGACCACGCCCTGGGCGGCGCTGCCGCCGCCCGCCGGGGAACCGTCGAGACCCACACCGATGTCGTTGACGACGACGCGTGCACCTTCGGCCGCGAACGCCAGCGCGTGCGCGCGGCCGATACCGCCGCCCGCTCCGGTCACGATGACGACCCGGCCGTCAACCACTCCCATAGCTGTTGTCTCCTTTACTTGACCGCGCTGGCGGTCGTCGTGGACAGATAGTGCGGCGGTTCGCCGCCGCCGTGCACCTCGAGGGAGGCGCCGCTGATGTAGGCGGCCGCGTCCGAAGCCAAAAATGCTGCGGCCCAACCGACATCCTCGGGCTTGGCCAGCCGGCCCAACGGCACGTTCTTGGAGATCGCGGCGATCGAGTCCGCGTCGCCGTAGAACAAGTCGGCCTGTTCGGTCTCGACCATGCCGACGACGCAGGAGTTCACCCGCACCTTCGGCCCCCATTCCACGGCCAGGGTCTGGGTGAGACTTTCCAGGCCAGCCTTGGCCGCACCATATGCCCCCGTGCCGGGTGACGGTCGCCGGCCGGACAGGCTGCAGATGTTGACAATCGACCCGCCGTTGGGCTGAACCTGCATTTTCTCGTTGGCGAATTGCGAAACCAACAGCGCACCAATGAGATTAAGCTCGATGATCTTACGGTTGAACTTTGGACTGGATTCGGCGGTCAGCACATACGGCGATCCGCCGGCGTTGTTGACCACCACGTCGAGCCGACCGTGCCGGTCGGTGATCTCGTTGATCAACTGCTGGACGGCGACCTCGTCACGGACGTCGCAGGAGTGAAACTCATACGGCAATCCGTCGACGGCGCGGCGGGCACAGGTGACCACCGTGCCGCCCTGCGCGGCGAAGACCGAACTGATCCCGGCACCCACGCCGCGAACGCCGCCGGTGACCAAAACCACGCGCCCGGCCAGTCCGAAATTGATGGCTCCGGCAGAAAGGGGGCCTGCTTCGGCGCGAGTCACTGTGCTAGCGTACCAAGCAAGTGCTTGCTTAGGTAGTCGGCCTCAATTTCACGAGGAAGTGCCAATTGACCATTACATCCACCAGCACAGAGCCGGGCATAGTCGCGGTCACCGTCGACTATCCGCCCGTGAATGCCATTCCGTCGCGCGGCTGGTTCGAGCTCGCGGACACGATCACGGCCGCCGGCAACGATCCCGCAACGCACGTGGTGATCCTGCGCGCCGAGGGCCGGGGCTTCAATGCCGGCGTCGACATCAAGGAGATGCAGCGCACCGAGGGCTTCACCGCGCTCATCGACGCCAACCGCGGCTGCTTCGCGGCCTTCCGCGCCGTCTACGAGTGCGCGGTCCCAGTCGTCACGGCGGTCAACGGATTTTGCGTGGGCGGCGGCATCGGCCTGGTCGGCAACTCCGACGTCATCGTGGCTTCCGACGACGCCACCTTCGGTCTGCCGGAGGTGGAGCGCGGCGCGCTCGGCGCGGCGACGCACCTGTCGCGGTTGGTCCCCCAGCACCTGATGCGACGGCTGTTCTTCACCGCGGCCACCGTGGACGCCACCACCTTGCACCACTTCGGCTCGGTGCACGAGGTCGTCCCCCGCGGCGAGCTCGACGAGGCCGCGTTGCGGGTGGCCCGTGACATCGCCGCCAAGGACACCCGGGTCATCCGCGCCGCCAAGGAGGCGCTGAACCTGATCGACGTGCAGCGGGTCAACTCGAGTTACCGCATGGAACAAGGGTTTACGTTCGAGCTGAACCTCGCCGGCGTTGCCGACGAACACCGCGACGCGTTCGCCGGCACGAAGAAGGGTGAGAAGTCTTGAGCGACAAAAGGATCACGCTCGAGGAGGCTGTCGCCCAAGTCCGCAGCGGTATGACCGTCGGCATCGGCGGCTGGGGGTCGCGGCGCAAGCCGATGGCGTTCGTGCGCGCGCTGTTGCGCACCGACGTCACCGACCTGACCGTCGTGACCTATGGCGGCCCCGACCTCGGGCTGCTCTGCTCGGCGGGCAAGGTGAAGCGGGTCTACTACGGGTTCGTCTCGCTGGATTCGCCGCCCTTCTACGATCCGTGGTTCGCCAAGGCGCGCACCACCGGATCGATCGAGGCCCGCGAGATGGACGAGGGCATGCTGCGTTGCGGGTTGCAGGCCGCCGCACAGCGACTGTCCTTCTTGCCGATCCGGGCCGGGCTGGGCAGTTCGGTGCCGGACTTCTGGGAGGGCGAACTGGCCACCGTCACCAGCCCCTACCCGGCACCGGGCGGTGGTCACGAGACGCTGATCGCCATGCCGGCGCTGAACCTGGACGCCGCCTTCGTACACCTAAATCTCGGTGACAGCCAAGGCAATGCCGCATACACCGGTATCGATCCCTATTTCGACGACCTGTTCCTGATGGCCGCCGAGAAGCGCTTTCTTTCCGTCGAGCGGGTGGTGTCGACCGAAGACTTGGTCAAGGCCGTGCCGCCGCAGGCGTTGCTGGTGAATCGGATGATGGTCGACGGTGTGGTGGAAGCGCCCAATGGCGCCCACTTCACCACCGCGGCACCGGATTACGGGCGTGACGAGAAGTTCCAGCGACACTACGCCGAGGCCGCCTCGACAGCAGAGGGCTGGCAGCAGTTCGTCGCGACCTACCTGTCCGGCGACGAAGCCGAATACCAAGCGGCCGTCCGCAAGTTCGCAGAGGAGGCGGCCAAGTGACCGAGAGCACCCGAGCGGAGGTCTGCGCGGTCGCCTGCGCCGAATTGTTCCGGGACGCGGGCGAGATCATGGTCAGCCCGATGGCGAACATGGTCTCCGTCGGCGCGCGGCTGGCCCGGCTGACGTTCGCCCCGGACATCCTGCTGACGGACGGCGAGGCGCAGTTGCTCGCGGACACGCCGGCGCTGGGCAAGACCGGCCCGGTCGAAGGCTGGATGCCGTTCGGCCGGGTCTTCGAGACGCTGGCCTGGGGACGGCGGCACGTGGTGATGGGCGCCAATCAGGTTGACCGCTATGGCAACCAGAATCTATCGGCGTTCGGTCCGCTGCAGCACCCCACCCGGCAGATGTTCGGCGTGCGGGGCGCGCCCGGCAACGCGATCAACCACGCGACCAGCTACTGGGTCGGCAACCACTCCAAGCGGGTGTTCTGCGACCAGGTCGACATCGTCTGCGGCATCGGCACCGACAAGGTGGACAGGGACAATCCGGCGTTCCGGTTCGCGAACGTCTACCGGGTGGTCTCCAACCTCGGCGTGTTCGACTTCGAGGGCCCCGGCGGCACCATGCGGGCCCTGAGTTTGCATCCCGGCGTCACGGCCGACGACGTCCGCGAAGCGACGTCGTTCGAGATCAATGGCCTCGACTCCGCCGAGGAATCCCGGCTACCGACCGACGACGAGCTGCGCTTGATCCGCGAGGTCATCGATCCGAAAGCGCTGCGCGACCGAGAGATACGATCATGATCATTCCGCCTTCTCCTCATCGCTGCGCTCTGCATCGTCGGCGGTGGCTGTGAAGCTGCGTACGCCGCTGACCGAGCTGGTCGGTGTCGAGCACCCGGTCGTGCAGACCGGGATGGGCTGGGTGGCCGGGGCGCGGCTGGTGGCGGCCACGGCCAACGCCGGCGGGCTGGGCATCCTGGCGTCGGCCACCATGACCCTGGACGAGTTGGCGACGGCGATCGGCAAGGTGAAGGCCGCCACCGACAAACCCTTCGGGGTCAACATGCGCGCCGACGCCGCCGACGCCGGCGACCGGGTCGAGCTGATGATCCGCGAGGGCGTGAAGGTGGCGTCGTTCGCGCTGGCCCCGAAGCAGGAGCTGATCGCCCGGCTGAAAGAGGCGGGCTGCGTGGTCATTCCGTCGATCGGAGCCGCCAAGCACGCGCGCAAGGTCGCGAGCTGGGGCGCCGACGCGATGATCGTGCAGGGCGGCGAGGGCGGCGGCCACACCGGCCCCGTCGCCACGACGCTGCTGCTGCCGTCGGTGCTGGACGCGGTCAAGGGCACCGGCATCCCGGTGATCGCGGCGGGCGGCTTCTTCGACGGACGCGGGCTGGCCGCGGCGTTGTCCTACGGCGCGGCCGGTGTCGCGATGGGCACCCGCTTCCTGCTCACCTCGGATTCGACCGTGCCCGATTCGGTCAAGAGACGCTATCTGGAGTCAGCGCTCGACGGCACCGTCGTCACTACCCGCGTCGACGGTATGCCGCACCGGGTGCTGCGCACCGAGCTGGTCGAGAAGCTGGAAAGCAGTTCGCCTATCAGGGGTCTCACCGCGGCGGTGCGCAATGCGGCAAAGTTCAAGCAGATGTCGCAGATGACCTGGCGGTCGATGATCTCCGACGGCCTGGCGATGCGGCACGGCAAGGAGCTGACCTGGTCGCAGGTGGTGATGGCGGCCAACACGCCGATGTTGCTGAAAGCCGGCCTGGTCGAAGGCAATACGGAGGCCGGGGTACTGGCCTCCGGGCAGGTGGCCGGCATCCTCGAGGATCTGCCCTCGTGCGCGGAGCTGATCGAGTCGATCGTGCGCGACGCGATCGAGCACCTGCGGGCGGCGTCAGCGCTGGTGGTGGACTAACACGAATACCCGCACCGTCGTCAGACGGCAGCGGTGTCGGCGCCATCGGTAACGGCGAATTGAAGGCGGCGCGTATCTCCGGTGGAGGAGCCTGCCACAGGGGCCGGTCGGCGAGACCAGCGATGTGATCAAGGATGTCGTCGAGCATTCGGTAGGGGAAGCGTAGCGGCCGGCGGTTGACGAGACAGCTGCGGGCCGAAAACGAGTGGACAGCGGCGTGCAGGTACGGACATTCGATCGCTGTCAGCGAATAGGTGTTGGCCGCGACTGGGCAGTGATAAGTCGTAGGGTCATGAGCGCAGCCACCACGGAGCCCGTGGCCGTGCCATCGGCGGCTTGCGCAGACCCCAACATCACCAAGCTGGGACAGTTCAGCGTCATCCTTCTGGGCATCAACTCGATCCTCGGCGCAGGAATCTTCCTCACTCCTGGCGCCGTGGTCAAGATCGCCGGGCCGCTGGCGCCCGTGGCCTACGTCGTCGCGGCGTTGTTCGCCGGAGTGCTGGCCATGGTGTTCGCAACCGCTGCCCGCTACGTCAAAACCAACGGCGCGTCCTACGCTTACACCACCGCCGCATTCGGCCAGAAACTAGGGATCTACGCCGGGGTCACGCACGCCGTTGCCGCCTCGATCGCCTGGGGAATCCTCTCGTCCTTCTTCGTCTCGACCCTGCTCGTTGTGATTTTCCCGCACACCGGGTGGGCCGAAGGTACCGCGGTGATATCTGTCAAGACGCTGGGGTTTCTCATCTGCATCGCGGTGCTGCTGCTGATCAACACGTTCGGAAACCGGTTGATCGCTTGGGCTAACGCCATTTCCACAATCGGCAAGGTTTCGGCGCTTACCCTCTTCATCGTTGGCGGCCTATGGATCATCGTCACCGAGCACCTCAATAACTACCGTTCCTCGAGCGCCCAAGATGTTTATCAGCCGGAATCGTATGCGCCGTTCGGTGCGGTGGACTTGGGACAAAACGCCGTGACAACGCTGGTTCTTGCCACCATCGCCGCCCTGTACGCCTTCACCGGGTTCGAGTCGATCGCTAATGCCGCCGAGGAAATGAAGGATCCGGAACGCACCCTTCCGCGCGCGATTCCGGTGGCTATCGCGACGGTGGCGGTCGCCTACACACTGGCGGTCGTGGTGGGCATGACGTTGGGTGCGGGCGAGATCGCTCATTCCCAACAGATCGTGAAACTTCCGGCGGCGATCGGCGATGACGTCTTCCGAACGATCATCACCATCGGCGCACTGGTGTCGATGTTCGGCATAAACCTAGCCGGCTCGGCTGTCAGCGAAGAACCGCTTCGGCGTGCCCACCGTCGCGTTCGGCCTGACAGCGACACTGGCCATCGCATTTCCGCTCGCCCTGCATTTCGCATGATGTCCATCTCACGGGCCTGGCAGTGATCGCGCGATTCGTGCAGTTCGTCACCGTTCCAATCGCCGTACTCGCTTTAGCCTCAAGCCGTCTACCGCGATTCGCTCATGTCCGCCGGAACACGTTGACCGACAAGGTCATTCCGGTACTGGCATTGATAATTACCGTGCTGCTCGCGGTGTCATTCGATTACCGGACGCTCCTGCTGGACCATGGGGGCGGGCCCAACTACTTCTCGATCGCCCTGCTGGTCGTTGCGTTCGTCATTGTGCCCGGCGGGGCCTACTGGCATTACCACCGGGGACTCGCCCGCGGATCCACCGAGCATGCGTAGTCGTACGCGTCGTGGGGTCTGCCGACGTTCGGGCACTCACGCTCGGTGAAAAGAATTACAGCCGTTCGATGATCGTGACGTTGGCCGTGCCGCCGCCCTCGCACATCGTCTGCAGACCGTAGCGACCGCCGATGCGCTCGAGCTCGTTGAGCATCGTCGTGAACAGCTTGGCGCCGGTGGCGCCCAGCGGGTGGCCCAGGGCGATCGCGCCGCCGTTGGGGTTGACCCTCTCGGGGTCGGCCTTGATCTCCTTGAGCCAGGAGATGACGACGGGGGCGAACGCCTCGTTGATCTCCACGGTGTCGATCTCATCGATCGACAGGCCGGTCTTCTCCAGCGCGTAGCGGGTGGCGGGGATGGGCCCGGTGAGCATGAACACCGGGTCGGCGGCGCGGGCGCTGATGTGGTGAATGCGGGCCCGCGGCGTCAGGTTGTGGTCCTTGACAGCCTGCTCGGAGGCCAGCAGCACTGCGCTGGCGCCGTCGGAGATCTGGCTGGCCATCGCCGCGGTCAGCCGGCCGCCGTCGACCAGCGTCTTGAGGCCGGCCATCTTCTCCAGCGACGACTCACGCGGACCCTCGTCGACGCGGAACGGCCCGGATTCGGTTTCCACGGTGATGATTTCGTTGTCGAAGTGGCCGCCGCGAATCGCCGCGAATGCGCGCTCGTGACTGGCCAGCGCGTAGCGCTCCATCTCCTCGCGCGAGATGTTCCACTTCTCGGCGATCAACTCCGAGCCGCGGAACTGCGAGATCTCCTGGTCGCCGTAGCGGTGCAGCCACTGTTTGGATTCGTTGGTGGGCGAGGTGAAACCGAACTGCTCGCCCACCGTCATCGCCGACGAAATGGGGATCCAACTCATGTTCTGCATGCCGCCAGCCACGATGACGTCGGCCGTTCCGGACAGGATCGCCTGTGCACCAAAGGAAATCGCCTGCTGACTGGAGCCACACTGCCGGTCCACCGTGACACCGGGGACCTCTTCGGGGTAGCCCGCGGCCAACCACGACAGGCGGGCGACGTTACCCGCCTGTCCCCCAATGGCATCCACGCAACCGGCGATCACGTCTTCGACAGCGGCGGGATCGATGTCGACCCGGTCGAGCAGCCCGCGCCACGCATAAGCACCGAGGTCGACCGGATGGATCCCGGCCAGTGCTCCATTGCGTTTGCCAACCGCGGTACGCACAGCGTCAACGACATACGCCTCAGCCATCTTCAGACTCCTTCTTTGGTAATTCCGCCAAGCACGATGGCGAGGTATTGCTCACCGACCTGCTTCGCGGTGAGCGGGCCGCCGGGTCGATACCAGCGCACCGACACCCAGGTGGTGTCGCGGATGAACCGGTAGACAAGGTCGACGTCGAGGTCGGGCCGGAAGCAGCCATCGTCGACGCCCTGATTCAGCAACTCGACCCACATCTTGCGTTGTTGCCGATTCATATCCTCGATGTAGGAGAACCGCGGTTGGGAGAGCAGTCGCTGGGCCTCGTCCTGGTAGATGACGACCTGCGCGTGCCGATCCTCGATCGCCTCGAACGAGGCCATGAACAGCCCCTTGAGTCGCTCCAGCGGATTGGACTCGCTGTCGATGATCTCGTTGTAGCGGGCGAAGAGCCAGTCGAGGAAACCGCGCAGCAGCTCGTCGACCATCTCCTCTTTGGACGCGAAGTGGTGGTACAGGCTGCCGGACAGAATGCCAGCGCCGTCGGCGATGTCGCGCACGGTGGTGGCGCGCAACCCGCGCTCGGCGAACATCGACGCGGCGAGCTCGAGCAGCTCGTCTCGTCGGCTGTTGGCCTGACCGGTCACTCGATCCACCCGATCAGAGTATCAACCAAGCGCTTGCTTGGCCAGTGGAGATCACGGGTGCTGGCTGGAGACCGAGATCACTTCGCCGGTGAGGTAGCTGGAGTACTCGCTGGCCAAGAATGCGATGGTGGCCGCGACTTCCCACGGCTCGGCGGCTCGCCCGAACGCCTCGCCCGCCGACAGCCGGTCCAGCAATTCGGACGACGACGTCTTCTCCAGGAACTTGTGGCGGGCGATGCTCGGCGAGACCGCGTTGATGCGCACCCCGTACTCTGCGGCTTCTATTGCGCTGCAACGGGTCAACGCCATCACGCCGGCCTTGGCGGCAGCATAGTGCGACTGCGAGTGCTGGGCTCGCCAGCCCAGCACGCTGGCATTGTTGACGATGACCCCGCCGTGTGGTGCCGCGCGGAAGTAGCGCAGCGCCGCACGGGTGGCACGCAACACCGACGTCAGCGTCACATTCACGACGCGGTCCCACTCCTCGTCGGTCATGTCGACGACGGGGGTCTGGCCACCGAGTCCGGCGTTGTTGATCAGCACGTCCAGCCGGCCCATCCGGGCGGTGGTCGAATCGATCAGCGCGTCGACCTGGGCGGTCGCGGTCACGTCGCACAGCACTGATTCGACGCGGCCGAGGCCCAGCGCGGCCAGTTCCACGGCGGTCTCCCCTAGCCGTCGTTCGTGATGGTCGGAGATCACCACGTCGGCTCCTTCGACCAGTGCCCGACGCGCTGTCGCCGCGCCGATGCCGGTGCCGGCGGCCGCGGTGACGACTACCACCTTGCCCTGCAGAAGTCCATGTCCGGCAATCTCTTTCGGAGCCTTGGACAGACTCATCCCTTCACCTCTCGAGGTAAGCCGAGCACCCGCTCGGCGATGATGTTGCGCTGGATCTCGTTGGACCCGCCGTAGATGGTGTCGGCGCGGGTGAACAGAAACAGGCGTTGCCACTCGTCGAACTCGCCGTCGGGCAGTGTCAGTCCCGGCTTGCCGATGACGTCCATCGCCAACTCACCCAGAGCGCGATGCCAGTTGGCCCACAACAACTTCGACACGTTGTCCTGTCCGGGCTGCTCGACGTCCATGGTGGCCAGGGCGTAGCTGCGCATGGCCCGCAGGCCAGTCCAGGCCCGGGTCAACCGCTCCCGGATGAACGGATCGTCGGCGGCGCCGGTGCGCTGCGCGACCTCGGCCAGGTTGGAAAGCTCACGGGCGTAACGGATCTGCTGCCCGAGCGTCGACACCCCGCGCTCGAACGTGAGCGTTCCCATAGCGACTCGCCAGCCGTCGCCGGGCTCGCCGACCACCAGGTGAGCCTCCGTGCGGGCATCGTCGAAGAAGACCTCGTTGAATTCCGAGTCGCCGGTCAGCTGGATGATCGGGCGGATCTCCACGCCCGGCTGATCCAGCGGGACCAGCAGATATGACAGCCCGGCGTGCCGCTTGGAGCCCTTTTCGGTGCGCGCAACCACAAAGCACCACTGCGCCCAGTGCGCCAGCGACGTCCACACCTTCTGGCCATTGATCACCCATTGGTCGCCGTCGAGTTCGGCCGTGGTCGCCACGTTGGCCAGGTCGCTGCCGGCGCCCGGCTCCGAGTATCCCTGGCTCCACAGCTCGGTGACGTCGAGGATGCGCGGTAGGAACCGCTGCTGCTGTTCGGGCGTCCCGAACGCGATCAGCGTCGGGCCCAGCAGCTCCTCGCCGAAGTGGTTGACCTTGTCCGGCGCGTTGGCCCGGGCGTACTCCTCGTAGAAGGCCACCCGGTGCGCCGTGGACAGGCCGCGACCGCCGTGCTCAACCGGCCACCCCAGGCAGGTCAGTCCGGCCTTGGCGAGATGCTGGTTCCATGCGCGGCGTTCTTCGAATGCCTCGTGTTCGCGACCGGGCCCGCCGAGGCCCTTCAGAGCTGCGTATTCACCGACCAGATTGTCGGCGAGCCAACTGCGGACCTCCGCCCGGAACTCCTCGACGTCCTGCATGCCCTGTAGGCTAACCTACCAAGCACTTGCTTTGTAGCTCGGTGACGATGCGCGCCGCTGCAGGCGGCGTGAGGAGGAATCGAGCAATCAAGCTGGGCCCGGCCGACGATGCGCGCCGCGCAGCGGCGTGAGAAGGAGGCGGGCAATCAGATGGGCTCGGCCGACGATGCGCGCCGCGCAGCGGCGTGAGAAGGAGGCGGGCAATCAGATGGAGGAATGTCGCCGATGACCAACGATCCGCGCACCGTGCCGGCGGCGCTGGATCGTCTCGCGCTCCAACTGCCCGACCACGACGCCCTGCTGACCGGCGATCGCTCCTTCACCGCGGCCACGCTGCGCGACGAGGTGCACCGCGCGGCGGCCGCGCTGATCGCGCTCGGCGTCCGAGCCGGCGACCGGGTCGCCATCTGGTCGCCCAACACCTGGCACTGGGTCGTGGCCTGCCTGGCGATCCACCACGCCGGGGCCGCGATGGTCCCGCTGAACACCCGCTACACGGCATCCGAGGCCGGCGACATCCTGGCGCGCACCGCTGCGCCCGTGCTGTTCGCGATGGGTCAGTTCCTCGGCCACGACCGCGTCGCGGACCTCGACCGCACCGCGCTGCCGGCGCTGCGGCACATCGTGCGGATACCGATCGAGGCCGACGATCCGGTACGAGGCACCTGGGACGAGTTCATCGCCCGCGGCACCCATCTCGATGCGGTGGAGGCCCGCGCCGCGGCGGTCTCGCCCGACGACCTCAGCGACATCCTGTTCACCTCCGGCACCACCGGTCGTAGCAAGGGAGTGCTCTGCGCGCACCGGCAATCGCTGGCAGCGTCGGCGTCCTGGGCTGCCAACGGCAAGATCAGCAGCGACGACCGCTACTTGTGCATCAACCCGTTCTTCCACAACTTCGGTTACAAGGCGGGCATTCTTGCCTGCCTGCAGACCGGCGCGACGCTGATTCCGCACCTGACGTTCGACCCGCTGCGCACGCTGCAGGCCATCGAGGAGCATCGAATCACCGTATTACCCGGGCCGCCAACGATTTACCAGATGCTGCTCGACCATCCGGCGCGCCGTGACTACGACCTGAGCTCGCTGCGCTTCGCGGTGACGGGCGCGGCGACCGTGCCGGTGGTGTTGGTGGAGCGAATGCAATCCGAGCTCGACATCGACATCGTGCTGACCGCCTACGGCCTGACCGAGGCCAACGGCATGGGCACGTCGTGTCGCGCCGACGACGACGCGGTGACGGTCGCAACCACCTGCGGGCGACCGTTCGCGGATTTCGAATTGCGTATCGAGTCAAGTGCTCCCGGGGAATCGGGCGAAGTGCTGCTGCGCGGGCCGAACGTGATGCTGGGCTACCTGGACGACCCCGCCGCAACGGCCGCGGCCATCGACGCCGACGGCTGGCTGCACACCGGCGACATCGGATGGGTCGACGAGGCCGGCAATCTGCGCATCACCGACCGGCTCAAGGACATGTACATCTGCGGCGGCTTCAACGTCTACCCGGCCGAGATCGAGCAGGTACTCGCGCGCCTGGACGGGGTAGCAGACGCCGCCGTGATCGGGGTCCCCGACGAACGACTCGGCGAGGTGGGCCGCGCCTTCGTGGTGCTGCTGCCCGGCGCGACCCTCGACGAGCAGTCGGTGATCGCCTACACCCGTGAACATCTGGCGAACTTCAAGGCACCGCGCTCGGTGCGGTTCGTCGACGAGTTGCCGCGCAATGCGGGCGGCAAGGTGCTCAAACCACAATTGCGAGAGTTGGCCTGAATTGGATCTGGAACTGGACGAAGAAACACTGGCATTTGCAGCCGAGGTGCGGGACTTCCTGTCGGCCAACGCCGAGTCGATCCCGACGAAGTCCTACGACAATGCGGAAGGCTTTGCGCAGCACAGGCATTGGGACCGGGTGCTGTTCGACGCCGGACTCTCGGTGATCACCTGGCCGAAGAAGTACGGCGGTCGTGACGCCCCGCTGCTGCATTGGGTGGTGTTCGAAGAGGAGTACTTCCGCGCCGGGGCCCCGGGCCGGGCCAGCGCCAACGGCACCTCGATGCTGGGGCCCACGCTGTTCGCGCACGGCACCGCCGAACAGCGCGACCGGATTCTGCCGAAAATGGCCAGCGGCGAACAGATCTGGGCCCAAGCATGGTCGGAGCCGGAATCCGGCAGCGACCTGGCGTCGCTGCGGTCCACCGCCACCCAGACCAACGGCGGCTGGCTGCTCAACGGCCAGAAGATCTGGAGTTCGCGGGCGCCGTTCGCCGAAATGGCGTTCGGGCTGTTCCGATCCGACCCATCGGCCGAGCGGCACAACGGGCTGACGTACTTCATGTTCGACCTGAAAGCCGCGGGCATCACGGTGCGGCCCATCGTCCAGCTGGGCGGCGACACCGGGTTCGGCGAGATCTTCCTCGACGACGTCTTCGTGCCCGACCAGGACGTTATCGGCACGCCGAACGACGGCTGGCGGGCGGCCATGAGCACGTCGAGCAACGAACGCGGCATGTCGCTGCGCAGCCCGGCACGCTTTCTGGCGGCCGCCGAGCGGCTGGGGGCGCTATGGAAGGACAACGGCTCGCCGGTCGAGTTTGCCGACCGGGTCGCCGACGCCTGGATCAAGGCGCAGGCCTACCGGCTGCATACCCTCGCCACCGTGACACGGCTGGCCGCCGGCGGTGAGCTGGGCGCCGAGTCGTCGGTGACCAAGGTGTTCTGGTCCGACCTCGACGTGGCGATCCATCAGACAGCGCTGGACATCCGCGGCGCCGACGGCGAGCTCGCCGGGCCGTGGACCGAGGGCCTGCTGTTCGCGTTGGGGGGCCCGATCTACGCGGGTACCAACGAGATTCAGCGAAATATCATCTCCGAGCGGCTGCTGGGTCTGCCGCGCGAAAAGGCCGGGAGCAAGAAATGAAGTTTGCACTCGACGAACAACAGCGCGACTTCGCCGCCAGCATCGACGCGGCACTGGGTGCGGCGGACCTGCCGACCACGATCCGCGCGTGGGCCGACGGCGACATCGCGTCCGGCCGCAAGGTGTGGGAACAGCTGGCCAACCTCGGCGTCCCCGCGCTGGCCGTGCCGGAGAAATTCGACGGCATCGACGCCGAACCGGTGGACCTGGTGGTCGCGCTCGAACGCCTCGGCCGCTGGTGCGTGCCCGGCCCGGTTGCCGAATCGATCGCGGTCGCTCCGGTTTTGCTCGCCGACGACGAGCGCAGTGCGCAGCTGGCCTCCGGTGAGCTGATCGTCACCGTCGCACAGCCGCCCGACGCACCGCGTGCGGTTGACGCCGAGGCGGCCGGCCTGGTGTTGCTGGCCACCGATGGCGGCGTCAGCGAAGCGACCGCCGGCGAATGCTTCCGTTCCGTCGACCCCAGCCGCCGGCTCTACGACGTGACGGCAACCGGTGCCGCTTGGCCCGCGGATACCAAGCGCGCCTACGAGTTCGGCGCACTGGCCACCGCCGCGCAGCTGATCGGCGCCGCGGAGGCGCTGCTGCACGATTCCGTCGAGTACGCCAAGCAACGCACTCAGTTCGGCCGGGCCATCGGCTCGTACCAGGCCATCAAGCACAAGCTGGCCGACGTGCATATCGCGATCGAACTGGCCCGCCCGCTGGTGTACGGCGCCGCGCTGTCGCTCCAACCGCGCGACGTCAGCGCGGCCAAGGCGGCGGCGTCCGAAGCCGGGCTACTCGCGGCCCGTTCGTCGTTGCAAACCCACGGTGCCATCGGTTTTACCCAGGAACATGATTTGTCCCTCACGCTGCTCCGGGTGCAAGCGTTGCGTTCGGCCTGGGGTACGCCGGAGGGCCATCGACGCAGAGTGCTGGAGGCCCTATGACGTGCGCCGGCGAGGGAACGCAGCCAGCACGCAGCGATGAAGCGGAGTGGCGCAAATGACTGAAGAGCGCGAGCTGCTGCGCGACACCGTCGCCGCCCTGGTCGCCAAGCACGCCGGCCCGGCGGCAGTGCGCTCGGCGATGGAGTCCGACAAGGGCTACGACGAGTCGCTGTGGCAGCTGCTGTGCGAACAGGTCGGCGCCGCGGCGTTGGTGATCCCCGAGGAGTTGGGCGGCGCCGGTGGCGAACTTGCCGATGCCGCAACGGTTTTGCAAGAACTGGGTCGCGCCCTGGTGCCCTCCCCGCTGCTGGGCACCACGCTGGCCGAGCTGGCGCTGCTGGCCGCCGGCGAGCCGGACGCCGAGACGCTGGAGGCCCTGGCCGAGGGCGGATCGATCGGGGCGCTGGTGCTCGACGCCGACTATGTGGTCAACGGTGATATCGCCGACGTGGTCATCGCCGCGACCGACGGTCGGCTGAGCAGGTGGACCCGCTTCACCGCCGAGCCGGTCGTCACCATGGACCCCACCCGCCGGTTGGCCCGCGTGCGGTCCGAGGACGGCGTGGCGTTGGGACGCGACCCGGGCCTGGCCGACATCGCGGCAATCCTGTTGGCAGCAGAGCAGATCGGCGCCGCCGAGCGCTGCCTGGAGCTCACCGTCGAGTACGCGAAGAGCCGCGTGCAGTTCGGCCGCCCGATCGGCAGCTTCCAGGCCCTCAAACACCGGATGGCCGACCTTTATGTCGCGGTCTCCGCGGCGCGGGCCGTGGTCGCCGATGCGTGCGACGACCCCACACCGGCCAGCGCGGCAACCGCGCGGCTGGCCGCCACCGAGGCGCTGTGTAATGTGGCCGGCGAGGGCATCCAGCTGCACGGCGGCATTGCGATCACCTGGGAACACGATATGCACCTGTACTTCAAACGCGCACACGGCAGTGCACACCTGTTGGGATCCACGCGAGAACTGTTGCGCCAACTCGAATCTGAGGTGCTCCAGACGCCGTGAACGGCTCCGTCGCACTACGTGCCGGCATCCCGCCCTTCCATGTGATGGACGTCTGGCTGGCGGCCGCGGAGCGCCAGCGCAGTCACGGCGACCTGGTGAACCTCTCGGCGGGTCAGCCCAGTGTGGGGGCACCCGAGCCGGTGCGTGCGGCGGCGGCCGCGGCCCTGCAGACCAATCAGCTGGGCTACACCGTGGCGTTGGGCGTTCCCGAACTGCGTGCCGCGATCGCGGCCAACTACCAACGGCTGCACGGCATCGACGTCGAGGCCGATGCCGTGGTGATCACCACTGGTTCGTCCGGCGGGTTTCTGCTCGCGTTCCTGGCGTGCTTCGACGTCGGTGATCGGGTGGCGCTGGCCAGCCCCGGCTATCCGTGTTATCGAAACATCTTGTCGGCGTTGGGTTGTGAGGTGGTCGAACTGCCGTGCGGCCCGAACACCCGCTTCCAGCCTACCGCACAGATGCTGGCCGAACTCGACCCGCCGGTGCGCGGCGTGATCGTCGCGAGCCCGGCCAACCCCACCGGGACGGTAATACCGGCGGCGGAGCTGGCGGCCATCGCGGCGTGGTGTGACGGCGCCGGAGTGCGGCTGATCAGCGACGAGGTTTACCACGGCCTGGTCTACGAGGGCGCGCCGCCGACCAGCTGCGCCTGGCAGACATCGCGAAACGCAGTGGTGGTCAACAGCTTTTCGAAGTATTACGCCATGACCGGCTGGCGGTTGGGCTGGTTGCTGGTGCCGGCGGAGCTGCGCCGGGCCGTGGACTGCCTGACGGGTAATTTCACCATCTGCCCGCCGGTACTGTCGCAAATCGCGGCGGTAGCGGCGTTTACGCCGCAGGCCACGGCCGAGGCCGACGGCAATCTGCACCACTACGCGGTCAACCGATCGCTGCTGCTCGACGGGCTGCGCCGCATCGGCGTGGACCGGCTGGCACCGACCGACGGCGCCTTCTACGTCTACGCCGACGTTTCGCAGTTCACGGACGACTCGATGGCCTTCTGCTCGAAGTTGTTGGCCGACACCGGTGTTGCGATCGCTCCTGGCGTCGATTTCGACATCACGCAGGGCAACAGGTTCGTCCGGTTGTCGTTCGCCGGACCGACCGGCGACATCGAAGAGGCTGTGCGCCGCATCGGACCGTGGCTGTCGGTCAGCGGTTGAACTTCCCCGCAAGGTATTCGGCCCGGCAGGCGTTGCGGGCGAGTTTGCCGCTCGTGGTGCGCGGGATGGTGCCGGCGGCCACCAGCCGCAGGTCGGCCAACCGGACCTGGTGATTGCGCGAGATCGCCGCCCGCACGGCGTCGGCGACCACTGCCGGCTCGGTACGGCCCGCGCCCGCCGCACGTTCGGCGACGACGACTAGCTGCTCGCCCGAGCCCGACTCCGACGACCCGAGCGCGTCCGCCGGGACGGAGAACGCCGCGACATAGCCGGTGCGGATGGCCGGTGAGGCGTTGCTCACCGTCGTCTCGACGTCGAACGGGTAGTGGTTGCGCCCGTCGATGATGATCAGATCCTTGCTCCGGCCCGTTAGGTACAACTCGCCGTCCAGGTACACCCCGAGATCACCGGTCGCCAACCAAAATCCGTTGTCGGCCACGCCCTCGGCGTGGCTGCCCTTGTCGAGCCGGGACTGCAGCTTGTTGCCGAACACCCGTCTCGTCTCGTCCTCGCGGCCGAAGTAGCCGCGGCCGATGTTGACGCCATGCAGCCAGATTTCGCCGACGGTGCCGTCGGGCACCTCGGCGCCGTCGGGGTCGGTGATCACCAGCCATTGGTCCGGGATCGGCTGCCCGCACGACACCTGGGACACCGCATCCGGGTCGTCGGGCGCGACGATCACCGCGCGGCCGGCGGCGAGCTGCTCGCGGTGCATGAAGACCTCGCCGGCTGCCGCGTCCAGGGAAATGCTGGCCACCGAGAGTGTCGCCTCCGCCATCCCGTAGGAGGGCTTGACCGCGTTGGCCGGCAGACCGTAGGGCGCGAACGCATTGGTGAACTTCTGAATCGCCGACATCGTGACCGGCTCGGACCCGTTGAGGATGCAAACGACGTTGCTGAGGTTGAGGGTCTCGCCCGCCGGTGGCAACCCGCGCTCCGAGGTCAGCTCGAAGGCAAAGTTCGGCGCGGCCGCAAAGGTGCGGCCGTAGGCGGACTCGATGCCCAGTTGTTTGATCCACCGATAGGGCCGGCGCAGGAATGCCATCGGGTCCATCAGCGTGACGTGGGCCCCGAAGAACGCGGTGAACATGATCATCATCAGGCCCATGTCGTGATACAGCGGCAGCCAGCTCACGGTGCGGACGTCGACGTCCAGCCCGCCGGTCAGGACCATTTGCATCGCGTTGGTGTAGACGGACCGATGGGTGATCTCCACCCCGGCCGGCAAACGCGTCGAGCCCGACGTGTACTGCAGGTAGGCGATGTCATCGGTGTCGACGGACGCCCCGATGAACATCGATCCGAGCGTGTCCGGAAGCGCGTCCACCGCGATCATTCGCGGCCGCTCGGCCGGCGCCAGCGTCCGCAGGAACGTCCGAACCGACTCGGCGGCGGCAGTCGTCGTCAACACGGCAGCCGGCCGGGCGTCGGCCAGCACCGCGGCCAGCCGCTCAGCGTGGCCCGACATGGCCGGCGCGAACAGCGGAACGGCGATGTTGCCCGCGTAGACGGAGCCGAAGAACGCCGCCACATAATCGAGTCCCTGGGGCGCCAGGATCGCCACGCGCTCCCCGGGCTGGGTGACTTGCTGCAGGCGAGCGCCGATAGCACAGACCCGTACCCACAGCTCGTTCCAGCTCAGGACCACCGGCCGGCCGTCGGGTTCGTGCGAGTAGTCCAGGAAACGGTAGGCCGGGTGGTCGCCGTGTTCGGCGCGATGCCGGTCGAAATACGAGGTCAGCGTCAGGCCCTCGGGTACCTCGATCGTTCTGCCAGCGGGGGTGTTGGGGTCGGCGTCGCCCGAGGTGGGCGCATAGTTGTTCAGCCAGTGATCCCGAGTCACGGTAGGACAGGCTAGTAGACGTGTTCGTTATTTACCTATCCGTTCCCCTATGACCGGGATCACTGTCAGGAGAATGTCACCGATTTGCGATGAAATGGTTGCCTACGTCTACCCGCGTAAACCCGCCCTGACCCGGTCGTTTCCGCACGCGCCTCGGGTGTGCGCGCCGTCGGAATTGAAGCGGGTTGGGATTGCACTGGTTATTGGCGTCGGTAATGCCGTCGATGCGGGATTCCAGTCGGCCGCGTTCGCCGACATCGTCGATGTTGATCCCGAATCGGTCGTGCAATTGCTCGACGACGGCCGCGGCATCGGGGAGCAGGATCTTTTCGGAGCCGCCCTGGCGGTGGATGGTGAGTTCACGGCCGGCCAGGTTGTACCGGCCGTCGTCAGTGACCAGCGCGACCATCAGGCCGGTGACGAAATGCGACGAGGGGTGCGTCGAGACGAACCAGCTGCCCGTCTTCAGATCGATATCCGGGTGGGTTCGCGTGGTGAACTCGTAGAGCGGCTGCCACTCCCCGGCGATCTGGGCCAGTAACACCAACCCGTCGCCGCGGTCGTCCAAGCGGTACGGCTCGTGCGTGGTCTGCTGGACATTGCCCGTTTCGAAGCGAATGAGCGAGGTCAGAGTCTAGCCGCCGAAGCCGACGTCGACGAGATAGGGCCCCTGGGAGCCGGGGAACGTCACCGCCAACACCGTGTGGGTCTGGGCGAGCAGCGGCGCGCCGGGTGGCGCCATCCAGATCACACGGCCGGCCAACCGCCGCACCCGAAAGCCGATCTCGGTCAGCGCGTAACCCAGCAGCCCGTTCTGCTCGTAGCAGTAGCCGCCGCGGCGCCGGTATACCAGCTTGTCGTCAGGGCCTCTGGACTCAGGTCGTCGACCGGCACGCCCAGCAGCGGATCCAGGTTCTCGAACGGGATGGTGCGGGTGTGAGCGGTCATGAGATCCTGCAGCACTTCGAGCGTCGGCCGGGCAACGCCACCATAGTTGATGCGCTCGAAGTACCCGTTGCAGTCCAGTGTCATAGACCCATTCTGGCCCGGAGGTTAACCCGCAGGAAACCCCTGGCGTCAGAACATC
The DNA here is from genome assembly GCF_002356315.1 of Mycobacterium shigaense. Classification (NCBI taxonomy): domain Bacteria; kingdom Bacillati; phylum Actinomycetota; class Actinomycetes; order Mycobacteriales; family Mycobacteriaceae; genus Mycobacterium; species Mycobacterium shigaense. Next base: position 4,811,442 of record NZ_AP018164.1, read on the forward strand.
TTTGGCGTAGATCCGACATCGGCGATGATCTTCGCCCGCAGCGCGCGGCGAGGCTTGTTTGGTTAGGCTCCAGTCGCGAGTAGCTCTTACGCACGAAGTCGGGGGCCACGTGACCGAAGCACCCAACACCAAGGATCCGGCGTCTGCGCTCATCGAACTCGCCGCGGAGCTCGCCGCCGCCGGATTCGAGAACGCGCGCCAGGTAGGTAGGGGTGGCGCCGGGGTCGTCTTCCGCTGTTTCGAAACCGCGCTGGGCCGCAATGTCGCGATCAAGGTGCTGCCGTCGCATTTCGACGACGAGAGCAGGGAGCGTTTCCTGCGCGAGGGCTACGCGATGGGCGGCCTGTCCGGGCATCCGAACATTCTCAACATCTTGCGGGTCGGGATCACCCCCAGTGGCCGGCCATACATCGTAATGCCTTACTGCGCAGAGGATTCCCTGGCCGTCCGACTGCGTCGCGAAGGGCCGATCCCCTGGCCGGAGGCCATGCGCATCGGCGTGAAGCTCTGCGGCGCCCTGGAAACCGCCCATCGGACAGGCATTTTGCATCGCGACATCAAACCCGCCAACGTGCTCGTCAGCGATTATAGCGAACCGCAACTGGCCGATTTCGGGATCGCACGCATTCAGGGCGGCTACGAGACGACAAGCGGGTTCTTCTCCGGCACAATCGACTACACGCCGCGGAGACGTTGGCGGGCAATCCCGCGACGGTGGCCTCCGACATCTATTCACTGGGCGCCACTGTCTACACGCTGATCGCCGGGAGCGCCGCCTACGAGCGTCAGACGAGCGAAGACCTCGTCGCCCAATACCTGCGCATCAGCACCACCCCGATTCCCGACCTGCGTCCCCTCGGGATCCCCGACGCGGTGTGCTCGGCGGTCGAAGCCGCGATGTTGCTTGATCCCGCGGAGCGGCCCATGTCGGCGGCCGAGTTGGGCCGCGAGTTTCAGGCCGCACAGCGCAGCAACGGCTTACAGCCCGACGCGATGGCGATCACCGACTCCGGTCGTCATTCGGTGCGCGCGGCGGCCGCGGAGATCTCGCAATTGGCCGGGCTCACCGCGGGCGGGCCCGGTGCGGGGGAAGCACCGTCGACGGCTCCCGACACCCGCGTTCGCCATCCCGCCCCGGCGCCGACAACTTCGGCGCCGTCGGAATCCGCCATTCAGCGCGAGTTTTCGGAGGCGGCCAGCGTGCTGCGCGCCATCCACGACGAAGTGCAATCAGACGACGCGGAACCGGATGCCGAGCCGTCGGCGACGCCGACCAGCGCGCCCGCCGGCCCTCCCGGCGTGAAGCCGCCGCTGCGGGCGCGGGCCACCGCGTGGTTCGGCCAGCCGGGAAGAAAGCGCGTCCGCATCGGGTTGCCGGCCGGGTCGGCGGTGCTGGTCGCCGCCCTCGTCGCCGGCATCGTCGTCGTCACGCTTCCGCCGACCACGGCCAAGCATCCGACCACCGTGGGCGCTGCACAACCGGCGCCGGCGGCCACCCAATGGCGGCCGATCACCGAGGCCCGCGTCGCGCGCTACGCCGTGGCTTCCGCCAAAGTCGACGGCACCATCTGGCTATTCGGCGGGATCCGCAGCGACGGCACCGTCACGGCCCGGGACGAGGGCTACGACCCAGCCGTCGACGAGTGGAAGCGCAGCGACGATCTGCCGGTGGCGGTTTCGCACGCGATGGCGGTCACCTGGCAGGGCAACGCGGTTGTGCTCGGCGGATGGATGAGTGAGGGCGGTAAAAACGTTGCAGCAGATCAGGTTTGGCGGGTCGTCAACGGGCACTGGTGGAGCTGCCGCACCTGTTGCAGCCCCGAGCGGCGGCTGCGGCCGCGGTGCTGGGAGACCGCATCGTCGTCACGGGCGGCGTCGACGCCAACGGCGCGCTGCTGAACACCACCGAGGTGTTCGACGGCAACTCCTGGACGCCCGGCGCGCCGATACCGACTCCTCGGCAGATGCTGGCCGCGGCGTCGGACGGAAAGCTCGTGTATGCGGTCGGCGGAACCAACGGGAGCGACCTTCCGACGGTCGAGGCCTACGACCCAGCGGCCAAGACGTGGATGTCGTTGCCCGCCCTGCCAAAAGCGCGCAGTGACCTCGGCGCGACGATCGCCGACGGCCGTCTGGTGATACTCGGGGGCGTGTCGTCGGGGCAGGTCCTCAAGAGCGCGTCAACCTACGATCTGATGACCAAGACCTGGACGGGGTTGCCGGACATGGCGACCGCGCGACACGGCATGGCGGTGGCCGTGGTGCAGCAGTCGGTCTACGCGATCGGCGGGTCGACAACCGTCGACGACATTGACGTCGTGACCTCGGCCGAGGTGCTCAAGCTGCCGTCGCGCCGGACCCAGCCGGCGTCGCAATGGCGCTCGCTGCCCGATGCCCCTGCCCCGCGGCTGATGATGGCGTCGGCCGTTCTCCAGGACAAGATCTGGATCCTGGGCGAACTGCAAGACGGCGCCGCGCTCAACACGGTTGAGAGTTACGAGCCGCGGGCCGGTGTCTGGCAACCGGGCCCCGCGCTGCCGATGCCGCTGCACCACGCGGCCGCGGCCACCTACCGGGGCGAGGTGGTCGTCCTCGGCGGCACAAGCGACAACATCGCCGACGGATCCAACAAGGTGTTCGCGTTGCGCGGTGCCAACTGGGTGGAGTTGCCCAGCCTCGGCCACGCCCGCGCGGCCCCGGCCGCCGCGGTGGTCGGCGACAAGCTCGTGGTCGTCGGCGGGCAGAACGCCAAGCAGCTCGTCCCGCAGACCGAGGTCTTCGACGGGACTTCGTGGCAGGATGCCGCCGACATGCCCACGCCGCGCGAGCACCTCACCGCGGTGTCCGACGGCAGCTACGTCTACGCCATCGGGGGCAGATCGCTTTCCTCCGACCGGAACTCGGCAGCCCTCGAACGATTCGACCCGGCGTCGGGGGCGTGGGCCACGCTAGTCAGCATGCCGACTCCGCGCGGCAGCTACGGCGCCGCTTACATCGACGGCCGGATCGTGGCGCTCGGTGGCGAAGAACCGGCGACGGTGCTGAACGTGGCCGAGATGTACGACATCGCGGCCGGGAAATGGAGCACGCTGCCGCCGATGCCGACGCCGCGGCACGGTGCGGTGGTGGCAACCGTCGGCAACACGGTGTACTGCATCGGCGGCGCCAACCGGCCGACGCACGAGGGTCCCGTAGCGACGGTCGAAGCCCTCGACTTCAGCTAGTGCGGCCGGTCAGCAGGGGTCGGCGGCGTCGGCCATTGATTCCGGCAATCCGGCCATGTGCTGTGGCATACTCCGCGCTTGTTTGATATACGTCTAATACGGGGAATTCCTAGTGTGGACTTGTGCCGGTGGCCCGACCCCTCAGCGGGCCACCGGGCACTACCCAGTCGCTTTGCCGCGAGACCCATACGCAGGCGGCAGGTTCCCCGGTTGTTTTATCGCTGTCGAATACGGGGACTCCGAGTGGATACGGCCGCAGCGCAACCACTTGGACACGGGAGCCCCACATGAGCACCAGCACTTGGATTGTCATCACGGTAGTGGCAGCAGTTCTGTTGATCGTCGCCGTGGTCACGGCGATCTACCGGACCCGAAGCCGGCGGCACCGCCAGGCAGAGGAAATTCGCGAGCAGGCGAGGTTGGAGTCGGCCAACGTCGACCGCAGGGAGGCGCTGGCTCACGAGACGGCCGCCAGAGCCCGTGCCGCACAGGCCGAGGCCGAGGTCAAGGCTGCCGAGGCTGCCAGGCTGCAGGAGCGCGCCGCGGAGCATCAAAGCGAGGCCTCGGCCTCGCGCGAGCAACTTCAACAGCGCTGGGACCATGCCGACAAGATCGACCCGAAGAGCGGGAAACAACGTCGTGACGGCACCGACACCGACGAGATCACCGACGACACGGTGTGGAGTCGCGAACACGCCGACCCCGCGACCCACCCGGAGGACGTTCGGCACTGACCGCGTCGGCGCACGGACGCCGCGCTAGAGCCAGGTGTCCTGCGTCGTGGTGGTGAGAAAGGCCTCCAGGTCGTCGCGCCACTGGGCCGGTGTGGTCTTGTCCGGCTCGATGCCGGTGTATTCGCCACGGTAGAACAGCAACGGCCGCGGCTTGATCTTCGGGGCCTCCGACAGCGACTCGACCGCGCCGAACACCACGAAGTGATCGCCGCCGTCGTGCACGGATGCCACCGTGCAGTCGATGTGGGCGAGCGATCCATCGATAATGGGCGAACCGAGTTCGGATGCGTGCCAATCGATTCCGGCAAACTTGTCCGGCTCCTTGGAACCGAAGCGGGCCGAGACCTGCTTCTGGCTTTCGGTGAGCATGTTGACGCAGAACCGGCCGCTGGACTCGATGGCCTTCCAGGACCGCGACACCTTGGTCGGGCAGAACAGCACCAGCGGTGGGTCGAGCGACAGTGCCGCGAACGACTGGCAGGCGAAGCCGACCGGCACGCCGTCGTGCACGGTGGTGATGATGGTGATGCCGGTGCAGAACTGCCCCAGCACCGTGCGGAACGCGCGCGGGTCGATGGGGGCGGCAGTCATGGTCGGCCCCGAAATCAGGCTTTGAAGCCGACGCTGAAGTCGTGGCCCCACAGGCTGACCGCCGTGCTCTCCCGGGCGATCCAGTCGTCGTCTTCCACTTGCCTTCCCTCACAACCGAATTCGACATCGAATCCACCGGGTGTTTTTATGTAGAAGGACAGCATGAGGTCGTTGACGTGACGGCCCAGCGTCGCAGACATGGGCACCTTCTTGCGTAGCGCCCGGTCCAGGCACAGCCCGACGTCGTCGGCTTGCTCGACCTCGACCATCAGGTGCACGATGCCGCTAGGCGTCTGGCCGGGCATGAAGGCGAGGCTGTGGTGGCGCGGGTTGCAGCCCAGGAACCGCAGCCAGGCCGGCGGACCGTCGGCGGGCCGGCCGACCAGCTCCGGCGGTAGCCGCATCGAGTCACGTAACTTGAAGTCCAGCACATCCCGGTAGAAGTGCAGCGTCTCTGCGTCGTCGCGAGTGGTCAGCACCACGTGTCCCAGGCCCTGCTCGGAGGTGACGAACTTGTGCCCGTACGGGCTGACGACCCGGCGGTGCTCGAGGGCCGCGCCGTGGAAGACCTCCAGGCAGTTTCCGGAAGGGTCGGAGAACCGGATCATCTCGTCGACGCGGCGATCGGCCAGTTCGGCCGCAGTGGCCTCCTTGTAGGGCGTGCCCTCGATGTCGAGCCGGTTGCGGATCTCTTGCAGGCCAGCGGCGTTCGCGCATTCCCAGCCCGCTTCGATGAGCCGGTCCTGCTCGCCGGGGACGATCACCAGCCGGGCCGGGAAATCGTCCATCCGCAGGTATAGCGCACCTTCGGTGCCGCCTTTGCCCTCGATCATGCCAAGGACCTTCAGGCCGAATTCGCGCCAGGCCGCCATGTCGGTGGCCTCGATGCGCAGGTAGCCCAGCGAGCGAATGCTCATCGTGCACCTCCCAGGAAATCGATGGTGAGCTTGTTGAACTCGTCGAACTTCTCCACCTGCGCCCAGTGCCCGCACTGCCCGAAGACGTGCAACTGCGCACGCGGGATGGTCTTCAACGCGACGAGTGCGCCGTCCAGCGGGTTGACCCGGTCCTCGCGGCCCCAGATCAGCAGCACCGGCTGGCGCAGCCGGTGCACCTCGCGCCACATCATGCCGAGCTCGAAATCGGCTCCGGCAAAAGACATTCCCATTGCCCGCGTCGCGGTCAGCGATTCGGGCGTGCTCGCCAACTCGAAACGCTGCTCGATCAACTCGGGCGTGATGAGCTTCTGATCGTAGACCATGACGCGCAGAAACGCCTCGAGGTTCTCGCGCGTGGGCTCCGCCGAGAACTTGCCCAGCCGCTTGACGCCCTCGGTCGGATCGGGGGCGAACAGGTTGACGCTCACCCCGCCGGGTCCCATCAGCACCAGTCGGCCTGCCTTGTCCGGGTAGTCGAGCGCGAACCGCACCGCGGTGCCCCCGCCCAGCGAATTGCCCACCAGCGGAACGCGTCCCAGGCCCAGCTGATCGAAAAGACCCGCCAGCGCACGGGCCGCGTAGTGGTTGAACTGCCCGTGTTCGGCGCGCTTGTCGGAGTGGCCGTAGCCGGGCTGATCGACCGCCAGCACGTGAAACCGCTCCGCCAGCACCGGGATGTTGCGCGAGAAGTTCGTCCAGCTCGCCGCGCCCGGACCGCCGCCGTGCAACAGCACGACCGTCTGCTCGTTGCCTACCCCAGCCTCGTGATAGTGCAGCTTGAGCGGCCCGTCCACCTCCACCTCCGCGAAGCGCGAGGTGGACTCGAATGTCAGTTCCTCGGTCTTGGAATCGGTTGCCGCCATCGGCTAGACCATGGTGTCGCCGGGCGGCAGCCCGAACTCGTTGTTCCCGAAGATCTGGTAGGCCCGCTCGGGGTCGTTGGCCGCGTGCACCCGCCCGGCGTGCGCGTCGCGCCAGAACCGTTGCACCGGTTGATCATTGCCCAGCGCCGTGGCGCCGGACGCCTCGAACAACCGGTCGATCGAGGCGATCGCGCGACCGGTGGCGCGAACCTGGTCGCGCCGTGCCCGGGCGCGCAGTTCGAACGGGATCTCCTTGCCGGCCGCCAGCAGCGCGTACTCGTCGGCGACGTTGCCGCTCAGCTGGCGCCACGCGGCGTCGATGTCGCTGGCCGCCTCGGCGATGCGGACCTTGGCAAACGGGTCGTCCTTGGCCTTTTCCCCGGCGAACGCGGCGCGCACCCGCTTGCCCTGGTGCTCGACGTGGGCGTCGTAGGCGCCGTAGGCCATCCCGACGATAGGCGCCGAGATTGTGGTGGGATGCATTGTGCCCCAAGGCATCTTGTAGACCGGTGCGGTGTTGGTCTGGTAGCCGCCCGCGGTGCCGTCGTTCATCGCTTTGTAGGACAGGAACCGGTGCCGCGGCACGAAGACGTCCTTGACGACGACGGTGTTGCTGCCGGTGCCCTTCAGCCCGACCACGTGCCACACGTCGTCGATGCGGTAATCGCTGATGGGAATGAGGAAGCTGCCGAAGTCGACGGGGCGACCGTCCTTGATGACGGGCCCGCCGAGGAACGCCCACGTGGCGTGGTCGCATCCGGACGACCAGTTCCACGAACCGTTGACCAGGTAGCCGCCGTCGACGGCCTCGCCGGCACCCATCGGGGCGTACGACGACGAGACGCGGGTCCTGGGGTCCTCGCCCCAGACGTCTTCCTGGGCCTGCTGGTCGAACAGCGCCAGGTGCCAGTTGTGCACCCCGATGATGGAGCTCACCCAACCGGTCGAACCGCACGCGCTGGCGATCCGGCGCACCGCCTCGTAGAACAGCGCTGGGTCGCACTGCAGGCCGCCCCATTGCGCGGGCTGCAGCAGGGTGAAGAACCCGACCTCGTCGAGCTGCTGGACGGTCTCGTCGGGTAGCCGGCGCAGATCCTCGGTCAGCTGGGCGCGCTCGGCAATCTGCGGCAGCAGATCATCGATCCCAGCCAACACCGACTGCGCGTCACGCTGTTGAATGGACGTCACTTACCTTTGCCTCCTGGACTGCGGACTTAACACTGAGACTAGAACACGTTCCGATTTGTGTCGAGCAGGGTATGCCTGCGGCTGGTAGCGGTACGAATCGGGTTTTCTATAACATGTTCTAGTTGTGACGAAAGGAGGGGCCGGTCTTGACGGATGCGATTCCCGACGAACCGCTCGGCGACCACGTCCTTGAACTGCAGATCGCCGAGGTCGTCGACGAGACCGACGACGCGCGGTCCCTGGTGTTCGCGGTGCCGGACGCCGCCGGCGACCCCGACATCCCGCCCGAACGGCTGCGTTACGCGCCCGGCCAGTTCCTGACGTTGCGCATCCCCAGCGACCGCACCGGCTCGGTGGCGCGTTGCTACTCCCTGTGCAGCTCGCCGTTCACCGACGACGCACTGACCGTCACCGTCAAACGCACCGCCGACGGCTACGCGTCGAACTGGCTGTGCGACCACGCCCAGGCGGGCATGCGGATCCACGTGCTGGCCCCCTCGGGGACCTTCGTGCCCAAGACGCTCGACGACGACTTCCTGCTGCTGGCCGCCGGCAGCGGGATCACCCCCGTGCTGTCGATCTGCAAGTCGGCGCTCGCCGAAGGCAGCGGGCAGGTGACGCTGGTCTACGCCAACCGCGACGAGCGCTCGGTGATCTTCGCCGACGCGCTGCGCGAGTTGTCGGCGAAATACCCCGACCGGCTGACCGTGGTGCACTGGCTGGAGTCGGTGCAAGGACTGCCGGGGGCGACCGCGCTGGCGAAGCTGGCCGCGCCGTTCACCGATCGGCATGCCTTCATCTGCGGCCCCGGGCCGTTCATGGATGCCAGCCGCCAGGCCCTTGAGACGCTCAAAGTGCCTGCGGCGCAAATACATATCGAGGTGTTCAAATCGCTGGACTCCGATCCGTTCGCCGCGATCACGATCGAGGACACCGCCGAGGGCGACGAGCCACCGGCGACCGCGATCGTCGAGCTGGACGGCGAAACCCACACCATCTCCTGGCCGCGCAACGCCAAGCTGCTCGACGTCTTGCTCGCCAAGGGCCTCGATGCGCCGTTCTCCTGCCGCGAGGGTCACTGCGGCGCGTGTGCCTGCACCCTACGCAAAGGCAAGGTCAACATGGAGGTCAACGACGTCCTCGAGCAGGAGGATCTCGACGACGGCCTGATTTTGGCCTGTCAATCTCACCCGGAATCTGATTCGGTAGAAGTCACCTACGACGATTAGTCGCGGAGTTAAGTTCGAACCCGAGGTCTGCTCGGTGCGCGGGTAACGGTAAGGGGAGCCAGATGAAGCGGCTAGCCGCGGGGTTTGCGGTCGTCGGACCGCTGCTGATGGTGTCGCCGGTGCCGACCGGCACGGCGGCCAGCAACACCGCGACCACCCTGTTCCCGCTGGACGGCCCCAACCAGCTCGAGACGCATGTGACCCTCAACTGCTTCCAGAGCGACGGCCACTGCGACTTCACCGCGGGCGCCGACCTGCGCACGCCCGACGGTGTGACCGGCTTCCCGCCCGGCCTGTGGGCGCGCCAGACGACCGAGATCCGGTCGTCGGACCGGATGGCCTACCTGGACGCACACGCCGACGGCCAGTACGAGCGGGTCATGAAATCGATGGGCAAAGACGAGATCACCACGATCTACCTGGGCGAGGGCCCGCCCGACAAGTACCAGACGACCGGCCGCATCGACTCCACCAGCTGGCAGACGGGGCAGCCCAAGACCGACAGCAACGTCATCACCTGCGCCCACATTCAGGTGGTTTACTCCGGCGTCAACGTCACCTCGCCGAGCACCTGCGCGATCACGACGTTCTCCTAGGGGCGCGAGCCGGCAAATCCGCAGGCAAAGTGCGGGTAAAGGCCTGCGGGATTACCGGCTCGGCGGGACGATGGTGGTTCCATCGGGTCGCCGGCCCGCGGCGACACCTAGGGTTGTGGCCCCGTTGGGGCGTCCACACCGGGGTAGATCGGCTGGCACCAACGCTGCGTTCGTAACGCGTCATTGATCCGCTCGCGACCGCTCGCTGCCGATGAACACCATCTGCATGCGCACATAGTGGCATCAGTGGCCGACACGCCGCCGAGACTGTTGATCCGCAAACTAAGTACGAGTAGAGGTCTGCAGATTTACCGGGTCGACATGTTGCTAGCGGGGCAGGCCGAGGAGCCGCTCGGCGGCAACCGTGAGCAGGATCTGCTCGGTGCCGCCGGCGATCGTGAGGCAGCGGGTGTTGAGGAAGTCGAAGACAGCCCGGTCGCCGTCCGCCCGGCGGTCGACGAGCCCACCCCCCTCGGCCACGTCCATCGTGAATTCGGCCAGCGCCTGCCGGTAGCGGACACCGATCAGCTTGCGCACGCTGGATTGCGCGCCGGGGTCCTGCCCGCCGACGGCGAGCTGGGCGATGCGCTGGTCGAGCAGCGCGCCCGTCTGCGCCAGGACGATCAGGCGGGCGAGGCGGTCCTGCTCGGCGACATCGAGATCCCTTGCCGCGAGCAGCGTCAGCAGCTCCTCCATCGGGTTGCCCAGCGCGGTCCCGTTGGCCATCGCGACGCGTTCGTTGGCCAGCGTGGTCCGCGCCAGCCGCCAGCCGTCGTTGACCGTGCCGACCACCATCTCGTCGGGCACAAACACGTTGTCCAGAAAGACCTCGTTGAACAGCGAGTCGCCGGTGATCTCCCGCAGGGGTCGAATCTCGATGCCGGGGGACTTCATGTCGACCAGGAAGTAGGTGATGCCTTTGTGTTTCGGGGCGTCGGGATCGGTGCGCGCCAGGCACACCCCCCAGCGAGCCTTGTGCGCCGCGGACGTCCATACCTTCTGTCCGGTCAGCAGCCAGCCGCCTTGCGAGTCGTCTCGCGCCGCCTTGGTGCGCAGCGACGCCAGGTCTGACCCGGCCCCCGGCTCGGAAAACAGTTGGCACCAAAGGAATTCGCCGCGCAGCGTGCCCGGCACGAACTGCTCGATCTGTTCGGGGGTGCCGTGCTCGAGGATGGTCGGCGCCGCCCACCAGCCGATGACCAGGTCCGGTCGTTCGACGCCGGCCGCGGCCAGCTCCTGATCGATCAGCAGCTGCTCGGCCGGGGAGGCGGCGCGCCCGTACGGCTTCGGCCAGTGCGGCGCCTGCAGGCCCGCCTCGGCAAGTGCGATCTGCCGCTTTTCGACTGGCAGCGCGGCGATCTCGGCGACGGCCGCGGCAATCTCGGCGCGCTGGCTCTCGACCTCGGTGAGATCGACGCTAAGGCGGCGTCGCACGCCGTCCTGCGTGAGCGCCGTGATGCGGCGCAACCAGCGCTCGGCGCCGCCCAGGTACCTGCCGATGGAGTGCGCCCGGCGCAGGTACAGATGCGCGTCGTGCTCCCAGGTGCAGCCGATGCCGCCGAGGACCTGGATGCAGTCCTTGACGTTGGCCTTCGCCGCGGTGATGCCGACGCCGGCGGCCAGCGCGGCGGCGATGGAGAACTGGTCGGCATCGCCGGAATCGCCCGCGGCGCGGGCGGCGTCGGCCGCGGCCACCTCGGACTGCTCGGCGCGGCACAGCATCTCCGCGCACAGGTGTTTGATGGCCTGGAAGCTGCCGATCGGCCTCCCGAATTGCTCACGCACCTTGGCGTAGGCGACCGCGGTGTCCAACGACCATCGGGTCACGCCCGCCGCCTCGGCGGCCAGCACCGTCGCGGCCAGTTCCTCGACCCGCCGCCCTGGCGCCCCGATCACGGTCGCCGGCGCCGACGTCAGGACCACCCGGGCCAGCGGCCGGGAGAAGTCGGCGGCCCGCAACGGCTCGACCTGGACGCCGTCGCTCCCGGCGTCGACCAGCACCCACTGCCCGCCGGCGGGCAGCAGCAGCACGGCGCCGTCCGTGGCGCCCAGCACGAAATCGAGGGTGCCTGACGCCGAGCCGCCGTCGAACTGCACGTCACCTTCGAGCGCGAGCCCGGCGAACCGCTCGCCGGATGCGAGCGCGGCCAACAATTCGGGATCGTCGACCACCAGGGTGGCCAGCGCCGTGGTGGCGATCGGCCCCGGGACCAGCGCCTTGGCGGCCTCCTCCACCATCGCGCATAGATCGCCGATGCTGCCGCCGGCGCCACCGGCGTCCTCGGGCACGGCGACGCCGAAGATTCCCAGGTCGGCGAAACGGGCGAAGACCGGCCGCCAGGCGTCGGTCTCACCGGACTCCCAGCCCTGCTCGACCTCGCGAATCGCCGAGGTACCACCAGGCCCCGAGTTCGTGTTGCGGGCCCAGTCGCGCACCAACTCGCGTGCCGCAAACTGTTCGTCGGTGACGGTCGCTACCACCTGAAGCCCTCCGGGTCGGTGAATACATCGTGACGATAAGGGGCGCTATTGCGCACTAGAACGTGTTCTAATAGTGCCAGCGGTTGACCGTCAAGTCGAATGTCGTTGCAGCAGGACAGGTCGTTGTCTTGGCCGGACGGAGGTGGGAAATTCACGCTCGGCTTGGTTATCGTTTGCGGACGGACCGCCCGGAAAAGGAGCAACGCGCCAGATGTCGACAGCGAACACCAACTCCGGCCGCGCTTCTGACTCGCAGCCTCGTGAGGTCCTGAACGTGGCGGTTTTGGCCGAGTCCGAACTCGGCTCGGAGGCTCAACGGGAGCGCCGCAAGCGCATCCTGGACGCCACCATGGCCATCGCCTCCAAGGGCGGCTACGAGGCGGTTCAGATGCGTGCGGTGGCCGATCGGGCCGACGTCGCGGTAGGGACGCTGTACCGCTACTTCCCGTCGAAGGTGCACCTGCTGGTGTCGGCGCTGGGTCGGGAATTCAGCCGCATCGACGCCAAAACGGACCGCTCCCCGGTAGCCGGCGGCACACCGTTCCAGCGGCTGAACTTCATGGTCGGCAAACTCAATCGCGCGATGCAGCGCAACCCGCTACTGACCGAGGCGATGACTCGCGCCTACGTGTTCGCCGACGCGTCGGCGGCCAGCGAGGTCGACCAGGTCGAAAAGCTCATCGATTCGATGTTCGCGCGCGCCATGAGCGACGGCGAACCGACCGAGGACCAGTACCACATCGCCCGGGTGATCTCGGACGTCTGGTTGTCGAACCTGCTGGCGTGGCTCACCCGGCGGGCGTCGGCCACCGACGTGAGCAAGCGGCTGGACCTGGCGGTGCGGCTGCTGATCGGCGACCAGAATTCCTAGCTAGCCGGGCGGCCCCGCGGTGCGCCCCCGGATCAATTCGGTTTCCAGCAGTTCGACGACCGGTAGCCCCGACCGGGGCGGCTGCAACAGCAGCTCGCCCGCCCGCTGCCCCTTGCGCAGGCTGGGCTGCGCGACGGTGGTCAAGCCGCGGCTGATGGCCTCCGGCACACCGTCGAAACCGGTGACGCTCATCTGGCCGGGCACGTAAATGCCATGTGCGCGAAGGTAATCCATCGCAGACAACGCGAGGATGTCCGCCGTGCACATCAGGGCGGTGATGCGCGGATTCGCCTGTAGCGCCACCTTGGCGGCCTCGCCACCGGACTCGGGTAGGTGCTCGTAGCTTTCCACCACGGTCAGCGAATCGGGATCCACACCGGCGGCCGTCATCGCGTCCCACACGCCGACGATGCGTTCGCGCTGGACGTCGAACTTCAGCGACCGCAGCCGATCGGCGTCCGCCAGGGCTTGGCGGCGATCCCGGCCCAGCCGCATGGTCAGCAACCCGATTTCGCGATGGCCCAGACCCAGGACGTAGTCGGCCAACGCGCGCATCGCGGCCCGGTCGTCGATCCCGACGCGCGACACCCCCGCGAGCCCTTTCGGCTGGTCGACCACCACGACGGGCAGGCGCCGCTGCAGCACCGCCTGCAGGTAGGGGTCGTCGTCGCAGACCGAATACACCACGAAGCCGTCGACTCCGGCGCCCAGGACCGCGGCGCTGCCGTCCTCCAGGCTCCGGCTGGGCCCCACGGCGACCAGCAGCAGCCCCTGCCCCAGCTCTTCGCAGGACTGCGCCACTCCCGCGACGAAATCCCGCGCCGCCGGGTCGCTGAAGAAGTAGGTCAGCGGTTCGGCCATCACCAAGCCCACCGCGCCGGCCTTGCGGGTGCGCAACGATCGCGCGACGGGATCCGGTCCGGGGTAGCCCAGTCGCTTGGCCGTCGCAAGGATCCGCTCGCGCAGGTCGTGCGAGAGCTGATCGGGGCGATTGAAGGCGTTGGAGATGGTGGTGCGCGAAACCTTGAGCTCGGCTGCCAGCGACGCCAAGGTTGCGTGCCGTCGCGATATGGGGCTCACGTTCGGTGACGCTACCGCGCCGCCGGGCGCACGCCCTACCAGGCGACTTCCTAATGGAAACGATTTTCATTAGTATCGAGATGACGCTGGACTCGCGCAGCATCGAATCGCACCGGCGAATTACCGAAATGGGACACGATGGCACTTGTCAGGGTGACGCGTTGGCTGTCGATCGTCGCCATCGGCGCGACCGCGCTGACGGGCTGCGGGGGCTCGGGCACTTCGGACTCGGGAGCGCACGCGGGCGCCATCACCGTCGTGGCATCCACCGACGTGTGGGGCAGCGTTGTCCATGCCGTCGCCGGCGACCACGCGACCGTCAAGTCCATCCTGTCCGGCGGCACCGTCGATCCGCACACCTACCAGGCCACCCCGTCCGACGCCGCCGCCCTCGGCGAGGCGTCGCTGGTCGTCTACAACGGCGGCGGCTACGACGGCTGGGTCGAGGACGTGCTGGCCCGCAATTCCAAGATCAAGCCCATCGACGCCTTCTCATTCCTGCCCAACGCCGGCGACGAACACGCCCCCAACGAGCACGTCTTCTATAACGTGGCTGTCGCGAAGTCGGTGGCCACCGCCGTCGGCGACCGGCTCGCGACGATCGACCCGGCCAACGCCGCGGACTATCGGGCCAATGCCGTCGCATTCGGCCGCGGTGCCGACGCCATCGCGGACACCGAGCGTTCGATCGACACCACCTTTGCGCACACCTCGGTGGTCTCGACCGAACCGGTCGCGTTCTACCTGCTGCAGGCCACGGGCCTGGCGGATCGGACCCCGGCCGCGTTCTCCAAGGCCAACGAGAACGGGACCGACCCCTCGCCCGCCGACATGGCATTCGTCCTCGACCTCATCGATCAACGACGGGTCGCGGCGGTGCTGATCAATCCCCAGACGTCCACCCCGGCGATCAACAACCTGCGGGACTCGGCCAAGCGCGCCGGGGTGGGGGTGACCAACGTGGCCGAGACCCTGACCGCCGGCACCGACTACCTGACCTGGCAACGCAATACGGTCAACGGCCTGCTCGACGCGTTGCGGTCCAGCCAGGGCAATGTCCGTCATTGACACCCCAGTCGAGACGCTCGATCGCCAGCCACCGGCCGTCTCGCTCACCGGCGCCCGGCTGGCGTTCGGTGATCGGGTGCTTTGGGACCACCTCGACCTGTCGGTCTCGCGCGGGGAGTTCATCGCGGTGCTCGGACCCAACGGCACCGGCAAGACCTCACTGCTCAGGGTGCTGCTCGGACAGCTGCCGCTCAGCGCCGGCGCCGCGCTGGTCAACGACCGGGAGGTCACCGCAGGCGGCGGGCATATCGGCTATGTGCCGCAACACCGCCCGATCGACCGCGAGGTGATGCTGCGTGGGAGCGACCTGGTTCGGCTGGGCGTCGACGGACACCGCTGGGGGTGCCTGCCGCTGCGCTCAGCCGGCCGGCACCGCCGCCGCGAGGCCGTACAGCGCGCCCTGCAGCAGGTCAACGGCGAGCAGCTGGCCGACGTCCGGGTCGGCGTGATGTCGGGCGGAGAGCTGCAACGGGTGCGCGTCGCCCAGGCGCTGGCCAGCGACCCCATGCTGCTGTTGTGCGACGAACCGCTGTTGGCGTTGGACCCCGCCAACGCCAAACTCGTTGCCGCACTGATCAATCGGCGTCGGCGTGAGGCGAACACCACGGTCATCCTGGTCACCCACGAGATCAACACGATCCTGCCGTACGTGGACCGGGTGCTGTACCTGGTCGACGGCCGCTTCCGGATCGGCACCGTCGAGCAGGTGATGACGACCGAGACGCTGTCGATGCTCTACCGGGCCGACATCCAGGTGGTGCAGGTCAACGATCGCTACGTCGTCGTCGGCGAGGACAGCGGGCACCCGCTATGAACTCGCAGCTCGACGCCATCCTGCACAATCTGTTCGCCTTCGACGTCACCGCGCATCTGCTCGGCCACGACTTCGTCCGGCAGGCGCTCGCGGCCGGCGCCCTGCTGGGGCTCGTCGCGGGGTTGATCGGGCCGTTCATCGTGATGCGCCAGATGTCGTTCGCCGTGCACGGCTCCAGCGAATTGTCGCTGACCGGCGCTGCATTCGCGCTGCTGGTCGGGTTCGACGTCGGCTGGGGCGCGCTGATCGGCAGCGCGCTGGCGGCCGCGCTGTTCGGCATCCTCGGGCAGCGAGTCCGGGAGCGCGACTCGGTCACCGGCGTGGTGCTCGCGTTCGGCCTGGGTCTGGCGGTGCTGTTCATCTACCTCTACCCGGGCCGCACGTCGACCAGTTTCGCGTTGCTGACCGGCCAGATCGTCGGGGTGGGCTACTCCGGGCTGGCGATGCTCGGGCTGGTGTGCCTGCTGGTCGTCGCCGTCCTGTTGGTCTGCTACCGCCCGCTGCTGTTCGCCACCGTCGATGCCGAGGTCGCCGCCGCCCGCGGCGTTCCGGTGCGCGCCCTCGGCGTCGTGTTCGCCGCGCTGGTGGGCGTGGTCGCCGCGCAGGCCGTGCAGATCGTCGGGGCGCTGCTGGTGATGTCGCTGCTGATCACACCGGCGGCCGCGGCGACCCGGGTGGTGAACGCGCCGGCGGCGGCGATCGTGGCGTCGGTGATCTTCGCCGAGGTTGCCGCGGTCGGAGGAATCGTGTTGTCGCTGGCGCCCGGCGTTCCGGTGTCGGTTTTCGTCGCGACGATCTCGTTTCTGATCTACCTGGGCTGCTGGGCGCTGGGACGGCGTCGGGCGGTGAGCACCTAGCTCATAAGCTGGGCGGGTGGCCGATATCGATCTCAACGCCGACTTGGGCGAGAGCTACGGCGTCTGGCGCCTCGGCGACGACGACGCCATGCTCGAGATCATCACCAGTGCCAGCGTCGCGTGCGGCTTTCACGCGGGCGATCCCGCCGGCCTGTTGCGAGTCTGCCGCTCGGCCGCCGAACACGGGGTGCGCATCGGCGCCCAAGTCAGCTATCCCGACCTGGCCGGTTTCGGCAGGCGCTTCATCGACGTCGCGCCCGACGACCTGGTCGCCGACGTCGTCTATCAGATCGGTGCATTGCGGGCGATCTCGCATGCGGCCGGCTCTACGGTTTCCTACGTCAAACCCCATGGGGCGCTGTACAACACGCTCGTCACCAACCGCGAGCAAGCCGCCGCGGTGGCCGAGGCGGTACGGCTGGTGGACACCGCCCTGCCGGTGGTGGGCATGACGGGCTCGGTGTTCTTCGAGGAGGCCGCCGGACGCGGCCTGCGCACGGTGGCCGAGGCATTCGCCGATCGCGCCTACCAGCCGGACGGTCGGCTGGTGTCGCGGCGCGAACCCGGTGCGGTGCTG
Organism: Mycobacterium shigaense; assembly: GCF_002356315.1. NCBI lineage: Bacteria > Bacillati > Actinomycetota > Actinomycetes > Mycobacteriales > Mycobacteriaceae > Mycobacterium > Mycobacterium shigaense. Next base: position 4,828,553 of record NZ_AP018164.1, read on the forward strand.
CACGACCCGGGGCAGATCGCCGCGCGCGTGGTGACGATGGTGAGTGCGGGACAGGTCACCGCAATCGACGGCACCCTGATCGATGTCAGCGTGGAATCGGTGTGCGTGCACGGTGATTCGCCGAACGCGGTGCAGATCGCGGCCGCGGTACGCGATCAGATCAGCGCCGCCGGCATCGAGCTCAGGCCGTTTCACTGATGCGCCTGCGACTCGGCCGGCCCGACATCGCCCGCTACGCGGACCGGTTCGACGTGCCCGGCGCCGAGACCGGGCCGCCCTCGGTGACGTGGCTGGGCGTGGCAACCCTGCTGATCGACGACGGTTCGTCCGCGCTGATGACCGACGGCTACTTCTCCCGCCCGAGCCTGGCCCGGATCGCGGCCGGGAAGCTCACGCCGTCGGCGGCGCGGGTCGACGGCTGCCTGGCGCGTGCGAAGGTGTCGCGCCTGGCCGCCGTCATCCCCGTGCACACACATGTCGACCACGTGATGGATTCGGCACTGGTGGCCGACCGTACTGGCGCACAACTAGTCGGTGGCGAGTCGGCCGCCAATGTCGGGCGTGGATACGGGCTGCCCGAAGACCGCCTGGTGGTGGCGCGATCAGGTGAGCCAATCGAGTTGGGCGCCTACGACGTAACGCTGGTCGAGTCACACCACTGCCCACCCGACCGCTTCCCCGGCGTGATCGGCGCGCCGCTGACACCGCCGGTGCCGGTGTCGGCCTACCGTTGCGGGGAACCGTGGTCGACGCTGATTCACCACCGGCCGTCGGGCCGGCGGCTGCTGATCCAGGGCAGCGCCGGTTTCGTCTCCGGCGCGTTGCGCGGCCGGCACGCCGATGCCGTCTACCTGTCCGTCGGACAGCTGGGCCTGCAATCGCGCGCCTATCTGGACGAGTACTGGAGCGAGACCGTGCGCGCGGTGGGGGCGAGCCGGGTGATCGTCATTCACTGGGACGACTTCTTCCGCCCGCTGTCAAAGCCGTTGCGGGCCTTGCCGTATGCCGTCGACGACCTGGACGTGTCCATCCGCGTCCTCGATGAGCTGGCCGCCGCCGACGATATCAGGCTGCACTTTCCGACATTGTGGCAGCGCGAAAACCCTTGGAAGTGAAGCGGTTCAAACCTTGATACTGACCGTCGCGCTGCTGCTGCTTGCCGTCGTGCTCGCCTTTGCCATCGCCCGGCCACGGGGCCTGCCGGAGGCGCTGGCCGCGGTCCCGGCCGCGCTCATCCTGATCGCGATGGGCGCAATCACCCTGCACCAGGCCGCGAAACAGGTCGTCGAACTGTGCGGTGTCGTCGGGTTTTTGGGCGCGGTGCTGGTGCTGGCCAAGTTGTGCGACGACGAGGGACTGTTCGAGGCCGCCGGGGCGGTGATCGCGCGGGTCCCCGGCGGGTCGCACGGCCTGCTGCGGCAGGTGTTCGTCATCGCCGCCACGATCACGGCGGTCCTGAGCCTCGACGCCACCGTGGTGCTACTGACTCCGGTGGTGTTGGCGGCCGTGCGGCGATTGCGAACGCCGGTGCGGCCCTACGCCTATGCCACGGCTCACCTGGCCAACGGCGCGTCGCTGTTGCTGCCGGTGTCGAACCTGACCAACCTGCTGGCCTTTCACACGGCAGGAGTTTCCTTCACCAAGTTCACACTGGCGATGGCGCTGCCGTGGCTGGCCACGGTCGCCGCGCTGTATGTGGTCTTCCGGTGGTTCTTCGCCGGCGAGCTGCGGGTGGTCCCCGACCCCGAGGAGCTCGGGCCGCCGCCGCGACCGCCGGTCTTCGTTCTGGTGGTCGTGGGGCTGACGCTCGTGGGCTTCACGTTCTGCCAATCGATCGGGGTCGCACCGGCCTGGGTGGCGGCGGCCGGTGCGACGGTGCTGGGAGTGCGCAGCCTGAGCCGCGGACACACCTCGGTGCTGGAGATCGCACGCTCGATGCAGCTGTCGTTTCTGGTGTTCGTGCTGGCGCTGGGCGTGGTGGTGCAGGCGGTCACGCTGAACGGCATGGACAGGGCGATGTCTGCGGTGCTGCCGACCGGGTCGAGCCTGCCTGCGTTGCTCGGGATCGCGGCGGTGGCAGCCCTGCTGGCCAACGTCGTCAACAACCTGCCCGCCACGCTGGTCTTGCTGCCCCTGGTCGCACCCGGCGGTCCGGTGGCGATTCTGGCGGTGCTGATCGGAGTCAACATCGGACCCAACCTCACTTACGTGGGCTCCCTGTCGAACCTGCTGTGGCGGCGGGTGCTGCGTCAGCACGACGTCGAGGCCGGCGTCGGCGAGTACACCCGGCTCGGCTTGTGCACCGTGCCGGCGGCATTGGTGGTGGCCGTCGTCGCGCTCTGGGGGTCCGCGCGGTTGCTCGGCCTCTAGGGGCCGGAGCGGATGATTGACGCGAGTTCCTCGCGCGACTGCGCCCCCACCCGCTGGCAGGCCCGATACACGTGACCCTCCACGGTGCGCACCGACATCACCAGTTTCTCGGCGATCTCCCGGTTGGACAGGCCGGCCACCACGAGCTCGACGACGTCGCGCTGGCGACCCGACAACTTCAGGCCCGTCGGCGTGTGCAGCGCCGGGGTGTGCAAGCCGCCGCATTCGTCGGCCAGCTCCCTGGCCAATGCCGCCGCGTAGAGCCCGCGGCGATGGTGCTGGCCCTCGTCGAAGACGACGCAGGCCTGCGCCGCGGCGTCGGCGGCCGCGACCCGATCACCGATCCGGCGGTAGGCCGCCGAGGCCGCCAACAACCCTTCACCGTCCCGGGCCGAGAGCGCTTCCGCATGCGATGCGACGGCGTCGGCCAGTGGCAGCGACAACAGGCCGGCCAGCTCCCGGGCCCGCGCGGCCCGCGCGACATCGCCCCACTGCGCCGCCGCCTGGATGCAGGCCAGCTCGTGCGTGGGCTGGCCGCGTTCGCGGGCAAGCCGCGCCGCCTCCCCCACGCCGGCCACGGCCTCGCCCAGCCGGCCGCCGGCCGCCATCGCCCACCCTTCGGCCAGCGACAGGGCGGTGTGCATGAACAGAAAGTCGGCGGGCACACAGGATCGGGCGCCGACAACCGCCTCGCCGGCCTCGCCGGCATGCCCGAGCTTGGCGTGCGCCTCGGCCAGCGCGAAGTAGCTCGCTGGCCGCAAACCCGTTGTGATGGAGTGCATTTCCACTCCCGCCACCGACTCGTGCACCAGCCGGGCCGCCTCGGCGACGGCACCGCGGGCCAGCTCGGCGTTGCCCGACAGCAGGGCCAGGTTGGCATAGGCCAAGCCCGGAATGTCGCGGGACGCGTCGGCCAGTTGCGTTGCCGTGCTGACGAATTCGTCGATCCGCCCGGTCAGTCGGCAGGCACGCCCGTAGACGGCACCGAACCAGAATCGCAGGTGCGACGCCTGGAAGGAGGTCGTGGCGCGCCGCAACACCTGCTCGGCCACGCCGGGAAGCTCGTCGACCTGGCCTAGCGCCCCCATCGCCATGATCAGCGCCAGCGACGCCATCATGGTGTGGAAGCCGGGCAGCTCGGGGCGGCTCAGCGCGGCACGGGCGTTTTCGGATGCGAGTCCGCAGCGTGCCGCGACCGCATCCAGGCAGGCCTGCACGGCCAACCGTTCCGCCCGCTGCGCCGGGGTCTCCGGCCCGGCGGCGAGACGGTTCAGGATTCCCGCCGCCTCCTTGGGGTCGAAGAGATTCCACATCAGGTTGGCCGCCCGCACGGTCGCCCAGTGATGACCGTCGGGCAGGTCGCAATCGGCCATCGCGCGCAGCGCCGCCTCGGCCGGTTCGCCGCGCCCCAGCAGCGCGAGGTTCATGGCGCGCACCCCCGCCGCCTCCGGCGCGCCGGCTTGCGCCGCCGCGGTGGCGAACCGGTCGGCAAGATCCAGGTCCAGCAGCGTCATCGCGTGCCGCGCCGCTTCCAGGTACAGCCCGGGGTCGGGGTCGAGATCGGATTCCAGGCGCAGCAGCGCGCGGCGCACGGTGGCCTGCATGTCGGTGTCGCCGTCGTCACCTAGCCGCGTCGCCAGCCGACCCCGGATCTCCGACAGGTACAGCTCGCCGGCGCTCGCGCGGCGCAGCTCACCGAACAGCGGATGGGCCAGCCGGGCCGTCAGCCCGGCGCCGGTGCGTTCGACGTTCACCAGGCCCATCCGCTCGGCAGCAGCCAGGTCGCCGCGACGCGCCAGATCGCACAGCACCTCCACGGCCAGCGGCTCACACTGCGACAACGTGTCGATCACCATCGCCAGCTGCGGGCTGAGCCGGCCCATCTGACGGCTCACCGTGTCGGACAGGCTTGCGGAGACCGCGACGTCGCCGTCCCACATCCAGACGCCGGCCGTTTTGCGCATCCGCCCGGCGGCCACCTGATCGGCCAGCAGCTGCCGCAGGAAGAGGGCGTTGCCGCCGGTCAACTTCTGAAACCGGGTCGCGCTGCGCGCGTCGACCGGGCCGTCCAGCTTGCTCTCGATGATCTCGCGGGTCGCGGCAGCCGAAAGTGGTTGAAGGTCAATCCTTTCCAGCAGTCCATCTTTCCACAACGCCGTGATCGCATCCGGTTCGTCACTGCCGGTGCGCAGAGTCACGACCAGCCGCACCCCACCGCACTGCGCGAGCTGGTGCACGACCAGCGCGGACAGGCCGTCCAGCAGGTGCGCATCGTCGACCCCGACCAACACCCTGCGCTGATGTTGCTGTGCGACAAAGGAATTGATGACGCGCCGCACGTCGTTCAGCGGATCTGACTGTGCCTTGTTCAAGGCTTCGGTCATCGCCCCGAGGAACGCCCCCAGCGGCAACGCCTGCGCGGAACCGGTGCCGACGATCCATTTGGTCCGCTCCCCCGACTCCTCGGCGCGGCGCAGGACCTCCTGGGCGAGCCAGGTCTTGCCCACACCGGCGGCCCCGGCGATCACCACGCCGGCGTGGTTGCGGCCCACATTGAGGGCGCGGCGAATGATCCCCAATTCGCTCTCTCGCCCGGCCAGCGGCTCGGCGCCGATCACTCGGTGACTATATCCAGGCGCGGGCGTTGCCCGGGAGGCTTTGTCTCCCGTTTCGGCGACGAGTTGTGTACTAGTCCCGCAGCAATCGCGTAGTCCACTACGCTGTCGGCCCTCGTTTCGGCCCATGAGCATGGTTTTTGTCGGATACGCGCGCAGCACGGGCGGTGGGCTATGGCAAAGATCGGTAATCACGCACTGGTATTGGGAGCGAGCATGGCCGGTCTGTTGGCCGCGCGTTCGCTCAGCGAGTTCTACGACATGGTCACGGTGGTGGAGCGCGATCCGCTGCCCGACATTCGGCCCGAATCCGCCGCCGCCCGCCGGGGTGTGCCGCAGGGCCGGCACCTGCATGGTCTGCTGCCGCGCGGCGCCCAGGTGATCGAGCAATTGTTCCCCGGCATCCTCGACCAGCTGGTCGTCGGCGGCGCGCATCGCTTCGACGGCCGGGATCTCTCGCAGGCCTACTACCACCTGGGCGGGCACCTGATGGTGCGCTCCGGCGGCGCCCCCTCGTGCGCCATGTACTTGGCCACCCGGCCTTTCCTCGAGGAACACGTCCGCGCGCGGTTGCGCCGCATCGGCAACATCACGCTGATCGACGACCACGACATCGTCGACCTGACCACGACACAAGACCGGCACCGGGTCACCGGCGCCCGGGTGGTCAACCGTCGCACCCGCGACGACGTCACGCTGAGTGCGGACCTGGTGCTCGATGCCACCGGCCGCAGTGCCCGCACCCCGGCGTGGCTGGATGCCCTGGGCTACGAGCGACCGGCCGAAGACCAGGTCCCGGTGCACCTGACGTATGTGAGTCAAGCCCTGCGCATGGACCCGGACGCGCTGCATGAATTGGGCTTCCTCGTCGGGGCGGTGCCGGGCCGGCCGCGCGGGCTGGGCATGCTGCGGTCGGAGAACGACACGTGGATGTTCACCGTTTACGGCATCGCAGGTCATAGGCCGCACCCCGACCTGATATCGATGTGCGAGTTCGTCGAGGACTGTGCACCGGCCCACCTGCTGGCAGCGGTCCGCGCCGCGGAACCTATCGGGGAGCCCACCCGGCACAGCCAGCCGTCCAGTCGGTGGCGCCGCTACGACAGGATACGACGCTTCCCCGAGGGCCTGCTGGTCATCGGCGACGCGATCTGCAGCTTCAACCCGATCTACGGCCAGGGCATGACGGTGGCCGGGCTGGAGGCCCTGGCACTGCGCAACTGCTTAGCCAGCGGCACAGTCGATTTGGCACGGCGATTCTTCCAGGCCGCCGCGGTGCCGATCCGCCAGGCGTGGGAGTTGTCGGCCAACCCCGACCTGTGCCTGCCTGAAATCGAGGGCACGCCGCCATTGCTCACCCGACTGTTGAACGGGTACATCGATCGCGTCCTCACCGCGAGCGAATACGACCCGGCCGCGGTCGAGCGGTTCGTCAGGGTGACCGCGCTGATCGATCCTGCCAGCCGGCTGCTGCGCCCGGGCATAATGTGGCGCGCCGCGCTGGCCAACCGTCGCCGACCACGACGCGACCCCGGTCAGGCCGGACGCGCGGCAGGCGGCAGCGGCATCCCGAGCGCGGACAGCACGCTGCGCAGCAAGGTGGGGTAGTCGGTGATGATGCCGTCGACGCCGTAACCGATCTGCTCGCGCATCGCGTCGGCATCGTTGACAGTCCACGGAATCACCTTGAGCCCCAACGCATGTGCGCGGTCGACGTACGGCTTTCCGGTGACGAGCTGATATCGGGGTGAGACGATGTCGGCACCCGCCAGCAGGGCGCCGATCAGCGGATCGCCGATGACGGCGGCGTCTTGACCGGCCAGCCACGGCGAACCGGGTGCCCACGTCTCCTCGTTGTACAGCGCCACCAACGGGATCGACGGCTCAGCGCGGCGGACCATCGGCAGGGTCCGCCAGTCGAAGCTCTGAATCTCCACCCGGTCGACCTTGCCCGCCGCCCGGACCGCGGCCAGTATCACGTCGACGAACTCCTGTGGCGCGGCCGACCTGCCGGGCCGGTCGGCTTCCACTTTGGTTTCGATGTTGTAGCGAACGGCAAAGTGATAGGAATCGGCGAGCGCGAACACCTCGGTCAAGGTGGCTATCTTGTTGCCCCGCACCACTTCCGCGTGCGGGAATTGGGCGAGCCGGCGACCGCAGTCGAGCGTGCGGAGCTGTGCCCACGTGAGCTCGTGCACCAGCTTGCCGACGTAGGGATACTGCGGGTCACCGGCGAACACGGGAGCGGTGTCGGAGCATTTCTCCGGATCGATGGTGGGGTCGTGCCACACCAGAGGTTGCCCGTCCACGGTGAGCACAATGTCGAGTTCCAGTGTGGTGACGCCCAGTTCGATCGCCTTGGCGAAGGCGCGCAGCGACTCCTCGGTCGCCTCCCCGCGCCCGCCGCGGTGGGCCTGCAGGTCGAATCCGCCGTCTTGCGCCCCCGCCAGCGGCAGCGGAAGAATCGCCACGGCCGCGACCGCGGCGCCCAGCCGCGCGAGCCGCCCGGCCAATCCGCTAATGCCTGCGCTGCCGGGCGATCTCGGCAAGCACCACCCCGGCTGCCACCGAGGCGTTGAGTGATTCGGTGTCACCGGCCATCGGGATCGACACTACCTGTTCGCAGTTCTGCCGCACCAACCGTGAGAGGCCCTTGCCTTCGGAACCGACGACGACGACCATCGAGTCGGTGCCGTCCAGGTCGTCGAGCACGGTGTGACCGCCGGCGTCGAGGCCGACGACGCGCACCCCGCGTTCGGCCCAATCCTTCAGTGTCCTAGTGAGATTGGTGGCACGCGCGACCGGGAGACGGGCCGCCGCACCGGCGCTGGTGCGCCATGCCACCGCGGTGACCGAGGCCGAACGGCGTTGCGGTATCAGCACGCCGTGTCCGCCGAAGGCCGCGACCGAACGCACGATCGCGCCGAGGTTGCGGGGGTCGGAGATGTTGTCCAGCGCCACCAGCAGCGCCGGCGGCGACTGCAACGCGGTGGCGAGCAGGTCGTCGGGGTGGGCGTAGTTGTACGGCGGCACCTGCAATGCGATGCCCTGGTGCAGATGATTGGCGGTCATCCGGTCCAGATCGAGGCGCGGCACCTCCAGGATCGCGATGCCCAAATCAGCTGCCCGGCCGACGGATTCGGTGAGGCGCTCGTCGGCCTCGGTGCCGAGCGCGACGTAGAGGGCCGTCGCCGGAACGCCGGCGCGCAGGCATTCCAGCACCGGGTTGCGCCCCAGGACCGTCTCGGTGTCGTCGGTGCGCTTGGCCGGCCGGCGCTGCTGCGACTGCGCGCGCTTGGCCGCGGGATGGTTGGGCCGCAGATGGGCGGGCGGCGTGGGGCCACGACCCTCCAGGCCGCGACGCCGCTGACCGCCCGAGCCAACGGTGGGCCCCTTCTTGCTGCCGGATTTGCGGATCGCACCCTGGCGCCGCGAGTTACCGGCCACTACTTGTCGTCACCGGTCTGCAGCTCCCACTGCGGACCGTCGGCGGTATCGGTGACCTCGATACCGGCTTCCTTCAACCGATCTCGGATCTGGTCGGCCAGCGCCCAGTCGCGCTGCTCACGTGCCTTCTGCCGGCTCTCCAGTTCGGCCTGCACCAGCACGTCGACGGCCGCGAGCGCGGCGGAGGTTTCGTCGCGCGTCTCCCAGCGCTCGTGGAGCGGGTCGCAACCCAGGATGCCCATCATCGCCCGGATCGCGCCGGCGTTGGCCAGCGCGCCCGCATGGTCACCGGCGTCGAGCGCGCGATTGCCTTCGGCACGGGCATGATGGATCTCGGCCAGCGCGATCGGGACGGCGAGGTCGTCGTCGAGCGCCGCGCCGAATCGCGGCGTCCACTGACCCGGCACCACGGTGCCGACCCGGGTGCGGACCCGATGCAGGAATTCCTCAACCCCCACATAGGCTTTGACGGCGTCCTGCAGCGCGGTCTCGGAGAACTCCAGCATCGAGCGGTAATGCGCGCTGCCCAGGTAGTAGCGCAACTCGGCGGGCCGAACCCGTTGCAACATCGCGGGTATGGACAAGACGTTGCCCAGCGACTTGCTCATCTTCTCCCCGCCCAGCGTCACCCAGCCGTTGTGCAGCCAGTAACGAGCGAAGCCGTCGCCGGCCGCCTTGCTCTGCGCGATCTCATTCTCGTGGTGTGGGAATACCAAATCCATTCCGCCACAATGGATATCGAATTCGGCGCCGAGATAGGTGCGGGCCATCGCCGAGCATTCCAGATGCCAGCCGGGGCGTCCGCGGCCCCACGGCGTCGGCCACGAGGGCTCGCCGGGTTTCGCGCCCTTCCACAAGGTGAAGTCGCGCTGGTCGCGCTTGCCGGCGGCCACGCCCTCGCCCTGGTGAACGTCGTCGATCTTGTGCCCGGACAGCTGCCCGTAATCGGGATAGCTGAGGACGTCGAAGTAGACGTCGCCGCCAGAGGCGTAGGCGTGCCCGGTTTCGATCAACCGATCCATTAATTCGATCATCTGGGTGATGTGGCCGGTGGCGCGGGGCTCGACCGATGGCGGCAACACGTCCAGGGCGTCGTAGGCGGCGGTGAACGCACGCTCGTAGGTGGCCGCCCATTCCCACCAGGGCCGGCAGGCCGCGGCGGCCTTGGTCAGAATCTTGTCGTCGATGTCTGTGACGTTGCGGACGAACGCGACGTCGTAACCACGCGCGGTCAGCCAGCGGCGCAGGATGTCGAATGCCACCCCGCTGCGCACGTGCCCGATGTGCGGCTGCCCCTGCACGGTTGCGCCACACAGGTAGATGGAGACGTGCCCCTCGCGCAGCGGGACGAAATCACGCACGGCCCCGGTCGCCGTGTCGTGGAGCCGCAAGTCGGGGCGTTCGGTCACGACGTGCCAGCTTACCTGCTGGTTCCGATTCGCCGGCCGCCGAGCGGCTCTATCCCGCAGGGACCACCAGCGCGGTCGCGACGGCGGCCAGCCCCTCGCCGCGTCCGGTCAGTCCGAGCCCGTCGGTCGTCGTCGCAGAAACCGATACCGGCGCGGCCAGCAGGTCCGACAGCACCCGCTGTGCCTCGGTACGCCGCGGGCCGATCTTGGGCCGGTTGCCGATCACCTGCACGGCGGCGTTTCCGATCCGGTAGCCGTGCTGCGACGTCAGATCGCGGACGTAGCGCAGCATGTCGGCACCGCTCACGTCCTTCCAGCGCGGATCATCGACCCCGAACACCGCGCCGATGTCGCCCAGCCCCGCGGCCGACAACACCGCGTCGCACAGGGCGTGGGCGGCGACGTCGCCGTCGGAGTGCCCGGCGCAGCCGTCGGCGTCGGCGAACAGCAGGCCGACCAGCCAGCACGGGCGGCCGGGCTCGATCGGGTGCACATCGGTGCCCAGACCGACCCGCGGCAACTCGGTCACCGGCGCACTATCGCTTGAGCCAGCAGCAGGTCGAGCCGGGTGGTGATCTTGAACGCCAGCGGGTCGCCGTCGACCACCTGAACCTGGCCGCCGACATGTTCGACGAGGGACGCGTCGTCGGTGAACCCGCCGCCCGCCGCGGCACGCTGATACGCGCGCAACAGCAACTCGGTGCCGAACCCCTGCGGGGTTTGCACCGCGCGCAGACCGGCCCGTTCTGGCGTGCCCAGGACGGCGCCGTTGGCATCCACGGCCTTGATGGTGTCAGACAGCGGCAACGCGGGCACGACAGCGCCGTGACCGGCCCGCAACGCCTCGACCACCCGCACGATCAGCCCGGGTGGCGTCAGCGCCCGGGCTGCGTCGTGTACCAGCACGAACTCCGGTCCGCCGGACAGCGCGGCCAAGGCCAGCCGCACGGATTCGGTGCGGCCGGCACCGCCCGCGACGACGGTCGCCCGGTCTGTCAGAATCTGCTTGGCCTGGCCCAGGCGGTCGGCGGGAACGGCGACCACGACGTGGTCGACCACACCCGACTCGAGCAGACCCGCGACGGCACGCTCGAGCAGGGTGCGTCCGTCGAGTTCGCAGAATGCTTTCGGAATACCGGCAGCCAGCCGTTCCCCCGACCCAGCGGCCGGGACGACTGCAGCTACCGTGCGCACGGCCGCTTCAGGCTCAGGTCCTTCAGGAAGCGGCGGCCAGAACCTCGTCGAGAATGGTTTCCGCCTTGGCGTCGTCGGTGCTCTCCGCCAACGCCAGCTCGCCGACCAGAATCTGCCGCGCCTTGGCCAGCATGCGCTTCTCACCTGCCGACAGGCCGCGCTCCTGGTCGCGACGCCACAGGTCGCGCACTACCTCTGCCACCTTGTTCACGTCACCGGAAGCCAGCTTTTCGAGGTTGGCCTTGTACCGGCGTGACCAGTTGGTCGGCTCTTCGGTGTGGGGGGCACGCAACACCTGGAAAACCTTGTCGAGGCCTTCCTGGCCGACGACGTCGCGGACGCCGACGTACTCGGCGTTGTCGGCGGGGACTCGAACGGTCAGGTCACCCTGGGCGACTTTCAAGACGAGATACTCTTTTTGCTCCCCTTTGATGGTGCGGGTTTCGATTGCCTCGACTAACGCAGCACCGTGATGTGGATAGACAACGGTATCGCCGACCTTGAAGATCATCTGATTCGAGCCCCTTTCGTTACTTCAGTCTAACACGGCAGCCCAACACGCGCGTAGCAACGTTGCAGGTCAGGGGCACAACACACGCGGATTAGGGGTTGACAGACAGAGCAAGACGTGCAACAGCACACGCTACGCCTGCCCGTGTTCGGCCAGTTCACGCCCCCTCTGACGGCCCTGTTGCGGGTGCTGACCGCCGGTGTTGCTCCCTGCGCTACCGCTGACAAGACGTTGCTACTACTGTGCATAGTTGCGCGGTTTAGCCGTTGAATCGCGCCGCGACTTGCCGTTATCCGACCCCTGACCGACTCCGCAGGAGGCATTGAGTGAACCGCATCAGGACGGGCCTGCCGATCCGCCTATCCGCCCGGCTCGCCCTCGCCGGCCTGGCTGCCCTGGTCTGCGTGGTGGTCAGCGGTTGCGGCACCGGGCAGATTTCCCAGACGGCGGTCCAGGAGCCGGCGATCAACGGCAACCGCATCACGATCAACAACGTGGCGCTGCGCGACATCCGCATCCAGGCCAGGCAGACCAACGACTTCATCCAGCCCGGCCGGTCGGTGGAGCTGGTGCTGGTCGCGGTGAACCAGTCGCCGGACGTGGCGGACCGCCTAGTCGGCATCACCAGTGACATCGGTCAGGTGACCGTCAGCGGCGATGGCCGCCTGCCCGCCGACGGCATGCTGTTCATCGGTAAGCCGGAGGGTCAGAACGTGGCGCCGGGCCCGATGGACTCCAGCTCCGTCGCCAAGGCCACCGTCAACCTGGTCAAGCCGATCTCGAACGGGCTGACCTATAACTTCACCTTCACCTTCGAGAAGGCCGGCCAGGGCACCGTCTCGGTGCCTATTTCGGCGGGATTGGCGGCGCGGGAGGGCTGACGGCCCAGCCCGCCTCCCGGGGTTTTGTCGGCCCCGCCCGATACCGTCATGGCGTGGCAACCGCGCGCTCGCAATACCGGTGTTCGGCGTGCCGCCATGCCACCGCCAAATGGGTCGGCCGCTGCCAGGAATGCGGCACCTGGGGCACGGTCGACGAGATAGCCGTACTCAGCGCGGTCGGCACCGGCCGCCGCCCGCCGAGTTCGGCGTCGCGACCCGTGCCGATCAGCTCCATCGAGCCGAACGTCAGCCGGCACCGCCCGACCGGCGTCGCTGAACTCGACCGGGTGCTCGGCGGCGGCGTGGTGCCGGGCTCCGTGACGCTGCTGGCGGGCGATCCCGGCGTGGGCAAGTCGACCCTGCTGCTCGACGTCGCCCACCGCTGGGCGCAGTCCGGCCAGCGCGCGCTGTACATCTCCGGCGAGGAGGCCACCGGCCAGGTCAGGTTGCGCGCCGACCGGATGGGCTGCGGCAGCGACGAGCTCTACCTGGCCGCCGAATCCGACGTGCACACGGTGCTCGACCACATCGAGACGGTCAAGCCGTCGCTGGTCATCGTCGACTCGGTGCAGACAATGTCGACCAGCGAGGCCGACGGCGTCGCCGGCGGGGTCACCCAGGTGCGCGCGGTCACGGCCGCGCTGACCGCGGTCGCGAAGGCCAACGGCGTCGCGCTGATCCTGGTCGGCCACGTCACCAAGGACGGCGCCATCGCCGGACCGCGCTCGCTCGAGCACCTGGTCGACGTGGTGCTGCATTTCGAGGGCGATCGCAGTGGCGCGCTGCGCATGGTCCGCGGGATCAAGAACCGCTTCGGCGGCGCGGATGAAGTCGGCTGTTTCTCGTTGCACGACAACGGCATCGAGGGCGTCACGGACCCGTCGAGCTTGTTCCTGGACCAGCGTCCGACGCCGGTACCCGGAACCGCGATCACGGTGTCGCTGGACGGAAAGCGGCCGCTGATCGGTGAGGTCCAGGCCCTGCTGGCCACGCCGACCGGCGGATCGCCGCGCCGCGCCGTCAGCGGGATCGACCACTCTCGCGCCGCGATGATCACCGCTGTGCTCGAAAAGCACTGCAAACTGAAAATCGCCGTGAACGATATCTACCTGTCCACCGTGGGCGGCATGCGATTGACCGACCCGTCCGCGGACCTCGCGGTCGCGATCGCGCTCGCCTCCGCGTACGCCGACCTGCCGCTGCCCACCACCGCGGTGATCGTCGGCGAGGTCGGCCTGGCGGGCGACCTGCGGCGCGTCACCGGCATGGAACGGCGGCTGGGCGAGGCCGCGCGCCAGGGATTCGGCGTCGCGCTCATCCCGGACGGCGACGATCCTCGGCGCGAAATAGTGCCGAACGGGATGCAAGCGCTGCGCGCGCCGACCATCGTCGCGGCGCTGCATCACTTGAAAGACATCGCCCGCCACCACCACCGGCTGGACGCATGCCGCCGTCGGGCCGCACAATGACACGCTGTGAGTCGTCCGACCCTGCGTGAGACCGTCGCCCGCCTGGCACCCGGTACCGGGCTGCGGGACGGACTCGAGCGAATCCTGCGCGGCCGCACCGGGGCGCTCATCGTGCTCGGCAACGACGAGAACGTCGAGGCCATCTGCGACGGCGGCTTCGCCCTCGACGTGCGCTACGCGCCGACCCGGCTGCGCGAGCTGGCGAAGATGGACGGCGCCGTGGTGCTGTCCACCGACGGCAACCGCATCGTTCGGGCCAACGTCCAACTGGTTCCCGACCCGTCCATCCCGACCGACGAATCGGGCACGCGCCATCGCTCGGCGGAACGCGCCGCGATCCAGACTGGCTACCCGGTGATCTCGGTCAGCCACTCGATGAACATCGTCACCGTCTACGTGGATGGGGAGCGCCACGTGGTGGCCGATTCGGCGACGATCCTGTCGCGGGCCAACCAGGCCATCGCGACCCTGGAGCGCTACAAGACCCGCCTCGACGAGGTCAGCCGGCAGCTGTCCCGGGCCGAGATCGAGGACTTCGTGACGCTGCGCGACGTGATGACGGTGGTCCAGCGGTTAGAGCTGGTTCGGCGCATCGGGCTGGGTATCGATTACGACTGCATCGAGCTCGGGACCGACGGGCGCCAATTGCGGCTCCAGCTCGAGGAATTGATGGGCGGCAACGAGATCGCCAGTGAGCTGATCGTGCGCGACTATCACGCCAGCCCGGAACCGCTGTCGGAAGGGCAAGTCATCGCCATGCTTGACGAGCTGGACGCGCTGTCGGACACCGAGCTGCTCGATTTCACCGTGCTGGCAAAGGTTTTCGGATACCCGACGACCCCCGAGGCACAGGATTCGGCACTCAGCCCGCGTGGCTACCGCGCGATGGCCGGCATTCCCCGGCTGCAGTTCGCCCACGTGGACCTGCTGGTCCGCTCATTCGGGACGCTGCAGGGCCTGCTGGCGGCGAGCGCCAACGATTTGCAATCGGTCGACGGCATCGGCGCGATGTGGGCTCGCCACGTGCGGGAAGGGTTGTCGCAGCTGGCGGAGTCGACGATCACCGACTCCCCGAGCTGACGCGCCGTCAGCCCCCGGGAACCGGCGCCCCCGCCGGCGGAGCCTCCGGGGGCGGCACCATCGCCGGCTGCCCGGGCACCGGACCCGGCGGCGGTGGCGGCTGGTTCAGGATGAACGGGACCGCGAGCGAACGCAGGTTGCCCAGCTGCACGACGAGGTTGTACGTGCCGGGGCCGATGGCCGGCCGCGGCAGCGGGCAGTGGGGGGCCGAGCCCATGCCGGTCCACGTCACCGCGGTCGTCACCTGCTCGCCCGGCGTGAAGGTCTTGACCAGGGTCTCGTTGGACGGCGCGCAGTCCAGGTTCGACCACAGTCGCTTGTTGTCCAACGAGTAGACGTAGGCGGCCAGCACCGCGGCACCGACATCGCGCTTGCAGGCCACCAGGCCGATGTTGGTGACGACCATCGTGAATTTCGGCTGGTCGCCGATGAAATACTGCGGCGCGTTGGTCAGGCCCTTGACGGCCAGCGTCGAATCGGGGCAGTCATCGCCCTCCTTGAGCACCGGTGGCGGCATCACGGCGGCCGTCGGTGTAGGGGACTCGAGATTCTGCCCCTGCGGCGGTACCGGGGTCACGCCTTCCTGCCCGGGCGGCGGCGCCTGCGGAGGCGGCGGCGATCCCGGCTTGTTCTGCGCGGAGTTCGCCTTGTCGGTGTTGGCGGGCTTCGCACCCGAATTGCTGCCGATGAAGGCGATGATCGTGGCGACCACGATGCCGATCACGACGACCGCGATGCCGATGGCCAAGCCTCTACGCCGCCAATAAATCTCCGTGGGTAGCGGGCCACGCGGTTCCAGATCCAGCACGATCACACCGTAAGGCCAGGTCACGCCGATTAGGCCGATCCGGTCCGGCGTGTCGCAAGGTTAGCTGGCAGACCGCCGTGTTAGTGGCGACTCGGACGGCCCCGGTTACTCGCCGATGTCGCCGATGTGGTCGACCAGCGCGGCCCGCCCGTCGGCCAGGTGGTAGACGATCCCGGCGAGGGCCACGGAGCCCGCCGACACCCGCTCCGCGATGGCCGAGGAACGCGACACCAGCTGCGCCAACGTCTCCTTGACGTGCCGCTCCTCGAACTCGTCGACGCGGCTGAGGCCGTCACGTTTGCCCAGCAGGATCGTCGGCGCCACGCGTTCCACCACGTCCCGGATGAACCCGGCGGGCACCGCACCGTCGTCGACCGCGGCGATGGCGGCCTTGACCGCGCCGCAGCTGTTGTGGCCGAGGACCACGATCAGCGGCACATTGAGCACGACGACCGCGTATTCGATCGATCCGAGCACGGCCGTGTCGATCGCCTGCCCCGCGGTGCGGACCACGAACACGTCACCGAGACCCTGATCGAAAAGAAGTTCGGCAGCCACCCGGCTGTCCGCACAGCCGAAGATGACGGCGGTCGGGTCCTGGCCAGCGGCCAGGCTGGCGCGGTGGTCGATGCTCTGGCTGGGGTGCGCGGGCCGGCCGGCGACGAACCGCTCGTTACCCTCTTTGAGTGCTTTCCATGCGGTTATCGGATTGGTGTTGGGCATGGCACACATTCTGGCGTGCCCCGGGCGCCGATGCCTAGTCGTGGGCAAATCCCGGCGAGTGAACTTCTGGGTTGGTACGAGCACGCGCGCCGCGATCTGCCGTGGCGCGAACCGGGCGTCAGCGCGTGGCAGATCCTGGTCAGCGAGTTCATGCTGCAGCAGACGCCGGTGGCGCGCGTGCTGCCGATCTGGATCGACTGGGTGGCGCGCTGGCCCACGCCCTCGGCCACCGCGGCGGCCAGCGCCGCCGATGTGCTGCGCGCCTGGGGCAAGCTCGGGTATCCGCGACGGGCCAAGCGCCTGCACGAGTGCGCCGTCGTGATCGCGCGCGATCACGACGATGTCGTTCCCGACGACGTCGAAACCCTGTTGGGGCTACCGGGTATCGGCAGCTACACGGCGCGGGCCGTGGCGTGTTTCGCCTACCGCCAGACGGTTCCAGTGGTCGACACCAACGTGCGCCGGGTGGTGGCCCGCGCCGTGCGCGGCCTAGCCGACGCCGGCGCGCCGTCGACAACGCGCGATCATGCCGACGTTGCCGCTTTGCTGCCGGAAGACGCTACGGCGCCGGTCTTTTCGGCGGCACTGATGGAGCTGGGAGCCACCGTGTGTACGGCCCGAGGGCCGCGGTGCGGGTTGTGTCCGCTGGGCTCGTGCGCATGGCGGAACGCCGGCTATCCCGCCGCGCAGGGGTCTGCGCGACGGGTGCAGACGTATGCCGGCACCGATCGCCAGGTCCGTGGACGTCTGCTGGATGTGTTGCGCGCCAACGCCTCCCCGGTGACCCGGGCCGAGCTCGACGTGGCGTGGCTGACCGATACCGCGCAGCGCGACCGGGCGTTGTATTCGTTGCTCGCCGACGGACTGGTCACCCAAACGGCCGATGGGCGGTTCGGGCTAGCCGGCGAGGAATAGCTCGAGCGCCTCACGGTATACCTGCGGCGCCTCGTCATGGATCAGATGGCCGGCGTTCGGCACTGCCAAATATGTTGTCAGTGAACGTCTTTCAGCCATCGTGCGCATCTGACCCGGTGGAGTGACCGAATTGCCGGCCTCGAGCAGCAGCGCCGGTGCCCGCACCGCCGACCACTGCGACCAGTAGTCGCGGGTGCCCCATTCGGCGGCGATCTCAATCCAGCGCGCGGTGTGCCCGTGCAACCGCCACCCGGTGTCGGTGCGGTCGAAGGCCTCCAGGAAATACCGCCCGGCAACGGGTCCGAATTCACCGAATACCTGCTCTGCTGAGGAGAATTCGACCGGCAGCGCACGCAACCACGGCTCCCACGGGCCGGTGGTGCGGCCGCGGAAATCCGGCGCCATGTCCTCGACGACCAGGGCCGAAACCAGATCGGGGCGCGCCGCGGCCAAACACCACGAGTGCAGGCCCCCCATCGAATGCCCGACCAGCCGCACCGGCGACCCCAGCGCGCCGACCGCGTCACCGAGATCGGTCACGAACCGTTCGGTGCTGATCGGATGCGGATGGTCGACGTCGCGACCGCGGTGCCACGGCGCGTCGTAGGTGTAGACCGTGCCCAGCCTCGTCAGCCACGGAAGTTGACGCGACCAGGTGCTGCCCCGCCCCATCAGGCCGTGCACCAGCACCAACGGCTCACCTTCGCCGCCGCGGCAGGTGAGCAAATCGCCGGTCATCCCTCCATCTTGCGTGGCAAACCCGAGGGCGGGGTGAGGTGGGGGCGCGGTAGCCTAACAGGCATGCCGCCAGTGGTGAAGATCAACGCAATTGAAGTACCCGCCGACGCTGGCCCGGAACTGGAGAAGCGGTTCGCCCACCGCGCGCACGCGGTCGACAATCAACCGGGCTTCCTCGGCTTTCAGCTGCTGCGTCCGGTCAAAGGTGAGAACCGGTACTTCGTGGTGACACACTGGGAGTCCGATGAAGCGTTCCAGGCCTGGGCAAGCGGGCCCGCCGTCGAAGCCCATGCCGGCCAGCGTGCCAACCCCGTCGCGACCGGTGCGTCGCTGCTGGAATTCGAGGTGGTCATGGACGTCACCGGGAAAAAGCCCTCTGCGTAGCCCACACCCGGCGCGGCTGCTGGCCGTCACCACCGCAGCGGCATTGGTCGCGGCCCTGGCACCGGGCTGCGCGCCCTCCCCGTCGTCGCTGGCCAACGCCGCGAATCCGGCCCGGCAGATCGACACCCGGACGCCGCCGGGCCTGCGCGCTCAGCAGACCATGGACATGCTGAACTCGGACTGGCCCATCGGCCCGGTCGGGGTCCGCACCCTGGCCGCTCCCGACAAGGTCGACCCGGTGGAAACCATCATGGAGGCGTTGTGGTGGGATCGCCCCTTCGCCCTCGACAGCGTGGACATCAGCGCCAGCGCGGCCACACTGCACCTCACCTCGTCCTACGGCGCGCGCCAAGACATCCGGATTCACACCGACGACGATGGCAGGGTCGATCGGTTCGATCTCGAGACGCTGCCGCCGACCGTAGCTTCATGGCACGACGTGGACGGGGTGCTGAGCAAGACCGGTGCCCGGTATTCCTACCAGGTCGCCAAGGTCGACAGCGGCCGATGCGACCCGGTGCAAGGCACCAATACCGGCGAATCCCTGCCGCTGGCGTCGATTTTCAAGCTGTACGTGCTGCACGCGCTGGCGGGCGCGGTGCGCAACCACACGGTGTCCTGGGACGACCAGCTGACGGTCACTGAGAAGAGCAAAGCCGTGGGCTCGTCGGGCCTGGGATTGCCTGTCGGAGCACAGGTTTCGGTTCGCACCGCTGCCGAGAAGATGATCGCCACCAGTGACAACATGGCCACCGACCTGCTGATCGAACGGATGGGCACGCACGCCATCTCCGAAGCCTTGGCGACGGCCGGCCATCACGACCCGGCCAGCATGACGCCCTTCCCCACGATGTACGAGTTGTTCTCCATCGGCTGGGGGCAACCGGATCTGCGCAGCCAGTGGCAGCACGCGGACCCGCAAGCCCGGGCCCGGCTGCTCGCCCAGGCGAATTCCACTCCATACCAACCCGACCCGACCCGCGCGCACAGCCCGGCGTCGGCCTACGGCGCCGAGTGGTACGGCAGCGCCCAAGACATCTGCCGAGTCCATGCGACGCTGCAGGCCGACGCGGTCGGTGAGGCCGCACCGGTCCGGCAGATCCTGTCCGCGGTGTCGGGTATCCAGCTGGACCGGAATGTGTGGCCCTACATCGGCGCGAAAGCCGGTGGCCTGCCCGGAGATTTGACCTTCAGCTGGTATGCGGTCGACAAGACACAACAGCCGTGGGTGGTCAGCTTCCAGCTCAACTGGCCGCGAGATCACGGGCCGAAGGTGACCGGCTGGATGCTGCAGGTAGCCAAGCAGGTCTTCGGGCTGATCGCGCCGCAGTAGCCCTCAAAGCCTCAGCGTCCAAGCGTTTCCGCGGCGGTGCATCCCGACCGAGCCGACCGGCTTGACGTCGACGCGCCAGAACGATGCCGGCGCGGACTTCAGGGCAACCACGATCGCCGCGCGGATCACCGCCGGGTGCGTGACGGCGACGGTCCGTAACCCGTTGCCCGCCAAGGACTCCAGCCAGCCCTCGACCCGTTCGATGAGGCCGGTCACCGACTCACCGCCGTGCGGCGCAGCAGCGGGCTCGGTCAGCCACTGCCGCAGGTCGGCCGGCGCGACGGCGTCCAGCGCCTGCCCGCGCCACCGCCCGCAGTCGAGGTCGGCCAATCGGGGCTCCGTAGCGGCTTGCAGGCCAAGCAGCTGCGCGGTCTGGCGAGCCCGGCGCTCCGGAGCCGTGAGCTGACGGGTGTGGGCGGCAACCTCCGGGCGCGCGGCCGCTTCAGCCTGCCGCCGCCCCGTGTCGTTCAGCGGTTCGTCGACGGGAAATCGCCCGGTCGCCATCGCGTCGGTCATGGCGTGCGACAGCAGCGTCAGCCGGACGACGTCGGTCACGCCGCGATGCTCGATGCCCGTCCGCTCACGGCCTTGCCCTCGATCAGCCGCTCGGCAAGCGGCGCGAAGACCAGGCCGATGGTCACCCACAGCACCAGTTGCGTTGCCAGCGAGAGCAACCGGAATTCGTAGAGGACGTCGGCGGGGAAGCCCGGATAGCTGATCGCACCCGAGGCGTCGCGCAGTGGTTGCGGCGTCTCGTCCACCGTCGGGAGCAGCACCATCACGAGTGCGGCCATCACCACGTAGCCACCCGCGGCGAGCAGCCGGCCGTTCCACGCACCGAACCGGTTGGTGAGCCGTCGGGCCAGCGACACGGCCGCGACCGCCAGCAACACCGAAACTCCAACCATCACCAGGTACCATCCGGTGCGTTCAGCGATCGTGTCGGACTGACCGACGGCCGGCGGATTCGGCGGATACTTCACGAACGGAACCAGGTAAACCGCGACGAACGCCCCCGCGGCGAGCGACGCCGAAAGCGGCCGCGGGGCAACGTTTCCGGCGCGGCCGTAAGCGACCACGAACGCCACCGCGAACAGCGCGCCCATGGCGAGACCGAAGATCAAGACACCGAAGCCCAGCCCGGCACCCGACTGCACGCCGCGGCTGAACAGCTCGGCGCCGTGCTCGTGCAGGCCCTGGGCCTGCTCGGCCTCGGTCCGGCCGTCCTCGAAGGCGATCGCGCGGCCGATGACCGGCTCGGCGCAGAGGCGGGAGAAGACGAAGGCCAGCACCGCGCCAACGGCGCCGGCCAGCAGCCCGCGTGCGATCAGACGCTTTTCCACGCTGGACGGGTCAGTGGCAGGGGAAGCCGAGCAGATGCCGTGCGTCGTGCACGAACTCGTGCACGTGGGTGTCGCTGCCGAACACCGACACCGCGCCCTGGTCCACGCCGACGAAGTAGATCGCCAGCAATGCCAAAAAGGCAGTCGCCGCCAGCCACAGCGCGGCGCTGGTCGCCGATAGATCTATCGCGCGCGTAGGGGTTGTCTTGGAACCGGCCACAGGATTGGACACCATCGACTCCTTCTGGGATTTCGCGTCCCGCTGGTGGTGTTGGCGACGAGTTGCGGGTCTGACTATGGACAGTGGCGCGACCGTTCTGGAGTTTCACCAGATTCCGTTACCCGTCTATCAACATGGGTCAGTCTAAACCGTCGACCCGAATGAAGATCAATCGATTACCGCTGCGGTGGTTCCCGCCGTAGCCGAGCTCCGATCTCGGCGACGTCGAACCGCATCGCAATGATCGCGTGCACACGCGTTGGATCTCCCAGCCCGGAAGATCGTTGGTGGTCACGATCAGCACAAACGAGCCCCTCTTCTAGAGCACAGCACAAGCGGGCGGTAGCCCCGGCAGAGACTACCGCCCGCTTGTGGCGACCCGCTTCACCCGGCTACGCCGCGCTCACGATCGCCACGCCGCCCGCTTGTGGCGACCCGCTTGACCCGGCTACGCCGCACTCACGACCGCCACGCCGCCCGTTTCCGCTGATCGCTATTGCGGATCTGCGCTGTGCGCCCCGGCCTTCGCCAAATCCGGCTCCGACGGTGGCTTGCGGGCTCCGGTGAAGGTGAACACCGCTTCCTCGCCGGTCCCCTCGCCGTCCCAGTTGTCGACGTCGACCGTGACGACCTGTCCCGGACCGACCTCCTCGAAGAGGATCTTCTCCGACAGCTGGTCCTCGATCTCGCGCTGGATGGTGCGCCGCAGCGGGCGGGCGCCCAGCACCGGGTCGAAGCCGCGCTTGGCCAGCAGAGACTTGGCTTTGTCGGTGAGCTCCAACGCCATGTCCTTGTTCTTCAGCTGGGTGGCGACCCGGGTGATCATGAGGTCGACCATCTGGATGATCTCCTCACGAGTCAACTGGTGGAAGACGATGATGTCGTCGATGCGGTTGAGGAACTCCGGGCGGAAGTGCTTCTTCAGCTCGTCGTTGACCTTCTGCTTCATCCGCTCGTAGTCGTTCGCCCCGCCACCCTGGGTGAAGCCCAGGCCGACCGGCTTGGAGATGTCCGAGGTGCCCAGGTTGGACGTAAAGATCAGCACGGTGTTCTTGAAGTCGACCGTGCGACCCTGACCGTCGGTGAGCCGACCGTCCTCGAGGACCTGCAACAGGCTGTTGTAGATCTCCTGGTGCGCCTTCTCGATCTCGTCGAACAGCACGACGCTGAACGGCTTGCGCCGCACCTTCTCGGTGAGCTGACCGCCCTCCTCGTAGCCGACGTATCCGGGCGGGGCGCCGAACAGCCGCGACGCGGTGAACCGGTCGTGGAACTCACCCATGTCGATCTGGATGAGCGCGTCGTCGTCGCCGAACAGGAAGTTGGCCAGCGCCTTGGACAGCTCGGTCTTACCGACACCGGACGGGCCGGCGAAGATGAACGAGCCCGATGGGCGCTTGGGGTCCTTCAACCCGGCACGCGTGCGGCGGATCGCCTTGGAGACCGCCTTGACGGCATCCACCTGGCCGATGATCCGCTTGTGCAGCTCATCCTCCATGCGCAGCAGCCGCGTGGTCTCGGCCTCGGTGAGCTTGAACACCGGGATGCCGGTCCAGTTGCCCAGCACCTCGGCGATCTGTTCGTCGTCGACCTCGGCCACAACATCCAAATCGCCTGAACGCCATTGCTTTTCGCGCTCGGCACGCTGGGCGACGAGTTGCTTCTCGCGGTCGCGCAGGCTGGCGGCCTTCTCGAAGTCCTGGGCGTCGATCGCCGATTCCTTCTCCCGGCGCGCCTCGGCGATCTTCTCGTCGAACTCGCGGAGGTCGGGCGGCGCGGTCATGCGGCGGATGCGCATCCGCGCCCCGGCCTCATCGATCAGGTCGATCGCCTTGTCCGGCAGGAACCGGTCGTTGATGTAGCGATCGGCCAGGGTGGCCGCGGCCACCAGCGCCGAGTCGGTGATCGAGACGCGGTGGTGCGCCTCGTACCGGTCGCGCAGACCCTTGAGGATCTCAATGGTGTGCTCCACCGTCGGCTCGCCGACCTGCACCGGCTGGAAGCGGCGCTCCAGCGCGGCGTCCTTCTCGATGTACTTGCGGTACTCGTCGAGCGTGGTGGCGCCGATGGTCTGCAGCTCGCCGCGGGCCAGCTTGGGCTTCAGGATGCTCGCGGCGTCGATCGCGCCCTCGGCGGCACCCGCCCCGACCAGCGTGTGCAGCTCGTCGATGAACAGGATGATGTCGCCGCGGGTGTTGATCTCCTTGAGGACCTTCTTCAACCGCTCCTCGAAGTCACCGCGGTAGCGGCTGCCCGCGACCAGCGACCCCAGGTCCAGGGTGTAGAGCTGCTTGTCTTTCAGCGTCTCGGGGACCTGGCCGTGCACGATGGCCTGCGCCAGGCCCTCGACGACGGCGGTCTTGCCGACGCCGGGCTCGCCGATCAGCACCGGGTTGTTCTTGGTGCGCCGGCTCAGCACCTGCATCACCCGCTCGATTTCCTTCTCGCGGCCGATGACCGGGTCCAGCTTGCCTTCCATCGCGGCGGCGGTCAGGTTGCGGCCGAACTGGTCGAGTACCAACGAGGTGGACGGGCTGCCGGACTCGCCGCCACGGCCACCCGTGCCTGCTTCCGCGGCCTCCTTGCCCTGGTAGCCGCTCAGCAGCTGGATCACCTGCTGGCGCACCCGGGTCAGCTCGGCGCCGAGCTTGACGAGCACCTGGGCGGCAACGCCCTCGCCCTCCCGAATCAGCCCCAGCAGGATGTGCTCGGTGCCGATGTAGTTGTGGCCGAGCTGGAGCGCCTCGCGCAGGCTCAGCTCGAGGACCTTCTTGGCGCGCGGGGTGAACGGGATGTGCCCCGACGGGGCCTGCTGGCCCTGGCCGATGATCTCCTCGACCTGGCTGCGAACGCCCTCCAGCGAGATCCCGAGCGATTCCAGCGACTTCGCCGCGACGCCTTCGCCTTCGTGAATCAGACCCAGCAGGATGTGCTCGGTCCCGATGTAGTTGTGGTTGAGCATCCGGGCCTCTTCTTGCGCCAGGACGACCACCCTGCGGGCACGGTCGGTAAATCTTTCGAACATCGGTGGTTACCTGCTCTCCCTCACCATCGGTACGACCCTCTTAGCGGTTCCCGCCGGCCCCGAAGGGCCGGAACTGCGTACCTGGTGTCCACTGTAATGGTCGGCCCGCCGGGCTTCCTACCTCGCGGTGCCTTGCCGTCGGGCCCTGCGAAGCCTGTCCCCGCCTATCTTCGGATCTCCCTCCGACGTCGGGGCCGCAATTGATCAAACGGGGCGAACCGTCAAATCGTTTCCGCAAGCCGCCGGCAATTGTTTCGCCACCAGCGAAAGCGACAAAGAACCGGCGCCCAGGCCTAATGACTGACCCGGGCGCCGGTTTGCCGTCTGGTCAGGTTGCCGCGTGGAATGCGTCGATGACGTCGGCCGGGATGCGGCCGCGCGTCGACACGTTGTGACCGTTGCGACGAGCCCATTCGCGGATTGCCGCGCTCTGTTCGCGGTCGATGGCGCCGCGACCGCGGCCGGAACCCGAACGCCCACGACGACGCCCTCCGACACGACGTCCGGCCGCCACCCACTGCTTGAGATCACCGCGGAGTTTCGCGGCATTCTTAGTCGAAAGGTCAATCTCATACGTCACCCCGTCAAGCCCGAATTCGACAGTTTCGTCGGCGGCACCCGCACCGTCGAAATCATCGACCAAGGTGACGGTGACTTTTTTCGCCATTGGCTTACCCTCGCGTTTCTTCCTGAGCAGTTGCTGAGCAGATTGAACCCACTCCCCGGTTAACAACCTGCCATATGTACGCAGCATACTCAATCTGAGCGCGCGACGTACAGTTCAGCTTTCAGCTCGAGTGCGGCCGAACAATCGGGAACAAAACTGTCTCTCTAATTGAGAGTCCGGTCAAACACATCAACAACCGATCTATACCCATTCCGGTTCCAGTGCATGGCGGCATCCCATACTCGAGCGCAGCAAGAAAGTCTTCGTCGAGCAACATGGCCTCGTCGTCTCCGGCCGCCGCGGCACGCGCCTGCTCGGCGAAACGCTCCCGCTGCACGACCGGATCGTTCAATTCGGAGTACCCAGTCGCCAGTTCCACGCCTTGCACGTAGAGATCCCACTTCTCGGTGACCCCCGGGATACTGCGATGCTGGCGCGTCAAAGGTGTTGTCTCGACTGGGAAATCCTTGACGAAAGTGGGGGCGCTCAAGGTGTTGCCGACGAAGTGCTCCCAGAGTTCCTCGACGAGCTTTCCATGCCCGTAGCCACGGTCGGCGGCTATCTCCGGAATCTTGTCACCGAGCTGATCGATGATGGTCCACAGCCGCTCTACGGAGGTATCGGGGGTGATCTCTTCACCGAGCGCCGCCGACAACGACGGATACATTTGTATCGACGCCCATTCTCCGTCTATGTCGTAGACGCTGCCATCTGGCAACGCGAGTTGTCGGGTTCCGATCGCCTCGTCGGCCACCTCTTGAATAAGCTCTCGGGTGGTGACTGCCGAATCGTCATACGTTCCGTAGGTCTGGTACGTCTCCAACATCGAAAATTCCGGAGAATGCGTCGAATCGGCCCCTTCGTTTCGGAACACGCGATTTAGTTCGAAGACCTTGTCGAATCCCCCGACGATGCACCGCTTGAGGAACAGTTCGGGCGCTATGCGCAGGTAGAGATCGATGTCGAGCGCATTGGAATGGGTGACGAACGGGCGGGCCGCCGCGCCCCCGGCGAGCGTCTGCAACATCGGAGTTTCGACTTCGAGAAACCCGCGCCTTTCCAGCGCGTTGCGTATCGCCCGGACGACGGCGATTCGCTGCCTGGCCACCTCGCGGGCCTGCGGACGGACGATCAAATCGACGTAGCGCTGGCGCACCCGCGACTCTTCGCTCATTTCCTTATGCGCGACCGGCAGCGGACGCAGCGCCTTGGAGGTCATCTGCCAGGAATCGGCCAGCACGGACAATTCGCCGCGCCGTGAGCTGATCACGTTGCCGTGTACGTACACGATGTCGCCGAGGTCGACATCGGTCTTCCATGCGTCCAGCGATTCCTGACCGACTTTGCCCAGGCTGATCATCACCTGCAGGGTGGTGCCGTCGCCGTCCTGCAGCGTCGCAAAGCAGAGTTTTCCGGAGTTGCGCGCGAAGATGACGCGGCCCGCAATGCCGACGACGTCGTCGGTGGCGGTGTCGGTCGGCAGATCGGGATGCGCGGCCCGGACCTCGGCCAGGGTGTGGCTGCGTTCGACGGCCACCGGGTAGGGGTCGTGGCCCTCCGCCAACAGCCGAGCACGCTTGTCCCGGCGGATCCGGAATTGCTCGGGGGCGTCTGAATCGGCGGCACTCACGACCTGCCAGCTTAAATGACGGCGCGGCGTGGTTGCGCCGACGGCGTCGCGGGTCGGCTAGCGCGCCGTCTTCAACCGGCCGCGCTGCACCTCGCGATTGCGGTCGAAGACCAGCCGCAGCCCCAGCAGGGTCAGGTGCTTGTCGTAGTGGTTCTCGGTGTGCAGTTCCGGCAGCAGCAGCGAGGCGTCATGGCCGGTGGTCACGACCACCACGTCGTCGCCGGCAAAACCGTCGATGTCCTCGCGAATGCGATTGATCAGGCCGTCGACCAGACCGGCGAAGCCGAACACCGCGCCGGCCTGCATGCACTCGACGGTGTTCTTGCCCAATACCGAGCGGGGTCGGGCCAATTCGACGTGGAGCAACGCGGCCGAGCGGGCCGCGGCGGCGTCCGAGGAGATCTGCACCCCGGGGGCGATGGCGCCGCCGAGGAACTCGCCCTTGGCCGACACCAGGTCCACGCAGATCGACGAGCCGAAGTCGACGACGATGGCGGGCTTGCCGAACTTGTGAAAAGCCGCCAGGCAGTTGACGATTCGGTCGGCTCCGACCTGCTTCGGATTGTCTACCAGCAACGGGATGCCGGTACGCACCCCGGGTTCGATCAGCACGTGCGGCACCGACGGCCAGTACTGGTCGAGCATGAGGCGCACCTCGTGCAGCACCGAAGGCACGGTGGACAGCGCGGCGGCGCCGGTGAGCCGCTCGGAGTCGTCGCCGATCAGGCCGTCGATGGTCAGTGCCAGTTCGTCCGCCGTGATCTCGGATTCGGTGCGAATCCGCCACTGCTGCACAACCTTTGCCTGCTCCTTACTGCCGGACAGCAGGCCGACGACGGTGTGCGTGGTGCGGACGTCGATCGCCAGCAGCACCGCTACCGAGCCCCCATCCTCGGGTCCAGCAGCTCCGCCGCGTCGTCGGGCACGTGCGCCGGATCGTGTCCCAGGTCGATCGCCTTGTTCTCGGCATCGACGAACACGATCCGCGGCCGGTAGGCGCGCGCCTCGGCCTCCTCCATCGTCCCGTAGGCGATCAGGATGACCAGATCACCCGGGTGGACGAGATGGGCTGCGGCGCCGTTTATTCCGATCACACCGCTGCCCCGCTCACCGGTGATCGCGTAGGTGACGAGCCGGGCGCCGTTGTCGATGTCCACGATGGTCACCTGCTCGCCCTCCAACAGGTCGGCGGCATCCATCAGGTCGGCATCGATGGTCACCGAGCCGACGTAGTGCAGATCGGCCTGCGTGACGGTCGCGCGATGGATCTTCGACCTGAGCATGGTCCGTAACATCAGTTCCTCCAGGGTGATTCATTGGTGTCCGGCCCCACGGGTGCCGGCGTGGCTTGCACTTCGATCGCGATGTTGTCCAACAGTCTGGTGCCGCCCAGCCGGGCAGCGACGAGCAGGCGCCCGGTCCGGCCGGGTTGCAGCGGACCGAGGTCCGCGTCGCGCAGCTCCACGTAGTCGACGCCGATGGCGGGCACGCCGTCGAGCACGGCCCGCGCGGCGTCCAGTGCGGCCGCGGCGCCGTGGTGCGCGGCGTGCGCACCGGCCGTCAGCGCGGCCGAAAGCGTCACGGCCAGTTCGCGTTGCGCGGGGTCCAGGTAGCGGTTGCGCGACGACATCGCCAAACCGTCGGGCTCGCGCACGGTCGGTACGCCGACCACCGCGACCCCGAGGTTCAAGTCGCTGACCATCTGCCGGATCATGATCAGCTGCTGGTAGTCCTTCTCGCCGAAGAACACCCGGTCGGGGCGCACGATCTGCAGCAGCTTAAGCACCACGGTCAGCACACCGGCGAAATGCGTTGGCCGGATGCTTCCTTCGAGCTCGGCGGCCAGCGGGCCGGGCTGCACGGTGGTGCGCAGGCCGTCCGGATACATCTCGGCCGCGGTCGGCGCGAAGACGATTTCGACGCCCTCGCCGCGCAGCAGCGCCACGTCGGCGTCCAGCGTGCGAGGGTAGGCGTCCAGGTCTTCCGCGGCGCCGAATTGCAGCGGATTGACGAAGATCGAGACCGCGACGACGGATCCGGGCACCCGCTTGGCGGCGCGCACCAGCGACAGGTGCCCGTCGTGCAGGGCGCCCATCGTGGGCACCAGCATCACCCGGCGACCGGTGGTCCGCAGCGCGCGGCTGACGTCGGTGACTTCGCGCGGTGCCGAGTACAGGTTGAGTTCGCCGGGCCTGAAGGCCGGCGTGCGGGGCCGTAGCGCGTTCATCGGGCCAGTACCTCGACGACGTCCTGCGGGGCATGGGCGCGCTGCGCGGTGCGCAGGGCGTTCACGCGATAGG
Source organism: Mycobacterium shigaense (assembly GCF_002356315.1). Lineage (NCBI taxonomy): Bacteria > Bacillati > Actinomycetota > Actinomycetes > Mycobacteriales > Mycobacteriaceae > Mycobacterium > Mycobacterium shigaense. The sequence continues at coordinate 4,857,615 of NZ_AP018164.1, forward strand.
CCTGGGCCAGTTCCGGGTCGACGCGGTTCAGCGCGGCCAGGTGCGCCGCGACGGCGGCGGCATCACCGCGCGCGACCGGGCCGGTGAGCGCGGCCTGCCCACGGACCAGGGTGTTCTCCAACGCCGCGCGGGCCAGCGGCCCGATGACGCGTTCGGCGAGGCCGCCCGGCTGCTCGTCGACGAGTTGCTGGCCCAACAGTTCGCTGCCGCGCAGCGCGGCCCGCAGCGCGTCGAGTGCATCGGCGAGCACCGCGACGATGTGGTTGCCGGCGTGGGCCAGCGCGGCGTGATAGAGCAGGCGGGCATCCTCGGCCACACAGAACGGCTCCCCGCCCATCTCGAGCACCAGCGACTGCCCGATGGCGTATCCGACCTCGTCGGCCGCGGTGATCCCGAAGCAGGTGTCCGGCAGGCGGCTGATGTCCTCGTCGGAGCCGGTGAATGTCATCGCCGGATGAATTGCGAGCGGTATGCAGCCGTCCTGGGCCAGCGGTTGCAAGATGCCGACGCCGTTGGCGCCGGACGTGTGCACCACGATGGTGCCGGGGCGCACCGCCGCGGTCGCGGCGAGGCCGGACACCAAGCCGGCCAGTTCGCTGTCGGGAACGGCCAACAGCAGCAGCTCGGCATCGGCCGCCACGTCCGGCGGGGCGGCCACGTGGGTGTCAGGCAGCCGGCGCTGTGCCCGCTGCCGGGACGCATGCGAAATGGCGCTGCACGCCACCACCACGTGATCGGCGCGCTCCAGCGCCACTCCCAGCGCGGTACCTACCCGGCCGGCCGAGATGATTCCCACCTTGAGCCGCGCGGGGCGCAATCCGTCGAGCTGCACCATCGCAGACGACCTCACCTGTGTCTTTCTTCGTTCCGGTCCCATCGCGTGGGTACCGTTCGGTCAGTAGAACTGTAGTCGAAATGCGACCGGCTCCCAATGTGAGGAAGCTCCCAGCTCAGTCCTCGCGGCGGCGGCGCCCGCCGCCGCCGGACGGCTGCACCTGCAGCCGCGCCAGCAATTCGGCGACCGACTGGCCGCCGCTGCGCGAGCTCTCCTCCGAGTCCTCCCACCCATCCGGCGTGGGGTCCGCGCCGCGGTGCCGGGGTGCCGGCTCGGGATGCGGCGGCGGCGCCAGCCGCGGCGGCGGCCCGTCCTCGGATGGCGGCGAGTCGTGCTGCGGCGGCGGCCCGGCGGTCGGTGCGGCGGCGGGAGCTTGCGGCGGGGGCATCGGGGCCCCGTCCGGGACGAAGTTCCGCACGCCGTAGTCGCGGTACTCCGCCGAATGGCGCGAGCGCGAGCGCCGGCCGGGTTCGCCGTAGGGCTGCGCGGGGTTGGCCTCGGCCGGTTCGCTCACCGGCGCGGCCTGGTCCGCGAGTTCCTCGGGTGCGGCATCCCGGTACCGGCGGCGCCGGCCCGACGAAGGCGGCGGCGTCGGCGAATCATCCCCGGCCCAGTGGCTGCCTGCCGCCCCCGGGGGCAACCACTGCCCGTCGGCGCCGACCGGCCGCCACCCGGGCGCGGCCCGCCCCGGTTCGGCCGTCGGGGACGCGGTAGGCGCCGGCGGCGGGGTGTGGTGGCGCGGCTCGGGCACCGGCTGGGGCGGCATCTGCGCGGCCGCGCGGGGCGGTTCCTGCGGCGGCAGGTACGGCGCTGCCGGCGCGCTCTCATAACGCGCTTGCGGCGTTTCGTACAGGGCCTGCGAGTCGTACTCGTAGCGGGGCCGCTCCCGCGGGCGCGACGGCAGCAGCGGTTCCTCGGGCACGTCGATGATCGCGGACTCGTCGGCGCCGCTCTCGCCGCGGCCGGGCGAGTCGTCCGGGCGAACCGAGGTCACTCGATCGCTCGACACCCAGTCGACCGGGGCGTTGTCGTCGCCGCGGTCCCAGTCGCTGTACGCCCGGGCCGGCGGCGTGTCGGTCTCCATCGCCCCCAGCGCCGGTCGGTGCTCGAGGTCCGTGTCGAACAGGATTTCCAGGCTGGTCCGCAGCGTCGCCAGTTCCGCGCGCAACGCGGCGATGTCGTCGGCGGCCTGCGCCTGCAACTCGGTGGCCAGCTCGCGGCGCAGCTGGGATTCCACGGTCAGCTCGTACTCGCGGCGGGCCGAGATCTCGCGATCCAGCTGCAGGTCGTAGACCATCTTCAGGTCACGCACCCGCGACTGGTCGGCGTCGCTTTGCCGGCGGTACATCACCGACACGAACGCACCGGCGGCGGCGGCCCACAGGGCCAGGATCACAGCGAGCTTGAGAAGTTCCACGCGGTTGGTGAAAACAAGCGCGCAGCTGGCCCCCATGGCGAGGACCAGCAACGTGGTCAAGAGCACCCACCCCGGCCTGCGGCCGCCGCGCCGGACCCGGGCGCCGCGGGACAGAACGGTCATGGCCTGACTGTACCTGTGCGAGGTCACTCCGCGTGTCGCGCCGGTCCGGCGATTCTCACCAGGGTTTATCCGACCGCGACCGGCGGGCTAGGTTTCGGCTCCCTCGCCGCGTTCGGTCGGGTCCGGGGGCGACTTGCAGCAATGCTGCAGCAACAGTGCGGCAACCACCAACGCCAGCGCGCTCACCGCGGCTACGACCGTGCCCGTGGTGTCCTCAGCGGCTGCGCGCAGCCAGGACCGCCGCGGCAGGAAGTACACCAACACGCCCACCCACCAGCCCAGCACCAGCGCCCCCACCCAGGCCGACGCCTTGGCGACCAGCAGGCTGCGCGCCACGGCCAGCGGGTGTAGCCAGCCGGGTGCGGCGCCGATCTCGCCGTCGCTGATCTTGGTGCGGACATGCCGCGCCCACAACGCCTCGGCGATCGCGACCCCCAGCAGCGACAGCCCGGTCCACACCGTGATCGGTGGAAAGAATCGGTACAGCTGGACAACTACCAGGTAGCTCAGGAACGCGACGCCGACCACCGCGCCCGTCAGTTCACGCTTGCGGGTAGGCCCCATCAGCCCGCCTCGAGCGTCAGGGCGGACAGCCGGACACTGTCCCGGTCGGCCGGGTCCAGCTGGGCCAGCAGGCAGGCGACGGGCTGCGGCCCGTCGGCGAGGGTCAGCCGGGCATCCGGGTCGACGGCCAGCCACGGGACCATGACGAACGCCCGCAGGTGCGCGAGCGGGTGCGGCAGGGTGAGATTGTTCTCGCGGGAAATGACCTCGGTCTCGCCATAGCAGACGATCAGGTCGACGTCGAGACTGCGCGGGCCCCAGCGTTCGCCACGAACCCGGCCCGCGGCTTGTTCGAAGCCCTGCGCCCGACGCAGCCACGCCTGCCCGTCGCAGGCCGGGTCCTCGGCTATCAGCACCGCGTTGAGGAAGGGTGCTTGCTCCACGCGTCCCCAGGGATCGGTCTCGTACACCGGCGAAACCGCGCGCACCGCGTCGCCGAGCCCGTCGACGACCGACTGCAGCCGCGCCAGCCGGTCGCCGAGATTGGAACCGATGGAAAGGACGACGCGCGTCATCACACCCCGCTCGCCGGAATGACCGAGCCGCGACCGCCCCGCCGCGACCGCCGGATCACCACCGCCACATCGTCGAACTGATGCGGAATCGGGGCGCGCGGCTTGTGCACCGTCACCTCGACGGCGTGGACGCGGGCGTCGTCCATTACGCCGTCGGCGATCTGGGCGCCGACGGTTTCGATCAGGTTCCGCGGCGGGCCCGCGACGATGTCGGCTGCCCGTTGGGCCAGCGCTGCGTAGTCGTAGGTGTCGGTCAGCTCATCGCTGGCGGCGGCCTCGTCCAGGTCGATCCACACGGTGATATCGATGACGAAGTCCTGCCCCGCGGCCCGCTCGTAGTCGAAAACTCCATGTCGGCCGTGAATGGTCAAGCCGCGCAACTCGATTCGATCAGCCATCGCATCCCGCCCGTTCGCCGTGCGCCCACGCGCCAACAACCTTGAGCGCGTCGACGGAGGCCCGCACGTCGTGCACCCGCACCCCCCACACTCCGGACAGCGCGGCCAGCGCGGAAATCACCGCCGTCGCCGTCTCGCGCCCGTCGGGCGGTCGCGGCGTCCCGTCCGGTGCGCCCAACAACGTACCGAGAAACCGTTTGCGCGAGGCGCCGAGCAGCACCGGGACCCCGGTGCCGACCAATTCCGGCAGCGCGTGCAACAGCGCCCAATTGTGTTGGCCGGTCTTGGCGAATCCGAGCCCGGGATCGATGATCACCTTCGCCGGATCGACGCCGGCGGCAACCGCGTCGTCGACGCCTGCCAGCAGTTCGGCGCGCACCTCGGCGACGACGTCACGGTAGTGCGGGGCCCGGTGGGGTTCGGCGGCGGACACCGACCGCCAGTGCATCAGCACCCAGGGCACGCCGGCTTCGGCCAGCAGCGGCGCCATCGCGGGATCGGCCCGCCCGCCCGAGACGTCGTTGACTATCCGCGCCCCACTGTCCAGTGCCGCCCGCGCCACGTCCGCGTGCATGGTGTCGATGCTGACAGTGATACCTTGTGCAGCAATATCTTTGACGACGGGAACCACGCGCGACGCCTCGGCCTCTGGATCTATGCGCACCGCACCGGGCCGCGTCGACTCCCCACCGACGTCCACGATTGCCGCACCCGCCGCGGCCATTGCCAGGCCATGCGCGACGGCGCTGTCGGCGTCCAGATACCGTCCGCCATCCGAGAACGAGTCATCGGTGACGTTCAGCACGCCCATTACCTGCACCGCGGGCGAACTCACTTACGCAAGATGAGGTCGAGCGCCTCGGCTCGAGAAGCCGCACTGGTTTTGAACTGACCGCGCACCGCCGACGTCGTGGTGACGGCGCCGGGCTTGCGGACCCCGCGCATCGCCAAGCACAGGTGCTCGGCCTCGACCACCACGATGACCCCGCGCGGATCGAGCTTGTTCACCAGCGCATCGGCGATTTGGCTGGTGAGTCGCTCCTGCACCTGCGGCCGCTTGGCGTAGAGGTCCACCAGGCGGGCGATCTTCGACAAGCCGGTGACCCGGCCGTCCCGGCCGGGGATGTAGCCGACATGTGCCACGCCGTGAAACGACACCAGATGGTGCTCGCAGGTGGAGTACAGCGGGATTTCCTTAACGATCACCATCTCGTCGTGGTCCTCGTCGAACATGGTGTTCAGCACGGTGTCGGGGTCGGTGTAGAGCCCGGCGAACATCTCGCGGTAGGCGCGAGCGACGCGAGCCGGCGTGTCGCGCAAGCCATCCCGGTCCGGATCTTCGCCGATCGCGTGCAGCAACTCGCGGATCGCGTCCTCGGCGCGTTGCTGGTCGAACGTGTGTATGCGGCCGACCGGGTTGGGGGTCACCGGCAGCGCCATCGAATCCTCCGTTCGTCAGCTGCGGGCCGGCGGGTTGGACCGGCTCACGTCGTCCTTCGGCTGCTCCGGAGATTTTCCGGCATCCGGGCTGGGCTGGCCCGGCGGGGGGCAAGGCGGATAGGGCGGGACGGCCGGCTGACCCTGACCCGCGTGCGGGCCCTGCGGACCCTGGTGGCCGTGGTTTTGCGGGCCGGGATAGCTGGGCGCCGGCTGCGGCCAATGCGGCTGCTGCTGCGGGGGCGGGTACCACTGACCCGGCTGCGGTTGCTGGGGCGGCCAGCCCGGCGCGTGCCAGCCCGCGGGCGCACCGTAGTCGGGCTGGGTCGGGCGATGCCCTTGGTCATCACCGGCAGGACCACGAGAGCCGTTGCCGCCGTTGGCATTTCGGTCGGCTTCGGCCCGGACGGCCTCGGCCGCCTGGCTGGCCGCCGCGATGGCCGCTTTGAAGGCGGGCTCGGCGACGGGCGGCGGCCACGGCTCGCCGCGTTCGATCGCCAGCTCACCGGGCGTCTTGATCGGCGGCTTGTCCGACGGAATGCGTCCGCCGAAATCGTCGAACACTGTCAGGCGAGGCCGCTTTTCGACGCCGGCGAAGATGCCCTCCAGCTCGGCTCGGTGCAGGGTCTCCTTTTCCAGCAGCTCGCCGGCCAAGGTGTCGAGCACGTCGCGGTACTCGGTGAGGATCTCCCACGCCTCGGTGTGCGCGGCCTCGATGAGCTTGCGGATCTCGTCGTCGATATCGCGGGCGACTTCGTGGGAATAATCGGACTGGGTGCCCATCGACCGGCCCAGGAACGGGTCGCCATGCTCGGTGCCGTATTTGACGGCCCCCAGCTTGGAACTCATGCCGTATTCGGTGACCATCGCGCGCGCGATCTTGGTGGCCTGCTCGATATCGGACACCGCGCCGGTCGTCGGCTCGCGGAACACCAGCTCCTCGGCGGCGCGCCCGCCCATCGCGAACACCAGCTGAGCGACCATCTCCGAGCGGGTCCGTAGGCCCTTGTCCTCCTCGGGCACCGCGACGGCGTGGCCGCCGGTGCGGCCGCGGGCCAGGATCGTCACCTTGTAGACCGGGTCGATGTCCGGCATCGCCCAGGCGGCCAGGGTGTGCCCGCCTTCGTGGTAGGCGGTGATCTTCTTTTCCTGCTCGCTGATGATCCGGCCCTTGCGGCGCGGGCCGCCGATCACCCGGTCGACCGCCTCCTCGAGGGCGGGGCTGGTGATGACGGTGCCGTTCTCCCGCGCGGTCAGCAGGGCCGCCTCATTGATGACGTTGGCCAGGTCGGCGCCGGTCATGCCGACGGTCCGCTTGGCCAGCCCGTCCAGATCGGCCTCCGGGGCGATCGGCTTGCCCTTCGAATGCACGCGCAGCACGGCGCGGCGCCCGGCCAGGTCGGGGTTGGACACCGGGATCTGGCGATCGAAGCGGCCGGGCCGCAGCAGCGCGGGGTCCAGGATGTCGGGCCGGTTGGTCGCGGCGATCAGGATGACCCCGGCGCGGTCACCGAAACCGTCCATCTCGACCAGCAACTGGTTCAGCGTCTGCTCGCGCTCGTCGTGGCCGCCGCCCAGCCCGGCGCCGCGCTGGCGGCCCACCGCGTCGATCTCGTCGACGAAGATGATGCACGGGCTGTTCTGCTTGGCCTGTTCGAAGAGATCACGCACTCGCGAGGCGCCGACACCGACGAACATCTCGACGAAGTCGGACCCCGAGATGGTGAAGAACGGCACCCCGGCCTCGCCGGCCACGGCGCGGGCTAGCAGCGTCTTACCGGTACCGGGCGGCCCGTAGAGCAGCACGCCCTTGGGAATCTTGGCGCCCAGCGCCTGATACCGGCTGGGGTTCTGCAGGAAGTCCTTGATCTCGTAGAGCTCCTCGACCGCCTCGTCGACGCCGGCGACGTCGGCGAAGGTGGTCTTGGGCATGTCCTTGGACAGTTGCTTGGCGCGGGACTTGCCGAAACCGAAGCCCATCCGGGCGCCGCCCTGCATGCGCGAGAACATCACGAACAGCCCCACCAGCAACAGCAGCGGCAGCACGTACACGAGCAGCTCGCCCAGGATGCTGCCCTCGTTGACGACGGTGCTGACCTTCGCGTTCTTCGCATTGAGCGCGTTGAAGAGGTCGACGGCGTAGCCATTGGGGTATTTGGTGATGACCTTGTCGGAGTTGTCGGTGTCGTTGTTGCCCTTCTTGAGGGTCAACCGCAGTTGCTGCTCGCGGTCATCGATCTGCGCGCTCTTGACGTTGTCACCGTTGATCTGCGCCATCGCCACCGAAGTGTCGACAGGCTTGAAGCCTCGGGTGTCGTCGCTGAAATAGAAGAACGACCAGCCCAGCAACAGCACCACGGCGATCGCCGTGACGGTGCGAATCACGTTTTTCCGGTTCATCAATCATCGGCCGTGTCGGCCAGGTCCTTCCCGATACGCGCGGCTGGAAAAGTCCAGGTTACCTCCGTGGCGATCGCCAGCCCCGGCCGAGCCACTACCCCTGACAACGAGCGGCGGTTCCCGGTTTGGTTCCCGGGCGGTCGCGGTTCGGCAAACCACGATCACTCGTAATAGCGGGCTTCGATCACATTGCCGTCCGGATCACGGAAGTAAAACGCCTGCGGCGACCGCCCTCGGGCGCCGAAGCTCTGGCTCAGCCGCGCGCCGGTGTCCACCCCGGCGGCCCGCAGTCGCTGGTCCAGCGCGTCGTACTCGGGCTTCGTCAACGCCAGGCACAGATGGTTGAGGCGATTGCCGGCGCCGCCCTCGGCGACTCGCGCCGTCGTCGCGCTGCCAGCGGCCATGCCCAGCGGCACCAGGTCGATGATCGAGTCGGCGCACACCCGCACGCTCGGGAACGGCGCCTCGCCGGCCTCGAACTCCGTGAGCCGGACCGGCGTGAGCCCGACCACCCGCGAGTAGAAATCCACCGCTGCCCGCGGATCCTTCGTCCACACCACGACGTGGTCTAGCCTCACCCGAGCCATATTTCCAGACCGCCGAACCCGGCACCGGACAACCACCATTCGCAATCGCCCCGAGGCCTTCTCGGCTCGCGGCCGTTGTGATTTGGTGAGTCATGCCCTTGTCGAGTCCCCCCTCCACCGAACGGTTAGTCGACACCAACGGCGTGCGCCTGCGCGTGATCGAGGCCGGCGAGCGCGGCGCCCCCGTCGTGGTCCTGGCCCACGGCTTTCCCGAACTGGCCTACTCCTGGCGTCACCAGATCCCGGTGCTGGCCGGGGCCGGCTACCACGTGCTGGCGCCCGATCAACGCGGCTACGGCGGCTCGTCGCGTCCGGACGCGATCGACGCTTACGACATCCACCACCTGACCGGTGACATCGTCGGGCTGCTCGACGACGTCGGGGCGCAGCGCGCCGTCTGGATCGGGCACGACTGGGGCGCCGCCGTGGTGTGGAACGCCCCGCTGCTGCACCCGGACCGGGTGGCGGCCGTCGCCGCGCTCAGCGTGCCGGTGACGCCACGCCCGCACGTGGCGCCCACGCGGGCGTGGCGAAAGGCGTTCGGCGAGAACTTCTTCTACATCCTGTATTTCCAGGAGCCCGGCGTCGCCGACGCCGAGTTGAACGCCGATCCCGCGCGGGTGATGCGGCGCATGCTGGGCAGTCTGCGATCCGATGGCCAGAACGCGATCGCAAGGATGGCCACGCCGGGTCCGGAGGGTTTCCTCGATCGCCTTGCCGAACCCGACGGGCTACCGGACTGGATCACCCAGGACGAGCTGGACCACTACGTCGCCGAGTTCACCCGCACCGGATTCACCGGCGGCCTGAACTGGTATCGCAACTTCGACCGAAACTGGGAAACCACACCCGAACTCGCGGACGCGAAGATCTCGGTGCCGTGCCTATTCATCGGCGGCACCGCCGACCCGGTGTTGACGTTCACCCGGGCCGACCGCGCGGCACAGGCCATCAGCGGACCGTACCGGCAATTGTTGATCGAGGGCGCCGGGCACTGGCTGCAGCAGGAGCGACCCGACGAGGTGAATGCGGCATTGCTGGACTTCCTCAACGGATTGGACCTGCGATGAAGTTCGGCGTCTTCATCACGCCCTTCCATCCGGTGGGCCAATCCCCGACCGTCGCATTGGAATACGACATGGAACGGGTCGTCGCCCTGGATCGGCTGGGCTTCGACGAAGCCTGGTTCGGCGAACACCACTCGGGCGGTTACGAGTTGATCGCCTGCCCCGAGGTGTTCATCGCGGCGGCCGCCGAGCGGACCAAGCACATCCGGCTGGGTACCGGTGTGGTGTCGCTGCCCTATCACCATCCCCTGATGGTCGCCGATCGCTGGGTGCTGCTGGACCACCTGACGCGCGGCCGGGTCATGTTCGGGACGGGCCCCGGGGCGCTGCCGTCGGACGCCTACATGATGGGCATCGATCCGATCGAGCAGCGCCGGATGATGCAGGAATCCCTGGAGGCGATCCTGGCGCTGTTCCGCGCCGGGCCCACCGAGCGAATCGACTGTCACTCCGACTGGTTCACCCTGCGCGACGCGCAGTTGCACATCCGCCCCTACACCTCGCCGTATCCGGAAATCTCCACGGCGGCAATGATTTCCCCGTCGGGACCTCGGCTGGCCGGTGCGCTGGGCACGTCGTTGCTGTCGCTGTCGATGTCGGTGCCCGGCGGTTTCGCCGCTCTGGAGACCACCTGGGACGTGGTGCGCGAGCAGGCCGCCAAGGCCCACCGGGACGAGCCGGACCGGGCGGACTGGCGGGTGCTGAGCATCATGCATGTCGCCGACACCCGCGAGCAAGCGATCGACGATTGCACCTACGGGCTGCAGGACTTCGCCAACTACTTCGGGGCGGCCGGGTTCGTCCCGCTGGCCAACTCCGTCGACGGCGGGCAGACGGCGCACGAGTTCGTGGAAAGCTATGCGGCCGCGGGCAATTGTTGCATCGGTAACCCCGACGACGCCATCGCTCATATCGAGGACCTACTGGAGCGGTCGGGCGGTTTCGGGACGCTGCTGATCCTCGGCCACGATTGGGCCCCGCCACAAGCGACATTCCATTGCTATGAGTTGTTGGCCCGCAAAGTGATTCCGCATTTCAAGGGGCAGCTGGAGGCCGCGCGGTCGTCGCACGAATGGGCGAAGAGCCATCGTGACCAGTTGATAGGCCGCGCCGGTGAGGCCGTGGTGAAGGCCATCAAGCAACACGTCGGCGAGCAGGAAGGCGGCAGAAACTGATGCGCGCGTCAGTGTTGCGGGACGGCCGGATGGTGTACCGGGACGATCTGCCCGAGCCCGTGCCCGGTCCCGGCCAGGTGCTGGTCGCCGTGAACTCGTGTGGAATCTGCGGATCCGACTTGCATTTCGCGGCGCACGGGTCGCAGGTGCTGACGATGACCGAGCAAGCCGGCGGGGGCGGTGGCATCCAGGTCGACCTGGGCCGGGACATCTTCATGGGTCATGAATTCAGCGCGGAGATCCTCGAGGCCGGGCCGGATACCGAGACCTTCGCACCGGGGACGTTTGTGACTTCGTTGCCGATCCTGCTTTCCACCAATGGTTTTGACCCAATCGTCTACAGCAACAGCACCGTCGGCGGTTACGCCGAGCGGATGCTGCTTTCGGCCCCCATGTTGTTGCGGGTTCCCAACGGGCTGGACCCCGGCATGCCGCGCTGACCGAACCCATGTCGGTGGGGCTGCATGCGGTGAACAAATCGAACATCGAGCGGGGTGAGACGGCGCTGGTGATCGGCTGCGGCCCGATCGGTATCGCGATCATCGCGGCGCTGCGCATGCGCGGCGTGGAAAGCATTGTGGCTGCCGACTTCTCACCGACGAGGCGCGAGCTGGCCACGGCGATGGGCGCGCATCAGGTGCTGGATCCGGCGCAGGGATCGCCGTTCGACTCCGTCAAGGCCAAGGTGGTGTTCGAGGCGGTCGGGGTGCCCGGGATCATCGACGACGTGCTACGCCGGGCACGCTGGGGGACCCGCCTGGTGGTGGCCGGGGTGTGCATGCAACCCGATGCCCTGCACCCGTTCTTCGCCATCGCCAAAGAGATCAGCGTGCAATTCGTGCTGGCGCAAACCCCCGACGAGTTCGCCGATACGCTGCGGGCGCTCGGCGAGGGCGAGCTCGATGTGGCGCCGATGATCACCGCCCAGGTCGGCCTGGACGGGGTCGGCGCGGCCTTTGACGACCTCGCCGACCCCGAGCAGCACTGCAAGATACTCGTCACGCCGTAGGTCGCCTGCGTAGGCGTGGACCTTCTGCCAGCAAGGAGAGCGACGTGTTCGTCTGTGAGACAGTCGATCTGGATTTCGTCAGTACTGCTCCCATCCGGCTGCACGCCGATGTGCGCGTGGCCCGATCACCGAGCGAGGTGTTCGCGGCATTCGCACACGATCCCGCCAACTGGGGTGAGTTCTTCCCCGGCTTCGACCGGACGGGCCGTTACGACACAGCGAGACCGCACGGCGTTGGCTCGCGCTGCACGAAAAGGGTCGCCGGGATCACGGTCACGGAGACCGTCTTGGCATGGGACGAGGGCGCCCGGTTCGCGTTCCGCGTCGACAGCACCGCCGCGCCGGCCTTTCACGCCTGGGCCGAGGACTACCACTTCGACCCCGACGCCACGGGCGGCGCGCTACTGAGAGTCGACATCGGCAGCACGCCGCGGCCTGCGTTCAGACTGGCCGCTCCGATTCTGCCCCGGGCCCTGGCGCTCGTGCTGAGCCGCGCCGGTCGCAACCTCGAGCGGAGCGGTCGGTTCTCCGCGCCATAACCGTTGTCGAAGGATGCGGCTATAATCGAACGCATGTTCGAGTTCGAGTCCGATCCCGCCGCTCTGGTGTCCTTGGTCGAGGCCACGTACCGGCAGGAGTCGATGCTGGTGGCTCGCCGGATGGCGGCGGTGGCGGCTTTGTTGCGGCGTCGGGTCGCCGCGGCCGACCGAGCCGAGGAACGCCGCGATTACGCGGTCGTCGACGGGTTCGAGCAGACGGCGGCGGAAGTGGCCGCGGCGATGAATCTTTCACCGATGGCGGCCGGCTATCTGGTGTCGGACGCCGAGGCGCTGGATACCAGGCTGCCGAAGGTAGCCGCGCTGCTCGCCGAGGGCCGAACCGATTGGCGCACGGTCCGGTTGGTCATCAGCCGGACCGAGCTGATCTCCGACGGGGCGTTGATCGTGAAGGTCGACCGATCACTGGCGAGGCGGCTGGGCAATTGGCACGGCTGGTCGCGGCAGCGGATCATCAACGCCGCCGATGCCGCCGTCCGCGCCGTCGATCCCGATGCCGCCCGGGAGCGCCGGCTGGGGGCGGACGCCGACCCGGCACATCGGGATCAGCGCCCTCGACAACGGGATGGCCGACGTTTACGGCACCGTCGCCGCCGTCGCCGCGAAGGCCTTCGACCAGCGCCTCTCCCAACTCGCCAAGCAGGTGTGCCGGGCCGACCCGCGGACGCTGGACCAGCGCCGTGCCGATGCGTTGCTCTCGCTGGCTCAAGGCCGCGGCCTGGCCTGCAAATGCGGGCAGGCGGGCTGCCCCCGGCGCAAGGGTGCCGGCGACCGGGAGCCCGGCGCGGCGCAGGTGATCATCAACGTGGTCGCCAGCGATCAGACGGTCGCCGGGAACAGCGCGGCGCCCGGCTAACTGGACGGTTTCGGAATCATCGACGCCGAGCAGGTGCGAGAGCTGGCCACCGCCGCTTCCCTGCGCTTTCCTGCTCCGGTGGTAAGTGTTCGCGACGCAGTGCGCCATCAGCCCTCGGCGGCGCTCGAGCGCGCCGTCCGCTGCCGCGACCTCATCTGCCGCTTCCCCGGGTGCAGCCGCCCCGCGACCGTCTGCGACATCGACCACACCATCCCGTTCAATCACGAGAACCCGGCGTCCGGCGGGTTGACGGTGCTAGGAAATCTTAAATGCCGTTGCCGACAACATCATCGACTGAAAACGTTCGGCGGGTGGCAGGATACTCAACTCGCCGACGGCACGGTGGTCTGGACCTCGCCCGCCGGGCAGACATACCGAACCTCGGCGGCGGCCGCCGACCTGCCCGACGATCCGCCCTTCTGAGGACCCAGCGGCGCTAGGGTGCCAGGCATGGCGATCGCACGAAACGCAAACGGGTTCGCTCGCCGGACGATCGCGGTGGCCGCGGCCGGCCTGGCCGTCGCGACGGTGTCGGCGTGCGACAAGCACGAGGCCACGCCGGCCCCGGGCGCGAATCCGCGCCAGGTGACCGTGTTGGGCTCCGGACAGGTACAAGGCGTCCCGGACACGCTGACGGCCGACGTCGGGATCGAATTCACCGCCGCCGACGTCACTGCCGCGATGAACCAGGCCAACGACCGGCAGCAGGCCGTCATCAACGCCCTCGTCGGCGCCGGCCTGGACCGCAAGGACATCAGCACCACCGAGGTCACCCTGACGCCGCAATACAGCGACGCCGGAACCATCACCGGCTACCGCGCCGCCAACGCCATCCGGATCAAGATCCACCCGACGGATACCGCGTCGAAGATGCTGGCGCTCATCGTCGGCACCGGCGGAGACGCCACCCGCATCAGTTCGGTCAGCTACTCCATCGCCGACGACTCGCAGCTGGTCAAGGACGCCCGCGCACGGGCGTTCAACGACGCCAAGAACCGGGCCGACCAGTACGCGCAGCTGTCCGAGCTGCGGCTGGGCAAGGTGCTATCCATCTCGGAGGCCACCGGCGCGACACCGTTCACCGGGGGCCCGCCGGCGCAGCCGAAAGCCATGCCGACCGCGGTCCCGCTGGAACCGGGTCAGCAGACCGTGAGTTTCTCGGTGACGGCGGTGTGGGAGCTCGACTGACCTGAACTACTGGTAGATCCGGGGGTCCAGCGTCCCTATGTAGGACAGGTCGCGGTAACGCTCGTCGTAGTCCAAGCCGTAGCCGACCACGAAGTCGTTGGGAATGTCGAAGCCCACGTAGGAGATCTCGGCGTTGGCGCGCGCCGCGTCGGGCTTGCGCAGCAGCGTGCACACCCGCAGCGAGCGCGGATGGCGGCTCTTGAGGTTGCGCAACAGCCACGACAGGGTGAGGCCGGAGTCGACGACGTCCTCGACGATCAGCACGTCGCGATCGTTGATGTCGCGGTCTAGATCCTTCAGGATCCGCACCACCCCGGACGACGATGTCGAGGATCCGTAGGAGCTGACGGCCATGAATTCGAACTGCGTGGGCACCGGGATCACCCGGGCCAGGTCGGTGACGAACATCACGGCACCCTTGAGCACGGTGATCAGCAGCAGATCCTGCTCGGCCACCTCGCGGTAGTCGTTGCCGATCTGCTCGCCGAGCTCGGCAATGCGCGCCTGGATCTGCTCGGTGGTGAGCAGCACGGACTTGATGTCCCCCGGGTAAAGGTCCGCTGGCTGGGCCGGGGTGATCGCCGCGGGGATCTGGGCCACGCCCACAGAGTGCCACGCCGACGGCCGAAGAACCAACGGCGGGCCCGATTTCGACGGCATTTCTATACCGGCTCGCGATGCATGGCGAGCATGGCATCGCGCCGCGCCGCGACCAACCGCTCGCCACGCAGCGCCGATCCCACCGCCACGCCACCCTGTCCGCGCCACGTGGTGACCAGCGCGTCCACCCCGCGGATCTGCCTGTCGGTCAGCCCCGTCGCCCCGCCGGCCAGCAGCCAGCCGCGAATCACCCGCCGCCGGACCGGGTCCGGCAACCCCGCCAGCACCTGCACCCGCAGCCCGGCCCCGTCGGCCGCCCCGGACAACGCGTCAGCGGCGAGCGCGTCGATCAGGTCGGTGTCCTCGCGCAGCGCGATCGCGGTGCGGGCCAGCGCCTCGGCGACCCCGCCACCCAGCACCTCCTCCAGCAGCGGCAGCACCTCGAGGCGCAGCCGGGTGCGGGTGAACCGAGGGTCGCTGTTGTGCGGGTCCTGCCAGGGCGCCAGACCCAGTTCCCGGCACGCGGCGTGCGTGGTGGCCCGCCGCACCCCGAGCAACGGCCGGCACCACGGCGGATCGTGCGGGCGCATCCCGGCGATCGAACGCGGCCCGGAGCCGCGGCCCAGCCCGAGCAACACCGTCTCGGCCTGGTCGTCCAACGTGTGCGCCAACAGCACCGGCCCGGCCTGGTATGCGCTCAGCGCGGCGTAGCGGGCGGCCCGGGCCGCGGCCTCGGGTCCGCCCTCGTTGCCTACCCGCACGCAAATCACTTGTGCGTCAACGCATCCCAGCGCCATCGCCTGGGCCCGGGCGGTCTCGGCGATCGCGGCCGAATCGGGTTGCAGGCCGTGATCGACGACACACACGGTGGTGGGCCGCAACTGCGCGGCAACGGCGGTCAACGCCAACGAATCCGGGCCGCCGGACAGCGCCACGCACCATTGCCCCGCGGTGGCCAGATGGGTACGGGCGAACGTCTCGACAGCCGCGCGCAGCTGTCCTACAGCACCCTGTCGATCCATCGCTGTGGGTGTTCGATCTCGTCGGGCAGGGGCAGCGTGTCCGGGCTCGACCAGATGGTGTTGAACCGCGCCATTCCGACCCGGCCCACCACGTGGTCGACGAACGCCTTGCCCCGGGTGTACTGGCTGAGCTTGGCGTCCAGGCCGAGCAGCGCGCGCAGCAGCCGCTGCAGCGGCGGCTGCTTGCGGTTGCGGCGTTCGTCGAAGCGGCGGCGGATGGCGGCCACCGACGGCACCACGGCAGGCCCGACCGCGTCCATGACGTGGTCGGCGTGGCCCTCCAGCAGGGTGCCGAGCACCAGCAGCTGATCCAGCGCCTGCCGCTGCGGCTCGGACTGCACGGCGCGCACCACGCCGAGGATCCCCGGCGCGCCGCCCTCGGTGTCGGCAGGGCGCACCCCGCGGTTGCGCACATAGTCGGCGAGCCGGCCGGCCACCTGCCCGATGTCGTCGCCGGCATCCTGGGTGAGCAGCGCCAGCGCCTGCGACATGTATCCGGTGAGCCAGCGGTTGGCGGTGAACTGGACGCGATGCGTCACCTCGTGCAGGCAGACCCACAGCCGGAAGTCGGCGGGCTCGATGTGCAGCTGCCGCTCGACGGCGATGACGTTGGGATACACCAGCAGCAGGCAGCCCTCCCGTTCGGCCGCGAACGGGTCGTACTGGCCGAGGATCCCGGAGGACACGAACGCCAGCACGGCGCCCGTCTGCGCCCCGGTGATCCGGCCGGTGAGAAACCCGCGTGGCTTCTCGGCCCCGTTGGTCATCAGCCGCATCGACTCGGCGGCCGCCGCGACCCACTCGATGCGGTCGATGACGCGGGCCGCCGGGATCTCTCCCTCGGTGATCAGACCCGTCACGTCACGCACCAGCGGTTCGGCCTTCGTGGCCGAACTGGCCAGCTCGGCGATCACCTGGCGGCGGGTGTAGTCGCTGGAAAGGGGCGCCGGCCGGGTCAGCCGCTGGGCGACGGTCGCGGCGAACCGCCAGTCGACGGCGTTACCAATGGTCAGGTCGGTGGAGGCCGTCATGAGCACCCGCACGTCCACAGCCGAGCGGCCAGCGCGTCTACCGCGTTGCGGCCGTTGGGACCGGCGGCGTTGGAGATGAACGCGAACGTCAGCACCCGCCCGGTGCGGTCGGTGACGACGCCGACCAGCGAATTGATGGCGGTCAGCGAGCCCGTCTTGGCGCGCAGCCAGCCGGCCGGGCCCTGGTTGGTCGCCTGGTCGACGAAGCGGTCGGCGAGCGTCCCGCTGCCGCCGGCGATCGGCAGCAGGTCCAGCAGCGGCCGCAGCGCGGGCTGATCCGGCCCCGCCGCCGCCTGCACCGTGCCGTCCAGCGTCATGGCCGTCAGCCGGTCGTCGACCGAGAGGCCGCTGGAATCCTGCAGCGCGGCACCGCCGGTGTCGATGTGCGCGGTGCTCAGCCGATTGGTCACCGCGTCGACCGCGCCGGCGAAGCTGCGCGGCCGGTTGATCGCGGCTGCCACCTCGCGGGCGATGCATTCGGCCAGCACGTTGTCGGAATGCTCCATCATCTCGGACAGTCGCAGCATCAGCGGCCCCGACTGCACGACAGCCAGCTGCCTCGCCCCCGACGGCGCCTGCGCGATCGTCACCGCCCCGGGGTCCAGGCCGAGCGCTTTAGCCAGCTCCCGCCCGGCGTCCAGCGCCGGCGTCCTCGACCGCCGCGAGTCGACGGTGCTCGGCTGGATGCGGCCCGCATCGATCATCGCCGACTCGACCGGCGCGATATCACCGTTGTCGACGTCGGCCGGGTCCCAGCCCTGCGCCAGCGTCGGACCGGTGAACGCCGAGGTGTCCACCTGAACCGCCGTCGGCGTTACGCCGCTGCGGCGGATCTGTTCGACGAGGTCGCTGATGCGCGCCGCGCCCCGGTACCAGGTGTCCACGCCGGGCGGCGCCGCCGACAGTGTCGGATCCCCGGCACCGACCAGCACGACGGGTCCCTGGGCATTCTGGCCGCCCGCCACGACCCGGGTACTGATCCGGGCCTGAGTGTCCAGCGTCAGCAGGGCCGCGGTCGCGGTCAGCACCTTGTTGGTCGACGCCGGCACCAACGGCAGGCCGTCGGCCACCTGCCACAGCTCTTTTCCGGTGAGGGCGTCGGTGACGCGGCCGCCGAGAGTGCCCAGGTTCGGGTCGGCGGCGACCGGCGCCAGGGCGGCGGCCAGCCCGCCGGCGCTGGGCGCCTCGGCGGTGTCGGCGACGGGCACCATACCCGGCTTCACGGTCGGGGGCCGCGGCGGCTGAACCGACGCCCGGGCTCCGCCGGAGCCGGGCCCGCCCGTCGTGAAGAACAGAGCCGCCGCCACCACGGCCGCGACAAACGCCAGCACGGCTAACCCGAAGAACACGTGGGTGGATCTCCGCCGGCGTGTGGAACCCATGAATCTCCTGACTGTTTGATCCCATTCTGCCGAACGATCCGGCCTGTCGACCTCTCGGCTAGGGTGAACCCGCAATGCAACTGATCTAGCCGGGGCAGGCGAGACAGTTTCTTCCTGAAGGAGCGCAAACAGTGCAATTCGACGTGGTCATTGAGATCCCGAAAGGCCAGCGGAACAAGTACGAGGTCGACCACGAGACCGGACGGTTGCGGCTCGACCGCTACCTCTACACGTCGATGGTCTACCCGACCGACTACGGGTTCATCGAGGACACCCTCGGCGAGGACGGCGACCCGCTGGACGCGATGGTGCTGCTGCCCCAGCCGGTGTTCCCCGGGGTCATCGTGGAGGCGCGCCCGGTGGGCATGTTCCGGATGACCGACGAGAAGGGCGGCGACGACAAGGTGCTGTGTGTGCCGGCCGGCGACCACCGGTGGGACCACATTCAGGACATCGGCGAGGTGCCGGCCTTCGAGCTGGACGTCATCAAGCACTTCTTCGTCCACTACAAGGACCTGGAACCGGGCAAGTTCGTCAAGGCCGCCGACTGGGTTGGCCGCGCCGAGGCCGAGGCCGAGATCGAGCGTTCGATCGAGCGGTTCAAAGCCGAAGGGCACTAACGCTGCTGGCTTAACCGCCCGGCGATTTTCGGTGGCATCCTGGCGATGTGACCCCGCTCTTGCATTTCGCGGCGAATTTCTGGTGGCTCATCTTCCCGGCGGGCGGCGCGATCGGCACTGGCATCAGGGCAGTGGCCACCGCCAACGAGCGTCGCGCCGAGCGCCGGATGGAGCGGTACCGCCTCAAGCAACAGACCAAGATCGCGGTGGCCCAAGCCTCCGGTCGCACCCGCGACAACGCGGAGAACACCCGCCGCGAACTCGCGAAACTCGTTGCGGCGCACAGCCGAGCAGACGCCCGCTGGCTCGACTATGAGGTCGACATCGCAAAGTTGCTCGACTTCCCGTTGATGACCGACATGCGCGACCCACTGACCATCGCCTTCCACAAGGCGAAGCGGCACGCGGATCTGCTGCGCCCGGACCGGCCCGAGGACCTGGCCGGGAATCGGGATGGGCAGCTGGCCTACCGCGACGCCGTGCACGAGTACATCAGCGCGTTCGAGATCGCCGAGTCCGAGGCGATTCGCCGGCGGCGCAGCGACTTCTCCGAGGACGAACAGCAGCGGATGGCCCGCGCCCAGAACCTGCTGCACCTGGCGCAGGACGAGGCCGCGACGCGCGAGGAACGGCAGCAGGCCTATGCGCGGGCGACCAGGGAACTCGACGGCCTTGTTGTGCTGCCGCCGCCCGCGCGGGCCAGCATCGAACGACGCATCGCCGGGCAGATCGAGGCGTAAACCTCAGGCGGCCTTGGTGATTCGCCGGTTACGCAACACGCTCCAGGTCAGCGCAGCCCCGATGAATACCACCCCCACCGAGGCGGTGAGGGCTTCGGGGATTTCCAGGTGCGGGTCGATCGAGAGCAGCATGATCACCGACAGCGCGCCGATCGCCCAGTGCGCGCCGTGTTCCAGGTACACGTACCGCTCCAGCGTTTCCTGCTCCACCAGATAGATGGTGATGGAACGGACGAACATCGAGCCCACCACCCCGAGCCCCAGCGCGATGACGATCGGATCCGACGTGATCGCGAAGGCGCCGGTGACCCCGTCGAAGGAGAAGGCGGCGTCGAGCACCTCGAGGTAGATGAACAGCGTCAGGCCGGCCCGGCCGACCGCCAGCGCCGTGCCGCCCGGCGCCGCTTCGAGATCCGGCGGCCGAAACGCCCGACTCAAGCCGTTGACGACCAGGTAGGTCACCAAGCCCAGCAACCCGGCCGTGAGCACCGCCGCACGCTCGTCGCTGGAGTGCGTCAACGTCGTACCGGCAAGCACCAACGCGGCGACGGCCACGGCCACCGCCACCTGGCCGAGACGACCGATACGAGCGAACGGAATCTCAATCCACTTAAGCCACTTGATGTCTCGGTCCTGGACGAGGAAATCCAGGAACAGCATCAACAGGAAGATCCCGCCGAAGGCCGCGATCTGCGGATGCGCCGCCACGAGCAGCTTCTCGTAGCTGGGTGAGCCGTCGGGGTACTCCAGCCCGCCGTGTGCCGGCGGGTTCAGGGCCAGCTCGAACGCGCGGACGGGGCTGACGCCGGCGGTCGCCCAGACCAGCAGCAGCGGAAAGGCGAGTCGCATCCCGAACACCGCGACGAGAATCCCGACGGTCAGGAACATCTGCCGCCAGAACCGGCTCAGCCGCCGCAGGATCGAGGCGTTGATGATGGCGTTGTCGAACGACAGCGACACCTCGAGAACGCCCAACGCCACCAGCAAGAACAACGCGTTGAGGCCGCCATGGGCATATCCGGCCACCAGCGCCAGCGCGGTCACCAAAAGCGACAAGCCGAAGACGCGTAGGGCTGCCATGGGTCCTTCCTGACAGCCGCCCACACTAGCGAAGCTGATTGTCGTCGCAGGTTTGCGGTAGCGGCGCACTTACTATTTTCAAATTGTGGCAACACCTCGGATCGCTCGACGGAAAGTGCCGCTGCGGTGACCGAAGTCGGCGGCGCGGCGTCCCCCCCGGGTGCTCCCGACGTCACGGGCACGCCCCAGGGGCCGGTCACCCGCGCAAGCGTGGCCCGGGTCGGTGCCGCGACCGCTGTCACGGCCGTGTGCGGCTACGCGTTGATCTACTTGGCGGCGCGCGGCCTGGCACCCGGCGGCTTCTCCGTGTTCGGCGTGTTCTGGGGAGCGATCGGCCTGGTGGGCGGCGCCGCCAACGGCCTGCTGCAGGAGACCACCCGCGAGGTCCGCGCCACCCGCTACGTCGAGGTCCGGCCCGGTCCCGGAGAGACGCACACCCATCCCCTGCGGGTCGCCGCCCTGGTCGCCGTGGTCGCCGCCGCCGTCATCGTGGGCAGTTCGCCGCTGTGGAGCGGGCGGGTGTTCGTCGAGGCCCGCTGGTTGTCGGTCGTGCTCCTGGCCGCCGGCCTGGCCGGTTTCTGCCTGCACTCCGGGCTGCTCGGCATGTTGGCCGGCACGGACCGGTGGACACACTATGCGGCGCTGATGGTCACCGACGTGCTGATCCGGCTGGCAGTCGCCGTGGCCGCGTTCGCGCTCGGCTGGGGCCTGGCCGGATTCCTGTGGGCGACGGTGGCGGGCGCGGTGGCGTGGTTCGTGCTGCTGGCCGCCTCGCCGTCGGCCCGCGCCGCGGCCCGCGTCCTGACGCCGGGCAGCCTGACGACGTTCCTGCGCGGCACCGCCCACTCGATGACGGCCGCCGGCGCGAGCGCGATTCTGGTGATGGGCTTTCCGGTGCTGCTCAAACTGACCTCGACCGAACTGGGCGCCCAGGGCGGCGTGATCATCCTGGCCGTGATGCTGACCCGCACGCCGCTGCTGGTTCCGCTGACCGCCATGCAAGGCAACCTGATCGCGCACTTCGTCGACGAACGCGCCAACCGGCTGCGGGCGCTGATCACCCCGGCGGCGATCGTCGTCGCAATCGGCGCCGTCGGGGTGGTCGCGGCCGCACTCGTGGGTCCGTGGCTGCTACGGGTGGCGTTCGGGGCTCAGTACGACGCGAGCGCCACGCTGCTGGCCTGGTTGACGGGCGCCGCGGTGGCGATCGCGCTGCTGACGCTCACCGGGGCCGCCGCCGTCGCGGCCGCGCTGCACCGCGCCTATTCGCTGGGCTGGGTCGGCGCGACCGCGGCGGCGGGCCTGTTGCTCATGCTGCCGCTGCAGCTGGAGATCCGCACCGTGCTCGGCCTGCTGTGCGGCCCGCTGGTGGGCATCGGCGTGCACCTGCTGGCGCTGGCGCGCGTCGGGCGCCCCGGCGGGTGATCCTGGCTAACCTGTGAGCATCGAAAGAGATCACTCGGGCGTCTGGATCGTCATTCCGGCCTTCAACGAAGCCGCGGTCATCGGCGAGGTCGTCGCCGATGTGCGCGCGGTCTTTCCCAACGTCGTGTGTGTCGACGACGGCAGCACCGACGGCACCGGCGAGATCGCCCACCGGGCCGGGGCACACCTGGTGCGCCATCCGGTCAACCTGGGTCAGGGCGCGGCGATCCAGACCGGCGTCGAATACGCCCGCCGCCAGCCCGGCGCGCAGATCTTCGCCACGTTCGACGCCGACGGGCAGCACCGCGTCAAGGATCTGGCCGCGATGGTCGAGCGGGTGCGCGCCGGCGGCGTCGACATCGTCATCGGGACCCGGTTCGCCAACCCGGGCGGCGACCGGCCGCCATTTCTGAAGGCACTGGTGTTGCGCACGGCCGCGCGCTTGAGCCGGCGCGGCCGGCGACTGGGCCTGACCGATACCAACAACGGCCTGCGGGTGTTCAACAAGAAGGTCGCCGACGGGCTGGACATCACCATGAGCGGCATGAGCCACGCTAACGAATTCATCTTGCTGATCGCCGAAAATCATTGGCGCGTAGCCGAAGAGCCCGTTGAGGTGCTCTACACCGAATACTCGAAGTCGAAGGGTCAGCCCCTGCTCAACGGGGTCAACATCATCTTCGACGGGTTCCTGCGAGGGAGGCTTCCGAGATGAACTGGATTCAGGTGCTGCTGATCGGGTCGATCGTCGCGCTGCTGGTGTACCTGTTGCGCTCGCGCCGAAGCTCGCGGTCGAAAGCCTGGGTCAAGGTCGGCTACGTGCTCTTCGTGCTGGCCGGTATCTACGCCGTGCTGCGGCCCGACGACACCACCGTGGTCGCGCACTGGTTCGGGGTGCGCCGCGGCACCGACCTGATGCTCTACGCACTGATCATGGCCTTCAGTTTCACGACGCTGAGCACCTACCTGCGGTTCAAGGACCTGGAGCTGCGCTACGCGCGGCTGGCCCGCGCCGTCGCCCTCGAGGGCGCCCAGGCGCCCGAGTAGCGCTACGAGCCCTGGATTGACCGGAAGTACTCGACGGTGCGGCGCACCCCTTCGTCCAGCGCCACCTTGGGCTCCCAGCCCAAAACCGCTGCGGCTGAGCTGATGTCAAGGCAGGACCGTTTGAGGTCACCCAGCCGCGGCGGGTGAAATTCCGGGTCGTCGGGTCCGCCGACGGCCGCGGCCACGGCCGAATGCAGTTGCCGGTCCGAGGTTTCGATGCCGGTGCCGACGTTGAAACGCTGCCCGCCACCCGCGTCGCCGGAGGCTTTGACGAAGGCGTCGACCACGTCGTCGACGAACACGTAGTCGCGGGTGTTGCTGCCGTCGCCGAACACCTTGGTCGTCGTGCCCGACAACAGCCCCTGGGCAAAGATCGCCACCACCCCCGCCTCGCCGTGCGGATCCTGGCGTGGCCCATACACATTCGCCGGCGCGATGTGTGAGCAGTCCAGATCATAGAGATGCCGGAAGGTGTTCAGGTAGATCTCCCCGGCCACCTTGCCCGCGGCATACGGCGACCACGGATCGCATGCCACCGACTCGGGAGTCGGGTACTGCGGCGGCGTGCCGTAGATGGACCCGCCCGACGAAGTGTGCACGATCTTGCGCACACCCGTGCGCCGCGCGGCCTCGGCCAGCCGCACCGTGCCGACCACGTTGACCGAGGCGTCGAATTGCGGGTTGGCCACCGACTTCCGCACATCGATCTGGGCCGCCAGGTGAAACACCACCTCGGGCCGATGCTCGCCGAGGATGGCCTCGAGGTCCGAGGTCACGATGTCGGCCTCGACGAAGACGTGTGCGGGATTGTCGGCCAGATGCTCGATGTTGGTCGCCCGGCCGGTCGCGAAGTTGTCGAGTCCGACCACGGTGTGACCGTCGGCCAGTAGGCGGTCGACTAGCGTCGACCCGATGAATCCGGCTGCCCCGGTGACCAGTGCGCGCACCGGCCCACCATACCTAGCGGCCATGGCAGCCGTGCTGGTCGTGGTGCAGCTGGCGGTCCGGGCGGTGCTCGCCTTCCGCGGCTATTTCTACTGGGACGACCTGATTCTCGTCGGAAAGGCCGGCACCCAGGGCCTGCTGTCGCCGTCGTACTTGTTCGACGACCACGACGGCCACGTGATGCCGGCCGCCTTTCTGGTTGCCGGGGCGATCACCCGGTTGGCGCCGCTGAATTGGACCGGTCCCGCGATCAGCCTGGTGGTGCTGCAGCTGCTGGCCTCGCTGACGCTGTTGCGCGCGCTGCACGTGATCCTGGGCTGGCGGCCCGTGTTGCTGATCCCGCTGACGTTCGTGCTGTTCACGCCGCTGGCGGTGCCGGGGTTTGCGTGGTGGGCGGCCGCGCTGAACTCGCTGCCGATGCTGGCGGCGCTGTCGTGGGTGAGCGCCGACGCGATCCTGCTGGTCCGCACCGGCGACCGGCGCTACGCGGCGACGGGCGTGGGCGTCTACTTCGGTGGGCTGCTGTTCTTCGAGAAGGCCGCGGTGATTCCGTTCGTGGCGTTCGGGGTGGCCGCCCTGCTGTGTCACGTCCGGGGGGAGCGGTCGGCGCTGCGGACCGTGTGGCGGGCCGGGCGCCCGCTGTGGATCGGCTCGCTGCTGATCACCGCGGCCTGGATCGCGGTCTATCTCGTCGTGGTCAACCACGGCCGCTGGAGCTTCGACCTGGCGATGACGTGGGATCTGCTCTCGCGCTCGATCACTCACGGCATCGTTCCCGGGCTGGCCGGCGGGCCGTGGCACTGGGACCGCTGGGCACCGTCATCGCCGTGGGCCACGCCGCCGCCGGCGGTGATGATCCTGGGCTGGGTGGTGCTGGCGGGGGTGCTGGCGCTGTCGCTGATCCGCAAGGAACGCATCGGCGCGGTGTGGCTGACCGCGGCCGCATACACCGCGGCATGCCAGGTGCCGATCTATCTGCTGCGGTCGTCGCGGTTCACCGCGCTGGAACTGGCGCAGACCCTGCGGTACCTCCCGGACCTGGTGGTGGTGCTGGCGCTGTTGGCCGCCGTGGCGCTGTGCGCCCCGAACCGCTCGCCGGGTGCGGGCTGGCTGGATGCCTCGCGCCGGCGCGCGGTCGTGACGACGGGTTTGGCGGTGTTGTTCGTGGCCAGCAGCCTGTACTCGACGAAGACTTTTCTGACCAGCTGGCGCGACAACCCGGCACAGCCCTACCTGCAGCACGCCCGAGCGAGTTTAGCTGCTGCACAAGCGAATTCTGCTGCCGCGCTGCTGGACCAGGAGGTCGATCCGCTGGTGTTGCAACGGGTGGCCTACCCGGAAAACCTCGCCAGCCACATGTTCGCCCTGCTACACGACCGCCCCGAATTTGAGCCCGCGACAACGCAATTGCGCATGTTTGACAGCTCGGGCCGGCTGGTCCCCGCGCGCGTGACGTGGGTGCGCACCATCGCGCCGGGACCGACGCCGCAGTGCGGCTACTTCGTCCAGCCGGACAAGCCGGCCCACCTGCTGCTGGATGGACCGTTGCTGCCCGCCGACTGGACGGTGGAGTTCAACTATCTGGCCAACAGCGACGGCTCGATGACGGTGTCGCTGTCCGAGGGGCCGCAGGTGAAGGTCCCGGTGCATCCGGGGCTCAACCGGGTCTTCGCCCGGGTGCCGGGCGCCGGCGACGGAATCACGGTGCGCGCCAACACCACCGCGCTGTCGTTGTGCATTGCGTCGGGGCCGGTCGGCTTTCTCGCGCCGGCCTAGCCGTCCGCCGCGGGCGGGGCGTATCCCGGGAAATATCTGGCCAGCATGAACCCCGGCAACACATACTGTGGAAACGCTCGCGAGATGTTGTCGTGGTGGACGAGGTGCAGCGCCAAACCTTCGACGTCGGCGGCGTACCGCGTCCGGAGCCCCGCCTTGACGATGTCGTCGACGAACTGCTCATCCTCGCCGTGATTCTGGTTGGGAAAGCGGACGATGTCGGCGACGTTGCGCCGCCACGCGGAGGCGAATCCGTAGCCGTTGACGTGCGGGCGCACCGACGCCGGGTCCATGCCCGCGGTGGACACGGGCACGAACTTGTCGTGCGGCGAGACCACGAAATGCATGGGCGACAGCGCATCCGTTTCCCAGTAGCAGAATTTCGCGTGGACCTCGCTGTAGAGAAACCATCCGCTCAGGGTGAGGTAATCGTCGTCGCCGAGCAGCGCCAGCATCCGCTCGACGTAGTGAGGCGCGTAATAGTCGTCGTCGTCGAAGCGCATCACGACGTCGCCGCACGCCACGTCCATCAGGGCGTTGAGCTTGGCGCCGATCGACATCTGGTGGCCCGACCGGTGAAAGTAGTGAATGCCCGCGTTTCGGTATTCCTCGGCCGCCAGCGATTCGTCGGGTTCGGGGCTGTCGTCGAGAATCATCAATTGCAATTCGCCGGTGAACGTCTGCGCTTCGAAATGGCCGATCATTCGGCGCAGTTGCGGACCGCGCTGATAGGTCGGACAAATAACGCTGACGCTCGTCATCGCGGTGAGAATACAACCGATCACATGGAGCCGCCTGGGGGAATCGAACCCCCGACCTATTCATTACGAGTGAATCGCTCTACCGACTGAGCTAAGGCGGCACACCCGCGCGCCGGGCGGCACGAGTCTACGGCAGGCGGGCGCGCGTACCCAACTTCAGCCCCGCAGCTGCTGGCCGATGGTCGCGACCATGGCGTCGACGGCGAACTTGGGCTTGACGTTGACCGCCAGCGCTTCGCGGCACGCCAACACCGCCTCGATGCAGCGCAACAACCGCGGCGGGGCGGCATGCGCGGCCAGGGCGGCCACCGGCTCGGCCATGTCCGGGTGGTTGGCCTGCACGGCCCCGGCGTCGGACGAGACCATCAGCGCGTCGCGGAAGTAGGTCGCCAGGTCGATCAGCGCGCGGTCCAGCGCATCCCGCGACGCCCGCGTCTGCCGGGACTTCTGCCGCCGCTCGAGGTCCTTGATCGCGCCCGCGGCGCCCCGCATGGCGCCCGCGGTGCCCTTGCCCGTCCCGCCGGCCCCCAGGGCTGTTCGCAACTCCTCGGTCTCGGCCTCGGCCCGGTCGGCGGTCAACACGACGGCCTCGGTCTCGGCCGCGGCCACCAGCTCCTCGGCGGCGGCGTAGGCACGCGACGGCGTCGCGGCGTCGCGGACCAAGCCCAGGGCGCGCTCCCGGCGCCGGCGCGCCTCCGGGTCGGTGGCCAGCCGGCGCGCCCGCCCGACATGCCCGCCGCTGACTGACGCCGCCCACTGCGCCGTGTCGGCGGCCAGACCATCGCTGTCGACCAACACGCGGGCGATCGCCTCGGTCGGCGGGGTCACCAGCGCGACATGCCGGCAGCGGGATCGCAGCGTGACGGCGATGTCCTCGGGGTCCACCGACGGTGCGCACAGCAGAAACACCGTCGACGGTGGCGGCTCCTCGACGACCTTCAGCAGGGCGTTGGCGGCGCCCTCGGTCAGCCGGTCGGCGTCCTCGACCACCACGATCTGCCAGTGCCCGGTGGTCGGTCGGCGCGAGGCGATCTGCACGATGGAGCGCATCTCGTCCACCCCGATCGACAGGCCCTCGGGAATCACCCGCCGGACGTCGGCATGCGTGCCGGCCATCGTCGTCGTGCAGGCCCGGCAGGTCCCGCAGCCCGGGCCGCCGTCACCTATATCCGCACTGCATTGCAGCGCTGCCGCGAAGCACAGGGCCGCGACCGACCGCCCGGAACCCGGCGGGCCGGTGATCAGCCAGGCATGTGTCATAGTCCCGGGCTCCGTCGCGCTGTGAACAGGATCACGGCGTGCGGCGCGGGCCGCGCTGAGCAGCTCGGCCTCCACGGCTTCCTGGCCTACCAGCCGCGTAAACACTCCGGACATCACCGGCAACAGTAATGACACCGGCCGACGGCTACCGGATGGCTACCGTTTCGCGACAATTCCGTGACCTTTTCCGGCGTTTTGCCAGGTGCTGCCGACTTGCCGAGGGAATTAGAGGTTTCCGACAAGTCCCCCCCGACCGATACGGTGGGCAGGTGGCTACCGGGGCAGCACTGCCCGGGCGAATCAACGCATTCGTCCGGTGGGTGGTGCGCACCCCATGGCCGCTGTTCACGCTGAGCACGCTGCAGGCCGACATCATCGGCGCCCTCTTCGTGCTAGGGTTCCTGCGCTACGGCCTGCCGCCCCAGGACCGTATTCAACTGCAAGACCTGCCGCTCCTCAACTTGACCGTCTTCGCTGGTTCGCTGGTCATCGTGTCGCTCGTCAGGTTGGTGGTCGACCTCAGGTTGCTGGTGCCGGTGTTCCGCTGGCAGCGCCGCGACAACATGCTCGCCGAAACCGATCCGGCCGCCACCGAGCTGGCCCGCAGCCGCGCGTTGCGCATGCCCTTCTACCGGACGCTGAGCAGCGTGGTGTCCTGGTGCATCGGCGGGGTGGTGTTCGTGCTGGCCACCTGGACGGTGGCCAAGTACGCGGCGCCCATCGTCACGGTCGCCACCGCGCTGGGGGCCGCCGCGACCGCGATCATCGGCTACCTGCAATCCGAGCGGGTGCTGCGCCCGGTCGCGGTCGCCGCGCTGCGCAGCGGTATGCCGGACAACGTCAAGGCGCCCGGCGTCATCCTGCGCCAGCTGTTGACCTGGACGCTGTCCACCGCGGTGCCGGTGCTGGCGATCGTGCTGGCGGTGGTGGCGGACAAGGCTTCGCTGCTGCACGCTACCCCGGAGCGGCTGTTCACGCCGATCCTGCTGCTGGCCCTGGCGGCGCTGGCGATCGGTTTCGTCAGCACGCTGCTGGTGGCCATGTCGATCGCCGACCCCCTGCGCCAGCTGCGCTGGGCGCTGTCGGAGGTCCAGCGCGGTAACTACAACGCGCACATGCAGATCTACGACGCCAGTGAGCTCGGCCTGCTGCAGGCCGGGTTCAACGACATGGTCCGCGACCTATCCGAGCGGCAGCGGCTGCGCGACCTGTTCGGCCGCTACGTCGGCGAGGACGTGGCCCGCCGGGCGCTGGAGCGCGGCACCGAGCTCGGCGGCCAGGAGCGCGACGTCGCGGTGTTGTTCGTGGACCTGGTCGGTTCCACCCAGCTGGCCGCGACCCGCCCGCCGGCCGAGGTCGTCCACCTGCTCAACGAGTTCTTCCGGGTGGTCGTGGACACCGTTGGCAAGCACGGCGGTTTCGTCAACAAATTCCAGGGCGACGCGGCGCTGGCGATCTTCGGCGCCCCCATCGAGCACCCGGACGCCCCGGGTGGGGCGCTGGCGGCCGCCCGCGAGCTGCACGACGCGCTGCTTCCGGTGATCGGTTCGGCGGAGTTCGGCATCGGGGTGTCGTCCGGCCGGGCGATCGCCGGCCACATCGGCGCGCAGGCCCGCTTCGAGTACACGGTGATCGGCGACCCGGTCAACGAGGCGGCCCGGCTCACCGAGCTGGCCAAGCTGGAATCCGGCCACGTGCTCGCCTCGGCGATCGCGGTCAGCGGCGCGTTGGACGCCGAGGCATTGTGCTGGGACGTCGGCGAAGTGGTCGAGCTGCGCGGTCGCCGCGCCCCCACCCAGCTGGCCCGGCCGCTGAAGCTGGCGGGCAGCGTGAACCGACGGGCCACCAGGGCGGCCGCCATAGAGCCGTCCTCGGAGTCGATCGGCCCGGGCTACTAGACAGCCGACGAGCTAATTGCGCTTGGCGGCCTTTTTGGCGGCCCCTGTTTTGGCCCCTGTTTTGGCCACAGCCTTGCGAGTCGTCTTGCGGGCCGGGCGTTTCGCCGGACCGCGGGCGCGTCGATCCGCCAGCAGCTCGGAAGCGCGCGCGTCGGTGATCGACATCACGTCGTCGCCTTTGCGCAGGCTCGCGTTCGTTTCGCCGTCGGTGACGTAGGGCCCAAATCGCCCATCCTTGACCACCATTGGCTTGCCCGACACCGGATCGGTACCCAACTCGCGCAGCGGGGGAGCCGAAGCACTTTGCCGCCCAGAGCGTTTCGGTTGGGCGTAGATCTGCAGCGCCTCGTCGAGCGTGATAGTGAACAGCTGCTCTTCACTGGTCAGCGATCGAGAGTCGGTGCCGCGCTTCAGGTATGGGCCATAGCGGCCGTTCTGCGCGGTGATTTCATCACCCGATGCCGGGTCCACACCGACAACGCGGGGCAGCGACAACAGCTTCAGCGCATCCTCGAGCGTGACGGTCTGCAGGTCCATCGTGCGCAGCAGGGACCCCGTTCGGGGCTTGGGGCCGGTGGGCTTCTTACCCTTCTTGGCCGGCGCCGCGTCACCGTCATCGTCGGGCTTGGGCAGGACCTCGGTCACGTACGGCCCGTAACGTCCGTCCTTGGCGACGATTTCGTGACCGGTCTGCGGATCGACGCCCAGCGAGCGCCCCTCCTGCGGGGTGGCGAACAGCTCCTCGGCCACCTCGAGAGTGAGCTCGTCTGGAGTCAGCGAGTCGTTGAGGTTGGCACGCTGCGGCTTCGGCTCACCGTCCTCACCGGTGATCGTGCGCTCCAGGTAGGGCCCGTTCTTGCCCACCCGCACGTAGATGGTGCGGCCCTCGGCATCGTCAAAGAGCTTGATGGAGTTGACTTCTCGTGCGTCAATGCCCTCGAGGTTGACGCCGACCAGTTTCTTGAGGCCGCCGGCGCGGGCCACCGAGTCCTGCACGCCGTGGTCGCCACCGAAGTAGAAGTTGTTGAGCCAGTTGGTGCGTCGCTCGTTGCCCGACGCGATGGCGTCGAGCTCGTCCTCCATTGCCGCGGTGAAGTCGTAGTCGACCAGGCGGCCGAAATGCTGTTCCAGCAAACCGGTTACGGCGAATGCGACCCACGAGGGAACCAGGGCGCTGCCCTTCTTGTGCACATAGCCGCGGTCCTGAATTGTCTTGATGATCGACGAGTACGTCGACGGGCGCCCGATGCCCAGCTCTTCGAGAGCCTTCACCAGCGACGCCTCAGTGTAGCGCGCCGGCGGGTTGGTGGCGTGGCCGTCGGGCGTGAGTTCCAGGGCGTCCAGCCGCTGGCCCTCGGTGAGCCGGGGCAGGCGGCGCTCGGCGTCGTCGGCCTCGCCGCCGGCGAGCTCGTCCACGGTCTCGACGTAGGCCTTCAGGAAGCCGGCGAAGGTGATGGTGCGGCCGCTGGCCGAGAAGACGACCGGCCTTTCCCCGGCGGGACCACCCGCAGTCCCGTTGATCCGCAGGCTCAGCGTGGTCCCGCGGGCGTCGGCCATCTGCGAGGCCACCGTGCGCTGCCAGATCAGCTCGTAGAGCCGGAATTCGTCGCCGTCGAGCTCGCGGCGCACCGCGTCCGGGGTGGCGAACGTCTCACCGGCCGGCCGGATCGCCTCGTGGGCCTCCTGCGCGTTCTTGACCTTGCGGGTGTACTGCCGCGGCGACGGGGAGACGTACTCCTCGCCGTAGAGCTGCCGGGCCTGCGTGCGAGCGGCGTCGATCGCCGAGGCGGACAACGTCGTCGAGTCGGTACGCATATAGGTGATGTAGCCGTTTTCGTACAGGCGCTGGGCGATGCTCATCGTCCGCTCCGAGGAGAACCGCAGCTTGCGGCCGGCCTCCTGCTGCAGCGTGGACGTCATGAACGGCGCGTAGGGCCGCCGCGTGTACGGCTTTTCCTCCACCGAGGACACCGACAGCTGGGTGCCACGCAGGCCGGCGGCCAGCGATGTCGCGTCGGCCTCGTCCAGCACGATCACTTCCGCGCCGGCCTCCCCGCCCCGGTTACGCAGCACGCCCAGCGAGTCGAAGTCGCGCCCGCTGGCCACGCGCAGGCCGTCGACGCCCGTCAGCCGGGCGGTGAAGGTGGGCGGCGCGGCGGCCGCGTCGGACACGCTGGCGTCCAGCTGGGCGATGATGTCCCAGTAGGACGCGCTGCGGAAGGCCATGCGGTCGCGTTCGCGCTGCACGATGATGCGGGTGGCCACGGACTGGACCCGGCCCGCCGACAGCCGGGGCGCGACCTTCTTCCACAGCACGGGGCTGACCTCGTAGCCGTACAGCCGGTCCAGGATGCGCCGGGTTTCCTGGGCGTCGACCAAGTCGATGTCCAGGTCACGGGGGTTTTCGGCGGCCTCCAGGATGGCCGGCTCGGTGATCTCGTGGAACACCATCCGCTTGACCGGGATGCGCGGCTTGAGGGTCTCCATCAGGTGCCAGGCGATGGCCTCGCCCTCGCGGTCACCATCCGTGGCCAGGTAGAGCTCGTCGACGTCCTTGAGCAGTCCCTTGAGCTCGGTGACCGTGCTCTTCTTCTCCGGGCTGATGATGTAGAGCGGTTCGAAGTCGGCGTCGACGTTGACCCCGAGCCGCGCCCAGGGTTCGGACTTGAACTTCGCGGGCACGTCGGCAGCGGCGCGCGGCAGGTCGCGGATGTGGCCGCGCGAGGATTCGACGATGTACCTGGAGCCCAGGTAACCGGCCAGTTTGCGCGCCTTGGTCGGCGACTCGACAATCACAAGTCGCCGCGGGCTGCCATTTCCGCCGCTATCGCGGTCTAAATTCGGGTCAGCCAACTGCGCTTACGCTCCATCTCTTATCCCGGCCCCACACGAGACCGCCCCGAAGGAAGAATGACAGGCGGTCATCCGAAATTCCGGCGAAATTCAGACACGCCGGCGTTCCTTCCCCTTCGGGCACCTGACAATTTCGCACCCCCGGGTAGGCCTGCGCAAACCGACTCACTGAAGACGCAGGTAATAGACCCGCGCGGATGCCGGCCTACAGCCGCGGCCACAGCGGCAACGCGTCGGCGTCGCCGGGAGGTTCCCCTACGTTCTCTACCAGGCGCGATAGCCGGCGGCGGCCGGTGATCCGCAGGGCCGGCCGGCCGCCGCGAGTACCGATCAGCGTGGGCGCAATCCCTACCCGCATCAGCGCGGACGCCAGCGGCGAGTGGGTGTCGGGTGC
The DNA here is from genome assembly GCF_002356315.1 of Mycobacterium shigaense. Lineage (NCBI taxonomy): Bacteria > Bacillati > Actinomycetota > Actinomycetes > Mycobacteriales > Mycobacteriaceae > Mycobacterium > Mycobacterium shigaense. Next base: position 4,890,577 of record NZ_AP018164.1, read on the forward strand.
GTGTGGATCCAGCCCCAGCAGATAGTGATCGCCCTCGGGGCTGCCGGCCGCCAGCGTCCACGCGCGCAGCTCGCGCGGCCCGGGCAGCCAGCGCGGCGGCACCGTCTTGACCGCTCCGCGGGTCCACTCCGTGGCGATCGTGCTCAACGAGCGGTCGACCGCCGTACGTACCAGGGGCGTGCCCTCCTCGGTGCGGCTGATCTCGGGCACCACGCCGGCCTCCCGGATCATCTCGGCCAGCCCCGCAGCCCGCCAAAGCTGGTCCACCACGACGGAAAGCCGGGCGCCCGCATCCGGCGAGCCAACCGTCACGACCTGACCCGATGCCGCCAGCACCCCGCACAGATCGGCGACCGCGGGCGGCACCGACTCCGCTGTGAAGAAGGAAAGCTGGCTCACCTCACCGACAGTAAGCCAGGTCGTCATTCCCCGCCTTCAGGCGTCCGGCGCGGCGCCGCAACCCGGCCGGCGGTCGACGAAGATTGCGGGCGCGTCAATTCCACCGCATATGAAAACCCCCCGCCTGGACCCGCGAGGCGGGGCGAGACGGGGGGATTCGTGGGGAATCTGCTCGATTTAGACCGAGCGGACTCCGGTGGCCTGGGGGCCCTTAGGGCTGTGGCCGATCTCGAACTCGACCTTCTGATTTTCTTCAAGGGTGCGGAAGCCCGAACCCTGGATCTCCGTGTAGTGGACAAAAACATCTGCGGAACCATCTTCGGGGGCGATGAAGCCGAACCCCTTCTCCGCGTTGAACCACTTCACAGTTCCCTGTGGCATTTCTCGATCTTTCCTTTTCTTCAGGTTGCGGGGCGCCGCCTTTCGATGCCCCGGGCCGACTACGACCGCCATACCTCGCAGAGTCGCCGGAACTTCACCCGACCGATAACCTCGCAGGAACCGCGGCCGCAACGTTGTTCCTGCGAAGTTTTGACACGAACACAGAAGCTGCGACCGCCATCAGTCAACCATGTTCATCGCGTCGGCGACAGACTTCGATGCTCGGCGGATTCTTGGAGGGTGTGACGTGGGCAGTTTCGGCAGCGACCTGCTGGCCGTCGCGCTCGCCGGTACCGCCTCGGACGAGCGCCCGCTGCGCCACGTCGCCGAGCTGCCCGCCCGCACCGGCAGGCCGCACCGGTGGCCGCACTGGGTCGATCCCGAGGTCGTTCGCGCCTTTGCCGAACGCGGCATCAGTGACCCGTGGTCACATCAGGCGCGGGCCGCGGAACTCGCCCACGCCGGGCGTCACGTGGTGGTGAGCACCGGCACCGCGTCGGGTAAATCCCTTGCCTACCAACTCCCCGTCCTCAACGCGCTCGCGACCGATCCCCGCGCGCGGGTGCTCTACCTGTCGCCGACGAAAGCGCTCGGCCACGACCAGTTGCGGGCCGCACACGCGTTGACGGCGGCCATCCCGCGGCTTGCCGCCCCGGGTTTCGCCGTGACACCCACCGCCTACGACGGCGACTCTCCCACCGAGATTCGCCGCTTCGCCCGGGAGCGCTCCCGGTGGTTGTTCTCCAATCCCGACATGATCCACTTGTCGATATTGCGCAATCACGCCCGGTGGGCCGCGTTGCTGCGCGGGCTGCGGTTCCTCGTCGTCGACGAATGTCATTACTACCGAGGCGTTTTCGGCTCCAACGTGGCGATGGTGCTGCGCCGCCTGCTGCGGCTGTGCGCACGCTATTCGGCCACTCCGACGGTGATCTTCGCCAGCGCTACGACGGACTCGCCGGGCACGACGGCGTCCGAACTCATCGGGCTCCCGGTCGAAGAGGTCGTCGACGACGGTTCACCGCAGGGTGCGCGCACCGTGGCGCTGTGGGAGCCCGCGCTGCGGGCCGACCTCACCGGCGAGAACGGTGCCCCGGTGCGCCGCTCCGCCGGAGCGGAGGCTGCCCGGGTGATGGCGGACCTGATCGCCGAGGGCGCCCAGACGCTGACGTTCGTCCGTTCCCGGCGCGCCGCCGAGTTGACGGCGCTGGGAGCCCAAGCGCGCCTGGACGACATCGCCCCGGAGCTGTCGTCGAAGGTGGCGTCGTACCGAGCCGGTTATCTCGCCGAGGACCGCAGCGCGCTGGAACGCGACCTGGCCGAGGGCCGGCTGCGCGGTCTGGCCACCACCAACGCACTGGAGCTCGGTGTCGACATCGCCGGGCTGGATGCGGTGGTGCTGGCCGGTTTTCCCGGCACCGTCGCGTCGTTCTGGCAGCAGGCCGGCCGGTCGGGCCGGCGGGGTCAGGGCGCGCTGGTCGTGCTGATCGCCCGCGACGACCCCCTGGACACCTACCTGGTGCACAACCCGGCGGCGTTGCTGGACAAGCCGGTCGAGCGCGTCGTCATCGACCCCGGCAATCCGTATCTCCTTGGCCCTCAATTGCTTTGTGCTGCGACCGAATTACCGCTCGATATCACCGAGGTCCGGGCGCTGAACGCGACAGAGGTGGCCGACGGCCTGGTCGACGACGGGCTGCTGCGCCGGCGTGGCGACAGGTACTTCCCCGCCCCCGGACTGGAACCGCATGGCGCGGTGGACATCCGGGGCTCGCTGGGCAGTCAGATCGTCATCGTGGAGGACGACACCGGGCGGCTGCTGGGCAGCACCGGACTGGGACAGGCCCCCGCATCGGTGCACCCGGGGGCGGTGTATCTGCACCAGGGCGACACCTACGTCGTCGACTCGCTGGATCTCGAGGAGCAGATCGCGTTCGTGCACGCCGAGGATCCCGGGTATGCGACGTTCGCCCGCGAGATCACCGACATCGCACTGACCGGGACGGGCGAGCGTGTGACATACGGGCCGGTGACCCTGGGCCTGGTGCCGGTGACGGTCACCCACCAGGTGGTGGGATACCTGCGCCGGCTGCTCTCCGGCGAGGTGATCGACTTCATCGAGCTGCAGATGCCTGCACACAGCCTGTCCACGATGGCGGTCATGTACACGATCACACCGGAGGCGTTGCAGGACAACGGGATTGACCTAGAACAGATTCCGGGTTCGTTGCACGCCGCCGAGCACGCGGCCATCGGACTGCTGCCGCTGGTGGCCAGCTGCGACCGCGGCGACATCGGCGGCATGTCCACCGCGATCGGCCCCGATCCGCACGGCCTGCCGAGTGTCTTTGTCTACGACGGCTATCCGGGCGGCGCCGGGTTCGCCGAGCGCGGATTCAACAAGGCTCGCACCTGGCTGAGCGCGACGGCCGCGGCCATCGAGGCCTGCGAGTGTCCCCGGGGCTGCCCGTCGTGTGTGCAGTCGCCGAAGTGTGGCAACGGCAACGACCCTCTGGACAAGGCGGGTGCCGTGCGGGTGCTTCGACTGGTCCTCGAGGAACTGCCGTAGCCGGCGCCGGGGCAATCCGGCGGACGGCGACCGACCCCTCGACGGTCGACCTCCACGGATCTGCCTCGCTGAAGAAATCCCAGCAAAGGAGTCGCATCACGCAGGCGAACGGCCGGACAACACGGGCCCGTTCGCAAACCCCGACTAGGCAGGCGCAGCAAAGCTACCAAGGCCGCGACGGCCTTGGCAAACGCATCGGCGGCGCGGCCCGCGATCAACCATGCCGCGCGCCGCCCTAAAATCGATCGCATGGCCCACGACTGGTTGCTCGTGGAGACACTGGGGAGTGAGCCCGCGGTGGTCGCGCAGGGGCGACAACTCAAGAACTTGGTGCCCATCACCACATTCCTGCGCCGCAGCCCCCATCTCGCCGCGGTCCGGACAGCGATCGCCGAGTCGGTGCAGACCGGCCAGAGCCTGACCAGCATCACGCCCAAGCACGACCGCGTCATCCGCACCGAGCCGGTGATGATGTCCGACGGGCGCCTGCACGGCGTGCACGTGTGGACCGGCCCACCTCACGAGGAGCCGCCCGAGCGGCCGACGCCGGGCCCGCTGAAGTGGGATCTGACGCTGGGCGTGGCCACCGACACCCGGGAGTCCCTGCTCAACAGCGGCAAGAACCCCGAAGTCGAGGTCACCTTCGGCAGGGCCTTCGCCGAAGACCTGCCCAACCGCGAGCTGAATCCGAACGAGACCAAGGTGCTGGCCATGGCCGTGCGCGCCGAGCCGGGTCTGACCCTTTGCAGCACTTGGGATCTCACCGATTGGCAAGGAAATCCCATTCGCATCGGTTTTGTGGGCCGCAGCGCGCTGGAGCCCGGGCCGCAGGGGCGCGATCACCTGGTCGCGCGGGCGATGAACTGGCGGGCGGAGGCCAAGGGCCCGGTGGTCTCCACCGACGACCTGGCACAGCGAATTCTGCACGGGCTCCGCGAGGCCGGCGTGCATCGGGCGCTCGTGGACCTGAAGAACTGGACGCTGCTGAAATGGCTTGACGAGCCCTGCACCTTCTACGACTGGCGCGGCGCGCACGCCGACCGGCCCAAGGTTCATCCCGAGGACGAGCGCCTGCTGTCGTCGATGACCGACGAGTTCGATAGGGGGCCGACCAGCCGCATCCTGCGGATGCGCGGCCACGACGTCGACTGGGTCCCGGTGCACGTCACGGTCAATCGGGTGGAACTCGAACCGGACACGTACGCCGGGCTGGTGTCGCTGCGCCTGCCCAGCGACGAGGAACTCGCCGCCGCGGGCTTGCCGGACAACGCGGACTAGGCCGTATCGACCGGGCCCGCCCGCGCGGCGGCGCGTGCCGTGCCGACGATCATCACGTTCACCTCGGCGGTGACAATGATATCCAAGACATCGAGATCGTCCACCCGGCATTGCATACCGTCGACATGCATCTCCCGCGTCACCGCGCTCGCACGAGCGCAGGCCGCTGCGGCACCGGCGGGCAGGCGCGCCGCGGCGGCCAGCGCGGCAAGGTCGGCGGCCGCCTGGGCCCGATGCCGGGCCACCACCGCCGACCCGACGTAAGCGCCGGCGCCGGTGACCCACAGCAACACGGCGACCATCGCGGCCGCGACGACAGTCGCCGAGCCGCGGTCACCCCGGTGGCTCCGCCGCCGAGACCGCGCGAGCGCTAATGTCCAAGGTGGGCAGCAGGTTTGAGCGCGCCACGACGGTCGCGACCAGGAAATCCCCGTCGCGGTGCACCTGCACCCGCGCCCCGCTCGGCGCCACCCGGCGCGCGGCGTCGACCGCCGCGCGTTCGTCCCCGCGCGCGGCCAACCGGGCGGCCTCCCGGGCGGCGTCCACGCAGCGGACTTGCATCGACACCGCCGTAACCCCGGCCAGGCACAACACCAGCACCACGACGAGCGCGGCGATCCCCAGCGCCGCCTCCACCGTGCTCCCCCCGGCACAGTCGGCTAGACCTTGGTGTTGAGCGCGCGACCGATGATGTTGGTCAACGCCGACACGATGGAGTCGCCGGTGACGACGGTGTAGAGAATCGCGCCGAACGCGGCCGCCGCAATGGTGCCGATGGCGTATTCGACCGTGGACATGCCCGACTCGTCGGTCGCCAGGATCGCCATCCGCATCGCGAATTCGCGAAACATGTTGATCACCACTAGGTCCTCTCTCTTGTAATGACTTCACAACAGACCCGACTGCAGGACTTGGCCGGCCAGCCCGGCCACCACCGGCACAATGCCCAGGCAGACGAACGCCGGCAGAAAGCACAACCCGAGCGGGCCGGCGATCAGCACCCCGGCCCGCTCGGCGGCCGCGGTGGCCGCGTGCGCCGCGTCCCGGCGAGACTGGTCGGCCAGTTCGGCGACGCCGGCGGCCAGCGTCGCACCCGACGACGCCGAGCGCCGCGCAAGCCGCAGCAGCGCGTCGGTATGCACGTCGACGCTCAGCTCGGGCGAAATCGACCACGCGGTAAGGGGATCGGCGCCGAGCGCCAGCAGATCGGCTGCCCGGCGTAGCACCCGGCCCAGCTGCGGCGGCGCCGCGGCGGCGGTCGCGGCCGCAGCGCTCGACACCGCCATACCCGCGGTCAGGCACACCGCCAGCACATCGAGGGTGGACGCGACGGCCAGCGGGTCGCCACCGCGCGCCGACCGTGCCTGCGGGCGTTGCTCCGCCGGCAATCGGGCTCGGGCCCGCACCATCGAGGGCCCGGGCCCGATCCATAACGCGACGGCCAGCAGCACCGCCGCCGTGCTCATGTTCCGGCTCCTGCCCGCTCGGTGATCCGGTCCGACCACAACAATCCCGCACATGCCAGCGTCGTGCCGCCCAGCAGCAGCCAGCCACCCGCCTGCCCGCTCAGCAGGAAGCTCAGCGGCCGGGCCCCGATGAGCTGCCCGAGCAGCACGCCCAGCACCGGCAGACCGGCCAGGATGGCCGCGGTGGCCCGCGCCCCGGCCATGCCCGATACCACGCGCGCCGAGAATCGTTGCCGCTCGGCGATATCGCGCTGCGCGGCGCGCATCAGCGTGGCGATCGCCAGCCCGTGGCCGCTGGCCAGCTGCCAGCACACCGCGAGGCGGTCCCAATGCGCGGGCAGCGCCGAGGAGTGTGCGGCCGACCGCAGCCCGGCCGTGACGTCCGCGCCCAGTTCGGCGCGGGCCGCCACGGCGCGCAACGACTTCCCCACGCCGCCATTGGTTTCACCGGCGGCGACCTCGAGGGCACGAACCGGGTGCGCGCCCACGCGAAGCTCCCCGACCAGCACGTCGAGGGCGGCCTCGAGGCTGCGGCCCTCGTCGCCGGCGCGCCGCATCCGGCGACGGCGACGGTAGCGTGAATAGACGGTCGCCACGACCGCGACGAGGGCCAGCGCCGTCGGCAAGGACAGCAGCACGACGGCGACCAGCGCGACACCCGCCGTCAGCCAGACGCTCCCTCGCCGGCCGACCTCTCGTCTCCGGCGATGCGGACCAGCTGCGGCTAGCCGACGCCGCGGCGACACCGGAAAGATCAAGAGCGCCAACGTCAATGCCAACGCACCGCCGATCGCTGCGGTCATGCGGACATCCGGTCTTGCAGCAGCCGTTCCAGCTCAGCCGCAGCGTCGGTCATCCCCCGGTCCACGTGCCACGCCGTGACGGCCCGCACGTGCCCGTCGATTCGGCGCAGCACCGCGATCTCAGCCAGCCGGCGCCGACCTTCCCGGCCCCGGCCGACATGCAGCAGCACCTGGACGGCCGCGGCAAGTTGACTGTGCAATGCGGCCCGATCCAGACCCCCGAGGGCACCGAGCGCCTCCAGTCGGGCGGGCACCTCCCCCGGACTGTTGGCATGCACCGTGCCCGCGCCGCCGTCGTGGCCGGTGTTCAGCGCGGTCAGCAGATCGACGACCTCCGCGCCCCGCACCTCGCCGACGACGATGCGGTCGGGCCGCATTCGCAGCGCCTGCCGGACGAGTTGGCGCACGGGAACCTCGCCCACGCCTTCGACATTCGCGCACCGGGCGACCAGCTTGACCAGATGCGGGTGCGGTGGTGCCAGTTCGGCCGCGTCCTCGACGCACACGATGCGCTCGCCGGGCGACACCGCACCCAGCATCGCCGCCAACAACGTCGTCTTGCCGGCGCCGGTTCCGCCGGACACCAGGAAGGCCAGCCGGGCGGCGATGATGTCATGCACCAGGGCGGCGGCCCGGGGTGCGATCGCGCCCGCCGCGGTGAGGCCCGCGAGATCCTGGGAAGCGGGGCGCAGCACCCGCAACGACAAGCAGGTGCCTTCGGCCGCCACCGGCGGCAGCACCGCGTGCAACCGCACGGCGAACCCGCCGGCGCCGATCCCGGTCAGCTGGCCGTCCACCCAGGGTTGCGCGTCATCGAGGCGCCGGCCGGCTGCCAACGCCAACCGCTGCGCCAGCCGCCGCACCGCCGCCTCGTCGGCAAATCGGATCTGGCTGCGCCGCAACCCGTTCCCGTCGTCAACCCAGACCGCGTCGGGGGCGGTCACCAGGACGTCGGTGGTACCGTCCGCGCACAGTAACGGTTCGAGGATGCCGACCCCGGTCAGCTCGGTCTGCAGCACCCGGAGATTCGCGAGGACCTCGGTATCGCCGAGCATCCCGCCGGACTCCGCCCGAATGGCGGCGGCCACCACATTCGGCCGCAGAGAAGAGCCCAGCGGTGCGGACTCGGCGGCCAACCGCTCGCGCACCCGTTCGATCAACGACTCGCTCACGCCGCCTTGCCCTTCTGCGCGGACCCCGCGCGGGGCAGCACGGCCAGCACCTGGCCGGCCGCCACGGCGAGCGGCGAGCGCCGTCGCACCCGCAGACCGCCCCGGTCGAGCTGCTCGGCAAGTCGTGGCTGCGGCCGCATCGACGCCAGCAGGGGAAGGCCCGTGAGGTCGGCGACCTCGGCCGCCCGCAATCCGCCCGGGGACGGTCCGCGGACGACCAGTCCGAGGTTGGGATTGATCGCGGCCAGCACCGGGGCCATCGCCGCACCCGCCGCACACGCCCGGACGTCGCACGGGCTGACCACGACCAACAAGTCGGCGCAATCCATTGCGGATTGGGCGGCATCGGTCAGGCGGCGGGGCAGGTCGCACACCACGGTCACGCCCCCGCGGCGGCCGGCATCGACGACGGCGTCGACCGGCCCGGCAGCCAACTCGTAACCGCGCCGGGTGCCGGACAGGAAGCTGACCCCCCGGTGCCGCGGCAGTGCGTCGCGCACGGCGGTCCAGACCAGACGGCCGCTCTGCAGCGCCAAGTCGGGCCAGCGCAGACCCGGCGCGGACTCGCTGCCGACCAGCAAATCGATACCACCGCCCCAGGAGTCGAGGTCGACCAGCAGCGCATCAGCGGCGCCCAGCGCCAGGGCGACCGCGAACACCGACGCGCCGGCGCCACCGCGGCCACCGATCACGGCGACGACACGGCCGCGCGGTCCGTCGTCGCCCGCCGATTCCGCCGCTTCGGCGAGCCCCCGCACCAATCCGTCTTCCTGCAGGGGCAACTGCAGCACGTGCTGCGCGCCCGCCGCGATGGCCGCCGTCCAGGTCGCCGTCGCGGGCTCGGCGAGGGTGAGCACCGTGACATGCGCACGCCGGGGCAGCCCCGCTCGGGCGCAACGATCGGCGGCCGCGGAGTCGAGCACCACCGCCGCGGCTGCGGACCACGTCTTCCTGCTCACCGCCCCGGCGCCGGCATGAACCACCCGCAGGCCGACGGCCGCGGCCACGCGGTCCAGTTCGTCGCGCAGCTGCGGGTCGGTCAACACCGCCAAGACGCCGGGATCGCCCGTCGCGCGGGTGCGGGTGCTGCTGGTCACCACCCCACGGTGCGGGCCGTGACCTTGGGACACCAGTCCCAAAAGCGGATCTGTGGACAGCCGCTCAGGTGTGCGCAACGGCGCCGGCCCGGCGAAAATTCGAAGCGCCGCGACCGGGCTCCCGCAACGCACGGAGGGCGGCGAACACGGCTGCGAAGCCTGCGAATCTGCGGAGAAAAAGACCCCAGAAAAGGGACGACCCCCGCCAGGGGGGGAGGAGGCGGAGGTCGTCGTGTATCAGCCCCGGGGGGTCGGGCTGATACACCCTCGGCTCAGGCCGAGTAATGCTTACTATACACACGACAGTGGGAGGTGACGCAAGTTTCAGTTTTATTGAAAAATCACTTTGAGCCGCAAAAACACCGTAGATAACGCCCGCCGCAGCCGTCTGAGCGGTCGTTTTGGGGGCGACATCCCGGCCTCGTCGCCCTGCCGACCTATGCTAGATCGGTGACCGTCTTCGACTCGGCCGCGCGGCAGCAAGCTTCGCCGGCCGCTGGTTCCAATGCCCGCACCGCGGCCTTTTTCGACCTGGACAAGACGATCATCGCCAAGTCCAGCACCCTTGCCTTCAGCAAACCGTTCTTCAACGAGGGATTGCTGAATCGGCGCGCCGTGCTCAAGTCGAGCTATGCCCAATTCATCTTTCTGCTCTCCGGTGCCGATCATGACCAGATGGACCGGATGCGAACCCACATGACCAACATGTGCACCGGTTGGGACGTCGCCCAGGTGAAGTCGATCGTCAACGAAACGCTGCACGACATCGTGACGCCGCTGGTGTTCGCCGAGGCCGCTGATCTCATCGCCGCGCACAAATTGTGCGGCCGCGACGTCGTGGTGGTCTCGGCATCCGGCGAAGAGATCGTGGCGCCGATCGCGCGGGCGCTCGGCGCCACGCACGCGATGGCGACCCGCATGGTCGTCGAGGAAGGAAAGTACACCGGAGAAGTCGCGTTCTATTGCTACGGCGAGGGCAAGGTCCAAGCGATCCGCGAACTGGCAACGCGCGAGGGTTATCCACTCGAGCACTGTTATGCCTACTCCGACTCGATCACCGACCTGCCGATGCTCGAGGCGGTCGGCCACCCCAGCGTGGTCAACCCGGACCGGGGCCTGCGACGGGAGGCGACCGACCGCGGCTGGCCGGTGCTGAGCTTCTCCCGGCCGGTGTCGCTGCGGGACCGTATCCCTGCCCCGTCGGGCGCCGCGATCGCCACGACCGCCGCGGTGGGCGTCAGCGCGCTGGCGGCGGGCGCGGTGACCTATTCGTTGCTGCGCCGGTTCACGTTCTGATCCAATCCCGCTGGCAGCAAACAACTTAAGCGCGATTGCGACGCCGGTTCGCAAAATTCGCAGATTTGGGCCTTGCTGCGCTAAGGCTCCAGGAGTACAAATGAAACCACGGCAGCCCGGTTAGGCCTAGGTCGATCCGGAAGAGAAGGGTCGGTCTCCCGAACCGGGCACCCAGCACGGTACCCGGCACCCACGCGGAGTCACAGCCGCGAAGATGGCAGAGGTGTTGCGGGCCTGCGTAATTGCGAAGATCAAATGGTGTCGACGGCTCTTTGGGTGGAGCTGCAGCCGGAAGGTCGCAAGATCGCCGAGGCCAACCCACGCAGCCCACAGTTGCACGCTTGGTAACCGAGTTCCGTGCTAGCGGGCGGCGGACCGAAGAAATTCGGGACGCCGCCCGCTCTACACGTTTCAGCCGCCGCTCTTACTTGTTGCGCCGGCTAATTATTCTGTTGTGCCGGCTAATTATTCGACTGGGCCGCGGCGATCGACAAGGCCTCCTGTGCCCCCTCCTGCATCGCCCGGCAGCACAGCACCAGCCAGGCCGCCAGGCCCTTCGGCGTGCCATCGGCGAATCCGGCCGCGGCGGCGCGGTAGTCCGCCGGTTTGCGCATCCAGCTCACCTCGGGAACCCCCAGCCCGTGCGGATCCAGCCCGCCGGCGATCGTCACCAACCGCGACACGCCGCGCGCCACCACGCCGTCGGCGCTGCCAAACGGCTTGAGCGTCAGCAGTTCTCCGTGCGCGACAGCGGCAACCACCGGCGCCGGTGCGGCCGTACGGCCGGTGACCAGTTGGGCGAGCAGCTCCAGCCGCGGCCCCAGCTGCGCATCGGCGCGGGGACGTCCCAGGCGATCGTCGCCGACCTGGTCGGCCGCCGCCAGCATGTGCAACCGGGCCAGCGCCTGCAACGGCGCCCGTTGCCAAATGCCGACCAGGGCACCTCCGCCGCCCTCCAGCGCCTGGGAAACCCGCAGTGCCCCGCCGAACACCGGATCGCTCACCGGGTCCGCCAGGTCTTCGAGCCGCGCCGGGCCGCCGTCGAGCACCGAGGAAGCCCGCGCCGCCCGCCACGCGGCCTCGGCCGCCGACGCCGGCCAGCCCCGCAGATTCGCCCGGTGCCGATGCGCCCGGCCGAGGGCCTCGCGGGCCGCATCGCTTGCCGCGGCGACACCGGGCAACTCGAGCAGCGGAGCCAGGGGGTCACCAGTCACAGGTTGCCAACCTAATCGACGGTCGCGACCCGCCGCGCCCGACTCCGCCGCGCTTGCGATCGCTCCTATCGGGGCGGCGCAGGCGCACCGGGAATGGCCTCCAGCAACTGGCGGGTGTACTCGTGCCCGGGCCGGGCGAACAGGTCCTCGGTGCCGGCCTGCTCGACGACCCGACCGGCCCGCATCACCAGAACCTCGTCCGCGATCTGCCGGATCACCGCCAGGTCGTGGCTGATGAACAGGTAGGTCAGCCCCAGCTCGGTCTGCAACTCGGCCAGCAGGTCCAGGATCTGCGCCTGCACCAGGACGTCGAGCGCCGACACCGCCTCGTCGCAGACCAGCACCTCCGGCCGCAGTGCCAGCGCCCGTGCGATGGCGACGCGTTGCCGTTGACCGCCCGACAGCTCGCGGGGCAGCCGGCCCAGCACCGACGCCGGCAATGCGACCTGATCCACTAGCTCGCGCACCGCCCGCTCACGGTGCCTGCGATCGCCGACTCGATGGATCCGCAGCGGTTCCTCGACGGCCCGGAACACCGAGTACATCGGGTCCAGGCTGCTGTAGGGATTCTGGAAGACCGGCTGCACCCGGCGCCGAAACGCCATCGCCTGATCGGCGTCCATTGCCGCGACATCCTGGGTGCCGTCGAAAAGCACTGTGCCCGAAGAGGGTCGGAGCAGGCCGAGCACCATGCGCGCGACCGTCGATTTACCCGAGCCCGACTCCCCCACGATCGCCAAAGTGCTGGCCCGGTGCAGCCGGAACGACACGGCGTCGACGGCGCGAAACTCCGTACGCCGCCACGGCGTGGCACCTGGCTCGGAGTAGACCTTGGTCAGCTGGGTGGCGACGAGGATATCGTCCCGGGCGGCCGCGGGTCCGCGAGTCCGCGGCGCGGCCAGCGACGGGGCGGCCGCCACCAGCTTGCGGGTGTATTCGTGCTGCGGCTCCCGCAGGATCGACTGCGCCGCACCCGCTTCCACCACCGCCCCGCGATGCACAACCACCACGGACTCGGCGCGTTCGGCGGCCAGCGCCAAATCGTGGGTGATCAGCAGCAGCGCGATCCCCCTCTCCTCGGTGAGCCGCTGCAGGTGGTCGAGCACCTGGCGCTGCACGGTCACGTCCAACGCCGAGGTCGGCTCGTCGGCGATCAGCAACTGCGGACACCCGGCCAGCCCGATCGCGATCAGCGCGCGTTGACACATGCCGCCGGACAGCTGGTGCGGGTACTTCCCGGCCTGCTTGGCTGGATCGGGCATCCCCGCCTCGGCGAGCAGTTCCACCGCCCGTCGACGCGCCGAGCGGCCGGCGGTGTTGGCGCGCAGCGCTTCGCGGACTTGAAAGCCGACCTTCCAGACCGGGTTGAGGTTGGTCATCGGGTCCTGTGGCACGTACCCGATGCGGCGCCCCCGGATCGACCGCAGTACGCGTCGATCGGCCTTCCGGCCCGCCGAGGCGAGATCGAGCCCGTCAAAGATGATGCGCCCGGCGGTGATTCGGCCGCCGGGCGGTAACAGGCCGAGGATGGCGGCGGCCGTGGTGGATTTCCCGGATCCCGACTCGCCGACGATGGCGACCGTCTGACCGCGCCGGACGCTCAGCTCCACACCGCGAACCGCGGGGGCCTGGTCGCCGAAGGTGACCTCGAGCCCTTCGACCGAGAGCAGGGGCGGCGGTGCGTTCATGCCCGCCGCGCCCGGGATGCCGGATCCAGGGCGTCGCGCAACGCGTCGCCCATCATCATGAAGGCCAGCACTGTGATCGCCAGCGCGCCGGCGGGGTAGAACAAGATCGGCGAGCCGGCTCGCAACCGCGTCTGCGCGAGGTTGATGTCGCCACCCCAGGACACCACCGTGGGCGGCAACCCCACCCCGAGGTAGGACAGCGTGGCCTCGGTGACGATGAACGCGCCCAGCGCGATGGTGGCGATCGCTATCACCGGCCCCAGGGCGTTGGGCAACGCGTGCCGCAGCAGGATCTGAAAGCGGCTCAGGCCCAATGCTTTAGCGGCAAGTACATAGTCGCTGGCTCGCACCTCGAGCACTGCGCCGCGCGCAATCCTGGCGATCTGCGGCCAGCCGAACAGGGCCAGGACGGCGATCACCGTCCACACGGTGCGGTGGCGGGTAACCTGCATGAGCACGATGACGGCCAACAGCAGCGGGATTCCGAAGAACACATCGGTGACGCGCGAGACGAGCGCATCAAGCCACCCACCGTAGAAGCCGGCCAGCGCTCCCAGCGTGCCGCCGACGAGGAACACCGCCAAGGTGGCGCCCAACCCGACGGTCACCGAGGCCCGTGCGCCGTAAATGGTGCGTGCGTAGATGTCGTGCCCCTGCAGGTCGGTGCCGAACCAGTGCGCCGCCGACGGGCTCAGCATGCTCTGGCCGGGGTCGGCATAGCTCGGATCGGCCCCGGTGAACAACGCCGGGAACAGCGCCACGACAACGACGAGGAGGATCAGCGCGGCGGCGATGACGAACTTCGGGCGCCGGTGCAGCTTGCGCCAGGCCTCGCCCCAGAAGCCGGAGTGTTCAGCCATATCGGATCCGCGGGTCCAGGGCGGCATAGAGCAGGTCGACCATCAGGTTGGCGATCAGATAGATCATCACGAGCACCGTCACGATCGAGACCACCGTCGGCGCCTCCTGCCGGGTGACGGCCTGGTACAGCACGCCGCCGACGCCGTGGATGTTGAAGATGCCCTCGGTCACAATGGCTCCGCCCATCAGCGCGCCGAGATCGGCGCCGAGGAACGTCACCACCGGGATCAACGAGTTACGCAGAATGTGCACGCAGACAACCCGCGGGCGGGACAGGCCCTTCGCGGTGGCGGTGCGGACGTAGTCGGCGTGCGAGTTGGCGGCCACCGCCGATCGGGTCAACCGCACCACGTAGGCGAACGAGATAGCACCCAACACCGCGCCGGGCAGCAACAGCCGCGCGAAGCTCGCCCGCTCACCCACGGTGACCGGCGCGATGCCCAGCCGGATGCCGAATACGAACTGCGCCAGGAAACCGAGCACGAATATCGGGATCGCGATGATGAGCAGACCGGTGATCAACACCGTCGCATCGAATAGGCCGCCCGCACGCAGCCCGGCGATCACCCCGAATCCGATGCCCAGCACCGCCTCCACCGCCAGCGCGATCAGCGACATGCGTAACGTCACCGGAAAGGCTTGTGCCAGAACGTCTCTGACCGGCAGACCGGAATACGCCCGGCCCAGGTCGCCATGCAGAACTCCACCCAGATAGCGCAGGTACTGCACCAGGAACGGATCGTCCAGGTGGTAGCGGGCCCGCAACTGCGCGGCCACCGCCGCCGTCAGCGGACGGTCGCCGGCCATCGCCGCCAGCGGATCGCCCGGCAGCAGGAACACCATCGCGTAGATCAGCAGGGTGGCGCCCAGGAAGATGGGCACCATGCCGGCGGCCCGGCGCGCGATATACCAACCCATTTCAGGCCTTGGCGATGTTCTCGTAGTCGGGCATGCCGTTCCAGGTGACGTGCACGTTGCTCACGTGCGTGGACCATCCGACCACACTGATGTAGTACCACAGCGGCACGGCCGGCATGTCGTGCAACAGGATTCGCTGGGCGACGTTGACCAACAGATCTGCCTCGTGCAGGTCGGGCGCAGCCTCGGCCGTCGCCAACGCCGCGTCGAACTCCGGGTTGGAGTAGCCGACGTCGTTGGAGCCGGCCCCGGTGGCATATAGCGGCGCGAGGAATTCGATCATCGACGGGTAGTCGCCAATCCAGCCGGCGCGGAAGGCGGTGTCGATGGTGCGGCTGGTGATCTGTGTCCGAAAGCCGGCGAAGGTCGGTTGCGGCGCGCCCACCGCATCGATGCCCAGCACGTTCTTGATGCTGTTGGCCACGGCGTCCACCCACTCCTGGTGACCGCTGTCGGCGTTGTAGGCGATTGCGTAGCGCCCGCGCCACGGCGCGATCACGTTGGCCTGCGCCCACAATTGCCTGGCCCGATCGGGATTGAAATTTAATGCCTCATTGCCCGGAATGTGCGGATCGAAGCCGGGCAGCGACGATGCCGTGAAATCTATTGCTGGACTCCGGGTTTCGTTGAATATCTGCTTGCAGATCTGCGGACGGTTGATGGCGGCGGACAACGCCAACCGGCGGAGCCGGCCCTCCTCGCCCCCGAAATGCGGCAGCCGCAGCGGCGTGTCGAGCGACTGGCTGACCGCGACCGGCCCGCTGGCCGCGTTGTCGCCGAGGTCACGCTTGTAGATCGTCAGTGCGCTCGACGGAATGGTGTCCAGCACATCGAGATTGCCGGACAGCAGATCGGCGTAGGCAGTGTCCAGGTTGGCGTAGAACTCGAACCGTAAGCCCTTGTTGTGCGGTTTGCGGTTGCCGTGATAGCCGGGGTTGGGTTTCAGGTCGATCTTGACATTATGTTCCCAGGCCGGCGCGTCGGGACCGTCGGCCAGCTGATAGGGACCGTTGCCGACCGGGTTGCGACCGAACGCCGCCATATCGCGAAATGCGTTGGCCGGCATGGGATAGAATGCGGTGTGGCCCAGGCGCAGAGCGAAGTCGACGGTGGGTGCTCGCAGGCGCACGGTGAACTCGAGGTCGTTGACGACACGTAGCCCGGACATGGTGGTCCGCGTCGGGGCGGGTCCGGCGACGTCGTCGAAGCCGTCAATCGGGCTGAAGAAGTCTTGCTGCAGTTGGGCATTGGTGCTCAGCGCTCCGTAGTTCCACGCGTCGACGAACGAGTGAGCCGTGACCGCCGAACCGTCGGTGAACGTCCAGCCCGGTTTGAGGACGATCCGGTAGTTGACGTTGTCGGTGGTCTGCACCGACTGCGCGACCTCCGGTGCCGGCTTGCCGGCGGCGTCGTAGGACACCAGGCCGGCGAACAACCGGTCGAGGATCCGGCCGCCCAGGCTGTCGTTGGTGCCGGTGGGAATCAACGGGTTGGGCGGCTCGCCGCCGTTGACCACCACCACGTCGGGGCTGAGCATCCCGCCGCCACACCCGGCCAGCGCCGGCACCGCGAGCACGACGGCGGCCAGCGATGCGCGCGCGGCCCGCATCCAACGCATGACAGCGACCTTAGGGCCTGCGCGCGCACCGACCGCGCAGGGCCGCTGCGCGGCGCGGGTGAAGTGCGCCGGCAGGCGGCTGCGACCTAGGATTTCGCCATGGGGGTTACGGTTCTCGCTGCGGGCGATGCCGGTTACGTGGCCGGCGAGTTGGCCTTCGACTTCGGCGTTCCACTGATCGGGTTGGTCTGCCTGATCATCGGTGTGTGGGGTCGCGCACGCAACCGTCGCCAACCGCGGCTGGCCTACCCACCGCCGGGACCGCCGCCGTGGGGGTACCCGGGCGCCGGATACCCGGGGCCCGGGTACCCGCCTCGGCCGTACCCCGGGTATCCGCCCTATCCGCCACCGCCGCGCCCTACTGGCAATTCGGGCACCGCGCTCATCATCATCGGGGCGGTGTTGCTGACGTTCGGAATCGTCGGCAACGTCGTCCGAGTAGCCGGGGACATGGCCGGCAAGTCGCTCCGCGGCGCGACGGACACCTCGATACAGGTGGGCGAGTGCATCACCCAAAAGGACTATGCCGCACAGTTGTTCAGCTCACGGCCGGCAAACGACTGCGGCAACCCGGCAAACGTCGATGAACTCGCGTACAAAGGCGGTGCTTCGGCGACGTGCCCGGACGGCAAGCGCGAGCACTCCACCTATGACCACTATTCCGACGGCTCCACCATCCTGTGTTTTTCGCTCAACCTCAAACAGGGCCAGTGCTACAGGTTGGAGGGCGACATCCAAAGTCCGCGAGTGCGCCTGGCCGACTGCAATGACGTCGCGCCCGGGCTGATCAAAGTCGTCCAGCGCATCGACGGGAGCACGGACAAGACGCGGTGCCCGGCGGAGACCAGCGGGGGCAGCTATCCCACTCCCCCGGTCGTTTACTGCTTGGCGAAGGTCAGCCCCTAGCTATTGCACGACGGTGATGGGGTGCACCTGCAGTGTGCAGGCGTCGATGTCGGCGGGCACGGTCAACACCACGTTGGTGTCGGGCGGATTGACGCGCAGCTCGGTGTAGGTGGGGCACGGGTTACCGCCGGCGTCGGTCGCCATGCCCTCCACGACGGCCTGCCCCTGCGACGAAATCGACAGGGTGACCACCGGCGGGGATTCGACGCCATTCGGCAATCCCCCCAGGTAGCCGCGCAGCGAGGGCTTGGCCTGAATATCCGGCCCGCCTGCCCCGGATTGAACGACGGGATAACCGGCGAGCGTGCACGGGTCCGCGCCGCCGGCGAGGCTGAACGTGAGCGTCACTGCCCGGTGCCCCACCGCCGCCTGCGTCGGCGATGCGCTGACGGCGACCTGCTCGCCCCGGCACGGCGTGGCCTGGTCGCCCGTCTCAATCGGCATGGCCCGGGCATGCGGTCCGAACATCGAGCCGACGGCGGCGTAACTCGTTGCGACAGCGGCAAAGCTGAGGAGCAGTCGGCGGGGCCCCGGCCCCTGACGTACCGGCACATCGGCAGTATGCGCCACGGCCGCATAATTTGGAGCCGGATTGCGACGCATGGGCGAAGCGGTCAGGGCTAGGCTCACAGACGGTTGACGAGCGAGAACACCCGTCAAGCGGCAGAGCCTCGACCTAGGAGAGAAGCCAGTGACCGCCACCCACACCGAAGGCCCGTCGTCCCATCCAGCCTCGTATCCGCCTCCCGCGGACTTCGCCGAGCACGCCAACGCCCGCGAGGACGTCTACAGCGAAGCCGAGCGGGATTGGCTGGCCTTCTGGGCCAAGCAGGCCAATCGCCTGTCCTGGGCGACGCCGTTCACCGAGGTGCTGGACTGGTCGGAGGCGCCCTTCGCGAAGTGGTTCGCGGACGGCAAGCTCAACGTCGCCTACAACTGCGTCGATCGCCACGTCGAGGCCGGCCTCGGGGACCGAGTCGCCATTCACTGGGAGGGCGAACCCGGCGACAGCCGCGACCTGACCTACTCCGATCTGCAGGTCGAGGTGTCCAAGGCGGCCAACGCGCTGACCGAGCTCGGTCTGGTGGCCGGCGACCGCGCCGCCATCTATCTGCCGCTGATCCCGGAAGCCGTGATCGCGATGCTGGCCTGCGCGCGGCTGGGCGTCATGCATAGCGTCGTCTTCGCCGGCTTCACCGCCAAGGCGCTGCGCGCCCGCATCGCCGACGCCCAGGCCAAGGTGCTGATCACCGCCGACGGCCAGTTCCGGCGCGGTAAGCCCGCGCCCCTGAAGGACGGGGCCGACGAGGCAGTGGCGCCGGGACCCGACGGCCCCAGCCCGGTCGAGAAGGTTCTGGTGGTACGCCGCACCGGAATTGATGTGTCGTGGGACGACGACCGGGACGTCTGGTGGCATGAGGCCGTGGATCCCGCCTCGCCCGAGCACACCCCGCAGCCCTTCGACGCGGAGCAGCCGTTGTTCCTGCTGTACACCTCGGGCACCACCGGCAAGCCCAAGGGCATCGTGCACACCAGTGGCGGTTACCTGACCCAATGCTCCTACACCGCGCACACCGTCTTCGACTACAAGCCGGACAGCGACGTGTTCTGGTGCACCGCCGACATCGGCTGGGTCACCGGCCATACCTACGGCGTCTACGGCCCGCTGTCCAACGGGATCACCGAGGTCCTCTACGAGGGCACGCCCGACTCGCCCACCCAGCACCGGCATTTCGAGATCATCGAAAAGCATGGCGTGACAATCTATTACACCGCGCCCACCCTGATCCGGACGTTCATGAAGTGGGGCCGGGAGATCCCCGACGCCCACGATCTGTCCAGCCTGCGGCTGCTGGGCTCGGTCGGTGAGCCGATCAATCCGGAGGCGTGGCGCTGGTACCGCAACGTGATCGGCGCCGACCGACTCCCGATCATCGACACCTGGTGGCAGACCGAGACCGGATCGGCGATGATCTCGCCGCTGCCCGGGGTTGCCGCCGCCAAACCGGGTTCGGCGATGCGACCACTGCCTGGCATCTCGGCCAAGATCGTCGATGACCACGGCGACGAACTGGTGCCGGGCATCCACAAGGGTGAGCACGTCAGCGGCTATCTGGTTCTGGACCGACCCTGGCCGTCGATGCTGCGCGGCATCTGGGGTGATCCGGAGCGATACGTCGAGACCTACTGGTCCCGGTTCGCCGAGCAGGGCTGGTATTTCGCCGGCGACAGTGCCTACTACGACCGCGACGGCGCCATCTGGGTGGTGGGCCGCATCGACGACGTGATGAACGTGTCCGGTCACCGGCTCTCCAGCGCCGAGCTGGAGTCGGCGCTGGTCGGCCATTACGGGGTGGCCGAGGCCGCGGTGGTTGCGAAGAGCGACGAGACCACGGGCCAAGCCGTCTGCGCGTTCGTCGTCCTATGCGCCGACTACGAGGTGCACGACGGGGTCGTCGACGAGCTGCGCGCCGAGGTGGCGCGCGAGATTTCCCCCATCGCCAAGCCGCGTGAGATCCACGTGGTTCCGGAGCTACCCAAGACGCGCAGCGGCAAGATCATGCGCCGGCTGCTGCGCGACATCGCCGAAAAGCGGGACTTGGGTGACACCTCGACGCTGCTGGATCCCGGGGTGTTCGACGCGATTCGGACCGCGAGATAGCTCAGACCGGTATCGGGACGAATCCCGCACCGGGCCGGTGCTTGGCGTTGATGTCGGCCAGGACCGCGTTGAACGACATCACCACCGCCGGAGTGTGCAGCGGAATGTACTTGATGATGCAGGTCGGCAGGTTGTCGCTGAACGCGCCGTGGATCATCCCGACCAGCAGATTGTCGACCGTCACCGGTCCCCCGGAGTCGCCGGGACGGCCACACACCTGCATGACGATGGTTCCCGGGTCCTGGCCGGGCCCCCAGGTGACCCCGCACGAGTTGCCCGTGGTGCGGCCCTGCTTGCAGGCGATCTGGCCGAACACCGGTTCGGGACCGACGCCGTTGATCACGAAGCCGTTGTAGTTGGCCACCGGCGCCACCTTGGCGGGATCGAATTTGATCACCGCGTAGTCGAGTGCGTCGTTGCCGGCGACCATGACGCCCAGGACACCTCGACCTTCGGCGGCCTCGGCGGCGACCTGCGCGCCCGGCCCGCCGCAGTGCGCGGAGGTGAATCCGATCAGCTCGCCCGCGGCATCGCCGCCGATGGTCGTCAGCGTGCACATCGTGTCCCCGTTGATGACGATGCCGGCCCCGCCGCCCATCGGGATCCGGTCGTCGGCAACGGCCCTGCCCGGGATGCCGTGCAGGACCAACAGCACGGCCACGAACCAGCGATGCGCCTTCCGCAAAGCGAAACTCCTGTCCGCTGGCCGAATGTCGAGGCAGCTGCGCCAGTCTAGATGATCATCGGAGCCGGTCCCGTGCTGTGCAAACGGGGTCGCCGGTGAAACGGCTGGCCTCGTCTGGCACCGCGGCGCATGGCAACATGAACCGCGACGACAGCGAACCGAGAGGACCGTCTGTGAGCAAGCCCGACCGCACCAACGGTGTGCCCAGCACGCTGACCACGATTCCGTTGACCGACCCGCACGCCGGGGCCGCCGAGCCGTCGATCGGTGATCTGATCAAGGACGCGACCACCCAGGCGTCCACCCTGGTGCGCGCCGAGGTCGAGCTGGCCCGCGCCGAGATCGTCCGCGACATCAAGAAGGGGCTCACCGGCAGCGTGTTCTTCATCGCGGCTCTGGTGGTGCTGTTCTACTCCACCTTCTTTTTCTTCTTCTTCCTCGCCGAGCTACTGGACAACTGGCTGTGGCGCTGGGTGGCCTTCCTGATCGTGTTCGCGATCATGGTCGTCGTGGGGGCGGTGCTGGGGCTGCTGGGCTATCTGAAGGTCCGCCGGATCCGGGGACCACGCGACACCATCGAGTCGGTCAAGGAGACCCGCACCGCGCTCACCCCGGGCCACGACAAGGCCGCGCCTGCCAAGCTCCCCGCGCCGCACGGCAGGCACGAGAAGCCCGACAGCGGCCCCGACGCTCCCGCCGCAGACCCCTCGGGGTGGTAGATGTCGGCGCCCGATCCGTCGGCGATCCGCATCGACGGGCCGTGGCGGCATCTGGACGTGCACGCCAACGGTATCCGCTTCCATGTCGTCGAGGCGCTGCCGGCTGACCACGACGCCACCACCCCGGCCACGTCGCGGCCCCTGGTCATCCTGCTGCACGGGTTCGGGTCCTTCTGGTGGTCCTGGCGTCATCAGCTGCGCGGTCTGACCGGTGCGCGTGTGGTCGCGGTCGACCTGCGTGGCTACGGCGGTAGTGACAAGCCGCCCCGCGGTTACGACGCTTGGACTATGGCCGGTGATGCCGCCGGACTCATTCGCGCACTTGGTCATTCGTCCGCGACCCTAGTCGGTCACGCCGACGGCGGCTTGGCTTGCTGGACCGCGGCGCTGCTGCACTCTCGGCTGGTGCGCGGCATCGCGCTGGTCAGCTCACCGCACCCGGCCGCGCTGCGCCGCTCCGCGCTGACCCGCCGCGACCAGGGTTACGCGCTGTTGTCGACCCTGCTGCGCTATCAGCTGCCACTGTGGCCCGAACGCGTGCTGACCCGCGACAACGCGGCCGAGATCGAGCGCCTGGTCAGCAGCCGAAGCTGTGCTAAATGGGTTGCTTCCGAAGACTTTTCGCAGACCGTCGGCTACCTGCGGACCGCAATTCAGATCCCCGGCGCCGCGCACAGTGCGCTGGAGTATCAGCGCTGGGCAGTGCGCAGCCAACTGCGGGCCGAAGGCCATCGGTACATCAAATCGATGGCACAGCAGCTCGGTATGCCACTGCTGCACCTGCGCGGCGACGCGGATCCCTATGTGCTGGCCGACCCGGTCGACCACAGCCAGCGCTACGCGCCCCAGGGGCGGTACCTATCCATCGCCGGTGCAGGACATTTCAGCCATGAAGAGGCGCCCGACGAGGTGAACAAGCACCTGATGCGGTTCCTCGAACAGGTGCACGGGCCGCGGGTCAGCTGACGCAGACGCCCGTCGCCACCTGTTGCGTGTCACCGATTCTGGAGAGCTGACCGGCCACCTCGTCGGCGGTCAACACGAAACCGGTGTCGGGGTCGTCCACGGCAGCGCCGAAGACCACGCCAAGCACATGACCGCTCATGTCGATCAGCGGACCACCCGAATTGCCCTGCTCCACATTGGCTCTGATGGTGTACACGTCGCGGGTGACCGGTGTCGGATCCCGGTAGATATCGGGACCGCTGAGCTTGATGGCCTCGCGGATGCGGGCCGGGGTCGCGGTGAAATTGCCGCCGCCCGGGTAGCCAAGCACCACGACGTTGGCACCGGTCTTCGCCTCGTTCTCGGCGAAGGCCAGCGGCTGCGGCGGCAGGTTCGGCACGGACAGGATCGCGATGTCGACAGACGGGTCGTAGGACACCACCGTCGCGTCCAGCGGGCTGCCGCTGGCGTAGATCTGCACGCTGCTGGACCCGGCCACCACATGCGCGTTGGTCATCACCCGATCGGGCGCGATCACAAACCCGCTGCCCTCCAACACTTTCTGGCAGCTGGGAGCGACGCTGCGCACCTTGACGACGCTGGGGGCGACGGAGGTGACGACGGGATTGTTGGCCAGGGCCGGATCCGGTGAGGCGACCGGGATCACCGGGGTGCGGCTGAAGGGTTCCAGCACCGCGGGCAGTCCGGAGGTGTTCAGCAGCGCCGAGAGTCGCTTGGGCACCGTCTTGAGCCACGGCGGGGCCACCTCGTTGACCCGGGCCAGCACCCGCGAACCCCGCACTGCCGCAGCAAGTTCGGGCTGATCCTTGGACTGGGTCAGCGGTGTGGCGAGCAGCCACGCCGCGGTCAGCACCACGACCAGCTGAACGCCCACGCCGATCACCGAGTCGACCGTGCGGATGACGCGGCTGTGGATCGCGCCGCGCACGGCCCGTCCCAGCACCACGCCGGCGACCTCGCCGACGACGACGAGCGCCAGGATCAAAAACAGCGCGGTGAACAGCTTGGCGCGCGGGGCGGCGATGTGGCTCACGATGTGCGGCGCCAGCAGCACGCCCGCGATCGCGCCGAGCAGCACCCCGACAAACGAGAACAGCGAACCCATTGCGCCCGAGCGCCAACCGGAGATGGCCGCGATGAAGGCGACGGCCAGCACCGCCACGTCCAGCCACTGCGACGGCGTCATCGAATTCATCGCGCGCCGCCGTGATCGCCGACCAGCTGCATGGCCTCGTCCAGCTCACGCAGGTCGTCGGTGTCCCAGGGCTGCGCCCAGCCCGCGACGTCGAGAACGGCCGAGATCACCTGGCCAGTGAATCCCCACACCAGCATCTGATTCAGCAGGAACGCCGGGCCGGCCCAGCGATGGCCGAGATCGCCGCGATACACCATCAGCCGATTGTCCGGATTGACGAAGGCGCGCACGGGAACCCGCGAGACGATCGCCGTCTCGGCCTCGTTGACGACGGACACCGGCCCGGGATCGGGCGAATACGCCAGCACCGGGACGACCTCGAACTGCGACGGCGCGATGAAGGTTCGCTCCATGGTGACCAGGGGATGCAGCCGGTCGACGTCGATTCCGGTCTCTTCGTTGGCTTCCCGCAGCGCGGTGGCGACGGGCCCGTCGTCGCCCGGGTCGGCTGCCCCGCCGGGGAACGCCGCCTGGCCCGCGTGGTGCCGTAGCGACGACGCACGCACGGTGAGCAGCAGGTCGGCCTCGTCGGGAACGCCGCCGCCGGCCGGTCCGGACTCCGGGCCCGAAAACAACACCAGCACAGCGGCCTCACGCTGGTTGCCGGCAGGCGAGGAGGCCGTGGTCCTGGCCGCGGTCACCATCTCCCACACGTCCGGCGGCAGCCGGCGGCGCAGCGCTTCGGGGATCTGTCCGACGTTGTCCACCAGCGGGCGCAGCCAGGACGGGCAGTCGTCTGTCAGAGGAACCCGCGCGCGGGTGGGGGTCCCTCCCGCGTGCGGGGACGTACCCCCAGCACTCACCGGCGCCTCCTTGTCGGCTTCACCTGACCAGCCTGTCCCGGGCCGCCGAGCTCGCTCAAAAGTCATGTCCGACCGCCGCCGCGATCTCGTCGGCAGTCGCGAAATCCCGCAGCAGCGTCTGCGCAACGCTACCGTCCGACCGCAGCACCACCGTCGCGGGCACCACATTTACGACCCGCAATGCGGCCGCGATCGAGCGCCGACCGTCCTGCAGGGTGGGCAGCCGAACTCCCAGCTCGGCCAGCCGCAGCAACGCTGCCGTCTCGTTCTCGTCTTGGTGCACCGTCACCACCACGACGTCGGAACCGACCCGCCGCTGATACTCCGCCATCGCGGGCAGTTCGGCTGCGCACGGCGCGCACCAATAGGCCCACAGATTCAGCACCACGCGCCGCCCGGCCAGCGCGCGCGCCACGTCGACGGTCGATCCGTCGGCGGCGCATTCGGCACTGACCCCGCGCAGCGCCGCGGGCCCGGCATCGGTCCGGGCGGCCGGGCACGGCGCCAGGTTCGCGCGGGCCCGCGCTCCGGCAAGCGCGGCGGGGGTGTCGGCGTCGCGGTGTTCCCGGTCGGCCGTTGGCCGCGAGCCGTCGGCCGGCTGACCGCTGTCGCGCAATTGGATCGCCAGCGCCGCGATCAGCGCTGCCACCACCGCCAGGATCGCGACAGTCCACCGGGTTCTGGAAGTCACCCTCGGCGGCCCAGCGTTACAGCCCGACCAAAGCGAGTAGGTGCTCGGCTTCGGGTCCCTGCACCAGCGGCGCGGCCAGCAGCGGATCGGTGGGTCCCAGGCCGTACGACGGGCAGTCCTTGGCCAGCAGGCAGACCCCGCACGCGGGCTTGCGGGAGTGACACACCCGGCGTCCGTGGAAGATGACCCGGTGGCTGAGCAGGGTCCATTCCTTGCGCTCGATCAGCTCGCCAACCGCGTGTTCCACCTTGACCGGGTCCTCTTCGGTCGTCCATCCCCACCTGCGAACCAGTCGCCCAAAGTGGGTGTCGACGGTGATTCCGGGGACACCGAAGGCGTTGCCCAAGATGACGTTCGCGGTCTTGCGGCCCACCCCGGGCAGCGTCACGAGATCGGTCATGCCCGCGGGCACCTCGCCGTCGAACCGTTCGACCAGGGCTTGTCCCAGCCCGATGAGCGAGGCCGCCTTGTTACGAAAGAAGCCGGTGGGACGGATGAGTTCTTCCAGTTCGGACCGATCCGCCTGCGCGTAATCCACCGCCGACCGATATCGCGCGAACAGCGCCGGCGTCGTCAGGTTCACCCGCTTGTCGGTGCTCTGCGCCGACAAAATGGTGGCGACCGTCAGCTCCAGCGGGGTGGTGAAATCCAGCTCGCAGTGGGCGTCCGGAAAAGCCTGCGCGAGTACGCGATTCATCCGGCGCGCCCGGCGCACCAAACCGACGCGAGTTTCTTTGGAGAAACGCCGGGCAATCGCGGGATCGGGCGTGGTCGACGTTGTTTTCGAGCGTCCAGACGCCTTTGCCGCTGTCACCTACGACAGAGTACTGATTTCGTGATCTGGCTGAGACCCGGTGTTGATCGAAGACCATGTTTACTCTCCTTGTGTCATGGTTGCTGGTGGCCTGCATCCCAGGGCTGCTCATGCTGGCGGCGCTCGGCCTGGGCAGGCTCGAAACCGAGCTCGCCCGTGAGTCGGTCACGGCTGCGGATGTCGACGAGTTTCTCGAGCACGCGCAGGCTGTCGATGTGCGCACACTGGCCCGAGAGGGCATCACGGAAGCGCTGGAATACCTGCATCAACGCGAGGCGCAGCAGCTCGCCGCCGCCGCGGTGTCCAGGGCGCTGACGGGGCGCCATCACGCCGAGTCGATGTTTGCCATCGACTTGACCGACCCCTACACGGGCAGATTAATGCCGGCGCGAATACACGCGCATTCGTCCGCCAAACGGCAATATGGGGCGACTAGACACGTCAATCGTGTGTAGCGTTGGCACGTTGGACAAGATTGGCTTGCCTCTATACTCAACAACGGCTCAGGGGTTGGCCCGCCATATCACATCATTGGAAAGCTGAAGGGGCAACGTGGACGAGATCCTGGCCAGGGCCGGAATCTTCCAGGGGGTTGAACCCGGCGCAGTCGCAGCACTGACCAAGCAGCTACAACCCGTCGATTTCCCCCGGGGGCACACCGTTTTCGCGGAAGGGGAGCCGGGCGACCGGCTGTACATCATTGTTTCGGGCAAGGTGAAAATCGGTCGGCGCTCACCCGATGGCCGGGAGAACCTGCTGACGATCATGGGCCCGTCGGACATGTTCGGTGAGCTGTCGATCTTCGATCCGGGCCCGCGGACATCCAGTGCCACCACCATCACCGAGGTGCGGGCGGTGTCGATGGACCGCGACGCGCTGCGGGCGTGGATCGCAGATCGTCCCGAGATCGCCGAGCAGTTGCTCCGAGTGCTCGCCCGGCGGCTGCGGCGGACCAACAACAACTTGGCGGACCTCATCTTCACCGACGTGCCCGGCCGGGTGGCCAAGCAGCTGCTACAGCTCGCCCAGCGCTTCGGCACCCAGGAGGGGGGCGCCATGCGCGTCACCCATGACCTGACCCAGGAGGAAATCGCCCAGCTGGTGGGCGCCTCACGGGAAACGGTGAACAAGGCGCTGGCCGATTTCGCCCATCGCGGCTGGATCCGTCTGGAGGGCAAGAGCGTCCTGATCTCGGACTCCGAGCGGCTGGCTCGCCGGGCGCGGTAGCCCTTCGCTGCGAGGCCAATCAGCCGCGCAGGAAGTCCAATTGCACTTGGACCGACCATTCGGCCGCATCCCAGAGCTTCTCGTCGACGTCGACGTAGACGTGTTCGACGATCTGGCGGGCGCTGACCTCCTCGCCCAACTCCCGCAGCGCGCCACGCACCTGCTCCAGCCGCTCGTGCCGGTGCACGAGATAACCTTGCGCGACGCTCTGCAGATCGGCGAGGTCCGGTCCGTGTCCCGGCAACACGGCCCGGCGGCCCAGGCCGCGCAGCCGCCGCAGGGATTCCAGGTAGGCCGGCAGGCTGCCGTCCTCCTTGTCGAGGACGGCAGTGCCGCGCCCCAGCACCGTGTCCGCGGTCAGCACAGCGTCGTCGAGCAGAAACGACAGCGAATCCGCGGTGTGGCCGGGCGTCGCCATCACCTTGATCTTCAACCCGGCGGCGTCGATCACCTCGCCGTCGACCAGGTGGCCGCCGAGGCCGCGCAGAAAACCACTGCCGGCCGAGCGCACGGTCGCCCCGGTGAGCTCGACCAGCTTGTCGATGCCATCGGTGTGGTCGCTGTGCCGGTGGCTGATCAGCACCAACACGATGCGGCCGAGCGCGGCAACCCGGGCGATGTGTTCGTCGTCCTCCGGCCCCGGATCGACGATCACCAGCTCGTCGCTGCGCGGGCCGCGCAGCACCCAGGTGTTGGTGCCCTCCAGGGTCAGCAACCCCGGATTGTCAGCCAGCAGGACCGAGGCCGTGTCGGTTACCGCCCGCAACCTGCCGTATGCGGGATGGCTCGGCGACTCGGCGGCTTCGGTCACGGACGTCAGCCGATCTCCACGATCAGCTCGACCTCCACCGGAGCGTCCAGTGGCAGTTCGGCAACCCCGACGGCCGAGCGGGCGTGGCTACCGGCATCGCCGAACACCTCGGCGAGCAGGTCAGAGGCACCGTTGATGACGCCCGGCTGCCCGGTGAATCCGGGTGCCGAGGCGACGAATCCGACGACCTTGACCACCTGCGTCACCGAGTCGATGCCGACCAGCGAATGCACTGCCGCCAACGCGTTCAGCGCGCACAGGCGCGCCAGCGCCTTGCCATCCTCGGGGCTGACCTCGGCGCCGACCTTGCCGGTGCCCGCCAGCTTGCCGCTCTGCATCGGCAGCTGCCCCGCCGTGTAGACCAGGTTGCCGGTGCGCTGTGCCGGCAGATACGAGGCGAGTGGCGGAACCACGTCGGGAAGTTGGACACCGAGCTGGGCAAGCCGCTCTGACGCGGTCATGAGTCCGTCCTCTTACTTGGGGCGCTTGAGGTAGGCCACGTGTTGTTCGCCGGTGGGCCCGGGCAGCACCGCGACCAGTTCCCAGCCGTCCTCGCCCCACTGGTCGAGGATCTGCTTGGTGGCATGCGTCAGCAGGGGGACCGTGGCGTACTCCCACGCGGTCGGTTGGCTCATACCGCGAGCTTATCGGGCCCGGTGGCCACCCGAAGGCCTCGGGCTAGCATGCGGAGGTGGCAAACACATCGAGCGGCGGCAGCCTGGTCGGCTGGCCCGCACGCCTGTCGAAGGCCCGACTGCATTTCGTCAGTGGCAAAGGCGGCACCGGTAAGTCGACGATCGCGGCCGCGCTGGCGCTGACCCTGGCCGCCGGCGGACGCAAGGTCCTTCTCGTGGAAGTCGAGGGCCGCCAGGGGATTGCGCAACTGTTCGACGTTCCGCCGCTGCCTTACGAAGAGGTCAAGATCGCGACGGCCGAGCGAGGCGGCCAGGTCAATGCGCTGGCTATCGACATCGAGGCCGCGTTTCTGGAATACCTCGACATGTTCTACAACCTCGGTATCGCCGGGCGCGCGATGCGCCGCATCGGCGCGGTCGAGTTCGCCACGACGATAGCCCCCGGCCTGCGCGACGTGTTGCTCACCGGCAAGATCAAAGAAGCGGTGGTGCGGGTCGACAAGAACAGGCTTCCGGTCTACGACGCGGTGGTCGTCGACTCCCCACCGACGGGCCGCATCTCGCGCTTCCTGGACACCACGAAGGCGGTGTCCGACTTGGCCAAGGGTGGGCCGGTGCACTCGCAGGCCGACGGCGTGGTGAAGTTGCTGCACTCCGACCAGACCGCCATCCACCTGGTGACGTTGTTGGAGACGCTGCCGGTGCAGGAAACCATGGAAGCCATCGAGGAACTCTCCGAGCTGGAGCTGCCGATCGGCAGCGTGATCGTCAATCGCAACATCCCGTCGTACCTGGAGCCCGGCGACCTGGCGAAGGCCGCCGAGGGCGATGTCGACGCAGACTCGGTGCGGGCCGGGTTGAAGATGGCCGGCATCGAGCTCGACGACACCGATTTCGCCGGGTTGCTCACCGAGACCATCCAGCACGCGACGCGAATCGCCGCCCGCGCCGAGACCGCCCAACAACTCGACGCGCTGCGGGTGCCGCGACTTGAGCTGCCCGCCATCTCCGACGGCGTCGATCTGGGCAGCCTCTACGAACTTTCGGAATCGCTTGCGCAGCAAGGAGTTCGATGAGCACAAAGCCCAAAACCCTTGACATGGCCACAATCTTGGCCGATACAGCCAACCGGGTTGTGGTGTGTTGCGGTGCCGGCGGCGTCGGTAAGACCACCACCGCGGCCGCGATGGCGCTGCGCGCAGCCGAATATGGCCGCACGGTCTGCGTTTTGACGATCGACCCGGCCAAGCGATTGGCTCAGGCGCTGGGAGTCAACGACCTCGGCAACACCCCACAGCGGGTCCCGCTGGCGCCCGAGGTGCCCGGCGAGTTGCACGCCATGATGCTCGACATGCGCCGCACCTTCGACGAGATGGTGATGCAGTACTCCGGCGCGGATCGGGCCGAAGCGCTGCTGAACAACCAATTCTACCAAACCGTCGCCACGTCGCTAGCCGGCACTCAGGAGTACATGGCGATGGAGAAACTCGGCCAATTGCTGAGCCAGGACCGCTGGGACCTCATCGTGGTGGACACCCCTCCGTCGCGCAATGCGCTGGACTTCCTGGATGCGCCAAAACGGTTGGGCAGCTTCATGGACAGCCGGCTGTGGCGGCTCCTGCTGGCACCAGGCCGTGGCATCGGTCGGTTAGTCACCGGCGCAATGGGTTTGGCGATGAAGGCACTGTCAACCATCATGGGTTCCCAATTGCTCAGCGACATCGGATCTTTCGTGCAGTCATTGGAAGCAACCTTCGGCGGCTGGCGCGAGAAGGCCGATCGCACCTATTCGCTGCTGAAGCGGCGCGGCACTCAATTCGTGGTGGTGTCGGCGGCCGAACCCGACGCCCTGCGCGAGGCCTCCTTCTTCGTCGACCGGCTGTCGCAGGAGAGCATGCCGCTGGCGGGGCTCATCCTGAACCGCACGCACCCCATGTTGTGCGCGCTGCCCGTCGAGCGGGCAATTGACGGAAGCGAAACTTTAGATGCTGGACCGGATTCCGACGCCGCCTCGCTCGCCGCAGCGGTGCTGCAGATTCACGCCGACCGCGCCCAGACCGCCAAGCGCGAGGTCCGGCTGCTATCGCGATTCACCGGGGCCAACCCGAATGTGCCGATCATCGGCGTACCGTCGCTACCCTTCGACGTCTCCGACCTGGACGCCTTGCGGGCGCTGGCCGACCAGATCACGCCGGTCGTCGATGCGCCCCTCGCGGGCGACTGAGCGCAGTCCAGTTAGTTCCGCCGGCGACAACCGCGACCTGCGAAAAGGCCTCTGAGCAGCTACTCAGCCGCTCGTTGTGGGCTTCGCGATGCCGCGGATCAGGGTGCAGAAAGGAAAAATTCCCGGGTAACGTATCGGCACCTGGGCGCGAAACCTCCTGCAGTACAACACAGTCGGGCTCTGGACGCCTTATTGGACACCACTATGATTGGCGCCGGCCGATGCCGTCTGTAACAGATTCGTAATGACGAACGGCGCCTGCCCTGGACCCTCAGGCGCGCGAAGGATCTACCGCCAAATGGCGATAGACCCGGTCGCAAGTGAGGCTAGCTGACTCCGCGGTTGCGGCGCTTGTCGAAGAAGTCGGACCACGACACGACCTCGGGATGTTGCTTGAGCAATGCCCTGCGCTGGCGTTCGGTCATGCCTCCCCAGACACCGAACTCCACCTTGTTGTCCAGCGCGTCTGCGCCGCATTCCTGCATTACAGGGCAGTGACGGCAGATAACCGCCGCCTTACGTTGTGCAGCGCCCCGCACGAATAGTTCGTCGGGATCCGCGGTCCGACACAGCGCCTGGGACACCCAGGCGATGCGTTCTTCCGCGTCCACACTGCGGAGCACCCCCTGTGCTGCCGAAATGTTCGTTCGACGCGCCGTCGATCGTGTTCCTGACACGAGTTGTTCCCTTTCCTCCCGGTCGCGGATGGCGACCGTCCTCCTGGGGTCCACACCCCGGCTGCGATCCACGCCACACTGTGCAGATCCGTGTTACCTGAATCTCACCGTCTGTATAAGTTAGGTGGTCAAATAGCAATTGCGCAACAGTCTCATAACGCTTTTTTTGGGACGGCCGTGCCGTCTCGTCTCAAATCTTAAGCCGAGAACTACCCCTGCTGACACACAAATTGGTGGGTGATCGGTGAAACGGGCCGAAACACCCCCACTAACCACGACAAACTGCCTGTTCAAGACGTGAATCACATTGGATCATCGCGCGATGAAATTCCCCTAAGAACTCGATGCCACGGCCGGCCCCGCGGGGGCCGCTACTGTAGTACGCATGTCAGACCGCCCGCCGGCAGCCCTCACGGTTCTCAAGCTGGCCGGATGCTGTCTGCTGGCCGGTGTCGTCGCGACGGCGCTGATGTTCCCCCTCGCGGGCGGCCTGGGGCTGATCTCGAA
The DNA here is from genome assembly GCF_002356315.1 of Mycobacterium shigaense. Taxonomy (NCBI): domain Bacteria; kingdom Bacillati; phylum Actinomycetota; class Actinomycetes; order Mycobacteriales; family Mycobacteriaceae; genus Mycobacterium; species Mycobacterium shigaense. Next base: position 4,922,859 of record NZ_AP018164.1, read on the forward strand.
CCGGGCCTCGGAGGTCGTCGCCAACGGGTCGGCTCAACTGCTCGAGGCACAGGTGCCCGCCGTGTCGACGATGGTCGACGCGAAGGGCAACGTCATCGCGTGGCTCTACGAGCAGCGCCGCTTCGAGGTGCCCAGCGACAAGATCGCCAACACGATGAAGTTGGCGATCGTCTCGATCGAGGACAAAAGGTTCGCCTATCACAACGGGGTGGACTGGAAGGGCACGCTGACGGGATTGGCGGGCTACGCGTCCGGCGACGTAGACACCCGCGGTGGCTCGACGATCGAGCAACAGTACGTGAAGAACTACCAACTATTGGTCACGGCCAAGACCGACGCCGAGAAGCGCGCGGCCGTGGAGACTACCCCGGCACGCAAGCTGCGTGAGATCAGGATGGCGCTGACGCTGGACAAGACGTTCAGCAAGCCGGAGATCCTGACCCGATACCTGAACCTGGTGTCGTTCGGCAACGGGTCGTTCGGGGTGCAAGACGCCGCGCAGACGTACTTCGGCATCAACGCCTCCGACCTGAACTGGCAGCAGGCGGCGCTGCTGGCCGGCATGGTGCAGTCGACCAGCGCGCTCAACCCTTACACCAACCCCGACGGTGCGCTGGCCCGGCGCAACCTGGTCCTGGACACGATGATCGACAATCTGCCGCAGGAGGCCGACGCCCTGCGCGCCGCCAAGACCACGCCGCTGGGCATCCTGCCGCAACCCAACGAGTTGCCGCGCGGCTGCATCGCGGCGGGCGATCGCGCCTTCTTCTGTGACTACGTCCAGGCCTACCTGTCCCGCGCCGGGATCAGCAAGGAACAGGTGTCCCGCGGCGGCTACCTGATCCGCACGACGCTGGACCCCGACGTGCAGAACCCGGTCAAGGCGGCCATCGACAAGTTCGCCAGCCCGAGCCTGCCCGGCATCTCCAGCGTGATGAGCGTGATCAAGCCCGGCAAGGATTCGCACAAGGTGATGGCGATGGCCAGCAACCGCACCTACGGGCTGGACATGGATGCCGGTCAAACGATGCGACCGCAACCGTTCTCGCTCGTCGGCGACGGCGCGGGGTCGGTGTTCAAGATCTTCACCACGGCGGCCGCCCTGGACATGGGCATGGGCATCAACGCGACGCTCGAGGTGCCGCCGCGCTTCCAGTCCAAGGGCCTGGGATCGGGCGGGGCCAAGGGCTGCCCCAAAGACACCTGGTGCGTGGTCAACGCCGGTAACTACCGGGGTTCGATGAACGTGACGGACGCGCTGGCCACCTCGCCCAACACCGCGTTCGCCAAGCTGATCTCACAGGTCGGCGTGACGCGGACCGTCGACATGGCGGTCAAGCTGGGGCTGCGGTCCTACGCCGACCCGGGCACCGCGCGCGACTACAACCCGGACAGCAACGAGAGCCTGGCCGACTTCGTCAAGCGGCAGAACCTCGGTTCGTTCACGCTGGGTCCCATCGAGGTGAACGCGCTGGAGCTGTCGAATGTCGCGGCCACGCTCGCCTCCGGTGGCACCTGGTGCCCGCCCAACCCGATCGACAAGCTGGTCGACCGCAACGGCAACGAGGTCGCGGTGACGACCGAGACCTGCGATCAGGTCGTGCCCGAGGGGCTGGCCAACACGCTGGCCAACGCGATGAGCAAGGACGCCACCGCAGGCGGCACCGCCTCGGGCTCCGCCGGCGCCGCGGGCTGGGACCTGCCGGTGTCCGGTAAGACGGGCACCACCGAGGCCCACCGCTCCTCCGGATTCGTCGGCTTCACCAAGTACTACGCGGCCGCCAACTACATCTACGACGACTCGACCACCCCGACGGACCTGTGCTCGTCGCCGCTGCGGCACTGCGGCGAGGGCGACCTGTACGGCGGTAACGAGCCGGCGCGCACCTGGTTCACCGCGATGAAGCCGATCGCCACCTCATTCGGGCCCGTGCAGCTGCCCCCGACCGACCCCCGCTACGTGGACGGGTCGCCGGCCGGGCGGGTGCCCAGCGTCGCCGGCCTGGATCTGGACGCGGCGCGCGCCCGACTCAAGCAGGCAGGCTTCCAGGTCGCCGACCAACCGAACGGGGTGAACAGCACCGCCAAGGCCGGCGAGGTGGTCGGGACGATACCCAGCGGGCAAACGATTCCGGGCTCCATCATCACGATCCAGACCAGCAACGGCATTCCGCCGGCACCGCCGCCACCGCCGGAGGGCGCGCCGGTGCCGGTCGGATCGCAGGTCGTCGAAATTCCGGGCCTGCCGCCGATCACCATCCCGCTGCTGGCTCCGCCGCCACCGCCGCCGTAACAACGCGCCCGAGAGTGGGTCCTTCAGTCCTCCACCGGCAGTAGGCTGCAGGCATGGCTGATGTTCTGCCCACTCTCCTGCGCACCGGGGCCGTGGCACTCGGCTCGACCGTCGCGGGCATCGGTTATGCCGCGGTCGTCGAGCGCAACGCGTTCATCCTCCGCGAGATCACGATGCCCGTATTGACGCCGGGATCCACGCCGCTGCGGGTGCTGCATATCAGCGATCTGCACATGCTGCCGAACCAACGCCGCAAACAAGCCTGGGTGCGCGAGCTCGCCAGCTGGGAACCCGACCTGGTCGTCAACACCGGCGACAACCTGGCTCACCCCAAGGCGGTGCCGGCGGTCGTGCAGACGCTGGGCGATCTGCTATCGCGTCCCGGGGTGTTCGTCTTCGGCAGCAACGACTACTTCGGTCCGCGGCTGAAGAACCCGATGAACTACCTGACCGACCCGTCGCATCGCGTCCGCGGCGAGCCGCTGCCCTGGCAGGACCTGCGCGCGGCGTTCACCGAGCGCGGCTGGCTGGACCTCACCCACACGCGCCGCGAATTCGAGGTGGCCGGCCTGCACATCGCCGCGGCGGGCGTGGACGACCCCCACATCGACCGGGACCGCTACGACGCGATCGCCGGGCCCGCCAACGCGGCGGCGAATCTGCGGCTGGGCCTGACACATTCGCCGGAGCCGCGGGTTCTGGACCGCTTCGCCGCCGACGGGTATCAGCTCGTGATGGCGGGCCACACGCACGGCGGGCAGCTGTGTGTGCCGTTCTACGGCGCCCTGGTGACCAACTGCGGCCTGGACCGCACCCGGGCCAAGGGACCGTCGCGCTGGGGCGCCAACATGCAACTGCACGTCTCGGCCGGGCTCGGCACCTCGCCGTTCGCGCCGGTGCGCTTCTGCTGCCGCCCCGAGGCGACGCTGCTGACCCTGATCGCCGCCCCCATGGGCGGGCGGGATTCGACCAGCGATCGGGACCGTACCCAGCCAGCGGCTTCGCTGCGTTGAGCGACCGGACGCGCATCGCGGTCCGCAGCCCGGCACGTAGCTGGGGCGACAACGCCGTTCGGCTGATCGAGGCCGACGCCCGGCGCAGCGCCGACACACATCTGTTGCGCTATCCCCTGCCCGCGGCGTGGGGCGGCGACGTGGATGTCGCGCTGTACCTCAAGGACGAGACGACGCACATCACCGGCAGCCTCAAACACCGGCTGGCCCGCTCGCTGTTCCTGTATGCGCTGTGCAACGGGTGGATCGGCGAGAACACGACGATCGTCGAGGCGTCCTCCGGTTCGACGGCCATCTCCGAGGCCTACTTCGCGTCGTTGCTGGGTCTGCCGTTCATCGCGGTGATGACGAAGAGCACCAGCTCGTCGAAGGTGGCGCTGATCGAATCACACGGCGGCCGTTGCCATTTCGTCGAAAATTCGAGCCAGGTGTACGCCGAGGCGCAGCGGCTGGCGGACCAGACCGACGGTCATTACCTGGACCAGTTCACCAATGCCGAACGCGCCACCGACTGGCGGGGCAACAACAACATCGCCGAGTCGATCTTCACCCAGATGCACGACGAGCAGCACCCGATCCCGGAGTGGATCGTGGTCGGGGCGGGCACCGGCGGAACCAGCGCGACGATCGGCCGCTACATCCGTTACCGGCGGCATGCGACCCGGCTGTGCGTGGTGGACCCGGAGAATTCGGCGTTCTTCCCCTCATACGCGCAGGGCCGCGACGACATCGTCATGACGGCGTCGTCGCGGATCGAGGGCATCGGCCGGCCGCGGGTGGAGCCGTCGTTTCTGCCCGGTGTGGTCGATCGCATGGTGTCGGTGCCCGACGCGGCGTCGATCGCCGCCGCGCGCCATGTCAGCGCCGTGCTGGGCCGGCGGGTGGGACCGTCGACGGGGACCAACCTGTGGGGCGCCTTCGGGCTGCTGTCCGAGCTGGTGGCGGCCGGGCGCGGCGGTTCGGTGGTGACGCTGCTCGCCGACAGCGGCGACCGCTATGCCGACACGTACTTCGACGACGAGTGGGTCGCCGGCCAGGGGCTCGATCTCGCCGGCCCTGCGCAGGCGCTGGTCGAATTCGAGCGGAACTGCGCCTGGGCCTAGTCATTGGCCAGCGGTTTGGCACCGCCGTGGGCCGGTGCGATACGCTGTCGTGGCTTCAGGCGGGGTGTGGCGCAGCTTGGTAGCGCGCTTCGTTCGGGACGAAGAGGCCGTGGGTTCGAATCCCGCCACCCCGACCAGTTTTTCCACTGGCGTCCGCCGGGTCGCTAGACCTCCGCTGGCGACCGGCGCGTCGGTGTCTTTGAGCGCCCCCTCTGCCGGGAATCGTCGACGGCATAGCCTGGCAGCGTGCTTGATAGACGCGAGTTGCTCAAGTGGGGCGGGCTGGCAGCGTTGGCGGCCGCCGGCGGCGCGACCGCCGGTTGTTCAACGACGCGTGCCACCGTCCCCGCCGAACGGCAAGCCCGACTACACCCTGCGAATCGGTTCTGCCGCTGTCGAATTGGCCCCGGGCCGCAACGTCACCACGACGGTCTACAACAGTCAGTTCCCCGGTCCGTTGGTGCGGTTGACAGAGGGGCAGCGGACCTGGGTGGACGTCTACAACGACACCGACGTGCCTGAACAACTGCACTGGCACGGTCAACAGCTGGGCACCGACGTCGACGGCGCGGCCGAAGAGGGCACGCCCTACATCCCTCCACACGGCATGCGCCGCATCACTTTTGTGCCCGGCCCGCCCGGCTTCCGCTTCTATCACACCCACGTGGTGCCGCGCGACAACTTGTCCCGCGGCCAGTACACCGGCCTCGTCGGCCCCGTCTATGTCGCGCCCAAGCATGACCTCGGCGGCTATGACCAAGAATTCTTCCTGACCCTCAAGGAGTTTGAGCCCACCTTCACTCGCGGCGGCGATATGCCTAACGACTTCCTGGCCGGTGCGCCGGACGCCGAACTCAAGGAAAAGGGTGAGGCCGCCATGGCGTCGTCGCTCGGCCGCGGCGATCCGCACGGCAACGAGGTCAGCTACGGGGCGTTCGCCGTCAACGGCCGCATGCTGGGCCACGGCGAGCCCCTGCGGGTCCGGGCCGGCCAGCGCGTGCTCCTGCATGTTCTCAACGGCAGCGCGACGGAATCGCGCAGCCTGGCCCTGCCCGGCCACACCTTCACCGTCATCGCGTTGGACGGCAATCCGGTGCCGAATCCCTCGCAGGTCCCGGTGCTGTGGCTCGGCGCGGCCGAACGGATCTCCGCGCTCGTCACGATGAACTTTCCGGGGGTCTGGGTCCTCGGCGATCTCTCCGACGACGACCGCGGACGCGGAATGGGCGCCGTCGTGGAATACGCCGGGCGCACCGGCGGACCGCAATGGTCGGCACCCCCGCCGTTCAAGTGGGATTATCGGATCTTTGCGACGGTCAATCCGCTAGCGACCGCGCCGCCCGATCGGACGATCGAGATGCTGATCGAGAAGCGTAACGCCGCGGACAACGGCTTCAACGTCTGGACGCTCAACGGCACGGCGTTCTCCATGGACGCCAACAAGCCTGTGCTGGATCTGCAACTCGGCAACCGCTACCGGCTGCGATTCCACAACGCCAGCGACGACCTGCATCCAATGCACCTGCACCGCAACACCTTTGAAATCACCCGATTCGCCGGGGCCGCAACCGCGGGCGTGCGCAAAGACGTCGCGATGCTCGGCGGCTACCAGACCATGGAGGTCGATTTCGTCGCCGACCAGCCCGGCCTGTCCCTGCTGCACTGCCATCAGCAGATTCACATGGACTACGGGCTCATGGTGCTGCTCAACTCCGCCTGATCGCCGGAGAGCCTGCGCGAATTCCTCCACGTCAACAGCATTCGCATCGCGATGCCCGAACCCACGCGGGCGCGGCGATCGTCGGGTCGCTGGGGCGACGGCCCCCGGTTAGACTTTGCTGGCATGGTGGCGGTTCGAGCGGTCTCCGGCGACGGGGACCCTGATCGGTTGCGCGGTGGCGTCGCCGAATTCCCCGTCCATCCGACGCTGTCGCAGATCGCGCAGCGGCAGAATCAGATCGACGCGTGGGACGCATTGCGCGTCGGCGGCTACCGCTTCGCGAAACCCGGCACCATCATCAGCTTTCTGCTCACGGCCGCGATGGTGGTTCTGGTGGTCACGCCGGTCCCGCCGAATTGGCCGTGGGACATCCCGCTGTGCATCGTGTCTATCTTCTCGGCCGTCGTGATGGTGGTGTGCGGCCTGTTATGGCTCGACAGGCCGTCCGCCGGGCCGCGCCCCGAGTTGCTGGAGATCGTGCCGTTCACCCGCGCGGAAAACCTGCAGTTGATGCGCGCCCAGCCCGCCGAGCCCTACTGCGCGACCTGCGTCTGCCCGGGATGCGGCGACGAATCCACCCATCTGCTGCGCAAACCCAGCGACGGCGAGCCGGACTGGGCGACCGTCACCCGACGCTGCCGCATCTGTCAGAGGGAGTGGGCGCAGGCTTGAATTGTGTTCACGCGCCGATGCTTCCGTTAAAAATAACCCGGTTACTTCCTGGAACTCGTTGCACGGCAACATGTTCGGACACCGCCTCAGGCGCACCGCTCCGGCTGGGCGTCGCAGAGCGGCGTCACGCCGCGGAAACGATACCGGTGTGTCGCCACCCAGCGATAGACGGCGTCTTGCAGCCCACCGACGGCCGGGAGGCGATAGAACCACAACGGCAATCGCGTGCCCAGGGCCGCGGAAAGAGCCGCATTCATCGCATGGGCGCCGGCGAAGATCTCGCCGGATGAGTCGAGCCACCACGCCGATTCGGTGAACCGGTCGTCGGTGACACCCAGCACCCGGGCGATCTCCGGCGTCTGGAACGGTTCGATGCGCAGTCTGCCGCGCCGATCCCACCGTGCCAGCCGGTTGACCACGCGGGTGCACATGCCGCATCGGCCGTCGAACGCCAGAGTGCCGCGCATGAACTCGATGCTAGCCACCCCGCCCGTTCCCCGCAGGCGGCCTGGTTACGCGCAGTCGGCGCAGACCGGAAGCCCCGACCCGGACGCCCGCATCCGGTTGCGATGCTGCACCAGGAAGCAACTCGAGCAGGTGAACTCGTCGGTGCGCTGCGGAATGACCGTCACCGAGAGTTCCTCACCCGACAAATCCACGTCGGGCGGCTCGAAAAAGAGCACGTCGCTGGCGTCCTCGTCGACGACCCCCCTGGCCGGACCGCTGGGTGCCAGCTCGCGGAGGGTGGAAGAGTCCGACATCTCGGGTTCGGGCGCACGGCGTGCGTCGTAGTCGGTTGCAGTCGCCATAAGTTGTCCCTCCTGCCAGGTCACGGGCTGACGCACTTGCCTGTACTCGCCCGTGGGTCACTCGATACCCCGTCCGGGCATCAACCACACTGATAAATCGTTAAAAAATTGCGCGCTCGAAAAATTCGGGTCATCCCGGGCGGCTTTCCCGTGTCGGCCCACACCTGGCCGGGTATGCCGCAGCGATGAATGCTCCCGCCGTCTTGTTCGACGTCGACGGAACCCTCGTCGACTCCACCTATCTACACGTGTACGCGTGGCAGCGCGCCTTTGCCGACGAAGACGTGCCGGTCGCGGCCTGGAAGCTGCACCGCTGCATCGGCATGGACGGCGCCAAGCTGGTGCGCACGCTGTCCCGCGACGCCCCGGCCGACGTGCAAGACCGGCTCAGCGATGCCCACAGCCGGTACTACCGCGACGTGCTGCCGCTGCTGGCGCCCCTGCCCGGGGCCCGCGCCCTGCTGCGTGACGTCGCCGACTTCGGGCTGCAGGTGGTGCTGGCCAGTTCGGCCCCGGAGGACGAATTGGACATCCTGCGCAGGGTACTCGATTGCGACGACGTCATCGCGGCGACCACGTCGTCGCGTGACGTCGACACCGCAAAGCCCGAGCCCGGCATCGTGGAAGTCGCGCTGGATCGCGCGGGGGTGGTCGCCGATAAGGCCGTGTTCGTCGGCGACGCCGTGTGGGACGCGCACGCCGCGAAGGCGGCCGGCGTCGCGTGCATCGGGCTGTTGAGCGGGGGCATCGCCGAGGCGGAGCTCAAGGCGGCGGGCGCATCCCCGGTCTTTTCCGACCCGCAGGACCTGCTCGACCAACTGGACTTCACGCCGATCGTCGGACTGGCGGCCAGCCCCTGACCTACGGTCAGTCAGCCCGGGCGCCGCGCAACGCCCTCGGCACGATCAGCCAGAACACGGTGAACAGCACCAGCGCGCAACCACCCGCGACCAGCCCCGCGGTGCGTCCGGACACCGCGGCGAACACGATGATCGTCACCCCGCTCAGCGCGAAACCCAGCATTGTCAGCCCGGCAAACGCGCAGCGGTGCGCGGCGGAGACCAGCACCTGTAGCAGATGGCGCCGGAACAGCATCCGGTGCATCGCCACGGGCGCGATCAGCAGGACCGTCGCGGCGACCGAGCATCCCACCGTCGCGAGATACGCCATCCGCATCGGGACGGCCAGAACGTCGAACCGCTGCTGGAACGGCAGGGTCAACAGGAACCCGGTGAGCAGCTGCACCCCGGTCTGCACGACGCGAAGCTCCTGCAGCAGGCTGTTCCAATTGCGGTCCAGCCGTTCGATTTCAGTCTCGCCGCGTTCGCTGCGGTCCCACTGCTGGTCGTGTTCCGGATGATCAACATCCATGATCGTGATCCTTGCACCGGGCGCGCGCACCGACGGTGCGGGTGCTAACGGTTGAGCTTGCCGTCCCGCACCGCGGTCAACGCGTCGTCCAAAGTCGGGTACAGCGGGAACGTCTTGTCTAGACCCGTCAGGTGAATCGGGCGCCGGGTCGCCGGTCCGCGGGCCACCACCCCGAAATCGGCGGTGCCGAGCTTCTCGTAGGTGGCCGCGAGGATCTTCAGCCCGACCGACCCGAGGAACTCCACCGCCGACAGATCGATGACCAGTGCCGTCGGACCCTCCGCTACCACCGCACCGATGGCTTGTTCCAGGGCGGGAGCGGTGACCAAATCGATTTCACCGCTGACGCTGACTACGGACACCCCGTCGTGGTCCGCAACCAACGTGGTAATCGAATCAGGAGCTGACAATGGCGATCCTTCGTCCGGGCCTTACGTGTGGTGCAAGCCTAACCTGCCTTGCGAACTGCGAGAAGAAGAAGACCTCTACACCTGCCCCGCGCCAATTCAGGCTAGTCTCCCCATAGAACGTGCGCACTGCGACGCGGCACTCGGGAGGCCAGATGTCAGATTCGCCGTCAGACTTCAGCACCGGCACCGCCACGCAGACGGCCAGCATTTCCAGTGAAGGCCTGCTGCCCCAGCTGGTGCAGCACTTGCGGCAGAATCGCACCGTCCTGCGCGAGGAATGGGCGCGCAGAATCACCGAAGCCGAATTACTCACGGCGATGACGCCGGAGGAGCTGTTCTCCGAGGCGACCGCCGTCTATGACAACTATGTAGAGGTACTCGAGACAGGTTCCGTCGAGGCCCTGCAGGCCTATGCGCGCGACCTGTCGGAACGCATCATCCCGCGGGGCGTCGAGACGGACGAGGTGCTGGGCATCGTGCTGTTGTTGCGCGACGTGCTGGCGCGCTCGTTATTCGAGAAATATCAGACCGACTTCGAAATGCTCAACCGCGTTCTGGACGCCTACGAGCCGGCGGCCAACCGCATCGCCAACACCGTGGGCGTGTCCTTCGTGCAGGAACGCGAGCGCATCATCCGCCAGCAGCAGGAGGCCATCCGCGAGCTGTCGACGCCCGTGCTGCAGGTCCGCGAGCAGCTGCTGATTCTGCCGATCATCGGCGTGTTGGACAGCCAGCGCGCCCGCCAGGTCACCGAACAACTACTGCGGGCCATCCGCGCGAATCGCGCGAAGGTGGTCGTCATCGACATCACCGGTGTGCCCACCATCGACTCGACGGTGGCCAACCACCTGGTGCAGACCGTGGACGCATCGGGGTTGATGGGCGCGAGCGTGATCATCACCGGCCTGTCCTCCGAGATCGCTTTGACACTAGTCACCATCGGGCTGGACCTGTCGAAGATGAACGCCGTCGGTGACCTGCAGGGTGGTATCGAAGAGGCCGAACGCCTGTTGGGTTACGAAGTCACCCGCACCGGCGAGCAGACCGGGTGAGCACGACCAGCGCAGGCGCCGCATGCCAGTACCCATCCTGAAACAGGGCGCGATTCTCATCGCCACGGTGCAGGCCGCCCTCTCCGACTCCGACACCGAACGCCTGCGCGAAGACCTGATGGAGCAAGTCAGCAGATTCCGCGCGCAGGGCATCGTGGTCGACGTCACGGCCATCGACGTGATGGATTCCTTCGCGGCCCGCTCGCTGCGCACGATCGCGCACATGACCCGATTACGCGGCGCCGACACGGTGATCGTCGGCTTGCAGCCAGAGGTCGCCTTCGCCATGGTCCAGCTGGGCCTGGCGTTCGACGACATGAACACCGCGCTTGACCTCGAAGAAGGACTTGCCCTCCTGAATCGCCAACGCGGACTGGGCAAATCAACGATCGGGCGCGACGGTGGCGTGTGACATCGTCGTCGCTATCAACAATTCCGACGACATCGTCGAAGCCCGCAAGGCCGGACATCAGCTGGCGCTGAGCCTCGGGTTCTCGCTGACCGATGTCACGATGATCGCCACGGCGATCTCCGAGATCGCCCGAAACATCACCAGTTATGCCGGCCGCGGCGCGGTGCGGGTCGAGGTGGCCGAACGCGAGGGGCGAAAGGCTTTGGTGGTTCGCGCCGAAGACGACGGCCCGGGCATCGCCGACATCGAGCGGGCGATGGAGGACGGCTATTCGACTGGTCGCGGGTTGGGCATGGGTCTGCCGGGTGCGCGACGGTTGATGGACCGGTTGGTCGTGGAATCCTCGCTCGGCCACGGCACGGTCATCGAGATGTGGAAATGGGTTCCGGCCCGTGCCTGACCGTGCATGACAACGGCCGACTGGGGCCGATCGAATGGGCGACCGCCGGTCGTCCGCTCCCGGGCGAGCACGCCTCCGGCGACCAGCCGATGGCGATCGCGATCGATGACGACTCGGCGTTGTTCGCGGTGTTCGACGGACTCGGCCACGGGCCGGCCGCGGCGGCCGCCGCGATGCGTGCCGTCGAGGCGTTGCAACGGGCCCCGGGCGAGCGGGTCGAAGTCCTGGTCCAGCTCTGCCATCGGGTGCTGTCGGGAACCCGCGGGGTCGCCATGACGCTGGCGCGGGTGGATTTCACGAGCAGCACGCTGACCTGGACCGGGGTCGGAAATGTGAGCGCGAACCTGGTCGCCAAGGATGCGACGGGCATCCACATCCGGTCCAGCGCGCGCCTAGCCGCAGGCATCGTCGGCTACCGGATACCGGAAATCCGCCCGGCACAAGTCGTTTCGATGCGAGCCGGCGACCTGATCGTCATCGCCACCGACGGCATCGACGACGACCACCTCGACCACATCGATTTCGCCAGCCCGGCTACCGCCATCGCCGAAGTCATGCTGGCCAAACACGCCAAGGAATCCGACGATGCCCTGGTGCTCGCCGCGCGTCATCGGGGGACTTCGACATGACCGGCACCGAAGACTTCCATGCGCAATACATCGCCGCGCTGACGTCCTACGTCGCGGCCCGTAACGACGACAGCCTGTCGATCGCCCACGAGCTCGGTCGGCGCGCCCTGCAAGAGCAGATCAGCATGCTCGACATCATCGAGCAACACGTTCGGCTGGTCCTCGAGCTCTCGAAGGACATCCAGGTCGACGCACCGATCGCGCTGGAATTCCTGTTGCAGACGCTGGCCCCACTGGACGTCGCGACCCGCGGATTCCTCGACGGGACCAGGCGTTACGCCGAACAACGGGCGCGCGCCGAGGGCCTGGCCGACCGGGACAAATTCCGCACCGCCCTGGTGAATTCGTTGCAGGAAGGCTTCTTCGTCGCCGATCACGAGGGCTCGGTCGTGGAGATGAACAAGGCCTTCATCGACATCCTCGGCTATCCCGACGAGGGGCTACCGTACCGCTGGCCGCACCCGTGGCTGGTCGACAAAAAGACCGCGCGCCAACAACAATCCCGGGTCCGCACCAATGGCAGCGCCGAATACGAGACGCCGATTCGGCATCGCGACGGCCATCTCGCGTGGGTGACGGTCACTATCAACGCGGTCAAGGAAACCGGCAGCGACCGCGCCGTCTACGTCGGTACCATCCGCGATATCACCGCCGAACGAGCCTTCGCCGCAAGGGAATCCGCGGTACTACGGCTGGCCACCGCGGTCGCGGTGGCCAAGAGCGTGGCCGAGCTGCTGTCGATCACGCTGGACGAGTGTCGAACCGCGATCGACGTGCGGCGGGTGGTCGCCGTGTCATGGCCCAGCGGCGACGGCGAACCGACCGTCCAGGTTGCGGGCGAGCCCGCCGTATCGAACTGGCGCGAACTCGATCCGTGGTTGCGCCACACCTTCTCCGATGCCCGCCACCAGCTGCCGCTGACGGCCAAGACCGTTGATCGACCCGAAAACCCCGGCAAAGCACAGGGATTGGTCGCGGTGCTCTCCGGCGCCGGCGACCTAGCATTGTGGCTGGAGTTGCAGGCGCCGCGCTGGATCAGCTCCGAGGACCGGCTGCTGGTCACGGTGCTGATCGGTCACCTGAGTCTGGCGATGCAGCACGTCCGTCAGTTCGAAAGCGCCCGAGAGACATCGCTGACCTTGCAGCGCGCGATGCTGCCGCCCGCGGCGCCCCCGACCGGGTTCGCGGTGCGCTACGAACCCGCCGTCCCGCCGCTGGAGATCGGCGGCGATTGGTATGACGTGCTGCCCATCGGCGATCAGCGAATCGGGATCGTGGTCGGCGACTGCGTCGGCCGCGGCCTGCCGGCCGCCGCCATCATGGGGCAGCTGCGCAGCTCGGCCCGGGCGCTGTTGATCAACGGGGCCGAGCCCGCACGATTGCTCGAACAGCTCGACTCGGCCGCCTCGCTGATTCCAAACGCCTACTGCACCACCGTATTTCTGGCAGTACTTGACACCGAATCCGGGCTGCTGCACTACAGCAATGCCGGCCACATGCCCGCGATGCTCGTCCGCCCCGAATCCGGCACGTCATTGCTCAACGACGCCCGGTCGGTGCCGCTGGCGGTCCGGCGCGAGCACCCTCGCCCCCAGGCCTCCCTGCTGCTGCCGTTCGGCTCGACGTTGATGCTGTTCACCGACGGCCTGGTCGAGCGCAAACACGAATCGATCGACGACGGGATCGACCGCGCCGCAGCCGCTTTGGTGGAGACCATGAGGCTGCCCCTGGGCAGCGTCGCCGAGGCCGTCCTTCGCGAGCTGGCCCCGGCGGCGGGATACGACGACGACGTAGCGATGGTGATCTACCGGCGCGAGGGCGCACCTCTCCGAATCGAAAGCGAAGCCGCCGCGGAGGAATTGGCAGATATCCGGCACCGGCTGAGCGACTGGCTGCGCGACCTCGACGTCCCGGACACGCTGATCGAGGACATCGTGCTGGTGGTCAACGAGGCGTGCACCAACTGTGTCGAACACGCCTATCGCGGGCACGAGTCCGGGACGATGGTGCTCGAGGTCGAAGCCTTCGACGCCGAGATTGCGGCTCGCATCACCGATTCGGGTTCGTGGAAGCAACCCAAGGCGAACCCCGGCAACAGCGGGCGGGGCCTGGTACTGATGCAAATCCTCAGCGACACGCTGGAGATCGACAGCGCCGCGACCGGCACCACGGTAGATATCATCTTCCGCCGGTCGACACCGGCCGAGCGCGACGACCGCTAGGGCCGCAGAAGTGTCCGCGATACCGTTTGCCAGCAGCCCCGGTGTGGTATGTGAACAGACGTGACGCGAGCATCGACCATGGTTGAACCGGCCCTACCGGCGGCGCACGGGCCACTGTCGACGGCCGTGCAGCATGCCCTGACCGGACCGCCGTCGCACGACCAGCTCACCCAGGTCAGCGCGTCAGTGCGCGATTCGGACCCCTACGGCCTGGACCTGCACCTGGCCTTGTGCATGTGCTACGAGCTGCACTATCGGGGTTTCGCGGGCGTGGACCCCACCTGGGAGTGGAATCCCGACCTGCTGCACCTGCGCGCCGAGCTGGAGCGGGCATTCCTGACCGGTGTGCGCCGGGACGTCGGCCCCATCGAACCCGGCCGCAGCGCGGCCGAGGAGATGGCGGCGCTGTCGATCGAGCCCGTCAACGGCACCGGGCCGTCGTATCACCTGCGTGACACCGGAACCTGGCAGCAGATGCGCGAGTATCTCGTGCACCGATCGGTCTATCACCTCAAAGAGGGCGATCCACACGCCTGGGCCATCCCCCGGCTGACGGGTGGCGCCAAGGCCGCGTTCGTGGCGATCGAATTCGACGAGTACGGTGCAGGCGTTGGACCGCGGGTGCATCAGCAGCTGTTCGCCGATCTGCTCGCCGCGGCCGATCTGGATCCGACGTATCTCGGCTACCTCGATGCCGTGCCCGCCGAGGCGCTTGCGGTGGTGAACCTGATGTCGATGTTCGGCCTGCACCGCCGGCTGCGCGGCGCGGCGATCGGGCACTTCGCGGCGACGGAGATTACCTCGCCGCCCGGCTCACGGCGGATGGTCCAGGCGCTCGACCGCATGGGCGCGCCGCTGCCCTGCATCGCGTTCTACGGCGAGCACGTCGAGGCCGATGCGGTGCATGAGCAGGTGGTGCGCCTCGACGTCGTCGGCGATCTCGTCGCCCGCGAACCGCAGCTGGAGCATGACGTCGTCTTCGGTATCCGCGCGAACGCCGTCGTCGAAAGCCGGCTGGCGGACACGATCATGTCCTGCTGGACGCAGGGCGAATCGTCGTTGCGGCTGCTGTTCAGTTAGCCTCCGGCACAAAATCTTTGATGCTGCGACAGCGCCGGTGGCTGGTGTCGCACAGCGGATACTGCTTGCTGCGTGAACAGCTGCAGATGGCGACCATGAATCGGTCGGATTCGACCACCTGACCGTCGGGCATTTCGATGCGCACGGGACCCGACACCAGGACCGGACCCTTGGGTATCACGCGCACCCGGGTCGCGGTCACGGCTTGTCCGCCCGGATGACCACCAGCTCCTCTTCGCGGCAGCCGCGGCGCAGCAGGCCGGCCTCCTCGAGCCATTCGGCCCGGGCCGACAGCACGGGCCCGAATGGAATCCAGTGCGAGGCAACGACTTCAGCGTCCATGCCGGTGGATCGTAACGTGTCGAGTGAACGTTGGGTACCGGCGAGGGCCGACTGCACCAACAGCAGAGACCCGCCGTCGCACAGCAGCTTTGACACCGACGCACACAGCGGATCCAGCACCAGCCGGCCATCGGGACCGGCGTTCCACGCCCACGACGGTCCGGTACCCGACGGCAGCACCTCACCCTCGGCCTGGGTGGGCACGTAGGGCGGATTGGACACGACGACGTCGAACGGGTCGCAGTCCAGCGCTTCCATCCACGAGCCCTCACGCACGTCGACTTCGACTCCGGCAACCGCGACGTTGACCCGCGAGCAACGCACCGCGTGCGCGCAGATGTCGAACGCGGTGACGTCGGCACACCCCATTTCGGCCGCCGCGATCGCGACGAAACCGCTGCCGGTACACAGATCGAGCACCCGCCGGTGCGGGAGCAGCCCGCTGCTTTGCATCGACTCGACAAGCAGTCGCGAGTCGTCTTGGGGCTGATATACGCTGCAATCAGCCGCAAATCCGACCGGGGCGGGGTACGCGATGGTCAACGGTGAGCCTTCCAACATATTGCCGCGGCGTTCACGGCACATCGTGGATAGTGCCCACAATGCAGTGCCCCAAACGAAGCCGCGATTCGCGAAAGTCAGCCCGCGGCGGCGTGCGCGAATTGCGCGATGATCGTCGAGCAAAACGCGGGCAAGTCCGACGGCGAACGACTCGAAATCAGATTGCCGTCCACGACGACTTCCTCATCAACGACATTCGCGCCCGCATTGCGCAGGTCGGTGCGAATGCTCGGATACGACGTCAGCGTACGACCGGTCGCCACACCCGCCTCCACCAGCGTCCACGGCCCGTGGCAGATCGCCGCGACCGGCTTCCCGGACTGGACGAATTCGCGAACAAACGAGACGGCCGACTCGTCGGCGCGCAGCTTGTCCGGATTAACCGTGCCGCCGGGCAGCACCAGCCCGTCGAACTCGCCGACCGACGCATCCGCGACCGCTCGATCGACCCTGAACTCGCCCGCCGGTTCCAGATCGTGATCCCGCGCCTGGATCTCGCCGGGCCGCAACGAAAGAATCTCCGTCTGGGCACCGGCTCCCTCCAGGGCCGCCCGCGGCTGTTCGAGTTCAACCTTCTCCACACCATCGGCGGCCAAGATGGCGATTCGCTTGCCTTGCAATTCTTTTGACATCGTCTTCTCCCTTATATCGATCCGTTGCGGACAGTGCGCACTGCCACATACAAGTCCAAAGCACCGTTCCCGACAGCGCCGCGACGGCGATGGCGCCGCGTCGGCGGCGCCCCTTCCGCTTCACGCCAAACGACGGATCAAGCCGACGCTTCCCGCAATGCCTTCAGCAATGGGGCCGCGGCCTCGGAAAGAAATAGGTCCTGCGTGTCGCCGCCGATCTGGATCAACGCCACGTCAGTGAAGCCGGCCTCCCAGTACGGGCGGACCGCGTCGACGATCGCGCCCAGGTCGGGCCCGCACGGAATGCTCGCCGCGACATCTTCCGGCCGGACGAATTGCGTCGCACCCGCAAAGCCGGCCGGCGTCGGCAGGTCCGCATTGACCGACCACCCCCCGCCGAACCACCGGAACTGGTCGTGCGCGCGGGCGATCGCGGTGTCGCGGTCAGGGTCCCAGCACACCGGCACCTGGCCGACCACCCGTCCGCCTTCGGCGCCGTTAGCGGCCTGCCGAGCGCCGTGCCAGGCGTCGACCAATTCCCGGTCCGGTTGCACCGCGATCAGGTGGTCGGTGAGCTTGGCGAACTTCTCGACGCTGTTCGCCCCGCTCATCGCGACGCCGATGCCCACCGGCACGTCCGGCAGGTCCCACAGGGGCGCGGAGTCGACCTGGAAGTAGTCGCCACGCCAGTTCACCAGCCGGCCGCCGAACAGTTCGTGGATGATCTTGATGGCCTCGCGCAGCATGTCCTGGCGCTGCCCGACCGTCGGCCAACCCCTGCCGACGACGTGTTCGTTGAGGTTTTCGCCGCTGCCCAGCCCGAGCGTGAACCGCCCGTCGGCGAGGATCTGCACGGTGGCGGCCTGTTGGGCGACGACGGCCGGGTGATAGCGCATGGTCGGGCAGGTGACATACGTGTAGAGGTCCACCTGCTCGGTGGCGTGTGCCACGGCACCCAGTACCGCCCAGGCGTTGGGTGCATGGCCTTGCGACGTCAGCCACGGGGAGAAATGGTCGCTGCAGACCTCGAAGTCGAATCCACACGCTTCAGCCGAAACCGCGTACTGGACAAGGTCTTTGGGCCCGCTCTGCTCGGTCATCAGGGTGTAGCCGAACTTGGTCATACGCAGTCGATTACCCCGGTGCCACCCGCACAAACCCGATCGTCAGAGGCGCTCTTTGACCGCCGCCGACAGCCGCGCGCCGTCGGCCTTGCCGGCCGCGATCGCGGTCGCGGCCTTCATGACCTGGCCCATCTGCTTGACCCCGGGGCGTTCCCCGATCGCCTCGGCAACCTGGGCGATGGCGGTGTCGACGACGTCGGCCAGCTCGGCCTCGGTCAGCGGCGTGGGCAAGTATTCGTCGATG
This sequence comes from Mycobacterium shigaense, assembly GCF_002356315.1. NCBI lineage: Bacteria > Bacillati > Actinomycetota > Actinomycetes > Mycobacteriales > Mycobacteriaceae > Mycobacterium > Mycobacterium shigaense. Next base: position 4,940,948 of record NZ_AP018164.1, read on the forward strand.
ACGCGGGCCTCGGCGTGCTCGGTGGCGGCCAGCTCGCCGCGGCCGTTCTGGGTGTAGATCTCGGCCGACTCGGCCCGCTTGCGGGCCTCTCTGGCCAGCACCTTGAGAACTTCCTCGTCGGAGAGCTCCCTGGCTTGCTTGCCCGAGACCTCCTCGGTCTGGATCGCGGCCAACAGCATGCGTAGGGTGGCCGTCCGCAACTTATCCTGGGCCTTCATTGCCTCGGTCAGGTCCGCCCTGATCCGGGATTTGAGTTCCGCCATGCTCAAGACGCTACGCGTACCGGCATTCGGAGAGACTGTGCAGGCCAGCGGGGCGGGACGCGAGACTGTCCAAGATTGTGAAATGACCCCGCCGCCGACAGGATGGAAGCCATGACGAACGACGACGGCTGCCGGACATGGTGAGCGCACAGCCGCCTGGCTATCCGGTTGGTCCGCCGCCCTATGGACCGCCACCCGGCTACGGCTACGGCCATGGCTATGGCCCCCCTGCCTACCGCCCGCCACCCGGCTACGGCCCGCCACCCGGCTACGGCCCGCCACCCGGGTATGGTCCGGGGCCGGGCCCGTCGGCGCTCAAACCCGGGATCATCCCGCTGCGGCCGCTGACCCTGAGCGAGATCTTCAACGGCGCCGTCGGCTACATCCGCACCAATCCGAAGGCGACGCTGGGCCTGACGGTGCTGGTCGTGGTGGCCATGCAGGTCATTACGCTGGCCGCCACCGCCGGACCGCTGGCCGCGTACGGCCGGATGGCCAGCGAACAGCCGGACCGGCCGAACTTCGGCGTCCTGGGCGGGTATTTGGCGTCGGTGTCCGGCAGCATGCTGGTCACCTGGCTGGGCAGCATGCTGCTGTCCGGCATGCTCACCGTCATCGTCGGGCGCGCGGTCTTCGGTTCGTCGATCACCATCGGCGAGACCTGGGCCAAGATTCGCGGGCGGCTGCTCCCCCTGCTCGGCCTGGCGTTCCTGGAAGCGGCGGTGCTGGCGGCCCTGGTCGGGCTGGTGGTGGTGCTCATCGCCGTGCTCGCAGCGGTCGCGGGCGGCGTCGCGGCGGTGCTGCTGGGTATCCCGCTGACGCTCGCCGTGCTCGTGTTGGCGGTCTACCTCTACACCGTGGTGCTGTTCGCACCGGTGCTGATCGTGCTGGAACGGCTCCCCGTCATCGAGGCGGTAACCCGGTCCTTCTCGCTGGTGCGCCACGGCTTCTGGCGGGTGCTGGGCATCCGGGTACTGACCCATATCGTGGCCGCCGTCATCTCGGCCGCCGTCGCCGCGCCGTTCAGCATCGTCAGCCAGGTGATGATGATCGGGGAGGCATCGACCGCAATGCTGCTCGCCGGCACCACGATCGCCGCCATCGGTGGGGCGATCGGACAGATCATCACGGCGCCGTTCAACGCCGGCGTCATCGTGCTGCTCTACACCGACCGCCGGATGCGTGCCGAGGCATTCGACCTCGTGCTGCAGAGCGGCGCCGCCGGCGGCCCCAGCGCCGACTCGTCGACCGACAACCTCTGGCTTACCCGGCCTTTCGCAGGCTGAGCGAGGATTAACTGACAGTGCCCTCTATCGACATCGACCGCGATGCCGCGCACCAGGCCGCACAAACCGAGCTCGACAAGCCGATCTATTCCAAAGCCTCCGCGTGGCAACAGTTCATGGACTGGATCAACGAACTGGTGTACCGGCTGCTGCAGCAGACTTCGACGATCCCCGGCGGCTGGTTCACCGCAACGGTGTTGCTGATCCTGCTCGTCATCGCGGTGATCGTCGCCGTCCGCATCGCCCGGCGGACCATGCGCACCCGGCGCGGCGGCGCGGACTACCTGCTGTTCGAGGCCGCCGAACTCACCGCGGCGCAGCATCGCGCGATCGCCGAAAACTCTGCCGCCGAGACAAATTGGGCCGCTGCCATCCGGCACCGACTGCGGGCGGTGGCTCGTCAACTCGAAGAGACGGGCGTGCTCGAACCGCTACCGGGGCGCACCGCCAACGAGCTCGCCACCGCCGCCGGCGCGGTGCTGCCCCACCTGGCCTCCGAGTTGTCCAGGGCTGCAACGACGTTCAACGACGTCACCTACGGCCAACAGCCCGGGACCCAGGCCGCCTACCAGATGATCGTCGACCTGGACGATCACCTGCGCTCGCGCATCCCGGGCACTGCGTCGGCCGCCGGGCAGCCCGTCGCCGTCGATTCCTGGGCACAGGTCCGATGACGGTCACCGATGCGGGGCGACCGCAAGCCGCGGGCGCCACGGGGCGATGGCGGTCCTGGACCTGGGTCGTGCTGGCCCTGCTGGTGCTCGCGGCCGTCGCCGCGATCGGCACCTACCTGACCGCGCCGCGGGCGGGCGGGCGAATGGACCCCGCTGCTACCGATCCCGATGGCGCCCACGCACTGACGGCCCTGTTGCACGACGGCGGCGTCGAAATAGTGGTCGCCGACACCATCGCCGACGTCGAACGGGCCGCACGCCCCGACACGCTGATCCTGATGGCGCAGAGCCAGTACCTGACCGACGACAGCCTGCTGGACCGCCTGGCGAGAGCCCCCGGCGACCTACTGCTGGTCGAACCGACCGTGCGAGCCCGTGCGGCACTGCTGCCGGGCGTGCGCATCTCGCCATCCAGCGATTTCGACATCAACCCGAATTGCACTCTGCGCGAAGCCACTCGAGCCGGATCGGTACGTTTCGGCCCGAGTGACAGCTACCAGACCGGCAAGGATCGAACCGTCACCACATGTTACGACGGCGTGCTGATCCGGTATCGGGACGGCGGGCGCACGATCACGGCGGTGGGCAACACGAACTTCATGACCAACGGCGGCCTGGTGCAGGCCGGCAACGCCGCACTGGCGATGAACCTCGCGGGCGATCGACCCCGCCTCATCTGGTATGCACCTCATCGCGTCGAAGGCGAAAGGTCTTCCACCGCATCGCTTTCAGATCTGATTCCGGACAACGTGATATGGGTGGTCTGGCAGCTCTGGCTGGTCGTGCTACTCGTGGCCGTGTGGAAGGGCCGCCGGCCCGGGCCTCTGGTCGCCGAGCCGCTGCCCGTCGTGGTTCGTGCGTCGGAAACAGTGGAGGGCCGCGGCCGGCTGTACCGATCTCGCCGGGCCCGCGACCGCGCGGCCCAGGCGCTGCGCACCGCGACGATGCACCGCCTGCTGCCCCGCCTCGGCCTGGGCGCCCAGGCGCCGGCGCAGGCAGTGGTGGCGACCGTGGCCCAGCGCAGCGGAACCGATGCGGGATCGGTTTCCTACCAGCTGTTCGGCCCGCCCCCGGCCACCGACCACGACTTGCTCCAACTCGCCCGCGCGCTCGACGAAATCGAAAGGCAGGTCGCCCACTCGTGACTCACCCGTCTGCGGACTCCACCCCCACCGCTGAATCGGCGCGCGACGCCCTGCTGGCATTGCGCGGCGAACTCGCCAAGGCCGTCGTCGGGCAGGAAGGCGTCGTCAGCGGCTTGGTGATCGCGCTGCTGTGCCGCGGCCACGTGCTGTTGGAAGGTGTTCCGGGAGTGGCGAAGACGCTGCTGATCCGCGCGCTGGCGGCCGCCCTGCAACTGGAATTCAAGCGGGTGCAGTTCACCCCCGACCTGATGCCCGGCGACGTCACGGGCTCGCTGGTGTACGACACGCGCAGCGCCGTGTTCACCTTCCGGGCCGGCCCGGTGTTCACCAATCTGCTGCTGGCCGACGAGATCAACCGCACCCCACCGAAAACACAGGCCGCGCTGCTCGAGGCGATGGAGGAGCGTCAGGTCACCGTCGACGGCGAACCCCGGCCGCTGCCCGACCCGTTCATCGTCGCCGCGACGCAGAACCCGATCGAATACGAAGGCACCTACCAGTTGCCCGAGGCCCAGCTGGACCGCTTCCTGCTGAAGCTGAATGTGACGCTGCCGTCCCGTGATTCGGAGATCGCCATCCTCGGCCGCCACGCGCACGGCTTCGATCCCCGCGATCTGTCCGACATCCAGCCGGTGGCCGGGGCCGCCGAGCTGGCCGCGGGTCGCCAAGCCGTGCAACAGGTTCTGGTCGGCGACGAGGTGCTCGGCTACATCGTCGACATCGTCGGCGCCACCCGCTCGTCGCCCGCACTGCAACTGGGTGTGTCGCCCCGGGGCGCGACAGCCCTGCTGGGCACCGCCCGGTCCTGGGCATGGCTGTCCGGCCGCAACTACGTCACCCCCGACGACGTCAAGGCCATGGCGCGCCCGACGCTGCGGCACCGGGTGATGCTGCGTCCCGAGGCCGAGCTGGAGGGTGCCACGCCGGACGGCGTGCTGGACGGAATCCTGGCGTCGGTTCCGGTGCCCCGCTAGTGATCCTCACCGGCCGCACCGGCCTGCTGGCGCTGATCTGCGTCCTTCCGATCGCGCTCTCCCCATGGCCGGCAAGGGCTTTCGTGATGCTGTTGCTTGCGCTGACGGCGGTGCTGGCGATCGACATCGCGCTCGCGGCCAGCCCGCGCAGGCTGAGCTACACCCGCTCGCCGGACACCTCCGTTCGGCTCGGCCAGCAGGTGGGCGCCACTCTGCTGGTCCACAACGACGGGCGGCGAGGCTTTCGCGGCCAGATCCGCGACGCCTGGCCGCCCAGCGCGCGCGCCGAACCGCGCATCCACCCGGTCCGCATTGCCGCCGGGCAGCGGCAGCAGGTCCAGACACAGCTGCGCCCGGTTCGACGCGGCGATCAGCGGGCGGCGGTGGTCACGGCCCGCTCGATCGGCCCGCTCGGACTGGCCGGGCGACAGAGTTCGCAGTCCGTGCCCGGGCAGCTGCGGGTGCTGCCGCCGTTTTTGTCCCGCAAGCATTTGCCGTCGCGGCTGGCCAAACTGCGCGAGATCGACGGGCTGTTGCCGACGCTGATCCGGGGGCAGGGTACCGAATTCGACTCGCTGCGCGAATATGTCGTCGGTGACGACGTGCGCTCCATCGATTGGCGGGCCACCGCGCGGCGCGCCGACGTCATGGTGCGTACGTGGCGGCCCGAACGCGACCGGCGCGTGGTGATCGTGCTCGACACCGGGCGCATGGCGGCCGGACGGGTGGGGGTCGATCCGACCGCCGCCGATCCCGCGGGGTGGCCCCGCCTGGACTGGTCGATGGACGCCGCACTGCTGCTGGCCGCGCTCGCGTCGCGGGCCGGCGACCACGTCGACTTCCTCGCCCACGACCGGGTGAGCCGGGCCGGCGTGTTCGGCGCCTCCCGCACCGAGCTGCTTGCGCAGCTGGTCGAGGCGATGGCACCGCTGCAGCCGACGCTGGTCGAATCGGATTGGCGGACAATGGTTGCCGCCATCGCCCGGCGCACCCGGCGACGGTCGCTGGTGGTGCTGCTGACCGACCTCAACGCGACCGCCCTCGACGAGGGACTGCTGCCGGTGCTGCCGCAGTTATCGTCCAGGCACCACGTGATGCTCGCCGCGGTCGCCGATCCGCGGGTAGACCAGATGGCTGCGGGCCGGTCGGATGCGGCCGCGGTCTATGACGCCGCCGCCGCCGAGCGGTCCCGCAACGACCGCAGCGCGATCGCGACCCGGCTGCGCCGCAGCGGGGTGGAAGTCGTCGATGCCCCGCCCTCCGAGCTCGCACCGGCGCTGGCCGATCGTTATCTGGCGATGAAAGCGACTGGGCGGCTGTAACTTTCCGGGCAACTGGAGCTTAATGCGTCGGGACGACGTCGGGCGCGTCCTCGATGTCGCCGGTCTCCCCCACCTTGGCGGCGCGGCGGCCAAAGTAGACGATGTAGGACAGGAATGCCGCCTCGGCGACGATGCCGATGCCGACCCGGGCGAACGTCGGCAACGACGACGGTGTCACCAGCGCTTCGATCAGGCCCGAGATCAGCAGCACGCCCACGAGTCCCACCGCGACCGACACCACAGCCCGGCCCTGCTCGGCAAGTACCTGGCCGCGGGGGCGGTCTCCGGGAGAGATCACCGACCAACCCAGCCGCATCCCCGCCGCGGCGGCCAGGAACACCGCCGTCAGCTCGAGCAACCCGTGCGGAAGCAGCAGTCCCAGCAGCAGGCCGCCCTTGCCGGCCGGAAACATCAGGCCCGCGATCACCCCGACGTTGGCGGCGTTCTGGAACAACACGAACGGGATCGGCAGGCCGAGCAGCACAGCGAGCGCGATGCATTGAGCGGCCACCCACGAGTTGTTCACCCAAACCTGCAGCGCGAACGCCGCGGCCGGGTGTTCGCTGTAGTACGACGAGACGTCATGATTGATCAATTGATCGATGTCACTTGGTGTTCCGATGGCGGACTGGACCTCCGGGTTGCCGGCCACCCAGAACGCGATCACCACCACGACGGCGAAGAAGGCCACCGCGGAGCCCAACCACCAGCGCCATGCCCGGTAGGCGACCACCGGAAACGACACCGTCCAGAACCGGACGAACGCACTGGTGACCGGTGCGTGGGCGCCCGTCACCGCGGAGCGGGCGCGCGCGATCAGGCTCGAGAGCCGGCCGATCATCACCGAGTCCGACCCGATCGTGCTGGCCGAGCGCAGCGTCGACAGGTGGGTGGACACCCGCTGATAAAGCTCGACGAGTTCGTCTATCTCGGCACCGGTCAGCGACCTGCGCTTCTTGACCAACTGCTCCAGCCGGTCCCAGGTCCCGCGATGGGCCAGCACGAATGCGTCGACGTCCACCCTGGGCAGCCTAATCGCAGATGCGAGGTAGCTGGACGCCACCGACGGGACCCGGCCAACCTGTACCGTTCGGTGTTATGTCGGAGGTGGTGACCGGGGACGCCGTGGTGCTCGATGTGCAGATCGCCCAGTTGCCGGTGCGGGCGGTGAGCGCCCTGATCGACATCACGGTGATCTTCTTCTGCTACGTCCTCGGGCTGCTGCTGTGGGCGGCGACGCTGACGCAATTCGACGAGGCGCTGAGCGCGGCCGTGCTGATCGTCTTCACCGTGCTGGTGATCATCGGGTATCCCCTGATATTCGAGACCGCCACGCGGGGACGCTCGGTGGGCAAGATGGTGATGGGCCTGCGGGTGGTCGCCGACGACGGTGGCCCAGAACGCTTCCGGCAGGCCCTGTTTCGCGCGCTGGCCGCGGTGGTCGAGATCTGGATGTTCCTGGGCAGCCCCGCGGTCATCAGCAGCATCCTGTCGCCGAGGGCCAAACGCATCGGCGACATCTTCGCCGGCACCATCGTCGTGAGCGAACGCACGCCGCGGCCGGCGCCGCCGCCGATGATGCCGCCGTCGCTGGCCTGGTGGGCGTCTTCGCTGCAACTGTCGGGCCTGGATGCCGGCCAGGCCGAAGTTGCACGCCAATTCCTCTCCCGAGCAGCACAACTCGATCGCCGGCTGCGCCAGCAGATGGCCTACCGCATCGCTGGCGACGTGGTGTCCCGGATCGCCCCACCGCCCCCGCCCGGTGCGCCGCCGGAACTGGTGCTGGCGGCCGTGCTCGCCGAGCGGCACCGCCGGGAGCTGGCGCGGCTACGTCCACCGATGCCGCCGCAGGGGCCCACTCCTTGGCCTCCGCCCGCCGCATGGCCGGGCCAACAAGCGACGCAGGCGTCGCCGTGGCCGCCGCAGAATCCGGAAGGTTTTGCGCCGCCACATTAATCGATCGTGAGTTACCCGGTGACACTTGCCGCCATCAAGGCGACGTCAGCTATCAACAGCGCCCACCCGCACAGTGGCACCACCACGCCCTTACGGCGCTTCGCCGTGAAAAACGAGATGACGATGATTACGAAAGCCACCAGCGGCGCGCCGTAAAACGCGATACCGAAGTCGATTCCCCCGCGGCCAAGGTTGGGACAATTTCCGCCGGTGCAGCCGTCGGTGCTCATCACCGCGCCGAGCGCGAACAGCATCACGATCGCAGCGGCCGGCATGGTCGACAACGCCAGACCCCAGTTGACCCACGGCCAGGTCTGCGCGTTCCGGTCGGTCTCGCTGCGCGCCGGGTCCGTCGTGTGGGGGTGGCTTTCGAACGTCACGTTGGACTTGTCAGCGTTCATCTCGTTCCCTGTACCCGTCGCCTCAAAGTGGAAAACGGGCCACGTTGATGCAGCTCAGGGTGCTTTTCGCGGGACTGTCGCCTGACCCATCCGAAATAACACGTTGCATCACGTTAGTTTTCGATATATCGTGATATTCCGAAGCGCCCATCCCGGGGCGCTACCCCCCTAAAACGTGAGGACTACAAACATGAGCAACCCATTCACTCCCCCCGACGGCCCCTTCGCCGCACGGCCCGGATTTGGCTTCGGCCCCGGCCCTGCCGCCCAACGGCGTGCGCTGCACGACGCCAAGCGGCATGCCCGTCGGGAATTCCGCGAGCACCTGCGCGACCACGGCCGTGACGAGGGCTTCGGACCGAGTTTCGGACCCGGCTTCGGTCCGGGTTTCGGTCCGGGTTTCGGTCCGGGCTTCGGTTTCGGCCCCGGCGGCCGGCGGCGCGGCGGAGGCCGGCGCGGCGGGCACAACCGTGGACGGCGCGGAGACGTGCGTGCGGCGATCTTGACGCTGCTGGCCGAGCAGCCGATGCACGGTTACGAGATGATTCAGCAGATCGCCGAGCGCAGCAACGGAATCTGGCGGCCCAGCCCCGGCTCGGTCTACCCGACCCTGCAGTTGCTGACCGATGAAGGCCTGATCTCGGCGACCGAAACCGACGGCAGCAAGAAGCTTTTCGAGCTGACCGAGGAGGGTCGCGCGGCCGCCGAGAAGATCGAAACCCCGCCGTGGGACGAGATCGCCGAAGGCGTAGACCCCGGGCAGCTGAACCTGCGCGCGGCCGTCGGCCAATTGTTCGGGGCGGTCGGGCAATCCGCCCACGCCGCCACCCCCGAGCAACAGCAGCGCATCGTCGACATCGTCAACAACGCGCGGCGCGAGATCTACGGCATCCTCGGCGAGGACTGATCACGAGCGGAACGCCCGCCGGCACGGCTGCCGGCGGGCGTTCTCGCGTGCTACGACACGTCGACCCAGTCGAGCGTTCGCTGCACCGCCTTGCGCCAGCCCGCATATCCCGCGGCGCGCTGCTCGTCGCCCCACTGTGGCGTCCACCGCTTGTCCTCCTGCCAGTTCGCCCGCAGGTCGGACGGGTCGGCCCAGAATCCGACCGCCAGCCCGGCCGCATAGGCCGCACCCAGCGCGGTGGTCTCGGCGACCACCGGCCGTACCACGTCCACCCCCAGCACGTCGGCCTGAATCTGCATGCACAGCTCGTTGTTGGTGATGCCGCCATCGACCTTCAAAACCTCAAGGTGCACACCGGAATCCGCGGCCATCGCATCCACCACGTCGCGGCTCTGGTAGCAGATCGCCTCCAGCGTCGCGCGGGCCAGATGTGCGTTGGTGTTGAACCGCGACAACCCCACGATCGCGCCGCGGGCGTCGGATCGCCAATATGGGGCGAACAGGCCGGAGAACGCGGGGACGAAGTACACCCCGCCGTTGTCCTCGACTTGGCTTGCCAGCCACTCGCTTTGCGCGGCACCGCTGATGATGCCCAGCTGATCGCGCAGCCATTGCACCGCCGAGCCGGTCACCGCGATCGAACCCTCGAGGGCGTAGACGGGTTTGGCATCGCCGAACTGATAGCAGACGGTGGTCAGCAGCCCGTTCTGTGACCGCACGATCGACTCGCCGGTGTTGAGCAGCAGGAAATTGCCGGTGCCGTAGGTATTTTTCGCCTGTCCCGCGGACAGACACACCTGCCCGACCATCGCCGCATGCTGATCGCCGAGGACCCCGGTGATGGGCACTTCGCCGCCCAGCGGCCCGCTGCCCTCGGTGAGGCCGTAAGGCTGCCGCGGCGACGACGACGCGATCGCCGGCAACATCTGGCGCGGAATGGAGAAGAAGGACAGCAGCTCGTCGTCCCAGTCGAGCGTCTCGAGGTCCATCAACATCGTGCGGCTGGCGTTGGTGACGTCGGTGACGTGCACGCCGCCCCGCGCCCCGCCAGTCAGATTCCACAACACCCAGCTGTCGGCGGTGCCGAACAGGGCGTCACCGCTTTCGGCCGCCTCGCGCACCCCGTCGACGTTTTCCAGAATCCACTGCAGCTTCCCGCCGGCGAAATAGGTGGCCGGCGGCAGGCCCGCCTTGCGACGGATCACGTCGCCGCGGCCATCCCGCTCCAGCGCCGACGCGATGCGGTCGGTGCGGGTGTCCTGCCAGACGATGGCATTGCAGTACGGCCGTCCGCTGCGCCGGTTCCACACCAGCGTGGTCTCGCGCTGATTGGTAATACCCAGGGCCGCAATATCTTTCGTCGAAAAATTGACCGAGTTCAGCACCGACATCAGCACCGAGGAGGTGCGTTCCCAGATCTCGATCGGGTTGTGCTCGACCCAGCCGGCGCGGGGCATGATCTGCTCGTGCTCGAGCTGGTGACGAGCGACCTCAGCGCCGTCGTGATCAAAAATCATGCAGCGCGTGCTGGTAGTGCCCTGGTCGATGGCGGCAATGAATTCTCCGGACGAGGCCAATGGTTGCTCCTGGGTAGTGAGCTGTGACACTTCACCGTCCATGATGGTCTACCCGACCACCGCGTCTGCGGGAGGGCGGCTACGCCAGTCGGACCGTCACCCTTGCGTAACCGCCGGTAAACCTGTTGCATCGGCGTTGTGGGCGAAGAGGTCAAGCGCACCACGTATGACCGTGAACATCGGCGGGAATACCGGCGCAAGGTGCAGCTGAGTCTGAACGTCTTCGAGACGTTGCTGGCCCAGGCACGGTTCGACTCCGATCGGCCGCTCACCGGCATGGAGATCGAATGCAACCTCGTCGACGCCGACTACCAGCCCGCCATGTCCAACAGATATGTGCTGGATGCCATCGCGGATCCGGCCTATCAGACCGAATTAGGCGCCTACAACATCGAATTCAATGTGCCGCCCCGGCCGCTGCCCGGACATACCGGGCTGGATCTGGAAGCTGAGGTGCGAGCCAGCCTCAACGACGCCGAGGTCAAGGCGAGCGCGGGCGGGGCACACATCGTGATGATCGGCATCCTGCCCACTTTGATGCCCGAACATTTCAACTCCGACTGGATGAGCGAATCGGTCAGATACGCCGCGCTCAACGACTCGATCTTCAATGCCCGCGGCGAGGACATCCCGATCCAGATCTCCGGTCCGGAACCGCTGAGCTGGCAGGCCACCTCGATCGCGCCCGAATCAGCTTGCACAAGCATGCAATTGCACTTGCAGCTGGCGCCCGACGATTTCGCGCCCAGCTGGAATGCGGCCCAGGTGATCGCCGGCCCGCAGCTGGCGCTGGGCGCCAACTCGCCCTACTTCTTCGGTCACGAGCTGTGGGCCGAGACGCGGATCGAGGTGTTCGCGCAGTCCACCGACACCCGGCCCGAGGAGCTGCAGACGCAGGGTGTGCGGCCGCGGGTATGGTTCGGCGAGCGCTGGATCAACTCCGTCCTGGACCTGTTCGAAGAGAACATCCGCTACTTTCCCTCGCTGCTGCCCGAGTTGTCCGACGAGGATCCGGTCGCCGAGCTGGCCGCCGGTCGCATCCCGCACCTCGCCGAGTTGCGCCTGCACAACGGCACCGTGTACCGCTGGAATCGGCCGGTTTACGACGTTTTCGACGGCCGTCCCCATCTGCGGCTGGAGAACCGGGTGCTGCCTGCCGGGCCGACCGTCGTCGACATGCTGGCCAACTCAGCGTTCCACTACGGCATGCTGCGGACTCTGTCCGCCGCCGAATACCCGCTGTGGGCCAAGATGAGTTTCGCTGCGGCACAGGCGAATTTCCTCGAGGCGGCGCGCAACGGCATGGATGCCCGGTTGCACTGGCCGGGCCTGGGCGACGTGCCGGCGGCCGAGTTGGTGCTCGACACCTTGCTGCCGATGGCGCATGAGGGGTTGCGCAGTTGGGGTGTGGACGCCGAAGTACGCGACCGGTTTCTCGGCGTCATCGAGGGCCGCGCCAAGGCCGGTCGCAACGGGGCCGGCTGGCAGGTGGCGACGGTGCACGCGCTGCAGGACGGCGGCATGACGCGGTCCGCCGCGCTGGCCGAGATGCTGCGCAGGTACTGCGAACACATGCATTCCAACGAACCGGTGCATACCTGGCCGACCTAGTCCGTTCGAGTTTCCGCTAGGCGGCGGTCGCGACCGTCGCGGCGATCAACGCCTCGGCGAACGTCTCCAGGTCGGCGGCGGTGGTGTCGACGTGCGGCGAGATCCGCAGCAGCGGCCCGGTCAGCTCCAGGGGCGCGCGCTGCACCCCGGCGTAGGTGGTCAGGATCCGTCGTTCGGCGAGCAGCCAGGCTCGCACCGCCTGCGGGTCGGCGCCGTCGACCGGCGCCAGCGTGGTGATCGCGCTGGGCTCCTCGACCTCCTCAATCACCGCCCAGCCGGGCACGTCTGCCAGCACGGCGCGGCCGATGCTGCCCAGCTCGGCCAGCCGGGCGCCGACTGCCTCGGGTCCGTACGCCAGATACTCGCCCAGCGCCACCGAAAACCCCACGCGCGCAGCGATGTTGGCCTCGCCGAACTCAAGCTGCTGAGCCAGCGTCGATGTCGGCGCCCACTCCGGGGCGGCGAGCCGCGGTGACAACCGCTCCATCAGCTCGCCCCGGACGGCGAGTACACCCACGCCGCGCGGCCCGGCGATCCACTTGCGCGAGGTGGCATACGTGACGTCGGCGCCCGCGGCGCAGTCCACGTGGCCCAGCGCCTGAGCGGCGTCGACGACCATCGGCACACCCAGCTCGCCGCAGAGCCGGGCCAGCATCGCCACCGGCTGCACGACGCCGCTGTGACTGGCGACAGCCGTCAGGTGCACGAGGTCGGGAGGGTGGGCCGCCAAGGCAAACGCCGCGTCGTCGAGGGCCACCCGGCCGTCGCCGAGGGTCGGCAGCAGTTGGCGGTCGAATCCGTGCGCCATCAGCACGGCCAGGTTGGGCCCGTATTCGCCGGGCAGGCAGGCCACGGTGCGACCGTCGGCCGGCCAGCTGCCGAGCAGCAGGTCCAGCGCGTTCAGGGCGCCGGTGGTGTACACCACTTCGGCGTCGGGCATTCCGCTGAGCATGGCGAATGCGGCGCGCCCGGCCTCGAGCGTGGGTGCGGCGGCCTCGGCCGCGACGTAACCACCGACCTCGGCCTCGTGGCGCGCGTGCTGGGCGGCGGCGTCGATGACGGCCCGGCTCTGGCGCGAACACGCCGCACTGTCCAGGTGCAGCCCGGCCACCGGCGGGCGGGCCTGCCGCCATCGGTCGGCCAGCGACCCGCCGTCGCTCACTTGACTGCCAACGACAACCCGAAATCGCCCGCGGCATCGGTCCACCACTGAACGCGACGCAAACCCGCCCCGGCCAATTCGGCGCCCACCCCGCCCGTGTAGAACTTGCTCGACACCTCGGTCAGCATTTCCTCGCCGGCGGCGAAGTCGACGGTCAGGTCGAGGGCACCGACGCGCACCCGCTGCGGCCGATCGGTCCGCAGCCACATCTCGATGCGTTCCTCGTCGGCATTCCAGCGCGCTACATGCCGGAAGGCGTCGACGTCGAAATCGGCGTCGAGTTCCCGGTTGACCACCGCGAGCACATTGAGATTGAACCGGGCGGTCACTCCGGCCGCGTCGTCGTATGCGCGCAGCAGCCGACCGGTGTCCTTGACCAGGTCGGTGCCCAAGAGCAGGGTGTCGTCAGGCTGCATCACGTCGGCCAACGATTTGAGGAATTCGGCGCGCGGACCGGGGGTGAGATTGCCGATCGTCGACCCGAGGAACACGAACAGCCGACGGCCCCCGCTTGGGATCTCACCCAGGTGCTTCTCGAAATCGCCACAAACAGCCTCGATTTCGATCCCGGGATATTCGTGCTGGATGGCCGCTCCGGCGGCCGACAGCATGGTCTCGTCGACGTCGAACGGGACGAACCGGCGCAGCGATCCGCGGGTGTGCAGCGAATCCAGCAGCAGACGAGTCTTCTCCGAGGTGCCGCTGCCGAGTTCGACCAAGGTGTCGGCCCGGCTCGCCGCTGCGATTTCGCCCGCGCGGGCACGCAGGATCTCCGCCTCGGCCCGCGTCGGGTAGTACTCCGGCAAGCGAGTGATCTGGTCGAACAACTCACTGCCGATCGAATCGTAGAACCACTTGGGCGGCAACGACTTCGGCGTGCTCTGCAGACCGTCGAACGCGTCACGGCGCAGTGCGAGGTACGCCGAGTCGGCGGCGAGATGGTTGGACAACGTCAGTGTCATCGAGATCCTTTCGGCCCGTCCAGCGGGGTCATCGTTACGCCTTGAGCTGTCACTTCGACAAGGTGGTGATCCGGCACGTCCTCCCATTCGGAGTCGTTGTCGTAAGGTTCGCTGGCCAGCACCACTCCATCGGCACGACGCAGGATGGACAAGGTGTCGCCCCATGTGGTGGCAAGCAGGCGAGAACCGTCGGCGGCCAGGATATTCAGTCGCGCACGTGGATCCGCGGCGCCGGTCCGGGTAACCGTGTCAGCCAGCTCCTCGAGCCCACGCTCGAAGACGAGTGCCGCCAATATCGCACTGTCGCAGACGGATTCGGCTTTCGATGACATCGTCAGTACGGCGCGGTCGACAACGCCGTTGTGCGACAACAGCCATTGCCCGTCGGTGAACGGGGCGGTGGCGCTGGTGTCGATAGGCATGCCGACGGTCGCCGAACGGACGGCCGCGACCACGCAGTGGCTGCGCAGCGCCGGGGCGACCGATTCGAACGAGGTGTCACCCCACAGCGGCGCGGGGCTGCGCCAGCGCCGCGGCACCTCACCCCCCGACGAGCGATCGAAAAAGCCGACACCCCAGCCGTCGGCGTTCATCAGGCCGTGTTTCTGCCGACGCGGGGCATACGACTGCTCCCGCAGCCCGAACGGCGGCTCCAGCGTCAGCGAGGCAACGCTGACGTCGGCGCCCAACCACCCGAGGTGACGGCACATCAGGTGGTGTCCCCCGCGTCGGCGACGTCCCAGGCCAACCGGACACCGGAGAAGATCTGACGTCGAATCGGGTGATCCCAGTTGCGGAAGCTGGGCCGCAGGATGGCCGACTCCACGGCCCAGGATCCGCCGCGCAGCACCCGGTAGTCGCCGTCGAAGAACGGCTGCGAGTAACGCTCGTAGATCATCGGAACGAACCCCGGCCAGGGACGCAGCGGCGAGCTGGTCCACTCCCAGACGTCACCCAGCAGCTGCTCGACCCCGTACGCCGAGGCGCCGGCGGGGTAGGCGCCCACGGGCGCGGGACGCAGTGCGGTGCCACCCAGGTTGACGAGATCGCCCGACGGGTCCTGCGCACCCCACGGGTAGCGACGGCGGGTGTTGGTCGCCGGATCCCAGGCGCAGGCCTTCTCCCACTCGATCTCGGTGGGCAGCCGGGCACCGACCCACGCCGCGTACGCCTCGGCCTCGAAATAGCAGACGTGCTGCACGGGTTCATCGTCGGGAATGTCCTCGACGTAGCCGAACCGGGTGCGGGTGCGCGCGTCAGAACCCCAGAACTGCGGGGCGGACAGGCCCGCGCTCAGTCGGTGCTCCCAGCCGCGCGTGGACCACCAGCGCGCCTGGGTGTAGCCGCCGTCGGCGATGAACTGCTGCCACTCCCCGTTGGTGACCGGCACCCGGCCGATGCGGAACGCCGGCACGTCGACGACGTGGGCGGGACGCTCGTTGTCCAAGGAGTACGGCTCCTCGGCGGCGTCCACGCCCAGCACGAACGGGCCCGCAGGCACCAGCACCGAGCTGCCCGCCACGTCCGGCCGCCCGGCGGGCAACTCGCCCGGGTCATGCAACAGCGCGGCCCCGGTGCGCAGGTTCAACGCCTGCAACATGGTCTCGTCGTGCTGATTTTCGTGACTGACCACCATGCCGTACGCGAACGCCGCGCGGTCACCGGCGGGATCGGCGGGCAGCGCATCGAGGGCGTCCAGCGCGGCGGACCGCACTGTGCGGCAATAGGATCGGGCCTCGGCCGGGGACAGCAATGGCAGGTCGGCGCGGCTGGCGCGGGAGTGCACGAACGCGTCGTAGAGGCCTTCGACCGACGGCGGCAGGATCCCGGGCCGGTTCGGGTCGCCGCCGCGCAGCAGCCAGAACTCTTCCTGCTGGCCGATGTGCGCCAGGTCCCACACCAGTGGGCTCATCAACGGGTCGTATTGCCGGCGCAATTCGGCGTCGTCGAAATCGACCAGGCTCAGCGTGCGTGTGCGCGCCCGCTCCAGATCAGCTGCGAGTCTTTCCCGTGCAGTCACAGGCCCCCTTGGGCCAGCTGCGAAACCGTCGTCGCGATGCCGCGATCGACCACCTGATCGGAGAAGTCGTCGCCCGGACAGCGGCCTTGCGCGACGTTGTCGGCCAACCGCTGCATCGGCTCGGTCAGCTCGGCCGGCGCACGCTCGGCGGCGATGGCCACACACCGGTTGGCCGCCGCACACAGCCGCCGATCGCGCAGCCCCAGCCGGGCCGCCGTATCCCAGGCGGTGGCCACCGGCTCGACGGCCTCGGCGGCCAGGTCGGCGGCGGCGGGGTCGTCGAGCAGGGCAACCAACGTAAACACCACCGCGGGCCACAGGGAATCGGGCACGCTGTCGAGATAGCGGATCTCCAGCCATTGGCGGGGCCGCACCGGCGGGAACAGCGTGGTCAGGTGGTATTCCAGGTCGGCGATGGTGGGGCGGCGGTCGCCCAGCAGGACGCGGCCGTCGGCCCAATCGGCGAACGGCACCCAGTGCGTCACCGGCACCGCCTCCGGGTTGTTCACCAGCATCACCGGCGCCTTGAGCGCATAGCGGGCCCAGTCGGTGCCCGGGTCGTCGCCGCTGACGCTCAGCACCGGTCCGCAGCGCGCCGAGTCCATCGCTCCCCACACCCGCTGGCGGGTCGACACCCAGCCGGTGAATTCGCCGCGCAGCATCGGGGAGTTGGCGGTGAGCGCGATCATGGTGGGTCCCAGGGCGTGCGCCAGCCGCACCCGGGCAGCCCAGCCGGACTGCGGCCCGGCATCTATATTGACCTGCACCGAGGCGGTCGACGTCATCATCGCGGCGCCCGCCTCACCGGAGCGGCTGGCGGCGAAGAATTCCTCCATGGCGCGATACCGCGCGCCGGGGTTCACCCGCGTGGGTGAGCGCAGCGGATCTGCGCCCAAAAAGACCAGTCCCAGGCCAACATTCGCGAACGTCTTTCTCAGCACGGCCTGATCGGTGTGCATCGCGCCGATGGCCGCGATGATGCCGTTCTCCGGCGGACCGGACAGCTCGACGGCGCCGCCGGGTTCGACGGTGACCGCGCTGGCGCACGGCAGCGGCGGCAACACCTCGAGGACTTCGGTGATCTCGCCCCAACTCGGCCGGCGATCCGGATCGGTGGGATCGAAACAGTGCGCCTCGACCTCCAGGCCGACGCGGCCGAGTGGACCGTCGACCAGGCAACCGTCCGCGATGTATTGCGCGGCGGCCGAAGAATCGGCTAATTCGGCGTCGATTGGCCGGGCGGTATCCAGCTGCGAGGCCGCGGCGGTGATAGCGGCGAGCGTCATATCACGATCCCTCCGGACCCGACCACGCCCGAACGCATTCGGGCCGGGCGCCATACTGGGCGGCTATCGGAACGATAGCCGCCCTCACTTCATCATGCAGATCGCCCCGACATATTCCCGTTCCCGCAATTTCTGGCGACGCAGCAGTCACGGAGACCCATATCTGCCCGCGCTATTGGCCTAACGCGTTCTGCATCGCTCCGGCCAGCACGTTGACCGCGGGGCCCGCGTTGCCGGATTGGCAGACCTTGGCTTGTAGCAGCACGTTCTCCCGCAGCCGAGTTTGATTGAAGCAGCGCCGATCGGTGCCCGCTTCCTGCTTGGTCCAGTTCTCGTCGGTGGCGGTCGCGGGCCCGCCGGCAAACGACCACACCTGCGTTTGCCCGTTGTCCAGGTGCATCGCCGTGGTCTGGCCGGGGCAACCCACCGTCCGGTCCACCACGCGGTGGAAGGCCCGGGCCGCGGCGTCGGGCGTGGCAAACACCCCGACCGCCTGCTTGACGAAGTGGGTCTGGTCGCTCGGCGAGGTTTGGGTGGTGGCGCCGTTGAACGAAGCCAGGTCGGGGTCGTTGTACACCTCTGGCAGGCCGATGTCGGCCCAGTCGTTGCAGTCGGCGAGGTCGACGAAATACCCCTGGACCGGTTCGGTGAACACCGTCTCGAAGCCCATCGGGCCACCGACGATGTTGCCGACCGACCCCTTGCCCAGGACCGCATAGGACACCGCCCCGGGATCCGAGGGATGCGCGGCGGCAGCGGGAGTCGCCAACGCGGCGCCGGCGGCCACGCCGGCCGCCACCACCGCGACGGAGATCCGCATCGTCGGAACCAAGGGCCCGGCTAGACCTTGACCGAGACGTCCACGTCGATGTTGCCGCGGGTGGCCTTGGAATACGGGCACACCTCGTGAGCGGCCTCCACCAGATCGCTCGCGACGCTTTGGTCCAGGCCCGGCAGGTAACCGACGATCGTGGCGGTGAGGCCGAACCCCCCGTCGGAGGAGTCCTTCCCGATCCCGATCTGCACGGTAACGTCCGTGGCGTCGTCGAGTTTGACCTTCGCCTTGCCGGCCACCAGCCGCAGCGCGGACAGGAAGCAGCCGGCGTACCCCGCCGAGAACAGTTGCTCGGGGTTGGTGCCCTCACCGCTGCCGCCCAACTCCTTCGGCGGCCGGGTGTCGAGGTCGATGCGGCCGTCGTCGGACCTCACGTGGCCGTCGCGACCGCCCCCGGTTGCCGTGGATTGCGTGGTGTAAACGACATCAATCGTCATGAGTCTCGATCATGCCAGGGCGGCTGCGTCCTAGCGAACACGCATTTCACTGCCCCAGGTTTGCCCGCACGCCCTCCTCGACCTGCTTCCCGAGATCGGGGTCGACGTTGCGCCAGTACTCGAACACCCGCGACAGCACCGGCTCCTTGACGCCCTTGGATACATGTCCAATGATGTTGTGCGCCAATCGTTCTCGTGCCTCGTCGTCGAGCACGTCGCGGACCATCGTACCGGCCTGACCGAAGTCGTCGTCCTCGGCGCGCAACGTGTAGGCCGCGCGGATCATCTCGCCGTCCGCCTGCCAACGCACCTCGGCGGCGCGCGCCGGGTCGGCCTGCGGACCGCCGTAAGAGTTGGGGGCGTAGACCGGATCCGAGACGTTGGTCATCCGCATCGCGCCGTCTTTGGAGTAGCTGTTCACCTCGACCTTTGGCGTGTTGACCGGAATCTGCCGATAGTTGGTCCCCAGCCGCGCGCGATGCGCATCGGAGTACGAGAAGCCGCGCGCCAGCAGCATCTTGTCGGGGCTCAAGCCGGTACCGGGCACGGTGTTGTTGGGCTCGAACGCGGCCTGCTCGATCTCCGTGTGGTAGTCGGTGACGTTGCGGTTCAGGGTCATCTTGCCGACGTCGATCAGCGGGTAATCGCCGTGCGGCCACACCTTGGTCAGGTCGAAGGGGTTGAACCGGTATGTCTTGGCCTCCTCAAACGGCATGATCTGCATCTTCAGCGTCCAGCTGGGGTGATCGCCGCGCTCGATCGCCTCGTATAGATCCCGCTGGTGGTAGTCACCGTCCTCGCCGGCCAGTTGGTCGGCGTCCTCTTGAGTCAGGAACTCGATGCCCTGATCGGTGATGAAGTGGTACTTCACCCAGAAGATCTCGCCTCCGGCGTTGATCCAGCTGTAGGTGTGGCTGCTGTAGCCGTTCATGTTTCGCCAGGTCTTCGGGATGCCCCGATCACCCATCAACCAGGTGACCTGATGGGCCGACTCCGGCGACAGGCTCCAGAAGTCCCACTGCATGTTGTGGTCGCGCAAGTTCGTTGCCTGCATCCGCTTTTGAGATCGGATGAAGTGCTGGAACTTCAGCGGGTCACGCATGAAGAAGACCGGTGTGTTGTTGCCGACCAGATCGAAGTTGCCCTCGGTCGTGTAGAACTTCAGCGCGAAGCCGCGCGGGTCGCGCCAGGTGTCCGGGCTGCCGCGCTCGCCGGCCACCGTGGAGAACCGGGCCAGCATCTCGGTGTTGGTGCCGGGCTGGAATACCGCGGCCCGGGTGTAGTTGCTGACATCGTTGGTCACCTCGAACTGGCCGAAGGCGCCTCCGCCCTTGGCATGCGGCTGACGCTCGGGGATGCGTTCCCGGTTGAACTGCGCCATCTGCTCGATGAGGTAGTGGTCCTGCAGCAGGATCGGACCGTCGGGTCCGATCGTCAGCGACTTGTCGTCGCTGGGTGCCGCGATACCGGCGTCGTTGGTGGTGAATCGTTCCGTCATGTGGCCATCTCCTCGTCGCCTGGGCTGACCTTACGTATACCGAGGGCAGTGCGACGAGTACCCACGGAGTTTCAAGCCGAACCGGCGTCAACGCGTTTCGGCCACCCAAAGCAAGGGCCGGCGCCCCGTCTACGGGGCGCCGGCCGGCGATGCCGCGTGCGAGCTACGAACGTGGCGCCGGGCTCGCAGGCGTGCTCGACGGCGACGGGCCGGGACCGAACGGGCCGCCGGGACCGAACGGGCCGATGAACACCGGCCCGCCCTGACCGCCCGGGCCGAACGCCGGCGGATAGCCGGGGCCGCCGGGGCCGAAGCCGGGGCCGGGCCCGGACCAGGGCCCGGGGCCGCCAGGACCCCCGTATTGCCACGGTCCCGGGCCGCCCGGGCCGCCGGGGCCGAACATGCCCGGATGATGCTTGTGGCAGTAGTGGTAGTGCCCGAAGAGCACGGCTCCGGAGAAGAACACCACCGACAGGATGAACACGATGCCGGCGACGATGACCACCCACGCGGCGGCCAGATACAGCTTGGGCGGCTTGAGGCGCTCGGGCTGCGCGGGAGGTCCCGCCTGCACCGGCGGCCGCACCGGTGGCGCTGGTGGCGGTGGCGGTGGCGCTGGTGGCGGTGGCGGTGGCGGTGGCGGTGGGACGACGCCGGCGGGCGCCGGCTCGGTCGAGGGTTCTGGTGTATCACTCATGCCTTGCATACTGCCCGTGTCGGGCGCGTCGTAACAGGTCGCGTGTGACAAAGTTGCTGTGAATTAACCGAATTGGGTTCTAAGAACAGCGCGGCACGCAATGCCGGTAGCCCGGCGCTCCCCCGAGCGCCGGGCTACTTGCTGTCGAATTGATGGCCCCCGGGGTCCTCCTATCGCCCCGTGAGCATCTGAACGGGTTGGCGGCTTTCCCGCACCGGCACTACGGCGTGTGCGAGGGAGCAACCGATGACGGGATCTGGCCGGGACCGGGGACACCGGGACCGGCCGAGCCGCCCTGCAGCGCACCCTGCGGAGCCGGCGGCGGCCCGAACGGACCACCCGGGCCGCCCATCCGGTGATGCCATCCCGCTGCCGCGTGGTGTTTGTGGTAGCGGTGATGGCCGCCGTGGTGCCCCAGCGCCAAGCCGGCGAAGAAGATCACGGAGACGATGAAGACGACGCCGGCGACGATGGCAACCCATGCCGCGGCCAGGAAGACCCTGGGGGTCTTGTAGACGGGTGACGCGGGCTCGACGGCCGGCGCCGGGGCGGTGGCGGTCGCAGACCGCGCAGTTGGGGTTTCAGATGTTTCACTCATGAGACACATGATGCGGCGGTCAACAGTAGTGGCCGCTATGCGCCGCTTATGTAGCAGCTGTGAGCTGAAAACCACGTCCCACCTGGCGAAACCACTACCCGGACCAGGCAAGTCGGCCCGCAGGTCGGTCGGCGCTAAATGATCGAGTGCCGGCCGACAAGTCCATGTCGGCCGGCACTGAGCGCGATGCGTCTAGTCGCGGATCTCGAACGGGACGCGGATGGCTCCGTTACCGTGTGCCTGGTGCCGCACCGGGGGCGGCGGGGGAACAGGAGCCGGCTGGCCCTGCAGATCATCGCCGGGAACGCCGGGCGCAACCGGCTCGGCCAACGTTGCACTCTTCATTTCCAGCTCAGCGCCGACCCCTGCGGCCAAACCAACCAAAACGGCACCAGCAGCCAGAGCAAGCCTGAACTTCGCGACGTTGGATGACAATTTCTCTCCGTAAAGCTAGTTGGATTACGTTGCTCCGCAGCATGGTCCCGAAGTATTCCGAATTTGCTATGCCACTATTGCGCGGAAGTAAAAGAGTTCTCGCATAGTTGCGTTTATTTCGCTGAAGTTAAGAACTTCTCCTCGGCTAGATTGCGGCGAAGTAAACAACTCCTCTCACGCTCGGTTGCGGCACGCGGGCGTGACCGCGCCTAGAACGCGTGACTTGTTGTGCGCCAACATCTTTCGGCAATCGACCCGCTCGATTGGCGGCAAGGCGCCGCCCACTGCCTGTACTACAACAAGTCATTGATAAAGCGGCGCGGGTTTCTCGCCGCTACGGCTTGAATGGGTTCACCGCGAACTGGATTACCCGGTACGGCGCGGACACCCGCGCGCGGGTATCCCATTGACTGACGAAGATGCGTAGTTCGTCGAGCGTCGAACCGGGCGAGATGTATCCGCCGTACGGCTGCGCCAGCCGGTTGTCGGTCGGGGGCGGCAGGCTTTCCGCCGGCTCGGGCCACTCGTCGTGCTGCACGACCGTGGTCACCGGCGCGGTGCCCAGGGAGGTGGGGTCGTCGGCCACCCGGACTTCCATGTTGCCGGTGCTGGCGTTGAAATAGGACAGGACCGTCTTGCCGTCGATCTGCCGCACGCACATCTCGCCGACCTGGTCGGGCCACAGCGGCGTCGGCCGCTTGTTCCAGCCGCCGTCGGGCCCGGCCGCCCAGCCCTGCCAGCGGGACCGATCGGTAAAGCTCTGGGGCGTGGCCCGGTACAGCACCACGGGTTGGCTGCGAGTGAAGCTATTGGCCACGATGTAGACCCATCCGGTCTGCGAATCGGGCGTGGGAATCGGGTCGTAGTAGCCGCTGATCTGCGTTTGCGAGCCGCCCTGATAGGCCGCCTCCCGCTTGGACCCGGACACCGTCTGCCAGCCGGCGTGCGCCGGCTCGGCCGCCACCAGCCGCGAGGTCTGCGGCTTCAGGTCCTTGGTCGTGGTGACCATCATGTAGTTGCGGCGGTTGATCTCGACCACCCCAGCGGGTAGCTGCGAATCCCCTGCCGGTGTCGGATCGGCCAGCAGCGGCCTGGTGATTCCGGTGACGCCGGTGTAGCGCACCCCGTCGGGGTCGTCGATGGACGCCGTGTCGACATGCAGCGCGACCGGCGAATACCAGCCGCCGAATCCGACGCCCTGGCCGGCGAAGCTATCGCCGCACACCTGCAGCAGTTCGGTTGGGAATTCAAGAAATTCGCACAGATCGGTTGCGCCGATGCCGTAATCCTTTGTGGTGGTCCCGGTTCCGGCCGTCGGTCCGAGCCGCATCACCTGCCCCGGCGCCAGTGGCTGCAGGATCGGCTGCGGGGCCGGCGCAGGCGGGTCTGCATGTGCGATCCAAACAGGCTGCAGCACAAGCAAACATGTCACGGACACGATTGAAGTTGAGCACCGCATCATCAGCCGGCCGCGCGCGGGACTCACCCGCGGATCACAATGCCGAGTGCAGTTCCGAGGCCAGCAGTTCGGCAATCTGGATGGTGTTCAGGGCGGCCCCCTTGCGCAGGTTGTCTCCCGACACGAACAGGGCCAGGCCCCGGCCATCCGCGACGCCCTCGTCGTACCGGATCCGGCCGACCAGCGACTCGTCGACGCCGGCGGCCGCCAACGGCGTCGGCACGTCGACCAGCTTCACCCCCGGTGCGCCGGCGAGCAGTTCGCGGGCGCGCCCGGGCGAGAGCGGGCGCGCGAACTCGGCGTTGATCGACAGCGAGTGCCCGGTGAAGACCGGGACCCGCACGCAGGTTCCGCTCACCAGCAGCTCGGGGATCCCGAGGATCTTGCGGCTCTCGTAGCGCAGCTTCTGGTCCTCGTCGGTTTCGCCGGATCCGTCGTCCACCAGCGAGCCGGCCAGCGGCAGCACATTGAAGGCGATGGGCGCGACGTAGGTCTTCGGTGCCGGGAACTGCAGCGCCCTGCCGTCGTGCACCAACTGCTCGGCGTCGTCGATCACCGCGCGCGCCTGCGTGGCCAGCTCTTCGACGCCGGCCAACCCGCTGCCGGACACGGCCTGATAGCTCGAGACCACCAGACGCCGCAGTTGGGCCTCGTCGTGCAGCGGTTTCAGCACCGGCATCGCGGCCATCGTGGTGCAGTTCGGGTTGGCGATGATGCCCTTCGGCCGGCTGCCGGCGTCGCGGGTGAAGTTGACCTCCGACACCACCAGCGGCACGTCCGGGTCCTTGCGCCAGGCCGAGGAGTTGTCGATCACGGTCACGCCCGCCGCGGCGAACCGCGGGGCCTGCACCAGCGACATCGTCTTGCCGGCCGAGAACACTGCGATGTCCAGGCCGGTCGGGTCCGCCGTCGCGGCGTCCTCGACCTCGATCTCCTGCCCGCGGAATCCCAGCTTGCGGCCCTGCGACCGGGCAGACGCGAAGAATCGCACGGACGTCGCGGGAAAGTCGCGTTCCTCGAGCAGGTTGCGCATCACCTGGCCAACCTGGCCGGTGGCTCCAACTACCCCGATGGCAACCATCTAACGACCCGTCCCCGCATATACCGTGGCGGTCTCCTCGCCGCCCAGCCCGAACGCCTCGTGCAACGCCAGGACGGCCTTGTCCAATTCAGTGTCGCGGCACAGCACCGAGATGCGGATCTCCGACGTGGACATCAGCTCGATGTTGACGCCGACCCTGGCCAGCGCCTCGCAGAAGGTCGCCGTGACGCCCGGATGGCTGCGCATCCCCGCGCCGACCAGCGACACCTTGCCGATGTGGTCGTCGTAGAGCAGCTGGGTGAAGCCGATCTCCTCCTTGAGGGCGTCCAGCTTGGCCACCGCGTTGGGTCCGACATCACGCGAGCAGGTGAACGTGATGTCGGTCTTGCCGTCCTCGACCTTGGAGACGTTCTGTATCACCATGTCGATGTTCACGTCGGCGTCGGCGACGGCCCGGAACACGCTGGCCGCATAGCCGGGGATGTCGGGCAGCCCGACGATGGTCACCTTGGCCTCGCTGCGATCGTGCGCGACGCCGGTCAGAATGGGGTCTTCCATGGGTACGTCCTTGATCGATCCGACGACGACGGTGCCCAGTTTGTCCGAGTACGAGGACCGGACGTGCACGGGCAGGTTGTAACGGCGGGCATATTCGACGCAGCGCAGCATCAAGACTTTTGCGCCGCAGGCCGCCATCTCGAGCATTTCCTCGAAGGTCACGGTGTTCAGCTTGCGGGCGTTGGGCACGATTCGCGGGTCCGCGCTGAAGATCCCGTCGACGTCGGTATAGATCTCGCAGACGTCGGCGCCTAACGCGGCGGCCAGGGCGACGGCCGTGGTGTCCGAGCCGCCGCGGCCCAGTGTGGTGACGTCGCGAGTGTCCTGGCTCACGCCCTGAAAGCCCGCGACCAGCACGACATCGCCTTCGTCGAGAGCGGACTGCAGCCGCGTCGGCGTGACGTCGATGATCTTCGCGTTGCCGTGTGTGCTGGTCGTGATGACGCCGGCCTGCGAGCCGGTGAACGAGCGGGCGTGTGCGCCGAGCGACTCGACCGCCATGGCCACCAGGGCGTTGGAGATGCGCTCACCTGCCGTCAGCAGCATGTCGAGCTCGCGGGCCGGTGGGACGGGGCAGACCTGCTGAGCGAGGTCGAGCAGGTCGTCGGTGGTGTCGCCCATCGCCGAGACCACCACTACGACGTCGTTGCCCTGCTTCTTCGTCTCGACGATGCGTTCGGCGACGCGGCGGATGCGTTCGGCGTCGGCCACCGAAGATCCGCCGTACTTCTGTACGACCAGCGCCACTGTTCCCTGTCTGCCCTTCTGCGCCTTACAGATGCCCTTTTTCGGGCCCTGCCCAGCAGGTTCCACCCCCGGAGTTAAGTCCAC
Source organism: Mycobacterium shigaense (assembly GCF_002356315.1). NCBI lineage: Bacteria > Bacillati > Actinomycetota > Actinomycetes > Mycobacteriales > Mycobacteriaceae > Mycobacterium > Mycobacterium shigaense. Next base: position 4,966,884 of record NZ_AP018164.1, read on the forward strand.
AACAGAATACTGGGCACGCGCCGGGAGTATGTTGCCGGACCGCCGTGGCATCATAGAACATACGTTCGAGTCTGTGTGGGCCTGCCGACCGACGCCGGAGTCGGCGGCGTTGATCGACCAGATCTGTGCGACGGCTCGTGCGGAGAATCGGGCGGCGGCCGCGCAGCTGGTAGCGATCGGGGAGCTGTTCGGGTACCGATTTTCGCGCTGTGCGGACAATGAAGAGTGGGCGATCGACACCGTGGTGGCGGTCGCGGCCGAGGTGGGTGCGGCCTTGCGCATCAGCCAGGGACAAGGGCTGATCCGGGTGCATCTCGCCCGAGCGCTGCGTGAGCGACTACCGATGGTGGGCGTGGTCTTCGCCGCCGGAGAGATCGACTACCGGGCATTTCAGACGATCGTGTCGCGTACGGATCTAGTTCTCGATCCCGACGTGCTCGCGGCGGTGGACGCAGCACTGGCGCTCGAGGTGCCGCGCTGGCCATCGCTCAGCCACGGCCGGTTGGGCGCTGAGGTGGACAAGGTCGTGGGCCGCCTGGACGCGGATGCGGTGCGCCGACGGTCCGAGCGCACCCGTGATCGGGAGATCTGGATCGGGACCAACAAAGACGGGCTGTCCGAGATCAATGGCAGCCTATGCACCCCCGCCGCCCACGCGCTGGACACTCGGCTGACCGCGTTGGCGGGCACGGTGTGCGAGCACGATCCGCGCACCCGCGACCAGCGGCGCGCCGACGCCCTGGGAGCGCTTGCCGCCGGGGCGGATCGGTTGGGCTGTCGCTGCGGACGCGACGACTGCGCGGCGGGCAAGCGGCCATCCGCCGGCCCGGTCACGATTCATGTGATCGCCGAGCAACCCACCATCGACGGCACTGGCTGCGCGCCTGGGTGCGAAGTGGGTGCCGATGGGCTGATCACCGCGGAGATGGTGGCCGAGCTGGCAAAGTCGGCCAAACTGATGCCCCTCCAGCATCCGGGTGACTCCGCACCCGAGCCGGGCCACGTGCCCAGCAGGATGCTGGCAAGTTTCGTGCGCTGCCGCGATCTGACGTGCCGCTGGCCCGGCTGCGACACACCGGCGGTGGCCTGCGATGTAGACCATACGATTCCCAACTCCCAGGGCCGGCCCGCCCATGCCGCCAACCTCAAGTGCTACTGCCGGCCGCATCATCTGCTCAAGACCTTCTGGGGCTGGCGGGAGCAAATGCCCGACGGCACGCTGATCCTCACCTCCCCCGCAGGACATACGTATGTCACGACTCCCGGCAGCGCCTTGCTCTTCCCCAGCCTGTGCCGTTCTGTCGGTGGACCGGCCGCGCCCGAAGCCGAGTCGCCACCGGAGGATTGCGGCGAACGCACCGCGATGATGCCGAGGCGCCGCCGCACCCGCGCCCGAGCCCGAGCCCGAGCGCAGCGGATCGCCACCGAACGCCGAGCCAACCACGCCGCCCGCTTCAGCGACGCCGGGCCCGCCCCGCCCAGCGTCGACGACGGTTCGGCGCCCTTCTAGCCACGTTTTGGCGATGAGACCGATCGCGGTAGAGTGCTGGGCGTGCAGCGGGTGCTCCTCCTCGGACGCCGCGACGGGGTCTGAGCCAGACCGGCCTCCCGTCGCGGGAGTTCGTAATGCGCCGGTCTGAGGTCCCTTCTGACATCCCCCGGAGCAACTACCGTGAACAACTTTTCCGAATCTGATAGCCCCGACACCTACACCGAGTCTTTCAGGGCGCGAACCATCGTCACCCCCGCCGGCCCGCCCGGTCCCGGCCAGGCCGTGTGGAACCCCCAGCGCGCCTCCGCGATGCCGGTCAGCCGGTACCGGCCCTTCGCCGAGGAGGTAGAGCCGATTCGGCTGGCCGACCGCAGTTGGCCCGACCGCATCATCGATCGCGCGCCGATGTGGTGCGCCGTGGACCTGCGGGACGGCAACCAGGCGCTGATCGACCCGATGAGCCCGGCCCGCAAGCGCCGGATGTTCGACCTGCTGGTGCGCATGGGATACAAGGAGGTCGAGGTCGGTTTCCCGGCGGCCAGCCAGACCGACTTCGACTTCGTCCGCGAGATCATCACCGACGCCGCCATACCCGACGACGTGACCATCCAGGTGCTGACCCAGTGCCGCCCGGAGCTGATCGAGCGCACCTTCGAGGCGTGCGAGGGCGCGGCGCGGGTGATCGTGCACTTCTACAACTCGACGTCAATTCTGCAGCGGCGCGTGGTTTTTCGCGCGGACCGGGCCGCCGTGCAGGCCATCGCCGTCGACGGTGCTCGCAAGTGCGTCGAGCAGGCCGCCAAGTACCCCGGCACTCAGTGGCGCTTTGAGTATTCGCCGGAGTCCTACACCGGGACCGAGCTGGAATACGCCAAGCAGGTGTGTGACGCGGTCGGCGAGATCATCGCGCCGACGCCGCAGAACCCGATCATCTTCAACCTGCCCGCCACCGTCGAGATGGCAACCCCGAACGTCTACGCCGACTCGATCGAGTGGATGAGCCGCAACCTGGCCAACCGGGAATCGGTCATCCTGAGCCTGCATCCGCACAACGACCGCGGAACCGCCGTCGCCGCAGCGGAATTGGGCTACCAGGCGGGCGCGGACCGCATCGAGGGCTGCCTGTTCGGCAATGGCGAACGCACCGGCAACGTGTGCCTGGTGACGCTAGGCCTGAACCTGTTCTCCCGCGGCGTGGACCCGCAGATCGACTTCTCCAACATCGACGAGATCCGGCGCACGGTGGAGTACTGCAACCAACTGCCGGTGCACGAGCGGCACCCCTACGGCGGGGACCTGGTCTACACCGCGTTCTCCGGCAGCCACCAGGACGCGATCAACAAGGGCCTGGACCAGATGAAGATCGACGCCGACGCCGCCAACACCGACGTCGACGACCTGTTGTGGCAGGTGCCGTACCTGCCGATCGACCCGCGCGACGTGGGACGCACCTACGAGGCGGTGATTCGGGTCAACTCGCAGTCCGGCAAGGGCGGCGTGGCCTACATCATGAAGGCCGACCACGGTCTGGTGCTGCCGCGGCGGCTGCAGATCGAGTTCTCGCAGGTGATCCAGAAGATCACCGACGGCGAGGGTGGCGAGGTTTCGCCGAAGGAGATGTGGGACGCCTTCTACGAGGAGTACCTGGCCCCGATCCTGCCGCTGGAACGGATCCGGCAGCGGGTCAACGCCTCCGAGGAGGACGGCGGCAACACCTCCGTCGTCGCGACCGTGAAGATCAACGACGCCGAGCACGAGATCAGCGGCTCCGGCAACGGCCCGCTCGCGGCGTTCGTTCACGCACTGGCCGACGTCGGCTTCGACGTCGCCGTTCTGGATTACTCCGAGCACGCGATGAGCGCCGGCGACGACGCCCAGGCCGCCGCCTATGTGGAGGCGTCGGTAGGCGGCCGCACGGTGTGGGGGGTGGGGATCGCGCCGTCGATCACCACCGCGTCGCTGCGGGCCGTGGTGTCGGCGGTCAACCGGGCGTCCCGCTAAGGCTCAGGGTCGGCTCGCGCGGCCGTTACGCCGAGCCGATGCCCAACGCCGCACGGCGGTGCGCGGCGGCCTCGGGAAATAGGGGATCAGGTGCCGCGTCCGTTCCGTGTCTTCGTTGAAATCGTGCAGTCGGGCGGTGAGTAGATCCGTCATCAGCAGATGGCCCTTGTCGGCGCCCTCCGGCGATAACACGCGCAGCGGCCTGCCCTCTGATTCGGCGAAAACGTTCGCGGCGTGCCGCAACGTGGCCTGGGCGCTTATGGTGCCGGCTGCCGGCGTGGGCGACGGTCCGGGATGGACTACCTCGGCGACCAGGAATGCCTCCAGCGGATCGGTCGTGTAGTCCCGGGTCAGGTGCATACCGCTGCGCGCGATCTTCTCGGTGAGCACCGAACGCGCCAGGAGTAACACGGATATGACGTAGGCGGTGACCGTCGCGACGATCACCGGAAGCATCGCGGGCCACGCGCGAGTGAGTTCGAGGGTGAACATGATGGCGGTCAGCGGGGCCCGCATGATGCCGCAAACCACGGCGGCCAGCCCCAGCATTGCCCAAAACCCGGGAAACACATGTGGAAACCAGTGCCCGACGAAGGCGCCGAGCGCACTGCCGATCATGAACACGGGGGCGAATACACCGCCCGACGTTCCCGAGCCGAGTGACAGCGCCCAGATCGCGGTCTTCACCATGAGAATGCCGACTATCAGCGAGAGGCCGGCATGCCCGGAGAGCAGCAAACCGATCACGTTGTACCCGACGCCGAGGGCGCGCGGCTCGACCAACCCGCCGACGCCGATGATGAGACCACCGATCGCCGGCCACCACATCCAATGGATGGGCAGACGCGGGAAAGCGCGCTCGGCCCATTAGACCAGATGCGTCGCGCCGATCGCCAGCGTCGCGCCGGCGATACCGACCATGACCGCCAAAGCATCTGTGGGCCAATGTATTTCGGCGCTCCAGGTGGTGACAGGAAATATCGGTGCATGACCCAGGATCAACAGCCGAACCACCGTGGCCACGGCTACCGAGCCGGCGACCGGGACCAGGCTGCGCGGCCGGAATTCGAACAGCAGCAACTCGACCGCCAGCAAGATGGATGCCAACGGAGCGTTAAAGGTGGCCGCAATGCCCCCGGCGGCGCCGGAGGCGAGCAGGATCTTTCGCTCGTCCGCCGTCAGATGCAAGAACTGGGCGACGACCGAGCCCATCGCGCCGCCGGCCATGACGATCGGGCCCTCGGCACCGAACGGGCCGCCGGTGCCGATACTGATGGCCGCTGAGATCGGTTTCAGGACAGCAACTTTGGGTTCGACGCGGCTGCTACCGGTGAGGATAACCTCGATCGTCTCGGGCATACCGTGGCCGCGAACCTGATCCGACCCGTACCGGGCCATCAGGCCGATCACCAGACCGCCGGCAACCGGCGCACCCAGTATCAGCCACCATGGGTGCTGGTTAGCGGCCGGCGACACTAGGGCATCCGAAACTCGTTGATAGAAAACAAGGTTGGTGACCAATCCGATCAGCTGCAGCAGGCACCACGCCACCCCCGCCGATAGTGCGCCGATGAACAGCGCGATACTGGTGATCAGCAACACCCGCCGATCGACGGTGAAGTCCGCCAACGGTCCACTCACTTAACGTTTGTCCTCACTGCTGCGCTGGATGATGCCGCCACGCGGTCGCCGCTTGAGATCCGTCCCCCAGAACGCCAGGCGCAGGACGCTTTTGCGCTCCGCCATGGCCCGCTGATGATAACTATCAGCCTCGGGGCAATGCCTGGGGAGTTGCCGGGCGCCAGCTGAGAGGTTGCTGGAATTACCCGACAAGCACGCCGAGAGTCAGAACAGCACGAGCTGGTCGTCGGCCGTCGTGGCGTCGACGAACTCCTGGATGCTGGTGCCGCCGACGACGGCTCCGACGCCGTCCATGAACTGCGCGTCGGAGACCACCGGCACCCCCAGCTGCTGGGCTTGAAAACCCTTGCCCTGGCCGGGGGGATCGTCGTTGCAGACCACCAGCGAGGTCTCCCGGTCGACGACATCGGTGTACGCCAGCCCGGCGTGCAGGATCCGCTCGACCATTTCCTCGTGGGTGCGCCGCACCTCGGCGGCCAGCGCCACGCGCATGCCCTGGACCAACGGCCGGCCGCGAACATACGGGCCCGGATTGAGATAGGGGCAGGGCATCCGGGAAGCCAGCGCCTTCAACGGCCGCAGCTCGTCGTGGGTCACTCGGCCGTTGGGCCAGCTGCGCCGCGTGACGGGACGTACCGGCAGCCAGATGTCGTGTTCGCGGGCCCGCCCGAGCGCAGCACCGAGCACGCGGGTCAACACCATCGCGTCGTCGAAGGCGTCATGCGGCCGTTCCTGAGTGACGCCCCAGTGTGCGGCGAGGGTCTCCAGCCGCAGGTTGTCGATGCCCAGATCGAGCCGGCGGGCCAGCTCGACCGTGCACATCACGGTGTCCACGGGCAGGGCGGCGCCGGTGAGCTCGGCCTCCGCGGCGAGGAACGCGTAGTCGAACGCGACGTTGTGCGCCACCAGCGTGCGGCCGCGCAGCACGTCGACCACGTCGCCGACGATGTCGCCGAACTGCGGCTGGTCCTCGAGCATCGCCGCGGTCAGGCCGTGCACGTGGGTGGGGCCGGGATCCACGCCCGGGTTCAGCAGGCTGACGACGGACTGCTCGACGTTGCCACCGGCGTCCAGGCCGAGCACCGCGATGCTGATGATGCGCGCCTGACCTGGGCGAAAGCCCGAGGTCTCGACGTCGATGACGGCCCAACCCCCGTCCGGATCGCTGACCGGGCGGCCCCAGGGCGCCGATGTTGTGGGGCTCATGAACGACAGAATGGCACGCCGGGCCGACATCGCCCGGTCGTTGCGCAGCCGTGTCGTCGGTTAAAACCGGATCGCCCTTAAACTGCGCGGGTGGTAACCACCCGGGCACGTCTGGCGCTGGCCGCGGGAGCGAGCGCGCGGTGGGCATCCCGGGTCACCGGGCGCGGTGCCGGGGCCATGATCGGCGGCCTGGTCGCGATGACGCTGGATCGCTCGATCCTGCGTCAACTCGCGGCGGGCCGGCGCACGGTCGTCGTCACCGGGACCAACGGCAAGTCGACGACCACCCGGATGACCGCGGCCGCCCTGGCCACGCTCGGTCCGGTGGCCACCAACGCCGAGGGCGCCAACATGGACGCCGGCCTGGTCGCCGCGCTGGCCGCCGACCGCACGGCCCGGCTGGCTGCCCTCGAAGTCGACGAGATGCACGTGCCGCACGTGTCCGACGCCGTGGACCCCAGCGTCATCGTGCTGCTCAACCTGTCGCGCGACCAGCTGGACCGCGTCGGCGAGATCAACGTCATCGAACGCACGCTGCGGACGGGCCTGGCCCGGCACCCGGCCGCGGTCGTCGTGGCCAACTGCGACGACGTGCTGATGACCTCGGCCGCCTACGACAGCCCAAACGTCGTATGGGTGGCCGCGGGCGGCGCGTGGTCGAACGACTCGGTCAGCTGCCCGCGCAGCGGCGAGGTCATTGTCCGCGAGAAGGGCCACTGGTATTCGACCGGCGCCGACTTCAAGCGGCCCAGCCCGCACTGGTGGTTCGACCCGGAAGACGGGGGCACGCTGTACGGGCCCGAGGGGCTGGCCGTGCCGATGCACCTGGCGCTGCCCGGCGCGGTGAACCGCGGCAACGCCGCCCAGGCCGTGGCGGCCGCCGTCGCGCTGGGCGCCGACCCCGTCAAAGCCGTCGCGGCCGTCAGCCGAGTCGACGAGGTCGCCGGGCGGTACCGCACGGTGCGGGTCGGCCGGCATGAGGCGCGGATGCTGCTGGCCAAGAACCCCGCCGGCTGGCAGGAAGCGCTGTCGATGGTGAACAAGCACGCCGCGGGCGTGGTCATCGCGGTCAACGGACGGGTGCCCGACGGCGAGGACCTGTCCTGGCTGTGGGACGTGCGCTTCGAGCAGGTAGGGGAGGCCTTCCAGGGCCAAGTCGTCGCCGCCGGCGAACGCGGCACCGACCTGGCGGTCCGGCTCGGCTACGCGGGCGTCGAGCACACGCTGGTGCACGACACGTTGGCCGCCATCGCCTCCTGCCCGCCCGGACCGGTCGAGGTCGTCGCGAACTACACCGCGTTCCTGCGGCTGCAGCGGGAGTTGACGCGCCATGGCTGACTCCGTCGTGCGGGTCGGGCTGGTGTTGCCCGACGTGATGGGCACCTACGGCGACGGCGGCAACGCCGTGGTGTTGCGCCAACGGCTGCGGCTGCGGGGCATCGACGCCGAAATCGTCGAGATCACGCTGGACGATCCGGTGCCGGAGTCCCTGGACCTCTACACGCTGGGCGGCGCGGAGGACTACGCCCAGCGGCTGGCCACCCGGCACCTGATCAGGCATCCCGGCCTGCAGCGCGCGGCGGACCGGGGCGCACCCGTGCTGGCGATCTGTGCGGCCATCCAGGTGCTGGGTCACTGGTATGAAACCTCGTCGGGGGAACGGGTCGACGGCGTGGGCATGCTCGACGTGACGACCTGTCCGCAAGACAGACGCACGATCGGCGAGGTGGTGAGCACGCCGCTGCTGGCCGGCTTGAGCCAGCAACTCACCGGCTTCGAAAACCACCGCGGCGGCACCGTGCTGGGTGCCGCCGCAGCGCCGCTGGGAGCGGTCGTCAAGGGCGCGGGCAACCGCGCCGGCGACGGCTACGACGGTGTGGTCGCGGGCAGCGTGGTCGCCACCTACATGCACGGGCCGTGTCTGGCCCGCAATCCGGAGCTGGCCGACCTGCTGCTGAGCAAGGTGGTCGGCGAGCTGTCCCCGCTGCAACTGCCCGAGGTGGAGTTGCTGCGCACCGAACGACTGGCGGCCCGCTAGCACCGCACCGGCTAGCTGCGCAGCAAGCTTCTTCCAAGGATTCCTAGAGGGCCGCTGGCCAGCCTTTTCTCGCCGCTTGACGGCTAGAGAAAGGGACCCCTTGATGACGCAACTCGCCCCCTGCCATGCCACCACCGCGCGCTTCGGTGTGCTCGCCGCCATGGCGAGCGCGGCCGTCGCCGCCGCGGCCGCCACGGCGGTGGCGATCGGATCGGCCGGCACGACCGAGGCCGCGCCCGGGCCTGCCGCCCAGCAGGCCGAGCCCGGTATGCACGGCGACCCGGTCGCCGCCGGCCGCTTCTGGCACTACCAGCAGCAGACCTTCGACTGCGGCGAGATGGCGGTCGCGGACGTGATCGGGGAGATCACCGGCCGCTCGCCGACCGAGGACGAGATCACCGGCGCGGCCGCGAACATCCCGAGTGTGGCCCACCCTGGACCGATCTACAACGGCGGGAAGACCAGCAACCGCGACCTGCCGGTGCTCCTGGCCCACTACGGCGTCGCGGCCGACATCAACCATCCGGGCACCGACGCGCTGATACAACGACTGGACGACGGCCGCAAGGTGATCGTCGGGGTCAACGACAAGGTGCTGTGGAACACCCGCGGCAACCGCACGCAAGAGAACCATTTCGTGGTCATCACCGGCATCGACACCACCACCAACACGGTGCACATGAACGACAGCGGCATTGCCGCCGGCCGCGACGAGCAGGTCTCCATCGCCACCTTCGAAAAGGCGTGGGCGGCCAGCGACAACTTCGCCGTCGTCACCCGGTGACGGATCGATCAGACCATGGCCCGGCGGCCGGTGAGCGCGCGGCCCAGCGTCAATTCGTCGGCGAACTCCAGGTCGCCGCCCATCGGCAGCCCGGACGCGATGCGCGTCACGGTGAGGCCGGGGATGTCGCGCAGCATCCGCACCAGGTAGGTGGCCGTCGCCTCGCCCTCGGTGTTCGGGTCGGTGGCGATGATCACCTCCGTGATGTCGACGTCGTCGACGCGTTCACCGATGCGGCTCAGCAGTTCCCGGATCCGCAGTTGCTCGGGGCCGACACCGGAAAGCGGGTCTAGCGCGCCGCCCAGAACGTGGTAGCGGCCGCGGAACTCACGGGTCCGCTCCACCGCCTGGACGTCCTTCGGCTCCTCGACGACGCACACCTGCGAACCGTCGCGGCGCGGGTCGGCGCAGATCCGGCAGCGCTCGTCGTCGGAGACGTTGCCGCACACCGCGCAGAACCGCACGCCGTCGCGGACTTTGGCCAGCACCGCGGTGAGCCGGTCGATGTCCGGCGGTTCGACCGACAGCAGATGGAAAGCGATGCGCTGCGCGCTCTTTGGTCCGATGCCCGGCAGCTTGCCGAGCTCGTCGATCAGATCCTGGACCGGTCCCTCGAACATGGGAGAGGTCTACAGCCCCGCCGGCGGCGCCGAAGGCGGCGGAGCGGACGGCGGGGCGGTCAGACCGCCGGCCAGCGCGCCCAATCGCTCCTGCGCCAGCTGAGTGACTTGGGCTGAGGCATTGGCCATCGCGCCGACGATCAGGTCCTGCAGGGTCTCGACGTCCGCCGGGTCGACGACCTTGGGGTCGATGTTCACCGCGACCAGTTCGCCGCTGCCCTTGACGACGACCTTGACCAGACCGCCGCCCGCCTCGCCGTGTATCTCGGCGTTGGCGAGCTGGTGCTGGGCCTCCATGAGCTTCTGCTGCATCTGCTGCGCCTGGGCGAGCAGCGCCGACATGTCGCCTCCGGGTTGCATGACAGTCCCCTCGCGTCTTGGTCTCGACTTGGTTTCGCCTGTGGATGTCGGGCGATTCAAAACACCCAGCGTAGACCGCGCGAGGTTACCTTTGCGCCGTGGACCTTCCAGTGCGCACACGTGTCGGAATCAGAACCCTGCTCGGCGTCGTGATCGCCGCCGCGACAGTCATCATCCCGACGGCGACCCAGACCGCGTGGGGAGCCCCCTCCAACATCGCCGGCATGGTCGTTGTCATCGACCCCGGCCACAACGGCTCCAACGACGCGTCCATCGGTCGCCAGGTCCCGACCGGCCGCGGCGGCACCAAGGACTGCCAGACCAGCGGCACCGCGACCAACAGCGGTTACATGGAGCACACCTTCACCTGGGACACCGCGCTGCGGCTGCGCGCTGAGCTCAACGCGCTCGGCGTGCGGACCGCGCTGGCGCGCAACGACGACACCGGGCTCGGACCGTGCGTCGACGCCCGCGCCGCCATGGAAAACTCATTGCACCCCAACGCGATCGTGAGCATTCACGCCGACGGCGGACCCCCGTCGGGGCGAGGCTTCCACGTCAACTACTCGGCGCCGCCGCTCAATCAGGCGCAGGCCGGGCCTTCGGTGCAGTTCGCCCGGATCATGCGCGACCAGATGCAGGCCTCGGGCATCCCGCCGGCGACCTACATCGGTCAGAACGGCTTGTACGGGCGCTCGGATCTGGCCGGCCTGAACCTGGCGCAGTACCCGTCGATCCTGGTCGAGTGCGGCAACATGAAGAACCCGGTCGACTCGGCGCTGATGGAGTCGCCCGAGGGCCGGCAGAAATACGCCGACGCGCTCACCCGCGGCGTCGCCGGCTTCCTGGCCAGCCAGGCGCAGGCGCGCTAGCCGGACTTGCCCGCCTCTCCCCCGCAAGCAGGAGGTGCCCCCACCTCGGGCCGCCGCGCGGCCCGCATCATCACCGAGCGCTAGCCTTCCAGCTCGCTCTTCAGGTTGGCCAGAACCGCACCCTGAATCTTCCTCAGACCCAGTGGCGCAAAGGTCTTTTCGAAGAATCCCTTGACGCCGCCGGCGCCCGTCCAGGTCGTTTTCACGGTGACGCTGGATCCCGGACCGGCCGGCGCGACCGTCCAGTTGGTGATCATCGACGAGTTCGCGTCCTTCTCGATGACCGAGTGGCCCGCGACGTCGACGTTGACCTGCACGTCGCGCACCCGCGACTTGGTGGCCTGCAACTTCCACTTGGCGACGGTGCCTGCGCCCTGCCCGCCTTCGAGTACCTGGTACTCGCTGTACTGGGGAGACAAGATCTTCGGGCGAACCGTCTGATAGTCTGCCACCGCCGCGAGCGTTGCCGCGGGCTCGACATTGATCAAGATCGTACTTGCCGCGCTCACCTGGCCCATCAGGGCAACTCCTCTTGTGTGATGCCGCCCGCACGCTGGTGCACGGGCCGTGCCCGAAGACTAGGGTATATGTGGTGCCTATCCCTGGATCTGCACTCTCTACCCACAGGGCGGGCGTTGACCGGTTGATGGCCAGTTATCGGTCCATCCCGGCGACGTCCGTTGTTCGGCTGGCCAAACCCACGTCAAATCTGTTCCGTGCCCGCACCAAAAGCGAGTCGAAGGGGTTGGACACCTCGGGCTTGACGGAGGTACTCAGCGTCGATCCCGATGCTCGCACCGCCGATGTGGCCGGCATGTGCACCTACGAAACCCTGGTAGCGGCAACCCTTCCCTACGGACTTTCGCCCCTGGTGGTACCGCAATTGAAGACCATCACGCTGGGCGGTGCGGTCAGCGGCCTGGGCATCGAGTCGGCATCGTTTCGCAATGGCTTGCCTCACGAATCGGTGCTCGATATGGATATCCTCACCGGCGCCGGCGAATTGCTCACCGCGTCACGAACCCAGCACGCCGACTTGTTTCGCACCTTTCCCAATTCGTATGGAACGCTTGGGTATTCGACTCGGCTGCGTATCGAGCTAGAGCCCGTGGCGCCGTTTGTGGCGTTGCGCCACCTCCGATTCAGCTCGTTGCCCGACATGATCGCGGCGGCCGAGCGCATCATTGACACCGGCGGGCACCGCGGCACTCCCGTCGACTACCTCGACGGCGTGGTGTTCGGCGCCGACGAAAGCTACCTGTGCATCGGCAGGCGGACCACCACCCCCGGGCCGGTCAGCGACTACACCGGAAAGAACATCTATTACCGGTCGATCCAGCACGACATCGCCGGCATGGAAAGCGGCAAAGACGACCGCCTGACCATTCACGACTACCTCTGGCGCTGGGACACCGATTGGTTCTGGTGCTCACGCGCATTCGGCGTGCAGAACCCGCGGCTGCGGCGCTGGTGGCCACGCCGCTACCGGCGCAGCAGCGTCTACTCGAGGCTCGTGGCCGCCGACCGGCAGTTCGGCGTGTCCGACCGGATCGAGGCCCGCAGTGTTCGTTCACCGGCCCAGTCCCCCAGAGAGCGGGTGGTCCAGGACATCGAGGTGCCGATCAGGCGCGCCGTCGATTTCTTGGAGTGGTTCCTGGGCAACGTCCCGATCACGCCGATCTGGTTGTGCCCGTTGCGAATTCGCGATCATGACGGCTGGCCGCTGTATCCCATCAGGCTCGACCAGACCTACGTCAACGTGGGCTTTTGGTCCTCGGTGCCCGCCGGAGCCGTCGCGGGCGCCGCCAACCGGGCGATCGAGGCAAAAGTCAGTGAGCTCGAGGGGCACAAGTCGCTGTACTCCGACTCCTTCTACACCCGCGATGAGTTTGACGAGCTCTACGGCGGGGAGGCCTACAACACGGTCAAGAAGTCCTACGACCCCGATTCTCGGCTGCTCGATCTCTACGCGAAGGCGGTGCAACGGCGATGACGACGACCAAGGAGCCCCACCGTGCGCCCCACTCTTCCCGGGGCAAACTCAGCATGGCCGAGGTGCTGGCCATCTTCACCGCAAGCGGGCAGCATCGGCTGAAGTTCACCGCCTACGACGGCAGCACCGCCGGCAGCGCGGATTCCGCGCTGGGCCTCGAACTGCGCACGCCGCGTGGTGCCACCTACCTGGCGACGGCCCCCGGCGAGCTCGGCATCGCCCGCGCCTACATATCGGGCGACCTGCAAGCGTGCGGCGTGCATCCCGGCGATCCCTACGAGCTACTCAAGACGCTGACCGACCGCGTCCAGTTCAAGCGGCCGTCGGCGCGGGACCTGGCCAGCGCGGTCCGCGCGATCGGCGTCGAGCACTTGGTGCCGATCGCCCCGCCGCCGCTGGAGACACCGCCGCGCTGGCGCCGGATGGCCGATGGCCTGCTGCACAGCAAGACTCGGGACGCCGAGGCGATCCATCACCACTACGACGTGTCGAACACGTTCTACGAGTGGGTGCTCGGCCCGTCGATGACCTATACCTGCGCGGTCTATCCGCACGCCGACGCGACACTCGAGGAAGCCCAGGAGAACAAGTACCGGCTGGTCTTCGACAAGCTCCGGCTGCAACCGGGCGACCGGTTACTCGATGTCGGCTGCGGCTGGGGCGGCATGGTGCGCTACGCCGCCCGCCGCGGGGTGCGGGTCATCGGCGCGACGCTGTCGGCCGAGCAGGCCAGCTGGGCGCGCAAGGCCATCGCCGATGAGGGCCTGGGCGACCTGGCCGAGGTGCGCCACTCCGACTACCGCGACGTGCCCGAGACCGGCTTCGACGCCGTTTCCTCCATCGGGCTCACCGAGCACATCGGCGTCCGAAACTACCCGTCCTACTTCGGCTTTCTGAAGTCGAGGCTGCGCACTGGCGGCCTGCTGCTCAACCATTGCATCACCCGGCACGAAAATCGGCAGAATCCCATCGGCGGCGGCTTCACCGACCGCTATGTGTTCCCCGACGGGGAGCTGACCGGCTCGGGACGCATCATCACCGACGCGCAGGACGCGGGTTTCGAGGTGCTGCACACCGAGAACTTCCGGCACCACTACGCGATGACGCTGCGCGACTGGTGCGCCAATCTCGTCGAGCACTGGGACGAGGCGGTCGACGAGGTCGGCCTGCAGATCGCCAAGGTATGGGGACTGTACATGGCGGCATCACGAGTTGCCTTCGAGCAGAACAACCTTCAGCTACATCACGTGCTGGCCGCCAACGGCGGCGCCCGGGGTGACGACAGCCTGCCGCTGCGGCCCTGGTGGAACCCCTAGGTGTCCCTGGACATGACGTTGGTAGCAGGCGTGTCGGCTTGATGTGAGGAGAACCCCCGGGTGGGGTGTGGCTTGTCTAAGGCCCACATCCGCTCGGAGGTTCTCGTGTCCCACCGTAATGCCCGCACCACGTTTCATGGCCGACTGCTCATGGTGCAGCGGTATCACCAGGGCTGGCCCAAGGCCCATATCGCCGCGGCGATGGGGGTATCACGCAAGTGCGTGCATACCTGGATCAGGCGCTTTGAGATCGACGGGCAGGCGGGCCTGGTTGACCGTTCCTGCCGGCCGCACACGATGCCCACCCGCACGCCACAGGGTTTGGAGAACCAGATCGTGGCCTGGCGACGCCGGCATCGCTGCGGCCCGGAGGAGATCGGGATCAAGCTGGGGGTGTCCACCCGCACCGTCTCGCGGGTGTTGCGCCGCCGCAGTGTGTCCTATCTGCGCGACTGCGATCCGATAACCGGCGTACCGATCCGAGCATCCAAAGCCAGCGCGGTGCGCTACGAACGGGAACGTCCCGGTGAGCTGGTGCACGTCGATGTCAAGAAGCTCGGCAGGATCCCCGACGGCGGTGGCTGGCGTGCCCACGGACGCAGCGAGGAGGTTCGCGGCCGCGGGATCGGCTATGACTATGTGCATTCCATGGTCGATGACCACTCCCGGCTGGCGTACTCCGAGATCTTGCTCGATGAGAAAGGGCCTACCTGTGCCGGCTTCCTTAGCCGTGGTGCGGCCTACTTCGCCGCTTGCGGGATCACCCGCATCGAGCAGGTCATCACCGACAACCACCTCAGCTACCGCCGCTCAACGGCCTTCGCCGAGGCGGTCGAGCAGTTAGGGGCCAGCCAACTTTTCATCAAGCCGCACTGCCCCTGGCAGAATGGCAAAGCCGAAAGATACAACCGCACTCTGCAATCCGAGTGGGCCTGTCGGCGGGTCTTTGTGTCCGACGCCGCCAGGGCTCAGGCCCTTGCGCCATGGCTCACTGTCTACAACACTCAACGCCGTCACAGCTCACTCGGCGGCTATCCGCCCATCAGCCGACTGTGACCAACGTGATGTCTCGGTACACCTAGGGCGTGGCTAGCCGCCGTCGATCCGGCGGGCGCCGAGTTCGTTCTGCAGCAGTTCGAGCGCGACCTCCTCGGGGTCGCGCCGCGGGGTCGACGGGTCGGTCTCTCCGGCCTCGGCGAGCATGTGCTCCTCTTCGTCGCGCTGCGACGAATCTGCTTCGGGGACGGCAGGTTCCGCCTGAGTCGGTGCTGGGTTCGCGGCGGCCTGAGCTGCCGGTGCCGCCACCGCGGGCGCCGGCGAGCCGGTTTCGCAGCGTACCCGCCAATTCACTCCCAGCGCATCTTTGAGCGCTTCGGCGATGACATCGGCGTTGCGCTGCTCGGACAGCCGCTTGGCCAGCGGCGCCGATTCGTGCGTCAGCACCAGCGTGTCGTCGTCCACGGCCCGCACCGTCGCGCCCGCCAGCATCACCTCGGTGGTGCGGCTGCGCTGGCGCACCTTGTCGCGGACCGCCGGCCACATGGTGCGCACCGCGGCGGCGTTGAGTTCGCCGGGCGCAGAAGCGGATTCGGCGGCCTGGGGCGGGGCCGATGCGGCCGCGGGCGCTGGGGCCGGCACGGGCACGGGTTCGGGCGGTGCCGGCGCTGCGGCCTTCGGTTCGGGCGCCGGCTCTGGCCGGGCCGCGCGCTTGGCGGACGCCCGTGTGAATCGGGGTGCCTCGGCCGGCGCGAGCTGCGTTGTCCGGGAATGGGTTTCGGAGACCGGAATCGACATGTCCAGCCGGGTCTCGATCCGCTCGACACGTTGCAGCAACGCCGCCTCGGTGTCGCTGGCCGAGGGTAACAGCAGTCGCGCACAGACGACTTCGAGCAGCAGCCGTGGTGCCGTCGCGCCGCGCATCTCCCCCAAACCCGCCTGCACCACCTCGGCGTAGCGCGTCAGGGTCGCCGTGCCGATCCGGGTCGCCTGATCGCGCATCCGCTCCAGCACGTCCTCCGGCGCGTCGACCACGCCGCGGCTCACCGCGTCCGGAACCGCTTGCAGCAGAATCAGATCGCGGAACCGCTCGAGCAGGTCGGTGGCGAACCGCCGCGGATCGTGGCCCGCGTCGATCACCGATTCGACCGCTCCGAACAAGGCCGCGGCGTCCGCGGCGCCGAGAGCGTCCACGGCGTCGTCGATCAACGCGATGTCGGTGGCGCCCAACAGGCCCAGCGCCCGCTGATAGGTCACATGGGCGCCCTCGGCACCCGCCACCAACTGGTCCAGCACCGAGAGGGTGTCACGCGGTGAGCCGCCGCCCGCGCGGATCACCAGCGGGTAGACCGCGTCGTCGACCACGACGTTCTCCTGCTCGCAGATCCGGCCGATCAGCGCCCGCATGGTCTTCGGCGGCAGCAGCCGGAACGGGTAGTGATGCGTCCGCGACCGAATCGTCGGCAGCACCTTCTCCGGTTCGGTGGTGGCGAAGATGAAGATGAGGTGCTCGGGCGGCTCCTCCACGATCTTGAGCAGCGCGTTGAATCCGGCTGTCGTCACCATGTGGGCCTCGTCGACGATGAACACCCGGTAGCGCGACTGCGCGGGCGCATAGAAGGCACGGTCGCGCAGCTCGCGGGTGTCGTCCACACCGCCGTGGCTGGCGGCGTCGAGCTCCACGACGTCGATGCTGCCGGGTGCGTTGGGCGCCAGCGCCACGCAGGAATCGCACACCCCGCAGGGGGCGGCCGTCGGGCCCTGCGCGCAGTTCAGCGAGCGGGCCAGGATGCGCGCCGACGAGGTCTTTCCGCAGCCGCGGGGCCCGGAAAACAGGTAGGCGTGGTTGATTCGGCCCGCTTCCAGGGCAATGGACAGCGGCTCGGTGACGTGCTCCTGCCCCACCACCTCGGCGAAGGTTGCCGGTCGGTATTTGCGGTAGAGGGCCACGATCAGCAGGCTACCGGCGCCGCCCGACGACGACGCGGGCGCCGTGGGGCCCGCTGAGAAGCCGGACCGGAGGCACGGTGACTAAGCCCGGGCAGGCATCCGGTGTGCATCGAGGGCGTTCGGTGTGCCTGAGCGGCTTGAAGTGTGCGCGTGGGGCGGGATTTGGCCAGATCCCCCCGCCGCAGAGGCACACGCGGCGCCGTCAGCGCACGCTCAATACCCTCAGCGCACCATCGAAGCCGTCAGTTCACGCTGGGCGCCGGGGCGCCGATCCGCGCCTCCGAGGCCGCCAGCAGCGCGCAGGTCGCCAGGCCGTCGACCGCGTCGCGCAGGTCCGGCAGCGACGGGAAGGTCGGCGCGATCCGGATGTTCTTGTCCTCCGGATCCTTGCGGTACGGGAACGACGCACCCGCCTCGGTGACCGCGATGCCGGCGCCCTTGGCCAGGGCGACCGTCCGCTTGGCCGTCCCGGGCAGCACGTCGAGGCTGATGAAATAGCCCCCCTTGGGGTCGGTCCACGAGGCGATCTTGGATTCGCTGAGCCGCTGATCCAGGATTTCCAGCGCCAGCGCGAACTTCGGCGCCAGGATCTGCTGGTGACGCAGCATGTGCAGGCGCACCCCGTCGGCATCGCCGAAGAAGCGGAGGTGCCGCAGCTGGTTGATCTTGTCCGGGCCGATCGACTTCTTCCCGGCGTACTGCAGGTACCAGGCGATGTTGCCCAGCGATCCGCCCAGGAAGCTGACGCCGGCACCCGCATAGGTGATCTTCGAGGTGGACGCGAAGACGTAGGGCCGGTTGGGGTTGCCGGCCGTGGCGGCCAGCCCGAGCACGTCGATCTGAGGAAGGAAATCGTGCGTGAGGGTGTGCACGGCGTAGGCGTTGTCCCAGAACAGCCGGAAGTCGGGCGCCGCCGTTCGCATCTGGACGAGCCGGCGCACCGTCTCCCAGGAGTAGGTGACCCCGGTGGGGTTGCCGAACACCGGCACCACCCACATGCCCTTGATCGCGGGGTCGACGGCCACCAGCTCCTCGATCAGGTCGACGTCCGGGCCTTCCTCGTGCATCGGGATCGGGATCATCTCGACGCCCATGGTCTCGGTGATCGCGAAGTGCCGGTCGTAGCCGGGGACGGGGCACAGAAACTTGACGCCGGGCTCGTCCTTCCAGGGCCGCTGCGAGTCCACCCCGCCGTAGAGCATCGAGAAGGCGACGTGGTCGTGCATCAGCTCGAGACTGGAGTTGTTCCCGGCGATCAGGTTCGGCACCGGGATGCCGAGCAGCTCGGAGAAGATGGCGCGCAGCTCGGGCAATCCGTGCAGGCCCCCGTAGTTGCGGGTGTCGGTGCCCTCGCCGTCGCGATAGTCGTCGCCGGGCAGACTCAACAGCTGGTTGGACAGGTCCAGTTGCTCGGCGGAGGGTTTGCCGCGGGTCAGATCCAGCGCCAGCTTCTTGGCCTGCAGCTCTGCGTAGTCCTGCTGGTGGCGAGCGTGCAGCGCTGCCAGATCGTCGGGGCTGAGGGAATCGAACGCCACCATCTTGGTTGGGGGCCCTTTCACTGTCGGACGCCGCAGGGACGAGTGCTACCGGGTCCCCTACACAGGGGACCCCGCGCACCCGACAGAGCCCATTGACCCTTGCTGCCTTCCGGCCCTGGGGGAGTTCACAGGATAGACGCCGCGCGGGGTCCTTCGGCGAGTCTAATGCCTGGCTCGGGGTGGCCCGCCGCGGCCGTGGGACGACCGCTCTCGGCCAGCGGCTACCATTGCCACGGAGGATTCGCCTAGTGGCCTATGGCGCTCGCCTGGAACGCGGGTTGGGTTAATAGCCCTCGCGGGTTCAAATCCCGCATCCTCCGCAGATCGGTCGCACCGGCTCGACAAGCGCGACCAATGCTTGGATTCGGCTTGAGCTGCCCTTAGGCTGGCGTGGGCTCGGCCGCTGGCAAACAAAGGAGAGGTATGGGGCGCAGGATCGCCATCCTGTGGCATGCGTCGTTTGCCGTCGCTGCCGGCGTCCTCTACTTCTTTTTCGTGGTGCCCCGCTGGCCTGAGCTGATGGGCGACACCTCGCATGGGCTGGGGACGACGCTGCGCATCGTGACGGGTGCGCTGATCGCCTTGGCCGCGCTGCCGGTGGTGTTCACCCTGCTGCGCACGCGCAAGCCGGAGCTGGGCACGCCGCAGCTGGCCCTGTCCATGCGAGTCCGGTCGATCGTGGCTCACGTACTGGCCGGGCTGCTGATCATCGGCACCGCAATCAGCGAGATCTGGCTCAGCCTGGACAGCGCCGGGCAGTATCTGTTCGCGATCTACACCGCCGCGGCCGCGATCGGCCTGCTCGGGTTCTTCGCGTTCTACCTGTCGTTCGCCGCCGAGCTGCCGCCGCCCCCGCCGAAGCCGATCAAGGCGAAGAAGCCCAAACGGCGCCGGCTGCGCCGTAAGAAGGGCGACGTGGCGGACGCCGAGGAAGCCACCGACGCCGACGAGGCGGAAACTGACGAAGCAGAGGACACCGGAGCCGACGACGCCGAAGAGACCGTCACCGCGGAAGAAGCCGGCAAAGAAACCGAAACAGCGGAAGAACCCGCGGAAGAGTCAGTTGAGCCCACCGCCAAAGCTGTCGAAGCCGTCAAAGCCGAGAAGCCGTCGACCGACGTGCCGTCAGACGAGGCCGACGACGACAGCGAGGAACCCCGCAGCGGACTGCAAAACCGCCGTCCGGAGGGCAAGGGCACGCACCGCATGCGGCGCCGGCGCACCCGCGGTGGCGTTGCGCTCAACGAGTGACCAGCCGCCGCGGCGCCGAGTGCTCAGTCGCGGCGTCGAAGACTCTCCACATAGGCGGCCAGGCGCTGCTGCGTCTCGTCCGAACCCCACAGCTGGCGGACGCCGGCATCGATAGCGCCACCCTGCCGGATCCTCTCCACGGCCGGGCCGCGTAGCTGAGCTTTCGTATCGCGATAGGCCTCGACCGGGAGTTCGCCCAGTTCTGCGGCCTCCGCGACCGCCGCCTCGACCACATCCTCGGCGACGACGCGGTGGGCCAGCCCGCGGGTGGTGGCGTCGGCTCCCTTATAGGTGCGGGCGCCGAGCAGCACTTCCTCGGCGCGATCCCCGCAGGCATAACGCATTACTTCCAGCGCGGCGACCGGGAAGGAGACGCCGACGCGAACCTCGGCCGCGCCGATCCCCGCTTCGGGAGCGATCAGGCGGCGATCGCAGGCACATGCCAGCACACACCCGCCGGCGATCGCGGCACCGTTGATGGCGGCCACCGTCGGCCACGGAAAGCCGAACAACGCGTCGAACGTGTTGGACAGCGCCGGAACCAATCGATCGGTGTAATCGCTACCTCCCTCGACAACGCGGTTGAGGTCGACCCCGGCGGAAAACACCCGGCCCGCACCGGTGATGACCAGCGGACCGTTGCCCGAATCCTGCAACTCACGAAAGGTTCGGGTCAGCTCGTCGAGCACTTCCACATCGAGCGCATTGACACGCCCCGCGGACAGGGTCAACACCCGCACCGAACCGACAGTTTGGATCTCCATCACAAGGACACTCAAGCACTCAGCGGCCGAGCTACTGCTGGTGGGTCAGTCTGGCGAGGATCACCGGAATGTCGGTGTTCTCGTCGGTGTGATAGCTCGCGCAGGCCCGGTGGTAGCCCGTCGGCGATCTGCAACGGAACACCCGTCACGATGTCGCCGCGCACCGACAGAATGGGCGTCGACAGGCGCGATATCGCCGGTTGGCGGACGCCGGCTTCAGGCACTGGGGCTCGGGCGAATCGGTTAAGTGCTTGATGCCCGCGCGTGTATCGCGTTGAGGTAGTTGTAAACCGTATAGCGGGTGACATCCAGTGCGGCCGCTGCTGTCTCGGCAGATTGTTTGACCAGAAAATAGCCCTGCTGGTCGAGTTCGGCGACAACCTCCATCTTGTGTTCCTTGCGCATCTCGGCAACGGGCACGCCAACGTTGGCGATCGCCGCATCGATGAGCCGTGCCGACAGCTCCTCCACGCTGTGCGGAAAATGTTCACTGACTGGGTCGCTGAGCACAGTTTGGACAAATGGTGTGGAGGTTCGAAGAGGGATCGACACGGCTTCGCCGTCCGCGTCGGCTGGTATTAAGCCGTCGAGTGCGCCGCGGAGATGCTCCCAGGCCGTGACGTCGGTATTGATGCAGAGTGCAGCGGCGGGCTCGTCGTCGCGAGCGGTGAACATGATCGTGCTGGAGCGCAGCACTCGTCCGTCGGGCAGCACGGACCGATACGCGATCTGGTGGCGGAGGTCTCCGGTGGCGACACTGCGCAGCAGTTTGTCCGTCGGTGGGTCTCCTGGCCGCCGCCCGGTGATGTCACCGGCAATCGCGCGCACCGTGTTGGGGATTCGCCGCAGGTCGTGCAGGACCACCTCGGTGGGCTGCGGATAACTGCCCTGCAGTGCATCGACCATTTGCTCGAGCATCAGGTTGATCGTCTCGGCGTTGAGGATGCGCAAGGCGGCCACCAGCTGACCAGCCTCCTTCTTCAACATGCGGTCGATTTTAGCCGTCCGGAGCGTGGACACTCCACAACTATTTGTGTAATCTTTGGCGAGGGGCGGGGTCAGTTCAACACAATGTTGAAATAATTTGGTGTCGTCCGTCCCCTGATCCAACTGATGAGGACGCCGGATATGCCAAGTGAAGTCGCTGCCGCATCGGTCGTTGAAGGTAACGCTCCCCACCTTCGCCGCGGCCTCGCCAACCGACATATCCAACTGATCGCGATCGGTGGTGCGGTTGGCACCGGCCTGTTCATGGGATCAGGCCGCACGATTTCTCTCGCTGGTCCGGCGGTGCTACTGGTGTATGGCGTTGTCGGGTTTTTCGTGTTCTTCGTACTGCGGGCGATGGGCGAACTTCTGTTGTCCAACCTGAACTACAAGTCTTTCGTCGACTTCACTTCCGACCTGTTGGGCTCCGGCGCCGGATTCTTTATGGGCTGGTCGTACTGGTTCGCCTGGATCGTCACCGGCATCGCGGAGGTCGTTGCCATCACCGGCTACTCGCAGTATTGGTGGCCCGAGCTGCCCGCGTGGCTACCCCCCCTTCTTACCGTGACGCTGATCCTCTTGCTGAACTTGTTCAACGTCCGCAGCTTCGGCGAGATCGAATTCTGGTTCGCGTTGATAAAAGTCGCGGCGATCCTCTGTCTGATTGCCGTCGGAGCAATTTTGGTGAGCACCGGCTTCGTCAGCTCCGACGGTACCCGCGCTGCACTGGCGAACCTGTGGAATGACGGCGGGTTCTTCGCCACCGGCGCGATGGGCATGGTCGGCGGCTTTCAGATCGCATTCTTCGCCTTCGTCGGTGTCGAACTGCTGGGCACCGCGGTCGCAGAGACCGCTGATCCCCGTCGCACCTTGCCGCGTGCCATCAACGCCGTGCCGGTGCGGATAGTCATCTTCTACATCGGAGCGCTTCTGGCGATCCTGTGTGTCATCCCGTGGCGACATATTGCGCCTGGACAGTCGCCATTCGTGATGATGTTTTCGCTAGCCGGGCTTGCTGCGGCGGCTTCGATCATCAACTTCGTCGTCATCACTTCGGCATCCTCGGCAGCTAATTCTGGGTTCTTCTCGACCGGCCGCATACTGTACGGCCTCGCCCACGCGGGCAGCGCGCCTTCGGGATTTCGCTGGCTCAACCGCGGCGGGGTGCCTGTACCCGCGCTACTTTTGAGCGCCGCCTTGATGCTCATATCCATCCCACTGCTCTACGCCGGCGGCTCGGTGATCAAAGCCTTCACGCTCATCACGACAGTGTCATCGCTGCTCTTCATGTTCGTATGGGCGATGATCGTTGTCAGTTACCTCTCGTACCGTCGCCGCCGCGCACAGCGTCACGCCGAGTCGATTTACAAGATGCCCGGCGGTGTACCGATGTGCTGGGCGATCCTCGGCTTCTTCGTGTTTGTGATCTGGTCCCTGACAACCAAACCAGGTACTGCGACCGCGCTGGCGTGGTTTCCCCTTTGGTTTGTCGTGCTGGCGATCGGGTGGCTTGCGGTCCGCCGGCGCCCAGATCGCGCAGGACAGTACGCCGATTCCAGGCAGAGATGGACCAGCCAACCAACTAGTCAGGAGCACCAATGATGGCAAGCATTCCCGAGGAGATCGATACACCTGCCGTGGTCATCGATTACGACTCGCTGGAGCGCAACATCGCGCGGATGAGCACAGCTATCACCGAACGCGGGATCGGGCTGCGTCCGCACGTGAAGACGCACAAGATGCCCCAGATCGCGCAGTTGCAACTAGATGCGGGCGCAACGGGCCTCACCGTCGCGACCATCGGTGAAGCGGAGGTATTCCTCGACCATGGCGCCGACGACATCTTTATCGCCTACCCACTGTGGATCGATCCGCGCCAAGCCGACCGCCTGCGCCGGCTGAGCAGGCGGGCCCGCATCGCGATCGGGGTCGATTCGCCGCAGGCCGCGATGAACATTGCTGCGAAGTTAGGAAACGACCGTGCGGCAATCGATGTGCTCGTCGAAGTCGATAGCGGGCAACACCGTAGCGGCGTAGCACCGCAGCGGGCGGGCGAAGTCGCCAGCACCGCCGTTGAGGCCGGCCTGCACATCACCGGCGTGTTTACCTTCCCAGGGCACAGCTACGTCCCCGGAAAAGCCGCCGAAGCCGCCGTGCAGGAGCAATACGCCCTCAATCAGGCCACCAATGCGCTTGCTGCAGAAGGTATTACGGTCACTTGCCGAAGCGGCGGGTCCACCCCCACGGCATTCCTAACCGCCGCCGACGGTGCCACCGAAGTTCGCCCGGGCGTCTATGTTTTCGGCGATGCACAACAGCTCGAGCTGGAACGATGCCGATGGGAAGACATCTCGCTGACGGTTGCCGCAACGGTGGTGAGTCGGAACGACACTGCCGATAGCCCGCGCCGGGTCATCTTAGATTCGGGCAGCAAGATCCTCGGCAGCGATCGCCCAGCATGGACCAGCGGCTTCGGCCGCCTCATCGACCACCCGACCGCCAGGATCACGGCACTCTCCGAGCACCACGCCACCGTAGTGTGGCCCGATGAGGCGCAGTTACCACCCATCGGCACACGTCTACGCGTGATCCCCAACCACGTCTGCTCGGTGATTAACCTCGTCGACGAGGTCACCATCGTGCGCGACGACACCGTCATCGACCGATGGCGAGTCGCTGCCCGCGGCAAGAATGGTTAATCAAATCCCCTCACCTGAAAGGCTTTTGATGCCCGACATCACCTCGGCTCATCCCGGCGTGGAACGCCGACTCACCGAACGGGGTCTGACTCTGCCACAGGTCGCCGCCCCGACCGCGGCTTACCTACCCGCTGTCACCGACGGTACCCACGTGTATACCTCCGGACAACTTCCGCTCGTCGACGGTGCACTCAAACTCATCGGAAAGGTCGGCTCCGACGTCGCACCCGACCAGGCGCGTGCATGCGCGCTCATCTGTGCGCTTAACGCGCTCGCCGCGATCCGTGCCGAAATCGGCGACTTGGACCGCATCACTCGGATTGTCAAAGTGACCGGGTTTGTCGCATCCGATCCCAGTTTCACTGGGCAACCCCAGGTCGTCAACGGTGCATCCGAGCTTCTCGGCTGGTGCTTCGGCCCCGTAGGCGCACACGCCCGTTCAGCCATCGGCGTCGCCGCGCTACCGCTCGACTCCCCCGTCGAGATCGAGATCACGGCAACGTTCAACTAGACCGACACCAAGTGTCGGTCTAGTTCCCGAGACGAAGCCCGGCTGGACCCAAAAATTGGGATCGGTAGCGACACCGGCGTTCTGTACTTGCTCCAATGACGACGCCAACAGGGCGACGCATGAAGGAAGGAACGGCAAGTGAAACGTCTTCTCGTGGGCGCAATCGGAACCCTCGGCGTGGCGGCGGCCGTGGTGGGCTGCTCGAGCGGCGGCCACACCGCCAGCCCGGCGTCGAGCACAGCCCCCAGCGTCGCCTCCGGGAGCGGCGGGGCCCAGGTCAAGGTCGGCGGCGCCGACCTGGCCGGAGTCAACCCTGCTTCGGTGACGTGCGTGAAGCAGGGCGGCAAGATCGACATCGGTAGCGGCTCCACCGGCGGTGCCCAGCAGGCGCTGGCCGTCGTGATGACCGACGAAGCGACCCCACAGGTCGAATCGTTGGCGCTGGTGGTGGACGGCAACGCGCTGTCGGTCGCCAACAACATGGGCGCCAAGGTCGGGTCGGCCAACGTGGCGGTCGACGGCAAGACCTACACCATCACCGGTCAGGCGCAGGGTGCCGACCTGAAGAACCCGATGGCCGGGATGATCACCAAGGACTTCAGCATCAAGGTGACGTGCGGCTAATCGGCAACAACCCGGGGGGCGGACGTGACTCACTCACACGTCCGCCGCACCGGCCCGTCCGGACTTATGATGCAGCCGTGTCGATCTCCGGCGAATTGGAGCGAGCCCGCCGCCTGGCGCTGGTCGCCGACGAAACCGGCGCCCACGACCTCCTGCTGTCCCTAGTACCGGCGATCGAGGCCGAAGACCGCGACGAGCAGATCCTGGAAGTCTTCGCGCAGCTGGGCGATATCTACCTGGCGCGGGGCGCGAATGACGCAGTGCACGAATGTATCCGGCGCATCTGCGACTGCCTGGCGATCTACTCCGGAATCATGGCCGGCACCATGCCGGAAGCCGCCAGTCAGGCCTCGATGCCCGCAGCCGACATCGCCCACATGATCCGTCGCTTTTCGCGTCGAGCGCAGTTCCTGCAGACCGGCGTGGCCGCCGCGCAGGGCGACCACGAAGGCGCCGAGGCGGCACTGTCCGAGCTGAGCCGGGCCGACGACGCGTTCCCGGAGCTGGACGACGAGCACGCCCGCCTGATCGTCCACGCGCAGGTCCTGTGCGCGACGGCGCTGTGCGACGACGACCTGCACGTCCGGTCGGCCCCGTTGTGGGAGCACGTGCTCGATGCGATCGACCGCCTGGGCGACACCGAGTTCGACGACCAGCTGCGGGTGGCCGCGTCCACCGCGTACGGCAGGTTCTGCGTGGAGACGGGACGGCTGACCGAGGCCGAGCCCTGGTTGCGTCGCGCCGGGGCCAGGGCGCGGGCCCGGGGATGGGAATTAGCGTACGCCAGAACACAATTGGAACTGGCGGCCGCGCGCTGGCTGGTCAGCGACCACGCGGGCACCGAGCAGCTAGTCTCCGAGGCCTTCCCCGTCATCGCGAGATACCAGCGAGCCCACGACGTCGCCCGGTGCTGGCTGTACCTGGGGCTCACTCGGTTAGCAGTTGGCGAACTCAAGGCCGCCGACGAGTCCTGGGAGCACGCCGAACGGCACTGGCGCGAGCTGGGAAAGCCATTGTATCTGCACAGAATCTTGTTGCAGCGCAGCTGGATAGCGATCTTCTGGAGCAAGTTTGCCGAAGCCGTAGAGCTGATCGCCCAGGCCCGGGAGCTGCTCGACTCGTCGCCCCGCAACAGTTGGCTGCAGTACGCCCAACTCGACAATCACCTCGGCACCGTGTGGCGCGCGGATGCGTTGGCGGACCTAGGTTTCGACAGCTCGGGCGATCCCGACGAACCGCTGGAAGAAACCGAGGCCCGGCAGGCCGAGGGGCTCGGCGTCCTGCGCGGCGAGGTCGGCACACCCGAGTACTTTCGCGCGATGACCAAACTCGAACAGGCCGCGGAGCTCAAGGTGCCGGCCGCGCTGGCCGTCGACTCGGTACGTTTCTCGATCGCCGACGCCGACACCCGAGCCCGCTGGGCGACCAGCATTTCGGCCCCCATCCTGGCCGGCGCGTTCGCGGTCGCGTACGAGTGGGAGAACACTCAGCTGATCAGTGAGCTCGTCGAATACCAGAGCGCGCGTGGAACTTTCGACACCGATCCGCGGCGGTCCGTGATCGGCGAATGGGCATCGGCGGCCACCACCGCCGTGCTCGTCGACACCGACCCGGAACCGGCGCTGGCCGCCGCCGGTCCGCCCGCGGGTGCCGGCCGATCGCTGCATCGGCTCGGCCCGTTGCCGCCGCTACAGATGCAACCCGACAGCCCGCCGATCATGAGTCACTATCGCGCGCTGGCGCTGCAGCGCTACGGCCGCGACGTCACCGCCGCCGAGCCCGCCTGGTCGACCTGGCCATGAGCGACCGGCTCACCCTTGTCCTGCGTTACGCCGACCTCGGGATCGCCACCTACGGCAGCCTGCGGATCGTCGGGCAGCCGTCACGGACCGTCACCTGGGTGGTGGAGGAGCCGCTGCTGCTGGCCGCCACCGAAGAGCTGACCGACGCCATCCCCGAACCGCATGGCAGCGAGAGCCGCCGCGACGCCATCGAAAGAGCTTTGGCCACCGGGGCGTTCGCGAACATCGACACCGAGCTCACCGTCGCATACATCCTGGGTGTGCTGCTGATCTCGACTCAGGGCTGGCAGCTATTGACGGAGTGCGTGGCCTCGCCGCGCGCCGCGCTGTTCGTGGCTCCCAGCGCGCGGCTGGCCGCCGTCCCGTGGGGGCTGCTGGCGGTGCCGAAATCGGGCCCGAGCAAAGAGGAATTGGTGCGGGCCCGTCAGGACGCCATCACCACCAGCGGGCGAGTGGCCGCCCGGATCCCGTGGCAGCTGACAAATATCAGCGATCACACCGACGGCCATCGACTGATGGAATTGGTCGACGTGCTGATGGCGGTTCCGGCCAATATCGTGCACGCACCGCGCACCCCGGCGCGATGGGATACTCGCCAGGACGGTCCGCCGCTCTTGGTCCTCGACTCGCGCGTGCCGGGACAACGCCCAGACTCCTCGCTTGGGTCGGTGCTCGGCAGGCCTGCGGCCGACACGCAACTGGCACAACACTTTGCCGAGCTGATGAGCCGCCGGGCGGTGCTTCCTGCAGTCGACGAGGCGGTCGAACTGTTCCGCCGTCAGGATGCCGACCGCGGCTGGCTGGCAGAAATGCTGTCGCAGACCCCCAGCAGGCTGCTCTACGTCGGGCATGCGAGTTCTGCTGACGCACAGCACGATCACGCCGCCCAAGCCGACCGCGCGGCCCTGCACCTGGCCTGTACCGCCGCGGCCTCCGGCGACGCCGACACCATCGGTGACCATCGTCCGCTTACCGCGTCCGACCTGATGTCGATGCGGCTGCCGATGCCGCCGCGGGTGGCCCTGCTGGCCTGCGGATCGGGCGGCGACTATCGATTCGACGAGGCGACCGGTCTGGTCGCGGCGATGATTCTGGGCGGTGCACAGTTGGTCACCGCCACGCTGTGGTCGCTGCCCACCACGACCGCCTACCGCCAATTCGCCGCGGGAGCAGGCGACGCGGCCGATCCGATGGCTGAGGTGGTCGTCGCCGTCGACCTCGCGCACGAAGCCGACGACGCGGGGTGCGCGGTCAATCGATGGCAACGCGAACAGATGCGGCGCTGGCGAGACGGAGACCGCACCGCCAACCCGCTGTACTGGGCCGCGCTGGTCACGTTCGCGGTCGACGGCGCACGGTAGCGCTCAGACCGCGGCCAGCCACGACGCGTGCACGGCCAGCACGTCATCGGGCAGCGAAAGCTTCTCGCGGGCAGCGGGATCGAACGCGACCAGAACAACCAGGCCGGGCCGCAACACCGACGCGTCCACACCGTCTTCACCGCGCGCCAATCTGCCGATGAACGTCTCTCCCGACACGGCGACCACCTCGACGAATATCTGCCGCTCACCGGCGACCTCGCGGACCGTGCCGATGCCGACGGTACGAGCGGGATCACCACGCCGCCAAAACGCCAACCGCCGGGCGTTGGGCAGGACTGTCATCCACTTCTTCATGGGTCCAGGGTCTGCGTGCCGGACGGCTACCGAACCCAACTTTTTGGCTGCCGGTATTTTCGGAAAGCCCCTATCCTGTGCTGATGAGTGCGGACTCGCAGCTGGCCACCGCCGTGGCCGCAGGCCATCCACGCCGGTCGGTGATCGACCAGGCGTGGCGGGCAATCGGGCTCGGCGTAGAAGTGCTCAGCAGCGACGGTGGTGGACCCCTGACCCGCACCGTCAAACGCATCATCGACCCGTTGGTGCTGCGACTGCGGTCGAACCCGCAGTATTCGGCCCCGGTGGTCAGCCCCGACACCGCCGCGGCCATGCACGAAATGATCGTGAGCAGCGCCTCCGAATTACGTTCCGCCGCGGCATGGTTCGAGGTTCTCAAGCTCGAGCGCCGCAGGCAGCGGATCCGTTCCGGAAACGCCCAGGAGCTCTACTTTCCGGTGTGTTACGAGCTGGCCGTCACCAAAGGCGCACCGGCACCGGAAGATCGGGATACCGCGGCCACCGTACTGCGCGAGATTCACCAGGGCCGCGACCGCACCGCGATCGAGGTCTTGCACCAGCACGTGGCCGGCCCCGACGTCGTGGCCACGCTGACCGATCAGCTCGAACGCAGTTGGCGTGACGTAAGGCCGGGCCAGACCGCGACCGATCCGTTTCTGGCCGAGCTCGCGACCGTGCTCGGGCCCGCGCACAGCCACCGCGCGGCGACGGCCCGCCAGCGGGTCTGGTCGGCGATGATCAGCGACAACACCCCGTACAACCTGGGCGCGCTGGTGCGAGTCGAATCGGCCGAGCTGCCCTGGTCGATCGTCAAGCTGGGTTTGAGTTCGGTTGCGCCGCAACGCCCCCCGCATATCGCCGGCGGCGCAGACGGCGATCGCCCGCTCGATCGCAGCGTGGTGGACCGGGTGCGCGCGACCCTGCGCCGCGCCCTGGACCGCGACGCCTTGCCCGACATCCCGTTGCTCTGCGAGGAAGAGGTCGACCGCGCCTGCGCTCCATGGGGGCTGCTGGCGGAGGACAAACAGGCGACGCTGGTCGCCGGCATCGAGGTGGCCGTCGAGCTGGCGCCGCTGGACCGGTCGGTCGCCAGCCGCTACGCCTTGGCGGCGCGGATCCAGGCGCGGCTGCGCAAGGAGGCATACGTCCTGCACGCCCGGCGCTACCTCGCCGAGGGCGGCCCGATCCACCCGCGCCAGCAGCAGGTCGTCGACGACCTCGCGGCCTACCCGCAGCCGTACCTGAGCCGGCTGTGGGCGCGGCTGCACGGGCGCGACGTCTGGCAGGAGCCCTGCGACGACGTCGACGACATGCGTTCCCTGCTGGAAGGGGTCGCGCGCTCGGTCAGCCTCGACCACCGCCAGCGCATCAAGTCCATGCTCGAACTGCAGGTGGCCGGATGAAATTGGTTGCCGACGCCGGCCTTTGGACGGTCGGGCCAGCCAGCGCCCACACGCCGCTGGCCGCGGTGCTGGAAGTCAGTGGTGCCGTGCTGTCCTGGACGATCGACGATCCACCCGGCGAAGGGCGAGCCCAGATCACCTTCACCGATCTGTCGCGCGCGGACTGGCTGTGGCGGGTGTTCGGTGAGGCCGGGCACGTCGCGCTGGCCGGCGCCGCGGACGCGGCGGACGGCGCGACCAGCGTCGAGCTGACCGGAGTCGACATCGTGCCGGGTTCGGTCGAGCCGCTGCGTCGGCTGGCCGTCGGGCATTGGCTGCGGCGCTGGTGGCCGGCGAGTCAGCGGGAGGGCATCGCAAGCCTGGACCGCGCGCTGCTCGACGTCGAGGTCGCGCTGCTGACCGCCGACGCGCAGGACTTCTTCGCCGACGACACGCTGGATTCGGACGTCACCGGGCTGCTGACGCCGCATGCGACGGCGCTGTTCGCTTATGTCCGCAGCGACGACGGGCGGATCGCGAACTTGGTGCGCGCGGGCGCCGAGCTGGCCGACGAGGTCGGTGTCGACAAAGATCCGTGGGCAGAACTCATTGCGGCCCTTGATGATTCGAGCGCGTTGTCGATACCGAGCGGGCGCCGCGACGACTACGCCCTGGCCGCGGGCGCCGACGCGGGCCCTCGCGGCTCGTCGATCGCCCGGGGCGTCGCATCCATCAACTGGACCGCGGTTCCGCCGGCCATCTTCGACGCGGGCGAGAACACCGTCGACTGGACCGTCGAGGCGTCCGGGGCATTGGTGCGCGCGGCGATTATCGGGCCCGACCTGCCCTCCGGGATCGCGGTGCGATTGCGGTCCGGAGCGATCAGCGGGGCCGGGGTTCTGGACGGCGAGGGCCGCGCGGCGCTTCCCCTGGTCGACGCCGAGCAACAGCCGATCACCGAGTCGGCAGCCTGGGATCACGACTGGGCGGCGACCGCGGTGACCGTCGGAGCCGACACGACCGAGAGCCGCGAGACCCGCGACCGGATCCGCCGCTGGGCGCACAGCAGGCTGGACCAGCCGCCGGCCGACGCGTTTCTGGCCGAGATTTTGGCTTCGGAGTCCGCCTATTAAGCGTGCGAACAATTCCCTATGCTGAGCGAGTGCCAAACACCTATCGCGTCGTGCAGTGGAACACCGGAAACGTCGGAAAGAGCTCGCTGAAATCGATCGTCGGCAACCCCACCCTGGAACTGGTCGGGTGCTACGCCTGGTCACCGGAGAAGGCCGGGCGCGACGCCGGCGAGCTCGCCGGGATCCCGCCGCTCGGGATCACGGCCACCAACGACATCGACGAGCTACTGGCGCTCAAGCCCGACTGCGTGGTCTACAACCCGATGTGGATCAGCGTCGACGAACTGGTGCGCATCCTGTCCGCCGGCGTCAACATCGTGACCACGGCGTCGTTCATCACCGGGCACAACCTCAGCGATGGCCGCGACCGGCTGCTGGAGGCCGCCGAGAAAGGCCGCGCGACGATCTTCGGGTCCGGCGTCAGCCCGGGCTTCGCCGAACTGCTGGCCATCGTGTCGGCCATGGTCTGCAACCGGATCGACAAGGTCACCGTCAACGAGGCCGCCGACACCACCTTCTACGACTCGCCGGAGACCGAGAAGCCGGTCGGCTTCGGCCAGCCGATCGACCACCCCGACCTGCAGGCCATGGCCGCCAAGGGCACGGCCATCTTCGGCGAGGCCGTCCGGCTGGTGGGCGACGCGCTGGGTGTCGAGCTCGACGAGGTGAAGTGTGTCGCCGAGTTCGCCCAGACCACCGAGGACCTCGTGATGGCGTCCTGGACCATCCCCGCCGGGCACGTTGCGGGCACCTACATCAGCTGGCAGGGCATCGTCGGCAGCAAACCCCTCATCGACCTGAACGTCCGGTGGAAGAAGGGTCAGACGCTCGACCCCGACTGGCAGATCGAGCAGGACGGCTGGGTCATCCAGATCGACGGGCAACCGACGGTCACGACCAAGGTCGGCTTCCTGCCGCCGCCGTATTTCGAGGCCACGACGCTTGAGGAGTTCATGGACCTCGGCCACATCATGACGGCGGTCCCGGCCATCAACGCGATCCCCGCCGTCGTCGCCGCGGCGCCGGGCATCGCCACCTACGCCGATCTTCCGCTGACCCTGCCCCGGGGCTTCGCGAAGACGAGCTAGGACTACTAGCTCTTGCTGGCCTTCTTGGTGTCTTCGTTCATGTCCGGGCAGAACGACAACACCGCGGTGGCGGCGATCACGCCGGCCTGCTGAGGGGTGTAGCCAGAGTTCTGGATCTTCTGCACGGCCGGTTGCGGGTCACCGTTGTCGTGGTGCAGGTCGTGGCAGAGCGCGGTACCGATCTGAACGATCTGGAGCGGGTCTTTGTAGGGCACGTTGTATTGCGACAGAGTCGCAAGATAGGCGGAGGTGCTGTCCGGAGCAGCGCTCGCGACCGCCGGGGCGGGCAACAGGAGCGCGGACAGGGCGAGGGCTGCTGTCGATATCACTGTGAGGCGGCTCATGTCAGTTCCCATACCCGGTCTGCTGCGGCCGGGACCTGAACAGTCCGTTAACGCGCGGCTCACCACAGCGCGCTGTGGTTGACCAACGCATCGGCGACCAGACCGACGCCGAACACCAGGAACAGCAGCCGAACTGAGAGCGGGCCGTAGCGGGTGAGGGCGCGCATGATGCCGCGCTGGATGCGTGCGGCGCGCACCGTTTGCCGCATCGAGAGACCCAGGATCAGCAGCGACGGCGATAGCGCTACCGCCCAGTAGCCGACGATCATCAACGGCCAGATCGGCGGGCGCGGATGCAGCGCGGCCAGCATCGCCAGGGCCGTCAGATACGGCACATCGGTCGGCGCCTGCCCGGTGCCCACCGCCAGCCCGAGCAGGCCGAGCAGCCATGGACGGTCCCGCATCGCGGCCATCGCCCAGCCGGGCGCGGACGACTGTGCCGTCAACGGGAAGAACGCCAGGCCGACCAGGGCCGCGCCGAGGATCAGTTCGCCCCGGAACCGGATGGCCGGTGTGACGTGAAAATCGACGAGGTGAGTCAAGAAGGTCAGCCCGAGCACCGTGCCCAGGCCAAAGGCGGTCGTCACGGCGAACACCCCGGCGATGAAGCTCAGGGCGCCCGGCACCGGTGACCGGCGACTGAGCCGGCTGCTGAAGATGACGGCCGAGACGACGCCGGCATTCAACACATTCAGGGAGTCCAGCAGCGCGAGGCCGGCCAGCGCCAGCAGCAGTGGTCCCACGCGCCTGGCCTACGATGCGAGCCCGACGGCGATCATCCCAGCAGGTTAACCACCCGCCGCCGCGGCCGCACCGGAGGCGCGCACCAGTCGTTGGTCGGGGTAGCCGCCTGTTGCCATCAGGCGACGTTGTCGGGATCCTCCCGACCGTCGTCACCCGGCGTTTGATCGGGCGGCGCCTGCTTCAGGAACTTCCTGAGCCGCAGCAGCTGGTTGGTGACCATCCCGATGCCCAGCAGCATCAGCACCACAACGATCCCCACCACGATTGCGGTGCCCACGCAACCCATGGTGACAGATCCACGCCCACCCGAGGCCCACGCCGGTGTTTCGGATTCGCCCGTCCGGGGGTAGCCCCAGCTGGACCGCATTCGAGGCTAGGAGAGGGAGCGCAGCGCATGAGCACCGAAGACAAGATCAAGAACAAGATCGAGGACCTCGGCGGACAGGCGAAGGAAGCCGTCGGCAGGGTGACCGGGGACCACGACACGAAGAACGAGGGCCGCGCGGACCAGGCCAAGTCCAGCCTGAAGGATGCCGGCGAGAAGGTGAAGGACGCCTTCAAGAAGTAGACGTCCGTTCAGACCAGCAGGTTTACTCAAGATAGCGGTAAACCTGCTGGTCTTTCGGCCGCCTTGGAACGTTAGGAAGAGATGAGCGTCTGCATATTGATTGCACAACGGATCGGCCGCGCGGCAGCGGCTGTCGGAGCGGGAGCGGTGCTGGCCGCCGCGGCCGGGCTGAGCGCACCGGCGCCCCCGGCCCACGCCGACTGCCCCGATGTCGATGTGGTGTTCGCCCGCGGCACCAGTGAACCGCCCGGTGTTGGCGGCATCGGTTCGGGCTTCGTCGACGCCCTGCGCGGCGACCTCGGTGGACGGACGCTCGCGGTGTATCCGGTGAACTATCCGGCCAGCAGCGACTTCGGCAGCCCCACCTTCCCGGCGACATTCATCGACGGGATTCGCGACGCCAGCTCGCACATCGAGTCGATGGCGGCCAGCTGCCCCAAGACCCGGGAGGTGCTGGGCGGTTTCTCGCAGGGCGCGGCGGTGGCGGGCTTCGTCACGTCATCGGCTGTCCCGAAGGGCGTTTCCGCCGACTCAGTCCCCGCCCCTATGCCGCCCGACGTCGCCAACCACGTCGCCGCCGTCGTCCTCTTCGGCACACCGTCGAATCAGTTCCTTGAGCATTACGGCGCGCCAGACATCGCCATCGGACCGCTGTATCAGCCCAAGACGCTGCAGTTGTGTGCCCCGGGCGATCCGATTTGCGGCGGCGGCAGCGACGGCGCGGCCCACGCTTCGTATGTCGTGAACGGCATGGCGGGACAGGGCGCGAGCTACGTCGTCAGCCACCTGTAGCAGGCTCGCCCCGCCGCCGCTGCGACGCGCCGCCATTGCAAGAATCGCCCTATGCGCGTTCTGATCACGGGTGGGACAGGATTCGTCGGCGGGTGGACCGCCAAGGCCATTTCCGACGCGGGGCATTCGGTGCGTTTCCTGGTGCGCAACCCCGATCGGCTGCACAC
Organism: Mycobacterium shigaense; assembly: GCF_002356315.1. Lineage (NCBI taxonomy): Bacteria > Bacillati > Actinomycetota > Actinomycetes > Mycobacteriales > Mycobacteriaceae > Mycobacterium > Mycobacterium shigaense. The sequence goes on from NZ_AP018164.1 coordinate 5,002,223, forward strand.
GTCGGTCGCCCAGCTGGGGGTCGACGTGTCGGACGTCGCGGTGGGCGACATCACTGATCGCGTCTCGGTCCGGGAGGCGATGCAGGGTTGCGACGCCGTCGTGCACGGCGCCGCGCTGGTCGCAACCGACCCGCGCCAGACCAACGAGATGCTGACGACGAACATGCAGGGCGCGCAGAATGTGCTCGGGCAGGCCGTCGAGCTGGGCCTGGACCCGATCGTGCACGTGTCGAGCTTCACCGCGCTGTTTCACCCCCACCTGGAGATCCTGACGGCGGATCTGCCGGTGGTCGGCGGGGCGGACGGCTACGGAACGTCCAAGGCGCAGGTCGACATCTACGCCCGCGGGCTGCAGGACGCCGGCGCGCCGGTCAACATCACCTATCCCGGCATGGTCCTCGGGCCGCCCGTCGGCAACCAATACGGTGAGGCCGGCCAGGGGGTGCGGTCGCTGTTAGACCTGCACTTCGTTCCGGGTCGCGGAGCGGCCTGGCTGATCGTGGACGCCCGCGACGTGGCCGCGCTGCACGCGGCGCTGCTGGAACCCGGGCGCGGACCGCGGCGCTACATGGCCGGCGGTCACCGCGTCCCCGTCACCGAGTTGGCGAGCATGTTCGGCGAGTTGGGGAACACGACGATGGTTCCCGTGCCGGTTCCTGACACCCTGATCCGGGCCGCGGGAGCCGTTCTCGACCTTGCCACTCCGTATCTGCCGTTCAGCACGCCGTTCACCGCGGCCGGGATGCAGTACTACACCCAGATGCCGGCGTCCGACGATTCGCCGAGCGAGCGCGACCTCGGCGTCGTCTATCGGGATCCCTATGAAACGGTGGCCGACACCATCGAGGCGCTGCGCGCCGGCGGCTAGCGCCTCGATGGTGTCGTCAGGTGCCCGGTTTGATCTCCAGGCCGACGTGCACCTTGTCGATGCCGCCGCGCACGATCGAGTGCACGTAGAACCACGGCGCGTGATACCAGTACCGCTTGAGCACCGCGTTGTAGACGCGCCGCGTCTCGGACCTGGGCAGCACCCGGGCGATGCCCTCGACCTCGTCGCTCTTCTTCTTGCCCAACGACCCGCTCTTGGCGATCGTCACCCTGGGCGTGTTGTTGATCCGCTTCGTCTTCCACGACCCGTCGTCGGTGATCACCAGGAGCGTGTCGCCGTCGGGGACTCCCCAGATGGCGGTCGGCTTCGGGCGGCCGTCTTTGGTGAACGTCGTCAACAGCAGGTACTTCGACTTGATGACGTCGGAGAAACTGGCAGCCACGATTTCTCGCCTTCTCGTCCGATGGGTCGGTATGGCACAGCATGTGCCCCGAGCGGCAGGATGGCAAACGTCGGCGGACGCGATCCCCTCGTTATCCGGATAGTCTGATGCGCGCAGCAAACACGGCCGAAAGGGGCAACCGTGGGCGATTTTCGTGTGGGTGTGATGGACCCGATTATTGCGTCCCGGCCGTCGGCCGAGGTGTTCACCCGGGCCGATTACTTCAGCGCGGTCGCCAGGGGCGTGGACTCGTTCTGGGTTCCCGACCACCTCAACCAGTTGTTCCCGCGCTCGTTGTGGAAGCAAAAGTATTGCGGTGCAACGAGAATCATGCCGACCATCGACGCCGCAATGGAACCCTGGACCATGCTCGGGCACCTCTCCGGTCGCCACCGGCTCGGCCGGCTACGCCTTGGCGTCGGAGTGACCGACACCGGCCGCCGCAATCCCGCCGTCACCGCGCAGGCGGCCGCGACGCTGCACCTGCTCACCCGCGGGCGGGCGATCTTGGGCATCGGCCCCGGTGAACGCGAGGGCAACGAGCCCTACGGCGTTGACTGGTCCAAACCGGTCGCGCGTTTCGAGGAGGCGATGGCCACCATTCGCGCGCTGTGGAACTCGGGTGGCGAGCTGGTCAACCGGGACTCGCCGTTCTTTCCGCTGCGCGATGCCCTGTTCGATCTGCCGCCCTATCGGGGGAACTGGCCCGAGATCTGGATCGCGGCCCACGGGCCCCGGATGCTGCGCGCCGCCGGGCGCTACGCCGACGCCTACTATCCCGCCTTCGCGCACCGGCCGGTGGACTACAAGCAGCGACTGGATGCCGTCCGGTCCGCCGCCTCGGACGCCGGCCGCGACCCCATGGCTATCCTCCCGGCGATCCAGCTGTTCGTCGTCACCGGCCGCACCCACGAGGACGTCGACGAGGCGCTCGACTCCAGAATGGTCCGGGCCTTCGGCCTGAACTCGCCCGACGAGGTCTTCGGCCGCCACGGTTTGCAACATCCACTGGGAGCGGGCTTTTCGGGCGCGCAGGACATCCTGCCCTCCGGCATAGACGAACAGGCCGCCTTGTCCCACACGGCCGCCATCCCGCCGGAGGTGATCAGGGACTCGGCGCTGTGCGGCACCCCCGATGAAGTCGTCGACCAGGTCGCGCAGTGGCGGGACAACGGAGTCCGCTACGCCGTGCTGGCCAATCTGAGCATGTTGCAGCGCAGCCTGCGCAAGGGGCTTGCGTCGGCGCAGGCGTTCGGCCGGATCGTGCAAGGGGTCAAGAAGTTGTGATCAGTGCCCGGCGGCAACCGAAATCGATTGACTCACCGTGTAACTGTCGATGCCCTCGGGCCCGAGTTCACGACCGTAGCCGCTGTTCTTGACACCCCCGAAGGGCGCCGCCGGATCCATGATGTAGCCCTCGTTGACCCCGAAGGTACCGGACCGTACCCGGGCCGCGACGCCGTAGCCGCGCTCGACGTCGGCGGTGAACACCGAACCGGCCAAACCGTACTCGGAATCGTTGGCGATCCGGATCGCCTCGTCTTCGTCGCGGTAGGAGATGACGGTCAGCACCGGGCCGAAGATCTCCTCACGGGCGATCCGCATGTCGTTGCTTGCCTCGCTGAACAGCGTCGGCCTTACGTACCAACCGGTTTCGAGGCCGTCGGGCATGTCCGCACCACCGATCACCAGGCGGGCTCCCTCGCTTTCGCCCGATTCGATGTAGCCGCGTACACGCTCTTGTTGGCGCTGTGCCACCAGCGGACCGATCTGGGTGTCAGGGTCCGCCGGGTCGCCCACCGTCATCGCCTGCATCCCGGCCGCCAGCGCGTCGACGAATTCGTCCTTGCGTGACTCGGGCACGAGGATGCGGCTGAGCGCGTTGCACACCTGTCCGCTGTTGGCCAGGCTGGCCATCTGGATCCCGGTGGCCGTCGCCGCGGGGTCGGCGTCGTCGAGCACGACCGCCGCGGACTTGCCGCCCAATTCGAGGCTCACCTGCCTGAGTCCGTCGGCGCACGCGCGGGCGACCTGGCGTCCGGCCGCGGTGGAGCCGGTGAACGACACTTTGTCCACACCGCCGTGGCTGACCAGAAGTTCGCCGACCTGGCGGCCGCCGGGCACCACGTTGAGCACACCGGGAGGTAGATCGGCCGCGGCGACCAGCTCGGCCAGCAACTGCGCGTCGAGCACCGACTCCGGCGCGGGCTTGAGTACCACCGAACATCCCGCCAGCAGCGCCGGCACCACCTTGGTCACGGTGAGGAACTGCGGCATGTTCCACGGGACGATCGCGGCGACGACTCCCACCGGCCGCTTGGCGATCCGAATGTTGTTGCCGTACAATCCCAGTCGCTCTTGGGACCACTGGTAATCGGCCGCCAGGCCGCAAAAAACCGAGATCATGGTCAACGGCAGGCGCACCTGCGCCATTTTGGCGAAGCTGATCGGAGCCCCGATCTCCGCGGAGATCAGCTCGGCCATCTCGGCCCGGCGCTCCTGATAGATCGCGGCCAGCCGGCCCAGCGCCTCGACGCGTTCGGCCGGCCGCATGCGCGGCCACGGCCCGGTATCGAAGGCGGCCCGGGCGGCCCCGATAGCCCGATTCACATCCATGGGTCCCGCGCACGCGGCGCGGCCGATCACCGCTTCGCTGTGCGGCGACACCACCACGATGACCGACTCGGATTGCGGTGCCGCCCACTTGCCGTCGATGAAGAGTTCGTCTCTCTCGTACATGTTCCCCCGCTAGGTGTTTCGACCGCCGTTGACGCCGAGGATCTGGCCGGTGATGTAGCCGGCCTCGTCGGAGACGAAGAAGGCACACGCGGCCGCGATGTCCTCGGGCCGGCCGACCCGCCGGACCGGCGTGCGCGCGATGTGCTCCACCACGGTGCCGCCGAGCAGGTGGCGCCGCTCGGCGCTGCGCAGCATCGGGGTGTCGACGAATCCCGGCGGTACGGCGTTGACGGTGATGCCGCTCGGGCCGTATTCGAGAGCCAGCGACTTGGTCAGCCCGTTGACGGCCGACTTGGCTGCCACGTAGTGGGCCATGAACGGCTGCCCGGAGTGGGTGCTCGACGACGAGATGTTGACGATGCGTCCCCACCCCGCCTCCACCATGTCGGGCAGCACCGCCTGAGTGGTGTGGAAGACGCCGTGCAGGTCGACGTTGATCACCCTGGTCCAATCGGCAAACGACATGTCCAGGAACTTCTTGAAGCCTTCCACCCCGGCCGCGTTGACCAGCACCAGAATCGGGCCGAGCGCCTCGCGGATCGCCGAGACGGCGGCGTCCACCTGCGCGCGGTCGGTGACGTCAGCAAGGTAGCCGAATTCGTCGTCGGTGGGGGAACGATCGATGACGGCCACCCGGAGTCCGTCGCGGCGCAATCGTTCGGCGACGGCGCGGCCGATTCCCGATGCACCACCGGTCACCACAGCCGTCTTGGCAACCAAACCCGCACCCACCTTCCTGAGCGATCGCCCAGCGATTTGGGCTTCCCATGCCTATCACCCCGCCCGGACGACGGTCAAGTAACGGACCTTGAATATCGAACGCCGCGCTATCTAGGGTCGAAAACCTCGGCTAATCAACGCTTTTCCTGTCCGACCACTGCTCGGGCACGCCGAACCCGCCGCGTGATAGGACCACAGTGTGACGGCATCCGGACGACCCAAGGCGCGTGACTCGACGACGCGCGACTTGCTGGTGGCCGCCACGAGCCAGATCATGCTCGAGGAGGGCTACGCGGCGGCCACGTCGCGCCTCCGGCGCGCTGGACGACGTCACGACGTACACCTTGCCCGACGACCCGTTTACCGCCATCCTGCGCGGCGGCGGTCCGCGCGCCGGCATCATCACCCCCGAGCAGGTCGCTGCGGAGGTCGCCGACGCCGCCGAAAAGCCACAACTACCACTGCGTATCCCGATCGGAGACACCGCGCGGGCGCTGTTGGCCGCTCGCCACGCCGCCCCGGATAACGTCCCCTTCACCCCGGCGGGTCTCGAATAAGTGCGACGGACGCGGCGCGCTGTGACCTGCGCAAAATCTGTGAAGATTTGCCGCCTGTGTGTGAAGGCTTCGTTAAAAGCGCTGTTGCATGCGGGTTCGGCCCGCATTGTGGAGGCATGACGCTGTTCGGACGTGGTTACCGAGCAGTCAGATGGGGAATATGCGTTTCGGGCGCACCCGTTGGCTCTGTTAGTTGCGGACGTGAAGGTGAGAGTGCGGTGTTGAGCGTTGAAAACCGTTGGGCGAGAGCCGTTGCCCGCGTGCTGTCGCACGCGGCTTCGCTTCGCGTGACGGCGCTTTACGCGGTGGCACTCGTCACTGTCGCGATCACCCTGTCGCAATTCGGTTCGGCCACACGCGAAGTCGTCGTGAGCCAAATGAGCACCAACCTGCACAACTTGTCGCATGGGCGCCTGAGCACGCTCGTTGGTAGCGCCTTCGTCAGCGACGGCGACAACATCGCCGCGTGGCTGCCCGGTCTGGTCTGCCTGCTGGCGCTGGGCGAACTCATCTGGCGCGGACGGGGTTTGCTTCTCGCCTTCGCGGTGGGCCACGTGGGTGCGACTCTGCTCGTCGCGATCTGGCTGACCTTCGCCGTGCAAGCCGGCTGGCTGCCCACCTCCATCGCGCACGCGACGGACGTGGGCGTGAGTTATGGCGCGGTGAGTGTGCTTGGCGCGTTGACCGCGTCGATCCCGTCGCGCTGGCGCGCCATGTGGGCGGGCTGGTGGCTCGGCGTTGCGGTGACGGCGGCGCTGAGCATGGACTTCACCACCATCGGTCACGTGCTGGCGCTGCTGCTCGGCATCGGTTTGTCCTTCCGGCTGCCGTCCCTGGCGCGCTGGACGCCCCTGCACAGCGGGCTGTTCCTGGTCGCCGTCGCATTCGTGTACTTCGTGCTGTGCGGGCCCACGGTCGAGGCGGTCGCCGGCGGACTGACCGGAACCCTGTTCGGCTTCCTGGCGAGCCCGAACCTGCGCCCGTTCGCCAAGAGCCGGGTTCCGCTGCAGCAACCGGAGGTTGTGGCCCAGCCCTGTTAGGCCTGCGGCGGCGGCCAGTTCAGGATCTGCCGTGCGGTGCGCCCCAGAATCCACGCCTTCTCTTCGTCGGACAGTGAGGGGGAATCACGAATGCTGAATAGGGTCTCTGCCCAATTCGCACGGTGCCGCGTCATCGTGTAATCGCTGGCCCACATCACGCGGTTGGCCCCGAAAGCATCGACCGCGCCGCGTAATTTCGGCTCGAGATCGGCAAACGGGTGCGGCTCCGTGGAAAGAAAGGACGCGGCGTGCGCCCATTTGTAGGCGACGTTGGGATAGCGGGCCAGCTTCAAAGCCTCGTCAATCGAGCCCTGGCCGGGCGGCGCGTCGAATGCCACACCGCAATGGTCCACCACGAACTGGACACCCGGAAAACGTTCGACGTAAGGCGTCAAATACGGAACCCGGCCCGGGCACGTGACGAATACGGGCAGGTTGTGCGATTGGGCGGCCCACAGGAGCCGGTCGTGCTCGCCGCGCTCGAATACCGCTCCCTCGGCGGGCGTGAAGACCGTCGCGCGGAGTGCCTTGAATCCGGGGGCGGCGGTCAGCGTCTCGATCCACGACTCGAGGCCGGGGTCCGTCGGGTCCACTCGCATCAGGAAGGCGAACCGGTCCGGGTGTTGCAACGCGGCCGCCTCGGCGTTGGGTCCTACGTTGCGAAAGGAGCCATTGCACAAGCGGTACCCCGGGCGCAGGGTGCCGTCTTCGTTGGCGCTTTCGAATTCGTCGAACACCGCCGCCTGGATGCCCAACGCGTCCATGATCGCCAGCGCGACATCGGTGCCCAGCATGTTCGCGTGCACCTGCGCGTCGATAATGTCCATCGTTACTCCTGGCCGCCGACGCCGTGGTCTCGCTATTGATCCAACAGCGCGTAAGAATTTGCGGAGGCGCATTCGGTAATCCCGGCGAGCGCCTCCGAAACCGCGATGTCAGAATTGGCGAAGCGGGGGCCGCAGTACCGGGAAGTTGACGGATGCCTCTTAGCCTCGCACGCCACCTCGGCAGTCGCGCCACCCGTCGACCGCGATTGAGCGCCGATGCCGGCAGCGGCTTTTACAGCGCGCATCAGACCCGGTTGCTGCGGATCTACTTGGCCGCGACGACGTTCCTTTACCTGTACGGCGTGGTGTTCAGTGTGTTGCTCCACCCGGGGTCGCGGGCCAACCACCTCGGCGGCATCGTCGCGATCGGCCTCGGCCTGGGGGCGCTGGCCTGGTTGGCCGTCCAGCCTGGCCGGACCGCGCCCGCGACAGCCGCCGCCATGGCGGCTACACCTGTGGTGATGGCCTTCCACGTCGCCATCACCGCCGAGTTCGCCTGCCTGATCGCGCCGATGTTCTTGGCGATGTATCTGCGGGCGTTCTACCCGCCGCGCCTCGGCGTGGCTCTGGTGATCGTGCTCACCGTGGCGTCGGTGGTCGCCCTCGCGGTCGCGCCGTTTCACAAGCTGTACATCGACTACCTGATCTTCACGATCGCGATCGTCGGGGCCGCCGAGGCGTTCGGCGTCCTGATGCAGGCCTTGGTTGGTGCGGCCTGCACTGACCCGCTGACCGGCGTGCTGAACCGAGCGGGGTGGGAGATCGCGACGACCAACCTGCTGGCGCGGGCCCGCTCCAGCGCGCTGACCCTCACTGTCATCGCGCTCGATATCGACCACTTCAAGAAGATCAATGACTCCGCGGGGCACCTCGCCGGCGATCAACACCTGGTCAGCCGCGCCGAGTCCTGGCGCACCATGGCACCCCGCGACGCCGTGTTGGCCAGGCTCGGTGGTGACGAGTTCGCCGTGTGCCTGGCGGAGCCCGCGGGGGCTGCACCGAGGGCGGTGGATCGGTTCGTCGCGGACATACGGGCGTACACGCCAGGGACCAGCATCGGCGTCGCGTCCGCGAGCGGGGCGGACGCCGAGATCGCCGCGCTGCTTGCGGCCGCCGACTCCGATCTGTATGCCGCCAAGTAATACCGGGCTCACTCGTGACGGCCGGCCCGCCCGTCACGTGTTCTTGTCGGTGTCCCGGCTCGGCTGCACCCGCTTGGGTTCGCCCGGCATCTTCGGATAGTTCGGCGGGTAGGGCATATCACCCAGGCCGCGCGCTTCGTCCGCCTCGACCATCTCCAGCAGCGGACTGATCGACTGGGCAACCGAATTCATTGCCGCCCAAGGATCTTCGCGGGACTGCACCAGATCGGGCACGGTCGCCATCGTGTACTCGTCGGGCTCGGCACCGGCGAGTTCGGCCCACGTCAGCGGCATCGACACCGTCGCAATCGGGGTGCGCCGCACCGAATACGGCGACGCCATGGTGCGGTCGCGCGCGTTCTGGTTGAAGTCGATGAAGATGCGCTCGCCACGCTGCTCCTTCCACCACGACGTGGTCACCGCCTCCGGGGCGCGCCGCTCCACCTCCCGCGCCAGCGCGATGCCGGCCCGGCGCACCTGAATGAAATCCCAGTCGGTGGCGATGCGCAGGAAGACATGGATGCCGCGGCCGCCGGAGGTTTTCGGGTAGCCGACCAAGCCGAGTTCGTCGAGCAATGGCCGCAGCACGTCGACGGCGAGCGTACGGGCCTGCTCGAAGCCGACGCCGGGTTGCGGATCCAGGTCGATACGAAGCTCGTCGGGGTGCTCGGTATCGGGGCAGCGCACCTGCCAGGGATGCAGCGTGACCGTGCCCATCTGCGCGGCCCATACGATCGCCGCCGGATGGGTCACCCGCAACGCGTCCGCGGTCCGGCCCGACGGAAAGGTCACCCGGCAGGTTTCCAGATAGTCGGGATGATGCTGTGGCACCCGCTTCTGGTAGATCTCCTCGCCGTCGATCCCGTCCGGAAACCGCTGCAAGTGGGTGGGCCGGTCCCGCAGCGCGTCCAGCATCGGGCCGCACGCCACGGCCCGGTAGTACTCGATCAGTCGTCCCTTGGTGCCCTGCGATCCCAGCTCAGGGAAGTAGACCTTGTCCGGATTGGTGACACGCACCGCGATGCCGTCGACGTCGACCTCTACCGCTGCAGCAGCCATAGGAGAAATTCCAGCACAATCGGGCTATGGACCTACCCGTCATGCCGCCGGTTTCGCCGATGTTGGCCAAGTCGGTCAAGACGATCCCGCCGGATGCGTCCTATGAGCCGAAGTGGGACGGGTTCCGGTCGATCTGCTTCCGGGACGGCGACGATGTCGAGCTGGGCAGCCGCAACGAAAAGCCGATGACCCGCTACTTTCCCGAGCTGGTCGCGGCGGTGCAGGCCGAGCTGCCGCGGCGGTGCGTGATCGACGGCGAGATCGTGATCGCCACCGACCACGGCCTGGATTTCGAGGCGCTGCAGCAGCGCATCCACCCGGCCGCGTCGCGAGTGCGCACGCTCGCCGAACACACGCCGGCGGCGTTCATCGTGTTCGACCTGCTGGCCCTGGGCGACGACGACTACACCCGGCGGCCGTTCACCGAGCGCCGCGCCGCCCTGGTCGACGCCCTGGCCGACTCGGGACCGTCGATACACCTCACCCCGGCCACCACGGATCTCGAACTGGCGCAGCTGTGGTTCTCCGAGTTCGAGGGCGCCGGGCTCGACGGCGTCGTCGCCAAGCCGCTGACTATCACCTACCAGCCGGACAAGCGAATCATGTTCAAGATCAAGCACGAACGCACCGCCGACTGTGTGGTAGCCGGGTACCGCGTGCACAAGTCCGGCGGTGACGCCATAGGGTCGCTGCTGCTCGGGCTGTACCAGGACGACGGTCAGCTCGCCTCGGTCGGCGTCATCGGCGCCTTCCCGATGGCCGAACGCCGGCGACTGTTCACCGAATTGCAGCCGCTGGTCTCCGATTTCGACGACCATCCGTGGAATTGGGCCGCGCATCAGGCCGGCGAGCGCACCCCGCGCAAGAACGAATACTCGCGGTGGAACGCAGGCAAGGATCTGTCGTTCGTCCCGCTGCGACCCGAGCGGGTGGTCGAGGTCCGCTACGACCACATGGAGGGCCGGCGGTTCCGCCACACCGCGCAATTCAACCGGTGGCGCCCGGACCGCAACCCGCGCTCATGCACCTACGAGCAACTCGAGCAGCCGCTGACTTTCAGTTTGGGCGACATCGTGCCCGGCCTGGGCTAGTTTCAGGGACACCGTTGCATGCAAAGGAGCCACCGGAATGACCGATCCCCTCGCCCCGCTCGCCGGCAAGGTCGCCTACGTCACCGGGGCCGCCCGGGGACAGGGTCGCTCGCATTGCATCCGGCTGGCCCGGGCCGGCGCCGACATCGTCGCGATCGATGCCTGCGCGCCGGTCGCCGAGAGCAACGGCTATCCCCCGGCCGAGCCCCAAGACCTTGCCGAGACCGTCAACCTCGTCGAAGGTGAGGGCCGCAAGATGCTCGCCGCGGAGATCGACGTCCGCGACCTGGCCGGCCAGCAGCGGATCGTAGCGAACGCGATCGAGCAGTTCGGTCGCCTCGACATCGTCGTGGCCAACGCCGGCGTCCTCAATTGGGGCCGGGTGTGGGAGATTTCGGCCCAACAGTGGCAGGAGACCCTCGACACCAACCTGACCGGGCTATGGAACACCATGAAGGCCGCCGTCCCCGCGATGATCGCCGCCGGTAACGGGGGGTCCATCATCAACATCAGCTCGGCAGCCGGAATCAAGGCCGTCCCGGGCTGTGGCCACTACTGCGCCACCAAGTTCGGCGTCGTCGGCCTCACCAACTCGCTGGCCGTCGAGCTCGGCGAGTACGGCATCCGGGTCAACTCCGTACACCCGTACGGCACCGACACCCCGATGGGCAACGACTTGTCGATGTACCAGGTCTTCCAGGACCATCCGACCTACATCTACAGCTTCTCACCGGGCGCGCTGCCCACCGAGTCGCTGGCCGCCCCCGACCTGATCTCCGACATCGTGGTGTGGCTGGCCAGCGATGCGTCGTCGTTGCTCACCGCCGCCCAAATCCCGGCCGACAAAGGCTATTTGAAGATCTAGATCGCGACCGTCAGGGCCGACAAGCCGCGCAAGGTGACGTTGGGCTTGTATACGGGTTCGCTGTCCAGCCGCGCGTTAGGGAAACGCGCCGTCAATGCCGACAGCGCCGCGCCGGCCTCCAACCGCGCCAGCGGCGCGCCCAGGCAATAGTGCGCACCACGACCAAAGCCCAAGTGCCGAAACGTTTCCCGATCGGGATCGAAGGCGTCGGGTCGGGTGAACTCGGCCGGGTCGCGATGTGCCGCCGCCAGCAGCAGCATGATCATGTCCCCGGCGGGCACCTCGACACCTCCAATCACCATGTCGTGCAGCGCGATTCGGCCCACCATCTGCACCGGCGGGTCGTACCGCAGGGTCTCCTCGATGACGGCGGCGGCCCGGTTGGCATCGGCACCCAGCGCCGCCCACTGCGACGGCTGGCGCAGCATCGCCAGGACGGCGTTACCGATCAGGTTGACCGTAGTTTCGTGACCGGCGACCAGCAACAGCACGCAGGTCGAAACGATCTCCTCCTCGGTCAGCTGATCGCCGGACTCCTCCACGGCGATTAGCCGCGACATCAGGTCGTCACCGGGCCGCGAGCGTCGCCGCTCGATGAGGCCGTGCAGGTAATTCCGCAGCCACGTTCCGGCGTCGAGGCGCTCCTGCAGACCGTCGGAGGGCGAGCCCGTGAAGGTGACAAACGGATCCAGGGCCTGCGCGAGCAGTCCCGATGCGTGACTGAATTGTGGCTCGTCTTCGAGTGGCACCCCGAGCAGCCGGCAGATGACCGCTACCGGCAGCGGATACGCGAAATCGTCGACCACGTCGAACCGGCCATTTTCGGCGATGCGGTCGAGCAGTCCGGCCACCAGCCCGGTGATATCGGGCCCCAGCGCGCTCACCACTTTGGGTGCGAACGCCTTGCCGGCCAGCTTGCGCAGCCGCGTGTGATCGGGGGGATCGAGGAACAGAAACCCCGGCGGCACTTGCGGGGGCGGCGGGGCACCGGCCTCGGCGAGTTCCCGCAGCTGCGCCTTGACCTGCTCTTGAGCGCGCGTCGATTTCATCCGGTCGCTGCTCGACGACGGATGGCGCAGGACCTCGTCGCAGTCTCGATAGGCCGAAAAGACGGCGAGATGCGCATCGGGCAGCAGCAGCGGTCCGCGGTCACGAAACTGCGCTGCCAGCGGGTACGGGTCGGCCCGGTTAGCGGAGTCCAGGAAATGCAGCAACAAGCCTTGTGCTTCGGCCTGCTCGGCGGGCGCAGTCGTCATGCCCCCATTGTGCCTGTGCTGCCGGCCCGGCTCACGAGCCCTCCGTGTAGTCCGCCAACTCCGGGAGCGCCATCAATCGGTCGAGAAACGCGCGTTGCCCCTTCAGCAGCTTGGCGCGGGCTTGCGCCACCGGCAGCCAGGCGACGCGATCGACTTCGGGGAACTCCCGCAGTCGGCCCGAGCCTCTCGGCCACTCCAGCTCGAAGGTGTTGCTGCGCGCCTCGGCGATGTCGAGGTCACCCGCGACGGCGAAGACGGTGACCACCTTGCCGCTGGGTTGCCTCAGCGCAGCGATCTCGGTGCGCGCCCCGTCCGGCACCGGCAGCCCGAGCTCCTCGAAAAACTCTCGTTGGGCGGCCGCCCAGACGTCGTCGCCGTCGGAGTACTCGCCTTTCGGAATCGACCAGACCCCGTCGTCCTTGCGCGCCCAGAACGGGCCGCCCGGGTGGGCGATGAGGACTTCGACGACGCCGCCGCGGGCCCGGTACAGCAGCACACCGGCGCTGAGCTTGGGCATCGATTCCTCAGACTCCGGCGGCGCGTTCGAGGTCCTTGAGCGAGGTCTCCAGGTGCACCAGCAGCTTTTGCAGATGCGGCACGCTGCGCCGGCAGCCGACCAGCCCGAAATCCACCATTCCGGCGTTGCTGACCAGGGTGATGTTCAGGGCCTGGCCGTCCAGGATCGCCGACAGCGGGTAACTGCCGTCTAGCCGGGCGCCGCCGTAATACATCTGCTGTTGGGGTCCCGGCACGTTGGAGATGACCAAGTTGAAGGGCGGCGAGGTGGACGACACCCAGCCCGGCACCGTGGCCAAGGCCACCGCACTCATGTTCATCGCCGACAGCGCGAGCGCTTGGATTCGGGGCAGTTGGGAAAAAACCGTCTTGTTCTTGTACACCGACTCGCTGACGATCTCCAGCCGCTTGCCGGGATCTTCGACGTCGGTGGCGAGATTGCACAGGATGGCACCCACGAGGTTGCCCCCCGCGTCCGCCTCGTCTTCCCGCCGCAGGCTCACCGGGACCATCGCGAGCAGCGGTGCCTCCGGCAGCGCATCGTGCTCCAGCAGGTAATAGCGCAGAGCGCCCGAACACATCGCCAGGACAACGTCATTGAGGGTCACCCCCGCGGCGCGCTTGAAGTTCTTGATGCGTTCCACCGACCAGGACTGCGCCGCACAGCGACGCGCGCCACCGATCTTGACGTTCAACATGGTGCACGGGGCCCCGAACGGCAGCGTGAGTTGCTGCTCGAACAGCGCCGCACGCGCCAGTGAAATCGTCGACGGGGCAAGTGCAGCAACGGATCCCGCGATGCGCAGCAGCGCACCCCACCGAGACGACGGCGCGGACTGCCGACGGGGTTTGGGCAGGGTCCAGGGCGCGCGGATCTCGGTGTCGTCGGGATCGGTCGACAGCGCGCGCTGCAACAGCTTCAAGGCCGAGACGCCGTCGATGAGCGCGTGGTGCATCTTCGTGTAGACCGCGAACCGACCGTCTTTCAAGCCCTCGATGATGTGGGCCTCCCACAGCGGACGGTGGCGATCGAGCAGGCTGCTGTGCCTGCGCGAAGTAATCTCCAGCAGCTCGCGCACTCGCCCGGGCGACGGCAGCGCCGAGCGCCGGACGTGATAATCGATGTCGATGTCGATGTCCTTGTCGTAGGTCCAACCCAGGTTCGCGATGGGGCCGACCAACGTCGCGGGATGCTTGAGAAACGTGGGCTGCAGATCCCGCTGAGCGATCAACCGGTCGTACAGATCCCGGACGAAACCCGGGCCGGCACCCGGCGGGATCTGGTAGAGCTGCAGGCCACCGACATGCATCGGGTGCTCGCGTGATTCGCCCAGCAGAAAGACCGCATCAGTCGGGCTCATCAGTGCCATTCGTCAATTAGACCCCGTGGTCGGCCCGTTTGGCCAAGATCGTCGTTCCGCCTCTCGAGCCGATCGCCAACTGCCGATCGCCATGGGACCATGGGTGGGTGACGACGACGGTGTCGTGGGACGTGGTGGGCGTTGACAAGCCGGAAGGCGTCAACGTGATCATCGGCCAGGCTCACTTCATCAAGACCGTCGAAGACCTGCACGAGGCCCTCGCCGGGGTGAGCGCGACGTTGCGGTTCGGCCTGGCGTTCTGTGAGGCATCCGGACCGCGGTTGGTTCGCCACTCCGGCAACGATCCCGAGCTGATCGAACTCGCGACCAACACCGCGCGCGCAATCGCGGCTGGGCACAGTTTCGTGATCTTCCTGCGGGAGGGTTTCCCCGTCAACGTGCTGAATCCCGTCAAGGCAGTGCCCGAAGTCTGCGGAATCTACTGCGCCACAGCGAATCCGGTCGATGTCATTGTCGCGGTGACCCCGCGTGGCCGCGGCATCGTGGGAGTGGTCGACGGGCAGACGCCGGTCGGCGTGGAGACCGACCGGGACGTGTCGGAGCGCCACGACCTATTGCGTGCCATCGGTTACAAGCTCTGACTGTCGGCGGGCACCGTCAGTTCCAGATGTCAATTCGACCCATTCCGGCGCGATCCGCAAAGATCCGGCGGTACCTTCGCGCACAACGGCTGATCGCCGAAAACGGCTGTTGCACGGCACGGGAGGCTTCCTGGCATGGACAAATTCACGCCGTCGATCGACTGGAGCAACGAGTTGCTTCCGTCGTTGCGATGGATCGCCGAAACCTGGGCGATCAGCGCGGTCTGCCTGCTCCTCTTCGGTGTCGCGGCCGCCCGGTTCACCGTGTGGGGAGCCCAGTTCTGGCGCATCACCGGCGCGTACTTCACCGGCCGACGCAGCGTCGGGGTCTGGGCGTTGTTCGGCGTGCTGCTGCTGTCGGTGATGATCGCGGTGCGGATCAACGTGCTGCTCAGCTATTACAGCAACGACCTGTACTCCGCGCTGCAGACCGCGTTCCAGGGCGCCGGCGCGGGAAACGTAGCGGTGCGGGACTCCGGCATTCACGGCTTCTGGATGGCCATCTGGATCTTCTGCGTCCTCGCGACGCTGCACGTGATCCGGGCCATGGCGGATTTGTATCTGACGCAACGCTTCGTCATCGCCTGGCGGATCTGGCTCACCGACCGGCTCACGGCCGACTGGCTCGACGAGCGGGCCTACTACCGAAGCCGGTTCATCGACGCGACCATCGACAACCCGGACCAACGCATCCAGCAGGACGTCGACATTTTCACCGCCGGGTCCGGCGGCGGCGGGAATCATCCGTCCAACGGCTCCACCAGCAAGCTCCTCTTCGGCGCCGTGGACTCTGTGGTCACGGTCGTGTCCTTCGGGGTAATTCTGTGGCAGCTGTCCGGCACGGTGCACCTGCTCGGGATCTCCATACCCAAGGCGCTGTTCTGGGCGGCGCTCGTCCATGTCCTGATCGCGACGATCGTCGCCTTCTGGATCGGCCATCCGCTGACCCGGTTCAGCTTCCGCAACGAAATGCGCAATGCCGCCTTCCGATACGCCTTGGTGCGCCTGCGCGACGCCGCCGAGGCGGTCGGCTTCTACCGCGGCGAGCGGGCCGAACGCAACGAGCTGTCGACCCGGTTCGACGCAGCGATCGCCAACTACCGCGGTTACGTGCGGCGCACCATCGGCTTCCTCGGCTGGAATGTCACGGTGACACAGGTGATCAACCCGCTGCCGTTCATCGTGCAGGCGCCGCGGCTGTTCGCAGGCACCATCAAGTTCGGTGGCGTGATGCAGTCGGCCAAGGCGTTCGCCCACATCGAAACCTCGCTGTCGTTTTTCCGCAACGCCTACGACCGGTTTGCCAGCTACCGTGCCTCTATCATCCGCCTGCACGGGCTGGTCGAAGCCAACGCCCAGGCGCGCGAATTGCCCTCGCTGACAATGGCCTCCAGCGTCGACGGTTCGGTCGAGTTCGCCGATGTCGAGGTCCGCACCCCGGCCGGCGCCCAACTGATCGAGCCGCTCGATCTGCGGCTGGTCCCCGGCGACGCCCTGGTCATCACCGGAAAGTCGGGCAGCGGTAAGACGACGCTGCTGCGGACGATGGCGCAGCTATGGCCGTACGCCTCGGGCACCCTGCGCCGCCCCGACGGGGACAACCAGGTGATGTTCCTGTCGCAGTTGCCCTATGTCCCGCTGGGTAATCTGCGCGCAGTGGTGTCTTACCCGGCCGCGGCCGGTGACATCGCCGACGACACCCTGCGGGACGTGTTGACGCGGGTCGCTTTGCCCAGCCTGGTGGCCCGCCTCGATGAAGTCCAGGACTGGGCCAAGGTGCTGTCGCCCGGGGAGCAGCAACGCATCGCGTTCGCCCGCGTGCTCGCCGTCAGACCCAAGGCGGTGTTCCTCGACGAGGCCACGTCGGCCGTCGACGAAGCGCTGGAGTTCTTGCTGTACAACCTGTTACGCACCGAGCTCCCGGAGTGCATCGTCATCAGCGTCAGCCACCGCACCACCATCGAGCAACACCATCATCAGGAGCTGGCGTTGCTCGGCGGTGGGCCTTGGCACCTCAGGGACATTCCCGAGCAGGTGCCGGCACCCTAGTTCACTGCGGCGCGCAGCTCGTGCCGGCCTGGGCAGTCGAGTGGCTAGAGCAGATCGGTGATGGTCTTCAGGCCCGCGTCGTAGAGGACGCCGGGCAGCATGCCGCCGTCGCATTCGACGGTTGTGCCGTTGACGAAATCCGCCTCCCCGCCCGCGAGGAACACGCAGACGCGGCCTACCTCCGCGGGCTCCCCCGCGCGCCGCAACGGCACTGCGGCGAAATACTTTTCGCCGGTCGGGTCGTCCTTGGGCAGGACGAACGACCGGAAGTTCTCCGTCATCGTCGGGCCCAGCGCCACACAGTTGACCCGAACCTTCGGCCCCCACTCCTCGGCCAGCGACCGGGTGAGGTGGTTCAGTCCGCTCTTGGCGGCGCCGTAGGAGACCAGCGTCGGCGAGCCCGCCGGGTGCCCGGCCCCGCTGGAGATGTTGATGACGCAGCCGGTGCCGTCCTGGGTCGACATCTGCCGGTACGCGCGAATGGCGAACCAGAGCGGGCTGATCAGGTTCATCTGCACCGCGAAGGCATGGAACAGCGCGGTCCGCTCGAATTCGTCGTCGCTGGGCGGCGCGCCCTGAATGCGTTGCACGAGTCGGGGAATGGACTCCGCGTGCGGCGCCGGAACGGTGCCGCCGGCGTTGTTCACCAAGATGTCGAGCCGGCCATGGGTGGCCACGACATCGGCGACGAAGGAGTCGATCGACCGGATGTCCCCTTGGTCGCAGACCTGTTGCGAGGCACGCGCTGCCCACTCCGGCTCGATGCCGGGGATGGTGTCCAGCGGCGCGCGCGAGCAGCCGATGACCGTGGCGCCCGCGCGCAGCAGTTCGTGGGCGATACCGACACCCACGCCGCGACTGGTTCCGGTGACGATCGCGACCATCCCGTCGAGCACGCCCATCTATAGACCCTCCAGCCGGTAGTTGACAGTCACTGCCATGGGGTCATACCGTGCCATCCAGTCGGCGGTGTGTAAAGGGCAATCCGGGAGGTCCTCGGTGGGTAGCAAGCTTCGTGTCATCCAGTGGGCCACCGGAGGCGTCGGCAAGGCCGCGATCGCATGCGTGCTCAACCATCCGCAGCTCGAGCTGGTCGGGTGCTGGGTACACAGCGCGAGCAAGAACGGCCTCGACGTCGGACGGATCATCGGCACAGCAGCCCTCGGGGTAACCGCCACCTCGAGCATCGACGAGATCCTCGCGCTGGACGCCGACTGCGTGATGTACAGCCCCCTGATACCCAACGACGACGAGGTCATCGCGATCCTGCGGTCAGGAAAGAACGTGGTCACCCCGGTCGGCTGGGTCTATCCCGATCCGGCCAACACCCGGCACCGGGCTGTCGCCGACGCCGCGACGGAAAGCGGTGTGACACTGCATGGTTCGGGCATTCACCCCGGCGGCATCACGGAGCGCTTCCCGCTGATGCTGTCCTCGCTCTCGTCGGCGATAACCCACATCCGCGCCGAGGAGTTCTCCGACATCCGCACCTACAACGCCCCGGATGTGGTGCGCCACATCATGGGGTTCGGCGGCACCCCCGAAGAGGCCGTGCAGGGCCCGATGGCCGGCCTGCTCGAGGCCGGCTTCAAGCAGTCGGTGCGGATGATCGCCGACCACATAGGTTTTCGCATCGATCCCAACATCAGAACTATCCAGGACGTCGCCGTGGCGACCGCCGACATCGACTACGAGCCCTTCCCGATCACCACGGGCACGGTGGCCGCGCGCCGGTTCCGCTGGCAGGCCCTGGTCGACGGCGAGCCGGTCATCACCGCCGCCGTCAACTGGCTGATGGGCGAGGAAAACCTGGACCCGCCATGGAGTTTCGAGGATCGTGGCGAGCGCTTCGAGGTCGAGATCACTGGCGACCCCGACGTGCGGCTCACCTTCAAGGGCCTGCAACCGGAGACGATCGCCGAGGGGCTGATCAAGAACCCGGGCGTGGTGGTCACCGCCAACCACTGCATCAACGCCATCCCCGACGTCTGCGCCGCCGACCCGGGCATCAAGACCTATCTGGACCTGCCGTTGTTCGCCGGCCGCCCGGCCCCGAACCTGGCGGCGCAGACACCATGACCAACGGCAGGGTCCTCGGCGACGTCGCGTTCTGCCATCTCGTCGTCGGGGTCACCGACATGGATCGCGCGCTGAGGTTTTACCGCGACGCACTCGGCATGGAGATCGTCTTCGAAAGCCTCATCTCCGGTGAGTCTTTCGACGCGGTGTTGCACGCGGCCCGTAAGCAGGAAGGCCGCGTGGTCGGTGGATTGCTGGGCGGGCTGATGGTCGAGCTGCTGTCCCTGGGTGCCAGGCCTTCCGGAAGCGGTCCCACACGCCCCGCCCTCACCGGGATTCACAACGTGGCGCTGTCGGTGACCGACCTCGACGACACTCACCGCCGCATCGTGGCCGCGGGCTACACACCCGAACAGGCGCCCTTCGAGATCGGCGGCGTCCGAATGTTTTTCGTCAAGGATCCCGACGGCACCCCCGTCGAGTTCATCGAACTGCCGGCCGGCGCGCGCAGCACCTACGAGATGCACCGCGGCGTGCGGCTGCAGATGGGACCTGTCAAGTGACCTACTCACACCCCCATTCGATGAGCGGTCATGTAGCGATCGTCACCGGCGCCGCCCAAGGCGTCGGCAAGGGTGTCGCCATCGCGCTGCTCGAACGGGGCGCCTCGGTGCTGCTGGTCGACATCCAAGACGAGAAGCTGGTCGCGACGACACGCGAGCTGCAGGCGCTCGGGCCGGCCGAGCAGCTGGTCGCCGACCTGCGCGACCCGGACAGCGCGCAACGGATCGCGGCCGCGGCGGTGGACACCTTCGGCGCGGTGCACGGCCTGGTGAACAACGCGATTGCCACCAATGAGCCCAAGGCATTCGTGAACATCACCCTCGAGGACTTCGCGCTGGGCCACGACGTCGGCCCCCGCGCGACCTTCCTGCTCATGCAGGCCGTGCACCCGCTGATGGTGCAGGCCGGCGGCGGGGCGATCGTCAACCTCGGCTCGGGGACGGGCACCGGTGGCGAGCCCAAGTGGGGTGGGTATGCCGCCGCCAAGGAGGGTGTCCGGGGCCTGTCCAAGGTGGCGGCGCTGGAATGGGGGCGCGACAACATCCGCGTCAACGTCATCTGCCCCTTCGCCGAGTCCGACGGCGTCAAGTTCTGGAAGTCGTTCGCGCCCAAGGAGTATGAGAAGGCGGTCGGACGGATTCCGATGAAGCGCATCGGTGACGTCCACACCGACGTGGGCGCGCTGGTGGCGTTTCTGCTCGGCAGCGACGCGACGTTCATCACCGGTCAGACCATTCACGTCGACGGCGGGATCGGCTGCTTCCGGTGAATGCCGACGGCGATTCGCTCCGCGATCGACAGCGCGCACAGATCCGCGCCGACATCCGGCGCGCCGCGTTCCGGCTGTTCGTCGAACGCGGCTACGACGCCGTCACCACCGAGGAGATCGCCACTGCCGCGGGCGTTTCCCCGCGCACCTTCTTCCGGCACGTGCCGACCAAGGAAGAACTGCTGCTGGCCCCCGTACGCCACGGCGGTGCCGCCATCGTGAACCTGCTCGAAAAGCGGCCGGCCTCCGAATCACCCGACGTCGCGCTGATCAACGCCATCGTGACGCGGACCCGGTCGTTCGACCGAGCGGATTGCGAGGAGTGGCGCGCGGCCCTGCTGGTGGCACCCGGGCTGCTGGACAAGGCGACGATCCACACCCCGGCTGACAAGGAACGCGCGGTGAAGCTGATCGCCGCGCGCATGGGCACCAATCCCGATACCGACATGCGCCCCGGGCTGTTGATCCAACTTGCGTTCGGTGCGGCCGATTTCGCGTTCCAGCGATGGGTGCGCCGCTCGACCAATCGTCAGCCCCTGGACCGGTACGTCACCGAGGCCCTGGAGGCCGTCAAGAGCCCCTACTGGACATAGGGTCCACCACGCTCTGGCCGGGCCACTGGCGAACTGATTCGATATCTGCTTATATAGACAGATGTCGAATCAAACTCGGGTCGATTGTCGCCCCGGCCTGGGAGTGGCCGCGCTGGACGATGCGCAAGCCGCGACGTTGGCGACGATGTTCAAAGCGCTCGGCGACCCGGTGCGCCTGCGGTTGCTAAGCCAGATCGCCAGCCACCCGGGCGGCGAAGCCTGTGTTTGTGAGATCTCGACGACGTTGGATGTTTCCCAGCCGACGATTTCCCACCATCTCAAACTGTTGCGCTCAGCCGGCCTGATCGACTGCGAGCGGCGCGGCACCTGGGTGTACTACTGGGTGATTCCCTCGACATTGCAACACCTTTCGTCGGCCCTGAAGATTGACGACGTGGTCGTCACGACGACGGGATGTTGCCCGTGACGCGGCCCGGGGCGGTCGCCGACCTCTCGACTCTGGACCGGTTGCTGCCGTTGTGGATCGGCGCGGCCATGGCCGCGGGTCTGCTGCTCGGCCGGACGGTACCGGCTCTTGGATCGCTGCTGAGCGCTGTCGAAGTCGACGGCATTTCGCTGCCGATCGCGCTCGGTCTGTTGGTGATGATGTACCCGGTGCTGGCCAAGGTTCGTTACGACCGGCTCGGCGAGATCACTGGCGATCGCAAGCTCATCGCGTCCTCGCTGGCGCTCAACTGGCTGGTCGGCCCAGCAGTAATGTTCACCCTGGCGTGGTTGCTACTCACCGATCTTCCGGAGTACCGCACCGGTCTGATCATCGTGGGGTTGGCTCGCTGCATCGCGATGGTCATCATTTGGAACGACTTGGCCTGCGGGGACCGCGAGGCCGCCGTCGTCCTGGTCGCTCTCAATTCCGTCTTCCAGGTCGTGATGTTTGCCGTCCTGGGCTGGTTCTATTTGTCGGTGTTGCCCGGTTGGCTTGGCCTGCCGCAAACCGGCATCGAGGTCTCCCCTGGCAACCTCGCCAAATCGGTGCTCGTCTTTCTCGGTATTCCGCTGCTGGCCGCGTACATGTCGCGCCGACTGGACAAGCGGGCCATGGGCCGCCAATGGTATGAGGCCGTGTTCGTCCCCCGCATCGGACCGTGGGCGCTGTACGGGTTGCTGTTCACCATCGTCATCCTGTTCGCGTTACAGGGCCGCGAAATCACCTCTCGGCCCTGGGATGTCGATCGCATCGCATTCCCCCTCCTGTGCTACTTCGCGATCATATGGGCCGGCGGATACGCCCTTGGAGCGGCGCTGCGCCTGGGCTACGCCCGCACCACCACATTGGCATTCACCGCGGCAGGCAATAACTTCGAGCTGGCCATCGCCGTGGCCATCGGCACCTACGGCGTCGCGTCCGGGCAAGCATTGGCCGGCGTGGTCGGGCCGCTCATCGAAGTCCCCGTCCTGGTCGGGCTGGTCTACGTCTCGCTGGCACTTCGGGACCGGCTCTTCAGTTCTCCGGCCGCCTCGGATTCGCCAGAAACGGCCGCCCATGGCTGACCATCCGAGTGTCTTGTTCGTTTGTGTGCACAACGCCGGCCGCTCCCAGATGGCCGCCGCGCTCCTGATGCATCTGGCCGGCGACCGCATCGAAGTCCGTTCAGCGGGAACCGAACCCGCGGACCACCTCAATCCCGCCGTAATCGCGGCGATGTCCGAAATCGGGATCGACATCACCACCGAGGTGCCCGAGCTTCTCACCGGCGAGGCGGTGCAGTCGAGTGATGTCGTGATCACCATGGGTTGCGGGGACACCTGCCCCTATTTTCCGGGCACGTCCTATCGGGATTGGAAGCTGGCGGATCCTGCCGGTCAACCGCTGGAGACCGTGCGCGCGATCCGCGACGACATCGTCCGCCGTGTCGAGGGCTTGCTCACCGAACTGTCACCCGCTCCCAAAGCCAAGCAAGGACCCGCAGAAAGGATTCACCATGTCGCGTGTCCAGTTAGCCCTCAACGTCAATGACCTCGAAGAGGCAATCACGTTCTATTCCAAGCTTTTTGGAGTCGCACCGGCCAAGGTCAAGCCCGGCTACGCCAACTTCGCCGTCGCGCAGCCCCCGCTGAAGCTCGTGCTAATCGAGAACCCGGGTCACGGCGGCACGCTCAACCACCTGGGCGTCGAAGTCGCCGACAGCGAAACCGTGCACACCGAGGTCGATCGGCTTGTCGCCGAAGGTCTGTTGACCGACGAAGAGATCAACACCACCTGCTGTTTCGCCACGCAGGACAAGGTGTGGGTCACCGGACCCGGTAGCGAACGGTGGGAGGTCTACACCGTGCTAGCCGACTCGGACACCTTCGGTCCCCGCGGGGGCGATCCCGAGCCATCCTGCCAGCCGGTGAAGTCGGATTCCGAAGTCGCCTAATCGTCGAGACATCCGCTAGGTGAGCGCTTTGAGGAATTCCTCGGCCAACGGGCCGGCCGAAGCGGGGTTCTGCCCCGTGTAAAGGTTGCGGTCCACCACCGTAAACGGCTTCCACACCTCACCCTTGACGTAGTCGACGCCCAACTTGATCAGTTCGTCCTCGGCCGTGAACGGCGCGTGCTCCCGCAGGCCGACGCCATCCTCTTCCTCGTTGGTGAAGGCCGAGACCCGGTAGCCGACGAAGGGTGACGTCCCGTCGCGGCGGGTGGCCAGTATGGCGACCGGCGCGTGGCAGACGATCGCCAGTGGCTTGCCTGACGCGAGGGCGGCGATCAGTAGCCGGCCGGAGTCGGCGTCGCGCCACAGGTCTTCCATCGGCCCGTGGCCGCCCGGGTAGTACACGGCGTCGTAATCGTCCAGGCGCGCGACCCCGAGCTGGATCGGCCGGCGCAGCTCTTCGGCCGAGCGCAGGATGCCTTCCAGCTTCTCGGCGATCTCGGCACTGCCGGCCATCGACGGACGCAGGCTCATCACGTCCACGTACGGCACGGTGCCGCCGGGTGTCGCCACCACCACCTGATGACCGGCCGCGGTGGCCGCCTCGTAGGGGGCTGCGAACTCCTCGGCCCAATACCCGGTCGGGTGCCGGGTGCCGTCCGTCAGCGTCCAGTAGCTCGCGCCGCTGACGACGAAGAGGATCTTGGCCATACGACGAGCCTAGCCGCTCCCGTCGATCAGGGCGGCGCGCGTCGGCCCGTAGCTCAGTCGCCTCCGAAAGTGTCTTGTTGGCAAGCTATTCGCGGCAGATCGCGCGATAGGCGTGCAGCACCAAGGCCAACGAGCTGTCGGACATGGCCAGCCATTTACCGTCGACGGCGCGGAAGTTGTTGCGCGGTGCCGGGATATCGGCCTGGTCGAGCACCAGCCCGATTGGCCCTAGCTCGCCCTTCAGGCGGTCGGAATATCGCCGGGACCGGGAGACGGTACGATCCCGGCATGCCGTTGGCAAGCGGTGAGACGGTGGACGAATCGAAGCCGAGCCGACGCGGGCGCTCCCGAGTTGCAGTCGGGGCGGCGCTGGCGGCACTGATCCTCACGGCGTCCGGTGTCGTCGCGCACTGGGGCCGACCGACCGAGGGCCCGGCCGGGGCGGCCTCGGTTCCGATCACCACATTCCCCACGGGCAGCGCCGTCGCGCCACCCGCCGTCCTGCTCGACGGCACCTACCGCTTCGCCTACGACTACGAGAAGCAGACGATCAACGGCACCCCCGTTGTCGTGCACACCAGCGACAACACGTCGTGGTGGGCATTTCGTTCGGCATGCGGAGCAACGGGATGCGTCGCCACCGGGACTCAGCTGGAAACCAAAAATCCCCAGCTGGCGCGCACGCCCGCGCAAACTGCCGTTTACCGATTTGTCAACGGCCAGTGGCAATCCGCGCCCGCGCGGCGCCAGCTCTCCGAGCAACGCTGCCTCGACGCAAGCGGACGCGTGGCGGCCGGCACGAACACCGTGATGCTGACCTGGTCATTGCAGCCACAACCCGACGGGGTGCTGCGCGGCACGAAAACCGGGACCGCCGTGACCAACGAATGCGGGTTTCAAGGGGAGGTGGCGATAGCACCCCTCGTGGTCACGCGCAACGGCGACGTGCCGGCCGGCGTCGCCGTCGCGGACCCAGCGGCGACCACGCCGTCGACAGATGCCGGCACCCGGCACGTCCCCGGCCCGGTCCTGGAGGGGACCTATCGCCTGGATTTCGATCTGCAGAACCAGACGGTCGACGGCCAACAAACCAGCCTGGGCGCTCCCGTCTCCGAGTGGTGGGCCTTTCGTTCCGTGTGCACGCCAACGGGTTGCGCCGCCGTCGGATCGCAGTTGGCAGATTCGAACCAGCAGGAGGCCACCGAAACCACGAGCGTCGTTCGTTTCACCGAAGGTCAGTGGCGAGGTACGCCGACCCTGCAGTCGCGAATGGACTGTGAGACGGCCGGCAAGCAGGGCCAGGAGGACGAGACCCGTCTGTGGACCTGGGATCCGCAGACCGACGGCACTCTTCGGGGCATCCAGATCGCCACCGTTCTCAGCAACGAGTGCGGTAGCCAGGGGCGCGTGTACCGGACCCCGTTCGTCGCGACACGTCTCGGCCTTGTGGCCACGAGCGTTATCGTGGCCGATCCTGCCCTGTTCGTGGCCGCCACCCACTGAGCTGAGGATCGCCGAATCGGACCCGAGATTGCCGCCACGGCTGTTGTATTGGACGGATCGCAGCCCTGACGGCAATCTCGGCGCAACGGCCCAAGCCCTAGCCGCCACCGCCCGCGGCGCCACCGCCGCCGGCCCCACCAGCACCGGCTCCGCCATCCGGCACGTTGGCACCGGATCCACCGCTGCCGTAACCACCGCCGGGGACGGGTGCCCCGGGCGGCGGGGCCGGCACTGGGCTGGACGACGTGGGTGTGGGCGGTGCCGCCGGTGTGTCGGCCGCAGCGATACCCGCGCCACCGAACGCGCCCGCTAGCACGATCGCGGCCGCGCCGCCGAACAGCGCGGCTGCCCTTCTCATCGCTGACTTCATGCGCTCCCCTTTTCTCCATCGGAAATCCGACCCCTGTGCCCGTACCCGGTATCCGGGTGGCCAATCAGCGGTGGGGAATTCGGTGCCCGGGGAGGCGGTCAGGCCAGCGCAGGCATGACGACGTCGGTGAGCAATTGCACCGATTTCCACGCCTCGTCGATCGGCATGCCGCCGACCAGCGGATGCATCACCAGGGGGCCGTAGTTGTGGGACTCACGGACCTCGGCGATCAGCTGCTCGGGCGTCAAAAACCGATACCTGCCCGAGGCCTTGACTTCTTCCAGCGTCCGGACACCGGGCAGGTGCATCAACGAGCGTTGGTCGGTGGACCACTCGCCGTAGGTGACCGCTTCCCAGAGGATGTGCTCCCCGAGTTCTGCCCACGCCTGGTTTGGATCCTCGTGCAGATAAATCATTCCGCGATTAACCGGCCCGGGCATCAGGATCAGCGGCTTGAGGCCGGCCTCGGCGCACAGCTGGCGGTAATAGTCGGCAATGTCGGGCAGGTGATCGGCGAGGCTGAGCGGCAGGCCGAATCGCGCCGCCCGGCGCGCGGTGGCGCGCGCTCCGCCGCCGACATAGAGCGGCGGGTGCGGCCGCGTCCACGTGCCGGCACAGATTCCGCCATCGGTGTCCGCGCCCGACCACACCGACAGCATCCGCCCGACCAAGTCGTCCATCAGATTTCCACGCCGATCGAAATCCACGCCCAGCGAGTCGTATTCGACGGTGCGATATCCCAGCCCCACCGTGGTGTGCAGCCGGCCGCGGCTCATGTTGTCGACCAGCGCGATGTCCTCGGCGAGCCGCACCGGATTCCACAACGGCCCGAGTGCGCAGTCCACGCTGGCGATCATGGTCGAGGTACGCGCGAGGACCATCGCCGCGGCCATGATCGGGTTGCAACTCCAGCCGTGTCCGGTGGCGTGATGCTCGTCGACGCTGACGGACGTGATACCGCGCGATTCACCCCACTGCGCCAGCTCCAGGGCAGCCGACAGCAGGGCACTCTGGGTGCGCGGGTTACCTTGCGGCGAAGCAAAATTGAAACGCAGCACTGTCAGCAGCACGTCAGGCTCCGTCGGACTCGGGCGCGGCCATGGACTCGACCAACGCGGCGAAATCGGGGAACAGCGCGCGGTCGACAATTTCGATGCGGGTGCCGCATGCGTCGACGAAGTATGCGAACATTCCGAATTCCGACCCCGGTATTTCTCCGGTCATTTCGAAGCCGAAACCGCTGGCTTCCAACGTGCGCGCAGCCTCGACGAGGTTATCGGTGAAGTAGCCGACATGATGGACCGAATTGCCCGGGGCGGCCGTCCATGGTGTTCCCGGAACCTCCTGCACCAGTTCGAGGTGCGGGCTTTGCACCGAGTAAACGATCGTCGACGTCAGCTCGCGTACCCCCTCCGTGGTGCGGAACGGCAACCTATAGCTGAGCGGGGTGATCCACCGGTAACCGGCCAGGGTGCTCAGGCGGACCATGGCGGCATCGAGGTCCGGCACGACGATGCCGGTGTGGTAGAAGTCCCTGGGGTCTAACGCGACTGCCACGGTCGGTTCCTAACGCTATGAATTCTTTGCGATCTGCCTTGTTAGCCAAGCTCTTTCCCAGAAGTTTGTGGTGTCTTCCAGGAGACTCTCGTGCGCCTCCCTCAGCACCTCACGCGCCGTGGGGTGGTCCGGATGTTCGGCGGACACGATTTCGGCGAGGTGGACGGCGTGCACGGGGCGTCCCGCGGCGAGGTGTGCGCGGGCGCGGTCGACGAGCGCATCGGCGCCGGCGAGCTCGACGAGGTCCGCGCCGACGGCGTCGAAGCCGATCGGGTAGAGCTCGGTTGTCGACCGGTGGTGGAACCACCCCGAGTAGTTCTCCCAGATCGCGCGGACATCCCAGGCGACCTTCCCATAGCCTTGGCCCACTTCGTATTCCGCGGGCAATGCAATCTCGCGCATCAGCGTCTGGACGTCTTTGCCTGCGTTCATCCCGGCGACGGTCCGGTCGTGGATGTAGTGCAGCGCGTCGCGCAGCCTGGTCAGCTCGGCATCGATGACGTCGGCACCCGCGACCGGCGCGAAGTGGCCGGTGACCAACAGGTCGGGCCGCAGGTTGCGCACCCGCTCGACCGACGCGGCTGCAGTCAGAGCGTCGCGGTAACGATCGCCGCGCATCGTCACCAGGTTGGGGATGTGCCCGAATATCGGGCCGAAGGTGTTTCCGCACAGGCAGATTCGTTCTTCAGGCAGCCAGACCACCAAAGAGTCGGTGGTCTCGCCGCCCGGCACGGAAATCAGCTCCAGTCGCCGGCCGCCAACCTCGAGGGTGAGGGTGTCCTCGAAATCCAGATCAACGGTCGGGACGCTCTGGGCCGGAAGCTTTTTGGTACCCAGGCGGCGCTGAATGGCTTGGATGCCGGTGGCCAACGTGTCGCTGAAGGCGAAGGCGCTGCGGCTGGCCCGGTACGGCAGCAGGCGTTCGTTGTCATCGCGCCACGTGGTCCAGTTCGCTTGTGCGACAACTGTGGTATCAGGATCGCGCACGCTGTCCAGGCCGCCGACGTGGTCCACATGGCCCTGAGTGAAGATGATGTAGCGGACCGGCGAGGAGTCGACGGCGTCGAAGTTGGCGCGGTGCACCGGGCCCTCGAAGCCCATGCCGGTGTTGACGATCACCCGGCCGTCCGCGGTGGTGAGCAGGTAGGCGTTCGACAGCCCCGGCGAACACCACAGCCCGGGAGCGACCTGTTCGGCCTGCTCGGCGGACGCCGGGCGCAAGGCGTCGGCGCCCGGCCGGCTGCGATACACCGGTTCGACCATCGCGGGTGTCTCCTTCATTCGGGGCTGACGTCGAATCTGTCGAAATAGAAGCCGAATCGCCCCCGCAGCTCGTCGGCCGAGATTCCGAAATGCCGTTCCAGGCCGTAGCGGATCCGCCCGTGCTTGCCGCGCGGATTGTCATCCAGGTATTGCTGGAACCGCCGTCGCACCTTCGGGGTCAGCTCGATGCCGCCGCGCTGGTAAAGCCCTTCCAGCAGCGGCATCTCGTTGCCGTTGAGATGCTGGAAGCTGATGTCGATGCTGCGTTCGGCCGGCACGATGTCACGGTCACGAACACATGCGCTGAGCAGTCGGTGGACCCGGTCACTCCAGTAGTCCAGCAGCCAGGCCGGGTCAATGCTGTTCCGGCGCAGCCGATCTGAGTAAGCCATCATCGTGATCGCCGACTGGATCACCGCGACGGGATCGCGGTGCGTGAAGGCAACGGTCGCATCCGGAAACGTCGCCATCAACGGGCCGAGTTGCTCACAATGTTGTGGGCTCTTGAGCACCCACGTCCGCGGCCCGCGCAGAAATGTCAGCGCCTGCAGCACCTTCTTGAGATAGGCGTAATGACGATACTGGTCGAGCTTCAGGTAGTAGTCACGCCAATCCGGCACTTGCGCATGCCATTCCAGAACGTAGGAGGCCAGATCGAGATCGAGCAGCTCGACCTCCTCCTCGATCGCTTCGGGGAACCGGTCGTGCATGGCCGCGACCACCGGGGCGCTGGCCATCAGGGCGTCGTGTTCGGCCCTGGCGCGCGCGTAGCGCGGATCGACCCCGAAGCTGTCGGGCCCCTGGCCGCGGGCGGGTATCGGATCCTGGCTCTCCCAATACGGCAACGCGCGCCGGCGGGGATCGGCAGCAATGAGGTTCACCAGATGCGTGGTACCCGATCGCGGCATCCCGACGACGATGAAGGGCTTTTCGATCGGGATCGACTGGATCTCGGGATAGCGTTTGAGGAGCTGGGTGAGCGACAACCGGTTGCGCAGTAACCGAACTACCCGTTGGCGCAGGGTTGAGCGGGTGAGCTCGCGAAGGCTCGTGTCGGATTCGATCGCGGCCACGTGCGCGGTCAGCCGGTCCCCGAAGCCATCGGCGTCATCTAGATCGGAGCCCACCCCGGCCTGGTCAACGGCTTCGGCAAACATCCGGTCGATGTTCAGGTCGACGCGCTTGGCCTCGGTGAATTCCAGGACCTGACGCTGGATGTCGGTCAGCGTGGGCGAGGTCAGATCGTCGAAGTCGATGTCCGCGATGTCGGGGCCGGCAGAGCTCATGCGACCGCCTCCTCGACCAGGTGCCGACTATTCGACGTATCACAGTAACGCCAGCGTTTCCACGGGCGTACGCCAACCGGCGCCCGCTCTACAGGTTCGCCAAATCGTCTGGGACGTCGACCTTGTGTTCAAGCAGCACATCCAGCGGCACGACCTCGAGCGTGCTTTCGTGCGTGGAGGCCAACACCACCGGGGCGGCGTACCCGTCCTCATGAGCGCGCAGCCAGTTCAGCGCGGTCACGCACCAGCGATCACCCGGGAGCAGGCCGGGAAACCGGTACTCCGGGACCGGGGTCGACAGATCATTGCCGATCGAGCGCTGGTGCTCCAGAAAGTCGGCGGTCATCACGGCGCAGATGGTGTGCCGACCGCGGTCCTCGGGCCCGGTCGAGCAGCAACCGTCGCGGTAGAAACCGGTGAGCGGCTCGGTGCCGCAAGGCTGCAGCGGCCCACCTAGCACGTTGCGATCAGCCACCCGCTCAGTATCCCGCCGTTCGGGCCGCGCTGAGAAGAGGTCGCATTCGCCGCCGGATGTTGGCGAAGCCTGCGTACTTCGAGCGACATATACAGTGGGCCGGGTGTCGACGCCCAATCCGCCGGAATACCCGCCCGGCCCACCGCCGGAGGGGTGGCAGCCGTACGGTTATGGTCCGCAACCGGGCCCTCAATTCCCGCCGCCGTCGAGCTACCCACCTCCATCGGGCTATCGGCACCAGCCGGGCCATTCGGCGCCGCAGCCCTACCCCGGATTTCAACCCTACGGCGGTCATCCGGGATACGCGGTCGATCCCTACGCGCCGTTCGGACGGGATCTCGCCACGGGCCTTCCCCTTTCGGATAAGTCGGCCACCACCGCCGGCCTGCTGCAGCTGTTCTTCGGCTCGTTCGGCATCGGACGCTTCTACATCGAGTCCACGCAAATCGCCGCCGCGCAGCTGGGCCTGGGGCTGCTCGGCATCGTCTTCAGCGTGTTCTGTCTCCTCGGCGTGCCGGTGCTGCTCGGCAGCATCATCTGGGGCGTAGTCGACGCGATCATGATGTTGACCGGCAACGTCAAGGACGATGAGGGCCGCAAGCTGCGTTAGCCTCCGCGCCCAAGAACCGTTGTGTCACGGCGAGATAACGATTTCAAAACATCGATCCAACGCGTGTCAATCAGCCGCTCCAGCCGCAGCAGACGGGAAAATTGGTGGCATTTGATACAACGACGTACGGCACTGAAATCACCGTTGCTGCTGGCAGCGGGCATGGCACTGGCCCACACGCCTCGCGCGTCGGCCGTCGCGGATCGATGGACACCCGAGCGCGCCAACGCCTGGTATCAGTCGCAGGGCTGGCTGGTCGGTGCGAACTACGTTCCCTCGACCGCGATCAACCAGTTCGAGATGTTCCAGGCGGGAACCTACGACCCCCAGCGCATCGACAGCGAGCTGAACCTGGCGCGGTCGCACGGGTTCAATACCATGCGGGTCTTCCTGCACGACCAACTGTGGGCCACGGATCGCCAGGGCTTCCAGGCACGCCTGGGTCAGTTTGTGGGAATCGCGGCGCGCCATCGCATCAAACCGCTTTTCGTCTTCTTCGACTCCTGTTGGGACCCGGTGCCGAAGGCCGGACCGCAGCACCCTCCGGTACCGGGTGTGCACAACTCCGGCTGGGTGCAGAGCCCGGGCGCCGAACGCCTCGGTGATCCCCGCTACGCCGCCGTCATGCAGGACTATGTCACCGGGGTGTTGACTCAGTTCCGCAATGACGACCGGGTGTTGGGATGGGATCTGTGGAACGAACCCGATAATCCCGCCAAGGAATACCGCAAGGTCGAACGCGCGGACAAGCTGCAGCACGTAGCGGAGCTGCTGCCGCAGGTGTTCCGCTGGGCGCGCGCTGTCGATCCCGCTCAGCCGCTGACCAGCGGTGTCTGGCAAGGTGCGTGGGCGGACCGGGGCAGCCGCAGCGCGATCAGCTCGATTCAGCTCGACAACGCCGACGTGATCACGTTTCACAATTACGGCAAGCCGGCCGAGTTCGAGTCCAAGATCGGTGAGCTGGCGCCGATGGGCCGGCCGATCATCTGCACCGAATACATGGCTCGCCCGCAGGGCAGCACCATCGAGTCGGTTCTCCCAATTGCCAAGCGGCATAACGTCGGAGCCATCAACTGGGGATTCGTTGCCGGGAAGACCCAGACTTATATCCCGTGGGATTCGTGGGATCACCCGTACACCACGCCGCCGAAACTGTGGTTCCACGACCTGGTGCTGCCCGACGGAAAGCCGTACCGGGACAGCGAGTTGCAGACGCTTCGGGGGCTCGCCGGCGCCGTTAGCTGACCCTATGCGGCCCTCGGACCACGCACGTCAGGTGCGAGGGCGACCCCGGAACGTAGCGGCGTGACGCGGGCCAACTCGGTGACGTCGTGTTCGGCGGGATGCTCGATGTTGCGGTGGACGTACCAGATCGCGGCGATGGCGACGCCCGCCGCGCCCAGGGCCAGAACAACGGCGATGTCGCCGAGGGCCAGCAGAATGACGATTCCGGCGAGAATCCAGACGGCCTCGCCGATTGGGTAGCGCCCCTTGGGATTTTGCAACATGTCGGCCTCACTCAACAATCCATTCGCCGTTAAAGTCGGCGCATACGGCTGCAACGCGTGAGCGACACGAAAGCTGCCCGTCTGCCCAGACCGGTGACCCATTTCACTACCGGCCCGCACACACCGCCCTGCGGTTACTCCGGATAGTCGCCGATTTCCAGATCCTCGAGCAGGCTCGGATGGGTGGGCGCCCAGTCGAATCGCTGGCGCGTCAGCGCGCTGGACGACGGCTGATCGGCGGCGAAGATGGCGCCGAGCGGTCCGAAGTCTTCGGCGGGAGCGGAGGCGACAGGCACGCCGAGGCGGCGGCCGATCACCTCGGCGATCGCTCGCATCGGGTCGCCCTCGTCACCCACTGCGTGCAGTACCGAGCCGGGCGGTGCCTCTTCGAGAGCGATGCGGAACAACGCGGCGGCATCCTCGCGATGGACGGCGAGCCACCGCTGTGTGCCGTCGCCGACGTAGGCCGACACACCGCTGCGTCGCGCGGCCTGGATCAGGAGACTGGCAAAACCGTATCGCCCGCCTGCGTCATGCACCGACCGCGGTAGCCGTACCACCGACGATCGGACGCCGCGCTCGGCCAGGTCGACGACGAACTGACCGGTGCGGCCGCGGCCGGCCACGGGGCCCTCGGTCATGAACGGATCGGTCTCGGTACTCGGTCGGCCGGGCGCCGCCGGGGTGCCGTTCGCCAGAACGAGAGGTTTACCCGTCTCGACGAGCGCTTCGCCGATCGCGGCGACCGCGCGGGCTTCGTCGCCGACGGCGTCCCCTGTGCTGTTGAAGTCCTGGGGCAACGTGAAGTCGTGGGAGAACGCGAGGTAGGCGACACCGTCGGCATCGATCGCCTTTTGCAGCACGTCGAGGTCGGCGACGTCGCCGCGCAACGGCTCTGCGCCGAGGCGGCTGATCCTCGCGGCCGAGGACTCGGATCGGGCCAGTCCCACGACGTGATGACCAGCCGCGATGAGGTGTGTGACGACGGCCGACCCGATTCCACCGCTGGCACCGGTGACGAATATGCGCATGAATGACTTCCTTCGGTGATGCGGATGGCTCGCTGGCAACCCGACGCGCGCGAACGCTTGGTCGCGGCGGCGCTGGAGTTGTTCAACGAACGCGGATACGACGAGACGACGGTCGCGCAGATCGCCGAGCGGGCGGGCCTCACGAAGAGCACCTTCCTTCGGCACTTCCCCGACAAACGCGACGTGCTGGCGGCGGGCCAGGATGCCCTCGCGCGGCTGATGCGCGAGGGCATCGCCGCGGCGCCAGCCGACGCGACCCCACTGGACACCGTGTGCTCCGGTCTGAAGTCAGCCGCGGCGGCGTTCACGCCGGATAAACGGGAGTTCGCGCCAAGGTTGCAAGCGATGGTCGCGACCAGTGCCGAGCTACAGGAGCGCTACGCACTCAAACAGATCGGACTTGCCCTCGCAATGGCCGAGGCGCTGCAAACCCGGGGCATACCGGGCCCGACGGCCGCGTTGGCCGCCGAGCTCGGGGCGCTGGCGTTCAAGACCGCCTATGCCCGCTGGATAGAACCGGACGAAACCCGGAACCTGGGCACCCTCGCGTGCGAGGCGCTACGTGAATTACACAGCGCCGCAGCCAATCTTGGCTGACTCAGTGCTCCATGAGACCGGGCAGAGGTTCCGCCTCGGTCAGCCAATCGCGACCCGCCCTGGCGCGCCGTCGCTGGTGCTCAACATCAACTTCACCGGCGAGGTTCCCAAAGTCTACTTCGCATATCGTCCACCCTGCCGCCGCGCCACCCGGTGTTGTCGGACGTTTTAGCGCTGCAGCGGATGTTGGGCCACCAGAGCGCGAAGGTCACGCTCGATACCTACAGCGACTTGTTTGACGACGATCTCTATGTCGTCGCCACGAAGCTGGATGACCGGTATTCGCCTGAGGTTGCGGCCAAACTGTGGCCATAAGCCATTCAGGCGCAACCTTAGGAAACCTGGAAATGCGTCTCTTCCTGCGATTTCTCGCCGAGAGCTTTGGCGGTGGCGGAGGGATTTGAACCCTCGGACGGTTTTAGCCGTCACACGCTTTCGAGGCGTGCTCCTTAGGCCGCTCGGACACACCACCGCCGAGCAGCTTACAGAAGGAACCGCCTCTCACCCCAATCGCTGGCGCGCGAAGAACGCCTCCAGCGGCGCAGCGCACTCCCGCGCGAGCACGCCGCCGCGCACCTGCGGGCGGTGATTGAGCCGGCGGTCACGCACCACATCCCACAGCGAACCGACCGCACCCGTCTTGGGCTCCCAGGCGCCGAACACCAGCCGCGCGACGCGCGCCAGCACCAACGCGCCCGCGCACATCGTGCACGGCTCGACGGTGACCGCCAGGGTCGTGCCTTCCAGCCGCCACCCGTCACCGAGCACGGCGGCGGCGGTGCGTATCGCCAGGATCTCCGCGTGCGCGGTCGGATCACCAAGGGCCTCACGGGCATTAACGGCCCGGGCGAGTTCGGTTCCGTCCGGCCCCAAGATCACCGCACCGATCGGCACGTCCCGGGAACCCGCGGTCATCGCGGTCGACAGTGCGGCACGGATCAGATCCTCGTCGGTGGTGCTCACCGACCCAGTCTGACGGCGGCGACCCGCTTCGCCCAGCTGGGTCATTCGCGGCGACCCGCGGCGCCCGGCGCGGCCGCGCTTGCGATCGCCACGGCCGCGCTCGCGATCACCGACCCAAGCGGTCGATCACCGCCGACAGCTGATCGGCGAAGCCCATCTCGCGGGCGATGCGGCCCAGCTGCTCGTCGGCATACAGGTCGGTCTCGTCGAGAATGACGCCCAGCACCGCCTCGGGCAGGCCGATGTCGGACAGCAATCCGAGGTCACCCTCCTCGAACGGCTCGGACTCCTCGAGGTCTTCGGGATCGATGTCGGCGTCCAAGTTATCCAGGACCTCGGCGGCGATGTCGTAGTCGAGCGCCGCGGTGGCATCGGAGAGCAGCAACCGGGTCCCCGACGGCGCGGGACGCACGATGACGAAGAATTCGTCGTCGACATCGAGCAGCCCGAAGACCGCTCCCGCGCTGCGCAGTTCACGCAATTCCGTCTCGGCGGCGCTCAGACTGGTCAGCGCCTTGGGTCCCATGACGGAACAGCGCCACTGGCCCTCTTCCCTGACGACGGCGACACCAAAGCCGTCCGGCGCGTCCGCGGCCGGGCCCTGCGCTGAGGCCCGTTGTGATCCCATGGGCGCCTACGCTAGTCGCCGACCAGGCCGCTTGACCAGATAAGGCCCACTCGGCGCGCCACCTGAGAGCAGCGCTTCGGGCGAACTGTGCCAACCTTGCACTGTGGCTTGGACAGCGACCAGAACACCGGTATGCGTGCTCGGTCTGGGGCTCATCGGCGGCTCGATCATGCGGGCGGCGGCCGCCGCGGGGCGGGAAGTGTTCGGCTACAACCGGTCCGTCGAGGGCGCCCAGGGGGCCGTCGCCGACGGATTCGACGCCACCACCGACCTCACCCACACGCTGACCCGCGCCGCCCGTACCGGCGCGCTGATCGTGCTGGCCGTGCCGATGCCGGCGTTGCCGAGCATGCTCGCCCACATCAGCGAATTGGCCCCCCAATGCCCCCTGACCGACGTCACCAGCGTCAAAACCGCGGTGCTCGACGAGGTCAAGGCGGCCGGCCTGCAGGACCGCTTCGTCGGCGGTCACCCGATGACCGGCACGGAAAACTCGGGCTGGTCCGCCGGGCACGCCGGGTTGTTCACGATGGCCCCGTGGGTGGTCAGCGTCGATGACCACGTCGACCCGGTGGTCTGGTGGATGGTGATGACGTTGGCGCTGGACTGCGGCTCGGTGGTGGTGCCGGCCCGCTCCGACGAGCACGACGCGGCGGCCGCCGCGATATCCCATCTCCCGCACCTGCTCGCCGAGGCGCTGGCGGTGACGGCCGCCGAGGTGCCACTGGCCTTCGCGCTGGCCGCTGGCTCCTTCCGCGACGGCACCCGCGTGGCCGGCAGCGCCCCGGACCTGGTCCGGGCCATGTGCGAAGCGAACTCCGCGCAGCTGCTGCCGGCCGTCGACCGCATGATCGACCTGCTGAGCCGCGCCCGCGACTCGCTGGACTGGGACAACTCAGTTGCCGAGCTGGTCGAGGCGGGTCACGCCGCCCACACGCGCTACGACCGCTTTCCGCGCTCCGACATCTTTCCCGTCGTCATCGGCGCCGAGAAGTGGCGCGAGGAGCTGGCCGCCGCGGGCCGGGCGGGCGGGGTGATCAGATCCGCTCTGCCAATCCGGGATAGTCCACGATGAAGCCGTCGGCGTCGGCCGTCACGGTGGTGTCGGCGACGGGTGAGCGCAGCTTGATGCCGTCGAGACTACCCGTGCTGGTGTAGTTCACGATCGCCGCGGAAACGGTCATGTCGGGAACGTGCACGTAGACCATCGGCAGCGCGATCGAGTCGGCCTGATGCTGCAAGTCGAGGCGGCGGATGGGCAGCGCGTTGAAAAACGGGCTGAACACCACGTCGACGTCGAGCGCGCCGTTGAATCCTTCGCGCCGTTCCCCATGGTGATCGCTGATCAACCACATGTTTTCCTCGTCACGGGAGATGGCGAGCTGGCGTTCGCGCTCGGCCAAGGTGACGGTCAGCCCGAACCTCTTGGTGGCCCCGCTCTCGTCGGTCTGCACCTCGTAGAAGGCGCCGAAGGCGGGGTTGGCGGCGGTGGCCGCCGCCACAATGCGGCCATTGGCTCGAATTCGCTTGCCGGACAAATAAACTCGCACCGATTCCATACGGGACACATCCGGTGCGCGCCATGTCAACATCGCCGGCCAAGCGGGCTGGGTCGGATCGGTAGGGGCGTTCACACTCCTACCGTAAGACGTGTCCGCTGACGGGGGCAGCTTTGTCGCCAAGTGGGGCCGGTTTCACGTGGTCACGCCGCCGCGACCTGCGCAGCCGCCCGGTGCCCGGCACGGACAGCCACACCGCGAACGCCAGCAGGGCGTCGAGCGCCAGCGCCAGGGCCGCCACCATCAGCGCACCGACCAGGGCGAGCTGGAATTCGCGCATCTTGATCCCGTCGATCAGGTATCGGCCCAGCCCGCCCAGGCTGGCATAGGCGGCCACCGTTGCGGTGGCGACCACCTGCAACGTCGCGTTGCGCAGCCCGCCCAGGATCAGCGGCAGCGCGTTGGGCACCTCGACGCGCAGCAGGACCTGGGCCTCGGTCATGCCCATCGCGCGGGCGGCGTCGACCACCGTGGGCTCGACGCTGGCGATGCCCGCGTAGGTGCCGGCCAGCAGCGACGGCACGCCCAGCAGCGTCAGTGCCACCAGCGGCGGGCCTATGCCCAGCCCGAACAGCAACACCCCGAGCAGTAGCACACCCAGCGTCGGCAGGGCACGCAGACCGTTGATCGTGCCCACCACCAGCAGCGTGCCGCGGCCGGTGTGCCCGATCAGCATGCCGAGCGGGACGGCGATCAGGGCGGACGCGCCGACTGCCAGCGCGGTGTATTCCAGGTGTTCGATGGTGCGCGCGGCGAGCCCGACCGGGCCGGTCCAGTTGTCGGCGGTCAGCAGGTAGGACACCGCCTGCCCGACGAAGTTCATCGCGCACCCCCCACGACCGGGGCCGGCACCAATCGCCGCCGGCCCGCCCTGCGGGTGGCACGCTCCCAGGGCGTGGCCAGCCGCCCGACGACGAGGATCGACACGTCCAGGACGACGGCAAGCACCAGCAACACGATGATGCCAGCGACGATCTGGTCGCTCTTGTTGGCTTGGTATCCCATGGTGAACCACGAGCCGAGCCCCCCGATGCCGATCACCGAGCCCACCGCCACCATCGCGATGTTCGTCACCACGACGACGCGCAGGCCGGCGACCATGACCGGAATCGACAGCGGCAGTTCGACTTTCAGCTTTCGCTTGATCGTCGGGTAACCCACCGCGGTCGCCGCGTCCCGCACCTGCGCGGGAACGACGTCCAGCGCCTCGAGGATAGCCCGCACCAACAACGCGGTGGTATAGGCCGTCAGCGCGACGATGACGTTGACCTCGTCGAGGATGCGCGTCCCGATGATCGTCGGCAGGGCCACGAACAACGCCAGCGACGGGATGGTGAACACGACGCTGGCGGCCGCCGTCGTCAACCGCCGGGGAATCGGTGCGCGTTGCACCAGCATGCCCAGCGGCACCGCGACCGCGAGCCCGATCAGCACCGGCACCAACGCAAGCCGCAGATGCACGACCGTCAACCGCCCGGCGTCGCCCAGATGAGTCAGCAGATAGTGCATGTTCAGACCCGGCGCTGCGCTTCCACCGCGGCCAGGACGTCGGTGGCCAGCACGCCGCCGACGACCCTGCCGTCGCGGTCGACCGCGACGCCGACGAACGACGGAGAGGACAACGCCGCGTCGAGTGCCTGGCTGAGGTTGCCGCCCGGGCGGAGCTGCGAACCCACCGCGCTGAGGCAGTCCCGCAACGGCGTGCCCGCACGATGACGTCGCACCCCGTCGGCGTCGATCCAACCCACCGGCCCGCCGCCGTCGTCGACCACCAGCGTCCAGCCGTCCGCGGCGCACGTGGCCGAACCATCGGCCAACGCGCCCAGGACAATTCGATCGAGGTCGTGCAACGGCAACCCGGCCGCCTCGATGAGTTGCAGCCAGCGGTAGCCGCGGCCGAGCCCGATGAACCGGGCCACGAACTCGTTGGCGGGACACGAGAGCAGTTCCGCGGGCGCGTCGTATTGCTGCAGCACGCCGCCGCGGCCGAACACCGCCACCCGGTCGGCGAGTTTGAGGGCCTCGTCGATGTCGTGGGTGACGAACACGATCGTCTTGTGCAATTCGCCTTGCAGGCGCAGTATTTCGTTTTGCAGCTCGTGCCGGACCACGGGGTCGATGGCCGAAAACGGCTCGTCCATCAGCAAGATCGGCGGATCGGCGGCCAGGGCGCGGGCCACGCCGACGCGCTGTTGTTCGCCGCCGGACAGCTGCGCGGGAAATCGGTTGGCCAGCTTGGCGTCCAGGCCCACACGCTCGAGCACCGCGTAGGCGGCCTTGCGAGCCGCCCGCCGCGGCTGCCCCTTGAGCACCGGCACGGTCGCGACGTTGTCGATCACCCGCTGATGCGGCATCAGTCCGGCATTCTGCATGACGTAACCGATTCCGAGGCGAAGCTGGACCGCATCGACCGTCGACACGTCGGCGCCGGCCACCGTGATGGTGCCCGACGTCGGCTCGACCATGCGGTTGATCATCCGCAGCGCGGTGCTCTTGCCACTGCCCGACGAGCCGACGAACACGGTCAACTTGCCGTCGGGGACCTCGAGGCTGAGGTCGTCGACGGCGGTGTTGCCGCCGGGGAAGACCTTGCTGACCCGACAGAAGCTGATCATTGCGCCAGCGGCCGATCGAAGCCGTTGTCGCGCAACCAGTTCCGCGCGACCTGGCCGGGGTCTTTGCCCGAGTTGCCCGCCACCTCGGCGTTGAGCGCCGCGACGCCCGCGGAGGTCAGCTTCGCCGATACCGCGTCCAGCACATCCTTGAGGCGGTCAGACTTCTTCTGCGAATTCACCAGCGGCACAATGTTGCCGGCCAGGAAGTTGTGCTCGGGGTCCTCGAGTACCACCAGGTGGTTCTGCGGGACGGCCGGTGACGTGCTGAAGATGTTGGCGGCGTTGACCCTTCTTTCGACCAGCGCGCGCACGGTCACGGCCCCGCCGCCGTCTTCGATCGCAACGAAATTGCCCGGGCCGATGGTCAGCCCGTACTTCTGCTTCAGGCCGGGCAGCCCCGAGGGTCGGGCCTGGAAGTCCGACGGTGCCCCGAGCCTGACGTCCGGCGAGTGCGCTGCCAGGTCGCCGATGGTCTTCAGGTGCCAGGCCGCAGCGGTTTCGCCGGTGACGGTGATGGTGTCGGTGTCGGAAGCCGGCGAGGGCGTCAGAATGGACAGGTCGCCGGGCAGGCGCTGGTAGAGCTCCAATTCGACGGCGTCGAGCATGGTTGCGCTCGATTTGGGCTCGAAGTATTGCAAGAGGTTGCCGATGTATTCCGGCACCAAGTCCACGGAATGATCCTTCAACGCGGGGATGTATGTCTCGCGGCTGCCGATGCCCATGCGCCGCCCGACATCAAACCCGTTCACCTGCAATGCCTGTGCGTAGATCTCGGCCAGGATCTGGGATTCCGGGAAGTCGCCGGAGCCAACCACGATCGATCTCATGCTGCGGACCTGCGGCCCCAGCGGATCGGAATTGCTGCAGGACGCAAGCACACTGATCGTTGCCAAGCCCACCGCCGCGGCGACGATCGCGCGGTGCACGCGCCGCGGCATCCTCATACCCGCAGACCCTAACCGCCGCGACACCTGAACACCGCACCATTGCGCAGGCAGGACGGGGTTCGTGGCGTTGTTAGTTTCATTCTCTGGCGGATGGGGACAAGATGACACTATGAGCAGCAACTCCCCTGCCTCGCCCACGCCGCCTCCCCCCGT
This sequence comes from Mycobacterium shigaense, assembly GCF_002356315.1. Lineage (NCBI taxonomy): Bacteria > Bacillati > Actinomycetota > Actinomycetes > Mycobacteriales > Mycobacteriaceae > Mycobacterium > Mycobacterium shigaense. Next base: position 5,043,417 of record NZ_AP018164.1, read on the forward strand.
CGGCCCGACGCACAAAGAACCGGCTATCGGGTTCACCCGCGCCGGCGCGTTATGGTCGGCGTTGATCGCGGGCTTCCTGATCCTGATCGTGTTACTGATCTTCATTACCCAGAACACGACCTCGGCATCGTTTCAGTTTCTGGTCTGGCGCTGGAGCCTGCCGCTGGGCGTGGCAATCCTGCTGGCGACGGTCGTCGGCGGGCTGTTGACGGTGGCGGTCGGCACCGCGCGCATCATTCAACTGCGCCGGGCCGCTAAAAAACACCATGCGGCGGCGGCCGCGACGGCCACCGACATCGGGCTTACCGGGACCGATCTAGCCGGGTAGCTTCGCCAGCTCGCCGAGGCCGCGCGAGATCAGCGGCGCGACGACCTCGGGCGTGTGCTCGGACTCCTTGCCGCTGGCCTGATCCGACATTCGCCGGCGGAAGTCGATGCCCGCGGCGATGATGGCCAGCTTGAAGTACGCCAGCGCCATGTAGAACTCCCAGTGCTCCAGCGGCAGCCCCGCGGCCAGCGAGTACCGGTCCGCCAGCTCGTCGGCCGTCGGCAGCAGCGGCGAAGTCCAGGCGGCTTGCGCGTTGACGATCAGGTCCAACGCGGGGTCTCGGTACACGCACATCAGGGCGGCGTCGGACAGCGGGTCGCCCAGCGTCGACAGTTCCCAGTCCACGACCGCGCGCACCCGAGTCGGATCGTCGGCGTCCAGGATCGTGTTGTCGATCCGGTAGTCGCCATGCACGATCGACGTCCGGCTCTGTTCTGGAATCGCTTGCTGCAGACCGGAATGCAGCCGCTCGACGTCGGCGTCCCGATGGTCGTCGGGTAGTCGCACCAGCTGCCATTGCGAACCCCACCGGCGCACCTGGCGTTCCAGGTAGCCGCTGGGCTTGCCGAAGTCGCCCAGCCCGACCTCCTGCGGGTCGACGCGGTGCAGGTCGACGAGCACCCGCACCAACGAGTCGGCGCATTTGTCGATGACGGTGTGGTTGAACGCTTCGATTTGCGCGCGGCGGCGCACCACCTGGCCGGCAACGAATTCGACGACCTGAAACGGTGCGCCGAGCACCGACTCGTCCTCGCACAGGGCGATCGCGCGGGCCACCGGAACGGCCGTGTCCTGCAGGGCCGCCGCCACCCGGTACTCGCGGGACATGTCGTGCGCCGACGGCGTCAGGCCGTGCAGCGGCGGGCGCCGCACCAGCCAGTTGGTCTTGTCGTCGTAGACCCGGAACGTCAGATTGGAGCGGCCACCGGAGATGAAGTCCCCGCGCAACTCGCCGTCGCGCTCGATTCCGAGCGAACGCAGATACCGGTCCAGGGCGGGCAGGTCCAGCCCGTCGAGTCGATCAGCCGAAGTCACCGAACTTGTCTACCATCGCTGGTTGCGCGGTAACAGGTCCCACACGTGTTCGACACCATTGACCCCCGCAACCGTCGCCTGACCCGAGCGGGAATACAGCAGGCGGGTCACCGACGCGTAGTCCACCGGGAACGACAGCAGCCGCTTCGTCCCCAGAATCTGGTGCAGGAGCAGGTTGATCACGCCGCCGTGGCTGAACACCGCGACGGTGTCCTCGGGATCGGCCGTGGCGACGAGATCGTCGATCGCCGCCTGCACCCGCGCCCGGAAGGCGTCCTCGTCGACGGCACTGGGCAGGTGGCCCTGCGCCATGCGCTCCCATTCCTGCGGGTTCTCCGCACGGATCTGCTCGACCGGGATGTAGGCGGGCAGGTCGCGGTCGTATTCGGCGAACCGGTCGTCGACCTCGACGGCCAGTGCGCAGGCCGCGGCGACCGGCTGCGCGGTTTGAATCGCGCGGCGCTGCGGGCTGCTGACCACCCGGGAGATCGGGAACCGGGCCAGCGCCTCGGGCAGCCGCGCGATCTGGGCGATCCCCTCTTCCGAGAGATCCGGATCGGAACCCTGGCCGTGCTCGCTGCGCAGCGGCAGCGCGTGGCGGACCAGCAGCACTTGCATGTTTCTCCCTGTTGTCGGGTGTCCAGTGGCGTCGACGCGCGCGATTGGCAGTTTCTCATCGCGGGCTGCCGCGGCGCACGGCCGTCTCCTAATCTGCAAGGGAGCCTCGATATCAGGGAGGGCAGATGAGCCAGCCGAGCGTGGATTGGGACGCCGCCTACCGGCACGAAGCGCCGCCGCCGTGGAGCATCGGCCAGCCTCAACCGGAGCTGGCGGCCCTTTTTGATCACGTCCGTAGCGATGTGCTGGACTCGGGCTGCGGCCATGCCGCGCTGGCCCTGGCACTCGCGGAGCGTGGGCACACCGTCGTCGGCCTGGACGCCAGCCCGACCGCGATCGACGCCGCGACCGCGGAAGCCGCCGAACGAGGGCTGACGACGCTGACGTTCGCGCGGGCCGACGTCACCGACTTCGGTGGCTACCCAACCGGTTCCGAAAGCCGCTTCGCCACGATCCTGGACAGCGGCCTGTTGCACGCACTGCCGCCCGAGCGGCGCCAGGACTACCTGCAGTCGATCTTTCGGGCCGCCGCCCCGGGTGCGGGCCTGTACATCCTGGCCTTCGCGGCGGGCGCGCTAGGCCACGACGGGCCGCGCGGCTTCACTGAACCCGAGTTGCGCCAAGCTGTTTCGACGCTGTGGCGGGTCGACGACCTGCGTCCCGCCCGGGTCTACGGCAACGCAGCCGCGCTCGGTCCCGACAGCGCCGACGTCGAGCGCGACAACCACGGACACTTCCTGGCGCCCGGGTTCCTGCTCAGCGCGCACAAGCCGGAGTAGCGCGCGCCATGTACCGGGGCAACGGGCCGCGACCGGACGCGGCGCCAAAGAGAACCCTCACCATTCTCGCGTGCATCGGCTGCGCGATCGTTGCCGTGGGATTGGCCTTTCTGGCGGCGATGGATCTTTACCTGACCGGCTTTCCGGACTCTCACCCCACCGACTACGACAGGGCGGCGCGCGCGCCCAAGCGGATCCTCATGTGGTTGGAGTGGGGTTTGGTCGTCGTTTTTCTGGGCTTGGCTTTTACGCCGGTGCGTTCGCGGACGCGCGTCATCGCATCGGTGCTCGGTTTGGTCGTTTTGGTACTGGTCGCGGCGGCGCAGTGGATCGGCATCCCGTGGTATTTCCTGACCCATCTCCGTCTCGACAACGGAATCGGCGGCTAACGGGACGCTCCATTGCGTGCGGAGAATGCTATTCTCCGCACTGAGAGCGGGGTGTGCGGACGATGGCGACTGCTGGTGAAACCCAATTCGACCAGGGCATTCTTGGTCGGTGGCTGGATGCGAATGACGCTCCGGGAAGCGGCGAGGAACCGGCACTGCAGCAACTCAAGGGCGGTTCGCAGAACACGCTTTATCTGATCGAACGCGGTCCCGAGCGCATGGTGCTGCGGATGCCCGGCGCCCGCGCCGACGCCGCGCGCATCGACGGCTTGCTGCGCGAAATCCGGTTGGTGCGGGCGCTGTCGGACACCGACGTGCCGCACGCCGAGCTCATCGCCGCCGACGACACCGGCACCGTGCTGGGGTTGCCCTGCTACGTGATGCGGGCGATCGACGGGTGGAGCCCGATGGACGGCGGCTGGCAGGCACCGTTTGACACCGATCTGCAGGCGCGCCGCGGGCTGGCGTTCGAACTCGTCGACGGCGCCGCCAAGCTGGGCCGCGTCGATTGGCGCGGCCAGGGTCTCGACGGTTTCGGACGCCCGGACGGATTCCACGAACGACAGGTCGATCGCTGGCTGGCCTTTCTCGCCGCCTATAAGGTGCGCGAACTTCCCGGCCTGGACGACGCCGCCGAGTGGCTGCGCCGCAACCGGCCGGCGCACTACACGCCGGGCATCATGCACGGCGACTACCAGTTCGCCAACGTGATGTTCGCGCACGGCGGTCCGGCCCGGCTGGCCGCGATCGTGGACTGGGAGATGACCACGGTCGGCGATCCGCTGCTGGACCTCGCCTGGGCACTGCTGGGCTACGACGGCGAAAACCCGAGCGACGACGGCTTCTATCTGGACATGAAGGGCATGCCGACACGCAGCGAATTGCTGCGGCACTACGAGAAGGTCAGCGGGCTGTGCACCGAGAACATCGACTACTACCTGGTATTGGCTAACTGGAAACTCGGCATCGTGCTGGAAAAGACCTACGCGGCCGGGGTGCGCACCGGCAAGGTCGACCCGACAATCCAGGACGCCTTCGGGGCGATGATCCCCCGGTTGATCGCGACGGCCGCCGAGCTGGCGCGGTCGCTGCCCGCCGGTCCGATGGGAGCGTGCTGAAATGGGCTACGCCGAACAGCTTTTCGACCTCACCGACCGGGTCATCCTGATCACCGGCGGCAGCCGCGGGCTGGGCCGCGAGATGGCGTTCGCCGCCGCCCATTGCGGCGCCGACGTGGTGATCGCCAGCCGCAACCTGGACAACTGCGTGTCCACCGCCAAGGAGATCGAAGCCGAGACCGGACGTTCTGCCCTGCCGTATCAGGTGCACGTGGGCCGCTGGGATCAGCTCGACGGCTTGGTCGACGCGACCTACGAGCGGTTCGGCAAAATCGACACCCTGATCAACAACGCCGGCATGTCGCCGCTGTACGACAAGCTGAGCGACGTCACCGAAAAGCTGTTCGACGCCGTGGTGAACCTGAACCTCAAGGGGCCCTTCCGGTTATCGGCGCTGGTGGGCGAACGGATGGTGGCCGCCGGTCGCGGCTCCATCATCAACGTGAGCTCGACCGGGTCGCTGCGCCCGAACGGCGGCATCATTCCCTACGCTGCCGCCAAGGCCGGGCTCAACGCCATGACCGAGGGCCTCGCGCAGGCGTTCGGGCCGACCGTACGGGTCAACACGCTGATGGCCGGGCCCTACCTGACCGATGTCAGCAAGGCATGGAACCTCGACGACAGCGGCGACAACTTCCCGCACCTTTCTTTGAAGCGTGCCGGGGATCCGCGTGAAATCGTCGGAGCCGCTGTATTTCTGGCGTCCGACGCATCTAGTTTCACTACCGGTTCGATCCTGCGTTCCGACGGCGGGATTCCTTAGCAGGCAGGGGCATTGGAATGAGTTGGGACTTCTCCACCGAGCCGGAGTTCGAAAAGAAGCTGGACTGGATCCGTGAGTTCGTCCGCGAGGAAGTCGAACCGCTGGAGGCGCTCTTCCCGGGCTGCGAGTTTCTGCCGCTGAACGACGAGCGCCGTCGGATCGTCGATCCGCTCAAGCAGCGGGTCCGCGACAATCGCTTGTGGGCACCGCATTTGGGGCCGGAACTCGGCGGCCAGGGCTTCGGTGCGGTCAAGCTGACGTTGATCAACGAAATCCTGGGCCGCAGCCCGTGGGCGCCGATCGTGTTCGGGACGCAGGCGCCCGACACCGGCAACGCGGAGATCATCGCCCGGTTCGGCACCCGGGAGCAGAAGGACCGCTACCTGGCCGGGTTACTGTCCGGTGAGATCTTTTCCTGCTTCTCGATGACCGAACCGCAGGGCGGCGCCGACCCGCGCGTCTTCACCACCCGCGCGGTCCGCGACGGCTCGGGAAATGGGGACTGGGTCATCACCGGGCGAAAGTACTTCTCCTCCAATGCTTCCGTCGCCTCCTTCTTCATCGTCGTCGCGATCACCGACCCCGACGTCCCCGTGCACACCGGCGCATCGACGTTCCTGATCCCGGCCGGCACCGAGGGGCTGGTCCTGGAAGCCAACCACCACCTGGTCGGAGCCGACCCGCACGAGCCGGGGCATGCCCTGGTGCACTACAACGACGTGCGGGTGCCGTCGGACGCGCTGCTCGGGGAGCCGGGGCAGGGATTTCTGATCCTGCAGACCCGACTCGCCGGCGGTCGCCTGCATCACGCGATGCGGTCGATCGGCATGGCGCAGCGCGCGGTCGACATGATGTCCCGGCGCGCGAAAAGCCGCTTCACGCAAGGCAGCCCGCTAGCCGACAAGCAGCTGGTGCAGGAATTCGTCGCCGACTCGTACACGGAGTTGATCCCGTTTCGGCTGACCGTGCTGCACGCCGCGTGGCTGATCGACAACGGCGACGAGCGGGCGGCTCGAGCCGAGATCGCCGCGTGCAAGATCCTGGCATCGCAGGTCCTGAAATCCATTGCGCTGCGCGCGATCCAGGTGCATGGCGCGCTCGGGCTCACCGACCAGCTGCCGCTGGTCAACGTGCTACTCGGCGGCATCGCGCTCGGCTTGGCCGACGGGCCTACCGAGGCGCACAAGGTCAACCTAGCCCGGATGCTGCTCAAGGGTTACGCCGCCGAAGATGGTGACTGGCCCAGCGAGATGCTGGACGTCCGGCGCGCGGCCGTCCACGCCAAATACGGTGAGCTCGTTGAGCAATAGGGTCGCCGCCGCCGTCGAACGCGCGCTCGACGACCGACAACGGGAGGCCACCGAGGAGGTGGAGCGCATCCTGGCGGCGGCGGTGCGGGTGATGGAGCGCGTCGCTCCCGAGCCGCCCCGGGTCAGTGACATCGTCGCCGAGGCCGGCTCGTCGAACAAGGCGTTCTACCGCTACTTCGCCGGCAAGGACGAGCTGATCCTCGCGGTGATGGAACGCGGCGTGGCGATCGTCGTGTCCTACTTGCAGCATCAGATGGCCAAGGAATCGACACCGCAAGACAAGATCGCCCGCTGGATCGAGGGCACCCTGGCCCAGGTCGCCGAGCCCGACCTGATCCGCAAGAGCCGCGCCGCGGCAGGTCAGATGTCGACCGGCACCAGCTGGGGCGCGGTCGACCAGGAGATGATGCGGCCGCTGCGGGATCTGCTGGTCGAACCCGTTGCGGCGCTGGGCAGTAGCGATGTGGATCGCGACGTCGGGGCGGTATTCTGCTGCACGGCCGCGACGATGCGCCGCTTCATGGGTTCGGCGGCCCGGCCGGGCCCCGACGACATCGCACACGTGGTCCGGTTCTGTCTCAACGGGCTAGGGTTCAATTGATGCGCGCAGCTGTCTGTCACGCCTACGGCACGCCCGAGGATCTGGTCATCGCGGACGTCGATCCCCCGGTTCCCGCGCCCGGCCAGCTGCTGGTGCGGGTGCACGCGGCGGCCGTCAACTTTCCCGACGTGCTGTTCATCGCCGGCAAGTATCAGGTGAAGATCCCGCCGCCGTTCATACCCGGCAACGAGATCGCCGGCGAGGTCATCGCCGCCGGTGCGGGGGCGCGGTTCAGCCCCGGGCAGCGGGTGGCCGGCACGACCTTCGGGGCGTTCGCCGAGCAGGCGCTGCTGGACGCGAGCCAGGCGCAGCCGGTGCCCGGCGACGCGGACTATGCGTCGGCCGCGGCTTTCGGCGTCACCTACCGCACCGCGTATTACGCGCTGCGCTCGACTGCCGCCGTGGCTGAGGGTGATTGGGTGGTGGTGCTGGGCGCGGCGGGGGGTGTGGGGCTGGCCGCCGTCGACCTGGCGGTGGCGATGAAGGCCCGGGTGCTGGCCGCGGCGTCGAGCCCGGAGAAACTCGAACTCTGCCGGCGGCGCGGTGCCGAGGCCACCGTCGACTACGACCGGGAAGACCTGAAAATCCGCATCCGGGAACTGACGGGCGATCGCGCGCGGGTGGTCTTGGACCCCGTCGGTGGCCCGTACGCGGAACCGGCGCTGCGCGGCCTGGCCCGCGGCGGCACCTTCGTCACCCTGGGCTACGCGGCGGGCACTATCCCGAAGATCCCGCTCAACCTCGTGATGCTGAAAGATCTTCGCGTGCGGGGCATGGAGATCCGGACGTTCGCGGGCGACTACCCCGACGAGGCCGTCCGCGACGACGACGAACTGGCCCAGCTGTTCGCGGCCGGCACCGTCCGGCCCTACATCGGGGCGCGGTTCCCGTTGGCGGAAACCGCGGCGGCGCTGCGGTATGTGGCCGACCGCAAGGTGCTGGGCAAGGTCGTGATCGACGTCGCCTGACGCGGCTTTCGCCGGGATTGCCTAGGGCGTCACGATGTTGAATTCCGGGTTCGGGCGGTCCAGCGCACCGATCAGCGACTGCAGTGCCGACTCGTCGCCGGACAGCTCGATCCCGGGTGAGGTGAAGTCTCCGAACGACGCCTGCAGCAGCCGAATCTTGTTGGCCAGCTTGACCGTAAGGTTTGCCGTGGCGTAGTGGGGCGGGCTCTCACGGTAGACCAGCACACCGTTGCGCAGCGTGAGCCGGTAGTTCGCGCCCGAATCTTCGAACGAGAAGTCGAAGGCCAGGTCGAGGTCCCAGCTGCGCGGTCCGTTGACAGCGATCGCGAGACTGTCGAAGATCTGCTCCGGCGACAGCTGAGAAATGATGGTCGTCGACGTGACCTGGCCCGCGGTGCCGAAGTTGCCCTCGCGCAGTTCGGTGGCCCCACTCATGAAGAAGTTTCGCCACGTCGCGTTTTCGGCGCCGTAGGCGAGCTGTTCCAAAGTGTCGGCGTAGAGCGCGCGGGCCGCGGCGTGCTCGCTGTCGGTGAATATCGCGTGGTCCAGAAGCGTTGCCGCCCAGCGAAAATCCCCGGAGTCGAAAGCCTTCTGGGCAAGCTCGACGACCCGGTCGATGCCGCCCATCGCGTCGACGTAGCGGGGCGCGAGCGCCTCCGGGGGATGCGGCCACAGCCGGCCCGGGTTGCCATCGAACCAGCCCATGTATCGCTGGTAGACGGCCTTGACGTTGTGACTGACCGATCCGTAATAGCCGCGGGCGTGCCAGGCCTGGTCCAGAGCCGGCGGCATCTGGAACATTTCGGCGATTTCCACACCGGTATAGCCCTGGTTGAGCAGGCGCAGCGTCTGGTCGTGCAGGTAGGCGTACAGGTCCCGTTGCAGTCCAAGGAATTCGGCGATGCCCTCGCTTCCCCACGTGGGCCAGTGATGGGAGGCGAAGACGACGTCGGTGTGCTGGGCGAAGCGGTCGATGGCCTCGGTGAGATAGCCCGACCAGGCATGCGGATCACGCACCAGGGCGCCGCGCAGGGTCAGCAGGTTGTGCAGGTTGTGTGTCGCGTTCTCGGCCATGCACAGCGCGCGGAATCGCGGAAAATAGAAATGCATTTCGGCGGGTGCCTCGGTTCCGGGCGCCATCTGGAATTCGATCTCCACACCGTCGATGGTGTGCTTTTCGCCGGTCGCCCGGATGTCGATGGTCGGGACGATGATGGCCACCTCGCCGTTGGAGGTAGCCTGGCCGAGCCCGCAGCCCACCTGGCCCCGAGGTCCGCGCTCCAGCATGCTGCCGTACATGTAGGTCGCGCGACGCAGCATCGCGGGACCGGCGTAGACGTTCTCCTGCACCGCGTGCGCGGTGAAGCCTTCCGGCGCAAGGACGGCCACCTTGCCGGCGTCCACGTCGGCCTGCGAGGTGACGCCAAGCACGCCGCCGAAATGGTCGACGTGGCTGTGCGTGTAGATCACCGCAACGACGGGACGGTCACCGCCGCGGTGGGCGCGGTAGAGGTCGAGCGCGGCGGCCGCAACCTCGGTGGAGACCAACGGGTCGATGACGATGATGCCGGTGTCGCCCTCGACGAAGCTGATGTTGGAAATGTCGAAGCCGCGCACCTGATAGATGCCGGGCACCACCTCGAACAGACCCTGCTTGGCGTTCAGGATCGATTGCCGCCACAGGCTGGGATGCACCGACGTCGGCGCCTGGCCGTCGAGGAAGGAGTAGGAGTCGTTGTCCCACACCACCCGGCCGTCGGCGGCCTTGATGACGCAGGGTGACAGCGCCGCGATGAATCCGCGGTCCGCGTTGTCGAAGTCGGTGGTGTCGTGGAACGGCAGACGATGGTCACCATGTGCCGACTCGATCGCCGCGGTGGGGGGTTTGTGATTCACGGCAATACAGTGCCATTAACACGCCCCCGATCGAAACGTTCCGCCGAATTCTGTCAAGTGACCAACGAACGCAGAATCAGTTGCTCCGGGCTCTGGATCTTCGGTCTAGTTAACCCGCATACTGCCCAACAGGCCCTTCATGCTCGGAGGACCGCTACATCGGCAAAGGAGCACAGGTGAAGCGAGAACTGACGATCGCCGCGGCGGCGGCGGCTATTTTGGCCGTGAGTATTTCCGGCTGTTCGGACAAGAAGTCGAATTCGACCGGTAGCAGCAGTCCGGCCACCACGAGCGCGGCGGCGGCCGGGGGCGGCACCAAGGTGATCATCGACGGCAAGGACCAGAACGTCTCCGGTTCGGTTGTCTGCACGACCGCAGGCGGCAACGTCAACATCGCGATCGGCGGGGCGGCCACAGGCATCGCTGCCGTCCTCACCGACGCCAACCCGCCCAAGGTGACGTCCGTGGGGCTGGGCAATGTCAATGGCGTGACGCTCGCGTATGCCGCGGCCGGCGGCGGGGGCAACGCCTCGGCCACCAAGGACGGCAACAGCTACAAGATCACCGGAACGGCCACCGGTGTGGACATGGCCAACCCTTTGCAGCCGGTGAACAAGCCGTTCGAAATCGACGTGAACTGCCCTTAGCCGACTGATCCACGGGGTTCCGCGGGCGGTTGCCACCCGTTGAGTGGCAACCGCACCGTGAACTCCGTGCGGCCCGGCGAACTGGCCACCGCGATAGTCCCGTGGTGCGCCTTGACGACCGCCGACGCGATCGCCAGCCCCAGCCCCGTGCTGCCACCCTTGCGGGAACGCGAGGTGTCACCACGGGCGAACCGCTCGAAGACCTCCGACACCAGCGCGGGCGGAATGCCAGGCCCGTTATCGATCACCTGCAGCACGCTCTCGGTCGGTTCGGCGCTGAGCCGGGTCGTCACGACCGTCCCTGCGCCGGTGTGGATCCGGGCGTTGGCAAGCAGATTGGTCAACACCTGATGTAGCCGCGCCGCGTCGCCGGTGATCAGCACCGGCTCCTCGGGCAGGTCAAGCTCCCACTGATGATCCGGCCCGGCAACGTGCGCGTCGCTGACGGCGTCGACCGCGAGCCGGGACAGGTCGACCGGTTCGCGTTCCAGCGGCCGCCCGGAATCCAGGCGTGCCAGCAGCAGCAGGTCCTCGACAAGTCGCGTGATCCGCTCCGTCTCGGAGGCCACCCGGCTCATCGCGTGCGCCACCGCCTCGCGGTCGTCGCCCATGCGCTGGGTAAGTTCGGTGTAGCCGCGGATCGCCGCCAGCGGCGTGCGCAGTTCGTGACTCGCGTCGGCGACGAACTGGCGCACCCGCGTCTCGCTGGCCTGCCGCGCCTCCAGCGCGGCGGCGACGTGGTCCAGCATCCGGTTGAGCGCCGACCCGAGTTGGCCGACCTCGGTCGACGGATTTGCGTCGGCCTCCGGGACCCGCACCGGCAGTTCGACTTCGCCGCGGGACAGCGGCAGGCCCGCGACCTTGCGCGCGGTCGCGGCGACGCGACGCAGCGGAGCCAGTGCCCGCTTGGTGATCAGCGTCCCGGCGATCGTCGCGGCGGCCAGCGCGACGGCCGTCACGATCCCGAAAATCACCAGCATCCGCACCAACGTGGCGTCGATGTCGCCCATCGACAGACCCGCCACGATCACGTCGCCACCGCGCCGACTGGGGGCGGCCTCCACGCGGTAGCGGCCCAGGCCGTCGAGATCGACGGTCGTCGGCTTGCGGCTGGCCGAGATAGCCGCAAGCTGAGACTGCGCCTTGTCGCTCAATGCGGACCGGGCGCCGCTGCTGGTGAGGTAGCCGGCGTCGACGGTCTTACCGTCGCTGACGACCGCTGCCACCATGCCCGCGGGCTGGCCGGGAGCATCGAGAAATCGTGGCCCGGGCCCCGGGTGCGGGTAAAAGTTGTGCTCGTGATGCCATCCCGCACGATTGGGTTCGGGATACATCAGCGCCGAGCGGTAGGAGGCCGCGCCGAGCTGGGTGTCGAGCTGTTTGACCAAATGGTGGTTGAGCGCGAGTTCGGTGGCCGCGGCGATCCCGATGCACACCAGGGCGAGCACGACGAGCTGCCCGGCCAACAGGCGCGACCGAAGCGACCAGACCCGCCGTCCCTTAGCGGGCGGGCTTGAGGACATAGCCCGCCCCGCGCAACGTGTGGATCATGGGCTCGCGACCGCTGTCGATCTTTTTGCGGAGGTAGGAAATGTAGAGTTCGACGATGTTGGATCGGCCGCCGAAGTCATAGCTCCACACCCGGTCGAGGATCTGGGCCTTGCTCAGCACCCGCTTGGAGTTGCGCATCATGAACCGCAGCAGCTCGAATTCGGTGGAGGTCAACGCAATTGGCTCGCCGGCGCGGGTCACCTCGTGGCTGTCCTCGTCGAGCACCAGGTCCCCGACGACGAGCTGCGCGCCGCTGTCGACCGTCGTCACGCCGGTGCGCCGCAACAGCGCCCGCAACCGCAGCACCACTTCTTCGATGCTGAACGGCTTGGTGACGTAGTCGTCGCCGCCGGCCGTCAAGCCGGCGATGCGGTCTTCCACGGCGTCTTTGGCCGTCAACAACAGCACGGGCAGTTGCGGATTCTCCTCGCGGAGTTTGTGTAAGACGTCGAGGCCGCTCATATCCGGGAGCATCACGTCGAGCACCACGACGTCGGGCCGCTGCGCGCGGGCAGAGGCGATTGCCGACGATCCGTCCCCGGCGGTCGCGATGTTCCACCCCTCATAGCGCAATGCCATCGAGACCATCTCGGCCAGCACGGATTCGTCATCGACCACGAGTACATTGATCGGGTTACCGTCCGCACGGCACATGACAACTCGCTCTACGGAGGTTCGGGGCGGCGTCGTCACACCTTCCAGTATCCGCGCGTCACTGGGCCGACGCTATGGCATACCTATGCGTGTCCTGTGAAGAAGGTCCCGCGGCTGCCGGGCAGTCGCGGGACCTTCTTCTTGACGTTGGTGCAGTTAGTACCAGTACCGCCTGCCCCCGACCGGACGGCCCACCGAACCGAGAATCCACAGGATCGCCCCGATGACCAGCAGGACGATACCGATCGTCCACAGGATCGGAATGTGGAAGATGTATCCGAGGATGAGCAAGACAACGCCTAAGACGACCATGACGCCTTCCTTTGCATGAGATTTTCTAGGTCACTGGGCATCGAACTGGGCTGCGGTACATGGCAATCCTTGACTTTGGGGTTGACCCCGCCGTAGTTCAAGGGACCTGCGACCACGGTCAGCGCGATGTTTCCGGCTGTGACGCAATCAGTTTGCCCAGTTTTGAAGTAGTCGCGTTGCCACGCCGCGAACACTCCGATGAGCAGCCACACCAAGACGATCGCGCCAATTATTCCGCGACCACGCATCGTGACCTCCGTTGTATTCGAGAACAAACATTCCCGTGCGCTAGCGATACCCATTGCACTCGTGTCTAAACCTGACGACAGCTGAGGTCGCGACGGCCATCAGGCGTTATTGATCGAGGAGTTTGGCCAGTAACGCGGTCAACCGCTTCCGTTCGCCCGGGTTCAACCGATCGGTCATCGGCGCCAGCAGTTCGCCGATGTCGGAAACGATGCGAGTTTCCATTTTCCGCGCCTCGGCGGTGAGGCTGACGCGCACCGAACGGCCGTCGACGGCATCGGTAGTTTTGCGTACCAGCCCGCGCTGAACCGCGCGGTCGATGAGACCGCTGACGGTCGAGCGCTCCAGGCCGAGGTACGCGGCGAGTTCGGCCATCGCGGGTTCTCGATCGCGCAGGATCCCGAGCATCCGCAGTTGCGTCAGTGACAGATCCTGTTCAGCGGCAACGCGACTCAGCGCCGCGATCACCGTGAACGACGTCTGTATTAGACCATCCCTGAGGTCGTCGACCATTCCCATGCCGGAAATCATAACTTGCAATAGTTGGTAATACGATCTATTTCAGTTCGTGTTACCAACTAAATCCCGGACCTTAGGGGCCGCCATGTACGCCGCCGTCGTCACCAGCTTCGACAGCCCGCCCGGCTATCGGCAGATTCCTACCCCGACGCCGCGGACCGGCGACGAGGTGCTCGTCGACGTCGTCGCATCCGGCCTGCACCGCCGGGTGCGGTCACAGGCCGACGGGTCCCACTACACCAGCACGGGCGAGCTTCCGCTGGTCCCGGGCATCGACGGGGTGGGACGCGCCCCCGATGGCACGCTGCGCTACTTCGTGCTTCCCGACACGACGATGGGGGCGATGGCCGAACAGACCGTGATCGACGCGCGCCGCAGCGTCGTGCTCCCCGACGACGCCGACCCCGTACTGGTGGCCGCGGCCATGAATCCGTTGATGTCGTCGTGGATCGCCCTGCGCCGACGTATCGTCTTCGAACCAGGCCAGACGGCGCTGATCCTGGGTGCCACGGGAAGCTCGGGGCGGATGGCCGTACAGGTGGCCAAGCGCCTGGGCGCCGGACAGGTCATCGGTGCTGGGCGCGACGCGCGGCGGCTGGCTGCCCTCGCCGACCTGGGAGCCGACATCACGGTCAGGATCGACACCGCGGCTGCGATAAGGGAACTCGCGTACACGGCGCGCGACGTCGACGTCGTAATCGACTACCTGTGGGGCCCGATCACGGCCGAGTTGATGGCCGGCATCGCCGGCAACCGGTCCGACCGCGGCAGGCCGCTCGCCTGGATCGAGATCGGCTCGGTGGCGGGTGCGACGGCCGAAATCCCTTCCGCCGCCTTGAGAGCCGTGCGACTGCAGATCGTCGGCAGCGGGCAAGGATCCGTTTCCACCCGCGACATCCTGGCCGAACTTCCGGGCCTGGCCACCAAAATCAGCGGCGGTGACTTTCGGCTCGACACCCGCGCCGTGCCGCTGGCCGATGTCGGAACCGCGTGGAACGAAACCGAATCCGACCGGCGGATCGTCTTCACCCCCGGCGCGCCGAAATGAACTGGGTGGGCGGCATCGCGTCCTCGGCACCTTCGGGGATGGTGCGGTGGTAGCGGGCCATCAACTCCGGGAAGCTCACCGATAACACGTCCCAGCCGCGCTCACGCAACCAGCTGTCCACCGGTGTGCGCTTCTCCGGGTACCACAGATCATCGAAATCCGTGATCTCGGCGTCGATCAGCTCGGCGGCCGTCGCGCGGATACGCTGGTTGTCCTCGCGCTGCCGCCGCACCTTCTCGGGGTCGCTGAATCCCTCGCCGGGAACATTGGACGCCAGCCAGCTGCCCGGCGCACTGAGCGAGACGATGCGCTCGAACAACAGGTCCTGGGCTTGTGCCGGCAGATAGCGCACCAGCCCCTCAGCAGACCAAGCACTCGGCGCCGACGCCTCAAATCCAGCTTCTTGCAACGCCTTTGGCCAATCCTGGCGCAGGTCCACCGCGATGTTGACCAGCCGCGCGGCCGGGCTCGCGCCGTGCCCGCGCAGCGTCGTGCCCTTGAAGTCGAGCACCTTCGGCTGGTCCAGCTCGTAGACCACCGTGCCGTCCGGCCACGGCAGGCGCCAACTGCGAGAATCCAGACCCGACGCGAGGATCACCACCTGCCGCACGCCTGCGTCGGCCGCGCCGAGGAAAAACTCGTCGAAAAACGCCGTGCGGGTGGCCATGAAGTCGACCATCAGCTGGAGCCGGTCCTGCACCTCCGGCTCCGCCTCGATCAGCTTGGCCTTCACGGCGGGATCGGCATAGACGCTCCACATCCCGTGGCCGGCGGCATTGAGGAACACCCGGGCGAACGGGTCGTTGATGAGCGGGTTCTCGCTCTCGGTCTCCGCGGCTCGGGCGGCGGCAACCCCGAGCGCGGTGGCACCCACGCTTTGAGTGATGTCCCAGGAATCGTCGTCGGTGCGCGGCATCGCTACTTCCCTCCCAGCCTGATAGTCGGTTGCGTTCACTAGTCTTCCAGGCCGCGCCGGCGCGGGGAGCCGGCGGAGGCCAACCCAAGCCCATTCCCAGACGCCCCACAGGTTGCACCGGACCACGATGTAGGTTCACACCACGTGGAGCAGGTCGAGTTAGCAGCCGTCGCGGATTGGATGTCTCGGCAGGGGCTGGGTGCGGGACCGCTGGAGGACATCTCCGGCGTCACCGGTGGCACGCAGAACGTGATGCTGCGGTTCACCCGGTCCGGTCGCCCCTACGTGCTGCGACGCGGGCCGCGGCACCTGCGGCCCCGCAGCAACAGCGTGATGTTGCGCGAGACGAAAGTCCTAGCGGCACTTGCCGGTTCGGATGTCCCGCACCCGCACCTGATCGCCGTCTGCGACGACACCAGCGTGCTCGGCGACGCCGTGTTCTATCTGATGGACCCGGTCGACGGGTTCAACGCCGGCGAGGGGCTGCTGCCGCTGCACGCGGGCGACGCCCGCGTGCGCCACGGGATGGGCCTCTCGATGGCCGACGCGCTGGCCAGGCTGGGTGCCATCGACCACGTCGCGGTGGGCCTGGCCGACTTCGGCAAGCCCGAGGGCTTCCTCGAACGCCAGGTCCCGCGCTGGCTGTCCGAGCTGGACTCCTACAACGACTACGACGGCTACCCCGGGCCGCAGATCCCGGGGATCCAGAAGGTGGCGGCCTGGCTGGAACACCACCGCCCGGCGGCCTGGAGCCCGGGCATCATGCACGGCGACTACCACGCGGCCAACGTGATGTTCTCGCGCACCGGGCCTGATGTCGTCGCGATCGTCGACTGGGAGATGTGCACGATCGGCGACCCGCTGCTGGATCTCGGCTGGCTGCTGGCCACCTGGCGCCAGCCGGACGGGACCTCGGTGTTCAGCCACGCCCTCGGCGGGCAGGAGGGGTTGGCCAGCACCGACGAGCTCTTCGAGCGTTATGCGGCCAACACCACTCGCGACCTGACGCACATCAACTGGTACACGGTGCTGGCCTGTTTCAAGCTGGGCATCGTGATCGAGGGGACGCTGGCCCGCGCGTGCGCCGGCAAGGCCGAGCAGGAGGTCGGCGACCAACTTCACGCGGCCACGGTGCACCTGTTCGAGCGAGCGTTGTGCATGATCGACGCCGTATAACGCCGAATTCTCAACTGCCCGAGGGCACTTCGGCGAAGCCCGGCTCACCCGCGTCCACCACGGAGTTGTACCGGTAGCGCGTCACCAGACGCTCGTTGATCTCGTGGATCGCCGCTTCGGGCAGCGCGGTCACGTCGAAGTTCTCGCGAATGCGCGCCGGGTTGACGGATCCGGTGAGAACAGCACTGCCGCGCTGAATTCCCCAAGCCAACAGCACTTGTGCGGGCGTCTTTCCGAATCGCTGCGCCAGCGACACCACCAGCGGGTCGTCGAGCAAGCGTGGCTCGAGCGCGTGCCCGAGCGACGCGAACGCCAGCAGGGTGATGTCGTGCTCGGTCAGATATTCGTGCAGTTCCCATTGCGGGTGATACGGGTGTGACTCGACCTCGACGACCGCCGGCTTGATTCGCGCGCCGTTCACCACCCGGCGGGTACCGGCCACATCGATATCGGACAGGCCGATCGCCCTCGCAAGTCCCTCGTCGACAAGGCTTTCCATTGCTGTCCAGGTCTCCTCCAGCGTGACCCCGTCGTCGTAGATGACGGCGCCGTGGGCGTCGCGCGGGTCCTGGTCGTCGCCGGGGGCGAACGCGAACGGCGTGTGCACCAGATACAGATCGACCGCTTCCAGCCCTAGCCTGCCCAGGCTGGCCTGCAGCGCGGGCCGGACCCGCTCGGGCCGGTGGTTGTTGTTCCACAGCTTCGTCGTCACGAAAAGGTCCTCGCGCCGCATCGTGCCGTCGGTGAACAGCTCTTTGAGCGCGGCACCGACCTCTGCTTCGTTGCGGTACCGCTCCGCGGTATCGAGGTGCCGGAACCCCGCCTCGACGGCGGCCCGGACCGCGTCTCGCGTCTTGGTGTTGTCGGAAAGCGACGTCCCGAATCCGAGGGCCGGCATCCGACCGCCGCCATGGTTCAGGGCGATCCTGCGCTGATTCGGGCTGATGATCTCGATCATGGTGGCCGTCCTCATCTCGGTTGTCTGAACTATAAATGACCAGTCGTCTATCTAACAAACGTCGCTGCATGGCATTCCTGGCGATACGACGTTCAGCGCAGCAGGGCCGGGACGGTGACGGCTTCGAACCGGTCGTAGGGTGCTCGGCTGCGAGTCACCTTTCCGCGCAGTGCCGCACCCTCCCACGCCTCGATCAACAGCGCGGCAAGATCGGCGGGCTCGAGGTCGTCCCGGATGCCGTCGCGGCCACCCTGGCCGGCGCGCACGCATGCCGTCAGCGCCTCGTTCCAGCCATCCAGAATGCCGACGAGTTCGATGCGCACGGGTTCACTGGTGCCCCCGAGTTCGAGCGACAAATTGCCGATCAGGCAACCGAGCAAGAAATCGCCGGCCTCGTGGTCGTCCGCGAGCGCGTGAAAGAAGCGGGTGATCCGGTCGCTCGCCGCGTCGTCCTCGCCGAGGATCGGCAGGAGCCGGTCCCGGATGTCGGTCCAGTAGTGCTCGAGGATCGCCGCGCCGAACGCCTCTTTACTGGGGAAATATGCGTAGAACGATCCTTTCGGCACGCCGGCCGCGTCGGTGATGTCTTTCACTCCGCTGGCGGCGAAACCGTGCGCGTGCACCAGGCGCAGACCGGCATCCAGCAGGCGGCGGCGTACCTCGGGATTGGGTGGGCGCGGCATGGAACCGATAGTAGTCGACTGGTCACTTATATTGACGCCGGCACCGACGCACTAGCATCACGGTCGTGCCGCCGCATCCAGAGAACCCCGATTTCTACTCCGAGCACACTCAGCCCGCGAACTACGGCGATGGCTACCACGATGCCGATCCGCCCGAACCCGAGACGCCGTGGTAGCGACGGCCGGTGGCACTGCTCGTCGCCGGCGGGGCCGGAGCGGGACTGCTCGCTCTCGTAGTGGCCGGTGTATACGTGCTGCTGGCCAAGCCGGCTCAGGGCCCGGCGCCAGCGCCGACCACCACCTCTACCCCGACCACCACGACCACCACGACCACCACCGCGGCGGAGTCCCCGCGAGACCACCCGCCCACCGGCGGTGGCGGCGGGGCGCCGCCACCCGAAACGGTCACCGAGACGGCCCTGTCGCCGAGCACCAGCACCAGCACCAGCACCAGCACCAGCACGAGCACGAGCACGAGCACCGACACTCCGACGACGACGGTCCCGACGACCACCACCGCGCCGAGCACGGAAACCAGCACGGTGACTCAGACCGTGACGGTGCCGCCGCGCCGGCCGTTCCAGCCCCGCCCATAGCCATCGGCCAACCCCAGGACCCGGGTAAGGTCGAAGCCGTGGCAGCGGCGTCGGAAAACAACCCGGAACCCAAGGGCCTGGTCGAATCGATCGGGCGCGGGTTGGCCCGCCTTCGCGAGACACGCCTGGATCTTCAGACCACGCCCCTGCGCGAGATGCGCCTGGAGGTTCAGATCGTGTTCTTCGCGATCAAGACGCCGTTCGGCGACGGCACGACCTTTCGGATCCCCGCCCTGCTGATGCTGCGGCGAGCGGGGTCCTCGGCCTTCGGACCACTCGACGGCGGCCCGGTACAGGACGACAACTAGCAGGCGCCGCCGCGAGAGGCGCTGCTACGAGCAGCCGCTGACCGAAATCCGCCTGCCCACGTTCGCGCACACATGCACGTTCGGCGCCGGCGGAAAGTCCCCCGGCAGCGGCGCGTAGTCACCCGGCGGTGGCGCATAGGTGTTAACCGTGTCGGCAATGTTGGTGCACCCGCTCACGGATATGCGCCTGCCCACACTCGCGCAGACGTCGGCGTTGGCCACGCCCGAGGGCTGCACCACCGCACATACCTCGGGGATCGACGTCAGCGCCAACACGGTTATCCCCGCGGCAGTCCAAGACCGCACCCACAGTTTCATCGCGATCTCCTCCTCTAAGGCGCCGAGGCGCCCTGTCCCAACGGGGTCCAGTGGCAACGGTCCCTGATCTCGGTCAGCGGCTGACGGATGCCCTCGAGGTCGGCTTGCTCTTGCGGGTTGGCGTTGAAGTAATTCTGCACGTCGTCGCGGAGCTGATCTTTGGGCCGATCTTGCAGGCCGGTGTAAAAGTCGTTCACGTCCGGGTGGGTGTACAGGTAGGTAGTGAGTGCCGTCGCAACGCCGGCCGCAACCCCCGCCACATCGGCGGCAGTACAGTTCGGCGGCCGCGGCGGCGGATCTGCCGCCGCGGTCCCCGCGGAGGCGCCCAGCAGCGCGCCGGCAATCGCACCAGCGCCGACCACCCCGACTGCCGCCCAGCGCCGAGCTTCTGAAAAGAACATGACGTGGCTCCTTCATTCCGTACTCAACCCGGCGACACGTCATGGCGGCCGCCCGGTTCAAACCTCAGCCAAAAACTAGCCGTATTTCTGCTCTGCGTTGGATTAATGCGAAAAGCACCTTTTCATCCCGCAGGACCCATGCAGGCTGCGTTAGATTGCGGCCTATGGCAGGAAGTTGGGGCTCTGTACTCACCGGGCTCATCCCGCTCGGGCTTGTCATTGCCCTCTCGCCGATCACGGTCATCCCTGCGGTGTTGGTCTTGCAGGCGCCGCGCCCGCGGCCGGCCGCCCTTGCGTTCCTCGCAGGCTGGCTGCTGGGTCTGGCCGGGCTCACGGCGGTGTGCGTCGCGGCCTCCGGCCTGCTCGGCGGCCTCCACAAGTCGCCGCCGACGTGGGCATCCTGGCTGCGAGTGGTCCTCGGGTCGGCGCTCATCGTGTATGGCATCCATCAATGGCTGACACGGCACAGCCATTCCGAGTCGCCCTCGTGGATGCGGCCGTTCGCGACGATCACCCCGCTGCGGTCGGTGATCACCGCCGCGACGCTGGTGGTCATCCGACCCGATGTTCTGCTCGTTTGCATTCCGGCCGGATTGGCGATCGGCGGCGCCGGCCTGCGCGCGACCGGGGACTGGCTAGCGGCGGCATTCTTCGTCGCCGTCGCCGCGTCGACGGTGGCCGCCCCGATATTGGCTTACGTGGCCGCGGGTCACCGCCTCGACGACGCGATGGGCCGGCTCAAGGACTGGATGGAGAGAAACAACGCCGCTTTGACGGCGGCAATCCTCGTCGTGATCGGCTTGATGGTGCTCTACAACGGAATTCACGACCTGTAACCCGCTGCTGACTTTCGCCGGAGCAGAGCGCGCCCGAAGGGATTCGAACCCCTAACCTTCTGATCCGTAGTCAGATGCTCTATCCGTTGAGCTACGGGCGCCTTGTTCTTCACTTGTGTGTCCCCGAAAGGACTCAGCGGAGGCGAGAGGATTTGAACCTCCGGTCCCCTTTGAGGGGGACAACTCATTAGCAGTGAGCCCCATTCGGCCGCTCTGGCACGCCTCCCTTGGACTTCCTGAGGGTACCGGACGCTTGGCAGGCATCCCGGAACCGCCGGAGGCATAGCGTACACAGCGACGGCATATGCTGTCGAAGTGACTGCCCGCCTACGGCCGGAGCTGGCCGGGCTACCAGTTTACGTCCCCGGTAAGACGATGCCCGGCGCGATCAAACTGGCCAGCAACGAGACGGTGTTCGGTCCGCTGCCCAGTGTCCGGGCGGCCATCGAGCGCGCCACCGACGTCGTCAACCGCTACCCCGACAACGGCTGCGTGCACCTCAAGGAGGCACTGGCCAAACACGTCGGTTCGGGTTTCGGCCCCGAGAATATCGCGGTCGGGTGCGGCTCGGTAAGCCTGTGTCAGCAGCTGGTCCAGATCACCTCCTCGGTGGGCGACGAGGTGATCTTCGGGTGGCGCAGCTTCGAGCTGTACCCGCCCCTGACCCAGGTCTCCGGCGCGGCCGCGATCAAGGTGCCGCTGGCCGAGCACACCTTCGACCTGGACGCGATGCTCGCATCGGTCAGCGAACGCACCCGGCTGATCTTCGTCTGCAATCCCAACAACCCGACGTCGACCGTCGTCGACCCGGCCGCGTTGGAACGCTTCGTCCAGGCGGTTCCGCCTCACATCCTGATCGCCCTCGACGAGGCCTATGTCGAGTACATCCGCGACGGCAAGGCACCCGACAGTCTGGGCTTGGTACAAGAGCACGGCAATGTGGTTGTGCTGCGGACATTTTCGAAGGCATACGGGCTGGCCGGCCTGCGCATCGGGTACGCGATCGCCAACCCCGCGCTGATCAGGGCGCTGGATCAGGTCTACGTACCGTTCACCGTGTCCAGCCTGGCACAGGCCGCCGCCATCGCGTCGGTGGATGCCGCCGACGAACTGCTGGCGCGCACCGATGCCGTTGTGGCCGAACGTGTCCGGGTCAGCGACCAGCTGCGTGCAGCCGGGTTCGAATTACCCGCCGCACAGGCCAACTTCGTCTGGCTGCCGTTGGGACCCCGCACACCGGATTTCGTCGCCGCGGCCGCCGATGCTGGACTTGTGGTTCGCCCGTATGGCACCGACGGCGCGCGGGTCAGCATCGGGGCACCGGACGAAAACGACGCCCTGCTGGAATTCGCGCGTAGCTGGATCGTGAGGAGTAGCGAATGAGCCTGGCCCGCAAGCAGTTTGCCGAGTTCAAGGAACGCGACAGCATTGCCGATGCCGAGCTCGACGAGTTCTGGGCGACCCTTGCGCCCGCGACGATCGACGGCATGCTCGGCGAATGGAAGGGCGGGGACTTCCCGACCGGACATCGAGCCACTGGCTTGATGAAAGAGCTTGGCTGGTTCGGCAAGAACTTCAAGAGTGCGCGCGACGCGCAGCCGCTGGTGTGCCTCGACGGCGACGGCAACAAATACTCCAACGTGGAGTACATGAACGGTGCGGCCAGCCTGTGGCTGGAGGAGTTCCGCGGCGAGGTCACCGCGACGATGGTCTACGACGGCAGGCCCGTGCACGACCACTTCAAGAAGATCGACGACGACGCCGTGATGGGCATCATGAACGGCAAGGGCGTGCGGGATAACGGCCGCTACTACTACTTCTACCTCGAGCGGGTGTAGGGCCCTTTCCGCGCCCCGCTTAGCGGGACGGGTTGCGGCCGGTGAAGGCGACAAGCTGATCCAGGGCGCCGGCGCCGGCGGGGACGTCTACTGGGTCGTCGAACCCGGCGCCCGCGCGGAACTCTGGCTTGATGATGTCCTGGGCTAGCCCGAGCACGTACTCGGACAGCGAGTCCGGGGCTTCGATATCGCGGCCGACGGCCTGTGCGTAATCCCAAGCGTGCACCAGCATTTCGAGCGAGAGCACGCCACACGCGCGCTTGGCGGGCATCTCGGACTTGCCGAACGGCACCCTGCCGTCCAGGCCGCGGCGGTGCCAGGCATCCAGGGCCGGCCGGGCGGCGGTGATGACCTGAGCCTCCACCGAATCGTCCGGATCGCGCTCCGGCAGCTCGGCACCGACCATGCCGCCGATGGCCGTGATCGAGTTCAGCAGGTGCTCCGTCAGGGCGGCCACGTCGAACTGCGTGCACGGCGTCTGACGGGACCTGTCGTCGTTGGCGATGGTGTGCAGCACCTGCTGCAGCACCCCAAGCGAGTCCTCGGCGCTGTGCAGCTCGTCGCTCGGCGGGGAATCTGGTCCGGGTCGCAAATCTGGGGGCATATCAGCCACGCTACGGTCTCGGTTATGGGCGCAACATACGAATCCGTCACCGTCGAGATCAAAGACCACGTCGCGCAGGTGACGCTGATCGGACCGGGCAAGGGCAACGCGATGGGGCCCGCGTTCTGGGCGGAGCTGCCCGAGCTGTTCCCGGCGCTGGACGCGGACCGCGACGTGCGCGCCATCGTCATCACCGGGTCGGGCAAGAACTTCAGCTACGGCCTGGACCTGCCCGCGATGGGCGGCACGTTCGCGCCGCTGCTGGCCGACGGAGCGCTGGCCCGCCCGCGCACAGATTTCCACACCGAACTCCGGCGCATGCAGGGTGCGATCAGCGCCGTCGCCGACTGCCGGACGCCGACCATCGCCTCGGTGCATGGCTGGTGCATCGGCGGCGGCGTCGACCTGATCTCGGCGGTCGACATCCGCTATGCCAGCGCCGACGCCAAGTTCTCGGTACGTGAGGTCAAGCTGGCCATCGTCGCCGACGTCGGCAGCCTGGCCCGGCTGCCGCTGATCCTCAACGACGGCCACCTGCGTGAGCTGGCGTTGACGGGCAAGGACATCGACGCCGCCCGCGCCGAGAAGATCGGGCTGGTCAACGACGTGTATGACGACCCGGACGCCACGCTGGCCGCCGCCCACGCGACCGCCGCCGAGATCGCGGCCAACCCACCACTGGCTGTGTACGGCGTCAAGGACGTCCTCGACCAGCAGCGCATCGCGGCGGTGTCGGAGAGCCTGCGCTACGTCGCCGCCTGGAACTCGGCCTTCCTGCCGTCCAAAGATCTGACCGAGGGCATCCAGGCGACGTTCGCCAAGCGTCCGCCGCAGTTCACCGGCGAGTAATCCCCCGGCACGTACCCTCGCGGTGGTGACGATGACGACGCCCCTGAGCACGCCCGACGGCAGCATCCGCGTCCCGGCCGACCTGGACGCGGTGACGGCGATCGGAGACGAAGACCACTCCGAGATCGACGCCGCCGCCGTCGAACGGATCTGGCAGGCAGCCCGCAACTGGTACCGCGGCGGGATGCATCCGGCGATCCAGTTGTGCCTGCGCCACCACGGCCGCGTGGTGCTCAACCGCGCGATCGGCCACGGCTGGGGCAACGCGCCGACCGACCCGCCCGACGCCGAGAAGATTCCCGTCACGACGGACACCCCGTTCTGCGTGTACTCGGCGGCCAAGGGCATCGCCGCGACGGTTGTGCACATGCTCGTCGAGCGCAGTGTCTTCTCGCTCGACGACCGCGTCTGCGACTACATCCCCACCTTCACCAGTTACGGCAAGGATCGGATCACCATCCGGCACGTGATGACCCACAGCGCGGGGCTGCCCTTCCCGACCGGCCCCAGGCCGGACGTCAAGCGCGCCGACGACCACGAGTACGCCCAGCAGATGCTGT
Organism: Mycobacterium shigaense; assembly: GCF_002356315.1. Classification (NCBI taxonomy): domain Bacteria; kingdom Bacillati; phylum Actinomycetota; class Actinomycetes; order Mycobacteriales; family Mycobacteriaceae; genus Mycobacterium; species Mycobacterium shigaense. The sequence continues at coordinate 5,068,242 of NZ_AP018164.1, forward strand.
CCGGGTTGCGGCCGCTGTACCGGCCGGGCCTGGTGCACCTCTACCACGCGCTGACGTGGGGGCCGCTGATGCGCGAGATCGTCTACGCGGCGGCGGGCAAGGACATCCGCGAGATCCTGGCGACCGAGTTTCTCGAACCGCTCGACTTCCGCTGGACCAATTTCGGCGTCGCCCCGCAGGACCTCCCCCTGGTGGCGCCGAGCCACGCCACCGGCCGGCCCCTGCCGCCGGTCATCGCGCGGGCGTTTCGCAAGGCAATCGGCGGCACCACGCACGAGGTCATCCCGTACACCAACGGCCGGTTGTTCCTCACCACCGTCATCCCGTCGTCGAACACCGTGTCGACCGCCAACGAGATGTCGCGATTCGCCGAAATCTGGTGTCGTGGTGGAGAACTCGATGGCGTGCGGCTGCTGCAGCCGGAGACGTTGCGCGCCGCGACGAAGGAGTGCCGACGGCTGCGACCGGATTTCTCGATGGGGCTGATGCCGGCCCGCTGGGGCACCGGGTTCATTCTTGGGACCGAGCGGTTCGGTCCGTTCGGGCGCCATGCGCCGGCAGCCTTCGGCCACCTCGGCTTGGTCAACATCGCCATCTGGGCCGACCCGGCCCGTGGCCTGTCCGCCGGCCTGATCAGCAGCGGCAAACCCGGCCGGGATCCACACCCGCGACGGCACACCGCCCTGATGGACACGATCGCCGCCGAGATCCCGACGGGTTAGGGACGCCGTGGACGGGAACACTTCCGCCATGGCCAATTACCGAGTTCTCAACCCGCAGGGCGAGGTCGTCACGACCAAGGACATCGAAAGCGCCCAGGATGCGCACGCGTGGTTCGTCGACAGCAAGGCCGACAACAGCGAGCTCGGCTGGCGAATGGAAGTCGAGAACGACGGCCAGTGGTCGTTCTTCGACGACAGCGAAGGAGACCGCGCCTGACCGCTGACTACTCTGCCTGGCGGCGGCGCCTGAGCGCCGCCACCGCGACCCGGCTGGCAACCGGGGGACTCAGCAAGCGACTCGGTGCATCCATCAGCCCGGCCACCCGCGCCAGTCGTTGCGCAACCAGCGCATCCGAGCGGGCTGCGGCCTGCACGCGTTTGACGTAGTGGTTGACCATTCGGATCGGCACCGGGCGGGGACCGCAGATCTCGGGCAGGCTGAGATCCCCGCCGGTGGCCAACTGCCACGCGTCGCCGATCGGCTTGGCGGTCGCGCGGAAATAGCGGCGCTGCAGCTGATCTACCCCGTGCCGCAGGCACTGTTGCAGGCACTGCGCCTCGAGTGCCGCGACCGTCATGCCCTGGGCGTAAATGGGATTGAAGCTGCACATCGCATCGCCGATGACCAGCAGTCCCCGCGGCCACCGCTGCATCTTGTCGTAGCGACGCCATCGGGTTGCCGGCATGCGGTACTGCGCTGCCTCCCCGACCACCTCACCGGCACGGACGGCTTCGACGATGTGTGGCGGGGTGAATTCCTTGATGAAGCCGACCATTTCATCGAATCCGGTGGGTGCCTCCTGCCCGGCCATCGCGCTGGCCGTGAACATCCACACGCCGTTCTCGTTGTGGAATAGGCCCATCCCGGTGCTGCGGCCGGGCACCGGGCCGATGAAGACGGCCAGCTCGTCGATGGCCCCGTCAGGCAGGCGCAGCGGCAGGCTCGAATAGATCAGCCGCACATCCAGGGTGTCCTCTGCCGGACGCTGATAGCCCAGGGATTGCAGGAACGCGGGCGTGCGTCCGCCGCGGCCCATGGCGTCGACGACCAGGTCGGCCTCGACGATCTCGTCGTCGCCGTCACCGCGACCCCGGATGACGACACCCGAGACCCGGTTTCCGGTCGCCGCCAGTTCGACGACGTCGTGGCCGTCGCGGACCTCGATGCTGTCGACGCTGCGAACGTGTTGTCGCACATGGCTTTCCAAGAGAGGCCTGCTGGGCAGCACGAAGCGGAAGTCGTCGAAACGGCCCGACGGGGGCAACGGGTGCCCACCTGCGCTGAAGTAGACCTTCGACAGGTCGCCGTCGAAATATGGTGCGCCGGCGTCCAGCAGACCATCGACAAAGCCCGGAAACAGCCCCTCGATGATCGACGAGCCGCGGCCCCACATCAGGTGCACGTGCCGGCCCTGCGGCACACCGCGACGACGGTGTCGAAGAACTCGGCGAGCACCCGCGCGGTCAGCAATCCGGCCATACTGGCCCCCAGCACCACGGCACGCTCAGTGCGCATCGGCCACCATCCTTTGCCGGCCGCAGATTCACCTCGCGCGGCTTCGACCAAAGTATGGTTGAGGCCGACCGACCGCGAATGCGTAGTGGCCTACTTCATTGCCAGAATTCGCGCGCGGGCGCCGAGCGTCGCGGCAAACTCACAGTGGCGGTGGCGGAGGGATTTGAACCCCCGGACGGTTTTCGCCGTCTCTCGCTTTCAAGGCGAGTGCATTAGGCCGCTCTGCCACGCCACCGCTGATAAGGGTAACGGTGCTAGTACCGTGGCCCGCATGCGCGCCATCGTCGCCGAATCCCCCGATCGACTCGTCTGGCAAGTGGTACCCGACGTCGCGGCCGGCCCGGGCGAGGTCCTCATCGAGGTCGCCGCGGCCGGCGTCAACCGGGCCGACGTGTTGCAGGCCGCCGGCAAGTATCCGCCGCCGCCCGGGGCCAGCGAGATCATCGGCATGGAGGTGTCCGGCGTCGTCGCCGAGGTCGGCGAAGGTGTATTGAAATGGTCTGCGGGACAACACGTTTGCGCATTGCTCGCCGGTGGCGGATATGCCGAACGCGTCGCGGTCCCGGCCGGCCAGGTGCTGCCGGTGCCGGCCGGCGTCGACCCCGTCGACGCCGCCGGGCTACCCGAGGTGGCGTGCACCGTCTGGTCCAACGTGGTGCTGGCCGCGCACCTGCACGAGGGTCAGCTGCTGCTGATGCACGGTGGGGCCAGCGGCATCGGGACCCACGCGATCCAGGTCGCCCGCGCGCTGGGCGCCCGGGTGGCGGTCACCGCCGGGTCGGCGGCCAAGCTGAACGTCTGCCGCGAGCTGGGGGCCGAGATCACGATCAACTATCACGACGAGGACTTCGTCGCGCGACTGCGGGACGAAACCGGCGGCGCCGACGTGATCTTCGACATAATGGGCGCCTCCTACCTGGACCGCAACATCGACGCCCTGGCCAACGACGGGCAGCTGGTCATCATCGGCATGCAGGGCGGCGTGAAGGCCGAGCTCAACATCGCCAAGCTCATGGTCAAGCGCGCGCGGGTGATCGGCACCACGCTCCGGGCCCGGCCGGTGAGCGGTCCCAACAGCAAGACCGAGATCGTGCAGTCGGTGATCGACTCGGTGTGGCCGATGATCGCCGACGGCCGCGTGCGCCCCATCATCGGCGCCCGCATGCCCATTCAGCAGGCGGGCGAGGCGCACCAGAAGCTGGTGGCGGGCGAAGTGCACGGGAAGATCGTGCTGACGGTGTAGCTGCCGGAGCCGCCGGCGTGCCCGCCCGCTCGCGGGCGTAACGGGGTTGCGAATTCTGGCCTGGATTTCGCCGTGGGCTTACGCTCGCGGATCGCGAAGGCGGGGCAAGCGGCGAAAGTCAGCCCAGCGATGCCAGCGCCCGCACCAGCTGATCGACTTCGGCAGTCGTCGAATAGTGCGCGAGCCCGACGGTCACGGCGCCGCCGACATCGTTGACGCCCAGCACCTCCAGCGCCCGCGACGTGTCATTGCAGACCGCCAGAATTCCGTTGTCCGCCAACCGCTGCACGACCCGTTCGGCGGGAACGCCGTTCAGGGCGAAGCTCACCACCGGGATGCGCGCCTCGGGACGGCCGATCAGCATCATCAGGGGCAGCGACCGCAACGAGGACATCAGGTAGTCGAAGACCCGGTTCAGATACAGGCCGGCCGACTGCATCGACATCGACAGGCGTTCGCGTCGGGTGCCGCGCGCGGACTCGTCGAGAGCGGCGAGGTATTCGATGCTGGCCACCACGCCGCCCAGCAGACCGAACTGATGCGCGCCGATCTCCAGGCGCGCCGTTCCGTGCGCGTTCGGATCGGTCGAGACCGCGCTGAAGGAGTTGATCAGCGCCGGGTCGCGGAACACGACGGCGCCGATGGGCGGACCGCCCCAGCCCAAAACGTTCACCGCGACGACGTCGGCCTCGGTCTCCTTGACGTCGAGCAGCCGGTACGGCGCGGCCGCGGAGTGGTCGACCACGACCAGGCCGCCGACCTCGTGGACCAGCTTGGTCATCGCCCGCAGGTCGGTGACGGTGCCCAACGTTGCGGACGCCGAGGCCACGGCGACCAGCCGGGTCGACTTGCCGACCAGACCCTCCCACTGCCACGTGGGTAGCTCGCCGGTCTCGATGTCGATCTCGGCCCACTTCACCTTGGCGCCATAGCGGTGCGCCGCGCGCAGCCACGGCGCGATGTTCGCCTCGTCGTCCAGGCGGCTGACGATCACCTCGTAACCCAGCCCGGCGCGCGAGGACGACGCCTCGGCCAGCGACGACAACAGCACCGCGCGGTCGGCACCGAGCACCACGCCCGCCGGGTCGGCGTTGAGCAGGTCCGCCACCGCCGCCCGCGCCGCGTCGAGCACCGCCGCGCTGCGCTGCGCCGACGGATGCGCCCCCGCGACGGTGGAGCCGGACCTGCGGAAGGCTGTCGACACAGTGGTCGCGACGGAATCCGGGATCAGCATCCCGGCCGGTGCATCGAAGTGCACCCACCCGTCACCCAGCGACGGATGCAGTCCGCGCACCCGGGCGACGTCATAAGCCATGCCAGCCACCTTAAAGCTCCCGCAATACCGCGAAAATTGTGACGGTAACGGGTGCCTTGAAAGGGCCAAGCCGTCCCAGCCAGACGGTGGCTCCCCCGAGCACGGTCACCCGGCCAGCCATACTAGTCGAGTGGGGCTGTGGATCGGAACGCTCGTCGCGCTGTTTCTACTGATCGCCCCGGGGACTATCGTCGCTCGTATCGCTCAGCTGTCGTGGCCGGTCGCCGTCGCCGTCGGCCCGGCGCTGACCTACGGCGTGGTGGCCCTGGCGATCATTCCTTTTGGTGCCGTGGGCATTCCCTGGAACGGGTGGACCGCGCTGGCCGCGCTGATCGCGGTGTGCGTGGTGGCGACGGGTCTGCAGCTGCTGCTCGCCCGCTACCGCGACACCGCGGCCGAGGCGCGAGGCATCGCCGGTTTACCGGCGCTGGCGGTGGGTGCCGGTGTCGCGCTGGGGGCACTGCTGATCATGTGGGCGGCCTACCGCGGGCTGGCCGCGCACTGGCAGACCGTGCCCAGCACCTGGGACGCGGTCTGGCACGCCAACGAGGTGCGGTTCATCCTCGATACCGGACAGGCGTCGTCGACTCACATGGGCGAGCTCCGCAATGTCGAGACCCACCAGCCGCTGTATTACCCGTCGGTGTTTCATGCCCTGACCGCCGTCTACTGCCAGCTGACCGGGGCGGCGCCCACCACGGGCTACACGGTGAGTTCGGTGGCGGCCTCGGTCTGGCTCTTTCCGACGAGCGCGGCGATGCTCACCTGGCATCTGCTGCGCCCCGTGACGACCCTGTGGCGCAGCGCGGGGGCGACGGCCACCGCGGCGGCGCTGTCGGCGTCGTTCACATCGGTGCCGTACGTCGAATTCGGCGTCGCCGCGATGCCCAACCTCGCGGCCTACGGCGTCGCGATCCCGACGTTCGTCCTGATCGCCTCGACGTTGCGGCATCGCGACCGCATCCCGGTGGCCACGCTGGCCCTCGTCGGTGTGTTGTCGGTGCACCTGACCGGCGGTTTCATCGTTCTGCTGTTCCTGCTGGCGTGGTGGCTGCTGGACGTGTTGTGGCACCCGGTGCGCGGCCGGGCGGCGGACGCGCTGACCCTGGCCGCGGTGACGGCGCCGACGGGGCTGATCCTGGCGCCGCAGTTCCTCGGGGTGCTGCGGCAGGCCGACATCATCGCCGGGCACGCCTTCCCCAGCTTCAAGAGCGTCAAGCAGGGCGTGATCGACGCGCTACTGCTGCACACCCGCCACCTCAATGACTTCCCGACCCAATACGGCCTGCTGGTGCTCGTCTACACCGGCATGGCGATCCTGTTGTACAAGCGGATCTGGTGGCCGCCGGCCGTTTGGCTGGTGCTGACCATTGCGACCATCTACTCGGGGGCACCGTTTCACAACCTGGCCGGCGCCGCCATCGAGAAGCTCAGCACGTTCTTCTACAACGATCCGCGCCGGTTGAGCGCGGTAGTCACGATGGTGGTCACGCCGATGGCGGCGGTCGCGTTGTTCGCGGCGGTCCTGCTGGCCGTAGCGCTGGCCAGGCGGCTGGTGGACCGGTTCCAGAAGTTGCCGCCGCGCGTCTGGGTCTCGACGACGGCAGTGCTGCTGGTGCTGAGCACGGTGTTCATCGCGCGGCACTACTTCTATCGCCACCTGGTGCTGTTCGGGGACAAGTACGACTCGGTGATCATCGACCAGCGCGACCTGATGGCCATGGCCTATCTCTCGAAGCTGCCCGGCGCGCATGACACCGTGATCGGCAACGCGAACACCGACGGCACTGCGTGGATGTATGCGGTGGCCGACCTGCACCCGTTGTGGACGCATTACGACTACCCGCAGCAAACCGGTCCGGGGCCGCAGCGCTACATCATCTGGGCCTTCGCCCGCCGCGGCGAGTCCGATCCGAGGGTGGTCGAGGCGATCAAGGCGCTCAATATCCGGTACATCTATACAAGCTCGCCCACTGTTCGCGGGTTCGCTGTCCCCGACGGACTAGTCTCGCTGGAGAAATCGAAGTCGTGGGCACTGATCTACGACAACGGCGGCGCAAAAATCTACGAATGGCGCGGAAACGCTGCAGCGCCACGCCCCTAGAGGTATTTAGAGGACGGTGACTCAATTGAGTATCGGCAATAACGGCCCAGACGAGGACGGCGTCGAGATCATCGGCGGCGTCGATCCGCGGATCATGGCGCTGCGCGACGGGGCGGATGACGACGAGGACTCCGACGAGCCCTCGCTGACCGACCTAGTCGAGCAACCCGCCAAGGTGATGCGCATCGGCACCATGATCAAGCAACTCCTCGAGGAGGTGCGGGCCGCGCCGTTGGACGAGGCCAGCCGCAAGCGGCTGCGCGAGATCCACGCCACCAGCATCCGGGAGCTCGAGGACGGTCTGGCGCCCGAGCTGCGCGAGGAGCTGGATCGCCTCACCCTGCCGTTCGAGGAGGACTCCGAGCCCTCGGACGCCGAGCTGCGCATCGCCCAGGCCCAGCTGGTCGGCTGGCTGGAGGGGCTCTTCCACGGCATCCAGACCGCGCTGTTCGCCCAGCAGATGGCCGCCCGCGCGCAGCTCGAGCGGATGCGCCAGGGCGCCCTGCCCCCGGGCATCGGCCGACCGGGTCACGGCTCGGGCACCGGGCAATACCTGTAAGACAGCAGCTCACGGTGCCCGACCCCTCCCCTCACATCGAGACCCGCGACGCCTGGGTGGAATTCCCGATCTTCGACGCCAAGTCACGCTCGCTGAAGAAGGCCTTCCTCGGCAAGGCCGGCGGCACGATCGGCCGCAACAACTCCAACGTCGTCGTCGTCGAGGCGTTGCGCGACATCACCATGTCGCTCGAACTGGGCGACCGGGTGGGACTCGTCGGCCACAACGGCGCCGGGAAATCGACTCTGCTACGCCTACTTTCGGGCATCTACGAGCCCACCCGCGGTTGGGCGAAGGTCACCGGCCGGGTTGCCCCGGTCTTCGATCTCGGCGTCGGCATGGATCCCGAGATCTCCGGCTACGAGAACATCATCATCCGCGGCCTGTTCTTGGGGCAGACCCGAAAGCAGATGCTGGCCAAGGTGGACGAGATCGCGGAGTTCACCGAGCTCGGCGATTACCTGTCGATGCCGTTGCGCACGTATTCCACCGGCATGCGGGTGCGGCTGGCGATGGGCGTGGTCACCAGCATCGACCCCGAGATCCTGTTGCTCGACGAGGGCATCGGCGCGGTGGACGCCGACTTCCTGAAGAAGGCTCAGTCGCGGCTGCAGGGACTGGTCGAGCGTTCCGGAATCCTGGTGTTCGCCAGCCACTCCAACGAATTTCTGGCGCGGTTGTGCAAGACGGCGATGTGGATCGACCACGGAGTCATCCGGATGACGGGCGGCATCGAGGACGTGGTGCGCGCCTACGAGGGCGAGGACGCCGCCCGGCACGTCCGGGAGGTGCTGGAAGAAACGCAAGCAGCCAATAATCCGCTCGCACAACAAGCTTCCGGGGATGAGTGAGTTCGTCGTCGCCGTCGTGGTGACGCACCGGCGCCCCGACGAGCTGGCGAAGTCGCTGGATGTATTGAGCACCCAGACCAGGTTGCCCGATCACCTGATCGTGGTCGACAACGATGGTGGAGCGGACAGTAGGGTGCGCGATCTTGTCGCGGCCCAGCCAATTCCGACAACCTACTTGGATTCGCGCCGAAATCTCGGCGGCGCAGGCGGTTTCGCGCTCGGCATGCTGCATGCCCTGGCACAAGGCGCCGACTGGGTGTGGTTGGCCGACGACGACGGACGCCCGCAGGACACCCGGGTGCTGGCGACGCTGCTTGGTTGCGCCAAGAAGCATGGCCTGGCCGAAGTCTCGCCGATGGTGTGTAACCTCGACGACCCCGAGCGGCTGGCGTTCCCGCTGCGGCGCGGGCTAGTATGGCGCAGGCGCGCAAGCGAATTGCGCACCGAGCCGGGGCAGGACCTACTGCCCGGCATCGCCTCGCTGTTCAATGGCGCGCTGTTTCGTGCCTCGACCCTCGACGCGGTCGGCGTCCCAGACCTGCGGCTGTTCCTGCGCGGCGACGAGGTGGAGGTGCATCGCCGCCTGGTGCGCTCGGGCCTGGCGTTCGGCACCTGCCTGGACGCGGTGTACCTGCATCCCTGCGGCTCCGAGGAATTCCGGCCGATCCTGGGCGGCCGCATGCACACCCAGTATCCCGACAACCCCACCAAGCGGTTCTACACCTACCGCAACCGCGGCTATCTGCAGTCGCAGCCCGGTCTGCGCAAGCTGGTGGTCCAGGAGTGGGTCCGGTTCGGCTGGTTCTTCTTGATCACCCGACGGGATCCGCGCGGTCTGGTGGAATGGATTCGGTTGCGCCGCTTAGGGCGTCGTGAGCAGTTCGGCAAGCCGGAAGGACCGGCGTCATGACACGCGCCGACGCCGATGCAAAGCGCAGCGATGAGAAGGGGTGGCGCGCATGACATTCGTGGATGCGGCGGCGCAGTCGCGGACCATGACCCGTGCCCGCAACGATCTCGTCGACGGATTCCGTCGCCGCGAGCTGTGGCTGCACCTGGGCTGGCAGGACATCAAGCAGCGATATCGCCGTTCGGTGCTGGGGCCGTTCTGGATCACGATCGCGACGGGTACGACCGCCATCGCGATGGGTGGCCTGTACTCCAAGCTGTTTCATCTCGACCTGGCCGTGCACCTGCCCTACGTCACGCTCGGGCTGATCGTCTGGAACCTGATCAACGCCGCGATACTCGAGGGCGCGGACGTGTTCGTCGCCAACGAGGGCCTGATCAAACAACTTCCGACGCCGCTGAGCGTGCACGTCTATCGGCTGGTGTGGCGGCAGATGATCTTGTTCGCGCACAACATCGTCATCTGCGTCGTCGTCGCGATCATCTTTCCCAAACCGTGGTCGTGGGCGGACCTGTCGGTGATCCCGGCGCTGGGCCTGATCGTGCTCAATTGCATTTGGGTGTCATTGTGTTTCGGCATCCTGGCGACCCGTTACCGCGACATCGGTCCGCTGCTGTTCTCCATCGTGCAGTTGTTGTTCTTCATGACGCCGATCATCTGGAACGACGACACGCTGCGCCAGCAGGGGGCCGGGCGCTGGTCGAGCATCGTCGAGCTCAACCCGCTGCTGCACTATCTCGACATCGTGCGGGCGCCGCTGCTGGGTGCCCACCAGGAGCTGCGGCACTGGGCGGTGGTCGTGGTGCTCACCCTCGTCGGCTGGTTGCTGGCCGCGGTCGCGATGCGACAGTACCGCGCCCGGGTTCCCTACTGGGTCTAGCGCCGCGCGGCGCCCCGGGCGGCGGTGCCCTACACTGCGGCGCAGCGGGGGATTTCGCGGATCAAGGTGGCAGCCGGCCGGCATGAGTGAGATCAAACGCATCGTCGCCGGCCTCGTACTCTCGCTGTCGAGTGCGGTCCTGCTCGTGATCATGTGGCCGTCGTTCGGAAACCTTTGGTGGCTCGCGTTCGTCGCGTTCGTCCCGATGTATGCGGCCCAGTACCGGGTGCTGCCCCGGCGCTGGAGTGCACTGCCCGTGGCGGTGGCTTTCACGGGTTACTACCTGGCGCTGCTCTTGCACATCGCTTCCGCGCTGTCGGTGGTCGTCATCGTCGCCGGCGCACTGGCGTTCGGGCTCGTCGGCCTGGTCATCGGGCTGTTTCTCCGGCCCTTTGCCGAGCGGACCCGTTATCGCTGGTTCGTCCTGCAGCTAGGGCTGCTCTGGGTGGCGATCGATCTGCTTGTCCAGAACAACGAGATCGACGGCACCTATCTGTGGCTCGCCTACCGGTTGGCCGACCTCCCGCAGGCCGTGCAGCCCGTCAGCATCGTCGGGGCGCCGGCGCTGAGCTTGCTGCTGCACGTCATCAACGCGACGGTGGCGCTCGTGGTCCTCTCCCTGCTGGACCGTCGCTGGCCACAGTGGGCCGACGTTGGTATGCCCCGACGCGCGCTGACGTGGTCGGTGGCCGTCCCGGTTGTCGTGACAGTCATCTGGGCGGGCACCAGCCTGGTGATCTTCCACGACGTGTCGGACCGCATGGGGCCCAAGGTTCGGGTGGCCGCCGTGCAGCCCGGCCTCGAGAACGCCTTCCCGGGAACGCTCGTCTCCGCCGGCGACCTGTCGCGCGGTCGCAGCCGAAACGACCGCATCGAGGACCAGATCGCACAACTCAGCGAGATGACGCGGACGGCCGCGGCGCAGGGCGCGAAGGTGGTGGTCTGGCCCGAGGAGACGCTCGACTACGACCCGCGGGTGAGCCACCGGGAGTGGATCCCGGCCCTCGTGCACCAGACCGGCGTGTATCTGGCGATGGGGTTCACGCCCGACGCCGCCAACGACGCCGCGCCCAACACCGCCCTGCTGTGGAGTCCGGCCGGTGCGGTCGTCGCCGTCTACTACAAGACCATGCGGGTAATCACCGCCGGAGAAGCCTTCACGCCGGGGAACGTCTACCCGGCGGTGAACACGCCCCACGGTGTGGTGGGCATGATCATCTGCTTCGACATGGACTTTCCGAACGGTCCGACCCGGCGCACCGTGCGCAACGGCGCTCAGCTGGTGCTTTCGCCCAGCCTCGACCTGCCTTCCAAAGTCGATATCCGCAGATCCATGGCGGTGTTCCGGGCGGTCGAGAACCGGGTCGCGGTCGTCAAGGCCGACGTGGCCTGGGACTCGATGCTGGTGGCGCCGAACGGGCAGGTACTCACCAGCACCGCGGTCCACGACGAGCGCGGTGGCCGGGCACTGCTGGTCGCCGACATCCCGCTGGGCCCTCGCGGCGCCCCGTTCACCCGATACGGGGGTGCGCCTTTCCAGTGGCTCGAATACGCGGCGACGGTCGTCATGCTGGGCGTCGTGGTCGTGTCCTGGCGCCGCGACCGCGCGGCGCGGTCGCCCGCCTAGTGGGGTGCGTCGGTGACAACCATTTCGTCGTCGCCCAGGGCCCACGCCTTCGAGAAGACGTCGACGGGCACCGTCTTGTCGGCGCCGTCGGCGGCCCCGCTGTCGTTGAGGTGCACCGTTGCGTTGAGGGCATCGACCCCGGTCGCGACGACCGCGTGGTTGGCGCCGGGGTCCTTGGGGTCGACCGGCTGTCCCCAGATGAGTTCGGCGTTCACCGCGACGATCACCTTGCGGCCGGCGCCCAGGGCGTGCTTGAGCGCGGCCATGCCGGTCGGCACACCCGAGGACCCGTCGCTGCGGTCGGTCACCTTGGCGGCCACGCCGTAGTGCGACAGCAGCAGCGGAATGTCGTTGTAGCTGGTGCCCTGACCGGTGTTTGGGTCGTCCTTGTCCACGGGCAGCGTGTAGATCGAGCCCGGGTGCGTCTGGCTGGGCGTCCGCTGGGCCAGCGCGATGATCTCCTGCTCCGACACTCGGCGCCCGGTCTCCTCTCCCACCACGTCGGCGGTGGCCATCAGGACGCAGTCGTCGTAGGTCTGCGGTTGCCAGTACGCGGCGGCCGCGGCCGGATTCCCGTACATCCCGCCGGTGGTGGTGTCGTCGGCGTGCGCCGGGCCCGTCGCGAGGCCGAGTATCAGAGCGGCAGCGAAGGCCGCGACACCGGCGGAACGGGCGATGTTGCGGACCACGGCGCGGACGTCAGCGGTGATCATCACAGGCTCCTTTGCTCGGCTGCGCCTCGCGATCCAGGCGGGTGAGCAAAGTTCCACCAACGGCCTCCACGGATCCTTGGAGCCACGAGCGACCTGCGCCCATGCGATCCACGGCAAAGGGGACGAAACTCGACGCCGGACCGCACGGATGGGGGAGTATGCGATCGTGAGCGACGCCTCGGCAATCGGTTGTGTGGGGAGGCTGCTGGTGGCAACCCGCGGTGATCGCGGCACAGGCGAGGTGTTGGTGACCGTGCGGGGGTCGAAGGAGACCTTCCTGGCCTGGTCGGACGAACCATTACCGAAGGGCAGCAAGGTTTTGGTGGTCGGGGTCCGCGGTCCGCGGACGGTGGTCGTCGAGCCGTGGAAGAACCTTACAGCAGCTGAAATTGCGATGCAGATCTAGCGAAAAGGCAAGGAGTTCAACAATGCTCGGTTATAGGGTGCCTGCGCCGGACGAAGCGATGCTTGTCTCCGGCGCCCGGGCCAAGGGCGACGCCCCGTTCCGTGTGGTGACCGGCCACGGCGCGTTCATCATGCCGTTCTTCCGCAAGGTCCGATTCCTGACGCTGGCCATGTGTGAGGCGGAGGTCGCCGAAAAGTGCGTCACCCAGCAGGGCATCACGCTGAACGTCCGCGCCGTGATCGCATTCAAGGTCGGCAACGACACCGACAGCATCATCAGCGCCGCCCAACGGTTTCTGTCCGAACAGGACCAGATGTCGGTGCTGACCGGACGGATCTTCGCGGGCCACCTGCGCTCGATCATCGGCTCGATGACCGTCGAGCAGATCATCCGGGAGCGCCAGAAGCTGGCGACCGAGGTGCTCGACGGCTCCAAGGAAGAGATGGCCCGCATCGGCCTGACCGTCGACGCGCTGCAGATCCAGTCCATCGACGACGACGGCCTGGGCTATATCAACGCGATGTCGGCGCCGCACAACGCGGCCATCCAGCAGCAGGCGCAGATCGCCCAGGCGCAAGCCAACCAGGCGGCCGCCGAGGCCGAGCAGGAGTCCCAGCGCAAGCAGGCCGAATTCGCCCGCGAGACCGCGATCGTCAAGGCGCAGTACAAGGCCGAGGTCGACAAGGCCCAGGCCGAGGCCGCCCAGGCGGGCCCGCTGGCCGAGGCCGAAGCACAGCGTGAGGTGCTGCAGATGCGCACCGAGTTGGCCCAGCGTGCCGCCGAACTGCGCCAGCAGGAACTGGTCGCCGAGGTGGTCAAGCCTGCCGAGGCCGAGGCCGAACGCGTCCGGATCATGGCGGTGGCCGACGCCGAGAAGATGAAGATCCTGGCCGAGGCGGCGGCCTCGCACAACCGCGTCGCGCTGGACAAGGCGCTGATCGACCAGCTGCCGCAGATCGTGGAGAAGGCCGCGATCGGCCTGTCGAACTCCAACCTCACCGTGCTCAACGGCGCCGAAGGCCTCGGCCAGGTGGCCGCGGGTCTGGTGTCACAGGGCGTGGCGATCTTCGACGCGCTGCGCGGCGAGGTCATCGACTACGAGGACGATGCGACGTTCACCGGAACGGCGGGAACCGATTCGGCGTCGGGCTGAACAGCGGGCAACAGGGGGAACGCATAAAAATGCTGCCGCATCACCTGGCGGTTCAGCGGGTCAGAAAACTGTATGCGCTGTTTGCGGCGTATGAATGAATAATTGGCGAAACCTACTGGCCGCATGCGAAAGGTCGACGACGTGCGTAAGAAAGCCCAATCAGTGGCGGATGCCGCGCGCGAGAGCCTGGCGGCGGAGCTGGATCGGCTGCGCCAGCGGCGCGAACAACTGGAACTCGAGGTCAGAAACGACCGCGGCATGACGGGTGATCACGGCGACGCGGCCGAGGCCATCCAGCGTGCCGAGGAGCTGGTCGGCCTGGCCGACCGGATCAACGAGCTGGACCGCCGGTTGCGCACCGGGCCGTCGGCCTCCGAAGACTCCGCGGTCCTCCCCGGCGGCACCGAGGTCAAGCTCAAGTTTTCCGACGGCGAGGTCGTCACCATGCACGTCATCTCCATCGTCGAGGAGACGCCCGTCGGGCGCGAGGCCGAGACGTTGACGGCGCACAGCCCGCTGGCGCTGGCCCTGGTCGGCCACAAGGCGGGCGACACGGTGACCTACACGACGCCGCAGGGTGAAAATCAGGTCGAGTTGATCTCGGTGAAGTTGCCCAAGTAAGCGCGCCGCCCTGTCCCGTTAGACTCTCCGCGATGTTTCCGCCAGAGCCCGGGATCGCCGCGCCGGCCCCGCAGTTGAGCCTGACCACGCAGGTCACCCGCTTCGTGCTCACCGGCGGGCTGGCCGCCGTCGTCGACTTCGGCCTGTACGCCGCGCTCTACCAAGGGCTCGACCTGCAGGTCGACCTGTCCAAGGCCATCAGCTTCATCGTCGGAACCGTCACGGCCTACCTGATCAACCGCCGCTGGACCTTTCAGGCCGCACCGAGCACGGCGCGGTTCGTCGCAGTCATGATTCTCTACGCCATCACCTTCGCGGTGCAGGTCGGCCTCAACCACTTATGCCTGGTGTTGATGCACTACCGGGGCCCGGCGATGCTCGTCGCGTTCGTGATCGCGCAGGGCACCGCGACGGTCATCAACTTCATCGTCCAGCGAGCCGTTATCTTCCGCATCCGCTGACCGACCTGGCTCGAGTTGGATCGGCCCACTCCGCACGGGGCGCAAGCGTCCCGCATCGTCGTCGGGCCAGGCGGTAGCCTCTTTGACGATGTTGTGCACCGATTTCCCGACCACCACGACCCGGCTGATGGGCTTTGGCCGCACCGCGCCGTCCGTGGCCCAGGTGCTGTCGACCCCCGACCCCGAGCTGATCGCCAAGGCGGTAGCCCAGGTCGCCGACTCGGGCGGACGAGGACTCATCGCCCGCGGACTGGGCCGCTCCTACGGCGACAACGCCCAAAACGGCGGCGGGCTGGTCATCGACATGACCGCGTTGCACCGCATTCACTCGATTGACGCCGACACCCAGCTGGTCGATGTCGACGCCGGCGTCAGCCTGGATCAGCTGATGCGGGCCGCCCTGCCGTTCGGACTGTGGGTACCGGTGCTGCCGGGCACCCGCCAGGTCACCATCGGCGGCGCCATCGCCTGCGACATCCACGGCAAGAACCACCACAGCGCCGGCAGCTTCGGCAACCACGTGCGGTCGATGGACCTACTCATGGCCGACGGCACCCTCCGCACGCTCACTCCAGACGGCGATGACGCCGAACTCTTCTGGGCCACCGTCGGGGGCAACGGCCTGACGGGAATCGTCCTGCGCGCCACGATCGCGATGACACCGACGGAGACGGCGTACTTCATCGCCGACGGTATTGCCACCAAGGACCTCGACGAGACGGTCGCCGTGCACGTCGACGGCAGCGAAGCCAACTACACCTATTCCAGCGCCTGGTTCGACCTGATCAACCCGCCGCCGAAACTCGGTCGGGCCTCAGTCAGCAGGGGCAGCCTGGCGAGGCTGGATCAGCTGCCGAAAAAGCTTGCCGAAAATCCGCTGAAATTCGACGCGCCACAGCTACTGACGGTGCCCAACATCTTTCCCATCAGCGCCATGAACAAGTTGTCGTTCATGGCGATCGGTGAGGTGTATTACCGATTGGGCGGAACCTATACCGGGAAGATCCAGAATCTGTCGCAGTTCTACCACATGCTCGATCTGGTCAGTGGCTGGAATAATGCCTACGGCCCAATGGGCTTCGCCCAACACCAATTCTTGGTTCCACCGGATGCGATGGAGGAATTCAAGGCCATCATCCGCTGGATCCAGACAACCGGCCACTATTCGGCGCTGAACGTCTTCAAGCTGTTCGGGCCGGGCAATCGCGCGCCGCTCAGTTTCCCCATGGCCGGGTGGAACGTAGCGATGGATTTCCCAAACAAGCCCGGAATCAACGAGTTCCTCAACGAACTCGACCGTTGGGTGCTGGAGTTCGGCGGGCGAGTCTACACCGCGAAGGATTCCCGGGTGAATGCCGAAACCTTCCACGCCATGTATCCGCGCATCGACGAGTGGATTGCGGTGCGCCGCAAGGTGGATCCGACAGGGGTCTTCGCCTCCGACATGGCCCGACGTTTGGAGCTGCTGTAAATGGTGCGCCAATGGTGCTAGACGCCGTGGGAAACCCGCAGACCATCCTGCTACTCGGCGGCACGTCCGAGATCGGGCTGGCCATCTGCGGGCGCTACCTGCAAAACGCACGGGCGCGAATCATCTTGGCCGCCATGCCCGATGACCCGGGCCGCAATGCCGCCGTCGCACAGATGCAGACCGCCGGGGCCCGTTCGGTCGAGCTGATCGATTTCGAGGCCACCGACCCCGAGAGCCACCCGAAGACGATCGAGGCGGCGTTCGCCAACGGCGACGTCGACGTCGCCATCGTGGCGTTCGGCATCCTCGGGGATGCCGAGGAGCTGTGGCAGAACCAGCGCAAAGCCGTGCTGGCCGCCGAAATCAATTACACTGCAGCGGTCTCGGTGGGCGTGCTGCTCGGCGAGAAGATGCGCGCCCAGGGCTTCGGCCAGATCATCGCGATGAGCTCGGCGGCCGGCGAACGGGTGCGACGCTCGAACTTCGTCTACGGGTCCACCAAGGCCGGGCTGGACGGTTTCTACCTTGGACTCGGAGAGGCGTTGCGCGAGTTCGGTGTTCGTGTCCTGGTCATCCGGCCGGGCCAGGTCCGCACCCGGATGAGCGCGCATGTCAAGGAAGCGCCGCTGACCGTCGACAAGGAGTATGTCGCCAACCTCGCCGTGACCGCGTCGGCAAAAGGTAAGGAATTGGTTTGGGCGCCAGGAGTATTCAAGTACGTGATGATGGTGTTGCGGCACATCCCGCGCCCCATCTTCCGCAAGCTGCCCATCTGAGCATGCGCAACGCGCTGGCCACCGTCGGCCAGATGGCACTAGGCCTGGCGGTGGCCGTCGTCGTCTCGGTGGTGTCGCTGGCCGCGGTCTCGCGCGTGCAGTGGCCGGCCTTCCCGTCGTCGAACCAGCTGCACGCGCTGACCACCGTCGGCCAGGTCGGCTGCCTGGCCGGACTGTTGGCGGTCGGCTGGCTGTGGCGGCGCGGCGGCCGCTACCCCCGGCTGGCGGCCCAGCTGGGGGGGCTGGTGTTCGTCTCCGCGTTTTCCGTCGTGACGCTCGGCATGCCGCTGGGCGCCACCAAGCTCTACCTGTTCGGCATCTCGGTCGATCAGCAGTTCCGCACCGAATATCTGACCCGGTTCGCCGACAGCCCCGCGCTGCACGACATGACCTACCTCGGCTTGCCGCCGTTCTATCCCCCGGGCTGGTTTTGGATCGGCGGCCGTGTTGCCGCGCTGACCGGGTCGCCGGCCTGGGAGGTCTACAAGCCGTGGGCCATCACGTCGATCACGATCGCGATCACCGTCGCGCTGGTGCTGTGGTGGCGGATGATCCGCTTCGAGTACGCGCTGACCGTCACGACCGCGACGGCGGCCGTGACGCTGGCCTACAGCTCGCCGGAGCCGTACTCGGCGATGGTCACGATGCTGTTGCCGCCGGTGCTGGTGCTGGCGTGGTCGGGCTTGCGGGCAAGCGACCGGTCCCCGAACGCCCAGCGTGACGACACAGTCACGGTGGAGGCCGAGCGTGACGACAGCGTCACGCTCAAGGCGAGAAACGGGTGGGCCGCGGTCGTCGGCGCCGGGCTGTTCCTCGGCTTCACCGCCAACTGGTACACGCTGCTGTTCGGCTTCACCGCGTTCACTTTTGCGCTGATGGCGCTGGTTCTGATCGTGTCCCGGTGGCGGGGCGGCGGCGTCCGGGCGGCGCTCGACCCGCTGAGACGCCTGGCCGTCATCGGCGTCATCGCCGCGGCCAGCTGGGCGCCCACCTTCCTGCCCTTCGTGGTCAGGACGCTGCACAACCCGGTCAGCAACTCCGGCAGTGCGCTGCACTACCTGCCCGCCGACGGCGCCGAGCTGACCTTCCCCATGCTGCAGTTCTCGCTGCTGGGCGCGGTCTGTCTGGTGGGCACGCTGTGGCTGGTGATCCGGGCCCGCGTCTCGGTGCGGGCCGCGGGCCTGGCGATCGGCGTGCTGGCCGTCTACTTGTGGTCGCTGCTGTCGATGCTGACCACGCTGGCGCGCACCACGCTGCTGTCGTTCCGCCTGCAGCCGACGCTATCGGTGCTGCTGGTCGCCGCCGGGGTGTTCGGCTTCGTCGAGGCCACCGCCGCCCTCAAGCCGCGCAGCCGCGCGATCGCCCCGGTCGCCGGCGCCATCGGCCTGGCCGCCGCGATCGCCTTCAGCCAGGACATCCCCGACGTGCTGCGGCCCGACCTCACCATCGCCTACACCGATACCGACGGTCACGGCCAGCGCGGCGACCGGCGGCCGGCGGGCTCGGAACAGTACTACTCCGTCATCGACGACACCATCCGGCGCGTCACGGGCAAGCAGCCCGACCAGACCGTCGTGCTCACCGCCGACTACAGCTTCCTGTCCTACTACCCCTACTGGGGCTTTCAGGGACTGACGTCGCACTACGCGAACCCGCTGGCGCAGTTCGACCTGCGGGCCACCCAGATCAAGAAGTGGTCCAAGCTCAAGACGGCCGACGAACTCCTCCGCGCGCTGGACGCCTCGCCCTGGCCGCCGCCGACCGTCTTCCTGATGCGCCACGGCGCAGGAGGCAACTACACGCTGCGGCTGGCCGAGGACGTCTACCCCAACCAGCCCAACGTCCGCCGCTACACCGTGGATCTGCGCGCGGCCCTGTTCGAGGACCCGCACTTCGTGGTCCGCACCATCGGCCCGTTTGTTCTGGCAATCCGCACGCCGGGGGCGTGACGCGATGGCGACCGACACCTCGGACGCTTCGCTGGCCGGCTTGGCCGAAGAACTACCATCTACCTCCGTGAGCGACACGGGATCAAACCACCGAATCGCTCGACTCGTCGCCAGCATCGCCGGCCTACTCGGAGCCCTGCTGGCGATCGCCACCCCGGTGCTGCCGGTGGAGCAGACCACCGCCGAGCTCAACTGGCCGCAGAACGGCACCTTCGCCAGCGTCGACGCCCCGCTGATCGGATACGTGGCGACCGACCTGAACATCACCGTCCCGTGCGCGGCCGCGGCCGGGCTGCAGCCGTCCGGCAAGACCGTGCTGCTGTCGACGGTGCCCAAGCAGGCCCCCAAGGCCGTCGACCGCGGCCTGTTGATCCAGCGCGCCAACGACGACCTGGTGCTGGTGGTGCGCAACGTGCCCGTGGTTTCGGCGCCGCTGAGCCAGGTGCTCAGCGGCGCCTGCCAGCGGCTGACCTTCACCGCGCACGCCGAGAAAGTGACCGCCGAATTCGTCGGGCTGACGCAGGGACCCAACGCCGAACACCCCGGCTCGCCCCTGCGCGGTGAGAAAAGCGGCTACGACTTCCGGCCGCAGATCGTCGGCGTCTACACCGACCTGAGCGGACCGGCGCCGCCGGGTCTGAGCTTCTCGGCGACCATCGACACCCGCTACAGCAGTCACCCCACCCCGCTGAAGATGGCCGCGATGATCCTCGGGGTGGTGCTGACCGCCGTCGCGCTCCTGGCGCTGCACATCCTGGACACCGCCGACGGCACCCGGCACCGGCGCTTCCTGCCGTCGCGCTGGTGGTCCATCGGCGGCCTGGACGCCCTGGTCCTGGCCGTGCTGGTGTGGTGGCATTTCGTCGGCGCCAACACCTCCGACGACGGCTACATCCTGACCATGGCCCGGGTGTCCGAGCACGCCGGCTACATGGCCAACTACTACCGCTGGTTCGGCACGCCCGAGGCGCCGTTCGGCTGGTACTACGACCTGCTCGCCATGTGGGCGCATGTCAGCACCACCAGCGACTGGATGCGGCTGCCTACCCTGGTGATGGCGGTGACGTGCTGGTGGGTGATCAGCCGCGAGGTCATCCCCCGGCTGGGCCACGCCGTCAAGATCAGCAAGGCCGCGGCGTGGACCGCGGCAGGCATGTTCCTCGCGACCTGGTTGCCGCTCGACAACGGCCTGCGGCCCGAACCGATCATCGCGCTGGGCATCCTGCTGACGTGGTGCTCGGTGGAACGCGCGGTGGCCACCAGCCGGCTGCTGCCCGTCGCGATCGCCTGCATCGTCGGCGCGCTGACGCTGTTCTCCGGCCCGACGGGTATCGCGTCGATCGGCGCGCTGCTGGTGGCGATCGGGCCGCTACGCACGATCCTGCATCGCCGGTCCCGGCAGTTCGGCGCGCTGCCGCTGCTGGCGCCGCTGGCGGCGGCCGGCACTGTCACCATCATCCTGATCTTCCGCGACCAGACCCTGGCTGGCGAGTTGCAGGCGACCGCGCTGAAGCGCGCCGTGGGGCCCAGCCTCAGCTGGTTCGACGAACATATCCGCTACGAGCGGCTGTTCATGGCCAGCCCCGACGGGTCGGTCGCGCGGCGTTTCGCGGTGCTGGCGGTGCTGCTCGCGCTGGGCATCACGGTGGCAATGTCGTTGCGCAAGGGGCGAATTCCGGGCACCGCGGGCGGCCCGAGCCGCCGCATCGTCGGCATCACCATCATCTCGTTCGTGGCGATCATGTTCACCCCCACCAAGTGGACCCATCACTTCGGCGTCTTCGCCGGCCTGGCCGGCTCGCTGGGGGCGCTGGCCGCGGTCGCGGTGACGTCGGCGGCGATGCGGTCGCGACGCAACCGGACCGTGTTCGCCGCCGTGGTGCTGTTCTTGGCGGCCTTGTCGTTCGCCAGCGTCAACGGCTGGTGGTACGTCTCCAATTTCGGTGTGCCGTGGTCGAATTCGTTCCCCGCGTGGCATTACGCGTTTGCCACCGCGCTGCTGGGGCTGACGGTGGTGGTACTGCTGCTCGCGGCATGGTTCCATTTCGTCTCCCCGGACAACGGCAGCCCCAAAACCCGGCGCGGCGCGCAGGTGTCCGGAATCGCGCAGTCCCCGTTGGCAATCGCGGCGTGGGCGCTGGTGACCTTCGAGGTGATATCGCTGACCCTGGCGATGACCGGCCAGTACCCGGCCTGGTCGGTGGGCCGATCCAACCTGCAGGCTGTTGCTGGTTTCAAGGCCGGACGGACCTGCGGCCTGGCCGAGGACGTGCTGGTGGAGCAGGACCCCAACCCCGGCATGCTGAGCCCGGTGACAGGCTCGCCGGGTGAGGCGCTGGGCGCCGGGCTCTCGGAAGGGTTCACGCCCAACGGCGTTCCCTCCGACGTCAGCGCCGACCCGGTGATGGAACGCCCCGGCGACCGCACCTTCGTCAACGACAGCAACGCGATCACCGGCGGGCAGGCCGGCAACGAGGGCGGCACCAGCGCCGCGCCCGGCATCAACGGCTCGCACACCCAGCTGCCCTACAACCTCGATCCGGCCCGCACGCCGGTGCTGGGCAGCTGGCGCTCCGGCATCCAGGTGACCGCCCGGCTGCGGTCGGGCTGGTACCGGCTGCCGCCGCGCGACCAGGCGGGACCGCTGCTGGTGGTGAGCGCGGCGGGCCGCTTCGATCCCCGCGAGGTCCAGCTGCAGTGGGCGACCGACGCCGGAGCGGCCGGCGGACACCCGGACGGTTCCTTCCAGTTCTTCGACGTCGGAGCCTCGCCGGCCTGGCGCAATCTGCGGCTGCCGTTGTCAGCGATCCCGCAGGCCGCCACGCAGGTGCGGCTGATCGCCGACGACGAGGACCTGGCGCCGCAACACTGGATCGCGGTGACGCCGCCGCGCATTCCACACCTGCGCACCCTGCAGGACGTGGTGGGCTCGCAGGACCCGGTGTTCCTGGATTGGCTGGTCGGCCTGGCCTTCCCGTGCCAGCGGCCGTTCGGCCATCAAAACGGCGTGGACGAGACGCCGAAGTGGCGCATCCTGCCGGATCGCTTTGGCGCCGAGGCCAACTCGCCGGTGATGGACAACAACGGCGGCGGCCCCCTGGGCGTCACCGAGCTGCTGGTGAAGGCGACGACCGTCGCGAGCTACCTGAAGGACGACTGGTCCCGCGACTGGGGCAGCCTGCAGCGGCTGGCGCCCTACTACCCCGACGCGCAGCCCGCCCGCCTGCAGCTGGGCACGGCGACGCGCAGCGGCCTGTGGAACCCAGCGCCGTTAAGGCAATAAACGTCAAGCACTTTGGCGACGACACCGCCCCGCTCCCGGACGATGAGGGATTCGAATCCGGAAGCGGGGCGGCAGCGGTGAGTATTACGGGATCAGCGCGCGCAGGGGATGCGACAGAGCCCAGGCCGGGTCGATGACGTTGGCCGCGTAGTGCCGGAACGGGTGCAGCGGGCCGCTCCACGGAACGTACGGGTCCGCGGAGGCGACGGCCGGCAGTAGCGAGCCGGCGACCGACAGGCCGATGGTGGCCAACCCGACACCGGCCGCGATGCGCAGCTTGGACACCTTCTGCGGCTTCGCGGCTGCCCGAGTTTCGTTTTCGATGTTGTCATTCATGGCGTAATTTCCTTACCTTGCCCGTAGGTATCCCAAGCCGGGGGACGTGCCAACTGAGGGAATCCCCGGCTGGGGCCGGTCGCGCTGGCCGACGCCTCTAGCCTGACGTAGGCCGCTTGTCAGACGGTCGAGAAATTCTTGCGAAATTCTTGCGTTTGCCCAATCGTGTTCAGCGTGAGCAGATCTCGAACCGGAACTCGTGGCCGCCGATGCGGATGCGGTCGCCGTCGGCCAATACCGCGGTGGGGCGAATTCGCCGCCGTTGCACCTTGACGCCGTTGGTCGACCGTAGGTCGGTGATCACGAAAGACGTTCCGGTATCAGCGATTACAGCGTGGTGACGGCTCACCTCGGCGTCGTCGAGGACGATGTCGTTGTCGTCGAGCCGCCCGATGCGGGTAGTCGCGCCGTTGAGCCGATACAGACGCCCGACCTCGTCGCGCAGCCGGGCGATTATGGATTCGCCGGCCGCCGGGACCCCGAGCGAACCCGACTCGAGCCCCGCGGCGCTTTGCTCCCGCGTGGTCGGCGCGACCGGCCGGGTCCGCCGGGGCGTCACCGGCTCCTGGCGCAGGATCCGCTCATGCAGTGCGCTCACCGTCGGTCCGGGGTCGATGCCCAGCCCGTCGGCCAGCTCCGTTTTCAGCCGCCGATAGGCGCGCAGGGCGTCCGATTGGCGCTCGGTGACGTAGTAGGCCGTGATCAGCTGCGCCCACAGCGGTTCGTGATGCGGATACCGGGAGACCAGCACCTCCAGCTCGCTGATCACCGCGCCCGGGCGGTCACAGGCGATCTCGGCCTCGGCCCGGGCGGTGTGGGCCGCCAGCCGCTCCTCCAAGAGCGCGTTGGCGTAGGCGTCGACGAAGGAGAAGCCGCGCAGGTCATCCAGCACCGGCCCGCGCCATTCGCCCAGCGCGGCCGACAATCGGCTGCTGGCCTCCTCGAACCGGCCCGCCGCCGCGGCCTGCAATCCGGCGGCCTTCTCGGCGATGAACCGGCCGACGTCGCACTGGGCGTCGGCGACGTTGAGCTGATATCCCGGCGGCGCGCTGGCCAGGACCGCGCTCGGATCAACCCCGGCGTCGCGCAGCAACCGGCGCAGCGTCGAGACATAGGACTGGATACTGGTCCGCGCCGCCGGCACCGGATCGCCGTCCCACACCGCGTCGATCAACGCCTCCACCGACACCGGCCGGTTGCGCCGCATCAACAGCATCGCCAGCACCGCCCGCTGCTTCGCCGCGCCCAGCGGCACCCCGGCCCCGTCGGCGGTCATCAGTAGCGACCCCAGCACGCCAAAGCCCAGACCTGGGGTCTTCATAGCGGTGGCCAGCCTCCCGGGGGTGCTCGCGGCCGCGTTGCGGGCCTTCGACGAGGGCACCGCACCCTATTTTGGACGCCAAAGATGGGAGCCGCCTGCAATGACAGGCCGCCGGGACGCTCAGAATGCCGGCAACGCGCCCTCGGCGACGATCGCATTCAAGGCGGTCACCAGCTGCTCGAGTTTGACGGCCTGCGCGCTGGACCGCTTGGTGCACACCCAGTCGAGAAGACTGACGACGCCCCCCTCGGGCCGGCTCTCCATCGATGCGCTCACCGCTGGCCTCCGCTCGTCGCGCACGGCGCGCAAAAGGATTGCGCTGCTTTGAGGGAGTTTTCGCGCCCGGACGAAAAACGTTACGAGACGCCGAGGTCGCGAGCCGACGGCCCCGCGTCCGAAGCGCGCTCAGCCCCGTCGCTTACCATCGAACCCCGTGCCCCACGACGGAAGCGAGCGATCGCAGCGGTTGCCGCGGATGGTCGCCCTCGTCGCGGGAAGCGTGGGCCTGCTGCTCTGCATCCTCGTTCCGCTGCTGCCCGTGCGGCAGACCACGGCCACCGTGCTGTGGCCGCAGGGCACCGTGGACGGCCACGTCAGCCAGATCACCGCTCCGCTGGTGTCTGGGGCGCCGCGGGCGCTGGACATCTCCGTTCCGTGCCCGGCGATCGCCACCCTGCCGGCCAGCGGCGGCCTGGTCGTCTCCACGCTGCCGACCGGCGGCGTGGACCCGGGCAAGAACGGGCTGTTCGTCCGCGCCGACAAGGACGTCGTCGTCGTCGCATTCCGGGACACCGTGGCCACCGTGGCGCAGCGCTCGGCGATCGCCGCCGGCGGCTGCAGCGTGCTGCACGTCTGGGCCGGCGCGGGCGCGGTGGGCGCGGACTTCGTCGGCATACCGGGGGCCTCCGGCGTGCTGCCCGCCGAGAAGAAGCCGCAGGTCGGCGGGATCTTCACCGACCTGAAGGTGCCCACGCAGCCGGGCCTGTCGGCCCGCGTCGACGTCGACACCCGATTCATCCTGGCGCCCACCACGCTGAAGAAGCTGGGGATGACCATCGGCGTGCTGTCGGTGCTGGTCGCGATCTTGGCGCTGGCGGTGCTGGATCGGCATAGCCGCGGCGCCACCCTGGTCGACTGGCGCTCTCCGGTCGGCTGGCTGTCCCGGTATCGCCCTCGGCACGGCCGCGGCCGGTGGCGGATCAGCGCGACGACCTTGATCACCGACGCGCTGGTGATCGGCACCCTGCTGCTGTGGCACGTCATCGGCGCCACCTCGTCGGACGACGGGTACAACATGACGATCGCCCGGGTCGCGCCGAAGGCCGGTTATGTCGCCAACTACTACCGCTACTTCGGGACCACCGAAGCGCCGTTCGACTGGTACTTCGCGGTGCTGGCCAAGCTGGCGGGCGTGAGCACCGCCGGGGTGTGGATGCGGCTGCCGGCCCTGCTGGCCGGGATCGGCTGCTGGCTGATCATCAGCCACTGCATGCTGCGGCGCCTGGGCCCCGGCAAGGGCGGCCTGGCCGTCAACCGGGTGGCGATCTTCACCGCCGGTGCGGTGTTCCTGGCGGCCTGGCTGCCCTTCAACAACGGCCTGCGGCCCGAGCCGCTGATCGCGCTCGGCGTGCTGATCACCTGGGTGCTGGTGGAACGCTCGATCGCACTGGCGCGACTGGCCCCGGCCGCGATCGCCATCGTGGTGGCGATGCTGACGGTGACGCTGGCGCCCCAGGGGTTGATCGCCGTCGGCGCGCTGCTGACCGGCGCCCGAGCCATCGCCGCCACGATCCGGCGCCGGCGGCAGACCGACGGGTTGTTGGCGCCGCTGACCGTCCTGGCAGCGTCGTTGTCGCTGATCCTCGTGGTGGTGTTCCGCAGCCAAACCCTGGCGACGGTCGCCGAATCGTCCCGGATCAAGTACAAGGTGGGCCCGACGATCGCGTGGTACCAGGACTTCCTGCGGTACTACTTCCTCACGGTCGAATCCAACGCCGACGGGTCCATGACCCGCCGGTTCGCCGTGCTGGTGCTGTTGCTCTGCCTGTTCGGCGTCCTGGTGGCGCTGCTGCGACGCGGGCGGCTGCAGGGGCTGGCCAGCGGCCCGGTATGGCGGCTGATCGGCACCACCGCCATCGGCCTGCTGCTGTTGCACTTCACCCCGACGAAGTGGGCCGTGCAGTTCGGCGCGTTCGCGGGCCTGGCCGGCGCGCTCGGCGCGGTCACCGCATTCGCCTACGCCCGCATCGGGCTGCACAGCCGCCGCAACCTGACGCTGTATGTGACCGCGCTGCTGTTCGTGCTGGCGTGGGCGACGTCGGGCGTCAACGGGTGGTTCTACGTCGGCAACTACGGCGTGCCGTGGTACGACATCGAGCCCGTCGTCGCCAGCCACCCGGTGACGTCGATGTTCCTGGCGCTGTCGATCGCGACCGGTCTGCTGGGCGCCTGGCAGCACTTCCGGATGGACTACTCGGGGCACACCGAGGTCACCGACAGCCGGCGCAACCGCGTCCTGGCCTCCACCCCGCTGCTGGTGGTCGCGACGATCATGGTGCTCGGCGAGGTCGGCTCCCTGGCCAAGGGCGCGGTGTTCCGCTACCCGCTCTACACCACCGCCAAGGCGAACCTGGCCGCGCTGAGCTCCGGGCTGTCGCCGGCCAGCTGCGCGATGGCCGACGACGTGCTGGCCGAGCCCGACCCCAATGCCGGCCTGCTGCAGCCGGTGCCGGGGCAAAGCTTCGGCCCCGACGGTCCGCTCGGCGGGATCAATCCGGTCGGGTTCAAACCCGACGGGGTGGGCATGGACCTGAGGTCCTACCCGGTGGTGACCAAACCCGGCGTGGTGAACTCCGACGCGTCGCCCAACAAGCCCAACGCCTCCATGACCGACTCCGCGGGCACGGCCGGCGGCAAGGGCCCGGTCGGGGTGAACGGCTCGACGATCGCGCTGCCGTTCGGCCTCGACCCGGCCCGGACCCCGGTGATGGGCAGTTACGGCGAGAATTCGCTGGCGGCCACCGCCACCTCGTCCTGGTACCAACTGCCGCCCCGGACGCCGGACCACCCGCTCGTCGTGGTCTCGGCGGCAGGCGCGATCTGGTCGTACAAGGAGGACGGCACCTTCACCTACGGGCAGTCGCTGAAGCTGCAGTGGGGCCACCGCGACGTGGACCGGCCCGACGGGGCCACCCAGCCGCTCGGGGAGGTGCAGCCCATCGACATCGGTCCGGAGCCGGCGTGGCGCAACCTGCGGTTCCCGCTGACCTGGGCGCCACCGGAGGCCAATGTGGCACGCATCGTCGCCTACGACCCGAACCTCAGTGACGATCAGTGGTTCGCGTTCACGCCGCCGCGCGTGCCGGTGCTGCAGACGCTGCAACAGGTGCTGGGTTCGCAGACGCCTGTGCTGATGGACATCGCGACCGCCGCGAACTTCCCGTGCCAGCGGCCGTTCGCCGAACACCTTGGGGTTGCGGAACTTCCGAGGTATCGCATCCTGCCCGACCACAAGCAGACGGCGGCGTCGTCGAACGGGTGGGAGGCCAGCGAGACCGGCGGGCCGTTCCTGTTCACGCAGACGATGTTGCGGACGTCGACGATCTCGACCTACCTGCGCGGCGACTGGTATCGCGATTGGGGATCCGTCGAGCAGTATTACCCATTGGTGCCGAGTGACCAGGCGCCCAATGCCGTCATCGAACAGGGTGTGATGACCGTGTACGGCTGGAGCCGGCAGGGACCGATTCGGGCACTGCCGTGAGCGTCATCGGCCAAGAACAACCGGCCGCCGCCCGCGCCCGCGACGACGTGCGCGTCACCCGGTGGGTCGCCACGGTCGCCGGGCTGATCGGCTTCGTCTTGTCCGTGGCGACCCCCCTGCTGCCGGTGGTGCAGACGACCGCGCTGCTGAACTGGCCGCAGAACGGCCAGCTGAACAGCGTTACCGCGCCACTCATTTCGTTGAGCCCCGTCGACGTGACGGCCAGCGTGCCGTGCGCGGCGGTGCGCGGTCTGCCGGCCGACGGCGGGGTCGTGCTGAGCACGGCGCCCAAGAAGGGCAAGGATGCCGCGCTGAACGCCTTGTTCGTCGTGGCGAGCAGCAAACGCGTCGACGTCACCGACCGCAACGTGGTGATCGCGAGCGTGTCGCGCGAGCAGGCGGACTCCGCGCAGTGCCAGCACATCGACATAACCTCCACGCGGGCAGGCACTTTCGCCACCTTCGTCGGCCTGACCGACCCGGCGGGCAAGCCGCTCGGCGGCGGTTTCGCCGACCCCAACCTGCGGCCGCAGATCGTCGGGGTCTTCACCGACCTGACCGGGCCGACGCCGCCGGGGCTGAAATTCTCGGCCACCATCGACACCCGGTTCTCCACCACGCCAACCACATTGAAGCTGCTGGCGATGGTGGGCGCCATCGCGTCCACCATCGCCTCACTGGTCGCGTTGTGGCGACTGGACCAGCTCGACGGCCGCCGGATGCACCGCTGGATCCCGACGCGCTGGAAGAAGTTCACCCTCACCGACGCCACCGTGATTTTCGGGTTCGTGCTGTGGCATGTGATCGGTGCGAACTCCTCCGACGACGGCTACATCCTGGGCATGGCCCGTGTCGCCGACCGCGCCGGCTACATGTCGAACTACTTCCGCTGGTTCGGCGGCCCGGAGGACCCGTTCGGCTGGTACTACAACCTGTTGGCGCTGATGACCCACGTCAGCGACGCCAGCCTGTGGATCCGGCTGCCCGATCTGGTTGCCGGGCTGCTGTGCTGGCTGCTGCTGTCACGCGAGGTGCTTCCCCGGCTCGGGCCGGGTGTCACGGGCAGCAGGGCGGCCAACTGGGCCGCGGGCCTGGTGTTGCTGACCGCCTGGATGCCGTTCAACAACGGTCTGCGGCCCGAGGGCATCATCGCGCTCGGTTCGCTGGTCACCTATGTGCTCATCGAGCGGTCCATGCGGTACAGCCGGCTGACTCCGGCGGCGTTGGCGGTGGTGACCGCGGCCTTCACCCTGGGCGTACAACCCACCGGGCTGATCGCGGTGGCCGCACTGATCGCCGGTGGCCGACCGATCCTGCGGATCCTGGTCAAGCGGCATCGCCTGGTCGGAACGTGGCCGCTGGTGGCCCCGATGCTGGCCGCCGGTTTCGTCATCCTCACCGTGGTGTTCGCCGACCAGACACTGTCAACGGTGTTGGAAGCCACCAGGATTCGCACCGATATCGGACCGAGCCAGGCCTGGTACACCGAGAACCTGCGCTACTACTACCTGATCCTGCCGACGGTCGACGGCTCGCTGTCGCGCCGGTTCGGCTTTTTGATCACCGCGCTGTGCCTGTTCACCGCGGTGTTCATCATGTTGCGCCGCACGCGAGTTCCGGGCGTCGCCCGCGGACCGGCGTGGCGGCTGATGGGCGTCATCTTCGGCACCATGTTCTTCCTGATGTTCACTCCCACCAAGTGGGTGCATCACTTCGGGCTGTTCGCCGCGGTGGGCGCGGCGATGGCCGCGCTGACGACGGTGCTGGTATCGCCGAAGGTACTCGGCTGGTCCCGCAACCGGATGGCGTTCCTGGCGGCGGTGTTGTTCGTGCTGGCGCTGTGCTTCGCCACCACCAACGGTTGGTGGTACGTGTCCAGCTACGGCGTGCCGTTCAACAGCTCGATGCCGAAGATCGGCGGAATCACCATCAGCGCAATCTTTTTCGCGCTCTTCGCGATTGTTGCCGGCTACGCCGCCTATCTGCATTTCGCGTCGCGCGACCACGGCGAGGGCCGGCTCGCGCGGGCACTCACGGCGGCGCCAGTCCCGGTCGCGGCCGGATTCATGGCACTGGTGTTCATCGGGTCGATGGTGGCCGGAATCGTGCGCCAGTACCCCACCTACTCCAA
The DNA here is from genome assembly GCF_002356315.1 of Mycobacterium shigaense. Classification (NCBI taxonomy): domain Bacteria; kingdom Bacillati; phylum Actinomycetota; class Actinomycetes; order Mycobacteriales; family Mycobacteriaceae; genus Mycobacterium; species Mycobacterium shigaense. Next base: position 5,098,353 of record NZ_AP018164.1, read on the forward strand.
CGCCTGGGACAACCTGCGCGAGTTCAGCGGAGGCTGCGGCCTGGCCGACGACGTGCTCGTCGAGCCGGACAGCAACGCCGGGTTCATGCCGCCCCTACTGGGCAACCCGGGTCCGTGGAGCCCCTTGGGCCCGCTGGGCGGCGTCAACCCAACAGGCTTCAGCCCCAACGGTATTCCGGACCGGACCCTGGCCGAAGCGGTCCGGGAGACGGCGGTGCCCCAGCCCGGCACCGACTACGACTGGTACGGCCCGACGAAGCTGACCACGCCGGGCATCAACGGCTCGCTGCTGCCGCTGCCCTATGGTCTCGACCCCAACCGGGTCCCGGTGGCGGGCAGCTACACGACCGGTCCGCAGCAACAGAGCAGGCTGACCTCCGCGTGGTATCAGCTGCCGAAGCCCGACGCGGGGCATCCCCTGGTGGTAGTGACGGCTGCGGGCACCATCGCCGGCAACAGCATCCTGCACCACCACACCAGCGGGCAGACCGTCGAACTGGAATACGGGCGGCCCGGTCCCGGCGACGCGGTGCTGCCGGCCGGCCGCATCGTGCCCTACGACCTGTACGGGGAGCAGCCCAAGGTGTGGCGGAACCTGCGCTACCCGCGCTCGCAGATTCCCGCCGACGCGGTCGCGGTACGGGTGGTCGCCGAGGACCTGTCCCTGACGGCGGACGACTGGATCGCGGTGACCCCGCCGCGGGTACCGGAGCTGCGGTCGCTGCAGGAGTACGTCGGCTCCAAACAGCCGGTCCTGATGGACTGGGCGGTCGGCCTGGCATTCCCGTGCCAGCAGCCGATGCTGCACGTCAATGGCGTCACCGACATCCCGAACTTTCGCATCACCCCCGACTACAACGCCAAGAAGCAGGACACCGACACCTGGCAGGACGGCGTCAACGGCGGCCTGCTCGGCATCACCGACCTGTTGCTACGGGCCCACGTGATGTCGACCTATCTGTCGCATGACTGGGGCCGCGACTGGGGGTCGCTACGTAAATTCGAGACGATCGCCGATGCGCGGCCGGCCGAACTCGACCTGGGCACCGCGACCCGCACCGGCTGGTGGTCACCGGGGCAGATCCGCATCAAGCCTTAATTGTCGGTGCGCTCATTGCGCAATCCGATTCGGCGGAATTCCGCAATTCGGCGGCCATCGAATAGCCGCTTTTATTGACGCTGAAGTAATTCCTCGCGACCGGTTTATTTCGGGCGAATACCGGTCAATACCTAACTGGCTGTGATGCGGCTTACACACGGCGCAGGAAGGTCATCCCATGCACACCTTGGCACGCGCGGGCGCATGCGGCGCGGCGCTCACCGCGGCGATGATCCCGGCGATCAACTGCGAAATCCCCAGAGCAGCGGCCGAATCCAGCACCGTCGTCGTGCTGGACAGCGACCTGCGGCGCTGCGATTTCAGCCTGGTCAGCACGGACCCCGGAGTGCCGCGGACCGGCCTGGGCACCGGTACGGCGATCATCCGTCGCTCCGGTTCGACCGCCAGTGCCGAGGTGCATCTGTCCGACGGCCCCGACCCCGGCACCCACTTCGACGTCGGCCTGATCCAGGTGCCCCGCCCGGCGGCGGCGACCTGCGGACCCGGCGACCCGGGCACTGTGTTCGGCAGGCTCGACCTCGACGGGGCCGGCAACGGAACGGTGACCGTCACCGAGGGCATCGGGCCGGGCACGACCGGCGTTTGGGTGATCGTCGAGCGCGGCAACCCGCACTCGCAAAATCCGGCCGAGTTCTACACCTCCGAATTCGTGGCCCCGGTCTGAATCCAGGGACTTCGGTCCCTATTGCCCCGCTTGAGCCGAATGGTCTGATCAGGGAAGTCTGACAGCACGGTATTCGACGGAGGCACGACTATGAATGCTTCGGTATTACCCGAGGCCACTACCCGCGCGTTCGCACGCGTGCTCGGCCCTTTCCTCGTGATCGTCGATATCACGGCCGTGGCCCGTGCCTCGGACATGCGGCCCGTCGTTTCCGACTTCGAGGCCAGTTCGCTGTGGTCCTGGGTAGCGGGCGCCTTTGCCCTGATCTGCGGCCTCATCGTCGTCGCCGGCCATCAACACTGGCGAGGCACCGCGGCGATCATCGTTTCCGCGCTCGGTTGGCTCATCACGCTGCGTGGCCTGCTCCTGCTGGCATTCCCCAAGGTCTTCGCCTCGGCGGCCAGCAGCATGCTCGCCGCGCAGGGGTGGTGGGTCGCAATTTGTATCGCATTCGCCCTGATCGGACTGTATCTGAGCTACGTCGGTTGGCTCCCCGCGTCCGGTCGGCCGGCACCGCACCGGACCGCGGCGACTCCGGACCTGCCGCGCGCCGCGTAAGCACGCCACGGCATCGACATGACGGCAGCCAGCGAGGCCGGACAGCACACCCCGCGCCGACGAGAGGCAACCCTCGACGTCAAGACCGGGGCGCTGCCCGCTCAGTCACATCCCCGGGTCGACGGCGTGTTCGACACATCGATTGCTGTCGCGCAAGCGGCGGTGGACGAAATGGGAACTCTGGCTGCCGGGTCCGCCGTGCTGGTGGTGAAGCGGGGCCCCAACGCCGGATCTCAGTTCCGGTTGGATAAGCCCATCGTTTCGGCGGGCCGCCATCCCGCCAGCGATATCTTTCTCGACGACATCACCGTCAGCCGCAGGCACGCCGAATTCCGAAGGGAGCAAGGCAAATTCCAGGTGGTCGACCTCGGCAGCCTGAACAACACCTACGTCAACCGTGAACCCGTCGATGCGGCGACGCTGGCCGACGGCGACGAGATTCAAATCGGCAACTTCCGCTTAGGATTCTTCACCGGCTCGGCAGCGGAGCGGGCATGACCACCGGGTCCGGCGGGCAGGGCGTTGCACCCGTCGCGGGCGTGGGCTCCCCGGACCAGACCATCGCCAAGGGGAGTCTGTTGCATCGGATCGACGCCGCCACCACGGCCGAACTCCTCGAGCAGTTGAATCCGACCCAATTCGCGTCCAAGCGGCAGATTTTCGCCCAGGGTGATCCCGGTGACCGGGTCTACATCATCGTTTCGGGCACGGTCAAGATCAGTCTGCGCGGCCCCGGCGGACGCACGAATCTTCGCGCCATTCTGGGGCCATCGGACATCTTCGGCGAGCTGGCGGTGTTCGATCCCGGCCCGCGCAGCTGCACCGCCACCGCGATCACCGACGTTCGCGTGCTGTGGTTGGACCGCGCGGCGCTGCGAGGCTGGATGATGCGCCGGCCGGTGATCGCAGAACAGTTGCTGCAGGTGCTGGCCGGGCGGCTACGCACCACGGAGGACGAGTGGGTCGAACTCGTCTCTTGCGATGTCGCCAGCCGCGTTGCCAGACAGTTGCTTTCGCTGGCAGGGCGATTCGGTGTCCGCGAGGGCGCCGCCCTGCGGCTGACACATGAGCTCACCCAAGACGAGTTGGCGCAACTTGTCGGAGCCGACCGAGCGTCGGTCAACAAGGCGCTTCGCGATTTCACCACCCGCGGGTGGATCAGCGTTGACGACAAGAGCATCCTGATAGTCGACCCGGGCGCGCTGGCCAGCCAGCCCGGCACCGGCGACCGGCCAGGTACCCCGCCGCGGCGCCGGCGGCGCGCCCTGCGCGCCACCGCATGAGTGCCTTCACGCAGAGTCGCAGGTGTAATACCGTCGCGTCATGACCGACTATGACGCGGAGGCCGTGGACCGATTGCCCTTCTGCACCACGGAAAAGGCGCAGCGCTACCGGACCGACAACTATCGCGGCGCGGTGGGCCTCAATTGGTACAGCAGCGATCCCACCCTGCAGTTCACCATGGCCTACTATTTGCGGCCCGACGAATTAGCGGTCGTGGAGCCACATTTGGCGAGCATCGGCGCGCTGATGGGCGGCCCGGTCGCGCGCTGGGCCGACGAGGCCGACCGCAACCCGCCACGCCTGGAGCGCTACGACCGGTGGGGACACGACATCAGCCAGGTCGTCATGCCCCCGTCCTTCACGCAGTCCAAGAGCGCCATCCTGGAGGCTCAGCAGGCGCTGCGCGCCGACGCGCGGGCGGCGAAAGTGAGCTCGGGGCTGGCGTTGTTCGCGTCGAACTATCTACTCGATCAGGCCGACATCGGGATGGGCTGCGCGCTTGGCACCGGCGGCGGCATGGTCCAGTCGCTGGTAGCCGCGTACGCGCCCGCCGATGTGCGCGAGCACGTGCTGGCCAAGTTCGACTCCGGCGAATGGGCCGGCGAGACGGCGCAGCTGCTGACCGAACGCACCGGCGGCTCCGACCTGGGAGCACTCGAGACGACCGCAACCCGCGCCGGGGACGCATGGCTGCTGAACGGCTTCAAGTGGTTCGCGTCGAACTGCGCCGGGGAGGCATTTGTCGTTCTCGCCAAACCCGAAGGCGCCTCGGACTCTTCGCGCGGCGTCGCTAATTTCCTGGTGCTGCGCACCCGCCGCGACGGCTCGCGCAACGGGGTGCGGGTGCGCCGGCTCAAGGACAAGCTCGGCACCCGATCGGTCGCCTCCGGGGAGGTCGAGTTCGTCGACGCCGAGGCGTTTCTGCTGTCCGGCGCGCCGAGCGGCCCCGACGCCCAAAGCGGGCCGTCCGACGGCAAGGGGCTGGGCCGGATGATGGAGCTGACCAACGCCGCCCGCCTGGGGATCGCCTTGTTCGCCCTCGGCAACGCGCGGCGCGCGCTGGTCGAGTCGCTGTGTTACGCGCGGCAACGGCACGCGTTCGGCGGGGCACTGGTCGACAAGCCGCTGATGCGCCGCAAGCTGGCCGAGCTGATCGTCGACGTGGAGGCGGCGCAGGCAATGGTTTTCGACGGCACCGGCGCCGCCAACCACCGCCAGCCGCGGAGCCTGCGGCAGCGCATCGCCGTGCCGGTCACCAAGCTGCGAGTCTGCCGGCTGGGCATCACCGCCGCGTCGGACGCCATCGAGATCCATGGCGGCAACGGCTACATCGAAACCTGGCCGGTAGCAAGGCTTTTGCGCGACGCGCAGGTCAACACGATCTGGGAAGGGCCAGACAACATCCTGTGCCTGGACGTGCGGCGCGGCATCGAGAAAACCCGGGCGCACGAGATACTGCTGGCGCGGATGCACGACGCGGTGTCGGTGTCAGACGACACCGGGGATGGCGGGCAGACCACCGCGCTGGTGGCCCGCCGCATCGAGGGCTTGGACGCCGCGATCACGGCCTGGACGAAACTCGACGGAGCCGTCGCCGAGGCCCGGTTGTTTCCGTTGGCGCAATTCATGGGCGACGTCTACGCGGGCGCATTGCTGACCGAGCAGGCCGCCTGGGAGCGCGCCGAGCGCGGGGGTCAGCGCAAGGCGCTCGTCGCGCGCCTCTACGCGCAGCGCCACCTCGCCGAGCGTGGGCCGCTGCGCGGCATCGACGCCGACTCCGACGAGGCACTGGACCGATTCGATGAGCTGGTGGACGGGGCGCTGGTGCCCTAGGTTCTGGCGGACCCAAGCAGCTCGGCCGTGGCCTCCCACAGCCGTACTTCACGAAGACGATCGTTTGCGAATGGTTTGACCACGCGCGGTGATCAACACGCTGCCTGATGCGATCGAATTCATGGTTGCAGTCTCGGCCCGACGCCGACGGTCAGGGAGTCGTCGGGTTTTCGTAGGACTGTCCGTGCCAAGGACAAGGCGTTTCTCTCGCGGCTCGCGTCATGCACAGTAAAGAGCTGGATTCGTGGGAGTTCGGGCGTACGGTCCGGCACTGGCGCGACCGCGTGGCACCCGCGGCGGCCGGCGTGCCGGTTGGCCGGCGCCGGCGCCCCGCCGGGCTGCGTCGCGAAGAGCTTGCCGCACTGGCCGGTATCTCCGTGGACTACCTGACCCGACTCGAACAGGGCCGGGCCACCTGACCGTCGGTACAGGCCGTGGAGGCGCTCACCCGCGCGTTGCGGGTCGCCGACGGAGAGCGTGAGCTGTCGTTCCGACTGGCCGGGCACACCACCCCGGACTCGACGTCGTCTCGTCGCGCATCACGCCGAGCGTGCAACGCCTGCTTGATCGACACGCGCACACGCCCGTCGCGGTATTCGACGCCAGCTGGACACTGCTCGTTGCCAACGCCCCCTACGACGCGCTGATGGGACCAACCACGTCCTGGCGCGGAAACGCGCGAAACAGCCTGTGGCGCAACCTCGTCAGCCCGGGCACGCACGCCGTGCACACCCCCGACGAGCACGCGGCGTTTGAGGCTGGGCTCGTTGCGGACCTGCGCCTCACGGCCGCCAGGTATCCCGCCGATCAGCGGCTGAAACAGCTGATCGGTGACCTTTCCGCGCACAGCTCGCGGTTTGTCGAGCTTTGGAAGTCTTGGCGTCGCGCAGCCACGCCAGGACTTCGGGCGCCGCAAGCTGACGATCATCCCGTCGTCGGCCGCCTCACGCTGGACTGCGACACCCTCATCGTCGCTGCCGACGACATTCGCATCATGATCTACACCGCCGAACCCGATACCGACGACGCCGAGCGCCTCGCTCTCGCAATCATTCTGGGCACTCAGGCGCTGACGTCCCCGTGAGCTTGGCGCTTTGGTCAAGCGCTCGTATCGCATTCGTCTTAGAGTGATGCCGGGTGTCGTCCAGAGAAAGGCAACACGACGATGACCGATGAGCTGACGCCGCATTTCGAGGACGTGCAGGCGCACTACGACCTCTCCGACGACTTCTTCCGCCTGTTCCTCGACCCCACCCAGATGTACACGTGCGCCTACTGGCTAGGCGGCGAGGACATGACCCTAGAACAGGCGCAGATCGCCAAGATCGACCTGTCGCTGAGCAAGCTGGGCTTGCAGCCGGGCATGACGCTGCTGGACCTCGGCTGCGGCTGGGGCGCGGCGATGATGCGGGCCATCGAGAAATATGACGTCAACGTCGTCGGCATCACGCTGTCCAAGAACCAGGTCGCCCACGTCGAGCAGCTGTTCGCCGCCTCGGACAGCCCACGGTCCAAGCGGGTGCTGCTGGAGGGCTGGGAGCGGTTTCACGACCCGGTGGACCGGATCGTCGCGATCGGCCCGTTCGAACACGTCGGCTACGACCGCTACGACGCCTTCTTCGAACGAACGTACGAGCTGTTGCCGAAGGGCGGCACGATGCTGCTGCACACGATCACCGTCCTGTCGGAGAAGGAGATCATCGAGTCCGGCTTGCCGCTCACTCCCGCGATCGTCGAATTCAGCGACTTCATGAAAACCGAGATCTTCCCCGGCGGCTACCTGCCGACCATCGACATGGTGCAGCAGTTCTCGGCGAAGGCCGGGTTCAAGCTGAAGCGCCGCCAATCGCTGCAGCGGCATTACGCCAAGACGCTGGACGTGTGGGCCGCGGGCCTGCAGGCGCACAAGGCCGAGGCCATCGAGATCCAGTCCGAAAAGATCTACGACATGTACATGAAGTACCTGACCGGTTGCGCGAACCTCTTCCGCAAGGGCTACACCGACCTCAACCAGTTCACCCTGCGGAAGTAGTGCCCGTCTAGACGGGGATCAGCCCGTGCTTGCGCGCCACGCGGAACCATAACTGCTTGTCGCGCAACAACTTCAGCGACTTACGGATCAGCAGCCGAGTTTCGTGCGGGTCGATGACCGCGTCGATGAACCCGCGCTCGGCGGCGGTCCACGGGATCGCCATGTTCAGGTTGTAGCCCTCGATGAAGTCCTTCTTGATCTGCTGCGCCTCGGGCGTCGTCGGATCCGGGAACCGCTTCATTAACAGCTGGGCCGCGCCCTCGGCGCCGATTACCGCGATGCGCGCGGTCGGCCAGGCGAAGTTGAAGTCCGCCGTCAACTGCCGCGATCCCATCACGGCGTAGGCGCCGCCGTAGGACTTGCGGATGGTGATCGTCACCTTGGGCACATCGGCTTCGACCACCGCGTACAGGAATCGCCCGCCGCGCTTGATGATGCCGTTGCGCTCCTGCTCGGCCCCGGGCAGGAACCCCGGGGTATCCACCACGAACACCAGCGGGATCTCGAAGGCATCGCAGAACCGGATGAAGCGGGCGGCCTTGTCGGAGGCCTCGTTGTCGATCGACCCGGCCAAGTACATGGGCTGGTTGGCCACCACGCCGACCGGGCGCCCGTCGACCCGGGCGTACCCGGTGATGATGGCCGGTCCGTGCTGCGCGGCGACCTCGAGGAAGTCGCCATCGTCGAAGATGCGCAACAGGATCTCGTGCATGTCGTAGGCCGCGTTGTCGGAGTCCGGCACGATCGCGTCGAGCTCCAGATCGGTCGGCGTGATCTCCGGCTCCAGCCCCGGATTGATGATCGGCGGGGCGGCGAAGCAGCTGGACGGCAGGAAGGACAGGAAGTCCCGCACGTACTGGAACGCCTCGGCCTCGGAGTCCACCACCTGATGGATGTTGCCGTAGCGGGCCTGCGCGTCGGAGCCACCGAGCTCGTCGAGGGTGACGTCCTCACCCGTGACCTCCCGGATCACGTCGGGTCCGGTGACGAAGAAGTAGCCCTGGTCGCGCACCGAGACGAGCAGATCGTCCTGGATCGGCGAATACACCGCTCCCCCAGCGCATTTGCCGAAGATCAGGGAGATCTGCGGCACCAGCCCGGACAGCGCCTCGTGGCGGCGGCCCAGCTCGGCGTACCACGCCAGCGAGGTGACCGCGTCCTGGATGCGGGCACCGCCCGAGTCCTGGATGCCGATGATGGGGCACCCGACCATCGCGCACCACTCCATCAGCCGTGCGACCTTGCGGCCGAACATCTCGCCGACAGTGCCCTGGAAGACGGTCTGGTCGTGCGAGAACACCCCGACCGGGCGGCCGTCGATCAAGGCGTGGCCGGTGATGCACCCGTCGCCGTAGAGCGCGTTGGGGTCGTTCGGGGTTTTGGCCAGCGCCCCGACCTCGAGGAAGGTGCCCGGATCGACCAGCGCGTGGACGCGGGACCGGGCGCTGGGGATGCCCTTCGCGTCGCGCTTAGCGGCCGCTTTCTCGCCGCCGGGCTCCTTGGCGAGTTCCAGGCGAGCGCGGAGCTCGGCCAGCTTCTCGGCGGTGCTGTGAACAACGGGTGCTTGCCCAGAAGCCGGCACGGTATCCGTCACTACTTGCCTACCTACCTTGTCTCGAGCTCGTCCGACTGCGCTCCGCCTCCACCTTATTGAGCGCCTCAGTCATGTGTGCACCCACCTTGGCGATAATGGGCTCGTCGATGGCCTGGATGTGCTCGCCGCCGATCGGCACGATCTCGAGATCGGCGACGAACTCGCCCCAACCGCCATCGGGTTGCCGGGTGGCGTAGCGCGGCTCGAATTCGATGACGTCGTTGTGGTAGCGATCGGCCATGTAGAGGGTGACGTGCCCGTCGTACGGCTCGATCTGTACGGTCTCCAAAGCCCGGTTGTCCAGGTAGGACGTGCGTTGGTGTTCGATGATGCCGCCCGGGACCTGCACGCCGCTCTGCTTGACGATGTCCAGTACGAACTTCACCTGCCCCTCGTCGTCGAGTTCCTCGAGCTGCTCGTACGGGATGGCCGGTATCTCGACGTTGAAGTTTCGCTCCGCGAACCGGGCGTAGCGGTCCCAGCGCTTGCGGGTCTCTTCCTTGGTTTGCGGGATCTCCTCGCCGGCCCGCACGGTGTCGATCATGCCGACGAACGCCACCTCCGCGCCCAGCTGCTTGAGCCCGATCGCGCAGGCGTAGGCCAACGCGCCGCCGAGCGACCACCCGGCCAGGACGAACGGCTTGTCGCCGTTGATCTCCAACAGCTTGGGCACGTACTGCGCGGCCCGCTCCTGCACGGTACCCTCGACGCGTTCTAAGCCGTACATCGGCGTGTCCGGCGGCAACCGCTTCAGCAGCGGTTCGTACACCACCGTCGAGCCGCCCGCGGCATGGAACACGAAAACCGGTATCTGCGAATCGTTTTGCGGCGCCCTGATGGTCCGGACGAACCCGTCGAGCTCACCGGCTTCGAGATACTGGCGCACCTTGTCGCCCAGCTCCTCAATGGTTTTCGAGGTCAGCACGTCCTCGGTGGTGATCGGCCCCTCGGCACGCTCGGACAGTCGCTGGGCCATCTTGGCGGCGGTCTGCTCGTCCAGCTTGGGCAGCGGGTTGAAGATGCCACCCGCGGACTTGCCCGTGACGATCGCCCAGGTCGCGAAGGTGACCCGTTCGGCGGCGTCACGCGGCGGGACGTCGGAATTGAGCGCCTTGGCGACCGCCTCCTGGCTCAGCGCCTGAGCCACGCCTTTCTGACTGGCCGCCGGATTCGGTGTGCCGTTGACCGGCGCGCCCGCCGGGCCGGCCGGGTTGGTCGGCGGCGGCGGTATCGGGGAGTCCGAGGCCGGCGGCGGGGCCGCCTGAATGCCGGGCTCCGCCTGCGGATCCGGCGCCGAGGCCGGCGTCGCGCCGGACAGCAGCGCGGCCTGCTCCCGCGCGATCTCGTCGGCCGTCTGCGTCTGCTGGTGTTCGGCCAACTCCTGGACCTCGTCGCGATGCTCGATCGCGTACTCGATCAGCTTCTCGACGTTGTACAGGTTGGCGTCGCGCACGGCCGTCAACTGGATTGGCGGCAGGTCGAAGTCGTACTCCACGCGGTTCTTGATCCGCACGGCCATCAACGAGTCCAGGCCCAACTCGATCAGCGGAACCTCCCACGGCAGGTCCTCGGGCTCGTAGCCCATGGCCGCGGACACGATCAGGCCCAGCCGCTCGGCGATGGTCTCGCCGGAATCCGGCGACCACCGGTCCATGCCGGCCGGCATGTACCGGGTGGTCAGGCTGTCCGACAACGTTTCGGCGTCGTCGTCGCCGGGCAGGGCTTCCGCGACAGGCGCGCCGGCGGCATCAGGCGTCTTGGCCGCGATCGCCGTGCCGGCACCGACTTGGGCATAAGGGGCCGGCAGCACCGAAGCGGACCCGCCCTTGGCCACCAGCGCGTCATAGACGAGCGTGAACGAGTCATCGATGCGGGCATGCACCTGAACCGACGCGCCGCCGGGGTGCCGCGTCAACGTCGTCACCAACCGGGCGCCCAGGCCCGGCACCGCCCGCTGCTCCGAGGCGGTGAGCTGCGCGTCGGGCAGCACCGTCGTCGCGGCGGACCGCACCAGCGCGGCCAGGTCGGTCTTCTCCCGGGGCGCGTACTCCCACACATGCCGGCCGTCCGGCAGCGCGACGTGGTTGCCCGGCATCAGGATCGAACTGTCGCCGGAGAAGTGGGCGTCCAGCCAGTGTTCCCTGCGCTTGAACCGTGTCGGCGGGATGTGGGCATAGTCTTGCGGTCCGTGGGCGCGGCTGAACATGGTCCGGATGTCCAGGTCGTGGCCGAACACGTAGAGCTGCGCCAGCGTTGACGTGATCGACTCGACCTCGTCCTGCTTGCGCGCCAGGGTCGGGATCAGCTGGGCGTCATGCAGTCCGGCATCCGCGGTGGTCAGGCCCACCTGCATCAGCGCCACCGGATTGGGGGCGAGCTCCACGAACGTCGTATGCCCGCTGTCGACCGCGTTGCGGATCCCGTGGGTGAAGTACACGCTGTGGCGCAGGCCCTTTTTCCAGTACTCCACGTCGTGGATCGGCTCGCTGCCCGGTTTGATGTAACTACCCTCGTGCACCGTCGAGAAGATGCCGGCGGTGGGGCTCATCGGCTTGATGCCCTGCAGTTCGGCGGTGAGCTCGCCGAGCAGCGGATCCATCTGCTGGGTGTGGCTGGCACCCTTGGTCTGGAACTTGCGGGCGAATTTTCCCTCCGCCTCGCAGCGGGCGATGATCGCGTCGACCTGTTCGGGCGGGCCGCCGATGACCGTCTGGGTCGGGGCGGCGTAGACGCACACCTCCAGGTCGGGGAAGTCGGCGAACACGGTCTTGATCTCGTCGGCGGAGTACTCCACCAACGCCATCAGCCGGATGTATTCGCCGAACAGCATCGCCTCGCCCTCGCCCATCAGGTGCGAGCGGGAGCAGATCGCGCGAGTGGCGTCGCGCAGCGACAGGCCCCCCGCGAAGTAGGCCGACGCGGCCTCGCCCAACGACTGACCCACTACCGCGGCGGGCTTGGCGCCGTGATGCTTGAGCAGCTCGCCCAGCGCGATCTGGATCGCGAAGATGGTGACCTGAGTGGTCTCGATGCCGTAGTCCTGCGAGTCGTCCAGGATCAGCTCGAGCACCGAGTAGCCCAGCTCGTCCTGAACCAGGGCGTCGACCTTTTCGATCCACTCGGCGAACACCGGGTTGCGCAGATACAGGCTCTTGCCCATCTTGCGATGTTGCGCACCGAATCCGGCGAGCACCCACACCGGGCCGTTGGCCACCGGTCCGTCGACGCTGAACACGTTCGGCCGCTGCTTGCCCTCGGCCACCGCACGCAGGCCCTTGATGGCCTCCTCGTGGTCGTGCGCCAGCACCACCGCGCGGGAGCGGCCGTGGTTGCGCCGCGACAGCGACCGCCCGATCGACTCCAGCGAAGACGCCTGCCCCTCGGGGCTTTCCATCCAGTCCGCCAGCTCGGCCGCGGCGGCCTTCTTGCGCGACGTCAGGAATGCCGACACCGCGAGCGGGATCAGCGGCGTGGTGGGCTCGGATTCCTCCTGTGCCGCAAGCTCTTCCAGCGCGGCCGCCTTGAGCTCCAGCGCCTCTTCGGTGATGCCCGGCAGGTCGGGCTGGGCCTCTTCGAACACGAACTCGTCGGTGATGATGTTGCCGAAGTCGTCGAACCGCAGCGAGTGCGATTCACCCGCGGGCGCCTCGGCGGGGTCCGCGGCCGCGGCGCCCGGCGCGATGACCCGTGCCTCGGACTCGGTTGGGCGCTCGTAGTAGTCGCGCGGCAACACCTCGCGCAGCACCAGGTGCGCGTTGGCCCCGCCAAAGCCGAAGCTCGACACCCCCGCCACGGCGTAGCCGCCGTAGCGGGGCCAATCCGTCGCGGTGTCAACGAATTTCAGGTGCATCGCGTCGAAGTCGATGTACGGGCTGGGCCCGGCGAAGTTGATCGACGGCGGCACCTTGTTGTACTGCAGCGCCAGCACCACTTTGGCCATGCTGGCGATGCCGGCCGCCGACTCCAGGTGGCCGATGTTGGTCTTGATCGCGCCCAACAGGGCCGGCCGATCGGCCGGGCGGCCCCGGCCGACCACCCGACCCAGCGCCTCCGCCTCGATCGGGTCACCGAGGATGGTGCCGGTGCCGTGCGCCTCGATGTAGTCGACGTTGCGCGGGTCGATCCCGGCGTCCTTGTAGGCCCGGCGCAGCACCTCGGCCTGCGCGTCCTGGTTCGGCGCGATCAGGCCATTGGACCGGCCGTCATGGTTGATCGCACTGCCGGCGATGACGGCCAGAATCTGGTCGCCGTCGCGGCGGGCGTCGTCGACCCGCTTGAGCACCACCATGCCGGCGCCCTCGGAGCGGGTGTAGCCGTCGGCGTCGGCGGAGAAGGACTTGATCCGACCGTCGGGCGCCAGCACCGCGCCGATCTCGTCGAAACCGAGGGTCACCGCAGGGGTGATCAGCGCGTTGACACCACCGGCGACGGCCACGTCACACTCACCGTTGCGCAGTGCCTGCACGGCCTGATGCGTCGCCACCAGCGAGCTCGAGCAGGCGGTGTCGACGGCGACCGAGGGGCCGCGGAAGTCGTAGAAGTACGACACCCGGTTGGCGATGATCGCGTGGGAGTTACCGGTGATCGCGTAGGGGTGCGCGAGGGTCGGGTCCGAGATGGCCAGGAAGCCGTAGTCGGCGTTGGTGAAGCCGACGTACACGCCGACCGCCTCGCCGCGCAGGCTGGACGCCGGGATCCGGGCGTGTTCGAGCGCCTCCCAGGTCAGCTCCAGCGCCATCCGCTGCTGCGGGTCGATGTTGTCGGCCTCGGTCTTGGCGACCGCGAAGAACTCCGAGTCGAAGCCCTTGATGTCCTTCAGGTAGCCGCCGCGGGTGCGGGCTTTCGCGATGCGCTCGGCCAGCCGGGGCTCTTCGAGGAACTCCGACCAACGCCCCTCGGGTAGGTCGGTGATCGCGTCGCGGCCCTCCATCAGCGCCTGCCACGTCTCGTCCGGGCTGTTCATGTCGCCGGGCAGCCGGGTGGACAACCCGACGATCGCGATGTCGACGCGCTCGACGGGGCCGGGGCGCGTCCAGTCCGCGCCGTCGACGCCGTCGTCGGGCAGCTCCGGCTCACCTTCGATGATGCGGGTCGCCAGCGATTCGATGGTGGGGTGCTGGAACGCCACCGCGACCGACAGCGTGACACCGGTCATGTCCTCGATGTCGGCGGCCATCGCCACGGCATCGCGCGACGACAGGCCCAGCTCCACCATCGGGACCGACTCGTCGATCGCGTCGGGCGCCTGCCCGACCGCGCGGCCCACCCAGTTGCGCAGCCATTGCCGCATCTCGGGGACCGTCATCTCGGTCTTCTTGGCGGGCGCGTCCCCGTCCGGTCCACCGACGGGCGCGTTCTCGGAGTCGTCCGGCAGGTCAAATTCGATGTCAGACATGGTTCCTGAATTCAGTCAGTGGAGTTGGCGAAAGCGGTCGGGGAGCCGATGCCGCTGCGCAGGGTGCCGTCGAGGTAGGCGGTGCGGCAGGCGCGGTGCCCGATCTTGCCGCTGGAGGTGCGGGGAATCGTCCCCGACTGCACCAGCAGCAGGTCACGCACGGTGACCCCATGCCGGACGGCGATGGCCGCCCGAATGTCGTCGGCGATGGGCTGGTAGTCGAGCTTGTGCGAGCCGGCCGCGCGCTCAGCCACGATCACCAGCTGCTCGGAGGTGTCGTCCGGGTCGAACTTCAGCCCCGTGTGCGGGTTGTCGAACACTTCCTTCGGCAGCTCGTTGGCCGGGACCGAGAAGGCCGCGACGTACCCGGTGCGCAGCGCCTTGCTGGCCTCCTGCGCCGAGTACTCGAGGTCCTGCGGGTAATGGTTGCGGCCGTCGATGATGACCAGGTCCTTGATGCGGCCGGCTATATAGAGGTGACCGTTGAAGTAGGTGCCGTAGTCGCCGGTGCGCACCCACAACCCGTCGTCGGCGGCGCCTTCGGCATGCGACCCTCTGACGCGCGACTTGAGGATGTTGCGGAAGACGTGGTTGGTCTCTTCCTCCTTGCCCCAGTAGCCGGTGCCCAGGTTCTTGCCGTGCAGCCAGATCTCGCCGATCTGACCGTCGGGCAGCTCGCTGGCCGTGTCGGGGTCGACGATGACGGCCCACTCGTCGACGCCGATCTTGCCCGCGGAGACCTGCGCGACCGCCTTCGGCGAGTCGGCGGCGACCTCGACGAAGCGTTGGTTGTTCAGCTCGTCGCGGTCGACGTGGATGACCGTCGGCGTCTCGTGCGGCGGAGTGGTCGACACGAAGAGCGTCGCCTCGGCCAGGCCGTAAGACGGCTTTATCGCCGTCTCCGGCAGGCCGTAGGGCGCGAACGCCTCGTAGAACTTGCGCATCGAGGCCGGGGAGACCGGCTCGCTGCCGTTCAGGATCCCCTTGACGTTGCTCAGGTCCAGGGGCGGCTCGTCGTCGCGCGGCAGGCCGCGCACCGCGGCGTGCTCGAAGGCGAAGTTCGGCGCGGCCGAGAAGACGCCGCCGGTGTCGTCGGGTTTGCGCGCCAGTTCGCGAATCCACCGGCCGGGCCGCCGGACGAACGCGGCCGGGGTCATGAAGGTGAAGCTGTGGCCGAGTACCGGGGATAGCAGCGCCGTGATCAGGCCCATGTCATGGAACAGCGGCAGCCAGGACAGCCCGCGGTCGCCGTCGGTGCCTTCCAGAGCTTCAAGCACCTGCAGCACGTTGGTGGGCAGGTTCAGGTGCGAGATCTGCACGCCGGTCGGGGTCCGGGTGGAGCCCGACGTGTACTGCAGGTACGCGATCGTGTTCTCGTCGGCGTCCGGCACTACCCAGGTGGCGGCGACCTCGTCGGGCACCGCGTCTACGGCGACGACGCGCGGCCGTTCCTTGGCCGCGCGGGCCCGGATGAACTTGCGGACACCCTCGGCGGACTCGGTGGTGGTCAGGATCGTCGACGGTGTGCAGTCGTCCAGCACCGCATGTAGGCGGCCGATGTGGCCCGGCTCGGCAGGGTCGAACAAGGGCACCGCGATGCGGCCGGCGTACAGCGCGCCAAAGAACGCAATGAGGTAGTTAAGGTTCTGCGGGCACAGGATGGCGATGCGGTCACCGGGCTGGGTGACCTGCTGCAGTCGGGCGCCCACGGCGCGGTTTCGGGTGCTGAAGTCCGACCAGACGATGTCGCGGTACACGCCGTCGCGTTCGGTGGAGTAGTCGATGAACCGATAGGCGAGCTTGCTGCCGCGCACCTTCGCCCACTTCTCAACGTGCTTGACCAGGTTCGTGTTGTCCGGGAACTTGATCTTTCCATTCACGATGAACGGGTTGTGGTACGCCATTGCAGCCCTCTCCTGTTACGACGCTCGCCGGTCGGCTACGCCGACCGTGCTGGTGTCGGCTTCGCCGACGGTCTTCCCGCGCACGGTCCGGCCCGGCACGCTGGGTGCGGGCCGGGCAACCTCCACCCGATCGGGACAAACCACCAAACTCTTATGCTCTTAGTTTTTTCTTAATGTTAAGGGCCGGTGCCCAGCAGACCAAATCACAAGGTACCGCTGATTTCCCCGGCTCCAGCCTTCCTGACCCCTGTGTCCCGCCGCCTTGCTGGTGGCGGCGGATCACCCGTGTTTGGGATGCGGTGCATTTTCGATCAGCCCCCGCGCCCAGTTCAACGCCCAGTCGGTCGCCGGGGCGCCGTCCAAGCTCCAGCATTGGGTCGTGGCATACAGCGCGTGCACCGGCTGCGCCGCGCCTCCCGCCAGCGTATTCAGGGTGTTCGGCAGGTTTACCAGGCTGAACGCTTCCTGCGGGGCTGCACAGATCAGGTCGCCCGGGGCGCAGATTTCGTTGGTCCTGGCGTTGAGGTCGCCGAACCCGCCGGGGCGCGGGCCGGTCATCGTCAGTCCGAGCCCGGCCAGGACGGGAACCTCGTGCAGGGTGACCTCGGCGCCCTCGCCCGGCGGGTTCGGGCCGATGTCGTTGCCCACGCCCTCCTGCCGCCGACCGTCGGCGATCAACGTCACACCGAGCACCAGGTCGTCGTCGACGGGACCGCGCCCGTTGCCGACGTCGCTGGCGATGTCGCCCGCGATCACCGCGCCCTGAGAAAAACCCAGTAGCAGATAGGTGGTCAGCGGGCACTTGTTATTCATGTCCGTCATCGCCGCGACGGCGGCCCTGGTGCCCTCGGCCCGGCTGTCGTTGTAGGACATCTGCTTGACGCCGCCGAGCGGATTGTTGAACTGCGCGGTGTAGGGAACCGTGTAGGTCTGCACGCGTGACGACGGGAACTGCTGGCCTATCGCCAGAGTGTCCTTGTGCAGCAGCGCATTCGGGAACTGGGTGGGGTTGAGCGGGTCGTCCTGCGGTGCGGACTCCCAGGTGCCGGGGATGACGATCATCTGCACGTCGGGGCAGGACGCGTCCTGCGACGCGGGCCGCGGCTTGTGCGGGTGGGTCGCCGACGCCGACGGCGGCAGGATGCTCGACGGCACCGCGCTGGGCGGCGCCTCGGTGCTGCGCAACATGGTCACCACCGCCACGATCACCAGCAGCACGACACCGGCCATGGACAGGGCCGCGGCCCAAGCAACCACCCTGCGGCGCTTGTTGCGGGCTTTCGCCGTCCTGGTGCCTTTGCTGGCTCGTGGCGTGGGCATATTCTCCTGCTAGCAGAGTTCGGTGGGTCGCAGCTCGATCACGCGGAGTGATGCCCCCTGCTGCACTTCACTACACGGTACCGGCTCGGCGGATGGCGCCGTCCGCCCTGCTAGCGGTGTCGCGGGGTCAGCGGATGGCGCCGACGATGTCGCCGGACATGGCGCCCAGCTGACCCGACCACGAGCCCCAACCGTTGTCGCCGCCGCCGGGGAAGTCGAAGTGGCCGTTGTGGCCGCCGACGCTGCGGTACTGCTGATAGAACTCCCGGGAGCTGCCCATCGCCGAGCCGGCCTGGCCGATCATCGCGGCGTCGTCACCGCCCATGTTGGTCGGGCTCCAGACCCACACCCGGGTGTTGTTCTGCGCCAGCAGCGACGCGTGCACGTAGGGGTCGTGCCACTTCCAGCGGCCCAGCTGCGGCGCGCCCCACATGCCGTTGCCGTCGATGCCGGCGAACTGCTGCAGACCCGCCAGGATCGCGCCGTTGTAGTTGGTGCTCGACGGGTACAGGAAGCCCGACAGCGAGCCGGCGAAACCGAACCGGTCGGGATGGAAGGCGGCCAGCGCGAACGCACCGTAGCCGCCCTGGGAGGCGCCGACCGCGGCGTGCCCGCCGGGTGCCAGGCCCTTGTTGGCGGCCAGCCAGTCGGGCAGCTCGCTGGACAAGAAGGTGTCCCACTGTTTGCTGCCGTCCTGTTCCCAGTTGGTGTACATGCTCCAGGCGCCGCCGGCCGGGGCCACCACCGAGATGCCCTTGCCGCCCAGGGTGCTCATCGCGTTGCCGGCGGTGACCCAGTTGCTCACGTCCGGCGCCGCGTTGAAGGCGTCCAGCAGATACACGGCATGCGGCCCGCCGCCCAGAAACGCCACCGGGATCGAGCGTCCCATGGCGCCCGAGGGCACCATCAGCGTCTCGTACCCCGCCGCCCTGGCCTTGCCGGCGGTTCCCGCGCCGAGCGCGACACCGCCCACCCCGACAGACAGCACGGCAACGCAGAGCACCCGCACCAGCGTCGACAGACTCCGCACACCCCTCATGTCCACCTCCATGGTCTGATCGCTGGAAGAACAGTAACCAGCGCCGCCACGGGGCAGATCCGCAGGGTAGTGAAATAGGCCACACTCGGGCCCCCAACCGCCACCGGCGGCGACCCTGAGGGATCGCCGCCGGTGGCGGTCATGCTTTCGCCGCGGGCTTAGGTGCCCTGGGCCGCCGGAGCGGCAGCGGCGGCGGTGGCGGGCCCGGCGCCCGGCGTGGCGCCCAGCGCCGACTGCAGGTCAGGCTTCATCGCCTGCAGCTGCGAGCCCCAGTAAGGCCAGTCGTGCGTGCCGTTGGCGTCGAAGTTCCACACCGCGTTATGGCCACCGGCCGCGTTGTAGGCCTGCTGGAACTTCAGGTTGGAAGTCCGCACGAAGCCCTCGAGGAACTTGGCGGGCAGGTTGTCCCCACCGAGGTCGGACGGCTTGCCGTTACCGCAGTACACCCAGATGCGGGTGTTGTTGGAGACCAGCCTGGCCACCTGCAGCGACGGGTCGTTACGCTGCCAGGCCGGGTCCTCCTTGGGGCCCCACATGTCGGCGGCCTTGTAGCCGCCGGCGTCACCCATGGCCAGGCCGATTAGCGACGGACCCATGCCCTGCGACGGGTCCAGCAGCGCCGACAGCGAGCCGGAGTAGGGGAACTGGTCGGGGTGGTAGGCGGCCAGGATCAGCGCCGACGAGCCGGCCATCGACAGACCGACCGCCGCGCCGCCGGTCGGCTTGACCTGCTTGTTGGCCGACAGGTACTGCGGCAGCTCGCTGGTCAGGAAGGTTTCCCACTTGTAGGTGGTGCAGCCGGCCTTGCCGCAGGCGGGCTTGTACCAGTCCGAATAGAAGCTGGACTGCCCACCGACGGGCATGACGACCGCGATGCCCGACTGGTTGTACCACTCGAAGGCGGGGGTGTTGATGTCCCAGCCGTTGAAGTCGTCCTGGGCACGCATGCCGTCGAGCAGGTACAGGGCGGGCGCGTTGGGGCCGCCGCTCTGGAACTGGATCTTGATGTCGCGACCCATGGCGGCCGACGGGACCTGCAGGTACTCGACCGGCAGACCCGGGCGCGAGAACGCCCCTGCGGTCGCCGGGCCCCCCACGACGCCGATCAGACCCGAAAGCAGAGCCGCGCCAACGGCTCCAACCAAGAGTCGGCGTGGCGTGCGTGCCACGGCGCCGCGAAACCTGTCAACAAGCGTCATTCTTTGCTTCCTCATCCTTTCGGCGCACCCTTCAAGAAAGTGCGTCGTCGATTTAGGTCAAACTGCATGCGATCTCCGTGCAGCAGCGCCCGTGTAGTCAACCACACGATCGGTCGTCCGCTCACATCGAGGAGACCGCGCAAAGCTCCAATCCGCTCTCCTACCCAATGGGTTTCATTTCAAACCTCAGTGTGAAGAATCGTGTTTCCGCATGTGCGTGGGTGTCATCGGCACTGATGGGCACCGAAATGTGAGGTTTCTGTCAATGTTTGGTCACGGGCGCCGCAACGCGGTGAGCGATCCGCCGGAGAATTTCCCATGCAACCTCACTCACGCGGAGGCGGCGGACTCGGTTCGGGTACCGGCAGCCCGCACCGAACGAGATCGTAGAGCGGCACGCGGTCGATGCGATAGCCGGTGAATTCGAAGGAGTGCAAGAAGTTTGAGACGAACCGGTGGATCGTCATCGGGGCACGTACCGAGGACAGCATCGCCTTGGTCTCCGGACATTGCAGCGCCGCCACCGCCTGGGCGATCCAATTGACGTCCAAATAGCCTGGTACACCTGGATAGACCTTCACCCAGGGACCGTCGGCAATCACCCAGTCCGGGAACAAATTCTTGTCATGCCCGATGCGGCCGTGCTGGAGGCGTTCGGTGTGTTGGGCGAGCGGATTGGCCAAACCGATCTGGTCGATCACCCGCACGTCGAGACCGACATTCATGCCCAGCATCCCCAGATTGGTGAAAAACACTGCATGCTGCGGCTTTTGGGGTGGGCCGCCCGGGGCGGGCTGCGCCATCGGCACCAGGTCCCACTGCGTGTAGTTGCCCGACGGCAACAGCAGGGCCCCCTCCGGGGTGTTGTCCAGCGCGGTCAGGACCGCGGCCATCCGGGGGTAATCGAGGTAGTCGGCGGCGGTCAGCGGGTGGGCGTGGCCGGTGGCCTGTGAGTAGAAGCGCCGCTCGTCGACGATCCCGGAGTAGCTGACGTGGGTGGCGTCGTCGCCCATCCCCGGCGAGTTCGCCGCCCACAGCGACCAGCCCGCGATCCCCAACCAGAGCACGCCGGCGGCCGCAGACAGCAGAGCACCCGACTCGCGCTGGAAATCCTTGACGTCGGGCAACACCACCGGGATCACCGCCACCGGAGCCAGCAAACAGAACACCGGCGCCAGCAACACCCGGGCGTGCATGAAGTCGCCGCCCTGGCGGGTCCAGTACAGCGCCTGCAGCAGCCCGCTGACCAGGACGAAGGCCACCGCCCCCGGCGGGCTCTGCACCGCGCGGGCGAACCGCCCGTAGTTGGGTGCCTCGGCCGGGCGCAGGAAAGACGGCCGCCGGCGCGTTGCCATCACCAGCAATCCCAGCGGCACCAACAGCACCACCGGGGCCCACAACGCGTAGGGCGCGTTGAAATTCGCGAGATACACCATGCCCTGCGACCATTTGTCCCCCGCGGCATCCTTGGCCAGGGCGGTGCCGGGAACGAGCAGTCCGTAGTAGCCCATCCGGAAGATCTGGTAAGCGACCGGCAGGAAGCCCCCCGCCGCCACGATCAGCGCGCGGCGGCGCAAGGTCCGGGCCGCGATCAGCATCATGATCAGCGCCAGCCCGCCCATCACCGCCAACTCCGGCCGGACCAGCACGGAAACCCCCGCGACGAAGGCCAGCGCGCCGGTGAACACGTCGTTGTCCGGACGGTTGCGCAGCGGCTGCGACCAACGGACCATCAGCCACCACAACAACCCCAGATAGGCCAGCGTCAACCCGCTCTCCAGCCCCGACGTGGCGAAGTCGCGCGCCGGGGGCAGGGCGATGTACACCAGCGCCCCGGCGGGCAACATGATCGCCTTGCGCCCGCGCAGGCTGGGCGCGTACAGGCGGCCGGCGCCCAGCATCAGCAGCGCCACCCCCAGCAGCGACAGCACCAGCGCCAGCACCAGCGCCACGTACTCGAGGCGCAACGGCCCGCCGATCCAGCTGCCGAGATACATCAGGTAGGTCCACGCCGTGGAGGTGTTGGCCTCGACCCGCTCGCCCTGATTGAAGACCGGACCGTTGCCCGCCAACAGGTTTCGCACCGTGCGCAACACGATCAGTCCGTCGTCGGCGATCCACCGGCGTTGCCAGGCGCCCCAACCGAACAGCACGACGACCAACGCCACGCTGATCCCCAGGGTGATCCGCACCACCCGGTCGTAGGGGAACGGCCGGCCGGGCCGCCGGACCATCGGCCGGCGGCGCAGCATCTCGCACTTGATGGCCTCCAGACCAAGGCTAGCCGAAGGCAATGGCCGCACCAATGGTCGCGATCCACGCCAGCGCTAGCAGCTGCAAAACCCGGTCACGCAATGCGATGTCTTCCGGCTCGCCGGCCATACCGCCGTCGACGTCGACCGCATAACGCAGTATCGCAATGGTGAACGGGACCATCGACACGGCAAACCAGGATCCCGAATGGCGGTCGCGTTCGAAGGCCCACAGCCCGTAGCACAGCACCACCGCGGTGGCCGACATCGTCCATACAAAGCGCAGGTAGGTGCTGGTGTAGCTCTCCAGCGACTTGCGGATTGCGGCGCCGGTACGCTCGGCCAGCTGCAGCTCGGCGTACCGCTTGCCCGCCGTCATGAATAGCGATCCAAACGCCGCGGTCAGCAAGAACCACTGGGATAAGGGGATGTTGGTGGCCACGCCTCCGGCGATGGCCCGGATCAGATACGCCGACGATACGATGCAGATGTCCAGCACCGCTTGATGTTTGAGACCGAAGCAGTAGGCCAGCTGCATAGCGATGTAGACCGCCATCACCACCGCCAGGTTCGGGGTCAGCCACCAGGCAATAGCCAGCGATGCGACACCTAGCACCGCCGCCAGGCAGTAGGCCAGCCACTCCGGCACCACGCCCGCCGCGATCGGCCGGAACCTCTTGGTGGGATGGTTGCGGTCGGCCTCGACGTCGCGCACGTCGTTGACCAGGTATATCGACGAAGCACCAAGGCTGAACGCCACAAACGCCACAGAGACCTGAGTCAGCATCGCGGAATAGTCGTAGCGGATCGGCCCGCCCAGGGCGGCCAGCGGCGCGGCGAGCACCAGGACGTTCTTCACCCATTGGCGTGGCCTCATCGCCTTGACCACTCCGGTGATCAAGTTCGCCGGCGGTTGCCCGGTCGCCACGTCGTCACTCATTTCGGTCACACCTATCTGGACTTCCTATCGAGCCAGAGTGCAAGGCGGGCGACCCCGGCGCCGAGCGCCACGCCGAAGACGACGTCACTGGGATAGTGAACCCCCAGCACCAGTCGCGACAACGCCATCGGCGGAACCAGCACCGGCGCCAGCGGTACCCCGATGGCGCGGCCCATCAGGACCGCCGCCGCGGTGGTGGACGTGGCGTGGGCGGACGGGAAGCTCAGCGCACTCGGCGTGCCGACGTGGACGGCCACGGCCCGGTCGTGCGGGCGCTTGCGTCGCACCACCCGCTTGACCCCGACCGCGGCAGCGTGCGCAGCGAAGGTGCCGGCCGCGGCCAGCAGCCACTGGTGGCGGCGGCGCTCCATCAGCAGCGCCCCGAGCAGTTCGACGATGACCCAGCCGACGCTGTGCTCCCCGAAGTGCGACAGTCCGCGCGCCGTCGACAGCACGCCCGGGCGGCTGGCCAGCGCCGACTGCACGGCGATCAGCGCGGCCACCTCGCCGCGCGGCGCCGCCGGTTCAGGCATGCCGGGACTCTGCGGCCGTTGGGAGCACCGTCTCCCACTTCTGCTTACTGGACAGCACCGGCAGCGCGTCCCGGTACACCCGGCGCATCTCGCCGAACCGGGTCAGCAGCTGGCGCTGCCGGCGCAGCGATTCCAGCAGCAGCGTGAACATCTTGCGCCGGTCGCGCTGCCGGTAGACCACGCCGCACCCGTCGGCGGTCGTCACGGTGACACCGTCGACCGTGCACAGCCGGAACCACCGCGCGTCCTGCGTCGGCACGTTGAACTCCGGGCGCTGGTGGGTCTCCGGGTCGGGGGCGGTGAGGTTGTGCAGGATCCCGCGGGCCAGCCGGTAGCTGATGGACACGGGGTTCACCGGCGGCTTCATCGCCTTGCTCTGGTACGAGGGGGCCGGCAACTCGGCGGCGGCCGGCAGGACGACGGCGTCCGGGTAGTCCCTGCGCAGCTGGTGCACCTCCGGCAGCCCCGACTCCAGGATCGAGAAGATGTGCTCGGGCCCGGCAAGGAAGTCATCGATGGCCCTGTTCTGAATCGCGACCGTCGAATATTCAAGGCAGGCAAGGTGTTTCAGCGTGGCCTTGAGGTGGCTGCGAACCAGGCCGCGGATCTCGCCGTCCCAGTGCGTGGCCGCGACCACCAACCGGTTGCGCAGGTGGAAGTAGGCCTGCCAGTCGATGGCGTCGTCCTTGTCGCTCCAGGCCATGTGCCAGATCGCCGCGCCGGGCAGCGTCACCGTCGGGTAGCCGTGCTCGCCGGCGCGCAGGCCGTATTCGGCGTCGTCCCACTTGATGAACAGCGGCAGCGGCTGGCCCAGCTCCTCGGCGACCTGCCGCGGGATCATGCACGTCCACCAGCCGTTGAAGTCGACGTCGATGCGCCGATGCAGCAGCGCGCTGCGATCGTTCTTGTCGCTCAACGGGAATTCGGCGAAATCGTGGTCGTACTCGGCGTGCGGCGCGGCGGTCCACATGAAGTTCGACTGGTCGACGACCTCGCCCATGATGTGCAGGTGCGAGGGCTCCTGCAGGTTGAGCATCTGGCCGCCGACGAGCATCGGGGTCTTGGCGAAGCGGTTCATCGCCAGCACCCGCAGGATCGAGTCCGGCTCGATGCGGATGTCGTCGTCCATGAACAGGATCTGTTGGCAGTCGGTGTTTTTCAGCGCCTCGTACATCACCCGGCTGTAGCCGCCGGAGCCGCCGAGGTTGGGCTGATCGTGGATCGACAGCCGGTTGCCCAGGCCCGCGGCCGCCGCCGCGAAGTCCGGATGATCGCGCACCTTGCGGGTGCCCTGGTCCGGCACGATGACAGCACCGATTACCTTGTCCACCAACGGATCCGCGGTGAGGTCGAACAGCGCGTTGACGCAGTCGGCGGGGCGGTTGAACGTCGGGATGCCGACGGCGATGTTGGCCGTGCCCGGCGCGGGCTCGGTGGCATACCAGCCGCCGCTGACCAGGCCGACCGCGGTGTCGGTGGTGACGTCGAACCAGATCCAGCCGCCGTCCTCGAACGACTTGAGCGGCACCTCGATCTCGACGACGGCCGGCTGCTCGTCGGTGCCGACGAATTGGCGGCCCTCGACCGAGATCCGCACCCCGGTGGCCTTGGTCCGGTACAGGTCGACGCGCCCCGTTCCGGTCAGCTCGACCCGCAGCACCACCGACTTGCAGATGGACCAGCGTCGCCAGTAGCTCGCCGGGAAGGCGTTGAAGTAGGTCGCGAACGACACCTCGGACTCTTTGCCGATCTCCAGCGAGGTGCGGCTGGTCGCGTGGGCACGCCGGGCGTTGGTCGTCGACTCCTGCAGGTACAGCTTGCGCACGTCGAGCGGCTCGCCCGGCCGCGGCAGGATGATTCGGGACAGCAGGCTCACGGCAACCATCGGTGCCACTCCTCCTCGTCGCTGCGCTCGGCGTCGTCGTTGGCGCGGGTCATCGGGAAGTCCCCTGCTCGACCAGAGCGACGCCGTCGCGCAGGTGTGGAACCAGGGTGTTGTCGTACATGTTCAGCGCGCTCGCAATGGCCATGTGCATATCCAGGTATTGGTAGGTCCCCAGCCGCCCACCGAAAAGCACCTTCGAAGAAGCCGTCTCGGACTTCGCCCGCGCTCGGTAGGCCGCCAACAGGGCACGGTCTGCTTCGGTGTTGATCGGATAGTAGGGCTCGTCGTCGTCCTCGGCGAACCGGGAGTACTCCCGCATGATCACCGTCTTGTCGGTCGGGTAGTCGCGCTCGGTGTGGAAATGGCGGAACTCGTGGATACGGGTGTACGGCACGTCGGGATCGTTATAGTTCATCACCGGCGTGCCCTGGAAATCTCCGATGGGCAGCACTTCGGTTTCGAAGTCCAGTGTGCGCCAGCCGAGCCGGCCCTCGGCGTAGTCGAAGTAGCGATCGATCGGACCGGTGTAGACGACCGGGGCGTCGGGGCTGGCCGCGCGCAGCTGGTCGCGGACCTCGAACCAGTCGGTGTCAGTGCGGACCTCGATGCGGTCGTCGGCGGCCATGTTTTCCAGCCACGCGGTGTAGCCGTGCAGCGGCAGACCCTCGTAGGTGTCGCTGAAGTACCGGTTGTCGAAGGTGTAGCGCACCGGCAGCCGGGTGATGTTGGCCGCCGGCAGCTCCTTGGGATCGGTCTGCCACTGCTTGGCGGTGTAGCCCTTGACGAACGCCTCGTAGAGGGGGCGGCCGATCAGCGAGATGGCTTTCTCCTCGAGGTTCTGCGCGTCCGCCGTGTCGATCTCTGCGGCCTGCTCGGCGATGAGCTGGCGCGCCTCGTCGGGCGTGAAGTACCGGCCGAAGAACTGCGACACCAGGCCCAGGCCCATGGGGAACTGGTAGGCCTGCCCGTTGTGCATCGCGAACACGCGGTGCCGGTAGTCGGTGAAGTCGGTGAACTGGCGCACGTAGTCCCACACCCGCTTGTTCGAGGTGTGGAACAGGTGGGCGCCGTACTTGTGGACCTCGATCCCGGTCTGCGGCTCGGCTTCCGAATAGGCGTTGCCACCGAGGTGCGGGCGGCGCTCCACGACGAGCGCGCGCTTTCCGAGTTGGGTGGCCACGCGTTCGGCGATGGTCAAGCCGAAGAATCCAGAGCCGACGACGAGTAGGTCAAAGCGATCGGTCATCGGTTGCTTAGGGTATCCGACGGCGCGGGCGGCCCCCATTTGGCGAGGCTGCGGGCTCGCGGTTCGGGCACGTGAAGGTTCGTTTGCGGCAGTTCGAATCCCACGTAACGCGCAGGGTCGCAATTGCCTCACGATTCAATATCGCCACTCTAGTAACAGCTTCCTCACTCGTACCATCGACTCAGTGGACCTCACCGGAACGGACCGGTGGGGCACACGGACAAACACACATATTGAGGAGACTTCCGTGCCGAACCGACGCCGTCGCAAGCTCTCCACAGCCATGAGCGCGGTTGCCGCCCTGGCAGTGGCTAGTCCTTGCGCTTACTTCCTGGTTTACGAATCGACATCGGCCCCCAAGGCGCCCGAGCACCACGAGTTCAAGCAGGCCGCGGTCATGACCGACCTGCCCAACGAACTGATGGGCGCGCTTTCGCAGGGCCTGTCGCAGTTCGGGATCAACCTCCCGCCCGTGCCCGCCCTGAGCGGCGCCACCGGGGGCACCGGGCTGACCAGCCCGGGCCTGACCAGTCCTGGGCTGACCAGCCCGGGCCTGACCAGTCCTGGGCTCACGAGTCCCGGCCTGGGCACCACCCCGGCGCTGGGCACCCCTGGGCTCACCAGCCCGGGGCTGGGCACGCCGGGGCTGACCAGCCCGGCCCTGTCCAACCCGGGTCTGCCCGGTACGCCGGGCACGCCCGTGACTCCCGGCCTCACTTCGCCCAACGCGATGCCGACGGTGCCGGGTGCCGGGCTCAACCCGGCGCTGTCCAACCCGGGCCTGACCAGCCCGGCCGGCCTCAACCCCGGCGGCACTGGGTTCGCGCCCAGCGAGGTGCCCATCAGCGCCGATCCGGGCGCCGACGGCACCTACCCGATCCTGGGTGACCCGTCGACGCTGGGCGGCGGCTCGCCGATCGGTACCGGTGGCGGTTCTGGCAGCGGCAGCGGCGGGCTCGTCAACGACGTGATGCAGGCCGCCAACCAGCTGGGCGCCGGGCAGGCCATCGACCTGCTCAAGGGCCTGGTGATGCCGGCGATCACGCAGGCGCGCAACGGCGCGGCCCTGCCAGGTGCCGCCGGTGCCCTGCCCGGTGCCGCCGGCGCTCTGCCGGGCGCGGCTGGCGCCCTCCCGGGCGCGGCGGCGGCGCTGCCGCCCGCCCTGCCTCCCGTCTAAAGCTTCGGGGGTCCCGTCACCAGACGGCACCGCAGAGTCTCGTTCTCTGCGGTGCCGTCGAACATTTTCCGACGACATTTGTCACGGAAATAACGTGTCACCTCATATGCACCATAAGAAACACACGTAACATCAGCTGGTGTCGTCCCGTTCCCGTGCACCGACGATGTTGCTGACCGCGATCGCGGCGACCGTCGTGCTGGTCTCGGCGGTGGCGAATCTGACCCGCGACCGCGAGGCCCGCCACCCGGCGGCGAACAGCGGCACCCAGCTCGCCGAGCAGCCGCTGGTCGGGCTGGGGGCCGGTGTCACGGTCCGCGAGATCAGCCAGAACACTCCGTTCTCGTTGGTCGCGGTCACCGGCGACCTGGCCGGCACCTCCACCCGGGTCCGCGCCAAACACTCGGACGGCTCCTGGGGCCCGTGGTATCAGACCGAGTACGAGACCGCCGCACCCGACGCCCGCTCGGGCGGCCAGCCGCTGACCGCGACCGCGACCGGGCCGACCGAGGGGCCACGCAGCACCGATCCGGTGTTCGTCGGCACCACCACGACCGTGCAGATCGCGATCACCCGCCCTCTCGACGCCGCCCCGACGCCCGACGTGCAGCGCTCGCCCGCGGAGAGCGCCGGTTTGGGCTACAAACCGGCCTCCCGGGAACAGCCCTTCGGACAGAACATCTCCGCGGTCCTCATCTCCCCGCCGCAAGCCCCGGTCGAAACGCACTGGACGCCGCCGTCGGGAGTATTGATGCCCGGCCAGCCGCCGGCGATCATCAGCCGAGCCGAATGGGGCGCCGACGAGTCGCTACGCTGCGGTACCCCGCAGTACGACAACGGGATTCGCGCCGCCGTCGTCCACCACACCGCGGGCAGCAATGACTATTCCCCGCTGGAATCCGCGGGCATCGTCAAGGCGATCTACACCTACCACAGCAAGACGCTGGGCTGGTGCGACATCGCCTACAACGCCCTGGTCGACAAGTACGGCCAGGTCTTCGAGGGCAGTGCGGGCGGCCTCACCAAGCCGGTCGAGGGCTTCCACACCGGCGGATTCAACCACAACACCTGGGGCGTGGCGATGATCGGCAACTTCGACGACGTCCCGCCGACCCCGATCCAGCTGCGCATGCTGGGCCGGCTGCTGGGCTGGCGCCTCGGCATGGACGGCGTCGATCCCAAGGGCACGGTCGCATTGGAGTCTGCGGGCAGCCACTACACGACGTTCCCGGCCGGCGCCGTCGCGACGCTGCCCACCATCTTCACCCACCGCGACGTCGGCAACACCGACTGTCCGGGCAACGCCGCCTACGCGTTGATGGACGAAGTACGGGACATCGCATCCCATGTCAACGACCCGCCCGAGGAGTTGATCAACGCGCTCAAGGGCGGGGCGATCTACGAGCACTGGGAGGCGATGGGCGGCATGAACAGTGTTCTGGGGTCCCCGACTTCGCCCGAAGACAGCACCGAGGGCGACGGCCGCTACGCCACCTTCGCCAAGGGCGCCATGTACTGGTCACCGTTGACGGGGCCGCAGCCGGTCACCGGCGCGATCTACGACGCGTGGGCGTCGCAGAGCTACGAACGCGGGCCGCTCGGGCTGCCGACCAGCGCCGAAATCCAAGAGCCGTTGCAGATCACCCAGAACTTCCAGCACGGGACGCTGAACTACAACCGGCTCACCGGCGACGTCAGCGAGGTCGTCGACGGGATCACGACGCCGCTATCGACGGAGTCGCAGACCGGGCCGACGGTGCCGCCCGAACACTTCTCGCTACCGACGCACCCGGCCGCCGCCTAGTTGCGGCCCCACCAACGTTCCAGCACCCGCGCCACCCCGTCGTCGCTGTTGGGCGCAGTCACCTCGTCGGCGGCGGCGAGGACGTCGGGGTGAGCATTGCCCATCGCCACGCCCAGGCCAGCCCACAACAGCATCGGCATGTCGTTGGGCATGTCGCCGAAGGCCACCACCTCGCCGCTGGAGATCCCCAGCGGCTTGGCGACCTCCTCGACGCCGGTGGCCTTGCTGATGCCCAGCGGCACGACCTCCACCAGACCGTTGTTGGTGGAATACGTGATATCGCCTTCCATGCCAACGTGTTTGGCCAACTCGGCGGCCATGTCCGCGCTGCGGGCACCGGCCTTGCGGATCAGCAGCTTGATCGCCGGCGCGCTGAGCAGATCGGCGATCGACACCTCGGTGTTGTCCGGGTTCAGCCACGCGTGCTCGTAGCCCGGCGAACTGACGAACTGCGGAGTCGCCGTGTCGTGGGCGCGCTCGCCGATGCGCTCGACGGCCAGCCCCGCACCCGGGATGACGCGGGACGCGATCTCGGCCAGTTCGCCCAGGGTGTCGACGGGTAGGGTGCGCGCCGACACCACCCGGTCGGTCGCGGGGTCGTAGATGACGGCACCGTTGGCACACACCGCGATCGGGGTGAAGCCGAGCTCTTCCACCACGGGACGTATCCAGCGGGGCGGGCGGCCGGTCGCCACGACGAACTGCGCGCCGGCCTCGACGGCGGCCCGCACGGCGGCGCGAGTGCGCGGAGTGATGGTTTCGTCCTCGTCGAACAGGGTGCCGTCGACGTCGCAGGCGACGAGCGCCGGGATTCTGGAATTGGTCACTGAGCCGTCACTCGCCGGCGATCCGCCTTCGTTGTGCTGTCGATGATCAGTGCAGGCCGCTCTGGTTCTCGCCCGGCCGCGTCACGCCGTCGGTGCCGTACTTCTGGATGCGTTCCTGCAACTCGGCCAACCGGATCGCCCGAGAGTCCTCCTGGGTGGGTGCACTACCGCCCAGCCGGCGCGGCACCCAGTGCTCGCCCTCCGGGTGCGGGTACTCCTCCTGCACCCGGTAGAGCATTGCCCGCATGGCGTTGCGCAGCGCGGCGTTGAGACGCTCCGGGTCGCCCTGGGGCAGCAGCGGCCGGCCGGCGGCCACCGTGATCGGGACCTTGTTGCGGAACACCTTCTTCGGGTGATCCTTCGGCCAGATCCGGTGCGCACCCCAGACGATGATCGGCACGATCGGCACCTGCGCCTCCAGCGCCATCCGCGCCGCGCCGGTCTTGAATTCCCGAAGTTCGAAGCTGCGGCTGATGGTGGCCTCCGGGTGCATCCCGATGAGCTCTCCCTCGCGCATCCGCTGCACACCCACCGCCAGCGCGTCATGCCCGTTGCGGCGGTCCACCGGGATCAGCCGGGCGTGCTTGATGACGTAGTTGACCGCCT
The DNA here is from genome assembly GCF_002356315.1 of Mycobacterium shigaense. NCBI lineage: Bacteria > Bacillati > Actinomycetota > Actinomycetes > Mycobacteriales > Mycobacteriaceae > Mycobacterium > Mycobacterium shigaense. The sequence goes on from NZ_AP018164.1 coordinate 5,129,565, forward strand.
TCACCTCGGCCATCTCGGCCTTGATCATGAAGTACATCCGCCGGCCCCGTTCCCGGGCGGCCAGGATCGTCGGCAGCCAGTCCAGGTAGCTGGTGTGGTTCTGGGCCAGCAACGCACCGCCGCGGGCGGGGATGTTCTCCAGGCCGTGGTAGGTGAACTTGGTTCCCTGCATGGCCACAACCGGCGGGACGACCAACTCGCCGAACCGGTAGAACGCCTCTGCCATGTCTTCATCCTTCCCCTTCTGCCCGGCCTACGACTGACGAGGCACGCGAGCGGCGGCCTTCGCCGCCGCCTCATCGGCCTCGATCTGCGCCGCCTCGGCCAACGTCGGTGCACCGCCCCCCAGCCGCCGCGGCACCCAGTACGCCCCCGGCGGGTGCGGGTAGCGGTCCTGCGCCTGGTAAAGCAGCGCTGTCATCGATTCGCGCAGCACGCGGTCGGTACCCACCAGATCCTCGGCGGCCCGCACCGGCGCGCCGACCTGGACCGTGATCGGCACCTTGTGGCGCCCGAGCTTTCGCGGATGGTCCTTGGTCCAGATCCGCTGGGCACCCCAGACAATCACCGGGACGATCGGGACGCCGGCTTCGGTGGCCATGCGCGCGGCCCCCGTCTTGAATTCCTTGAGCTCGAAGCTGCGGCTGATGGTGGCCTCCGGATAGACGCCGACCAGCTCGCCCTCGCGGAGCCGCTGCACGGCTACCGCATAGGCGCCCGCGCCGGCGTTGCGGTCCACCGGAATGGTGCGGGTGCGCTTGATCAGGAAGTTGACCACCTTCACCTGCTGCATCTCGGCCTTGATCATGAACCGCAGCCGGCGGCCCCGGCGGTGCACAGCCAGCGCCGCCGGGAGCCAGTCGACGTAACTGGTGTGGTTGATGGTGATCACCGCGCCGCCGCGCCCGGGGATGTTCTCCTCGCCGCGGTAGGTGACCCGGGTACCGGTGGCCACGAGCGCCAGCTGGGCGAGGATCTCGCACGTCCGGAAGGTCGGTTCCACCATCGGCTGCTACTCCGGCGCCCCAGGGGCTTCGGCGCGGCGGGCCGCGCGGGCGGCGGCCTCCTCGGCGTCCATCCGGGCGGCCTCGGCCAGCGACGGCGCCCCGCCGCCCAGCCGGTGCGGCACCCAGAACTCTCCGGCTGGGTGCGGGCCGTACTGCTCCTGCGCCCGTTCCAGCAGATGCTGCATCCGCGAGCGGAGCAGACCTTTGAGCTCCCCCACCCCCAGCGTCGGTTCGATCGGCTCGCCGACGAGGACCGTGATCGGCACCTTGGGCCGCAGCAACTTCTTCGGGTGGCCCTTGGTCCAGATCCGCTGCGCGCCCCACACGATGTGTGGAACGATCGGCACCCCGGCCTCCACCGCCATCCGGGCGGCCCCGCTCTTGCATTCCTTGATTTCGAAGCTGCGGCTGATGGTCGCCTCCGGATACACCCCGACCAGCTCCCCGTCCTTGAGGTTGCGAACGGCGGCCTCGTACGACGCGGCCCCGTCCTGCCGATCAACCGGGATGTGATGCAGGCTGCGCATGATCGGACCGGTGATCTTGTCGTCGAAGACCTCTTGTTTGGCCATAAACCGGACCTTGCGACCGAGACCCTGCTGGTAGGCGGGCAGACCCGCGAAGGTGAAGTCGAGGTAGCCGGTATGGTTGATCGCGATGACGGCGCCGCCGCTGGCCGGGAGATTCTCGACACCAGTGACGGTGATCTTCAGCCCCTGCACACGCCAGATAAAGCGTGCAAGCTGAATGACAGTCCCGTAAACCGGTTCCACAGCTTGTCAGCCTAGTGCGCCTGACTGTGAGCCGCCTGCAGTAGTGAAACGAGAAACCGTGACGTTCCCGTCGTCGCCGCCGCCGGTGCCCCCGGTGGTTGACCGGGTGGCCGGCGGTCGGCCGGTGCGCGCGGTGTGGACCAACGAACTGGGCGGGGTGACGTTTCGGCTGGGTGCTGGCGGTCCCGAACGGGAGTTCATCAAGGTGGCGGACGGCAGCGACTTCACCGCCGAGGCCGAGCGCCTGCGCTGGGCGGCCCCCTTCGTCTCCGTGCCGCGGGTGCTGGGTTGCGGGCTCGACGCGGACTGCGCGTGGCTGCACACCGCCGCGCTGCCGGGCCTGTCCGCGGTACATCCGCGCTGGCTGGCGGCACCGGAGGTGGCGGTGCGCGCGATCGGTGCGGGGCTGCGGGCGCTGCACGACCGGCTGCCGGTGCGGTCCTGCCCGTTCGACTGGTCGGTGGCCGGCCGGGTGGCCCGGCTGTCAGCACCCGCCCGGGCCCGCCTGGGTGAGCCGCCGCCGATCGAGCGGCTGGTGGTCTGCCACGGCGACGCGTGCGCGCCCAACACGCTGATCGGCGATGACGGCCGGTGTTGCGGGCATGTCGACCTCGGCGACCTCGGCGTCGCCGACCGGTGGGCCGACCTGGCGGTGGCGACGCTCTCGCTGGGCTGGAACTACCCAGGCCGCGGGTGGGAGGCGGAGTTTTTCGCCGCCTACGGGGTGCGACCCGACCCGGCGCGCATCGACTACTACCGGCGGCTGTGGCAGGCCTCGGATCCGCCATCAGCCGAGCCGGCGGCGGGCGCCGCACGCTAAGCTGGGGCCAATCCCCACACTCCCCGGAGAGGTATTTGTGCAGGTCACGAGCGTCGGCCACGCCGGATTTCTGATCCAGACCCATGCGGGCAGCATCCTGTGCGATCCCTGGGTCAACCCGGCCTATTTCGCGTCCTGGTTCCCGTTCCCGGACAACAGCACCCTGGACTGGGCAGCCCTGGGCGAGTGCGACTACCTGTACGTCTCGCACCTGCACAAGGATCACTTCGACGCCAAGCTGCTGAGCGCGCACGTCAACAAGGACGCGACCGTGCTGCTGCCCGACTTCCCGGTGCCCGATCTCCGAAACGCGCTGCAGGAGCTGGGCTTTTATCGGTTCTTCGAGACCACCGACTCGGTCAAGCATCGGGTCGGCGGGCCGCGCGGCGACCTCGACGTCATGGTCGTCGCGCTGCGGGCACCCGCGGACGGACCGATCGGCGATTCCGCGCTCGTCGTATCCGACGGCACCACCTCGGTGTTCAACATGAACGACGCCCGGCCGGTCGAGCTGGACATGCTCGAATCGGAGTTCGGGCACATCGACGTGCACCTGCTGCAGTACTCCGGCGCGATCTGGTACCCGATGGTCTACGACATGCCGGCGCGCGCTAAGGAATCGTTCGGCACCCAGAAACGGCAACGCGGAATGGACCGGGCCCGCCAGTACATCGCCCAGGTCGGCGCGACCTGGGTGGTGCCGTCGGCCGGGCCGCCGTGTTTCCTTGACCCCGCGCTGCGCGACCTCAACGACGACCACGGCGATCCGGCCAACATCTTCCCCGACCAGCTGGTATTCCTGGACCAGATGCGCCGCCACGGGCAGGACGGCGGGCTGCTGATGATTCCCGGCTCGGCCGCGGATTTCACCGGCACGACGCTGACTTCGCTGACGCACCCGCTGCCCACCGACCAGGTCGAGGCAATCTTCACCACCGGCAAGGCCGCCTACATCGCCGACTACGCCGAGCGGATGGCGCCGGTCCTGGCCGCGGAGAAGGCGAGCTGGGCGCCGGCGGCCGGGGAGCCGCTGCTCGAGCCCCTGCGCGCACTGTTCGAGCCGATCATGTTGCAGAGCAACGAGATCTGCGACGGCATCGGCTATCCCGTCGAACTGGTGATCGGTCCCGAGACCGTCGTCCTGGACTTCCCCAAGCGAGTCGTGCGTGAACGCATTCCCGACGAGAAGGTCCGCTACGGGTTCGCGATCGCGCCCGAACTGGTCCGCACCGTGCTGCGTGATCGCGAACCGGACTGGGTCAACACCATCTTCTTGTCCACCCGCTTCCGGGCGTGGCGGGTCGGCGGCTACAACGAATACCTGTACACCTTCTTCAAGTGCCTGACCGACGAGCGGATCGCCTACGCCGACGGCTGGTTCGCCGAGACGCACGACGACTCCGCGACCATCACGATGGACGGCTGGGAAATGCAGCGCCGCTGCCCCCACCTGAAGGCCGACCTCTCGAAATTCGGCGTGGTGGAAGGGAACACGCTGACCTGCAATCTGCACGGTTGGCAATGGCGACTCGACGACGGCCGCTGCCTCACCACGCGGGGGCACCAGCTGCGGAGCTCGCGGCAATGACCGGCGCTCAGTCGTATGACGACGGCCTGGTCCAGCTGGACCGAACGGCAATCACGTTGCGCCGCTATCACTTTCCATCCGGCACATCGAAGATCGTGGCGCTGAACGTGATTCGCGGATACAAGGCCGAGCCGCTGGGTCTGCTCAGTCAGCGATTCCAGCTGTGGGGCAGCTCGGATCTGCGCCGCTGGCTGCCGCTGGACATGCATCGGCCGGTGCGGTCGACGCTGGTCACCCTCGACCTCCCGCGGCACCGGCTGCGCCCGGCCTTCACACCCGCGCAGCCCGAGGAGTTCCTCGCGCTGCTCGATGAGTTGCTCAGTCAGCGGGTTTAGCGGTCAGCGACCCAGGTCGTCGAGCGCCTGCCGGGCCGCGTTGTAGCCGGGGATGAAGGTGATGCCCGGCCCGCCGTGGCATCCCGCGCTGCCCAGATACAAGCCCTCGATCGGAATGGGCTGACCGAGAAAGCCTTTCGGCCCCGGCCGGTTGGGCCCGATCTGGTTCGCGTTCAGCAGTCCGTGGCAGTAGTCGCCGCCCGGGGCCCCGAACATCACTCCCATGTGCTTGGGCGTGAACGTCGTATGCCGGATGATGCTGCCTTCGAAATTCGGCGCGAGCCTGGTGATCTTGTCGATCACCCGCTGTCCCATCTCGACCTTCGCCTGCCCGTAGTCAACGTCACCCTCGATCGGGAAGAACAGCGCGAAGGCCGACGCGGCGTGCTTGCCCTCGGGCGCCAGATCCGGGTCGTTCTGCGACGGGATCTGCAACACGACCGAGGGGTCGGCGGGCACGATGCCGCGGCGGGCGTCCTCCCACTGCTGCTGGACCTCCTCCGGCGTGCAGAACAAGCCGATCGAGGCCTGCATGGCCGGATCGTTCAGCACCTCGTAGGGAGCGGAGAAGTTCGGGGCTTCGTTGAGCGCGAAGTGCATCTGCAGGTAGCTGCCGCGGTGGTCGATGCGTGCATAGCGCTCCCGGATGTCGGCAGGCAGGAAGGCCGGGTCGACCAGCTCGTTGAGGGTGACGTCCGGCGCGATGCCCGAGACAACGATCGGGGCGTTCAGCGTCTCCCCCGACTCGGTGCGCACCCCGGTCACCCGGCCGTCGTCGACCAAGATGTCGGTCACCTTGGTGCGCAGCCGAACTTCGCCGCCGGCGCTCGTGAGTACCTCGCTCAGATGCTCGGTGAGCGCGCCGATGCCGCCGCGCAGCTTCTTCATCTGCATGGTGTCGCCGTCGGGAACGCCCAGCCCGAAGGCGAGCGCCGCCGCGCTTCCCGGCGTGGACGGCCCGCGGTAGAGCGTGTTGACAGCCAGCACGGTCATCGAGCCGCGGATCGCACCGAACTTCTCCCGGTCCGGCAGGTAGCGGTCTAGCACATCGGTGACCGAGCCGAACAACATGTCGTCGATCGCCGAGCGCTCGAATTCGTTTGTCGCACAGGCATACATCTCGTCGATACTCTTGGGCGGGAGGCCGGCTTCGAACCGGCCGAGCGCCCGAGTCGGTGCCTGCGCCCACCCCATCAGGCCCGCCATGCCGTTGACGGCCTCCGCGCCGTGCACCTCGTTGAGGTGGGTGAACAGCTTGATGGGGTCGCTGTACTGGATCAGCGGGTCGTCGCCGACTCCGCGCACCGCCACCGACATCACGTCCAGGTCGATGGTCGGCATGGTGTCCAGGCCCAGCGCGGTGACCACCTCGGACGATGTCGGGAACAGCACCGAGCCGGCGATCTCGAACTGGTACCCGTCGAAAAGCTCGACGGTGGAAGCCATCCCGCCGGCGTAGAGCTTGGGGTCTACGCACAAGGTGCGCAGCCCCGCCTTCTGCAGCAGCACCGCCGCGGTCAGCCCGTTGTGCCCGGCACCGATAACTATCGCGTCAAAATCCGTCATGTCCTGACCTCCAGGATGGAGGCTTGCATGGACGCAAAGTTTTGTCAATTATGACGAAACTGCGGTGACCCAGGTGCCGGAGATGCCGTCGCGCAGTGACTCGAGCGCCACGTGCGTGATGCGGGCCAGCTCGCCGAGCGACCGCTCCTCGCCGACCATCCAGGCCTCCATCGCGCCGAACACCGCCGCGGCGATGCAGCGGGCGGTCACCGTGATCCGCAGCCGCACATCCGGCGCCCGACCGTCGGCCGCGCTGCGTCGCCGCAGCTGCTCCTCGATGGCGTCGGCGAGGTCGGCCTGGACGTCCCGGATGTGACGGACGATGCGGCCCTGGTCGAGGTCGCCACCCCGCAGCGCGGCGATCTTCGTCACGGCCTCAACGTCATAGGGGAAGGCGAAAACGGCTGACTGCACCGAATCGATCACCGGCTCGTCGACGGGTCTGGCGTCCAGCGCCGCGCGAAACCAGTGCAGCCCGGTGTAGTCGGCGAACAGCAATTCGTGTTTGGAGCTGAAATGCCGATAGAAGGTGCGCAGCGAGACGCCGGCGTCGGCCGCGATCTGCTCGGCGGAGGTGTCCTCGACACCCTGGGCCAAAAAACGCACCACGGCGGCCTGGCGTAGCGCTTCGCGCGTGCGCTCGCTGCGCGCCGTCTGAGCGGGCCGGACCATGGCAGTAAGGTATCAAGAAACTTTTTGACAATATTGACAAAACTTTCCGCCAGGGGTGAGACTGCGCGAATGGTCTCGCTTCTCACGCATGCGGTACTCGGCCTGGCGGTCATCATCTGGATCGTCAGGTCGAACTCGACTGTCTTCGCCCGGCCCGCCGCTGGCCCGCTCTTCTCGACGATGGAGATCGTGTACTACGTCGTCGGCATCGCCTCGGTCGCGCTCGGCTGGTACTTCAACATCACCTACGTGCAGGAGTACTCGCACGGATCCACCAACCCGCTGTGGGGAGAGCACGGCAGCTGGGCCGAATACATCAGGCTGATGTTCACCAACCCGGCCGCCAGCTCGGCCAGCCAGGACTACACGATCGCGAATGTCGTTCTGCTGCCGATATTTACGATCGTCGACGGCTACCGGCGGGGCTTCAAGCACCCGTGGCTGTACTTCGTGTCCAGCCTGTTCACCAGTTTCGCGTTCGCGTTCGCCTTCTACTTCGCGACGATGGAACGGCAGCGCCGGCACGACCAGTCCCGCCAGACCGTGAACGCCTAGGGTTCGAGCACCTCGGTGCCGACGAACGGCACCAGCGCGGCGGGCACCCGCACGCTGCCGTCGGGCTGCTGGTGGTTCTCCAGGATCGAGACGAGCCACCGGGTGGTGCCCAGCGTGCCGTTGAGCGTCGCGGCGATCTGCGGCTTGCCGTTCTCGTCGCGGTAGCGGGTGGCCAGCCGCCGCGCCTGAAACGTCGTGCAGTTCGACGTCGAGGTCAGCTCGCGGTAGGTCTGCTGGGTCGGCACCCAGGCCTCGCAGTCGAATTTGCGGGCGGCCGACGAGCCGAGATCGCCCGCGGCCACGTCGATCACGCGGTAGGGCACCTCGATGTGCGCCAGCATCTCCCGCTGCCAGCCCAGCAGCCGCTGGTGTTCGGCCTCGGCCTCGTCGGGCGTGCAGTAGACGAAGCCCTCCACCTTGTCGAACTGGTGCACCCGGATGATTCCGCGGGTGTCCTTGCCGTAGCTGCCGGCCTCGCGGCGGAAGCACGACGACCAGCCCGCGTAGCGCAGCGGGCCGCCGGCCAGGTCCAGGATCTCGTCGGAGTGATACCCGGCCAGCGGCACCTCCGAGGTGCCGACCAGGTAGAGGTCGTCGGCCTCGACCCGGTAGATCTCGTCGGCGTGGGCACCGAGGAATCCGGTGCCGGCCATTACCTCGGGCCGCACCAGTACGGGCGGGATCATCGGGGTGAAGCCGTTGTCGACGGCCAGCCGCAGCGCCAGCTGCAGCAGACCGAGCTGCAGCAGCGCGCCCTGGCCGGTGAGGAAGTAGAACCGCGACCCGGAAACCTTGGCGCCGCGCGCCATGTCGATCAGGCCGAGCGATTCGCCGAGTTCCAGGTGGTCCTTCGGGTGGTCGATCGCCGGGGGCTCGCCGACGACCTCGAGGACCGCGAAGTCGTCCTCCCCGCCGGCCGGCACCCCGTCGATGATGACGTTCGAGATGGCCAGGTGCGCCGCCGTGAATGCGGCCTCGGCGGCGGCCTGCTCCGCCTCGGATTCCTTGACCTGCTCGGCCAGCTCCTTGGCGTGCGCCAGTCTGGCGGGACGCTCCTCGGGGGTGGCCGCGCCGACACTCTTGCTGACGGACTTCTGCTCCGCCCGCAGCCCGTCGGCTTTGGCGATCGCCGTCCGGCGCGCGGCATCCGCCGTCAGCAGCGCCTCCACCAGCGCCGGGTCCTCGCCGCGGCTGACTTGGGAACGCCGCACTGCGTCGGGGTCCTCGCGCAGCAACTTCAAGTCGATCACGGCCGCAAGACTACTTTTCGCCCCGCGCCCGGGTTGCGGTGCACCCGGTTCCACTCACCCCAGGACTCACTTCTGCAACTATTGTCACATTGACTTAGCCGCTCCTGTCAGAATGGAGCCGATGTCGGACACCCTGGAAACCGAAGCCTCTTCGGCGACACCGCCCGTCTCCGCCGCGGCGGCACGGTCAGCGGCCGGTTTCGCTTGGCCGAACACGTTGCAGGCGGCGGCCACCCGGCGGGCATTGCTGCTCACCGCGCTGGGCGGCCTGCTGATCGCCGGCCTGGTCACCGCGATACCGGTCGACAGCAACGGGGGCCGGCTGGCCGGCTACATGAACAGCGCCCCGGTGCCCAGCACCGGGGCCAAGAGCGACGCCGCCTTCAACCGCGCCACCACCGGCGACTGCCTGATGTGGCCCGATGTCACGCCGGAGGCGGCCCGCATCGTCAGCTGCACCGACGACCACAAGTTCGAGGTCGCCGAATCCATCGACATGCGCACCTTCCCGGGAGCCGAATACGGGCCCACCGCGCCGCCGCCGTCGCCCGCCCGCATTCAGCAGATCAGCCAGGAGCAGTGCGAGGCCGCGGTGCATCGCTACCTGGGCGCCAAGTTCGACCCCAACAGCAAGTTCACCGTCAGCATGCTGTGGGCGGGCGACCGCGCGTGGCGCCAATCCGGCGAGCGGCGCATGCTGTGCGGCCTGCAGCTACCTGGCTCGAACAACTCGCAGGCCACCTTCAAGGGCAAGGTCGCCGACGTCGACCAGTCAAAGGTGTGGCCGGCCGGCACCTGCCTGGGCATCGACCCGTCCACCAACCAGCCCGTCGACGTTCCGGTCGACTGCGCGGCTCCGCACGCTATGGAGGTCACCGGCACGGTCGACCTGGCCGAGAAGTTCACCGCCGCCCTGCCCGCCGAGCCGGATCAGGACGGCTTCATCAAGGACTCCTGCACCAAGATGACCGACGCCTACCTGGCCCCGATCAAGTTGCGCAGCACCACGCTGACGCTGATCTACCCCACCCTCCCGCTGTCCAGCTGGTCGGCCGGCAGCCGTGAGGTCGCCTGCAGCATCGGCGCGACGCTCGGCAACGGCGGCTGGGCGACGCTGGTCAACAGCGCCAAGGGCAAGCTGCTGATCAACGGTCAGCAGCCGGTGCCCCCGCCCGACATCCCCGAGGAGCGGCTGACCATGCCGCCGATCCCGGTGCAACTGCCCCCCCAGCCGCCGGCCAGCCAGTCCAGCGGCCCGCCGGAGATGCCCCCGGGCAACCAGCACCTGCCGCAGCAACAGCCGGTCGTCACTCTGCCGCGCTCACCGGCCTCGCAAGCGCCGGCCACCCAGGCCCCGCCGCCGGCCGACAACGGACAGCCCGGTTCCGGCCCGCCGCTGGACTCGCCCGCGGCGCCCGCGCCGGGCGAAACCGCACCGCAGGCGCCCGACGCGCCCGCGCCGGGAGGCTAGCCGGGTGGCCGTGCGGATGGAGCCGCAGCGATTCGACGAACTGGTCGCCGACGCGCTGGATCTGATTCCGCCGCAGCTGGCGGCCGCGATGGACAACATCGTCATCCTCGTCGACGACCGCCATCCGGATGATCCCGAACTGCTCGGGTTGTACGAGGGCGTGGCGCTGACCGAGCGCGACTCCGATTACGGCGGATCGCTGCCGGACGCGATCACGATCTATCGCGAGGCGCTGCTGGACGTCTGCGACACCGACGACGACGTGGTCGACGAGGTGGCGATCACGGTGATCCACGAGATCGCCCACCATTTCGGCATCGACGACGACCGCCTGGAGGAGCTGGGCTGGGCCTGAGAACCCGGTCCCGCCCGGGCGCGGCGTCCCGAATTCGTCGCCGCCCGGTGCTATGAACGGCTCATGAGCGCAGACTGCCGCGACTGCCGGGCAGGCCTAGATCACTGCCACGGCACCATCATTCATCACGCATTGCACCGATCGGAGTGCACCGAGGCGGACTGTGACAGCCCGGAGTTGAGGCCGCACGCCTTCGTCATCGACTGCGAGGCCGTCGGCTGCACCTGCACCCAATCGCTCGCGCTGGCGGTCTGAAGGCCCGCTAGCCCATCGGGTCGCTGCCGGATCGCACAGCGTCGACGACCGGGGTCGCTTCAGCTCTGCCGGCTTCCGGGTAGAACGGCGGCGTGAGGCTGCCCCACCGCAGGCAACTCCAGCGCCCGTCGGTGATCGGTGCCAGCACCACGGACTCGGCGTTGCTCAGGTGGTTGTCCAGGGCGAATGTCGCATCCACTCCGGCCAGCACCGCCGAGGCTAGCCGGATCGCCGCGCCGTGGCTGATGACGACGATGTCGCCGTGCCAGTCGTGGTCGTCCAGGTACCGCATCCGCAGCTCGGTGAGCACCGGCACGTAACGGCCCAGCAGTTCGCTGCCGGTCTCGCCGCCGGGTAGCGGCACGTCCAGCTCGCCGTGGTGCCATCTCTCGTAGATGGCGTTGAACTCCGCGATCGCTTCGTCGTCGTTGCGGTTTTCCAGCCTGCCGACCTGAACCTCGTGAATGTTCGACAGCTGCTGCGCGGCCACGTCGACCGCGCCGCCGATCACCTCGGCGGTCTGCGCGGCCCGCCTGGCCACCGAGTGCGCGAGCAGGCTGGGCCGCCCGGTGGCACGCGCGAACGTCAGGGCCTGATCGCGGCCCAGAGGCGTCAGGTCCGCGCCCGGCGGGCGGGTGTCCAGCCTGCGCTCGACATTGCCGTAGGACTGGCCGTGCCGGACCAACACCAGACGACCGCTCATCGCGCGGCCCCCCCGAACGCGTCGCCGTCCGCCGGTTTCCCGTCGCGCACCCGCTGCAGCCAGCGGGCCGCCTCGTCCGCGGGTGCCGCGGTTGCCGCCCCCGCTCCGCCCGTCGGCCACGAACCCAGGTATCGCACATCCCCACAACGGCGGTGCAGCGCCTTAAGTGCCTCGGCGACGGCGAAGTCGTCGATGTGGCCGACGCAGTCCGCGAAGAACAGGTAGGTGCCGAGCTCGGTGCGCGTCGGCCGGGATTCGATGCGGGTCAGGTCGATGCCGCGGATCCCGAATTCGGCGAGCGCGGTGACCAACGCGCCGGGCGCGTTGTCGATGCGCAGCACGACCGACGTGCGGTCGGCTCCCGTCCGACCCGGCGGCGGGCCCGGCCGTCCGACCAGGATGAAGCGAGTACGGGCGGTGGGTTCGTCGACGACCCCCTTAGCCAGGGCGGCCAGCTCCCAACGTGTCGCCGCCAGCGGCGATGTCACGGCGGCATCGGCCTGGCCCTCCGCCACCTGCCGGGCAGCGTCGGCGTTGGAGTACGCGGGCACCAGTTCGGCTCCGGGCAGATGAGCCGCGATCCATTGCCGCACCTGGGCCGCGGCCACCGGGAAGGCCGCCAGCCTCTGCACGTCGGCGGCGCTGCGCCCGGGCTTGACGACGATGCTGAACGCCACGTCCAACGTCGTCTCGGCGAAAATCTGCACCGGCGACCCGATCGCCAGGCTGTCCAGCGTGGGCATCACCGACCCGTCGATCGAGTTCTCGATCGGCACGCACGCATAATCGGCCGCGCCGGCGCGGACGGCCTCGAGCGCCGCCGGCGTGCTGTCGACGGGCACCCGCCGCACCGCATCCGCATCGTGGTCGGGAACCAACCCGGCGGCCGTCATCTGCAGCAGAGCCGCGTCGGTGAACGTCCCTTCGGGACCGAGGTACGTGATGCGGGCCACGCCCTCAACCCTAACGGCGCCCGCTCGGATCAGGCCTTGCAGCGTCCCGCGATCTGAGTTAACTTAGGCTTGCCTAACCATAAAGGAGGACGATGTTACCGCTGACCAGCGCCGCGCCGACGACCGCCGAACGCATCCGCAGCGCCTGTCTGCGGGCAGGCGGCGCGCTACTGGCCGTCGGGGACGAGGACCCGGTGGCCGCGCCGGTACACCACCTGTTGGACGACGGAGCGTTCGCGGTGACCGTGCCCTTCGAGCGCGGCGGCGCGGCGGGTTGCCTGGTCGACGGAGCGCAGGCGCTGCTCGAGCTGACCGACTATGCGCCGCTGCCGCTGCGCGAGCCCGTGCGTTCACTGGTGTGGGTGCGCGGCCGCCTGCATCAGGTCCCGCCTACCGCGATCCCGGCGACGCTGGATCTGATCGCCAGCGAGTGCCCGAACCCGGCATTGCTGCAGGTCAACGCACCACACTCGGTGCCGAGCAGCCCGCGGGACACCCGCTACGCCCTGCTGCGGCTGGCCATCGATTCGATCGTGGTGACCGACGCGACCGGCGCCGAGGCCGTCGGGGTGCGCGACCTGCTCGCGGCCCGGCCCGACCCGTTCTGCGAGGTCGAGTCGAGCCTGCTGTGGCACCTGGACAACGCTCACGCCGACGTGGTCGCGCGGCTGGTCTCCCGGCTGCCCGCCCAACTGCGCCGCGGACGGGTCCGGCCGCTAGGCCTTGACCGGTACGGCCTGCGGTTCCGCGTCGAGGGCGACGAGGGCGATCACGACATTCGGCTGCCGTTCCACAAGCCGGTGGACGACATGACGGGCCTGAGTCAGGCGATCCGGGTGCTGATGGGCTGCCCCTTCATCAACGGTCTGCGCGCGCGGCGCTGAGCACCGCCTTCGCGTTGCCCTCCGGCCCCGCCGAGGTCAACACCGCGTTCGCGCTGGACGGCGCATCGCTGTTGGTCCAGACGGTCGAGCTGGCCACCGGTTTACGCCTGGACCATTGCGCCGAAATCGGCTTCGGCGGGTTCGCGGCTGTGGTGGACGCCCTCGGCGGGGTGACCGCGTGCCCGACCACCGCGTGCCCGACCACCGCGGTCGACGACCCGCTGGCCGGCGTCGATCTGCCGGCCGGATGCCAGCGGCTGGGCGGCCGCGACGCGCTCGGCTACGTCAGGAGCCGGGACACCCCTCGCGCCGACCTCGACCGGATGGTCAACCAACGGCAGTTCGTGTCGGCGCTGCTGCATCGTGCCGGCAGCCCGGGGGTACGGCTGAATCCCTGGCGCTGGTACTCCGTGCCGCGTGCGGCGGCCGGCGCGGTGACCGTTGACCAGAGTGCCCACGCGTGGAACCTGGCGCAGCTCGGCTGGGCGCTGCACGGGCCGACCACCACGCTAACGGTGCCGATCGGTGCGTTCGCCGGCAGCGACGCGGGCTCGGTGGTGGTGTGGGACGACGAGGCGGCGGGCAAGATGTTCACCGCGCTGGGGTCCGACGCCCCGGTACCGACCAGTCTCGGCGGGCAGCAGTAGCAACGGACTAGCCGCGGCCGTCGATCGTGCGAGCGTTGTGCAGCCACGCGCGGGTGCGGCCCGGATGGTTGGTGGCGATCCACGCCACCCCGACATCGCGGCAGAAGTCGATGTCGTCGTACTCGTCGATGGTCCAGCAGTAGACGGACCGGCCCTGGGCTAGTGCGCGGTCGACCAGTTGCGGATAGTCGCGCAACGCCGCCACCGACGGTCCGACGGCGGTCGCCCCGATGGCGGTGGCGGCACTGCTGGCCAGATACCGCGCGGTCCGGCCGAGCAGCACGGTCGGCAGCAGCGGCGCCGCCCGCCGGATCCGCCAGACCGCGGCCGCCGAAAATGACATCACCACCGCCCGCGAGCGATCGGCGGAGGCCGGCGAGGCGATGCCGAAGCGATGCAGCAGGGCCAGCACCTTGTTTTCGACCAGCGAGCCGTAGCGAACCGGATGCTTGGTCTCGATGAAGATCTTCACCGGTCGCTGCCAGTCCAGGACGAGGGAAAGCAGGGCGTCCAGGGTCAGCAGGCTGGTGTCGCCGTGCGCGCCGTCCGGCCGCCAGCTGCCGTGCCACGCGCCGTAGTCGAGTTCACGCAATTCGGCCAGCGTCATCGTGCTGACCAACCCGGCCCCGCTCGACGTCCGTTCCAGCCGGCGGTCGTGCACGCACACCAGGTGGCCGTCGCGAGTCAGCCGGACGTCGCACTCCACACCGTCGGCGCCCTCTTTGAGTGCGAGATCGTAAGCGGCGAGCGTGTGTTCGGGCCGATCAGCTGAGGCGCCGCGGTGGGCAACGACAAAAGGGTGCCCGCCGAGCACCTCGTCGGCCCACGTCATACCCCTATGCTGCCGGTTCCTGCCCCTCCAGCTCAACCGGACCGGCCGGAGCGGGAGGTGCCGGTTCCTCCGGGCTGACCACGACCCAGCGATGCGCGGGCCGTTCGACCGGCTTGCGGACGAAGGCTTCGAAGACCCGGGCGACCGCGGCCACGGTGACTGCGGCCAGCAGGTATGCGAACACCATCAGGGCGGTGTTGTCAGCGATGCCTTGGGCGTCGGTGGCGAAGCTGGTGATCATGGCGGTGATCGAGGCCAGATAGCTGAACACCCACGCGACCCAGCACTGGATGATCGGTCGCCGCAGTCGCGCGTAGTGCGCCTCCAGTGCCGCCAACTCGATGACAAACACCGGCGCCCAGAGCAGATTGACGAACGGCACCGCGCATCCGGCCCACAGCGCCTGGGCGGAGCGCTGCTCGGGCAGTCCGTGATGCGCGAAGACGGCGGCCCGCCGGGCGACCAGCCACTGGATCATCAGCACACCCGCGGCGATCACCGAGGTAGCCGCCGCGACACTGGCCAGCACCCCGAGCCAATCCGCCACGATGGCCACCCAGGTCGGAAGCAGGGTGGTCCGGTTGATGACCAGCAGCACGTACCGCGCCACATAGACCAGGGCCGCGAAGCTCAGCACCAGCACGCTGACGAACATGGCCAGGCGCGCCGCCGCCGGTGCCGGCCCGGGGCGCGCCGAAACGTCGGCGGCGCCGTCTTGCTGATCGACGCGGTCCACCAGGCCCCAACGCGGGATCACCGCATACCGGGGGGTGGGGCCCAACGGCCGGTGGCCGCGCCGCGCGGGCGGCGGGGCGCCGGGGCGCACCGCTATCCACCGAAAGCCCGGCGGCAGCTGGGGCGGGGTGCGCTGCCAGGCCGGGGGCGCGGCGGCTGGCTGCTGCGTACTCCACCGCGGGTCGGCTGCCGGCGCGTCTGCCAGAGGTGCCAGCAACGCCCCGCGACAGCGTGGGCACCACTCGCGGCGCCGATCGCGCACGTTCCACCGAGTGCCGCATTGGGAGCACACTTGGATCACCGGACCAGCGTAGCCCCGGCTCTCGGACCGGCCATCGGAACACGGCCCGCCGGCTCCGGTTGCGGCGCCCGGGAATTCGCACTCGAACCGCCCGGCGATCTGGCGGACCCGCCCGGCCGGCGAGCGGTCCGCCGATCGCGCACACCGACGACGCGTTTGGGACCTTCCCGGCCATCGGTCGCCAGCTCCAACAATTGACTATGGCTATCCACAGTTTCCACAGGTTTATCCACAATGGGATAACGGGTAAGGGAACCATTAATACTGGGTCTAACGATGAGCCGTGCCGCGTTGTGGATAACGCGCCGGCCAGTTGTCGTCGTCGTGGAAGGCCTGCGCCGGCTACCCAATCGAAATGGTTTGCCGCACTAAGCACCCGACGCCACGTCGGTCCCGTTGGGCGCGCACCGCCCCCGGCTCGGCTGCGCCCACCCCCGACTTCCGACAAATTCGCAGCTCACAGGCCAATTCCTGGGATTATTTTTCAACGTGATCACAACGCGTTATGATCGCCATCACGAAAAGCCGTTGTGACTCACCTCACTGCGGCGCGGTGGACGGCAGGTGAAAGGCGCTTGATGGCGACGCATTCTTTCGGTCCGGGTTCGCAGGCCTCGAACTCGTATTCCGGCTCGCCCGCCTGGAACCAGAGTTACAGCATCGCCGCACTACGTGCCGGCCTCATCGCCCTCGCGCTGCTTGGCGTTCTTGCGCTCATCGTCTTGTCTTGAAATCACCCCGACGGGGTATTCGGTCAAGCGGCGTCCGGCAATCGTTCTTGCGGCACGCGCGATCATGGAGCAGGGTTGATAGCGTCAGGCTGCCGCGTGGCCGACCACGTGCGAACGCTCGTCAGGCGATCACCACCGATCATCGAAGAAAGGAATGCCGTGGCTGAATACACCCTGCCCGATTTGGACTGGGACTACGCAGCGCTGGAACCGCACATTTCCGGGCAGATCAACGAGATCCACCACACCAAGCACCACGCCACCTACGTCAAAGGCCTCAACGACGCGGTGGCCAAGCTGGAGGAAGCCCGGGCCAACGGCGACCACTCCGCGATCTTCCTGAACGAGAAGAACCTGGCCTTCCACCTGGGCGGCCACGTCAACCACAGCATCTGGTGGAAGAACCTGTCGCCGGACGGCGGCGACAAGCCCACCGGCGCCCTGGGCGCCGCGATCGACGAGCAGTTCGGATCGTTCGACAAGTTCCAGGCTCAGTTCAGCGCTGCCGCCAACGGTTTGCAGGGATCGGGTTGGGCGGTGCTGGGTTACGACAGCCTCGGCGACCGGCTGTTGACCTTCCAGCTCTACGACCAGCAGGCCAACGTCCCGCTCGGCATCATTCCGTTGCTCCAGGTCGACATGTGGGAGCACGCCTTCTACCTGCAGTACAAAAACGTCAAGGCGGACTACGTCAAGGCGTTCTGGAATGTCGTCAACTGGCCGGACGTCCAGTCACGATATGAAGCCGCGACGTCGAAAACCAACGGTCTGATTTTCGGCTGACCCCCGACCGGCGAAGGCAGGGGCGCCACGGAATATCCGTGGCGCCCCTGCCTTTTTTGCGCGCCTTTGGCGGGGGCCAAGAATGCCCGCGCCAACCGGCCGTGTCGAGTTGCACCGCACCTAACCCGCAGGCATCCTTAATTATTCGAGCTACCAGCGTGGTTATTTCGAAACTCACGTCACGGGGAGGTCGAGATGGAAGCAGCATCGGGTCGGCCGATCGGGGTTGCCCCCTTTCATTCCCGTGGTGCCCTGAAAGGGTTCGTGATCTCCGGGCGCTGGCCGGATTCCACCAAGGAATGGGCCCAACTGCTCATGGTTGCGGTCCGGGTCGCATCCCTGCCCGGATTGCTTTCCACCACAACGGTATTCGGTGCCCGCGAGGAATTGCCCGACGAACCCGAGCCGGATACCGTCGGCTTGGTGCTCGCCGAAGGCACGGTATTCGGTGAATCCGCCATCCAGCCGGGCTATTTCGCGGAGCGCCAGCCGCCCGCGCTGCTGATGCTGCACCCACCCTCGGAAACCACGCCGTCGTTGCCCGAATGCAACGGCGCGGCATCGGGATGCGTCTTACTACCGGGCTTGCCGTATCTGGGATTAGAGCACCGCGCGGCCTGGGTGGAGGCCGAATCCGACGGTACGATCACCTCGATGGTCAGCCGCGTCGGCGTCGATCCCATCAGCCATCCCGACACCGCGATCCTGGCAATGCTGCTTGCCGCATAAGGACATTCAGTCGAGTCGTCCGCCCCTCGAATCGATGAATACGGGCGACCGAACTTAGCGGCGCTGTTGGCGCCCGTCGGGGCCGCCCGGTAGCCTGAGGCCGTTAGCGAAGGGGAGTAGCCCCCAATCGTCGAGTCGACATACTGGCGCACAGCCCGGCCGGCGAACCGGTCCCGGCGGACCGGTGGGTGAGACCTTCGACCGATGTCCGACGACCGCGCGGTCGGCGGCAACGTGTCGAAAGGTCGTCGCAGATGCCCGACGCGACATTGCTAAGCCTCGGGGTGGTCTTCCTTGCTGAACTCGGCGACAGGTCGCAGCTCGTCACCATGACCTACGCGCTGCGCTACCGATGGTGGGTGGTGCTGACCGGGGTGTCAATCGCGGCGTTTCTGGCGCACGGAGTCTCGGTGTCGGTCGGCCACTTCCTGGGCACCGCACTGCCCGCACGGCCGCTGGCGTTCGTCTCCGCGTTCGCCTTTCTCGCCTTCGCTGTCTGGGCCTGGCGCGAAGGCACCGGCGCCGACGACGTCTCGTCCACCGAAGAACATCGGT
Organism: Mycobacterium shigaense; assembly: GCF_002356315.1. Lineage (NCBI taxonomy): Bacteria > Bacillati > Actinomycetota > Actinomycetes > Mycobacteriales > Mycobacteriaceae > Mycobacterium > Mycobacterium shigaense. The sequence goes on from NZ_AP018164.1 coordinate 5,148,065, forward strand.
TCGCCCTGCTGGCGGTGATCTCGTCTTTCGTCCTGGCCGAGATGAGCGACAAGACGGCGCTGGCCACGCTGATGCTGGCCAGCGGCCACGACTGGGTCGGAGTGTGGATCGGCGCGACGCTGGGCATGGTGTTGGCCGATGGTTTAGCGATCGGAATCGGGGTATTGCTGCACCGTCGCCTGCCGCGCCGGCTGTTGCATGTCTTAGCCGGCCTGCTGTTCGCAGTGTTCGGCCTGTGGATCTTGTTCGACGCCGCTCTCGGCTGGCGGCCGGTGGCTGTGGCCGTCACCTCGGTGCTGGCCGTGGCCGCCGCGGCAGCGGCTTGGGCGCAAACACGGCGCCGACGCCGAACGCCGGCTCCGATCGCCGGGAGGTCGCCGGAAATCGTCTGAGGTGCGCATCGCACCGCATCCGCACTTTCGCCGTACTCGGCAGTGGCCCCAGAGTTGTCTCCGCGGGGCGTTTTCCGGGATCGCGATCCCGCGTCGGCGCGTGACATGGCCTCGGTAGCAAAGACCGCACCTGCATGGTCGCCGGCGTCAAGGGGTTGCGGTGCATCTCCCGATCCTGTCCTCCCGATATCATCGCCGGGCCCCCGCACGGCGCCCGCCGACGTCGGTCCGGCGTGCTTTCTTTCTGCGGATAACCTGTGAGTTTCGCTCACATTATGGACACTCGCGTGATTTAGCTGGACGCTCGTCCAGTGCGGACTCAGCTACCCTTGCCAGGGACACCAGCGAACCCGCTCTAATTTGCACTTGGTCGGGGGCGGATACACTCGGTACCATGATCAGCAAATACACCTAGGTAATAGTTCACTTCTACAGCCAAGTGGAGGTTATATCGATGAGCACGACGTTCGCTGCTCGCCTGAACCGCTTGTTCGACACGGTGTATCCGCCCGGACGCGGGCCGCACACGTCCGCGGAGGTGATCGCGGCGCTCAAGTCCGAGGGCATCACGATGTCGGCTCCCTACTTGTCGCAGCTACGCTCCGGCAACCGCACCAACCCGTCGTCGGCGACCATGGCGGCGCTGGCCAACTTCTTCCGGATCAAGCCGGCGTATTTCACCGACGACGAGTACTACGAAAAGCTCGACAAGGAGCTGGCGTGGCTGGCGGCGGTGCGCGAAGACGGGGTGCGCCGCATCGCGGTGCGGGCCGTCGGATTGTCGCCCCAGGCTCAGCAGGACATCGTGGAGCGCGTCAACGAGCTGCGCCGCGCGGAGCACCTCGACGCCTGAGCCCACGGCGGCCACGGCCCGACCTGTTGGGCTGCTGTCGGCGCATGCCGATTAGGGTTGGCCGCACGGATCCGCACACGCGAGAGCGACAGTCCACGAGATACCGGGAGGCGGCCAGGAATGGGCCTGTTCCGCAAACGAAAGAGCCGCGCGACGCGCCGTGCCGAGGCCCGAGCGATCAGGGCCCGCGCCAAGCTGGAAGCCAAGCTGTCCGCCAAGAACGAGGTGCGCCGGATCAAGGGCGATCGCCGTGCCGCGGAAAAGGCGCTCAAGGCGCAGATCCGATCCCAGCGAGAGACCGACCGCACGGCGCTCAAGGTCGCCGAGGCGGAACTCAAGGCGGCCCGGGAAGGGAAGGTGCTGTCACCCACGCGGATCCGCCGGGTGCTGACGGTGTCGCGCCTGCTGGCGCCCATCCTGACGCCGTTGATCTATCGAGGAGCCACCACTGTTCGCACGCTGATCGATCAGCGTCGCGCCGATCAGCTCGGGATCCCGCTGGCTCAGATCGGCCAATTCTCCGGCCACGGCGCCCACCTGTCGGCCCGCATCGCCGGGGCGGAGAGGTCCTTGCGGCAGGTGCAGGAGCGCAAGCCCAAGGACGCCGAGACCCGGCAGTTTGTGTCGGCGATCTCCGAGCGGCTCGGCGACCTGGCGGCGGCCATCACCGCCGCGGAGAACATGCCCGCCACCCGACGGCGGGACGCGCACGCCGCGATCTCCTCGCAGCTCGACGGCATCGAGGCGGACCTGCTGGCCCGGCTCGGGCTGGCCTGAAAGCCGCCCGCCGACATGCCATTTCAGCCGAACTGGATCTCACGCGTCCTGCTCGCGGTCGTCGCGGCGGGCGTGCTCTACGCCGGCTCGGCCGTGGCCGTCCCGACGGCTTGGGCGCACGTGCACGCCAACAGCGACAACGCCGTGCGTGGCGCGATGGCGATCGTGACGTTCCAGGTGCCCAACGAATCCGACAAGGGCGCCGCGACCACCGGGCTGACGATCACGCTGCCCGACGTCGCATCGGCCCGCACCGAAACCATGCCCGGGTGGACGGCCAAGCTCGACCGGGACGCCGCGTCCGGCACCGTGCACTCGGTGTCCTGGACCGCAGCCCCCGGCGGGGGGATTCCAGCCGACCAGTTCGCGCTGTTCCTGCTCGCGGTGCAACTACCCGACACCGAGACCGTCAGCTTCCCCGCCACCCAGACCTACGCCGACGGCTCGGTCGTGAAGTGGGACCAGCCGCCGCTGCCCGGCGGCGGCGAGCCGGAACACCCGGTGCCGACGCTGACCCTCGCCGCGGGGCCAGCGACGGGCCACGAGCACCACCACGACCACGCCAGCGGGCCGACCGACCACGGCGACCAGGCCGACAACACCGCGCGCCTGCTGGGCGGCGCCGCGCTGATCGTGGCCGCGGCCGTGGGCAGCTGTCTCGTGCTGATCCGCCGCAGGGCATGAGGCGCCTCGCGGCCATCGCGTGGGCGGCCACGCTGCTGGTCGCCGTGGCATTGACCGCGACCCTGGCCGCGCCGGCCGCCGCTGCGCACGCCACCCGGGTGTCGACCGCCCCGGCCGACGACGCGGCGCTGACGACCGGTCCCGACCGGGTGAGTGCGGTGTTCAACGAACGATTGCAGACCACCTTCGCGGCGATGACCGTCGTAGGACCCGACGCCAACGTCTGGTCTACCGGCGAGCCGCGCGTGCAGGGCGCCGTCGTCAGCATCGGCCTGCGCCCACTCGGGCCGGCCGGCACCTACACCGTGAACTATCGGGTGACGTCCGCCGACGGCCACGTGGTCTGCGGGTCCTGGTCGTTTCGCCTGACGGTGGCCGGGACCGGCACGCCCGGACCTCCCGCCGCGACCGCCAATACCGGCGGCGCCATCCCGCTCTGGCCGTTTGTGCTGGGGGCGGTGGCGCTGATGGCCGCGGCCGCGTGGTGGACGCTGCGGCGCCGACCTTGACCGTCTCGGCAGGTGAACCGCCCTGCGGCACCCTGGCATGATGGGGACTCGAGTAACTTTCGTGGGCGCTGACCGTGGCGCTGACCGTGGCGCTGACAAAGGCCGAGACATAGCTGCAAAGGAGCGGCCGCATGGCAGACCCGCAAGATCACCCCGACAGCGAACCCGACGGCGCATCGACGCCACCCGAGCAGGCGCCGCCGGGCAATCAGCAGGTGCCCCCGGAGAAGAGGCCGCCCGCCAAGGCGGCCGCTAAAAAGGCACCCGCTAGAAAGGCACCGGCCAAAAAGGCGGCCGCAAAGAAGGCTCCGGCCAAAAAGGCGGCCGCTAAAAAGGCACCCGCCGAGCACGCGTCCCCGGAGCCACCGAGGCCCCCGGCGCCGCCGGCGGATCTGCAACACCTGCTGGGGTCCAACGGCGAACTTGCCGCCGCGGCCAAAGATGCCGCGGCGCAAGCGAAATCAACCGTTGACGACGCGAACAACCCGGTCGCCCCGATCAACACGCCATCGACGCCCGGCCAATCGGCGCTGCCGCTGGCGTTTGCGCTGGCGCTCAGCCTGCTCGCGCTCCTGCTGATCCGCCAGCTGCGCCGCCGCGGATGAGCGTCGAGTTCACCGCGACGGCCGACCTCGTCGACAGCATCGGGCCCGACGTCCGCAGCTGCGACCTACAGTTCCGCCAGTTCGGCGGGCGCTCGCAATTCGCCGGCCCGATCACCACCGTGCGGTGTTTCCAGGACAACGCGTTGCTGAAATCGATTCTTTCGCAACCGAGTGCGGGCGGAGTGCTGGTGATTGACGGGGACGGTTCGCTGCACAGCGCGCTAGTCGGGGACCTCATCGCCGAATTGGCCCGCTCCAACGGCTGGGCCGGGCTGATCGTCAACGGTGCGGTCCGGGACGCCGCCACCCTGCGCGGCATCGACATCGGCATCAAGGCGCTGGGCACCAATCCACGCAAGAGCACCAAGACGGGCGCGGGTGAACGTGACGTCGAGGTCAGCCTCGGCGGCGTGACGTTCGTCCCCGGCGACACCGCATACAGCGACGACGACGGCATCGTGGTCGTCGCGGCGGCCGGCTAAACCGTCACTGCCGCGGGCTTTTTGGAGAACTTCAAGCCCTCGTCGTCGATCTTGCCGCGCCGGATCAACGGGATGTCCAGCAGGTAGTTCTGGTTCAGCCGCCACGGGGTGCGTGAGCCCTGCTTGGGCAGCTCGTCGAGCGAGCGCAGCACGTAACCCGGAGTGAATTCCATGAACGGGCGCTCTTCGACAGCCGAGCCCGGGTGTTCCACGACGACGGTGTCAAAGTCGTTGGTGTCCATGTAGTTCAGCAACCGGCAGACGTACTCCGACACCAGGTCCGCCTTCAGCGTCCACGACGCGTTGGTGTAACCGATGGTGTAAGCCATGTTGGGTATTCCGGACAACATCATGCCCTTGTAGGCCATGGTCTTGGTCAGGTCCACGGGCTGACCGTCGACCGTGGCGGTCGCCCCACCGAACAGCTGCAGGTTCAGCCCCGTTGCCGTGACGATGATGTCGGCCGGCAGCTCCACGCCCGAGGCGAGCCGGATGCCGTGCGGGGTGAACCGGTCGATGACGTCGGTGACGACCTCGGCCTTGCCGTGACGAATCGCGCGGAACAGGTCGCCGTTGGGCACCAGGCACAGCCGCTCGTCCCACGGGCTGTAGTGCGGGCCGAAGTGCTTTTCCACCTCGTAGCCCTCGGGAAGCTGGCGCTGCACATAGCCCAGCAACGTCCTGCGCATCCGCTGCGGAAGCCTCCGGCAGGCCTGGTAGAGCATCATCTGCTGCAGCACGTTCTTCCAACGCACCGCGGTGTAGGCCGCCTTTTCCGGCAGCCAGCGGTTGAGCCGGTCGGCCAATTTGTCCCTGGCCGGTTGCGAGACGATGTAAGTGGGCGAACGCTGCAGCATCGTGACGTGCTTGGCGCCCGAATTCGCTAGTGCGGGAACCAAAGTCACGGCGGTCGCGCCACTGCCGATGACGACGATGTTCTTGTCGGCGTAGTCGAGGTCCTCCGGCCAGTGCTGCGGATGAATGATCGGTCCCGTGAAATCCTCGGCGCCGAGGAAGGTCGGCGAATAGCCCTGCTCGTAGTTGTAGTAGCCGCTGCACAGGAACAGGAACGAACAGGTGATGCTGTCCGGCGTGCCGTTGTTCTCGATGTGCACCGTCCAGCGGTTGTCCGCGCTGGACCAGTCGGCGTCGATGACCTTGTGGTTGAGCCGGATGTGCTTGTCGATGCCGTGCATCGCGGCCGTGCCCGTGACGTAATCCAGGATCGGCTTGCCGTCGGCGATCGCCTGGCGTTCGGTCCACGGCCGGAACCGGAAACCCAGGGTGTACATGTCGGAGTCCGATCGGATTCCTGGGTAGCGGAACAGGTCCCAGGTGCCGCCCATGGCGGCGCGCTTCTCCAGGATCGCGTAGCTCTTGGTCGGGCAGCGGTCCTGCAGGTGCCAGGCGGCGCTCACGCCGGAGATTCCGGCGCCCACGATCAGGACGTCGAGGTGCTCAGTCATGCGGCCACGCTATCAACGCTGTGTCGAATTCGTCAACGATGTGTCGAAAAAGTCGACCCTGTGTAACGTAGCGGACGTGACTGCAGCCGGTTCGACCCGCACTCCGCGTGGCCGGCGTTCCACCCGGCCGTCTGGCGACGACCGCGAACAGGCCATTTTGTCCACCGCCGAGCGGCTGCTGGCCGAGCGCGGGATCGCTGACATCTCGGTCGACGACCTGGCCCGGGGGGCGGGTATCTCCCGACCGACCTTCTACTTCTATTTCCCGTCCAAAGACGCGGTGCTGCTCACCCTGTTCGAGCGGGTGATCATCGAGGCCGACTCCGCCCTGGAGGACCTGGTCGCCAATCCGCCCGCAGATCCGAAGGCGCTGTGGCGCATCGGAATCAACCTGTTCGTCGAGACGTTCGGGGCGCATCGCGCGGTGTCGCTGGCCGCCGCGGCCGCCCGCACCAACAACGACGTCGCCGAGTTGTGGTCGCGGTTCATGGAGAAGTGGGTCGGCCACATCACCACCGTCATCGAAGCCGAACGTGCCCGGGGCGCCGCCCCGGCCACCCTGCCGGCCCACCACCTGTCGGCCGCGCTCAACCTGCTCAACGAGAAGGTGATGCTGACGACCTTCGCCGCCGAGCGTCCCTCGGTGCCCAACGAGCAAGTGCTCGACACCCTCGTGCATATCTGGGTCGCCAGTATCTACGGCGAGGCCGGCTAACGCGACCCTGTCGGCCAGCTATGCGAACATATGTTCGTGCCCGGCGAGGCGGCCATCCTGCACGCGGATCTGGATTCGTTCTACGCGTCGGTCGAACAGCGCGACGACCCGACGCTGCGCGGCCGGCCGGTGATCGTGGGCGGCGGCGTGGTGCTTGCGGCCAGCTACGAGGCCAAGGCGTATGGCGTGCGCACCGCGATGGGCGGCGCGCAGGCGCGCCGGTTGTGCCCGCACGCCGTGGTGATCCCGCCGCGCATGTCCGCCTACTCCCGGGCCAGCGACGCCGTCTTCGAGGTGTTCCGCGACACCACGCCGATCGTCGAGGCGCTGTCGGTGGACGAGGCCTTCCTCGACGTTGCCGGGCTGCGCCGGGTCTCCGGCACCCCGGTCCAGATCGCCGCGCGGCTGCGCGCGGACGTGCGCGATCGCGTCGGCCTGCCCATCACGGTCGGGATTGCGCGGACGAAATTCCTGGCGAAGGTCGCCAGCCAACAGGCCAAACCGGACGGGCTGTTGCTCGTGCCGCCCGACGCCGAGCTGGCTTTCTTGCATCCGTTGCCGGTCCGCCGCCTGTGGGGTGTCGGGGCAACGACCGCCGAGCGACTGACCGCGCAGGGCATCCACACGGTGGCCGACGTCGCAGAGCTCAGCGAGACCGCGCTGGGCTCGCTGGTCGGTGCGGCGATGGGGCGATGGGGCGCCAACTGTTTGCACTGTCGCGCAACATCGACCGCCGCCGGGTCACCACCGGCAGGCGGCGCCGATCGGTCGGGGCGCAGCGGGCGCTGGGCCGCGCCGGCAATCGGATGTCGCCGACCGAGATCGACGCGGTGGTGGTGAACCTTGTCGACCGCATCACCGGACGCATGCGCGCCGCCGGGCGCACCGGGCGCACCGTGGTGCTGCGGCTGCGGTTCGACGACTTCACGCGGGCCACCCGGTCGCACACTCTGCCGTGGGCGACCTCGTCGACGCAACCCATCCTGAACGCCGCCCGGCAGCTCGTCTCGTCGGCGGCGCCCCTGATCGCGCAGCGCGGTCTGACCCTGGTGGGCTTCGCGGTGGCGGGCATCGATCTTAGCGGCGCCCAGCAGCTGACGCTGCCGTTCGACGGGGAACCGCTCGCGATAGATGCCGCGGTCGATCGGGTGCGTCAGCGCTACGGCAAGTCCGCACTCATCCGCGGGGTGTTGATCGGCCGTGATTCGGGTATAGAGATGCCACACCTTCCCGACTGACGACATCACCCTCGTTACCAATTCGATTCCCGCCCTTGTTAATTCGATTATATGAGGTTGATTTGAGATGTGCCGCGAGCCCGGTGTCCGGACGATCCGCACGTAGGCTTGCCCAGAACCCGATCGTGAAAGTGAGTGAGAAGAGCCCATGCCGCCGCCGGACGACGCCCGCGACAGCGGGCTGCCCCGCGAAAGTCTCCTGCTCGGCTACAGCGCGGTGCTCGCGCTGTCCGCGGGGTTCGTCAACGCGGTGGCCCTGCTGATCTTGGCGTTGCCGGTCGGCAATCTCACCGCCATCACCACCCAACTGGGCATGAACACCGCTAATCCGTGGCTGTACGAAGGGCACGTGCTTGCAGCGATCCTGCTCGGCTTCCTGGCCGGCGCGACCATGGCCGGAGCGGTGCTGGCGCCCACGCGAGCGACCGCAGGCCCGCGCCACGCCATCGTGCTCAGCATCGAGGCGGCACTGCTCGTGCTCGCCGCCGCCGGCGTGGAAGAGACCTTCGTCAAGGCGCAGATCGAAGCCCTCGGAGTCGAGCTGACCGCAGTCCAGGCGATGCTCGCCGCCGCCGCCCTGGGCCTGCAGAATGCGATGACCTCGAGTTTCCGCGGAATGTCGATCCGCACCACGCACTTCACCGGAACCGTCACCGACCTCGGACTGATGCTCGGGCGCGCCCGGCAAGACGGGATCGAGAAGTGGAAGGCCGCGATCCTGGTGACGACGCTGTTGCTGTTCCTCGGCGGCGGCGTCGCCGGGATCGTGTTCGGCTCTCAACTTGGCGGATACTCGCTGTTCATTCCCGCAGCGACGTGCGCCATCGTGGCCGCGGCCAATGTCCTGCACGGCCGCGCTCGCAGCGCCGCCCCTGTTCCCGAGACCGCCGCACCGGCGCGCGTCTGAGCCGTGAGCGTCGGCGCTGTTAGTTCGCCGCCGTCCAGTCCAGCAGCCGGTCGACCGGCCAGGTGTTGACAATCCGGTCGACGGGCACCCCGGCGTCCAGCGCGCGCTGCGCCCCGTAGCCCAGGAAATCCAGCTGACCGGGGGCGTGGGCGTCGGTGTCGATGCTGAACACGCAGCCAATCTCCAGCGCCAGCTTCAGCAGCCGCGTCGGTGGGTCGCGGCGCTCGGGCCGGGAGTTGATCTCCACCGCGGTTCCGTAGTCGCGGCACGCGGTGAACACCGCCTCGGCGTCGAACTTGGATTCGGGCCGGATGCCCCGGTTGCCCGCGACCAGCCGGCCGGTGCAATGGCCGAGCACGTCGGCGTGGCCACCGGACACCGCACGCACCATCCGCCGCGTCATCGCCGCCGCATCCATCGACAGCTTCGAATGCACGCTGGCCACCACCACGTCCAGCCGCTCTAACAGCTCGGGCTCCTGATCCAGGCTGCCGTCCTCGAGGATGTCCACCTCGATGCCGGTGAGGATGCGCATCGGTGCGAACCCGTCGCGCAACCGGTCGATCGCCTCGAGCTGTTTGCACAACCGCTCCGGCGACAGGCCGTTGGCGATCGTCAACCGCGGGGAATGATCGGTCAGCGCGCAATACTCGTGGCCCAATGCGGCCGCGGTCGCCATCATCTCCTCGATCGGGGCCGAACCGTCCGACCAGTTCGAATGCAGATGCAGATCCCCGCGCAGCGCGGTCCGGATCTCGCCGCCACCGAGATTCGTTGCGGCGTCGCGTAATTCGATCAGTGCGTCCGGCTCGCGACCGGCCCAGGCCTGCGCGATGACCTTGGCGGTCTTGGGCCCGATGCCCGGCAGCGTCTGCCAGCTGTTGTCCTGCCCGTGCCGCTCCCGCTCGGCGTCGTCTAAGCCCTCGACGATGTCGGCGGCATTGCGGTACGCCATCACGCGTTTGGGGTCCTGCCGGCTCCGATCCTTGTAATACGCGATCTGTCGCAGCGCGGTCACCGGGTCCATGGCTCCAGTGTTACAGCAGCTGCCCGTAGACGAACCCGGCGAGAATCACACCGAATCCGCCGATCTCGCCGACCATCAGCAGGGTCATGGCCAGCCCGGTGCCCCGCGACGGGTTGTCGAACTGGTTGACGGTGGCGCGCCGCGCACCGTGCCGGATGTAGGTGGCGATTGCCCCGACGAAGAAGAACACGGCGATCATCGCCGCCGTCAGGTTGACCCACGTCGGCCAGACGCTGAATTGGACGAACACCGCGATCAGCAGGGTCGCGAAGGAATACAGCAACGCCGCCCGGTGCGCGATGTCGACATAGGGGTGGGCCCGGTGGTCGTCGGACGCCAGAATCTGCCGGTATTTCCACACCCCGAGAACGAGGGCGAGCAAAAAGATCAGGCCGGCGGACAGCAGGGTGATCTTGGTGTCGATTCCGAGCGCGCTCGTCATGGTCCGGATGAGTATAGTTGCGCTTCATAAAGATCGACTAACGTCGGGCGTATGCGATTCGCGTTCAAAACCTCCCCGCAGAACACCACCTGGGCCGACATGCTCGCGGTATGGCAGGCCGCCGACGACATCGATGTCTACCAGTCCGGCTGGACCTTCGACCACTTCTACCCGATCTTCTCCGACAGCAGCGGGCCCTGCCTGGAGGGCTGGACGACGCTGACCGCGCTGGCGCAGGCCACCCAGCGACTGCGCCTGGGCACCCTGGTCACCGGCATCCACTACCGTCATCCAGCCGTGTTGGCGAATATGGCCGCCGCACTTGACATCATCTCCGGCGGGCGTCTCGAGCTCGGTATCGGCGCCGGGTGGAACGAGGAGGAATCGGGCGCCTACGGCATTGAGCTCGGCAGCGTCAAGGAACGCTTCGACCGGTTCGAGGAGGCCTGCGCGGTGCTGACCAGCCTGCTCAGCGAATCGATCACCGACTTCGACGGGAATTACTACCAACTCAAGGGCGCACGCAACGAGCCTAAGGGCCCGCAGCGCCCGCACCCACCGATCTGCATCGGTGGCAGCGGGGAAAAACGGACCCTGCGCATCACCGCACGCTACGCCCAGCATTGGAACTTCGTCGGCGGCCCAACCGACGTGTTCGCCCACAAGCGCGACGTGCTTGCCGCGCACTGCGCTGACATCGGGCGCGATCCGAAAGAGATCACGCTGTCGGCGCACCTGCGCCTGGAGCCCGACTTGGATTACGGCAAGGTCGTCGCCGACGCGGCCGGGCTGGCCGCGGAGGGATTGAATCTGGGCATCATCTATCTCCCCGCGCCGCACGACCCCGCCGTCCTCGAACCGCTGGCCGAGGCGATCCGGGACTCGGGATTGCTGGGCTAGGATGCCACGTCGAGCAGGTCCGCGCCGCGCATTGCGCGAACCCCATTGTCGCTCAGAGGTGTTCGCCAAGCACCGCGGCGACGAATTCCCGCGGCTTCTCCAGCGCCAAGAAGTGGCCGGCGTGCGCGACGGTGTGCACCGATGCCGACGGAATGGCGGCGGCGGTGCCGGCACGGTCTGCTTCGCGCGACCAGTCACCGTCGCTGTAGAGCAACGTCACGGGAGCGGTGATTGACGCATAGCGATCCCGGGCGGCGATCAACGTGCGCAGGTTGCGGTAAATCGCGCGCGCGACGCGCGCATACCCGGGTCTGCTCCCCACCCTCACGAGTTCGTCGAGGAACGGCTCCGGCAGTTGCGCAGGGTCGGCGTATCCGCCGCGCATGATGCCTTTGAGGATCGGCCTGTTTTCCAACGCGGCGAAGACCGGCCCCACCAGCGGGGCGCGTACCGACGACACGATGACGCGCGCCAGCAGGTTCGCCCGCTCCAAGCCCTGGGGGTAGTCATAGGTGTTCGACGCGACCACGCGCACCACCCGCTGACCCAGTTCCACCGACGCGGTCAGCGCGATCGCCGCCCCGATCGACTCTCCTGCCAGGGTCGCGCCGGTCAGCTCCTGCCCGCGCACAAATTCGACGACGGCGCTCTGCAGGTCGTCGTGGTCGTAGGTCGCCCCTTTTTGGATGTCCGACCAGCCCATGCCCGGGAAGTCCAGGGCATAGACGCGGCGGCGTTCCGCGAGCGGCGCAATCACGCGCTGGAAGTAGTCCAGTTGGGTGCGAACCGTGTGCAACAGCAGCACCGGCGGGCCCTCACCGGCCGCGATGTAGCGCAGCCGGCTCCCGTCCGCCCGGGTGAACCACCGGGGTTGCTCCGTCGTCCAGGTGCGCAGATACGTTTCGGCTGGGTCTGTCGTCCGTATGGCCATGCCGCGAGTATATGACCAGTCGTCTTGAATTCCCATACGACCGGTCGTTTTGGCTGCGTCGGGCAATCGGCCTATCGTGTGGGAGGTGGGCAGGCCAAGTGTCAAAGACCAACTTGTCGAGCGGACGCTCGGCGTGTGGCTGGCCCGCGGATTCGAGGGCGCGAGCGTCAATGACCTGGTCACGGCGGCCAGCGTCCCGAAGGGATCCTTCTACAACCATTTCCCGAGCAAAGAGGACTTCGCGATAGCGCATGTCGACCGATACGTGGGCACGCTGGACCTCGACGGACTGGCCGATGCCGAGCTTTCGGGGCTGACAGCCGTTCGTCGCCATTTCGAGCGCTTGGTCGCCCGCCGCGACCCGGCGGACCTGTCGGGCTGTCTGCTCAGCACATTCAGCACCGGCATCTCTCCGGAATACGCAGGGCTGATCGCCGCGGTCCGGGCCGGCTTCGATCAGTGGACCGACGCCCTGACCGGGGCCCTGAGCCGCGCCCGGGACAGCGGCGAAATCCCGTCTGATCGCGACCCCGCGGAGGTCGCAGCCGCCCTCGTCGATGCCTTCCAGGGTGCACTTGCTCGCGCCCGTGTCTACGGCCATTCGGGACCGCTCGATCTGTTCTTCGTCACAGCGCTCGGGGCGCTAACGGGCGCCAGCTGACCAATCGCCCTTCGAGCAAACGCTGGGCGCGCCGGTTGGATCAGGTCGAGAAGAACTGCGTGCGGTTACACCCCGAACAGCAGCAGCTCTTCAGCCGTGGCCAGACGTTCGTGCTTAGCGGGAAATTCGCGGCTCTTCACCGGGTGGCGAAACCATGACCAGGCCATTCGCGCCATCCGCGTCCGAGGTACTGGATTGACATGCACAGTGATACTCCTGCAATCGCTCCGATCAAGCCGGGCCTCGTGGCGACTTCTACGTGACGAGGCCCACAGCCAACCATTAGACACCCCGGTTCTGGCAAACTTAGGGAGACGCGCCGGGCGGTTCAACGCGTGTTTCTGGTGTGGCTAGTGTGACTACTGCAGCGGAGCGGCCGTGGGCTTGACCGGCGCCGGCAGCGCGGTGACGCCCATCAGATGCCGGTCCACCGCGGCGGCCGCCGCCCGGCCCTCCGCAATCGCCCAAACGATCAGTGACTGGCCACGACCCATATCCCCGGCGACGAAAACGTTGGGGACCGATGTGTCGAAATCCGGCCCCCGCGCGACGTTGCCGCGGTCGGTGAACTTCACGCCTAGCTCGGTGAGCAATCCGGGCTTCTCGGGGCCGACGAATCCCATCGCCAGCAACACCAAGTCGGCATCGAGCTCGAAATCGGATCCCTCGACCTTGACGAACTTGCCGTCTTGCATCGTCACCTCGTGCGCCTTGAGCGCGGTCACCCGCCCGTCCTTGCCGACGAATTCCTCGGTGTTCACCGAGAACACCCGCTCGCCACCCTCCTCGTGCGCCGAGGACACCCGGTACATCAGCGGATAGGTCGGCCACGGAGTGGATTCCGCGCGGGACTCCGGCGGCCGCGGCATGATCTCGAACTGGTGGATCTCGGTCGCGCCCTGCCGATGCGCGGTGCCCAGGCAGTCGGCGCCGGTGTCACCGCCGCCGATGATGACGACCTTTTTGCCCTTGGCGGTGATCGGCGGTTGCCCGTCGTCATCCAGGACTCCATCTTCCAGGTCGCCCGATGCTAACCGGTTGCCCCACGGCAGGTATTCCATCGCCTGGTGGATGCCGTCCAGCTCCCGACCGGGAACGGGCAGATCGCGCGCGGCGGTGGCACCGCCGGCCAATACCACCGCGTCGAAGTCAGCCGTCAGCTGTTCGGCGGTGATATCGACTCCGACGTCGACGCCCGCGCGGAATTCGGTTCCCTCAGCCCGCATTTGGTCCAGCCGCCGATCGAGCACCCGCTTTTCCATCTTGAATTCCGGGATGCCGTAACGCAGCAATCCCCCGATGCGGTCGGCCCGCTCGAAAACGGTGACGCTGTGGCCGGCGCGGGTCAGCTGCTGGGCGGCGGCCAATCCGGCCGGGCCCGAACCGACTACCGCCACGGTCTTGCCGGTCAGCTTGGTCGGGGGCAAGGGCACCACGAAACCGTCGTCGAAGGCGTGGTCGATGATCTCCAGCTCGATCTGCTTGATGGTCACCGGGTCCTGGTTGATCCCCAACACGCACGCCGGCTCGCACGGCGCAGGACACAACCGGCCGGTGAAGTCCGGGAAGTTGTTGGTGGCGTGCAGCCTTTCGATCGCGTCGCGCCAACGGCCCCGGCGCACCAGGTCGTTCCACTCCGGGATCAGGTTGCCCAGCGGACAGCCATTGTGGCAGAACGGAATGCCACAGTCCATACAACGCGTCGCCTGCTCGCGCAGGGTGTCGTCGTTGAAGTCCTCGTAGACCTCTTTCCAGTCCTTCAGCCGCAGCGGGACAGGCCGGCGATGCGGCAGTTCCCGGTGTGTGTACTTCAGGAAGCCGCTCGGATCAGCCATGGGCCGCCGCCATGATCGCCTTGCCGACGTCGGTGCCGTCGCGTTCGGCCTGCGCGATCGCCTGCAGCACCTTCTTGTAGTCCCGCGGCATCACTTTCGCGAAATGCCTTTGCTGCCCGCGCCAGTCGGCCAGGATTCGTTGACCCACCGCGGAGTCGGTGGCGTCGACGTGGGCCTGGACGATGCCGTGCAGGAAGTCGATGTCATCGGAATCGAGCGTCTCCAGGTCCACCATTTCGATGTTCAGGTTTTCGGCCAGTTCCTCGCCGGGGTCGTAGACGTAGGCCACGCCGCCGGACATGCCCGCGGCGAAGTTACGCCCAGTGCGGCCCAGGATGACCACCCGGCCGCCGGTCATGTACTCGCAGCCATGATCGCCGATACCCTCGACCACCGCGTGGGCGCCGGAGTTTCGGACCGCGAACCGCTCCCCGACCACACCGCGCAGGTAAACCTGGCCGCTGGTGGCGCCGAACAGGATCACGTTGCCGCCGATGATGTTCTCCTCGGCGACGTAGCCCGGTGGGGCGTCGTCGGACGGCCGCACCACGATACGGCCACCGGACAGGCCCTTGCCGATGTAGTCATTGGCGTCGCCGTACACCCGCAGCGTAATGCCCCGGGGCACGAAGGCGCCGAAGCTGTTGCCCGCCGAGCCCTCGAAGGTGATGTCGATGGTCCCGTCCGGCAAGCCTTGGCCGCCATAGGCTTTCGTGAGCTCGTGACCGAGCATGGTGCCCACGGTGCGGTTGACGTTGCTGATGGTGGTGGAGAACCGGACCGGTTTACCGGAGTCCAGCGCCTCGCGGCTCATCACGATCAACTGCTGGTCCAACGCCTTGTCCAGCCCGTGGTCCTGGCGCGAACTGCAGTACAGGTCCTGGTTCATGAACGCGGACTCCGGCTCGTGCAGCACCGGATTCAGATCCAGCTTGTGCGCCTTCCAGTGCGCGCGCGCCAGCGTGGTGTCCAGCGAGCCCACCTGGCCGACTACCTCGTTGAAGGTGCGGAAGCCCAACTGCGCCATGTACTCCCGGACCTCTTCGGCGATGAACGTGAAAAAGTTCTCGACGAACTCCGGCTTGCCGGAGAACCGCTCCCGCAGCACCGGATTCTGGGTGGCCACGCCGACCGGGCAGGTGTCGAGGTGACACACCCGCATCATGATGCAGCCCGCCACCACCAGCGGGGCGGTGGCAAAGCCGAACTCCTCGGCGCCCAGCAGCGCACCGATCATCACGTCCCGCCCGGTCTTGAGCTGACCGTCCACCTGGACCACGATTCGATCGCGTAAACCATTGAGCAGCAACGTCTGCTGCGTCTCAGCCAGACCCAGCTCCCACGGGGCACCCGCGTGCTTCATCGAGGTCAGCGGGGTAGCGCCGGTGCCGCCGTCGTGCCCCGAGATGAGCACCACATCGGCGTGCGCCTTGGACACACCCGCGGCCACGGTGCCCACACCGTTCTCCGAGACCAGTTTGACGTGCACACGCGCTTGCGGGTTGGCGTTCTTCAGGTCGTGGATCAGCTGCGCGAGATCCTCGATGGAGTAGATGTCATGGTGCGGCGGCGGCGAAATCAGCCCGACGCCGGGCGTGGAGTGCCGGACCTCGGCCACCCACGGGTACACCTTGTGGCCCGGAAGTTGGCCGCCCTCACCAGGTTTAGCGCCCTGGGCCATCTTGATCTGGATGTCGCTGCAGTTGGTCAGGTAATGCGACGTAACACCGAATCGCGCCGAGGCGACCTGCTTGATCGCGCTACGGCGCCAGTCCCCGTTGGGGTCGCGGTCGAACCGCTTGACGTCCTCGCCGCCCTCGCCGCTGTTGGAACGGCCGCCCAGCCGGTTCATCGCGATGGCGAGCGTCTCGTGCGCCTCGGCCGAGATCGAGCCGTAACTCATTGCGCCGGTGGAGAACCGCTTGACGATCTCGCTGGCGGGTTCGACCTCCTCCAGCGGGACGGGGGGCCGCACATCGCCCCGGAACTTCAACAGGCCGCGCAGCGACGCCATCCGCTCGCTCTGATCGTCGACCAAGCGGGTGTATTCCTTGAAGATCTTGTACTGGCCGGTGCGGGTCGCGTGCTGCAGCTTGAACACGGTCTCCGGGTTGAACAGGTGGTACTCGCCCTCCCGACGCCACTGGTATTCCCCGCCCACCTCGAGTTCGCGGTGCGCGCGCTCGTCCGGACGGTCGAGGTAGGCCAGCCGGTGCCGGGCGGCCACGTCGGTGGCGATGTCTTCCAGGGTGATGCCGCCGGTCGGACAGGACAGGCCGGTGAAGTACTCGTCGAGCACGTCCTCGGAGATTCCGATGGCCTGGAACAACTGGGCGCCGGTGTAGGAGGCCAGCGTCGAGATGCCCATCTTGGACATGACTTTCAGCACGCCCTTGCCGGCGGCCTTCACGTAGTTGTTCAGCGCCTTGTCGCGGTCGATACCGTCGATGACGCCGCGGTCGAGCATGTCTTCGATCGACTCGAAGGCCAGGTACGGGTTGACCGCGGCGGCGCCGCACCCGATCAGCATCGCCATGTGGTGAACCTCGCGGGCATCCCCGGATTCGACGACCAGGCCCACGTGCGTGCGGGTCCGGTCGCGCACCAGGTGGTGGTGCACCCCGGCGACGGCGAGCAGTGCCGGTATCGGTGCCATCTGCTCATTGGATTCACGGTCGGAAAGGATGATCACCCGGGCGCCATCGGCGATCGCGGCCGACGCCTTAGCGCGCACCTCCTCCAGCGCGGCTGCCAGCCCGGTGCCACCGTCGGCGACCGGGTACAGACAGTGAATCACCTTGGAGCGCAGCCCGTGTGGGCGCCCGTTGACCTCGTCGTCGGGGTCGAGGTTGACCAGCTTGGCCAGCTCGTGGTTCCGCAGAATCGGCTGACGCAGCAAGATCTGGTGGCACGAGTACTCGTCCGGGCTGAGCAGGTCGCGCTCCCCGCCGGTGGTGCCCTGCAGGCTGGTGACCACCTCCTCGCGGATGGCGTCCAGCGGCGGGTTGGTCACCTGAGCGAACAGCTGCTGGAAGTAGTCGTAGAGCATCCGTGGACGCTGCGAGAGCACCGCGACCGGGGTGTCGGTACCCATCGACCCGATCGGCTCGGCGCCGGTGCGCACCATCGGCGCCACCAGCAGGTTGAGCTCCTCGTAGGTGTATCCGAATGCCAACTGCCGCATGACAACTCGTTCGTGCGCCATCCGCGCGTACTTGCCCTGCGGCAACGATTCGAGGGGCACGAGATTCTTGTCGAGCCACTCCTGATAGGGGTGCTCCGCGGCCAGCTGCGCCTTGATCTCCTCATCGGCGATGATGCGGCCCTGCGTGGTGTCCACCAAAAACATCCGGCCCGGTTGCAGACGCATCCGCTGCACGACCGTCGACGGGTCCAGGTCCAGCACGCCGGCCTCGGAAGCCATCACGACCAGGCCGTCGTCGGTGACCCAAATCCGGGACGGGCGAAGGCCGTTGCGGTCGAGCACGGCGCCCACGATGGTGCCGTCGGTGAATGTCATCGACGCCGGGCCATCCCACGGTTCCATCAGCGAGGCGTGGTACTCGTAGAACGCCCGCCGGGCGGGGTCCATCGTCTCGTTGCGTTCCCAGGCCTCGGGAATCATCATCAGCACCGCGTGCGGCAGGCTGCGGCCGCCCAGGTGCAGCAGCTCGAGCGCCTCGTCGAAGCGCGCGGTGTCGGAGGCACCCGGGGTACAAATTGGGAACAGTTTCTCCAGGTCGTCGACCGATCCGAAGATGTCGCTCTTGATCAGCGCCTCGCGGGCCCGCATCCAGTTCTCGTTGCCGGTGACGGTGTTGATCTCACCGTTGTGGGCGATCCGGCGGAACGGGTGCGCCAGCGGCCAGGACGGGAAGGTGTTGGTCGAGAACCGGGAGTGCACGATGCCCAGCGCGCTGGTGATCCGATCGTCTTGCAGGTCAAGGTAAAACGCCTTGAGCTGCGGGGTGGTCAGCATGCCCTTGTAGACCATCGTCCGGCCGGACAGGCTCGGGAAGTAGACCGTTTCGCGGCCCGGCCCGTCCTGGCCCGGCCCCTTGGTGCCCAGTTCGTGCTCGGCGCGCTTGCGGACCACATAGCAGCGGCGCTCGAGGGTCATGTCGGAGGCGCCGGTAAGGAACACCTGCCGGAAGGTCGGCATCGCGTCGCGGGACAGCGCGCCCAGCGAGGAGTCGTCGGTGGGCACATTGCGCCAGCCCAGCACCGTGAGGCCCTCGGCCTCGGCGATCTTCTCCACCGCGGCGCTCGCGGCGGCGGCGTCTTTGGCCGACTGCGGCAGAAACGCGATACCGGTGGCGTAACTGCCCGGCTCGGGGAGTTCGAAGTCGACGACCTCGCGGAGGAACGCGTCCGGGACCTGGATCAGGATGCCCGCGCCGTCACCGCTGCGGGGCTCGGCTCCGGCGGCGCCGCGGTGTTCGAGATTGAGCAGAGCGGTAATCGCCTTGTCGACGATGTCGCGGGATCTACGGCCGTGCATATCGACGACCATGGCTACCCCGCACGCGTCGTGCTCGAACGCGGGGTTGTACAACCCAACGCGCTTGGGCGTCATATGCACCTGCCCTCCACCAGAACTTTCTGCGCTGCCGTATAAGTGGCTCCGACGAGCCCGCACCCGGAGATTGCGGGCCCAAACCCCTTCGGCCTTGTCGATAGGCTGTCTCCCAAGCGGAAAACGTTCCGGGTAGGAAATCGTCCGTGCGGCGCTGAACGGTGGGCGTGAACCAGGTTTCGACAAGTCGTAAAACGATATGACAAAAACCGCCTGACATGCCAACTTCCCCAAGTCTAACTGCCCAATGGCCGCGACGTAAATTCGCCGCAGAAGCCCGGCACCAACGGCGCCACGTGCAGGTCAACCACCGAAAGTGCGGCGGGCGCGTTGCCGCCCCCGGCGTGGCGCACCTCACCGGGTCTCGTCGCGCACGTTTGCTCGCGCGCGGCCAACAGATACCCCCGAACGGCCCGGCGGGGCATACCCGATACTGGTAGTTCTCCTGCGATCGACGACAGGCGACGATCGATCGGCTGGCACTGAGGAGCCCATGAACGAGCGCAACGAATTCCTGCGGGACCGTCTGCACCCGGCCCAGCCCGAAATCCCCGCCGCACCCGGCTCCCACCCACGACCCCCGCAGGCCGCCCCGCCCCCCACCGGCGGCGGGTCCCCAGAGACCCGCCCCGCCGCGGCCGCAGGCGTTTCGGGCCCCGCCGCCACCCCGCCCAACGGCGGCTCCCCCGGCCCCGCGCCCCCAGCCGGAACCGCACCAGCGTCCTGCGCCGCGCCCGCAGGCGGGTCCACCCCCCCGCCGCCCCGCCCGCGCCGCAACCGGCCGACCGTGGTTGGCGCCGCATCCTGCGGCTGGCCAGCTTCGGACTGATCAACCCGGGCCCGTCGGCCGCGCAACGTCAACGGGCCGAATACGAAGCCGGCATCCGGGTGGCCCTGCGCGGCACCCACAAGGTCGGCGTGCTCGGCAAGGGCGGCGTCGGAAAGACGTCCGTCGCCGCCAGCGTCGGATCGCTGTTCGCCGAATTGCGGCGGCAAGACCATGTGGTGGCCATCGACGCCGATACCGCGTTCGGCCGGCTCAGCAGCCGGATCGACCCGCGGTCGACGGGTTCGTTCTGGGACCTGACCGCGGACACGAATCTGGAGACGTTCACCGATGTCGCCCGGCGGGTGGGCCGCAATCCCGTCGGCCTGTATGTGCTCGGCGGCGAACCGGCGGCTGGTCCGCGCCGGGTTCTGGACCCCGCGATCTACCGGGAAGCCGTGTTGCGGCTGGACCGCCATTTCGCGATCTCGGTCATCGACTGCGGCTCGACGATGGACTCGCCGGTCACCCATGAAGTGCTGCGCGACCTCGACGCGCTGATCGTGGTGTCCTCGCCGTGGGCGGATGGCGCCTCAGCCGCTGCCCGGACCCTGGAATGGCTGTCGGATCAGGGCCTGACGGAGTTGCTGGCACACACCATCGTCGTGCTCAACGATTCCGACGGACATGCCGACAAACGCACCCGAGCCTTGCTGGCACGCGAGTTCGTCGACCATGGGCGCCCGGTGGTCGAGGTTCCCTACGATCCGCACCTGCGGCCCGGCGGCGTCATCGATGTGCGCAACGAGATGGCCGGCCCGACGCGGCTCAAATTCCTCCACGTCGCCGTGACCGTGGCCGGCTACTTCGCCGCCCGCACCGGTCGCGACCGGCCCCGTCGGGCGCCGAGTGGCGGGAGCTGAAGCCTCTCAACGTAATTCACGCCCGCGCTGCCCGGGCCGCGGGGTCGGCGATCGCCTCGATCTTGGTGACGAAGCGGCCCCGGATGGTCAGCACGATGGCGGCGAACAGCCTGCGCTCGGCGAAGGCCAGCACGACGGGTTGGCCCGCGGGACCGCTGACCAACGTGACGTCCGGACCCAGATAGCGCATCAGGTTGGCGGCCACCGCCGTCGGCCCGTGGTTGATCTGCGGAGGCGGGGCGGGCTCTGCGATCACCGTGCCGCTGCCCCACACCGTCGGATCCAGCACGGCGGTCAGCGCCGCGATATCGCCGTTGGCGCATGCCGTGATGAACTTCTCGGTGACGAGCTGGTGCTCGGCGGGGGTCACCTTACCCAAATTCGGTTGTGCCGTAGTAAATTTCGACCGGGCCCGCCGCGCCAGTTGGCGGCACGTGCCGACCGGCCGGCCCACCGTTTCGGCGATCGCGTCGAACGGGACACCGAACACGTCGTGTAGCACGAAGGCCACTCGCTCGCCCGGGCTGAGCCGTTGCAGGACCTCCATCAACGCGCTGCGCACCTCGTCGTCGAGAGTCACCCGGTCGGCCGGGTTCGAGGTCGGGGATTGAGCGACGGGGATGTCGTGCTCCTCGTGGCCGGGCGGGCTCAATCGCTCGTGGCGAATGCGCGCCGAGCGCACCTGATCGAGGCACAGCCTGGTGGTGACCACGGTGAGCCAACCCCGGACGTCGTCGATATCGCCGGCAGCGACCCGCGAGAGCCGCAGAAAGGCCTCCTGCGCAACGTCTTCGGCGTCACCGATGTCCCCGAGAATCTGATATCCGAGATTGACCAGATAGGGGCGGTGGCGGCGCCATGCGTCGACGACCTGGTCACTCGGTGGCTGCGCCTGCTTCATGAGTCATCGACGATCTGCTGCCGGAAAAAGTTACTCACCCGAGACTGTAACTTTCCCTGCCCTGCGGCCGTCGTTGATGCAGGGCGCGCCCACGAGGACCGTGCGGATGCCCGTCACACCAGGAGGGATCACGTCATGACCATCGTCGTCACCGGAGCGACCGGCAATGTCGGTCGCCCCCTTGTTGCCGAACTCCTCGCCGCGGGAGCCACGGTCCGGGCCGTCTCCCGGACGCCGGATACCGCGGGCTTCTCCCCGGGTGTCGAGGTATTCGACTCCGTGCCGACCGCGCTGGCGGGCGCGACGGCGGTGTTTCTGAATTCTCGCGCGCTCGGCGCAGCGCTGCCCGGCGTGGTGGCGCAGTGCCGCGACACCGGGATCGGCAAGCTGGTCGCGTTGTCGGCGATCAACGCCGACGACGACTTTTCGCGGCAGCCGTCTCGGTTTCGCGGTGACCGCAACCGCGAGGTCGAACAAGCCGCGGTCGACTCGGGCCTGTCTTGGGTGAGCCTGCGACCCACGGTCTTTGCGACGAACTTCGCCGGCATGTGGTCCGCGCAGCTGCGCGCCGGCGATGTGGTGGCCGGACCCTATGCCGCGGCGTCCACCGCGCCGATCGCCGAGAGCGACATCGCGGCGGTGGCCGCGCGGGCCCTGCTCACCGATGAGCTGGTCGGCCAACGGATCCCGTTGACAGGCCCGCAAGCATGCACCAACGCCGAGCTGGTGGCCATCGTCGGCGCCGTGCTGGGACGCGCGCTGCGGTATCAGGAGATACCCGCGGACGTGGTGCGACAGCGATTCGCCGGCCTCGGTTTCAGCGCGCAGTTCGCCGATGCCTACCTCGCCCTGCTGGCGGAGACGACGGACAAACCGGCCCTCGTCACCCACGACGTGGAGAAGATCCTCGGTCGGCCCGCAATGTCGTTCGGGCAGTGGGTGTCCGAGCACCTCGAGCTGTTCACCGACCAGATCGACAAGGAGAGCTGAGATGTCCGACCCGCTTCCGCCGCGCTACCTGAAGCCCATGAACCGCGTGATGATGGCGGTGCAGAAACTCGGTATCCCCACGGGCCCCGCCATGGTGCTGACCGTGCCCGGACGCAAGTCTGGCCGTCCACGCAGCACTCCGATGACGCCATTCGAATTCCGCGGCGGCCTCTTCGTGGTGGCCGGCTATCCGGGTGCCGACTGGGCGGCGAACGCCCGCGCCGCCGGCAGCGGCACACTGGCTCGCGGCCGGCGCTCCCGCGAGGTCAGAATCGTCGAGCTGACCGACGAGCAGGCCCGGCCGGTACTGCGGGCATTTCCCGACAAAGTACCCATGGGGGTGTCGTTCGCGAAGCGTTCGGGAATGGTGCGCGACGGCACTGCCGACGAATTCGAGGCGCTGGCCGGCCGGCTCGCCGTCTTCCGCTTCGACCCGGCGGGGTAGGCCCGGGATCGCAGCGTGAAACAGCGCGAGAAATTCCGTTGATTTCTCGCGCTGTTTACATCGGCCCGGGGGCACGCGGGCGCACACCTTAAAGGTGTTGCACCGCGCAATGATTCGCCCTTCGCCGCTCGCCGTGGGCGCCGCTGACCCCTCAACGCAACGGCCGGCGACCGGGTGCGTCAGGCCGATTTCGCCGCCCCGCGCACCGGATATCCGTTGCGCTCGGCCAAAGATCGCAGCTGACCCAGCGCAAATGTCCGCGCCCGGCCCCCTTCGGGAATGACGACACCGGCCCACAACCCTTCGGCTCCGATGGACTGCACGGCGTCGCGCGCGCAGGCCCAGCGGCGCGGGCAGGCCCGACACAGCGCCTTGGCCTCGTCGTCGGGAGCCGTCGTCCAACGATCCGGGTCCGTGGTGCAAACGCCCAACGGGATGTTGTACAGAGCTGTTGCGGTCATCGCCACGTTCCTTCACAAAGTGTTGCATTATTGCGTCCTATAGCCGGACACACTATCGCACTAACCGTCGCATTGCAACAGTTTAGGTGAACAGGCTACCGTCGCGTCGCGGCCGGGCGCTTCGGTGCACATCAGACGCCCCGCAGGCTGCGGCGGCCTGAACCGGCGGGAAAAGCTGGCCGAACGGGATCGCAAACCTGGGCCGAGCCGGCGCTTCGACAGTGGGCCAGCGGCGCGATAACCGCCAGTGCTGAACTGTAGCGGCATTGCCGTTGCGTTTCGGTTACATCGAACCCTGTGCGGCACGACAAGTGTTTCCTAAAACCGTAGCGCTGCGATAGGATCGCCAAAACGTAGCGGTGGGAGGCCCGCGGGCGGACAGCTCGCAGCCGCACGGGTCCGAGGGGAAGGAGTCGTCGATATGCCCAGCCCCACGCCTGTCCGCCCCGCCCTCACGGGCGTTGCCGACGACGAGGAGAACACCATCGAGATCGGTGGAACTGACCCTGGCATGATCCGCGCCGGAGCAGCCGCGGCCGCGCGCCGGCGGGAACTCGACATCAGTCAGCGCAGCCTCGCCGCGGACGGGATCATCAACGCCGGCGCTCTGATCGCGTTCGAGAAGGGACGCAGCTGGCCGCGCGAACGAACGCGGGCCAAGCTCGAGGAAGTGCTGCGCTGGCCGACCGGAACCATCGAGCGGATCCGACGCGGTGAACCCGCGGCCGGGGAGGCGACCGCGCCGCCTCCCTCCCACCCAGACACGGTGACCGGGGCCGACGCCGGCGCGGCCTCGTTGGTCGCTCAAGCGGTCGTCGCCGCGATCGACAGCTGCAGCCTGGCCATCGCCGCGCTCCCGCCGGCCGATCAACCGGATTTCACCGAGCGGGTGGCGCCCATCCTCGCCGACTTGCGCCAGCTCGAGGCCATTGCCGAACGCGCGACTCGAATCAGCCAGATAACCCCGGAATTGATCAAGGCGCTCAGCGCGGTTCGCCGGTATCGCGACGAACTGACGACACTCGGTGCGGGCGCCCCGGATGCGCCGCTGGCGCAACGTTTATACGCCGCCCGGCGGCGCGCTAACCTTTCCCCGGGGGAAACCGCCCGAGCGGCCGGCGTCGACGAAGAAATGATCGTGCGCGCGGAAGCAGAAGTGCCCGTGCCGGCTCACGTCGTCGATGCGATCGAAACGCTGATCGGCCAGATCAACTGATTGCGGCGGGTTCGGCTCGCCGAAAAATTCCAATTGTTCGTTTTGTGGCAACTTTGCGTCAATGTTTCCCGTAGCGTCCGCCCGCCCGGTGGTGGAAGCTGTTGGCTAGCCGAAAAATTCGTGCACTGGAGCGAGTTTAAACGCGGATAGGCTTGATCCAACGTGCACAGGGTTCGGTGCACACGATCCAGCGAGCGTGAAGGGAATCACCGACGTGGCTTGGCTTAACGGTGCGACGGATTTAGCGACTTGCGTGAAGAGTTTCGGCAGCGGCGTTACTGCCGCTTCAGCCGGCGACTGGGCCACCCTTGGTGCGAGCGCAGCAACGATCGTCGGTAAAGGAATGATCTACCTCAGCAAACAATGGACGAAACTCGCGGACGTTTTGAAAACGGACGCCGTGAAGAAGGCCCTGCCGACCCCCACGGCCATTGTCGATGCCGCGGCCCTGGCCATCACCATCGTGGACTTGCTGAACGGATTCGGGACACCCAACTCGGGGTCTGCCGTATCCACCGCCGCGGACAAGCTCAACCTCTTCCAGAAGGACTTGGACCCGGGGTGCGTTCCGGACCCGCGAGACTGGAGCGGTACCGCGGCGACCGCCTATACCGCCCAGAACGCCAAGCTGAAGGCCTTCGCGGAGACCATGAAAGGGTACGACCAGGAGCTGAAGGGCTACATAGCCAACCAGGCGGCCAAGGTCAAAGAGGCACACCTGTGCTGCACAGTCAACGTGGCCGTGCTGACCGCGGCGGCGGGAATCGCCCTGGCCCTGTACCTGATTCCCATCACCGGGCCGTCGTGGTCGATGGCGTGGCAGATCGTCGCCGCCTTCGCCTGCTGCATGGCAACCTTCGCGCTCGAGGTCATGACGGTGACGAATTCGGGGTCGATTTCCAACCAGGTCAGCGTGTTGGCGCGGAAGTACGTCAAGCTCGGCTCGGACATCGACACGCAGCTGGCGGGCAGCTTCGGCAAGATTCAGGGCAAGGTGGCCACGCAAAGTTCGTCCCAGTTGTCCAACTTCCGTGGCATCTCCGACGGTCTCACGACCTTCTCCTTCGCGCCGACCGTCGCCGAATTGGCGAATAAGGCCGGCGACACGGTCTCGGAGCCGAAAAAGCAGGTCCTCGCCGGAGCCAGTGAAGCGGCTGCTACCAAATCCTCGACCGGCACCAAGACCGACACCTCGACCAAGACCGGTGACAAGACGGCGACGACAACGTCGAGCACTTTCACGCCGCCCACGCTGGCCCAGGTGGGGCAGGCATCCCAGGGGCTCAACCAATTTGGGCAGACGTTCAGTCAGGGCGCATCGCAGATCCAGCAGCTCGCCCAATCCGCGAAGGGGTCGGGCACTCCGGCCGCCGCGGCCGCCCCGATCGCGGCCAACGACGTGAGCGACGTCAAGGACGAGGACGCGAAGAAGGACGACGAAGAAAAGAAGAAGAGGGACGCGGAGGCCGGTGCCGCCGCGGGTACGGACGGTAGCGAACGCGCACCCGTTGATGCGCCGACACCCGCCGCCGCGGCCGCCCCCGGCGGTCGCGAGCGCGTCCTTTGATCGCTCCGCCCAAAACCACACCGCCACAACGGGATAGCGCGAGTACCACACGTTAAGGAGACCGACCGATGGCAGATCTATTGCTCAACCCCTCGATCCTCACGACGCTGGCGAACAGCCAGGATTCCGCCGCCAAGGATGCTGAGGATGCCGCCAACGCACTGAACGGGACGGCAAGCAACTGCTGGCTCAACCACGGCGTCATCAGCGGACCCTCCAACAATGCTTTCAGCACCATCGAAGACATTCGCAAAGCGGCGGGGAAGGCTCTTGCCAAAGGAAGCAACGGCCTGGCCGCAAAGCTGCGCACCGCCCGAGAGGCGTACACCGGCGTGGACTCCGAGCTGGCCGGGAACCTCAACAAGCAGATGCTTGACACATAACCATGGCCGGTCCCCTCACTGCCGGCCACGCCGGGTTAGTCGACCGCGTGGTCGGCGTCGAGGTGACCATTGACGGTCTGCTGCTGATCGCGGACCGATTGCACCTGATCGAATTTCCCGTCGCGCTTGGGATCCGGCCGAACATTCCGCAGGAGGAGCTGCGTAACCTGGTCTGGGACCAGGTGCAGCGCGACCTCATCGCCCAAGGCGTGCTGGACCATTCCGGCCGGCCCCACCCGACGGTGGCGGCGATGGTCGACACCCTCAGCCGGGCGGACCGGACCTTGGAGGGCCGCTGGTTCCGGCGCGACGCCGGCGGCGCGATGGTGCGATTTGCGGTGTGCCGCAAAGGCGAACACCACGTCATCGCCGCACGCGACGGCGAAATGCTGGTGCTTCAGCTGGTGGCGCCGCAGATCGGTCTGGCGGCCATGGTGACCACCGTGCTCGGCGCCGCGCCCGGCGCCAACGTCGAGCCGCTGACGGGCGTGGCCACCGAGCTGGCCGCGTGCACCACCGCCGCCCAACTGGTCAGCCACGGCGTGACACCGGCTTCGGCGCGCAACTACGCTGAGATCGTCGCCAATCCGAGCGGCTGGGTGGAAATCGTTGCCGGACAACGTCATTCCGGTGGAACGGCGACGCACACCGATGTCGCCGCGGGCGTGCTCGACTCGCCGCTGGGCCGGCTGGTGTCGCTGCCCCGCCGCGTCGGCGGCGAGCTGTACGGAAGCTTTCTGTCCGGCACCCAGGAAAACCTGCAACGCACGCTGGCCGGACTGTTGGAATTCCTCCCCGCCCGCGCATGGTTCGACCACACCACCGATGCCGCGTCTGCTCATGCCCCTGACCACGCTCACGCCTCCCATCGAGGCTGAATCTCCGCCGCTACCACTGAAAGTTGGATCTCATGCCCGACCGCGATGCGCACGACGACCTCTCCGCCTTGGACTTCTCGCCCGACCAGTCGGGGTCCGACGACGGCCACGACGAATCGGACGCGCTCGACTTTTCCGCCGCCGAGGATGACGGGGAGGAATCGGGCGTCGATGCGTTGTACGACTACGCGTCCACCGAGCCCGAAGAGGTCGACACCGAACTGGACGCCATCGCCGCGGCGACCGAGGCCGCCGCGACTGAAGACGAAGACGACGGCATCATGGAGTTCACCGTCACCAACCCCCCCGAGACGGTCTCGGTGACGGCCCTCAACGACGGCAGGACTCAGCGAGTCAGGCTCGCGCCCACCGCGACGAAGCTCACCGAAACCGAGGTCGCCGAGGAGATCGTCGTCCTCGCCGAACTGGCCCGGAAGAAGGGACTGGCCGGCATGCACACCTACCTGTTGGACAACGCCTCCGAGATCGAGGGGCTGGACGGGCTCGCCGAACTCGGAGTGGACAGCAACCAGCTGCTGCGCGACATGATGGAATCCGGCATGCAGCTGCCGACGCCGGAGCAGGCCGACGCGGCACAGACCGAAGTCTTCGCCGCCCGCTACAACTCGGATAAATGACCGATCACCTGGCCGGTCTGTTCGAGAGCGCAGTCGGCATGCTGCCCGTCTCGGAGGCACGGTCGCTGGACCTGTTCACCGAGATCACCAACTACGACGAATCCGCTTGTGACGCATGGGTCGGCCGCATCAGATGCGGCGACACCGATCGGGTGACGCTGTTTCGTGCCTGGTATTCGCGCACCCACTTCGGCCGCCTGGCGGGGTCGGCCCAGATCTCGATGAGCTCCGTGGGAGCCAGGGTTCCCATCGGCGGCCTCTACGGCGACATCACCTACCCGGTCAATTCGCCGTTGGCGATCACCCTCGGTTTCGCGGTGAACGAAGCGTCGCACGGCAACTACGCGGATGCGATGGAAGCGGTCGAGGGCAGCCCGACCACCGGCGCCGAGCACTTGTTGTCGTGGGCGAAGGCCGTGATCTACGGTGCTGCGGAGCGGTGGACCGAGGTGATCGACGAAGTCAGGAGCGCCGGTAAGTGGCCGGATGCGTTCCTGGCCGCCGCCGCCGGAGTTGCGCACGGCGTCGCGGCCGCCAACCTCGGCTTGTTCACCGAAGCCGAACGCCGACTCACCGAGGCGAACTCCTCGCCGGCGGGTGAAGCGTGTGCTCAGGCCATCGCCTGGTACCTCGCGATGACCCGTCGCAGCCAAGGCAACGAAGAGGCCGCTGTAGCCCTGCTGGAGTGGCTGCAGACCACCCATCCGAGCTCGAAAGTCACTGCGGCGCTGAACGATCCGTCTCAACGCTTGACGACCACCACCGCTGAGCAGATCTCGGCCCGCACCGACCCGTGGGATGCGACCACTGTCGTGGCCGACACGTCGGGGCGAGAAAGACTACTGGCCGAGGCCGAGGCCGAGCTGCAACGTCAGATCGGTCTCACCCGAGTCAAGGACCAAGTCGAGCGATACCGCGCCGCGACCCAAATGGCGCGAGTGCGCGCCGCGCGCGGCATGAAGGTCGCGCAACCGAGCAAGCACATGATCTTCACCGGGCCGCCGGGTACCGGCAAGACGACGATCGCCCGGGTCGTGGCCAACATCCTCGCGGGGCTGGGCGTCATCCAGGAACCGAAGCTCATCGAAACGGCCCGAAAGGATTTCGTCGCCGAATACGAAGGCCAATCGGCGGTCAAGACCACCAAGGTGATCGACCGTGCGCTGGGCGGTGTGCTGTTCATCGACGAGGCCTACGCACTGGTGCAGGAACGAGCCGGGCGGACCGACCCATTCGGACAGGAAGCCCTCGACACGCTCCTGGCCCGAATGGAGAACGATCGTGACCGGCTTGTGGTGATCATCGCGGGATACAGCAACGACATCGACCGGCTGCTCGAAACCAACGAGGGCTTGCGGTCGCGATTCGCCACCCGGATCGAATTCGACTCCTACTCACCCGAGGAGATCCTGGAAATTGCGAAAGTTATTGCAGAATACAATGATTCGTCGCTCAGTTTTGAGGCGGCCGACTACCTGCTGGAAGCGGCCAAGCTGCTGAGTCAACAGACGGTGCGTGGTAAGGCCGCGCTCGACATCGCCGGCAACGGTCGCTACGCGCGTCAGCTGGTGGAGGCCGGCGAGCAGTACCGCGACATCCGCCTCACCCGGGCGATCGACTTCGAGCAGCTCGACGCCGACCGCCTCAGCGAGATCAACGGCGACGACATGGCCGAGGCGATCGCCGCGGTACACGGGCGCCTGAACATCGCCGAGTGACGTATGGCGGGTTTTCGGCTTACCACCAAGGTCCAGGTGAGCGGCTGGCGCTTTCTGCTCCGGCGATTGGAGCATGCCATCGTCCGCCGCGATACCCGGATGTTCGACGACCCGCTGTCGTTCTACGGGCGATCAGCCGCGCTCGGTGTCGTCATCGCGGTCTTGATTCTGGTGGGCGCCTTGGCGATGGCCTACTTCAAGCCGCAGGGCAAACTCGGCGCCGGCAATCTGTTCGTCGACCGCTCGACCAATCAGCTCTACCTCATGGTCTCGGGCCAGCTGCACCCGGTCTACAACCTGACCTCGGCGCGCCTGGTGCTCGGAAATTCCGCGGAGCCAACGGCCGTGAAGTCCGCCGAGCTGAACAAGCTGCCCAAGGGGCAGTCGATCGGCATTCCCGGCGCTCCGTACGCGACACCCGTCGCGTCGGACTCCTCGTCGGTGTGGGCGCTGTGTGACACCGTCACCAAGGCCGACACCACGACACCGGCCGTGCAGACGGCCGTCATATCGATGCCGTTGATCATCGACGCCGCGATCAATCCGATCCTGCCGAGCGAGGCACTGCTGGCCACCTTCCAGGGCAAGGACTGGGTCATCACGTCGAAAGGGCGGCACGCGACCGACCTGACGAACCGCTCCGTCACCTCGGCGCTGGGGATACCGGCGAGCGCCAAACCTACCCCGATCTCGGCAGCGATGTTCAACGCAATCCCGGACTCCGGGTCCTGGCTGTTGCCGCCGATCCCGGGCGAGGGGGCGCCCAACACCCTCGGGCTGCCGGACGAGCTGGTGATCGGGTCGGTCTTCCAGGTGCAAACCGTGTACGGTTCGCAGTTCTACGTGGTGCTGCACGACGGTGTCGCGCACGTGAACGCCAACACCGCCTCGGTACTGCGCGCAATCGAATCCTATGGGCAGGTGGCGATCCCGTCGGTGGTGAAGAGCCAGGTCGTCCGGATCCCCGAACGCGAGTATCCCTCGCCGCTGCCCGACGAGGCGATCAAACTGGTGTCCCGGCCGAATGAGCCAGTGCTGTGCTGGACGTGGGAGCGCAAGGCCGGCGAGTCCGGTGCGGCGTTGACCACCGTGTTGACCGGGCGGTACCTACCGATACCGCCGTCGATGATGAGCCTGGGGATCAAGCAGATTCAGGGCTCGGCCATCGTATTCACCAACGGCGGCAAGTATGTGCAGTTGCAGTCCCCGGATCCCCGATACGGCGAATCGCTGTACTACGTCGACCCGGAAGGTGTGCGCTACGGCATACCGGACGGGCAGACGGCGGCGGCGCTGGGCCTGTCGTCACCCAAGCCGGCGCCGTGGGAAATCATTCGCCTCCTGGTGGACGGTCCGGTGCTGTCCAAAGAGGCCGCACTGCTCGAGCACGACACCCTGCCCGCGGACCCCAGCCCGCGAAAGCTGCCCGCGGCCCCCGGAGCGTCCTGATGGCGACGAAGAAGTTCACCCCGAGCGTCACCCGCGGCCCCCGGCTGACCCCGGGCGAGATCGCGATCACGCCTCCCGAGGACCTCGGCGTCGACGTCCCGGCGGGGTTTGTCCAGCGAATTCTTCCGTATGTCATGGGTGTCTGCATGCTCGGCATGATCGGCATCATGGTGTTCACCGGCACCAAGGCGCTGTCGCCGTACATGATGATGACGCCGCTGATGATGATCATGATGTCGTTGAGCATGGTGGGCGCCGGCGGGGGCGGCGGCGGCAAGAAGGTGCCCGAGATCAACGCCGACCGCAAGGAATACCTGCGTTATCTGGCCGGGCTGCGCCCGCGCGTGACATCGTCGGCCACCGCGCAGGTAGCGTTCTTCGGTTATCACGCACCACATCCCGACGATCTGCTGTCGATCGTCGGCACACCCCGGCAGTGGTCGCGCCCCGCCAGCGCCGACTTCTACGCAGCCACCCGCATCGGGATCGGCGACCAACCGGCGGTCGACCGGTTGATGAAGCCGTCGGTCGGCGGCGAGCTCGCCGGCCCGACGGCGGCGCCACAGCCGTACCTGGAGCCGGTCGCCAACATGTGGGCCGTCAAGTTTCTGCGCACCCACGGGCTGATCCACGACTGCCCGAAGTTGGTGCAGCTGAGGACCTTTCCGACCATCGCCGTGGGCGGCGACCCGGCGGGGTCCGCGGGGTTGCTGACCGCGATGATCTGCCATCTCGCCGTGTTTCATCCGCCGGACCTGTTGGCAATTCGCGTTCTCACCGAGACTCCGGACGATCCCGAGTGGTCGTGGCTGAAATGGCTGCCGCACGTGCAGCACCCCACCGACACGGACGCCGCCGGGCCGGTCCGAATGATCTCCGCCCAACCGGAAAGCCTGTCGGATCTGGCCGCGCGCGGCCCGCACTCGCCCGATTCGACTCCGGGCGGACCCTACGTCGTGGTGGTGGATCTGACCGGCGGCAAGGCGGGGGTTCCGCCCGACGGCAGGGCGGGGGTCACGGTGCTCACCCTAGGCAACCATCGCGGCTCGAATTACCGGATTCGCGTGGCCGAGGATGGCACCGCCGACGACCGGCTGCCGGGCCAATCGTTCCGTCAGGTGACGGCGACCACCGACCGCATGACTGCGCAGCAGGCGGCGCGCATCGCGAGAAAGCTTGCCGGATGGTCGATCACCGGCACCATCATCGACAAGAAGAGCGGCGCGGGCGCAAAGAAGAAGGTGGCCACCGAATGGCATCAGCTGGTCGGAGCCAAGAGCGTCGAGGAAGTGACGCCCGCCCGCTGGCGCATGTTCGCAGACAAAGATCTGGACCGGCTGAAGATCCCGTTCGGTCACCAACTCAAGACCGGTGAAGTCATGTACCTCGATATCAAGGAGGGCGCCGAATTCGGCGGCGGGCCGCACGGCATGCTCATCGGAACCACCGGGTCGGGCAAGTCCGAGTTTCTCCGCACCCTGATCCTGTCGCTGGTGGCGATGCACCATCCCGATCAGGTGAACCTCCTGCTCACGGACTTCAAGGGCGGTTCGACGTTTCTGGGGATGGAAAAGCTCCCGCATACGGCCGCCGTCATCACCAATATGGCGGAGGAGGCCGAGCTCGTCGGGCGGATGGGTGAGGTGCTGACCGGGGAGCTCGACCGCCGGCAGAACCTGCTGCGGCAGGCCGGGATCCAGGTCGGCGCGACCGGAGCGCTCTCCGGTGTGGCCGAGTACGAGAAGTACCGCGAACGTGGAGCCGACTTGAAGCCGCTGCCAACGCTTTTCGTCGTGGTCGACGAGTTCGCGGAGTTGCTGCAAAGCCACCCGGACTTCGTCGGGCTGTTTGACCGCATCTGCCGGGTGGGCCGCTCGCTGCGGGTGCATCTGCTGCTGGCCACCCAGTCGCTGCAAACCGGTGGGGCGCGCATCGACAAACTGGAGCCGAACCTGACCTACCGAATCGCGTTGCGTACCACCAGCTCGCATGAATCCAAGTCGGTGATCGGAACCCCGGAGGCACAATACATCACGAACAAGGAGAGTGGCGTCGGGTTCTTGCGGGTCGGTATGGAGGACCCGGTCAAATTCAGCACGCTGTACACCGGCGCCACGTACGTTCCACCGGTCCAGGCCGAGAGCAACGGGGAAGTCAGCGTGGACGGCTCGCGCAACGGCTCGCGGCCCGTGCAAGTCCGGCAGTTCACCGCGGCGCCGATCGTCGACGAAGAGGTGCCGGCATGAGTCGCGCCGGCGCCGATGCAGAGCACAGCGGTGAGGAGGGGCGACGCCCATGAGTGTCGAACCCAAAGGGCGGGCACTGAGCGAGGCGGTGCTCGACCAGCTCAGCACCGCGGAGTCGCGCGCGTACAAGATGTGGCTGCCGCCGCTGACCGACCCCACGCCGGTCGATGAACTCGTCTCGCGCGCGGAGCTGCGGCCGCTGTACTTCCCGCTGGGGATCATGGACGAACCGCGCCGACACCTGCAAGAGCCCTGGGGCGTCGACGTTTCCGGTGGCGGCGGCAACATCGGCATCGGCGGCGCGCCGCAAACCGGGAAGTCGACACTGCTGCAGACCCTGATCTTGTCCGCCGCGGCCACTCACACACCGCGCCAGCTCCAGTTCTACTGCATCGACCTCGGCGGTGGCGGGCTGATGTATCTGGACAGCCTGCCGCATGTCGGCGGTGTGGCCACGCGGTCGGAACCTGACCGGGTGATGCGAGTGATCGCCGAGATGCAAGCCGTTCTGCGGCAACGGGAAGCCACCTTCAAAGAGCACCGGGTGGGTTCCATTGCGTCCTACCGCCAGCTGCGCAGCGACCCCGATCAGCCGGTCGCCTCGGATCCGTTCGGCGACGTGTTCCTGGTCATCGACGGGTGGCCGGCATTCGTCGGCGAATTCCCCGAGCTGGAGACCCACGTCCAGAACCTCGCCGCCCAGGGCCTGTCATTCGGTGTCCACACCATCATCACCACGCCGCGCTGGACAGAACTGAAGTCGCGGGTGCGGGACTACCTCGGCACCAAGATCGAATTCCGGCTCGGGGATGTCAACGACACCCAGATCGACCGCGCCACGCGTGACATCCCGGCGAACCGACCCGGCCGCGCGATGTCGATCGAAAAGCACCACCTGATGATGGGCGTGCCCCGGCTCGACGGGGTGCACAGCGCCGAGGGCTTGGTCGAGGCGATGACGACGGCAGTGAACCACATCGCGTCGCTGACCAACGAAAAGGCGCCGCGCGTCCGGGTGTTGCCGGAACGCATCCATCTCTACGAACTCGACCCGCACCCGCCCGGCCCGGATTCCGATTACCGGACTCGTTGGACGATACCGATCGGTTTGCGCGAGGCCGACCTGTCGGTGGCCTACGCGAACATGTACACGACACCGCACCTGCTGATCTTTGGCGCTGCCAAATCCGGCAAAACGACCATCGCCCATGCCATCTCGCGTGCCATCTGCGCCCGCAACAGCCCCGACCAGGTGCGCTTCATGCTGGCCGACTACCGCTCCGGCCTGCTCGATGCCGTGCCGGATAGCCACTTGCTCGCTGCCGGTGCCATCAACCGCAATGCGCCCTCGCTGGACGAGTCCATCAAGGCGCTGGCGACCAATCTGCAAAAGCGATTGCCGCCCGCCGACCTGACCACCGCGCAATTGCGCTCTCGGTCATGGTGGAAAGGGTTCGATGTCGTGCTTTTGGTCGACGACTGGCACATGATCGTCGGCGCGGCCGCGGGGATGCCTCCGATGGGGCCTTTGGCACCATTGTTACCGGCCGCTCCGGACATCGGATTGCACATCATTGTCACCTGCCAAATGAGCCAAGCGTATAAGGCGACGATGGATAAGTTCGTCGGTGCCGCCTACGGGGCGGGATCTCCCACGCTGTTTCTGTCCGGCGACAAGCAGGACTTCCCGTCACGTGATCTCCAGGTCAAGAAGCGACCAGCTGGCCAGGGATTTTTGGTTAGCCCGGACGGCAAGGAGGTCGTGCAGGCCGTCTACATCGATCCCCCGGAAGAAGTGCATCCGGCACCCCCCGGGGGCGGTTAGGATTATCTCGACGCCATTACAAGAACCGGAACTGAATCGCGATACACCGGGCCGGAGACTGCGTTGTGCGATTAGGCTTCCGGCCACAAAAGAAATGGCTCATGTTCACTCAGAATTTGATATTAATTCACAAATACTTTGAAAAGGACGGCGGAAAGTGCAACGTAACTCGTGCCGTCTATGCGATCGAAACTTTGGCGTAACAGCGAACCGCAAAAACCGACCACGCCCGACCACGCAACCAGGGGAGACCGAGCCATGCTGTGGCACGCCATGCCACCGGAGCTGAACACCGCACGGCTGATGGCCGGGGCGGGGCCGGCGCCGATGCTCCAGGCTGCCGCGGGTTGGACCGCGCTGGGTGCCGCGCTCGACGCGCAGGCCGCCGAGTTGGCCGCAAGCCTGGCGTCCCTCAAGGCGGTGTGGACCGGAGCGGGCAGCGATCGTGCGATCGCCGCGGCCACACCGATGATCACCTGGTTGCAGACGGCGGCGCAGCTGGCGCGGAAGCGTGCCATGCAGGCCGAGGCGCAGGCGGCCGCGTACACCAAGGCATTGGCTATGACACCGTCCCTTCCGGAGATCGCGGTCAACCACATCACGCACACGGTTCTGACGGCCACCAACTTTTTCGGAATCAACACGATGCCAATCGGTTTCAACGAAGCGGATTACTTCGTCCGGATGTGGAACCAGGCTGGCGGCGCGATGGACATCTACGCGGCCGAGACCATGGTCAACACGGTCTTCGAGCCGCTTCCGGCGATGAAACCCATCGTTGTGCCTGGGGTCGGCGAGGCGGTGGCGGCCCAAGCTCTGGGCACGTTCTCGGCATCCGAAGCCTCGACGGCGGCGTTGCGCACGCTGGCAGCGGCCGACGGCGCGGAAGATGTCCCGGTCTCGATTCCCAATGCCGTTAGCGGGGAACAACTTTCGCAGGTAGTGCAGGGCCTTGGCCAGTTGGGCGGACCGATGCAGCAATTGACGCAGCCGTTTCAGCAGATGATGTCGTCGTTGTCGAGTCAGGTCGGAAGCCTCGGCGGCCCGGCCGGCATGGGCGACAATCTGTTGGGCGGCGGCAAGCTGCCCGACATCGCCGGCAAGGACCACCCGCAGGTGGGCTTGCTCGGCGCGCCGCCGCTGTCCAGCCACCCACTGGCAGGCGGATCGGGCCCCCGCGTGGGAATGGGCCTGATGCACTCGGAGGCGCTGCCCGGGCAGGGCGGAACTTCGGCGCGCACTTCGATGATGAGTGCGTTGCTCGACAAGCCCGCCCAGCCGGCCACGTCCGGCGGTGCGGCGGCCGGAGCCGCCTCGGCGGGGACGGGCGGCGCTGCCCCGATGAGCGCGCTGGGTCAGGGCTCACAATCCGGCGCCGCGGCGAAACCCGGACTGACGGCCCCCACAGCACTGGCCGAACCACACGACGACGAGGTCGTCCACGACGACCTGCTCGACGAGGGCGAGGACTGGTGATCGCGAACAACCACAGGCTTCCCGGCCGGCCGGGCCGGAAGACTTGCCATCAAATGGTGAGGCCAGTGCACACAGAAAGTAGTCAACATGGCAGAGATGAGAACTGATGCCGCGACCCTGAGCGCGGAGGCCGCCAACTTCGACCGGATCTCCGGCGAGCTTCAGCGGGTCATCAGCGGGGTGGAGCAGACCGGTGGTGAATTGGCCAGCCACATGGTGGGCCAGGCCGGAACGGCGACGCAGCAAGCGTTGCAGCGCTTTCACGAGGCCGGCACGGCACAGATCAAGGCGCTCGGCGACATTTCGCACAGCGTCAGCCAGGCCGGAATCCACTACCAGCGTGCCGACGAAGAGCAGGCCAGCTCGCTGTCGTCACAGATGAACTTCTGATCCGAACACCCTTAACTTCCACAAAGAGCGGAGAAAAACTATGTCGGAACATCAGTCATGGAACTTCGGCGGCATCGAAGCCGGCGCGGGCTCGATCGCGGGCGCGGTGCAGACCGTCCACGGTCTGCTCGACGAGGGCAAGCAGTCGCTCGGCAAGCTCGCCGAGGCATGGGGCGGTAGCGGCTCCGAGGCTTACCAGGCCGTCCAGCACAACTGGGACAACACGTCGAAGGAACTCAACGACTCGTTGCAGTCTCTGTCGCAGCGGATCAGCGAGGCCGGTCAGACGATGGCCCAGACGGAGTCTGGCGTCACCGGGATGTTCACCTAGATCGGCGTACGAGGTCGAAACACGGGGATCAGGCGAGTTCAACCTGATGGGAGAACTCGCCTCTTCCCGTATTTCGCCATCGGGATGATTTTTGAGAGGTTGTCATGGCGGCCGACTACGACCGGCTGTTCCGGCCGCCCGCGGGGGGGCCAAGCGATGACGCGGCCGCCGAATTGAGCTTCGATATCGATTCCGGCTTCGATCTCGCAGCGCCAGCCGCGCCGCCGATGTCGACAACCCCACCTCAACCCAATGGTCCTGCGCCACCGCCGATGCCGGTCGACTGGGAACACCCCGCGCCACAACCACCCGAAACCCCGCGCCCCCCGATGCCGGTCGACTACGGCCAGCTCTTTGTGGCCCCTGAAGCGAACGAAATCCCCGATGAGACCGTGGAATCGGGCTTTGACGTCAATTCGGGCCTCGACGCGGGCACCCAGTCCATGCCAGCGCGCCGCCCAGCCAAGTCCAATGGCCACGCGGCGCCCCCGCCCCCGCCGGTCAATCCGCATCACCGGCCAGCACCCCGACCCAAGATCCCGCACCCCGCTGCGCGACTCAGACCCCCGATCGACCCCGCGGCCGCCGACCAGCGTCCGCGACGGGCACGTCAGGGTCCCCCGCCGCCGAGCCGTCCGCGCCCGCCTGCGGACGTCGCACGCCCGCCATCGCCCGCGGCGCCCACCAGACCCGTTGCAGCGAAACATGGTTCGCCGGCAAGGGCGGTCACCGATGACCAACGTGCGCCGGGTGCGGTTTCTCATATTGCCGTCGAGCCCCGCAAAAAATCGCCACCAAGAATGGTCTCTCGGCGGGGTTGGCGACGCTGGGTCCATCGGCTGACGCGAATCAATTTCGGGCTGTCCCGCGACGAGAAATACGACCAGGATCTACGTGCCCGGATTCGGCGCAATCCCCGCGGTGCGTATCAGATCGCGATCCTCGGTCTCAAGGGTGGCGTCGGCAAGACGACTGTGACGGTCGCGCTGGGTTCGGTCTTCGCACAGGTGCGGCGCGATCGGGTCCTGGCTTTCGATGCCGATGCAAGTTGTGGCAACCTCGCCGATCGGGCCGGGCGCCAGTCCACCGCCACCATCGCGGACCTGCTGGCCGACAAGGATTTAACACACTACAACGATGTCCGCACGCACACCAGCGCGAACGCCGTCAATCTGGAGGTGTTGCCGGCGCAGGACTACGCGACGGCCCGAAGGGCCTTCAGCGAGGCCGATTGGCACCGGGCGGCCGATGCCGTGTCGAGGTTCTACAACCTGGTGCTGGCCGATTGCGGCGCCGGCTTGTTCGACCCGGTGACCCGCGGAGTGCTCGCCACGACCTCGGCCGTGGTGATCGTGACCAACGCATCGATCGACGGCGCCCGGCAGGCCGCGGTCGCGATCGACTGGTTGCGCAACCACGGCCACCACGAGCTGCTCGCCCGCGCATGCGTGGTCATCAACCACGTCTCCCCGGGGGACACCAACATCGCCGTCGCCGAGTTGGTTGGGCAATTCGAGCAGTATGTGCCACCGGGCCGGGTCATCGTGTTGCCCTGGGACAAGCACATCGCGACAGGAATGGAGATTCAGTTGGCCCTTTTGGATTCCGCGTACAAGCGTAGGATTTTCGAGCTAGCTGCAGGATTGTCGGACGATTTCGACAGGAGTGAACGCCGTTGAGCGCACCCACCGCTACTGATGCCGCCGCCGGTGCGGGGGCCGCCGCACCCGCAAGCCCCGCAAAGCCGGCGAGCACCCGGGTGACGATCCTCACCGGCCGGCGAATGACCGATGTCGTGCTGCCCTCCGCCGCGGCCATAGAGACCTACATCGACGACACCGTCGCGGTGTTGGCCGACCTGATCGGGGAAACGACGGCGGATGTCCTGGCCGGCTTCGACTTCGCCGCGCAGGGCGCCTGGACGTTCGCACGCCCGGGGGCTCCACCGCTGCCGGCCGACCAGTCGCTCGACGACGCGGTCGTCGTCGACGGGTCGCTGCTGACGTTGGTGCCGGTGAGTCGCACCGAGCGGTACCGACCGCTCGTCGAGGACGTCATCGACGCGATCGCGGTGCTCGACGAATCACCGGAATTCGACCGGGCTGCCCTGAACCGCTTTGTCGGGGTGGCCATTCCGGCGATGACCCTGGCCATCACCGTGATCGCGGCGTTCACCTGGGCGAGCACCGGGCGGTACATCTGGTGGCCGCTGGCGCTGGGGATAGCGGGAGCCCTCTTTCTGGTGGGCAGCTGGGCCGCCGACAGGTTCTACCGAAACGCGAGCTTTGGGGAAAGCCTGCTGGCGAGCGCGTTTCCGCTGATCGTAGTTGCGGTGGGGTTGGCCATCCCGCGGCCGCGCGGCGTGGCCTCGCTAGGGCCTCCCCAGTACGCCGGTGCCGCCGCAGCGGTCCTGTTTCTGACGCTGTTGACCCGGGGCGGGCCTCGTCGACGTGTCGAGATCGCCGCGTTCACCGCAGTGGCCGGGACTGCGGTCACCGCGGCCGCCGTGGCATGGGGATACGGCTGGCAGCACTGGATACCGGCCGGCGCAATCGTATTCGGGTTGTTCACCGTAACGAATGCGGCCAAGCTGACCGTCGTCGTTGCACGGATCGCGCTGCCGCCGATCCCCGCTCCCGGCGAAACGGTGGACCACGACGAACTGCTCGACGCGGTCGAGGCCGATGATGCCGGAGCAGACAAGGAGACGCGGACCTGGCAGGCCATCATGGCGTCGGTGCCGGCGTCCGCCCTGCGGCTCACCGAACGCAGTCATCTGGCCAAACAGCTGCTGATCGGGTTCGTCACCGCGGGCACCCTGTTTCTTGCGGTCGGCGTGCTCGCCGTGCTGGTGCGCGGACACTTCTTCGTGCATACCCTGGTGGTCGCCGGGCTGGCCACGCTGATGTGCTCCTTCCGGGCGCGCCTCTACGCGGAGCCCTGGTGTGCCTGGTCCCTGCTGGCGGCCGCCGTGGCCATTCCGGTCGGCGTGACGGCACGATTGTGCATCTGGTATCCCCACAGCGCGTGGCTGTTTCTGACGATCTTGTGCGTGGCGAGCCTGGTGACGCTGGCCGTGGTCGGTGCGGCGCGCGGGGTTCGCCGGATCACGCCAGTGATGAAACGGACTCTCGAATTGTTCGACGGCGCGGTTATCGCGGCCATCTTGCCCCTGCTGCTGTGGATAACCGGCATCTATGACACCGTCCGCAACATCCAGTTCTGAGTCAGCTGAGGCGGCGAGATCTATTGCTGCACTTGGTATGCGGCTGTGCGACGTAAAATCTCTCACATGGGATGTCCACGTGGAAGGACCGGACAATGAGTGAACCACTGGTGGTTGATCCCGCCCGGCTGAAGACCTCGGGAATCACGTTGCGCGACCAGGTGTTGCCCGCGGCGCCCCCGCCGATCTCGACGACCGGATCGGATTCCGTATCCGCCGCGATCAACGTGACGATGCCGATCATCGAATCACCGGTGACCGCTGGGTTGTCGGATGTGCAAGCCGCCTTTGAGAATACGGGATCGAAGATCGTCGCCGCCGCCGACAAGTACGCCGAGACCGATCAGCTTCTTGGCGCGCACGTAGCTACAGTCCAGTTCCTGGGGGCCGGCGATTCCACGCACGCGCCGACCGAACAGCCGGCACGTGCGGCGACCGCCCGGACGCCGGCCACCCCGGACGACGCAAAGGGCGACAAGAAAGACGACAACAAGGACGCCGGCCAAAAACCGGCCCCGGCGCCGAACCCGATCGATTTCAGCCAGGTGTCCGCGATGATGCAGGGGATGCAACCGATCTCGCAGGGAATGCAGGGCGTGATGTCGAGCGTGCAACAGGCCGGGAGCGCGGCGAATGCCGGCGCATCGCCGCCGAAGCTGGCGGACGAAACGAAAAGGGACGGCAGCACCAAACCCGACGAAAAGCCCTCTGGCGAAGCGCAATTGGTCGACGCAACGACGGCCGATGGCGCGGCGTCCGGCGGGCAGGGGGCGGGTAGCGCCCCGGTGCAGCCGACCACCGGCGACCGGCCGACGGCCGCGCCCGCGGAAACCGCGTAGCCTACGTCGGGCTCAGGATCCGGGGATCGGCCAAGGCGGCGTTGAGCAGTCCGCTGAGATATTTCCAGTACAGCCAGTCCGCGATCGCGCCGCGCTGAGCCGCCGGCTCGTCCGCGGTATGCGCCTCCCGCAGCAGGGCCTCTTCGGCGTGCGCCGCGTAGGTCTGAAATGCGCGCAAGTGCGCAGCTTGGCGGCCGGTTGCCGTGCTGGCCAACGGTTTCATCACCTCGAACCACAGGATGAATCGATCGTCGCCCGGCGCGTTGGCACTGGGCTCCGGTGACGGCATCTGGGCGAGCAGCTGCCCCATCAGCTGCGCCCCGGCCCTCGGCGCGACGAGCACCGCTGCCGCCTCGGGATCGACGATCTCCGCAGGCGCAGGCACCAGGTCGGCCACCGGCTCGGCCCCCGCCGGCGCCGGCGGCAGCAGCTCGGCCAGACGCGCATCGGGCATCGCCGTCAGCAGTTCGGCCGCTTCGACATCGACGACCTCCAAGCGGGACCGGCCGAGCATGTCACCGGAGTCCGGGATGTCATCCGGTTTCAACACGATCGTCGCGACCCCGGCGTCGGAATTCGCCAACTGCTCCTCGGTGCCGATAACCGCCCGGAGCCGCTTGTTGTGGTGATCCGCCCAACCCCGCACGGCCAGCACCGGATAGGTCGCCCAGCGCGCCCGTTCGGTGGCCGGGATCGCCTCGTCGCCGCTGGCGAGGTGGACCTTCTCCGGCAACCGCACCCCGTCGGGGATGTATGCCAACCCATAGCTATTCGCCACCACGATCGCGCCGTCGGTGGTCACCGCGGTCACCCAGAAGAACCCCAGGTCCAGCACGCCGCCGGCGTCGGGTGCGTTGAGCGCGGCCCCGATTCGGCGGGCCAGCTG
Organism: Mycobacterium shigaense; assembly: GCF_002356315.1. Lineage (NCBI taxonomy): Bacteria > Bacillati > Actinomycetota > Actinomycetes > Mycobacteriales > Mycobacteriaceae > Mycobacterium > Mycobacterium shigaense. The sequence goes on from NZ_AP018164.1 coordinate 5,190,619, forward strand.
CAGCGGGTCGGGACCGGCACGGCGCGACGCGTCCGCCGTCGCCGCCTCTGCGACCGCGTCACGCTCGGCCCGTGCGGCCGAGACCGGGATGACCGGACCCGGCATCACGCCGACTTCCCCGTCGTCGGCATGCTGAGGATGCATTGACTGGGCCCGCGGCTTGCTCTTGCCCGCGGTACGCGAGCTGGCCGCCGGTTTCGTGCCGGCCGACTTGTCGGCGGGGCCCTGGCCGACGGACCCACCCGACCTGCCGCTTGAACCGCCGCCACCCGATCCGCCGGCTCCCGGTCCGCCGGCTCCCATGGCTGCGGCCGGCACGCCGGCCGCGCCGCCCGGCGCACCCGTCCCTGCTTCCGCGCCCCGCGCCGATGCCGGTAAGACGCCCGCCGTCGCCGACGCCGGGGTCACGCCCTTGGCGCCACCGGCACCCCCGCCATGCGGTGGCGTCCCGGCGGGCGGGCTCAACGGCGTAGCCGGGGTGGCCGGAGCCAGGGATCCGCTGGATCCCGTGCCCGGCGCGACGGGTGCCGGGCCGACCGGCGTCAGCGGCTGCGAACCGCCCGGCGGCCCGGGCGTGGTCGGCGTCAACGGAGTAGACGGCTGCAGACCGCCGCCGTCCAGCGGCGGGGTGCCGGGCCCGGTGGGCGATCCCGCTCCGGGCGTGCCGGGCGGTGTCAGCCCTCCCGTGCCCGGCGCGACGGGCGCCGGCTGCGCGGGCCGGGACGGCGGAACCACGGGAGCGTTCGGGACACTGACCGGCGGAGGTGTCTTCTGGTCGAGCAGGTCCTGCAGGGCGGTGGGCGGTGGCTTCCACGACTTGCTCACCAAGATCTGGGCGGCGGTGCCCTCGACGATGCTGACGTTGGCGCCGTGCGTGGTGCTCACCACCGTGTTGATCTGCAGAGTTCGCTCGTCGGCCTCCAGGCTGGGGTCCTGCTCGATCTGGGCGATCGTCCGGTGCGCCTCGACAATGTTGTCGGCGACGTCGGATTTGGCCGACACGAGCGTCTGGGCGACGTACTTGTGCCAGGTGATCACGGTGACGAGACCATTTTGCAGAACGGTCAATCCGTCGATGAGCGTGCGGAGTTCGGCGTTGGCGGCATCGGCGGCGGCACCCGACCAGACCCCGCCCTCGAAGATCCGCGCCCGCTGCAACTGGCAGGTCTCCAAGACATCGGTCACCTGCCGGAAAACCTGGGTGTACTGCTGGGCCCTGTCATAGAACATCTGCTCATCTGCCTCGGGCCAGCCGCCCGGATCCAGCATCGGCTCGGCATACCCGCCCGTTGGCTTCGTGACGCCCATGAACTACTCCTCCGCGCTAGCGGGTTGCCGGATCCGGACGTCGCCGTACGCTGGGCGGGCCGGCTGTCCGGGCCACGTGTCAAGGCTTCGGCGGGTGCCGGAGATGTCGTTCATTCAGCGTAATCGAGCCTGGGACAGGCGAACTGCGGCAAAATCGGACGCATTTACGTTGTCTGTACAAGTCATTGCTTTTCGCCCGGGCCCTTGCGCGGACGATTGCCGATGACGCCCTCGGTCCATGCGCGCTCCTCGGTGTAGAGCGACTCGTCGCCATCGGCGGCCTGCACCCGTTTACCCTTTCCGCCGTCTTGCTTGCCCTGGGCACCTCCCATCGGCATTCCGCCGCCCATGCCTCCGCCGGCTCCCGCTCCCGGCAGTCCCTTGCCCAACCCTGCCGTTGCCGCCCCCGGTGCCGCGGCCGCGGGTCGCGACGCCGCATCCCCTCCTTCTCCCGCGCCCTGCAACGGCATTCCGGGTATGCCGGGCACTCCGCCTCCGCCGCCCAGTGAGGCGGGTTTGACTGCGCCAGCGCCCTTTCCACCGAGGCCGGCTTTCTTCATCGCGTCGTTCACCATCGCCTGAGCATCGGGTGCCGCCGGCGTACCGCCGCCACCCATGCCGGCCGACGGCATCATCGGGAGCGCGGGCGTCATGGGCATGTTGGACGAGGGATCGTACGTGTCAGGAATGTCGATGTTGCCGGGATCGTCGGCCGCACCGGGCTCGGTGTAGATGTAGGCGCCATACGGGGCGGTCGGATTCAACGGCGCCAGCGGAATGCCGGCGCTTGAAATGTACGTGGATAATGCCGTCTCGGACCTTGTCTGCAAATTCTTGTACCAGTCGAGAGCCATATACAAGTACGGACTTTTGTTTTGTACATAATATTTGTACCAATAATCACACTGCGATACTTCGTACGCCGTGGGATGTTGGTCTCCAGTTGAGCGGTTGTCGAAGACGGGGTACGGATGCCCCTGCCCGTCATAGCTGATGGCGGCCACTTTCTTGTGCGCGTCGGCGACCATCTGCGCCTGCTTGGCCAGCGTCGTGCACAACGTCACCATGCCGTATATCCACTGCTTCTGTGAATTGAAGTTCGACTCGACGGCCGCCCTGGCATCACCCTCCCAGTTCAGGAACGGCCGGAAGCGGTAGGCCAATTGCTGGAACTCCAGCTGGTACTTATTCCAATCGGCGGCACAGGCTCTGAACGCGGCGCCCTGATCCGGAGTCTCGATGTCCCTCGCCGCCTGCCGCACCTCGTAGTACGGATACTCGAACGGCGGGGGCGGCGGGGGCGGGGGCAGGGGCGGCGGGATGTCGTCCGGGTCGCACATGAGCGACATCTGGTCCTCGCCGACCGCGGCCACCGTGCCATTCGGGGCGCTCGACCTGCCATCCATAGCGACGGCGTTGATGTCGTCCGCCGCGCCCTCATCGACCTCCTCGTACGCCTTGGCCGCGGTCCGCAACGATTTCGCGAGAGCGCTCCATTCGCGCTGGCACGCTTGAATGTACAGCCGCAATGAGTCGGCGTTGATCGCGATTTGCACTGCGGCATCACGGACGAATGCGAGGCTGCACGGCGCTTGTGGGTTGCCGACCGGCAACTTGGGCAATGGCGCGTCGATTTCGTCAGCCCGCGCCATAAGTTCTTGGTATTCGACGTTCAGCGACTGCGTCATATCCGCTCAGCCCTCCTCATGCCCACGCCATCATGCTCGTGACGATGCCGCGAAGTGCCGATCGCGTTGTGCCGCAACGCCGCGCAGCCGGCCCGCCGCCGTGGGGTGTCTTGCTCATCGTCGCCACGTATCTCCGCGGGCTACTTGCTCGCCGTCTCGCTTGACCACGCAACCGCCGGTCCGGCGACGGCATCGCCGACGTGCCGTGCACTCACCGACGACCCCTTTCGTTGTGCCGTGCCAAGCGAACGGCGCAGCGGGGCACCGCCACCGAATGCAATCGTAATGCACCAATCGGGGCCGCTGCGCGCCGATTTTGCACCTTGCCACCTCCGCTAGCACGGTTTTCCGGTGCATTGTTTAACCCGACGAGTTCGACTCCGCCGGGTCGCCTCGAAATTAATCCACTCGACATCACCCGTTCAACTACGGGCGCCGGGATTTTACCGGGGGTCCATTATCGCGGATGTCGGCGTTGACTGCCGCCGTGCGGCGTGGATCGCGGCGTATACCGCCGATTTTCGGCACGGAAAAACACCCCGTCCGCCTGCAACACACGACCATTGCGTACATCGATAAAGCCGGGCGCCACCCCGGCTAATTCGAAACCCAGGGATTCCATCAACCGGAGCGCCTCGTCAATGAGCATATCGCCCTCGTACAGGGTTTCGAATGAGAGCTCCAACTGTATTCCGGCGCAATGTTCGTTAATTGTCGAAATGGCCCCGGAAACGACCTGCCTTTCGAATCCCTGAACGTCGATCTTCAAAAATACCGCGTCGTCTCGCCGCAAGAGTTCGGGCGCCACCGCGTCGAGCCTGCGGATGCCGACTTGTTGCGTGCCAACGTAATTTGCCTGGGGAAAGACCTGTCGATGCCTGCCCAGCATAGGGAGGATGGAGCTGCTGGCGCCGCCGTTGCCGGCGACATTCAGCATGACCGTACCGTCGAAATCCCCCAGGGCGCAACGCCGACAATCCCACCGCGGATCCGCCGCCGAACTGCGGGTCAGCCGGGCGAATTGAGCCGATAGCGGTTCGAACGAAATGATACGGCCATCGAATCCGGCCTGCCGAAGGCCGGTCGCATATTGGCCTGAATTGGCTCCCACGTCGAGAACGGTGTCCACCCGGCGCGCCATGAGCTCGCCGACGGCATTGCGTCGCCAATCCGATTCGGAGAAATAGTTTCGTACCTTTATCTCGGTGCGGTTCTCGATCCAATAAAAGCCCACCGCGCAACATTAACAGCGGCGCGCCGGGTCTGATGGCGAGAAGTATCGCATTCCCGCGGCGCTGGTCAATCCGCGAGAACAGCTGCGGCTGGGTATATTCGAGACGGGCATACTCAGAAGGGACCACCGCGATGGCAGTCGCGGATCACGCTGCCCGAAAAAACTATTGGTTGGCAGTGGGAGCAGGGTGACGTGGGGATATGGGACAACTACGCCACCCAGCACCGCGCCGTCGACGATGGCGAGCATCGGTTGATGCACCGGGTCGCCCTGATCGGCACGGTCAATTGGAAGTTCACTCGGCCACGGCTGTGGGCGACTTTCGAGAAGGGCGAGCCGGTGTGCCTGTCGGTACCGCAGCGGCGCGGCGAGCTCGAGGAATTCGAGCCCAGGATTGTGTCGATCGCCGCGGCTCCCGACGAGTTTCGCATGTCCTACGACGCGTGGCGATCGGGTCGCCGTCACTTCAATGAGGACCTCAAGCGCCCGGGATCGGCCGCGCGGCAGGCCGGCTGGCAGAAGGACTACTTCCGCGGCAAGCTCCCCGACGGGTCGGATTCGGCTTGGTCCGAGGTCTTTCGCGAGATGCTGCGTGCCGCATGAAGCTCGACATCCACCTGCAGACTCACTCCGACATCAGCGTGCACGGCGCGCACCGCTACGTCGCTGCGCCCAAAAGCGAGATCATGCTGCGCTGCGCGCAATCGCTGGTCACGTCGATCAATCACGCCGACGGCGACATTGTGCTGCGGGTGTTCGACGACCACTCCTCCCCCGATGTTCTGCCAACTTTGCATCGGATACTCCAAAAGTGCCGATATCCAGTCGAATTCATCGCCCTCGCCGATCGGGGATACAACGCGTCATGTCTGGCATCCTTCTCCAGGGCCCGCGACGACGCCCGCGAACTCGTCTATTTCGTCGAAGACGACTACCTGCACGGCCCTTCGGCGGTAGCCGAGATGCTCGGCGCCCATCTGTTGTTCCGGGAGCGGCTCGGCGGGCGCGAGGTAGCGCTGCACCCGTACGACGACCCGAGGAATTATTGCAGTCCCATCTTCAGCCGGGAGAACTGCAGCGTCGTGTATGGCACCCACCGGCACTGGCGCACCAACACCCACACCACGAACACGTGCTGGGTGGAAATCGCCACGCTAGAGCGCAATTGGGAGCTGTTCGATCTGCTCGCCCGCTATTCCAGCACGCCGTACGGACAGGAGCACCACATTTTCGAGGCGTCCACGATCAACAGGATCTGGCGAGAGCAGGTCGCTCTGTTCACGCCGATACCGTCGCTGGCACTGCATCTTCAGCACGAAGAGCACAAGGATCCCTATCTGGACTGGGCGCAGTGGTGGCGGGCCGCGGCCTACTGAAGCATCAGCGCTCGCGGCCCTCAAACAGGTCGCAGTAGCGTTGTGACTCAGCGGATTTGAATTGTCGATACCGCTTGAATCGCACCGCGCCGGCCCGCAGCCGGTCGAGAAGTTGCTCGAGTCCGCCGCGCAGGTCGGCGTACTGCTCTTCGAGCACCGCGAGCCGTGCGGCCGGCTCCGCCAAGCGATGTGAATGCGCGATGCGCAGCGTCAGCACGGAGAGCCGATCGACGATGGTGCCGGGGGTCTCGGTGTGTAGCGGCGCAGCCGGGTTCTGCGCGATGCGGTCGAGTAGCGCCACGTCGATGTCCTCGATGGCCGCGTTGCGCCTGGCGTTGATGGCGTCGATGCGACGTTTTCGGTCCGCTATCTCGTGGACACCGACGCCCGGGCGGCGCACCGCGTCTTCGTGGTGCCAGAGGGCGAAATTCATCGCGTGCAGGTCTAGGGCCTTGGCCGCAATGCTGGCCTCGTCCGATGCGGCCGCGGTGTCGTCTTCGTGCCATGCCAGCGCGGTGTCGTGGAACCGGTGTACCGCGCAGAGCAGGTCCTCGGCGGCCGAATCGTCGGATACGTCGGCTCGACCTATGACCTCGGGCCGGACCAGATCTTCCATCGCGCCAAGCACCGCATCGACGGTGATGTCGGCCATGGTGCTCATGTCGACGTGCCGATGTGGCGCGAACCGGAACCCCCACAGCGCCGGGTCGGTCGGGCCGAACAACGCGACTCCGGGCACCGCCGCCAGGTCGGCGGCATGCAGCATCGAGGAATCGACACCCACAAAGAGGTCCGCATTGGCCACCAGACCCATGGTCATATCCAACGGCAGTCCAAGCTTGGGGAAAACGCGGGCTCGCTCGCGCCCGACATTGAGCTCCTCGTGGCCCATCCCGACAACCCACGCCACGAAATTGCGGTGACGCGATAGGAACTCGTCCAGTACCTTGATGAATCGGGTTGCGGGCCAACGCTTCTCGGCCCAGGCTGCGTCGCCGTGCACGACGAGCACCTTGCCCCCGGCGGGCACAGCCGCGCGAACGGCTCGGGCTTCCGCGGCCACGGCCGGCGGGAGGGCCAGCGGCCACGCGTAGTCCTCGATGCGCAGGCCGGGGTCGAAGAAGCGGGCCAACTTGAACGTCAGGTCGGCGGAATGTTGCACGTCTCGCGGGACGACGATGTCGTAGTCGTCGTCGGTAGGGAAGCCGATGCTCGTCGCGGGCGCCATCCGCCGCCACAACGCCCTGATGAAACCGTTCGAGGGGATATCCCAGGGCACGGCGTTGAGGAATACGTCCACGGCGCCGATCTCCGACACCAGGGCGTCGTAGTCGAGGATCCGGGTCGAGGGGGTCGGTCCCACGGGAGGCCCGTACGGTGCCACTCCGGTGATATCGACCAGCCGGGGACTCACCTCGCGGAAACACAGGTCGAAGGTGGCCTTGGGACACATCAGCGTCAGTGGGGCGGTGAACATTTCGGCCAGCGCGCGCAACGTCGGCAACAGCAGCACCGAGTCCCCGATATGGGTGGAGAAGTACACGACGGGATTGCGAGCCGCCAGCAAGCGGCTCAGCACTTCACGATCGGCGGGTGACGAGTGCCCGTCCTGCAGAACTGTCATGTCACTCAACCCGACAAACCTACCTGCTCTGCGACAAGATCTTCCATCGCACCGAGTACCTGCGCGGCGGTGATGTCCGCCATGGTGCTCATCTCGACATGCCGGTGCGGCGCGAATCTGAAGCCCCATGTTGCCGCGCGGGTGGGACCGAACAGGCCGACGCCGGGGACGCGGGCCAGATCGGCAGCATGCAGCATGCTGGAATCGATCCCCACGAAGGCATCGGCACTGGCGACCAGGCCCATGGTCAGATCCAGGGGCAGGCCGAGCTGGGGAAAGATGCGCTCGCGCTCGGGCCCGGCATTCAGTCCCTCGTGTCCCAACCCGACAACCCACGCCACGTAATCGCGGTGCCGCGACAGGAAGCCGTTCAGCACGTCGATGAACTGAGTGATGGGCCAGCGTTTCTCGGTCCAGTTGGTGTCGGCATGCACGACGAGGACCTTGACTCCCGCGGGCACCGCGGCGCGCATCAATTGCGCTTGCCGCTGCGCCTCCGGCGGCACGGGCACCGGCTGCGCGTAATCTTCGATCCGCAGCGTCGGATCGAACAGGCGCGCCAACGCGAACGTTAGGTCGGCCGCATGGCACTGGGCTTTGGGGACCACGACATCGTACCCACCGTCGGATGCGAAGCCGATGCTGGTCGTGGGCGCCAGGTGTTTCCGCAGCGGCCGGATCACGATTTCTGACAATGCATTCCATGGCAAGGTATCGATGAACAGATCGACAGCGCCGATCTCTTCGGCCAACGCCTCGTAATCGACCGGGCGTTCCGGTACTCCGGGTAACGGTGGGGTTCCGGTTAGCGGCAGCCCCGTGATATCGACCAGCCGGGGACTTGTCTCGCCGAAGCACAAGTCGAAGGCGACCTTCGGGCAGATCCACGTGATTGGTTCACTGAACATTTCGCCCAGCGCCCGAGCCGTCGGCAGCGTCAGCATCGCGTCGCCGATATTGGTGACGAAACATACTGCGGGCCTTTCCGCCCGCAACAGGCCCCTGAGATCGCCTCGCTGAAAACTCATCTCGGGCCGCTCAGTGGTAGCCGAAGCGCCGGGCCAGGGCGTCGACGTCGAGCCAGGCGGGATCGTCGGCGTCGATCCGCTCGCGTGGGAATGACTTGGGGCGCAACGGAGACAAGTTGCCGATTTTCCATGGCAGCGCTACGCCCTCCCGGAAGAACTGGTGGTCGCCCGCCGTCGGCGGCGCCGGGTGGGCGAGCGGGGTGGCGAAATCGGAAAAGTTCAGCCCCCACGCACCCAGAACCGCATCGAGCACCGCTGCCGGGCGAGCGGTGAATGCCTCGTAACGCACCGCGACGACTTCGGGTTTCCAGGCCGTCAGCGGCTCGAGGCAGCGCCACACCAGGGTCAGAGCTTCGGTCACGGTGTCGGCGATCCAGAAATCAGTGTCGGCACGCATGGGCGAATCTCGATGCAGCAGACAGGAATTCACGATGTCTCGCGGATCTCGCAGGACGAACAGAATTATCGACTCCGGGAAGATGCGGCGCACGGTAGCCAGTTCGGTCGCATACCTGGGGTTCTTCTCGCCCCAAATCCGGTGCGGGTGGGCGAGCTCGGTCATGGTCGCGCGCAGAGCGACGGCAGGGTCGCTGGTTTCCCGGGCTCGTTGCTGGTAGGCCTCGTACATTCCGCGCTCGAGGAGGAATGCACCCAGTGTGCCGACGGCCAGCCCCCGGTCGACGTGGATCAGATCGATCTCGTCGAAGATCTCGATGTCGCCGTGGCGGTTGAGAAATTGGGTGACAATCGTCATCCCGGACCTCGGCGGCCCCACCACGAACAGCTGCACGACTCGACCGCGCTCGCCTGTCAGCCCGCGGTGCTGAGGTGCCGCGACTACTCGCCGACGATTTGCGCCATGGACTGGACAATCCCGGCCAGCGCTTCGAAAGTCGCCCCGTACATGGCCTCGTTGGCTGCCGTCGCCTTGGCTTGGGCCCTGGACAACGCCTCGTTGATGCGATCCTCCACCTTGTCGGCTCCCAGTCGCAGCAGGCCGTCCTCGATGCACACCTGCGTGATGCACATGTCCCCGTTGGTGACCACTTCGACCGTCTCGGTGTCGTCCTTGGCGGTAAAGGATCCGGTGCCCTTCGCCTTCAGCGCGCCCTCGAGGACGTCGTTGAATTTCTTCATCTCGTCCAGAGCGGCGATGGCCTGCGGATGCCCGTCGAATTCCACTGCAGTGGTCCTTACTGTGGGGGATAGCCTGTCTTAGTCTAAAGCGCCTGCTGCCCCAGCGGCGACACCAATTTGCCTGTTGCCCCGCGGACCCCCGGTGGGTGAACGGAAGTTGAACGCGCCGAAAACCCGGGCCGCCAAGCTTTTCCCGGACGGTCCGCGCCCTACGAGCCTTCTCCCCTACCGGGCAGCGCAGCCTGATAACCCGCTTCCCCGGATGCGGTGACCGGACGGATCGGCAGCTGGCGATGCCGGGGAGTGCTGATGAGGTTGTGCCGCAGTATCACCGGGTCGACACCGGCGTGCCGGCCCAGGTATGTCGTCGCATTCGGCCACGACACCTTCGCCTCCGGCCCGATCTGCGCTCCGATCAAGGTGGCGAACTCCTGGAAATGTGGTCCCAGGGTGACGATCCCGCCGGCAGCCGCCGCCCGGACGGCGAACTGGGTGAACGCCCTAGCGTCGCCGAGGTTGAGGCTCGCGTCGACGTCGTCGAACGGCATGTAGACCGAGTACTGGCTCGACGTTTCGCCCACCAGCACGCCCGCCGATCCGATCGGCAGCTGCCAGTGGCGGCCCGAGACGCGGGTCTGGCCTTGCAGCGCGGCACGCTGGCCACCCGAGACCCGGGAAAACCCGCGTGGCCGTTTCGGCTTCGTCGCCGTCGTCAACAACACCGTGGACTGCGGCGCGCTCCCGGAACGGATCCGCACCCGGGTAATGGTGTGATCGGCGGGCACCGACCACCACACGTCCGGGCCGCCGGGGGCGGTGTAGGCGGTGGTGAAGTTGTCGTGGCCCTTGATTTTCGACCACTGCTCCCGGTCGAAGCTGATCTCCGTCGCATGGTCGAAATCGTCAAAGCTGCGCGCGCACACCGCGTCCACACCGTGGCCGGCGAGTCGGTCGGCGATCCGTGTGGTCGACGCCACCAGGTATCGGGCCAGCCCCGTGACGCCGTTGGCGCGCCGGCGAGCCGACTTGCGGGCACGCTGCGGATCCGCGCGTAGCACGACCCACGTCCGCCGGTACGCCGGGGCCGGGTCTCGCCCGATCAGCCCCTGGTACAGGCTCACCACTTCCGGCGGCGCGGTCCTGCCGACCCGGTAGCCGGCCGAAACGACATCGACTTCCAGGTCGGGGCAATGCACGGACAACAGTTGCTCCAGCAACCGCGTGTCGACGACATCGTCGGTCTGGGCCTTGCCGTCGACGATGACCGTGGGCGTGAAGGGCCTCGGGATCAGTTCGATGATCGCGACCAGTTCCTTGCCCTGCCAGCGCACGGCCACGTGATCGCCCGGCTGCACGGTGGCACCGACGTCGGGCTCCGATGGGGGTTGCGGGGGTCTGCGGTGCCGGACCAGCCAAGCGAACATCGCCGCAACCCAACCGGTGATGCGCCGGCCCCGATAGGCGACCGTGGCAACGAGGGCGCCCACCGCCACGAGTGCCGGCCCCGCCCACTCGTAGTGAGTCCGGTAAAACAGCAGCAGACACAGCGGGGCCAGCGCCGCCGCCCACAGCGCGTGGCCGCTGGTGAACCGTAGTTGTAGCGACCTCATGGTCCTCAGCGCCGTCTCAAGGCTCGTCCGACCAGGGCGGCAAGTCCCAGCGCAGCGGTCAGGCCCAGCACCGCCAACGCGACACCGTTGATCGGGCCATGATCCGGGCCCGGCAGCGGCATCGGCGGCTGAATCCGGTTGACCGGAAACGACTTTGGTTGAGCCGGGCCGAGGGGGACGTCCCAGGTGAGTGCCGCGACCGCGTCGATGGTTCCCGCGCCCACCGCGTCGTCGACCTCGCCCCCGGGGTGACGCGCGGTGTAGGCGATCCGGTTCATCACCTGCGCCGGCGTCAAATCCGGAAACCGTTGCCGCACCAGCGCCGCCACCCCGGAAACGTACGCCGCCGCGAAAGACGTGCCGGCGATCGGCACCGGACCCTCCTTGCCCGGCAGGGCATCCACGGGTTCACCGAGTGGTCCGAGGGCGATGATGTTGTCCGCGGGCGCCGCCACGCTGACCCAGGGCCCGTGCATCGAGAACTCGCTGGGTGCCCCGTTTTGGCCGACACCTCCGACTGTCAGCACCAGCGGTGCGTACCAGGCCGGCGTGACGATGGTCTGGACCCCCAGCCAGCCGCGCGGGTCGGAGGCGATCGACGGATCCGGCGGCGGGTTCTGCGCGCAATCGCCGCCGACATTGCCGGCCGCCACGACGACGACCGCGCCCTTGACATTGACCGCGTAATTGAGGGCTGCCCCCAGGGTTGACTCGTCGACCGGTTTTTTGACTTTGAAGCACGCGGCTTCGCTGATGTTGATCACGCCCACCCCGAGATTGGCGGCGTGCACCACGGCGCGGGCCAGGCTGCGGACGGAACCGGCGGCCGGCGTCGCGTTAGGGTCGGCCTGGGCGTTGTTCTGCGTGTCCTTCGGCTCGAAGGCTTCCGACGTCTGACGCACCGAAACCACTCGCGCGCCCGGCGCGACGCCGACGAATCCGTCGGTGATCGAGGGCCGCGTGGCGATGATGGACGCAGTGAGCGTCCCGTGCGAGTCGCAGTCGGACAGGCCGTTGCCGTCCGGCACGACGAAATCGCCGCCGGGTTCAGCCGGAACCCGCGGTGAAACGTCCACGCCGGTGTCGATCACGGCGACCGTGACGCCGGCCCCGGTCGCGAACCTCTGGGCTTGGGTGATGCCCAGGTAGGTGTTCGGCCACGGTGGGTCGTGAAAATTGGTGCCGGGCAACGTCAGCGGCGCCTTACACACCCGCTTTTGCTCCAACGGCTGGTCGGGGCCGGTGACGTCGGGCGGCATCGCGCCGGGATCGATCGTGGGCGGGGCGACCGCCGACGCCGGCGGAGCGCTCAGCAGGACCAGGCTCAGCGCCACCGTGATCAGGAAGATACGGTGCACCGCAGGTCGCTCCATTCGTTAAGCCGCAGTCCGCATCGCGGGCCCGGGTGCATCTTAAACATTCCGCACGCTCGCGCAGTCGACTCTGAATTCCGGGTAAATGGATGACAAAGAATAGCCGACGCGAGGGCTTTGGGCCCCGCCGCCCAGCAGCGCTCACAGCGCTATCGGCACATGCTTTTCGGCGCACGCATCCTTCACCGCGGCGACCACGTCCGGGGTGCGCAGCGTCTGCAAGTCCTCGACCGTCACCGAATCCTTGTCGGTGCGATGCTGGGCGGCCACCCGCGAGTCGCGCAACCGCTCCGCGCGTTCCACCACGTTGCGGGCGAACCGCCCGTTCTGCATGATGTCGACGCCGTGCGTTCCGTCGGGCGCGCGGAAGGCGCGCAACGTCGCCGACGCCGTCTTTAGCACCTCGGCGGCGGCCGGCTCCAACACGGTCGCGCGCGGCTTGCCGTACCGGATCGCGATCTCGACCAGTTCGCCGGGCGTGTAGGACTCGAACCGCAGCTTGCGGTTGAATCGGCCCGCCAAGCCGGGGTTCACGGTGAGGAATTCGTCGACTTCCTTCTCGTATCCGGCTCCGATGAAGCAGAAGTCGAACCGGTGCACCTCGAGGGCCACCAACAGCTGGTTGACGGCCTCCATGCCGATCATGTCCGGCCGGCCGTCCTGGTGGCGCTCCACCAGCGAGTAGAACTCGTCCATGAACAGGATGCGGCCCAGCGAGCGATTGATCAGTTCGTTGGTCTTCGGGCCCGATGCCCCGATGTGCTCCCCGCAGAAGTCGGCGCGCTTGACCTCGACGATCTCCGGGTGGCGCACGATACCGAGCCCGGCATAGATCTTGCCCAGCGCTTCCGCAGTGGTGGTTTTGCCGGTCCCGGGCGGACCGACCAGCAGCATGTGGTTGGTCTGGTTGGCCACCGGCAGGCCGGCCGCCAGGCGCAGCGCCCGCACCTCGATCTGGTCTTCCAGCTCGGCGACGGCCCGTTTGACCTCGGTCAGCCCGACCTGGTGGTCAAGCAACGCGCGGCCCTCCTGCAGCAGTTCGCCGCGCCGCTCCTTGTGTTCCTCCTCCGCCCGCTGCTGCTCCGACAGCTCGGTGGCCACATCCCATTTGTTGGTGCGGGTCTTGATGGCGTCCTCGTCGGTGACCACCAGCTGCAGCTGAGGATCGGCGAGCGCTTGCTTGGCCGGCTCGATCAGGGCGCCGTTGATCGTCGCCTTGGACAGCCAGACCTGCGCCTTGGCCTCGTCGCCGAGCTGACGGTGCGCCATCCCGCGCACGTAGGCGAGGTCGGCCGCGATCAACGGGAAGTCATTGGGATCGATGGCGGTGACGGCGGTCTCGAGCTGCTGGCGGCGCGACTCGGTCGGGCCCCCGTATCCGCTGCGCAGCTCGACGCGATCGGTCCATTCGAGTGCGACGCGCGCCTGACCGAGATGCGCCGCGGCGTGCGCCGCCAGCGTGCAGGTCGCGGCGGTGACCGCCGACATGATGATGGCTTGCGGCGGCAGGATGGCCGCGGCAACCGAGATGACGTCCGGCCAGCGCTGCGTGGCGAACATCAGGTATGCGTCGATGTACTGCTTCCACTGGTGGTTCTCCCAGGTGTCCAGCAGCGACGAATCCCCCAGCAGCGCTTCGGCTTTCTCGTACTGCCGATTGTCGATGAGCGCACTCGCCAGCGCCAGGCCGGCGTGCGATGCCTCGGTCACCGAGATGGACAGGTACGGTCCCGCCTTGATCGGCGCCGACAGGCGCGCGCCGATGCGGTTGGTCTCCCGGTGCAGCCGGGAGCCGTATTCGTAGAGCTGGCGCACGGTCTCCAGCGATTCGTCACCCGCGGCAATCCGTCCCAGCCACGCGTCGGCCATCGACGGATCGATCTGCGTCGCCTCCCGAAATCGCGCCACAGCGGAGTCCGTATCGCTGTCGAGCAAGGCCATCGCCTGGTCGAAAGACTTGCGCGCGGCGGCAGGTGTCGTGCTGCTGGTCATGGTGTGTCAACTGCTTCCAGCTCAGAAGTTCGCAGAACCATCGGTTCCGACGATACGTAGCGATTCTCGGCGCGGAACAGCTCCACCTCCACGAGATGGACGCAGCCGGCGGCCCGCACCTCCACCGTCGCCGGACCCGTCTGCGTGATCAACACATTCGCCGTCCCCCGGTACGGCTCGCCCGGCCCACCCACCGAAATCAGCGTATTCGGCCGCGGCGCCGGAGACAGGGTTCCGTCCACCACGCTGACCGTAGTGCCGGACACCGGCTTGGCCTGACCAGTGACGGCGATATCCGGCATCCGAACGCTGTTCCACCGCTTCAGGTTTCGAGTGTGCACCGTGATCCGCTCGCCGGCACCGGCCAGCCGGATCACGAACCGCTTGGCCAGGGCGTCCTCGGCCGCGATGTGCACCCGGCTGAATTCGCTGGCGTCGTCCAAGGGCAGCAGCATCCGGTTGCCACCGGCGACCTTGCCGAGCAACACACCCGACGGCCCGATCGGCACCACGAGCGGACGCTGCAGCGCCCCGCGCCGGATGCCGCGCAGCGACGGCAGGGGGCCGCAGAGGTTGGCCGCCAGCGCCTGCGCCTGCTCGCCCCGCAGCGGCCGCAGCATCAGGTTCAGCGGAGCCGTCGGCGGCTGGGCAGTGCGCACCGTCACGGTCGCCGTGGCCGTCTTGTCGCCGAAAAGCGTGACATTCTGGATGATCCCGTCCGCGCGCGCCGACCAGGCCTGTGCCAGGGTCTCCGCGGTGATGTCGGCGGGCCGGTACCAGTAAGTGGTCAGCCATCCCGTTTCGCCGCGCACCGAGCGCCACCGCCTGCCGGAGTCCTCCAGCGCGGATCGGCCCAGGCGCCGCTCCATCTCCACGATGTCGGTAGCGGTGGCCACCTTCGCGCGCACGCCGTGCTGGCGCATGGCCGCGCTGATGCGCTGGGCCGCAGCAAGGGTCGCGGTGCCGACCGACGTACGCCCCTGCAGTGCCTCCGCGTTTTCCAGCGCCGACGTCCGCACGATAAGCCAAGTCTCGCGCTGTCCGGCATACGGTGGCGTGCCGATCAGCGTGTCGTACACCCGCGGGTAGTCACCCGTGCTGCGCCGGCGCGCCCCCGCGGAAACGACGCTGATCGAACCCAGCCGCAGGCCGAGGCTATGCCGCAGCAGCGGAAACAGTTCGGTCAGGTCGAACGAGTTCTCGGTGTACGTCGCCGTGGACCCGGTGAAAAGCGTTGGTGTGTGCGCCTTTCCGAACAGCTGCACGGCGGCCACCGCGACGCCGTCCTGGTACCGGATGCCGCCGCCGGCGCGGTCGTTGGCGACGGTGAGCGGTTCGGTCCAGGTGATCGGGCGATGCCGGCGGAACCACAGGATCAACCACGACCACAGCGGCTGCCCTCGCCAGCGGACGACGCCGAAGAGTAGCCCGAGCACCAAACCCATTGTGAGGCCGAGGTAGTGGCCGAACGCCCAGCCGGCGAGGGCGGCGGCGAAGATGCCGACGATGATCGTCAGTTTCGTCCCGGTGCTCATCGTTCCCGCCGTGCCCGGACGATCAGTGAGACCACCGCGATCGCGCCCGCCACGATGCCGGCGAACACCAACGCCACGTTGCGGGCGCGATGATCGGGCGGTGGGGGCGGCGGCAGCGGGTGTAACACGCGACTGGCCGCCGCGGGCGGAAGCCGTTCGCCCGCAGGCACATCGAAGGTCAGCGCGGCAACCGGATCAACGACGCCGTAGCCGACCTGGTTGTCCACCCCCCGCGGCGGGTTGTGTGCGGTCTGCAGAATCCGATTGACGATCTGATGTGCGGACAGGGCCGGATACTTGGCCCGCACCAGCGCTGCGACCCCGCTGACATAGGCCGCGGAGAAGCTGGTGCCCCAGAACGGCATGTTCTTCTCCCCGGGGCGAACCGGCGGATAGGCATTGACCGGTCCCCCGGACTCCGGGGACAAACCCATGATCCCTACGCCGGGGGCGGCGGCCGCGACCCACGGTCCGGCCAGGCTCTTGCTGATCGGGGCGCCGGTGTTGTCGACGGCGCCCACCGAAAGCACGTAGTCGGAGAACCACGACGGCGACGACACCGTCTTGACCTGATGCCAGTCGCGCGGGTCCGAGGCGTTCAGCGGGTCGAACGACGGGTTTTGCGCGCAGCCGTCCTCGCTGTCATTGCCCGCGGCGGCGACGATCACGGCGTCTTTGACGGTGGCGGCATACCACACGGCGGCGCCGATGGCGCCCTGATCCAGCGGGTCGGCTGCCGAAACACAGGCTGTCACACTGACATTGATGACCTTGGCGCCCATGTTGGCGGCGTGGACGATGGCACTGGCCAGCGTGGCGATGGTGCCGGCCTTCTTGCGTCCCTCCGAGTCACCGCCGCTGGGATTGACCGGTTCGAAGGCCCGCGAGGACTGCCGGACGGAGATGATGACGGCGTGCGGCGCGACGCCGGCGACTCCGTCGGGGGCGCCCGCGGGCGGCGGCGGCACCTCGGGGTCGTCGGGCTGCCCGGGCACGGGGTCACCCGGGCCGTTGGACGGCGCGTCCGGCGGGGGTGGCGGGGGCTCGACGGTCTGGGTGATCGTCACCGGTGAGGGCGGCGGCGGGGGTGCGGGCGGGGGCGGGGCGCCGCCCGGTGGCGGCGGCGCGGCGTCGGTCGGGGGCGGTCCCGCGGGCGGCGGGAACGCCGGGGCACTCGGCATCGGCGCGGGCATCGGCATCCCTTGCGGCGCAGCGCCGATGAGCGACGCGACAACGGTTCCGTGCGCGTCGCAGTCGGATAGACCGTCGCCGCCCATGATGTAGTCGCCGCCGGCGACGACCGGCAGCCGCCGGCTGGGATTGATGCCGGTGTCGATCACGGCGACCGGGACTCCGTTACCCGTCGAGTACTGCCAGGCCTTGCCGAGGTTCAGCATCGTGAAGCCCGGCGCGGTCAGGCCGACGTTCGGGTCGGCGACGGTGATCGTCCGCGCGCAGGCGAAGGCCTGCCGCATCGGCTGATCGGAGGCCGGCTTGCCGTCCGCCGGCACGCGTCCGGGATCGACAGTCGGCGGGGGAATCGCGTGCGCCGCGGGAAGGCTCGCGACCAACACGACGAGCAGACCCGTCAGCCCCAGCGCGGCGGCGCGCTGCGTCGCGGCCAGTAGCGCACCGCGGGCCGCGTCAGCTATCCGGTTCATCGCATGCGTACCCAGGTGAACAAACCACCGATCCAGGCGGCCAGCGGCAACGCCGCGATGATGGCCGCGATCTCCACCCATTCGGCGATCATCCGCACCAGTGGAGTGAACCGCGTGACGGGTACCAGCAGCGCCGCAACCAGGCCGGCGCCGCCGAATCCGGCCAAGACCAGTGCGCCCCACAGCACCGAATACCCCGCCGAGGCAGGTTCGTGCACAACGTATTTCACCACGCCGACGCACAGCGCGGCGGACGCGCCACACACCAGCGCAGCGGCCTGACGCCGGTCGGCGAACGCCCGTCCGCGGCTGATGAAGATCAGCACGAACAGCCCGGCCAGCACCGCGGCCGCCATGCTCCGATCGCGGCCGGGCATCAGGGTCGCCCACACCGCGGCGGGCAGCGCCAGGGCCGCACCCACGCAGATCCCGGTCAGGATGTTGTTGGCGCGGACCGCTGCGATCGCGATCTGCGCGCCGCGCGGCGTGGTGTCCGAATTCGCTTCCTCGTCGGCGCCCTCCTCGACGGGGGTCACCGCGTCGGCCGGCAGACCGACGCTGCGGCGGAACAGATCTCGGCCGGTGATCGAGCCGAAGTAGGGCGGCCGGATCCGCGCGACCCACAGTGCAATCGTCGGGGCCATAGTCAGTAACAGGAGCAGCGCGACCAGGGCGCACATCCCGAGCCACTGCGCGGGCACCGGCCACCACATTCGGGCCCCGGAGATCGCCCCGCCCAACCCGAGCAGCGTCACGACGGTCGCGGCAACGTTGGCGTTCCTGCCCGTCGCCGTGGCCAGCCCACACGTGAGGACGGCACCCATCAGCGCCGCGATGAACACGTGGGCGGCCCCGAGGTGCCCGGGCGCGTTGGCCGCGGCGCTCGTGGTCAGCAACGGCACCGCGGTCCAGCCGAGGCCGTCCACCATGTCGGTGCGACCCGGCCACCACCGCCACACCGCGAACGCGCCCCCGGCGACCAGCAGGCCGGCCACGCCCGTCACGATGGTGGGCAGCAGCGAATCGCTCGCAAAGCGCTGGCGCACAGCCAATCCCAGCACGGTCGTCAGCACTAGCCCGAGAATGAACAGGGCGGTGTGGGCGGCGGTCCGCAGGGTGACCGGCTCGAACAGCGTCTTGCCGACCCGGGCCAGGCCGGTGGACAACGACTCGTACTGGGGCTCGAACGATTCGCCGTCGATCACCGGAACCAGGGTGAGTGTGGCACCGTCCTCGACGCCGAGTTCGTCCAGCGTCTTGGTGACGTCCAGCCGCACCCCGTTGGCCTTGTGCAATTCGTATCCCACACCGGACTCGAGCCCGGTGAACCCGCGCCGCTTGAGTTCGTCGTTAAGCAGCTCGACGACGTTGTCGAGGAAGGCCTCGATCGGCACCGAGGCGGGATATACCTGGGAAACCAGATGTTCTCCACAAACGACCGCAACCGCACAACGAGCCGGAAACGATACCTTCGCCATTAGCGCGGCCTGTCGGCATCTGGAATGTACTTGTCGGCCAAGGCCGCGGTGATTTCAAACAGCCGCAACCGCGTCTTCTTCTTCAACTCGTGGCGTGTGTCGATGATCCCGCCCTTGGCGAGGTACGGGTCGTAGGGCATGAATTCCACGGTCGCACCTGACTGCGCGAAACGTTCGGTCAGATAGGCGCGCGCCTCGGCGTCGTACTTGTCGCGGCTGTCATTCAAGATGACCATGCTGCGCGACACCACTTCGTGGTAGCCCATCGACCGCAGCAGGTCGATCGACCGGGTGACCGGCAGGGAGGTGTCCGCCGTCAGGCCGGACACGAAAACCAGTGTGTCGCAGGCGTCGAGCACCGCCTTCATCACGGGGTGCTCGAGGTCGTCGGAGGTGTCCACCACGATCACGGTGTGCGTGCGGCGCAGCCGCGACAGCACGCCGGCGAACATGGAAGCAACCAGCGGCCGCGGCTGGTCCGAGGTGCGGTTGCCGGCCAGCACATCCAAGCCAAGACTGTTCTGCCCCAGGTGTTCTCGGATATCCGCATAGCCCTGGACGTCGGTGTCGTTGAGTACCGCCGCGTAGTCGCCCGGCGGCGACTCGTCGATCCGACCGGCCAGGGTTCCGAAGCCGGGCGCCGCGTCGATGGCGACCACGTTCTCGGGCCGGCATTCGCGGAACACCGCACCGATGCACGCGGTCATGGTGGTCTTGCCGACACCGCCTTTGCCCGATACGACGCCGATCACATACTGCTTGCGGATGTGGCGCCGGATGCGCTCCTGCAGCTCTCGATAATGGCGTTCGCCGGGCGATTCGCCGAAGTTAACGGCATGGAATGTCGTCTGATACAGGAACTTTCGCCAACCACCGCCGGGTGGGATTTTGCGGGGCGCGACCATGTCGGAGATGCGCAACGTCCCCGATACGGAGCCTTGGGTTTGGTAGCCAGCGCCGGTCGGTTCTCGCCTGGTGGGCCCACCCTGTTCTGCGGGATTGGACGCGCCCGTCCACGGGTTCGTCACGATGCCGACGCTAACATTTGTCCAATTTCCTCTCGACTACACGACTTTTCGGTACGAATACCATTCTTGGTCCGCCGGCAGACGCCGCATCATCTGGTTGATCGCTGTGGCGATGTTGTTCTTGTTCCCCGGAGCGATGATCATCCATTTCGTGCCGGCCGAACGGACGTGCTCGGCGACCAGCCGCCCTTCCGGCGTATCGATGACGGTCACCGCCCCCGGTTCGACGTAGGTGCGGGAGGGCCGGCCGGTGTCCACCCCGGACTGAATGGCGACGAACGAGGCCTGCGCCGAGCGCTCGGGGTCCGCGGCCAGTTCCAGCGTGTGCAACTGGTCGTGATCGAGCCCCTGCTTTTCGAAGAAGGCGCGCAGGGATTCCTGGTCGGCCGCGGCGGCGCGCATGGCCTCGGCGTCCACCGTGACGGGCCGAAGCGCGGCGGGTTCGTTGCCGCCGCACAATCTTTCGATTTGCGCGGAGACAGCGGCGCTGGCCGAGCCCTCATTGCTGGCGACGCCCGCTCCGCTCATCCGGACGATGTCGGCCGACCGCTCCATCACCACCCACCACTGCGCGAACCTGGCCAGCAACGCCCGGGCCGGCTCGTCGCCATCCCCGGGCGCTCGGAAATGCACGACGAGGCCGACATCACGGCGAGACAGCACGGTCAGCCATTCGACGACCGTGCTGTCCACGACGCCCAGCTCGTCGATCACGCCGGCGGCCCGCAGTTCGGCCGCAACCGGGTGTTCCAGCGCGAGCCGCTTGGGCTCGACGCTGGGCAGATGGGGCCTCAGTCCCATCTCGGGGGACAAGACCTCGATGCCGGTGAGCACCTGAAGGACCCACAAGCCGTCCAGTGTGGTGGTGAGCACGCTATTCCCTTGTAGCCGAGGACGCACGCGCCGTGCGTGCGCCGCCAAGCTGCGGCGGCTAGACCGAGAAGAACTTGGACGTCAGGCTGTCCGTCATCAGCGCTGCGTCATGCACATTGCTCACCGTGTGGCCGTGCAGGCTGACTGTCTGGATCAGGTCCTCCAGCCCGTGCAGCATCTGCTGCTGGGCGTCGAAGAATGAGGTGGCGCCGTGGCCCTGGAAGAAATCGGTCAGCGCCTGGGTGAGATGTAGTACGTCGCCGTGGATCTCCATCAGCTGAGCGGCCTGAGCGGCGATGTCGCCGGAAAGGCCGCTCACCGCGGCGTGGTTGTAAATGATGCTGTCGGACATGTTCGTGGTTCCTTACGGTGAATTGAGTCTCGGGCCGAATTGACGCGACGTCGCCTTAGGTGGACTGCACGCCGCCGAAAACGCCATTGAGGTTGTGGGCGGAATCCGCTTCCTGGCTTTCCATGAGGGCCGCGGTCTGAGCGAGACCGTTGGCCAGCCGGTTGCCGCCATTCATCATCTGCTGCAGGTCGTGGTGAATCTGGCCGGCCGTGTTGAGCGACGTCGACCCAGCCTGACCGGCCCAGCCGGCACCGCTGATGATATTTTCGTGACCGCTCAGGTATCGATTGGCGATCGCCGCTGCCTCCTGCAGCCTTGACTCAATTCGCTGCTTGGTACTGCGGAGCAGCTCCGGTGTGACGATGGTTGATGGCATAGTTCCTCCCTGATTCCTAGGCTCTCCCCGACCTGGATATGGCTAGAAGTTTAGACATCAATCGGCGGCTGTCACTTCAGTAGCTTTTCCGGATCCACGCGCGGAGCGGTGATGGTTTACCCCAAATGGACAAAAACCATGTCAATCCCGGAAACCGAATAGCTGACCGGCCGGCCGGGCTGTTAGAAACTGACCGCGCCGTCGGCCAAACCGTCGCCGTCGCCGTCGGTCAACCGGACGTTCCACTTTCCGTCACCGTCGGTGTCCACGTACGCGGTCGCACCGTTCTCGCGCGCGCACAACACCCGATCGGCGACGCCGTCGCCGTCGCTGTCGATCAATCGGTCGTCCAGCCGGCCGCGCACGTGTACCCCGTCGAAGTCGACCAGCGGTCCGCCGCTGTGTTCCGCGCCGTCCAACCCATACCAGCGCAGCTGGCCGCCGCGATCGACCGCGACCGCCCAGGTGCCGGAGCCGTCGTCGGTGAAGTAACTTTCCGGGGCACCGTCGTTGTCCAGATCGAGCACCGCGTGGTCGGCTACCCCGTCGCCGTCGAAATCCGCCAGGGCGTCGTCGCGCAACCCGTCGCCGTCGAAATCGAGGCCGTAGGCGTCGAGCCGCCCGTCGCTGTCGAGATCGAGATCGGGCCGGCCGTGCCCGATGGCCGCGGTGCCGTCGTCGCCGGATAAGCAGTAGTCCATGCCTACTCGGACGCGCGTTCGCCGTTAAGCGTTCCCCCGCGACCGCCACCAAGCCAACAGTTCTGCCGTGGCCTGTTCGTCGGTCATCGGTCCGCGATCCAGCCGCAGCTCCTTCAGGAACCGCCACGCCTCGCCCACCTGGGGACCCGCGGGAATGTCGAGCAGCTTCATGATCTGGTTGCCGTCCAGATCGGGGCGGACCCGCGCCAGATCCTCCTGGGCGGCCAGCTCTGCGATGCGCGCCTCCAGCTGGTCGTAGTTGGCCTGCAACCGCGCCGCGCGGCGCTGGTTGCGGGTGGTGCAGTCGGCGCGGACCAACTTGTGCAGCCGCGGCAGCAGCGGCCCCGCGTCGGCGACGTACCGGCGCACCGCCGAGTCGGTCCATTTGCCGCCGCCGTAGCCATGAAACCGCAGATGCAGATACACCAGCTGCGAAATGTCGTCGATCAGCTGCTTGGAATATTTGAGCGCCCGCAGCCGCTTGCGGACCATCTTGGCGCCCACCACCTCGTGGTGATGGAAGCTCACACCGCCGTTGGGCTCGTGGCGCCTGGTCGCGGGCTTACCGATGTCATGCAGCAACGCCGCCCAGCGCAGCACCAGGTCGGGGCCCCCCTCAGGAGGCGGGTCCTCCAGGGCGATCGCCTGCCGTAACACCATCAGCGAATGCTGGTAAACGTCCTTGTGCTGGTGATGCTCGTCGATGGCCATCTGCATGCCGCCGATTTCGGGCAACACCACCTCACCCATGCCGGTCTGCACGAGCAGGTCGATCCCGGCGACCGGGTCGACCCCCAGCAACAGCTTGTCCAGCTCGGCCGCCACTCGCTCGATGCTGATGCGGCCCAGCTGCGGGGCCATCTCCTCGATCGCCGCCCGCACCCGGGGTGCGACGGTGAAGCCCAGTTGCGAGACGAACCGCGCCGCCCGCAGCATCCGCAGCGGATCGTCGCCGAAGGAGACCTCCGGAGCCGCCGGGGTGTCCAGCACCCGCGCCCGCAGGGCCGCGAAACCGCCCAGCGGGTCCAAGAATTCGCCCGGCCCGGTCGCCGTGATCCGCACCGCCATCGCGTTCACCGTGAAATCGCGACGCACCAGGTCCTCGTCGAGTCGATCGCCGAAGCGCACCTCCGGATTGCGCGAAACCTGGTCGTAGGTATCGGCCCTGAACGTGGTGATCTCCAGTCGGTGCTCACCCTTGCCGACGCCGACCGTGCCGAACTGGATGCCGGTGTCCCACAGGTGATCTGCCCAGCTCCGCAAGATCTGCTGCACCTGTTCGGGGCGGGCGTCGGTGGTGAAGTCCAGGTCGGGACTCGGCCTGCCCAGCAAGACATCCCGCACCGAACCGCCGACCAGATACAGCTCGTGGCCCGCGGCATCGAATGCCGAACCCAGCTCACGCAACAACGGAGTACGCGTATTCAGCGCGACCGCGGCCGCGGTCAGCAGCTCCACATCGTCGGCGGGGTCCGGCACGTTCGTTGAGACTAGTCGCGGTTCGACGGTGCGGTGCCGCCGCGCCCTCTAGCGGCGAGTATGTCCGGGCAGACCCGGCCGTGCCAGCTACTATCGCTTGGGTGTCGGACGGCGAACAAGCCAAACCACGTCGGCGCCGCGGACGGCGCCGTAATCGTGGCGCCGTCGCCTCGACCGAGACCAACACGAACGGCCGAAGCGGCGAGGACGCCGCGGCGGCCAAGCGGCGCCGGCCCCGCACGCCGCGACACGCACCCGACCGACTACGCACCGTTCATGAAACCTCGGCGGGCGGACTGGTCATCGACGGCATCGACGGACCGCGCGACGCCCAGGTGGCCGCGCTGATCGGCCGCATCGACCGGCGCGGACGGATGTTGTGGTCGCTGCCCAAGGGCCACATCGAGCTCGGCGAAACGGCCGAGCAGACCGCCATCCGCGAGGTTGCCGAGGAGACCGGGATTCGCGGCAGCGTGCTCGCCGCGCTGGGGCGCATCGACTACTGGTTCGTCACCGACGGGCGCCGGGTGCACAAGACCGTGCACCACTATTTGATGCGCTTCTCCGGCGGCGAGCTCTGCGACGAAGATCTCGAGGTCGCCGAGGTGGCGTGGGTGCCGATGCACGAGCTGCCGGCGCGGCTGGCCTACGCCGACGAGCGCCGGCTGGCCGAGGTCGCCGACGAACTGATCGGAAAGCTGCAGAGCCACGGCCCGTCGGCGCTGCCGCCGCTGCCGCCCAGCTCGCCGCGGCGCCATCCGCAGACCCATTCGCGCACCCGCAACTCCCAGAAGCCCGACACGGGCCGGAAGAACGGTCACGGGCCGGGGCCGTGACCTCGCCACGACTCTGCTGGGCCGGCTTTGTGCGCCTCGTCGCAGCGGTCGGCATCGTGGCCGGTTTCGCGGTACTGCTCACCGGGCCCGCCGTCGTGCCCCACGCGGCTGCCGACGAGCCAGGGGCGACGCCGTTCGTCCGCGTCCGCATCGACCAGGTGACCCCGGACGTCGTCACGACGACAAGTTCGCCGACCGTCACCGTCAGCGGGATGGTGACCAACATCGGTGACCGCCCGGTCCGCGACGTGATGGTCCGGCTCGAACACGCCACCGCGGTGACCACCTCGATCGGCCTGCGCACCTCGCTCGACGGCGCCACCGATCAGTACCAGGCCGCCGCCGATTTTCTCACCGTCGCACCCGAATTGCAGCGCGGGCAGGAGGCCGGCTTCACCCTGTCCGCCCCGCTGCGGTCGCTGACCAAGACGTCCATGGGCATCGACCAGCCGGGCATCTACCCCATCCTGGTCAACGTCAACGGCACGCCCGACTACGGCGCGCCAGCCCGCCTGGACAACGCCCGCTTCCTGCTGCCCGTGATCGGCGTGCCGCCCGACCAGGCCGACGCCCTGGAGTCGGCCGTCGCGCCCGATACCTCTAAGCCCGTGTGGCTCACGATGCTGTGGCCGCTGGCCGACCGACCCCGCCTGGCACCGGGCCAACCCGGCGGCACCATCCCCGTGCGGCTGACCGACGACGACTTGGCCACATCCCTGGCCACCGGCGGCCGCCTCGACATCCTGCTGTCCGCGGCCGAGGTCGCCACCAGCAACGCCGTGGACCCCGACGGCGCGGTCGGGCGCGCGCTATGCCTGGCCATCGACCCGGATCTGCTGGTCACCGTCAACGCGATGACGGGCGGCTACGTCGTGTCCAACTCCGACGACGGACCAGCCCAGCAGCCGGGCAGCCCGACGCACCCGGGCGCCGGCCAGGCCGCCGCGACGAGTTGGCTCAATCGGCTCCGCGCGCTGTCCCACCGCACCTGCGTCGCTCCGCTGCCGTACGCCCAGGCCGATCTGGGCGCCCTGCAACGCGTGAACAACCCCGAGCTGAGCGCGATCGCCACCAACAGTGCCGCCGATATCGTCGACCAAATTCTCGACGTGCGTTCCACCCGCGGCGCCACCCTGCTTCCCGACGGTCCGTTGACGGGCGGGGTGGTCGGCCTGCTCGGCTCCGACAGCAACACGGTCGCGGTCGCGGCCGCCGACCTGGTCGCACCGGATACGTCGACGACGGCGAGCGCGCCGACCGACGCCAACGTCGACACCGCGCCGCGGCGGCTGTCTCCCCAGGTGGCGATGGCGCCGTTCGACCCGGCCGTGGGCGCCGCACTGGCCGGCGCGGGAATCGACCCCACCGTGCCCACCTATCTGAGTCCGTCGCTGACGGTCCGGCTTGCCCACGACTCGAATACCGCGCGGCGACAGGACGCGCTGGGCTCCATGTTCTGGCATGCGCTGGATCGTGACGCCGCACCGCGCACCCAGCTACTGGTGCCGCCGGCGGTGTGGAACCTGCAGAACGACGATGCGCAGGTCCTGATGACCGCGCTGGCCACCAGCATCCGGTCCGGTCTGGCGGTGGCCCGGCCCCTGCCCGCGGTGATCGCCGAGGCCCAAGCCGTCGACAAGGCCAGCACCGAACCGGCGGACCCGCCGGCGATCGATGACTCGGAGCGCGGCCGGTTCGCTGACGACGTCACCGCCGACGTCGGCGGTCAGGCCGCACGCCTGGAACGGCTCACCTCCGCGCTGAGCACCGATGAGCGCACCGGGCTGACCGGCATTCAGTACACCGCGCC
Source organism: Mycobacterium shigaense (assembly GCF_002356315.1). Taxonomy (NCBI): domain Bacteria; kingdom Bacillati; phylum Actinomycetota; class Actinomycetes; order Mycobacteriales; family Mycobacteriaceae; genus Mycobacterium; species Mycobacterium shigaense. The sequence goes on from NZ_AP018164.1 coordinate 5,217,118, forward strand.
GCTTCGCGAGGACATGCTGCGCGCGCTGAGCCAATCGCAGCCGCCCGACACCCGCAATGGGCGGGCACAGCAGCGGCTGGCCGTCGTCGGCAACACGATCAACGACCTGTACGGCGCGGTCACCATCGTCAACCCGGGCGGCTCCTACACCCTGGCGACCGAGCACAGCCCACTCCCGTTGGCCCTGCACAACGGCCTCGCCGTCCCGATCAAGGTCCGGCTGCAGGTGGATGCGCCGCCGGGAATGAGGGTCACCGACGTCGGGCAGATCGAGTTGCCGCCTGGGTATCTGCCGTTGCGGGTGCCGATCGAGGTCAACTTCACCCAGCGGGTGGCCATCGACGTGTCGTTGCACACCCCCGACGGCACCCGGCTGGGCGAACCGGTGCGCCTGTCGGTGCACTCCAACGCCTACGGCAAGGTGCTTTTCGGGATCACGCTGAGCGCGGCGGCAGTGCTGGTGCTGCTGGCCGGCCGGCGGCTTTGGCACCGGTTCCGCGGCCAGCCCGACCGTGCCGACCTCGACCGCCCCGACCCGCCGGCTCCGAACTCCGCTGCCCGCCAAGCGATCCGGCCGCGGGTGGATGAAGAGCACCGCGTATGAAACCCGCCTACCGGCGGACCCCCCCGCCGCCGCGGCCGGCGGCATCGCCCGCCCGCCGCCCCGGGCCGCCGACCGGCCCCCTGCCCCCCGTGCCGGAGCTGGCCCGTCGCCGCGCCGAGCTCTCGGACGCCGCCCTGGTCTCCCGGTCGTGGGCGATGGCGTTCGCGACGCTGGTCAGCCGGATCACCGGCTTCGCGCGCATCGTCGTGCTGGCCGCGATCCTGGGTGCCGCGCTGTCCAGCGCTTTCTCGGTGGCCAATCAGCTGCCGAACCTGGTGGCCGCGCTGGTGCTGGAGGCGACGTTCACCGCGATCTTCGTCCCGGTGCTGGCCCGTGCCGAGCAGAGCGATCCGGACGGCGGCGCGGCTTTCGTCCGGCGCCTGGTCACGGTGACGACGGCACTGCTGGGGGTGGCGACGGCGGTGTCCGTGGCGGCCGCGCCACTGCTGGTGCGGCTGATGCTCGGCCGCGACCCGCAGGTCAACGAGCCGCTGACCGTCGCCTTCGCCTACCTGCTGCTGCCGCAGGTGCTCGCCTACGGCCTCACCTCGGTGTTCATGGCAATCCTGAACACCCGCAACGTGTTCGGGCCCACGGCGTGGGCGCCGGTCGTCAACAATCTGGTCGCGCTGGCGACGCTGGCGGTGTACGTCGCGGTGCCCGGTCAGCTGTCCGTCGATCCGGTCCGGATGGGCAACGCCAAGCTGCTGGTGCTCGGCATCGGCACGACCGCCGGCGTCTTCGCGCAGACCGCGGTGCTGCTGATCGCGCTCAAGCGCGAGGGCATCAGCCTGCGCCCGCTGTGGGGTATCGACGAGCGGCTGCGACGCTTCGGCACGATGGCCACCGCGATGGTGCTCTACGTGCTGATCAGTCAGGTCGGCCTGGTGGTCGGCAACCAGATCGCCAGTACCGCAGCGGCTTCGGGCCCGGCGATCTACAACTACACCTGGCTGGTATTGATGTTGCCGTTCGGCATGATCGGCGTGACGGTGCTGACCGTGGTGATGCCGCGGCTGAGCCGCAACGCCGCGGCCGACGACACCGAGGCCGTGCTCGCCGACCTGTCCCTGGCGACGCGGCTGACGCTGATCACGCTGATTCCGATCGTGGCGTTCATGACCGTCGGCGGCCCCGCGATCGGTAGCGCCCTGTTCGCCTACGGCCACTTCGGCGGGGTCGACGCCGCCTACCTGGGGGCCGCTATCGCGTTGTCGGCGTTCACCCTGATCCCCTACGGCCTGGTGCTGCTGCAGCTGCGGGTGTTCTATGCGCGCGAGCAGCCGTGGAGGCCGCTCGTGGTCATCCTGGTCATCACCGCCGTGAAGATCGTCGGCTCGGTGTTGGCCCCGCACGTCACCCACGACCCCAAGCTGGTGGCCGGATTCCTCGGCCTGGCCAACGGGCTCGGCTTCCTGGCCGGCGCGGTCGTCGGCTATCTGCTGCTGCGTCGTGCCCTGCTGCCCGCCGGCGGTCAGCTCGTCGGCGTCGCCGAGATGCGCACCATCCTGGTCACGCTCGTTGCCTCGATGCTGGCCGGCCTGACCGCGCTGGTGGCCGACCGGCTGCTCGCCCTTGACGAGTTGACCGCCCGCGGCGGCGCGGCCGGCTCGCTGCTGCGGTTGTTCGTGCTCGCCCTCATCATGCTGCCCATCATGCTGGCCGTCATGGTCCGCGCGCGGGTGCCCGAGGCGCAAGCAGCGCTCGCTGCGGTCCGGCGCCGGGTCACGGGCCGCGGCAGCGGTGAGCCCCCCGCGGGCCCGGCAGTTATGCCAAACGGATCGTCTCGGCGGCCTCCCGTCACGTACCCTGAGCACAGGAATTCATCCCCGCCGGGGGGCCCCGCGCGTCAGGTGGCGGTCCAAGAGCCGATCCGGCGCAGGCCTCCGGAGCGGGCATCGAGCGCCCAGCTAGCGAAAGGACCGGAGGTGACTGAACGCCCGACTGAGAGCGCGGCACCCAGCCCCGCGCCCGGTCCGCCATCGCCGCATCCTGCTGCCGACGACTTTCAGCCCGACATCCCGGCCGGATCGTCGGCACCGCCACCCGAAGTGCGTAACGGGGACCTGCCCGGCGCGCATGCCCGCAGCTCTGCCCCGCCCGACGCGCCCCACGAACGCGCCGCGGACAGCGCGGGGTCCTCGGACGACGGTCACCTGGTGCCGGGCGCGCGGATCTCCGGCGGACGCTACCGATTGCTGGTCTTCCACGGCGGCGTGCCTCCCCTGCAGTTCTGGCAGGCGCTCGACACCGCGCTGGACCGGCAAGTCGCGCTCACCTTCGTCGACCCGGACGGATCGCTGCCCGAGGAGGTGCTGCAGGAGATCCTGTCGCGCACCCTGCGCCTGTCCCGGATCGATAAGCCGGGTATCGCCCGGGTGCTCGACGTCGTCCACACCGGTTCCGGGGGCCTGGTCGTCGCGGAGTGGATTCGCGGCGGATCGCTGCAGGAGGTGGCGGACACCGCGCCGTCGCCCATCGGCGCCGTGCGGGCCATGCAGTCGTTGGCCGCGGCCGCCGACGCGGCCCACCGCGCCGGCGTCGCCCTCTCGATCGACCACCCCAGCCGGGTGCGCGTCAGCATCGAGGGCGACGTGGTGCTGGCATATCCGGCGACCATGCCCGACGCCAACCCTCAGGACGACATCCGCGGAATCGGTGCCTCGCTGTACGCGCTGCTGGTCGACCGGTGGCCGCTGCCGGAGTTCGGGGTGCGCAGTGGGCTCGCGCCGGCCGATCGTGACGCCGGCGGCCTGCCGGTCGAGCCCACCGTCATCGACCGCGACATTCCGTTCCAGATCTCCGCGGTCGCGGCCCGGGCCGTCCAGGAGGACGGTGGAATCCGCAGCGCGTCGACACTGTTGAACCTCCTCCAGCAGGCGACGGCGGTGGCCGACCACACCGAGGTACTCGGGCCCGTCGACGACTCGACGGCCGAGCCCAGCCCCGCCCCCCTCGGTCGCGAGTACACGACATCGGTGCAACGCCGCCGCGGGCTGCTGATCGGAATCGGCGCGGCCGTCGCCATCATCGTGGTTGCGCTGCTGGTGCTGGCCTCGATCGTCAGCAAGATCTTCGGCAACGTCGGCGGGCTGAACAAGGACGAACTCGGGCTCAACGGACCGAGCTCGTCGAGCGCGTCGTCGGCCCCGCCCTCCGCTCCGGCCGGCAGCAAGATCAAGCCCACCAAGGCGACCGTCTTCTCCCCCGACGGCGATCCCGACAATCCGGGTGCGGCCGGTCAGGCGATCGACGGCGACCCCGGCACCGCCTGGACCACGGAGGTCTATACCGACGCCGTGCCCTTCCCCTCGTTCAAGCAGGGCGAGGGGCTGCTGCTGCAGTTGCCGGGCCCGACGGTGGTCGGCCAGGTCAGCATCGACACTCCGAGCACCGGGACGAAGGTGGAGATTCGCTCCGCGTCCACGGCGACGCCGGCGAAACTCGAGGACACCACGCTGCTGGCCCCGGCCTTCGCGCTCCAGCCCGGCCACAACGTCATACCGGTGCGCGCCGCTGCGCCGACATCGAATCTGCTGGTGTGGATTTCCACGCTCGGCACCACCAATGGTAAGAGCCAGGCCGGCCTCTCGGAGATCACGGTTCAGGCCGCCTCCTGACATTCACAACGGGCCCGGTCAGGTGAAGTGCCGCACCCCGACCGATTGGTTACTGTCCGGCCGTGGGGTTGGGGGGACGGATCCAGTGCGAGCGCAGTGACGCCGAGCTGCTGGCCGCCCATGTCGCCGGCGACCGCCACGCCTTCGCCGAGCTGTTCGGGCGTCATCAACGCCAACTGCACCGCCTGGCGCGGCTGACCACCCGCAGCCGCGAGGACGCCGAAGACGCCCTGCAGGACGCGATGCTGTCGGCGCACCGGGGCGCCGGGTCCTTCCGGCACGACGCCGCGGTCGCCAGCTGGCTGCACCGCATCGTGCTCAACGCCTGCCTCGACCGGCTGCGCCGCGCCAAGACCCACCGGACCACTCCCCTGGAAGACATCTACCCGGTGCCCGATCGGACCGCTCAGGTCGAGACCGCGATCGGCGTACAGCGCGCGCTCATGCGGCTGCCTGTCGAGCAGCGGGCCGCCGTGGTGGCCGTCGACATGCAGGGCTACTCGATCGCCGACACGGCCCGGCTGCTCGGCGTCGCCGAGGGGACCGTCAAGAGCCGCTGCGCGCGCGCCCGGGTGCGGCTGGCCCAGCTGCTGGGCCACCTCGACGCTTACACCGTGCCGGAGCGCCCCGCCGGGCAGCACTAGCCAATTCCGCGAGCCGTGCATGGCCGCCCGGGTGGGCATGACGGACACTGGGGCGGATGGGTGAAGTCGAGAAACCAGCATCAGACCCGCCGCTGACGGTCGAGCTCCTTGCCGATCTGCAGGCCGGTCTGCTGGACGACGCCGCCGCCGCTCGGGTCCGCAGGCAGGTCCGCGCCGATCCACGTGCCCAGGGGGCGCTGCGGGCTCTCGACCGGGTACGCCGCGATCTGGCCGCCGCCGGCGCCGACGAGGCCCCCGCGGTGCCCGCGGAGGTCACCGCCCGCATCACCGCGACGCTGCAGTCCGCGACCACGGGGCCGCCCGGCGGCTCCACCCACGCGGCTCGCCCGCACCTGCCTCCCGCCCGGCTTGTCGCGGCCATTGCCGGGGCGTGTGCGGCGCTGGCCGCGGTCGCGTTCGGCACGGTGGCGTTGCTGCGCGAGCCGGCGCCCACCCCTAGCACCGGCCCCACCGCCGAGCACATCACCGTGTCGACGCCCCCGGCGGCGATCCCGCTGTCGGCGGCCGACCTGCGCGAACTGCTGCACCAGCCGCCGGACTTCGGCCCACTCAGCGACCCGGCGCGGCGCGCGTCCTGCCTCAGCGGCCTCGGCTACCCGGCGTCCACGCTGGTGCTGGGCGGGCACCCCGTGGAGATCAACGCCCGCCCCGGGATCGTGCTGGTGCTGCCCGCCGATACGCCAGACAACCTCACCGTCTTCGCGGTGTCGCTGAATTGCAGCGCCGCCGATACCGGGCTGCTGGCCGACACCCAGATTCCCCGCGCTTAGGTTGGTGCCACGTGTTGCGCCCGGGTTATGCCAACCGCGGGAACACCCGCGCCTACGCTGGCGTTCGAGAAGTTGAAAATATTTTGTACCGGAAAGGCTGGTATGACCGCCTCTGCTGCTAACGAGACAGTCCACAACGTGATCGTTATTGGTTCCGGTCCGGCCGGCTACACCGCGGCGCTCTACACCGCCCGCGCCCAACTGGCGCCGCTGGTCTTCGAGGGCACCGCTTTCGGTGGCGCGTTGATGACGACGACCGAGGTGGAGAACTACCCGGGGTTCCGCGACGGCGTCACGGGCCCGGAACTGATGGACCAGATGCGCGAGCAGGCGCTGCGGTTCGGCGCGGACCTGCGCATGGAGGACGTCGAGTCGGTATCGCTGGATGGGCCGATCAAATCCGTGGTGACCGCCGACGGGGAGACCTACCGGGCCCGCGCCGTGATCCTGGCGATGGGGGCCGCGGCGCGCTACCTCAACGTCCCCGGCGAGCAGGAGTTGCTGGGCCGCGGGGTCAGCTCGTGTGCCACCTGTGACGGTTTCTTCTTCAAGGACCAGGACATCGCCGTCATCGGCGGCGGTGACTCCGCGATGGAAGAGGCCACGTTCTTGACCCGGTTTGCCCGCAGCGTGACCTTGGTGCACCGCCGCGAGGAGTTCCGCGCATCGAAGATCATGCTCGACCGCGCGCGTAACAACGACAAGATCAAGTTCGTCACCAACGCCGTCGTGGAAGGCGTCGAGGGCGATACTTCGGTGACCGGATTGCGCTTGCGCGACACGGTAACTGGCGAAGAATCGACCCTCGCCGTGACGGGTGTCTTCGTTGCGATCGGTCACGACCCTCGGTCGGCTCTGGTGCGTGACGCCGTCGACGTCGACCCGGAAGGCTACGTCCTTGTCCAGGGCCGCACCACCAGGACCTCAGTGGACGGCGTTTTCGCCGCCGGTGACCTGGTGGACCACACCTACCGGCAAGCGGTGACCGCGGCCGGCAGCGGCTGTTCGGCGGCCATCGATGCGGAGCGCTGGCTGGCCGAACACGAAGAGTCGGGAGCGGCCGCGGACGGCCAATCCAATGCCGGGAACACCGATCTGATTGGAGCACCACGATGAGCGACACCGAAAAGGCCGGGGCCACAATAGAAGTCTCCGATGCATCGTTTTCCACCGATGTGTTGTCCAGCGAAAAGCCTGTGCTGGTTGACTTTTGGGCCACCTGGTGCGGGCCGTGCAAAATGGTGGCACCGGTGCTCGAAGAGATCGCGGCCGAACGCGGCGAACAGCTCACGGTCGCCAAGCTAGATGTCGACGCCAACCCGGAAACGGCCCGCGATTTCCAGGTGGTCTCGATCCCCACACTGATCTTGTTCAAGGACGGCCAACCGGTCAAACGGATCGTCGGCGCCAAGGGCAAAGCGGCCCTGTTGCGTGAGCTGTCCGACGCGGTCCCCAACCTCAACTGATCGCGCTGCGCTTCGACGCGGCCCCCGCCGCCTAGCCTGGGGTTTTCCCGAAATTGAGCAGAGTCTGCGACAATACCGGTTAGCTGTAATGCGTTTGTCAGGCTGTCAGTTTGTCCCGGAGGGCCCTTGGTATGTCGAGTCCGCGCCGCGAAAATGGCGACGCGCTGCGCTGTGGTGACCGCAGCGCTGCTGTGACCGAGATCCGGGCCGCGCTGGGTGCGCTTGGGCTGCTGGAAAGTTCCGACGCAGACCTGACCACGGGTCGGCATGTGGCGCTTGAGGTGTTCGACAACGAACTCGACCGGGCGGTGCGCGCCTTCCAGCAACACCGCGGGCTGTTGGTCGACGGCATCGTAGGCGAGGCCACCTACCGGGCCCTCAAGGAGGCGTCCTACCGGCTTGGCGCCCGGACGCTGTTTCACCAATTCGGCGCGCCATTGTACGGCGACGACGTCGCGACGTTGCAGGCCCGGCTGCAGGACCTCGGCTTCTACACAGGTTTGGTCGACGGGCATTTCGGGCTTCAGACGCACAATGCGTTGATGTCCTACCAGCGCGAGTACGGACTGGCCGCCGACGGCATCTGCGGCCCGGAAACGTTGCGCTCCTTGTACTTTCTGAGTTCACGCGTGACCGGCGGCTCACCGCACGCCATTCGCGAAGAGGAACTGGTGCGCCGGTCGGGCCCGCGGTTGTCGGGCAAGCGGATCATCATCGATCCGGGCCGCGGCGGCCCCGACCACGGACTCATCGCGCAGGGTCACGGCGGTCCCATCAGCGAAGCGGATGTGTTGTGGGACTTGGCAAGTCGGCTCGAAGGCCGGATGACGGCGATCGGCATGGAGACGTTCCTGTCCCGGCCGACCAACCGCAGCCCATCCGATGCCGAGCGCGCCGCGACGGCCAACAACGTCGGCGCGGACCTGATGATCAGCCTGCGCTGCGAGGCCCAGGCCAGCCCCTCGGCCAATGGCGTGGCGTCGTTTCACTTCGGCAATTCGCACGGCTCGGTGTCGACGATCGGCCGCAATCTTGCCGACTTCATCCAGCGAGAAATAGTGGCGCGCACCGGATTACGCGATTGCCGGACCCACGGCCGGACGTGGGACCTGCTGCGCCTGACCCGGATGCCGACCGTCCAGGTCGACATCGGATATATCACCAATCCGCACGATCGCACGATGCTGGTATCGACGCAGACCCGCGACGCCATCGCCGAAGGCATCCTCGCCGCGGTCAAGCGGCTCTACCTGCTGGGCAAGAACGACCGGCCCACCGGAACCTTCACCTTCGCCGAACTGCTCGCTCACGAGCTGGCGGTGGAACGGGCCTCCGGGCCCGGCGGCTCCTAACCGTTCCGGTCGGCCCGCAACGCACTACTCGCCGTCAACCCGGCACCGACGGGCTGCTCCAACTGAGCGTTGGCAAGCAGGCGCTCCAGGGCGGCCTCCACCTCGGCCTTCCAGCCTAAGCCCTTGTCCAGCTCGAGTCGCAGCCGCGGGAAATACGAATGCGGCGCCACCACAACAAATCCCACGTCTTGCAAGAACTGCGCGTCGATGATGCACCGTTCCACCGAGCACTCGCCGAGCGCCTCGAGCACCGGCCGCACGCCGGGTTCCACCAGTTGCGGATCTTGTAGTTCCGACGCCGCCGGCGTCCGGCCGAACGCCTCGAGCGCCCGGACGCCGCGTCGCACCAGCTCGTCGATGACCTGGGCGAGCAGGCTATGCGGCAGATCGTCGGAGGCATGCCCCGGCTCGATGCCCATCGATGTCAGCAGGACCGCGTCCGGCGACACCGGCGCGGTGGGAAACCGCGCCGCCCGCGGTACCGCACCAGGCGGCGCGTAAAGCACGTAACCGAGGCACGACGGCTCGGCATGGCTGTGCTCGTCGGGGACAGTCATCGCGACCTGTCCGCACGAACCCCACTCCAGCATCACCATCGACAGCCAGGCTTCCTTTTCGAATTCCGGGTCGGCGAGCTGATTGTCGCCCAGTGTCGTGGGGTCGACCTCCCAGAAGACACACTGGCGGGCGTGCTTCGGAAGCTGCTCGAACGCTTCGAGCCGCAGCGGTGTGATTCGAGCAGACACTAGCCTCCTGGCTTCCGTGCGTACTGCAGCCGACTGCCTACAGCCCGGCCGTCCTGGCTGACATGCACCACCAACCGCTCCAGAATAGGAGAGTTTGCCGCCATCGGGCCACTGTTGGCGTTGTCACGCGGGCCGGCCAGAGCTAGCAACCGACCATCCTGCAACCGGCCCGCGCAGAGCCACGAAATCTTTTGGCGCACAGCAGCTTCCGTCGGATGATGGTGGTTTCGCGACCGGCAGCGGGCCGCGGTGTCACAGTGACGTAATTACAGGGGGTATCGGGTCATGCCTTGGGCGGGCTCATCACGTCGATAATTCGCTGAAGATCCTCGACCGATCCGAACTCGACGACGATTTTGCCCTTGCGCTTACCGAGGCTCACCGAGACGCGGGTGTCGAACGCATTCGACAGCCGGTCGGCGACGTCCTGAAGGCCGGGCATCTGAATCGGCTTGCGGCGCTGGGGCGGCGGGGTGGCGGCGTCACCCCGATTGGCCAGGGTGACGGCCTCCTCGGTGGCGCGCACCGACAGACCCTCGGCGACGATCCGGCTGGCGAGCTCCTCCTGCGCCTCGGGACCGGATTCCAGGGACAGCAGCGCGCGGGCGTGGCCCGCGGAGAGCACCCCCGCGGCCACCCGCCGCTGCACCGCGATCGGCAACTTCAGCAGCCGGATCATGTTACTGATCAGCGGCCGCGAGCGACCGATCCGGGATGCCAGTTCGTCGTGGGTGACCCCGAACTCGTCGAGCAGTTGTTGGTAAGCCGCCGCCTCTTCCAACGGGTTGAGCTGGACCCGGTGGATGTTCTCGAGCAGGGCGTCGCGCAGCAGGTTGTCATCGCCCGTCTCGCGGACGATCGCCGGGATGGTCGCCAGCCCCGCCTCCTGAGCGGCCCGCCAGCGCCGCTCCCCCATCACGATCTGATAGCGGGCGCCGCCCGGCGATTCTGCCGCCCGCACCACGATGGGTTGCAGCAGCCCGAATTCGCGGATGGAATGCACCAACTCGGCGAGGGCCTCTTCGTCGAACACCTGCCGGGGCTGGCGCGGATTGGCCTCGATGTCGGACGGCGCGATCTCCCGGTAGACCGCGCCTATGCCGGCGCCGGCCGGGGCCGGTCCGCCGATCAGGACGTCGGCGGCGGCATCGCCCATCCGAGGACCGAGGGTCGCCGGCCCCGAGTCGCCCTCCGCGGGGCCGGTGGGGATCAGCGAGGCCAAGCCTCGCCCGAGGCCGCCCTTTTTCCGTACCGGCTGCGTCATGTTCATCCCTTCACGAATGGTCGTCAACCACGCTGCGCGAGTTCGCGGCTCGCATCGAGATAGCTCATCGCCCCGCGCGATCCGGGGTCGTAGTCGATGATCGTCATGCTGTAGCCCGGCGCCTCCGACACCTTGACGCTGCGCGGGATCACGGTCCGCAACACCTTGGCGCCGAAGTAGCGGCGCACCTCCTCGGCCACCTGATCGGCGAGCTTGGTGCGGCCGTCATACATCGTGAGAATCACCGTCGTCACATCGAGTTGGGGGTTCAGGTGCGCCTTGACCATCTCGATGTTCCGCATCAGCTGCGACACACCCTCGAGCGCGTAGTACTCGCACTGGATCGGAATCATCACCTCCGGTGCGGCCACAAGCGCGTTGATGGTGAGCAACCCGAGCGACGGCGGGCAGTCCACGAAGACGTAGTCGAAGTCGAAGTGGTCCAGCTCCGCCAAAGCGGTACGCAATCGATTCTCGCGCGCAACCATGCTGACCAATTCGATCTCGGCGCCGGCCAAATCGATCGTCGAGGGAACGCAGAACAGGCGGTCGCTGTGCGGGCTGCGGCGGAGCGCGTTCTCGATCGTCTCCTCGCCGAGAAGCACTTCGTACGACGACGGTGTGCCCGATTGCCGGTCGGTGATACCGAGGGCCGTGCTCGCGTTGCCCTGCGGGTCGAGATCGATGACGAGCGTCTTCAGTCCCTGCAGCGCGAGTGCGGCGGCGAGGTTGACCGCCGTGGTCGTCTTGCCGACGCCGCCCTTCTGGTTCGCCACCGTGAACACTCGGCGGTGCGCCGGACGTGGCAAGGGCGGGTAAGTCGTGTGCAGAATCCGCATCGCGCGCTCGGCGGCGGCGCCGATCGGCGTGTCGAATTCGTTGGATGTTTCACGTGAAACATCAGCCGCCGGTGGGGGCACCATCGCCTCCGGTGCCAGCGGCACCCCGATGGGAGCGGCCATGGGAGCCGGCGGGTGCGGCGCGCTTTGGTGCGACCGGGATCCGGGGGCGCCGTCGGGAGTGCTCATCGAGATCTCCTTTTTGACGACACCGGTCGGTCCGACGGCGGCTGTCCGCGCTCCGCCACCACGACGGTTGCGGGCGGACGCAAGTAGTTCGCGCCACATGTCATCACCTTGACATCAACGGCACCGGCCGCGGCCATCACACGCCGGTGTTCGTGGGCTTCGTCCGGGGCACGCTCCCCCTTGATCGCAATCATCCTCCCGCCCGGCCGAAGCAACGGCATACTCCACTTCGTCAACTTGTCCAACGCGGCAACCGCTCGAGACACCGCCGCGTCCCTTCCGCCGAATTGGTCGCGCACCCAAGCCTCCTCGGCACGGCCGCGCACCACCTCAATGGACAACCCTAGATCGGCGGCGGCCTCTTTGAGAAACTCGCTGCGCCGCAACAACGGCTCGAGGAGAACAACCTCGAGGTCCGGCCGGGCGAGCGCCAACGGTATGCCGGGCAGGCCCGCCCCGCTCCCGATATCGATGACCCGCTCGCCCTCACCCAGCATCTCCCCGACGGCCGCGCTATTAAGTAGGTGGCGATCCCAAATGCGGTCGACTTCGCGGGGGCCGAGCAGTCCGCGTTCCACCCCCGCAGTTGCCAGGAGTTCCGCGTATCGCGTGGTGGTCTCGAGGCGGGCTCCGAACACCCGGACCGCTGCGTCGGGCGCTTCCGGCGGGCCGGCCGGCACCGCGTCCGTCACCGCTCCGGTGGCCCGCACCCGATCGGATTGCTCGACATGTTTCACGTGAAACATTCCTCTGCTTTTGCGGAGTCCTGGCGGGCGGGGTGCGCCGACGAACTACACCTCTGTAACTCGGTGCTCAGTCGTGAAGCACGACAACGCGGCGCGAGGGCTCAACGCCTTCGCTCTCGCTGTGCACACCTGGCACCGCCGCGACGGCGTCGTGGACGATCTTGCGCTCGAACGGAGTCATCGGGCGCAGTTCCTCTCGCTCGCCGCTGTCCAGCACCCGCCGCGCGACCTTGTCGCCCAACGCGGCCAGCTCCTCGCGCCGCCGTCGCCGCCAGCTCGCGATGTCGAGCATCAGCCGGCTGCGCACTCCCGTCTTTTGGTGGACCGCGAGCCGGGTGAGCTCCTGCAGCGCGTCGAGTACTTCCCCGCCACGCCCCACCAACTTGTTCAGGTCGTCGCTACCGTCGATGCTCACGACCGCCCGGCTGCCCTCGACATCCAGATCGATGTCCCCGTCGAAGTCCAGCAGATCCAGCAACTCTTCGAGATAGTCGCCGGCGATCTCGCCCTCGGCGACCAACCGCTCCTCCAGGTCGTCGGGCTCGCCGGCGCCGCCATCCTCCGCCGTCGCGCCTTCCAGATCGTCTTCAACCGCGACCGGAGTGTCCAGATCGCGACCGGTGGTCTCGGCTTCTGTCATCGTTTTCTCTCCCTCATTCACAGGTCTTAAGTCTCAATGCGGTCACCCACCGGCGACGGACCGATAACGCCGGGTGACCACGGTCAGCGTCTGCGTCGTTTCGGACGCGCCCCTGGCCGCGGTGTGCGGGCGGGGCCGTTGTTACGCACGGTCGAATCCGCTTTGCCCGGCTGTGCCCGCGTCGCGTCCTCGTCGCCTGCCGCGTCGTCGGCGGCCACGCCGTCCGGTGCTGCGTCGCCGTTGGTCGGCGTCGCCTTCGCGGTGCGCTTCGGCTTGGCCCCGGGGGCCGGCGCGTTGGCCGCGCGACGCTGGATCGCCTCCTGTTTCTTGGCCTCGTCCTCTTTCTCGATCATCCCGAAGACGTAGTGCTGCTGGCCGAACGTCCAGATGTTGTTCGAGACCCAGTACATGATGATGGCGAGCGGAAGGAACGGCCCACTGACAATCACGCCGAGCGGAAACACGTACAGCGCCAGCTTGTTCATCATCGCGGTCTGGGGATTGGCCGCGGCTTCCGGACTTTGCCGGGCAACTGATGCCCGGCTGTTGAAGTACGTCGCGATGCCCGCCAGGATCATCACCGGCACCCCAACCGCGATCACCGCCGGGCGGTGGAAAACCTCGAACGCGTCCAACCCCGAGCGTTGCGTCATGGACGCGCCGATCGGCGCGCCGAATAGATTCGCCCGCAGGAAGTTCTGCACATCGGTAGGCGTGAAGACGTAGTTACCGACGAGCTTGTTCTGCGCCACCGACATCTGCTGCAAACCAATGCCGCCGGTGGTCCGGTTGAACGAACGCAGCACGTGATAGAGCCCCAGGAAAACCGGAATCTGGGCCAGCATTGGCAGGCAGCCCAGAATAGGGTTGAACCCGTGCTCGCGTTGCAGCTTCTGCATCTCGAGTGCCATGCGCTGTCGATCCTTGCTGTACTTCTTTTGGAGCGCCTTGATCTGGGGCTGCAGCTCCTGCATCTGGCGCGTGGTCCGGATCTGGCGGACGAACGGCTTGTACAGCAGCGCGCGCAGGGTGAACACCAGGAACATCACCGACAGGGCCCACGCGAAGAAGTTCGCCGGTCCCAGCAGGGCAGCGAACAGCTTGTACCAGACCCACATGATCCACGACACCGGGTAGTAGACGAAGTCGAGGCTGAAAAAATCAAACAAGAGATTCACTCTCCCCTCGCGGCGCGCGGTAGCTTCCGGCGACGCTGGTGTCTTCGAAGTCGGTCCGGCAATCCCGGTGTGTTCCAGGGCGCTCCGGTATCGGGTCCCATCCTCCCCGATGCCACGGCCCGCACCTGACGAGCCTGGCTATAGCCAACCAACTCCCCCGAATGAGGCCGTACTCGGTAAGCGCATCGACCGCGTACTGACTGCAGGTTGGGATGAACCGACAGGTGGCCGGGCGTAGCGGCGAAACCATGTGCCTGTACAGCTGGATCACGAACACCAGTCCCCGCGCGACAGTCCTGCCCGCACCGCCGACCGCCGCCCGCACCGACATCCTCACCGTCTCGTTTTCGCGTGCTCGGTAGCGCGGCGTAAGCCGGTGCGCACCTGCTTCTGCAATCGCGCCGACGAGACGCTTCGGCTGCCGGGCAACGCTCGCAGTACCACCCGATCCGACGGGTCCAGATCGGGCAGCATCGCCCGGACGGCATGTCGCAGTCGCCGCGAGACCCGATGTCGCTGCACCGCCGAGCCAACTGCCTTTCCGACGATCAGCCCGACTCGCGGGCCGTCGTCCTCATCGCTGTCGCTGCTCCGGTGAACATGCACGACGACGTCGAGCTGCGCCGTACGCAGGCCGCGTTTGACGGTCGAGTCGAACTCGGTTGACCGCCTCATCCGATTGCGTGCCGGAAGCACCGCCCACGAACCTGTCGCTAAGATCAGGCAGAAAGCGCGCGGCGGCCCTTGCGGCGCCGGCCGGACACGATGGCACGCCCCGCACGAGTGCGCATGCGCAGACGGAAACCATGCACGCGGGCTCGGCGCCGGTTGTTCGGCTGAAAGGTCCGCTTGCCCTTGGCCACGGCATTCTCCTCGGTGTGTCTTGCTTGAAACTTTCCCAGCCATCCGGCCGCTCGCGATATCGGAACCCGCGGGTGGATCGGAAAGTGGTCTAGCTACTGCTGGCCGGCGCGGTCCCCGTGCGCATGGCTTGGGTCGCAGCCGTATCGCCGACTTTCGGGCGACTGTATGAGGGTACTGATGACGCTTCGCCTGGTCAAACTTGGCCTGGCGCAAGGCAGCCACCGCAACTCGTCGACGAAACGACTGCCGCCTTGTCCCGCCATCCTTCGCGAACCGAAATGTGGGTCAGGAGAGCTTAAACAACCGGATTGGAATGCAGCCGAACGGTTGGCAGCCGCTCGGAAAACTGTTAGCTTCAGGCAATGCCGTTTCAGACTGCAACGGCGCATGACAACGAAGCGAGGATGGCGGATCGACTAGCTGTCTAGGCGACCCCACGGGTTGTCTCCAGCACGGAGATCGCGAGCCGCCGCCGGTAGGTTGCGGCCCGTATACGATCCTCCTGTCCACACCTGTGTATAACTGTGTGGACAGTTGCTTCGTCGCCAACGCGAGGTTGTGGCTCAGCCCAGAGTTTGCGAGAACCAGGGAGATGCGTCG